>NZ_CM138149.1:0-2089287 GCF_029850985.2 Rothia similimucilaginosa | reverse complement strand
GGAATTCTTTACTTTCACTCGATGTGAAGCGGTGGTTCAGTAAAGAAAATCATGCCGGAAACCACCGCGAGGTCATTAAGATTCTACCCGCTTAATGCACAGGGGAGGAAAGTTGTCCACAAGAGTTTTCCACACGGTGGAAAACTTGTAATTACAGAGGTGGATAAGTAGTTGGAATTGAGCGTGTAGCAAGGCTTCTTCCTTGATATTTAGCGGAACAGCCTGGTGATGCATGGGTGTGGATAACTCACTAATAATAGAAGGGTTGGATGAGATATACACCGTGGTGGATATTGTGCCGCCGTAAATATCCTCAGATTTGCACCCCATGAGCTAGTAGTGTCTCCGCGTCCTTAATACCCACTGAAACCCCCGCCTCCTCAGAACAAACGAGCCTGGAATCACGCGGAAAAAAGCGTCAAGAACTTGATTTACGCCCTCCACTCTTCTAAAGTTATGCTGTTGTGTGTGCACCGTCTACTGCGAATAGTCGCGGTACCTCCGTGCACCGAGAAGCGTACGGTTCCGATACCTGTGAGGGCACGAACCGCAAAAAATCAAGGAGACAAAGTATGAGCAAGCGTACTTTCCAGCCGAACAACCGCCGTCGCGCTAAGAAGCACGGCTTCCGTCTGCGTATGCGTACCCGTGCAGGCCGCGCGATTCTGTCGAGCCGCCGCGGTAAGGGCCGCGCAAAGCTCTCGGCCTAATCACGGCATATAGTTCGCCCGCCGATGCACACGCATCGGCGGGCGAACTATCATTAAGCGTGAAATACATGCGGAGATCAGCTCACCACAAGAGCCGAATCTCCCACACTACGTAAAGGGGAACACGTGCTGCCTCAACGGCACCGTATGCGCACCAGCGCTGAATTCTCCCACGCCTTCCGTTCCGGCATCCGTACAGGACGTCGGAACATCCTTATATCTACGGCGAAAAATCCTGGAAAAACAACCCAGGTAGGTTTTATTGTGTCGAAGGCGGTGGGCAACGCAGTCACACGCAATCTGGTCAAACGCCGGTTGCGTGAACTTGCTGCGTTCACCTGCGCCGCGCATCCGGAAGGCTACGCCATCGCGGTGCGAGCACTTCCCGCCTCCGCGAGCGCCAGCTGGGATCAGCTGCGGCGTGATTACGAATCGGCACTCGAGGCTGCTTTCGCTAAGCTCGACCTGCCTCAGAGCAAGGAGAAGCCGTGAGTCGTCCCCAGCGTGAGCGCTGTGAAGAACGCTTCCATGCGCATAACAGCGGCACCTATAGCGCCTCTGCCGAGATTCTGGGCCCCGACGAGTTGCTGGCTCTAGCACCTAACGAATTCGTGAGGGCTGAAACTTTTCTGCAGGCACTCTACGTTCTACCGCAGAACCTGCTGATTGCGTGTATGAAGGCCTACCGCAAGGTCGTCTCCCCCCTCTATGGGGATGTGTGCCGCTACTACCCGACCTGCTCAGCCTACGCCCTGGAGGCACTGACTACCCACGGCGCGATGCGCGGGCTTTCCCTGACGGTGCGCCGTATTCTGCGGTGTGTTCCCTGGGCGACCGGAGGTATCGACCCAGTTCCGGAGGGGAAGCGTACTTTCGCTCCCGGAGCAGAACCGAAAATTATTCTGCTCAACCACCCCCATCTTTATAACCCTCACACCGGCGGTGACGCCTGCCCTGAGTAGGCGGTGCCTCCCACACAATGACTTAGCCGAGTCCTTAAGGAGTATTCCCGCGTGAATATTTTTGATTTGATTCTTTGGCCGTTTAAATGGATCGTCTCCGTGGTCCTATGGCTGTTCCACACTCTTTTCACCTCGCTGGGCATGGACCCGGCTTCCGGTCTGACTTGGGTTCTGTGCATTATCTTCCTGACCCTGGTGATGCGTACCCTGACCATTCCGCTGTTCGTCAAGCAGATTAAGGCTATGCGCGGTATGACCGCGATGCAGGGCGATATGGCGAAGCTGCAGGAGAAGTACAAGGGTAAGAAGGACCAGCTCTCCCGCCAGGCTATGGCTCAGGAGCAGATGGAAATGTACCGTAAGCACGGTACGAACCCCTTCGCTTCCTGCTTGCCGATTCTGGCGCAGATGCCGATTTTCTTCGGTCTGTACCAGGTGCTGATGGGTATTCCCAACGCGGCGCAGCACAATGAGAGCCTGCTGATGCTGCCGGCTGACCTGGTTTCTCAGTTCAATGGCTCGCAGATTTTTGGTGCGCAGCTGTTCGCGACCATGCTGCACCCGGGTGCTGGTGACGCTACCGCTACTGTCGTTCAGGCTGTCATCATGATTGTTCTGATGAGTGCGACCCAGTTCTACATTCAGAAGCAACTGAGTGTGAAGAACATGTCAGAGGCGGCTCTGAACTCTCCGATGTTCCGTCAGCAGCAGATGATCATGTACATCTTCCCGATCATTTTCGCTGTCTCCGGTATTAACTTCCCGCTGGGTGTTATGTACTACTGGACTGTTTCGAACATCTGGTCGCTGGGCCAGCAGTGGTGGGTTATCCGCAATAACCCGACCCCCGGTTCTCAGGCTGAGCGTGAGCTGAATGCCCGCCGGGCAGCGAAGGGCCTGCCCCCGATTGGTAAGACCCGTGAGCAGCACGAGAAGGACTTGCAGGAGGCTCGTGAGCGTGCCGCAGCTGGTCAGCGTCAGCAACCGGTTGGTAAGAAGCGCCAGAAGCAGCAACGCAATAAGCAAAACGGAAAGAAATAGTTTCTTTCCTTCACTCGGGCCGGGTTCTCGCCGTTGTTGGCGCGGGCCCGGCACCGTGTATGAGATACTTTTTACCCCTATGACACCCCTCCTAATACCCCGAGGACAATCGTGACTGAAGCTATGGAATATGAGGACGAGCAGCTCGTTGAGGAGCAGCTTGTAGAGGAGCCCCTTGAGGGCGAAGTAGACGATTTTGAGGACATCGACGAGGAAGGTGATATTGCCGCTGACTACCTCGAAGAGCTTCTTGATATTGTCGATATGGATGGCGACATCGATATTGAGGTGCGCAATAACCGCATCTACCTGTCGGTCGTCAATGAGGATGATGACAATGAGGAACTGCGCCACCTGGTTGGTCGCCACGGCGAGGTTCTGGAGGCTTTGCAGGAGCTGGTGCGTCTCTCAGTCCTGGCTGGTAACGGCACCCGTTCCCGCCTGATCCTGGACATTGCTGGTTATCGTACTGAGCGTCGTGAGCATCTGGAGCAGCTTGCCGCTGACGCGATTGAGAAGGTGCGCGCTACCGGTCGTGATGAGCACATGAAGCCGCTGAGTGCGTATGAGCGTAAGGTGGTCCACGATGTGGTGGCTGCCGCTGGCTTGTACAGTGAGTCTGAGGGCGAAGGCCCCCGTCGTCACGTGGTGATTTCTCTTCCCGGGGCAGGAGCCTAGTATGGAGACTTCGATGATTACTCTCAACGAGAGTGAGCGCGCCGCAGCGGAGACTGTGTTCGGTGAACGCCTGCCTTTGGCGGAGCGTTACGTGCAGCACCTGGCGACGACCGGTATTGAGCGTGGTCTGATTGGCCCGCGTGAGGTGCCGCGCCTGTGGGCTCGCCACGTGCTGAACTGTGCCGTGGTGCAGGAGTACATCGCGCTGAACGCGTCGGTGGCTGATGTTGGCTCTGGTGCCGGCCTGCCCGGTCTGTGTCTGGCGATTGCCCGCCCGGATTTGAAGCTGACCCTGATTGAACCTCTGGAGCGCCGCGTGATTTGGCTGAATGAGGTTGTTGAGGATCTGGGGCTGGAGAACGTGATCGTACTGCGCTCGCGTGCTGAGCAGGCTGTGGGTGCCGTGGAGGCCGATGTGGTGACTGCGCGTGCTGTGTCCGCTCTGGTGGGTCTGCTGGACATCACTCTGCCGATTCTGCGCGGCACCGGTGAGCTGCTGGCTCTGAAGGGTCGTAGTGCCGCGGAGGAGATTACTAAGGCAAAGAAGAAGCTGAACCGTTACGGTGCGCGTGAGACTGAGATCCTCACCGCCGGCGGTGATCTGCTGGAAGAGCCGACGACGGTGGTTCGAGTTCGCCTCTAAAGGTTTCGTCCTGAGTGGGCGGTGCCGCAATGAGCTGGTGAATATACTGGCTTACGCGGTGCCGCCCATTTTTGTGCGCCTACTTGCCGGGTGCGCGCAGCAATTGCATCCGTAGAGTACATAGAATGACCTCTCGCGTGGAGTATTGACCTGATGCCGGGTACCCTTAAGGAAGGACTGAAACCTTAGACTCTTCTATATCAAAGCCTGCTGGTTCACTAAGGGCCCCGAACCCTTCACAAACCATTCAGGTATCACTAATGTTTCACGTGAAACACTACAGACTTCATTACCTCACGGAGTATGTTTCACGTGAAACATACTGAGATGAGTGAATGGTGGGGGAGCGGAGGTTGAATCCTCCTTGCGTACACATATCTCAGAGTGTTGCCACACGCGAGGCATTAGAAGAAGTATCACCGTAGACGCACCACCCGAATTATGGAAGGCACCCGATGACTCCTCAAGCTCAGAAATCTGTTGCAGATTTGCTCCCCAAGCCTGTGCATACGCGTGTCTTCACCGTGTCGAACCAGAAGGGCGGCGTGGGTAAAACCAGTACTGCAGTGAACCTCGCAGCTGCACTCGCGGAGGCTGGTCTCAACGTCCTGGTGATCGATAACGACCCGCAGGGTAATGCCTCAACCGCACTGGGTATTGAGCACGGCGTGGATGTTCTCAGTGTCTACAATGTCCTGATTGAGGATAAGCCGCTTTCTGAAATTGTTCAGGAATGTCCCGATATGCCCGGCCTGTTCTGTGCCCCCGCCAATATCGACCTCGCTGGCGCGGAGATTGAGCTGGTCTCTCTGGTCGCACGTGAGACTCGCCTCAAGAACGCCCTGATGGACTACACTGAATGGCGCGAGAAGCAGGGTATGGAGCGTCTAGACTATGTCTTCATCGATTGCCCGCCGAGCCTCGGCCTGCTGACCGTCAACGCCTTCGTCGCGGCAGAAGAGATTCTGATTCCGATTCAGTGCGAGTACTACGCACTGGAAGGCCTGAGCCAGCTGCTGAAGAATATTCAGATGATTCAGAAGCACCTGAACTCTAAGCTGCGCATCAGCACGATCCTGCTGACCATGTACGATGCCCGTACCAACTTGGCGTTCCAGGTGGCAGAGGAGGTGCGCGAGCACTTCCCGGAGGAGACTCTGAGCGTGAAGATTCCTCGCTCGGTTCGTATTTCTGAGGCTCCCAGCTATCAGCAGACCGTCATCACCTACGATTCTTCGTCGACTGGTGCACGCGCTTACCGCGAGGCAGCACAGGAACTCTCACGCCGATTTGCATAATCTAAATCTTTTGAAATGAGCCTTTTTGAAGTGTCTATTGATGATTCAAAAGGGTTCATTTTGTGCGGTATTTTCTGGGTTAAACCCAAGAAAACATCCTTAAAGAATTAATTATCAGGAATAATTCGGATTATGTGCTGTGCAGTTTTCTCTCCTGCTTTCGAGTGCTTATTTCGTTTACACTAGATGAAGAAGAAAAAATGAGCGGGCTCGTCCGGGAGTCCTAAGGAGTAACGATGGCTGAAAAGCGACGCGGCTTGGGTCGTGGCCTGGGGGCGCTGATCCCTCAGAGTACGAAGAATTCTGGTAATGCTGAGGCGAAGGCATCTGAAAAGACTGCACCCAAGAAAGCATCTACTCCGATTGAAGAGCCGATGAGTGATGGCCTCTTCGAAATGGCTCATGAGGCCAAGCCGGAGAAGCAGCGCAAGAGTGCTAAAGCTGAGTCTGTAGAAGATAAGCCTGCTGAAGCTGTACCTGCTCAGGAAAAGCCTGTTGAAGTTCAGAGGGTAGAGGAGAAGGTCGAAGCTCCCGCCTCCTCGCAGAATGTTTCACGTGAAACATTGAAGAAGAAATCCCGTGTGGACATGGGTGCGGCACTGCGCAATACCACCCTGACTCGCCGTCCGGTGGACTTCTTCTTTGGTGAAGATGTTTCCACCCCGCAGTCTGCTTCCGAAGAGCGGGGCGGTCTGGTCCCGGTTCCCGGCGCCCAGTTTGCTGAGCTGAATGTTCGTGATATTCACCCCAACCGCAAGCAGCCCCGCACCGATTTTGATGAGCAGGATATGGAAGAGCTCATACATTCGGTACGTGAGATTGGCGTTCTACAGCCGATTGTCGTGCGTCCCTCGCGTGAAAACGGTGCTGAAAAGTATGAACTGGTCATGGGTGAGCGCCGCTGGCGTGCAACCCAGGCAGCTGGCCTGAGCACCATCCCGGCGATTGTTCGTGAGACTGAAGACGGCGATCTGCTCCGTGACGCCCTGCTGGAGAACCTGCACCGCAGTCAGCTGAACCCCATTGAAGAAGCGGCGGCGTACCAGCAGCTCATGGAGGAGTTTGACACTACTCAGGAGCAGCTGGCTAAGCGCATTGGTCGTTCTCGCCCCCAGATTTCAAATACGATTCGTCTGCTGAAGCTGCCAGCTCTGGTGCAGCGTCGCGTTGCGGCGGGTATTCTTTCTGCCGGTCACGCTCGTGCCCTGCTGTCTCTGACAGACCAGGCTCAGATTGAGACTCTCGCACAGAAGATTGTGAATGAGGGACTGTCGGTTCGTGCAACCGAGGAGCTGGTGAACCACGCATCCGGCACTGCAGAGGTGAAAGAACGTAAGACTCCTCAACCCCAGAAGCACCGTGAGCGTCTGGACTATATTGCGGAGGCTTTCGCTGATAAGCTCGATACTTCGGTGAAGATTTCGCTGGGGGCCCGCAAGGGTAAGATGACCATCGAGTTCGCGAATGTCGAGGACTTGAACCGCATTATCCGCGTTTTGGATTCTGATTTCTCGGGCTAAATTTTCGCATAAAAAATATTTAACAACTGATATCAGTTGTATATATAAAAACCCTCGGTGATGTTTCACGTGAAACATCACCGAGGGTTTTTCTCTAGATTCTCGAAAGATTAGCCCAGGTGCTCGGAGAACTCGGCCAGCAGAGCGGACTTCGTCTTAGCACCTACGGTCTTCTTGACCACCTCGCCACCCTTGAAAAGGTAGATGGCAGGAATAGAGGTAATGCCGTACTTCATGGCGGTATCGCCATTTGCTTCAACATCCACCTTGACCACATCGACCTGACCAGCGTACTCACCAGCAATCTCGTCGATCACGGGGCCAACCATGCGGCAGGGGCCACACCATTCAGCCCAGAAGTCTACGATAACGGGCTTGTCGTTCTTCAGAACCAGTTCGTCAAAAGTAGTATCAGTTGCCTGCTGTGCACTGCTCACGGAGTGCTCCTTTCTGACACGGGGCGGATTCCCCTGCGAGTAATACGAATAGTTTAGAGGTTTTCGAGGTAGTGCTGCGCGTCCAGAGCGGCAACAGCACCGGAACCAGCGGCAATAATTGCCTGGCGGTAGGTCGGGTCAATCACGTCACCGGCAGCAAAAATACCGGGAACGGAAGTCTTCGACGAACGACCCTGAACTGCGATGGTGTGGTTCTCGGTAATCTCCAGCTGGTCACGTACCAGTTCCACGCGAGGGTCGGATCCAATAGCGATGAACAGACCCTGAACGGCCAGCTGACGCTCAGAACCGTCCTTGGTGTTGGTCAGAGTAATCGACTCGAGGTTGTTCTCACCGTGAACGGCAGTGACAGCCGAGTCCCAGACAACCTCAATCTTCGGGTTGTTGAAAGCGCGGGTCTGCATGATTTCCGAAGCACGGAAAGAATCACGACGGTGCACCAGGTACACCTTGGAGGCGAAGGTCGTCAGGAACAGTGCCTCCTCCAGTGCGGAGTCGCCACCACCGACCACTGCGATTTCCTTGTCCTTGAAGAAGAAGCCATCGCAGGTTGCGCACCAGGAGACGCCGTAACCGGAGAGTCGATCTTCGCCCTCGATGTTGAGCTTACGAACCTGAGAACCGGTGGTCATGATGACGGTCTTCGCCAGGTGAACAGCACCGTCTGCGGTGTAGACCTTCTTCACGTCGCCGGTGAGCTCGACCTTTTCCACGTCCTGGTAGCGGATGTCCGTACCGAAACGCTCAGCCTGCTGGCCAATGTTCTCCATCAGCTCGGGGCCCTGGATACCCTGAATGAAACCGGGGAAGTTCTCCACCTCGGTGGTATTCATGAGGGAGCCGCCGGGTGCCAGAGAGCTGGCGAAGAGGACGGGCTTCAGCTCGGCGCGTGCCGCGTAGATTGCCGCGGTGTAGCCCGCGGGGCCGGAGCCCACAATAATGACGTTGTGGACGGTTGTGTCGCCCTCAACCTCGGCAGTCGGTGCCGCTTCGGTGGCGGGTGCGGATGCCAGGTTCAGGTTGCCCAGGGCGGCGCCTCCGAAGAGGCCTCCCAGATTCTCAGTCATCGGATATGTCTTTCCCTTGTAGGTCTTTCGTTATGTCCCTATAACAGGGCTTTATCCTCGATTATTCCATTTTGGGGGACCCTTATCCAGATACTCCGCGCACTGTGAATCTTTGAGTAGCGGCCCTGCCATAAAGAGTCATAAATGGACATCAAAAAGGGCGGGGTTTCCGAACTGTTGAGTTCAGAAACCCCGCCCTTATGTCTGGGGTGCGAGCGCCCTGTCGGCGTCGCGTTATGGGTTGATTAGTCCACCTTGATTTCGTTGATGCGCAGACCGTAATTCCAAGTTCCAATCGGCAGGGTGAGGCGGGGTAGTTCGTTGACCACGATGATCACGTAGGCGCCCTTTTCAATGCTCTGCTTGGAGGTGTCCAGGGTGACGACTGCATCCTTGCCTTCGAAGGTGCCCTTGCCGACCTCAACCGCGCCGTTTAGGGATGCGGAGCTATTGGTGTAGACGGTGAAGGAGCCGCCGACGCCGGTGTTCTGCTGGATGGTCAGCTTGGAGACGACGGTGGGGGTCTGCAGCTTCAGCGCCAGGCCGAATTCCTTGATGGTGCCGGCGTAGTTGGCGGTGCCGAAGCCGTAGCTGATCCATGCGGTGTTGGCGTTACCGTCGGTCAGGTGGGGGATGAGGGTGTCCATGTCGTTCATGAACGTGGGGTTCGAGGGCGCGAAACGAGCCACGGATGCGATTTTAGCCGGGTCGTTTGATGCCTTAGCGGTCGGGGATGCCGATGCGCTGGCGCCTGCCGCAGCCGATTCGGATGCCGAGGCGGAAGACTTGGGGGTGTGTGGTGCGGCTGTCTGGTTGGAGCCGATTGCACCCAGGGAGGTGAGGATACTGCCTGCGATGATGACGAGTAGCAGGACTGCTGCCAGGGCGACTGCCCAGGTACCGCGGCTGCCGTCTTCTTCATCTTCGTCATCTTCGTAGATGCTGGTGGGCTCGGAGTATGCGGTCACTGCCGCACCGCCGGATGAGCTCCAGTTCTTGGCGGCGGTGATGCTCTCCTGGTTAGCGGCGGAGGAAGAGACCTTCTCATAGGTGTTGGGGGAGCTGCTACTCTCGGAGTCACCGAAGATTTCGGTGCCCAGTGCGTCTTCTGCGTTGGAGAGTGCGTGGTTTTCGATCAGCAGGGTGTCCAGCAGGGTGTTCGGGGCGGGTGTGGGAGGTGACGAGGTAGCGGCTACCTTCGGGGGTGATGCCCAGGTCGAGGATTTGGATGTTGCCGCGTGCGTTGGTTGCGAGCGCGCGGGAGTTTGCTTCCAGCAGTGCGCTGCGGCTGGGCGATGCGATGACGACCGAGACCTTACGGTTGAGAACCTGGTCGGTGCCTTCAAGCACCATGTCGGATTCTGCCGTAATAATGATGTGTGTGGTGATCTCGTAGCGGCCTCCGAGGACCGATCCGACCGGAAACTGTTGCGACAACGTGTTCTCCCGAGGTGGTTTCATAGTGCCTGCCGTGTGGCGGGCCCTGACTATTAGATTCTACCCGGCATTGAAGGATACCGGGGCTGAGTGATAGTTTGTTGCGTTCGGGTGGTTGCCTATGTCCTCTGCGGGCCCTGGTGTGGGGTGCGGTGGGTACACGGACAGCTACCCTGGTTGGGCGTTGTGTGCTGCCTTAGCGGCGGGCAAAATGCTCAAGTTTCGAGGTTAGGGGTGCCAGTAGTGCGTTGGCTTCCTTGACGCGGAAGATTTGTATGCCGGCGAGGTATGCGAGGCCCATGACGGTGCCGCATACGGCGAGGGTGATGATTGCGGTCAGCTTGGATGCCCAGGCAAATCCGTCGAGCTGGTAGCCGCCGAGCAGCCAGAGTGCAATGGCCGTGATGCCTCCGGCGAAGAGGGAGGCGAGGGTTGTGCGGGCGTAAGTGCTGACGATGCCGCGCTGGCCGTAGTAGCCGAGGCGGCGGCGGACCATGTGGTGGCTGATGAACATGATCAGGATGTTGTGCACCGGGTAGATGAAGGCGAGCATGTACACGGTGTACTGTGCGTTGAGCAGGGATGCTGCGAAGCTCATGATGACCATGATGATGGCGGAGTACACCTGGATGCGGAAGGGGGTGCGTGCGTCTTCGCGGGCGTAGAGCACGCGGCTGTAGAGATAGTTGATGGTGAGGGTGGGGGTGCCGAGTGCGGTGATGACGATGAGCTTGGCGATGATGGTTGCTGCGATGGGGTCGCCGCCGCTGAAGAGCACTGCGATGGGCCCTGCCAGGACCATGAGGGCGACCATGCAGAAGACGGTGGCTACGGCTGCGTTGCGCAGGCCATGGGAGAGTGCGTAGATGACGCTGTCGCTGTCGTCGGCGATGGCGGAGGCGCTCATGCGGTTGAAGAGCACGGTGGCGATGGAGATGCCGATGACGCCGTGTGGGAGCATGTACAGCATGGAGGCGTAGTTGAGTGCCTGCAGGCCGGGGATTTGGATGCCGAGGGTGGCGTAGTGTTCGCGCTGACCGACGATGCCTGCGGCGACCTTGGTCATGTAGAGGAATGCGAGGTTGGAGATGATACCGGAAGCGAGGGTCCATGCGGCGAGCTTGGAGGCTGCGCGCAGGCCGATACCTCGCCACGCGAAGTCGGGCTTGAGGCGCAGGCCGAGCTTGCGTAGGGGGATGAACAGGACGAGCGCCTGCATGATGACGCCGAAGGTGGAGGAGCCGGCGAGCACAAGGGTCTGTGCATTGGTCCAATTGTCTACGGTGTGGATAGGGTTGGGGTTGGGGGTCTGTGCGCCGAAGATGAAGATGAACAGGAATAGTGACAGGATGGTGATGACATTATTGAGTACGGGTGACCACATGTAGGCGCCGAATGCGTCTTTGGCATTGAGGACCTGTCCGATGACGGTGTAGAGGCCGTAGAAGAAGATTTGGGGTAGGCACCAGAGGGAGAAGATGAAGCCGAGCTGTCGTTGTTCGGGGCTCCAGCCTGAGCCCATGATGCTGATGATGGGCCAGGCGCAGGCGACGGTGATGAGGGTGATGAGGCCGATTGCGGTGATGGTGAGGGTGACGAGTTTGGAGATGTATTGTGCGCCGCTGTCTTGTGCTTTGGCCGCTTTGATGATTTGCGGTACGAGGACTGCGTTGAACACGCCGCCTGCTACGAGGACATAGATGAGGTTGGGCAGGGTGTTAGCGGTTTCGAAGACGTCGCCGACGGTTGAGAGTGAGCCGATGGCTACGGTGAGCAGGATGGTCTTGACGAATCCGAGGATGCGCGAGACGAGGGTGCCTGCTGCCATGATTGCGCTTGAGCGGGCGTCGTTACGTGCCACGTAGGTCTCTCCTGTGTCGGCGGGTGATTGCTTCTTTTATTTTTGGGCTCTTCGGCGGGTGTTTAGAGCTGGGTGGTGATGTATTCGCGCGCACTGCGGGCTATGTGTTGCTCGTTGGCGAATGAGAGGCGGGTGGGTAGCTCTTCGAGGGGAACCCAGGCGACGTCGATTGCTTCGTGGTCGGGGTCGTTATCGATGCTGAGTTCGCCGCCGGTTGCTGCGAAGAGGTAGTGGTGCACGGTTTTGTGGATGCGCGTGCCGTTGGATGTGAACCAGTAGGCGATGGTGCCGAGGGAGGCTACGGGGTAGCCGGTGATTCCGGTTTCTTCGCTGATTTCGCGTTGTGCGGCTTCGACGGTGGTTTCGCCGTGTTCGATGTGGCCTTTGGGGAGGCACCATTCGCGTTGGCCGTTGCGGTTGATGCGGGCGATAATGGCTACGGGTAGCTGTTCGGGTCGGTCGAAGTCGATGATGAGCCCGCCTGCAGAGACTTCTTCAGGGGCGGGTACCGCTCGCACGGGCGCGGTGAAGCGCGTTTTGGGGGCGCGGGGTACGGGAATGCTCATGGTTCTACCTTAACTGATAGGCTGAGGTTTTTGTGTCTCGGTTTGGGGTGAGATAGCTGTCTTTGATGGGGTGTTGTGGGTGTGGGGTGGGCGCATGGGTGGTTTTTCTGGCACGATTAAAGGATTATGTCGCTGATTATTGATGTTGTGTCGAAGTACCCGGATGCCGCCGAGCTGGGAGAACTGTACCGTGCAGAGGGTTTTGAGCTGTACTTGGTGGGCGGTATTGTCCGCGATAATCTGCGGGTTGAGGATGGTCTCTTCACCGATTTTGATTTGACGACGGATGCTACTCCTGAGCAGAGCGAGCAGATTCTACGTGGGTGGGGTGAACATACATGGGATATCGGCAAGGAGTACGGCACGATTAGTGCGCGTAAGAATGGCGTGGTGTATGAGGTGACCACGTACCGTGCTGAGGTGTATGTTTCGGATTCGCGTAAGCCGACGGTTGAGTTCGGTACGGATTTGAGCGCTGATTTGGTGCGTCGTGATTTCACGATTAATGCGATGGCGGCGGCTTTGCCCAGTGGTGAGGTTGTTGACTTGTTTGGTGGCGTTGAGGATTTGCGTGCGGGTGTTTTGCGTACTCCGCGCTCGCCGGAGGAGTCTTTTTCTGAGGATCCGCTACGTATGATGCGTGCGGCTCGTTTTGCTGCGCGTTTTAATCTTGAGGTTGCCCCGGAGGTTTTCGAGGCGATGCGCGAGATGGCTGGCCGTATTGAGATTATTTCGGCTGAGCGTGTACGTGATGAGCTGGTGAAGCTGATTGAGGCGGATTATCCGCGGGTGGGTTTGAACCTGCTGGTGGATACGGGTCTGGCGGATTATGTGTTGCCGGAGCTTCCTGCTTTGCGTATGGAGATTGATCCTGAGCATCACCATAAGGATGTGTATGAGCATTCGTTGAAAGTGATGGAGCAGGCGATGGAGAAGGAGACGGGTGAGGATGGTCCGTGTCCGGCTCCTGATTTTATTCTGCGTTTTGCGGCCTTGATGCACGATATTGGTAAGCCGAAGACTCGTAAGTTTGAGAAAGACGGTTCTGTCTCGTTCCTGCACCATGAGGTGGTGGGCGCGAAGATGGTGAAGAAGCGTATGCGTGCGCTACGTTTTGATAATGACACGATTAAGGCTGTGGCTCGTCTGGTGGAACTGCATATGCGGTTCTATGGTTACCGCGAGTCAGGTTGGACTGATTCTGCGGTGCGCCGCTATGTGCGTGATGCTGGCGATCAGTTGGAGCGTCTGCATCGTGTGTCTCGTTCTGATGTGACGACTCGTAATCGTCGCCTGTCGCGCTCGCTGGCTGAGGCGTACGACGATTTGGAGCGTCGCATTGCTGAGTTGGCTGCTCAGGAGGAGCTGGATGCGATTCGTCCGGATCTGGATGGCGGTCAGATTATGCAGATTCTTGGTATTGCGCCGGGCCCGGTGGTGGGTGAGGCGTATAAGTTCTTGTTGAATGTGCGTCTGGATGAGGGTTCGCTTCCTGAGGAGGAGGCGAAGGCTCGCCTGGTGCAGTGGTGGGAGCAGCGTCGGGAGGCGTAGCTTCTGCGGTTTGTGGTACTGCATCGCATGGTTGAGGTCACGCGGTGCGGTACTGTTCTATCTGTATTTTCTCGTGTATTGTTAAGAAATCTATGCGTGTTCCCCACCCGGTGTGTTTCACGTATAGGGCACATTGAATCTCCTGCTATGGAAATCCCATAGCCGTTTAGCCCAAAGGAGGGGTTTAATCATGCGTGCATATGAACTGATGGTTATCCTCAGCCCCGAGGTTGAGGACCGTGCGGTTGAGCCGTCGCTGTCCAAGTTCCTCGAGATCGTGACCAACGATGGTGGTTCCGTCGATAACGTCGACATCTGGGGCCGTCGTCGCCTGGCATACGAGATCCAGAAGAAGTCTGAGGGTATCTACGCAGTGGTGAACTTCACCTCTACCCCCGAGACTGCAGCTGAGCTCGATCGTGTTCTGAACCTGAACGAGTCCGTCATGCGTACCAAGATCATCCGCCCGGAGGATCAGAAGATCTCCAGCAAGTAGTTGTTTCTTTCCGGTCGGCTGACCCCCTAAAAATGTCAGGGGGTTGCGCTGTACTGGATTCAATATACTTGTAACTCTTATCGAGGAGGCATCAAATGGCAGGCGATACCGTTATTACTGTTATTGGTAATCTGACTGGCGATCCGGAGCTTCGTTACACCCCTGCGGGTGCGGCGGTTGCTAATTTCACGATCGCATCGACTCCGCGTACTTTTAATCGCCAGACGAACCAGTGGGAGGATGGGGAGACCCTGTTCCTGCGTGCGTCGGTATGGCGTGGTTATGCGGAGAATGTTGCAGAGACCTTGAAGAAGGGTACTCAGGTTATCGCGCAGGGCCGTCTGAAGTCCCGCTCGTACGAGACCAAGGAAGGCGAGCGTCGTACCTCGTTTGAGCTTGAGGTCGAGGAGATCGGCCCGACTCTGCGTTTTGCTACTGCTCAGGTGACTCGCGCACAGCGTTCTGCCGGAGGTAATAACTTCGGTGGCGGTGCGCAGGGTGGCTTTGGCGGTGGTGCTGGGTACAACGCTGCTGCTCAGGGCGGTTACTCCGCTCCTCAGCAGAATAATTTTGCTGCTGCTCAGGGTAATGGTTACTCTGGCCAGTCTGGCTACTCCACTCCGGCTGCTCCGGCGGCCCCTGCAGCTCCTGCTGCTGATCCGTGGAGTTCTCAGTCTGGTGGTAACTATGACTGGGGTAGCGGCGCCGACGACGAACCTCCGTTCTAAGCCGGTTTCGTTTTCCGAATAGTAATTTATCAATCCATCCCGCGGTTATCCGCCGCGGGCTCCCAACTCTAAGGAGCACCACGATGGCTAAGGCTGAAATCCGTAAGCCCAAACCCAAGCAGAACCCCCTCAAGGCTGCTGACGTCACCGTTATCGACTACAAGGACGTCGCACTTCTGCGCAAGTTCATCTCCGACCGCGGCAAGATCCGCGCTCGCCGCGTGACTGGCGTGACCGTTCAGGAGCAGCGCAAGATCGCTCAGGCTATTAAGAACGCCCGCGAAGTTGCACTGCTGCCCTACTCCGGCGCTGGCCGCTAAAGAGAAGGAGAGACAGTAACATGGCTAAGATCATTCTGACTCAGGAAGTTTCCGGCCTCGGTGCAGCTGGCGATGTTGTCACCGTTAAGGACGGTTACGCACGTAACTACCTGCTGCCCCGCGGCTTCGCTCTGACCTGGACCCAGGGTGGCGAGAAGCAGGTTGAGTCCATCCGCGCCGCTCGTGCGGCTCGTGCTAAGGCTTCTCTGGAAGAGGCTCAGGCAACTGCGGCGGCCCTGGCTGCTAAGTCGGTTGTCGTTGCACACAAGGCTGGCGCTGACGGCCGCCTGTTCGGTACCGTCAAGGCTGAGGCTATTGCTGAGGCTATTGAGGCTGCTGGCATTGGCTCCGTTGACAAGCGCACCATCCACCTGGGTTCCGCTATTAAGCGTACCGGTGAGTACAAGGTGACTGTCCGCCTGCACGCTGACGTTGTTGCTAACGTTGTCCTGGACGTCGTTGCTGCTGCGTAAGTAGGTTTTTAGATATTTGACGCTGGTGCTTTGATGCTGCGGCGTTGAGTGTCGGACGGGGTGTCCCTCTTCGTGAGGGGCACCCCGTTTGCTTTACCCTTTTAGATACAGAAAGTCGCAATGTTTCACGTGAGACATCGCGGTTTTTTCGTTTATCGTGCTGATTGCGTAGATATTCCCACCCCTTAGGTCGGGGATTTTGATGGATTACCTCTATATGGGAAGTATCTTGAGACTTTCGGGGCATCCCAGACCGGTCTGCATATTCGACATTCTCTGTGCGCCCCATAGTCTGGTAGACACCGTAGACTGGTATACATGGCTCGATCTTTTTCACGTTTGTCTTCTAGCGCTCAGCTTCTATTCACGGGTGTGCTGTTGGAGTGCGTCAATTTGCTGCTGTGTGCTCTAGCGGTTATTCCATTTGCGGACGCTAATCTTGCTACTGCTCTTCTGCTTCTTTTGTTGGTGGTTGGCGGTCTTGTATCCAGTATTGCGTTGGTGTGTGCGCTAGTGGGTCTGGTGAAGTTTGGTCAGTACCGCGTGGCTAATATTTGCCTGGCGGTTATTTCTGTAGTGGCTAACCCGTTGGTGCTGCTGGGTCTGTATATGGCGGCTTATTAGCCCGGTTTAGAGACCAAAAACTGCACAATATCAAAGCTCTCAGGGTTCTGTTGGTTTTCTCCCAGCTTGTTTCCAGCGAAATTCAATCCTCCCATAAGGTTGGGGGTGTTTACTATAAGTGTTGGTTCGAGAGGACTGCGATGTGAATGTGTGTGTTTCGTGTAGCGGGGTCGCCCGCTAGCGAAAGAAGGATGGCAAGGCAAAAGCGCCTTGCCATTCTTCTTTTAACGCGACATGTAGTTTCGGTGTGAAATGCGGGGTGCTGCACCTCGATTTTGAAGAAAAATCTATTCCCAGCTTTCTTGCAGCTTTAACCTACAGGGAATAAAGGTTTACGCGTAATACTTTATATAGATGGTTCGAGAGGACCATCAGAAAGTTGGACTTCCCTTGCGGAAGTGGCTCTGATTTTCGTATGTATGTGTGTGTGATGAGACTGGGGTTGGACTGAGAGGTCCAGCTCCAGTTTCTGTTTTAACCACCTGGATGACAGAGGGAAGCAGTGTTGCTGCCCTGGCTTTCTGAAGGTTGTCGGGTCGTGCGTCCAAAACTTTCGTGGATTCGTCTTTCTTTTAGGCGCCGTGCGGGTCTAGAATTGGGAAAGATAAATTTTGCATATTAAATACAAGTATTTAGGAGTTGTCTTCCGTGTCTAAGACCCCTTCCGTTCCCGGTACCGACCGCCCCGCTGAAAAGGCTGCCGGTCACTGGCTTCTGGCTCAGCTGGGCAAGAAGGTTCTGCGCCCCGGTGGCCGCGAGACCACCAATAGGCTGCTGGCTCGCGCTCTGGGTGGTGACATTGACGTCGTGGAGTTTGCGCCGGGCCTGGGTATTACCGCCTTGGAGATTGTGAAGCGTTCCCCCAAGAGCTACACCGGTGTGGATCTTGATCCCAAGGCTGCTGAAATCGTGACCGAGCGTATTGGTGCATCGACTAAGCCGAACTACCGTGTGGTGAATGCTAGTGCCCAGGAGACCGGTCTGCCCTCGGAGAGCTACGACGCCGTGGTGGGCGAGGCGATGCTGACCATGCAGACCGATAAGCACAAGCTGGAGATTATGCGTGAGGCGGCTCGTCTGCTGCGTCCGGGCGGCTACTACGCTATTCACGAGATGTCGCTGGTTCCCGATTACCTGCGCCCCGAGTTGAAGGAAGAGATCCAGAAGGATTTGGCGCGTACTATCCGCGTGAATGCCCGCCCGCTGACTGTTGCCGAGTGGACTGCTCTGGCGGAAGAGGCTGGCTTTGAGGTGCTGGATGTGTACCAGACCGATATGGCTCTGCTGGAGCCGAAGCGTCTACTGGCTGATGAAGGTCCCGCTGGCGTTGCGAAGATTGCGTTCAATCTGGTGCGTAAGCCGCAGATTCGTGAGCGCGTGTTGGGTATGCGCGGTGTGTTCCGCCGCCATGCCGACCATATTGGCGCTATCGGCATGATTCTGCGTAAGAAGTAAGAGAAGCTTATACAGCGAAACGGAGCCTTAGTATTCCTCGTTATGCGGGGGAATACTGAGGCTCCGTTTTCATTCGCTAGCCTGCTCTCACCAGGCATACTAGTACACAGTACCTCAGTCCCGCAGTGACTACGGCGCTGAGCACTAGTACCAGCATCAGCACTGGATACTGCACCAGTAGCAGACACTCACCCAGCATCAGCTTGCACCACAGCCTCCGAGTGCCGCACCACCCCCACCCATATACGCCCACGACACCGTACCGGCGAGCCTGTAGTAGTACAGCACTGCTGATACTCGCAGGTACTCAAGTACCATGGTGTGTGTTACAGGCAGCGACATACTATAGGTGTGTAGTAGCAGCACCGCCACCAGATGCGAGAGGGCATGCAATACAAGGAGAGAGAGAAACTTAAACATGGTCCGAGACCTGCTTTCATGACTAGTGCCCTCGACTCTGATATCGAGGGATCTACTAGGCACATAGCAGTGGCCTGGTTTTTGTGAGGCAGTCACGTCTGCTCAGCGATGAGGGCATGCGCTAAGGCACGGCAGCTGGGCGAGGCAATGCGCACTATGGATGGCGCGGCGCTCGCTGTTGAGAAGATTGAGGATTATCTGCGCGCTACCCATTAGGCGTGTATGTGTTTCGCGTGTGCCTTCGTGAGAAACTAGCATAGGAGTTCAGCAGAAAATGTTTCTGGAACGTCGTAGATATTGGATTGAAACGCGAGGATAAGCATGTCTGAAACTGCCATTGATTATGGTTCCCGCACTATGCCTCATGATGATGTGGCTGAGCAGTCGGTGCTCGGTGGCATGCTGCTGTCGAAGGACGCTATTGCTGATGTGGTTGAGAGCCTGCGTGCGTCTGATTTCTATAAGCCGGCGCACGAGACGATTTATGAGGCGATTCTTTCTCTTTACGGTCACGGTAGCCCTGCGGATGTGATTACGGTTGCTGATGAGCTGAAGAAGCGTGGTGAGCTGACTCGTGTGGGCGGTGCGTCCTATATTCATACCCTGATTGCGTCAGTTCCAACTGCTGCTAACGCTCAGTATTACGCTGAGATTGTTAAGGAGCACGCGATTATGCGCCGCCTGATTGAAGCGGGTACGAAGATCGCTCAGCTGGGTTACGCCAATGAGACTGAGGTCGATACTTTGGTGGATCAGGCGCAGGCTGAGATTTATGCGGTGACTGATGGTAACGCGAAGGAAGACTATGTATCTTTCTCTGAGGCGTTGGAGGAGACCATCAACGAGATTGATGCGAACTCGAACCGCCCCGATGGCGTGTACGGTGTACCGACTGACTTTATTGAGTTTGATGAGCTGACCGGTGGTCTGCACGGTGGCCAGATGATTGTTATTGCGGCTCGTCCGGGTGTGGGTAAGTCGACTCTGGCCCTTGATATTGCTCGTTCTGCCTCTATTCATCATCAGATGACGACTGTGTTTTTCTCGCTGGAGATGAGTCGTACTGAGTTGGCGATGCGTATTCTCTCTGCGGAGGGCAAGATTTCGATGGGTCGCCTGAAGAAGGGGGATTTGGATACTGAGGGTTGGACGAACCTGGCGACTCTGCAGGGGCGCATTGATTCTGCTCCTCTCTTTATTGATGATTCGCCGAATATGACTCTGATGGAGATTCGCGCGAAGTGCCGTCGCCTCAAACAGCGTAATGATTTAAAGCTTGTGGTGCTGGACTACCTGCAGCTGATGAGTTCGGGTAAGAAAGTTGAGTCGCGTCAGCAGGAGGTTTCGGAGTTTTCTCGTAGCCTGAAGCTGTTGGCTAAGGAGTTGGACGTTCCGGTGATTGCGCTGTCTCAGTTGAACCGTGGTTCGGAGCAGCGTACTGATAAGCGTCCGATGGTTTCGGATTTGCGTGAGTCGGGTTCTATTGAGCAGGATGCGGATATGGTGATTCTGCTGCATCGTGAGGATATGTATAACCCGGAGAGTGATCGCGTGGGTGAGGCGGATATGATTATTGCTAAGCACCGTGGTGGTCCGACTCGTACTATTCCGTTGGCGTTTAGCGGTAAGTACTCGCGCTTTAACAATATGGCGAATGATGCGCCTCCCCAGTACTAATCAGCTCAGCACTAACCGCCTCAGTACTAAGCTTCAGCACTCTGTAGCTGCACCCCTCTTCTTCTATTCCTTGCAGGATGGAAGGGGAGGGGCTTTTCGTATCTATAGGTATGGGCGCCCAAAT
Organism: Rothia similimucilaginosa; assembly: GCF_029850985.2. Lineage (NCBI taxonomy): Bacteria > Bacillati > Actinomycetota > Actinomycetes > Micrococcales > Micrococcaceae > Rothia > Rothia similimucilaginosa. Next base: position 2,069,178 of record NZ_CM138149.1, on the reverse strand, counting down.
GCAGAGTTAGGAATCAAGCGCAGGGTATGGGAATAGGGGCTGCAGAGGGGCGCTGGAGGGTATTCTGCGAGGGTTTGAGTGGTTTCTTCTGTGGTTATAAGGTTTTTTAGAAGTTTTTTAAAGATTTTCTAGCACCCATAAAATACTTTGACTAGGTAGTTTAGTCTCTGGAAGGGTGGTTTAGACCCTTACAACGCCATGTTTGTGGTCTACTTCACCCTTTTTTAGGTTGCATGGGTGTTTAGGCGTCTGTATAGTTGTATGAGTCGCCGCGGCGAGGAGGAAAAAACGAAGAACTTCTTCGGTGTTTCTCCTAGTCGGAAGCGGTTGAATGACTTTCAATTGTATAGTGTTTTGGTTTCTTGCTTGAAGGAAATCCGGGTTGCTTTGTTGGTGATGGTGGAAGAGTTTAGGAAAGAAACTTTGTGGTGTGAATCACGGAAAACGGATTTGCATGACAAACAAAACGCTGGTATAGTTGATTGGGTTGCCGCGGGAACGCGGTGATCATGAAATAACATGAATGACCGTTCAACGGTAAGGCTTGCTTGAAATAGTAAGTTGAGGTGTTGAATCGGTGTGTTGCTTGAGAACTCAATAGTGTGCTTTGTTCAATAAAATCACCATTATGGTGGTTGAAACTGAAACTAATACCAAATATTTATTTATATTTGATAATCATCAAATGGTTTCAAATTTAGTCAGCTTGAGTCACGCACCCCCGTGTGTGATTCGCTGTTTGAGATCAGATTATCAAGCTTTTCTATTTTTTCAACGGAGAGTTTGATTCTGGCTCAGGACGAACGCTGGCGGCGTGCTTAACACATGCAAGTCGAACGATGAAGCCTAGCTTGCTAGGTGGATTAGTGGCGAACGGGTGAGTAATACGTGAGTAACCTACCTTTAACTCTGGGATAAGCCTGGGAAACTGGGTCTAATACCGGATACGACCAATCTCCGCATGGGGTGTTGGTGGAAAGCGTTATGTAGTGGTTATAGATGGGCTCACGGCCTATCAGCTTGTTGGTGAGGTAACGGCTCACCAAGGCGACGACGGGTAGCCGGCCTGAGAGGGTGACCGGCCACACTGGGACTGAGACACGGCCCAGACTCCTACGGGAGGCAGCAGTGGGGAATATTGCACAATGGGCGCAAGCCTGATGCAGCGACGCCGCGTGAGGGATGACGGCCTTCGGGTTGTAAACCTCTGTTAGCAGGGAAGAAGAGAGATTGACGGTACCTGCAGAGAAAGCGCCGGCTAACTACGTGCCAGCAGCCGCGGTAATACGTAGGGCGCGAGCGTTGTCCGGAATTATTGGGCGTAAAGAGCTTGTAGGCGGTTTGTCGCGTCTGCTGTGAAAGGCCGGAGCTTAACTCCGTGTATTGCAGTGGGTACGGGCAGACTAGAGTGCAGTAGGGGAGACTGGAATTCCTGGTGTAGCGGTGGAATGCGCAGATATCAGGAGGAACACCGATGGCGAAGGCAGGTCTCTGGGCTGTAACTGACGCTGAGAAGCGAAAGCATGGGGAGCGAACAGGATTAGATACCCTGGTAGTCCATGCCGTAAACGTTGGGCACTAGGTGTGGGGAACATTCCACGTTTTCCGCGCCGTAGCTAACGCATTAAGTGCCCCGCCTGGGGAGTACGGCCGCAAGGCTAAAACTCAAAGAAATTGACGGGGGCCCGCACAAGCGGCGGAGCATGCGGATTAATTCGATGCAACGCGAAGAACCTTACCAAGGCTTGACATATACTGGACCGCATCAGAGATGGTGTTTCCCTTCGGGGCTGGTATACAGGTGGTGCATGGTTGTCGTCAGCTCGTGTCGTGAGATGTTGGGTTAAGTCCCGCAACGAGCGCAACCCTCGTTCTATGTTGCCAGCACGTTATGGTGGGGACTCATAGGAGACTGCCGGGGTCAACTCGGAGGAAGGTGGGGATGACGTCAAATCATCATGCCCCTTATGTCTTGGGCTTCACGCATGCTACAATGGCCGGTACAGAGGGTTGCGATACTGTGAGGTGGAGCTAATCCCTAAAAGCCGGTCTCAGTTCGGATTGGGGTCTGCAACTCGACCCCATGAAGTCGGAGTCGCTAGTAATCGCAGATCAGCAACGCTGCGGTGAATACGTTCCCGGGCCTTGTACACACCGCCCGTCAAGTCACGAAAGTTGGTAACACCCAAAGCCGGTGGCCTAACCCTTTTGGGAGGGAGCCGTCTAAGGTGGGATTGGCGATTGGGACTAAGTCGTAACAAGGTAGCCGTACCGGAAGGTGCGGCTGGATCACCTCCTTTCTAAGGAGCACATTTAGTTGGCCATACTATCCGCGAGTGTCGGGTGGGTGGTTTTGCTCATGGGTGGAATATTGGTTTTGGGTTGGATGAGGCGCATTGTTGGGTTTTGGGGTAACACATGTGTGTTGTTCCTTTGTTTGCCTGGCATGGTGATGATGTGAGAATTTGTTTTCTTGTGTTGTTGTTGTGTTGTGGGTTGTTGTTTGAGAACTATATAGTGGACGCGAGCATCTTCTGGAATTTGCGTTGAATCAATGCTTTTGTGTTGGTTTGATTGTTGATTTTAGATTCTTATTTTTCTTGATTGTGTGTAAGTTATTAAGGGCACACGGTGGATGCCTTGGCATTAAGAGCCGATGAAGGACGTGTGAATCTGCGATAAGCCTCGGGGAGCCGATAACTGGGCTGTGATCCGAGGATTTCCGAATGGGGAAACCTGGCTCATCTTCATGGTGAGTTACCACCAGCTGAATGTATAGGCTGGTTGGGGGGAACGCGGGGAAGTGAAACATCTCAGTACCCGCAGGAAGAGAAAATAATGTAATGATTCTGTGAGTAGTGGCGAGCGAAAGCGGAAGAGACTAAACCTGTGGTGTGTGATAGCGGTTAGGCGTTGCATCATGGGGGTTGTGGGAGTCACAGTGGCAGTTCTAACTGGCTGCCGGCATGATGTTCAGGATGGTAGGTGAACGACTTGGAATGGTCGGCCGTAGAGGGTGAGAGTCCCGTAATCGAAATTGTTCTGTCCGTGGTGTGGCCACCCGAGTAGCACGGGGCTCGTGGAATCTCGTGTGAATCTGCCAGGACCACCTGGTAAGTCTAAATACTTCTTAGTGACCGATAGTGAATCAGTACCGTGAGGGAATGGTGAAAAGTACCCCGGGAGGGGAGTGAAATAGTACCTGAAACCGTGTGCTTACAAGCCGTTGGAGCCTTTTGGGGTGACAGCGTGCCTTTTGAAGAATGAGCCTGCGAGTTAGTGTTATGTCGCGAGGTTAACCCGTGTGGGGTATCCGTAGCGAAAGCGAGTCTGAATAGGGCGTTTGAGTGGCATGACCTAGACCCGAAGCGGAGTGATCTATCCATGGCCAGGTTGAAGCGACGGTAAGACGTCGTGGAGGACCGAACCCACTTCAGTTGAAAATGGAGGGGATGAGCTGTGGATAGGGGTGAAAGGCCAATCAAACTCTGTGATAGCTGGTTCTCCCCGAAATGCATTTAGGTGCAGCGTTGCGTGTTTCTTGCCGGAGGTAGAGCTACTGGATGGCCGATGGGCCTTCACGGGTTACTGACGTCAGCTAAACTCCGAATGCCGGTAAGTGAGAGCGTAGCAGTGAGACAGTGGGGGATAAGCTTCATTGTCGAGAGGGAAACAGCCCAGACCACCAACTAAGGCCCCTAAGCGTGTGCTAAGTGGGAAAGGATGTGGAGTTGCTTAGACAACCAGGAGGTTGGCTTAGAAGCAGCCATCCTTGAAAGAGTGCGTAACAGCTCACTGGTCAAGTGATTCTGCGCCGATAATGTAGCGGGGCTCAAGTACACCGCCGAAGTTGTGGCAATGATCTTTTTGGATTGTTGGGTAGGGGAGCGTCGTGTGGCCGGTGAAGCTGCGGTGTAAACCAGTGGTGGAGGCTATGCGAGTGAGAATGCAGGCATGAGTAGCGAAAGATGAGTGAGAAACTCATCCGCCGGATGATCAAGGGTTCCAGGGTCAAGTTAATCTGCCCTGGGTTAGTCGGGGCCTAAGGCGAGGCCGACAGGCGTAGTCGATGGATAACGGGTTGATATTCCCGTACCGGTGAAAAACCGCCCATACTGATATTGTGATGCTAACCATGCGAAGCATGATGTGCAGGCTTTTGTTTGTGTGTTGTGTGGGTTGTGGGGCCCGATCTTTGGAGGTAAACGTGTTAACAGGTGTGACGCAGGAAGGTAGCCAAGCCACGCGATGGTTGTCGTGGTCTAAGCGTGTAGGGTTGTCGGTTGTTAAATGCGCCGGCTGTGTGCCTGAGACGTGATGGGACCCTGTTTTTGGGGGATTTGGTGATCCTATGCTGCCGAGAAAAGCATCGGCGTGAGGTTTTAGCCGCCCGTACCCTAAACCGACACAGGTGATCAGGTAGAGAATACTAAGGCGATCGAGAGAATCATGGTTAAGGAACTCGGCAAAATGCCCCCGTAACTTCGGGAGAAGGGGGACCTTGAGCGTGATGGGTACTTGCTGCCCGGAGCGTGTATGGGTCGCAGAGACCAGGGGGAAGCGACTGTTTATCAAAAACACAGGTCCGTGCGAAGTCGTAAGACGATGTATACGGACTGACTCCTGCCCGGTGCTGGAAGGTTAAGAGGATTGGTTAGCCTTTGTGGCGAAGCTGAGAATTTAAGCCCCAGTAAACGGCGGTGGTAACTATAACCATCCTAAGGTAGCGAAATTCCTTGTCGGGTAAGTTCCGACCTGCACGAATGGAGTAACGACTTCCCTACTGTCTCAACCATGAACTCGGCGAAATTGCAGTACGAGTAAAGATGCTCGTTTCGCGCAGCAGGACGGAAAGACCCCGTGACCTTTACTATAGTTTGGTATTGGTGTTTGGTTTGGCTTGTGTAGGATAGGTGGGAGACTGTGAAGCATGGACGCTAGTTTGTGTGGAGTCGTTGTTGAAATACCACTCTGGTCAATCTGGATGTCTAACTTCGGGCCATGATCTGGTTCAGGGACAGTGCCTGATGGGTAGTTTAACTGGGGCGGTTGCCTCCTAAAGTGTAACGGAGGCGCCCAAAGGTTCCCTCAGCCTGGTTGGCAATCAGGTGTTGAGTGTAAGTGCACAAGGGAGCTTGACTGTGAGACTGGCAGGTCGAGCAGGGACGAAAGTCGGGACTAGTGATCCGGCGGTACGTTGTGGAACGGCCGTCGCTCAACGGATAAAAGGTACCTCGGGGATAACAGGCTGATCTTGCCCAAGAGTCCATATCGACGGCATGGTTTGGCACCTCGATGTCGGCTCGTCGCATCCTGGGGCTGGAGTCGGTCCCAAGGGTTGGGCTGTTCGCCCATTAAAGCGGTACGCGAGCTGGGTTCAGAACGTCGTGAGACAGTTCGGTCCCTATCCGCTGCGCGCGTTGGAAATTTGAGAAAGGCTGTCCTTAGTACGAGAGGACCGGGACGGACGAACCTCTGGTATGTCAGTTGTACCGCCAGGTGCATGGCTGATTGGCTACGTTCGGGAGGGATAACCGCTGAAAGCATCTAAGCGGGAAGCCTGTTTCGAGATGAGATTTCCTGGCACTTTTTGGTGTGTGAGGCTCCTTATAGATGATGAGGTTGATAGGCCGGGTATGGAAGCGAGGACTGAAGACTCGTGGAGTTGACTGGTACTAATAGGCTGAAGGCTTACTTTTCAGGAAGTTGTTTGTTGTTTGCGTTCACTGTATGGTTTTTGGATAATAATCCAATAGGCAATAAAAAGAGCCGCGCTTGCGTGGGCTCTTTTGCTTTAACAGCTAAAGCTAAAAAGGGGCAGATCCATACGGGTCTGCCCCTTTTTTATGTCCTCAGAGGCTTGTCTACGAAGCTTTGTCTACAAGAAAGAATGCTCTCCACAGACACACTGGGATAGAGTAGAACCATGCACTACCCCATGTTTTCCCACGCACCAGAGCCAGTCGATCAGCAGCGCCAACACAACGGTGAAGAACGAGCGGCAGCCCTCTACGTAGAGAGCACGCTGGAGCCTCACGAAGCCTGGGCAGCGCTGACCGAATACATCCATCTCTGGTGGCCCAGACAGCTCCTACAGAGCGAGGAGAGCCATATCGATCTCTCTACTGAGCTACTGCTCGAAGAGACCGCAGACGGGGATATAGTTCCTGTGGCACGTATTGTCCAATGCGAGAACGAAGACGTCCTCACGATCGCACCCTACCCGGGTACACACATGGGGCGACTCATGGGAGTAGCTGAAGAATCAGAAGAAACCCTGAGCTTCATCCTGGATGCTCTAGCCCCGGAGACCGCAGAAGGACCGTTATCCCTGCTCGAAATTAGTAGCGGCACATACACGGGTAGTGAAGACGAGGAGCTAGGTATCTACGAGGAACACGAAGAAGCAGCTGTGCTACTCATGGGTGCCTATAGCCGCTTTATTGGGGCAGAACTCCAGAAGGAAGAAATATAGGTACTCGCGAGTAAAAGAGAGATCTCACCCTGTAGAGTGGTATGTCATGAGTACACAGGACCAGAACATCCCGCAGTAGAAGGACGCACGCCCTATCTGGGCGCGACTGCGTGCTAAAGCCACTGCAGAAGCGGTGCAATCTCAGCATTACACCACTCAGCACTACACTAGGGCCGACATGCTGAAGCAGAGTAATATATGGTTCCGTAAACAGGGTGCACCCCTCATCATTCCTGCATGTCAACGTGCTCTCGATGCGTTCCCACGCTCCGTGCCGTGGATCCTGTGGGCTGGTATCATGCACATCTGCTATATCTTCCTGCGCGACATTATCCTCATGCTAGTAGAGGACGCGAATGGCTCCCTACCGGACTACATCAAAGCTCTCACAAGCGATAACGCCCTCAGAAACGAAGTACTCTCAATGATCGTACTCGGCGGGATTTTCCTCGTTATGCCGGTCATCTCCGGGGTGCTCATCGCTCTAACCCACAAGCTCATGGTCCGCACCCCACGATGGGCACAAACCACCCTGGGGTCTTTCAAAGTACTCGCAACCGGAATACTCTTCACCACAAGCATCTTCGAAACCAATGCTCTTGAAGGTTTCGACTTAGTCTACGACGGTGGCCAAGTCTTCCCGCTTATTGTTATCGGAATCTACCTCGCCATCTTCCTGGACGTAGATACTATACTCGGCTGGTCGCTCAAGCACGCCATCCACCAGCTTGCCTCTCTGCCGCCCATGATTGCGAAAGTACTGCCCGTGCTCATGGTGTCTGTACTCTTCATCTTCGTGAACGCAGACCTCTGGAAGCTTGCCAACAGACTCAGCTTCCCGCGCACCTGGGCGGTTCTGGGCCTCATGGGACTACTCGCCATGTTCGTGGTCGTTACGACCTCCCTGGAGCGCACAGCGCGCCTGCTGGGGCGCTACAGGGACGATGGACATTGCACACTTTAGCGACAGTGACTACGAGCATGCCGCAGCCCTCGAAGGCGAAATCTGGAACACCGCCCCAAGACTGGGTCGAAGAGAAGAAAATCCTCGAACACCGACCCCTCAAAATCGCGCCCTGGAGCAACCTCATCATCATCCCCATGATTGGGCAGATTATCCAGGCGACCCTCTTCATGCTACTCGTCTTCGGATTCTTCATGGGATTCTTATCCATCGCCATCAGCGATATCACCATCGAATCCTGGATGACCGTCAAACCTGAACACCTCAAAATCCTCAGCGTAGACACCAATATCAACGCCGTTGTTATCAAGGTGTCCATGATCGTTGCCGTGTTCTCCGGGCTCAGCTTCGTTGCAACCACCAGTAGCGACGAAAAGTACGCCCGAAGCTTCCTCAAGCCCATGATTGAGCGGATTAAGCACATCCTGATCATTCGCGATATCTACTTGGGTCTGCTCATCATGCCCAAAAACGAAGTGCTCTTACCCTTCGAAGAGGAGAAGAGCACCAAAAAAGAGGTTGGCAAAGTATAAAGAAGCAGGTCAGGGGGTAAAAGCTAATGGGTAGATAGGTTCAACGTCAGCAGGTTGAACACCAGGTACGCCATCAGAAGAGCCGTCGCACCGTCCAAAAAACGCCACGCTGAAGGGCGCGCAAAGAGCGGACGCAACAGACGCGAACCATACCCCAGCATCAAAAACCAGATCAGGCTACCGCAGCAACAGCCCAGGTAGTACCACCAACGGCCAGGATCGCCCTGAGCATTCGCCAGTGACCCCAAAAGAATAGTTGTATCCAGCCACGCCAGCGGATTCAAATATGTCACCGCCGTCGTGGTCAGCATAGCCGCCTTCAACGACTGAGAATTACCCTCGGCATCATCGACCACGATGGAGTGCGGAGTAAACACGCGGCGGCCAGCCTCAAAACCAAACCACGCCAAAAATACCGCACCCACATAACGGAATACCTCAATAAACCACGGCGCCGCATCCAATAGAGCGCCCAGGCCCACAACGCCCAAGCCAATCATCAGAGCATCCGACAGAATGCAGAAAATAATAATCGGGGTAATATGCCGCCCCAAAATACCCTGACGCAGCACATAAGTTCCCTGGGCGCCAATAGCCGCCACCAAAGAAATCGTGGTAGTAGCACCCAGAAACAGCAGGGACAGGGAAGTGGACATTGTGAAACTTTCTATGTCGATAAAACGGTACGGGCTTTGTGGATATTGCGGGTGGTGGCTCCTTCTAATAACAGCTTGCCAGGCGAAAGCTCGTGATGCAGGGATAAAGTGCGTTAGCGGAAGTGTGAAGTGCCAGAGACGAGAATACGCGAAAAAGGACCCTAAATCTATCTAAATATTTTCACATTGCGTAAGATATTCTTATGACACGTTTCAGTACCGACCAGCTCACCACCTTCGCCACCGTCATCGAATACGGCACCTTCGACGCGGCGGCAGATATCCTGCGAGTGAGCCCCTCCGCCATCTCCCAACGCATCAAAGCTATGGAGCAGATTGCCGGAAAGGTCCTGCTACGCCGAAGTAACCCCGTCACCCCTACCGACGCCGGACAAAGCGTGCTACGCATCGCCCGGCAGAGCGCATTCCTACAGCAAGAAATGGAACGCGAGCTCATGGGTGCCGGTGGCTTCCAGAGCGTCTCCATTGCCGTCAACGCTGACTCACTCGCCACCTGGTTCATCGACGCCGTAGGAACCCTCAGCCACGAAGACAGCATCTTCTGTGATCTGCGACGAGAAGGCGAATTCCACTCATCCGCCATGCTCCGATCCGGAGAAGTCATGGCAGTCATCACTTCTAAGCCCGAAAAAATCCCCGGCTGCTCCGTCGAAACCCTCGGCGTGGCACGCTACTGGTGCGTTGCCACCCCCGACTACGTACAGCGTTATCTACCCGGTTGGCCCAAGACCATGAGCCGCGAAGAGCTCAATCGTGCCCCCGTTGTCGAATATGACCGTAAAGACTTTGTGCAGGATATAGCACGAGCCCTCATTGAAAAAGAGGTAGGTCTGGAGGCCGAAGAAACCTTCATCCAAAGTCCCACCATCTATATTCCCTCATCTCCGGACTATGCACGTGCCGTCAGCTCCGGTATTGCCTGGGGCCTCATTCCTGAGGCGCAATGCGCCGAAGAACTGGAAAGCGGACACCTCGTGAAGCTCGCCACAACCCCTGTAGAATTCCCTCTCTACTGGCAGCGCTGGAACATCAACTCCCCCGTCATGGAGACCGTAACCAGGCGCGTCCACGAAGCGGCACGAGGCGACCTAATCTACTAAAGGATTCCTTGGTTCATGATGCTAAACTTAACCCAAAATATTAAAAATATAAGTCTGACTAGATTATATGTTTATATAAGAATATAAGAACCGGGTAATAAAACTCTCAATACCCCAAGACACATACAGAGGCGGCTACCCCACACGGGACGGCCGCCTCTATATAAGATCTAACGCCAGCGAGTCATCATCAGCATGCTCGCCATCATGGCGCCCACACCAACACTCACATTCCACATACCCATATCAGGAATCGGAAACAGGCCCTGCGTAATGTAGAAAACAATAATCCACAGAATGCCCACCGTCAACAGCGAGAACATAATCACGCGGTACCACAACGGAGTCTGCTCCTTCAGCTGCGTACCGCTCTCCATCTCACGAGCAATCTCACGCAGGCGTAGCTCGCTCGCATCCTCCACCTCAGACTTGGCAGACTTCTGAGACTTCTTTTTGGACGATGCCTTAGCCGACTTGGTCGACATACTTCCTCCGCTTATTGTTGTATGGGTAACCTAAAAAAATTATGTTCATACCTATCTTTGCAGACTTACGGGATGATTTCACCTTCTCCATGCGTTGATAGATAAGGAAAGCCATTTGGCGCCCAAGAACATACACAACCCAAAGGACAAAGGAGAACGCATGAGCCAAGGAACGGCACCCACCGCAGAGCGCCGCCCCCGTACTGTGCTGCGCTGGATTATCCAGATTACAGGCGAACTCCTTATCACCGTCGGCTTGCTGCTACTGCTCTTCGTCGCATGGCAGCTCTGGTGGACCAACATCGACGCTGACCGCACCCAATCCCAAGCCGTCAGCACCCTCGTCCAAGAATTTGACTCCACCCCCGCCGAACCCCTACCCAACTGGGATCCCAACACCCCTCCCGCAGGTCTGAGTGAACCCGGCCACGGTGAAGTCTTCGGCATTGTCTACATCCCCAAGTTCGGATCTGACTACCAGCGCCCCGCCACCCAGGGCACCAGCTCCGACGTGCTCGACTCCCTCGGACTCGGCCATTATGAAGGAAGCGCCATGCCCGGACAGATTGGCAACTTCTCCCTCGCAGGCCACCGCCAAACCCGCGGTAAAGTCCTCAACGACATTGACCTGCTCACCGAAGGCGACCACATCTATGTGCGCACCAAAGACGGCTACTACACCTACACCGTCTACAGCCACGAAATCGTGCAGCCCGACCAGGTAGAAGTTATCGAACCCGTCCCCGGACAGCCCGGTGCAGCACCCACCGAGCGCCTCCTGACGCTCACCACCTGCCACCCGCGCTACGGTGACACCGAACGATACATTGTCCACGCCCGCCTTGAATCCTGGCGGCCCGCCGCAGTCGGAGCGCCCGCAGAAATCGCCGCCTCCGTCGCAGGATCCTAAAAACAGAGAGGAAAAGCAGATGTATGCATGGATTTTCCGTCACCTCCCCGGCCCCCTGTGGGTTCGCATCATCATCGCTATTGTGCTGATACTCGCCGTAGTCTACCTGCTCATGGAATTCGTCTTCCCCCACTTCGCAGAGTACGGCCCCTTCAACTTGAACGTCACCATCAACCATTAGTGCTAAGGACGTGCCATGACCCGCATCCTTGTCATCGACAACTACGACAGTTTCGTCTTCACTCTAGTCGGCTACATTCAGCAGCTCGGCGCTGAAACCACCGTCATCCGTAATGACGAATATGAACTTGACGCCGTCATCAAGCTCGCCGAAGAACACGACGGCGTGCTCGTCTCCCCGGGCCCCGGCGCCCCTGCAGAAGCAGGCGTTATCATTGACACTATTCGCTGGGCAGCTGAAGCGAAGAAACCTCTATTGGGTGTATGCCTTGGCCACCAAGCCATCGCGGAGGCATTCGGTGGCACCGTTACCCATGCTCCCGAACTCATGCACGGCAAGACCTCCCGCCTCGTGCACGAGAACGTCTCCGTATTCAAAGATGTGCCAAACCCCTTCACCGCGACCCGCTATCACTCCCTGGCAGTCGTACCCGAAACCATGCACGAGATCCTGGAAACCACCTCCACCACCGACAACGGCATCATTATGGGTCTGCGCCACCGTGAAGCCCCCATGCACGGGGTGCAGTTCCATCCTGAATCGGTCCTGACCGAAAGCGGATACCTCATGCTCGGCAACTGGCTCGAAGAAACCGGCCTGCAGGGAGCCGCAGAGCGCGCTAAGAGCCTCTCACCCCTCATGGCTTAGTAAAGCCGCCCTCAACTGTTTATATCGCCTCTAGAAGCCCCGTAGTAGACATACTATAGGGAAACTGGAGGCGATAACTTTACCCTCACACACTTCCTAACCCGAAGCCATGTATACAAAAAGGGGCGGCACCCCACACCGTTTGGTGTGGAGTGCCGCCCCTTTTGGTTAGTCGTTAGAACCCCTTAGCGGGTATTCGCATTAGTGTTATTAGCGTTGTTCGCATTGGCGTTCGCGTTATTGCTCTGAATCGTACGGGTAGATGCAGAAGCAGAAGCAGTCGGTGCCACAGGCGCCGAAGCTGAACCTGAAGGACGGTTATTTGCTGCTGCAGCAGTCGGAGTAGCTGCCGCAGCAGTCGGAGTAGCAGCCACACGGATCGTCACCGTGCTGTTCTGAGCTACCAGAGTACCCGCTGCAGAGCTCTGCGAAAGCACAGTGCCCGCAGGACGCTCGTTAGTCTGAACAGTCTCAATGTTAGTGTTCAGTAGAACATCCTGAGCGGTCAGAGCAGCAATCGCCTGGTCCTTGGTCAGACCCACCAACGAGGGGACCTTCACCTTACCGGAGGACAGGACGATGTTTACGGTGCTACCAGCCTCAACGGTCTGAACACCCTTATCATCGGTCGAGCCCTTCTCCGGCGAAAGCTCCACAACCATACCCGCAGGAACAGAAGCGCTCTCCACGGTGGTAACACGGCCATCCACCAGTCCCAGGTCCTTCAGAGTGTTACGGACATACGCCTCACTCTGACCTTGTAGGTTACCCGGTAGCTTAACCTTCTCTGGACCGTTCGAAACAGTCACAATAACGGTTGAGCCCTTATCAACCTTAGAACCAACACCCGGCTCAACGCTGATAACGTCACCCTTCTTGATGTTGTCCGAGTAGCCCTGACGGTACTCCAGCACGAAGCCCAGGTTACGCAGCTGATTCTCGGCATCATCTCGTGAAACATTTACCACAGCCGGAACTGAAACCTGCGGAATCTCATTGAGCTTGTTCTGGTAGTACAGCACCGAGCCGACGCTGAAGACCAACAGAGCCGCAATCAGAGTACCCACGAGGAAACGAACCCACGCACGCTTACGCGGCGAAGACTCATCGTATTCCGCGTATTCCTCATCATCGTACAGCTCCTCATCGTCTCCATACTCGAAGAAGCCGTTGAGGCCGCCGTCTTCCACCGAAGCCTTAGTAATCGAGGTGGTGTACGGGGCGTAATCCTCACCTAAGGAAGCAGTAGCCGCCGAAGGAACAAAAGCAGTAGTCATTGCTGCATCCTGAACCACGGTCTCTTCACCCGGGCGAACAACCGAAACTAGAGCCTGAGCGAACTCAGCTGCGCTCTGATAACGCTCATCTGGGTTCTTTGCCAGACCCTTCAGAATGATGGCATCCAGACCCGCCGGAACCTCAAGCGGAGTGAACTTGCTCGGAGGCTCAGGAGCGTCAGAGAGATGCTTAGCCGCCAGGTCAACATTCGACTCAGCATCGAACGGAGAATGACCAGCAATCATCTCGTAAATCACACAAGCAGCAGAGTACAAATCGCTGCGTGCATCAACATTCTTGCCACTGACCTGCTCAGGGGACATGTAGCGTGCGCTACCCATCACCACGTTAGCCTTGGTTAGGGCCTCGCCAGCCTCCTCAATGGCACGGGAAATACCGAAATCCATGACCTTAATCTGGCCAGGCTGACCCTTAGCGATATCCTCGCTAGTGCGGTCCAGCACCATAATATTTGCGGGCTTAATATCGCGGTGAATAATGCCCATTGAGTGGCTGTACTGTAAAGCACCCAGCAACTGCTCGGAATAACCCAAAGCATCACGGACGGGCGGGTGACCGCCACGGGACAGGATGGAACGCAGCGTATGACCCTCCACGTACTCCATCACAATATAAGGAATAGCGGGGCCCTCTTCCGAAGAAGCAGACTCCTTACCATCCTGAGAAGGGTTATACGAACCGGTGTCATAGACAGCAACAATCGCAGGATTGTTCAGAGACGCCACCGCCTCCGCCTCACGCTTAAAGCGTGCGCGGAACGTATCGTCCTGGGCCTGCTCCGGGCGCAGAATCTTAAGCGCAACCTTGCGGCCGAGGCGAGTATCCTCAGCAGCATAAACGGTTGCCATTGCACCGGTACCGATTACCTCGAGTACCTTGTAACGGTTATCAACCGTGTCGGGAACCGACAGGTCCATAAGTTCTCCTGGATCACTAAGACTAAAACTAAATCAAAATGTAGGGGCTAACGCGCCGACGCAGAAGCCGACGCAGACCGTGAAGCCGAAGCGCTTGCACTAGATCCCCTACCCGAGCTGGAAGAGGCCACATACATGTCTACATTACTACCAACCGTAACCTTGGTGCCAGACGACGGGGTAGTACGAAGCACCGTACCGGGAGCTGCAGTGTCCGAATTCTCATAATGCAGAGAAACATTCACACCCAAAGCAGCAACAGCCTTCGATGCCTCATCCACGTTCTTACCCTCAAGGTTCGACGGCAAAGTCACCGACTTCGGACCGGTCGAATAGCGAACAGTCACGCTATTACCCTGATCCAAAGTACCCGTCGGAGAAACCGAAATCACCGTGTTCTCCGGCTGAGTCGACTCAATGCCCTCAGTCTTGGGAGACAAACCCAGATTCTTCAGCTCGTTCACCGCATCCTGCAGTTCGCGACCCTCATAGTTAATCGCATTGACAGTCACCTTCTGCTTTGCGCCAGAGGCAGAAGCAGAATCAGTTGGCTCCACCGTAGAAACGGTACCCGTGTTCGTCGGAACAACAGACGAAGAAGCGCTCGGAACCGAATCAGGCGAACCGCCACCATTATTAGAAGAAAGGACCGTCCAAATACCACCAATAATCAGCACAATTGCCAGCAGCAGAGCAACCCACATCCACACGTTCGGACCACGCTTCGCTGCAGGAGCAGGAGTAGACTTCACACGACCAGACATGGGGCGCATCGTCTGCTCACTCGTACGAGGAATTGGCGCCGTCGTCGGCTCCGGCGAGAAACGACCGCCAGAACCGAAACGCGGAGTAGAAGAAGCGCTAATCGGTTCAGCCGCAACATCCATAGCGGTCATTGCGATAGTAGCGTCATCAGCGTTCTCCTCAGCCAAGAACTGAGCCAGAGAAGGAACAGCCTTCACCGCAGCCTTCAGGTCGCGGCGACGAATCGCATCCACCGCAGACGCCAGAGCGGTCGCATCCTTAGGACGCTGAGCCGGGTCCTTCGCCAAAAGACACATAATCAGTGCACGAGCAGGACCCGGGATGGTCTCCGGAAGCGGCGGCGGCGGATCATTCACCTGAGCCAATGCAATCGCAATCTGCGACTCACCCGTAAACGGACGGCGACCCACCAGGCACTCATAACCAATAATGCCCAACGAGTACATATCCGAAGAGGGGGTAGCTGCCTGACCGGTCGCCTGCTCCGGTGCCAAATACTGGGCGGTACCCATTACCTGGCCGGTAGCCGTCAACGGCACCTGATTAGCCAGACGAGCAATACCGAAATCGGTCACCTTCACACGATTATCCGGAGTGATGATAAGGTTACCGGGCTTTACGTCACGATGCACCAGGCCCTGCGAATGAGCCGCAGCCAGCGCACGAGCAGTCTGAGCAATGAAGTTCAGAATACGATCAGGCGGCAGAGTAGTCTCATGCTCGATGATGCTAGAGAGCGGGTTCCCCGGCACCAGCTCCATGACCAGGTACGCAGAGTTGTCCTCCTCACCGTAGTCGAAAACATTCGCTACGCCGGGGTGGTTCAATAGCGCCGTATTACGGGCCTCAGCGCGGAAACGCTCCAAGAAGCCCGGGTCACCGGTGTACTCCTCCTTGAGGATCTTGACCGCAACGATGCGTCCAAGCACCTTGTCGCGAGCTTTCCACACCTCACCCATACCGCCAATTGCGATACGTTCGGTTAGGGTGTAGCGCCCGCCCAAAGTGATATCAGCCGCAGGCCTCACTTGTTCAACACCGCCTCAAAGAGTTGCTTACTAGTACTGGTTGCCAGTTGGGCACCGGTCGCCACGTCAATATCCTCGTAGACCACAGCAATCGCAATCTGAGGATCATCAGCCGGCGCGAAACCGGTAAACCAAGAATTATTCAAACCTGCCGTAGTCTCCGCGGTACCTGTCTTACCAGCCACCTTCACACCGGAGACACCTGCATTACGTGCAATACCATTATCAACCGCATTCACCATCCACTGCTTCACCTGCTTAGCAATTTCAGGGCTAGTGGACGTACGCAGCTTCTCAGGAGAGAACTCCTGCAAAGTGCTCAGGTTGCTGGTCTTCACCGAACGAATCAGGTTTGGCTTCATCTGCACGCCGCCATTTGCAATCGCCGCAGAAGTCATCGCCACCTGCAACGGAGTGGTCTTCACGTCGTACTGACCAATCGCTGACTGAGCCAGCTGGCTCTGCGTCAGATTCGACGGGAAAGACGATTTAGAAACCGTCAAAGGAATCTTCAAATCCTGGCCGTAACCAAAATTCTCAGCGGTCTTCGCGATACGCTCCTGACCCAAGTCCATCGCAATCTGCGCAAACGGCGTATTACAGGACTGAGCTAAAGCCCACTCAATTGTCGCCTGAGTGCGGGTCGAACACTGACTGCCCGTATAGTTCGGCAGGCTAATGTTCGTACCCGGCAGAGGCAATTGGGCGGGATTCGCAATGACCGAAGACGCGTTGTACTTGCCGGACTCCAGTGCTGCCACCGCATCAATAATCTTGAACGTCGAACCTGGTGAATAGGTATTACCGGCAATCGCACGGTTGAACAGGGGGCTGTCCTCGTCAGAAGTCAGTGCCTGATAATTCGCCAAAACCGAAGAGCTCGTATGAGCAGACAGAAGATTCGGATTATAGGACGGCGAAGAAGCCATCGCCAGAATCTCACCGGTCTTCGGGTTCATTGCCACCACAGCGCCCTTACGGCCCTGCAGAGCGCTATACGCAATATCTTGAAGCTTCGAATTAATCGTCAGCTCCACGCTAGCGCCCTGCGTAGAAGAACCACTAAACAGCTGCGCCACACGGTCATAGAACTGGCTGTCGCTCGTGCCGGCAAGTTCCTTATCCAGTGCAGCTTCCAGGCCCGTCGCGCCATAAATCGTGGAGAAATAACCCGTCAGAGCCGCATACTTAAGCGGGTGGTTATACACACGCTGGTAGTTGTACTCATCGTCGGATTTCACCGACGAAGCAATCTCCGTACCATCAACCACGATCGAACCGCGTGCCGAACCGTAATTGTCGTAGAGCGCTCGAGAATTCCACTGATTATTCATCAGAGTCTTCGAATCGAAGAACTGAATATAGCTGAGGGTACCCATCAGCAGAACAAACACGCACGCGGCAGACATCCACATGCGGCGAATAGCCCTATCCATTCTTCTCACCTCCAGAATCCTTAGCCGTAATACGCGCCAGAACGCTAGTAGCACCCTCCGGCTCGTAGCTAGTGTCCGCATGGTCAATACCCTGCGGAGCATCATAACCAGCCACCAGGTGAGGTGCGCGGGCACTATGAGAAATAGACAACCATAGCGCCACAATTATCCAGTTAGCCACCAACGAGGAGCCACCGGCTGACATAAACGGAGTTGTCAGACCAGTCAGCGGGATCAAGCGAGTCACGCCGCCAATCACCACGAACAGCTGCAGAACCATAACTGTGGACAGGCCAGCAGCCAGCAGCTTACCGAAACCATCACGAGTACCCAACGCTGCGCGGTAACCACGCGAAACCAAGAGCATGAACATCATCAGGATGGCGCCCAGACCCACCAAGCCCAGTTCCTCACCCAAGGAGGAAATAATCATGTCTGAGTTAGCGTACGGGACGAGGTTCGCTCGGCCCTGACCCCAACCGCGGCCAAAAAGACCGCCATAAGCCAGACCAAAAACGCCCTGCAGAATCTGACCCGAACCACCAGGAGACGCCTGGTAAATCTCTGGATCAAAAGCGTGGACCCACGCATAAATACGAGCGTGCACATGCGAGACATAGTGGTATGCAAAATAGCCACCCACAGCCATACCGATACCCGCAATCACCAGCCACGAAATACGACCGGTCGACAGGTACAACATCGCCATGAACAAGCCAAAGAACATGATGGCCGAACCAAGGTCCTTTTGGAACACCAGAACACCCAGGCTCACTATCCACGCCAAGAACACCGGCGCCAAATCACGCAGACGCGGCAGATTGATAGGACCGATGCGGTGGCCCGCCACCAGAATCAGGTCACGGTGCGTAGCTAAATATCCGGCGAAGAAAATCGCCAGCGTAATCTTCGCAACCTCACCCGGCTGGAACGTGCGGTTACCGATATGGATCCAAATACGAGCACCGTTGAGCTCCATACCCAGACCCGGAACCAACGGCATGATGAGCAGAATCATCGACAGCACCAGTGAGGTGTACGTGACCTTACGCAACACGCGGTAATCTCTGAGCACGAACACAATAATCGCGCACAGCACCATAGACACGCCGGTCCACATCAGCTGACCATCACCCACCGGAGCCGCAATCTGCGGATCCAGACGATAAATCATGGTCAAACCGATACCGTTCAGAGCCACCACTAGCGGCAGAATAAACGGATCAGCATAACGCGCGCGGAACTGCATGACCAGGTGAATCAGAAGAGCACCAGTACCCAGCACCACCGTGCACGGCAGCCACTGGCTCTTCGATGTATCAAAAGCGTGCTCCGGATCAATCAGGTACATGCCGAAAGAGCCAACACCCACCGCCAAAACCAGTAGGAAAAGCTCCGTAAAACGGCGTGCCCGAGGCACATCCGACTCACGACGGAACGAGAACTTAGCCATTAGACACACCACCTTCAGCGGCCTGCTCAGAAGCCTGCTCAGGTGCTACAGGAGCCGCGGAAGTCGGATTGGTGCTCGGAACCACCACAGAAGCAGACGGCGACATAGACGCAGAAGCGGAAGCAACAGCCTGCTCCGCTTTCTCACGAGACTGGTCCGCCTGAGTCTTCAAACGAGTCACAATCTGATGTGCATCCTCCAGGTCCTTGGCCGTAATCGCATTACGTAACAAAGAACGAGTATGATCACTTAGCTCACTCGTCTGAATATCAGTATTCTCCACCACGTGAGAAAGACGAATCGGACCCAATGCGTGCGGAATACCGTTGTAGACCGCAACCGTGCCATCACTCTCACCCACATAGTAGCTACGCTCCACATAGCGCAGACCGGTCCACGCAGCCAGCGTCAAAATAGCGGCAATCAGCAGGGTAATGAACAGGCGAATCGACCAAGACCGCGGGCGAGAATGCTCCACAGTATCCTCAGCGATCAATTCCTCCAGCTCATCTGGCAGGGTCGCCTCATCAGACTCGACCTTCAACGGCACACGCTGAGCCACCGTCGCACGATGCTCCAGGGTACGAGAAGTAACCGCCGGAATCATACCGGTCTCAGTAGCCACCGAAGCGGCACCAACCAGCTGATGCGGGCGGGAACCCAACTCGCTACGCAAAATCGCAGCATTCGTAAGAGCCGCATCCACGGCATTATCGTACGTGCCGATATAGTGACGTACGGCCCCAGAACCACTGTGCAACAGGGTTCCAGAGAAGTCACGAGCACGACGGAAACGACGCAATGAGCGGGGAAGAAAATCATCTGACTCATCGTCATAGCCTGCGCTCAAAAGGGCCTCAGTAGCCTCAACCGTGGTAGCCGCCTCGGGAAGCTTCTGAGTGTTCGTGCTAACTTCCTGCTCCACCACAATCGAATCAGGCAGAGCAGACTCAGGCAGGCTCGAAGGACCCACCGGCTCATCCACCGGCAGAACCTCACGGTCAATCACCTGCAGAGACACAACCGTGACGTTATCCGGAGCGCCGCGCTCTAACGTCATCGCAATCAGAATGTCAGCAATCTCAGACAGGTCATCGGTAGAACGCATCACCTGCTCAATCTCCGACAGGGACACCACAGCATCCAAACCGTCTGAAGAGAGCACCCAACGCTCGCCTGGAACAGCGTCCAGAGTCTTCAACTCCAGCTCAGGGGACGCGTCAACATCACCCAGAACGCGCATAATCACGTTCTTATGAGGGTGGTTCTCCGCCTCCTGCGGGGTAATACGACCCTCATTGAGCAGACGCTGCACAAATGTATGGTCAGTAGAAATCTGCTCAAACTCGCCGTCAGCACCCGAACGCAGACGATACGCACGCGAATCACCAATATGGGCGAACTCAATGCAATCACCATCAATCAGCAGGGCAGTACAGGTTGTACCCATACCCGCCAGCTGAGGGTCATTGGCTGCCAGCTCATTAATAATCAGGTTCGCGCTCTGAATCTCATCAGCCAGATAAACGCTACCGGTACCATCCTCAAAGTCAGGATGGTCAAGTGGAGTCAAATTTAAAACCGTCGTAGCCGACGCAACATCGCCGCCCACGTGACCGCCCATACCATCAGCAACCACAGCAAGGAAACGACCACCGTAGCCGGAGTCATCATTCTTCGAGCGTTTCAGACCCGTATCAGAGCGGGCCTCAAAACGAAAAGCGATCTTCATACACTAGCCCCTCAACTGCATGGTGGTACCGCCAACGCGGAAATCATCACCGGGCTCAATCGCGGTCGCACGAGTCAGACGCTCGCTATTGACGAACGTGCCAT
This sequence comes from Rothia similimucilaginosa, assembly GCF_029850985.2. Taxonomy (NCBI): domain Bacteria; kingdom Bacillati; phylum Actinomycetota; class Actinomycetes; order Micrococcales; family Micrococcaceae; genus Rothia; species Rothia similimucilaginosa. Next base: position 2,048,471 of record NZ_CM138149.1, on the reverse strand, counting down.
TAGTAGAATTCAAATCCTCCAGGAACCAGCGGGAACCCTGAGGAAACAGACGCGCATGGCGGCCAGAGGCGTAATCATCCTGCAGAGACACCTCAATGTCATTAGCGCGACCAATAATAATCGGGTGATCACCCAGCTGCATCATCGCGCCAGCCTGCACCCCCGTAGTAATCACAAGCTGCGAAGGACGAGCCGGCGGAGGCGCAATATGGGTAGCCTCCGGAACCGCATTAACCGGCGCCGCACGATAGTTCTTACCCAAACCAAGGTCACGGCGAGCAGCCGAAACCACCAGGAAAACAAAGAACCAGATGAGCGCCAGAAAAGCGTAACGAAGGATAGTAACAGTCAGTTCGGACGCCATTAACGGGCACCTCCGGTCGAACTATGGAAAATGATGCGGGTATTACCCATGCGAAGCAGTGAACCGTTCGCCAGCATCACGGGTGCACGTAAAGGCGCCCCATTAATCAGCGTGCCATTAGTAGAACCCATATCGGAGGCGACCACCGCACCACCCTGCATCGAAAGCTGCAGGTGACGGCGAGAAACGCCCTTATCATCCAGACGAAGATCAGCATCAGAACCGCGGCCCAGCACAAATGGCAGACGATCCACCGGGTGCATGCGACCCTCAATCTCCAAGAAGAAACGGGGAATACCCGCTGCAGGGGGCGGTACAGGCATGCTCGGGCGACCCACAGGAGTCTGCAACTGTGCAGGCTGCGGGGGCTGAGCAGCCGGCTTCGTAATGCGGGTCGGCAAAGAAGACTCACGCGGCGGACGCACCGGTGCATAGTTAGTAGCGCCACGCAAAGACGGGGATGCCGGAGCCTCCGGCACAGAGAACGGCTCGAAGGTCGCAACAACCTCAAACTCGCCCTCAGAGAGAGAATCAAGAACGTTGAACGTCACGCGAACTGCACCAATCAGGGTGTAACCCTGCGCGCGGGCGTGCGAAATTGCCAAATCGCACAGCTCAACAGCGAACGGGTTGCCCCACTCGCGTAGGCGAGGGAAATCAACCGGTGCGAAACGGAGAGTATAGACATTAGGAGCCATAGTGCGGCCACTGCCGTCCACATAGGACTCGTCATCCATCATGATACGGACGCGGTTAGCAACATCCGCCTTCGCAAAGGTGCCGAAGCCCTTGGAAAGGCCGACAGTGCGACCGATGCCTTGCTCCAGCTTTCCCAGCTTGTCGAAAAACTTCATGCCGCCTCCTTCTCAACGACCATTCCGAGGAACAGACCGCGCAAACGGTCTTTATCCGAAAGGCTTAGTTTAACGAGCGTGTCTGTGCGTTAGCTGTGTGCCCTGTGAAAGAACACACCCGATTCTATTTTAGGTGATGCACTCGCGATCGCTCTGGAACCCCGTCATTTAGCGGGGAAATGGTTATGGATATGAAAAAATCCCCGGTTCTTTCGAACCGGGGATCGTTGGTGCGCGAGGGGGGAGTTGAACCCCCACGCCCTCACGGGCACACGGACCTGAACCGTGCGCGTCTGCCTATTCCGCCACTCGCGCATGTGTCTTACGGTGTATCACTGTAGGCAACACATAAAACTATACGGACTGCATGCGGTGCTGTCCAATTGAGTGAGTATGACCTTTGTTACTTTAAGGTGGTGGAGGGTTCAGAGGGAGCCTCCGAGGCGCGATCGGACACTCCATCGGAAGCAGCCTCAGAACCCTGCTCCCGCGCCATACGCTCGTGTTCAGCATGTTCCCGGTCAATACGTTCCAAACGCGCACGCAACAACCACGTCACCGGACCCACATACGGCAGGCACAACACCAGCAAAAGCCACTTCAACTTCTGCACCTCAGAAAAATATGGATTCCGATGAATCGTCACCAAGCACAGTAGCGCCAACGCAATACCAGCCAGAAACACGATGGTGACCACCAGCTCCAGTACATTATTCCAAGCCATAAGTCCTCCTAACATCCTCCCTAAGCATACAGAGCCGTGAGGAGCCCCCAGGCCCTCAGAACAGTCCGAGGAGGCGCGCAGAGCCCACCCTGATGGGTGCCTCATATACGCCTCAGGTACACAAAAAGGGTCCACCCCGCACACAGCAGGACGGACCCTCCATAAAGCCTATACGAGGCTTATAAACTAGCGCTTAGCCTTCTTGGCCTTCTTAGCAGCACGACGCTCAGCAGTCTTCGCGTCATACTCAGCCCAGAACTCACGGGTAGTCACCTCATCGGTGCCATCCCACGCCGCAAGATTCTTTAACTCAGGCATATCCGAAGCCTTAAAAATCGGCTCCAAACCAGCCTTACGCTGAGCCTCATAGTTCTTCAACACCGCAACAACCTGCGGAGTCATCAACAGAACCGCCGTCAAGTTCACAATCACCATGCCGGCATTCAGCATATCCGCGGTAGTCCATACCAGATCCAGTGAAGAAATTGCACCGAAGAACACGAATACCAGAACTAGCACGCGGAAAATATTCATCGGCAGCTTACGCTCAGTCACGAAACGTATATTCGACTCACCGTAGTAGTAGTTACCAATCACAGTGGAGAACGCAAACATGAAAATCGCAATCGTCAAGAAATGAACCGCCCAGTCACCGAGCTGCATAGCCAGCGCCGACTGAGTCAGCGACGCACCACGAGAACGATCACCATAGGTCGGGTTCGATAGCAGAACAATAAACGCAGTCACAGTACACGCCATCATCGTGTCAAAGTAAACACCCAGAGTCTGCACATAACCCTGCTTAGCCGGGTGAGAAATAGTAGCGGTCGCACCAGCGTTCGGAGCAGTACCCATACCCGCCTCGTTAGTCAGCAGACCACGCTTCATACCCCAAATTACGGCACCCATCGCGCCACCGGTTACGAACTCCTTAATGCCGAAAGCACCCTGGAAAATCATCAGCAGCATATTCGGAACCTCAGTGATGTTCAGTAGAACAACCAGTAGGCCCAGCAACAGATACAGCACCGCCATAATCGGAACCAGCCACTCAGTCACCGAAGAAATCGCGCGAATACCACCGAAAATAATAGCCCCAGTCAGCGCCACCATAATCAGACCAATAGTGATTCGGAAGCCCATCGAATTAGTACCCGAAACATCAATGTTAAACGAGTTCGCCGTAGCATCCACCACAGCATTCGTCTGAACCGCCACAAACACAAACGCATAAGTGACCACAATGAACGCCACGAAGATGTAACCCATCCAACGAGCATTCAAACCGCGCTTCATGTAGTACGCCGGACCACCAATATAGGAATCCTTACCGCGCTCCTTGTATAGCTGACCCAGAAGGGACTCCGCGAAAGCAGAAGCCGCACCAACAGCAGCAATAACCCACATCCAGAACACAGCACCCGGGCCGCCCATAGCAATAGCCAGCGCAACACCCGCAACAGTACCGGTACCCACACGAGAAGCCGCCGAAACAGTAAACGCACGGAACGAAGAAATACTCTTCTTGCCGTCAGCCTCACGAGCAACCGGGTCACCCAGGACACGAATCATTTCCTTAATGGAACGCCATTGCACGCCGCGAGTACGAATTGTAATGTACAGACCAGCCGCAATCAGAGCGTAGTAGAGGAAATTACTCCACATCCAGTTCTGCACAGCATCGACGGAGGAAGTTAGCCCTGCAGTATGCGTATTAATATCCCCGATGATATTCAGAAGAAAATCCACTCGGTACTCCAATCTTGAAAGCAAAAAGCCCGCACGCTCAAACCCGGAAGAGGGACAACGTGTGGGTTACATTGCTGGGTGGTGCGGACTCACGTCGCGCAGCGGAGCCAAATATACTCCGCATGATTAGTCACCTCATTGTGGGATGCGCACCCCTCACGGAGCAACTTAAAAAGGGGTCAAACGCAAAATGTAACGAATACTTAATATACGGGCAGAGTAAATATAGGCTCCGTGAGGGTTCCACCAATACTAGTGGGGTGGGCGCAAAAAGCCCGGCACAAGGCGCAAAACCTCGCACCGGGCTTAGCGAATAAACGGGGGGTATCGGCCGGGACTATGAACACTCAGGCTTCACAAACGGGAACGACAATACCCCACGAATCTGCGTCTGAGCCAACAGTATCACCAAACGGTTCACACCCAGACCCAAACCACCCGTCGGCGGCATACCCGTCTCCAAGGCGTACAGGAAATCCTCATCCACCTCCATCGCCTCCAGGTCACCCGCAGCCGCCTTCAACGACTGTTCCGTCAGGTGCTCACGCTGCACCAGAGGATCCGCCAATTTGGAATATTCACAGCCTATCTCCATGCCATTGATCACCAAATCCCAACGCTCCGCCAAACCCGGAACACTACGATGCGGTGCCGCAAGCAGACTCGTCTCCGCAGGGAAATCCGTATAGAACGTCGGCTCCACTGTATGCGCCTCAACCAGCTCACCATACAGCTCCTCAACGATGGCTCCCGGACCCGTACCCTCATGAACACGCACACCGTGCTGCTGCGCCAAAGCCAGCAACTCCTCAAAATCTGTCTGCACATCCACACGGCGACCCAGTGCCTCCGACAGGGCATCACACACCGACACCACACGCCACGGACCCGACACATCAGATACCGTGTGCTCGCTCGAAGCCTTATGACCCAGTGGCAACGACACCGAACCAAACACCGCCTGTGCGGCATCCTTAATCAGATGCTCCATCAACTGCCGCATCTGCACATAATCCGCATACGGACGATACGCCTCAAGCACCGTAAACTCCGGATTATGGGTCGCATCAGCACCCTCATTACGGAAATCACGACCCAGCTCATACACCGGACCGCTACCGCCCACCACCAGACGCTTCAGATACAGCTCTGGCGCAATACGCAGCGTCAAATCCTCACCATAGGCATTGATATACGTACGGAAAGGACGCGCGCTCGCACCACCGTGCACCGTATGCAGAATCGGGGTCTCCACCTCAAGGAAACCCTCCGCATCCAAACGGGCACGTAACGCCTTAATCACCTTAGTGCGCAGGCGCAGATTCTGAATCTGATCTGGATGCACCAACAGGTCCGTGGAACGGGCGACGCAGACGCACCTCGGGGTCAGTAAAGGAGTCAAAGGGGATGGGGTGCAGACTCTTCGACGCCATATGCCAGGTGGAGGCAATCAGCGATTCAGTGCCGTTACGGCTCGCCCCGTAGGTGCCCCGCACGGTGATGATGTCGCCCGTATCCAGGTTGCGGGAGGCGAGGCTTAGCAAACGCTCGCCCACCAAGCTACGCTCTATGACAACCTGCATGGTTTCACCCTCTTCAACAAGGGTTACAAAGAGGACTCCGCTGTGCTTACGAAGCGCACGAACACGCCCGGAAACAATAAATTCTGAATCTGGAATATTTATAGAAGAGAATATACTCAGGGCATCCCGGACACCCAACACAGAGATGCTAGTACCGCCCTTATCACCACCCAGCGGATACAGCTCCATGCCCGCTGCGCGTAGCGCCTCCAAATGGCGCAGACGATGCTGAGTCTGATCGCTACGCGACACTTCAGGAAGCTCTTCCACAGTAGCGAGTTGCATCTGGTGAAGAGCGTCCAACTCACCTGCAGAAAGAACCTGCTTCTGATCCTGCAAACGGCGTGCCGACAGATTCGGTAAAAAGCCCTCCGCCATGCCCGCAGCAAACATAACATTCACCATCGCCAACGTCGGCTCCATCGCCAAAAAACGAGGAACCCACAACGGGGCAAACTTCAGATTGAAATGATACAGACGCGACGCCGAAATATCCTCCGCAACCTGCTGACGCTGCTGCTCATCCAGCTCCGTAAAGCGACGTATCAGCGCTGTATACCCGCCACGGCGCACACGCTGAACCGCCTGACGCACCAGTAACATCGATGTGTCATTGAGCGTGAGACGATCCGTCTCAAGGACCGCCTCCTCACCCATCTGAATAATCGATAGACCCGCACGGTTAATAGGCGCGCGCCAGCCTCGCTGATGCTCAGCGCCGCAACCAGCGAAGCACCGTAACCGAAAGAGGCCAAGAAACCCACCACATCAGCAGACCAAACACCGGGATGGGTACGCTCAATACCCATACCGTGCATCACCAACTCCCACGGGGTAACCGAACGCAACGGTTCCCACACACCAATACGGCAGAGATACCAGAGCACCAAAGTGGTCAGCAGAATACCGCCGGCTGCCGTAGCAGCCGCACCCACCCACGAGAGGCGACCAATGCGTGCCGGGAACGCCGAACGAATCGAAAAAAGGAACGGCACCAGCGCACACGCAAACACGATGGAGAGCATATCGACCGTTGAGGAGAAAATACGCTCCTTAGGCATAATCCCCGCGGGGAACACCAGTGTAAAAGCGCTATGGGTCGCACTCAGCGCGCCCTGCAGCTGAAAAACGATGATGGCAATGAGGGCAGCGCGCTTGCGCACAATCAGCCCAGAAACCAGCACAATCATCGTAATAGCACTGGGCAGAGTGTGAGTGGATGGGATATTCAACAGGTCTGCGGTGACTTCCCACCAGGTGAAGCCTCAACCGTGCCGCAGCGGAGAGATAATCCACGCAAACGTGGTCAGAAGCGTGGCAAAAGAATACACCCCAATGACCACGCGTGCTGATATCTCTGCATACCTTGAGGGAGGCGCGGGTGCCTGCCCTACTCGTTCTGTACGGCGACGTGAGGTAGCGCGGTGAGACATCATGATCAGCGGGTCATTGGGGTGTAAGAAGGTTCTGGACCTTAGGATTTCTTGCTAGGCTTCAGTCTTCGGGTCACGGTAGGTGCCTTCGAAGACGTCGGGGATGCCGTTGTCGTCAGCGTCCAAGGTTTCCTTCTCGGCTAGGGCGCGGTAGTGCTTGTTACGGCGAGATAGGATAGCCGCGCCCACAATGGCAGCCAGAACAGAGCCGACGAGAATCGCAATCTTTGCATCCTCGGTGTGCGGGGAGCCATGCGGGAAGGATAGCTCAGCCACCAGCAGGGACACGGTGAAACCGATACCAGCGGTTGCAGCCAGACCGACCACGTCAATCCAGGCGACATCCGGATCGAGGTTAGCGTTCTTGAAGCGAGTTACGAGCCAGGTGGTGCCGAAAATACCGATGGTCTTACCGGCAACCAGCGCAACCATAATGCCGACCGCCACGGAGTCGGTGAGGGCGCGTCCGAGGCCTTCAAAACCGCCCACAGCCACACCCGCGCTGAAGAACGCGAAGATGGGTACGCAGATGCCGGTAGAGAGGGGACGGAAGCGGTGCTCCAGCACCTCCGCAAGACCGTGCTCAGCCTCGGCTGCCTTAGAGCGAGCGGACATCTTCACCGGCACCAGGAAGCCCAGAACCACACCAGAAATGGTCGCGTGAATACCGGACTCAAGGAAGAGCGCCCAGGTGATAATACCCAGGGGCAGAAGCAGCAGCCAGGCAGCCAGTGGCTTTAGGTGCAAGATGGTCTCACCACGGTAGGCAATGAACGCGAAAAGGGCGAGGGGAATCAGTGCGAAGAGCAGGTACTCGCCGTGGAAGTTATTGGTGTAGAAGATTGCGATAATGCAGATTGCAATCAGGTCGTCGACCACAGCCAGGGTCAGCAGGAAGACACGCATCGCCGAGGGTAGGAAGGTGCCCACAGCGGCGAGAACGGACACCGCAAACGCAATATCGGTTGCGGTGGGGATAGCCCAACCGTGCAGAGCGGTGGGGTTACCGAGGTTAAAGGCCGTGTAGATAATTGCGGGCACCACAACGCCACCGAAAGCAGCCGCAATCGGCACAATAGCGGTGGACGGTGACTTGAGGTCACCGGTCACGAATTCTTTCTTCAGCTCCAGACCGGTGAGGAAGAAGAAGACTACGAGCAGACCGTCTGCTGCCCAGGTACCGAGGCTCATCTGCAGGTGGTTGAAGCCGGGGATGACCGGGCCAACAACGGTGTCTCGCAGACCAAAGTAGAAGGTGGATGCGGGGGTGTTGGCAAGTACTACTGCCAGCACCGTCGCAATCAACAGTACGGTACCACCGACGGATTCTGCACGCAGAATATCGGCTACGCGGCGTGAGTTGCTATATGAGCCGCGGCTGAGGGTATCTGGATTGGTGTGAGTCATTCTCTCCTCTTTCTGCCGCGATATTATGCGGCATCTAAGGCTTTTAAGTTTACTCTGCGCTGTATGAGTATTCGAGTAGCTTCTGGCGGCTTTTAGCTCCTGGACGGTGCACCGCGGTGTGCTTTCATAGCGTATATGTATAAACGTTCCGCCCTCGCCGCGTGGTGCGGTGAGGGCGGAACGCTTAGTATTCTGCGTGTTCGACTAGTGCTCTAGTCGCGCGAATGCGAGATTATGCGCCTGCGATGGCGGGTGCTCCGGACTCCTGGCCGTGGTCGTCTGACAGCTCGCGTGCGACGTAGTTTTCGAGGTCGAAGAGGTTGCCGTTGGCGCGCTTTACGACGGTTACAAGGGTTTCCATGGTGGCGACTTCCTCGACCTGCTCCTTGAGGAACCAGAGGATGAACTGTTCGCCCAGTGCGTAGTTCTCAGCGCGTGCTGCGGAGAACAGTGCCTCGATCTGACCGGTGACGACCTTCTCCTGTGCCAGGGACATGTCAACGATTTCCTGAACGTTCTCGAAGTCGTTCTTGACAGCGGGAACAGCGGGGATCTCGACCTTGTGGCCGCGGTCCAGCTTGTACTGAACCATCATGAGTGCGTGCTCGCGCTCTTCGAGGGACTGCTGGTAGAAGAACTTAGCCAGCTGGGGCAGGTCCTCACCGTCGAGCCAGATAGCCATGGACAGGTACTGGTGAGATGCTGCGAACTCGTGGCCAATCTGTTCGCTCAGCAGGTCGTAGAAAGACTTAGACATATGGTTTCTCCTTATATGGTGATTGCTTCTGAGTGCCGGATGGCGCGGTGCAACCTGTTGATATTTATCGTACGGGGTGCTCTGTTGCGTGTACAGAGAGAAAAGGCTAATCGGTGGGGTAGATGAGGTACCCCTGACATATTGTCGCCATAACCCTTAGTGTGGGTAACCTGAATACCTCCTTGGGGATGGGTGGTATTGGGCGTGTTTCCTTGAGATTTCGCGGTTTAAAGCCGCATGAGATACCCCAATATCCCGCATGCATACATGGTGCTCCTGTGCCCGGTAGCCGATCATTCGATATTTCAAAGCGGTACGTGATACCGCAAAAATTTTTTAAAATTCTTCGCAGATAGCGGTACCCCAGGCGACTTGAGGCGGTTTTTAGGGGCTGCGTGTGCCATGGTTCTCGCGTTTCCACGGGGCTGTTAAAGAGATAAGGCTCGTTCCCGATGGGGAATATGCCTTATCCCTGATTTTCTCAACTCTTATTCGGGGCCGATCTCACCCAGAGCGGAGGAGGTTATTCGGTGGGGTAGTCTCCGCGCTTTAGTGCGTCAATCGAGATGATGTTTGAAGGGGTGTTACCGAGGACCGACTCGCCAATTTCTGCAAGGTGCTCAACCTGCTCGGTCGTAAGGTGGTCGAAAATCTGGCGGCGCACTTCATGTACGTGGCTGGGTGCTACCTCCCGCACCTTCTGCTCGCCTGCGGGGAGCAGGTGGCAGATGCTGACACGGCGGTCTTCTGTACTGAGAGAGCGACGGACGTAGCCGCCCTTCTCCAACCGTGCCACGACGCGGGAGAGGCGGGCGGGGAGGGTATTGGTAGTAATTGCCAGCTCGGTCATGGTCAGGGAATGATCCCTAGACTCGGAGAGCATTGCGAGTACCATGTATTCAACAAAGCTAATGCCAGCCTCGGTTTGTAGCTGATTCTCTAGCTTGCGTGTGAGGGTGAAGATGATGGAGCTGATAAAGAGCCAGCCTTCTCGCTCTTGCGGGGAGAGCCACTGGGTGGATTCGCTGTGTGCGGTATTTTCGGACCGCTGCGCAGATGTGGTTGGTGTGGACACGGGATCGTTCCTCTTTTATCGGATATGGGGCTCCCTTATTAGGGGGAGGTGTGGTGTGCTGGCACCCATTGTAGCGAAAGGTATGGCCGGTAACCCTAAATTGGTGCGGTCAAGTAATGGTTGACACTTTAGTGCTAATTTTTTGAAGGGTGCTAGGGTTATCTTTTTTGCACGCGGCGGTTGCAAAAACCTTAGATACATGAGTGTTCCACGGCATATTTATAAAGATTTCCGGTACAAGTATAGAGGAGAACATACCAAGAAGCTTACTCGCATATTGAGCTAACTTCCGCGGAATATCAAGGGTTTTAGGGGGTTGGGTGAAAATTCTGAAGGGTGCAAAGAGCTTGCCAAGTGTAAAAAATAACGAAATGATAACAAAATTTTTAAAAATCTCGGTTTTAGCTTTGCAACCGTAATGAAAACATGTACACTGATTAAATAACGGGGTCGAAGGAAGCCTCCGAGGCGAGACCGGAAGCTCGCTTCGATAGGTTCGACTCTCTATTTATCGGTGATTGTCGTTGGTGTACGAGTAACTCGTATTTCTACCGACGGATGTGCGGTGCGGATGCAGTTCGTGGTTGGGCTGCATGCCGTACCGTATATTTTTAACTGAAATTTCTATCAACTCACTCCTAAGAGCATCCAACGGTCGGATGCTCTTTTTCTTTGCCTTCATATCGGCGCCAGCAAGAGGGCTGCACGAGCCGTGGGAGGGGGTACGAGGAGGTGCAAACACCTGTGCTGTTGCGTATCTATACAGTGTGGCTACGCTGCGTACCTACTGTATTGTTGCCCCGTATCGTGCTAAGAATAATATCCACAGGGGTTATCCACAGTGTGGAGAACTTACACCCGTGTGATTTGGCGGAGCAGACCTGAGGCTCGTCGCGGGTGCAATTTAAGAGATCTGCAGAAAAATTCTTGTAATTACAGGCTTTTGAAGCCATTAAAACCGAGGGTAAGTTCTTAAACAGAAGATCTTTTTACCTTTAAATTCGCGGAATGCCAAATTTTCCACACCTGTGGATAACCCTGTGCACTTAATCCACCGTCTCTGGTGTAAAGGGGTATATAAGACCGCTCAGCGTCCCTATCGGCGTCCAAAATTTTGGCTAGTAGAAGGAAAAACGCCCTGAATGAAAGCGAAAATCCTGCAGTTTATCCCCCGCGCATCCCCAAAAAGAGGTGTTATCCACAGTAGTTATCCACAGTGTGGAGAACTTACAGCACTGTTATTCATATGAGTGCATACCCTGTTATTTCAAGGCAGAATAGGGTGCCGAGCCTAAAAAGCCTGTTAATATACAGAGTTATCCACAGACGTGGGGAAAAGTTTTGGCCTAAAATCCACAGGCTCATGCGGGTTGGTGTGCACATGTGACGCTCCCCAACTCGTGAAAAGTAAAGTAAACGCTACGCTGGTAATCTTTAATACAGGCCAAGCATTCTAATGAAAGGCATCATCATGGCTGAAAAGTACACCCTCCCCGAGCTCCCCTACGACTACGCGGCGCTCGAGCCCCACATCTCTGCAAAGATCATGGAGCTGCACCACGACAAGCACCACGCAGCATACGTTGCAGGCGCTAACGCAGCTCTCGAGCAGCTTGAAGAGGCACGCGAGAACGGTGCATACGGCAACGTCTCCAAGCTCTCCAAGGACCTGGCGTTCAACCTGGGTGGCCACACCAACCACTCCATCTTCTGGAACAATCTGTCCCCCGAGGGTGGCGACAAGCCCACCGGCGAGCTGGCAGCGGCAATCGACGAGTTCTTCGGATCCTTCGACAAGTTCCGTGAGCACTTCACCAACGTTGCACTGACCATTCAGGGCTCCGGCTGGGCAGTCCTCGCATGGGACACCGTTGGCAAGCGCCTCATCATCGAGCAGCTTTATGATCAGCAGGGCAACATCTCCGTTGCACTGATTCCCGTTCTGCAGCTGGACATGTGGGAGCACGCATTCTACCTGGACTACCAGAACGTCAAGGGCGAGTACGTCAAGGCATTCTGGAACATTGTGAACTGGGCTGACGTTCAGGCTCGCTTCGAGCGCGCAGTGTCCCAGACCAAGGGCCTGGTCCTCTAATCTAAGTTTTCGTCAGCGCGGTGAAGTAGCCGCGGTGAGGTAACTGAAACGGGTGTCCGGCGCCTCCATATTCGGAGGTGCCGGGCACCCGTTCGTTGTATTCAGATGCTGCCCCGCGGGGTTGGGTGCAGAACCCTAGAGCGCCAGCGTGCGGTCAATGCGGATGCGGCGGCAGAAATCCTCATCGTGGCTCACCACGATGAGCGCACCGGTGTAGGCTTCGAGCGCCTGCACCAGCCAATCCACCGAGGAAATATCGAGGTTATTCGTCGGCTCATCCAACATGAGTAGCTGCGGCACCGGATCCGCCAGAAGCACCTGCGCCACTGCGGCACGGAACCGCTCACCACCGGAGAGCTCACAGGTCTTATGGTGCACGCTCTCGCGGCGGAAAAGCAGACGCGCCAGTTGGTCACGCAGATGCTGTTCGCTCACGCCAGGGTTAGCCCGCTGCACGCACTGCAGGAGGGTCAGCTGCGGGTCGAGGGTGATGCGCTGAGGAATGTACGCCCCCTCGAGGCAGTAGCCGACGCGGTAGGCGGGCTGCACGGGGGAGCGGTACTCCGGGTCGCCGGCGTGGGCAATTGCCTCAAGGAGGGTGGTCTTGCCGCTGCCGTTTGCGCCGGTGATGCGCAGGTGCTCGGGGCCGCTGAGAATCAGGTGCTCGGGGTGCTCCGCCGGGGTTCCCTGTTGGTTCTCGCTATCTGCCTTGGCGGGCAAAAAATGCAGAGAATCAACCTTGGTGGGTTGCTGAACCGTGAATGTTTCACGTGAAACCTGCCGGGCATCAACCCGGTGCAGCTCCAGTACCTTGCGACCCGCGGGTAGGGGCTGCTGGCTCAGTTCGGCGTAGATCTTCTCCTGCACGCGCACCTCATCCTGAGCCTTCTGGTATGCCTCCTGAGCCTGTTCCTGCTTGCCGACGCGCAGCCCGCGAAGCTTCGCCGCCGCCTGACGTGAGGCATCCTTTGCCAGGTCTAGAATTGTATCCGGCTGGTCGTCCTTCCAGACCTGCGCCATGTTCTTCGAGATAATCTCTTGCGCATGCACCCACTCGCGATGCGCCGAACGCACCCGGTTCTTCGCCTCGGTCACGCGACGCTGAGCCGCCTGCTGCTCGGTGTCCAGCGCCTGCCGGTAGGTGCTGTAGTTACCTTCAAAGAGACGCAGATGCGCCAGCCCCTGGCGGTCGGCGTGAAGCTCCGCAATCACGTTTACACGCTCCAGCAGATCGCGATCATGGCTGATGATGAGTGCCGGGCAGGGTAGCGCCTCCAACGCGGCGAAGAGCTGAGCCTTCGCCGCGGAGTCCAGGTTGTTGGTCGGCTCATCGAGCAGAATGAACTCTGGGTCTGAACACAGAAGCGCGGTGAGTGCGGCTGTGACCGTCTGACCACCTGAAAAGGTGCTAAGGGGACGCATCAGAAGGTTGCGGCGGGCCTGTGTATCGGTCGTAGTGAGGGCAGGACCAAAACCATGTTCGGCAAGGGCTACGAGGGTGCGTTCTTCAATATCCCAGGCGTCGCCTATGGTGTCGTAAAGGCTGGGGGAATATTCGCCCGATTCCAGCGCATCAAGCGCCTGCAGTATTTTTGTAATTCCAAAAATATCGGCAAGATGCTGATGCCCACTCAACCCTAAATCTTGCGGTAGGTACGCTATGTGCGGTGGGGTGCTGATTATGCCTTGACTAGGGTTTATGTCGCCAAGAATAAGTCTGAAGAGGGTAGTTTTTCCGGCGCCGTTATCGCCGATAAGCCCGGTGAGTGGCGCAGAAAATACCGCGGAAAGGTCTGTGAAAAGTGGGGGCTCACCCGGATGTGCATACGAAATATGGTCGAGTGTAATGTGGTGTGGCATGGGCCGAGTTCCTTCGAATGGGTGCTCGGATTCCCGCCATCGTAGTGCACGTTAGGCATGAGAATATGAAAAACCCGAGCGCGGTCTGTAGGTACACGTAAGCCCGGGTAGTGGGGTGGACGCATAAAAGCGTATTGACCTGGTGTTGTTGGATCCGGGCTTATGCTCGGTGGGTCATTTCTTTGATGCCTCCTAGATTCCGAATACCACCCCGGTCGTGCCTTGGGTGGCTTCGGTCAATCGATATGTTCAGTCCCTTAGGCTACCCTCACGGTGGGGTAGCGCGGATAGAGAGCTGATGGCTCAAGCATAGAAACTGTGTGGGTGCTGAGTCAAACACCCTCCCGTAAAACCTCCTGACAAGTGCCGATACCCCTTAGAGAACGCAAAAGGAGGGGTGGCACCAATCGGTGCCACCCCTCCTTTGAGGCGTTAAATCTTAGGCATTAAATCTGCGCGCGTACAACGCGCGAAAGGCTATTACGCCTCGTGGCGCTCGCGGTACATGCCCAGCGGACCCGCATCCGCGTACGCCTGAGCGTCGTTGTAACGGTACAGGCGCGGCGGGCGGTGACGGGTGCCCTCCACGCGGCGGCCGGTGTCAATAATCGACTTCGATGCCGCAATCTGGCGGCGGAAGTTCGCCGGATCCAGGGTGCGACCCAGAATCGCCTCGTACACCTCACGCAGCTGCGCCAGGGTGAACTCCTCACCCAAGAAAGAGTGCGCAATACGCGAGTACTCGACCTTGTTCTGCAGGCGGTAGAGCGCGTACTCAATGATTTCGTTGTGGTCGAAGGCGAGCTCGGGCAGCTCATCGACCGGGAACCAACGGATGTTCTCGTGCACGCGAGTGTTCGCGACCTCGGTGGCGGGAATCGACGCCCAGTACACCACGGAAACTACGCGCTCGTGATCAGTACCGGGTGCCGGTTCGGGCTCGCCCACAACGCGGGCGGCACGCGCCTCGGGGGTGCGCAGAACGTCGCCGAATGCGTAGAGCTGCTCCAGGTAGCCGGGCTGCAGGTTGGTTGCGCGCTTCAGGGTCGAAGCCGCTGCCTCTTCGAGGGAAAGATTCGGGTTGAGCGGACCGCCAGGAAGCGCCCACTGGCCCTTATAAGGCTCGCGGAGGCGGCGAACCAGCGGCAGCCACAGGGTCGGGTGGGTTTCGTTGTCCTTGGGGCGCAGGGCCAGAATAACGGTCGAGACGGCGAGGGATACAGAGGTGTGGTCCACGTCGTTGTGCTCTTCAACGGCGACTGCGCCGGGAAGAGGCTGGGATGCGATGCTCATTCAGACCTCCTGTGCGAATGGGTATCGATAGGTGTGCATACTCTACCCATTTTAAGGGGTTAATAGGGTAAAAATGCACGCAAGGCACCCGCTGACCCGAAAACCGGTACCATCCGCGTCGTGTCAAGGGGAAAAGTTCAGGTACCGGACACGCCAAAGCACCCCTCCTGCCTGTCCAATAGAACAGGCAGGAGAGGCGCTTTAGCGTCTACTTATGCAACATCTAACTATGCAGTTTTAGGTGCATATCAGGGGTGCAGACTAGTCGATCTGCAGCTCGCCCATAGCGTCCCAGCCGTCGCCGTCAACCAGGCGAGAAATAATCTTCGGGGTTGCAGTCAGCAGCGGACGCATGTCCTTCAGAGCCTGCTGGAAGTGGTCAGAGTTCACGTGCGGGCCAGCTGCATCGTCGTTGAAAGCCTCGAGCAGAACGAACTCGTTCGGGTCCTCAACACTGCGGGACCACTCGAAGAACTTATTGCCTTCCTCGGCGCGGGTTGCCTCGGTGAAAGCGCGGGTCTTCTCAATCCACTGGTCAGCGTATTCGGGCTTGACGGGGAACTTTACAGCAATGAAAATCATCGGAACTCCTTGGTTGAAGAGTAGATACGTACCCTTCCAGTTAAGCCCCGGGTGCTCGCCGGCGCTGAAGAATAGGGTTTGAGGTAGCGGTTTTAGCTTGTGGCTTTAACCGCTGTGTCGAGTGGCTTTTGTGGTTTAACGAGCCGCCGCCTTGAGTACCTGCAGGGCGCGTTCGAGTGCCGCACGGTCTGCCGCGATGGCTGCAGCCCTCTGCGGGCTGGCGGAGTCGCCTCCGAATGCCGCGTTGTAGTACATGCCATCACCCAGAAGCAGCACGGTGCGGGCAATCTGTTCATCACCCAGCTCAGCGAGAACGAGCGCATGCCAGCCATCCTGTACGCGACTCATGGTCTGCTGGGCGAGCTCATTATTGTTCTGCGCCAGGCGGCTGAGGGCAATGAGGGCACGGTCGAACGGGGTGTTATCCGGCGTGGAGGAATTGATGTAGTAGGCGCTTGCCCCCTCGGGTGCCTGCTCCATTGCCGCGAAGTCCTCTTCAGCCAGGGTGAGGGTGCGTTCTGCGAGCGCTTCAAGGAGCGCCTTCTTGGATGAGAAGTGGTAGAGTAGCCCGCCCTTGGAAACCTTGGCGGGGGTGGCGACGGCGTTGAGGGTTGCGGCGCGTTCTCCCGAGCGAATCAGCAGGTCGACGTAGGTGTCGAGGATGTGTTCGCGGGAGTTGTTGGCGCGCTGTTTGCGGTGGTTGGGGGTGGTCATGGGTACCAGTCTAACCGCTTGAAACTATACCGTCCAGTTGGTATAGTTAATCTTCGTTTATGGCCCCGTCCGGACCCCTAAAACCTCACTAAAAGACCTAGCCCAAAAGACAGGCCGAGCTGATGCCGCCGCGTCCGCCGCATCAGCCGACACCTTATAGACGCACGAAAACAACCCATGACGAATCACAATCCGCACACCACGGCTCTGCCCATTCACGCCCCCGACCAGAAGACCAAGCGCTGGGCGGCACTCGGTGTGCTCATGCTCCCGGTGCTCCTGGTCTCCATCGACAACACAGTGCTTGCCTTCGCGGTGCCCGCAATCGCTAAGGCGCTGAGCCCCTCCTCCGCGGAGCAGCTGTGGATCGTTGACTCCTACTCCCTGGTGCTCTCCGCCCTGCTCGTGCCCATGGGCGCTATCGGTGACCGCATCGGTCGCCGCAAGCTGCTGCTCATCGGCTCGACCGGCTTCGCGGCAATCTCTGCGCTCGCGGCATTCGCGCCCTCCGCGCTGATGCTCGTGGTTGCCCGCGCCCTGCTTGGCATTTTTGGCGCCATGCTCATGCCGGCAACCCTGTCGATTATTCGCAATATCTTTGTGGATGCGACCGAGCGCCGCATCGCTATTGCCGTGTGGGCTTCGGGCTTCTCGGCGGGTGCGGCGCTGGGCCCGATTGTGGGTGGTTTCCTGCTGGAGCACTTCGACTGGGGTTCGGTGTTCCTGCTCGCTGTGCCGATTCTGATTCCTCTGCTGATTCTCGCCCCGATTATGGTTCCCGAGTCGAAGGACCCGAACCCCAGCCCGGTGGATCCGCTGAGCATCCTGCTGATTATGACCGGCATGACCGGCATTACCTTCGGTCTGACTCACACCTCCGAAACCGGGTTCGATGCGGTGGCTATCAGCACCATCCTTGCCGGCCTGTGCTTCATCGTCCTGTTCGTGCTGCGTCAGCTCAACCGCGAGAAGAACGATATTCAGCCCATGCTGGATGTGCGCCTCTTCCGCAACACCGTGTTCACCGGCGCGATTACCGCAAACCTCATCTCCATGATGGTGGACGTTGGCTTCATCTACTTCGCCTCCCAGCACCTGCAGTTGGTCTCCGGTCTGCCGCCCATGTACGCCGGTATGCTGCTGATTCCCGGTACCCTGGCGATCATTATCGCCGGTCTGGTGATTGCGCGCGTGGCGGTGCACTTCCACCCGGCGCAGGTGGTGTCTTTCGGTCTGGCGCTCCACGCTGCCGCGTTCGCGGTGCTCGCCTTCCTGGGTGCGCACAACGACTTGGTGATTATCCTGATCTTCATTGTGCTCGGTACCGGCATCGGTATTGCGCAGACCATTTCGAACGACCTGATGCTCTCCAGCGTGCCGCCGCGTAAGGCTGGTGCGGCATCCGCGATCTCGGAGACCTCCTACGAGACAGGTACGGTGCTCGGCACCGTCATCATTGGTGGCATGCTCACCGCCGTCTACCGCGCAAATGTGGTTGTACCCGACGGCCTGGATGAGACTCTCGCCGACCACGCCCACGAAACCCTCGGCGGTGCCGTGTCCGTCGCCAGCCATGTAGGTGGCGAGCAGGCGAACCAGCTGCTCTCCTCCGCATTCGCTGCCTTCGACTCGGGCGTGGTGCTGAGCTCCGCATTCAGTGCCGTGCTCATGGGTGTTATGGCTGTCATCAGCTACCTCATGATTCGTAAGGCACCGCGCGAAATGAAGCCCGCAGAACACTAATACAGCGCACTAAACCTCATAGATAAGCTCCGTCTCCCGTTGCTCTTGAGCGCCGGGAGGCGGGGCTATTTTTACGCACCCACCTGCGCATTTAAAGGTTCAGCACAGGTGCCGGTGGTACGGTAAAAACAGTAGGCTCACGCCCGAAAAAGTCGCCCGAAAAAGACAGAGGAACCAACGGCTCCACACACTCAAGGAGGAACGCCACCATGGGACTCAAAGACTGGATTGCACCCTTCATTACACTGCTGATTGGTGCCAGCACCATCTTCATCTCCTACAAGAACTACCAGGCGCAGGCGGCGGCAAAACCCTCCGAACTGGCGCGACTGGAACTGTGGAGCAAGCTCCTCACCGAAGCCGGCTTGGACCTCAACGCCCTACCCGACCCCGAAAAGCTCACCTCCGACCAGCGCGTCGTCCTCGAAAACTACCGGGTCTTCCTCAAGCGTGCGTCCCTCGAATCGAAGCTGCGTAAAGTTGGCATCGACAGCAACCGTATCTTCAGCCTGCTCATGAAGCGTGCGCACTCTTCCGTGAAGCCTACGCCCATCCCCATTGGCGACTCGATTAGCTACTACCGCCTGATTCTACGTGCCCTGCTGTACATTTGGGTTCCGCTGGCCGTGATTTTCATCGGCGTGCCCATCATCGTGGTCACCATCGCCTACCTGATTGGCCTGTTCACGAACCACCGCGGCAATCTGTCTGACTTTGCACTCTCCCCGCTCGCCGTGGTGCTCCTGATTGTTGGTGCGGTCGCCGTCGGTGCCCTCGTGTACCTGCAGAACCGCATTATCTCCGCCATTATCGCGAACAATGTGTACTTTTACTTCTGGGATATTTACGGCTCCAAGAAGGGCGCTCGCGACTCCAAGGACGCCTACAGCGAGCGCCTGGCGGCTAAAACCTACGCCGACCAGCTGTTCCTCGGTCAGCAGGAGTTCGCTCACCAGTTCCGCGAGAACATGTACATGGCGGGTATTCAGGAGATTGATGAGTACCCGCGCGTGCTCAGCGACAGCGTGATGCTGCCGCGCAACTACCGGGTTGCGGAAACCACCGAGGGTGAGGACCGTATCGACCGCTTCGTGAACTGGGTGCGCTCCAAGATTGGTTTTGAGCGCCTGGAACCGCGCATCATCTACAGGCTCGAACATAAGGACGCGCACAAGGATGCGAAGAAGGAATCCGCGCACGGTGAGCCGGTAGCTACTGAGCAGGGTGTTTCTGAGCAGCCTGTAGAGACTCTGGCTCAGGATAAGCAGGAGGATGCGCAGAAGGCTCCGGAGGCGCCCGCCTCTGCGGAGTCCGCCTCGGATGAGCCCATCGTCGCGGAGGTGTCCGTCGAGGCTCCTGCCGAGGTACCTGCCGAGAATCTGGCTGAAGTACCCGTTGAGGATGCGCCCACCGAACCCGTCATCGGAGGCGCCACCGACTCTTCTGCCGCAGCTGGGGCAGACGACCCCACGGAGGCGTTCACCCGCATCCTGCACGATGCTGCCGGTCATGAGAACACCGGTGAAAAGAATGCCGCCGGAGAAAAACCCAGTACTGAGAAGCCTAAAAACTAAATAGCCCGCCCGAGGCACCGAAAACCGGGCATGAGAAAAGGGTCGCAGCCTACGAGTTCGCCATTGAACCGTAAGCGTGCGACCCTTTTCCTTTCCCTTCAAGGGCGAGCAGAATCGGAGGTACCACCCGACCAAGAAGAGCCAAATGATGCGCCCCTCCACCGGTAGAGGTTGCCTGGCAGAAGAACCCGCCGAAGCAGGTTGGCAGAGCGCCCGGCAGAGGGTGCATCACGCTTGAGGAACCGCCCCAGAGCCCACCGGAGAGGGGGCTGAGGGAACAGAAAACCCCGAGCTGGCGCATCTCTACATCTTCAGATTTCTTACATCATCAGAAAATAACTACATCTCGGGGTAGGGGAGGACGATTCGCGCTCCGGGTGGGACCTACCCACTCCCACCCGGAGGCGAATCCTAGGGATGTTCGCAGTGTCATGAATACATCCCACCGAAATCCCTCACAAACGTTCGGGGTTTCAGTATGAGCGGTATATGAGCCTACCGCAGTCTATGCCGCAACCTCGGGGTTACGGGAGATAACAACCTTCACCACGTTGTGCTCAGCAGCGTGGGAGAACAGGTCGTATGCTTCCTCGAACTGGTCGAAGGTGAAGTAGTGAGTCGCCCGCGTTGACCTTATCGGTTGCGCCCAGCTCCAGTGCCTTGTTCAAGCGGTTCTCGTAGAAGTCGACGGTGATGACGCGGCCAGTACCGCAGAGGTTAGCGGTTATAATCGCGCCCAGACCCACGGGGCCTGCACCCACGACAGTGACGGTGTCGCCGGGCTTAGTGTTGCCATTCAGAATACCGACCTCGAAGCCGGTGGGTAGTGCGTCGGTGAGGAAGAGGACGTCCTCATCAGTTAGGCCCTCCGGAACCAGGTGAACCGAGGTCTCTGCGCAGGGAACACACGTACTCTGCCTGGGTACCGTCAATCATGTAACCGAAAATCCAGCCGACACCACCAACGGTCTGGCAATGCGTAGGCTGGTTCGCCTTACAGTAGAAGCACTTACCGCAGCTGGTCACGGCGGGGATGATGATGCGGTCGCCGACCTTCAGGTTAGTCAACGCGGAGCCAACCTCGGTAATGGTACCGATAGCCTCATGGCCCAGGATACGTCCGTAATCAACCTTGGGGCAGTCACCCTTCAGGATGTGCAGGTCAGTACCGCAAATGGTGGTGCTGTCGACACGGGCGATAACGTCCGTGGGCTCAAGAATGGTGGGGTTTGGGACTTCTTCCAGGCACCCTTCTGACGGGACCGTGATACACATATACCTTCATGGTGACTCCTTCTTTGAAGCTCTAAGGAGGGTGCAGTGACTGCTTTATCACTACATGTATCAACCCATAAGAAATATTTGATAGGTTGTACTTTCATTAAACCCGATGTGTTGAATTAAGCGCATTTATTACGCGGAGTGTATCTTTTAGTTCTTTAAACATGAACATGATTCGCTTTGGGTGGTTAAGGCCTGTAAAAAACGCACGAGGCGCACCCCCCAACAGGGATGCGCCTCGTGCGTTTAACCGAGAAAAATTGGGTTGAGCTGGGCTTAGCTCTTCAGCTGGGCACGCGCTCGCGAACGAACCGCCGTCACCGCCCACACCAGCACAAAAGCCGCCACCATCGATAGCACAATCGTGCCACCGGTCGGCAGGTTAAACGCCCACGACAGGTACAGGCCAACAACCGAGCAGATACCGCCAAACACCGGCGAGAACACCATCATCGACCCCAGTCGGCGGCACGCCAGACGCGCTGCCGACGCCGGAATCACCAGAAGTGCCAACACCAGCACATTACCGAGCGTCTGCAGACCCAGCACCACAGAAATGGTCACCAGAACGTACAGCACAATATCCAGGGCAAGCACCGGCAGGCCCATCGCGCGGGCACTCTCACGGTCCAGGCTGACCGTCACAATCTGGCGGTGGAACAGCCACAGCACCAGCAGAATAACGGCACCCATTATCGCAGCCTGGGTAATGTCCTCATTCGAAACACCCACAATCGAGCCGAACAAGAAATCCTGCACCGACCCCGAATAGCCCGGCGCCAACGAAATAATGACAATACCCAACGCAAAGGATGCCGCAAAGAAAATACCGATCACGGAATCCTCGCGCAGCCGCTGATTCTGGCTAAAAATAGCCACCAGAATAGCCGTCACCACGCCCGCAGTCAGACCGCCCACCATCAGGTTGCCGCCCAGCACGAACGCCACCGCAAGACCAGGGAACACCGAGTGCGCCACCGCATCGCCAATGAAGACCATGCCGCGCATCAGCACGTGGCAGCCGACCACACCGGTAACCACCGACGCCAGCAGCACCGCAGCCAGGGCGCGCGGAAGGAACGCCAGAGACGGATTGAATAGGTCTGCAAGAAAATCGATAGGAGTAATCAACGGGCACCCCCGGTAGAAGTAACAGTGTCAGCGGGGGAGAGCGAATGATCAGAAGCGCAGGAATCAGGCAGCTCGTGGCCGTACTCATCTAACGCACCACCGGCACAGGTGAAGCCCGTGCGGGCGTGACCCTGTGCCTCCTCGATGTCGTGACCGTGCAACCATGTATGCAGCTGCTCCAAGCTAAAGGAGTCCGCCGGACCATCCAGGTGAATATTGCCGCGCACACCGCACAGGCGCGAGCAGGACTCACGTGCCGCCAGCATGTCGTGCGTAGACATCAGAATCGTGATGCCCTCACCCGCCAACTCACGGTACAGGCGAGTCAGAGTGGTCTGAGTCGGGGCATCCACGCCCGTAAACGGCTCATCCAGCAGCAGCAGGGAGGGGTTCGCCGCCAAAGCGCGCGCCAAAAGAACCCTCTGACGCTGACCACCGGAAAGCTCCGCAATGGAAGCATCCTGCAGGTGCAGAACATCGGTGCGTTCCATCGCTGAAAAAACCTGAACCCAGTCCTTCTTCGCCGGGCGATGGAAGAACCCAATCTCACGCACGCGACCGGTCATCACCGTATCCTTGACGGTCAGCGGAAAATCCCACTGGAACTGGTGCTTCTGCGGCACATAACCGATATGCGCACGCGCCACACGTGGCGACTCACCCAGCACGCGAACCTGACCGGATGCCGGGCGGATCAGACCCAAAATAGTGCGTAGCAGTGTGGTCTTACCGGCACCATTAGCACCAATCAGGCCCGCAAACTCGCCGCGCTCCAGCGTCAGGGACAGATCCTTGAGGATGGAACGGCGTGCGTATCCGGCGTACAGGTTCGAAATCTCTAGGACGGGTTCAGTGCCAGCTGTTACCGACGCGCTCACGAACGGTCACCGCGCACTTCATCCAGTGCCTCACGCTGCGCGGAGGAGCGGCGACGGAACGCAAGGAAAGCGCTCACAGCAATGACAGCTGCCACGCCTGCGGCAATGACACCCCAGGGAATCGTGAACTCGGTACGGTAACCGCTCTGGTCGCTTGCTGCGGCAGAAGAAGAACCGGCAGCCTGGGATGCAGAGGTAGACGAAGCATCGGAGGGTGCAGAAGAACCCGAGGATGCCGAACCGCGAGCCTGCGCCTCCATCGAGTACAGGGCATCAGCATTCGCAGAATCACCCACCGCAAACTTCAGGTAGCGGGTATCAGACACGGTGGAACCATCAGACAGCTCAGCGCTCGCGGTGACCTTCAGCAGGTACTCGCCCGGGGCGGTGAACACCCAGTTCGCGTGGGTGTGAGTGTTCTTCTCCACCCACAACTTCTGCGGCTCATTCTTGGTAGAGGACCACAGCACCTGCGGTGCCGAGAAGTTGCCGTTCTCCAGGTACAGGCTGAACGTGCCGGGGCCGCTCACCTGCTCCAGTGTCAGGTTCACGCCGCGGTTCAGCTTGGACACCAGCTGCGGATCCTGGGTGTTCCACCCCGGCCAAATCACGCCCTTAGCTTCGGTCTGCGGAATCACGTATACCTTAGAACCGGCAGGTGCACCCACGAAGGAGTAGCGTGGGTCGTTCGGCACCTCAAGAATCGCCTGGTCGCTACCGCGGTAGATGACTTCGTCCAGGCTGCGCCAGACGGGGGTTTCACCGTGATCGTCGTGGAGCATGAGCTCAAACTTGCCGTTGTTGAAACGAGGGCCCATATCCACGTGACCGGAGGAAATTTCGGTGCGACCGGATGCAACCGGCTGCTCCGCCGACAGGGTCTGGGTGAGGGCGCGCTCGCCGCGGCTGAGGTTGCTGTCGCTCGGCTGAGTCGAGGCGCTCTCTGCGGTTGGCGGGGTGGTCTCCGCGTGTGCCACGCCCAGGGGTGCGAGCATCAGGCTGGTGCCCAGAGCCAGGGCGGGCAGGCTACGAGAGAGGCGGGTGGTTGAGTTCATCATGAGGACTTCCTTAGATCATGACCGAACTTGGATCATGACCGAAACGGTGTGTGAAAGATTATCTATATACTGATACGGCTATATGAGCTTGTGGGGAGATTGAAAACCGGGTTACGATGTGCTCGCCTCCGAGCAACTAGCACCCGAAGAGCTATCTCCAGAATCGCCGCCGGAGCTGTGCCCAGCGCCATTCCCCGAGCACAGCGCAATCGTGTGAGCATTCGCCAACATCATCTGCGCGTAGTGAGGAGCCTGCGCATCCAGAGTGTCCGAATAGAGCACCCCGGTACGCACCTGGGCCTCCCGAGCCAGCTCCGTCAGAACCGGTGAACGCATCGCCGTGGACTTATCCAGATAAATCGCTGGAACCTTCAAATCCTCGACCGTGCGACGCAAACGCTGACGCTGCTGAATACTCGGCTCGCCGCTGGCACTAGCACTCACAAAACCGGCAATATGCAACCCGTAGGTGCTCGCCAGGTAGCGGTAACCGTCGTGCGTGGTGACCAGATTGCGTGCCGACTCCGGAAGGGCTCCATACACCTGACGCAGCTGAGCGTCCAGGGCATCAAGCTCCTTCATCACCTGCTCGGTGCGGGTCGCATACTCGCTCGAACCCGCCGGATCGGCGGAGATGAGCGCGTCACGAATGACCTGCACGCTCGCCTTCGCGTTCGGTACTGAATGCCAAATGTGCGGGTCGATTTCGCCGTGCACGTGCTTACCCAGAACAGCCTGCGCCAGCAGGTACACCTGACCGCGATGCTCCGAAGCACCCGAACGCAGAAAACGGTAGCTACCGCCCGCGGGCACCTCCTGCAGAGTCCGGGAGGGGACCGCGACTACGGTGTGGTTCAGCTCGTGCTCTACGGCACCCTGGGAGGAATCCGCCCGAAGCACGAGCCTGCCGTCGCCGGTGCGTGCGGTAATATCGGCGTGACCTGCCGAAAGAACCTTGATGTCCGAAGCGGAAACGTTCTGTTCCTTCGCTAGGCGGTCCACCAGCTGTTGCGGGTCACGACCGACCACGCAGTACAGGGTGCCGCGCGAAGAACGCACGGACTCCGGCGCATTGACCGCGGTGGCACTCAGTTCAATCGCGTACTCGCCGGCATCACTAAATGCCCACGACAGGTGCGTATGCGCCTGCAAAGGAAGCTCCAGCGAACCCATATCGCCGGTACGGATCGCTGTGTCCCCTTCACGGGTGAGGTTCACGCCGCGCGCATGCGAATCGCACAGCATCTCCACCGCACCGAAGGTCTGCGTAATGAACGCCGCTAACTGCGCATTCGAGGAATCCGTGGAGGTTCGCGCCCGTACGCTCTGCACCTCAAAGCGCATGCCTGCATCCGAAGAGTCGGTGGGGGCAGACTCGTTCTGCCCGCCCTCTTCAACACGCAACCCCAGCCAGATAGAGTCTAGGGAGGCATCTTCAACAATGGCTTCCAGCTTGCCGCCGTACTGCTCAATCTTCTCCGCCACCGCCACGGACACGACCCCGGCGGGCAGGTTCGCCTCAACCATTTTGCTGAGCTTACGCTGCTCCAGCAGAAGACCGTTCGTCAGAGCACAGCGGGTATAGGCGACATCGCGGATATCGCGCAGGCTCGGCTCATACGAGTGCGGGTCAGCACCGGCAGGCACCAGAGAGTGCACGCTGGCGCGCTCCCCGGCAATCTGCTGCGCCAAATCCGCCAGAATCGGGGTCGTGGCGACCACGCGCATCCGGTCGGAGGACGCATTCACGGTGCCTGCGCATCCGCTCAGTGCGAAGGCGCTAGCCCCCACTCCCGCACCCACCGCGATACGGGAGGCGAGGGTGAGGGCGGTACGCCGACTATATGCTTGCGCGCGGTTGCCGGTATGTCTGCTATGCGGTGTCACCGCTGCGGCCCTTTCGGCGTGCCGAACGCAGAATCATGGCACCGAGTGCCAGTGCCAGAATGGAGGTGCTGACCATGAACGGGTCGATGACCACACCGGTATTCGGCAGCTTACCTGCCGCGGCTGCCTTCTGAGCGTTCGCGAGTTCCTGACTGGTCAGGGCGCAATCCTCACCGGAGGCGGTCTTACCGACGATGCGTACCTTGGATCCGTCGGGCTTGGTGACGATGCCGGTGGCTTCGTCTATGGTGCCGTTGACGGGGTTCTTAGCGGTGCTCTTCTCGCTGCCGTTCTGCGCACCCTGCGCGTTGTTGCTTGCCGGGGCGTTATCGGGGTTGCCAACGGTGAAGTGCAGAACCGATTCGCTGCTGACCTGCTGGCCGTTTTTCAGGCGTGCCGTCCAGCCGATAGTCACGGTGTAGCGACCCTCAGCGGTGAACACCCAGTTGCTGTGTTGGTGGGTGTTTGCGGGCACCTGGAAGGAGCCGCCGCTACGCGAATCGAAGACCTTCTGACCGGCGGAACCGAAGTTACCGGAGAGGAAAGTGGACATGGTGCCGGGGCCCTCAAAACCGTTGAGGCTCATGGTGACGGGGCCGTCGAGCTGCTTGAGCAGTTCGGGGTCCTGGGTGCTCCAGCCGAGCCAGGGCACGCCCTGCTGCTGGGTTGCACCAATCATGTGCACGGGAGTGCCCGCCGGGGCGATATTCTCCATGCCTGCGGGCAGGTTGATCTTCGCGGCGTCATTGAGTACAAACTCGAGGGCGCCGGGGGAGACGTGGCGGGCGGGGCTGGTGCGGTCGTCCTTCACGCTGCTGGTGAGGTTGCCGCCGTTGAGGACCGGGCCCACGTCAAAGTGGCCGTGGGTGACTTCTTCACGGCCGCTATGTTCGGCGGAGTTGACCACAGCGATGGTGGGGATGCTGGTCGGCGCCTGGGCTGCCTGGTTGCTCTGCTTGTTGTCCTTCTGAGCGTCCTTGGAGTCCTTGGCATCTTCGGCGGGAACCTCGGTGGCGATGCACTGCTGGTTCAGGCTACCGGGCAGACCGGAGGACAGCACACCGCTACCGGTGCTGGGTGCGCTGATGTTCCGGGCGTTGGAGCCCTTCACGCTGGAGCCCTTCACACCGTGGGAGTTGCCGTCCTTGCTTTCGCCCTTGTCGGAGCCGTTATTGGTGTTGTCGGTGCCTCTGATAGCGGTAACACCGGATCCACCCTGGGATGCCTGCTCACCATTTGCCTCTGCCTTCGCACCGCTCGGGTCGGTCATCTGTGCGGCGTTCTGACCGTTCACGGATGCATCCACGCGGCGAATACCGGTGGATGTGCTCGCCTCAGTACTTGCGGAGGTGGAAGTAGATGTGCTGGCGGCGCTCTTGGTAGCGGTAGCGATCGCCTCGGGGGTAGTGGTTGCTTCGCTCGTGCTCTCCTTTGCCGCTTCCTTCGCGGCGTTCTGCGCGTTCAGGAGCTCGAAGCCGTCCTCAGCGTTGGCGCCCACAGCGATGGTGTAGGTCGCCTCGGAGCTGACCGGGGTGCCGTCAGCAAGGGTTGCGGTGGCGCGGAAGGTCAGCTGGTAGATGCCCTTGCGGGTGAATGCCCAGCTGAGGTGCTCGTGACCGCCAGAGGTGATGGTGTGCGGTGCGAGCTGGTCGTTGGTGCTGAAGACGCGCGGGTTGTCGCGGCCGGATTCGGTGAAGACTTCGGCGCGGCCGCCTTCGGGTACGCTGCTGCGCACGAGTTCAAGGTTGATGGTGTTGTTCTTGAGCGTGCCGGGGCGGATTCCTTCCGCACCGAGGCCGGGGTAGAGCAGGCCGCGGGTGCGGGTGGAGGGAATATAGAAGATGTCGGTGCCTTCGGGGGCAATGTAGTCGTAGCCTGCTACGACGTTGGTGTGTGCGTCCTCGACGTCGGGCAGGTGGAAGACGGTGCGGGCGGGGTTGAATCGTCCCTGCTTGCCGGGGCCGGTGTCTGCGAGGGTGCCGAGGGTGAACTGGTTGCCGTCGAGGAATGCGTTGAGCATTTCGGTGTGTACGCCCGCGATGACGTAGTCACCTTCGTAGTTGACGTAGGTGCGCGACTCGGTACCTGTCTGGGTACCGACTTGGTTTTCCTGTGCCTGTGCGGCGGTGAAGGTGCCGACCTGGGGGAGGGCGAGGGGTGCCCCGAGTGCGAGGGTGCATCCGAGGGTGGTTGCGCTGAGTAGGCTCAGGGGTTTGGTGCGTCCTTGCATGGTAGCTCCTTGGATGACTGCTCGTTGGCTGGCGTGCTGCCCGATACTTTCGGGGTTTGCCCGGTGCTGGGGCTTTTCGGGTTTCTACCGCGTTGGTAGGCGCGTGCGTGCCGGTTTCTCTTTGTGGATGTACGTGGTGTGCGTTTCTGGGCGAGCCTCTGCACACATGTGTTTCTGAGAATCACTATACTCAGTTAGTTTCCAAATGACAATTATTTGCAAAAGGGTTACCCTAAGAAATAGAAAAATGAGAAAGGTTGTCATGAACTCTCAGAAGCAGACCCAACGACGGATCACCATACACACCCCCGCACTCTTCATCCCCGGCGGTAAGCCCGCCCTCCGCCGCGCAGCCGCATTCCTCTCCGCCGCAGCACTGCTCGCGCTCGCTGGCGCAGCCCCCTCCCTGCCCGCCGCCGCAGGCCCCGATAACGGCAAAATCGTCACCACCAAGGGTCACGTCGACGCCCCCAAGGCATACTGGGACGAGCAGAACGGCACCTTCGTCCTCATGAACGAGGCGAACCCCTACAAGACCGGCGCAGACACCTACGAACTGGACAAAACCGTCAACTGGGTCGGCAAGGGCTACAGTGGCCGCGACGGCAAGTCGCAGTACACCATGACCCTGGGCGAATCTCCCTCCCTGGCGTTCCTCGGCGAACCCGGCCAGACCCTCTACATGGCACCGCACCTGACCTCCGGCAACCAGGACCCCATCTGGGCTGGTCTGGGCGCCTCCACCAAGATCCCCACCGACCGTTTCCGTGACGGCGTGTTTGTCACCGACATCCTCTCTGTTGAGGGTCCAGGCCGTATGGAGCTCTTCCGCTACAACCCGGACGACGCGCCCGCCGACATCTACCGCATGCTCTCCAGTAGCTCCACCGGCTGGCACTCCTGGCTGCTCGACAAGGGTAGCCATACCCACAACACCACGACCTTCACCCGCCCCGGCCGCTACGTGGTCACCTACCGCACCGTGGCGCGCTCCACTGACGGTCGCATCATTAGCTCCAAACCGTCGAAGCTGGTCTGGCAGGTTGGTGGCATGCAGCCGGTCCTCGGTGACGGTACCCCCACCGCCGTGCCCACCGTTGACCGCTACAATGCGGCACCCGTCGGTGACCTGGACGCCGCGAAGTATGTACTCTCCGTGGCACCGCACCGTCTGGATGCTGATCCGGCAAAGAACAAGGATGCTGACGATAAGCTCAGCGACATTACCTTCACCGCTGCGAACAAGAACCTCAAGGGCACCCTGACCCTGTACAACAACGGCTACTTCCTGACCGACCTGCCGGTCGTGAACGGTACCGCCACCTGGTCTGAAATGCTCGGTAGCGAAGGTTCCCAGCTGCAGGCGGTCTTCACCCCCGACACCTCCGACGAGAACAGCGCGGAGGCGTCCCGCTGGATCTCGCATAAGCTCGCCTATGAGCCCGGCCGCGCCGAGAGCGTCTATAGCGACGACGGTAACGGCTCCTGGCCCGAAGAAATCCCGGACGAAGCGAATACCGTGCTCAGCACCGGGCAGTACACGCCGACCAGCATGGACTACGACGTAACCGTCACCCCGAACGGCAACGGCTTCAGCACCGTTGAGGTCCGCTTCAAAGACCCGAAGGTGCGCGGCTTCCTGCGTGGCGGCTTCTACGCCCAGGATGACCCGGTCTACCCCTACCTCGATTTGGAAGGCTCGGTCGAGGACGGCGTGGCGCGCTTTACCTTCCGTGACGAGTCCTTCTACAAGGGCACCGCTCTGCGCGTGAAGATGCTGACCCACCCGGATATGAATGCTTCTGCCTCCACCACTGAGGTTGCGGCGAACTACGAGCCGGGCACCAAGTACACCGCACACGGTGCTTTGGCTCCCGATAGCGCACCCATTAACGATGCGCCGAAGCCTGCTCCGGTGGATCCGTCGCCGAGCGCTGAGCCTACCGCCGCGCCCTCTGCTGAGCCTTCTGCTAAGCCGAGTGAGGCTCCGACCGCTGAGCCCAGCACCGTTCCGTCGGTATCCCCCAGCGAGGTTCCGACTGTGCCGGCAGTGCCGACCGCCTCCGCAGAACCGAGTGCACCTGCTCCGGCACCCTCTGCTGAGCCGTCCACCCCCGGAACCCCCGGCAACCAGTGCGTACCCGGCAAGATTGACGGCCGCACCAAGATCTCGCACGGCCACCTGGACATCCAGGCGACCCTGAAGGACCGCCAGCTGTCCGTGGGTCTGCGTGACGACAGCGGCATCATTGACGCTGACTCGACCGTGCGCCCGCTCGATTCGGTCGTGTGGACCATGAGCGAGAACGCCCGCCGTGTACGCACCGAACGTATGGCTGACGAGAAGCTGAACTTTATGGGCCCGGTCGGCACCGCCTTCTACGGCCTGCCGCAGACCCAGCAGAGCGGCCTGCCCTGGCCCGGCTACAACACGCAGGACATCGACTACTCGCAGCTGCGCGGCCCCGTGCGCCTGCACGTGGTTCCGAAGGTCATGCCTGAGGGTGCACGCTTCGGCATGTTCACCGAGTCGCTGAACGGTGCGGATGTGCTGCTGGATTCGACGACCGGCAAGACCACGATCGACATTGATTACGCGACGCACGCGCACGCGAACTGGGTGTTCTCCGAGCCTGGCCAGTACATGTTTGACGTGCACTATTCTGCGACCCTGGCTGATGGTACTGAGGTAAACAGCCCGGTGCAGCAGCTTGCGGTTGCTGTGGGTAAGAAGGCGTCGGATGCGTGCTCGTTTGAGACTGCCGTGCCGAAGGACCCGAACGCTGCGTCGGACGACTTTAGCGGTGTGCGCCGTGTGGATTCGGCAACCCCGGGCGGTACCGCTGGTGCCAACCAGCCCGGCTCCACACAGTCTGGTGCTGCGCAGGCTGGTCAGTCCGGTCAGGCTGGTGCTTCCGGTGCTGCCGGTGACGTGAACGCGAAGGGTTCGACTGATGGTTCTGCTGGCGGCTCCTTGGGTCAGCCCGGTGTGTCTGCTGCGTCGGGTGGCGTTAGCTCCCAGCAGGGCGGCCTTGCCCGCACTGGTTTCGGTGCGGTGTCTGTGGCTGTGGGTGGCGTACTGGTGCTTGGTGCCGGCACTGTGATGGTGCTGCGTTCCCACCGCCGCGCTTCCTAGTGCTTGCCGCGTGAGGACACGCTGATACGGTGATGCCCCCGTGGCTGAGAGAGTGAACTCTCGGCCTCGGGGCTTTCTCTATACGGTGCTACATCTGAATTAACACTATTTAGATGAGGCATCAAGGATGCACTGCTGGTGCTCTGGGGTCTGTCGGTACTCCCTGGCTTCGGGGAGCCAATCTCGTACGTGCGGGTGTAGCAGATGACCTTGATGAGAGCATCCATGTCCTTGTAATCGCCGAACTCTACGAAAAGCTCGGGGATGTACTTGGGCGGCCAAGCCCGCCGTCGCTAATGAGAACAGAGTGGAGGGCCTGTATCAGTCCATTGTGTTCTTCGGCGCAGCCTTGGAATACTACATGCGCACCGGTAAGACCGAACCCCTGCGTGAATATACAATCGACAAGTCCGAGCTGAAGAACCTGGTTGAGCCGGAAAGCGGCACCGTCGGTGAGAAGCTGATCAAGGGTGAAGCCTGGATGCACGACGCGTCCGTTGTCATCACCATGCTCACCCCGCAGCCCGAGCGTGAGGGCGACACCTACAACTGGAATATTCGCCTGACCATGGATCCCGGCGAGTTTATTGCAAGCAAGGACCGCGTGCAGGAAGCTCCCTCTGAAGCGGAACGTAAGGACGAGGTGGAGCGCACCCTGCACGGCGTGTACGAGAACGGTGCGTGGAAGCTGACCGGTATGCGTGCTTATTCCTCTTCCTCTTCCTCGGCTTCTGCTTCGTCCTCGTCTTCTGACTCCTAAAGTTCAGTAGTCTAGAAACGTGTAGTTTCTACAACAGAAAGGCGCCCGCCCCGTGGCTCGAAAACCACGAGGCGGGCGCCTCACATATATGCGCAATAAAGCATATACCCTTATCGAGGTGCTACCAGATACGCACGCGCTCCTCCGGAGCCAGGTACAGCGCATCGCTCTCAGAGACGCCAAACGCCTCATAGAACTCATCAATATTACGCACCACACCGTTCACACGGAACTCATCCGGCGAATGCGGATCTACCGAAATCATCACCTCAGCATGCTGCGGGCGGGACTTCGTACACCAGCCGCGAGCATTCGAGAGGAAGAAACGCTGAATACCGGTCATGCCGTCAATCACCGGCGCGTTATCCAGCGACTCAATGCCCTGCTTCTTCAAAGCCAGACGGTACGCCTTCAACGCAATAGACATGCCAGCCAGGTCGCCAATATTCTCGCCCAGAGTTAGCTCACCGTTCACGTGGAACTTCGGGTCCAGACCCACCGGAACGTACGCGTTGTACTGCTCCACCAGCGCGGAGGTGCGCTCCTTGAACTTCGCGTAATCCTCCTCAGTCCACCAGCTCTCCAGCTTGCCGTCGCCGTCGTAGCGGGAACCCTGATCGTCAAAACCGTGACCAATCTCGTGGCCAATAATCATGCCGATATTGCCGTAGTTCGCCGCATCGTCAGCGTCCGGGTTGAAGTACGGCGGCTGCAGAATCGCTGCCGGGAATACGATCTCATTCGCCGGCGGCATGTAGTACGCGTTCACGGTCTGCGGAGTCATCAGCCACTCCGCCTTATCCACCGGCTGACCCTTGCGGGCAATCAGCCAGTCAGCGTCAAACGCACCGGTACGGCGCAGGTTCTCGAACAGGTCACCGGGCACCAGTTCCAGGGTGGAGAAGTCACGCCACTTATCGGGGTAACCGATCTTGGTGACGAACTTCGACAGCTTCTCCAACGCCTTCTGACGGGTTGCCTCAGTCATCCAGTCCAGCGACTCAATGGACTCGCGGTACGCCTCCAGGAGGTTGCCGACCAGAACCAGCATCTTCTCCTTGTGCGAGGGCGGGAAGTGTACAGCCACGTACTCCTGGCCAATCTCCTCACCCAGAGCCTTCTCGACAGCGCCCACGCCGCGCTTCCAGCGCTCACGAATCTGCTGGGTACCGGAGAGGGTCTTGCCGTAGAAGTTGAAGCTCTCCTGAACCAGTTCGTCGTACATGAACGGCGCACGTGAACGTAGAACGGTCCACACAGCCCACAGCTTCCAGCTCATCAGCGGGATGGAGGTGAACAGCTTAGCCGCACCCTCAAAGAAGGACGGCTGAGCCACAATAACCTGACCCAGGGTCTCCGGGTCGGCACCGAGCGCCAGTAGCCACTGGGAGAACGGGAAGCCGGGGAACTTCTCGTCCAGCTCGTTCGCCTGGTACGGGTTGTAGGTCGCCTCCGCGTCACGGTTCTCCACGACGTTCCAGTGCAGACGAGCCAGCTCAGACTCGTGAGTGAACACCAGCTGAGCCGCCTGCTCCGGGGTCAGGCCGAAGCCCTCAGCCAGACCGGTCAGCTCAAACATGCGAGCAATATGCTCAACATACGCCGCGCACGCCTGCTCATGCTTCTCTTCACGGTAGTAGGATTCATCCGGCAGACCCAGACCCGACTGGTACAGGAAGAACGTGTAATTCTTCGGGTCCTTCGGGTCGTTGCTGGTGTACCAGGCGAACAGCTGCGGCAGGCCCGCACGAGACAGCAGTGCCAGGGTTACAGCCAGGTGGGAGGGGGTTGCCGAGTTCAGAATCGGGGCGATTTCCTTCAGCAGAGGTTCCAGGCCGTCCGCCTCAATCTTCTCAACGTCCATGAAGGAGTTGTAGAGTGCGCCAATACGGGACTCCGGCTGCTCCTTCGCGATCTTCTCCACCAGCTCACGCACGTGCTTCTCTGCGTTATCGCGGAGGGTGTACAGGCCGCCGTCCTTGGGGCGGTCCGCCGGGATTTCGTGGGTTGCCAGCCACTTACCGTTGACGTGGCGGAAGAAATCGTCGCCCGGCTTGACGGTTTCATCCACCCATTCTTTAGTGATTCCAGAGTTAGTAGTCATGGTTCCATTCTAGGTTCTTAACGTAAGAAGCCACACGATTACCGACAAGCCACCATATGGTGACTCACCAGCAAAGGTGTGGCTTCCCTACACGAAAGATCGGGCAATTATGCCCGAGCTGCCAGCTTCTCTGCACGCTCAGCCATCAGACGCTTCTCAGCACCATTAACCAGCCAGAGGAACAAAACCGCCAGACCCGAGCACACAATCATGAAGACGAACGCGGTGCTCCAACCCCAATGGTCAACAATAATGCCGATACCAGCAGAAGCCAGGGTTGCACCCAGCGCGTAACCGAACAGACCGGTGAAGCCCGCAGCGGTACCCGCAACATGCGAGGGGGACAGGTCAATAGCCTGCAGACCAATCAGCATGACCGGGCCGTAAATCAGGCCACCAATCAGAGCCAACGCAACGTAGGCAATCCACAGCGGCGCATCCGAAGAGGGCAACCAGTACAGCAGAATCGCACCGACAGTTGCAATCAGGAAGAGGATACCCGCGGGGGAGCGGCGACCCTTGAACATGCGGTCAGAAACGTAACCGCACAGGACGGTGCCGCCAATACCGGCAAGCTCCAGAATCGAGAAGCCCGCAATACCACCCTCAAGGGATGCGTGGCGCACATCGTGCAGGTACTTCGGCGCCCACACCAGCACGCCGTAACGCAGGGTGTACACGAACACGTTTGCCAGAGCCAGATACACCATGGTCGAGTTGGTCAGTACGTGCTTACGGATGGTGGTCCAAGTGGACTCTGCGCGATCTTCAGCGGTGGACTCAACCTTGTGCGGGTCGTTGCGGTACACGTCAACGGTGGGCAGGCCCTCCGCCTCGGGGTTATCACGAATAAGCAGCCACGCGACGAACGCCAGAACGAAGCTGATAACAGCAGGGAACCAGAAAGCAACTTCCCAGGTCTTGCCGAACATGGAGAAGCCCCACGCAACCAGCAGACCGGACAGCGCACCACCAACGTTGTGGGCGGTGTTCCACCAGGACACCTTCGTACCGCGCTCGCTGGTGGAGAACCAGTTCACGAGCACACGGCCGGAGGGCGGCCAACCCATGCCCTGGAAGATGCCGTTGAAGACCATAATGGTCGCCATGATGGAGGCAATAGCCGCACCGTAGCCCGCTGCACCCGCGCCTTCACCCATGTAACCGGTCATTGCCAGCAGAATGTTTGCAACACCCGAAAGCACCAGACCAATCGGCAAGAACAGACGCGCATTAGAGCGGTCAGAAATCATTGCGGTGAAGAACTTGCTGAAGCCGTAAGCCAGCAGCAGCGCCGTGGACAGTGCACCGATTGCAGCGTTGCTGAAGCCAAGCTCCTTGGTCAGGATCGGGGTGACCAGCGGGACGTTGTTACGAATCAGGTAGAAGGTCGCATAACCGATGAAAATGCCCATGAAGACCTGCAGGCGCATGCGCGGGTACTTTGCAGAAACTTCAGCTTCGCTGAGTTGAGGCTTGGGCGCCGGAATGGCAAGCCAGTGGGGTACGGAACCCTTCTTCTTCTTTGATGAAGCGGTAGTAGTCATGTTTGGCATTCTAGAGGCGGGGTCTTATAAAAATACTAATCTATTGGGCATATTTTCACTGAATTGTTCACGGAGGTGAACAAATATTCAGAGTGACTATTCTATAAATACTGTTCTAGCCTTGAAATTCCAGGGATGTCTAGAAAATGTGTGATGCACATCTGTCTACTGGGCAACAGTGCCGCATATGGCGTAATGAATATAAATACTTTTCCTGTTGAGTAAATGCATATTTTGGTCAGACCACAACTAAATTTAGAGTAATTTATACCCTAAGTTCAAAAAGAAAACCACTTGAACACGACTAAGACCAGCCCACAGCCAACACCACACCAAACCTGCACCCAAAAACCGTACAGAAAACCAGCGCATCCAACAAACGTAGCCAATAAGCACAGGAAAACCCGCCCGTACGGTGCAGAAGAATCCGTGCGGGCGGGCCCGTTATCTATCCCCAAAAGCTCGGCATACAGTCGGTACGCATACCGGCACGAAGCCGAACAGCCGCCACCTGCCGCAAGTCACCGCGAGCAAACCATCATCCGGTCAACCCACGGCAGGCAGCGGAACCAATAGGCGACTCCTAGAGGGATTCGCGAATAGCCTTCGTAGCAGCTACCAGGTGATGCAAAGACTGCTTGGTCTCCTCGTAATCACGAGTCTTCAAACCACAGTCAGGGTTCACCCACAGGTCAGCAATGGTACCGTAACCAATCGCAGCCTTCAGCAGAGACTCAATCTCATCCTGCGAAGGAACACGCGGGGAGTGGATGTCCCACACGCCCGGGCCCAAACCGGAAACGAAGCTCTCCGGAATGTCAGCCAGCAACTCCATGTGCGAACGAGCCGCCTCAATGCTGGTCACGTCAGCATTCAGAGCATTAATCGAGTCGATAATCTCGTTGAACTCCGAGTAGCACAGATGAGTGTGAATCTGAGTGGAATCCTTCACGCCACTGGTCGCCAGACGGAAGGAATTCACCGACCAATCCAGGTACTGCGGCTGCTCATCGCGGCGCAAGGGTAGCAACTCACGCAGAGCCGGCTCATCCACCTGAATGATGCGGATGCCCGCCTGCTCCAGGTCAGCAATCTCATCGGCAAGAGCCAGAGCCACCTGGTTAGCGGTCTCGCGACGCGGCTGGTCGTCACGCACGAAGGACCACGCCAGGATCGTCACCGGGCCGGTGAGCATACCCTTGACCGGCTTCTCAGTCAGCGACTGTGCGTGGGAGCTCCACGGAACGGTGAACGCCTCACCGCGCAGGCCATCACCGTGACGCTTCACGTCACCAAACAGAATCGAGGGACGAGTGCAACGCGAACCATAGGACTGAACCCAGCCGTGGCGGGTGGTTGCGAAACCATCGAAATTCTCAGCGAAGTACTGAACCATGTCGTTACGCTCAGCCTCACCGTGAACCAGCACGTCCAGGTCCAGATCCTCCTGCAGTGCGATGACCGAAGCAATCTCGTCACGCAGGAAGCCGTTCAGCTCCTCAGCGGAAATCTTGCCCGCACGAGCCTCCGCACGGTGGCGGCGAATCTCAGCGGTCTGCGGGAAAGAACCAATAGTGGTGGTCGGCAGCTTCGGCAGGTTCAAATCAGCCTGGGCCGCACGGCGAACATCAATGGTCGGGCGGTCAAAGTCCTCAGCAACCACAGCGGTGGCACGGGCACGAATCTCGTCGTTGTGCTTGCGCGGGTCAGCGGCGAAGCGAGCCAGTGCCTCATCAGCAGCTTTCAACTCCGGCTCAACAACAGCCTCACCCCCAGCCAGGCCACGAGCCAGCAGAGCAATCTCAGCGACCTTCTGATCAGCGAATGACAGGCCGTCCACCGGAACTTCGGCCGGGTCTTCCAGAGCCAGGTCGTGCGGCACATGCTGCAGGGAAGTCGAAGAAGCCACAGACACGCCGCCCTCGGATGCTCCCGGCAGATCCTCCAGAGTCTTCAGAGCCGCACGAACATCGGCACGCCACACGTTGCGGCCGTTCACAATACCGGCAACCAGGTGCACACCAGCGGCAGAAACAGACTCCAGCTCAGCCTTCGAGTACACGCCGTGCACCAGGTCAAGGTGCAATGCCTCAACACCGGTGCTCAGCAGTGCCGGCAGGTTCTCACGCAGGGAACCGTAAGGGCTGGTCACCAGAATCTGCGGGCGCTTCTCGCCAGCAGCCAGGGTGCGGTAGGTGTGCTCGGCCAGTTCAGCAACCTTCGCGTTGTCAGCACGGTCCACGGTCAGGCCCGGCTCATCCAGCTGGACCCATTCAACACCGCGCTCAGCCAGCTGCTCCAGCACCTGAGCATACGCGGCAACAAACTCATCCAGACGGTCAACGGGGGAGAAGTCCTCAGCGGAACCCTGCTCAGCCTTAGCGCCCAGTAGCAGGGTCAGCGGGCCAACAATCTGCGGGCGAACCTTCACGCCAGCCTGCTTTGCCACCTTAAGCTGCTCGTCAATAGCCTCAAGGTTCAGCTTAATCTCGGTGGACGCACCAATCTCGGGTACCAGGTAGTGGTAGTTGGTATCGAACCACTTAGTCATCTCCAGCGGAGGTAGGGTCTCGGTACCGCGCGCCAGTGCGAAGTAGCCGGGCAGATCCAGCAGGCCGCGGCCGTCCTTAGCCTCAGCCAGACGCTCGGGAACCAGGGTGAACAGGCGAACCACATCAAGCACCTGGTCGTAGTAGGAGAAGGCCGCCGGAATCGAGTAGTTATCAGCCTTCAGACCCGCAGCGGTTACGCGCTCGAAGTAGGTGCGCTGTACGTCAGCAGCGGTGTCCTGCAGCTCCTGCAGGGTTGCCTTGCCCTTCCAGAAAGCCTCCTGAGCCTTCTTCAGTTCGCGGAAGCGGCCCACGCGGGGGTAGCCAACAATGGTTGCGGCGGGGAATGCGGTGTTCGACATAATAGTTATTCCTTTACTGGGGATAGATAGGGGAGTCAGTTCCGGTGTTTTACCACCCGACTATGGGCGGTAAAACGGAGAACTCAACAACTCCCGGAATATTTGTGGGGGAGAAAGTGGAAACGCATCCGACAAGGAGCGTTATGGGTTAAAGCGGGGTTTTTAGGCGTATTCCAGTTCGCTCAGCGACTGAGAGAATCGGTTACTGTACCGCGGCAAATCCAGCTGGTCCAGAACGTCCAGCACCGCGGCATGCTCGTTGAAGGTGAAGAAGTGCAGACCCGGTGCGCCCGCGTCCATCACGGTGCGGCACTGGTTCAGCGCGTACTCAACACCGATGCGGTGCATCTCAGCGCTACTGGTTGCCGTCTCTAGGGCGTAGGCGAGGTCCGCCGGGACTTCCATGCCCGCCATCTGACAGAGGTTCTGTAGGCGCTTCAGGGAGGTTACCGGCATGATGCCCGGAATAATCGGAATATCCACGCCTGCCAGGTGCGCCGAATCGACCAGGGCGCTGTAGCGCTCATCCTCAAAGAACACCTGAGTGATTGCGAAGTCCGCGCCGGCACGCTGCTTGGACAGTAGAATCTCAATATCCTGCAGCAGGGATGCGGACTCGGGGTGCTTCTGCGGGTATGCCGCCACACCAATTGACACCTTGCCAGCCGCCAGGTGGGCGAAATCTTCACGCTCAACGCGGCGAATGAGCTCCACCAGGTAGCGGGCGAAAGGAAGTTCAGAAACCTGACCTTTCTGAATATCACCGCGAAGAGCCAGGAAACCGCGCACACCCAGACCCAGAATCAGGCGGACTGCACGCTCCAGCTCGTGTACCGAATGGCCTGCGCAAATTAGGTGAGCCAGCGGGGTGAGGGAGGTTTCATGCACCAGGTGGTCGAGTAGTGCGAGGGTCTTCTGGCGGCGCTTCGCGTCACCGGCGTAGGTGACCGATACGTAGTCGGGGTTGGTGCCCTCAAGCTCGGCAATGGTGTGGAGTAGCGACTCGCAGCTTGCGTGTGAGCGGGGTGGGAATAGCTCAAAAGAAAGAGCCGGGTGAACTGTCGTCATAACCTTCCTTCGTGTTCACCCGATAGATACGCACCGGGAGGGTGCGTGAATTCTTCTGCAGGATGCGCTGTACCGGTTTGTGGGTACGGCTCATCGTGGGGTGCCGAAGGGTATTCTTCTCTATCGGTTCTGGCGGGAGCACCTTGTCCGTACCCTGCACCGTGACGGTGGGGGATACTGGCGAGGTTGCTGCGACGTCGATGAGCCAGATCTCTCGGTCGCTCTTGATAGATAACGCTTTCACTCTACCCACCGCCTCCGAGGGTGTGCAAGAGATGCGGCGGTTGATGTCCTAATATTTCTGGACATGACATTGGGGCGAAATATGAACTTAAGAACTTAATATGACCAACTGTGACGAAGGGAGGGGCTGGGAGGTGTTGCTGGTCGAGGCGTCAGCTGGCTCTTGGGTGCCCGGCACTGTCGCAGATATGTCTGCTTAATATTCTTGGATATGTACAAATATGTGTGTTTTATATTTCATTGAAGAGTAGAGTTAGTTAGTGAAGTACAGCCGTACTTCATTAAC
This sequence comes from Rothia similimucilaginosa, assembly GCF_029850985.2. Lineage (NCBI taxonomy): Bacteria > Bacillati > Actinomycetota > Actinomycetes > Micrococcales > Micrococcaceae > Rothia > Rothia similimucilaginosa. Next base: position 2,008,144 of record NZ_CM138149.1, on the reverse strand, counting down.
TGCTCATCGAGGAGTTCTCATGGTTAAGTTCATGTGCAATCTGTTCGGTATTGAAATTGTTCCGGCGGGCGGCGGTCGTTGCGCTGATCATTGCGGTGGTCGTATGCCGATTCCGGGACAGAAGCCGCTGTAGAAAGTGAAGTATCCCTGCTTCCACCTGCTGTAGCGTGTGCTTACTCTAATGGGTGGAGGCAGGGCTACGCTTCTGAAAGATACAAAGGAGTTGTCGGTCATGGGTGAAGTGTGGGCTAAAAGAGGAAATAGGATTTCCCTTGTGGAGCATAAGGGTAATTATTTTATTGTGCCTCGTTTGTTAGTTACTGCTAATGGTGGGACGTGTTTGCGCCCATGGGTGCTGGATAGATTATTATCTATGAGCCAGCTAAAAAAAGATTCTGATGATGCGCTTTCGATAACGTATCATCCAGGTTTTGCCTGTAATTTGACTTGCTCATATTGCTATCAGGTAGATTCTAGTGGACTCCGTCCCCAAAATAAACGAGATAAGGCAATTACCACAGAACAGATGGCTAGATTTCTTGCTGGGTATGCCAGGGATATGGGAAAGTCTGAATTTTCTGTGACTTACTTGGGTGGTGAGCCTCTTTTGTATATAAAAGATATTCTTGATTTTCACCGATGCCTTACCAAGTTTATGCCGGTTAATGGAAGTTTTCTGGTAACTAATGGTGTGCTAATCAATGAAGAAAATATAAAGTATTTGAAAATTATAGATTGTTATACCACTCAGATTACAATAGATGGAGCTGAAGATGTGCATAATATGTACAGAAAAACTAAGTCGGGATGGGGGAGTTATCGGAAGATTATTGATTCAATTCTCCTACTCTTACAAGAAGGATTTTATGTAAGTATTAGGGTTAATGTAACTAGTGTGAGCATTAATTCTATAGAGAGTCTTCTCGATGACCTGTATATAAATCTTGGTCATCCTAATAACATGTCGATTTATTTCGCACTTATTGACAATACAAATATGTATCATGATTCTATTAAGGAGTCGAATGAATATATTGATAAATATGTTAATGCGTATAGGGTTGCAGTGAAGAAAGGTTTCAAAATATCTCGCCCTGGGCATAGTGGCTATTGTTCAACATGTCGAACCCCAAGGTCTGAATTAGGGTACCAGCCAGAAGGGGTAGTCTTGACATCCTCTGGAAAATTGTATAGTTGCTGGGACAGTGCCGGCCAGCAATCGATGGAGGTTGGAAATGTTATTGATGGATATAATCCTGCAGCTTATGAAAAGTCATGGGTTCAGTGTGGCTACTTGGATTGTAATAAGTTGTCACAACGGGAAGCCATCAATTCAGTTATTTTGATGCTTAAAGATGAGTTCAATATGATTTTGTGAGCGTGGTGAGAATGAAAAATCTATTTTCTTCTATACTCTGGTCTTTCCGCCTAGCCTGGAAAACCTGTCCTGGGACCCTAGTGAGCGCCGCCCTATCACTAGCCGTTATAGCCTGCATTCCCTTGAGTCAGTCCCTGCTGATCGGTAATACAGTATCAGCCTTGAGTGGTTCAAATGGTGGCGCGGCCTGGATTTATATCGTTGCTCTTGCCCTTGTTGCTGGAATTAATATCATTGCTCAACGCTGGGTCATAAGTAACATGCGCATCCTCAAGTCAAAGATGAACTATCGGGTTCACTGCATGTTAAATAACAAGTTATCTACATTTCCGTTATCTGATATAAGTAGCACAAAATCACAGGAAGATATACGTGCTGCTAGAGAGGCAATATCAAAACAGGAATTGCAGGTTCACACCATGTCAGTTATGGCACTGGTGAGTGCCTTCGCAATGGTGTTACTTCTCTGTCTCAATATTGCGAACGTCAGCATTGTGGCAGCAATTTTTGCGGCACTGTGTTCACTACCCCTATCTATTGCAATGGTAATCCTCGCTAAACGTGATTACGCTATATACACCCTAATGTACGAGGACTATCGGGTAGAGAACTACTATCTAGACAATCTGATGGCTCAAAGTCGCGCCCAAGAACTTCACCTCATGAGAGCCTCCCGATTTTTCTCGCAACGCGTAGCGTCCTGGCGACGCCGGGCAGCCGGTAGGGAATTGAGCCTTGAAAGTGTTAGAGGAATCATCTCCATAGTTGCAGGGCTACTCTGCTCTGTCTTACTCTTTGCGTCCCTGTACTTCCTTGTGGATTCAGGAGCCGATATATCGTATGTGGCCGGATCGCTGATTGGAATCATCGCCTGTGTTAACGCGACCCAAGAGGTGGGATATTCATTCGGCCAGATTATTAATGGAGCATTATCTGTTCAGCAATTCCGAAGGGTATGCGACTCTGATACTTACGACCATGCTTCTGAGATAAAAACTTCTAACTCTAACCGTGAAAATATTTCAAAAATTATATGCAAAGATGTATCCGTTCAGTATGAGGGCGCGTCGTCTTTTGCGCTTAAAGATATTAATCTTGAGCTGATGAATAATCAAATGATTGCAGTAGTTGGTACCTCGGGCGCGGGAAAAACAACGCTAATAAATGCAATTCTTGGAATTACACCAATTGCCCAGGGGAGCATAACGTATAAGGGTGCTTCTTCTGAGAGTAAATACAACATGTTGGCAAATGTTGGTTTGGTGAGTCAAGACTACGGCCGTTATGAACTGACTGTGCGTGAAAATCTTCTTCTGGGTTTGCCGCAGGAGGCGGTTGAGCGTCTTGGTGATGCTGATTTGTGGTCGGCTTTGTCGGTGGCTTGTGCTGATGATTTTGTGCGTGGTCTTGAGGGTGGTTTGGATGCTCAGTTGGGTGAGTCGTTTGGTGGTGTTGGTCTTTCGGGTGGTCAGTGGCAGCGTTTGGCGTTGGCGCGTGTGGTTCTTCGGGATGCGCCGGTGTGGGTGTTGGATGAGCCGACCAGTGCTGTGGATGCTGAGACTGAGGAGGAGATTTTTGCTCGGTTGAAGGTGGCTGCTGTTGGGCGTTTGGTGGTGTTGGTGTCTCATCGTGCGTGGACGTTGCGTGGTGTTGATTCTGTGGTGGTGTTGGATGGTGGGTGTGTGGTGGAGCAAGGAACCTACCGGGAGCTACTGAAGGCAGAGGGAAAGTTTATGGAAATTTTCAAAAATCAGATCTCTGAAGATTCTGCAGGGCGCAAAACTTCCGCTGAAAGGGACTATAAAGATGCGTAAGATTATGGCTAATACTGTTTGGTCCGTGGTTTATGCTTTCAAAAATCACCCCGTATGGACCGTTTCCTATCTAGTGTCTGTTGTGTGCCTATCACTATTCCCTGCTCTGCAGATGGAGGCTGTCACTAGACTTGTTGAGCATTTGGGCCAGAGCCAGGATGAAGTGCTCCCGCTAGCGCTGGGGGTTAGTTTTGTGCTGGCAGGATACATTGCCCTGGGACAAGCATCAGACTCTCTGCGTATGATTCTAAATTCTCGAATGTCAAGTACGGGTATTCAGAACGTATCTTCTCGTCTGGCGACTTGTTCCTCTCAGGAAATCGCGAGCGGTGATTATGCTCGCTCATCAAGGGCAGCTCATGAAGCTGTGACAGGGGGGAGCCTGGGGGCTCAAGTTTCCACTATGGGTGCTCTGATATTCATCATTTTTTCGACGGGAGCCCTTAGTTATTCCGTAGGAAAGATCAATGTATATGCTTCACTCTGCATGCTTGCAGGCATGATTCCTGTTGCCTTTATGTCACATCTCTATTCGAGTAAGAATGCTGAGGCAATGGAAAAAATATATTCATATAGCTACAACGCGTGGCATAGCACTAACCAGATTGCACAAATAACTACTGCTCGTGAGCTTGCAATTCTTAATGCTCGGTCGTTCTTTGCGCATCGTGCTAATCAAGAACGGAAAAAATCCGGTGAGGAGGAAATTGGCCTAGCTCGTTACATCCTCAGAATATATACAATTGTTGGTTTTATAAGCGCTGCATTGCTAGCTTTAGCCCTTATTTTTCTAGCGGCCTCGGTGCCGGCTCCCGGTGCTCTTGCTGGAGCTGTTATAGGTATTACCTCGGCTATAGTCTCGCTTGGCTCGATGGGAAGCGACCTTAGCTCGATGGCAGCGGGGTCAAACGCAATTGATATATATCGCAAGTTTATTTCTAGCGCACAGCCCAAGCAGAAAAATCCGATTGCCGATATCTACCCTGAAATCTGCAGCGTTTCCATTAGGAATCTTGCTATCCAGTATCCAAAAGCTGATTCTTTAGCTCTTAAAAACATCAATCTCACTTTCGGTCCCGGGCAGATCATTGGTATTGTCGGGCCCAGCGGATCAGGAAAGACAACCCTAGTAAATGCACTCATGGGTATGCTTAAGCCCTCCAAAGGAGACATCCTAATCGGAGATAAGTCGGTACAGGACATATCACCTGATGATTTATTGGCAAATGTTGGTTTGGTGAGTCAAGACTACGGCCGTTATGAACTGACTGTGCGTGAAAATCTTCTTCTGGGTTTGCCGCAGGAGGCGGTTGAGCGTCTTGGTGATGCTGATTTGTGGTCGGCTTTGTCGGTGGCTTGTGCTGATGATTTTGTGCGTGGTCTTGAGGGTGGTTTGGATGCTCAGTTGGGTGAGTCGTTTGGTGGTGTTGGTCTTTCGGGTGGTCAGTGGCAGCGTTTGGCGTTGGCGCGTGTGGTTCTTCGGGATGCGCCGGTGTGGGTGTTGGATGAGCCGACCAGTGCTGTGGATGCTGAGACTGAGGAGGAGATTTTTGCTCGGTTGAAGGTGGCTGCTGTTGGGCGTTTGGTGGTGTTGGTGTCTCATCGTGCGTGGACGTTGCGTGGTGTTGATTCTGTGGTGGTGTTGGATGGTGGGTGTGTGGTGGAGCAAGGAACCTACCGGGACCTAACGACCGACCCTACATCACGCTTCAGGAAGCTCTTCGCCTCCCAACTGGAGGGGAAATAACCTCGCAACATGCCCACACAACGTAGAGTTAAAGCATGGAACGCATTGAATCTCCCGTCTACCGCAGGCTCGGCAAGTCTGGCCTCGTCGTACCCAGCGTCGGTATCGGCTGCAACAATCTCGGCCGCCCCGGCACCCCCACCCGCACCCAAGAAGGCACCAACGAAGTCATCGCCGCCGCAGTCGATGCCGGCATCAGCTTCTTCGACATCGCCGACCTCTACGGCGCCGAACCCGGCCTCTCAGAAACCATGTTCGGCACCGCCCTCACCCAGCTCGGCCTCGACCGCGACGAACTGACCATCGTCACCAAATTCGGTTTGCCCGTCGGCGACCTCAACGGCAACGACCGCAATGCCCGCGGATCGCGCCGCTACATCATGCGCGCCGTCGAAGGGTCCCTCCGCCGCCTCGGCACCGACTACATCGACCTGTACTTCTACCACAGCCCCGACCCTAACACCCCCATCGAAGAAACCCTCAGCGCCCTCGACCAGCTCGTACGCGACGGCAAGGTCCGCTACCTGGGCCACTCCAACTTCTCCGGCTGGCAGCTCGCCCACGCCGAACACTGCGCCCACGAACTCGGCACCGAACGGTTCATCGTCGCAGAAAACCACTACAACCTGCTCGACCGCCGCGCAGAACTAGAAATCCTGCCCGCCGCACAACACTTCGGCATGGGTGTGCTGCCGTACTTCCCGCTCGCTAACGGCCTGCTGACCGGCAAGTACCGCCGCGACAACATTCCCGCCGGTTCGCGCCTGTCCCACTCCAAGAAGAACGTGCTCGACACCGCCAACTGGGACCAGCTCGAAGCCTTCCACACCTTCTGCACCGAGCGCGGCATCACCGAGGTGCAGGCGGCATTCTCCTGGCTCGCACAGCAGTCGCCGGTCACCTCCGTCATTGCCGGTGCGACCAGCGCTGAACAGGTACGCGCCAATGCACAGGCGACCTGCCTGCGCTTCGACACTGAGGACCTCGCCGCCCTGGACGCCATCTTCCCGGCACCGGAGAAGATTGCGCTGTTCTAAACACGGGCTCCCTCTTAACAGGGCACTCAGACGGTCGCACGTGTTGGCCGTAAAATATGCTGAAAACTGTCCGCGGCGAGAAATAAATATCACCCGCCGAGCGTTTTCGCTAGGATTAGGTGAGGTGTGTCTAATCTGACGCACCTCACCTTATCTATGTATCCACCCCTGCCGCCTGGAACCAATCCGGCGCAGCCACCCGCCACCGGCACATCAAAGGACACCATGAGCGCACAGCGCACCGCCTCCACCCTGCCCCCTCTGGGCACTGGGAAGCACCGCCGATACCTCGGCATCATTGCACTCATCGCCACCTTCGGCGGTCTGCTCTTCGGCTATGACACCGGAGTGATCAACGGCGCGCTCGAACCCATGAGCCGCGAACTCGGCATGGATTCCACCGCCCAAGGCTGGGTCACCGGATCGCTCGCCTTTGCCGCCGCTATTGGCGCGCTCACCTGCGGTCGTATCTCCGACCGGTACGGCCGCCGAACCACCATCATTGGGCTGTCCACCATCTTCTTCATTGGTGCTCTAACCTGCGTCTTCGCACCCAACGTTGCCGTGCTTATCACCGGACGAACCCTGCTCGGCCTGGCGGTCGGTGGCGCCTCCGCCGTGGTGCCCGTATTCCTCGCGGAGCTCGCACCCTACGAAATTCGTGGCTCCCTCTCCGGCCGTAACGAGCTCATGGTTGTGGGTGGTCAGCTTGCCGCGTTCATCGTGAATGCCCTCATTGGCAACCTATGGGGTGAGCACGACGGTGTGTGGCGCTGGATGTTCGCCATCTGCACCCTGCCCGCCATAGGCCTGTTCGTCGGCATGCTGCGTGTGCCCGAATCGCCGCGCTGGCTGTTGCGCGTCGGCAAGCGTGAACAGGCGCTGGAGGTTATGAAGCGCATCCGCTCCACCGAGCGTGCCGAAGCTGAAATCGCCGACATTGAGCGCACCCTGCAGGCGGAGGCGGCAACCTCCCAGAACGATGCGGCGGGTAAGGAAAGCGTGGGCGTGCGCGGCTGGTTCATGCGCATCCTGCTCGTCGGTATTCTCGTCGGCGCGGGCCAGCAGCTGACCGGCATCAACTCGATCATGTACTACGGCATCAAGGTGCTCAAGGAAGCCGGTTTCAGCGAATCCGCGGCGCTCATCGCGAATATTGCGCCGGGTACGATTGCGGTGCTCGGCTCCATCATGTCGCTGCGCCTGATGGAGCGCGTACGGCGCCGAGTCATGGTCATGACTGGTTATGTGTCGACCGCGTTTTTCCACGTGCTGATTGCGGGCGCATCCATACTGCTGCCCGCCGATAACGCGGCGCGCCCCTGGATTCTGCTGGTGCTCATCGTCTGCTTTGTGGGTGCGATGCAGACCTGCCTGAACGTGTCGACGTGGGTGATTATGAGTGAACTGTTCCCGCTGCATGTGCGTGCGGCGGGTATGGGCATTTCGGCGTTTAGCGGCTGGATGATGAACGGTGTGCTGTCGTTGGCGTTCCCTGTGATTCTGGGTGCGGTCGGTCTGACCGGCTCCTTCATTGGCTTTGCCGTGGTGAACGTGGTCATTGCGCTGCTGATGTTCCGCAACCTGCCAGAGACTCGCGGCGTGAGCCTGGAGCAGGTGGAGCGTGGCGTGATGGACGGTAGCATCTACCCCTTCGCACGCGGGCGCTAGACCCGGGGGTAGAAACGCATGAGGCGGGCGGTCCCTGACCCGGCCCTCGCCTTACCCGAAGTCGTTCGTTGAATGAGAAAACAAGGAACGCCTATCCTGCGCAACCAGCCCTTAAGTGATACGGTCAAAGAACTAACAACTAATAATGGCTACACATGCTCGAATGCACGCCCGACCCTGCCCTATGTGCATCGCCCGGACCCCTGCATCCAGCACACCACAACTCTATTACGAATACGGGTGAACAATGACTGAGAACGTACACAACGACTGGGACCTCCGAAGCGAAGAAGTGCAGAAAGACCAGGTAGCTGCCTACGACGCAATGCGCCGCCGCTGCCCCGTCGCCCACGATGAATTCATGGGCTACTCCGTCTTCAAAAATGCCGACGTACAGCACGTACTTGATCACCCCGAAATCTACTCCAATGTCGTCTCCACCCGCCACATCGCCGTCCCCAACGGCATGGACGCACCCGAACACACCACCTTCCGCACCGTCAACGACAAGTACTTCACCCCCGAACGCCTCGAAAAGTTCGCACCTGTCATCCGTGACGCCGTGAAGACTCTCATCGCAGAACTGCCCCGAGGCGAAGAAGTAGACGTCATGCAGGGCTTCGGCCAGGCCTACGCAATGCGCGTGCAGAACGCCTTCATGGGCTGGCCCGCATGCCTCGAGCAGCCCCTCACCGAATGGATCGAAAAGAACCGTGTCGCCACCCTTCGCCGCGACCGCGAAGAAATCGCTAAGGTTGCCCTCGAATTCGACGGTTACATCCGCCAGCTGCTCGATGAGCGCCGCGAAGATGCCGTAGCAGGTAACCCCAAGGACGTCACCGCCGAACTGCTCACCGACACCGTACAGCTGCCCGGCGAAGAGCCCCGCACCATGACTGACGAAGAAATCGTCAGCCTCATCCGTAACTGGACCGTGGGTGAGCTGTCCACCGTCTCCGCAACCGTGGGCGTATTCGTGAACTTCCTGGCACGCAACCGTGCCGAGCAGGACCGTCTGCGCGCATCCCTCTCCGACGGCAACGCCATCGATGACCGTAGCGAAATCGCTCTCGCCGTTGAAGAAATCATGCGACTTGAAGACACCCTCGTCACCAACCGCCGCATCACCACCCAGGACACTGAACTTGGCGGCCGCACCCTGCCCGCCGGTTCCCGCGTGACCATCAACTGGGCAAGCGCCAACCGTGACGAGGACGCCTTCGAAGATGCCCTCACCTATAACCCGCACCGCGACCAGTCCCGCAACCTTGTGTACGGTGATGGCATCCACGTCTGCCCCGGTGCCCCCCTGGCACGCCTGGAGCTGCGCATCCTGCTCGAGGAGCTACTGTGCGGCACCGAGTCCATCGACATCGCGGACGAGAGCGAGAAGCCCGCAACTGTGAATGCTGTGTACCCGGTTTCCGGCTACTCGGTCGTGCGCGCCATCTTTAACTAAGCACGCTCCAGTCGTACAAAGCGCGAGGCGCCGAACCCTGAGAATGGGGGTCGGCGCCTCGCGCTGTTAAGAGTAAATATAAAAGTGAATAGTAGGAGAATGGCGGCTGATGTCAGCCGCTTACTATAGACAAAAGGGAATATTCTCTATCGGCTATATAGAGTAGTGGGTTATTCAAAAAAATGAATTTAGTGGCCGGAACTCATCACAGAAGGCTTGACTGAAGAACCCGGACCCAGGTTATAACTGGCGAGAAAGCGAAGCAGGAAAGCTTTACGCTGCCGAGAAGAAGCCTGTTCGTCCGCCAAAACGGAAATGTGGTTGGAAGCGCTCGTAACATTATGCTCGGAAGGGGCGCCCGAAGTGCAATCTGCCATTCCTATAGACTAGCGCACCATGCCCGCTCCTAGCTAAGAGAAGTCCACCCATGAGGCTAAAAGCATAGTTCGCCGATGCGCGTGCAGGCTCCTGCCGGGTTGTTTACCGGGGTGTGTGCCGGCGCTCTGTTCGGGCATAGAAAGACCCCGCTCGGCGTATCCATTCACAGGATGCACCGGGGCGGGGTCAACCTCTTACGGGGCGCTAGAAGCGCATAGCGTGAGGGTTTAGCGGGTAGCCACTACTAGCGGTCGGTCACCACAATCTTGCCGGCGGCACCGCGTTCCATCTCCGAGAAGGAGTGGTTCACAAACGTGTACGTGCCAGACTCCAAGAACTGCATCTCCACGAAGCCACCCTGAGCGGGCGCCAAACCCAGTGCTTGGCTGTGACCGTCACGGCTACCGAACGCATCCACACCGCGGCGCATCAGGTAGCCGCCCTCCTTGTAAACCGTGTCGAACTGCGAACCGACCACGTGGAAGCTCGTGCCCAGGTTCGGGCCTGCAACCATCACCCAAATACGGATACGCTCACCCTTCTTCACCTGCAGCGGCTTCGCCTTGTACTGGGTTGCGTGACCGTTGAACATGGTCAGCGTGGGGGTGCCCGCCGCAATCAGCTCCGGCGAGTTCTCCGCCAGCTTATTGCCGTCGGAGGCGGTCTTTCCGGTGTCGTGCAGGTACGCCTCACCCTGAACCATCACATACTCGTGATCGACCGGGTCAAGGTCCGCCGGGTCAATAATGACCGCACCGTACATGCCCTGGGTCATGTGCAGGCTCAGCGGGGCGGTACCGCAGTGGTATAGCCAGATGCCGGCGCCCTTCGCCTCAAAACGGTAGACGAGACGCTCACCGGGGGCGATGGTCTTCATCGTGTTATCGGGGGAGACCATGCCCGCGTGGAAGTCCAGCGAGTGGCCCATCGTGCCGTTATTGATGAGTGTAATTTCAAAAATGTCGCCGACCTTGCCGCGCAGAATCGGTGCCATGTTCTGCCCGTTGAACGTCCACATGTGAACGGTCACGCCGGGCGCCACCTCGCGGTCGACTTCCTCAACTTCCAGGGTGACCTTGCGGACGGTCTTGCCGTTCACCCGCTCGGCGGTGTTCGGTGCCGGGATGTTTGGGTTGCGGTACTTGTAGCCGCTGCCGGGTGCTGCGGACATGTCAATCTTGCTGTTCGCAACGGTCATGAGGGTCGGAGTGCTACCCGACGCGGCATGGTTGTGGCCGCCCGCAGAACCGTGGTTGTGGCCATTCTGTGCCACCTGGTTTGCGGAGGCACCGGTCGCCTTCACCTTGAACACCATGCCCAGGGAGCGGTGACCCGCCACGGAGCAGTAGCCTTCCTGGTCGGCGGTAATGATGCCGGCATCAACGGTTTTCGTCTCGCCAGGGTTGATAACGCCGGTGGTCGCGCCGTTATCGAAAGTTAGGTCGTGGGTCATGCCCTCATCGTCGTTGGTGACTTCAACGACCAGACGGTTACCGGCGGGTACTTCGACCTCGGCGGGGGTGAAACGGTAGTTGCTGGTCGCCTTCACCTGCACGGTGGTGGTCTGACCGGTTGCAGCCACAGATCCCGACGAAGAAACCGACGGCAGGTTCAACGCGGACGGGTTCATCGCAAAGCCCAGCAGGAACGCCATAGCAACCGCGAGTGCCGCCTGGAAGCTCTGCTTGGCGTGCGGGACGGGCTCCGGGGTGAGCGCCTCCTGATTGAAGACGGGCTTCTCGCCGCGGGCGCGTGCTGCCATCATTTCCTTGCGGGTATTCACGGAAGCCTTCACGCCGCGCACCATCAGCGGGATAAAGGCGATAAGTGCTAGGGCACCCACGATGGCGACCGCCATCTTAATGGACTGGCCCACCATGGAGCTGGGCATCATGAAGATCAGCAGCGCCAGATTCACGGCGGTAACGCGACCGGCAGCAAAACGGCTGAACTCCTTATTGGAGGCGCGCACCACCGCCGGGCCGCCACCCATCAGCTGAGGCAGCAGGTAGCTCATCGCACCCAGCAGCACCTGCAGTAGAAAGCCCACCACGAAGATGGGGGTGACCGCACGAATATCCATGACGGCGAACGGGGTGGTTGCCACCATGTAGGCGGTGGCCGCCACGCCAATAATCAGCCAGAGGAAGCCCATGCCGACGCCCATCGGCGGGTACTCGGTTGGGCGCTTGGTGCGCAGGGTACGTACCATCACCCAGGCAACAATAAGCAGACCGACCAGGTAGACGACCAGGCCCGCGGCAGCGAGCGGGCGCATCCCGAATATTGATCCGACAAGTGACAACGCCAAGCCGCCGCACATCAGGTACAGGGCGCGCAGGCTGTAAGTGAGCGCCTTATCAACCATCTTCGTGCGCAACATAGTCGGCCAGAACGTCACCAGCGTACCCACCACGGTAATACCGACGAAGCCGAGCACGTTCACGACCTCGTGCGCGAGCAGGAACTGGGCGTGCAGGGTGCCCTTCAGGTTCGGGTATGCAATCATCGCGCCAAACGTCGCACCGAGGGGCAGCATGAGCGCCGCCGCAATGTAGAAGCGAATCGTCACACCGAACCGCGAAGGCAGAGCCTGGCGCATCTGCTTCAGCAGGTACAGGGCATGCCACGTGACCATGGCGCCCACAATGAGTGCACCAACCACGGTGGCGGCGTAGAGTCCGGGCACGCTCAGCTGACCGATCATGCCGACCATGAGCACGAGAATACCGGCGTTCAGGATGAAGATGCGGCGCACCTGGGTGCCGCGCGCTTCATCGGGGATTTTGATCTTCATGAGCGCTTCGGTGAAGTGCTGCGACCAGATCAGGATCGAGTTCGTAATCAGGCCGAGGGTGACAATGTGCACCAGCAGCCAGCCGCTATTCGGGATAAGCTTATGCACCAGAAGCGCACCGATAAGGGTGAACATCCAGTAAGAGACGGGTTTGGAGGCGCGACGATGCCACGTACCGCGACCGGATGCACGGCGTGCAATCTCTTCGGGGGTGAGGTTCCCGCCGGGTACATCAGCCGGACGCGCGCCAATGCTCAGGCCGGAGGAGCCGCCTCCGGAGACGCTTGCGGGTTTGCCGCTCGTGTTCTCACCTTCGGGTGGGGTGCCGAGATGTTCACTCACGTGATCACTGCTTTCACTGCTGGTTGTTCGTGGACGTCGGTGTGCGGGTCGGCACCCGGTACCCCTGCATTGGGGCGGGTGCCAATAAGCCCATTATATTGCCCGGGTAGTACCAATTTTGAAGACATGACGTGCATATGAAGGCGGCTCATACCGTGATAGTTGTGCTTGTGCGCTCAACTGATTCTTCCCCTGCGAATCTTCTCCCCAATGCACCTTTCACAGGTGCGCGCGATAAACTATTAGGATTCCAAAATCAGATGCCCGCCCACCTTATGCGCGCATCCGCCGGTACCAAGGTAAGGACAAGCACCTCGTGACAAGGACTGACTCCACCACCCCCATCTGGGGAAAAATCGCTATTGTGGCACTCATCCTCATGGTGGTGTGCGGTTACCTCTTTGAAATCCTTATTAACCCCTTCGGCGGTCTGGACTTTTCCATATACCGCATGGGTGCCATGACCATCTTCGACAATGAGGGGTTTACCAAGGATTTATACGCGCCAGCATTTATTGAAATTGGGGTGTTGAAGCTCCCCTTTACCTATCCGCCGTTTGCGGCTCTAGTCTTCCTGCCCTTTGCGTTCCTGCCGCTTGAGGTAGGCAAAGCCATTATGGTGCTGGGAACCACGGCCGCCGCTTGGTGGCTTTCGGCCACTATCTATAACTATGCCCAGACTTCCGGTCGTGCGTTACCCCTGCAGGGTCGCCTCGGTCGTACCGGAACTATCGCTGCCTTGACCATCGTGGTGATGCTGTGCGGCCCGTGGCGACGTACTTTTGACCTCATGCAGATTAATCCGCTCATTATGGCGCTGATTCTTGCCGATTTTGTGCGTCCGGCAACCCGCGTGCCGCGCGGTGTGCTCGTCGGTATTGCGGGTGGCTTAAAGCTTACTCCGCTGGTCTTCGGCCTTATCCTGCTGGTGCGCCGCGACTGGAAGGGCATCGCGGCCTTAGGCGCCACCTTCCTGGCAACAATTGCGGTCGGTTTTATCCTTTTGCCGAATGAGGCTCCCCAATTCTGGTTCTCAGCAATCTCTGACCCCTCCCGCGTGGGCGACATTAACTTCGTGGATAATATTTCCATCCAGGGTTGGCTCATGCACTTCGGTCTGAAGGGCACAGCCCTCAAGCTCGGCTTCTACGCCCTGGCCGCGCTCAGCATTGCCCTGGTTGCCGTGTTGCTCTACCAGCTTGAACGCCGCGGCAAAACCCTTGCACAGGTGGCCGTGACCGGCACTCTTATGGTGGCACTTTCACCGATTAGCTGGTCGCATCACAATGTTCTCCTGCCGCTACTGCTGGCAGCCCTTATCCTAGACGCATTCCCCACCTTTATGGTGTATCTTCCCTCCGCGGCACAAAAAATTGCGTGCGTGCTGGCGTGGGTGGCCGGTGTGGGCCTGTATATTTCACCGCGTATTATCGGCAGTATCACCCAGCTAGATATGAATGGCTTGGAATTCCTATGGGGGCCCGGCGTAGCTATTGGTGGTTTTCCATCCTTTGCCTTGTGGGCTACGGTCATGTTCTGGTCGGTTGCCGCACTGAGTGCGCCGGTGCGTGGCGCTCCGGTTGAACCAGCCGAAAGCGATGCGCCCCTGGGCTGGTGGGGTGCTCGTGCCATTGTATCTGAATACGCGGCTACTACTTCTCGGGAGGCAACCGCGTGAGCCGCGAGAAGAATCGCGAGAAGAACGCCGAGGCGGTAGCGTCTATAATCCCGTGGGCTTCGGCATATTTCGCGGTTGCGGAACCGGCTGCTAAAAGCACTGTAGAACGTGCGGAGCCTGCCGCAGAGCCCACAAAACCTGCGCGTCCAGGCTTCTTTGACCGCATCCCCGGCATGCGCAGCGGCGCTCTCTGGGCGCACCTGCTGTTCATCCTGGTTGCCCTCTACGCCTTCGACTACGTGACGCACGCGGCGGCCGACGATATTTACGTGTACCGCCTGGGCGCTGTCTCCCTCGCGGACGGCCCGGACGGCTACCAGCTGTACACCTTCCGCACGCGCGGCCTGCCGTTTACCTACCCGCCGTTTGCGGCGCTGCTCTTCTACCCGCTCGCGTTCCTCACCGAGCCACAGAGCATGCTGCTGATTACCGCCATTATTTGTGCGCTCTGCTACTGGTGCGCGTACCTGCTGTACTCCTACGCGCGTAGCCGCTCGTGGCGTCTGCCGTTGCAGAAGCACCTGGGTCATTGGGGTATGGTGTCGCTGATTGCGGCGCTTATTTGGATGTGCGGCCCGTGGCGTTTGACCACACATTTTGGGCAGATTAACGCCATCATTTTAGTGCTGATTCTCGCTGATTTTATGCGTCCGGCAACCCGCATTCCGCGCGGCGTGCTGCTGGGTATTGCGGCGGGTATTAAGCTGACCCCGCTCGCGTTCGGTCTGCTGCTGCTCATGCGTAAGGACTGGAAGGGCATCGCGACCCTGGGTGCTAGCTTCGCCGCGACCGTGGGTATCGGCTTCCTAGTGATTCGGGAGGAGTCGCTGACGTTCTGGTTCCACGCGGTGCGTGATACTTCGCGTGTGGGCTGGTTCAGCTACTTTGATAATGTGTCAATTATGGGTACGTTGACCCATGCGGGCCTGCAGCATCATCTGACGGCTACCGCCCTGTCGGTGGTGCAGGTGGCGTTGACCCTGCTGATTGTGCTGGTTACGGCGGTTCTGTTGGTTCCGCTGATTCGTGCCCGCGCGCTCATGGCGCAGCTGGCGCTGACCGCGTTCATGATGCTGCAGATTTCGCCGATCAGCTGGTCGCACCACAACACCTGGTACCCGCTGATGCTCGCCGCCGTGGTCATGGAAATCTTCCCGCTCATGTACCAGCGGGTCAGCTCCTTCGTCTTCACGCTGGCTGTTATCTTGGCGACTGCGGCGCTGGTGGGTATGTACATTTCACCGTTCTGGATTGTGCTGGCGCTCTCCCCGCACTTCAACTCGGATCAGATTCTGATGGTGCCCGAGGGATCCCTGGGCCTGATGGCTGGCACTATGCCGTACCAGCTGATGTACCTGTTCATCCTGGTGACGTTCTTCGTGTACCTGGCGAATCGTCAGCTGGTGGAACGTGCGGCATACGCCGCAGGTGCCGAACTGGCAGAGGCGAAGTACTCCCGCTAAAGAAACCGCCTGCTCACGGCGGCTACCTGCTCACGGTTGCTGCCCGCTCACGGCGGCGGGCGCATCCAGCAGGGGCGTAAGCCCATCCGACAGAACCTCAGAGCATAGACTCCGGGCATAAAAGTATCCCAGTATATAAATATTCCGGTATAAAGTATCCCCCGCACCTATTCGGATGCGGGGGATACTTTTATACCCAGCCTGTTGATCTAGTCAGCCAAGCCACTAGTTAGTGCC
Organism: Rothia similimucilaginosa; assembly: GCF_029850985.2. Taxonomy (NCBI): domain Bacteria; kingdom Bacillati; phylum Actinomycetota; class Actinomycetes; order Micrococcales; family Micrococcaceae; genus Rothia; species Rothia similimucilaginosa. The sequence continues at coordinate 1,992,143 of NZ_CM138149.1, read as the reverse complement.
GATGCTCCAGGTAATTGTGGAGTCGGTACGAACCTGCAGGTAACTCTTGTTGTTCTGAACCCACTGTATGCTGCCCTTCACAGGCGACATGGTCGAGGAGAAGAACGGGTCGTTCTTAGTTGCGTTCAGAACGCTGAAGCCGCGGCTGGTCGGGCCGCTGGTCTGGAACTCCATGGTCGCCTCGGTGCCTTCGTAGGTGAAAGCGTAGTGGTTCATGGTGCTCTGGAACTTCTCACCCTTCTTGTAGTGGGGTGCGGAGTCTGCATCGTAGACGCGAATGGTCCATTCGCCCTTACCGGTCAGTTCCAGCTTACGGGTGGGGGTGGAGTGGCCGCTCGCGTCAATCCATGCGGTGCCCTTGAGGTCCTTGCTGTCGCGGGTCGAGTCGATAACGCTCACACCTGCGCTGTTGTTGCCCTTCTCATCACGGCTAGAGATGAAGGCGTTAACCACACCATCTGCGGGCTTGAACTCGTAGTAGAGCAGTCCTGTGGACACATCGCCCTTGAGCTTCTCAATCTCGATGGTGTCCTTGTTGTCGTTGATGGTCTTCTTGTATTCCTTGAACTCACCCTCGGGCATCTTCGCTTCAGCAGCAGCGACCGGCGCTGCGGAAGAAGCCTCAGGGGATGATGCCTCAGAGGAAGTAACCGCTGTGCTCGCCGACTTGGAAGAATTGGAGGTGGGTGTCGAGCCGCCACGCGGAACCAGCATGACAATCGCCAGGATAATAACAATCAGCAGAGCCAGCACACCACCGATAACACCCCAAATCTTGGTGCCGGAGAACAGGCCCTTCTTCTGGGAGTTGTCCTTGCCCTGAGCTGCGGGCTCGGTACCGTAGGGGTTGCTCAGTGCCACGGTTGCCTGGTCCTGACCAGACACCTGACCCGCGTAGGGCTGCTGAGCGTTGTACGGCTGACCCTGGTAGGGGTTGTTTTGATACTGACTGCCCTGGACGTTCTGGCCACCCTGGAAGTTCTGGCCCTGGAAACCATCAGCCTGGTTCAGGTGGAAACCATTCGGTACCTGACCCGCCGGGATGAACGCCGCGTTCTGGTCGCCCTGCGCGTTCTGTCCGGGCTGCTCAGACAGGTTCACGGTACGTTCGGTTTCCGGAGTGTGGAACTTAACCAGCGGGGAGCTCTCGATGGTGTGGGCAGCCTCTTCGGTGGAGGCGGGAACCTCAGCTACGGGACCCTCAGCAACCGGTTCAGCTGCCGCCGGTACCTCGGGAGTAACCTCGGCGACGGGCTCAGCAATAGCGGGCTCAGAAACAGCCGGTACTACGGGAGCTTCAACAGCCTCAGCAGCGGGCTCTGCAACAGGTTCGGAAACAACCGGCTCAGAAACAGCGGGATCGGACAGTGCGGAAGACTGGGATGCGAGAACCTGCTCGGGCAGAGTGACACCGGCCAGCGGAACCTGAGTCAGGTGACGCATCGGCTTGGACCCGGAGGAATCCTCAGCTGACTCAGCCGCGGGTGCCTCTACAACCTGCGCAGCGGGAGCTGCCTCAGCAGCGGGCTCCTTGGGAATCAGTGGCTCAATAGTGGCCTCTTCAACCTGAATGGGTTCGGGCTCGGGCTCTTCGACCCACAGCTGCCAGCCTTCAGGAACGGGACCCCACGCGGGGTCAGGACGCCACGTGGGAGTGGGGGCCCATCCGGCAGGAGGAGCGGGCCAGTTGGGCGGCGGGTTGAAGACGAGTGCCATAAGAAAGTAGCCTTTCTGGTGCTGAAAAAACACCCCGGAAGAGCGGTCATCAGCGACTATGTATATGAGCGTATTATCGCTACAAATTATGGCATAGGTTCAGAAAATGAACCCCGTGAATGGTGGGTTTTGACTGTAATTCACGGCTTTTCAATGGTTTTGAAACATCCCGTATCGATTAGTTCTTGAAGGTTGCCGTATGCGCGGTCACCAGTGAACCCGCGGAGGCTAGGATTAAAGAATGAACACGATACCGCCTCCCGCACCTCCGCAGGTAGCCGCCGGAACCCCCGCAGCTGCTACTGCGCCTGCCGGCCTTGCCTACCACCGTCTCTCCCATGCCGACCCGAAATCCCGTTGGTTCTCACCCCTGCTGGAAGGTCTGCTCGGCGTCGCCGTATTTATTGGCCTCAACCTGATCATTTCAGTCGCCCTGGTTATGTCGGTTAGGGGTTCGGGAGTTTCCCTCCAGAATGTAGCTACGAACCGTGCCGTCATCATGGAACACCCGGCACTGTTCGCGCTGACCTTCCTCTCCCTCGTCGCCATCGTGCCTTCGCTCTTTGTAGCGCGCCTAGTCGTGGGTCCGAAGCCCTGGGGTCTAATCCACTCGGTGGCGGGCCGCCTGCGCCGCTCACTGCTGCTTCCGTACCTGGCTTTGAGCTTCGCGGTTTACGGCATCTACTACGCCGTGATGCTGGTGGTGAGCGGTGCGAACCTGCCTGAATACCATTATTTTCAACCTCCACAGGTTGAATTTTGGGTTTATATAGCGATGATGCTGCTCCTCGTACCCGTGCAGTGCTACGCCGAAGAGCTTGCCTACCGCGGCTTCATGATGCAGATGCTTGGCCGCTGGCTCCGCACCCCCTGGTTGCCGATTGTGCTACCCGCAGTACTGTTCATGTTCTCCCACGCATACGACCCCTGGGGTCAGAGCACGATTCTCGCGATGGGTATTTATGCCGGTTTCCTCTGCTGGTACACCGGCGGTCTGGAAGCCTCCATCAGCCTGCACGTGGCAAATAACGTGATCCTGATGCTGCTGTCCATGGTGGCTGGTCTGGATCCCTTCGCCTCCGAGGGCGTGACCCCCGTGGATGCACTGCAGGGTATCGCACTGGAAGGCCTGTACGTGGTGCTCGCCTGCCTGATCTTCAACGCACGCGCTCGCCGCGGCGAGGTTTCACGTGAAACACAGCCGCTCAAGGTTGATAACTAAAGGTTGTGGCGGGTTGCTCTAGCCCAGCTACCCCAACCCACCCGCCCCACTCCATGCGGGCCTCACCAGGGCTCTTGCTCCACACCGCGTGGGCTATCGCCCGGGTCACCCCGTCAACACCCAAGAAAAGGTAGGGTTAAACCATGACTGTTGATGCTGTAAAAAATATTGAAGACCTCGCCGCATTCGTGGCGGATTCGCCGGTCTCTTACCTCGCCGCGCGCACGGTAGCGCGCCGCCTGCAAGCAGCAGGTTTCACCGAGCTTATAGAGACTGAAGCATGGGACCCGCAGGTCGCAACCGGCCGCCACTTTGTCGTTCGCGACGGCGCGATTATCGCCTGGGCTGGCGGCGAGAAGGCGCAGAAGGCAAGCGGCTACCGCGTGTTGGGTGCACACACCGACTCGCCCTCCCTGAAGGTCAAGCCCTCCTCCTCCATCACCACGAAGGGCTGGCACCAGATTGCTGTTGAGAACTACGGCGGCGCACTGCTGAACTCCTTCCTGGACCGCGAACTGTGCGTGGCGGGCCGCCTCACCGTCCTTGAGGGCGGGGAGCTGAAGGACCGCCTGGTGCGCACCGGCCCGATTGCGCGCATCCCGCAGCTGGCGCCGCACCTGGACCACAAGCGCAACGAACTGGTGCTGGACAAGCAGTTCAACATGTACCCCGTGTGGGGCGTGGACCCGGCGGAGAATGATGTGCTCGGCTACATGGCGAAGCACGTGATTGACAGCGAGCCGGTCGACCCGGAAAACATTGTGGGTTACGACCTGCTGTTCGCTGATTCGCAGCCGCCGTGCCGCTTCGGTGCCGATCAGGAGCTGTTCGCTTCCGGCCGCCTGGATAACCTGTCTTCGGTGCATGCGGGTTTGACCGCCCTGGAGCGTTACGTTGCCGATAATGCGGACGAGTACGCCACCGAGACCGTGATGCTTGCAGCGTTCGACCATGAGGAGCTTGGTTCGGAGTCGCGTAGTGGTGCGGCGGGCCCGTTCCTGGAGGATATTCTGGTGCGCCTGTCCGCTGCGCGTGGTGAGAGCACGGAGGAGTACCGCCGTTCGGTGGCGGCGTCGTTCTGTCTGTCGGCTGATGCCGGTCATCTGGTGCACCCGAACTATCAGGGTCACCACGACCCGACCGTGCAGCCGCTGCCCGGTGGTGGCCCGCTGCTGAAGATTAACGCGAACCAGCGTTATGCAACGGATTCGGTGGGTGCTGGCGTGTTCGCTGCGGCGTGTGCGAAGGTTGGTGTGCCGTATCAGGAGTTCGTGTCGAATAACAATATGCCGTGTGGTTCGACGATTGGCCCGATTACGGCGACTCGCCTGGGTATGCGCACCGTGGATGTGGGTATTGGTTTGCTGTCGATGCATTCGATGCGCGAGATGTGCCATGTGGACGATATGGCGTACATGACGCGCGCGGTGGAAGGCTTCTTCCGCCTCTAAATTGAATCCCGCTGAGGTATGAACAGCTGGGGAGTGGGCGCCGGGAACGTAAGGTTCCCGGCGCCCTTATTTTTTCAAAATTTTTCGGGGGGGGGGCTGTTTACCTCTTGAATAGGTTCTATGTGTACTGTAAAGTAACCCACAATACGTTATGCACGTGTTGCACACTACTTATTTTTGAGAAGTTTTCACCAATGATGGTGCGCCATCAGCTCGTCACCGGCGTAGCGAGCGAACCCCAACATGAAAGGCGGTTCCCATGTTCTTCGATATTTCTCTGATCCCGCTGGCGGTTTTGGTCATTGTGAGTCAGCTGAAGAAAGCACCGCGAACGTCGCCAAACGACCCGGGCTATCGGGAGCAGAAGGAGCAGGCGCGAAAGCACCTGCGCATCCTGGATGTGCTCGGCGTGGGTTTTGCTCTTGCCCTGATGATTATTCAGTGGGGTAACGCCTCGTTCTCGCTTGCTTTTCATGCGTGCGTTATTTGGGTGGTTCCTCGGCAGCTGTATGAGCTCTGGCAGAAGTTCAATGTGTCGCGTGGGGTACTCTTCGCGTGTGCTATTGCGCTAATCATTATTGAGTTTGGGCTGGCGTTCCTGCCTTAGTCCGAGCGTGTAATAGTTGTGGCGGTGACCGAACAACGGTCACCGCCACAACTATTTTTAAGATGAGACAGACTCAGATTAGACGGGGTTCGATTAGACAGGGTTGTCGGGGCTGGGCAGGGTTACCACCTCAGACCAGCGCGTATCTTTAGCGGCCGCACGGTTCGCGTCGCTCTTCTGCTTCACATCGGCTGGCGCCTGCTGCGCCCACGCCTCAAAAGCAACAATGTAGTTCTCAGGGTAGTTTGCCGCGAGTAGCTCCTGGCGGGTCGGGAAGTACTCCTTACCCTCTCGAATATCGACGTAGTTGCTTGCCTTGTAGGGGTCTGCGCTCTGGATGTCACTGCGCGGGCCGGAGGCTACCTTTCCGCTTGCCACGTTATTGTCATCGATAGCGCGCACCCACGCCGCGGCGTAGGCGTGATCGGCCTTGTTCTTCTCGTACAGCGCCAGGCACTCGGCTCCTGCTGATTCAGCTTCGGCACGGGTGGGGAAGTTCGCCTGGTTGCGCACAACATGCCGCGCGGAGACGTAGGAGGGCAGTGCCGTACCGCGGTCGGCGCTGATGGCTTCCTGCTGCTTGAGGGTTTGAGCTTTCGCGGCTTCGTCAGGTTCAAGGCAGGGGGTGGAGCTCTTCTTCGCCGCGGAAGAGGAAGCGGATCCGGTGGCGCTTGAAGCTGACGGGGATGAAGTCACAGTCGTGTTCGAGGGTGCGGGAGTGTTTGATGCCGTGCTGGTGGAGCTACCGCAGGAGGCAAGAAGTAGGGGAAGAATCGCCAGCGCGGCACTGCGTCGTAGACCGCTGGAACGGAACGAAAGAAAAACAGGGGTGTGGGTCATGAGACCACCTCACAAGAGGGATGGAACGATATATTGCGTCTAAACATACCCAAATATTTGATATGCGGTCAATGGAAAATATCATCTTAGTTTAAAACCAACACTCTAGACACAAAGTGTGCTACCCAGTAGTCTTAAGGTTCTGACCTGCTTAAACATGAGGTAGATAGGGTAAGAGTGCGGAGGCTTTGCGGGTCGCCTACCTATCCCAGTATTGGCTTTGAGGCTTAGTGGATAAGAAAAACAACATTGAGGCTATGTGTTCGATGTTCCGCTACTAGCTTTTTATGCTACTGAAAGGAAATGGCATCATGAATTCTACTTATAAGATGTTTGCCGTAAATGAGAAAATAATTTTGTATATCTTATTTCTCATTGTATTGCAATTTTTCTATATTTTCCCAACTGCCCTGTATGCAGATTTCTATAGATTTGTATCGCCATGTGATAGGTGGCAAAGTGCATATTTCGACTATATACCCTTCTTTGTGGTGGGAGTTGTATCAGCTAGCTTATGGCAGACTTTTAGTATGTGGCTGGGTGTCAAGCTTCGTATAGGAATTTTTTGGATCGCATCGCTATATTTAGTTTTTAAAATGTATGGGACTTATGAAATTTTAAAAGGCAATATCTTAAGTTCATGTAAAGTCCCTACAGAATATATGCATGGAATATTGTGGCCATATGATCTACAGGCATTCATTCTCTGGGGTCCCGATATTGTCTCATGCGTTATTTTTATAGCAGTTTTTATTGCATGTTCTAAGCGTAGCTACTGGATACCAACCCTCGCAGCTATAGCCGCATTTGTTGTGCAGTGCGTCATCTTGGTACTGCTCTGGGAATACGTTAGGGGACTTATCTATTTCCTCCTGCAGTAGCGTTGGGCCGTTGAGGTGCAGGCTTTTACGGAGTTCGAGGTTGCATAAAGGGCGCTCCAACCGTGCCCCTCTGGATATGTTGGCTTCTGCTGATTATCGGGCAAATAACAATATCTGATGCTGGTGTCTTTGTGCCGTATTTGCTCCAAGAGCCCGATAATCTCCATGTTTACGCAAGTCAAGACGCTCAGCGACGGCAACCGTGCACGATTCCTCGCCACGAGCGCCTACCAGCAGTGGAAGGCCCAGCCCCAAACCCCCAGCAGCGCCCGCCCGTAACCCCACTCACCATAAGCCCACTCAAAAATAGTTGTGGCGGTGACCGAACAACGGTCACCGCCACAACTCTTTAAACGCTCCTCAACGGGCTTATTTTTTTTGGGGGGGGGAGGGGCTAGCTGCCCTTCACCTCGCGTGCCAGAGCCAGCAGCTCCTCATGCACGGTCGTATCGCCCGTGACCTCAGGGTGGAAAGAAATACCAATCAGGTTGCCCGAACGCACACCCACAATCTTCCCCTCATGACGAGCCGTCACCTGCACACCCTCACCAGTGCCAGTCACAATCGGCGCACGAATAAACGCCGTATCAATAACCACCTCATCACCGGCAGGGGTCAGCCACGGCAGGCGCACCTCTGCAGAATCAACCTGCGAACCAAAAGCGTTACGGCCCACCGAAACAGCCAAAATACCCAGCGACTGCTGACCCGGCGCCGGATCATTAATATGCTTCGACAACATAATCAGGCCAGCGCACGTACCCAGGGTCGGCAGACCCGAAGAAATCGCCTCAATCAGCGGCTCACGCACACCAAAAATACGGGTCAGACGGTCAATCGTCGACGACTCACCACCGGGCAGAACCAGCGCATCCAGACCCTCAAGCTGCTCACCGGTACGCACCCAACGTACCTGCGCACCCAAAGATTCCAGCATCTCCGCATGCTCGCTCACGCCGCCCTGCAACGCCAAAACACCAACCGTCAAACCCTCACCCGGCAAAACACCGGTAGGCTGAACCTTCATCACCGCTCCCTTCACAAATCAACAAACACAAGGAGGGTGGGACCCGCCTCAGCGAACCCCACCCCCTCATCAAACACTCACCCCACAAACGGGGTGCGCGCGCGAATTACCAGCCGCGCTCCGCCAGGCGGTGCGGTGCCGGAATGTCAGCAACGTTAATGCCGACCATAGCCTCACCCAGGCCGCGAGAAGCCTCAGCAACCTTCTTCGGGTCATTGTAGAAAGCGGTAGCCTTCACAATAGCCTTCGCACGAGCAACCGGGTCGCCCGACTTGAAAATACCGGAACCAACGAACACGCCGTCAGCACCGAGCTGCATCATCATTGCAGCGTCAGCGGGGGTAGCCACACCACCAGCGGTGAACATGACCACGGGCAGCTTGCCGGTCTGAGCAACCTCACGAACCAGCTCGTACGGTGCAGCCAGTTCCTTAGCCTTCACGTACAGCTCATCGGGCATGGTGTTGTACAGGCCCTGAAGCTCAGCAATCTGACGCTTAATGGTGCGGATGTGCTTGGTGGCCTCAGAGACGTCACCGGTGCCAGCCTCGCCCTTCGAGCGGATCATAGCGGCGCCCTCGGTGATACGGCGCAGAGCCTCACCCAGGTTGGTAGCACCGCACACGAAAGGAACCTTGAACTGGTGCTTATCAATGTGGTTCACGTAGTCAGCGGGGGAAAGAACCTCAGACTCGTCAATGTAGTCGACCTTCAGGGTCTCCAGAATCTGAGCCTCAACGAAGTGGCCGATGCGTGCCTTCGCCATGACCGGGATCGAAACAGCATCAATGATGCCCTCAATCATGTCCGGGTCAGACATACGAGCCACGCCGCCCTGCGCACGAATATCCGCGGGAACGCGCTCGAGAGCCATGACGGCAACAGCGCCAGCATCTTCAGCGATCTTAGCCTGTTCGGGGGTGACGACGTCCATGATGACGCCGCCCTTGAGCATGTCGGCCAGGCCGCGCTTAACAAGCGGGCTGCCGGTTACGGTGTTGTTATCAGTCATGACCTTATCTTCTCACGTTCTGAGTGCTCACGCGCACTCACGGAGGTGGATTTTCTGTTCTCTGACACGGTACGACCCGAAGTTTACGTCAGAATGACACAAAATGTCATGAAAGGTGCCCGCACCCATGAAGTAGACAGCCCCGCCAGCGAGCGTAGGAAATAAAACCGCCGGTATACTCTTTAACCCAGTAGAACCCTGCACACGGGCACCGCGGGTAGGCGCTCACCACATCGTAAACGCCACCTAGAACAAAAGCCCGCAGGGCAACCATCAACACATTTCACAGACCATGTAGCGCACCAGGAACTGCGCCCGGGCACACCCATATCAGCACCCGAGCGTCCAGTACCCCTGTGCCCAAGAAAAGGAACAGCATGCTCGAAGTCGTTATCGCACTATCCCTCGCTGTCCTCGTAGGCAGCGCAATCGCGCACAAAACGCGGATCACCCCCGCCATTGTGCTGATTTTCATTGGCCTGGCTATCGGCATTATGCCCGCCCACGAACTGCACGAAGTTCAGAGTATTGGCCTGCCGCCGCACGTCATCCTCGAAATCTTCCTGCCCATCATGCTCTTCTGGGAAGCCCGCAACACCTCATGGCGTGAAGCGCGCACCCGCATCCGCGGCATTATCCTCACCGGAAGCTGCTGGTCATCGTGACCGCCTTCGGTGTCGCCGGGATTCTGCACGAGCTCGTTGGCGTGAGCATCTGGGGTGCGGCCCTGCTCATCGGTGTGGCGCTCGCACCCACCGACGCAGTCGCCGTCGCAACCCTCAACGGCAAACTGCCCAAGTCCTCCATCACCACGCTTAAGGCGGAGGCACTCATTAACGACGGCACGACCCTCGTGTTGTTAACCCTCGCGATGCAGGTAGCCGCCGGCCAAGGACTCTCCCTCGGCCACTCCAGCGGCATGTTCTTCTTCTCCTTCCTCATCGGTATTCTGGTCGGTCTGGCAGTCGGTTGGGTAGCCAACAAGATTCGTGCCCACATCGACAACCCGATGTGGTTCACCTGCTTCATGCTGACCGTGCCCTTCATCGCGTTCCTGCTCGCGGAGAAGATCGAGCCTTTCCCCGATATGAAGGGCTCCGGCGTGGTTGCTGTCGTGATTGCGGCGTTCTTTCTCACCTACTACAGCCCGGACACCATCAAACCGCAGAACCGCACCTACGGTCTGCCCACCTGGGCGTTCGTCACCTTCGTCATGAACGCCGTGCTGTTCGTCATGGTCGGTGTGCAGCTGCCCACCGCCGTGGAACGTATGGGTGTCACCATCAACCTCTACGGCACCACCTGGAGCTACGGCCTGCTCGTTGTGCTGGTCGCCTGGATTGCCTGCGTTGCCATTCGTTACGTATTCCTGCAGGCGTCCATCTTCACGATTCGACTGCTTGACCGCAGCGAAAAGCAGCGCACCCTGCGCACCACCCACCGCGGACGTGTCGTATCCACCATGGCGGGTCTGCGCGGCGGCGTGTCCCTGGCGGTGGCGCTGTCCATCCCGGCGAGTGTTGAATACCGCGACTTCGTGATCTTCGTGGTGTCCGGTGTGGTGCTGTGCTCCATGGTCGTGCAGGGCATGCTGCTGCCCGCCGTGATCCGCTGGGCGAACCTGCCGGTCGACAACAGCGAAGAAGAAGAGATGAACGAAGCAATCCGCACCCTGATTGCCGAGTCCTTCGACTCCATCCAGGAAATCGGTGGACGCATCAACGCCCCGCAGGAAGTCATCGACCGCATCGCGGAAGAGTACATGTTCAACATGAGTATGTACCGCAACCTGCACACCCTGCACATGCACGGCGAGGACACCCCCGAGAATGTGTTGAAGGTGCTCGAAGCGAACGAAAAGGAAAAGGAACTGCGCCTGGGCGTGCTCGAAGTTCAGCGTGACATCCTTGAGCGTCTGCGTGACGAAGGCAGAATCGACACGAACGTACTGCACCAAATCCAGGAACGCCTGGACATTGAGGTGTCGCGTGTGCTCGGCCCGCTTGAGCTCGAATAGCTCACGCTCCTACATGCGATACGTATGAGGTGAGGCGCCCCACCCCTGAACGGGGAGGGGCGTCTCGTTACTTTATGTTGCCGCTGCCTCTGTGCGCCCTCCCGTATCTGCGCACCCCAAGCGGCTATAAGGCAGGTTTTGCTCAGGGTGAGTATCTACCCACCCGCACTGAACATCGGTAAAATATGAAAGTTACGCCCGCACTCACCCCCCCTACGCGGAAGCCTCAACGGCCCAGGGAATGAGTAAGACATTTCGGGCACCCCGGCCCCGCACACTCGCGGACATCAGCCGTCTATCTGACGCACACAAGTGACCGGACCGCACAGACCAAGGAACCTATGACGTCCCACCAGACTGAAAACAACGCGCCCAAAAACGGCGCATCCAACAACACCGCACCCACCGCAGGACATGGCCCGCACGGTGCAAGCGAAGACCCGCAGAACATCTACCTGCTCAAAGACGCCCCCATCCTCAAGGCGCTACTCTCTCTCGGCGTGCCCATGGCACTCGGCCTCGCCATCACCAGCATCTACAACGTGGTGAACTCCTACTTCGTCGGCCACTACGGCAGCGTCGAAGAACTCGCCGCCACCGGCTACGGTGTGCCCGTCTTCGGCGTCATCATGGCAATTGCGGGCCTGTTCGGTCTGGGCGCCTCCACCCTCGCCTCCCGCAAGCTTGGCGAAGGCCAGCCCGCCCACGAAATCCACCGTGTCACCTCCTTCGCGCTCTACTCGGCACTCGGTGCAGGCGTTATCGCCGCCATTATCGGCTTCATCCTTGCCGACCCGATTACCGGCATTATGGGTGCCTCCGGCGGCTCCTACGAACCGACCCGCATCTACGTGCACCTCATGTTCCTCGGCGCCCCCTTCGCCATCGGCATGTTCACCCTGGAACAGCTGGTCCGATCCGAAGGCTACGCCAAGCAGTCCATGTACGGCATCATCGTCGGCACCGTCGTCACCTGCATCTTTGACGTGCTGTTCATCGCCATCATGGACATGGGTATCGCCGGTGCCGGCTGGGCGATGGTCCTGGCGAACGTTGCGTCCATGCTGTACTACCTGCTGTTCCTGATGCGTAAGAGCGAGAACTTCTCCGCGAACATCCGTGACTTCTCCCTCGACCCCGCCATCATTAAGCCCGTGGTCGCGGTCGGTGCCGCTGAGCTCATTCAGAGCCTGAACCTGATCTTCTCCGCCCTGCTGCTGAACAACCTCGCTGCCTCCTACGGTGATGATACTGTGGCGGCATTCGGCCTAGCAATGCGCCTGAACATGGTGCCCGAAATGCTCTGTATGGGCCTGTGCATGGGCGGTATTCCGCTGTACGCCTACGCATACGGTGCCCGCAACGGCGCCCGCGTGAAGGAGGCGCTGCGCACCGCAACCATACTGTCTGTGGCAACTTCCGTGGTGCTCACTATCCCGGTGCTGATTTTCCGCCGCGAACTGCTTGCCGTGGTTGGTGATGAGCGTCTGGTCTCCACCGGCGAAGAGGTCTTGGTCGCGCTGATGCTTGCCGCCGTGTTCAACGCGGTCAGCATCGTGTTTGTCTCCTGGTTCCAGGCATCCGGTAAGGGCGGCCCGGCAATGCTGATGACCCTCGGCATTGCGTTGCTGTTCTTCCCCGCCGTGTACTTCGGCAATATGTGGTTCGGCTTTAAGGGCCTGACCTGGGCGTTCCCCTTCGCTCAGGTGCTCGCCTGCGTGCTGGGTCTGGTACTGTTCCTCGCTACGGGCGGCACGAAGGTACCGCCCGCTGAGCCTGAGGTAGAAGCTGAAGGTTCTGAGGAATCTGATGCTCAGGCTGCCCAGGTTTCTGGCGCACAGTCCGAGCAGAAGGCATAGTCCTCAGCCTGCGAAAACATAGTAAAAGCCCTGGACTCCCACATAGGAGCCCGGGGCTTTTACGTTAGTTCTTACGCTGGTTGAGGCGCTCAACCGGAAGACGCTAGATTCTTCCGCGCTAGTTCTTCCACCACGAATCAAAAATCGTCACCGGAGTAGTGCGCTTATGGCGGCTACGCAGGTAAATCTGCTCCAGCTTTGCAGCTTCCGCCTCGCCGATTTCCTTACCTTCCAGGTAGTCGTCAATCTGCGGGTAAGTCAGACCCAGCTCATCCTCATCGGTACGGCCGGGCACGCCGTCCAGCAGGTCAGCAGTCGGAGGCTTAGCCCACAGACGCTCAGACGCACCCAAAACACGCAGCAACAGCTGGTTCTGACGCTTATTCAGACCAGCCAGCGGCAGCAGGTCCGCGCCGCCGTCACCGAACTTCGTGAAGAAACCCGTAATGGATTCCGCCGCATGGTCGGTGCCGACCACCAGGTAGCCGGGGCCGCCAGCAATCGCGTACTGGGCGATCATGCGGGCGCGCGCCTTCACATTACCCTTGTTGAAATCGCTAATCTGCTCGCCGGTCGCGGCAGCGTAGGCGGTGTCGAAGCCATCCACGGCTTCGGCAATGTTGAAGGTCAGGGAGCGGGTGGGCTGGATGAAACGCAGCGCCTCCTGCGCGTCCTCTTCGTCGTGCTGCACACGGTAGGGCAGACGCACTGCCACGAACTCGGTGGTGCGGCCACGCTCATTGAGGCGGTCCACCGCCAGCTGGCAGAGGCGACCCGCCAGGGTGGAGTCAATGCCGCCGCTGATGCCCAGTACCAGGCCGCGGCTTCCAGTGGCTTCCAGGTAGTCGCAGATGAACTGGATGCGGCGCTCCACTTCTTCGCGTGCCTGCTCTTCGGTCATGTTGGGCTTGACGCCCATTTCACGGATAATCTGTGCCTGTAATTCACGCATGACTTAAGTGTACGCTCCACCTTATGGCCCGTGCGGTGAACCGCCGAGGGAAGCAAGGTAGTGTGCCACGCGGCGCGTTCAGCGCGGCGTACGCGGCGGGTTCAGTGCTGCTCTAGCCTTCCTCTAGTTCCGCAAATACGCAGCGTACTCACAGGTTGCAATCCTTGTTCCACCCCCCTCGTTTGCTAGGATGAGTGTACGGTTCAAATACCGTTCAAAACACCCGGTGATGAGGGAAAACGCCCCCACCCCCGCTACGCCACAGAACACGTCAACCAAGGACGGTGAAGACAGCACCATAGCAAAAACAAAAACTGAACTCTACGATGAGCTCGTAGACATCGAAACCAGCCTCGAAAACCACCCGCTCACCTCCGGGAAAATAGCGGAGGCGAACATCATCGTCGAGCAGATGAAGGAGCAGGGCGCCACCCAGGAAGAAATCAATGAGGCACTCATCCGGCAGGGGCTGCCTTCCCTCGTGGAGATAGGCAAGAGTACCTTGACGCAGTCTTTTAGCCTCTGGAAGCTGAGTCACCGCAAGTCCAAGGTGGAAGCCGCCATTGAGAAGCTCAACCGTAAAGAAGCCCGCCGCCACTAACTAGCCCGCCTCGGGCAGGGCAAGCAAGTACCCCCGGCAGATGCGTACAGCATCCGCCGGGGGTACTTCTTTTTCAAAGGAATATCAGTGGCTTAGATTTTCAAAGACGCTCTTATAGCGCTCAACGAAGTCAGCCGCCACGTTCCACGGACTCTAGCGGGCGGTAGGTGCCGTCCAGGCAGTCGGTGGTGATGCGATGCTGAGCCAACCAAGAGATTTTGGTGTAGCACTGATCGGTGTTCTTCACATCGGTGAAGCGGGACGGAGTGATGTACTCGGTCTGCTGATCCTTGATGTTCAGTACCTCGGTGCGGTTGCCCTTAGCGCCGTTGGTGCCGGAGAGGTCACCGGTGCCGTTGTGTAGGTGTAGCAGCAGCGCCTTGGTGGATGCACCGGATTCGCCGAGTGCGGGGATTGCGTCAGCGGAGACGGGGTATGCCGAGTACTGGTACTACCTGGTGTACACCGCCGGCCGGATGGCTACGCGGACATCGAGGGATTCACAAAACAACAGAGTAGCCCCAGAACCGTATAACGACCTGCCCCTCCACGCACGTAACACCGCGTGGAGGGGCAGAGGCGTCTTTTTCTTGTCATATTCGGGTTTCTTCGCCTGCTGTCCGGCGAGGGTTAATATTCCATTTACCTTGCCTTGATAGGGTGAAACCATCACAAGCGTTGCGACCAAGCAGAGCGAGGCGGGCACCCGCCGAAAACGGCGAGTTATTCTGCTGCCGCGCCTCAACGATTAGCTGTATCCACTCATCGATAGATTAAGGAAAAGAACGATGTCCCAGCACCCTGAACAGTACAACCAGTACTCCCAGCAGGCACCCTCCTACTCGCAGGCGCCGGGTCAGCCCAACGGTTACGTGGTTTCCTCCAAGGATGACCAGAACATGGCGATGCTCACACACCTGGCTTCTGCAATTCTGTCGCTACTGTCTTTTGCAACCGCAAGTATTCTCGCACCGCTGGTGATGTGGTTCATCTACAAGGACAAGCCCGGTTACGGTTTCACTAAGGAATCGGCACGTCGTGCGTTCAACTTCAACTTCTCCCTGTGGCTCATCAGCATGGCGTCCTGGGTGCTGATGGTGGTGACCTTCGGCATCCTGGGCATCATCCTGTGGGTTGTCCCGCTGGTTGTGTCTATCCTGATGGTTATCTTCCACAGCCTGGCTGCTCTAGCTGCAAACCGCGGTGAGCAGTACACCTACCCGATGACCTTCATCGAGATCCTCAAGTAGTCTTCACGGCTCATATCGGTAGCGCCCCCGTCTGAATATTGGATGGGGGCGTTGCCGTGCTCGGTGAAGCTCACCGGCACCGTATTCGGCATGCCTATCGACTCGTTACACGGGACTTAAAGGGGTGGGCACGGTATCATTAGAAGAGCTGTGCCTACCCGGATCATGAGGCGGTAGGTCGCCGCCGCGCCGTGAAATCCGGTGCGTATCTTCAAGGCTTTCAAGGAGCACAAAAAATGTCAGCTGTCGTGATTGTGGGCGCCCAGTGGGGCGATGAGGGTAAGGGCAAGGCAACCGACCTGCTCGGACCCCGCGTAGACTACGTGGTCAAGCCCAACGGCGGTAACAACGCCGGTCACACCGTGGTGGTGAACGGCCAGAAGTTTGAGCTGAAGCTGCTGCCCGCGGGTATCCTGAGCGATAACGCCGTCCCCGTGATTGGTAACGGCGTAGTTGTTAACCCTGAAGCTCTTTTCGCTGAGATTGACGGCCTTGAGGCTCGTGGTGCTGATACCTCCCGCCTGAAGATTTCCGCTAACGCACACCTGGTCGCACCCTACCACCAGACCATGGACAAGGTGACCGAGCGTTTCCTCGGCAAGCGTGCTATCGGCACCACTGGCCGCGGTATCGGCCCCGCCTACATGGATAAGGTTGGCCGCCTCGGCGTGCGTGTTCAGGACATCCTGGACGAGTCGATTCTGCGCCAGAAGGTTGAAGGTGCACTGCGCCAGAAGAACGAACTGCTGGTGAAGGTCTACAACCGCCGCCACGTTGAGGTCGATGAAATCGTCGAGTACTTCATGTCATACGCTGAGCGTCTGAAGCCGATGATTGTGGACACCACCCAGCTGCTGAACAAGGCACTGGACGAGGGTAAGACCCTGCTGATGGAGGGCGGCCAGGCAACCTTCCTGGACGTTGACCACGGCACCTACCCGTTCGTGACCTCCTCCAACCCGACCTCCGGCGGTGCATGCGTCGGTTCGGGCGTGGGCCCGACCCGCATCTCCCGCGTGATTGGTATTCAGAAGGCGTACACCACCCGCGTGGGTGCTGGTCCCTTCCCGACCGAGCTGTTCGATGAGATGGGCGAGTTCCTGCGAACCACCGGCGGCGAGTTCGGTGTGAACACTGGCCGCCCGCGTCGTTGCGGCTGGTACGATGCCGTGCTGGCGCGTCAGGCTGTGCGTATCAACGGCTTCACCGACCTGTTCATCACCAAGCTGGACGTCCTGACCGGCCTGGATAAGATCCCGGTTTGTGTGGCTTACGATGTTGACGGTGTGCGCCACGACGAGATGCCGATGACTCAGACTGACTTCCACCACGCTAAGCCGATTTTCGAGTACTACGACGGCTGGACCGAGAATATTTCGGATGCGAAGAGCCTGGATGAGCTGCCCGAGAATGCCCGTAAGTACGTGCTGAAGCTGGAAGAGATTTCCGGCTGCCGTATTTCTGCGATTGGTGTGGGCCCGGATCGTGACCAGACCATTGTGGTTCGCGACCTCATCAACGAAAACTAATCTAATAAGCTAAATACGTGAACCCCCGGAGGGTACCTTATAGGTGCCTTCCGGGGGCTTTTCGTATGCTGGGTGCACGCGCGGTACATGTGACCGGGTAGGGCGTGTGCCGTATGCTGGAAAGAGCGCCTCGCACACGTGGTGCAAAAGCGTTCAGAGGAGGACAACGATGACCTACATTACCGGAGCCATCTACCCCAGCGGAGACCGTATCCGCATAGGCGCACCCGAAGAAGAAACCCTCAACGCCTACCAGCAGCCTAACACCGCTGTCGCCCTCGGATACGCCAACCCCGACATCTACGAACTGTACGGCCTGCAAGAAACCTTCAATCTGCACGAACTCGCCATCGAAGATGCCGGACGAGGCCACCAGCGCGCCAAACTAGAACGATACGGCGACTCCCTCTTCACCGTCATCCGCCCCGCTATCTACCTCGACAAAGAAGAAGAAGTGCGCCTCAGCGAACTGCACCTCTTCACCGGCCCTCGCTACACCCTCGCACTCGTCCGCGACGAACAACGCAACAACCAGCGCATCAACGACCAGTTCAACCTGTTCTACGCCACCCCCGACGCATCCCCCGCTCGACTGCTGCACCGTATCCTCGACAGCACCGTCGACGGGTATGCACCCGTGCTGGACGGCCTCGAAAACGACAGTGACGAAATCGAAGACATCCTCTTCTCCACCAATGAGCGACGAGACGCCAACACCCTCGCCCAGCGCATCTACGAACTGCTCAACCAGGTTATCGACTTCCAGCGTGCCTGCCGACCCCTCGAATCCATGATTGGCCGTATCATCGAAGGCATGCGCACCGGTGCGCTCGACCCCTCACCCTACCCGGGCGCATCCGACGAAGAAAAGAATGAAGAAGCGGTTGAGCTCGCCCGGCAATTCCGCAACGTGCTCGACCACGTAACACAAACAAAAGAACGCCTTGAAGACCTTCGTAGCTCTCTCGAAAACGCTCTGCGCGTGCACGATACCCTGCTCGGTCAGCAGCAGAACGATGACACTAAGAAAATCTCCGCCTACGCGGCGCTGCTCATGGTGCCCACCATCGTTGGCTCGATCTACGGCATGAACTTTGAGGTCATGCCCGAACTCAAATGGCAGTTCGGCTACCCCGCCGCGCTGTTGCTCATGGTGGGTTCTTGTCTGCTCCTCTACTGGTTCTTTAAGAAGAACAAATGGCTCTGATATGCGTGTATGCCGGATATGGCATACACGATATACCTTATGCGGCGCGGTCGTACTGGGCACGCATTGCGCGGCGGCAATCACGACGCTCACGCTTGAACTTCTTATACACAGCCTCCGAATCGGCAAACATGTAGAAGTCCTTCGGCTCAGCCGACAGACCCAAAGTCGACAGCTCAACCAGCGACAGCATCGCGTAGAACACCTTGTGGTGCAGCTCAAAATCGCAGGCCCCCGGAGCGGACTCCACCGCGAACACACCGCCAGTGCACTCCAGCACGCGCATCGCCCAGTGCTGAGTCCACAGGTCACCATTGACCGGGCTCACACCCAGGCGAGTCAACGCCAGGCCGGTACCCTGCACACGCTCAAAGCGCAGGCACATCTCCAGGTCCTTCTCCAGGGGGAACACGAACAGCAGAGCGTTCTGCGCCGCCGCACGTAGCTCAGCCAGGTTCGCCTCGTAACCGGAAGCGCCCTGAGTCAGGTGACGCATCACGCGGTCCATAGTCGAGGACACCGGCGCGGTGCGGAAGCACGAACCGTCAGCCACCAGCTGCTTCAGAACGCCGCGGAGCTCCTCCACGTTGAAACGCTCCATACGAACGATGGTGCCCGCCTGCATTAGCAGGTTGAACTCTGCATCACGGCACAGCTGCTCATCTGCGGTGCAGGAAATCTCTGCGTTTGCGTACTGGCTCTCGTGAGTGGTGTTTTCCATGACCGTTCCTTCCGTAGATGCTGAATTAACCTAGCGGCAACACCGCAGGAGACGGCGTGTCCGGTCGGAAGGATCGTCCCTTCCAACACCTACACTCTATGAGCGACCCCTGACACGATAAGCAGTTTTTAATCTACCCCGGGGTAAAACTGGGAAAATTCTGAAAAATTCTGAAACCGCCCGTAAAACACAGAAAACCGGGTGCTTTCCTATGCGGCCGGAATCGGCGCTTTCTGCACGCCATGCACCTGCTTTTTGCCCGCTGGATGCACTCGTGACCGGAATCGGTGCGTGCCCGCCCGAAATAGGGTCTAATGGGGGCAGAAAGGCGCAGCGGTATCGTTGCCCGCGCCTTCCACACCGAATAATTCACCGACGAAACGAACACATCATGCCGAGGAACAAGCCCTCAGAAGAGACCCTGGCGCAGGTACGCCGCGTCATCGACGCACTCAACGAGCGTGGCGCCCGCAAGCAGGCGATCCGTCTGAAGGTAACCCGCCCCGAAGCGCCGCTGCCTCAGACTGCTTCTAAAATTGATGGCCGCCCGTACCTGCCCGCCGGCGAGTTGCCGCCGACCAATGAGAAGGGGGAGCCGCTGGGCATGATTGCGCAGATTAACTGCGCCGACCTGCCCGAAAACAATATCTACCCGGCGACCGGTCTGCTGCAGTTCTGGATTAATCCCAATGACGAAGAATGCTTGTGGGGTTACGACTACGAGAAGCCGCTCTCGCAGAAGAACCACCGCGTTATCTACTACGAGACTCTGGGTGAGCCGAACCCGGATGCTCTCTTCCCCAACGTTGACTGGGACGAGGGCGGCTGGCCTCTGGGACCTGATGGTAAGGGTGTTTCTGAGGAGACTGCCGAGTACGCACTTGCCTTCGAGACCTGGGAACAGGGCTTCCTGGACGGTGGCTTCGAAATCTACGACCAGTTCGCTGACGCCTGGGATGAAATGTACCCGGACCAGAAGCTTCCTAAGGAACCGAATGCACGAGATGACGCCTCCTACAACCTGCTGGAGCCCTTCGAATCGGAGGAGAGGGATTACTCGCATATCGGCGGCTACCCTTCATTCGTGCAGGAGGATCCGCGCGATGAGTTCGAGGAGCTGCGCGGCCACACTGTGAACCTGCTGACCATCGAATCGGAGTGGGGTGAGGACGCAGAGGAGGGCGTGTACGTGATGTGGGGTGATGCCGGTGCGGCAAACTGGCTGATTACTCCGGAGGCGCTTGCCGCCCGCGATTTCTCGCAGGTCGTCTTTGAGTGGGCTTGCGGCTAAAGCCCTGCCGCTAAGCCGGGGTTGCCTTCAACGCCGCCTCGGTTAGTTACTGACTCGGCTAGCTACGCACCAGGGGAGGGAAATAGAGAATATCCGCTCTATTTCCCTCCCCTTTATGTACCTTTTATCGGGCACGTCTAAGCAGCGCGATATTTACGGTTCTTACTACGCGGCGGAGCCGTCGGGACAATCAGCTTCGCATCCACAAGACCGCGCAGGTCATTCGTAATGGAAGTACGTGAAGCGCCCCGCCCCCAATGCTCCTGGATAAATGCCGCGGAAACCGCCTCGCCCTGTGCACGCAGACCGCGCACAATGCCGGCCTGGCGTTCACTGAGGCCGTCAAGCGACGCATAGGCCCCCGCCAGTTCGACGGTGTCGGCTGAATGTTTGTTTTCGGAAGGGGTTACTTGCTGAATCTTATCCTCAGGCGCGGTCTTCTGCTCCGTAGAAGACACACCCTGCGGAGGCTGCATCAGAGTGACCTGCACATAGAGTAGACGGTCAGCAAACTGGGGAGCGGGCAGACCCGCATCCTTCAGCGCTCGCAGAACCGTGGGAATACCGGAAGCCCTATTCTCTGCAATCAAACGCCCCGTACCCGGGTCGGGCAGATCAGTCAGAATGCTTGCCAAGTAGCTATTGCGGGTTGAAGAAACACCGGGCTGACCGAAATCTCGGATAGTTACAGCACCGTAAATACCACCCGGGCTACGCACCACCAGGCGGTTGGTGTAGAGCTCAACCTGCACCTGCGAGCCGCGCGCACCAGGGGAGTAGTCGCGGTGCATGAGGGCGTTGACCAGGAGCTCGCGGATAGCCTCCAGCGGATACTCGTAGCGCTCAACCCGCCCGATACCGCTGCTGTTGAGGCCCTCCATCGTGGATGTTTTGCGCATATTGCGAACCAGAACGCCCATAGCTTCATCCAACATGGAGGGGATAGGGCCGGTACAGCTGTGATTGTCCAGGAAACGTCGACCGTCCTCGGTGACCTCACCAAGCTCTTCACCGGGAAGAACAACAACGCTCATCATCAGCTGTGGGAAGAACGCCTGCGGGTATGAACCCATAGCGAGAAGCGCTCCAAGAGTGGGCACTTCTCGGCCCTGAGAATCGATGCGTAGAATGCGTGCCTGCAGAAGAACCTCACGGTCAGAAAGCGCCGCAAAAACACGAGGCTGCTCCTCGCGCAGGCGAGCGACATAGGCACTCACAAGGGTGGGGGAGAAGTCTTTGAAGCTTGCCTCACTAATCAGCTCCTCGTCATAGCGGGGCTGACTGCGGTTCTCTAGGAGGCGGTCAATCTCGTACTTAGTCAGGCGAATATCGGCCTCTCCAACACGCTGGTAGGAGCCGTTATACATGCCGTGTGCTTCGATGTAGTAGGGCTTCTGCGTCGGGTCGCCGGGGAGTACATCGATGCGCACGATACGGCGCTGGCCCTCTACTGGCTCAATGTGAATATCTGCCGGAGGTCGAGGCGTAATCTTGGAACGGATTGCCTCAACAGATGCATCATGGACTGCCTGTGCGTTGAAACCTTCAACCGGCTGTAGACCTTCTGTCGGGTCGGTGAGGCCGAGAAGAATGGTGCCACCGTCTCCATTAGCGAAGGCGCTAACGGTTTCAAGAACAGACTTGGGGAACCCGCCAGCTGCAGCTTTGACTTCTACCTGTCCGTTTTCAGCCTGGCTACGGCGTAGGTTTTCGATGAGTTCGGCGGTGTTTGTTTCCATGTATGCTCCCGATGGCTACTTCTTGGTGAACGTCATAGCAAGGTCATAACAGCATCATAACAAGACTTGTCATGATGTTGTTATGATCCTGCGATGATGTTGATATGATGCGGTATCTTCATCACTCTTAGAATCTTGAAAATCCCGGAAAAGCAGGCTAAAACTGGGTATTTTTATCGGTCTCATTGACCGCGCATCATATCAGCCGTCATAACAGAAGTTGTTATGACGGCTGATATGATGCCCCGTCATAATCCGCAATAAACGACATATAGGTACCCGCACTTGGTGCACCCCGCCGCCGGTGGCACAGTATAAAGTCGAGCCACTATCGACTCCCCGCACACAGGCGGGCAGATACAGCAGATACACCAGGAGCAAACCAATGGCTGAACACACTTTCGGCTTCCGCACCCGCGCACTACACGCGGGCGGCACCCCCGACGCTGAGCACGGTGCCCGCGCGGTCCCTATCTACCAGACCACCTCCTTCGTCTTCAAAGACGCTGACGACGCTGCGAACCTCTTCTCCCTGCAGAAGTACGGCAACATCTACTCGCGCCTATCCAACCCCACTGTCGCCGCGCTGGAGGAGCGCATCGTCTCCCTCGAAGGCGGTATCGGTGCGGTAGCAACCGCCTCCGGTATGGCTGCCGAGTTCATCACCTTCGCGGCTCTGTGTCAGCAGGGCGACCACATTGTTGCTTCTTCGCAGCTCTACGGCGGCACCGTCACCCAACTGGACGTGTCCCTGCGCCGCTTCGGCATTGAGACCACCTTCGTTCCCGGAACCGACCCCGCCGACTACAAGGCGGCACTGACCGAGAACACCAAGGCAATCTACACCGAAATCGTGGCGAACCCCTCCGGTGAGGTTGCCGACCTGGAAGGCCTCGCAGAGGTCGCACACGAGGCAGGCATCCCCCTGGTCGTGGACGCAACCCTGTCCACCCCCTACCTGATTCGCCCCATCGAGCACGGCGCGGACATCGTCATCCACTCGGTCACCAAGTTCCTGGGCGGTCACGGAACCACCCTCGGCGGTATCGTCGTCGAGTCCGGTCGCTTCAACTGGGGTAACGGCAATTTCCCGTCCATGACCGAGCCGGTTCCTTCCTACAATGGTGTGTCCTGGTGGGGTAACTTCGGTGAGTACGGCTTCCTCACTAAGCTGCGTTCTGAGCAGCTGCGTGACTTCGGTCCGTCGCTGAGCCCGCAGGCCGCGTTCAACCTACTGCAGGGTGTTGAGACCCTGCCGCAGCGCATGGATGCGCACCTGGCGAACGCTAAGCAGGTTGTCGCCTGGCTGGTTGAGGATCAGCGTATCGCCTACGTGAACTACGCTGGCCTGCCCGACCACCCGCACCACGAGCGCGCGAAGAAGCTGCTGCCGCTGGGTGTCGGTTCCGTGTTCTCCTTCGGTGTGAAGGCGACCGAGAAGGCATCCGGCCGCCTGGTCGGTGGCGAGTTCATTGGCGCCCTGCAGCTGGCAAGCCATCTGGCGAATATTGGTGACTCCCGTACGTTGGTGCTGCACCCGGGTTCGACCACGCACCAGCAGCTGTCGCGTGAGCAGCTTGAAGCTGCTGGCGTCGGTGAGGACCTGATCCGTATCTCGGTGGGTCTGGAAGACGTTGAAGACATCATTTGGGACCTGGACCAGGCGCTAACCTACGCAACCGGTCTGAACCACGCTGGCGAGCGTGTTGGAGAGTCCAGCGCAGACAAGATTGTGGTGGCTGAGGAAGCGGTTGCCGCTGCTAAGGCCGCCGAGGACGCTGCTGGCGCGTCCTGCTCCCTGCCTACTACCACTCAGGAGGAAAAGTAATGACTGAGAAGCGTACCTGGGTGGGTCCTTCCGCCCCTGAGCGTCTGAACATTCTGCGTAATACCCGCACGATTGCGATTGTGGGTATGAGCGATAAGATTTCGCGTGCTTCGTACTTTGTGGCGACGTACCTGCAGTCGGCGTCACCGTACAAGCTGTACTTTGTGAACCCGATTCTGGCGGCAAAGGGCAAGCTGGTTCTGGGTCAGCCTGTGTACCCGTCGCTGCAGGACTTGCCGGAGGTCCCGGATTTGGTGGAGATTTTCCGCCGTAATGAAGACCTGCCGGGTGTGGTTCAGGAGGCTGTGGATCTGGGTGTGAAGACCGTGTGGATGCAGCTGGGCTCCTGGAGTGAGGAGGCTGCCGCGATTGGTGAGGCTGCCGGCCTGAACGTGGTGATGGATAAGTGCGTGAAGATTGAGCATGCGCGTTTTCACGGTGGTCTGCACCTGGCTGGTTTTAACACGGGCGTGATTTCTTCGAAGCGTCAGGTGCTGTCGAAGTAAGCAGCCTGTGCTGTATAAGCCGCTGTAGCTTGTAATTACAAAAATTAGGTGCTTGTCAGTGCTTGAACGATAAGGGGCGTACCCGGGGTGACTCCCGGGCGCGCCCCTTATCTGTGCCCGGTGGAGCATCCGGTGTGCTGTGGGTGAGATTGAGGGCCTAGCATCGCCCCTTGTGGAGAGCAGTTCAGCTTTGAGGTAAACCTTACCTCTATGTTCTGGGGTGCTGAACCGGTATCCTAGTGTGGAGCCCGGCGGCCGGCACACAGCACACACGCGTACCGACCGCCGGGTTTTCCTCTCTCACAGATTGTGACGGAATGTTACGTTGAATTCTTTCCTACCGGGAATAGCTGTACGATAGCCAGCGTTGCACCCGCAGAGAGGGACACACCGCATGATGCCCCCGGGTTACCGCAGGGCGACAACCCGCAACTACAAGAGCATCAACCACCACACGAAAGAAGAACAACATGTCCGCAATGATTAACCGCCGCACTGTCCTCGCAGGCTCCGCATTCACAGGCCTAGCTGCACTGCTCGCAGCGTGCGGCTCCAATGGCAGCAGCACCGCATCCAGTACCAACAAGTTGGAGGCTATCAAGTCTGCCGGAAAGATCCGTGTGGGCCTGGAGGGTACCTACCGCCCCTTCTCCTTCCACGACTCGAACGGCACCCTGGTCGGTTTCGAGAAGGAAATCATCGACCTGGTCGCTAAGGACCTGGGCGTCACCGCAGAGTTCACCGAAACCCCCTGGGATTCCCTAATCGCCGGCGTGGGCGCTGACCGCTACGACATCGTCATCAACAACGTTTCTGCAACCGATGAGCGTAAGCAGAAGTATGACTTCTCCGTCCCCTACCTGTACTCCGAACCGAAGGTCGCGGTGAAGAAAGATTCTTCCCTGCTGAACGTGAACGAGATTTCCGGTCACTCCTCGGCGCAGTCTGAGACCTCGAACTTCCGCAAGATGGTGGAGGCGAAGGGCGCCTCAATCGTGGTTGTTTCCGGTTTTGATGAGGCTATCGAGCAGGTCCTCTCGGGCCGTGCAGAGATGACCGCGAACGACTCCGTGTCCTTCGCTGAGTACTTCAAGGAGCACCCGGACGCTAACCTGCGCCTGCTCTCCGGTGACCTGGGCACCGGCAGCAACTCCTCCATCCTGTTGCCTAAGGGTCAGGATGCCCTGCGTAATGCTATCGACGAGTCGCTGAAGAATCACCTGCAGAACGGTGACATCAAGGCGATTTACGAGAAGTACGTAGGCGAAGACCTCTCCCCGAAGAACTAATTAAAGGAGCTGAGTTCCGTTTATGGAACGCTACCTGAATCTTTGGGCTGAGTCCCTGCCCCAGCTGCTGGGTTCGACCCTGGCAGTGACCATTCCGCTGTCGCTGATTTCTTTCGCGGTGGCGCTGCTGGTGGGCATTGTGTCTGCGGGCGCGCGCACGAGCCGCTTCGCACCGGTGAACTGGCTGGCGTGGGTGTACATTTGGGTTTTCCGCGGTACCCCGCTGCTGGTGCAGCTGTTCATCGTCTTTTATGGTCTGCCGAAGGTCGGGATCGCCCTGGATGTGTGGAGTGCCGCAATCATCACGATGAGCCTACATACCGGCGCGTACGTGGCGGAGACGTTCCGTTCCGCGGTGGCGGCTATTCCGCGTGGCCAGTTCGAGGCGGCGGCAACCCTGAACTTCACCCGCATGCAGACCCTGCGCCACGTGGTCATTCCGCAGGCGGTGCGTATCGCTCTGCCGAACCTGGGCAACAACTTCATTGACCTGATTAAGGGCACCTCGCTGGTGTCGGTCATTTCGATGGTTGACCTGTTCCAGACCGGTAAGCAGATCGCATCGCGTACCTTCGAGCCGCTGGCAATGTACTCCGAGGTCGCCATCATTTACCTGGTGATTTTCACTCTGCTGACCGCCGCACAGTCGGCGCTGGAGAAGTACAGCAACCGTTACGTGAGGAGCAACAATGCTTAGCGTTGAATCCCTATCGAAGAGCTTCGGTGAGACGCAGGTGCTCAAGAACATTAGCCTGGATATCCCCGACGGTGAAACCACGGTTATTCTGGGCCCCTCCGGTAGCGGTAAGTCGACTCTGCTGCGTTGCCTGAACCTGCTGGAAACCCCGCAGTCTGGCACGCTCATCATTGACGGTGCGCAGGTGGACTACAGCCAGAAGCTCACCGACGTGCAGATGCGTGATATTCGTTCCCGTTCTGCGATGGTGTTCCAGCAGTTCAACCTGTTCCCGAACTACACGGCGTTGAAGAACGTGGCGCTCGCCCCGACCCTCAACGGCACCCTGAGTGCTCAGGAGGCTCAGGAGCGTGCCCGCGAGCTGCTGGCGAAGGTGGGTCTTGCCGACAAGGTGGATTCCTACCCGGACGCCCTCTCTGGTGGCCAGCAGCAGCGTGTGGCGATTGCCCGCGCCCTGGCACTGGAACCCTCCTACCTGCTCTTTGATGAGCCGACGAGTGCGTTGGATCCCGAGCTGGAGGCGGAGGTTATCCGCGTGCTCATGCAGCTGGCGAAGGAAGGCCGCTCCCTGGTTATCGTGACGCACAATATGGCGTTTGCGAAGAAGGTCGCGGACCGTATCGTGTTCCTGGAGAACGGTACCCTACGCTATAACGGTGAGCCGACCGGTTTCTTTGCTTCGGATGATGAGCGTATCTGTAAGTTCTTGACCGTGTATGACAGCACTGAGTACACGATTTAGTTGTACTGCATATAGTAAATGTGGGCTGATTTCTGCTCATCAGATGATTATCTGATCAGCAGAAACCAGCCCACATTCTATATACAGCATATATTGGTTTTTACTCTGAAAGTCCCTTAGAGCGACGATACTCCTCCAACTGCTCAGCATTAATCACCTCAAGCTGCTCAGTGAGTGGAGCACCGGGCGCCCAGCCCTCATTAGCAACGGTGGTGCGGTCCTCCTGCTTACCGAAAGTGAAGAGACGCGGGCGAGGCACACGTAGCTCAGCCGGAGTGGTAGGCAGTTGCCAATTCTTCGCGTGGGCGAGTACACCCAGCACCAAACACAGCAGAATGGACAGACCCATCGCCAGGTTCGGGCGGTGGAATAGGCCAGTCACGAGGGCGGTCTCGGCGGCCCCCACAAACGCGACCGTCGCATACAGGGAGTTGCCACCAAAAATTGCCGGAATGCGGTTGACCATAATGTCACGGATAACGCCGCCGCCGACCGCGGTGGTCACACCCAGTGCAATAGCGGGCAGCCAGTGCAGACCCAGGTTCAGGGACTTAATGGTGCCAGTTGCCGCCCACGCACCCATACCGATGAAGTCGATGACGAGCATGGTTCGGGTTGCCCAGCGGGCACTCAAATCGATGCTGTACGCCAGAATTGAGGAGCCGATAGCGCCTACCCAGTAGCCGCCGTCGGTGAGTGCCACCGGCAGACCAGAGTTGAGTAGGATGTCACGGATCATACCGCCGCCCATACCGCAGGCGACTGCGAGCAGCAGGAAGCCCACAATGTCGAATCGGAAGGCGCGCGCCACAGCACCGCCGAGCAGGCCGTTAGCGACAACGGCGGCAATGTCGACGATGCGGAATACCTGGTCCGGGTCAAAGAGCTCGTGCATGGGCGTTCTCCTGCGTACGTGATACGTGTGCTGTGGGGTGCGGGTAAGGCGCGCACGGTGGGCGGGTCGGGTGACGACGTTATCACCGCATCCGGCTCTGTCTGCCTGTGCGCGTACCTGAAATGGCACCGATTTATTGTAGACCCGCCCCCGCCTCTGCTCCTAGTTAAGAGGCGCTTGTATCAAGGCTGTTTGAAGGCCGGGGCTTGAGGGCATAGCGGAAGCGGCGCATCCGACCCGTGATGGGTGGATGCGCCGCTTCTGTGTAAGCTCTAACGCTTAGTGGGTTTAGCCCAGTGCCTCAGCCAGCTGAATGCCCTGTGCCACGCCACCGAGGGTTGCAGCAATACGGATCAGGTCGTTGACTTGTTCCTTGGTTGCGCCCTCTTCACGCAGGGTGTGCTCGTGAGCCTCAACGCAGTGGGAGCAGCCGTTGACTGCGGACACTGCCAGTGCGAACATCTCGAAGTCCAGCTTCTCAATGCCACCGTTCTTGCCGATGATCTGCATGCGCAGGTTTGCGCGCTGGTCATCGTATGCACCGTTCAGGAAGCCACGGGTGCGGTAGAAGATGTTGTTCATGCCCATGATGGTTGCAGCGCCCAGAGCAGCCTCGTAAGCGGTGTCGCTCAGGTGCTCCTTAGCCTCTGCAGCAATCTCAACAACAACAGAGTCAACCTTGGTTGCTGCTGCGGTTGCGAGGATTGCACCCCAGAGCTGCTGCTCGGACAGGGAGGTGATGCGGGGCAGAGAGGACAGGTTGAGGTTCATGTCCTTCGCGTAGGAAGGCAGAGCCGAACGCAGGTTATCGATGCTCATGGATTACTTCATCTCCTTGAATGCGTCGATGGTCTCTGCACCCTTCTTCCAGTTGCATGCGCACAGCTCGTCGGACTGCAGTGCGTCCAGCTGGCGAAGCACCTCGTCGGTGTTACGGCCGACAGAGTCAGCGGTAATGGAGACCGACTGGATGGTGTTGTGGGGATCGATGATGAAGGTTGCGCGGTCTGCAACGCCGTCCTTGTTCAGGATGCCCAGTGCGCTAACCAGCTCACGCTTGAGGTCGGATGCCATGACGATGGGCAGGTCCACGAGCTCTTCGTGAGAGCGGCGCCATGCGTAGTGGGTGTACTCGTTATCAACGGAAACGCCGATCACCTGGGTGTCACGTGCCTCGAACTCGTCAGCAAGCTTGCCGAATGCAGCAATCTCGGTGGGGCAAACGAAGGTGAAGTCCTTCGGCCAGAAGAAGACGACGCGCCAGGTGTCTTCGTCCAGACCCTCGGAGGATACGGTGGTGAAGTAGTCTTCGGGGGCGTTTGCTTCGATGTCAGCGAGCTTACCCGGGACAACGCCGGTGAGCTCGTATTCGGGGAACTGGTCGCCGATGGTCAGAACTGCCATAGTGTTCTTCTTTCTGATTTGTGTCGCGCGACGAGAGTGCGTGGCGCTTGTTCTAATAGTGCCCAGTGAACGGGCCTGATAACTATTTTATTATGAATAATTCATAATAATCAAGTGGCCTTGGAATAAAACCCGAAGGTTTAACTATGATATGCATCACTGAATATTCCGGGGTATTCGAAAAGTTTCTACCCGTGCAAATTGCCAGGCGCAAATCCCACTTACAAACCCCAGGGGTTAAGCTCGAATCATGACCCCTGAACACAGTGACTTCTTAGAAGACAGCGAATATGTAGAGCCTGGCCAACCCGAACTCATTACCGAACGCCTCACCCTGCGCCACCTGCGCGAGGCGGATATCCCCGACATCGTGGAATCCTGCCGCGATGAAGAAATCCTCCGCTACACCCGCATTCCCTTGAACTACACGCACGCCGACGCCGAGGACTACCTGCTCACCACTGCCCGCCAGATTGCCGTCGGACAGATTCAGCGTTGGGCGATTGACGCCTCCGGCGTGTTTGCCGGGACCATTGAATTGCGTCTGGTTGACGGAACCCCCGAAGGCCCCGGAACTCGCGCCGAACTGGGTTATTACGCCGCCCCGAAGGCGCGCGGAAAGGGTTATATGACCGAGGCTCTGCGAGCCGTCCTCGGCTACGCTTTCGACCCGCTCGGGTTGGGTCTTGATACCGTCCGCTGGACCGCCCTGGCGGGTAACGAGGCCTCTGAACGAGTGGCGGTTAAGGTGGGTTTCACCGGCATCTATGACGATATTGACCCGAACTCCGGTCGCCCCGACGAGAACGGTCACCCGGTGCAGCATCGGGTACGCCGAGCTGATATGAACCGCGCACAATTTGTGGCGCTCTGGGCTAACTAAACTGCGCTCTGGATGTAACGTGCACGAGGTTGAGTGGGAACCCGTAAAAACTACCTGATGCCGAAGCCGCGGAATGAGCCGCTCGGCTCCTCCCACTCGACAAGTACCTCATCCACGCGTCCGGCGGTGTCGTCACCGTGCAGCACATCCACCAGGCGAGTGCAGGAGGCGGCGGTACCTTCCGCAACAACTTTTACGCGCCCGTCGTCCAGGTTTTCGGCGTAGCCGGTTAGGCCCATAGGCTTTGCGGTTCCGGCGCACCACCAACGGAAACCCACACCCTGCACCTTGCCGCTCACGAAAGCGACGAGGCGGATTTCGGCGGGTTCTGCCGGGGTGCGGTCGGTGAAGAAATCAAAGAAACCCATGGGCCCTCCCGGGGACATCTCATTGAGGGTGGTCTGATGGAGTGAGCGCCGATGATGGCGCTCTAACAGTTTCTATAGCTTTAGTTTAGAGGGTGCGGGGTGCCTGTTGCCTGGTTGCCCTGCATATGCGCCGTGAAGAGTTGAATAAGGGTAGAGCAACCGAAGCCGCGCTCTGAAAAGGAGTAACATTAGGGACATTCACTAAGCGGCAACCCTGACCACACAGATACCTATCCGTATACAACCCATCCCTGGAGGATCATTGAGTTCACGCCCTAAAAAAGCGCCTCTTGTCGGTAACCCGGCAAAGACACCCTACAAGCCCTGGCCTGCTCTCTGGTCCCTCGTCGTTGGCTTCTTTATGATTCTTGTGGATGGCAATATTGTCACCATCGCCCTGCCGCATATGCTGCAGGATTTGGAGGCGTCCCTGTCGGAGGGCATGTGGGTGACGAGCGCCTACCTGCTGGCGTATGCTGTGCCGTTGCTCATCACCGGCCGTATGGGTGACCGCTTCGGTCAGAAGAACCTGTACATGATCGGTATGGGTATTTTTACGCTCGCTTCCCTGTGGTGTGGTCTGGCGGCGGATGTTGAATCGCTCATCGCTGCCCGCGTGGTGCAGGGCCTGGGCGCATCGTTGATGACCCCGCAGACCATGTCTCTGATTACGCTGATGTTCCCGCCGAATGCGCGTGGTGTTGCCATGAGTATTTGGGGTGCGACCGCGGGTATTGCCGCGCTGGTCGGCCCAATTCTGGGCGGAGTGCTGGTGGATACCCTCAGCTGGGGCTGGATCTTCTTCATAAATATTCCGGTCGGCATTCTGGGTATGTTCCTGGCGTGGCGTAATGTGCCGGTGTTCGAGCAGAAGAAGCACAGCTTCGACTGGTTAGGTGTGGTGCTTTCGGCGATTGGTCTGTTCCTGCTGGTTTTCGGTATTCAGGAAGGCACCACCTACGATTGGGGTATCATCACTGATTCGTTCATGGGCACCGGCATTGCGGTGAGCGTGTGGGGCCTGATTATTGCCGGCATTATGGTGCTGGCGCTGTTCATTGGTTGGCAGGCTATTAACTCGCGTGAGCCGCTGGTTCCGCTGAGCCTATTCAGTGACCGTAACTTCTCCGTGTCGAACGTGGGTATCGCTGTGATGGGCGTGGTTGCTATCAGCATGGCGTTCCCGCTGACCCTGTACCTGCAGCAGGTGGAGGGCCTGAACCCGACTGAGGCGGCACTGATGACTGCACCGCTAGCTCTGTCCTCGGGTGCGTTGGCACCGGCGGTGGGTGCGCGCCTGAACCGCTATGACCCGAAGTGGATTGCGGTGATTGGCTTTACGCTGTTGGTTATCGGTTTTGCTTTGCTACGCCCGACGATGGTTGTTGACGGCAACCTGTGGCTGATGGTTGGCCCGATGATTATTCTGGGTGCGGCAAACGCCTGCATCTGGGGTCCGTTGTCGGTGTCTGCGACTCGTAACCTGCCGCCTGAGCGTGCCGGTGCCGGTTCGGGTGTGTACAACGAGACCCGCCAGATGGCGTCGGTACTCGGTTCGGCTGCAATCACTACGATTATGGCTTCTGCAATTACCTCGCATCTTTCCGCGTTGGGTCCGGCTGTCGCAGCGGGCGGTAGCTCTCACGGCGGTGCTGGAGGCGGCGTGCTTCCGCAGATCCTGCGTGAACCCTACGCGGCGGCAATGGCGGATTCCATGATGTTGCCCCTGGTCGCTTCGGTTGTGGGTGCGGTTGTGTGCCTGTTCTACGCCTCCGCAAAGACCTCCGGGGCGAAGGCTGCCGCGCAGAACGCTGAGGCAGAGTCTGAGGTAGAAAACACTATATAGAGGCTTATCAGAGCGCTTTTACGTAATGTTCGCCATGTCAACGCAAATACGGTGCGTACACCGGGACAAGGCATATAAGCGCTGTGTATGATGAAGCGAGGTCATTGTTGCTCTGAGGTGTCAAAACCTCACGAAAAACAGTGACCCGCTGTTCTTTTAAGCGGCATCCCGCGCCACCATACTTGTTTGGGGTGCCGTACTACAGTGCATACATAATTCACTCTCACGCATCGGCTGCGCCTGATGATCCAACGGTTCACTCAACGCCACCCACGGCTACTCGCATCATCACGAGGGTCTTCGCGCACATCCATGCGAACAAACACAAGAAGAGATACAGATGCCTTTCTCCTTTTCTACTCGAGCGGCACGTACCGCGCTTGCCTCGGCGGCTCTGCTGGTGCTCGGTACTGTAACCGCACCTGCCGCTAATGCATACAACCCTGATATTGACGGCGACGGCATCCCCAACACCTGGGAGATGAAGGGCTATGACGCCGATGGCGACGGTAAGGTAGACGTGGACTACCCCGGTATGGGCGCTAGCCCGCTGAAGAAGGACCTCTTCGTGGAGATGGACTACATGCCCGACCTGCTCGCCAGCGAGGATGAGCTCGACCGCATTACCGAAATCTACGCGAAGCTACCGATCCGCAACCCCAATGGCACCACCGGCATTAACATTCACCTGGACGCCGGTAGTGCCCGTAGCGCCAAGTACAACCTAGGTGGCGGCAATGAAGTGGCGCACGAGCAGCTGGACGATAAGATGCAGCGCTGGGGTGATCTCTACATCGAAAATATGGATCCGAACCGTCGCAGCGTCTTCCACTACATGATTTGGGGCGACTCCTACGGCGATAAGGGCTCCTCCGGTCAGGGTTATATGGGCGGTCGCGGCTTCATCGTGACCGTTGGCCCGCGATTCTGGGGTAAGTCCGCAACCTCCGATGTTCGCGTGGCAACCTTCGTGCATGAGCTCGGCCACAACCTCGGTCTGGGCCACGGTGGCACCGATGACGTGAACTACAAGCCGAATTATATGAGCATTATGAACTACCGCTACCAGCTGCGTGGTCTGGAGCGTGCAGACGGCACGAAGTACTTCGGCTACTCGACCCGCGCCTACAAGGATCTGGACGAAACTAAGCTAGACGAGAAGACCGGCTTCGGTCGTAACGCCTATGGTTTCTACTACAACGGCAAGCCCGCGTGGGAAGCTATAGACTTCAACGGTAACGGTAAGATTGACGACGAGCCGGTTGAGGCGGACATTAACGGTGACGGTAAGAAGACCGTGCTGACTGCGCCGAACGATATGAAGACCTTCAAGCTGCAGGCTCAGGGCAAGGAAGTTCAGCGGGGTGCGTACTCTCCCGAGGCAGAGCTCTCTGGCGAGATTGAAGACAACGAAATAACCGCTGAGTACGCTCGTGCTGAGGGTTTGGTTCCCGCGAAGGACTAGCCTCTAGCGGCTACCAGCGGTAACCGATAGGCCAAGCTTCCTCAATAGCGCAGGTCAATAGCACAGGGGCCCGGCATCCGTTATGGATGCCGGGCCCCTCGTTTATGTTTGTCCCTTTAGCGGGTGATGGTTGCCGAAGCTCTCAAACCAGCCAGGTTCTTGAAGGTGTACTCGCCACCCTCGGTCAGCTGCATTGCGACACTACCGCTGGTAATCTGAGCGGTGGTGGTCAGGGTGTAGCTGGAGGTTACCTCGGTGAAGTACACCGGAACCAGCGAAGCCAGCACCTGTGCGTAGCTCACGCCGTCCTTCGCGGTGGCTTCCAAGAAGTCGGAGGTGCGGATGTCTAGTACACCGGTCCAGACGTTGTTCTCGATGATCGGCTCGTAGAACTTTGCCGTGTATGCGACGCCGTTGAACGCCGCCACGGCGGGGTTGTTGGTCTTCGCGCCGCCCTCGCTCTTGGCGAGTGCGGGGATCTCAACGTCGTTATCGATGTCCCACAGCAGCGGGTCGGTGACATCCTCGGCGGTGGGGAAAGTGAACTCGAAGGTCACCTGCAGGTGCGCGGAGCCGTACAGCCAGGTGCTACCCTGGAACTCGCCCTTGGAGTTGATGGGTGCGGAAATCCATAGGCCCGCACCACCGTACAGGCCTGCGCCGACGCTACCGCCGGGGGTGAAGGCGCCGCCGCCGGCACTCTGCGGGGTGGTGGAGGTTGCGGTGATGTTGGGTACCTGCACGGTGTAGGAGTCCAGACCGTAGCGGGTGTCAAAGTCGTTGGTGGGGTTCGAGTTGAACGCCTGGGTGAAGACACCGAACTTTAGAGTCGGGGTTTCCTGCGCATCGGTGGACGCCGCGTAGGCGGGTACCGCCGCTGCGGTTGCGATGACGGGGGTGCCCCACACGGCACCCTTGATGAGGGCGCGGCGGTTCAGGCCATTAGTGATGTTCGGCGAAGAAGTCATGGATCTCTCTTGTTATGAAGAATGCGGTGATGCATGTGATTTGAATTACTGATACTCTAATGTAATTCAGCTCATCTTCAAAATTATCTCAACTTTTACCTCAATGTATGAACATTGTGGCACCCAGCTCACATAGCGAGTGAAACGGGAGCATTATGGAAACTGTGGAGGACGTCCTCCCGGAAAACTCCATAGAAACACTACCGGTCACCACACACACTTAAGGAACACAATATGGCATTTATGAAGAGCGCACGCATCACGCTCGCCTCCCTCTCAGTGCTCTGCTTGGGTACTATTGCAGCCCCCGCAGCAAACGCCTACAGCCCCGATATTGACGGCGACGGCATCCCCAACACCTGGGAAATGAAGGGCTACGACGCCGACGGAGACGGCAAAATCGACGTCGACTTCCCCGCAATGGGCGCAGACCCCAACCACAAGGACATCTTCGTTGAGATGGACTACATGGCTGGCCTGCTACCCAGCGAAGACGAACTGGACCGCATCACCAAGATTTATGCCGACCTGCCCGTGCGCAACCCCAATGGCACCACCGGCGTGAACATTCACCTGGACGCCGGTAGTGCCCGCAGCGCCAAATACAACCTCGGCGGCGGCAACGAAATCAGCTACCAGGAACTCGACAGCGAGTTCAAGGCTCTCCACCGCATCAAGGCAACCGAAGGTAAGTTCAACCCCGCCCGCGAAGGCACCTTCCACTACGTCATCTGGGGTGACTACTACGATAACGGCACCTCCTCCGGGATCGCTAACTTCGGTGGTCGCAACCTCATGGTCACCGTCGGCCCGCACTTCTGGGGCAAGGCAAGCAGCGACATCCGCGTGGCAGTGTTTGTGCACGAGCTCGGCCACAACCTCGCCCTGAGCCACGGCGGCTGGGACGAAATCAACTACAAGCCCAACTACTATAGCGTCATGAACTACCAGTACACCCTCACCGGCGTGCCCATGGCTGACGGTAGCCGCTACTTCGGCTACTCCACCGCAGAGTATCGCATGCTCAACGAGGCGAAGCTGTACGAGGCACGCGGCTTTGGTCCCCGCGCGGCTGGATTCCTGTACAAGGGTAAGCCCGCCAACCAGCCGATTGACTTTAACGGCAACGGTAAGATCGACACCGAGCCGGTGTCCGTGGACCTCAACGGTGACGGCATGATTACCAACCTGGGCGCGGCAAACGATATGAAGGTGCTCCGCTTCCAGGCGACCGAAAACCCGGAGAAGGGCAAGGGCCCCGAGCACATTGAACCGAGCGGCATTACCGCTGAACACGCTCGTTCGCTGGGCCTGATTAAGTAGGCTGACTGATCGGAATCTAACCGGTCTGCACACTGCTGATAAAGAGCCTCGTCAGCTCAGTAAAATAGCAAGGCGCGGATACCGAATCATTATTCGGTATCCGCGCCTTTACTCTATGCAACTTTTCAGCTCAGCAGGGGAGCTTAGACAGCCTCGCTTACGCGGCCAGTATCCACCAAAACCTGCGCAATGTGGCCCAGCGCCTCCTCATTCTGCAGCGAAGAAACATCGCCCAAAGAACGACCCTGGTATAGCTCACCGAGTAGACGGCGAGTAATCTTACCCGAACGAGTCTTCGGGATATCAGCAACCGCCACAACATCCTTCGGCTTAGCAATCGGGCCAATGTGCTCACGCACATGATCAGTCAGCGCACCCTTCAGCTCATCCTCAGTCAGGGCCTTACCCTCATCGGTGAGCGTTACGTAGGCGACCGCCTGGTGACCGGTCAGTTCATCTTCCACGGGGCAGACACCAGCCTCAACCACAGCCGGGTGAGTCACCAGAGCCGACTCAATCTCAATCGTGGACAGACGGTGACCTGAAATGTTGATCACGTCATCAATACGGCCGAGGATGTACACGTTACCCTCTTCGTCTTCCTTCGCGCCGTCGCCAGCTAGGAACCAGCCGCGCTCGCCGTAGTGACGCCAGTAGGATTCCAGGTAACGCTGCGGGTTTTGCCACACGGTACGAGCCATGGACGGGCCAATCTTATCGACCACAATAAAGCCCTGCTTGCCCGGTTCGACCGGGTCGCCGTGCTCATCCACCAAGCGGGTGGATACGCCGGGAACAGCGCGGGTAGCGCAACCGGGCAGGGGAGTGCAGTGCGGGGTGCCCTCCGGGTAGGTGCCCTCGGGCGCGAATGCCGGGTCGTGCGGACGCGGTGAGCACACGGTCGAACCGGTCTCTGACTGCCACCAGGTGTCAATGAACGCCGCGGTGCCGCCGCCCACGTGCTGACGCAACCAACGCCACGCCTCCGGGTTGATGGATTCGCCCACCGAACCGAGCAGACGCACGGTCGAGAAGTCGTACTTGCCGGGCTCCGGGCCATTCGGGAACGCGCCCATGAGCGAACGAATCAGGGTCGGGGCGGTGTAGTAGTTGGTCACGCCGTAGCGTTCAATGACCTCAAAGTGGCGGCCGAAGTGCGGGGTGTTCGGGGTACCCTCGTAAATTACCTCGGAGACACCGTTCACCAGCGGACCGTAAATTTCGTAGGTGTGGGCGGTCACCCATGCGAGGTCGGCGGTGCACCAGTGAACGGTGGACTCAACCTTCTGTGCGTCATTGACCGCGGACAGCTCGTCGGGGCGCAATACGCCGTTCTCTTCCACGTAATCCGGCAGCAAATCGTACAGCAGCGCGTGAGTGTATGCGGTCTGCACCAGATAGCCGCCCATCGTGTGCACCAGGCCCTTGGGCTTACCGGTTGTGCCGGAGGTGTAAATAATGAACAGCGGATCCTCAGCATCATGCAGTTCGTAGGCGTGAGTGTCTGGCTGATCGTCCACCAGGTCGTGGTACCAGACGTCGCGGCCCTCAGTCCACGGCACAGCCGCGTGTGCAACCGGGTCGGAGGCGCTGGTGCGGTCCACCACGATAACGTGCTCAATGTTGTTCTCACCCGAGCATGCCTCATCAGCGTTCACCTTCACGGGAACGACCTTGCCGCGACGGTTCTGGCCGTCGGTGGTGATGAGAACCTTCGCGCCGGTGTCTTCCACACGGAACTTCAGCGCCTCGGCGGAAAAACCACCAAAAACGAGGGAGTGAATCGCGCCAATACGTGCGCAGGCGAGCGTGAAAATAATGGTTTCGGGAATGACGGGCAGGTAGATGACCACGCGGTCACCCTTACGCACGCCCAAAGACAGCAGACCATTCGCTGCCTTCGCAATACGACGCTGTAGCTCGGCGTAGGTGATGGCCTCACGGTCGCCGGGTTCACCTTCAAAGTAGAGGGCTACCTTGTCGCCGCGGCCCGCCTCCACGTGGCGGTCTACGCAGTTGTAGGCGACGTTGAGCTTACCGCCCTCGAACCACTTAATTTCGGGGATGCTGAACTGTTCGATGCCGTCCTTATCGAAGCCGAGGGACTTCGGCTTCTCGAAGCGGTGCGCGGTGTGCCAGGGCTCAGCCCAGGTGAGGCGCTGTGCCTGCTTCTCCCAGAACGCGACGCGTGCCTCGTCAGATTCGAGGGCGGGATTCGGGGTGGGGTTCAGCGGGTCGGTGAACGAGTAGGGGGTGGGCAGTCCCATTATTCTCCCATCGGTTGCTGGCATTAGCACCCTTGCTCGCCGTGCCGTTGTCTGTGCGACCGTGGGGTCTGTGTGTGCGTTGACGAGGGGGTTGCTGCGACGTCGTTGAGCCAGGTCTCTCGGTCGCTCTGGATGGTTTGCCTTCTTAGTAAAGCGCGCCCGAGGGGGCGGACGCAAAGGGGACCGTCATATTCGGTATGGTGAGCACCAGTTCGTAATATAACGACATATTTAAAGACCCCGCACCGCGCTCACTGCTGTGGGGCGCGGTGCGGGATTCATCATCATTCAGTAGACGACAGGTTTCCCCGCCGACTTCTTTCTCCGGCACGTAGCGATGATTAGCTCATCTTCGGGGGAGCAACCACGCAGCGGACATCTCTCCTAAAACTCAGAGCGTGCTGAGTATTGTGTCTAGCTGTGGTTCTAGTTGCTGGGGTACTTCGCCTTCACCCAGCGCTCGAATACGCCCACCAGCGCGTCGGTAATCTTACCGAGCACTGCCAGCGCCACAATAGCCAGCAGCAGGCGGTCGGTACGGCCATTATTCTGTGAGTCGGTCAGCAGATAACCCAGACCCATGGATGCACCCAGCAACTCAGCGGCGACTAGGAACAGCCACGCCTGAGCTAGCGCTAGACGCAGACCCGAAACCACCGACGGCAGAACCGCGGGAAGCTGAACCGTGGTGAACAGGAGCAGACCCTTCAGTCCGAAGGCGCGTGCCGCCTCCACAAGCTTCGGGTCAACGTGCGCCAGGGCCGCAGAAACTGTGGTGTACACCGGGAAGAACGCACCAATAGCAACCAGGGTCACCTTGGAATTCTCGCCGATACCGATCCACAGCAGAAGCAATGGAACCCACGCCAGGGACGGCACGGCACGCAACGCACCGATAGTCGGCGCGGCAATCAGACGCACCGGCGCAGACAAGCCAATCAGCGCACCCAGCACCAGGCCAAGCACGGCACCAATACCGAAACCAATCAGTACACGCTGAGTAGAAATCGCCACGTGGCGACCCAACTCGCCGCGCTGCGCTAGCTCAATACCGGCGCTGACCACACGGTCGGGGGACGGCAATTGGACCTGGGTGAACACGCCGTTCGTGCTCAGGATGTACCAGAGGGCAATCAGTGCCAGGGGAAGAATCAGACCCAGGTACTGCTTACCGGCGAACGGGTTCGACGGTAGCTTCACGGATGAGACGCGCTTCTCGGCACGCTCAGCGCGAGCGCTGGAGGCGGCGGTAATCGTTGCGGCGGTCATTACTTCTCAACCACCTTCGCGATCTTCTCGACGGCTGCGTTGTCAGCCTTCTTTGCGAACTGGTCGTCCACAATGCTGTTCAGCGCCTTGTCCACGTCGGATTGGGAAGGAACGTCGCCGGACTCGACCAAAATCGGGCCGACACCCTTCAGAACCTCAACCTGCTTAGCGCCCGGAACCGGGTCAATATCCAGGTGGGTACGCTCCATGACGACCTGGGCGGTCTCGTGCTTAATGCCGGACTCCTCCTCGACAATCTTCACTGCCTCTTCGGGGTTCTTCTTAGCCCAGGCGCGAGCGTACTCGTACACGTCCACGATAGTCTGTGCGGCGGTCGGGTTGGACTGAATGAACTTCTCGGCCGCGTTCAGGAAGCCGTAGGTGTTGAAGTTTAGGTTGCGGTAGAAGAGCACGTCGCCGCTTTCCACCTCGGCGGCAGCCATGATCGGGTCCAGGCCGCTCCACGCGTTGACCTGACCGTTATCCAGGGCGGTACGGCCGTCGGCGTGCTGCAGGTTCTGAATGGTCAAATCCGAAGCAGAAATACCCTCCTGCTTGAGCGCCTGCAGCAGTAGGAAGTACGGGTCGGTACCCTTGGTCACAGCAACGGTCTTACCCTTCAGATCCGCAACCTTGGTGATGCCCGAATCCTTGCGGGTTACCAGTGCCGACCACTCCGGCTGCGAGTAGAGGCTAATGACCTTAATGGGGGAGCCATTAGCGCGTGCCAGCAGCGCCGCCGAACCAGCGGTCGAGCCGACATCAATATTGCCGCTACGCAGAGCCTCATTCGCCTTGTTCGAACCAGCCGACTTGACCCACTCGACCTTCTTGCCCTCGGCAGCGAGGGCGGTCTCAAGCCAACCTTTCTTGCGGATAATCAGGGACAGCGGGTTGTAGGTGGCGTAGTCAATGGTCACGGTGTTCTGGCTGCCACCACCGGCAACACCGGAGGCGTTAGCGGAACCGGAACCTTCACCGGCGCAGGCGCTGAGCAGAGTAGCAAAAGCGGTGGCTGCGGCAAGGGACTTGAGGGCGGTACGGCGAGACGGGGAGTAAGTCATGATGAAATCTTTTCGCTTCTGAAGATGATGGTGTGATGTGCGGGAAATGTATTTCGTGGCGGCTTTTAGGCGTTATCTTCCACGCCGAGCTCAGCCAGCAGTTCGCTACGCAGTGCTGTGATCTCTGCATCGGCGCGGTCACGCGGGTGAGAGCGTTCAACGGTCACAATGCGCTGGATGGTGGCGGGTGCCTCCGGGGTGTCCTTACCGAGGATGATGACCCGGTCAGAGAGGTACAGCGCCTCTTCCACATCGTGGGTGACCAGCAGAATCGTGGTCGGGTCTTGACGGTGCACGTTCAACAGCAAATCCTGCATGTTGATGCGGGTTAGCGCGTCCAGAGCACCGAAGGGCTCGTCGAGCAGCAGCACGCCGGGGTTACGTGCGAGCGCTCGCGCCAGGGACACACGCTGAGCCATACCGCCTGAAATTTCCTTGGGACGGTGGGTCGCGTATTCGCCCAGGCCGACCAGGTCGAGCAGACATGCTACCGATGCTGTGCCTTCAGATTTTTTGGTGCCCTGCGGCAGTCCGAGCGCCACGTTGTCGGCTACGGTGCGCCAGGGGAGTAGGCGCGGTTCCTGAAAGCCGATAGCGACGCGGGGGTCGAGGCCGGTCACTGCCTTCTCGCCGATACGCACGGTACCTGCGGTGATGCGGTTCAGACCTGCTGCTGCACGCAAGAGGGTGGATTTGCCGCATCCGGAGGAGCCGATGACGGAGATAATCTCGCCGGGGGCTACCGTGAAGGAGACTCCGCGAAGAACTTCGTGGGTTCCGCCGGGCACGGGGAAAGATTGTCCGACGTTTTCAAAGCTCAGGGGGACGGCGGCGGTGGATACGGCGTGGTGGCCGGTGTTTTCACTGGTGGGTACGTCAAGTACTGCACTGTTGAGTGTCATGTCACTTCCATCGGTCCTGGCGTTAGCACCGGGGGCGAAAAAATCTGTGCCGGTTGCTGCGACGTCGTGGAGCCAGGTCTCTCAGTCGCTCTGGATGGTTTGCTCCTCCAACCCTATGGGCTATGGCGTGCCTCAATCAATCCAGTGGGCGCGTATGAATTTCTATGACTGTATATTTCGCATTTGTCGCGAAATATTTCGGTTGCGCGTCACAAAAATATTTTTTCGTCACAAACGTGCTCTCCCTCCTGCGCGCCCCGTACACTCAAACCACGAGATTATGAGTCCCGGCGCTAAGCTCTGGCTAGCCGGGCGGCAACCCTCTCCCGTAGCGGGGTGCCCCAGATGATGATCTGGCCTCAACGAAAAGAGGCAAGTACGGCGCGAACGCGCCACCTGCACGAAGGCCACCACCGAACGCAGAAGGCATCAGGAGGCGGCGCGCGGGGTGCAGGGTACAAACCCGATCGTCCCCGATCATTCGCGAAAGGAAAATCGATGGCTGAGCAGAAGAAGCGCATCGTAGTTAACGCATTCGAGATGACCTGCATTGGTCACCAGAGCTTCGATCTCTGGCGTCACCCGCGCTCCCGCGCAACCGAGTACAACACCATCAAGTACTGGACTGACCTGGCTAAGACCCTTGAGCGCGGCCTGTTTGACGCCGTGTTCATCGCTGACGTTGTCGGCATCTACGACGTGTACAAGAACTCTGCCGCTCCCGCCATTGAGGGTGCCGCTCAGGTTCCCGTGAATGACCCCGCAACCCAGATTTCTGCAATGGCTGCAGTGACCGAGCACCTCGGCTTCGGCGTGACTGCTGCCGCTACTTTCGAGCAGCCCTACACCCTGGCTCGCCGCTACGCCTCCCTCGACCACCTCACTGAGGGTCGCGTCGGCTTCAACGTGGTGACTTCTTACCTGCCTTCGGCTGCTGAGAACCAGGGTCTGCCCACCCAGATCCCGCACGACGAGCGCTACGAAATTGCTGACGAGTTCCTGGACGTCTGCTACAAGCTGTGGGAAGGCTCCTGGGAAGACGGCGCAGTCGTCAAGGACCGCGAGCGCGGCATCTACGCTGACCCCTCCAAGGTCCACCCGATTGGCCACAAGGGCAAGTACTTCTCCGTGCCCGGCATCTCCCTGACCGAGCCGAGCCCGCAGCGCACCCCCGTGATCTTCCAGGCTGGCGCATCCAGCCGCGGCCAGAAGTTCTCCGGTAAGCACGCTGAGGCTGTGTTCATTAGCGCCCTGCGCCCGGACCTGACCCGCGTTGTGACCGACCGTATTCGTGCCGCTGCCGAGGAACAGGGCCGTAGCCGCGACGACGTGAAGATTCTCGCAATGCTCTCGGTCATCGTGGATGAGACCGAAGAGAAGGCAAAGGCAAAGTACGAGGAGTACAAGAAGTACGTGAACCTCGAATCTGCACAGGCCATTATCGGCGGCTGGTCCGGTGTTGACCTGTCCCAGTTCGACGAGGACGAGATCCTGAACTACGTGCAGACCGAGTCGATTCAGTCCTTCCTGACCCCCTTAACCCTGCAGGCGAAGGATAAGAAGTGGACCCGTAAGGACATCGCTGAGCACACCACCATCGGTGGCATGGGCGAGGTCATTGTTGGTGACCCGGTTCAGGTTGCTGACGAGCTGGAGCGCTGGATCGACGAGGGCGGACTGGACGGCATCAACCTGGCATACCACGTCTCCCCGGGCTCCTTCGAGGACTTCATCGAGTACGTTGTTCCCGAGCTGCAGAAGCGCGGCCGCTACCGTACCGAGTACGAGGGCAACACCCTGCGTGAGAACATCTTCGGTAAGGGCCACACCAAGGTTGCTGACAGCCACCCGGCTGCTAAGTACCGCGGCGCATATGTGGGTAAGCCTTCGGCGGCTGACACCCCGGCTCGCGCAATCGCTGAATAAGCGTTGTCGCTGATGCGCACCGTGTAGGTTCGCTCAAACTTAACGATTGAAAACAAGAATGCCCGTTCTGCTGGGGATGTGTATCCCAGGCGGAGCGGGCGTTTCTTCGTGCTGTGCCGCCGCCGTTTTCTTGATACAGGGCACCTTCTTGACGCGGTGCTTTCTTTATACTGATTGGCATGATTGAACTGAACCAGGTTGAACTTAACCATGATGACCGCTGCCCCTGTTCGAGCGGCGAGGTGTACGGCGCCTGCTGCGGCAGGGTCCTGGGCGAGTTTGTCGCCTCCGGCACGTTGACTGCTCCCACGCCGGAGCAGCTGATGCGCTCGCGTTTTACCGCGTTTGCGACCGGGAATGCGGCGTATCTGCTAGCGAGCTGGCATCCGAGTACTCGCCCGGCCACCTTGGATTTGGAGGATGATATCCGCTGGTATCGCCTGGATATTCTGGGTGCTTCGGGTGGCCCGTTTGATGCATCAGGTACGGTGGAGTTCGTTGCGTATTACCGTTCGGGGCCGGGCACACCTGCGGAGGAGCGGGTGAAGGGCAGCATGCATGAGCTGTCGCGTTTTGAGAAGGTGGGCGGCGCCTGGTTCTATGTGGATGGTGACGTCCGCTAGGTCTCGTAGCTTTCCCTGCCTCTTGTACGTGTAGAAGGCGGGCGTAGAAGAAATGGCAGAATCATACCGAAAACGGAATGATTCTGCCATGATTTTCTCGCGCCCAGGAGCGATAAGGAACATGTAAGAGTGAACCAGATACGCCAAAGGCAGGCCCTTCGGCAGCCTGAAAACTTACATTCTCAGCCGCCTCAGGAACCTGCCCTCAGCAAATATGTAGACTGTCGGACTTAGCTAGTCCAGCCGTTAATGATGCCCATACCGAAGTAAATCACGAACACCGCGGAGACCAGGTACATCAGCCAGTGCACGTCCTTGCCGCGGCCCTGCACCAGACGAATGAAGGTGTACGCCACGAAGCCGGCACCAATACCGTTCGCAATCGAGTACGACAGCGGCATGAAAATAATGGTCAAGAATGCCGGAA
Source organism: Rothia similimucilaginosa (assembly GCF_029850985.2). Lineage (NCBI taxonomy): Bacteria > Bacillati > Actinomycetota > Actinomycetes > Micrococcales > Micrococcaceae > Rothia > Rothia similimucilaginosa. The sequence goes on along the minus strand of NZ_CM138149.1, from coordinate 1,947,529 downwards.
TACCCAGACCCCAGTCGGTCCAGTCAATGTTCACGGCCTGGCGGATCATCAGGAAGCCGACCACGACCAGCGCTGGAGCAACCGCCTCGAAGGGGACGATGGTGACCAGCGGCGAGATAAAAATCGCCAGTAGGAACAGCACACCGGTCACAATATTCGCAAAACCGGTGCGTGCACCCGCACCAATACCGGTAGCGGACTCTACGAAAATCTGGTTCGCTGAACCGGATGCGCCACCACCAACAACGGAGCCGAAAGCGTCCACAAGCAGGACCTTGTCAATGTCCTCAACCTTGCCGTCCTTCATGGTGCCAGCCTCGGCGGCAAGACCGACCGAAACGCCCATCGCGTCGAAGAACACCGACAGCAGAATGGTGAACACCAGCAGGGAAGCAGCCAGCGGGCCAATATGGGTGAACGCACCGAACAGGTCAGCGGAACCGATGAGGGAGAAGTCCGGAGTGGTGAACTTCAGATCCTCCAGGGAAGGCACGTTTAGGGACCAGCCGGTTGCCGCCTTCGTCACGGAACCGGAGGGCACGACCTTCTCCAGGATGATGGAGAGGGCGGTGGAGGCGAGCACGCCCCACAGGATTGCACCCTTCACGTTGCGGATAAACAGGGCGATGGTGAGGAACAGGCCGAAGAGGAAGACGAGGGTGGGCCAGCCGAGCAGGTGACCGTCCGCGCCGAGGGTCACCGGAACGGTGGAGCCTGCAGCGTCGGGCATGCGGCGGATAATGCCGGAGTCGACCAGGCCGATAAAGGAAATGAAGAAGCCGATACCGACCACAATCGCGGTCTTGAGCGACTCGGGGACCGCCTCAAACACCGCGGTACGGAAGCCGGTGAGCACCAGAACGGTCATGATTAGACCGGCAAGAACGACCAGGCCCATGATGTCTGCCCAGGTCAAGTTCGGGGTGGTGGCAATGGTGGAGGCGAGCAGCGCGTTCACGCCCAGGCCAGCCGCCATCGCGAAGGGCTGCTTGGCGATAACACCCATGAGGATGGTCATCACACCGGCAACCAGTGCGGTCACAGCTGCGACGGGTGCGATACCGAGGATGCGTTCGGATGCGTCAGCGCCGGTACCGATGATGAGGGGGTTCAGCACCACGATGTAGCTCATGGCGAAGAATGCGGCGAGGCCACCGCGGAATTCTGCGGCGATGGAGGAGCCGCGTTCAGAAATCTTGAAGTAGCGGTCGAGTGCGCTGGTGGGCGCTGCCGTCTTCTGAGGTTCAGACATATAAGGATCCGTTGATGTTGTTCGGTGTGTACTGTTGCGCCGCCAGTTTCGCGGGTAAAGCTCACGGGTAAATCCTGGGGTTGGGCGTCACAATGGTTCAACCATTGTAGGCGCCGCCTCCTAGCTTGTGCCGTTGAAACGCGTTGTGTGCGGCAGCTCAGTCGGTGATGTGGTGTTTCCCCGCTCCTGTAGTTAGGTCGGCAGCGGGGGAAGAATAGCGCAGGGCGGGGTATCGGCACCTCAAAGGTGCTGATACCCCGCCCCGATGGTGCCTGCGCCTCCATGCGTGAAGAGTAAGGCACCCGATGTATTTAGTGCATCCAGCCGGTAATCAGGCCGTTAGCGAAGAAGATGAGGAACACTGCAGAAACCACGTACATGAGCCAGTGCACGTCCTTGCCGCGACCCTGCACCAGGCGGATGAAGACGTAGGAGATGAATCCTGCGCCGATACCGTCCGCGATGGAGTAGGAGAGGGGCATGAAGATGATGGTCATGAATGCGGGGATACCCAGCCCCCAGTCGTTCCAGTCAATGTTCACTGCCTGGCGGATCATCAGGAAGCCAACGAACACCATTGCGGGTGCAACCGCCTCGAAGGGGACGATGGTGACCAGCGGGGACAGGAAGATTGCGACGAGGAAGAGTGCGCCGGTGACGACGTTTGCGAAGCCGGTGCGTGCGCCCGCGCCGATACCGGTTGCAGATTCCACGAAAATCTGGCTGGAGGAGGAGGAAGTGCCACCGCCGACTACGGAGCCGAGGGCGTCCACGAGCAGGACTTTGTCAACGTTCTCAATCTGGCCATCCTTGATGGTGCCTGCTTCGGTTGCCAGACCGACGGAGGTGCCCATTGCATCGAAGAATGCGGAGATGAGGATGGTGAAAATCAGCAGAACTGCAGCCATGCCGCCGAGGGTGCCGAAGGCGCCAAACAGGTCAGCGGAGCCGAACAGGGAGAAGTCGGGCAGCTTGCTGGTGTTGGAGTCCCAGACGGGGACGTTCAGGGACCAGCCGGTGGGGGACTGAAGCGAGCTGCCGGAGGGCACGACCTTCTCCAGGATGATGGAGAGGGCGGTGGAGGCGAGCACGCCGTAGAGGATTGCACCCTTCACGTTGCGGATGAACAGCGCAATGGTGAGGAACAGGCCGAAGAGGAAGACGAGGGTGGGCCAACCGAGCAGGTGGCCGCTTACGCCGAAGGAGACGGGCACGGTGGTGCCGGCTGCGTCGGGCATGCGGCGGATGATACCTGCGTTGACGAGGCCGATGAAGGCAATGAAGAAGCCGATACCAACGACGATTGCGACCTTGAGCGATTCGGGGACCGCGTTGAACACTGCGGTGCGGAAGCCGGTCAGCACGAGGATGGTCATCAGCACACCAGCCCATACGACCAGGCCCATGATTGCGGGCCAGGTCAGGTTCGGGGTGGAGGCGATGGTGGTTGCCAGCAGCGCGTTCACGCCGAGACCTGCCGCCATGGCGAAGGGCTGCTTGGCGATGACGCCCATGAGGATGGTCATGACGCCTGCGACCAGTGCGGTCATTGCTGCGACCTGCGGTACGCCGAGGGCGTTGCCGGATGCATCCTTACCCAGGCCGATGATGAGGGGGTTCAGCACGACAATGTAGCTCATCGCGAAGAAGGTGGCGAGGCCGCCTCGGAATTCCGCTGCGATGGTGGAGCCACGTTCGCTGATTTTGAAGTAACGGTCCAGTGCGCCCTTGGCATCTGCCTTGGGGTTCTGGGGAGCCGCGGTGTTCTCAGAGGACATTCGTGAAAATCCGTAGATACTCTCGTAGGGGCGGGGTTCGGGGTTCCGATCCCGCATAAAAAAGTGCCACTTCCCGGTGTGTTGGGGAGGTGACACTGTTGTTACCGGAATATTCTACGGTTAAAGTTTCTCTAAGCGTTAATCCAGGAAATTCCCAGCTTTCGTTCAGGAAGCCTGATAAGGCAGGTAAAAATTCTAAAATCCGCTGAATAGTAAAAAAATATATGTTTTAAATCTAAATATTCTGAAAAACTATATTATTTTCTTCACTATAGCGCTAATATCGTTACCACACACAGGGTGGAAGAGCAAAATATATCTCCTGCAAAGGGGAAAGTTCTACCGAAAGGTAAGACTATAAAAGTCATGAAATCACTCGCTGTGCTCGCCATGTCGGGAGCACTTGCAACTGGTGTCAGGACAGCAGCCCTGGCCGGTACTTAGAAGCCGCATGAGGGTGGCGATTGGAATTATGGGGTTGAATGGGGCGGTAACCGCGCCTTCTCTGATTATCACCATAATGATCGTTGTCATGGTTCTACTGTTTCTACTGCGTTCGGGACTGTCCGTTCCGTAGATACTCGTGCTGGCGAAACTGCTCGGGCATCGAAATGGGTCTGGGGAAACTTGTTCTGGCACTACCACCCTTCCTATTACTACCGTGTCTGCTAAACCTGTAGATATTTGAACGGATACGTGGGCGGGCGCTGTGAAAGCGTCCGCCCACTGTACAAAATTACGTCAGTTACCGGAGTTCAACGATGAAAAATGCTCTGAGAGTGTGCGCAGTACTGTGCACGGTTCTGACCTTTCTGCTGGGTAGCGCCCTCATCTCCGTCCTGGAGACGCAGACTCCTCTGGGTACCAATACGCAAGCACAGCTTTCTCTTCGTGCTTCGCAACAGTCTAAGTCTGAGCTGATTCAGAACTTTGACGCTCTGGTGGACCGTTACGCTGCCGATGGTGCCCAGCTACTCAAGGTGGTCGCCGACCCCGAAGATTTCTGGCACGGAAAATCCATCTACGTATTTGGGGCGAATTCACTGAGCTCTGACGGTGAAACTATCGATTGGTTCGACCCGGATAAGCACGGGAAAAAATATCCGTCACGAGCATTCGAGGATTCCTCGCTTGACGGCCAATACGCGCTAGCGGGTAGCCAAGAATTTGTGCGTGCTTTTGAAAACCTTGCCCGTGAACAAGGCATAGATATTAAAGTTACCTCCGTTAACCCGGTGCGTGTTGTCTACGGGGCAGTTACTTCTTCGGGCTCTCTGACGAGCCTTATCTGTCTGGCTGTGCTCTTCTGTACCGCAATCATGGGGTGGTTATCGGTCCGTTCGCGAACTCAGAATATTCTGCTTCTGAACGGATACTCCCCGCAGCGCCTGCAGCTAAGGGATGCACAAGACCTCCTGCTCCTGGCGCTACCTCCTGCAGCAGTAACAGCATTGTGCATGGGATGCGTAGAGGGGTTCGTGTACGGTGTGGCGCATCTTCCTCAACTGATGGGGGTTACGGCGCTAATTTTTGCCGTGTTTACCGTTCTCATGCTGGTTGCTCTACTGCTGATCAACCTCATAACTTGGCCGAGCATTAATGCTGTGGGACGCAGGGAACCGGCGTATCGACGTTTTACAGTTCCGAGTGCAATCGCTAAGTATGCTGTGGTGGTTTTAGTGGCGTGCACTATTCCGGGTCTGGTCTCAAGTGCTCAAGTGAGTTTGGGTAGGAGCGATTCGGCGGCGGGCTGGTCTCTTCTTTCTGACCAGTACACCTTACGAGTGAACGTGCCCGAAGCGACGATACGGGATGAACAGGCGCTCGCCTCCTACGACCAGGCTACAGTGCGTGCTTTAGGTTCTCTTGAATCACGGAACGGTGTTCTTCTGTCCTATGCGTTGGAAAACGTTAAGGGTTTGGAGGGTAGCGGATACGATGGTGCTCTTATGGTGAACCGCGCCTATGTGGACCTTCTTCAGCAACGTCTTGGCTTGTCGTTCAAGAACGTTGAGGATAGCAACTTCCCTGGATCTCAGTCTTTGCGTGCAGAGTATTCTTTCCACCAGAAAGACCGGGAGGATCGCGGATTTACTCTGCTCACTGTGGAGGACAAAACCAACTCGTCGGGGGTAACGGTGCCTGCTTTGAGCTCTCAGGATTCACGGCTTCTGAACTATAAAAAGCCTGTTCTTGTGGTAACCGAATCGGCGACGCAGAATCTACAACCTTCCTTTATTTCTGCGGCCTTGACTACTGGTAATATCATGGTCTCTCAGCCTGCGTCTGTACGGGCTGCCTACAACGCTGAGGAAATTGGGCAGACCCTACTTTCTGTGGACCGCGCGGGAGAGGAACACCTTTACATCGCGCAGCTGGAACGTAACCGGTATGTTGCGCATCTTGTGGGCCTAGCAATTCTCTGTGCGGCGCTCATTATCGGAACAGCAATTAATACGTACATTACTCTTGCGGCTCGTGCTCGTAATGATTTTGTTTTACGTACTGCTGGTCTGCCTCTCAGAACAATTTTTAGTGGGTACCTTCTGAAGGAAGCCTGCATTGTGGGCCTTTGCTCTGCTGTGGCGTTGGTACTTCTTCTGGTGCAGGGAGCAGAGTACGCCTTTTCAGCGTTGGCGGCGCCGCTGTTGTACGGCACTATTCTGGCGTTGGTGCTGAGACTGAGTTTTAACCGTATCTTCACCGCGACGGTTCACCGTCGTCACGTATAGGAGTGAACGATGACAAAGACTGTTTATCCCTCTAGTAATGCAGAACATCCTGAGGTAACTATCGCCTCCCGCAATATTGTGGTGTATGCGCAGGGGCAGCCCATTCTCCAGAGTCCCCACTTTGAGGCATATGCGGGGGAAGTAACCGGAATCGTGGGTCCGAGCGGATGCGGTAAGACGACGCTTTTGAATGTTCTGGGTCTGCTGATGCCACCTCACGAGGGCGAGGTGGTTATCGGGGGCCGCCATATGGAACGTGCTCGTGAGAAGGAACGTCTTGCATTCTGGGCTGATGAAGCTTCCTTCGTATTTCAGGATTACGGAATTATTGAGGAATGGAGCGTTATCGAGAATATTCTGCTTGACCGTAAGACCTTTGGCCGTGCTCGTATTACGGATGAGAGCCGCGAGCTTCTGAGCGTCATTGGTCTTGAAGAGAAGGAGCGTACTTCGGCTGCCCTGCTGAGTGGTGGTGAGAAGCAGAGAGTGGGCATTGCTCGGGCAATCCACAAGGGTGGTCGCTACATTTTTGCGGATGAGCCGACGGCAAGTCTCGATGCTGAGAACCGGGCATTGGTTGTTGAGCTGTTGAGCTCTGCTGCTCGGCGTGGAGCCACAGTTATCGTGGCGACTCATGACGCGGATATGATGGCCGCCTGCGATAGGCTATGCCGTCTTGAAACCCCTACCCGAATTCCCGATTCGGGACTAGCGGATGTAAACGTAAATTCTCATCGGAAGGAGAATGAATCATGACGACAAGGAGCCCTCTAGCTCGTGATGAGTATGATCGTGTGCCAGAAAATTCAGGAGGCGATACTCCTCGAAAAAATGGATTGCGGCATCTGCCGCGAAAAGTGGTGGGCGCTCTAGTATCTTGCGTGGTGTTTGTTGGTGCTCTTCTGGGTCTGTACTGGGGCGGAGCTTTTGAACCATGGCTGAATGAGTATTCGACCACTACACCAGCTTGCGCAACAGCTTCTTCACCGGAGGATGTGCAGCAAGCTCTTGCGCGGACTGAAGAGCTTAATGCTATTCGTTCGACTGCGAAGAATGTTGAATTCTCCCAGACGCTTCTGTGCGATGGGCAGAAGGCTGTTTTGACGATTACGTACACTGACCGGTCGGATTTTAAGCGTTTGAATGATGCGGTGACTTCGGCACATTTGGGTGCTGCTGCTGAGATTAAGCTCAAGAGGTAGGCGTGTAAAGAACGGTGGTTGTTTATCGCCCCTACGCGAACAACGATGACATATTAGGTTAGCGAACCCTAAGTTCCTGCTATATTCGAGGTGAAACAATGCGTCGCCGGATGCCAGGTTCCGTGTGGTGAGCCTTTTCCGGAATAGATGAGAATTCGGCATAGATGAGAAGGAGCCCACCGTGACTGAAACTCCCCAAGAAAACACCGCTGAGAACTACCCCGTTGCGGAATCCCTGCCGGTACGCCAGCGCGCTGTCGTAGCAACCGACCGCCCCGCCCGCTACATCAAGCAGCTCGGCTCCCATATGGGCCGCAAGCTCGGCACCACAGAACTGCCGGACGGCCTGCGCCTCACCTTCAACCGTGACGGCATCTTCCGCGGCTACGGCGATCTGCGTGAAACCGAAGGCGCCCTCATCATGGAGGTACGCGCCGAAAGCGACGAGTTGGCCACTGGCCTGGCGGATGTGCTGGACCGCCACCTGGTCCGCTTCGGTGAGCGCGACGAACTGGTTGTGGCCTTTGAGGCGGTGCCCGCCTCCTAGTGGTCGAACCTTAGTCTTTGTCTCGGGTCGCATGCGAAAGCATTATAAGCCCCCGAACACCGGTCAATCCCCGGTAAAATAGGCAAGAAGTGAACACTAAGCTCACCGTCTGTTTGCGCCGCACCGGGCGTCGGATGGTGAACTTCGAAAGGAAGATTTTCGTGTCTGAAGCAGCACGCCCCCTGCGCGTCGCCGTTATTGGTGCAGGTCCTGCCGGTATTTACACCGCCGACATCCTCACCAAGTCTGAAGAGGTCCGCACCGGCGCCGTCGAGGTCGCCATCGACATCTTCGACCGCTACCCCGCCCCCTTCGGCCTGATTCGTTACGGTGTGGCACCGGATCACCCCCGCATCAAGGGGATCATTACCGCGCTGCATAAGGTCCTGGACCGCGGCGACATCCGTTTCTTCGGCAATGTCGAATACGGCAAGGACCTGACCCTCGCCGACCTGCGTGAACACTACGACGCCATCATTTTCGCAACCGGCGCGATTTTCGATGCACCCCTGAATATTAAAGGCATCGACCTGGACGGCTCCTACGGCGCAGCAGACTTTGTCTCCTGGTACGACGGCCACCCCGACTACCCCCGCACCTGGCCGCTCGAAGCTGAGCAGGTTGCAGTGCTCGGTAACGGTAACGTCGCCCTGGACGTCTCCCGCATCCTCTCCAAGCACGCTGACGACCTGCTCGTCACCGAAATCCCCGACAACGTCTACGAGGGCCTGAAGGCTTCCCCCGTAACTGACGTGCACGTCTTCGGTCGCCGCGGCCCCGCACAGATGAAGTTCACCCCGCTTGAGCTGCGCGAACTCGCACACTCCCGCGACGTGGATATCGTCCTGTACGAAGAGGACTTCCAGTTTGACGAGGCTTCCGAGGAGGCCATGGAGAAGAACGCACAGACCAAGGTTATGATGAAGACCCTGCGTGGCTGGCTGGAAGACCAGAAGACCAACGAGCAGACCGCATCCCGCCGCCTGCACCTACACTTCCTGCAGTCCCCGCACGAGATCCTCGGCGAAGACGGCAAGGTCGTGGGCCTGCGCATGGAGCGCAACAAGCTCGACGGCAACGGCGGCATTGTCGGCACCGGCGAGTACGTGGACTACCCCGTACAGGCTGTCTACCGTGCAATCGGTTACTTCGGTTCCGAACTGCCCGAAATCGGTTACGACGACAAGCGCGGCGTCACCACTAACGTTGAGGGTCGCGTCGTGGACGAGAACGGCGAGGTCGTTCCCGGCCTGTACGCATCCGGTTGGATTAAGCGCGGCCCCGTCGGCCTAATTGGCTCCACCAAGTCTGACGCACTCGAGACCATCACCCACCTGCTCGAGGATCGCGAGAACCTCTACACCGCACCCGAGCCGGAGGCAGAGGCATTCAGCGCATACCTGGATTCTAAGGGCATCAAGTACACCACTTGGGAAGGCTGGCACCGCCTGGATGATCACGAGAAGGCACTGGGCGCAGCATCTAAGGATGCAGCCGGTGAGCCTCGCGCCCGTGTGAAGGTCGTGGACCGTGACGAGATGATCAACATCTCCCGCGGTGAGTAATCCATACGTGTAGTACGTTAGAGCATAGAAATCGACCCCGTACCGTTAGTCGGTGCGGGGTCGATTTTTGTCTATATATAAGGAGACTCTATATACAAGGAGATGGGGGGACGTCAGGGGGAAAGATCGAGAAGCGTTCGCCTGAAAGAGCGGTTAAAGGAACCCACCCCGTATCATGAGGTCATGTGGGTGGGTTGGGTAGGTGCCGAAGACACTCGAGGACATACTCTCCGGCTACCCCGGACGCGCAGCGAGCCCACGCAGAATCCACGTGCAGCGTACCCCTTTAACGGGGTCTCGAAAGCTAAAGAAACACCAGATTAGCTCTCTCAACAAGTGCATGGCCGTACGGTGTGTAGACTATACACACTTTTTGAGGACGTCTTCAATGCCCAAAATGGCCTTGAGTATGGTTTCAGTTTCGGTACCCAGCTTCTTGCGAGCCTCACCAGAAATGACAGCTTTCACGATGTTCTTGAAGGTCTTCCACTGCTTGAAGGCGTTAACGAGTGCCCTAATAAGCTTGTACATGGCGATACCCAGCTGAATGACAAACTTTGCAATACTGATAACGCAGGCAATAACACCAAGGGGGGGTGCGTGGGCATGTCCATCAGACTTGCGGACAGTGGCCTTGGCGCTTGTAATCTGACGGCCTGCGTCAGCGCCCTGGACGGTGGCCAGGTTGCCCAGTGCGCTCTCGATGCCGCTATTACCGCGGTTGGAGGATCCAGGCTTCGCATACTTCAAACAGGCAGGAACATGCTCTAGGCGGCACAGAATTAGTTTGAGCTGCTGGTCAGCAGTCATTGCCTTCTGCAGGTGTGCCATCTGCTGTGCCTGTGCTGCGGGTGCAACCGCACAGACGAGAGCGACGGTTGTGGTACCTATGCCAAGTGCATGGAGTGCCGTGCGTGGTTCATCGTTGCGGATACTGGATCCCCCTTTGGATCTCTATCCGGTTTATCGGTACTGTAATGTGCGGTAACTCTACGTCTGGGGCCCGGAAGCGGCCCCGTGCAAGGTCCGGAAGTGACCTCACGCCCTCTATACTACGGTGCTCAAAGATGGGGCTTCAAGCCAATTCAGGGGTATTTTCAGCTGGATTTCATCTCTCCTTGTCAATCGCCAGAGGTTTATCAAATCTTTATATTTCTATGTCGTCATTATTGTGCAAATATCTGCACAGAGAGAAAAATATGTATCTGACAAGCCGGTTTATTGTATTCCCTGGAGTTAACATTTTCATATAGGTGCACTCTGCGGGGTGATTGCTTTACGAGGCACATTTTTATGGGCTCGGGGGGATTGGATGAAGCTGGGGTGAGTCTCGCTGAAAGATGCAGCTGAAAGATGTGTCGCAGGATCTACTGGAGATGTATCGTGGAATCTGCTGTGCACTCTTCTGCAGTTTTCGCACTCCGGGTAGTACTGGCTGGGCAGTGCTTGCTCGTGCACCTTATGCAGGCACCCCAGAAACAACTGAATTTTTTTATGGAGATATTTTCTGCTGTTTTAGGCTGCCGTGAGGTGAGTGCGGGGTGGAAAACTAACTCCCGGAGCTCATGTGAGGGGGTATCTAAAGCATCTTTGGATTCCCTTCGGGCTCTCTGGGAAACAAAATTTTGGAAGAGTCTGAAGAAGATCCGTAGAAATTAGTGTGGATCAGGGTAAATAATAAGGCTTTCTCAGAGCCTCTATGGGCACCCAAAAGCCGCTAAAACCTCTCCAAAAGTCCCTGATATGGGGTGTTGTGAAGAAATTTTAAAATTTTTTGAAGTTTTTCTGAATCCTCATTGATAAGCTTAAACGCATATGTGCCAGGCTATAAACGATTAAAAATAAGGGTCAAAATCGGGCAAAATTGAAAAAACGGTTTGCATGCCTCCGCGAACCTGTCATAAACTAGTGGAGGTTCGAACGACGGGATGAAGAAAACTGAACCTGTTCGATCGACTAGGCCCCCATCGTCTAGCGGCCTAGGACGCCGCCCTTTCACGGCGGTAGCACGGGTTCAAATCCCGTTGGGGGTACTTGCAAATCTCACGATTTTGCAAAGCCAAGTTTGATGATATAGAATTTACTTCTGTTGATTCCAACAAGGCCCCGTAGCGCAGTTGGTTAGCGCGCCGCCCTGTCACGGCGGAGGTCGCGGGTTCAAGTCCCGTCGGGGTCGCTCTGGCCGCGTAAGTTCAGATGATTCATCATCCGAAGACGCGGTCATTGCGTATCTAAAAGTAAATACGCAAGGCTCTGTAGCTCAGTTGGTAGAGCGTACGACTGAAAATCGTAAGGTCACCGGATCGACGCCGGTCGGAGCCACGAAATCCGCCTCCAGGCTTCTACAGTGGGGCGGGTTTTGTTTTTAAAAAACTTTGCGGTTGCAAATACTGCAAACCTGTCAAAAAGGCGGTATCTTGGGAATAAAACCCTGAGGTGCCGCCTTTGTGTATGCGGAAACAATGTCATGCTCATTCTAGATAGATTTCTGCAGAAAACTGATTCAAATATTTCTGCGGGAACGGTGCACGCACCGGGTTGTAAAATTGGGCTGTAACACCAGGCTGCAGAAAGGATTGCCACACCCATGACCGCTCAGAATCCCAGCGCTCAGCCTCCGGAGAGCTCACCTCAGATTCCAAGCTCGCCCCAAATTCCCTGGGTAAAAAATGCTGCTGCCGCCACCGCTCAGGCGGGTGGAATCCACTTCGACAACATCACCAAGAGCTACCTGAGCCGAACCGGTGAACCCACCACGGTGCTGCAGAACCTGAACCTGCACATTCCCGCCGGTCAGATTACCGTATTCGTCGGACCCTCCGGATGCGGTAAAACCACTAGTCTACGCATGATTAACCGCATGGTGGAGCCCAATAGCGGAACCATCACCATTGACGGTGTGAACGTGCACGAGAAGAACCCCTACGAGCTACGCCGCGGCATAGGCTACGTGATGCAGCAGGGTGGACTCATGCCGCACCGCACCGTCGCGCAGAATATTGCCACCGTACCGCGTCTGCTCGGCGCCTCCCGTAAGGAGGCGCAGGTACGTGCCCTCGAACTGCTCGATGTGGTCGGTCTGGATTCTTCGTATGCGAAGCGCTACCCCTCTCAGCTTTCGGGCGGTCAGGTGCAACGTGTTGGTGTGGCGCGTGCTCTCGCAGCTGATGCGCCCATCCTGCTGATGGACGAGCCGTTCTCCGCGGTGGATCCGGTGGTGCGTACCGATCTGCAGAAAGAGCTATTGCGCCTGCAGAATCGACTCGCCAAGACGATCGTGTTCGTTACCCACGACATTGATGAGGCGCTCCTGCTCGGCGATACAATCGCTGTCTTCGCGGAGGGTGGTCGCCTCGCACAGTTCGGTACTCCCGAAGAGATTCTCTACAGTCCCGCCGATGATTTTGTGCGCTCCTTCGTGAGCCGCTCCGTTGCCGGTCTGCTGGATGAACAGACGATGCGCCAGGCTCGCGCGCGCCGACTTACTGCCTCCCGAGAAACACAGAACGGTGCGGTAGAAGGCGAGAAAAGCTAATGAGCCTTCCAGAAAATATTGTGTTCGCGGCATCACCTTTCGCCGCGCAACCCCTCGCCGCAGGCGATATGCACTGGGAATGGGTCGTCAACAATAGCCAGCACGTCCTCGAATTGACCCTCAGCCACCTCTACCAGGGTATTGTGCCCGTCGTAATTGGCACTCTCCTCGCGCTGCCGGTCGCCTACTACGCGAGCCGTCGCCGCGACCGTGGTTCCGAACGCCGCATTGGTGCACGAACCCTCATGCACCTCTCCTCGCTGCTGTATACCATCCCCTCGATCGCACTATTCGTGCTGATGCCGCTTATTCTGGGAACCTCCATTATTTCCCCGCTGAACGTGCTTGTCGCCTTGAGTATCTACTCCTTCTCGCTCATGGTGCGCTCCGGTGTGGACGCTTTCGACTCCGTACCCGATAGCGTGCACGAATCTGCCCGCGCCCTCGGATACACGCCCCAACAAGCACTGATGGAGCTCTACCTGCCCCTCGCCGTGCCCGTTATTATGGCGGGAATCCGCGTGGCAACCGTGGCAAATATTGCGATGGTGTCCGTGGGTGCCCTCATCGGTGTGCCTTCGCTCGGCACGCTCTTCACCGACGGACTCGCGCGCAATATCCCCTCGGAAATCCTGGCTGGCGTGATTCTTAGCCTGCTGCTGGCGCTGGTCCTCGACCTGCTCCTTACCCTTCTGACGAAGGCACTTACGCCCTGGCAGGCGGGTACGGCTGCGAACCGCCGCAGCCCCGAAAGGAGGGCATAACCCGTGAACGTCATAGAACGAACCTTCGCCTACCTCATGGACGGTACCAACTGGCAGGGAAGCGGCGGAATCCTCGTGCGCCTGCTTGAACACCTGAGCGTCACCGCCCTCGCCACTGCCTGCGCGGCGCTCATCATCGTACCCCTTGGCCTCTGGGCTGGACACCACCGACCCTCTGACGGCACTAACCGCCCCCGCAGCAACCTGCTCATGAGCGCTGTTGCTGCCACCCGCGCGCTGCCCGCGCTCGGTCTGCTGACGATCCTGGCGCTTTGGCTGGGCGTCTCAACCCTGCCCGCTCTCATCGTGCTCATTATTATTGCGGCGGCACCCCTGCTCGCCGGAGTTCTTGAAGGACTCGCCGCCGTGTCGGAAGACCTCGTGGACGCAGCCCGCGCCCAAGGCCTGACTGAATGGCAGATTCTGACCCGCCTCGAGATTCCGCTCGCCGCCAACATGATGCTCGGCGGGCTCCGCTCCGCACTCGTGCAGGTCATCGCGACCGCGACCATCGTCGCCTACCTGAGTGGCGGAACCCTTGGCAGGTACCTCTTCGACGGGCTCGCTGTGCGCGACTACCCGCGTATGCTCGTCGCAACCTTGCTCGTAGCGCTTCTCGCCTTCGCCGTGGATGCACTCATGGGTCTTGTGCAACGTGCGCTCACTCCCGCGGGGCTCACCACCAACTGGAAGAAGGCATGAACCCGATGAATCAGACACCTCAAACCTTCACGTGCCGCGCTGTATCTCGTCGCACTGCCCTAACCGCCGCTGGAACGCTCGGCATGGCGGGTATTCTCAGCGCCTGTGGGCTCAGCGGCGACAAAGTCTTCAGGGGCGAACACGAAGGAATCATCGTCGGCTCAGCAGCCTTCGCCGAATCCCAAATCCTCGCTGAAATCTACGCCGGAGCCCTCGTCTGGGCGGGCTTCAACGCCCGCACCCAGCTGAGTATCGGCGCCCGCGAAGCGTACCTGGGGGCACTGGCCTCCGGCGCGGTGGACATTATCCCGGACTACTCCGGCAACCTGCTACTTTACCTGGACCCGAAGGCTACAGCTAGTACTGCGCAGGAGATTCTGCAGGCGCTACCCGCCGCTCTCGGCACCCTCACCACGGGTGACTCCGGGGCTGAAATTCGCGCCCTGAACGCCTCCGAGGCGGAGGATAAGGATTCCCTGGTTGTTACCGCGCAGACTGCCCAAAAGTATGGTCTGCGAAGCCTTGAAGGCCTCGCTCCCCACTGTACGAATCTGAAGCTCGGCGCCGCCCCGGAGTTTGCTGAGCGCGCCTACGGTATCCCGGGTCTGAAAGAGAAGTACGGATGCGTCCCCGCCGAGTTTGTACCCCTCTCGGACGGCGGTGGTGCGCTGACCGTCAAGGCCCTGCTGGATGACACAGTGCAGGTGGTTGACCTCTACTCGACCACGCCCGCGATTGAGCAGAATCAGCTGGTGGTGCTGGAGGACCCGAAGAACATGATTTTGGCTCAACAGGTGCTGCCCATTATCAATACGTCGCGAGTTCCCGACTCCGCGGCGGAGGTTCTGAATCGTGTCTCGGCGAAGCTGACTACCGCCGATTTGCGCACCCTCAATGACCGTGTTTCGGGTACTTCTAAGCAAGAGCCCGCGCAGGCAGCGGCTACCTGGCTGAGTGAGCACGGTTTCTAAGACTCCGCCTGACATTACTCATAAATTCCTCTGCAGAAATAGGCGTAAACAAATCCGACCTGGCAATATTCTAGAAATAGAATATTGCCAGGTCGGATTATATCGCCCTCTTCCCACACATCTGGGTAGAGGCATACACTAGCTTTTAGTCCTCAATCAGTAGCGTCAGAGCCTCGTAGGCGCGCAGGCTCAGCGTCACTGTCTCAGCTGAATCAGATACGGCAGAGTCCGCCGCGGTGGAATCGACCGCAGAATTCTTGTAATTACACAACAGTACGTGACCGGAACGAATGAACTCAGCCGGAACCTCAACCTCGGTCGGTTCACCGTAGAAGTTTGTCAGCACCAGCAGGCGTTGCGCCAGGCTACCGTTCGCAGCACCAGCGGGCAGCTCACGCAGGTATGCAAACACCCGCTCGTGATCTAGCGCGTAGGGTGCGTACGAACCCACAGAGATGACCGGGTACTGCTTACGGAGGGCAATCAGGGTGCGGTAGTAGGGCAGAATCACGCCGTTACGTTCCTCATCCTCCACCGAAATACCGGCACCGGTTGCCGCATCACGCACCGGGGCGGGAGCCAGCCACGGCGACGCGGAACCAAACCCCGCAGTCGCCGGGTCCGCGGTCCACTGCATCGGCACACGCGAATTATCCCGAGCCTTCGACACCACAATCTCCAGAGCCTGGTGCTCGCTCAGACCGCGTTCACGCAGCATCACGTAGGCGTTGCGTGCCTCCACATCCACGTACTGCTCGATCGAGGAGTAGACCGGGTCAATCATGCCGATTTCCTCGCCCTGGTACACGTACGGGGTACCGCGCAGCAGGTGAATTACGGTCGCCAGCATGGTTGCCGACTCAACACGGTAACGCTCAACGTCACCAAAACGGTTCAGCACACGCGGCTGATCGTGGTTATTCCAGAACAGCGCATTCCAGCCGCCGCCGGCCTGTATACCCAGCGCCCAATCGTTCAGAATCTGCTTCAACTCGGCAAAACAGAACGGTACCTTTGACCACTTCTCGCCGTTCTCGTAATCTACCTTCAGGTGATGGAAGCTGAACACCATATCCAGCTCGTGGTTTGCTGGGTTGGAGTAGTCCACGCAGTTTTCGATGCTGGTCGAAGACATTTCGCCCACGGTCACGGTGTCATCATACTGACCGAACGAGGCACGGTTCAGCTGCTGAATGCGGGTGTGCACAATCGGGGTGTCGGTGTATTGTGCCTTGTCCACGGTGCCTTCGGGGGCGTCGAGCAGCTCTTCACCCTTACCGATGACGTTAATAACGTCAAAACGGAAACCGCGCACGCCCTTCTCGTACCAGAAATTCACGACCTTAAACAGTTCGTCGCGCACAGTCGGGTTGTACCAGTTCAAGTCTGCCTGGGTGCGGTCGTATAAGTGCATATAGAACAGGGGAGTGCCGTGCTCATCCGTGTACTCGCCAAAGCGGGACCAGCAGGAGCCGCTGAATTTCGACTCCCAGTTGGTCGGTTCGCGCAGCTGACTGTCCTCGGTGTACTTGCCGGGGCGAATGTAGAAGTAATCCCAGTACTCGCGCTCACCGGCGAGCGCACGCTGGAACCACTCGTGCTCGGTCGAAATATGGTTGAGGACCATGTCGAACATGACGCCCACACCGTGCTCGGCGAGGGCGGCAATCATCTCTTCGACGTCCTCCATGGTGCCCAGGTCGGGATTGATGGCGTAGTAGTCGGAGATGTCGTAGCCGTTGTCGTTCTGCGGGGAGGCGAAGAATGGGTTGAACCACACCATGTCTACGCCCAGGGAGGCAATGTAGGGCACCTTCTCGATGATGCCGCGCAAATCGCCGTAGGCGCCACCCGCTGAGGAGTAGAAGGACTTGGGGTACACCTGGTAGATGACGGAGGACGCGAAGTCTTTGCCACCTGCCGGGGTGGTTGCCGGGGTGAGGGTGGGCGATGCGGTGGGTGCCTGTGTCATGGAAACCTTCTGAAACGTATGCAGGGTTCAGCATGTATAAACCAGTGTGTTGGAAACGAACCGCCCCGGTGCTACGTACGCTGCTACGTATGCTCAGTGAGGCCCGTACGCGGCAGGCATAGTGCCCCGCCGCCTCCCGGTGCGTTCGCCGATTGAATATCGCCGCCCGCACCCTGGGCTCATTCCAGATTAGGGGGCATAATGGGGTGATGTCCCCATTTATCCCAAAGGGGGCAATTCTGCCGCAGATCCGGCACAACCCCCGTGGCCTCAACCCTCCCACTGATAGGCGGTTGCGGGCTCGTGCGCGTTTCGATGTATGAAACCAAAGTGACCCTGAGCTGAAGAGCGTTGGACGCCGCGCGTAAAATCAGTACTTGCATCACTACGGAAGGTAAAACAATGCCAGAACTGCGTTCACGTACTTCAACTCACGGCCGTAACATGGCTGGTGCCCGCGCCCTGTGGCGTGCCACCGGTATGGGCGATGACGACTTCGGCAAGCCCATTATTGCTATCGCGAACTCCTTCACTCAGTTCGTGCCTGGCCACGTGCACCTGAAGAATATGGGTGAGCTGGTTGCCGGCGCGATTCGTGAGGCTGGCGGTGTCGCCAAGGAATTTAATACCATCGCCGTTGATGACGGCATCGCGATGGGCCACGACGGTATGCTCTACTCGTTGCCTTCCCGCGATCTGATTGCTGACTCGGTCGAGTACATGGTTAACGCCCACCGTGCTGACGCGCTGGTGTGCATCTCTAACTGTGACAAGATCACCCCCGGTATGCTTCTAGCGGCTATGCGCCTGAACATCCCCACTATCTTTGTCTCTGGCGGCCCGATGGAGTCCGGCGAGGGCATTGAGGGTGTTGTTGAGCACCGCCTCGACCTGATTGACGCCATGGTGATGGCTGTTAACGACAGCGTCAGCGATGAGACTCTTGCTCAGGTTGAGAAGAACGCTTGCCCGACCTGTGGTTCGTGCGCGGGTATGTTCACCGCGAACTCCATGAACTGCCTAAATGAGGCGATTGGTCTGGCGCTGCCCGGTAACGGTACCACCCTGGCTACTCAGATTGCTCGTAAGGAGCTGTTCCTGGATGCTGGCCGCCGTATCGTTGAGTTGGCTAAGCGCTACTACGAGCAGGATGACGAGTCGGTTCTGCCCCGCTCTATCGCGACCAAGGAGGCGTTCGAGAACGCTATGGCGCTGGATGTGGCGATGGGCGGTTCAACCAACACTGTGCTGCACACCCTGGCGATTGCTCACGAGGCGGGCGCTGACTTCACTCTGGATGACATTGACCGTATTTCGCGTCAGGTTCCCTGCCTGGCGAAGGTTGCCCCGAACTCCACTAAGTACCACATTGAGCATGTGCACCGTGCCGGCGGTATCCCCGCCCTGCTGGGTGAGCTGAACCGTGCCGGCCTGCTGCATAAGAACGTTCATTCTGTTCATGCTGACTCGCTGGACGAGTGGCTGGATGAGTGGGATATCCGCGGTGGCAAGGCGAGTGAGAAGGCGAAGGAACTGTTCCTCGCGGCTCCCGGTGGCGTGCGCACCACTCAGGCGTTCTCTACCGCGAACAAGTACGAGTCCCACGAGACTGACTCCGAGAATGGTTGCATCCGCGCTGTGGAGCACGCGTACACCAAGGATGGCGGTCTGGCGGTCCTGTACGGCAACATCGCCCAGAACGGTGCGATCATTAAGTCCGCTGGTATTGATGAGGAACTGTTCCACTTCAAGGGTCGCGCTTTCGTGGTTGAGTCTCAGGATGAGGCTGTGTACGAGATCCTGTCGAAAAACGTGAAGGAAGGCGACGTTGTCGTCATCCAGTACGAGGGTCCGAAGGGCGGCCCGGGTATGCAGGAGATGCTGTACCCGACCTCCTACCTGAAGGGTTTGGGTTTGGGTAAGAAGTGTGCTCTGATCACTGACGGTCGTTTCTCAGGTGGTACTTCCGGTATTTCAATCGGTCACGTCTCCCCGGAGGCTGCTGCTGGCGGCGCAATCGGCCTGGTGCAGACCGGCGACGAGATTGAGATCGACGTGAACAACCGCATCCTGCGTGTGAACGTTTCGGATGAGGAGCTTGCTGCTCGCCGCGAGGCGAAGGGCACTGCACCGTGGCGTCCGTCGAAGCCGCGTGAGCGTCAGGTTTCGGACGCCCTGAAGGTGTATGGCATGCTGGCTGCTTCGGCTGATAAGGGCGGTGTGCGCATCCTGCCCGAGGACGCATAAGCCCCTCACGTATCGTGTGAGAATTTAATATATTGCCCTGATAGGCTAGCGCCCCGTTCCGCGGTTTTTCTGCGGGCGGGGCGCTGTTCTTTATCCGCGTCTTCGTCTGCTATCGTGGGATACCCGGCGCGGGGTATTGCCTTGTCAGTTGCGGTGCAGTAGGGTGTAAGGAGGTATTTAGGTACCCGCTTTACCGACTCAGTACAACCACTCAAATACAACGCAATTCGCAACCCTCACAAGGACGTATCCATGGTTACACTGCCCGCACGCGCACAGCGTGTTTTTACTCGTCGCGCTCTGGCGGCTCTTGCCTGCATCGGTGCGCTCGCTTTGAGTTCTTGCTCCGCTCAGCCGCAGGCTGATGAGTCTGAAACCACCCCGATGAAGATCGCGACTTCCTCGGCATCCGTTGATGCGAAGACCCTGTTTAAAGCGGCGGACGGCTCCTGGAAGCCGAATACTGTGCAGATTTCTGCCGGCCTGGATGCGCCTGCGACTTTTGATGCTGTAGCAACCCTGACCGATGAGCCGAGCACGGAGGCTGAGTACGAGGCGGCGTACGCTAAGGCGAGCGGCTCCGCGAACACTATTGATGCGGGCACCCGCTGCGGTGTGACGAGCCTGCTGGGTGGTTCTGCCGGTATTTACGTGTATGACGGTTCGGATTGTGCGAAGGCTCAGGAGGCGGTGCGTCTCTTCAACAGCCGCAAGAACCAGGACGGTTCGGCAAGTGTGGAGTGGTACCAGTGCGCTACGAAGGTGCAGGGTCGCGACTACATTACGGGTGCCTGCTTCATGCAGGGTGGTAGCGTTGAGAAGCCTAGCCTGGCGTTGATTCCGGCGCAGACCCGCATGCTCTCGGGTACGTTGACTTTCTCTAAGGCGTACGGCGGCGGCACTTTCGGTCAGGGCGATTCGGCGAAGACTGTTGAGGCGCTGCGTTTCACCAGTCCGGACTCTAGGGTCGCGTGCTCTCTGACCCCGTCGGGTGTGGATTGCCAGGCGCTGGTGGGTGTACCCCTGGATGGTTGGGATGCCGCCTCCGGTGCCGCGCAGCAGCGCGTGCATATGGTGCAGGGCCAGGCTCCTGCGGTGAGCCTGGTCGGTCAGACCGCCACCCCGGAGCCGGTGAATACCGAGGGTATTACTGCGCTACCTGCCGGTCAGGTGGTGACTGCGTACGGTTACACCTGCAAGTCGGTGAATACCGGTAAGGTGCATTGCGTGAGCGCGACGAATGGTTTCACTCTTGATTCGGTGGAGGTTGGCGTAGAACGCCGCTAGTGGCCGTGCTCGCTCGAAGGCTGATATATGAAGCTGCCGGGTCCCCCTCACATAGGGGGTACCGGGCAGCTTCGGTATTTAACGTTGTTTAGCGGAAGTTGACGATGCGAACGTCCAGCTCGGAGGAGAGCAGCGGCTCCCATGCGGCGACAGCCTTCTGGAAGTGCTCGGTGCCCATGTGCTTTTCGAGCAGTTCTTGGGATTCCCAACGCTCGATGAATGCGAAGTTGGTGTTGGAGATGGCACCGAAGTCGTAGCTGACGTTGCCTTCGTCCTGGCGGCTTGCGGTCACGAGCGGTTCGATGATCTTGAGGAATTCTTCGATGTGCTTGGGCTTGACGGATACTCCGGCGTAAACACCAATCATTGGGCTCTCCTTATGGGGTGGGCGGCGTGAGGCCGCGTCGTATATGACTCTTTTACCGTACACCTTCAACCCCGGTTCGGGGAGGCAATGGTCGTGGTTTTCACGTGCTGTGGCGGTGTCTGAGAGGATTTTCGGCTGGCCCATTCGCTTACCGTAAAAAAGGTATTTTATATTTGCGTGCCCCTTTCTTTTCGACCTATAAAAGAATGAGGATGATACACCGCATGAATGGAAGGAGACGCGGTATGGCACGCATGGGGGGTGACACTCATGGGATTTTCACCGGCGCATATCAAACGATGCACCCTGACTTGGGAGGCGCCCGACTATAGCGCTTCGTACCCTGCCGGGTACACGGATCATGGTGTTGCTGTGATTGCGGTAGCTCAAGAGCATCGTACGGCGCAGGGCTTCTGCTATTCAGCCTTGTCGACGGTGGTTTTTATTTCTAAACAGGACGGCACCCGTACCGTGGTGCATGAGGAGCCGATGCTTTTCACGCATGTTCATTCCCTCATGGAGCCGTGTGATGAGGTGCATCCCTGTCTGCTGGGCCGTGCGGTACTGATAGCGTGGGATGTGGTTCCGGAGCAGTACCGTCAGAACCTGGTCACGATTGCTGCTGATCGTAAGAATTTGAAGCAGCTTTTCCGTGATTGCGATCAGCTGAAGGCGATTATGGAGTACCGCGCCTTTGAGAAGGTGCTGGACCCGTACGATAACCATTCTTTGGGTGAAGTGCATGTGAAGCTTGCTGGCACGTCCGCCTATGAGCGGATGCATGCTGAGGTGTGTGCGGCACGTACCGCTGTGGATGAAATGGTGGAGGAAGCCCTGACCCCTCGACCGCTGGATCAGCTGCAGGACTATAGCGTTTTCACGGATTGTTCGTTCCGTTCGACTCACAATAAGAAGTATCAGCGTGGCGGCCGTATGGGTATCGCTGGCGTGAGTGAGGACGGCTTCTATTTTCATACCCACTATGATGGCGTGAATATTATGACCGGTGAGCTGTCGGCTATGTTAGCGGCGTATACGGTGTTCCATAGTGGGTCGCGCCGCCTGATTATTCACACGGATTCTTTGGGTGCGTTGACGTTTGTGTTGCGTTTGGCGCATAGCCGTGGGGCTTTTGAAGCCTGGGTTTCTGAGGGTATTCAGGATGAGCGTGTTGTAGCTCAGATGTGTGCTTTAACGGAAGCTATCCGCGAGAAGCGTGTGTTGGTGAAGCATGTTCCGGGCCATACGGGCCACGGTTTGCAGGAGAGTAGCGACTCTGTGTCGAAGATGCACCGCCATTTTCCGGGGCAGATTGTGGATAAGCGTCACCAGAGCGAGTTTAATCAGCGTTGCGAGTCGATTATTACTGCTTTGTCAGGTTGTGCGAAAGCTGTTCGCCTGCTTGCGCCGGAGTGGTTGCAGATTAAACCTTCTTCAATCCACACGGGAAACCGTTTATGGCGCTAAACTACTCAGGGTAGAAATGAACGCGCGATGCATTCGCCGCATACGAAGGTGTGCGATGTCGGAGGTGCCGCGTGTTTCTTTTTGCCCTTTGCCTTTTCTGCATGCGCTTGTGCGCGGCTGGCGTGTAGCACTGCTCTGGCTTGTGGCCCGGCGCATCCTGCGATGGTGCATACAAAAGCTCCCCTAATCTCGGTTAATCTGAGTGTCAGGGGAGCTTTGAGGTTATTTACCAGCGTGAGTGAACATAATCTTCACAATCGCGAGAACAATAACCGCGAGGGTGAGCCACACAGCGCTTCGGAAGGTACGCCAGCAGAGTGGCTCACCGCGGTAGCGAGCAATCGTGAAGTTGAGGCTAAAAATACGCCACACCACGGTCGCAAGACAGAGGAGAATAGTGCAGTCAAAAATGATGTCGTAGGTGGCGCCGGGTGGTAGGATTGCCGCCAGAATCAGCAACAGCACGGGGTACACGGTCGTACCCAGAATGGGGCTTGCGTTGCCCAGCGCGCGCTTGACGAATTCTCGCGGCGGGGTGCTGCCGTGCAGTACCCGGTACTCCTGCATTTCTGAGATGACGTGGGCAATGTAAGTGGTCAGACCGGTACCCGTAATGTAAAGGATCGCGGTGCCGTCAAAGATAGCGTTCGCGTCGTAGATGCTCAGCAGAGCCGCCAGCACCAAGAAATTACCGTAGGTGTACGCGGAAATGTGCTGGGCTACATCGTGTGCATCGAGTTCCGCGAATTTGCGCCGTGCTTTACGAAATAGAAGGGGCAACTGATAGTCCTTTAGCGAGTGCGGAGATGAAAACTCAGACCCTGCGAATGGGTAAAAAATAGTTTAGAGGAGCGATGACCATAGTCGGCAGAGGTTCTCCGTCATCTTGATACGGCGCGGGCGCTCCGCCCACTGGGTGTACAGCAGCGCGGTGCAGACCTGTTCGTATTCGGCGCATACTTCATCCAGCATCGCGACCATGCCGCGGTCAATGATGAACGTTGACACTTCCATGTTCAGCGAGAAGGAACGCGGGTCCATATTGGACGAGCCAATGAACGCGATTTCGTCGTCGACCATCATGAACTTGGAGTGCAACACGGTCGGGCTGGGGTATTGCAGAATACGCACGCCCGCCTGCAGCAGCTGCTCGTAGTAGGAACGCTGCGCCATGTTTGGCAGGAACT
Organism: Rothia similimucilaginosa; assembly: GCF_029850985.2. NCBI lineage: Bacteria > Bacillati > Actinomycetota > Actinomycetes > Micrococcales > Micrococcaceae > Rothia > Rothia similimucilaginosa. The sequence continues at coordinate 1,923,954 of NZ_CM138149.1, read as the reverse complement.
GGTCACCCTTCTCGCACACAATCACGGTGGTTTCAATACCGGAGTATGCGGCGTTCGTGAGCGCCTGCAGTAGGGTCTCTTCGGGCACGAAGTAGGGCGAACAGATGGTGATACGCCGCTCAGCATTGTAGATCAAGTAGTTGATGAGGCGCAGGTTGTTGTCAGTTTCAAAACCGGGACCGGAGGGAACAACCTGGGCGCGCATTCCATCCTCGTAGTAGGGGATAGTGGTGTTAATTTCTGCCAGGATCAGCTGGTTCGTTTCGGAGTACCAGTCGGAGACGAAAACGGCGTTGAGCTCTTCAACGATGGGGCCGGTGCAGGAGAAGGTCAGATCCTTCCACTCCAGACCCTTTTTGATGTTTTCAGGTAGATCGTAGGAGCGGTGAATAGCGTTCTGCGAACCGGAGAACGCGACGAGGCCGTCCACGACGAGGACCTTGCGGTGGTTACGCAGGTCGGGGCGTTGCCACTTGAGCTTCCACGGTTTGAGGGGCAGCATGAGGCGCCACTGCATACCCGAGTCGTTGAGCATTTTCACAAGCTTCTTATAGGACGGGTATTTGCGGGAGCCGATGTGGTCGATGAGTACGCGTACCTGTACACCGCGTTTGTGGGCGGCGAAGAGGGCGTCCCAGAGGACTGCGCTCGCCTCGTCGTAGGCGGTGATGTAGAACTCGAAGTGCACGTATTTGGTGGCGCGGTCTACTTCTTCTGCCATGGCGACCATCGCGTCGTGGTTGTCGGTGTGGAGGGTGAACTGGTTGCCGCCGACCAGGGGGAGCGAGCCGAGGGTGTAGTTGAGCTGGCTGGCTACCTTGGCGGGGTCGGAGAGGTCGTCGGTGCGGGCGATAAAGGGCTTGTTGTCGCTGGCTTCGCGAATCATATCGTTCATGGCGTGTTGGCGTGCGCGGCGGTAGGCGGGCAGGCGTGAGGAGCCGAAGAAGAGGAATGCGATGAACCCTACGAAGGGGATGAAGAAGATCGCCATGAGCCAGCCCAGTGCAACCACGGGTTTGCGGTTGTAGGGGAGCCAGCAGAGGGCCGCGAGTCGGATGAGGATATCGGCGATGCCGAGTGCGAGGCGCAGCCAGTAGGGCAGGAAGTCGAGGTAGGTGGGGGCAAATAAGTTCACCTCTCTATTATGCGATGTTTCGGGTGGGGCTTGGGGGAGCGGGTTTGCCGCTTTGTAGCGCGATGTGTCGGTATTGTGTTCCGGTGGTGGGGTTGGAGCTCAGCTGGCTTTGCTGTGAGCTTTAACGCCAAAAATGCACTTGAGCATTGTATGCAGTGATGAAATAATTGCAGTCATGCAGAAAAAAGAACAGAGTCTTCGCGAACGCCGCCGCGAACAAACCTGGACGGCAATCCATGAAGCAGCCCTCAAACGCGTCCGCAAACACGGGATGCGCGGAACCACCGTTGAAGAAATCGCCCAGGAGGCGGGCGTCTCCCCGCGCACCTTCTTCAACTACTTCCCCTCCAAAGAGGACGCCGTTCTGGGTCTGCGTGAGCCGGTGGTCAGCGAGGAAATCCTCGAAATAGACCGCGCCCACGAGGATGACAACACGATTATTCGTGTAACCCACCTTCTCTGGGAGGTCATTTTCCAGAGCTTCCACTACGCCAAGGGCAAGGATCCTCGAGCTCCCTATCAGGAGTTCCCCGAGTCCGCGAAACGATTGAAAATGCACTATATGAAGTGCGAACAAGTGCTCACCGAGTACCTCAACACCATTGATTGGGTGGCTTTTGATGCTGCTGGCCGCCGCGGCCCCTTCCCGCGCCGAACCCCCGCTGACCCGCTGACCGATCACTTCCGCGAGCGATCGCGCGCAAAGGTCCAGCTTGCCTCCGCGGTGCTTCGCCAGCTGGAGTTCGCCCGTGACCTGGAGGATAAAGAGGATATCGCCCGCCATATCCGCCAGACGGTGAAGACCTTCCAGTTCCTGCTTTTTGAGCAGAACCGACCCGCAATCTAACGGCGGTTCACTACTGCGAACGACAAAAGCCTGCTAGAACCGGATCGGGGCAACCGAATCAAGAACCCGGCGGGTGCTGACAACAAACACATATAGAACGTAACTAAGGATTAAACGATGAATGCAGAGGAAAAGAAACTACCCCAACCGTCAGCCGGTGAGGCTAAGCAGGAAAGTAAAAACCGCATTCGCGCTATGTTCCTGGGCCTGGTCATTGTGATGCTCATGTCCTCGCTGAACCAGACGATTCTGGCGCCGTCGCTGCCCACAATCGTCGGTGAGCTTCACGGCGTGGAGCACATGAGCTGGGTGATTACTATTTTCATCCTGCTTTCGACGATTACGATGCCGATTTACGGCAAGCTTTCTGACCAGTTCGGACGCAAGCCCTTCCTGATTTTTGCGATTGTCGCTTTCATGGCGGGTTCGATTGTTGGCGCGCTCGCGCAGAACATGAACTGGCTGATTTTTGCTCGCGCCCTGCAGGGTCTGGGTGGCGGTGGCCTGATGATTCTTTCTCAGGCGGTGATTGCTGATGTGATTCCTCCCCGCGACCGAGGCCGCTACATGGGTATTATCGGTGGCGTTTTCGCGTTCTCGTCGGTGGCTGGTCCACTGATTGGCGGCTGGATTACTGAGGGCCCGGGTTGGCGTTGGGCGTTCTGGCTGAACTTGCCGCTGGCTATTCTGTCGATTCTTGCGGTAATTTTCTTGCTGCCACACCGCCCGTTCCGTGAGCGCGAGAAGCACAACATTGACTACCTTGGTTCGCTGATTCTGATGGCGGGTACGAGTGCGCTCGTGCTTGCCACGATTTGGGGCGGTAATCAGTACGAGTGGATTTCACCGCAGATTATTGGTCTGCTGATTTTCTCAGTGGTTGCTGCGCTGGTGTTCATCCCGGTGGAGAACCGTGCGGCTGAGCCGATTATGCCCATGTACCTGTTCAAGAACCGTAACTTCCTGCTGACTCTGGGTGCTTCGCTGGCGCTGGGTGTGGCGATGTTCGGTGCGGTGGAGTACATCCCGACCTACCTGCAGATGGCGCTGGGTGTAAGCGCTACGGTGGCTGGTCTGCTGATGATTCCGATGATGGGTGTCATGTTGGTGGTGTCGATTGTGACGGGCCGCGTGGTGTCGAAGACCGGTCGTTATAAGCGTTATGTGACGACCGGTACCGCGATTGTGGCGCTGGGTCTGTTCCTGCTGTCGACCGTGACTGTTGAGACTCCGACCTGGCTGTTCTGTACGTACCTTGCGGTGATGGGTGCCGGTCTGGGTATGTCCATGCAGTTCTTGACTCTGATTGTTCAGAACGCGTTCCCGGTGAGCGTGGTTGGTACCGCGACGGCGTCGAATAACTTCTTCCGTCAGGTGGGTGCTACTGTGGGTGCCTCGCTGGTGGGTGGTCTGTTCACCTCGCGTCTGACCTCGCTGATTTCTGAGCGTATGCCGCAGCAGGCGCTGCAGTCTTCGGGTAGTCATGCGTCTTCGTCTCTGACTCCTGAGTTGGTGGCGTCTTTGCCGGAGCCGGTGCACGGCATCATTGTGAATGCGTATAACGATGCGCTGATTCCGCTTTTCCTGTACTTGGTGCCGCTGGGCCTGGTATCTACGCTGCTTCTGTTCTTCATTCGTGAGGATGCGCTGGCGACGACTCTGGAGACTGAGCCGGCTGTTGATATTGCCCGTGCGGCGACCGGCGCGATTCCGGTGATTACTCCAGAGATGGCGGCGAAGGATGCGCAGGCTCTGAAAAGCATGCGGGGCCCTACCCGTAGGACGATTCCCGAATCGTTGACTCTAGAAGCCTCGGATGAGTGGGTTGCTGGCTCAAAGGATTCGAGCATTAGGGGCTAGTTGCTCTTTCATAGAGTTGTAGAGGTGGCGCCCCGGTGCGAGCATTTTGCTTGCGCTGGGGCGCCGCTTTTGGGTGCGTTGCCTTAAATAGCGCACTTAAGAGGTGTGCCTTAGTGCTTGGTTTAGGGGTTGGAAGTGTTGGCTTAGTCCCTTAAATGGTGGGTTTACGTGGTGTTTTACCCTGTTAAACCGCTTATCGAAAAGGTTATTACGTCCCTATCTGGGGTTAATTGTTTCGGATGTAAAATTTTCGTAAAAATTGTTAATCCGCCCCTTTTCCCCGGTATTCCGGGGCATTTTTTTATTCAGCACTTTTTTAACTTGCGTACAGGCTGTTCTAAGGGGTGAAAGTACCCAATGTGGGTTTGGTGGAAGCGTTACGAGCTATATAAGATAAAGTAACTATGCTCCTAGTGACAGCCATCACGAAGCAGTGCGCTAGGGCCGCATGACACACATGCCAATGACACCGACATCTACACAAGGAGGGGAACCGTCCCATGTTTAGGTACATCCTCCAGCGATCGCTGACGTACCTCGTCATGGTCTTTATTACGACCACGATGGGTTACTTTGCAGCGGTTACTGCTCTGAAGCCTGCCCTCTTGGAGCAGGAAAAGGTTCCGAAGCCTAGCCCTGAGCAGGTGAACCGTAACTTCGCGTCCCTGGGTCTCGATCCCGAAATGAACCCCTGGGACCGCTACGTTCAGTGGCTGACCAATGTGGTCACCAAGTTCGATTGGGGCCGTAGCCCCAACGGCGCGTACATTAACCAGGAATTTGGCCAGCGCGTGTGGGTTTCCACCCGCCTGCTGCTGGTGGCTACCATTCTCTCGATTGTGATTGGTATTGCCCTGGGTGTGTACTCGGCAGCTCGCCAGTACAAATTCTCTGACCGTGTTATCACCGGTTACTCCTACCTGGTCTACATCATCCCCGCTCCCGTTGCATACTTCGTGGTGCAGCAGGGTGCGACCACTATCAACAACATCGCCGTTGCTAATGGTGGAGAGAAGATTTTCTTCGTGACCGGTATTTCGACTCCGGGTCTGACTGGATTCTGGGAAATCACAATCGATATGGCGGCGCACTATATCGTGCCGACCTTCTGTATGACCATCTTCGGTTGGGCTGGTTACCAGATTGCACAGCGTCAGTACCTGCTCGATAACGTGAACGCTGACTTCGTGCGAACCGCTCGTGCTAAGGGTCTGACCCGTAACCAGGCGATTACTCGCCACGCACTGCGCGTCTCCTTCATCCCCGTGGCACAGTCCATCGCGTACCAGATTCCGCTGATTTTTGCGGGTGCATTCTTCGCCGAGACCGTCTTTGCATGGCCCGGTATCGGTAAGTGGTCGATTGACTCCATTTCCTCGCAGGACGTGAACGCTGCGACCGTGACCCTTGCGTACGGTTCTGCACTGTTCGCCGTCGGTGCGATTATCGCTGATATCGCTACCACCATCGTCGACCCCCGAGTGAGGATCTCATGAGCCAGGTAACTGCAACTTCCTCCGTACCGGTGGTACAGGAGAACGGTGACTTCAAGGTCATCAACAAGAGCGTTATTATTCTGCGCCGCTTCCTGCGTAACAAGGCTGCAGTCTTCGGCCTGTCCGTGTTCATCGGCATGGGTCTGTTCGGCCTGTTCGGTAAGTACCTGACCAAGTACAAGCCCAACGACATTGACTACATGGCGCTGGGTGAAGGCCCCTCGGCTGACCACTGGTTTGGTACCACCATTGCGGGTAACGACGTGTTCGCCATGATGGTTGAGGCCGTCTGGACCTCTCTCGAAATTGGTGTGATCGTTGGTTTGGTCACCGTGTTCATCTCCGCAGTCTACGGCTGTGTGATGGCGTACTTCGGCGGCTGGATCGACAAGATCATGCTGTTCATCCTTGAGACCCTGATCATGGTTCCCTCGCTGCTGATTCTGGCAATTCTGATTAACGGTCAGGTTGGTAAGCAGATTCAGAAGAGTGTTCCCACCTGGATTCTGCTCTCTGCAGTGCTGATTACCTTCGGCTGGATGGGTAGCGCTCGTGTTATTCGTGCAATGGCGCAGTCCCTCATCAACCGCGACTTCGTGAAGGCTGCACGCTACATGGGTGTGCACCCCTTTAAGATTGTGATGCGCCACCTGGTTCCGAACATCGGCTCTCTGCTAGTTCTGAACTTTACCAGCGGCATCATGAGCGCTGTGCTCTCTGAGGTTGCCTACTCCTTCATCGGCATCGGTATTAAGTACCCCAACTACTCGCTGGGCTCGCTGATTTCGGATGCTTCGCAACAGATTAACACCCTGCCGCACATGTTCTGGTTCCCGGTTCTGTTCTTCTTCCTGCTGGTTGGTCCGCTGGCCCTCATGAACGACGGTCTGCGTGACGCATTCGACCCGACCTCCATGTCTGTCGGTAAGATCAAGAAGTCCAAGAAGAGCGAGAAGGCAGAGGCACCTGCCGCCGCTGCAAAGGAGGCGAAGAACTAATGAGTACCTCTCCCGTTCTGAGCGTTAAGGACCTCAACGTCCGCTTCAACACTGAGAATGGCATCGTGCATGCTGTTCGCGGTGTGAACTTTGACCTGTACCCCGGTAAGACCCTGGGTATTGTGGGTGAATCCGGTTCCGGTAAGTCCGTTGCCTCCATGGCAATCATGGGCCTGCACCCGACTACCGCTGATATCACCGGCTCGGTCAAGTACAACGGCACCGAACTGCTGGGCTTGAGCGATAAGGAAATGTGCGCATACCGCGGCAAGGAGATCTCTATGATCTTCCAGGATCCGCTGTCCTCGCTGACCCCCGTGTACACCATTGGTGATCAGATTGCTGAGGTGCTCAAGGTCCACAACAAGGGCATGAGCAAGCAGGCTATCAAGGATCGTTCCATCGAACTGATGCGTATGGTGGGTATTCCCTCCCCGGCTGACCGCCTGCGTTCCTTCCCGCACGAGTTCTCTGGTGGTATGCGTCAGCGCATCATGATCGCTATGGCGATTGCGAATGACCCCCGCGTGCTCATCGCCGATGAGCCCACCACCGCACTGGATGTGACCATCCAGGCTCAGGTGCTGGAGGTTATGCAGAAGGCTCAGGATGAGACCGGCGCAGCAACCATCATGATTACTCACGACCTTGGTGTTGTGGCTGGTATGGCTGACGACATTCTGGTGATGTATGCCGGTAAGCCGGTGGAGATTGCGAAGGCAGAGGACCTGTACAAGTATCCCTCCCACCCGTACACCATCGGTCTGCTGGGTGCGGTCCCGCGTGTGGACCGTTCCGAGAAGGTCTCCCTGGTGCCGATTGAGGGTACCCCTCCGAACCTGATTAACCCGGTGACCGCGTGCTCTTTCCGCCCGCGTTGCCCCATCGCTAAGAGCGGTGGCCAGTGCTGCCAGGACTCCAACGGCGAGCCCGATCTGCAGCTGCTGGAAGGCGTTGGCGAGGGCCACTACTCATCCTGCACCATCTCTCAGGATCTGGTTGGTAAGACCGCTGAGGAGCTGTACCCGGTTCCTGAGCCCCCGGTATCGAAGTACGACGGTATTCCGCGTGAGGAGCGTGCCCCCGTCCTGGAGGTTCGCAACCTCAAGAAGCACTTCCCGCTCATGAAGGGTGCGCTGATTAAGCGCCGCGTGGGCACTGTGAAGGGTGTGAACGGCCTGTCCTTCGACATCCGTGAGGGCGAGTGCTTCTCCATCGTGGGTGAGTCCGGTTGTGGTAAGACCACAACCCTGCTGGAAATCATGGAGTTCAATAAGAACACCGACGGTGAGATTCTGATTAACGGAACCTCCACCAAGGACGGCAAGTCCGCAGGTGAGATTCTTGAGCTGCGTAAGCACCAGCAGATGGTTTTCCAGGACCCCACCGGTGCTCTCGATCCGCGCTTCACCGTTTATGAGGTGCTTGCCGAGCCGCTGGAAAACCAGGGCATGAACAAGGCAGACATCAAGAAGCGCGTTATCGAACTGATGCATATTGTGGGTCTGCAGCCTGACCACGTGAACCGCTTCCCGAACCAGTTCTCTGGCGGTCAGCGTCAGCGCATCGGTATTGCTCGTGCGCTTGCCGTGAACCCCAAGCTTGTGGTTCTGGATGAGCCGGTGTCCGCACTGGACGTGTCCGTCCAGGCTGGCGTGATCAACCTGCTGGAAGAGCTGCGCGCAAACCTGGGCCTGAGCTACCTGATGGTTGCTCACGACCTCGCGGTGATTCGCCACGCATCCGACCGCGTTGCAGTGATGTACCTGGGTCGTATTGTTGAGATTGGTGACGTCGACCAGGTGTTCGACAACCCGATCCACCCGTACACCCGTGCACTGCTCTCGGCGATTCCGGTTCCGGATCCCGAGATTGAGGCTAAGCGCCACCGCATCATGCTTGAGGGCGACCTGCCCACTCCGGTGAACGCGCCTAAGGGCTGTGGCTTCTCGAGCCGTTGCCCGGTCTTCAAGCTCCTGCCTGAGGACAAGAAGCGTCGTTGCTTGGAGGAGATGCCGGAACTGACCCACGTTGAGGGTGAGGATCACGGTTATGCTTGCTACTACCCTGAGGCTGAGGCCGCTACGGTGTAGCTCTAGAGTCGGCTGAATAAGTCGCATGTGTGCCGAGGGGCGAATATTCGTTGAATATTCGCCCCTCGGGTTTTTAATGCCCGGTACTGGTTAGGCGCGTGCAGCTTGAGATTGTCACCTGGTGAGACTGTGGGAGTCTCAGAATGTGGTGCTAGGCACTGAAACCAGCAAGAAAATAGGAAAAACCGCACTGATTAGGCGTAACCTTTCTCACCATTCAAGATATGAATATTTATAGGCGAGCTTCTATACCGCAGGTAAGCCATAATTAAGCCTGTGGGTGCGCCGCTAGGGGCGTACCTCAAGGAACACATTCATAGACCGGCACTAATTCATCGCTCACCGCACCCTATTGCGGCGTATGAGCAGGGAACCCTTGACGCTTTCCTGCAGGATTATTGAGGGTCAAACGTATAAGAGGACACTCTCATGGAGAAGAATTTCATCCTGAACCGTCGTACCGTTCTCGGTGGCGCTGCAGCACTGGGTACCGTGGGCGTACTGGCTGCGTGCGGCTCGTCCAAGAACTCCAAGGCAACCACCCAGGGTGCAACCGTGGGTACCGATGCCAAGGAGCTTTATGACCTTGCTGAGGCTGCTGTTTCTGAGCTGAAGGATGGCGGCACTCTGCGCCTGGCTATTCCGGGTATTGGTCCGGACTTCAACCTTTTCAGTGCGGACGGTAACTCCCTGTAGACCCAGACCGCTATGAGCCCCGTGGCTTACGCCGGCCTGTGGCAGGGTGACCCCATGGGTAAGCGCACTTTGGCTCCCGAGTTTGCGAAGAGCTTCGATGTCGCCGAAGAAAACGGGCTGCCCGTCGTCTCCATTGAGCTGAACCCCGAGGCTAAGTTCAACGATGGTACCCCCATCGACTACAAGGCTCTGCAGGCTACCTGGAACATCCTTAAGAGCACCGATGGTGACTACAAGGTCGCAAGCAGCGGCATCTACAGCAGCATTGCTTCCGTGGAGCGCAACGGTGATGACTTCAAGGTGAAGGTAACTTTCTCCGCACCTTACTACCCGCTGGAGACCCTCTTCGCTGGCATTGTGCACCCGGCTCTGCTGGATAAGGAACTCTTCAACAATGGTTTCGTTGACAAGCCGCACCCCGAGTACTGGGTTGGCCCCTTCACCATTGCTGAAGGTGGTTGGAACTCGACCGAGAAGACCCTGACCCTGACCCGCAACGAGAAGTGGTGGGGTGAGAAGCCCGTCCTGGAGCGTATTGTCTTCCGCCAGATGGATACTGCTGCTGAGCGCGCAGCGTTCAAGAACGATGAGATTGATGCGATTGGTGCTACCACTGCTTCCGCATACAAGGAGCTCAAGGACGTTGCTAATACCGAGATTCGCCGAGGCGCCCGTCTGTTCTCCGGTGGCGTGACTATGAACCCCGCCCGCATGCAGGATGTTGCTCTGCGTCGTGCTGTGGTTGTTGGTCTGAACCGTGAGGCTCTCGCCAAGGTTCGTTTCCAGGGCCTGGATTACGAAGAGAAGCTCCCCAACTCGATGATTCACATGCCCTTCACCGAGTACTACCAGGACGACTACCCGACCCCGAACAACGATGCTGCTGCTGCATCCAAGATTCTGGAAGATGCAGGCTACACCAAGAACGGTGAGTTCTACGAGAAGGACGGCAAGCAGGCTGCCTTCAAGTTCTCCATCTTCGGTGAGGATCCCACCTCCAAGGCTGTCGGTCAGACCCTGGTTCAGCAGCTGAAGTCCGTAGGCATTAATGCTGAGCTCGACTCCCGTGCTGTTAGCGAGTTCAACAAGACCATGGCCTCTAAGGATTACGACGCAACCTCCTCCGGTTTTGCTCCAACCTCCCCGGATGCTACCGAGGCTACCGAGCAGTTCTACATGCGTCGTAAGCCCGAGGAAGCCGGTTCCGATGAGATCAATGAGATGATTGCAAAGATGAAGCTCATTGCTGACGACAAGGAACGCAACCAGGCTTGCAACGAGATCGAGAAGAAGCACCTGGCTGAGTTCGCAGTGCTGATTCCGCTCATCAACGGCCCCGAGTACAAGTTCGTGAAGAAGGGTCTGCGCAACTACGGCGTGGCCCTCTTCCAGGGCATCGGTACTCACTGGGAGAAGGTCGGTTGGGCTAAGTAAGTCCTCATCCCTTCACCTACTAGGTGGATAGCCTAGAGCTATTGAAAGTGTCCACCCGGATCATCCGGGTGGACACTTTTTGTATTTCCGAAAGGGATCTTTGAGCGCTTTTGTATATCGATGTAGGGGAGCGGTGGTATAGCTATCCAGTAAAATCTGAAAAATTCGCACAAAATCAGCGTATTTGTGGTATTAATATTCAAAAAACACAATAAATATTAAGAGATATTGTGAAAATGCTTAGTTTTCGCTCCCGAAGTGCGCTACAGTGGGTTTATACAAATTTATGCAGTACTCTGTATAAATAATCATTACTCAGGGATACACCCACCCGCACAGGACAGAAGGAAACAACTCCCATGACCGCCAACACCGCATACACCGCGAGTAGCCACGAAGTGACTAAGAACAGCTTCAGCCGCCGCGCCCTCATTGGCGGCACTGCGGCTCTGGGGGCTGTAGGTCTGCTCAGCGCCTGCGGCAACGGCAGTGCAAGCTCTGAAAAGACCAAGGCTGCCGGCGCCGGTGCCAATATAGAAGACCTCTACAACATCAACGCTCAGGACGTGAATAGCCTGAAGAAGGGCGGCATCCTACGCCTGCCCGCAGGATCTATTGGTCCGAACTTCAACTTCTACACCCAGAGCGGTAACACCAGCGATAACCTCAACGTTATGAGCACCATCAGCCAGGCTGGCATGTGGAACCTCGACTGTGACGGCACCTACAAGCTAAACACCGACTTCGCTGCCTCCTTCGAGCGCAGCAAGAAGGGTGACAAGATTCAGGTTGCCGTCAAGCTCAATCCCAAGGCTGTCTTTAACGATGGCACCCCCATCACCTACAAGGCACTCCAGTCCACCTGGAATATCTTTAAGAGCCTGGATAATGGCTACAATATTGTCTCCAGCGGCATCTACGAATTCGTTGAATCCATAGAAAAGGGCGAAGACGACTACAGTGCAACCGTCACCTTCTCCAAGCCCTTCTATCCGCTGCAGAGCCTCTTCTCTGAGATTCTGCACCCCGCACTGGAAGATGTTGAGCTCTTCAATAACGGCTTTGTGGATGCGCCCCACCCCGAGTACTGGGCTGGCCCCTTTACTCTGGCGGATAAGGGCTGGGACTCCACCGCGAAGACCTTCAGTGTCGTGCCCAATGACAAGTGGTGGGGTACGAAGCCTCTGCTGGACAAGATTGTCTTTACCCAGATGGAGTCCAGTGCTGCACGTGCCGCGTTCAAGAATGACGAAATTGACGCTATCGGTGCAAGCACCTCCTCCACCTATGCCGAGGTGAAGAACATTGCGGGTACCGAACTGCGTAAGGGCACCCGCCTCTACGCTGGTGGCCTGGATATCAATCCCCGCCGCGTCAAGGATGCTGCCCTGCGTAAGGCAATCTTCGTCGGCACCAACCGTGAAGCACTCGCAAAGATTCAGTTCCAGGGTCTTCCCTACGAGGAGACTATCCCCGGTTCGATGATTCACATGCCCTTCTCGCCCTACTATCAGGATTCTTACCCGACCCCGAATAATAGCGTTTCGGAGGCGCAGAAGATTCTGGAAGCCGCCGGCTACACCAAGAACGGCGACTACTACGAGAAGGACGGCACGAAGGCCGGCTGCGCCGTGGTGGTCTTCGGTGACGATCCGACCACCAAGGGTAAGGCTCAGACCTTTACTCAGCAGATGAAGGATGTCGGCATTGAGATTCGGATCGATCAGCACGCTGATAGTGAGTTCGCCACCATTCTGGGCAACTGGGACTACGATATTTCCTTCAGTGGCTACTCGGTCTCTGCTGACGCGACCGAGGGTACCAAGCAGTTCTACTACTCCGAGAACAACGAAGGTATCGGCAGCAAGGAAATCGATGCCCTTATCGACGCCATGACACTCATGGAAGACGATAAAGAACGTAACCTCGCCTGCAACGAGATTGAGAAGAAGCACATGGCGGAGTTCGCCTTCCTGGGCACCATTACGAACGGTCCTGACTTTGTGATGGTCAAGAAGAATCTGGCTAACTATGGTCCGCGCCTGTATAAGTCGATGGACTGGGCTGCTGTGGGCTGGATGAACTCCTAGGGGTTCCTACCCTATGAGCGGGTCGAATGCGTATATGCGCGTTCGGCCCGCTTTGCTGTGCCCGCTGACTATTTCTGGAGGTGGGGGAGGGAGTGTCACTCGAAGGGTGGTGGGGTTGTGCCGACATGGATTTAGGTTCGGTGTCTTAGGGTCGGGCGTAATAATTAAGAAATATTTATCGTGGTGCACACTTGTAGTGACGTGTGTGGTGTACACTACTAAAAATATTAAATGTGGCTTAAAACATAGATTTAGGTCACATTATTTTCCATGGCATGACCTGCCCGCCCATCACCGCAGATGGCAGGCGCTCCTGTAAGCGGAAACCCCGCCGCCAGAGCATACGAGCCACCCACTTTACACTGCAAACACTGCATTAGCGCAGTCTACACCCACAAGGAGCCCATCATGAGCCCCCACCCCATCCCCTCCCTCTCCGGATTCAATCCGATCATGAGCCGCCGCGTACTGTTTGGCGGCGCAACCGCCGTCGCTGCTGCCGGCGTACTGAGCGCTTGTGGCTCCTCATCCTCCAAGACCGAGCACAAGGCAAGCGAAACCCCGCTCTACGAAATTAACGAGCAGGACCCCTCGAAGCTCAAGCAGGGCGGTACCCTGAACCTGAGCACCTACTCCCTGGGTCCGGATTTCAACCGCTTCTCCCAGAACGGCTCCAGCACCTCCGTCTCCGAAACCATGGGTGTTATCGCCAGCGCCGGCATCTGGCGCAGCACCTACAAGGGTGAAGATGAGATCGACCCCAACTACTGCCTCGGCTTCGAAGCTAAGGAAGTAGATGGCAAGATTACCGCAGAGGTTCGCCTGAACCCCAAGGCAGTCTTCAATGATGGCACCCCCATCGACATTGAGGCTCTCAAGGCAACTTGGCAGATTCAGCGTGACCCCGAGGGTGAATATAAGATTGCTGCAGCAGGTATCTACGAGTTCATCGAAAGTGTTGAAGCTATCGACGGCGACCGCTACCACGCACGCGTTGTCTTCAAGACTGCACACAACCCCCTCAAGGGTCTGCTCTTCGGCGGAATCCTGCACCCGGCAATGCTTGACGTAAACCTCTTCAATGAAGGCTTCGTGGACAATCCCCACCCCGAGCTCGGTTGCGGCCCCTTCACTCTGGCACCCAACGGCTGGAACTCCTCCGAGAAGACCTTTACCGCTGTGCCCAACGACAAGTGGTGGGGTGAGAAGCCTAAGCTGGACCGGATTGTTGTGCGTGAAATGGCAGATGCTGCAGCTCGCGCCGCTTACAAGAATGGCGAACTGGACGTCGTGGAAGCACGTACCCTCAGCGCCTACAATGAGATGAAGGACGTTGCGAACTCCGAGATCCGCCGCGGTCACCGACTCTTCGCTGGCGGCATGAACCTGAATGCACAGCACATCACTGATGTTGCCGTGCGTAAGGCAATTTTCCTGGGTATCGACCGTGGTGCCCTGGCAAAGATTCGCTTCCAGGGTCTGCCCTACGAAGAAGAAGTTCCCGGCTCGATGCTTCTGATGGGTTCCTCCCAGTACTACCGTGACAACTACCCGGCACGTAACCCGGAGGAAGCACGCAAGGTCCTGGAGAACGCAGGCTACACCAAGTCTGGCGACTTCTACGCGAAGGACGGCAAGACCATCACCCTGAAGCTGACCACCTTCGGTGATGACGCCACCACCAAGGGCCAGGCACAGACCTTCATTCAGAGCATGAAGGAAATCGGCATTAACTTCGAACTCGATTCGCGTGCACAGTCCGAATTTTCGAAGGTTGTTGGTAACCGCGAGTACGACGTAAGCATTTCGGGCTTCGGTGTGGGCTCCGATCCGACCAGTGCTGCCGAGTACTTCTACCACTCCAAGAACTGGAACGGCGTCGGCACCCCCGAAATCGACGCTATGGTCGACGAGATGGTCACCATTCTCGACGACGCTAAGCGCGCCGAGAAGTGCAACGAAATTGAGAAGAAGCACATGAGCGAGGTTTGCCTCTTCGTCCCGTTCCTCAATGGTCCAGACTTTAAGGCATGCCGCCCGAAGCTCGCTAACTACGGTGCGTTCCTCTTCAAGAGTACTGACTGGTCTACGGTCGGCTGGATGGCATAAGCCGCAGTTTTAAGCTCCCCGCCCCTATACGTTTTCGCAGTGTCGTATAGGGGCGGGGGAGCTTTTTCTTTTGGAAGGTGCAGGGGTGCTTTAGCTACCCGTTGATATGCTTTTACCCTGTAATGACTCTCAAAGTATTGGATGTGACACGCTCGCGCGCCAATGCGACATAATATTTCATTTTTTAGTTTTTGCACGCGGCTTCCGCGTGATGATGCGGGTTCAGATGCTGAATCTATGACTTTTAGACAGTGTATAGTTCTTCCAGAGCCTGGACTGTGGTCTGCGTCGCTTCTTTTGGGGGTATACTGTGTTTCAATTACAAAATATGTGGGGGCTCTCACAAAGGTGATGGGCGGGAGCTTCGGCGCTCCCGCAAAAAACGGCGCACAACACGGTGCGCTTATCGAATAGCACCTGAGCCCTCCGGCACGAGGAGAACACATGACTCATCTACGTATTAACCGCCGTACCCTGCTGACCGGCACCGTTGCCCTGGGTACCGTCGGCCTGCTCGCTGCATGCGGTGGTGGCTCTGACAAGAAGATCAGCGGTAAGGCTGCTTCAAGCACCGAGGAAATCGTCAAGAACCTCGAAATCAACAAGCAGGACCGCTCCTCCCTCAAGCAGGGTGGCGATTTCCGCGGTAGCGTCTCCGCAATCGGCCCGAACTTCAACATTCTGACTCAGAGCGGCTACACCACCGAGAACCTCACCGCATTCGGTGGCGCCTGCAACATTCCCTCCGCTATCGGCTTCACCTCCCTGAGCCCTGCTGGCGAATACAGCCTCAACGACGACTATGTCAGCGACTACAAGGCAGAGACCGTTGGTGGCGTGCAGACCATCACTTTCAAGCTCAACTCTAAGGCTGTCTTCAACGACGGCACCCCCGTTGACATTGAGGCAATCCGCGCCGCGTGGACCGTCTACCGCAACCCCGATGACGGCTACAACGTCATCGCAGCTCCCTTCTGGCAGCAGGTGGCGTCCATCGACCCCGTGGATGGCGACAAGACCCGCGTCAAGATCGTTATGTCCAAGCCCCTGTACCCCGCTGAGACCCTCGGCCTGCTCGGTCTGCACCCCGCACTGACCGACAAGGAGCTCTTCAACAACGGCTTCGTGAACAAGCCCATGGATCAGTACTGGTCCGGCCCCTTCAAGATTGGCGAGTGGAACTCTTCGGCTAAGACCCTCACCCTCGTGCCCAACGACAAGTGGTGGGGCGAGAAGCCTCTGCTGGACCGCATTATCTGGCGCGAAATGGGCGACGAAGCAGAGCGCGCAGCGTTCAAGAATGGCGAGCTGGACAGTATCGGCTTTGCTGGCCTGGCAACCTACAACGCTGTCAAGGGTCAGCCCGGTGTTCAGATTCGCTCCGGTCAGAGTGTCGGTGTCGTCAACCTGCAGTTCAATCCGACCCGCGTGACCGACACCGCCCTGCGCCGTGCAGTCTTCGCCGCGGTTGACCGCTCCCAGCTGGCTAAGGTCAAGTTCAGCCAGATCAACTGGGAAGAGCCTCTGACCGGCTCCCTGATTGCTATGCCTTTCCAGAAGGGCTACCAGGACGCTATGCCCACCAACCCCGGTGCCGAGGCTGCGGCAAAGATCCTGGAGGCAGCAGGCTACTCCAAGTCCGGCGACTACTACGCCAAGGACGGCAAGACTGCAGGCTTCTCCATCACCTACTTCGGTTCGGATGCAACCTCCCTGGCTCAGTTCCAGAACCTTGAGCAGCAGCTCAAGGCGGCAGGTATTAAGCTCGAGCAGGATAACCAGCCGCAGTCCCAGTTCAACTCCGTGATGGGCTCCAAGCAGTACGACTGCGCCTTCTCCGGTTGGGGTATTGGTGCTGACCCCGCAGACAGCGTTCAGTACTTCTACACCAGCGAAATCAACGAGGGTGTGGGTGATCCCGAGCTGGATAAGTTCATTGCGTCCATTTACGAGAAGGAATCCCATGATGAGCAGCTGAAGATGGCTGCTGAGGCTGAGAAGCAGCACATGGAGAAGGTTGCTATTTACTTCCCCTACGGCAACGGTCCCAGCTACGCAGCTGTGAAGGAGAAGCTGGCTAACTACGGTCCTTCCCTCTTCGCAACCAGCTACGCCGACCCCAAGCGCTGGGTCAATGTGGGTTGGCAGAACTAAAGCCACAGGTTAATTTTCTGGATTTCTATCCGGGGGTTTCTGAATTTTCGGAGGCGCCGGCATAAGACTCCGGAAGGGTAAAGTCCCGCGGTATTCCGCCTCAGAGGTGGGGTACTGCGGGGCTTTTCTGTGTTTTTGAAGGGTGGTTTTGTGGTGGGGTGGTTTCGGGGATTGACTGAAATATTTCCCTGGAATGGTGAACTGGGTCATATTGTGTGGGAAATGTGTGTATACTGTTGCCAATGCAAAATGTGTGTGCTGTCACAAAGGTGTGCGGGTTGTGTTCCCCCGCGTACAGCAAAGCAGCATCCCACCTAACTGAGGAAAACTAATGACCACTTTCACTCTCAACCGTCGTACCCTGCTCACCGGCACCGTTGCCCTGGGTACCGTCGGCCTGCTCGCAGCCTGCGGCGGCAACTCCGCCAAGAACGAAAGCAACGCTCTCTCCGCTGGCGACGACCTTTCCAAGGCAGTCTCCTACAACGAGAAGGACCGCTCCGCCCTCAAGGATGGCGGCGAGCTGCGACTGAGCGCAGACGGCATTGGCCCGAACTTTAACATCCTCAACACCAACGGCTACACCGCAGGTAACCTAAATATTCAGGCGGCAATTAACTCCTCATTCACTGGCGGCTACTACTCCGACTTCCGCGGTGAAGGCCACATGAACGAGGACTACGTCACCGAATACAAGGCTCAGACCGTTGACGGCGTGCAGACCGTCACCTTCAAGATCAACCCCAAGGCAGTCTTCAACGACGGCACCCCCATCGACGTGAACGCCGTCAAGAGCTACCAGACCATCTACACCGCCGCGGCATCCGGTTCGGACTACCAGATCACCCCCTCGCCCATCTGGGAACAGGTCGCAAGCGTCGAGGCTGTGGACGGCGATACCCGCCACGTGAAGGTCACCATGTCCAAGCCCTGGTACCCCATCGAAGGCAGCTTCACCTCGTTCCTGCACCCGGCATTCGCCGACCCCAAGTTCTTCAACGACGGCCTGAACGACAAGCCCCTCGACCAGTACTGGGCAGGTCCCTTCAAGGTCGGCGAGTGGAACTCCTCCTCCAAGGTGCTCACCGTCGTCCGCAACGAGAAGTGGTGGGGCACCAAGCCTCTGCTTGAGCGTATTATCTGGCGTGAAATGAGCTCCCAGGCAGAGCAGGCAGCATTCAAGAACAACGAAATCGACTACGCTGACGCAAGCACCCTCAGCTCCTACAATGAGCTCTCCAGCGTGGCAAACACCGATATCCGCAAGGGTAGCGCACTGGCCGTGGGCAACTACGAAATCAACCCCGAAAAGATGCCCCTGCCCGTACGCCGCGCATTCGTTGCAGCTCTGAACCGTGACCAGCTGCTGAAGCTGCGCTACGAGAAGCTTGGCTGGAAGGAAAACCTGCCCGGCTCCATGTGCATGCTGCCCATGCAGGAAGGCTACCAGGACAACTACCCGACCAAGCTCGGCAAGGACGTAGCTACCAAGATCCTCGAGGATGCAGGCTACACCAAGAATGGCGACTACTACGAGAAGGACGGGGTTAAGGCTTCCTACTCGGTGACCACCTTCGGTACCGACCCGGTCGTCAGCTCCACCGCACAGTTCCTCACCCAGCAGATGAAGGAAATCGGTATTGAGCTGAGCATCGACAACCACGGTGCATCCGAAATGGCAAGCATCATCTCTGCGAAGAACTTCACCATCAAGAGCGGCGGCTACGGCATCACCACCTCCCCGGTGGACGCAGCGAACTACTTCTACATCTCCGCGACCAACAACGGTCACGGTAAGGACCTGGACTCGCTGGCAGCAACCATGATGTCCACCGAGGACCCGAAGGAACAGCTCAAGATCATGAACGAGCTGGAGAAGCGCCACATGGACGAGGTCGCAATCTACGTCCCGACCCACAACGGCCCAAACTTCAAGGCATGCCGTAAGGGCCTGGCGAACTACGGTCCCATGCTCTTCGGTCTGCCCTACTACAACCCGAACGTATGGATCAACGTCGGTTGGGAAAAGTAAAAATCTTAAGCGCTGAGCACAGCTCACACACCCCATAAGGGCAAAAGCGCTACCGCGGCGTGTTACAAAAGGATTAAAACCTTCTGTAGCGCGCCGCTTTTCCATGCCCTAGAGAGTAGCAAGGATATACTTAAAAGCAAATGTGGGCATTCTGCCCACCCCGGCAGAGACTGTCCTCCCGCCGGGTTGGAGTGCTGGCTACGCACCGTTCGCGTACCGACTCCACAACACTGCGAATACTCTAGGAGAAATTCCATGAAGAGCATGTCTGTCTCTCGCCGTACCCTCCTGACCGGCACCGTTGCCCTCGGCACCGTCGGTCTGCTGGCTGCCTGCGGCGGCTCGAAGGAAAAGGTTGGCGGTAGCGCCGCTAGCAACGCTGAAGATATTCTGAAGAACCTTCAGGTCAACAAGCAGGACCGTTCCTCCCTCAAGCAGGGCGGAACCCTGACCCTCGCAGCTACTGCGCTGGGCCCCAACTTCAACCTGCAGACCCAGAGCGGCTATACTTCCAGCAACCTGGATGCGCTGGCACCCTGCAACATCCCCGCTGTTATGGGCTTCTACACTATGAGCCCTGACGGTGAAGGCACCCTCAACCCCGAGTTCTGCCTCGAGCACAAGACCGAAACCGTCAACGGTGTGCAGACCGCGACCTTCAAGATCAACCCCAAGGCTGCCTTCAACGACGGCACCCCCATGGACGTGAAGGCTGTGCAGGCTTGCTGGAAGGTCTACCGCGCAACCACCGACAACCCCTACCACATCACCGACAACACCATGTGGCAGCAGGTTGAAAGCATCGAGGCTGTGGACGGCGACAACTTCCACGTTAAGGTCACCATGAAGACCCCGTACTACCCCTCCGAGGGTCTGTGCGCCTTCGCAATCCACCCCGCACTGGAAGATGTCAACCTCTTCAACGAAGGCTTCGTTGACAAGCCCCTCGACCAGTACTGGGCAGGTCCCTTCAAGATTGGCGAGTGGAACTCCTCCCAGAAGGTTCTCACCCTGGTCAAGAACGACAAGTGGTGGGGCGAGAAGCCGGTCCTGGACCGCATCATCTGGCGTCAGATGGACTCCGAAGCAATCCGTGCAAGCTTCAAGAACGGCGAACTGGACGCGTTCACCTTCATCGGCGCAACCAGCTACAACGCTGTGAAGGGCCAGGCTGGCACCGAGATTCGCCAGAGCCAGAACACCAACGTCAA
The DNA here is from genome assembly GCF_029850985.2 of Rothia similimucilaginosa. Taxonomy (NCBI): domain Bacteria; kingdom Bacillati; phylum Actinomycetota; class Actinomycetes; order Micrococcales; family Micrococcaceae; genus Rothia; species Rothia similimucilaginosa. The sequence goes on along the minus strand of NZ_CM138149.1, from coordinate 1,903,799 downwards.
CATCATTCAGCTGAACCCCAAGCGCATCGAGGATCTGGCACTGCGCCGCGCAATCCTTGCTTCTGTGGACCGCGAGCAGATCGCTAAGGCATACTTCTCGCAGCTCGGCTGGACCGAGCCGCTGCCCGGCTCCATCATCGCAATGCCGTTCCAGAAGGGTTACCAGAACAACTACGCTGGTGACACCGGTGCACAGGCAGCTGGCAAGATTCTGGAGGCCGCAGGCTACTCCAAGTCCGGCGACTACTACGCTAAGAACGGCAAGGTTGCTGGCTTCGCTCTGACCTCTTTCGGTTCCGAGGCGGTCTACCAGGCTGTCTACCAGATTCTGGAGCAGCAGCTGAAGTCCGCAGGTATCCGCCTGAGCGCTGACAACCAGCCGCAGTCGAACTCCAACTCCGTGCTCGGCCAGAAGAGCTACGAAGCAATCTTCACCGGTTGGGGCGTTCTGCCCGACCTGGCTTCCTCGGCACCCTACTTCTTCACCACCGAGGTGTTCGGAGTCGGTGACCCCGAAGTTGATAAGCTCATCGAGAAGCTGCAGAACACCGAGAAGGAAGACGAGCGCATCAAGATCGCTAACGAGGCGGAGAAGCTCTACTACGAGAAGGTCGCAGTGTACCTGCCCTACGCAAACGGCCCGATGTACGCCGCTGTCAAGGCTAAGGTCGCGAACTACGGTCCGTCCCTGTTCAAGCAGAGCTACACCAGCGCTGACTACTGGGTCAACGTTGGCTGGCAGGAGTAGAACAGACGGGAGTAATACCCTTTTCGGTAATGCTCTAGTCGTCCTGTAGGACTCGAAATCCCGGGTACTCTCACGAGAGAGTGCCCGGGATTTTCTGTCCCGCTTGTTCTGTGTCCTTTAGCTGGATACATTAGCGGGATATGTAATTACAAAAACTAGGGGAACATCGCCCTAACCGGTTGCTACCACTCGCCCAGGTACAGGGCGCGCTCTTGCAGGTACCTCAACATCTTCGGGTTCTGCCGCAGATAGAAGATGCGGTAAATGCCGCCTCCAGCGACGATGAAAGCCAGCGGGAAACCCAAAATTACGAGCACACGGCTCATATTGGCGGACAGGTCAAAAGGATCACCGCTGGTTGCCACCAGCACAATCCAGAGAGAATAGCCCACGCATGCCAGCAGGGTGCCCCACATGCCGCGTACCAGCCAACTCACGAGCGTCACCGCAATGACCCACGCCAGCGCCAAGGTGAATTGGTGCCGCTCCGCCTGAGCCCATGGGAGCGCCCCCACGTAAATAATTGCGGGGATGCCCAGGTACCCGGGGATATTCAGCGAGGCAAGAATGTTCACACAAAAATAGCCCAAGAAAATAGCGCTCAACGAGGAGGACAGGAACAGGTGCAGGGGAATCATGCCGTCGCCGCTATAGGCTGCGGTCGGGCCCGCGTACACGGTTTCAAACATGAGGGTCAGCGGAGTCATCATGTACTCGATCCAGACGACCAGGGCGAAAGCACCGAAAATGCCCAGAGCCTGCATCAGCGCAATCAGCCGTGAACGCGCATCGTGAGGAATGGTGAAGCTCTGACCCTTCGCCTTGACGCCGCAGAGATGAACGACAGCCACCATTGCCGCGATGCACAGCACCCAGCGCACGAGGACCCCCGGCAGCTCAGGAAGACCTCCATAAGCCCCCGTAGCGGGGTCACCCCAGGCTCCGGGGAGTAGCGTAATAGCATGAGTACCCTCGGGGAGGCTGGTGGAGGAAGCAAGCCGGTGCGGCTCGTAGATAACCCACCACAGAAGGCAGGCTGGAATCAGCGCGGAGAGCTTACGCAACAGAACCGGGAACGGCGCGGACTCGTAAACGAGCGCCTCAAGATTGAGCCGGCGCATCAGCCGCCGAACAGGAGAAAGAGCGCGTAGCTCTTTTTGCTGCTCTTCCCACACCCCGGTATCCCATGTCCTAGTATCAGAAGACATCATCGTACTCCCTATCACTTGAGAACTTCCTTGTTGAGCTTATTCTTACATTAGCAGAAATACCCCCGGCTAGTGCATACGCCCCAGCAAACCCGACCCAAAGAATCAGCACATCAGGAAGCAGAGCATATGAAAAGGGGTGATATAAGGAAAGGGGTGATATAAGGAAAGGGGCCCCACCGTAATGGTGGGGCCCCTTAGAGCCTATATAGCGAACTACTTAGTGGTCACCTTCAGGACAGTGCTCAGGTTCTGGTGAGCAACGCCCGGCAGACCCTTGACCTCAGCAAACTTGCGGGTGTTGGTCACGATAACCGGGGTAATCAGCGGGTAACCCGCCTCCTTGATAACCTCAGGATCGAACTCAATCAGAGCGTCGCCAGCAGCAACAACATCGCCCTTAGCAACCTTCACGCTGAAGCCCTTACCGTCCAGGTTCACGGTATCCAGACCAACGTGAATCAGCAGCTCAATGCCGTTCTCCAGCTTCAGACCCACAGCGTGGCCCGAGGGGTAGGTTGCAGCAACCTTACCGGCAGCGGGAGCAACAACAGTGGTACCGGTCGGCTCAATAGCCACACCCTCGCCCAGCTTGCCAGCAGCGAAAATCGGGTCCGGAACATCAGACAGAGCAACAGCAGTACCCTCAATGGGAGCGTGCAGCTCGATGACCTCACCAGCGGAAGCAGCGGCAGCCGGAGCAGCCTTAGCAGCAACAGCCTCAGCCTTGGGAGCGGGCTCCTCAGTAGTCTCAGCCGCGCGCTCAGCAGCATGCTTCACAGCCTCAGCCTTCGACTCGTAACCGAACAGCAGAACACCGGTCATAGCACCGAAGAACGCAATAGCCAGACCAATCACATACAGGTGAGAGGGCTGCATCGCCGGAATCGACAGCAGCGAGGTGAATGCGAATGCGTGGGACTTAACACCCAGGAAGGAAATGGTAGCGCCACCAATAACAGCGGGAACCAGAATAATCGGAATCACGCGCTTGTAACGGAGCACAACACCGTACAGGGACGGCTCAGAAATACCACCGAGCAGACCGGACATCGACGCACCAACAGCGGTCTGACGCAGCTCGCGGTCGTGCTTAGCCTTGATAGCCACACCGGTGACCAGACCGAACACAGCGAAGTTGTAAGCACCCATGGGGGACTGAATGAAGTCAGTACCCATGGTCTGCAGGTTGTTAATCATGACAGCGTTCAGCGGCCAGTGCAGACCCAGCGGAACCATGAACAGGTACAGGCCAGCAATCAGAGCGCCAACCAGAGCCGGAGCCTGGTCGTTAACCATCTTCAGGAAGTCAGAGATGCCCATAGCCACACCAATACCGATGGGGCCAACCAGGAACGCGGTCACCGGAACCAGAATGATGACCGAAATCATCGGCACGAACACCATCTGCAGCATCGAAGGAATAACCTTCTTCAGGAAGCGCTCGAGCGGAGCCAGCAGAGCAACAGCCAGCAGCGGGGGGAAGACCTGGCCGGTGTAGCTGAATGCGTACAGCGGCAGATCCAGACCGAAGAACGGAACGTTCAGAACCTTGGTGGCGGGGTCAGCAAGAGCAGTCAGATCGGTGAAGGTACCGGTCATCAGCGCAGCGGGGATAGCCGCACCAACCCACATGTTCGCGCCCAGACGCTTAGCAGCGGTAGCACCCAGCATGATGGGCATGAAGTTCAGAACAGACAGCGAAGCAGCCTTCAGGATGTACCAGAAAGCGAACTGCTGCATCCACTGGGTGTTCAGAGCCTTAGCTTCCTCCGGGTCAGCCACACGAGCACCGTTAATGATGTCGATGTTCACGCTCTGACCGGTCAAGTCAGTGTACTGGCCGAAGAAGCCCAGCTGCTGCATGAACACAATCAGGGTCAGAATCATCGAGGTACCCAGAAGTGCCCACAGCAGCGGACGGAAGGAGTCAGACAGAACGTCGAAGACGTTGGTAAGCCAGCCGGACTTCTTGCCCTCAGCCTCAACCTTGGTGTCACCCTCAGCGTGACCAGCCATAGCGGGCAGAGCGTTGATCTCGTTGTACACAGCCTCAACGCGCTCGCCCAGAACAACCTGAGTCTGGCCGGACTGCTCAATCACAGAGAGAACACCGGGCAGGCCCTCAATCTTCTTGTTCTGCACTGCATCGTTGGATACAGGAGTGACACGAAGGCGGGTTGCACAGTGAGTAATGTGCGCGATGTTCTCGGGGCCACCCAGGCCGTCAAGAATCTTCTCGCCAAGTTCGCGGTTATTCACGATACTTCCTTAGATATGCGGTCAATGTCTATACTGTTGCTGCCGGAGGCTGTGCCTACCTGACGTTGCGGTAGCCGAAAAGCCCCGGAAAATACGTTCAGAAAACACAAAAGACCCGAGTCTCTCAATCACCGGAAGCACTACACTCGTGCTCACTATAGAGCTTCGGTACAGCAAATAGAGGGGATTCTCGGCAGGTACATACTGCCGTCCCATACGGTGTTGAGTAACTCAGGTCTTGCCTGCCAAACCAGTAACAACCCTGAAGAAGGTTTCCCTTCTCAAATAGTTCCCTGTAACTCTAAGGGTTTTCCCAGGTTAAGAGCAAGGTGGGAGCAGGGCGGTATCAGAAGCTGTTAAAAGTCCACTCAAGTGATCGCTGAGACACACTCTCGGCATCGTTTGTGGGGAGCCTCCGGCAGGGCTCCAGCGTGCCCCGGTAAATCCCCACACACACCGGACGGGGTGCTTTCGATAACGCGAAAGGGCCCCGCATCCACAGGATACGGAGCCCACACGCTACCGAAGTAACTACCTTCCGACTAACTACTTCTTAGCCGGGAAGAAATTCAGCGGAGCAACCTCCAACTCAGGGTAATTACGCTTCTGCCAGCGGCGGTTACGGTGCGCATTCACCTCAATCAGCACGGCACCCAGAGCGCCTGCGCCCAGAGCGGTCCACAGCAGGTGGGGAAGCACAGCAACGAACTGGTGGTACTCCACCAGAATCGGCACGAACAGCGCTGCAAAGAATACTGCCAGCAACGCACCAAACAGCAGAACACGAGCACGGTTGAACGGACGAGCCACCGCAGCCAAGTTCCACAGACCCATCATTACCAGGGTAATGAACGAAGCCGTCTGAATCTGACGGATATCCTCAACACCCATACCACGAGCCGTGAATGTCACCGCCAACAGCATCGCAACCACAATAATCGAGTTCGGAACCGTGTAATTCAGCACGCGGCGCAAGAAGCCCGGCACATAACGGCGTGAATTCGGCAACAGGGTCAATGCGAAGGACGATGCACCCACAATCAAGAAGTCCGCAGTTGAGTACTGACGCGGCAAGAACGGGAAGGTCAAACCAAAGAGGCTGAACATAACACCCAGAAGAATCGCGAAACCAGTCTTCGTCAAGAACAGGTTCGCCACCATCTCAATATTCGTAATGACCTGACGTCCCTGCTCCAACGCAGCCGGCAGAGACGAGAACTTACCATCCAACAGAACCAGGCGAGAAACAGCCTTCGTCGCCGGAGCAGCGTTACCCATCGCAATACCCAAGCTTGCATGCTTGAGTGCCAAAGCGTCATTAATGCCGTCACCGGTCATCGCCACCACATGGCCACGCTCCTTCAGAGCAATCACCATGTTCTTCTTCTGCTCGGGCGACACACGACCGAAAATATTGTGAGTAGCCGCAGCCTCAGCGAGCTCCGGACCGTCCTCAGGCAGAGTCGAAGCATCAACCGCACCCGCAGACGTATCCATGCCCGCAGTCTTCGCAGCCGCAGCCACAGTGAACGGATTATCACCCGAGAAGACCTTCAAAGTCACACCCTGACGGTGGAAATACTCCACAATCTCAGGCGCATCCGCACGCACATTCTCACGGAAAATGACGAACAGAACCGGGGCAGCATCCGACGGGATCTTCTGGATCGGCTCATCCTTCTCGTTGCGAACCACCGCAGAAGCATGCGCCAAAACCATCGTGCGCAGACCCAGCGCCGCCAGTTCGGCGGCACGCTCCCGCTCAGCGGTGCCCTTGGCGAGAAGCGCCTCCGGAGCGCCCAGAAGCCACGCACCCGAATCCTTAAACTCAATCGCACTAAAACGCAGAGCCGAGGAGAACGGCACAATACCGCTCACCGACGCCGACGAAGCATCCGGGAAACCACCGGTCAGAGCCGCAGCGGTCGGGTTCGCGTTCTCATCGTGACCAAACCACGCCAGCGCCTCATTCCAGCCGGCAGGCAGAGAAGCACGCCAGGAAGTGTGCTCCGCCGAGTTAACGGTAGGGCCCTCAGCCTCAGCAACGGTGTCCAGTGGGCGTACCGAATCAAAAATCACGCCACCCTCAGTCAGGGTGCCGGTCTTATCGAAGCAGACCACATCCACACGAGCCAGAACCTCAACCGCAGGCTGCTCCTGCACCAGGATGTTGTGCTTACGACCCAGCGCCACAGCCGCTGCGGCAAACGCCAGAGTGGTCATCAGTGCCAGACCCTGCGGAATCATCGATGCAACCGAGGACACCACAGCAATAGAAACCTGCTCCCACAGGTGGTTCTGCCGCACGGTCTCCAGGCCACCAGCAGCTTGAATCTGCCCCCACGACACCACAGGAATAATGACCGCAAGACCCACCGTAATCCAGCGGACCACACGGTTCAGCGCATCACGCAGCTCAGACTGAATACGCGAGAACTGGCGCGCCTCATCAGAAATCTTGCTTGCACGAGAATTAGCACCCACGTGAGAGAGCAGGACGCGGCCGGTACCACCCAGCACACTTGACGCCGACAGCACCATATCACCGGGGCGCTTAGCAATCGGGTCGTTCTCACCGGTCAGCAGAGACTCATCCAGCTCCAAAGAATCGGAGGTGAGCACAATAGCGTCCGCAGGAACCTGATCGCCGCGCTTGAGGATGACAACGTCACCCTCAACCAGCTGCTCCATCGGAACCTCAACGCTCTTACCGTCACGCACAGCAGTAGCGGGGGAGCGATCCAGCAGGGAGATGCGGTCCAGCTCAAGCTTCGCCTTGTACTCCTGCACAAAACCGATCACCACGTTAGCGATAACAGCCGCTAGGAAGAGCAAATCAGCCCAACGCTGGTATGCAATCACCACAGCGCCACAGGCACCCAACACAAAGTTGAAGACCGTGAACAAGTGCGCACGCATAATGCTCCACAGCGTGCGAGAAGACTTAGTGTTCTGGGTATTGACCCTACCCTCAGCAGTCAGGCGAGCAACATCATTGCTACTCAAACCGTGCTGGGCAATATCGAAAGATCCGCTATGCGGTGTTTCAGAATATTCGGGAATGTAGCCGGCAACAGCAGGCGCTGCCGTTTTCTGCTGAGGATCCATGCAGGGGTCTCTTTCTCGAATGGATGGAATGCTGAACTGAATAGAGTTCAGTATTGCGGACAGTACCTTTCAGTGTATCTGTGCAGAAGGGGATAAAGATAATCTCCGCCCTGTTAATGAGCTTGATATTTACAGCCATTCCGGGACGGAGATTTAATGTATGCGAATACTGGCATATTTTGAGGTAGAAAGTGTTTGTGGGACGGTTCGCTAACACCCCATAGAATCAGCACACCAGCAGAATCAGCGCTCCGGCAGAATCAACAAACGATTCGTCACCGGATGCCTCAACACCTCAATCGGATGCTGATATACCTCAGACAACAACTCCGCCGAACATACCTGCTTAGGGGCGCCCGAAGCAACCACCTCACCACCACGCAACAACACCATACGGTCAGAATACGCAGCCGCCACGTCCAGGTCATGAAGCACTGTCAGCACCGCAGCGCCCTCAGCAGCTAACTCGCGGCTCACTCGCAATGTCTGTTCCTGATGCGTAATGTCCAGCGCCGCAGTCGGCTCATCCAAAAGAATCAGCGGAGTCTGCTGAGCAAACACACGCGCCAAATGCGCACGACCACTCTCACCACCGGACAGAGTCGTAATATCGCGATCCGACAAATGAGTCACCGACGTACGCTCCATCATCGAAGCAACCACGGCGTCATCCTCTTCAGCGCGCTCCGTACCCTTCCACGGGGTACGGCCCATCTGAACCACCTCATGCACCGTGTACGAAAACGCCACATTCAACTTCTGCAGCAGCATCGCACGCTGACGCGCCATCTGACGGGCATGAATCGAACCCAAAGGGGCGCCATCCAGCAGAATCTCACCGCTACTGGGCGCAATATCACCAGCAATCACACCCAGCAGAGTCGACTTACCGGCACCATTAGGACCAATCAGCGAAATAACCTCGCCCGCAGAAACCGACAGGGACACATCATTCAAAATCTGACGCCCACCAGCGCTAAAACACACACCGGACAGGCTCAACAACTCACTCACGAAGCACCTCCGCTTTGGCCCAGGGAACGACGCAACAACACGAAGAACGTTGGGCCGCCCACCAAAGCCGTAAAAATACCAATCGGCAAATCAGCAAAAGGTACCAGCGTACGCGCACCCAAATCAGACAGCGCAATCAACAGGGCACCACCCAACGCCGAAGCCGGCAACAACACACGATTCGACGGACCCAAAATCATGCGCAACAGGTGAGGAATAATCAGACCAATAAACGCAATAATGCCCGCATACGCCACCGCGGCACCCGTCAACAAAGCCGTCGCCGCAATAGACACCGCACGTAGACGCTCCACGTTCACGCCCGAATGCTGCGCCGCACGCTCACCCAATGCCAAAACATCCAGCGAAGAAGCCATCACAAAACACGCCACCAAGCCAATCAGAATAACCGGCCACACGCTCGCCACAGCCTTCCACGTGGAGCCGTTCAGCGAACCCATCTGCCAGAACACAATCTGATCGCGGCTCGTCGTATCAGCAATAAACATGAGGAACGCAATAATCGCATTCGCCACCGCAGTCACCGCAATACCCGTCAAAATCATCGACAGAACCTTCGCACGGCCCGAAGAACGCGACAGGAAATACACCAGTGCAGTAGCCGCCAACGCACCCACAAACGCGAATGCAGGAGTCGTAAAAATACCGAAGAACTGCAGGTTCAACACAATCGACAAACACGCGCCAACCGCCGCGCCCGAGGAAACACCAATCACGCCCGGCTCAGCCAACGGGTTACCAAACACCGACTGCATCACCGCGCCGGAAGTACCCAAAGCGGCACCCACCAGCACGCCTAACAGCACACGTGGGAAACGGATATTCCACAGAGTGCTATCCGCCAGCTGCATCGCCGGGTTCTCCGGTGCAAGACCCAGACGGCGGCCAACAGAAGCAACCACCTGATCAATCGGGATATTGTACTGGCCCAAACCCGCAGACAACACCATCACAGCGCACAGCGCCACCGCCAAAAACGTAAACGTCAGACCGGCACGACGCCGACGCGAAGCACGATAATCCCGCGTACCCGCCGCACTCTTCATAGCAGCCACTACTGGGCTCCTGCAGGAGTGGAGTACGCAGCCTTAGCCAGCGAGAGTAACACCGCTGGAGTATTCGGGCCATAGGACAGAATTTGGCCGTCACCCATATCGATAATGCGCTTATTCTTACCGGCATTCGTCTCACCCACACCCGGGCGAGCCAAGAAACCATCCAAACCACCGGTGGACTTAATGCCGCCGCTCATTGTCAGAATCACGTCCGGGTTCAGCTTCACCAGCGCCTCACTGGTTGCCGGAATAATATTCGTCGCGTTCTGCTCAGATGCCACATCCTTGCCGCCAATAGCCTGAATCAAATCATCAGCGCCCGAACCCTTGCCGAGCACAAAGAACACACCAGCGGTACCGCGCACGTAGAGGAACGCGAACGACACCTGTTGCTCCCCCTTCGGGGCAACGTCCTTGAGCACCTGCAGGGCGTAATCCAGGTCCTTCTGCACGCGGGTAGCAACCTGCTCGCCCGCTTCTGGAACACCCAGCGCCTGCGCAACAGCCTTGAGCTGCGGAATGATCTTATCCATACGACGCTCATGGTCGAAGACCACGACAGTCACACCCGCCGCGCGCAGCTGATCTACAACCTCAATCGGGCCGTTACTCTTATCCCACAGCACCAGGTCCGGGGAGGTCGCCAGAATCGCCTCAGCGTTCAGGTCGTGACCGTTCTGAGTCACCAGCGGCAGATGAGCCAGCGACTGCTCAGTCGAGGAGGTGACACGACCGACCAGACGACCGCCCAGACCCAGCGCAATCATCTGCTGAGCCAGAGTGCCGTACAGGTCCAGCGCCAGCACACGGTCAGCGGACTTAACGGTCACCTCAGTGCCGTTGAAATCCTTGAACGTTACCGGGAAAGCCGGAGTGGGGGTATCGACCATCGGCTGAATTTCGGGGGTGTCCGCGGCGCTATTGGGGCCGCGCAGAGCCTTCTGATCAGGGGCAATAGAAGAACGCAACTGATCCGCCAGGTTCTCCAAAACGGTGCGGGTGCTCTGCTCATCCACCACAGCCTGCGAAGCACTTGAAGAAGCAGCCGGGTTCTGAGTACCCACACCGCAAGAGCTCAGCAGAAACGCGGAAGTGATAGAGAACGCCGCATACTTCATTGCATCGCGGCGGTTCAGGGCAGAAGAGGAAAGGGAAGAAAACATCGTCGTCTCTCAGAAAAAGGGGAGCTAGAAAAACTGGGGTGGGCGCCGGGGCAAAACCTGGCACCTGAAGCGGGGGTGCAGTGAAAATCTGCACCCCCGCAGGACCGTGTCGGCTCACCGGCGAACCTCATAGTTGAGTCTCACAGGCGAGCCGATAGTGTGGGCGTCCTCGTGAGGTGCCGTTATGCCTTCTTGCGGCGGCGAGTGTACACGACGGTACCCGCACCAGCTGCAACAGCGATGAAACCTGCAACCAGGGTGCCCTCAACACCGGATGCACCGGTGGAAGCCAGAGGCTTGCCGGTGACCGGGTCGCAACCCTCACCCTCGTAGACAGTCTCGGTCACGGTCTTGGTGGTGGTCTTCGCGCTGTTAACCGCTGCGGAGAAACTCAGCGGAGCCATGTCCTTACCGGCATCGTAGAAGCCAGCGAACGCCTTCGCACCCTCAGCGGTCAGGGCGGTTGCCGCACCGTTGACGCTAACAGCCTCAGCGGAGCTCTGCAGACCCGAAAGATCCACCTTCAGCAGTGCCACCTCACCGTAGTTAGTTGCCTTGCCGGAGGGATCATTGCTGGTCATGGTCGCGTAGAGAGTGCCGGAATTGCCGTTAATCTCAAGGCGCGGGTTCGCAATGGTGGTATCCAGAATGCCGTGGTGACCGGTGAAACGAACCGAACCGCTGAAGGAGATAGAACCCTTACCGCCATTGAAGGTGCCGGTACCGTTAGACCAGTTGAACGCCTCCGAAGAGTAGGAGGTGCCGTTCAGCTCCCAGCTACCGTTTGCAATGCCGCCGCGCAGGTAGTTGCGGAAGGAATCACGCACGCCCCAGCCAAGGTTTGCGCTCTTAATGGTGCCGTCGGATGCGCCCTGCTCCTGCACCTCGCGGGTGCGGGTGACGGGTACGCAGACCGGCTGTGCCGGGTTGTTACTGACAGAACCGTTCGAGGAAGAACCGCCGTTAGAAACGCTGCCGGAGGCGCCTGCCGAACCGTTAGAACCGGAGCCGTTAGCGCCGGAGTTCGAGGAGCCCTCGTTAGAAGAGCCGTTCTCAGAACCCTTGTTATCGGAGGTGCCGCTCTCGGAGGACTTGTTCTCAGAGATGCGGGGAACCTCAACGGTGTTCTCTGCGATCTGCTCGCTGAGCTTTACGGAGAAGTTCAGCGGTGCCATGGCGTTGTCGGCACCGCGGTACTGGCCCGCGAAGAGCACATCGGAACCTTCATCGGTGAGGGTGACTGCCGCGTTCTGCGCCGAGAAGAAGCCGTCCTTCACGCTCGCGCCGGAGAGGTCCACCTCAGCGATAGCCAGACCGGTCTTGGAAATGGACTTGCCGTCGCGGGTCAGTGCGTCTACGTCAGCGACCAGGGTGCCCTTACCGTTGACGACGACCAGACGCATGTTCTTGATGGTGCTCTTGAGCTGACCGTTGTGGCCGGTGAACTCTGCGATGCCCGCGAAGTTGATCTGGCCGGTCTTGGTCTCGGGGTTGTACACGCCAGATGCCTGAGTGTACTTGAAGCCGCCAGCCGCGGTCTTCTCCATGCCCTCAACGTTCACGGAGCCGTGTGCGAAGCCGGTCAGGTACTTCAGGAAGGACTCGCGGATATCCCAGCTGAGGGTGCCGGACTCGACGACGTTGCCGGTGACCTTTTCTTCACGCTTGGGCTCGGTGGTTGCGGCGGGGGAGGAAGGTGCCGTGGGGGAGGGCTCAGCGCTCGGTGCTGCAGAGGTGGGCTCTGCGGGCTTGGGTGCCTCAGTGGTCGGTGCGGAGGAGGGCTCGGCAGTCGGCTCTGCGGTCGGCGCAGCAGTCGGCTCGGCGCTGGGTTCAGCGCTGGGCTTAGTGCTCGGCGCGGGTGCTTCCTTGGTCACGATGGTTGCGGAGAAGCCGAGTGCATCCAGCTCCTGACCTGCCCTGTAGAAGCCCGCGAAGGCGCCGGTTGCCTCTTCGGCAAGCTTGACGCGGGTGCCGTTTTCCTCGTCAACGCTGGGCAGGGTGATGGTGTTACCCTCAACCTTCAGACCGGAAGCGTTGAAAGTGCCAATGGTCATATTCTTGGTTTCGACCAGGTCGTTCGGGGTGGTGTTGCCGTTGTAGGGGCGCGACTGAACGTTGGCGCGTACGGTGCCCACGCCGTCCTTAATGGTGACGGAGAGGTCGGAGATGATGACTTCCAGCAGACCGTGGTGTGCGGTGTAGTGAATCGAGGAGCCGGTGAAGGTGACGGAGTATTCGCCGTTGGCTACGGTGCCTTCGGCGGAGGTGAAGTGGTAGGAGCCGTCTTCGTTGGTGGTGACGCCGGTCAGTTTCTGGGAGCCCTGGGAGAAGGCGCCGTTGATGTAGGAGCGGAAGGACTTCTTCAGACCCCAGTTGACGGTGACGTCCTGCAGGCTCTGCTCTGAGGCTGCGGTTACCTCACCGGCGCTGATGTGGGAGTTGGTTTCAGCTGCGAAGGCCGCGGGTACGCCAGCGACGCCGCTGAGGCCGATGGTTGCTGAAGCCAAGAACGCCCAAGTGCGCTTGGTGAGAGAGGGGGTAGACATTCGGTGTCTCCTTGAATTTTGCGATTGTGGTGTTCGTATCAAGTCTAGCCTTATTAGCCTATATTTGTGTAACTTAATGCCTAGGATGACTTGCGCCTGAGGTAAACCTTAGCAAAAGTTTTTGAAAACTATTGCCAAAACCGGTTTTTGGTGACAATATGTCAGTATCATGTTTGGTGACATTGTGTCACTAAAGCATTTATTGTTCACCCACAAGCTACTTTAGGAACTCACAATGACCGTGACCGCCCCCGAAACCACCCAGGAACGCTTCTCCTCACGCCTGAAGGAAAGCACCAAACACGTCCATGACAACGCCGAACACTCCACCTTCATGGAAGACCTCATGGGCGGCTCCCTCAACACCGAGGCATACCTGCGTCTCATCAACCAGTACGTGCACATCTACGAAGCGCTCGAAGCAGTCTCCGAACACTACCGCGCAGAACCCAGCCCCATCACCGAACCCTTTATCCACCCCGGCCTCGACCGTGCAGAATACATCCGTGCAGACATCCGTGCGCTCGGCCAGGACGGAGACATCGACGCGCCCCTGCCCGCAACCGCAGAATACGTAGAGCGCATCCGCGCCACCATCAACTCCCCCGAACGCTACCTCGCACACCACTACTTGCGCTACCTCGGTGACCTCTCCGGCGGCCAGGCAGTCGCAGCGCTGGTCACCCGGCACTACGGCATCCCAGCCGAAGCACTGAGCATGTACCGCTTCACCGAACTGCCCAAGCCCAAGGTCTTCAAGGACGGCTACCGAGAACTGCTCGACAACGCACCCCTGACCGACGAACAGCGCGAAGCTCTCATCGAAGAATGCGTCGAAGGCTTCCGCATCAACGCTTCCCTGTTCGCGCAGCTGGGCCGCAAGGTCGCCGAGGCATAAACCTGAACGCCTAAACGTCCAACGCACAAGCCTGCGGGCATAACAAAAGGGGCGGATGCTTTCACAAGCATCCGCCCCTTTCGGCGTTAGTCTCAAACTAGTCGAAAACTAGCCCTTCGCAACCTCACCGAAGTAAGAAGCGAGAGTACCCTCGTGAGCTGCACGCAGCTCATCCAGGTCAATAGAAACCTCATCCTGGAAGTCCAGAGCGTTCGACTTAGCATCCACCACACCAATACGTGCGAAGGGGAACTGGCGAGCAGTGCACATATCCTTGAAGCGCACCTCCTCAGAACGCGGAACCGAAACCACAACGCGGCCCAGGGACTCAGAGAACAGCATGGTGAACAGGTCCACGCCGTCACGCTCAGCAACCTCACCCAGACCAATGCGGGCACCGGTGTTGAAACGCAGGCAAGCCTCCGACAGAGCCGCAGCCAGACCACCAGCAGACACGTCGTGTGCGGCATCAATCATGCCGTCACGAGACATATTCACCAGCATGTCACCCAGCTGACGCTCCAGAGCCAGATCAACCTTCGGCGGCTGACCGCCCAGGTGGCCCTTGAAGCGAGCCCACTCGGAGCCGTCCAGCTCATCCCGAGTAGTACCCAGCAGGTAGATAGCCTGACCGTCATGCTCAGGAGCCCAACCCGAAGGGGTGCGGCGAGTGACGTCATCCATCACACCCATCATCGCCACCACGGGGGTCGGGTTAATAGCCTTGCCACCGGTCTGGTTGTACAGGGACACGTTACCACCGGTCACCGGAACACCCAGCTCCATGCAGCCATCAGCGAGGCCGCGAACAGCCTCAGCGAACTGCCACATGACGTCCGGATCCTCGGGAGAGCCGAAGTTCAGGCAGTCAGACACAGCCACGGGGCGTGCACCAACGGTCGCAACGTTACGGTACGCCTCAGCCAAGGACGCGCGAGCACCCTCGTACGGATCCAGGTAGGTGAAACGCGGGGAGGCGTCGGTCGCCAGAGCAACACCGAGGTTGGTGTTCTCGTCCACGCGCACCACGCCGCCATCGTCCGGCATGGACAGGGCGGTGTTGCCCTGAACGTAGCGGTCGTACTGGTTGGTAATCCAGGACTTGGAGCACATGTTCGGGGACGCCATGAACGCCTTGATTGCCTCGCCCAGCTCCTCACCGCGCGGGCGGGAATCGTCAGCAGGCGAACCGGTGAAGTGGTTAGCCTGCAGGTCATCCTGCCACTCGGGGCGTGCGTAAGGACGCTCGTAGGTGGGGCCGTCGTGTGCAACGGTGCGGGGGTCAACATCCACGATGACCTCGCCGTCCCACTCGATGACCAGGCGACCAGAATCGGTGACCTCACCGAGGAAGGAGTACTCCACGCCCCACTTATTCATGATCGCTTCGAAGCGCTCCACGTTCTCGGGAGAGACAACAGCCATCATGCGCTCCTGAGACTCAGACATCAGAATCTCACCTGGAGTCAGAGTGGGGTCACGCAGCAGAACCTTGGTAAGGTCGACGTGCATGCCGCCCTCACCGTTAGAAGCCAGCTCGCTGGTTGCGCAGGAAATACCCGCAGCACCCAGGTCCTGAATACCCTCAACCACGGAGCCCTTGAACAGCTCCAGGCAGCACTCAATCAGAACCTTCTCAGCGAAGGGGTCGCCCACCTGAACAGCAGGACGCTTCGAAGGCTTGGTGTCATCGAACGACTCAGAAGCCAGCACCGACGCGCCGCCGATGCCGTCGCCACCGGTGCGTGCACCGAACAGAACAACCTTGTTGCCCACGCCCGATGCGTTCGCCAGGCGGATGTCCTCGTGGCGCATAATGCCCACAGCCAGTGCGTTGACCAGCGGGTTTGCCTGGTAGCAGGCATCGAACTCAACCTCGCCGCCGATGTTCGGCAGGCCCAGGGAGTTACCGTAACCACCAATACCGGCAACCACGCCGCCAATAACGCGGGCGGTGTCCGGGTGATCAATCGCGCCGAAACGCAGCGGATCCATCACAGCAATCGGGCGTGCACCCATGGAAATAATGTCACGCACAATACCGCCCACACCGGTAGCAGCACCCTGGTAAGGCTCCACATACGACGGGTGGTTGTGGGACTCAATCTTGAAGGTAACAGCCCAGCCGTCACCAATGTTGGTCACACCGGCGTTCTCGCCGATACCGACCATCAGGTCCTTCTTCATCTCATCAGTGACCTTCGCACCGAACTGCTTCAGATGAACCTTAGAAGATTTGTAAGAGCAGTGCTCGGACCACATGACCGAGTACATCGCCAGCTCAGCCGCGGTAGGACGGCGACCAAGAATCTCCTTAATATCCTCGAACTCGTTCTCCTTCAGGCCCAGCTCAGCCCAGGGGAGTTCAGTGTCCGGGGTTGCCGCCGCGTGCTCGACGGTGTCGAGGTTAAACTGCTTTTCGCTCATAACTTCTTAGAATCCTTGTCGTGCGTTAGCGGGCGTTAATCAGGTTGGCAAGAACCGAGGTGAATACGCCGAGACCATCGGCGCCACCGCGCAGAGAAACCTCACCAAAACCGGAAGAGGAAGGACCGAAGCCAGGCTCCACAGCGTGCTCCGGGTGCGGCATCAGACCGACCACGTTACCGCGCTCATTGCTGATGCCAGCAATGTCGTTACGGGAACCGTTCGGGTTGAAACCAACGTAGCGGAACACCACGCGGCCCTCAGCCTCCAGCGCTTCCAGAGTCTTCGGGTCAGCAACATACTGACCGTCCTGGTTCTTCAGAGGAACAACAATCTCCTGGCCAGCAGCGTAGTTGCTCGTCCAGGAGGTGGAGTTATTCTCAATGCGCAGAACCTGGTCACGGCAAATGAACTTGCGGTGATCGTTCTTAATCATCGAACCGGGCAGCAGGTGAGACTCAGTCAGAATCTGGAAACCATTGCAAATACCCAGAACAGGCAGGGGAGCAGAACCGGAGGTACCAGCAGCGTTAGCGGCATCAATCACCGAATGCATCACGGGAGCCTTCGCAGCAATAGCGCCGGCACGCAGGTAGTCACCATAGGAGAAACCGCCAGGAATAATGACGGCATCAACGTTCTTCAAATCAGCGTCGTCGTGCCACAGCTCGACAACAGTACCGCCAGCCAGGCGGACAGCACGCGCAGCGTCACGGTCATCCAGGGTGCCGGGGAAAGTCACCACGCCAACGCGCGCATCGGCGAAAGCGGGGTTCGGAGAATAAGTAGAAAAGTCGCCAACCAGGGGGACTTCAGTAGGTGCGAGGGACTCAGCCATAGGTCTTAGTCCTCCAGAACCGAAACGTTCACAACGTCTTCGATGACAGGGTTCGACAGCAACTCTTCAGCAGCCTTACGGGCAGCTGCGAGGTGCTCCTCAGTAGCCTCACCCTCGACGGTCAGCTCGAAGCGCTTACCCTGGCGAACATCCACGAAGGAATCGACGCCGATACGGGGAAGCTCGTGAGAAATAGCCTTACCCTGCGGGTCAAGAATTTCGGGCTTGAGCATAACATCAACAACAATACGGGCCATGTGTGGGCACTCCTTGGGTGCGTGGGTTCTGTATGAGCCGTATCTCATTCTACCCCAGTGAAGCAAAAAGTGAGATGGCGAGACCTACCAATGAACAAATGAGCGACCCATCACCTGTCTTTTTCTCATGCGCTGGGCCAGCAGCAGAGCCTTAGAAACCCCATCCGCGAGTAGTTCCCGACAAAATAGTAAACACCGGCCGCTAATCACCCAACGGGGGTAGATACTGCTCGCACACCCTCAGTAGGCGCTCACGCAGCTCAATCGAATACTCCGAGAGCTCACGCTGAATCCGCACGTACTCAGCCTTACCCTCGGTCGTCTCCACCGGAATCGGTTCGTACCCCCAGTCACGAATATCGTAGGGGGCCGCGCGCATATCCAGTTCGCGCGCATCCCACGCCAGGTCGAAACAATCCATGACCAGGGTCGAATCAACCAGCGGCAACAGTTTATATGCCCACTTGTACACGTCCATATTCGCGTGTAGGCACGCCGGCTGCTCCAAAAAACGCTGGGACTCGCGGGTCGGCTGCAGCTCGTTCATGGGTGCGGCCTGCGGCATAAAGAAACGGAACGCATCAAAGTGGGAGCAACGGATGTGGTGCTTCTCCACCACATGGTCCGTGCCCTCCGCACCCAGGCGCAACTGCAGGTAGTCGTGGCGGATATTGTTCTCCACCGACTTGTATGCCATCGCCCACTCGTGCATGCCAAAGCAGCCGAACTGCCCCTTCTTCGTCGCGGTATTGCGCAGAATTTCATGAGTAAAAGCAAGAGCGGTAGCGCGGCGTTCCACAAAATCGGTGACGTCAACGGTGACGGCGGAGGCGGCCTCTGCCTGGGTGCGCGCTACCTCGGGAGTGCAGCCAGCGTCAAGGAGCTCCTGTTCGGTTGCGGGCCGGTAAAAACGCCAGGAGGCGCGCTCGGGTGCATCCAGCAGGATGATGCCGGCGCCGGGGTGCCAGCGCTTAAACTGGCCGGGCTTGAGCGTGTAGTAGGTGAAGAGGAAATCCTCCACTGGGTGCGCCTCGTGGCGGGCGCGACGCTGCGCAAACGGGTCGGCGTAGCGGCCGGCACGCGCCTCATGCGCTGACTGGGCGGCACGCCATTCGCGGGCACCCATCACCTGGGAAAATACAACACTACTCATGCTTCTAGCCTAAACTATGCATAAAAATACGACGAAGGGGCGGTGCCGAGAAAACCCGGTACCGCCCCTCCCGAAGCGTACAGCTCACAAACGAGCCCTAGCGGCCAGTACCACCGTAAACAGTAGCCTCGCCCTCAGTGTCCAAGCCGAACGCAGTGTGCACCGCGCGCACAGCCTCATCCAGCTTGCTCAGCTCAGTAATCACAGAAATACGAATCTCAGAAGTCGAAATCATGTCAATGTTCACACCAGCAGAAGACAGTGCGTCAAAGAAAGTGAACGAAACGCCCGGGCTAGTCTTCATACCCGCGCCAACCAGCGACAGCTTACCAACCGACTCGTTGTAAATAACCTCCTGGAAGCCCAGCTCAGCCTGCGCAGCCTTCAGCGCCTTCAGCGCAGCATCGCCCTGAGCCTGATCCAGAGTGAAGGAAATATCGGTCACGTTCGGGCGGTCAGTCGGCACGTTCTGAACAATCATGTCCAGGTTAACCTTCGCCTCGTTGATCAGGCCGAACACCTTAGCTGCCGAACCGGGAACGTCCGGAACGCCAACAACGGTAATCTTCGCCTGGCTACGATCGTGTGCAACACCAGAAATCAGGGGCTGTTCCAAGGGAATCTCCTTCAGATGGGTGGGGGTCAGTTCCGCGGAGTCCTCCGGGATCACAATGGTGCCTTCAAGGTTCGAGAACGAAGAACGCACATGAAGCTTCAAATTAAAACGGCGAGCATACTCGACACAGCGCAGGTGCAGAATCTTCGCACCATTTGCCGCCATCTCCAGCATCTCTTCACTGGTGACGGTATCCAGCTTATGCGCGGTCGGAACGATGCGCGGGTCAGCAGTGAACACGCCGTCAACATCCGAGTAAATCTCGCACACGTCAGCGTTCAGTGCAGCTGCCAGCGCAACAGCGGTCGTATCAGAACCGCCACGGCCCAGAGTCGTAATATCGCCGCTCTGACGGTTCATACCCTGGAAACCAGCAACAATCGCAATATTGCCGGCGTCAATCGACTCGCGGATACGCTCCGGCTTGACCTCTACCAGACGCGCAGAACCGTGCACGCCGTCGGTAATCATGCCAGCCTGAGAACCAGTGAAAGACTGGGCCTTAGCACCCAGGTCGTTAATTGCCATCGACAGGATTGCGGTCGAAATGCGTTCACCGGCAGTCAGCAGCATGTCCAGCTCACGGGAAGGAGTGACATTGCTGGTGACCTCTGCGGCAAGGTCGAGCAGCTCATCGGTGGTGTCACCCATAGCGGACACCACGACGACTACATCGTTACCTGCCTTCTGAGTGTCCACGACGCGGCGGGCAACGCGTTTGATACCCTCCGCATCCGCTACGGAGGAACCGCCGAACTTTTGGACGATCAGGCTCATTGATATCTCCAGGTCAGTTACTTGTGTGCTACCGGCAGACGCCGGCCTCTCGTTTATAGTAGACGGCGTTCAGCACAAGCGGCGAACTGTGCACCCGTATGTATTGTCCCGTGAAATATTACGTAGTATTACGCGGTAGTGATGCGGAATGTGGAGGTGGGTGCGGCAAGCCCGCGGAGGCGAGTTTTTATGTCCACGGGTTCACGTAAGTGACACCCGGCAGCGGCGGAACATCCGGCTTCGGGGTACGCAACGGGGCGTTCTGAATCGAGCGGATCTTCTCTTCATAGTCGGGGGTGCGGAACACCTCCGGCGCATTTTCTGCCTGCTCGGCTACGGGTGCTTCGGCGGGTTCGGAGGCGGTACTCGCTGGGGCGTCCTTGCCGGAGTCTTCGCCCAGATCAGGGGTGGCTTCTGCGGTGGTTTCAGTATTAGCAGAATCG
Source organism: Rothia similimucilaginosa (assembly GCF_029850985.2). Lineage (NCBI taxonomy): Bacteria > Bacillati > Actinomycetota > Actinomycetes > Micrococcales > Micrococcaceae > Rothia > Rothia similimucilaginosa. Next base: position 1,883,265 of record NZ_CM138149.1, on the reverse strand, counting down.
GCGGGTGAGACCTCCTCGCCGGATTCCTTGTCGCCGAATTCCTCAGCCTCCTGCAGAACCTGCTCAATCAGCTGCTCATCAACTGTGCCCTGCACACCCTCAGCGGCGGGTGCCTCCGTGCGGGCACCGGCAGAATCCTCAGAATCCAGGTCATCAAACATGCTCGAATTCCAGCGGCGACGACTCTGCTTCGCCTCCTGAGCCTGAACCTGAGCCGCCTGCTCACGCTCCTGTTCCTCCTCGCGGTTCACGCGCTCAAAGTCCTCGGCGGCAGTATGAGCCACCGCTGTGCCCTCGCTAATAACGCGGCGGCCCTCCAACGCGCGGCCTAGGGTAATCTCGTCCGCGTACTCCAGATCGCCGCCGACCGGCAGACCCGACGCCAGACGCGATAGGCGCACACCCAGAGGCACAAGCATGCGTGACAGGTAGGTTGCGGTTGCCTCACCCTCAAGGTTCGGATCCATTGCCAGAATAATCTCCTGAATGCGCTCATCCGCCAGGCGGGACACCAGCTCACGAATACGCAACTGCTCCGGGCCCACACCCGCCAGCGGGTTAATGGCGCCACCGAGCACATGGTAGCGGCCGGTAAAAGAACGGGTGCGCTCAATCGCCACCACATCCTTTGATTCTTCGACCACACACAACACGGACGGGTCGCGGCGCTCATCACGACAGATGGTGCACAGCTTCGTCTCGGAAACATTGCCGCACTCTTCGCAGAAGCTCACGCTGGTCTTCACCGTGGAAATGGCGTTGGCTAGGCGCGCCATATCGGCAGCATCCGCATTCAGAATGTGAAAAGCGATGCGCTGAGCCGACTTGGGGCCCACACCCGGCAGGCGGCCGAGCTCGTCAATGAGGTTTTGAACTGCTCCCTCGTACATGGCTTCTCCTTCAGATGTGGTGTGTCGTGCTGGTGTGTTGTTCTTGGGCGACGTTATGAGTATGCACCCAACCCCCGACAGTTTAGGGGCGTTTCGCGTAGCGAGTATGCGGGTGGAATGAGTGCGCCCGCCATCGGTGCGATGGCGGGCGCGGCACCTACGACCCCGTGTTAGGGCTGGTGCAGGGGGCGTTCGTCAATGACGGTGCCCCCAATAATTTTTTCGATAGCGCGCAAACCGATAAAGGCGCTGTTTTCGAGCTTCTCGTCATCCTCAGAGACGTAGTCTTCATCGGATGCGGCGTGTGGCGGGCGAGCCGGTCCCGCCGGTGCGTTAGGAGTCGGCACGGTAGGTGCGTTAGAAGCTGGCGCTGCGGGCTTCACATCGCTTGCTGGAGTATTATCAGCCGCAGTCGTCTGCGGTGTCTCTGCCAACGGACCTGCCGCAGCAAGGGGGTCTGTTGGGGCAACCGGAGTAGCGAGCGGACCAGCCGGTGCTGCATGCGTAGCAGGCATTACAGGCGCTGCGGGCATCGCGGGTGCCTCAACCGGTTCAGTGTAGGCAGGCTCATCCTCAAAGGTGGGCTCCTCCTCATACGGAGGTTCCTCCAGGTGAGGGGGCTCCTGCGAGAACGGAGACTCCTGCTCACCCTGGGGATTTGGGGCATGCTGGGGTTCAGCAGCGCTCTCCTGCTGTGGAACCCCACTACCGGAGGCCGCAAAGGAATCACGTTCACCAAAACCGCCCGCCGGAGCAACCGGAACCTGCTGGGCTACCGGGGGCTCAGGTGCAAGCGGGCCAGCCGGTGCCTGCGGGGCAACCGGGGCAGCCTGCTGAGGTGCCTCCTCGGTGGCGCTCTGCGGAATCGTGGCAACCTCCCATGCACCCAGGGGCGCATCCACGCTCGTAGACTCGGGGGTGTTTGCGCCGGTCAGCGGCTGACCGTGGCGACGCCACGCATCCTCACCGCCGCGCAGACCATCAGCCAGTGGCGCCGGCTGCGCGGACTGCGGGGGAGTCTGCTGAACGGACGGTTGAGACGCCTGCGGGGCGACAGCCGCCGGAACTGCAGGCTGCGTTGCGGCAGCACTGGGGGCTGTGGACTGAGCTACAGGGGCAGGCTGAACTGCAGGCCTGGCCTGCTCACCGGGCTTCGCCACCTGAGCGTGAATGGTCACCTGACGGCGCAGGAACTCACTCACGCGGGCGGTCAGCTCGGGTACAAAGCCCTTAACCGCACGCAAAGTCGCAATGTCGGCGCTCACGTACAGGGTCGCGTCGTCCATCCGGGCGGGACGCACCTTCATCAGCTGCTCCGCCGCACCCGGAATGCTCATTCGGTTAAGGATGGCACGCCAATTACCCTGAACAGCCGCCAGCGGATCGTTCGGGTTAAGCTTCAAAGGCGCGGAGGGGGTACCCGACGCAGTGGCATCAGCTGCAGCAGAAGTCGGGGCATTCGGAGCCTCCGGAGCATGAGGTGCTGCAGGGGTGTTACCCGCCAGGGGAGCACCAACCTGAGGTGCAGGGGCCTGCACGGTCCGTGCCAGAGGTGCAGTGCTAAGGGGCGCGCCCGCCAGCGGGGGTGCACCGGCGCTAGCCTGCTGAGAACCGCTCTGTTGAGGGGGTGCCTGCTGGGAAGTAAGCTGCTGCACGGGCTGAGCCGGCTCCTGAACCGCTTCCTGAATCGGGGTGCTAGGAACCTGCGCATTAGGAGTCTTAGGCGCCAGGCCAGCAGCCGCCATACCTGCCGCACGAGCAACAGACATGCCACCCTGCGCCGGAACTGAACCAGCAGAACCAGAAGCCACGCGACGCTCCAACACCTGCAGTCGAGAAGCCAATGCCGCAACCTCAGTGCCACCGGCAGAACTCTCCACCGCAGGCAGAAGCAGACGAGCACACAGCAACTCCAGCTGAAGCTGCGGATTCGCCGCACCTGTCATACCATTCAAAGTCTCATGTGCCGTACCCGCAGCAACCGTCAGCTCACGCTCACCCAGAGCCTGAGCCTGCTGAGCCAAACGCTCCAACTGATCTTGCGGAATACCCTGCAAGATCTGACCGGCAGCCTGCGGAACAGCCTTCACCACAATCAAATCACGTAGACGCTCGAGTAAATCCTCCACAAAACGGCGAGGATCCTGACCAGTCGCCACCACACGAGAAACCGCACCAAAGAGAGTCGGCGCATCCTTCGCACCCAACGCCTCAATAACCTCATCCAGAAGCTGTGCGTGGGTATAACCCAGCAGTGCTACCGCACGGTCATACTCAATACCGCTCTGCGAAGACGCACCAGCCATCAGCTGATCAAGAATCGACAGCGAATCACGCACCGAACCGCCACCAGCACGAATCACCAGCTGCAGCACACCCGGCTCTACAGCCACCTGCTCTTGGTCGCACAGACTCTGAAGGAATGGCAGAAGAACCTCCGGCGGAACCAAACGGAACGGGTAATGGTGAGTACGCGAACGAATAGTACCCAGCACCTTATTCGGCTCAGTCGTCGCGAAGATAAACTTCACGTGCTCCGGCGGCTCCTCTACGATCTTTAGTAGCGCATTGAAACCCTCACGGGTCACCATATGCGCCTCATCAATAATGAAGATTTTGTAACGGTCACGCACCGGCGCCAAAGTAGCGCGCTCACGCAGGTCACGGGCATGATCCACACCGCCGTGGCTCGCCGCGTCCATCTCAATCACATCAAGGGAACCGCCACCATCACGCGAGAGCTCACGGCACGAATCACACACACCACACGGAGTAGGAGTCGGACCCTGCGCACAGTTCAAACAACGCGCCAAAATACGCGCCGACGTGGTCTTACCGCAACCACGCGGACCCGAGAACAGGTACGCGTGATTTACACGGTTCTTCTCCAGGGCGACCATAAGAGGTTCGGTCACGTGCTCCTGCCCGATAACCTCAGCAAAGGTCTCGGGACGATAACGACGATAAAGGGCAGTGCTCACGGCAACCTCTTCAACTCGGGGGTGCGGATAGGACAATCCATACCATTTTAGACGTTTTACCCCCAGCCCGAGTGGCCGACAGTCACCAGCGAACACATCACACCACCACCCCGGATGCTCGCCCGGGTGATATGTATGCCCACAGAAATACCGCAGACACGCCGAATTCCCAAGAACCCAAAAATCCGGTATACTGGGTCTTGCCTCTTACGTGGCGTTATCTTGGAAAACTCCCCCAGGACCGGAAGGTAGCAAGGGTATTCGAGCTATGACGGGTGCGTAGGAGGTTTTTTCATACCCAAAATCAGGCACCTGGATAGTTTGCACCCGTCATATGCACTGCGTGCCCGCTCCGCTGGCGCTCCGCGGCTTCGGATCCGGATTTGTTCTTCGCTCGCTCAGAATCCGAATCCTCAGCGGTTGCGTAGGAGGTTTTTTCATACCCAAAATCAGGCACCTGGATAGTTTGCACCCGTCATATGCACTGCGTGCCCGCTCCGCTGGTGCTCCGCCCAAAAGCAGGGGCACCAGCATTCACAAGTGTGCTTTCTGTTACTTTTCCTATCCAGGGCTTGCGCGTTTTGCAAAAGCGTAGTAAAGTTTTATTAGTTGCCTACGCAATGCGTAGAAAACATAGCTGGAGGATTCGCCTAGCGGCCTATGGCGCACGCCTGGAACGCGTGTTGGGTTAACAGCCCTCGGGGGTTCAAATCCCCCATCCTCCGCCACCGATCCCCGGTCTTAGATTCTAAGACCGGGGATTTTTTACGCCCCTTGGTACTATTTCTTCAGAACCCCACGGTTGCACGTGCCGCCGAGGCTCCCCATACCTGTAGAAAGCACCACTATGATTTTCAAAAAAGTAGGCGACAGTCGCCCCTACCCCCAGCATGGCATGACCCACGCCGACTGGGGAGGAATCCCGCCGCAGCAGGTGCGCCTCGACACCCTCATCACCACCCAAAAAACCCTCAACCTCGAGACCCTACTTGCCGCAGACTCCACCTTCTACGGCGACCTCTTCCCGCACGTGGTCAAATGGGGCGGCGAACTCTACCTCGAAGACGGCGTGCACCGCGCACTGCGTAACGCCCTGCACCGCCGTGCCGTCATGTACGCGCGCGTACTAGACCTGGACTCCATCTCCCCGGCACTATTGTCCGGCGCATAAAAACCCACCCGAATACAGAAAATGCCGCGGACCAATACAAAGAAGCATTAGGTCCGCGGCATTATATGTAGCTATTCAGCCCGCTAAACCCTTAGGAAGCAACCTTCAGGTTTACCTCCTGCACAGGCGATTGCTCTGGCAGGGACTCCTGAGAATCCAAGCGAACTGGGGCACCCTGAGCATCAAAACGGGCACCCAAACCCATCTGAATAAAACGAATTGTGCTCAGAATCTGGCGTTCACGAGTCTCCTCATCCGGCGCGTCCTCCGCACGGCCCGCACTTGAGGAGAGGGAACCGTGCACGAGCATCGCCAGTTCACGAATATCGTTCTTCGGAATGTAGTTCTCAGCAATGGCGGCAGAAAGAATATGCGCCAACACCATCTGCAGCTCGTGCACGTGCTTGCCGAGCTTCGCATAGGACTCGGGGGAAAGCATGGAACGCATCGCCGGGCCCGGAGGCAGGTGACGGCGCGCCAAATCGTTGATCTGCAGGCGAACGTAGACCGCGAGCTGGTCAATCGGGTTCTCGATACCATCCAGGCCGACGCGCAGCTCGTTGAGGAAGCGTTCAGTCTCGTCCAGGGCGTAGGCGACCAGCAGTTCGCCCATGTCAGCGAAGTAGTTGTAGACCGCGGTGCGACCGATACCGGCGTTCTTGGCGACGTCGGTCATGGTCAGGCCGGGCAGGCCGCGGGTGTAGAGGATCTCGCCGAAGGAGTCGAGAATGGCACGCTTGGTGTTCTCACGCTGGGCGGCGTTGGTTGCTGCAGAGATACGAGGCATAGTGACACTCTACCCCAAACCGTCAGTAAATGACGAATTGATTAAATGTGTCACCAAGAAATTTGCGCGCGCCGCATAGTCAAAAAAACGGATGCAGACGCGGAATATGCGCATTCAGCTGCCGCTGGTTACGGTGCCGCCACCTCCGCGCTCGCCGTATAGAGCCCCGAACCAAGCGGCGCACCGAGGCGCGTAAAGTACGCCCAGCCCCCAGTGGGGACGCCACCGGCCCGGTATGGTGAGCACCGGTACGGTGAACTCCGCTGTGACGAAATCTGCGGCTCAGACTCTTCATACCTCCATTGTGTAGGTGTGAGGGTTCCGCCTCCGCCGGGATAAGGCGGCTCCGCAAGCACCCCACACCGGATAGCCGGGCGCATATAGCGTCCACACTCTTGAACGAAGCCCATAAACCTGCCGCCGGCACGGCATATATGTACTATTAGATAGGCTCGGGTGGCAGACGAGCTGGTGAACCCTGCCCTGCATTGCAGGCTTACCACCACGCGTGAAGGCTCGTACCTTACGTGAAGAAACACATCGCATGAAGAAAGACTTGGGGAAAGTAATGGCTAAACCCGTTAGCGAATCTAAGGCTCAGGCGAGCACCGTTACGGTGCCCTGGGCTGGTCGCCGCGGCTACTTTGATCTGCTGCTGGGCGCATCCTGTGTCATCCTAATCATCTCGAATATTGGTGCAACCAAGGGTGTGGAGTTCGGTCCGCTACCCTTCGAACTGCCTCTGATTGGTTCGACCATTGTCACCGATGGTGGTTTCTTTCTCTTCCCGCTCGCTTACGTGATTGGCGACCTTCTTTCTGAGGTGTACGGCTTCAAGCGTGCCCGCCGCGCGATTGTGGCGTCCTTCAGCTCGGCTGCTTTTGCTGCCCTATGCTTCTTGCTGATCGTGCACCTGCCCGCTGCGAGCTTCTACACCGGCCAGGAGGCATTCGCGCAGGTTCTTGGCCCGGTCTGGCAGATTTTTGCGGGCTCTCTGCTCGGTTACCTCTTCGGTCAGACCCTGAACGCCTGGGTCATGGTGGCAATGAAGAAGGCATGCAAAGGCCGTTTCCTGTGGCTACGCATGATTGTCTCCACCCTGGTTGGTGAGCTACTCGACACCCTCATCTTCTGCTCCATCGCGGCACCGGTGCTCGGCATCGATACCGCGGAAGCATTCATCAACTACGTACTGATTGGCTATATCTACAAGTGCCTGGTCGAGGTGCTCCTCATGCCGATCAGCTACCCGATTATTGGTTGGTTCAAGCGTCACGAACTCGAGTACGTGGCGTAAGCTAACCTCCTTATAGCTGATGTGCAGAGCCGCCCGGCCTAATGCCTGGGCGGCGTTGCCATTTCAGCTTTATTCAATACACAGCATGTCTAAGAAAGAGATACGTTATGTCTAAACTGCAGGGGAATACCCCCGAGCAGTCGGAGAAGAACGACTCATTGAATCGTTCCCTCTCCCACGGCCAGTTGACCATGATTGCAATGGGCTTGGCGCTGGGTACGGGCCTGTTCCTGGGGTCCTCCTCAGCCATTAAAATTGCGGGCCCCGGTGCAATCGTCTCTTACGCTATTGGTGCGATGATTGCGGCAACCATTGCTGCGTGTGCGGGTGAAATGTCTGTGCGTCACCCCGTCCAGGGCGGTTTCGGCACCATTGCGAGCCGATACCTGAACCCCTTTAGCGGCTATCTGACTCGCTGGGCATATTGGGCATGCACCGTGCCGCTGGCTGGTGCTGAGCTGGTGGCGGTTGGCCACTACATGGCGTACTGGTTCCCGGATGTTCCCCTGGCCGTATTCGTCGTTCTCTTCGGGGCAATTATTCTGGTGCTGAACCTGGTGAGCGTGAAGTCCTTCGGTGCCCTGGAGTTCATGCTCTCTTCGATTAAGGTTTCTGCCGTCATCGTGTTTATGGTGATTGGTGTACTGCTGGTGTTCGTGGGCCTGCCCGGCCACGCCGCGGCGGGTACCGCAAACCTCGTGAATGACGGTGGCTTCCTGCCCAACGGCCCGGCCTCCATCTGGATTTCGATGGCTGTTGTCATGTTCTCCTTCGGTGGTGTGGAAATGATTTCTCTCTCCGCAGCGGAGGCGAAAGACCCAGCACGCTCGGTGGCAACCAGCGTGAAGGCCATGATTTGGCGCCTGTCCACCTTCTACGTGGTGTCTATGGCAATTATTCTGTGCCTGGTGCCCTGGCAGACCGCCGCACAGAACTCGGCGCTGACCGAGTCGCCGTTCGTGCTCGTCTTCTCTGAACTGGGTATCCCCTTCGCGGCGGACATCATGAACTTTGTGGTACTCGTTGCTGCGCTCTCTGGCGCTAACGCCTCCCTGTACGCGGCAACCCGCCTGTTGCATGCCCTGGGCTCTGACCGTATGGCTCCTGCAGTGGCTGCACGCACCTCCTCGCGCGGCGTGCCGGTGGTGGCTCTGCTCATCTCCTTCACCGGCGTTGTCGTAGCGACCGTGATGGCTGTTGCCAAGATTGGCGATATCTTTGCGCTGCTCATGGCGCTGGTGACCCTGTGCATCCTGGTTGTGTGGGTCATGATTCTGTTGACCTACCAGGCGTACAAGAAGGATCAGAAGGATGCTTCCTCCTTCACCGTGCTGGGTGGCCGCGTCACCGCAGGTCTGGCTCTGGCGGGTGTTCTGGCAACCCTGGCGGCAATGTTCATGCTGCCCGGCTCGGGCGTTCAGGAATCCATCATGGTCGGTATCGTCTTCTTTGTGCTGATTTCTATTGGCTACACCATCTCCTCGAAGGTTCAGGGCGGTTATGAGCGCCCCGATCTGGACGCTATGCACGCCGACGAGGACACCAGCGCGGCGCAGCATTAAATTAAATAGCGTGAAAGCCTCGCGAGGCTAAAACATAAAAGACACCGGATGGGGGAGTACCCCCGTTCGGTGCCTTTCGCTTGTGTGCTCTAGACGGTGACGTTCTGAGCGATGGGAGTGTGCCCGTAGAATAGTTAACTATTCGTACCCGTCAACGAGACTAGAAGCTGCAGAAGTCGGGTGCGAGCACACATTGCACATCACGCCCCTTAAGGCGTACTGACGGAAGGCACCTTCGTGTCCCACAACGACGATACCCGCAGCCACGCTGCAGCGGGGACCGCCGGATCACGCACCCTGAAGCGTTCTCTGTCCCACGGACAGATGACCATGATCGTGATGGGTTCTGCGCTCGGTACGGGCCTCTTCTTGGGATCGGGCACCGCCATTGCGATGGCTGGTCCTGCGGTCATTCTCACCTACGCTATTGGTTCTGCGCTTGCTTCGGTGATTGGTGCGGCAACCGGTGAAATGGCGGTTCGCTACCCTGTCCGTGGCGGTTTCGGTACTATTGCTACCCGCTACTTGGGCCCCTTCGCGGGCTTTTTGACTCGCATTGCCTACTGGACGGCGACTGTTCTGATTGCCGGTGTTGAGCTAGTATCGGTGGCTACCTACCTGAATTATTGGTGGCCGCAGTTGCCGCTGTGGGCTGGTATTGCTGTGTTTGGCGTGGCGCTGATTGTGCTGAACCTGACGAGTGTGAAGTCTTTCGGCATGCTGGAGTTTTTCCTCTCGTCCATTAAGGTCATTTCGATTGTTGCCTTCCTGCTGGTGGGCCTGTGCCTGATTTTCTTCGGTCTGCCCGGTCACGCTGCGGTGGGTACCGCGAACCTCTTCAACGACGGCGGTTTTATGCCGAATGGCCCCCAGTCGGTGTGGCTGTCGCTGGCTGTTGTGATGTTCTCCTTCGGTGGTATTGAGATGATCTCGATCTCCGCTGCGGAAGCGAAGGATCCTTCTCGTTCGGTGCGTTCCGCAGCGAAGGCGATGATGATCCGACTGGCAACCTTCTACGTATTGGCAGTTCTGATTGTTGTGGCTGTTATTCCCTGGCGTTCGGCGTCCGGTCTGGGCGATGCGGTGGAAGCTTCCCCGTTTGTTCTGGTCTTTGAGCAGCTGGGTGTGCACGGTGTGGCGCACTTTGTGAACTTTGTGGTGCTGATTGCAGCGCTGTCGAGTGCGAATGCGAACCTGTACGCGGGTGCGCGTCTGATGCACTCGTTGGCGGCTGACGGCATGGCGCCTCGTCAGCTGGCTCAGGTGAACCGTGCTGGCGTTCCGGCTCGTTCGGTATGGCTGTCAACCAGCGGTATGGTGATTGCTATTCTGCTGGCTCTGTACAGCCCAAAGGAAGCGTTCCTCTCCATGATTTTTGTGATTATGGTGTGCGCGCTGACCGTGTGGGTTCTGATTCTTTTCGCTTACATCGTGTACAAGCGTGTTGAGCCAGTAACTGATGGTTTCCGCCTGTGGGGTGGCCAGTTCACCGCGGCGCTCGGTGTTCTGCTGCTCTTCGCGGTGTGGATTGCGCTCTTCATGGTGCGTGGTTCCATGGTTCCGGCGATCGTGGGCGTGGGGTATTTTGTGGTGCTGAGCCTGCTGTACTTCGCTCGTATTCGCCACACTCACGTGATTGATGAGCAGACCTTCGTGGAGGCTCAGCAGGCAACTGCCGAGTACGACGCCATGAAGTATGACGCTGATCATGCTCTGGAGACTGCGGCAAAGCTGGGCCGTTAAGGTTCTGTAGCTGCCGGGAAGGCTTGTGTTGGAGACTGCTGAGACTCCAAGAAGGCAATAAACGAAAAATACGGAAAATCTCTGGAATTGCTCGTAATAAAACCGTAAAAATGCCGTTGACCCTCAGAGCGGGTCTATCATAGACAGTGAACCGTATGATCTTGTATGCGTTCAAATGTCTGTGTGTTGGATGAGGCTCGAAAGCATCGTAGCTTTCGAGCCTCATCGCTTTAACCCACCAAATATATTTCTAGTACCCGAATTATCATCAGCTGATTCATTTGCTGTACCTTGCAGATTCGTACGAATACCCCCTTCACGGCGGCGGGGGGGGGTAGAGTTAAAACCATGCAAAGCCACGAAAAGAAACGCGAAAATACCCCCGAAAAGATTCCCACCTCTGAAGCTGGCACCACCGACGAATTGTTGGTGTACGTACCCGCCCGCTGGGGCGATATGGACGCCTACGGGCACGTCAACAACGTTGCCATCCTCTCGGTCATGGAAGAAGCCCGTGTGGCGCTCTTCGGTCCGCCGCCGTCCTCCGGGCAGAAGCCTACCGTGGCACCGCAGCCTCCGATTCCGCTTTTTGACTTGGTTACCGAGGGCGTGCAGGCGCTCATTGCCGAGCACAGCATCCGCTACCTGGCTCAGCTGCCCTATACCGGTGAGCAGGTGCCGGTACGCCTGAGCGTGGAGAAGGTCAGTGCCGCATCTGTGCGTATTGGCTACTCGATTCTCTCCCCGGTGGACGGCGGTGAATGTGTGCGTGCTTTTACCGTGCTGGCATTCTGGGACTCCATTGCGGGGCGACTGACTCGACTGACCCCCGAGCAGCGTGAACTGCTGAGCTCCTACCTGCCGGAGAAGTAGAGGGTGCTCCGCTGTAATAGAATGGTATTGAACGGGGATAAACGTATGTTTTAAAGACCTTCTGCAAAGGGAGCAAAAGGTATTCCCGGGAGAGATAACAATGTCGTTTTACCACGCTCAGTGAGACCCCGCCGGATGAGGTCGCCGCACGATGCGTGCCACCGGATGCGCCGCCGCCGGTGATCGCTGCGGACACATTGGCCGCAAGGGCTACCTGAAGACCGGTGCGGAAATCATGGTGCTGCGCGGTACCGTGGACTGCGCCCACGTCCTGGACCTGATGACCGAGTACGTCACCACCACCGCAAACACGAAGAGAATGAACGCCTTGAATGTGGTGATCTTGCCCGTTACTGAGGGCAAGCAACTGACCTGCTTAGGCGAGATTGAGACTGGCTCGATGACCTGCCATGACGGGAACGGTCGTACTATTGCGGTCGGTGGCAGGCGCGAAGGCTATGCGCTCGCGTCCGCATCAGAGACAATGAGCTGTCATTGATTTGTGACTTGCTAAGAGGGGCTCCCCGCAATACCGGGGAGCCCCTCTTATTGCCTTTTCCCGCTGTACCCTAGAGGGGTCATCCTGCGGGTTTCTAAGATACCGTATAGCTAGCTCACAGGTAGCGTCTTTAGAATACTGGTTAGGAACCCGAACCGATGACGCAGAAAGGTCACTATGCACCCGGCACAGAATTACGCTACCCAGACTTCTACCCAGGCTCGTTCTACTACGCTCCGCACCTACAGTCCCGTAGCACTCGGTGCCACGCTGCTGCTGACGATGTCGGCATGCTCCGGTGCCGCCACCACCGCCTCCCCGAGCGCCACCGGAATCCCTAGCCCCAGTGCTACGAGCGCGAAGGCGACCCCCAGCCTCACTCGCACCGCAACGGTCACTGAAAGCACTCCGACTGCCGGTACTGTGCACACCCCCACCGCGGCGGCTACCGTGAGCCCCGGAACCATCACTACCGTAAGCCCGGTAATGACTGCTCAGGCGAACGCGGCGGCATCGGCTAAGGCGAATATTTCGGCGAGTGAAGTGGCGAAGGCGTCGAGCACCGCGAGTCTATCCAGCTCGGACGTTCAGTCTGCGGGCGGTAGCTGCGGCAGTATGGACGCTACCGGCTACCTGAAGCATAATGCGACCGTGCAGGTAGCCTCTGGCGCGGTGGATTGCCTGTTTGCGCGTGAGCTGATTCGCCAGTTTGTGGTGCAGAACCCCGCCGAGGTGACCGATAAGGCGAATGGTGAGCGTACCGTCATGTCGGCGCGCTGCTACTGGAAGCCGGGTGACGGCGCGGATCGTGCAACCCCCGAGTGCGTGTCCCTGGATGGTGGCAGCACCGTCATTACTGTAAAGCTGACCAACTAGTTTACGACTCACACCCGGCTAGGCGCACCCGGCAAGGCATGGGTATTACACACAAGCGCCGCGTTGACGAATCATTCGTCAACGCGGCGCTTTAGTATTCCCACTTGCAGCCGGGCAGAATTAGAGCTGGTGCGAGTTAGAACTCTCCGCGAGCGCGGGCGGCAAGCACATCATCCAGGCGGGCGAAGGTCGAACGCCAGGTGGTGCGCACCTCCTCGTGGACCGAGGCGGGCATGGGTCCAATCTCAATGACGATGCGGGTACCGGAACCCACGCCGTCGGCGGTAATCACGGTTTCGGGGAAGAAACGGTGACGCTGGTACACCAGCACGCTACCGGGGTTGCCCAGGTGGTCGGGCAGCTGCTCGGCGTATTCGAGCTCCTTGAACGGTTCAAGGCTCAAAAAGCGGCTCTGCAGAATGCAGGACACCGAGGGGTCAACCTCGTTGATCATGGACAGACGCTGCAGACCGCCGACGACGGGCTCCACCACAACGTCGGTGGGGCGCACATGCCAGCCGGCAGGGCCGTACCAGCGGACCAACAGTTCGGGATCCAGGTAGGCGCCGAAGATATCCTCGACCGAGGCTGCGATCTCGTGGTCGAAGACGAGAAGCTCCTCATCGGGAACATGAGTGATGCTCATAGGGTTCTCCTTAAACGGGTTGAAGAGCGGGTTTAGGGCTTCTTGCCGGAGTAGTAGTTGCCGAGGAACTCGTCACGGTACTCGAAGTAGGTGCCGTCCTTGATGGCTTTGCGGGCGTCGTCCACCATGCGCACGATGAAGCGCTCATTGTGGATGGAGGCGAGGGTGGCCGCCAGACGCTCGTCCGCCTTGAAAAGGTGACGCAGGTAGGCGCGAGTGTAGTGGGTGCAGGTGTAGCAGTCGCAGCCCTCGTAGATGGGCGAGAAGTCCGCCTTGAAGCGCGCGTTGGTGATGTTGTAGCGGCCGGTGGGGGAGTAGAGGGCGGCGTTGCGTGCCACGCGGGTGGGGGAGACGCAGTCGAAGGTGTCTACACCGTTTTCGATGCCGACGAAGATATCGTCGGGTTCGGAGATGCCGAGCAAGTGGCGGGGCTTGGATTCGGGCAGCTCTTCGGCGCACCAGCGCACGATGGTTCCGAGGTTTTCCTTCTCGAGCGCACCACCGATGCCGAAGCCGTCGAAGGGCATGGAGCCGAGGTCCTGGCATGCCTTGCGGCGCAGGTCCTCGTACTGTGCACCCTGAATGACGCCAAATAGTGCCTGGTAGGGCTTGCCCACGCGCTCTGCGGTCAGACGCTGGTGCTCAGCGATGCAGCGCAGCGCCCACAGACGGGTGCGTTCGAGCGCCTCCTCCTGGTAGCCGCGGGAGTTGTAGAGGGTGGTCAGCTCGTCGAAGGCGAACATGACGTCGGCACCGATCTGGTGCTGAACCTGCATGGACACCTCGGGAGTAAAACGGTGAATTGAGCCGTCAATATGCGACTTGAAGTTCACGCCGTCATCGTCAATGTGAGCAAGGCGTTCCTTGCCCTGTGCCACGTCGTCGTCACCGAGGGGGCGGCCGTCGGCCCCCTTAGCGTCCGCGACCGTACCCATGTCGATCACCTTCTTGAAGCCGGAGCCCAGGCTCATAACCTGGAAGCCGCCGGAGTCGGTGAAGGTGGGACCGTCCCAGTTCATGAAGGCCCCCAGGCCGCCTGCCGCGTCGAGGATTTCGGGGCCGGGCTGCAGGTACAGGTGGTAGGCATTGGAGAGCAGAGCCTGAGCGCCGAGCTCCTTCATGGATTCGGGCAGGACCGCCTTGACGGTTGCCTTGGTGCCCACGGGGGTGAAGGCGGGGGTCTGGATCTGTCCGTGCGGGGTGGTGATAACACCGGTGCGTCCGCGGAACTGTCCGCCGTTGGCTTCTATACGTTCAGCGCTGGGGGATGCGGTGTCCGCCAGGCGGCTGGTGATAGCGAAGCCAAAGTCCTCGGTGGGGAAAGAGTTATCTAGAACGCTCATTCTTCTCTCGATTGTTTGCTTTCCGTCTGAATGTCTACACCCTAGCCTACCGGAAAACCCCGCCTCTCTTGCCGGAGTCGGAGTTCACGAGATTTCAGCTGAGGGTAGCTGATCTTAGCCAGCGAAGTCGCCGAGCATATCTACGGTTGGCACGAAGAAGAGGGTGCCAGTCACCGCGGTGCTGAAATCCAGTAGACGGTCGTAGTTGGCGCCATCCACTCCCATGAACATGTTCATGAGCATCTTCTGAACGGTCGAGAAGGTGCTGGCGTAGCAGATGAAGTAGGTACCCAGCTCGTTGTTGCCCACGGTGCCGAAGGGCATGTTATCGCGAATGACCTTGAAGTCGTCACCGATATTGGCAATAGCGGAGTGCGAGTTGGTGGGCTTCTCGTCCTCGCTCATCTCGATGTCGTCGTGCTTGGAGCGGCCAATGACCTTCTCCTGCTCGGAGACGGGCAGGGCATTCCACGCGGTCATGTCATGGATGTACTTCTGAACGAACTGGTAGCTGCCGCCCTTGTACATGGGGTCGTTGTCACCGATGAGGCCGAAGTATTCGCGTGCCGCGGGGGTCTGCGGGTTTTCGGTGCCGTCGACAAAACCGATAATGGAGCGGCCGTCCCAGTAGCGGAAGCCGTGTACCTCATCCACGCTCTCAGCAATATCGCGTAGCGCCGCGGTAATAGCGGAGGCCATATCGTAGGCAACGGACGGCTGGGTCGTGCGGATGTGGAAGTGCAAGTCGCCGGGAGTAGACACTGCGGTGTGCTTGGGGCCCCGAATCTCCTCGAACTCCACGAGTTCCTGCGGCAGCGGCTTGGGCAGGTCCAGGGCCAGCCACGCGCTGTGGCTGATACCCAGCACAATGCTGGCATTCTCGGGCGAGTAGCGGTTCGCGGCGGTGTGGTTAAGGTTAATGACGAGCCCGCAGAGGTTCTGGAACCCCTCAATGAGCGCGTCCTGAGAGATACCTTCCTTGAACTTCCAGACCATGAAAATGGTGTTAGTGTTCGGGCTGGCAGTGACCTGTTGTGATTCTGAAGCAAGCATAAAATTCACCGTACGCCCGTGTGTACGCCCCTGCAATGAATCCACCCCTAACCTTCTGCGCTGAACGGAGAAGATGAGGGGTGGGGCAAAGAATCGTAGTTTTTAGAGGTCGTGGGAGGCGAGGTGACGCGCATGTGCCAGGCGTGCCGCCGTCTCGAAAATAGTCCACGCCTGCACCTGAGTGGACAGCTCCACCGGCGCACCGGGCTTCACAACTTTGCTCATCGGCTCGGTGAACCGCGGGGAGAACTGCACGAGCGCCTTACCGCGAATCTCATTCGGGTCAATGCCGTACTCGTTCATCGGCAGGTTGGGGTCGAACTCGCGGCGGCCCTCCCACAGGGCGCGTGCGGTCGAGTACACCAGGGTCGAGGCGAGTATTTGAGCCTCGTCACTGAGCAGTGGTGAAGAAGCCGCCACGCCTAGGTAACGCACAAGAATGCCGGTGAATAGGCCGCCGTCGCCGTCACCGTGCGAGATGAGGATGCGGCCGCGCATACCGGAGAGGAATTCTACCTCTTCGGTCATGTGCTTGACGATGCCGACGATGAGACGCTCGGCGCGTTCTGCCGGGTCCACCTCGCAGGGTACATCGGATGCGGCGAGGCCCAGTAGGGCGCCCAGGGCGGTTCCCTGGTTGTAGGTGAATTCGCTGTGCTCGTATTCGTACTTGTCGCCGCGCACGTTTACACCGTCAATATAGAGCGAATGCTCTGCATCCCAGAGGGTTTCGTTCATCCAGTCCATGAGTGCGGCGGCAGTCTTCGGGTCGCCTGCACGCGCATACGCCAGAGCGGTTGGCGCGGTCGCTGCAGCATTTACAAAATCACGCTTGGACTTGCGCCAACTCATGCCGCCCACCGATGAGAAGCCCTTTGCTAGCTGCTCAAAAAGAGCTGCGCCAGCGTCCTGGGCGGCAACGTCAGTAGCGCCGGTCAGGTCAATGCAGAAGGAGTTCATGCGGTCCACCGCGAGGGTCAGCCACGCCATATCGTCAAAATAATCGTTGGCGAAGCGGCCGTAGTTACGCATGTTAATGCCGCGCAATAGTGCGCGGGCGCGGTGCAACTGTTCCTGGGCGGCAGTCATATCGCCCTCACGCAGGTGACGCTGACCGGCATCAATCATGCAGTCCAGCAGGTGCGCCTGCCACCAGTAGTGCCAAGTGCTCAGACGCTGGCTCAGCGGGCGCGGGTCGGGAACCTGCACCGAACCGATGAGGGCGCCGGGAACACCGAGGATGCGGTGCACGAAGGTGTCGGTGACGCTGTCGGCTGCGGTAGCAGCCTGCGAGGAGGTGCGCTGGGCGTACTCGCTAATCGACTCCAGAGACTGCTCGTTGTGGGAAGGCGGCTGGAATTTCATGGACCCTCTGTAGTTGTGGTGAAGTATTACGTCTGAAATTATCCCACCTTTTGCCCTCTGAGCGCCTGAACACTGTGGGGTGGGCTCTCGGGTGTGACCCCTTTTCGAGAGCCTGCCGAGAAGACACAATGCGGGGAACGGGGTGAACGCCACTCAAAAACGGGTTAGGCGGCGGCCAGTGAACGCCCACTGTGTAGGTCAACCCGCTCGCCGGTGATGGGGTGTTCAAAGTGCAGGCTGTACGCCAGCAGCTGCAACGGGTACTCGGGACGGTCTGGGGTGTCGGGCAGCACCTGCGGGTATAGCACATCGCCCAGAATGGGGGAACCCAAAAGGTTCAGGTGCGCCCGTAACTGGTGGGTCTTACCGGTGTGAGGCTCCAAATCATAGAGCGCCCATTCTTGTTTTTCGTT
This sequence comes from Rothia similimucilaginosa, assembly GCF_029850985.2. Lineage (NCBI taxonomy): Bacteria > Bacillati > Actinomycetota > Actinomycetes > Micrococcales > Micrococcaceae > Rothia > Rothia similimucilaginosa. The sequence continues at coordinate 1,865,766 of NZ_CM138149.1, read as the reverse complement.
CAGTGCAGGTTCGGCACGCCACCCCTCAACAGCCTGCGCGCTCGGGGTGAAAGTCCGCAGAATCTTTACGGTCGTTAGCGTATTCGGCTCCACGCCCTGTGCCGCACACTCTTGCTCGGACAGCTGCTGAACCTGCAGCTGATCACGAATCTTCTGAATATGCGAACGCACCTGCAGTCCCTCCGTACTCAACGCCTGCTCGGCGGCGGTAACATCGGCGGGAACCGGCGCCACAGCGCGGTAGGTCTTCGACGCCTGACGATGCTGAAACATCATCTGGAAAGGGCGGCGCGCCTGAACCGTCTTAGCAAAAAGCAGTACGCCGGCGGTTGGGCGGTCCAGACGGTGAATTGGAATCAGCAACGGGTTCTGCTCACGCACCCGCAGCTTGGTTAGCGCGGTCTGCGCAATATAGGAGCCGCGCGGGGTGGTCGGCAGAAAATGCGGCTTATCAATCGCCAGCACGTGCTCATCCTCGTAGAGCACCGGCATATCGGAGGGTAGCTGCGGCTCATCGGCAAGCTCACGGAAGTACCAGATGCGCTCGCCCGGCATGTACGGGCTATCGCTGCTCAGAATCGTGCCGTCATCCAGACGCACCTCACCGGTATTGAAACGGGCGTGAATAATCTGCGGGTCGTTTGGGTAGAAGCGCGCAACCAGATAATCCGCAATGGTTACCGGAGCTGCATTGTTTGGGGTGAGCTCGGCGGGGAGCTCCTCAAAGAGTGGCAGGGTCAACTGAATCGGGTCGATACCATTTTTCTGAGTCAGCGGAGGGGTCAGTAGGCGGCGATGCGTGCGGCGTGCCGGTTTTGCCTGATAGGTGGCACCGGGCTGTATTCTCTGCTGTGTATCGGGGCGTGCGTTAGGCTGTGTACGTGCGGTGTTCTGTGTGGGCATGGCTCTACTCTACCGCCTGAACCTTATCACCTGAGCGGGGCTGGGGTCGAGGTAAGCTGAACCGGATTGCCTGCTGATGAGGCAGACAGAAATATTGTCGTGGGTTTGATGTGCGGTTGGGGAATCAGTTTTGTCTGACACTCATGAATGTTTGTGTGAATATGTGGAACAAAAAACGAAAACTTCACAAATTCTTGAAATTATCGGGAATTTAATTTAAAAAAACTGCATTATTTTTGCAAAAAACAGCGTTTAAGTGCGGTATTTTCGAAAATACTGTCAAATCAGAAACTAATAAGCCTCAATTTAGCCCCTGTGGTTTTTCTAAGTATAAAAGATGTAAAGCAATTAAAGACCTGCTAAGCTAGGCAACCTACGTCATAAAAGCCTTAATAAAGACTGAAATTACCCTTAAAGCGGTACGATTAAGAAACAGAAGTTCGATATTTCGAACGAAGGGGTCGAAATGGGACAGAAACAGCGCAAGGGCGCACAGATTAAAGGAAAACCCCAAATTACAGCGGTGCAATCGGACAATTCCAAAGCACCGGAAAATGCGATAGGAGAGGGTATGGAACATTCACAAAAGAATGCGGAGCCTCGCACCGGTGCCCTGCGTATGGACCCGCACGAACGCGAAGAGCAAATTCTAAAAATTGCTGCAGAACATTTCGCTCGACGTGGCGTGCTCGGTGCCTCCATGAGCGCTATCGCCCGCGATGCAGGCATTACCCGCGCTCTGCTCTACCACTACTTCCCCGGCAAGGACTCCCTGGCGGCAGCCGTCACCCGACGCGAAGCCAACTCAGTCCTTGAGGCTCTTGGCGAGCATCACGAAAACCCCGAGGAAGCACTCCGCAGGGCGTTGCGCACCTACTTCCTCGTTGTAGCCGGTGTCCCCACCCCCGGTGGGGAGGACTTCCCGAACAACCCCACCGACTACCTCGAATGGATGCTTCAACGTACTGGTATGCCGATTAATGACCGCACCCGCGTCATTCTCGGAGGCTGGCTGCAACTTGTCGACTACTTCGCCCTGCACGTTGTGCAACTCAACCCCCGCGATCAGCGTACCGTTCGCTCCCGCGGGCTCGGGCTCGAAGAAGCCATCGACCTGTGCCTGGGTGCCGTTGACACCCTCACCGGTGGCTACTAGCCGACAATTCTGAAGCTATTAGGGGAGCGCCCTAGACTTCCCGCTCCGATGTTTGGTTATGTGCTCCAGGGTGAAGATGCCGTGGGCATCCGGGTGGTTATTCCTCCGCCGCGCCGCTTGCGACGTGGTGGATTCCGGAAACACCACCCGGTTCGTGAGTAGGGAAACATAATGCCCCGTACCCCCTCCGTGAGGGGTGCGGGGCATTATGATGCTCAGGTTGAGGGTGAGAGAAATAATTCAATCTGATGCTAAGTTTGAGGTTCTGCTCAGCCTAAATGGAACGGTGTAGCGACAGGCCACGAACCGTTGCGTAGAAACCCTGCGCCTGCAGTGCTGCACGCAGTGCCTCCAGCGGATGCTCCATAACCTCGCCGCCAGAGATGCCCAGCGTAGATGCGCCCGGTGGGGATGTATCCAGTGTGTGGGTGTTCAAAAGCTCCACATCGTTGACCTTCTCCACCGAAATCTTCTCCGCACCAACGGCAGACACCAGGCGCGCCAGGGCGGGGGCTGCCGCCTCCAGAAGTATCGGGTCGGTGGTAAAAGCCAGCAGGGTCTTCGCGCCACGCTCCACATACAGCACCGGTGCGCCGTCCACCAGTACTACGCAGGCGCCCGCCTTGCGTGCCGGGCGGTGCTTGACGACTCCCGCCCCCTCATGCGCGAAGGAGGGAATCGTGGGCCAGCTCAGCGCCGCACCGTACGGGTTCGCCGGGTCGGTTGCTGCCAACAGGGTCACCGTGAACGTGCCGTACACCTGTTCCGTATCTGTACGCTGCGGGGTGTAGGCGCTCGCACCAAAACTCTGTGGACCTGTGGGAACGCTGAGATTATCGGCGGTAGAACGCAGCAGGTCCACGGTTGCGGGGGCGGCGAACTGCGCCGCACCCAAACCCTCAATAAAGTAGCCGCGACGTACCAGCGCACGATCCTCAGCCGCCGAATAAATCCGGTACAGTTGCGAGAACCCGCCGGTAGAATCCTCCACCTGCAAGCATCCGCGAGTCAGCACACCGTAGCGGTCCAGTAACAGGTCGGCGCGTGCGAGTGCCGCAACCGTTGCCTCCACGGGCTCCTGTAGCAGCGTGTCCACGCGTGAAAAGCGACCGCTATCCTGCGGGGCAACAGTGGGAGTGATGGTATGGAGCCCGCCGCGGAGGGAACTGTTGCGCAGGGAATGCAGACCGCGCCCGGTGGCAGGCGCAGAGTAGCCGCCGGAACCATAACTGCCAGCATTGAAACCGCCCGCCATGCCGTTACCCATGGAGGCGCGTGCCGCCGCAATACGACCCGCACCGCGGCGACCTACCCGCGACAGACGCGCGGCAGCCGCCGGAGTCGGATGCGCACTGCGGACACCGGCAAGCATCGCCCGAACCGGTGCGAAACTATCGTTCGTCACCGCACCAGCCCACACCAAGCGCCACAATGCCACCGAAACCTCCGCAGCATCCGGGAAAGTCACTACCTGACCAGCAGGTGCCGCCGCCCTCATCAGCTGCACCACTCGCTCACGCAGTGCCGACACGAACAGGCCGCCGTGAGCCAGCGCCTCATAGATGGCGTGCTCGAGCGTGCCCGGAGCCTGCAGCGCCTCCCAGAGCTCCGGGTTCTCCGTGCGCAATAGCTGCTCCGGGTAGTCCTCACCCAGAGTCAGCGAAGAACTCTCGCTCAAATGCAGGCGAATCCAGCCGTCAGACTTCTGCGTGCTACCCCCGCCGAGCTGACCGGCACCGGTGAAGAACACCCTGCCGCTGGCCATGACCTCGTCCAGTATGTGCGGCTGGTAACCGGGCACGTGTGCTGGAAGAATCAGCGTCTCCAGTGCAGAAGCCGGTACGCGCACACCCGCGAGCTGGTCGATGGCGGTGAGCAGATCCTCCGTGGTGGAGGCGGAATCCTGGCCCGCATGAGCGATGCCGTTTTCTGCACCGTTCTGTGCTATCGGGGTGTGTGCCGCCGGGTTGAGTGCCATCGGGTTGGGTGCTGCCGAGCCGAGGGGTGCCACCCTCTCGCCCACCACAGCGGCGGTGCGGCGGGAGGGTATGAATGCACCGTAGGCGCTTGCCTCCGGTAGGGTCTGCGCAACCCGCACAGATAAAGAACGAACGTTCTGCCACGAAGGTAGGAAAATGCCATAGACCTGCGCCGATACCGGCTCAATCTCCTCACGTAACGCTGCCAGAGAACTGGCGCGAATCGTGCGCAAAACCTGCGCATCCACCCACTCAACACCAGCCGTCCCGGAGGCACGCAACACCTCGGGCAGGAACTCACCAGAGCTCAGACGGCGCTGCTGCTGAAGACGCTGCAACACCGGAGCCAGCACACCCACACCCACCGGGGTCAGACGCGAAAAATGCTCCGCCGCCTGCTGCGCCGTAAAGGGAATATGGGTGCGCGCATAGCGAGAAACCAGATCCTCTAAAGGCTCGGCGACCGGCTCTAACAGGGCAGTAGGAAGCGCTGCGGCGGGCATAATACCCAGTCCATCGCGTAGGCGCGCGGCATCCTCAACCACCGCATAGTACAGCTGCGGCTCGGCGGAACTACCGGCAGCTCCCATGAACGAGAACGCGCGGCGTGAGCGCACCAGCTCCTCCGCTAGGGCATGCGCCTCAGTCGTGCTGGCGTGCGCGCCGTACTCCTCGCCGTAGTGTTCAGAGTCCTCGGACTCGCCGAAATCTTGCGAACCGTGCGCCGCAGTCTGCAGGCTGTCAGTCCGCATACGCAGACTCAACTCCTGCGCGCTCAACGGACCCAGCTGACGTAAAAGATCCGCCACGCCCTCCACACCGTAGGCACGATAACGCTCACCTGTGCGCTGCAGACGCTGCTGAGTCTGCACCAGCACCGCCGGATCCAGCAGGTCACGCAGACCGCTCGACCCCAGCAACTCAGCCAGTAGCGCGGGGTCCAGCGACAGCGCGGCGGCGCGGCGTTCGGCGGCGGGCGCATCCCCGTCGTAGAGGTGCTCGGCAACGTACTCAAAGAGTAGAGTTCTTGCAAAAGGCGAAGGGTCGTTTGTCTCAACCTCCAGCATGGACACCGCCCGAGACTGCAACGAACGGTGTACCTGAACTAGCGCCGGAACATCGTAGACATCCTGCAGACACTCGCGTGCCGTCTCCAAAAGCACCGGAAAGTCAGGGTACTTACGCGCCACATCCAACAGCTGCGCAGCGCGCTGACGCTGCTGCCACAGGGGGGTGCGTTTACCCGGATCACGGCGTGGCAACAGCAGGGCACGCGCCGCATTCTCACGGAACCGAGACGCAAAAAGCGCTGAATCGCCCACGCTTTCAGTGACGATTGCCTCCAGCTCATCCGGGTCGAAAAGGAACAGGTCAGCGCTGGGTGGCACATCCTCCATGGCGGGCAGGCGCAGAATCAAGCCGTCATCGCTCGCCATGACGGAGGCATCCACCCCGTACCGCTCCTCAATGCGGGCGCGTACCGCTAGAGCCCAGGGCGCGTGCACCCCGTAGCCGAGCGGTGAGTGTAGGATCACGCGCCAATCGCCCAGTTCGTCGCGGTGCCGTTCCACGATCATGCGGGTGTCGGAAGGGACCGCCCCGGTGGATTCGCGTTGCTCACGCAGGTAGGTGAGCAGGTTATCAACCGCCCAGGTGTCCAGTCCGAGCTGTTCGAGCTGCTGGCGGGCGGCGGCGCTATCGATGGCGTCCAGGCTGGAGAGCGCGCGCGTGAATGCACCCGTCTGCACGCCCAGGGCGTAGGGGCGGCCCATGCGGTCGCCGTGCCAGAAGGGTAGGCGCGCGGGCTGACCGGGCGCGGGGGAGACCCGCACCGCATCGTGCGTAATTTCTTCAATACGCCAACTGCTCGCGCCGAGAGTAATAACCTCGCCGGCGCGGGATTCGTACACCATTTCCTCGTCGAGCTCACCCACACGCTTCGGGCCGCGCTCTTCATCGCCGCTGACCAGGTAGACGGGGAAGAGCCCGCGGTCGGGAATTGTGCCGCCGCTGGTGACTGCGAGGCGCTGTGCGCCCGGGCGGCCCTCAATACTGCCGGAGGGCGCCTCCTCGGTGGGGGTGCGGTCCCAGATGATGCGTGGGCGCAGTTCGGCGAACTCGTCGGAGGGGTAGCGTCCGGCGAGCATTTCGAGCACGGAGTCGAAGAGGGCGCGCGGCAGTTCGGCGTAGGGTGCGCTGCGGCGTAGCGCCTCGTACCAGGAGTCCACGCTAATAGGGCCCAACGCGCAGGCGGCGACGGTCTGCTGTGCGAGTACGTCCAGGGGGTTGGTGGGGATGGTGAGCGGTTCGAGGGTTCCGCTACGCATTCCGGTGAGTGTGACGGTTGCACCGAGCAGGTCGCCGCGGTGCTTGGGGTAGAAGAATCCGCGCGAAATTTCCCCCACGCGGTGTCCGGCGCGGCCCACGCGCTGCAGTGCGGAGGCGACTGAGGGAGGTGCGGCCACCTGGATTACGAGGTCCACGTGGCCCATGTCGATACCCAGCTCCAGGGAGCTGGTAGCGACGACGCAGCGCAGGGTTCCGCCCTTGAGTGCCTCCTCGATGAGGGTGCGTTGTTCCTTGGATACGGAGCCGTGGTGTGCGCGGGCGAGCGGTGGTACCTCGGTGATGTCGCAGATGCCTGCCGTGTAGTCTTCGGGGTCGATTCCCTGCTTTGCGAGGACGCGGCGCAGGTGAATATCGTTGAGTGCCGCGGTGAGCTTTTCCGCTAGTCCGCGCGAGTTAACGAAAACAATCGTAGAACGGTTGTTCTCAATATGGTCGACGATGCGCTCCTGCACACGCGGCCAGATAGAGGTCTCGGGGCGCTCGCTATTGGCTGTGTCTCGCAACGCCTTTTCGTGCAGCGCCCCTTCTCGCAATACCTCTTCCGAAACGGTGAGCGTATTTTCGGGCGCGGCGTTATCGCCCTTTCTCGCCGGGTTTGCCTGTCCGGTTTCTTGACCGGTTTCCTGTCCGGGGAATAGGCCAATGGCATCTTCCAGGGTGTAGGGCACGCTCGCCGGGGTATTTGCTGCGCTAGAGGTAGGGTGTGCTGTGCCCCGCGGTGAGCCGGTAGATTCTGAGCCCCCGCCGCCCGTTACCTCCGAGGATGCGTAGAGCCCTTGCCCATAGTCGTTGGCGCCTCCGAGCGCCGCCATATTGGGTACGGGCACGCTCAGGCGCAGATCCCATTCTTTGGTGCCCGGGTGGCTCATGATGGTCACCGGCTGAATGCCGCCGAGGAACCGGGCGACTGTCTCCGGGTTTTCGATGGTTGCGGAGAGTCCAATGCGCTGTGCGGGCTTTTCGAGGAGCGCGTCGAGGCGTTCGAGGGAGACCGCCAGGTGTGCGCCGCGTTTGGTGGCGGCGAGGTTGTGAATCTCATCCACGATCACGGTGGTCACGCCCGCGAGGGTGTTGCGGGCGGCGCTGGTGAGCATGAGGTAGAGGGATTCGGGGGTGGTGATGAGAATATCGGGCGGGTTGCTGATGAGCTGGCGGCGTTCGCGTGCGGGGGTGTCGCCGCTGCGCACGCCCACGCTGATGTTCGGTTCGTCTGTGTTGTTTCCGCTCAGGCGTGTGATTCCGGTCAGCGGTGCGCGCAGATTGCGTTCAACATCGGCGCCGAGTGCTTTGAGGGGCGAGATGTAGAGGATGCGCGTGCCGCCTGTGGTTCCGGCTTCGTGTTCGCGGTGCAGGGCGTCGAGTGCCCAGAGGAAGGCAGCGAGGGTTTTGCCGGAGCCGGTGGGGGCAATAATGAGGGTGTTGTTGCCGTTGCGGATGCTCTCCCAGGCGCATTCTTGGGCAGCGGTGGGTGCGCTGAAGGTGGCGCGGAACCAGTCGCGTACGGGGGCGGAGAAATGGGAGAGTGCGTCGGTCATGTATCTATTATGGCGGGGTTTATGGTGTGCACCTCTTGAATTGTTGGGGGCTGGGGGAGGAAGATGTGCTTGACAGGGTTTCTACAGAGCATGTAATGTTTTACCCGTAAAGTAATCGACCGAGGGAACAACCAAAAGGAGCCTCACCATGACCCGCCTGAACGAAGAACAGCTCATCAACCTCTTCCACGAGCCGCGCACCGCCTCCTCCTTCACCGAGGAGCCCGTCACCGACGAGCAGCTGCGCCGCATCCAGGAACTGACCTTCTACGGCCCCACCGCCTTCAACAACCAGCCCCTGCGCATCACCTGGGTCAAGAGCTCCGAGGCACGCGAGCGCCTCGTCGCACACCTGGCAGACGGCAATAAGGCAAAGACTCAGGCGGCACCGGTGACTGCGATTCTCTCCGCAGACGCAAACTGGGTAGAGCACGCTGACACCTTCAACCCCAATGCTGCCGGCTTCATCAAGAGCTACTACACCACTGAGGAGCTTGCCACCCCCGCCGCTGAGCTGAGCGCTCACCTGCAGGCAGGCTACTTCATCACCGCAATCCGTGCCCTCGGTCTGGATGCTGGCCCCATGACCGGCGCAGACTTCGTCGGCATCAGGAAAGAATTCTTCGCGGACAATGCCGAGATCCCGTTCCTGATCGTCAACCTCGGTCACGGTGAGGGTCCCGCATACCCGCGCGGTGCACGCTTCAGCTACGATGAGATTACTCGCTCTCTCTAAGCGAGCGCCTACGGTATAGCTAAAGCTAAACCCTAGATTTAGACTTATAGATAGTTCAAGGGCGGTTCTCCCATCATGGGGAACCGCCCTTGAACTATAGGTCCACAAGAGGTGCCAGAGTATTCACACCTGCAACGGGCGCGTTAGCGGGCACCAAACTGACCCACCGACAGCTGCGGAACAGATGAGGAACAAGCGGTAGTATCCAGCGGAACAATCACGCCACCGGAACCCGAGGGAAGACCCACCAGAAAACCCTGAACCGGGCGGCTACCGCAATCATCACCGAAGCGTGCCGGGTACACCGAACGCAGTACCGCGGTGGTGCTATCGCCGGGGTTGAGGGTTACGCCTGCAGGGTTCATATACTCGTCGGAGGTGGATGCCTCACGACCAATCCAGGTGCCTGAAGGACCCGCATGTACCACACGCGGGTAGCCGCGCAGGGTGCAGGAAGAATCCGAAGAGTTCTGGAAGTACAGGGTATAGTTTCGGGCGCCGGGAGAGCCATTTCCAATGAATACTGAAATGTTCAAATCATCCAGATCGCACTGGGTCGGGCCCTCAGCAACAGTATTGCTGGAGGAGCTAGAGGATTTCTTCGAGGAGCGCGAGGAATTGGAAGAATTCGACGAGCTCGAAGAACCCGAGGAGTTCGAGGAACTACCTGAAGAGTTGGAACCCGACTGTGAAGACGAGTTTGAGCTCTTCTGAGAATCTGCAGAGTTGTCTGACTTATTCTGATCGGAACCCTCGCGGGAGGACTCAGAAGAATGAGAGTCAGAGTTCTGCTCAGACTTGTGAGTCTCGGTGTGGGAAGAAGACTCGGAGTGTTCAGAGGAAGATTCGTGGTTCTCCGCCTCGGGGGAATTCACCACGGTAATGGAGCCCGGTGTCACCGAAGCGGTAGCCCCGTCAGAGGCTACTCGAATCGTGCCGGGCTTGACCGAAGCTGATGCGCTCGGATTTGCTGAGGTGCCTTCAGCTTCCTGACCGGCCTGGGACGCGCCGCATCCACTGAGCGCGAGCGCGCAGCAGAGGAAGGTGGTTGATGCGAGCACCTGAGCCGATTTGAACATAGTTACATCGCCGCCTGCATTTGGATTTCTGCTCCGTCCATACCGGGGGCATACTCGACCTGGCAGCACAGGCGAGAGTACTCGTTTGCAACATCATCGACCATGTCGAGCAGATCCTGCTCAGCTTCGGTGCGTTCACCGGAAGCTTCGAAGTGCTCGGGGTCGATGAAGCCGTGGCAGGTAGCGCAGGATGCGTTACCACCGCAGGTTGCGAGGACCGGTACGCCGTTAGCCTGGAGGGCTTCCAGGAGGGTGTGGTGGTCTTCCCACTGAATATCGTAGTTTACGCCTGCTTCGTCAGTGACCTTAATCGTTACGCCCATGCGTTCTCCTTCTTCTGTAGTGATGCGTTTCTATTGTAGAGGTAGGGACTGTTATTCACCGTACTTTGTGGTGTATCCCCAACCCTACCGTCACGCATATCACGGGAACGCAGAATAATTTTTATGCTGAATAGCATGTCTGTATTGTTCCCAGTCTACCGCTTAAAGCCCTGACAGCGCAGGATATAGGCATATATGAATACTGCCCCCAGATGGAAAGACATGCTGGGGGCAGTATAGAGAACCGGCACGTAGGCGCGCTTTAATGGTGACGAAGACCTACTCGGATTCCTTCTCCGAGGTCTTCTCGGTGTCCTGCGTGTCTGCGCTGTGGTGATCGGCGTTCTGGACGCTTCCTCCGGGGCCGCGCACAATACCGCATACACTATCGCGCGGATCAGCGTAGCGCAGGTCGATACCGAAGGTATTGCGGATCTGGCGAGCCGAGTTCAGGTGCCAGCGCTGCGAATCCGAGGGGGTTACGGAGGTGACCGCCTTCTGACCCGGAGCCAGCTTCTCGTGGCGAATATCGTAGTGCTTACCGCCCATAGTGATGGTGAAGCCGTGCTCCTGCAGCAAGTGCACGAATGCATCCACATCGTGCGGGATCTTACGGCCGCGCTGCCTCTTGGTACCGCTCATCCTCGGCTGCGACTCGAAGGGGTTACGGTTGGGCGCGGTGCCGCGACTAATACGAACTACCTGCTGGTCGGAGTGCGAGAACTCTATCTGGTAGCCGTTGAGCGAGTACACGGTGCGGCTACTACCGGGAATCGGGCGGCGGTCCTCGGCCTCATCCAGGATGCGGGCAATGTACTCGCCGGTCAGTCCGAGCGACTTGAGCTGAGCCTGAGCCTCGGGGGAGAGCTGATAGCCTCCAGCGAGAGCCTGCAGCGGGCGTAGCGCGAGCACTTCGGCGGTCAGGGGGTTGAGCACCACCTGGTAGCCTTCCTCTTCATGCGTGTAGAGGGTAACTTCGCGGCCGTAGCGGTTCTCTTGTGCGCTTTCTTGAACCACCGTGCTTGTGGGGGATTCGATGATATCCAGAAGCAGCTCGTAGGTGAGCCCGTGGCGCATCATGTAATCCATTACACCGGGGAGCACACCGTAGATGCGGCGGTGCGGCGGCACGTCACCGTAGAATTCCTTCTCAATGCGCGCGGCAATACGCTGGTTCTCCAGCGGTACCTCGGTCAGCGGAATGAGGCGTTGGTTGGAGGGGCGAATCTTGGCGCGTGCGGCGGCGGGTTTGGGTGCCTGACGGTACGCGTCCACGAGTGCCTGCTGCTGCTCCATGAATTCCTGGGCAATGAGCGGTAGGAGGGTGAAGTAGAGCTCTGCTGCTTCGGGCTTGAGCGCACCGTTCTCATCGAGCAGGGATGCGCCGTCCTTGGAGAGCAAATCCCACGGCTTATTGTTTGCAGTGCTATCTTCGGAACCCTGCTCATCGCGGTAGCTATAGGCGGCGAGGGAGGCAAGTTCCTGCAGACGAACGTACACCTCAAGAGGAACGGTGATCTGCTTAACGGACATTATTTTCCTCCTCGGTGGTGTTTTCTGTCTGAGTTACGCCATCTTCTGCCTGGTCAGTGGCATTTTCTGAGTCTTCCGCCTGCTGAGCCAGGGCATTACTGAGCTCTTCGAGCTGCGCCTTGCGCAGGGTTTCGGCGTGCAGGTGATGGAAGTCCGGGCTCTTCGCAAGAGCCATAACGGTCCGCTCATCGGGCGAAATCGCAATTTCCAGACCCTGTGCCGCGTAGATGCGGGTCCAGCCTTCAGCCATACGCACGCTCTCAGGGTTGCTCAGGGCATGAAGCATCAGGTCGAAGACGAAAGGCGGGTTCTTCTTCAAGAAGGTACGGGCGCGCTCGCTGAATTCGAGTTCCAGGGCGTTGAGCGAGTTGTATTTGCCGTGCGCCAGGGATACTTGTGCCGCTTCGTTGTATTCGGCGTCGTATTCGTCAATGACGGTAATGATTTCTGCGGAGGCGGTGTTAACGTCCACCCGGTAATCATCGTGAGTGAAGCGAATCGTCCAGTCGTTGAGTTGTTCTACCGCGCCTTTACGCAGGATGGTGCGCACGATCTCTTCGCTGATGTTTTCGCGTTCGAGGCGGGCACGCAGGCTCGGGCGCAGGCGGTAGCTGCGTTCGCGGTCCTCTTCGCTGATGCCGCGAGGCGCGGTCGGTTCAGTGGTTACCGGCTGAGTGGCGGGCGCGCTGATGGCTGCCGTAGCCGTGGGGATCGGGGCTGCGGGCTTCGGCTTGCTCGGCTTCGGGACACTCATCTCCGGGGCGGCGGGCGCACTCGGTAGGGGCTGGCTGAGTACGGGCAACTCTTCAACAGGTGCCTGCTCGCTAGATGCTTCCGTATGAGTAGCTTCTGCAGCTTCGGCAGTCTGTTGACGGGCATGCAGACCCTCCAGGTACTCTTCGATGCGCGGCGGACGGTAGGTTAGCGTGGACTTGCGGAACATGCCGGGGGAGGGAGCACCGGGAGTAGGCACTGCAGGCTTGGGGGCTGCAGACGTAGGGGCTGCGGGCTTCGGCGCTGCAGGCTTGGGAGTGGCGGCTGCGCTTACCACGGCATCCTCACTGACTGCACCCTCGTTGGCCTCTGCAACGGGAGCCTCAGCAGTGGAGTCTGCGGTAGTTTCGGTTGCCTGCAGGTCGTTCTGTTCTTCTTTAAGAGGCTTGCTGTCGCTGGTTTTCTCATCGCCGCGTCGGAGGGCGGCAATGAGTTCCTGACGGGAAGTATAAGGAATGATTTCCTCAGGTGAGTCGATATATCGGGGGAAATTCTCGTAGAGAATCTTCGCCGCGGCCTCAAAGAGCTTTTCTGCGGTGGTGTTGGCGGCGGGTGCGCAAGGGCAGAGGAGTTCTTGGCGATGCGCGTCATAGAGGGACCAGTGGGCGCATCGTTCGGTGGGTGGGAAGTAATCGAGGGTGCCCAAGTCAGCAATATCAATGAGCGTACCTATCAGGGACTGCGGAATGGATAGCTGTGCCATAGTACTCCTTTGCGTTGTCTACTCTCCAACCTATGCGTGGAGGGTCCTCTTTCCATCCTAGGCGTTTTTTGGCGGGTGTGCCCCGGAGCACGTCATCTGGGCGCGTAAATCTGTGAATTCACAGGTTGGGGTACTTTTAGGTGCGGCTTTTGGCACGGATGGGGCAGCGTCAGCTGGTGAAGCATCCTTGCTACGCCTAGCTAGACCCTGCAACGTGTCGTACTGCAACATGTTGTACTATGCGGTGGCTTGAGCTCTGCCCGGGGCTTGTGTCAGAGCGTTTTCTGTGTGCTTGTTTCCCAAAGACATCTTCCCGGGTGTGCCTTCTGGGTATATAAAAAATCCCCGGTTCCGAAGAACCGGGGATCGGTGGTGCGCCCGAAGGGATTCGAACCCCCAACCTTCTGATCCGTAGTCAGATGCTCTATCCGTTGAGCTACAGGCGCATGTTCCTCGTTTCGGATTTGTTCAACCCGTCGCGGCAACAGGTATTACTATACGGATGTCCCCAAGGGTATGCAAGCCGAAAAGCTCGAAATTGACCCAAAATTCTCTCCGAAAAATTTGATAACAACCTGTTTTGCCGCATGATTCCAGGGTTTTTGGTGGCGTAAAATTTTTTCAAAATATTTTCTCAGCGCCCTAAAATCGATGCTGTGGGCCCCTGAAATCCCCGAAGGGTCCCACCATACGACCTAAAAATTCTTTACAGAAAATCTCCCGTACTCTAAGAATGTGATGCGCAGAACTTAAGAAATGGCGTCATAGAAAGCTCTGCAGGCCATTAATGCGTTATTCTGTAAGCATCACGAGGAAGTGGAGACTGTCCAAGCGTGCATATTCACCTTTGTTTGCACGCTTGTAGTGTTTAACTGCTTCTTTGTTACCGCAGACCTAACCGGATCAATGTAGTATCCGGGCCACCGATTGAAGGGGAAAACGTCAATGGCTGACACCTCAACTCGTACTCTCTCTGCTGAACTCGAAAAGGAGCTGCAGAGCGCACCCACCACCCACCAGGGCCTCCTGGATTGGGTTCGCGAGGTTGCGGCACTGACCCAGCCCGCACACATCTACTGGGTGGATGGCACTCAGGAAGAATATGACCGCCTGGCACAGGAACTGGTTGACGCCGGTACCTTCGTTCGCCTCAGTGATCACGAATTCCCGAACTCTTATGCAGCTTTCTCCGATCCTGACGACGTTGCACGTGTCGAGGAGCGCACCTTCATCTGCTCCGAGACTGAAGAAGGCGCAGGCCCGACCAATAACTGGCGCGACCCCGTCGAAATGAAGCAGACCCTGACCGGTCTGTTCGAGGGCTCCATGCGCGGTCGTACCCTGTACGTCATTCCCTTCGTCATGGGCTCCCTGAAGGCTAAGAACCCCAAGATTGCTGTTGAGCTCAGCGACTCCGCATACGTTGTCTGCTCCATGCGCATCATGGCAACCATCGGTAAGGACGTTCTTGCCAAGCTGAACGAGACCAACGGTTTCTTCGTCAAGGCTCTGCATTCTGTTGGTGCACCCCTGAAGCCCGGTCAGGAAGATGTCCCCTGGCCTTGCAACCCCGAGAAGTACATTGTCCAGTTCCCCGAGACCCGCGAAATATGGTCCTTCGGCTCCGGCTACGGCGGTAACGCACTACTCGGTAAGAAGTGCTACGCACTGCGTATCGCATCCGTTATCGGTCGCGATGAGGGCTGGATGGCAGAGCACATGCTCATCCTGAAGGTCACCAACCCCGAGGGTAAGGTTCGCTACATCTCCGCAGCGTTCCCCTCCGCGTGTGGCAAGACCAACTTCGCAATGATGGAACCCACCATTGACGGCTGGAAGGCTGAGATGGTCGGCGACGACATCGCATGGATCGAGTTCGACGAGAACCACCAGGCACGCGTGGTCAACCCCGAGGCTGGCCTGTTCGGCGTGGCACCGGGCACCGGTTACTCCACCAACCCGAACGCTATGAAGGCTATCGCAAAGGGCAACACCATCTTCACCAACGTTGCACTGACCGACGACGGCTCCGTCTGGTGGGAGGGCAAGACCGACGAGACTCCCGAGCACCTAATTGACTGGACCGGTCAGGACTGGACCCTCGAGTCTGGCCGCCCGGCAGCTCACCCGAACTCTCGCTTCTGCACCCCCGCATCCCAGGTCGACATGCTCGCTCCCGAGTACTACGACCCCGAGGGCGTGCCGCTGAGCGCTATTGTTCTGGGTGGTCGCCGTAAGACCACCATCCCGCTGGTGTCCGAGTCTGAGAGCTGGGAGCAGGGCGTCTTCCGCGCTATTACTCTCTCCTCCGAGACCACCGCGGCTGCTAAGGGTGCTGTCGGTGTGATTCGCCGCGACCCGATGGCTATGCTGCCCTTCATCGGTTACAACGCTGGTGACTACTTCAAGCACTGGATTGACTTGGGTAAGAAGCACGGCGCTGAGAATATGCCGAAGGTTTACTACGTCAACTGGTTCCGCCGTACCCCCGATGGCAGCTTCGCATGGCCGGGCTTCGGCGAGAACTCTCGCGTTGTGAAGTGGATTTGCGACCGCCTGGACGGTAAGGCTGGCGGCCAGGAGACCTTCCTGGGCACCGTTCCCACCAAGGAAGACCTTGACCTGACTGGTCTGGAAATCTCCGAGGATGAGCTGAAGGCTGCTCTGGCTGTCTCGAAGGAAGAGTGGACTGCTGAGCTGCCTGGCATCGACGAGTGGCTGGCTAAGTTCGGTGACAAGTTGCCTGCTGAGGTTCGTGAGCAGCGCGATGCTTTGGCTAAGGCCCTGGAAGACTAAAGTTCTCTGCTGAACCGCATGGTTAGGCGTTTGGAAGGGGCGGAATCTCGCTGTGAGGTTTCGCTCCTTCCTTGTATTTAGGGGAAATTTTTGAATCCCTATCAGATGTGAAATGATAAGTTTTCTCTCAACAGTGTGAGTGCAAGGCTATGCAGTCCACTTGCTCTTGAGAAATACTCAAAAAATTTTTGGGGAGCACTGAAGGTTTGGTAATTGCTCACCTTAATTTCTTGCACTCTCACTGCACGGAATACAATTCCAATGTAAGATTTTGAGCGCTCTGAGCCTGTGACGGTTCGGAGCACCCGTTATTGCCTCTGTTAAGATGGTGCTAACACGAGAGGATAGAAGGAGTATCCATGCGTTTGACAGCATTTTCGGATGTCTCGCTCCGTGTTCTGATGCTCCTGTCTGCCCTGGAGCCCGGCCAGAAGCTCTCTACTCAGAAGATTGCTGAGGGAGTGGACACCCCCTATAACCATGTGGCGAAGGCTGTGGCTTTCCTTGTGAACATGGGTTACCTGGATTCGACTCGTGGTCGTTCTGGTGGTGTCATGCTTTCGGATGCGGGTCGTTCTGTGACCGTCGGCATGGTTCTTCGGGCTACTGAGGGAGATATCCCCATGATTGAGTGCGAGGATGAGAACGGCCACTGCCCCCTCGATAAGTTCTGCCGACTGCGCAATGTGCTGGCGAAGGCGCGTGAGGCGTTCTACGCTTCGGTGGATTCGATTGTGATTAGCGAGTTGCCTGCCGGTGCGCGCCCCGCGGGTCCGGTGTTTGTGGAGCTGGGCTTTGCACCTCCGGAGGAAGCGCTGTCTGTGTGGTAAGTCTGCATGCTAAAAGGGATACGTGATACCTGTGGAGCTTCCCGGCGGGAGGCTCCACAGGGTTTTAAAGGGGAATTCTGTGACCACTACCGGGGTTGCTGGAGATTTTCTGTGATGACTTTCTATAGAGTTTTCGAAGGAAATCGGGGGTATACTGCCTCTATTTGAGGGGGCTGTTGGAGTCTGCATGAATCCTAAATTTGTGCAGGAAATACAAAATATTGCAAATCTACTTTTCAGATGCGGAAAATGTGACCATGTTCATTTTTGCACCGCATTGCATACTTTCCGCAGTAAATATATTTTGATGCCAGAATTTTTATGCACACTCCGGGGCTAGTCACGCGGCGAACTCAAAGATAGTGCTGAAAATATATAGTGTGATGCAGGGCTCTCTCTTTGAGTCAGGCTGAACCATAAGCCTCACCTAAACCCATCAACACCCCTTAGAGAGTGACCTGCACTCAGCGCAAACACCCTGCAAAATGCTACGGTAAGGGTGCTTTATAAACACTCCGTCACCAACTGAGCTGTCCGAGTGAACGCCCCCGCATCACATATATCAAGGGTGTCACCACAACGACCGCGGTGACCGTACAGGAAGAAGGCAAGACATGCTCTCCGAGAAGTCCCGCCCCATTATTGAGGCAACGCTACCCATCATTGCTGAGCGCATCAACGACATCACCCCCGACTTCTACCGTCGAATGTTCGCCGCTCGCCCCGACCTGATGGACGGCATGTTCTCCCGCTCCTCTCAGCTCGAAGGAACCCAACCCAAGGCACTGGCTGGCTCCATCGCTGTGTTCGCTTCCTATATCGTCCAGAACCCGGACTCCTACCCCGACGAGGTCCTCTCCCGCGTAGCACACAAGCACGCATCCCTGGGCCTGAAGGAAGAAGAATACCCCACCGTCTACAAGTATCTCTTCGAGGCAATCGCCGCTAACCTGGGCGACCTGGCTACCCCCGAAATTGTTGAGGCATGGACCGAGGTCTACTGGCTTATGGGCAACGCCCTCATCAAGCTGGAGAAGGGCCTGTATGCTTCTCAGGCAAACGATGTGATGTTCGCACCCTTCAAGCTCGTTGACCGCAAGGAGACTGGGGAGAACGTTGTCGTGCTGACCTTCGAACCTGCCGACAAGACCCCCATGACCGAGTCCAAGGGCGGGCAGTACATCTCCATCATCGTTCCCGCACGCGATGGCCTGCGCCAGGCACGCCAGTACACCCTGCTGCCCAGCGAAAAGAACCAGCGCCGCATTGGTGTGAAGCTCGACCCCAACGGTGAGATGACCTCTGTCCTGCACGAGCTCGAAGTTGGCGCTGTTGTCGAGATTTCCAACCCTTACGGTGACCTGACCCTAGAAGGCTTTGGCGACCCCCAGGCACCCCTGTACCTCTTCTCCGCAGGCATTGGCACCACCCCCATGCTCAGCTTCCTCTCCGAGCTGGCTGAGAAGGGCTCTGAGCGTCCCGTGACCGTAGTGCACGCAGACCGCCGCCTGGATACCTGGCCCCTGCGTGAAGAGCTTACCGAGCTCGTCGGTAAGCTGCCCAATGCACGCCTCGTATCCTTTATTGAGGGTGAAGACGGCGACTTCACCGGCCGTGTTGACGTCTCCAAGCTAGATGTTCCCGCCAACGCTAACGTTTACCTCTGTGGCCCGCTGCCCTTCATGCAGGGCGTACGCTCCGCGCTGGTAGAGGCAGGTGTCCCCGGCAAGAACATCAACTACGAAATCTTCGGCCCCGACCAGTGGATGCTCCACGATCAGGCACGCGAGGATTAAAAACTGAGCACACCGGATTACCGGTTAGCTTTCTTATGGCCGACTAGGTTCTTTCTCTGAGACAGAAGAACATGGCCGGATTGAGAATTCAAAACAAAAATCCCGCCCCGCAGAAATAATCTGCGGGGCGGGATTTTTAGTAGCTAGCTAGTGCTTAGCCCTGGCGAACCAAAGCCAGAACCTCGTCGCGGACGCGCTCCATGGTCGCAGCATCCGGTGCCTCAAGGTTCAGGCGCAGGAAAGGCTCAGTGTTTGAAGGACGCAGGTTGACCCACCAGCCTTCTTCAGTGTTAGTGAAGGTGGTGCCGTCGGAGTCCTCAATAACCACAGGAGCGTTAGCGTAGTGTGCACGCACGCGGTCCACAGCGGCAGCCTTGTCTTCCAGCTCGGAGTTAATCTCACCAGAGGCAACGTACGGGGAGTACTTCGCGCTAATCTCAGAGAGGGGCATGTCATTGCCACCCAGAGCAGCCAGCACGTGCATTGCAGCGAGCATGCCGGTGTCTGCGTTGAAGAAGTCCTTGAAGTAGTAATGAGCGGAGTGCTCGCCACCGAAAACGCCGTTCTCCTTGGCCATAACAGCCTTGATGAAGGAGTGTCCCACGCGGGTCTTCACGGAGCGGCCGCCCAGCTTCTCAACCAGCTCAGGAACAGCCTTCGAGGTAATCAGGTTGTAGATGATGACGGGCTCTTCGTTGCCCTCTGCCTTCGCACGAGCAATCTCGCGCTCAGCAACCAGAGCAGTCACAGCCGAAGGAGTGACGGGCTCACCCTTCTCATCGATAACGAAGCAACGGTCAGCGTCACCGTCAAATGCCAGACCAATGTCAGCACCGTGCTCAACAACAGCCTTCTGCAGGTCAACCAGGTTAGCCGGCTCCAGCGGGTTAGCCGGATGGTTCGGGAAGGTGCCGTCCAGCTCGAAGTACAGCGGAACGATTTCCAGAGGCAGGCCCGGCAGGATGGTGTTACCCAGAACAGCGGGAGTGGTCATACCACCCATGCCGTTACCGGCGTCAACAACAACCTTCAAGGGGCGGATGGAGGACAGGTCCACCAGTTTGCGCAGGTAATCTGCGTAAGGCTTGAGAACATCCTTCTCAGAAACGGTGCCGACCTTCTCAGCCGGAGGAATCTCGCCCGAATCCAGGTACTTCTGAGCCAGGTCACGAATGTCGAACAGGCCGGACTCGGAAGACAGCGGAACAGCGCCAGCCTTAGCCATCTTCATGCCGTTGTACTCTGCGGGGTTGTGGCTAGCGGTGAAGGTAACACCGGCAGCGTTCTCAACGCCACATGCGAAGTACAGAACGTCAGTGGAGATCAGACCAATCTTCTCAACATTTGCACCGCGAGCGGTTGCACCCTGGGCGAATGCATCCATGAATTCAGGGGAGGAGGGGCGCATGTCGCCGCCGACCAGGATAGTCTGGCCCTCCAGGCCCAGAACGTCTACGAAAGCCGCGCCAGTAGCGCGAACAGTCTCTGCGGTAATGGTTTCACCGACAATGCCACGCACGTCGTACGCTTTGAATGAGTCATGTAGATTAATAGTAGTCACGCCTTTTATTCTAGCGGTAAAGAAATACAACTAGCCTCTATAATGGGCTGGTAAAACCTTATAAATTCCGCTGAATGTATGGGTTTTTTATCACGTCGTTTGCTTCAAACAACTCACGTCGAGAGGTATTTTCCCCCATGGGTGAGATTTTTTCCCTAAAAAACCAGATTCAGAATTATGCGTGGGGTTCCCGCGAAATTCTCGGACGCATGCGCGGGGTACCCGTGCCCACCGAGCAGCCCGAGGCTGAGGTGTGGGTTGGTGCGCATCCGGCTGCTCCCTCCCGCGCAACCGTTGACGGCACCGAGTCCCCGCTCAACGAGCTGATTCAGGCTGAGCCCTCTCGATTCCTGCGCCCGGATCGTACCTCCGACTGGTTCCCTTTCCTCTTAAGATCCTTGCGATTGATGCACCCCTGTCGATTCAGGTGCACCCCACCCCTGAGCAGGCTATTGCCGGCTTCGAGGATGAGCAGGCACGTGGTATCGCCATTGACGCTCCGCACCGTAACTACAAGGATCGCTACTCCAAGCCTGAAACCGTCATCGCGCTGACACCGATGCGTGTGCTCACCGGCGTGCGTACCTCAGCGCAGGTGGCAGAGCTTGCCGAGGCGTTCAAGGCTGGCTGGCTGGCAGAGCGCGTGGAGCTTACCCCCAAGCAACTGCTAACCGAGATTATTCGCATGCCCGAAGAGACCGCCACCGCGGCTGTTGAGCAGCTTGTCGAGGCGGCAGCACAGCTGGCCGACTCCGAAAACGTTGCTATTGCTGACGCCGCTGAGCTCGTGCAGATCGTTGCCGGCAAGTACCCCGGCGACCGCGGTCTGCTCGTAGCATTCGTCATGAACCTGGTTCGCCTGGCACCGGGTGAATCCGCTTTTACCCCCGATGGTCAGGTGCACGCTTATGTTTCCGGTACCGCTATTGAGCTGATGAACCCCTCCGATAACGTGATGCGTGCGGGTCTGACCGCAAAGCATATCGACACTGAGGAGCTCATTAAGGTTCTCGGCGAAAGCCAGGACGCACCCGTTATCCAGCGCCCCACCCCCGAGAATGCACCCGTTGGCACCTACGCCATGTGGGATGAGCGCATGAGCGTGACCCGCATCCGCGTTGAAGAGGGCAAATGGCAGGAATACACCTTCGAGGGTATTAGCGCCGCACTGAGCGTATCTGGCGAAATCACCATTCACGCAGCAGACGGCAACGGCACTGAGGAATTCGTACTGGGTGCTACCGAGTCGGTGCTGCACGTGGGTGAGCCCTCGGTGGCAACCCTGAGCGGTAGTGGTGAGCTGTACATCGCTTCTTACGTCTAGGTCTTACCTCTAGACGTTATGTCTGGGAGATGTCTCTAGACACTCAAGTCCAGACAGATAAATGGAGCATTCAAAAGAGATTGCTCCGCTAATGACGCTTATAAAGAATCCACGTTCTTTCTTACCTTTGAATAAGGTGAGGGGACGTGGATTTTTTATTCCCTCGCTGTTCCGCGGGAAGGACTTTTAGCGTTGACCCTACAGAATGTGTTCTGAGTAACCTATAAAATATACGTATACCTGTGCCTTTATACACCTCTTCCGCAGGTACGCAGCCCTAAACCGCTAGGAGAACACCGTGAAGATTATCCTCACCGTCACAGGCATCGACCACGAAGGCATTATCGCTGCCGTGACCGCAACCCTCGCCGAGCGTAAGGTCAACGTCCTCGACGTCTCCCAGACCATCATGGGTGAATACTTCACTATGATTATGCACTGCTCCTTCGACGAAGCGCAGCAGAACCTCATCGACCTGCAGGAAGCCATGATCGGTGTCGAGCACGAACAGAAGGTGCAGATTCGCATACAGGCAGAATCCATCTTCAAGGCAATGCACACCATCTAGGGCTCCACTTATGCGCAACACCAACATTTTAGAAACCCTCCGAATGATCGAGGAGCAGAAGCTCGACATTCGCACCGTCACTATGGGTATCTCCCTGCTCGACTGCGCCGACTCTGACGGTGAGGTAGCCCGCCGCAAAATCTACGACAAAATCACCAGCTGCGCTGCAAACCTCGTCAGCGTCTGCGAAGGTATCGAAGCTGAGCTCGGCATCCCGATTGTCAACAAGCGTATCGCCGTCACCCCCATCGCACTGGTGGCAGGCGCCTCCAGTGACGAGGACTACGTAGAATTCGCCCGCACCCTTGACGCAGCAGCCAAAGCAGTCGGAGTGAACTTCGTCGGTGGCTTCAGTGCCCTCGTCGACAAAGGCATGACCCTCGCTGACGAGAAGCTGATTCGCTCCATCCCGCGAGCGCTCGCAGAAACCGACGTGGTCTGCTCCTCCGTAGACATCGGATCCTCCCGCGCTGGCATTAACATGAGCGCAGTCAAGCTCATGGGCGAAACCATCCGAGCCACCGCAGACCTGACCGAGGATGCACACGGCTTCGGCTGCGCCAAGCTCGTCGTCTTCGCGAATGCCGTCAGCGACAACCCCTTCATGGCGGGTGCATTCCACGGTGTGCAGGAGGCAGACACCACCATCTCCGTGGGTGTCTCCGGTCCCGGCGTGGTACACCGCGCCCTGCAGAGGGTCCGGGGCGAATCCTTCGACACCTGCGCCGAAGAAATCAAGAAGGCAGCTTTCAAGATTACCCGCGTCGGTCAGCTGGTTGGTACCCTCGCTTCCGAGCGTCTGGGCGTACCCTTCAACATTATTGACCTCTCCCTGGCACCCACCGCAGAGATTGGCGACTCGGTCGCGCACATCCTCGAAGAGATGGGTCTGGAAACCGTCGGTACCCACGGCACTGTTGCGGCACTTGCGCTGCTCAACGACGCGGTGAAGAAGGGCGGCCTCATGGCGTGCTCAAATGTTGGTGGTCTCTCCGGCTCCTTCATCCCGATTTCTGAGGATATCGGCATGATTGAATCCGCAGCCACTGGATATATCACTCTGGACAAGCTTGAAGCAATGACTGCCATATGCTCCGTCGGTCTGGACATGGTCGCGGTCCCCGGAGATACTCCCGCTGCTACCCTCGCCGCAATGATTGCCGACGAGGCAGCAATCGGCGTGATGAACCACAAGACCACCGCGGTCCGCGTCATCCCGGCGGTCGGCCTGGGCGTAGGCGACATGATTGAATTCGGTGGCCTGCTCGGTCGCGCACCCGTCATGCCCACCCACACCCCCAGCGCGGAGGCGTTCATCGCCCGCTGCGGTCGTATTCCGTCGCCGGTTCACGGTTTCCGCAACTAAGCTCGGTTCCGTAACGAAGCTCTAGGGGCGCTGAGAACCAATAGAAAAGGGGAGACACCGAAGATCATCTCTTCGGTACCTCCCCTGTGTGCTGTATAAGCTACCAAGAAGCTACTAATACACGAAACGGCTCATCAACGCCTCAAGCGCCAGACGCGCATTCGCGTTCGTCCGCAGGCGACGCAGAGTCAGCTCGACCGCCTGCACATCCTCCAGCAGCTGCTGGGCGGAACGGCGGGTGCAGAACGCCTCCAGAGGTTCACGCAAATGCTCATTGACCAGCGGAGCCTGAGCCGACAGAGCCACCGTCAATGCATCACGCAGAACCGTCTGAACCTGCGCCACGGAACGCAACAGCGTATCAGATGAAACACGCTTAGCGCGGCGCTTCTGCTCCTCCTCCAGACGGCGAACCTGCGCTCGCAAAGACGGAGAAACACGCTCACCCTCGCGAATACCCAGCAGCGCCAGAAGCTCCTGGCGTTCCTTCTCATCCTTGAGAGCGGAGACAGCCTGTGCGTCCTGGTCAGCAAGGTCGGTGAGCTTCTCTGCTGCGTTGAAAGCTGAAGAAATAGAACGAACATTCAGAATCAGGGAGGTAATCAACTCCTGATGAGCCATAGCCTGCTCATCGGTCGCCAAACGGTACCCCTCCTGCGCATCGCCCAGAGCCAGACGCGCCGCACGCTGCGCCAAAGGATCAGCTACACCGTGTGTAAGCAGATACTCGTGCACCTGTGCATCGGTAGGAACCGGCAACTGCACTGGGCGGCAACGCGAACGAATCGTTACCAGCACATCGGTGGGGGAGGGTGCCGTCAACAACCAAATCGTATGCGGTGGTGGCTCCTCAATCGCCTTCAACAATACATTGGAGGTACGCTCCGGCATGCGCTCGGTGTCTTCGACCAGAATCACGCGCCAGCGACCCACGGCCGGGCGGTCCTGAGCCTTCATGACCAGCTCGCGTGCCTCATCAATGCTGATGTGCGTCGCCTCGGTACTAAAGTGCGTAAAAGCTGTGTGCGAACCGTTCATGACGGTTACGCAGCCCTTGCACTGACCGCATCCGCGGTTCTGGGGGTCGGGCTGTTCACACAGCAGTGCGGCAGCGAAAATTTTTGCTGCCTCACGGTGGGGCGCACCGGTTGCACCTGTGAAAAGCCAAGAGTGCGTGGGGCGGTCGGCAGCGGCATCCGTGCGTAGCTGCTGGAGCTTATCTGAAGGAATCAGCAGGGTATCCCAGAGACTCATGAGTCCTCCTGACCGGTGCAGACCAGTTCGCGGGTGGCAAGCAGAGGCTCAATCACCTTAAGCACGCGCGCGTGTACTTGCTCAATCGTGCCCACACCATCAATGATGCGGTGCGAACCGTTAGTGTCCTCGCGTGCGATCTGCTCGAATGCACCGTGAATGCGTGCCTTGAACGCCGCGCCTTCAGCCTCAATACGGTCGACGGTGCCGCGCTGGTCCATGCGCTCCTGCTCGGCGCTCAGCGGCACACTCAGCAATAGGGTCGCGTCGGGAACCAAGTCGGCGGTGGCCCAGCGGCTCAAATCGACGATGGTTTCAATACCCAAATCACGGCCGACCCCCTGGTACGCAGCGGAGGAATCAATATAACGGTCACTGAGCACGATGGCGCCCTCAGCGAGTGCGGGGCGAATCAGCTGGGAGGCGTGATCCGCGCGGGACGCTGCAAAAATCAGCGCCTCGGCGCGGTCGTCAATGGTGCCCTGACCTGCTTCCAGGACGAGGGCGCGAAGCTTCTCGCCAATCTCGGTGCCACCGGGTTCGCGGGTGGTGATGACACGGTATCCGCGGGCACTGAGCGCTTCATTCAGCAGGGTGAGTTGGGTGGTTTTGCCGGCGCCGTCGCCTCCTTCGACCACGATAAAAAGCCCGCGGCGACCGGTCGGGTCAGCGGGAAGATTCTGTGCATCGGGGGTGTAGCTGAGAGTATCCATCACCCTTAAGGGTACCGGGTCTCTTAGCGGCACCGGTGCGGTTTTGGTGATACATCCGCGTGGGATTGAGCGCGCATAAAGGTAAAAAACATGTAAATCCTGTGTGCCGTCACCTGCGCAGGTGTGCGTTCTGGGCGCGGGTGTGCCAGGCTTAAGGACATGAGTGCAGATAACCACGACATGAATTACTCCGCAGAGACCTTTGTCGTCTCTGGCGGCCGCCCGGCACACGAGCATGATGCGCCGGTGAACCCTCCGATCGTTCTTTCTTCCACCTACCGCGGTGTGGATGCTGTCAATATTGAGCAGGACCGCGTGTACGCCCGCTTCTCGAACCCCACCTGGGAGGGTATGGAAGAGGTTGTGGCGAAGCTGGAGAACGCTACCCAGCCTGGTCTGCTGTTCCCCTCCGGTATGGCTGCTGTCGCTGCTGTCATCGACCTGGTGCCGGTTGGTTCCATTGTGCTGATTCCGAAGCACGCATACATGGCGTCTGTAACCATATGTAAGGATTTGGAACGCCGCGGCATCATTGAGCTCGTCCGCGTGGACATTGAAGACACCGAGAGCGTTATCGCTACGATGGAGGATGCCGCATCCCGCACCGGTGTGACCCCGGAGAACGTGAACTACTCGGAGCCGAAGGTCCTGGCGTGGCTGGAGAGCCCCACGAACCCGATGCTTGAGGTGGCTGATCTGCCTGCCCTACTTTCTGCCGCTCGCCGCTTGGGCATTGTGACCGCGGTGGATAACACCTTCGCAACCCCGATTCTGCAACGTCCCCTGGATTTTGGCGCAGACGTAGTGGTTCACTCCGCGACGAAGTTTCTTGCGGGCCACTCCGATGTTCTGCTGGGTATGGCTCTGACCTCGAATAAGGAGCTGTATAAGGCGATGCGTCACCACCGTATCACCAATGGCGCAATCCCCGGTCCGGTGGAGGCGTGGCTTGGCCTGCGCGGTCTGCGTACCTTGGCACTGCGCGTGGAACGTGCTGTAGAGAACGCGCAGGTTCTTGCAGAGCGTCTGAGCCAGCACCCCTTCGTGGCTGAGGTGCGTTACCCGGGTCTGGAGAGCGACCGAGGTCATGAGATTGCGAAGAAGCAGATGGACGGTTTCGGCGCGATTCTGTGCGTTACTCTTGATACGGACGCTGCTGGTGCCCGTAACGTTGTGGAGGCGCTGAAGCTGTGGACTCCGGCAACTTCCCTGGGCGGTGTGGAGTCTCTGGTAGAGCGTCGTCGTCGCCACGGTAACGAGCCGGATTCGATTCCGGAGTCTCTGCTGCGCCTGTCGGTGGGTATTGAGAACGTGGATGACCTTTACAATGACTTGGTTGAGGCCTTTAAGGTCGTCCGCTAAGCGCTTTGCTAGGGTTGTCTAGAGAAGCTGCTGATTCTAAGGAATACTATGTCTCCTATTCTGCTGGTCTGGTATGTGACCACTTTTGTTGATACGCTGCTGGCTATCGCTGGTGCTGCGGTTGGTCTGCTGGCTTTTATGCGTGCGTGGGCGTCTCCGGCAAACGCGTACGATTTTGCCGGTAAGCGCCCGAAGAACACGTGGTTGGCTTTGACCGGTGGTTCTGCTGCGGTTTCGCTGTTTAGCGTTTTTGCTGCGGTGACTGGCGGCGGTAATACTGTGCTGATTCTTCAGTTGGTTGCGGCTGTGATTAGCTGCGTGTTTCTTGCTGGTGTGTGGCCTTCGGTTGGTCGCCGCCGTTTCTAGCATTAGCTTGTGCGCTCGCTTTGAGCGATAGACGGTGAAGCCTCGTGCGCTGTCTGACGGGTTTGTCCTGATCGGGTGGTGTGCGGGGCTTTGTCCTTTTCTAGTGGGGTTCTTGAGTCTTCTGTTCTGGTAAGGAAGACCCTTATAAATTTTTGGGAGAATGCATACTTTCTAAGCCTTGAGGCATGACAAACCAGCGGGTAAATGAAAAAATAGAGGTATGACTTACAAACTAGTACTCCTGCGCCACGGCCAGTCCGAGTGGAACGAGAAGAACCTGTTCACCGGCTGGGTGGACGTTAACCTGACCGATAAGGGCCGTGCTGAGGCTAAGCGCGGCGGCGAGTTGCTGGCAGAGCGCAACATCCTCCCCGATGTTGTTCACACCTCCCTGCAGCGTCGTGCAATCAACACCGCAAACCTTGCCCTGGATGCGGCAGACCGTCTGTGGATTCCCGTCAAGCGCTCCTGGCGCCTGAACGAGCGTCACTACGGTGCTCTGCAGGGTAAGAACAAGTCCGAGATTCGCGAGGAATACGGCGACGAGAAGTTCATGACCTGGCGTCGTTCCTACGACGTTCCGCCGCCCCCGCTGGATGATAACGACCCCTACTCGCAGGCGCACGACCCCCGCTACGCGGATGTTGAGAACGCTCCCCGCACCGAGTGCCTGAAGGACGTTCTGGGCCGTATGCTTCCCTACTGGGAGTCGCACATCAAGCCCGACCTCGTAGCAGGTAAGACCGTTCTGGTTGCTGCACACGGTAACTCTCTGCGTTCGTTGGTCAAGCACCTAGAGAGTATTTCCGATGAGGACATCGCGGGCCTGAACATCCCCACCGGTATTCCGCTGTACTACGAGCTGGATGAGAACTTCAAGCCCGTCAAGGCTGGCGAGTACCTGGACCCGGAGGCTGCTAAGGACGCTATTGCTGCCGTAGCAAACCAGGGTAAGTAATATCTCCGGCAGGATTGCACCCCTGTCATTGTGATGAGCCGTCCACCGTTGAGGTGGGCGGCTCATTGCGCTCTCTGTAAGGTTTCTGCACGGGGAGTCCGCCTGAGAAGGGGGGGCGTCCGCTCAAGTGCTGGGTATCGGCCACATTTATACTTATGGGGTACCCGAATGGAAGGGAAGTACATGGATGCCGGTCTGATCGCCTTTATTTCGGGCATGATAGGTCTGCTGGTGGGCGTCCTGAGCATGAATGCGGTGGCGCGTAGCGAGCGGGAGCAGGAGCGTAGCTTGGTGTCGGTGCCGGCGCTGCGTGATGGTGCCGCTCAGGTGCTTGCTGTGATTGGTCGTGCTTACCTGGTGATTGATGAGGTGGGCGGCGTGATCCAGGCTTCTCCGGGTGCGTATGCGATGGGTCTGGTGCGTGGTCATACGGTAGCCTCTGATGAGCTGGCGGAGATGATTCGCACGGTGCGTCATCGCGGTATTTTTGTTGAGCGTACTTTTGAGATTGACCGCGGTGAGGGTGAGGCGCTGGTCTTGGACGTGCGTGTTGCTTCGCTGGGGGACGAGTACATTCTGGTGCTCGCAGATGACCGCACTGAAATTTCTCGTGTTCAGCGTATGCGTAATGATTTTGTGGCGAATGTGTCGCATGAGTTGAAGACTCCGGTGGGCGCGGTGAGTCTGTTGGCTGAGGCTATTGAGCAAGCGAGCGATGACCCGGAGGCGATTGAGTATTTTGTGGGTCGTTTGCATAAGGAGACTCTTCGCCTGTCTGCGCTGGTGCGTGACATTATTGAGCTTTCGCGTCTGCAGTCGACTGATGTGATTGCGCGTGGTGGTCCGGTGTCGGTGCTTTCTTTGGTGGCTGATGCGGTGGATCGTTCGAATATTGTGGCGGAGGAGAAGGATATTCAGATTTCTACCCGCATCGAGGAGCTCCCCGAGGTGTATGGTGACGCCGAGCTACTGGGTATTGCTGTGCAGAACGTGGTGGAGAATGCGGTGCGTTATTCCCCGGAGCATACGAAGGTTGATATTTGGGTCCACCGTGTAGCTGATCAGCTACTGGTTGAGGTTACTGATCAGGGTGTGGGTATTCCGGAGGATGAGCAGAAACGTATTTTTGAGCGTTTTTATCGGGTTGATCCGGCTCGTTCGCGTCAGACGGGCGGTACTGGTTTGGGCTTGAGCATTGTGAAGCATGTGATGACTCAGCACGGTGGTAGCGTGACGGTTCGGTCGATGCCGCAGGAGGGCTCGACGTTTACGTTGGCGTTGCCGCTGAATGAGCCTCCGGTCGAAGTGTAGTGTTAGCGCTATAGGTTTTATGGAATCGAAGGAAGTTATTGATGTCTAAAATTCTGATTGTTGAGGACGAAGAGGCCCTCTCGGATCCCCTTGCGTTTTTACTGGGTCGTGAGGGTTTCCAGACGATTGTTGTTGACAGCGGTCTGGACGCTCTGCCGGTGTTTGACCGCGAGGGTGCAGATTTGGTGCTGCTGGATGTGATGCTCCCGGGCATGTCCGGTATGGAGGTGTGCCGCAAGCTACGTGAGGTGTCTTCGGTCCCGATTATTATGCTGACCGCTAAGGATTCTGAGCTGGATAAGGTTCTGGGTTTGGAACTGGGCGCTGATGATTATGTGACCAAGCCGTATTCTGCGCGTGAGTTGATTGCTCGTATCCGCGCGGTGTTGCGTCGTCGTTCGGCGGAGACTGATTCTACTACTGAGCCGGTGTTGCAGGGCGGCCCGGTGCGTATGGACATTGATCGCCATGTGGTGACGGTTAATGGTGAAGAGATTTCTATGCCGCTGAAGGAGTTTGAGCTCCTGGAGATTCTGCTGCGCAATGTGGGTCGTGTGATGACTCGTGGCCAGCTGATTGAGCACGTGTGGGGGGCTGACTATGTGGGTGATACGAAGACTCTGGATGTGCATATTAAACGTCTGCGTTCGAAGATTGAGCCGGATTCTTCTGCCCCGCAGTATGTGGTGACGGTTCGCGGATTGGGCTATAAGTTCGAGGTGTAGACGGGCTTGAGAATGATGACTTCTGCTTCTGCGGCGAATACTGCTGTGATTGTTTTGGCGGCTGGTTCGGGTACTCGCCTGGGTGAGCCGATTCCGAAGGCCGCTGTGCGTGTGCATGGTCGTACTTTGCTGGATTATGCGTTGGAGGGTGCGCTCGCTTCGGGTGTTGCTGAGCATGTGGTGGTGACTGTTCCTGCTGATTGTTCGGTGAGTTGCCCGGAGCTTTTGGAGGATGCTCGCCGTGCTGGTGCGTTGATTACCGCCGGTGGTGATACGCGTACTGCTTCGGTGGTTGCGGCGTTGGATGCTTTGAAGGATGCGCAGGTTCCGGTGGATTATGTGCTGATTCATGATTGTGCTCGTGCTTTTACTCCACCGCAGGTGTATCACCGTGTGCTTGATGGGCTGGGATCTGAGAGTCCCCAGGGTGTTGTACGTGCGGTGATTCCTGCGTTGCCGATAGTGGATACGGTGAAGACCGTGGATTCTACTGGTTTGGTGACGGGTACTCCTTCACGTGCGCAGATGCGTGCGGTGCAGACTCCTCAGGGTTTTGAGGTGGCTGCCCTGTTGGCGGTGCATGAGCGTAGCCGTTCCCTGCCTGCTGAGGAGGCTGAGCTGCTCACTGATGATGCAATGGCGATGGAAGCGGCGGGCGAGCCGGTGTTGACGGTTGCCGGTGATGCGAATGCGTTTAAGGTGACGACTCCGATGGATTTGCGGATTGCTCGCGCGCTGTTTGGTGATTCTACTGCCTAAGCCTGCCTCCTAACGTCTCTTGTGCTGAGGCGTTGCTACTGAGAAGATTTTTGATCGATTGAAGGGTCCTATGATGACTGTTATTCCTCGTGTTGGTACCGGTGTTGATGTCCACGCTTTTGGTGAGGAGGGCACTCCTCTGTACATTGCTGGTCTGCATTGGCCCGGTGAGCGTGGTTTGAGCGGCCATTCTGATGGTGATGTGGTGGCCCATGCTGCCGCGGATGCTCTTTTTGCCGCCTCCGGCACAGGGGATTTGGGCTCTAATTTCGGTGTGGACCGCCCGGATATGAAG
The DNA here is from genome assembly GCF_029850985.2 of Rothia similimucilaginosa. Classification (NCBI taxonomy): domain Bacteria; kingdom Bacillati; phylum Actinomycetota; class Actinomycetes; order Micrococcales; family Micrococcaceae; genus Rothia; species Rothia similimucilaginosa. The sequence goes on along the minus strand of NZ_CM138149.1, from coordinate 1,834,712 downwards.
GGTGCTTCGGGTGTTCGTATTCTTTCTGAGGCTGCGGCGATTGTGCGTGCTGCTGGTTTTGAGATTGGTAATGTGAGCGTTCAGCTGGTGGGTAACCGCCCGAAGTTCTCTCTGCGCCGTGATGAGGCGAACCGCGTGCTGAGCGAGGCGGTGGGTGCTTCGGTGACGGTGATTGCAACGACTACTGACGGTTTGGGTTTGACTGGCCGCGGCGAGGGTGTGGCTGCTATTGCGACGGCGCTGGTGTTCGAGCGTCCTTAGGTGTCTGGTTGGCTTGACCTATTCCGTAACTTACCGTCCCGGTGTCTGAACCGACCCCGTAGAATGAAAGTGTGACTATGCGTTTTTATGATTCAGCTTCCGCGACTATTCGCGAGTTTGAGCCCGTCGTGCCCGGTGAGGCGCGTATCTATTATTGTGGTGCTACGGTACAGGGTGAACCACATCTGGGCCATATCCGTTCGGCGTTGGTTTTTGACCAGTTGAGCCGTTGGATGTGTTACCGCGGTCTGAAGGTGACGACGGTCCGCAATGTCACTGATATTGATGACAAGATCTTGGCGAAGTCTGCTGATTCTATGGAGCCCGGTTTTGAGGGTGAGTTCCCGAATGAGCAGTGGTGGGCGCTCGCCTATCGTTTTGAGAAGGTTTTTGCTCAGGCGTATGCGGCGCTGGGTATTGATCCGCCGACTTATGAGCCGCGCGCGACCGGTCATATTCCGGAGATGTTTGCTCTGATTCAGCGTCTGATTGATCGTGGCCACGCGTATCCTGCGCTGGATGATTCTGGTGATGTGTATTTTGATGTGCGTTCCTGGAATAAGTATGGTGCGCTGACTAATCAGAGCATTGATGATATGCAGGATTCGGTAGATGCTGATCCGCGCGGTAAGCGTGACCCCCGCGATTTTGCCCTGTGGAAGGGTTATAAAGAGGGCGAGCCTCTGACTGCTTCGTGGGAGTCTCCGTGGGGTCGCGGCCGTCCGGGCTGGCACCTGGAGTGCTCGGCTATGTCTGGTAAGTATTTGGGTTCGCGTTTCGATATTCACGGCGGCGGTTTGGATTTGCGTTTCCCGCACCATGAGAATGAGCTGGCGCAGTCGACCGCTGCCGGTGATGATTTCGCGAACTTCTGGATGCATAACGGCATGGTCACCTATGAGGGTGAGAAGATGTCGAAGTCGATTGGTAATACGATTTCGCCGGCGCAGATGCTGCAGATGGCTCGTCCGCTGGTGGTTCGTTACTATCTCGGTAGTGCGCATTATCGTTCGATTCTTGACTACCGTCCATCGTCTCTGCAGGAGGCGGCAACTGCTATTGAGCGTGTTGAGGCGTTCCTTGCTGCAACTCAGGATGTGCTGAAGCCGGGCCGTGAGGTTCCGGAGGCTTTTGCTGAGGCTATGGATGATGACGTGAACATTCCGCGTGCCTTGGCGGTTCTGCATGAGCAGACTCGTGCGGGTAATGCTGCGCTTGCTGCTGGTGAGGATGCTTCGGAGGCAGCTAACGCTGTGATGGCTATGGCGGAGGTGCTGGGTTTGGCTCAGCTGATGAGTTTTAACGCTGAGGGCACTTCGGGTGCTGAGCATGAGGCGCTGGATGCACTGATTCAGGCGGTGTTGGCGGAGCGTGCTGATGCTCGTGCTCAGAAGGATTGGGCGAAGGCTGATGCGATGCGTGATCTGTTGGCGTCTGCTGGTGTGCAGGTGAAGGATGGCGCGAATGGTTCGAGCTGGAGCGTTGGCTAGAGGGTGATGTGCCACGCGTTTGTGCGTAAGGCTTAGGTCCCGCGGGTTTCTCTCGCGTAGACTCGTATTCATTACTTTGACGAAGGAAGAGAAGAATGGCTAAGGCAGGTTCGCGCCCGGGCGCTACCAGCAAGAAGAAGGGTGCTACTAAGGGCACTGGCGGTCACGGTCGTAAGGCGCTTGAGGGTAAGGGGCCTACTCCGAAGGCTGAGGACCGCGTTTATCACAAGGCGTATAAGATGAAGCGTGCTGCTGAGCGTCGCGCTGCTACCGGTACGAACCGTAAGTTCCAGACTCGTCTGGGTGGTAAGCGTGCTAGCGATGAGCTGGTGACTGGTCGTAATGCGGTGCTTGAGGCTCTGCGTACTGAGATTCCCTCAAAGCACTTGTACATCATGAGCCGTGTTGAGGTTGATGACCGCGTTCGTGAGATCATGACTATTGCGAATAAGCGCAATATTCCGATGCTGGAGATTCCGCGTAGCGAGCTGGATCGTTTGACTGATGGTTCTGTGCATCAGGGTGTTGCGATGCAGATTCCGCCGTATAAGTACCCGGATGCGACTGACCTGGTGCTGGATACTATGGAGCGTTGGCACTCGGGTAAGCTGTCGACTCCGCCGCTGTTTGTTGCTTTGGACGGTATTACTGATCCGCGTAACCTGGGCGCGATTATTCGTAGCGTGTCCGCTTTTAGCGGTGATGGCGTGATTATTCCTGAGCGTCGTTCGGCTGCTGTGACTGCTGGTGCGTGGAAGACTAGTGCTGGTGCAGCTGCTCGTGTTCCTGTTGCGATGGCGACTAATCTGACTCGCGTGATTCAGCAGGCTAAGGAGCAGGGTATTTTCGTGATTGGTCTGGATGGCGGTGGTGATATTGAGTTGCCGGCTCTGGAGCTTGCGAATGAGCCGCTGTGCGTGGTGGTTGGTTCTGAGGGTAAGGGCCTGTCCCGCCTGGTGACTGAGAACTGCGATCAGATTGTGTCGATTCCGATTGATTCTGCGATGGAGTCTTTGAACGCGGCGATGGCTGTGGGCATTACTCTGTACGACGTCTCTCGTCGTCGCGCTACCGTGAACTAGAGTTTTGAAGCTAGCGAGCTGCAGGCTTGTAGCTTGAGTGAGGAGGGCGTCCCCGTGAGGGGGTGCCCTCCTTTTCTGTCTTTTCTGCGCTCTCCCCATATATATGGGTTCATATATTCATATATAGGGAGGCTGCAGAACGGGGAAACGGGGAATCGTAGCGGTAGAGAAATATAGGTAATCCAGAGATTCCAGAGATGGGGGGGGCTCCTCTTCTTGAGGCTGAGGGGCTCTGTCGCCCTTCTATATGGGCTCTTTAGGGAGCTTCTGCAGGTTTTTTGGGTTCTTTTGAAGGTTTTTAAACTTTTTTCGAAGAACTTTTGAGGAGCTTATCCTTTCCTGACTAGGGGTTCTAGTGTCATGTTTGGGTCAGGATGGACCTAAACCCCCGTGTTTGTGGTCTACTTCACCCTTTTTTAGGTTGCATGGGTGTTTAGGCGTCTGTATAGTTGTATGAGTCGCCGCGGCGAGGAGGAAAAAACGAAGAACTTCTTCGGTGTTTCTCCTAGTCGGAAGCGGTTGAATGACTTTCAATTGTATAGTGTTTTGGTTTCTTGCTTGAAGGAAATCCGGGTTGCTTTGTTGGTGATGGTGGAAGAGTTTAGGAAAGAAACTTTGTGGTGTGAATCACGGAAAACGGATTTGCATGACAAACAAAACGCTGGTATAGTTGATTGGGTTGCCGCGGGAACGCGGTGATCATGAAATAACATGAATGACCGTTCAACGGTAAGGCTTGCTTGAAATAGTAAGTTGAGGTGTTGAATCGGTGTGTTGCTTGAGAACTCAATAGTGTGCTTTGTTCAATAAAATCACCATTATGGTGGTTGAAACTGAAACTAATACCAAATATTTATTTATATTTGATAATCATCAAATGGTTTCAAATTTAGTCAGCTTGAGTCACGCACCCCCGTGTGTGATTCGCTGTTTGAGATCAGATTATCAAGCTTTTCTATTTTTTCAACGGAGAGTTTGATTCTGGCTCAGGACGAACGCTGGCGGCGTGCTTAACACATGCAAGTCGAACGATGAAGCCTAGCTTGCTAGGTGGATTAGTGGCGAACGGGTGAGTAATACGTGAGTAACCTACCTTTAACTCTGGGATAAGCCTGGGAAACTGGGTCTAATACCGGATACGACCAATCTCCGCATGGGGTGTTGGTGGAAAGCGTTATGTAGTGGTTATAGATGGGCTCACGGCCTATCAGCTTGTTGGTGAGGTAACGGCTCACCAAGGCGACGACGGGTAGCCGGCCTGAGAGGGTGACCGGCCACACTGGGACTGAGACACGGCCCAGACTCCTACGGGAGGCAGCAGTGGGGAATATTGCACAATGGGCGCAAGCCTGATGCAGCGACGCCGCGTGAGGGATGACGGCCTTCGGGTTGTAAACCTCTGTTAGCAGGGAAGAAGAGAGATTGACGGTACCTGCAGAGAAAGCGCCGGCTAACTACGTGCCAGCAGCCGCGGTAATACGTAGGGCGCGAGCGTTGTCCGGAATTATTGGGCGTAAAGAGCTTGTAGGCGGTTTGTCGCGTCTGCTGTGAAAGGCCGGAGCTTAACTCCGTGTATTGCAGTGGGTACGGGCAGACTAGAGTGCAGTAGGGGAGACTGGAATTCCTGGTGTAGCGGTGGAATGCGCAGATATCAGGAGGAACACCGATGGCGAAGGCAGGTCTCTGGGCTGTAACTGACGCTGAGAAGCGAAAGCATGGGGAGCGAACAGGATTAGATACCCTGGTAGTCCATGCCGTAAACGTTGGGCACTAGGTGTGGGGAACATTCCACGTTTTCCGCGCCGTAGCTAACGCATTAAGTGCCCCGCCTGGGGAGTACGGCCGCAAGGCTAAAACTCAAAGAAATTGACGGGGGCCCGCACAAGCGGCGGAGCATGCGGATTAATTCGATGCAACGCGAAGAACCTTACCAAGGCTTGACATATACTGGACCGCATCAGAGATGGTGTTTCCCTTCGGGGCTGGTATACAGGTGGTGCATGGTTGTCGTCAGCTCGTGTCGTGAGATGTTGGGTTAAGTCCCGCAACGAGCGCAACCCTCGTTCTATGTTGCCAGCACGTTATGGTGGGGACTCATAGGAGACTGCCGGGGTCAACTCGGAGGAAGGTGGGGATGACGTCAAATCATCATGCCCCTTATGTCTTGGGCTTCACGCATGCTACAATGGCCGGTACAGAGGGTTGCGATACTGTGAGGTGGAGCTAATCCCTAAAAGCCGGTCTCAGTTCGGATTGGGGTCTGCAACTCGACCCCATGAAGTCGGAGTCGCTAGTAATCGCAGATCAGCAACGCTGCGGTGAATACGTTCCCGGGCCTTGTACACACCGCCCGTCAAGTCACGAAAGTTGGTAACACCCAAAGCCGGTGGCCTAACCCTTTTGGGAGGGAGCCGTCTAAGGTGGGATTGGCGATTGGGACTAAGTCGTAACAAGGTAGCCGTACCGGAAGGTGCGGCTGGATCACCTCCTTTCTAAGGAGCACATTTAGTTGGCCATACTATCCGCGAGTGTCGGGTGGGTGGTTTTGCTCATGGGTGGAATATTGGTTTTGGGTTGGATGAGGCGCATTGTTGGGTTTTGGGGTAACACATGTGTGTTGTTCCTTTGTTTGCCTGGCATGGTGATGATGTGAGAATTTGTTTTCTTGTGTTGTTGTTGTGTTGTGGGTTGTTGTTTGAGAACTATATAGTGGACGCGAGCATCTTCTGGAATTTGCGTTGAATCAATGCTTTTGTGTTGGTTTGATTGTTGATTTTAGATTCTTATTTTTCTTGATTGTGTGTAAGTTATTAAGGGCACACGGTGGATGCCTTGGCATTAAGAGCCGATGAAGGACGTGTGAATCTGCGATAAGCCTCGGGGAGCCGATAACTGGGCTGTGATCCGAGGATTTCCGAATGGGGAAACCTGGCTCATCTTCATGGTGAGTTACCACCAGCTGAATGTATAGGCTGGTTGGGGGGAACGCGGGGAAGTGAAACATCTCAGTACCCGCAGGAAGAGAAAATAATGTAATGATTCTGTGAGTAGTGGCGAGCGAAAGCGGAAGAGACTAAACCTGTGGTGTGTGATAGCGGTTAGGCGTTGCATCATGGGGGTTGTGGGAGTCACAGTGGCAGTTCTAACTGGCTGCCGGCATGATGTTCAGGATGGTAGGTGAACGACTTGGAATGGTCGGCCGTAGAGGGTGAGAGTCCCGTAATCGAAATTGTTCTGTCCGTGGTGTGGCCACCCGAGTAGCACGGGGCTCGTGGAATCTCGTGTGAATCTGCCAGGACCACCTGGTAAGTCTAAATACTTCTTAGTGACCGATAGTGAATCAGTACCGTGAGGGAATGGTGAAAAGTACCCCGGGAGGGGAGTGAAATAGTACCTGAAACCGTGTGCTTACAAGCCGTTGGAGCCTTTTGGGGTGACAGCGTGCCTTTTGAAGAATGAGCCTGCGAGTTAGTGTTATGTCGCGAGGTTAACCCGTGTGGGGTATCCGTAGCGAAAGCGAGTCTGAATAGGGCGTTTGAGTGGCATGACCTAGACCCGAAGCGGAGTGATCTATCCATGGCCAGGTTGAAGCGACGGTAAGACGTCGTGGAGGACCGAACCCACTTCAGTTGAAAATGGAGGGGATGAGCTGTGGATAGGGGTGAAAGGCCAATCAAACTCTGTGATAGCTGGTTCTCCCCGAAATGCATTTAGGTGCAGCGTTGCGTGTTTCTTGCCGGAGGTAGAGCTACTGGATGGCCGATGGGCCTTCACGGGTTACTGACGTCAGCTAAACTCCGAATGCCGGTAAGTGAGAGCGTAGCAGTGAGACAGTGGGGGATAAGCTTCATTGTCGAGAGGGAAACAGCCCAGACCACCAACTAAGGCCCCTAAGCGTGTGCTAAGTGGGAAAGGATGTGGAGTTGCTTAGACAACCAGGAGGTTGGCTTAGAAGCAGCCATCCTTGAAAGAGTGCGTAACAGCTCACTGGTCAAGTGATTCTGCGCCGATAATGTAGCGGGGCTCAAGTACACCGCCGAAGTTGTGGCAATGATCTTTTTGGATTGTTGGGTAGGGGAGCGTCGTGTGGCCGGTGAAGCTGCGGTGTAAACCAGTGGTGGAGGCTATGCGAGTGAGAATGCAGGCATGAGTAGCGAAAGATGAGTGAGAAACTCATCCGCCGGATGATCAAGGGTTCCAGGGTCAAGTTAATCTGCCCTGGGTTAGTCGGGGCCTAAGGCGAGGCCGACAGGCGTAGTCGATGGATAACGGGTTGATATTCCCGTACCGGTGAAAAACCGCCCATACTGATATTGTGATGCTAACCATGCGAAGCATGATGTGCAGGCTTTTGTTTGTGTGTTGTGTGGGTTGTGGGGCCCGATCTTTGGAGGTAAACGTGTTAACAGGTGTGACGCAGGAAGGTAGCCAAGCCACGCGATGGTTGTCGTGGTCTAAGCGTGTAGGGTTGTCGGTTGTTAAATGCGCCGGCTGTGTGCCTGAGACGTGATGGGACCCTGTTTTTGGGGGATTTGGTGATCCTATGCTGCCGAGAAAAGCATCGGCGTGAGGTTTTAGCCGCCCGTACCCTAAACCGACACAGGTGATCAGGTAGAGAATACTAAGGCGATCGAGAGAATCATGGTTAAGGAACTCGGCAAAATGCCCCCGTAACTTCGGGAGAAGGGGGACCTTGAGCGTGATGGGTACTTGCTGCCCGGAGCGTGTATGGGTCGCAGAGACCAGGGGGAAGCGACTGTTTATCAAAAACACAGGTCCGTGCGAAGTCGTAAGACGATGTATACGGACTGACTCCTGCCCGGTGCTGGAAGGTTAAGAGGATTGGTTAGCCTTTGTGGCGAAGCTGAGAATTTAAGCCCCAGTAAACGGCGGTGGTAACTATAACCATCCTAAGGTAGCGAAATTCCTTGTCGGGTAAGTTCCGACCTGCACGAATGGAGTAACGACTTCCCTACTGTCTCAACCATGAACTCGGCGAAATTGCAGTACGAGTAAAGATGCTCGTTTCGCGCAGCAGGACGGAAAGACCCCGTGACCTTTACTATAGTTTGGTATTGGTGTTTGGTTTGGCTTGTGTAGGATAGGTGGGAGACTGTGAAGCATGGACGCTAGTTTGTGTGGAGTCGTTGTTGAAATACCACTCTGGTCAATCTGGATGTCTAACTTCGGGCCATGATCTGGTTCAGGGACAGTGCCTGATGGGTAGTTTAACTGGGGCGGTTGCCTCCTAAAGTGTAACGGAGGCGCCCAAAGGTTCCCTCAGCCTGGTTGGCAATCAGGTGTTGAGTGTAAGTGCACAAGGGAGCTTGACTGTGAGACTGGCAGGTCGAGCAGGGACGAAAGTCGGGACTAGTGATCCGGCGGTACGTTGTGGAACGGCCGTCGCTCAACGGATAAAAGGTACCTCGGGGATAACAGGCTGATCTTGCCCAAGAGTCCATATCGACGGCATGGTTTGGCACCTCGATGTCGGCTCGTCGCATCCTGGGGCTGGAGTCGGTCCCAAGGGTTGGGCTGTTCGCCCATTAAAGCGGTACGCGAGCTGGGTTCAGAACGTCGTGAGACAGTTCGGTCCCTATCCGCTGCGCGCGTTGGAAATTTGAGAAAGGCTGTCCTTAGTACGAGAGGACCGGGACGGACGAACCTCTGGTATGTCAGTTGTACCGCCAGGTGCATGGCTGATTGGCTACGTTCGGGAGGGATAACCGCTGAAAGCATCTAAGCGGGAAGCCTGTTTCGAGATGAGATTTCCTGGCACTTTTTGGTGTGTGAGGCTCCTTATAGATGATGAGGTTGATAGGCCGGGTATGGAAGCGAGGACTGAAGACTCGTGGAGTTGACTGGTACTAATAGGCTGAAGGCTTACTTTTCAGGAAGTTGTTTGTTGTTTGCGTTCACTGTATGGTTTTTGGATAATAACCCTGGGCTTCCTTCGGGAGGTTGAGGCTTTTTATTCGGAAATTTTGAATAACACAGTTATTCGCTAGATTTTCCGTGGTTATAGCAAGAGGGAAACGCCTGGTTCCATTCCGAACCCAGAAGCTAAGGCTCTTTGCGCCGATGGTACTGCACTTTTGAGGGTGTGGGAGAGTAGGTCACCGCGGGTTTTTTATTCAAGAGGGGAAGACCTTATAGGTCTTCCCCTCTTTTTGTGTACCCAAAAATTCCTAGAACGAAAGACACCTAATTCATCAGAGGTGCAAAGATTCAGAGACTCAGCTGAGAAGCAGAGAAACAGGGGATGCAGCCTAGACAGCCTGCCAACCTGATGCAGGGGCGACGAGATGGGAAGTTAACAGCTCCGTCTGAATGACGAAAATAGAGGGCGCAGTGGAGAAACTCTTGATACCTTAACAACAAAAGCAGGCCGCATCTCTACCTCAATAAGTAGAGAGCAAGCAAAGGAGCATCATCATGGCTGATGAGAAGACATCTACGAACGCTGGAGCGAAGAACGCCTTGACCTGCCATTCCCCAAAGAATGGGGACTGGACGAAGAAGACGAAGCCGAGCTGCGTTGGGGCCTCTGGCCCCTAATCTTCATGGGAGAACCTGACACTGACCTGTACGTCGAAAGTATTATGGGCGCCCTCGACCTGGGATACGACGATGAAGATAGCAAGCTCTGGGAAAAGCGGGCTGAAGAGTACACTGAAGAGCTCATCAAGCGTCGTCGTGCCTTTGCCGCTGAGCTGGGCATTACCCCCGAAATGCAGAAGAACTCCAACCTCAACCGTGCCTTCGCAGCCCTGGAAGAAGAAAGAGTCATTGCACGACAGAACTTTACCTGCTGCGGTACCTGCGCATCCGCAGAAATCTGGGGCGAAATGGACGATAGCCGTGAATGGAAGGGATACATCTACTTCCATCAGCAAGACACCGAAAGCCTGGCTGAGAGCGGCGGCACCTACATTGGTTTTGGTTCCTTCCTTGCTTACCCCAGGGACGAAGAAAAATGGAATATCCTGAGCGATGCGCAGAAGGAAGAGATTAGGGCCCTTCACGAGAAGCTCTCTGTACAGTTGCTGCGAGAGACGGTTATTCCCGTACTGGAGAAGCACGGCCTGAGCGTGAAATGGAAATGGAAGGGTAACTACAACACCCGCTCCTTCATTGGTGGAGTGGAAGTCTACAACATTCCCTAACGGCTGGTGAGCTGAACCGGGTGGGTGCCTCGGCTTAGCTTGCGGCAGGTAGGAACCTCTCAGAGTTACGAAAGCTTATAAGGAAAATAAGCTGAGAGCGTGAGAATAGACATCACAGTATCTCAGTCAGAGTATTAACTAGCCGATACGGCACCCATTCGGTAGGCTAGACGGGTAGCGCGGTACGTCCATACTAGAGATAAGACAGAACCTATCCACGTGATAGGAACTGATCGATATAGCTTTCAGCTGCCATATACGGCAGGAAGCTATAACTCTAGAACACCCTATAGCGGATAAGAACAACCCCGTGCCGGAAGAGTCAGGTCATCTTTACTCGGATGACGCTTACTCCAACCGGAGTAGGCTAGATGAAGTGGACGAACCGCCACCCATAATCCCAACCAAAGGAGCAGGCATGTCGACCGACGCCCGCGAAAAAGCCCGCCAGATTGCGGCCCAGCAGGCCAAGAAGAGCCCCAGCCAGGCAAGCCGCCGCTGGCTCCAGTTCGGCGTACTCGCCGTGGCCCTCATTATCGTAGGTATCATCGGCTTCGTCGTAGTCAACGGCAACAAGAATACCAAGGTAGCAGAAAGCGGCCCGGTGCCCTCCAGCGCCAACGAATACGGTGGTATCGTGCTGACCAAGGACGGCATCGTCCAGAACTCCTCCACCCAGGAGAGCCGCGACTTCAAGCAGCTTGCAACCTCGACCTCCTCCGTAACCCCCATGGTCAACGGAACAGTAGCAGCAGTCAATACTCTGCCCCCGGGTGTGCAGACCGCTGAAGAGGCATCCAAGAACGGCCAGCCCGTTCGCGTGACCATCTTCCAGGACTACAACTGCGTGCACTGCGCAGAGTTCGAGAAGAAGTACGGTGAAGAAATCCAGAAGCTCGTCGAAGACGGCACCATCACCCTGGAAATCCGTAACCTGACCTTCCTGGACCGCACCTCGCCCACCGCATACTCCGCCCGTAATGCGGCAGCAGCATACTCCGTGGCAAACCAGATCAGTACCAGTGAATTCCTGAACTACCAGCGCGAAATCTTCAACAAGCGGGGTAGTGGTGACATGAACAACCAACAAATCGCTGACATCGCTTCTAAGCACGGTGCGTCTATCGGCTCCGATATGAACGACGGCAAGTGGCGCCCCTTCGTGGACGTGGTCAACGCTGAATCCGCAAAGAACGGCATTCAGGGTACCCCGACCGTCTTCGTTGATGGTGACCAGTACACCAGCAACGACTTCAGTACCTTCCTGAAGGAAAAGATCGAAGCTAAGAAGAAGTAACCTCTTCGATAGAAAAACCCGGTAACCTCCATGCGAGGCTACCGGGTTTTTCCATACACTGTGATGAGTACAAGGGATGAGTGAGCAGCATACAGAAGTGGTGCTCTTAAGGGGTAAAACGAAAGAAACGAACGTACCAGCACCCCATAATTTAGAAGTATTCTCAACCAAAACCTAAAAGAACAACTAAGCAGACTCCACCGCGAGAATAGGGTACACTGGACAGGTTGCCTCCTTAGCTCAGTTGGCCAGAGCATCTGTCTTGTAAACAGAGGGTCACCGGTTCGAATCCGGTAGGGGGCTCAGAAAAATCCTGGTTCGCACCAGCCTCATAGCAGAGGTGCGAGTCAGGATTTTATTGTACGGGTCCTGTAGTGTCTACAGAACCCGTACAACACATCAACGATCCATCCTGAGGAACCGAGAATGTCTGAAACCTCCGGAATCCCGCAGCCCCCCCCCTCGCAGGAAGCCTACACCACTGCACCGCACAGCATCAAAGCACGCGAAGCCAGCGACTACCCCCTCGAAAAGTTCATCGAATCGAGAGGGTTCCGCCCTGAAATTCAGGGTCTGCGTGCCTTCGCCGTGCTCCTTGTGGTGCTCTACCACGTCTGGTTCGGTAAAGTTTCTGGCGGTGTGGATGTATTCATCTTCATCTCCGCCTTCCTACTCTCGCTCTCCTTCATGCGTAAGATCAACGAAGGCAAGCTCCTCAACCTCCTGAGCTACTGGCTGCACGTTTTCCAGCGTCTGTTGCCGGTAGCCACAGTAGTTATTGCGGGTACCACCATTGCGTCCTTCTTCATCCTTGCACCCAGCCGCTGGTCGCAAACCGTAACCGACGCAACGAGTTCCCTGTTCTACTTCCAGAACTGGAACCTCGCGTTTAGCTCCGTAGACTACTACGCCCAAAACGCCTCCGTGAAGTCACCATTCCAGCACTTCTGGTCGCTCTCCATCCAGGGACAGATTTTCATCATCTGGCCCCTGCTCTTCGCAGCAGTAGCCTACTTCGTACGCAGATTCCGCGGGAACCTCTTCACCACCGCGGTATTTGTCTTCAACACGGTGTTCGTCGCATCCCTGACCTTCTCCATCGTTGAAACCGACACCAACCAGGGATTCGCCTACTTTGACACCCGCACCCGCCTCTGGGAATTTGCCATCGGTACTCTGCTGGCAATGCTCACTCTCAAGTGGAAAGCACCCGAAAAGACGCGAATTGTCATGGGCTGGATCGGCATTATCGGTCTGGTCACCTGCGGCGCAATTCTCCCCGTCGAACGAGCATTCCCCGGCTACCTGGCACTCTGGCCCGTGCTCTCCGGCGCGCTCGTCATCATGGCAGGCCGCACCAACAGCCGCTGGGGTATCGATCGGCTGCTGGTCTCCGCGCCCCTGCAGAACCTCGGCAACATCTCCTACGCGCTGTACCTGGTACACTGGCCCATCCTCATTCTCTACAGCAGCGCTGTCGGCACCTCCCGAGTGAACTTCATCGAAGGTGCCGTCATCATCCTTGCCTCCATCGGCCTGGCCTGGCTGCTTATCCGCTTTGTCGAGAAGCCGCTGCGCTACCGCAAGGACCCCTTCGTACCCTGGCTCATGATGAAGATGCGCTTCAAGACCGTCTTCTCCGTCAAGACCTGGGCAGACCAGCTCGCCTTCATCCTCGCAATCTTCCTGGTCGCAGGCATACCCCTGGTCGCCGCACAGACCTGGATTGGCTACCGCAACGCCCAGTCCGAGCACAATGCCGAACTGAAGGTACAGACCGCCAGTGAAAACTACCCCGGTGCCCGGGCTATCGGCGGCCCCCAGCAGGGACTCATTGACACCCCCATCCCCTCCGGTGGCGACGTCAAAACCCAGTTCGACGGACTGAGCGACCCCTGCGCTGGTGGTTTCGCGCCATCCGACCCGGCACTCGCCAAATACTGCAGCGTGCAGAAGTACGGCCCCGAGGACGCGCCGCTGACAATGGTCATCGGTAACTCCCACGCTGAGCAGGCGCTGAGCATCTTCAAGCCCATTGCAGAACAGACCAAGACCAATCTGCAGACCTACCTATTCGGTGGCTGCCAGTACCCGGTCCACGCCGTCAATGCCAGCAACGAATGCTCGGAATTCAACACCAAGATGACCGAGGAAATTATTAAGCGTAAGCCGCAGACCGTGGTGCTTATCGCCACCGTTGCCCAGGCCCGCTCGAACGACGAACGAGTCGACTCGAGCCTCGACGAGACGGTCCGCCGCCTCACTGAGGCAGGAGTCCAGGTCATCGGCCTGCGCGATAACCCGCGCTTCGAGTACAACATTTACGAATGCGCTCAGAAGGCCGGTGCCGACAAGAGTTCCTGTGCACGACCCGCAAGCGAAAAGTACGCCGAAGAAAACCCCGCACAGGAAATCTTCGACAAGTACCGCGACCAGGGTGCCGTCATGGTGGATCTGAAGGACGTGTACTGCCCGGACGGCATGTGCAGCCCCGTGATTGGAAACATCTACGTCTACTTTGATGATAACCATATCTCCAAGACCTACGGCCGCACCATGGCTCAGGAAGTCTTCCAGCGTGCATCGAAAGGCGGCTGGCTCGTCAACGGAAAAGTGAACTTCTAAAGTTCGCCAATATAGCAAATCCTCCACGCTGTTCTATAGAAGTGTGAACAGAGCGGAGGATTTGCTATTCTCAATTCCCTGTAAGGATGATGACGCCCAACCCAATACCGTCTCTCCGCATAGCACGCAGAGTGCTGTCAAATCCTAAGAAACCCCCGCTCGTATCTGTTGAAGCGCCCATAACAATGGGATACTGGGCAACAGGACGCACTGAAAGCTCAGCGAAGAACCCGGTACATCGCGCGGGTGTGCCGGCTTCTTCCACAAAAGGGGGCAATCTCTACAGAGGCCCGGAAAGAAGAACACAATGACGACCCCGCTCCTGGACTCCAACGGCATGCTCAACGGTGAATCAGTACGCTACGTGGCAATCGGCGACTCCTTCACCGAAGGCGTGGGCGATGTTGACCGCCGCCGCCCTAACAGCCTGCGCGGCTGGGCAGACCGCGTTGCCGAAGGCCTCGGTGCAGTAGACCCGCAGGCGCAGTACGTAAACCTCGCCATCCGCGGCCGTCTGCTCATCCCCATCCTTGAGGAGCAGCTGCCCCACGCCTTGGAGTTGAAGCCCAACCTCGTCACCTTCTACGGCGGTGGCAACGACATCATGCGACCCAACGTGGATATTGACCGGCTCATGACTCACGTAGACGAAGCCTTCGCCACCCTGCGCGGCGAAGGAATCGAAGTGCTTACCGTAACCGGCCTGGATGTGCAGGGCCAAGGCCCCTTCTCCCGTACCCGCGGCCGCACTGCCACCTACAACGAGCTACTGCGCGGTATCGCTGAAGACTACGGCGTGCACATCATCGACTACTGGCGCTGGAATGACTTTCTCGACTGGCGTCTATGGGCTGACGATCGCCTGCACATGAACCACCTCGGCCACGAACGCTTCGCATCCCGCGTGCTGGCACAGCTCGGCCTGCCCGGTGTGGTCACCGAACCGGTAATACCCCCGGAGGTGCAGCTGACCGCTCGTGAGAAGGTCGAGCAGGAGGCACGCTGGGTCCGCGAGTTTGCCCTGCCGTGGATTGGTCGCCGGCTGAAGGGCACGAGCTCCGGCGACGGTGTGAGCCCCAAGTACCCGGAGTGGGTCCTCGCGGCAGGCCTTAAGAGCTAACGCCGAGGGTCGCATGTTACGGTGTAGAACTGTATGCCGGGGGAGTGCCATGCGCTGCATTTGTGCCGTATTTGTGTCTGCATCTACGCCGTAACGGGAAGGGGTCAATCCGCCGTTATTCGTACCGTTGCGAACCCATAGACTGCCCTTTAAAACCGGGGTGGAAGCGTTAAAACGAGAGTTAAATGCTCTTTAAACGCGTGTTTAAACCTGTTTAACAGCCCTACGCACACCGTAAGAGTTGGCTACGTGGGGCTGTCTACGGCTTAAAACCGGCTTAAGCTGTTAATCTCACAACACGAATTTCACCGGTGTAATTTATCCCCGGTCACATAGAGAATGTCCGTTCTTAAAATGGCGCATTAATGCCTGACTAGGGGTGTTATAGAATTCCTTAAAAACATCTGGACTTGCAAAAACACCCATTTTTGGTAGAATGGATAGGTATGTTTGCCGTTCGAGGGCAGGCGTGCATCTGCGAATCAAGCACTTCGCTTAAATGAGGTGCAATCGGCTCAGAACACCGAGATTCCGCGGATTTTTAAGGCAAAATCCGGCGTGCAGGCTTGCACGAACCCCCGTATTTACCTAGAATTTAACGCTGTTCGTAGTGGTGGAAACGCCTCTCGACACTAATAAGCTTCACCGTTTTTCCCGCGGCGGGGATCGATACGTGGCCTCTCACCCACGTGACGATCTCAAACACTCTAGCCCGGCGAATAACCCGGTGCTTCTACATTGGTGGCGGGACGCTCACGAGTAACATCGACTGCGTACCGTCATAAAAGTCAATCAATAAAGGAGTGAAACATGGCAGCAGTCTGCCAGGTGACCGGAGCTGTTCCCGGCTTTGGACACAGCATTTCGCACTCGCATCGCCGCAACAAGCGTCGATTCGATCCGAACGTTCAGAAGAAGACCTACTGGGTTCCTTCGCTGCGTCGTAAGGTAACCCTGAACGTGTCCGCTAAGGGCATCAAGGTTATCGATGCTCGTGGCATCGATGCCGTTGTTGCAGAAATCATCGCACGCGGGGAGAAGATCTAGTAAATGGCATCCAAGGCTAAGGACCTCCGTCCTATCATCAAGCTCAAGTCCACTGCTGGCACCGGTTACACCTACGTGACCCGTAAGAACCGCCGCAACAACCCCGACCGCATGGTGCTGAAGAAGTACGACCCCGTCGTCCGCAAGCACGTTGACTTCCGAGAGGAGCGCTAAGAATGGCTAAGAAGTCCAAGATCGCTCGCAACGAGCAGCGCAAGGTCATCGTCGCTCGCTACAACGAGAAGCGTATCGCACTGAAGAAGACCCTGATCGACGAGAACGCTACCCCCGAGGAGCGCGAAGCAGCACGCGTGGCACTGCAGAAGCTGCCCCGCAACGCTTCCCCCGTTCGCGTGCGTAACCGCGACCAGATCGACGGCCGCCCCCGCGGTACCTTCCAGAAGTTCGGTATCTCCCGCGTGCGCTTCCGCGAGATGGCACACCGTGGCGAGCTGCCCGGTATCACCAAGTCCAGCTGGTAAATCTGGTATTTTAGTTCCTAAACGGTTTTCCGTCGCAAGACGGTCACTCGCTTTAGACTCAAATCTAAGTCTCTGGAAGGGGCACCCTAATGGCTAAGAACCGTACCGAACTCGTTGCAGAGGTTGCAGAGAAGTCTGGCAAGAGCCAGGCAACCGTCAACGCAGTACTCGACGCAGTGTTCCAGGTTTTCGAGTCTTCCGTCTCCAAGGGCGAGAAGATTACCATCCCCGGTTGGATGGCAATCGAGCGCACCGACCGTGCAGCTCGTACCGGCCGTAACCCGCAGACCGGCGAAACTATCCAGATTCCCGCCGGTCACGGCGTGAAGCTGACCGCAGGCTCCAAGCTGAAGGCAGCAGTCGCTCAGAAGAAGTAACTCTTGAGACTTTGAATCTGACAAAAGACCCCCACCCTCACGGTGGGGGTCTTTTGTTATGCCTGCCCAAGGGAAAATAGTGGAGAAAACCCTGCCGAAGGGGGCTCAAGTAGCGGAAGCGCCCCTAGCAGGTGAGGCGGCCCCCTAGAATCGCTGATTAGTTGTGTCTTTATGACATTAATTGTGTGGTTGAGCTGAAAACACAGAAACTATCCCTATTTCACAGAAGAAGCTAGGGGGGACTACAGAAAAAATAAAGAAAACTTATACATATAGATAGAAAGCTATGCATAAGCTAAGCCAAAAAACCGCAAATATGAAACCCCTTTGGAAAAATACTTATACATTGCTGTCTGGACACAGCATAAACACAGCAAACTAAAGCTCAATCTTAGACTCACCCCCTATGCTGGAGTCACCGGTGAAGGAAAAGCCACACACAATACACAACGGCCCCATCCCACCCGGAAAATCAACCATACAAACCCGGGACGATTAATCTTCCGGTAGGCACAAGGAGAACCACCTCATGGAACGCCCAGCCCAGCATACTTCCGCACAGACCACCAACCGTCGCTTCCGCACCGGCGTGGCAGCACTGTCCCTCGCAGCAATCGCAGCACTCAGCCTGAGTGCCTGCGGTGAGCAGAATACATCCGCCGCCACTCCGGTACCCGTTGCCACTGCAACCGCCAAGGCTTCATCCACCGCCGATGCAGCAGGCAACGGCCAGGTTACCGTCAAAGCAAGCGACGCAGCCTCCCCGAGCGCCACTGCAACTAGTTCCCAAGGCACCGTCACCGTTACCGAAGACGGCGTGACCGTCAACGGTGCCAACGGTACCAGCGTCAACGCAGGCAACGGCAACGCAGCCGTCAACGGCTACACCATGATCCAGATCGACCCTGACGGCGGCTGGTCCTACCACGCCCCCAACGGCGATATTGTAGAAGTTGATGCTGACGGCTCTTGGGAACGCGTCGGCCCGAGTGGCAATATAGAGGTGAAAGCAGACGGCTCCTGGGAACAGACCGGTGAGAATGGCGTAGTCGAGGTAGAAGCTAACGGTGCCTGGAAACAGACCGGCGGCAAGAACACAATCGAAGTACCCTCCGTACCCCTCAAGCCTGTCGGCGCCACCGTGAACCCCGTCAAGCCCGTACAGCCCAAGTAAGCTGTAAAGAGTAATAGTAGCTAGTGATGCTTGCAGAGCGTAACAAGCCTGTGACTTATAAGACGCCCCGTGCGCATCCGAACGTGATGCGTGCGGGGCGCTTTTATGTATCCACACACTACCCGCAATGTGACTTAATATGACGAGTCATTAAGCCCCCAAGTCACAAACCTCAACTCCCAGCGAACCACCCACCCCACGCTGGCATAATGGGGACAGCAAACCAACGCGCCCACACATGGCGCACCCAACAGGAGAGAGAACCATGAGCGAGAACACCATCCGCAGCGTACGCGTACGTGCCAGCGAACTCGAAGGTCGAGCCTGGCTCAACACCGGCGACAAAAACCTCACCCTGCAGGATCTTCGCGGCAAAATCGTTATTCTCGACTTCTGGACCCTCTGCTGCATCAACTGCCTGCATGTCCTCGACGAACTACGCCCCCTCGAAGAAGAATTCTCCGATGTACTCGTCACCGTGGGCGTACACAGCCCCAAATTCGAACACGAAGCAGACCCCGTAGCGCTTGCCGCAGCCGTCGACCGCTACCACATCACCCACCCGGTACTCGACGACCCCGAATTGACCACCTGGCAGGCATACACCGCCCGCGCATGGCCCACCCTCGTCGTCGTCGACCCCGAAGGTTACATCGTCGCCCACCTCTCCGGCGAAGGCCACGTACAGGGCCTCACTTCCCTCGTCCATGAACTCGTCGCAGAACACGAAGCGAAGGGCACCCTGCACCGCGGCGACGGCCCCTACGTGCCTCGCCCCAAGGCAGCCGGCACCTACGCCTTCCCCGGCAAAGCAATCGAACTGCCCGCTCAATTTGGCCCCGCAAACCTCTTCGGCAACCGCGAACGTACCTACCTCGTCGCAGACAGCGCACGCCACCGCATCCTGCAGGTAGCAGCCGACCTCAACACCGTCATCAACACCTACGGTGGCGGCGATGACCCCGTCAACCACCCCGTCAAGGGCCACGTCGACGGTACCGCCACCGAAGCACGCTTCAACGAACCCGCAGGCCTCGCCCTCGTACCCGAAAACCTGCGCGAACAGCTCGGCTACGACGTGCTGGTAGCCGACACCGTCAACCACCGCCTGCGCTCCCTCAACCTGAGCACCGGTGAAGTGCGCACCCTCGCAGGCAACGGCGTGCAGCGCGTCATCGACGGCGAAAACACCATTACCGGTGACCCCAACCACATCCCCGCCGGCGTACCCGCCACCGAGATCGCGCTCTCCTCACCCTGGGATGCCGTCTACTCCCGCGAAGCCGGCCAGTTCATCATCGCCATGGCAGGCACCCACCAGCTCTTCGGCTACGACCCCACCAACGGTGCCGTCAGCATCTTCGCAGGCTCCGGCGTCGAAGGCCTCGCCGACGGCCCCGCCGCCGACGCATGGTTCGCCCAGCCCTCCGGCATCATCGAAGCACGCGACGGCAGCCTCTGGATCGCATGCTCCGAAACCAGCGGCCTGCGCCACGTCACTTTCGCCGAAGACGGCGTACAGGTCACCTCCGCCGTTGGCAAAGGCCTGTTCGACTTCGGCTTCGTCGACGGTGACTCCGACACCGCCCGCATGCAGCACCCCCTCGGTCTGACCGAACTACCCGACGGATCCATCGCAGTCGCTGACACTTACAACGGCGCCATCCGCCGCTGGGACCCCGCAACCGGCACCCTCGGTACCCTCGAACGCGGCCTCGATGAACCCTCCGACCTGCTCGTCGAAGAAGTACCCGGCGAAGAACCGCGCCTCATCATCGTCGAAACAAACGCCCACCAGCTTGTACGCGCCTCCATCCCCGCCAAGGCACAGCACGTCGACGAAGGCGCCATCACCACCGCACGCCCCTCCACCAAGCTCACCGGCGGCACCCTCAAATTCACCTCACGATTCACCGTGCCCACCGGCCAGAAGCTTGACACCCGCTGGGGCGACCCCACTCAGCTGAAGATCTCATCCACCCCCGAGAACTTCATCCTGGAAGGGGCCGGCACCTCCACCGGACTGACCCGCACCCTCGTGCTCAACCCCGAAATCACCGAGGCAGTCCTGCACATCACCGCCCGCGCCGCCGCCTGCGACGGCACCCCCGGCGGTGATATCCCCGAGCACGCAGCATGCCACCTCTACCAGCAGGACTGGGGTATTCCCGTCGTCGTGACCGGTGACGAGGCAGACGAAAGCGAACTCGTCCTGGACCTGCGCGGTATCAACTAGGGATCTATAACAGAAAAGAATTAAGGGTCAGTATTATCCTCGCTCCTACAGGTGCACCCGTCCTCGTTATACTCGGACACCCCCTGATATCGATACGGATAATACTGACCCTATTCTGTTGTGCTGCCCTAATACCGCTGCGGATAGTGCCGGTTCCCTTTGTACTTTTAGGATTGTGGGATGCGAAAAGGCTGGGTCATCCTCGCTCCTACAGGGGCACCCGTCCTCGCTTCGCTCGGGCACCCTGATGTCGTATTCAGAGTATATTGGCTCTCGCCGTTCGTTCTTAGAAGGAGACGCGGACCGCCTTCGCATCCGCCTCCACCGACGCCTTCAACGTAAACGGAATCTCCTTCTGCACCTGCGAACGTGTACCCGTGTATAAATCCAACTGAGTAAACGACACCTTCGCCGTACCCGACATCGGCTTCAACGACCACACACCCGCCGAACTCACACTCACCTGCGGATCCGCAACCTTCTCAACAGACCACTTCACCTCAGAATCCACACGCCCCGTAAACGCATACTCAAAAGGGCACCCACCAGGATAAAGAGTGCTCTGCTGGGTGCACTTCTGCAAATGATCCTGCACCTGCTCCTTCACCGACGACAAAGCATTATCACTCGGCTTCAACTCCATACGCACCGAATGATTCGCATCCTGCGCAGTCACCACCTCATTCACCTTCTGCGCTGTATACACCGTCGAATCATAGGACACCGCATACACACCCGGATAAAACACCGGGAACGACGCCGCACCCTTATCTACCGCAACCTTACGGTTATTAATCGTCGCAGCCTCCACACCCTGAATATTCACCTTCACCGACGGCAAAGACGCCTCATCAATAGCCCATTTATCAAAAAAGCCCCAATGCGTGCCCGAACGGTGCAAACGAAAATCCGTATGCTGCTGCGAACCCCCCAAAGAATATGAAGCACGCACCGTCGCATGCTCACCATCCTCGCTGGTCTCCACCACCTCAT
The DNA here is from genome assembly GCF_029850985.2 of Rothia similimucilaginosa. Taxonomy (NCBI): domain Bacteria; kingdom Bacillati; phylum Actinomycetota; class Actinomycetes; order Micrococcales; family Micrococcaceae; genus Rothia; species Rothia similimucilaginosa. The sequence goes on along the minus strand of NZ_CM138149.1, from coordinate 1,813,362 downwards.
ACGACACCTCACCCAAAGAAGACACCGAACGCCTCAAAGCATCCCCATCCAGCAGCGACGCATCACCCTCCGGAATCTGCGCGCCCAATAAACCACGCGCATACGAACCATTACCCGTACGCAACGCATGAAAATACTCCCGCACCTGACCCGTCGGACCATACACCAGCTTATTCGTCATAACCAGCGCCGCAGTAGCCACAGAAACCGCCACCACAACACCGACCATCCACATTGCCAGGACCCGCTCCACGGGAGAAAAATTACGCATAGAACCAGAGTAACGCAGGTAGTCCGCTAGGTTTCACGCACCGCACACACTAAAGTTGTGTATATGGCAGAACGCGCTCACGAAGTCCCCGCCAAATACGGCGAAGTCAACGAACTATTCCACCCCCGCATGCGCTCCTACGGTAGGCGCATCGAAGCGGCACTCCCCGGCACCATCGTGCTCCTCGCCGCGCTCGCCTTCATCTTCTACAAGCGACCAGCCCTGCCGTACACCATCTTTGTGCTTCTTATCGGCACCATCGCAGGTATCAACCTCTACTCAGTCCTCAAACCCACCATTATCGTCATCACCAAAACCCACGTGCTCCGTGCACGCACCTTCGGATGGTTAGCCGTACCCCTCGAAAACATCGACCACACCATCTACGCCGAAAAGCTCTACCCAAAAAAAGCCTACGGCCAGAAACTCAAAACCGTTGCCGGCCGCTTACGCTACCGTAGCTTCCCTGCCATGTGGGCCGTTGACAAAGACGGCAAACAACTCATGCGCATCGACGGACGCATCTGGGACGGCAAAACTATGCGAGAAGTCTCCTCCAAACTCTCCGCCCAAACCACCATCTACAAGCAGATCAACGTGGTCAATATGGACAAAGAACACAAGGGACTTATCACCTTCAATGAACTACACCCCGGCTGGCGTTCCAGCCTCATGACCGCACTCGCCGTCATCATCGTGGCAATCCTCTTCGCAGCATCCTTCATGCCCGAAGAAATCGCCCGCACCATCTACCTTATCCGCTAGAACACCCACGCTTCACCGGTGCTTCTTCTTGGATGTGCATCTTCCGAATACGGAATGGCCCGGTACCCACCCCACACGGGGGTAAGCGCCGGGCCATTTGTATGCCTAACTCAAGACGCATTGCGCGCCAGTTTTAGAAGCGAGCCTAGTTCGCCGGGCGCGACAACACCGCCACCAAAAAATCCGAAGAGCCCCCAACAAACGGGTGCATCTGCCACGACGAATACGTGTTATCAACATTCAGACCAGCCGCGCGCGCATCAGAGAGGAACTGCTCAAACGCATAATCACGGCCCGGACCCGAACCATACCCAACCACCGCACGGCCACCAGGAGCCAACACGCGACGGAAATTCTCCACCACCGGCTTACGAGTCGAACGGGCCAGGAAACCCATCACATTACCCGCACACACCAGCAGCTCAAAACCATTCTCCGCCGTCGCGTCACCCTCAATGCCCAGCACCTCCGGCAAATCCACCAAATCAGCGGTAATCCAAGTAGCATCCGGGCAGACGCGGCGCGCCTCCTCAATCAGCTCAGGATCAATATCAACACCCGTCACACGGTGACCCAACGCGTGCAGTTGCTTACCCACACGACCAGGACCCGAACCCGCATCAAGAATCTTCGCACCACGAGAAGCCATAGCGTTCACCAGACGAGACTCACCCGCCATATCATTACCCTCAGCCTCCATCGCCTTAAAACGGTCAATGTACCACTGAGAATGATTCGGGTTGCTCTCCTTACGGACCAGCCACAAGGACTTCTCACGCTCACCCGGAGCGTTGAAACTCATCATTGCCATAAAAACTCCTTAGACAGGGTTGGGATGCGCCAACCGCCACCAGGCAAGGTGACCGCGGCATATATGCGGTGTGTGCGCTACGTTCTAGCATAGCCCCACCCGGCACCTGCCAGTAAGGGCAGTAAGAGCCGGACGGGGCTATCGAGGCCTCACAAAAAGCAGAGAAACTACAGAGGAACGGTTAGAGGTGATCGCCAGCAGTACTCGATGTATCCTCAGCAAGCGCCTTACGCATCTGCTCTTGACGCTCCTCCTGAGCCAGACGAGCAACCTCAGCGAACTGCGCCTCAATATCGGCAAGCAGCTCCTCAACCTGCTCCTTACCAGCCACCGGGCCGCCAGCAATCAGACCATCAGCACCCAAAACCACAGCCAACGGCACACCATTACCGAAATTCGCGTGCGCACCAGCCTCACGGTCAATCAACGGAGTCAAACCCTCCGGCAACGTACCCGCATTACGCGAGGTCTGCAACGAATCCAGACTCGAATACACCGGATGCAACGCCACCTGCGGCAGACGCTGCTGCCACGAAGACATCGTCTTCAAAAACTTCACACAACCAGCGCAGGTCGCCGACACAAACACCAGCACACGCGCCTGATTCTTAGCCAACGCACGCATATTCGTGTGGTGACCATTCTCCAGGTACAGCGCCGCATGCGGAATCGGCACGCGAACATACTGCTCTTCACCGTCCTCGTCATACACCGGCTCCGGCAAAATCACCTCAGCCTGCGGCTCCGGCTGTGCAAGAGCATCACCGCGGCGGACAGCCTCCAACGTCACAGCAATCAGCGCTGCCCCAAAAACCCAAGTCCAGCCGCTATTACCCAGACCCAGCAGAGTTGACACAACACCCGTGCCGCCCCTCAATGCGCTTGCATGCGCACCAGCCGTCGCCAGCAACAACGTAACATTACGGACCAGCGTATAACGGCTCACCGGCGCATTCGATTCAGAACCAAAACAATTACAACCCGCAGTACGACCCGTCGCCAGCGCGCGCGCAATCACCACCGTATAGAACAGCATCAGAATCAACGCCAAACCCGAAGCAATCACAACAGACAAACGCTCCGGCGACAGCAACAGGACGGCGGCTAGTGCGATTTCGAACCACGGCAAGATCAGCGACACCGCACGGGTCGGCGCGATCTTCTCCAAACCAAGATTCTGAATACCGGTCACGGTACTCTGCGGGTCCTTCGCCTTAGCAATACCGCTAATCAACAAAGTCAACGCAACAAGTGCCGTACACAAAACGAGCGGCACAGTAGAGATGGTGAGCATAAAACTCCTAGAGTGAGTGTGCGAAAACAGGAGGCGGCAACGGCAGCTTTTAGGCAAAGCTCTTTAAGCAGGACAAACCGCGCGATGTGCCGCCGTGTTATACACGATTTTACGCCCTGCACATGGGGAATTGTCCCTACGAGTTAAGCGGAAAGCGGTATACGCCCTCGTTCCTACAGGGGCACCCGCCCTCGCTTCGGGCACCCTGATGTCGCTTCCGGAAGGGATAGCTACGCCTTGTACGCGCTTAGATAGCCGTCAGAAGCACCCCGTACTCGCCCGCCAGCTCGGTGTACGCCTGCACAAAGCGTTGAGCTCGCGCACCCGAGGCGCAGAAAACGCCCACGTGCTGATCACGCACCGACTCAAACAGGCTCAGCAACTCTGCGGGCACGTCGGTTGCCGGCAGTAGGGAACCCGCCGTGTCGCTCAGCTGCGACAGCGGTACATGCAACGAACCCTCATGCTTCACCGACTCCTCACGCTCGGGCGCCTCACGCACATCCAGCAGAACCTGCGGGACCTCATGCGCCGACAAATCCACCGGAACCACACGTGCCGGATCCGGCACCGCTCCAAACGACGTACACGTACCCGACAAGGCATCATACGTCAGCAGAGTACCCGCCGCCGTCGGTAAACCGCTCACATACTTGAGCACCTCCGTCGCCATCAGCGAACCCACCACAGCTGTTGTAGCTCCCAACACCCCGGCAAGCGCACACGACTCCACCGTCTGCGGAGTTGTCGGAAAAATATCACGCAAATGCGCGCCATCCGACTCAAAAAGACTGACCGAACCGCCAAAACGCAGAACCGTGCCCCACACCAGTGGCAGACCTGCAACTTGTGCGGCATCTGCAATCAGATACTTTGACGCAAATGTATCCGTACAATCCACCACACAATCCGGTGCCGACGTGGCGAAAAGATCCAAAATCCAGGACGCATCCACATGCCGAACCGATATCTCTACCGTTAAAGACGGGCACAACTCCAGCGCACGGCGCGCCGCAACCTCCGCCTTCGGCTTACCCACATCAGGCACACCAAAAAGCGGCTGACGCTGGATATTCGACAGCTCCACCGAATCAGAATCGACAATATGCAGATACCCCACACCCGCCGCAGCCAACGCCTGCACCACAGGACACCCCAAACCGCCAGCACCAATGACCAACACGCGGGCCGCCGCCACTGCATCCTGATCAAAGCCGGGCAGACGACGCTGACGGTCGGTGCGCTCGCGATCCAGTAGCGCATGGTCCGGATTTACCGGGGTAGGGGAGAGATTTACATCCATGAGACCAGACCCTCCGACGGCGATGATGCTTTCGCATGCTCACGCACCGGAATGCGACCCGCCTCGCGCGCCAGTGCGCCAGCCTTCACAGCATGCTTCATGGCCTGAGCCATTGCTACCGGGTTCTCGGCACGGTTGACAGCCGAGGCCAACAGCACAGCATCACAACCTAGTTCCATGGCCAGGGCGGCGTCTGAGGCGGTACCCACACCAGCGTCTAGTACCACCGGAACCTGGGTGCGGGAAGCAATCAGCTCAATATTGTGCGGGTTCAAAATGCCCAGGCCGGTGCCAATCGGCGCTCCCAACGGCATAACCGCGGCAACGCCCGCGTCCTCCAGACGAGCGGCAGCCACCGGATCATCAGAGGTGTACGCGAGCACCGTGAAATCCTCAGCGACCAGCTGCTCGCAAGCGTTCAACAGCTCCACGGTGTCCGGAAGTAGGGTGTCTTCGTCATGGATGATTTCGACCTTCACCCATGAGGTACCCAGCGCCTCGCGGGCGAGCATCGCGGTCATTACTGCGTCGGCTGCTGTACGGCAACCTGCGGTGTTCGGTAGCGGTGCAATATTGAGTTTTTGCAGAAGCGGAAAGATGGGGGTTCCTGCCGCGTGACGGCGCATAGCGACGGTCGTCATCTCAGTGCCGGAGGCGATAAGCGCCTGCTCGAGCAGGTCCATGCTGGTGGCGCCTCCGGAGCCCATGATGAGGCGGGAGCTGAAAGTACGGTCGCCAATGGTGAGCGGTGTAAGGCTCATGAGTTCTCCTCTATGGGAACGGTGCAGTGGGTGTGTATGGCGTACACACCCACCCAATATGTAGAACGTATATTCTTTTTCTGAGGGAGGTATTAGCCGCCCTGGACGGCGGTGAGAGCATCTACCCGGTCGCCATCGTTCAGCACTGAATTCTTCCAAGCGGAACGAGGCAAGATGCTGCGGTTGAGCGCGACAGCCACACCAGCATCAGTGCCAAACTGCTCCATGACAAGGTCAAATACTGTTGCAGTGTTGGTGGTGAGCAGCTCACCGTTATATGTGATGGTCATGCGAAATCCTTTCGTGAGGGCGCCGGGTGCACCCGGCGGGGAATGTGTTTAGTGGGTGAATCGTGCCGGGTCGCACGCCTGCATGATGGGCGGAATATCTGCCCCGCAGGCAACCTCAGCACCAATCTTGCCGGCGAGCGCAGCGAGCAGAATACCGTGGCGGAAATAGCCCGTGGACACGAGTTGGCGGGTGCCATCAGCGCGTGTGCGGTACCCGAAGATAGGCAGGTCGTCCGGGGTGCCGGGACGGGCGCCGACGTTCGCCTCCAATAGTTCGCATTCTTCAATAGCTGGGACGAGGCGAATCGCGTCACGCAGTAGCTGGTATACACCGTCAATGGCGGGCAGCGTGCGGTGGTCTTCGCGGCTGGTCGCGCCGATGCACAGCTCCCCGTCAGGGCGGGGGATGAGGTAGACGGGACGGGAATTCACGTAGCCGCGCACCACGTGCTTGAGGATGGGCCGCGGGACGTGCAGACGCAGAATGTCCCCGTAGACGGGGCGTAGCGGGTAGTCCCCGTGTAGTGTTGCCCCTAGTCCGGTGCAGATAATGTCGCCTGCGTCCGGGTCGGTGACCTGTTCGGCGCTGAAGGTGACACCGCGATGCACCAAGGCATCTTTTAGAGCACGGACCATGAGTCGCGGGTGCAGCTGATGGTCGCTGGGGATGCTCACGGCACCAGCAATACGCGGCGCCAGGAGCGGTTCGAGGGCGCGCGCCTGCGTGGGGGTGACTGCGTCTGCGGGGCGGTTCATGTCCCGGTAGTAGGCGCGGGTGCGTTGCAGGTGCTCGGCGTCGGCGCGGTCGGCTGCGACGATGAGCGTGCCGGTAGTGTCGTAGCCGGTGGGTAGATCGGTCGCGCGACTAAGCCGCTCCATAAGGGAGGGGTAGGCATCAGCGCTAGCGGTCATGAGCGGGAAGAGCGCATCCTGCTGGAATTGTACTTCTGCGATGGGTGCGAGCATACCGCCGGCGTAGTGGCTGGCGGCGGGGTAGAGGGGCGTGCCGTCGGCGGCGGTGCCGTAGTCGCTGGTTTCGGCGTCGATGAGGTGTACGCTTTCGCCACGTTCAGTGAGCTCAAACGCGGTGGTGAGGCCAATGATTCCGCCGCCAATGATGGTGATGGTCATGGCTATGCCTGCAGTGCGGGGTTGTCGACGAAGGCGCGGACCATGGCGATTCCGGCGACTCCGGTGGTGCGGATGGCAGGGCAGTCTTCGGGGGTGATGTCGCCGATAGCTACGGTGGGTACGGCGGACAGTTCGGCAAGTTCGCGGAGCCCATCAATGCCGAGGGGCGGGCGGTTGGACTGCTTGGTGGGGCTGGGGCGGAATGGCCCGGTGCCAATGTAGTCGATCAGGTGCGCGATCTTGTTCGATTCTTCGACGAGCTGCCGAGTGCCGGTGGTCAGACCGATGATTGCGTCGGTACCGAGGAGGGCGCGGGCGTCGGCTACGGGCAGGTCGTCTTGACCGATGTGCACGCCGTCAACGCGCACGCCGCGGGCACGCAACGCGAGGGCGACATCAACACGGTCATCGATGAGCAGAGTCTGGTGGGGTTGGATGATGCCGGCGATAGCTTCGGCGAGCTGGTAGAGCTCGCGCGCACTGATGGGTTTGGAGCGAACCTGAATACAGGTGGCATGTTGTGCCTGCTTCACGGTTTCGAGGGGGTTGTCTCCGGTGACAAGGTAAAGGCTCAGATCGAGGGGGGTTGAGGGGGTGGTGTAGGGGTGCGTTTCGCGGTTCATGCGGGTCTACGATTCGTCGTCAAGTAGATGTTTTTGAGAAAATCTCTCATTGAATTTCTGTGGCCAGAGTAGCACAGCTGTGTGCTGAATTGAACAATCTTCAAGCTTTTTGATGTGCGTGTGCTTGGCGCGCTATACACTTCTTTCGCTCCTGCAGGAGCTAGGAACATACCCCTCAACCCGTCGAGGCTATGAGAAAAGCCTCTTACCGTGGGGTAGAAGGCTTGAGGAGAGCGGCTGACGGGCTGGAGGGCGGAAATCCCGAGCGTGCGAGGGAATGTATTTCCACCTGGAAGCGATTCCCGCCTCAGCCGCAAAAAGCTTCTTACCGTGGGGTAGAAGGCTTGAGGAGAGCGGCTGACGGGAATCGAACCCGCGTATCAGGCTTGGGAAGCGTGCGCTCTACCATTGAGCTACAGCCGCATCTTTTTCAGTGTAGCGCGCTTGCTTGTCAGGCGTGAAATGTGTTGCGGCTGTTTGTGCGCGGGGTGTCGGGGTTGAAATGTGATGTAGGACTGTGTGCTGAGGCTAGTGGATGCCTGCACGTGGGTGGTGTTTGCCAGGTATCCTTTAAGCGTGCTTATTTCAGATCGCGATATTCGTCAAGAGATTGCTGATGGGCGCATCGTTCTTGAACCGTTCGATGAGTCGATGATTCAGCCTGCAAGTGTGGACGTGAGGATTGATCGTTTCTTCCGTCTGTTCGATAACCATAAGTACCCGCATATTGATCCTGCTCAGCCGCAGGAGGATTTGACGCGCCTGGTGGAGGTGGCTCCTGATGAGCCGTTTATTCTGCATCCGGGTGAGTTTGTGTTGGGCTCTACGTATGAGAAGGTGACGCTGCCTGATGATGTGGCTGCCCGTTTGGAGGGTAAGTCGTCCTTGGGTCGTTTAGGTCTTCTGACTCACTCTACGGCTGGTTTTATTGATCCTGGTTTTTCTGGGCATGTGACGCTTGAGTTGTCGAATATGGCGACTTTGCCGATTATGTTGTGGCCGGGTTCTAAGGTTGGTCAGTTGTGTTTCTTCCGTTTGAGTAGCCCGACTGAGCATCCGTATGGTTCTGGTGCGTATGGTAACCGTTACCAGGGTCAGCGTGGCCCGACTGCTTCGCGTAGTTATTTGAATTTTCATCAGACGATGATTCCTACGGACGGTTCTGTGGAGTCTTAGTCTTTCCCGCTTTGGGGTGCGGGTGTACAGGCTGTGTGTTTGTGCGCCTGCGTTGGGCGGTTTTTTACCTGTGTGCTCGTGCGTTCACTCGCGTGCGGGTTTTTATCTCTCACTCTCTAAGGATTTTTGATGAATCTGAAGCCTGCTGTTTTGCGTGTTGCTGGCGCGGAAGTTCCTTTGTGTCTGATCGATATGTCGGACTCTTTTGTGGAGCGTTTTAAGAAGGCGTGGGAGCCTCTTACCCCGGAGTTTTTTGATACTCCTGATGAGGCGTATGCTTCGTTGTCTCGTTTTGATCAGGTGATGCTGGTTCATGCACCGACTGATGAGTCGGTGATGGATTTGGCGAATCCGTTGATGGGTTCGTTTGATAAGGTGTCGACACTGCGTGTTGATAATGATGACGCGGGTATGCAGGAATTGACGAGCCGTATTACGTTGGCGATGATTGAGCAGCTGGTTGGTCGCGGTGTGATGCTGCATGCGGCTGTTATTGGTGACCCTGAGTCGAAGCGCGCTGTGGCGCTGGTGGGTGTTTCTGGTAGCGGTAAGACGACTGCATCGCGTTTCTTGGGTTCGAAGCTTGCGTACCTGACTGATGAGACGGCGATTATTTCAGATGAGGGTGTTGTGTCGCCGTATCCGAAGCCGCTGTCTGTGATTGTTGACCCGAATGCGCCGAAGGATCAGCAGAACCCGGTGGATTTGGGTCTGAACGTGGTTGATCGTGATGACCTCAGCTATAAGCTGTCGCGTATTGTGTTCATTTCTCGTAATGAGTCGGCTTCTGAGCCGTATTTTGAGCGTGTTCCGCTGCATGAGGCTCTGGTGTTCTTGAGTGAGCAGAGCTCGGGTCTGGCGCGTCACCCTGAGGGTGTTGTGTCGCTGGCTAAGCTGGTGGAGCGTTGCGGTGGCGTGTGGCGTCTGGTGTACTCGGAGGTTGAGGATACTCTGCCGCTGGTTCAGGATCTGCTGAATGGTGGTGAGCTGCCAAATGCTGATGAGGTTGAGAAGCTGGAGAAGTACACGGTTGAGGATTACCTGCCGGGTGTGTTCTTGAACGGTACGATTGCGGTGTCTCGTATGCCGGGTACTTCGGGTGTGCGTGTGGGTGAGGACGGCCCGTTCTTGCTGCTGCGTGATACTGAGCTGAATGAGCTGTCTGATTTTGCGGCTGAGTGCTGGCTGCAGGCTGAGGGCGACATTTCGTACGATGACCTGTTTGCCCGTCTGGCTGGGATTTTTGAGGGCCTGCCTGCTGAGGCGTATGACGAGAACTTGAGAGCCCTGGCGGCTGGTTTGATGTTGTGGGTCCGTGCGATTGATGATCCGCTGATTGATGACGCAACCTGGGTTCAGCTGAGTAGCGATGAGGTTCTGGACGATGAGGACGACGTGGTGGAGAACTAGCCACTGCGGCTCTCTGGCATAGCTCTCTGAGCTCCGCTTGATAAGCATTGCTTAAGCACAGGGGAGGGGCGGGTAGAAGATAATTCTTCTACCCGCCCCTCCCTTTGTGTTCGCGGAATTGCGTTTGCAAGGTTGCGTTTGTGGGGTCTGCAGGACGCTTAGACCCGCGGCACCTACCCGAGCAACCTTACCGGGTGGCCTTATTGGGTAGCCTTGTCGCGGCGCTTCTGCTCACGGCGAGCAGCACGCACACGCAATGCGCCCGGCGCCTTCACCGGCAGCAACAGGAGCAAACCCGCCACCACAACAATCAGAATACCGAGCACACCCCAAATCTGTGCTCCCATGATGCTCACGCACAAACCGAACAGCATCGGTGCCAGGAAGCTGGTGGCGCGACCGGTGGTCGAGTACAGGCCGAACAGCTCACCCTCAGTGCCAGGCTCGGCAAGGCGAGCCAGGAAGGTGCGGGAGGCCGACTGTGCCGGGCCCACGAACAGGCACAGCAACAGGGCGCATACCCAGAACACGCCAGGCTGAGGGAAGAACATCAGCGGGGTAGCCGCCAAGATAATTCCGACCAGTGAGATAACAATAATTGCCTTCGGGCCTAGGTAGTCATCCAGGTAGCCGCCCAGAATAGCACCAACTGCGGCGACAGCACTACCGGCAATACCGAACAGGATCACATTGGAAGTGCTGAAACCGAACGTACCCGCAGCGAGAATACCGCCGAACGTAAAAATACCGGACAGGCCATCACGGAACACTGCCGATGCCACCAGGAACCACAGGGTCTGCGGGGACGTCATCTTCAAGCGACGAATCGTGCGCCACAGCGCCTTATATGAGGCGAGCAGGCCGCCTTGACGAGCCGGGGAGAAATGCTCCAGACCCAGCTCCAGGAAACGCAGCTCGCGGGTGGGCAGCACCTCCGGTAGGAAGCGCTTGCGGGTGCGCATACGCACCAGCAGCGGCAGGCAGAAGACCAAACACCAGGCGGCAGCGAACAGCGCAACCGCACGGATATTCAGGGCATTATCGGTGGTTAGGCCGAGTACCTGAGGGGTAAGCACAAACCCCCACAGCACCACAGCCAGTGCCAGGATGCCGCCAATGTAGCCGGCCGCCCATCCGGCGCCCGAAATCTTGCCGATATTTTCCGGATGGGAGATACGCGGCAGCACGGCATTATAGTTTACGTAGGCGAACTCGCTGAATACGCTCGCAGCAGAAATCAGGGTGACACCCAACCATAGGTACTGTGGAGTGGGGGCCACGAAGAAGCAAGCCGCCATGGAACTGACCAGCAGCATGGTGTTCACGCCGAGCCAGAAGATGCCGCGGCCAGACTTGTCGTTACGCTGACCGGTGACCGGCGCCAGGATAGCAATAAGGAAACCGGCGATAGTCAGACCCAAAGACAGCGCCGAGGAGGTCTCCTCGGGAGTGCCGAAGTAGCTACTGGTCAGGTACACGGTGAAGATGAAGGTCGTCATAATCGAGTCGAAGCTCGAGGAACCAACATCCCACATGACCCAGGAGGTGACCGAGCGGCGGCTGTGTGCGTGGTCAATGACCCTACGCGGAGCCTTCGCCTTAGGGCGAGGAGAAGAAATAGTCATAGTTGTGCTTTCAGATGCCGAGGCGAAGCTTCAGCGTACCGGTGGCATGAAGCCGGCTGAAGTAGAGCGGGCGTGCTGAAAATGGAACGCCAGGCGGTACGTACCGAGTGAAGATACGTACCGCCTAGCTCATAACTATCGCGCGGAAGGCGACAAATCTCATTAGAAGAAACGACGCTGCAGGCGAGCAATACCGAAGCTCGCCACAGCACCTACGACGGAGGTCAGAACGGTCCAGAGAATGACCTGACGCAGGGTATCTTCAGACTCCTGGGAAATGGCGGGAGGCTGGTTGCCGGTAGCCTTGGTCCAGGCTGCGCTCAGGCCCTTGCCGATCAGGGCTGCTACGCCCATGTTGATACCCGCAATAGCAAGCTTAGCGACGGGGTTCATGTGTATCTCCTTAGCTGTATACGATGTGGCGTCCTACCCGTGAACCTCTTCGGGGTTGGGTGAGAAAAGAGCGCCACTCCCTAGCGTATAGGGTTTAAGGCGTTTGTGCCGCCTGGGAGCCTCTCCATCCCAAAATTGTATGCCGTTCAATTCTGTAATGTGGGCAGACGAAGGGAACAAAAAGCGGCAAATTGGCATGAACAGCCAGACACGCCTACAATCAAACCTGGGTTCCCGCCCACACCACAACGGTACGGACAAAGAACCCCACACGACAGGGGAGCGCCACCACGGCGCTGAGAGTGCTAAGCAGACCCTCGAACCTGATCCGGTTAGTACCGGCGTAGGGAGTCGAATTTCTTCTCAATGCCCTCGTCCATTAAGAGGACGAGGACATTCCCCTTCCAACGACGGAAGGACCACCTATGTCACAGAACGTAACCCCCACCTCCCAGGCACCTGCACAAGCAGAAGCGAAGAAGCCGAACCTGCGCTGGCGAGTCAACGAAATCGTCATCGCCGCAGTGATCGCTGTAGCTTGCGCCGTCATCTTCTGGATCTGGGACATCGCAGTCGGCCCCGCCGCCAAAACTGCACTCGTAGCAGCACCCGAATTCCGCCCCATCGTCGCCGGCGCATGGCTGCTTGGCGGCACCCTCGGCGGCCTGCTCATCCGCAAGCCCGGTGCGGCACTCTTCGGCGAAATCGTCGCAGCATTCATCTCTGTACTCTTCACCGGCGGCGCCTGGAGCGGCGAAATCCTGATCGCAGGCTTCTTCCAGGGCGTCGGCGCTGAAATCGCCTTCGCAATCTTCCGCTACCGCCGCTGGAACGCAACCGTCGCCCTCTTCGCCGGTGCGCTCAGCGGCCTGTTCATGGGCGTTAACGAAATCTTCATCTACTACCCCGACATGGAACCGGTCAAGGCAATCATCTATGTAGCATGCTCCGTCATCTCCGGTGCAGTCATCGCAGGCTTCCTGGCGTGGATTCTCGTGCAGAACCTCGCCAAGACCGGTGTGCTCTCCTCGCTGGCATCCGGCAAGACCAGCCGCTAACCACCAGCAACTAGCCACCAACAAGTCACCACTCGGCACACTACAGCAGCCACATAAAAGGCTAAGGAAGCATCATGGAAGCAACACCGCGCGGGGCGCGCATCGAGCTCAACAACTTCAGCTGGCATCACCCCGGACGCCCAGAACCCGTCATCAGCGGACTCAACCTCACCATCAACCCCGGTGAAAAAGTCCTGCTACTGGGCACCTCCGGTGCCGGCAAATCGACGCTCCTGCACGCCATCGCCGGTGTGCTCCACGATGACGACGGCGAATCCGCCGGCGGCACCATCACCATCAACGGCAAAGAACCCGGTGAAGCACGCGGCACCGCGGGCATGATGCAGCAGGACCCCGAATCCTCCATCGTCATGGCAACCGTCGGCAACGACGTCGCATTCGGCCCCGAGAACCTGCGCGTACCCCGCGAAGAAATCTGGGGCCGCGTCACCGAAGCCCTCACCGCCGTAGGGCTCAACAACCTACCCCTCGACCACCCCAGTAGCGCACTGTCCGGCGGACAGAAGCAGCGCCTCGGCCTGGCGGGCATCCTCTCGATGCACCCCGGCGCCATGATCCTCGACGAACCCACCGCCAACCTCGACCCCGCCGGTGTGCGGGAAGTACGCGACAGCATCCTCTCTGCCGCGGAGGCGACCGGCGCGACCCTACTCGTCGTAGAACACCGCGTAAGCATCTGGGCACCGCACATGGACCGCATTATCGTGCTCGGCGCAGGCGGCACCATCACCCACGACGGCGCACCCGACACCGTGCTCACCGAAGCACGTCAAGACCTCATCGACGCGGGCGTATGGGTACCCAACTACGTGCCGCGCGCACCGCAGACCGGCAGCGATAACCAGAGCGGCGAGGCTGTAACCGGCGAGGCGCTACTGCGCGCCGAAAACCTCAGCATCACCCGCGCACAACCCACCCCCAAACAACGACGCGCACGCCGACGCACCATTAAACACCTCGGCGACACCCCCGCACCCGCACCCATCGACCTGCCCGTACTCCGCAGCGGCATCAACCTCACCCTGCACGCCGGCGAACACCTCAGCGTGCTCGGACCCAACGGCGCCGGCAAATCAACCCTAGCCCTCACCCTTGCAGGGCTCCTCACCGCACCCGACGGCACCCTCACCGCCACCGATGCGCTATGTAACCACGACGGTGACGGCGAGCGAGAAAACAGTGCCCACTGGGACATCCCCACCTGGACCCCCGCCCAAATGCTCAGCCGCATCGGCTACGTCTTCCAAGAACCCGAATACCAATTCATCCGCGGAACCGTACGTGAAGAACTCGAACTCGGCCCCCGCCGACTCGCCGCACTCACCCGCGAACCCCTCAACGAAGACGACCTCGCAGCCCGCACCAACGAGCTTGCAACCCGCCTACGCCTCACCCACCTACTCGACGCCAACCCCTTCACCCTCTCCGGCGGCGAAAAACGACGACTCTCCGTAGCCTCCGCACTCGCCACCGCACCACGAATCCTCATCCTCGACGAACCCACCTTCGGCCAAGACGCACGAACCTGGGCAGAACTCGTCGACCTCATCCGCGAACTACTCACCAACGGCACCGCCGTCATCTCCATCACCCACGACGAAGACTACACCGCCGCACTCGGCGGCAATCACATCACCCTACCCGCCCTCACCACCCCCGGAAAGGAGAACGCATGAACACCGACTTCTTCGGCACCATCGACCGAACCAGCTACTTCAGCAACCTCAACGCCGGCGTAAAACTCATCGTCTCCTTCACCCTCATCATCGCCGCACTTATCGTGCGCGACCCCCTCACCTCCGGCATCCTCTTCGCCCTCGAACTGCTCGGATTCATCCTCGTCGGATTCCGCCCCGTCAACGTTCTCGCCCGCTTCTGGCCCATCCTCATCGCCGTCATCACCACCGGCTGGTCCGTCGCCATGCTCAGCGCCAAAAGCGGCACCACCATTCTCGACCTCGGCTTCAACAGCATCACCACCGACTCCGCCGCCGTCGGTGCAGCCATGATGATCCGCTCCCTCGCCATGGTCCTACCCACCCTCGCGTTTGTACTCACCACCGACCCGACCGACCTGGGTGACTCCCTCGCACAAACCTTCAAACTGCCCTCCCGGTTCGTGCTCGCAACCGTCGCTGCCCTGCGCCTGGTCGGTATTCTCTTCGCTGAGTGGAACGCCCTCGGCCAGGCACGACGCGCCCGCGGACTCGGTGCAGGCCAGTCCCTTATTGGACGTGCACAAACCTTCGGCGGGCAGAGCTTCGCCCTGCTCGTGCAGGCCATCCGCCGAGGCTCCCGCCTGGCTATCACCATGGAAGCGCGCGGCTTCGGCGCAGGCGAACGCACCTGGGCGCGCGTACCCTCCTATTCGCCGCGTGACGTGCACGTGAGCATTGCAGCCGCCATCATTATCGCTGTTGCGTACGGTGCATCTATTGCGGCGGGTACGATCCAGTTCCTCTGGGGCTAGTTCGTTCCGTTTCTGGTTCCGCTTGGGAGACGGTATTCGTCCCCGTTCCTACAGGGGACCCGCCCTCGCTTCGCTTCGGGCACCCTGATGTCACTACGGACGATACCGTCCTCCCGCGCTGGGACATAGATAAGGAAGCGCCTGCCCCCTTCCTTCGCTCCTACAGGGGACCCGCCCTCGCTTCGCTTCGGGCACCCTGATGTCGCTTCAGGAAGGTACAGACACCTCCGGAAAACGCGGCACCCTCCGAGCCCTTTCAGGAACCAGTAGCAAACGTACAATAAAACTATGTCTAGTACCGTAATTCTTCTGAACGAGCAGAACCCTCAGGGCATCTTCGTTGACCCGTCCGTGCCCCTCATCAGCGTTGATGATCAGGGCTTCACCCGCGGCGACGGCGTCTTCGAGACTATGCTGTCCGTCAACCGCCGCGTGCGTAAGCTCGGCATGCACCTGTCCCGCCTCGAGTCGTCGGCGCGCATGCTGGATTTGCCTGACCCGGAACCTGAGATTCTGCGTTCGGCGGTAGAACGCCTCATGCGTGAGGCAACCGCCGGTGCCGAGACTGCGCTGGGCGAAGAACACATCGTGAAGATTATTATTTCGCGCGGCCCCACCCAGGCGGTGACTTCCATGCAGCCGGGCCCGTACACGCTGATTATGGCGTCGCCGGTGCCCGCCTCTATCGTGAAGCGCCGCACCGAGGGTGTGAAGGCGATGCTGCTGCCGCGCGGCCACGAGCCGATGGATAACAGTGCCTACCCGTGGCTGCTGGGTGGCGCGAAGACCCTCTCCTACGCGGTGAACATGGCGGTCCTGCGGTATGTGCAGGAGCGCGGTGCGGATGACGCTATCTTCATCACCGATGAGCGTCGCGTGCTGGAGGGCGCGACCTCCTCAGTGCTGGTTGCGAAGATTGAGGACGGCAAGAAGGTGCTGTACACGCCTGAGCCGAGCCACGGTATCCTCCCCGGCACCACGCAGGGCGCGGTGTTTGAGGCGGCACGCCAGGCTGGTTGGGAGCTGGGCTTCGGTCCGCTCTACCCGCAGGATTTGTTTGAGTCGGACGGCGTGTGGTTGGCGTCGTCGGTGCGTCTGATTGCGCCGGTGACTCATCTGAACGGTACGGCGCTGGCGCATGACCCGGAGCTGACCGCTACGCTACTGAGTTACCTGGCGCAGCAGAGCTAAACGCATCAGAAAAGGGACGCCGCATATTTCCTCCGCGCCTACGCAGGGGCACCCGTCACCCGGACGCTCCGCCCCTCCTTGGTTCGCTGCGGAGAGCGCCCGGGCTGACACCCTGAGGGTGCTTCCGGAAAACGCGGCAGCCCCTGCGCCCATGCACGGGCACAGCAAAGCCCCGGATGCGCAACCCTTAGCGGGTCGCCCAGCCGGGGCTTTAGCTATACAAAAATCAGCAACAGGTTAGTGGCCCGCCGGAGCGCCGTGACCTTCACTAGCGCCGTGGCTCAGACCGTCCGCCGAGTAGTCCGAATCCTTACGCGGGGTAGTCCACAGCACGAGCGCCGTCAGGACCGCGAAACCCAGAATGGAGAAGCCCATCGGCAGGTACTCATGCTCACCGGCAATCGACACCAGCGGTGCTGCCACCGCACCCAGCATCGCCTGAACCGTACCCATCACCGCCGAAGCACTACCCGCCATGTGGCGCGCCTCGTTCAACGCCAACGCCGAAGCATTACCAAAAATCAGACCGCACGAGCTAGTCAGCAGGAACAACAGAATCAGCGTCGGCACCAGCAAAATACCGACAAGGAAGCTAACCAACAGCAGCGAAGACACCACGAGCAGGCTAACCACACCGATGTTTACAATGCGGCGCTGCGCCACACGGCCAACCAGCTTCGTCGCAATCGCACTGAACAGCACAATGCCAATCGAGTTCACACCGAACACGATCGTGAACTCAGTCTCGGACAAGCCCAGAATCTTCTGCAACACAAACGTCGAACCGGAAATGTACGAGAATAGCGCACCAAACGCGAAGCACATTGTCAGCATGAAACCCATGTAGCGGCGCACCTTCAGCACCTTCGGCAGCTCCGAGTACACGCTCAGGGCGGTGCCCTGGTAGCGTTCCTCCACCGGCAGGGTCTCCTTAATCACGAAGATCACGCCGAGCATCATGACCGCGGTAATCACGCCCAGCACATGGAAAATATCGCGCCAGTTACCCCACGACAGCACCCAACCACCAAACAGCGGCGCAAGCACCGGCGCGAAGCCGTTAATCATCATCATGACGCCCATGAGCTTAGCCGTCGCCAGACCCTCAGTCGTATCAGCCACGATAGAACGCGCCAGCACCGCACCAATCGAACCGGTGAAGCCCATCATGAAACGCGCAAAAATCAGCAGCTCAATATTCGGCGCGAAACCACACGCCACCGTCGCAATAAAGCAGATGACCGCACCGATCAGTAGCGGCTTGCGGCGGCCCGTCTTATCCGACAGCGGACCCACGATCAGCTGGCCAAGCGCCATACCCACCATGAACGCGCTCAACGTCAGGGATGCGTTCGTGCTGGTGGTGTTCAGATTCTCAGCAACAGCGGGCAGCGCCGCCAGGTACATGTCCGTAGCGAGCGGCGCGATAGCGGTCAGCAGCGCCAGAACAACAATGAAAAGGGGTGATAGCCCGAAAGAGGTCTTAGTCGACTTCGAAGACATTAGTCCTTAGTTTTTCTTTCTACGTGATGCGCGTGCAACGGCGCCTGCGGCTCTACAAGACATGGATGCGGCGGTACCGCTCCGGGGGTGAGTTTGCGCAGGCTGGAAGCACAACTTGTTCACGGTAGCAGAATTGGGTGTGGCTTCGTAAGTTAAATGTTTGATATTTTTTGAGCCGGGTTGGGATGGAGACGGGCTCGCAGATGGTACGCAGAAGGGACAGTGTTATCCACGCTCCTACATGGGTTAGGGGAGGGTACGCCACATATTTCCTCCGCGCCTACGCAGGGGCACCCGTCGCACAGACGCTCCGCCTCTCCTTGCTTCGCTGCGGAGAGCGTCTGTACGACACCCTGAGGGCGCTTTCGGCAAACGTGGCTACACCCTACGCATACTGGAGCAAAAGGGGCGGTGTTATCCACGCTCCGTTGGAGAGATAACACCGCCCCTTGAGCGGTTTGTTTTAGCCTGCCGCTCAGCCCCCGGCGCTGAAGAAATATTTGAGAAATATTCTTGAGAAGCATTGTTCGGGGCGACCGCATAACTTACGTTGGTCATACCACGCGATACGACCGGAGGGACAACCTCAGATGCGCAATCACTATTACAAATATTTGCTATGCATCCTGCTGCTCGTAGCTTGCGTCTTGCTCGTAACCCTTGCGGTGTTTTCCCCTAACAACCCGGGTCATGGAAAAGAAGGCACAGCCTCCACTCATGCGCCGAGCAATACCTCAACCTACTGGGATAAAGACCGCATGGAATCCGCCAGCCCGGCTCCCATGCCTCAGTAAAACTGCCTCTGAATAGCCGTAGGGCCCAATGCTTCGAGATACACAAAGCATTGGGCCCTACTGTCTTGTAGGCGGCTACTACTGCGCCGTGCTGTCGTAGATGAAGTCCACGGTTGCGTAGTCCTCCGGGATTTCGGCGAGTAGCGCCTCCTCCTGCGCCGCCCAGCGCTCCCAGTGCGGGCGGAACGTGTCACCGTCACGAGCCATGGCGCGTTCGTAACGCACCTCGTCCGGGGCGGTGGCGAGAATACGCACCTCGCAGGCGCCCGCAATCGCGCCGACACCCTCACAGATAATGACCTGCGTAGCCGCCGGGTCGACGGTGCGCACCTCACCGGGGGCGCCCGCCTCCCAATCCCACGGGGTGTAGGTTCCGGCAATACCCTCGGTCAGCTGCACGGATAGCGCGTCCCACGCCTCCACGCCGTCGAAGAGGCCGTCCCAGCCGGGGTAGAAGTCGTCCAGGTGCAGCACGTGCACGCTGTGCCCGGCGGCGGTGAGCTCCCGCTCAAGCTGCGCGGCGAGGCTGGTCTTGCCGGTGCCGCTGCGGCCGTCAATGCCGATAATCAGCGGAATCTGCGCGAAGTCCGCGAGGAACTGCTCACGGAATTCGGTGAATTCGGCGGTGTCCATGTCAAAGTCGTTGCCGATGCCGTGCTCCAGACGCAGCATGTCTTTGCAGAGTTCCAGAATTTCGGTGGTGCCGGTGACTCGGCGGTTCTGGTTCAGGGGAATACGCTGGCTCACTGCGCGTCGCCTTCCTGCTTGAGGTGGTTGATGAGGCCGCGTGCGGCGGCGTCAATGAGGTCGGTGGTGTACACGAAGTCGCGTTCGCTACCGTACCAGGGGTCGTAGATGCCGAGCTGGTCCAGGTGGGTGGTGGTGACCTTCGGGTCGAAGCTGCGCATCATGCGGATTTTGGCTTTGTCCTCGTCGTTGCGGGCGAGGGTTTTGAGGCGCAGGTAGTGGGGTGCGTCCATGGCGAGGATGAGGTCGTTGCGGTCGAAGTCCCCGACGGTGAAGACGCAGGCGCGGTGCGCGGACGGGTCGATACCGCGGGTGGTGAGCTGCGCGGCGGCGCGCGGGTCGATGCGGTTGCCTTCTTCTTCGTTGCTGATGCCGCTGGAGGTGACGGTGACGGGCACGCCGGCTTCTTGGGCGTGCTGGCGGATGAGGTATTCGCCGACGGGGGAGCGGCAGATGTTGCCGGTGCAGACAGTCATGATTCGGTACATGGTTCTAGTGTATCGGTGGGGTAGAGGGTGGTTGGGCGCGGTGGGGTGCGGCGGCTTTGTAGGCGGGTGCTCGGGGAGGGTGGAGGCGCTCGCCGGTGAGGCGCTCGCCGCCGGGGCTGTCGCTACCAGAACCGGGCACGAAAAGGCCCCGCTGACGGTGGGGCCGGCGGGGCCTTTTGCGAATTAGGGAAGCTACGTTTTTATCTTCGCGAATATTCTTTTTATAGTACAAGTAGACTTTTTAGAAAGTTTTGCTGGATTGCTTGTGCGAGAATATTTCTGATTTTTGTTGTCCCATGATTTTGGGTCAAAAACCTTAGACTCAATTGGGATTTCAAATTTCTTTTTCCCGAGCTGAGTATTTCCGATAATAATTAGGTATGAACTATTATTGGAAACGTTGAAATCGTAATATTTTTGATTTATGTTGCATGAGAAGAGGGCATGATTTGATAGTTTGCCCAAAGAAATTCCAAATGTAGGCGACTCGGTTTGAAACTCCGCTTCTCTAAAATCTGTGGGGCCCATAAAAATTGTTGAGTTAAATTTTGATTTTTGTGCAAACCGTGTTCCATGAAAAGAAGCAGTTTCTTCGAACCGTGCTCCGATAAAGTCGGCATCTCCTGAAAAATATGCATCTTTAAATGTAGCGTTTTCCATGAAGTGGGACGCTGTAAAACGTACTTCTCCTATAAACCCTGAATAGGTGAAGTTAGCATCGCCATAAAATATTGCTCCCGCAAAGTTGCAGTTCTCGAAAGTTAGGTTATTTAGTGGGTAAAAAATTTTTGATTTGGTGAAGTTGAAGTCAAATGAGCTCCAAAGACCAAGGTGTTTTAACCCGTTTTCGTCAATTCTAGTGAAACGCTTGTTCATTTCTGCAAAAATAATCCTACGCGTTTCTTGTTCCTCTAAGAATTTTATTTTATCCTCAGTGAAATTATCTTTGGTGAAATTTTTGTTATAAATCTGAATTTTCTTGTCGTTAATACTTTTCGATTCGAAAAGGTTCCTGTGTAAAGATAGAGGGAAAGGTGACCGGATATAAGCGCAGAGGTTATTGATAATAACCTGCCCTTCTTCCTGCTGCTTATCTTTGGTGAGGCTATCGTCTGCAAGCCATTCATCGGCCAAGCCCACAAGTGTATAGATGCCACCTAAACGGACTGCTAATTTATCGTCAGCGAGCTGCTCAATAGCCGTGGCGTAGCGAGTGCGGCGCTCTGCATGAACCTGGCGGGTATGGTCGTTCTCGTTTTTCTCTTTCTCCTGGTTATTCTTTCGGTGAGTTTCGCCAAGGGTGATGACGCCCAAGACACCACCGGTGGTGTAGAGGATGAGCTGCCGGAGATCTCTACCGTCATCATCCTTGCCGAACCCGGAATTGAAGGCAACAGGGAGGAGGAAGGCAAAGACACCGCCGAGGATGGCGACAGCTGCAATCGACGCATAAAACGGCTTAATCTTTTTGGCTTTAGGAAGGTAGGTAAAAGCAAAAAGTATAACTGCAACTGTGCAGGCTATAAGTATGCCTATTGCTACCCACTGGGCGATAAGGTCCCATGTAGCAGGTCCTGGGCTCGGAATAGTGAGGCGCGTAGGGGACGGACGAGGGGCAGGCGTCACTGATGAATCTCCTGTCTTCTCTGAGAGGAATGGTCACCTTTCAGCATAGTGCACAGTGACCTGCAGCGAGTCATTCTTGAACAGACGTGAAGGCCCCGCCGACGAGGGGGCCGGCGGGGTCTTCTTTAGCGGTGAGTCTTATTCAGCAGGCTTTTCTTCCTTAGTGTCTGAATTTTCAAGAGGTTTTGCGGGTTCACTAACGTGAGTATATTCCTGCTTTTCTTCGTCCCAGGAGTCCGGGTCGAAGAGTACCGTTCCTTCGGGAATTATGAACTTTTCACCATTAAATTCAGAAACTCCAAGTTCGATTTTATGGGGACTGTGTGGCGAGGCTCTGAATATATAATTCTCTGGTTTAACCTTATTTGAGAATCGGGCTTCAGCTATGCGTTTTTCATTCGTATCTGCATTATATAATTCTCCGCTAAAAAATAGGGTATCTGCAAAATGTGTTTTATCAAAGTTTATTTCTCCTGTAAATTGAGCGTCGAGAAAGTTTGTGAATCCATGGAAATAAGTCTGGGTGAAATCAGCTTTTCCGCCTAAGGATGCTTTGAGGAAATCTCCGTCTCCTAGGAACCGGGTGTGGGCGAAATTTGCAATTTCCGAAAAGTGTACCTGAGCGAATTGTCCTGCTTTATGAAAAGTTGTTTGACTGAAATTTGCATGTCCGTTGAAATCTGCCTGGCCGAAGCTTATGCTTTCCATAAACGTGGTGCGACTGAAATCTGCTTGTTTCGAAAATTTCGCACTGAAGAAGCTGCCATCTTCTTCAAAGTGAGAAGATGCGAAAGTGACGTTTCCCTCAAAATGTGAATAGGGAAAATAAGCTGAGTTTTTGAAATTTACTGACCGGAAGTTTATTTCTCCGATAAATTTTGCTAGGTAGAAGTTTGCATCCCCATAAAATGTAGCTTTATAAAAATTAGGATTCTCAAATGTTAATGTGTCCAGGGGGTAGAATATTAATGCTTTAATAAAGCTGAAGTCGAAATTACTCCAGGTTCCAGGAATGACCCTCATTTCTTCATCTTCATTTATTTTACTTAGACGGGTACTCATTTCAGTAAAAATAGTTTGACGGACTTCTTGTTCTTCCCTGAATTTTGATTTATCGGCTATAAAATCACCGCTATATCCTTCTGGTTCTTTTTCATATTGAATTTCCTGTTCAAAATTTTCTCGTCTTTCGGCAAGAACAAAAGGCGAACGAATATAAGCACAGAGATTATTGATAATAACCTGACCTTCTTTTTGCTGTTCTTCTGGGCCGAGGGTGTCGTCAGTAAGCCATTCATCAACGAGACCCACGAGGGTGTAGATACCGCCCAGACGAACAGCCGCTTTCTCATCAGCTAGCTGCTCGACAGCCTTGGTATAGCGGCTACGGCGCTCCGCATGAACCTGGCGGATATGGTCGCGTTCGTTTTTCTCCGCGTCCTGCTCATTCTTCTTGATATCGGCATCAATTTTGAGGCGGTCACCCTGATTCTTCCAATTAGTCTGCAGAAGAGTCAGAACCGCTATAATGCCGCCAGTGATGTACAGAAGATGCAGGCGTAACTGATCTGAGCTGCCGGAGCTCATGCCGCAGAGTAACCACAGCATCCAAGGCAGAAGAAGCGCAATCGCTCCGCCGCCCAGGCCAAAGCCAATGAGGAGCTTAGTAAAGTGCCGGATATACCATGGCTTCTCCTGATCTTTTGGGGTTACCGGGCTCTCTGGCGCGGATGATGCTTTATCGCTGGGCACTAGATTCTCCTGTCCTCTCTGATAGGAACGTTCACATTCCAGCATAGGGTAAAGCTGCTTGCCATGAGTTGCGCCCGGTCATCAACGATGGCTTCGCCTGCATGAGATGCACAGACGATGCTTCTGCAATCTGTAGCGGACGAGGTGAGTATGGAAATCCTCAAAATGGGCGATATTGTTCCTTGCGGCGGATACAATAATGGCGTAATTAGTGCCGTCGTGTTGTTATGTCTTAAGAAATGCGCTAAATTATTAGGTATACGGTCATGCATACAGGGAATGTCCTTATGCGTAATGACAGTAAAATAAAAGTGGAACTACCAGTGATGCTGCAACATCACTAGTAGCTCCACCAACGGATGGTCTAGTAGAGACAGCTAGAGATTACGCGCAAAATCTCTACGAGACCAAGAAATAGGGTTGCAATATCGCTACCCCGCTGAACCATCAGCCAAAATTGCTTTTTGGTCATATGATTCACCTCCTCTCTATTTAGTTAGAGACATAAATCCAACGCGGAATTGCGTTGTCACTGCTGATTTTAGCAGATGACACATATTCCGCGGATTTTTGTTGCCCGATTTAAGTTTTATTTATCTCAGATATGGCGTAATACCACTGGAAAGCGATAAATGAATCCGGGTAGATAAGATTCGAAAAACCCCGCTAGAGCCTACAAGCTCAGCGGGGTTTTTCGTGCCGTTTTTATTTTGTGCCCAGATGCTCGGCGGCGGCCACCAGATGCGCAAAAGCCCCACCACACATTCAACGTGGCGGGGCCTTCGGGATATTACTACGCGGGCTCACTCATGCGCGTGTATTCCTTCTGCCGTTCATCCCAGGACGCCGAATCAAAGAGCACCGTACCAACCGGGATGCGGTAGCCCACGCCGTTCAGCCCGGCTGTACCCAGCGGAATAGGCTGGCTGTCATCATACACCGCGAAATTATGCGCCTCCTGACCAGTAGCCTCCGAACCGGTAGGCAGCGCAGCAAATCGCGTCCGGCGCATCTCGCCCGAGTCAGCGTCCTCAACAGCGAAGACTGGGGGATTCTTCACGAAAGACACATCGCAGAAATCTGCAACACCCATAAAGGACGCTCCGTAGAACTCAGCGTCAGCCTCAAAGGTAGCCTCACTGAAATCTGCACCTTGGTCAAAAGCCGCCTCACTAAAGTCTGCGGTTTGTGTGAAAGTCGCCCATTTGAAGCGTGCGACCTGCGCGAAAGCCGTCTCACTGAAGCGGGCATCTTGGGTAAAAGTTGCCCCATTGAAGTCTGCAACCTGACTGAAAACGGCCCCGACGAAGTGCGCGTTTTGAGCGAACACAGCCCAGCTGAAGTCTGCGTTCCGGGCAAAATTTACCCCGCCAAAACTAGCGTTCTGGATGAAGGCCGTCCCAGTGAAGTTCGCTTCCTGAGCGAATTCCACCCCGCTGAAATGCGCCTTCTGCATGAACTTCACCCCATCGAAATGCGCGCTCTGGACGAAGGACGCTCCCCCGAAGTTAGCGCTATGAGTGAAGGTTGCGTGACCGAAATTCGCATCGCCTGCAAAGGTCGCGTCACCGAACCCCGCAATCTCTCCGAAAGTTGCGCGGGTGAAATCTACGGTTCCCACAAAAGCTGCCCCGCTGAAATCTGAACCGTTGCAGAACCTCGCCGCAGAGAAGTCGGCGTTCTCAATAGTCAGACCGTCCAGAGGGTAGAAGACAACCGCCCGGCTAAAATCGAACTCAAAGCCGCTCCAGGCGCCGGGGACAACAGCCGCCTCGCCCTTCTCATTTTCGGCAAGGGTGCTGCTGCGCTTGCTCATCTCAACGAAGACGCTGCGGCGAACATCCTGCTCACCACGGAAAGCCGCCAGATCCGTAGCGAAATCACCCGCGTAGTTAGCGGGCGGCGTATCGGATTCAAAAGCTTCTGCCTTGAACGCCCGCGCGAACGGCGAACGAACATAAGCGCAGAGGGCATTGACGATGACCTGCCCCTCCTTCTGCCGCGTCTCAACGCTGAGCTGCTCGTCAGCGAGCCACTCATCCACCAGACCCGCAAGCGTGCTGATGGCGCTCGCACGGACTGCCGGGTTCGGATACGCCAGCTGCTCAACTGCTTTGCTGTAACGGGTACGGCGCTCAGCGTGCACCCGCTGGGGGTGTTCCAGCTTTTTCTGGGCGTTCATGCGGTGGAACTCCCCAAGAAAGAGAACGCCCAGCAGGGTGCCGGTGATGAAGAAAATGAACGGCTGAACCTCAAAATAGGCGATATCAGTGTCAAAGGCGAAAGGCATAAAACCCGCCGTGACAATGCCCAAGAGAGCGATAGCCCAAACCCAGGTGCGGAAGCTAGACAGTTTCCCCTTGAGGTTGCCGAACTGCGCGGCGAGCGGGAAAAACAGAATGACGACTGCGCAAGCTATCAGCCAAACCCACGCGGTGCTGGGTGCGAGATGCATGTGGTTCTCCTGTCATCGTTGAAAGGGGCGGGTCATACTCAGCATAAGGTAAAGCTGCTGGGCTTGGGTGGTTGTGGGTCAAATGCGAAGACCCCGCCAGCGCTGGATGCACGGGCGGGGTCTGTGTGTGGGAGCTTCCCCGACGGCGGGGGAGAGTTAGGTTTTACTGTGCGGGCTCACTAACGCGCGTGTACTCCTGCTTCTCTTCGTCCCAGGAATCCGGGTCGTAAAGCACAGCGCCGACAGGGAGAATGAACGTTCTATTAAGAAGGTTCGCCGTACCGCAACTGAAACCGTGCGGACTCTCCGGGCGCGCCTCGAACAGGTAATCCTGCGGATCCGCCTGCGCAGAGAACCGTGCCCTCTGCAGCCGCCTATCCAAAGCCTCAAAGGACGGCTTAACATACATGAAGCTAGTCTGCCTGAAATCTGCCCGCTGACCGAACGTCGCATCCGCGAAGTAGGCGCCCTCAAAGCTCACCCCGTTGAAGCTCACCTCCCACGCGAACGTCACCCCGCCAAAGCCGACATGCGCCGTGAACGTCGCCTCACTAAAGTCGGCATCCTGCGCGAAGACCGTGTTATCGAAGTTCGCGTACTGCGGGAAGTCCATCTCATAGCGCGTCCTCGGAAGCGCGATAAAAGACGCCCGGCTGAACGTGGCGTCGCCGTCGAACCGCGCCCCACCAAAATCCTCGTACTGCGTGAAGGACGCCCCGCTAAAGTCCGCCGCGCTCGCAAAGCGTACGTTGCTGAACATTGCGGACTGCTTGGTGGCTATACCGGCAAAGCGCGCGACCCCGCCGAATAGCGACTTGGAGAACACCGCCGAACGGTTGAAGACCGACGCGGCGAAGTGTGCTTCATCGTGGAACGTGGAGGCGGTGAACACTGCCTTTCCGTCGAAGGTGACCGCCGCGAAGCTGGCTATGCCCGCGACGTTCAGGTGTGAGAAGTTGGCATCGGACTTGAAGGCGGATACCGCGAAGTCAGCCGCAGCCGAAAAGACCGCGTCTGAGAAATCAGCCTCGCCGGTGAAGTTTACGGTCGCGAAGCTTGCCGCGTCCGCAAAGCGTGCCCCGCTGAACTCTGCCACGCCTGCGAAGTGTGCGGCGCTGAATCCCACCCAGTCGGTGAAGTTCGCGCCGTGGAAGGAGGCGTCAGCGGTGAACTGCGCCGCCGAGAAGCTGGTGTCACCGTGGAAGGTTGCGCCGAAGAAATCCGCCGGACCGTAGAAGGTTGCGGAGGCGAAATCGGCGTTCTGAAAGTGCAGCTGCCGTAGCGGGTAGAAGATGGTCGCGCCGCCGAAGTCGAAGCGCAGATCAGCCCACATGGGTGATATTGGCGGCGTCGTGTGCCGGCTTTTCCTGTTGTCTTT
Organism: Rothia similimucilaginosa; assembly: GCF_029850985.2. Taxonomy (NCBI): domain Bacteria; kingdom Bacillati; phylum Actinomycetota; class Actinomycetes; order Micrococcales; family Micrococcaceae; genus Rothia; species Rothia similimucilaginosa. Next base: position 1,786,026 of record NZ_CM138149.1, on the reverse strand, counting down.
CTCGCTGCTCGCGGCGACGGTGGCGAGGCGGCGACTGAACTCCATGAAGACTGTGCGGCGCACTAGCTGCTCCTCGCGTAGTGCCTCCTGATCGCGCGTAAAGTCGCCTTCGTACCCTTCGGGGGTCTCGTCTGATTCTAGGGTTTGTCGTTTCTGCGCGAGGGGGTAGGGCGTGCGGATGCACTCGGTCAGTGCGTCGATGATGGTCTGGGCTTCTTCGCGGCGTACCTGCTCGGGGAGAGAGGTATCGGTGAGCCATTCGTCTGCGAGGCTTGCGAGCGTGTACACCCCGCTGAGGCGTACGGCGGGCTGCCCGTCAAGGAATTGTTCGAGAGCGTGCGTGTAGCGTTCGCGCCGCCCGGCCTGCTGGTTGCGTGCCGGGGTGTTTTTGCGTTGCCGCAGCGTGGTGAAGAGTTTGTTGAGGTTCATGGTGGTGTGCCCTTCCTGCTCCGGTGCTGGCTTATAACCAGCATAGGGGAGAGCCCCGCCCTGGCGCGCTCGCGGTGGTTAAAAGTAAGAAGCCCCGCCTGCACGAGAGGTGCAGGCGGGGCATCTGTAGGTGGGCCTTATTTAGAGGGGCTTCTTTCTTTTCCAGAACCTTCTATTTACTTCGCAGGCTCACTTATGCGGTTTGAATCAGGATCAAAAAGTATCGTGTTGAGAGGTATATCGAACGGTTTATCTATGAGCTTAGCCGTTCTGCAACGAATAGGTTTGCTTTCTTCTGTAACGGAGAAATTGTAATTCCTCCGGTCCACGGCTACGGAGAATCGGGCATGCCAACACATAGCAATGAAAGTTGGTTCAAAGTTCGTGAAGGTCGCTTTGTAGAACCCAACACCGCCTTTGAAAGTAGCCTCGACAAAATTTGTGTTGCTTGTGAAAGTTGCCCCTCCAAATTTGGCCTCACCGGCGAAGATTACGCCGTAGAAGCTAACATCACCTGTGAACGTCGCCTCGTTGAAGTTAGCCTCATGAGCGAAATACGCACCCATAAAGTTTGCTTTACTATGGAATTCTGCATTATTGAAATCTGCATTGCCGCTGAAGGTTACGCGGCTGAAATCCTTAGCATTGATGAAGGGTGTAGCTCCGATAAATTTTGCTTCCCCAGTGAAAACTGCCCTACCGAAATCTACATTATCAATGAATGTCGCATCGATAAAGTTAGCGTCATTGGTGAAAATCGTCCCGCTGAAGTCTGCATTGCAGGTGAAAGTTACACGAGAGAACTCAGCCTTAGCATGGAACTTCGAAGAAGAGAAATTACCTTTCTCAATCGTGAGGTTATTTAGGGAATAGAAAATGGGCGCTTGGCTGAAATCGAATTCAAATTCGCTCCATGCACCCCGGCTAGGAATCATATCCCCCTTTTCGTTTTTGGTGAAAGTGCTGCTGCGCTTGCTCATTTCAACAAAAATGGTACGGCGTATGTCCTGTTCTTCGTGGAACTTTGCATAGTCCGCGGTGATATCTTTAGGATTTTCGTATTCGTCAGAATCTTCGAAACGCTTAAGCAAGCCCTGAAGCCGTGAAGACTCTCCTTCGCTGAGCTTCTCGAATTCTGATTTCTGGAGCTTTTCTAGTTCTTTGCGGGCTTCATATTCTTCAATTTCCTCTGCTAGGGGGAAAGGTGAACGAATGTAGGAGCAGAGGTTGTTGATAATAACCTGCCCTTCTTTGAATCGAGTTTCTTCGTCGATATTGTCGTCGTCCAGCCACTCATCTACAAGGCCTATAAGCGTGTAAATACCTCCCATTCGAATAGGACGGTTCGCGTCGGCAATTTGCTCAATAGCTGTGATGTAGCGGACACGACGTTCCGTATGTACTTGGCGAGTCCGGGGGGAGGAATGTTTATTTCGTGGGCTTCTATTTTTAAGATGAGTATCTATTAACGTAAACACGGCAAGAATGGCCCCAGTCATAAAAAAGATAAGTTGGCGGATCGTATCAACACTACGATTGTCATCTTGGGGGAGGGAGAATAGTAAGGGGGCTGAAAATGCCAGAATTGCCCCAATGAAAGCAGTACCAAAGAGAGTGGGATAGAACCAGCCTGCAGTTTGGTAAAAATTTTCCTTTTGGGGTTGTGTAGACCTGCTACGCTTCTCGGTCATGATTTGAAATTTCTCCTATCTTTGCTACGGGGAGTAGTTATCTTCCAGTATATCGGGAAGCATCCATGGTGAGGAGCCTCCAAAATGATGGATGGGTGTCTCAGAGACCCACTTACGTATTATGTGGTATATGAATTTAGCAATAATTCACGGAAACTTTGTTTAATTATTTATTAATAATTAAAGTAACATTCTATCCTAATGCTAGTTATTTTCTATATAATTGCACACTCCGGTTTCCTCGTTATATTTATGCTTTTCTTTATTGTATCTCTCGATATAGTAGTCTTTTTTGATTTCTAGATGGGATTCTGTTAACCCCTGGATAGAGTTGTTTTCAATGTTCTCGTATTTTTTGTCCTTTGAGTTAAAGGATGGGGTAAATATATGAATCGAAGATGCGTTGGCGGAAATAAGGATGCCAACTGCTTTTGGTTCGGGGTGTTGTCTATCTCCTGAAAAGACGCATGAATATGGATTGGCTAATTCAGTGTTGCTGTTTCCAGGGTCTGCTATCAGTCGCCCTACTCCCTGATAGACGGTGTTGATGTACATATTGCCCGTTGATGCAGCTATTAATGCAATTATTACAAGGGTAGCCCGTAAAAATCCTTTGTAATTGTTGGATATTTCGTGCAAGGGAATAGTCTTTTCTTCTCTAATTGTTTTTAGCATACTATACCCGATGGATAATTGACCGAGTAAAAATGAAAAGGTTATACTTCCTGTAAGGTATAAAACTTTCGATTCACTATCAAAGGCGTTGAATATGAAATTAAGTATCCATGTTGTTGGAAAAATTAAAATAGATAGCTGTAGGCATGTGTAAAAATATAGAATATCCCAATTCTTATGTCGGTGAATAGTTGTATTATTAAATATTAGATGAGTCCCAAATTTTGAGGATGGGAGAAGAGCGATACTTGGCAATGTGGTTAAGTAGATAATTGCCAGAAGTAGAAGGGATTCTGCAATCCATACCTGTTGATTTTGAGGCAGTTTGAGTGAGGTAATTTGTAATGCTATTTCTGTGTTGTTTCCTAGTGTATCTTTGTAATGCATTAATACTAAGATAAATGGTAAGGATATAACAATTGGTGACAGAGAGATTAGATATTTAATATGATCTAAAGGGGTGTATTTTGTTATGGTCGATTCTTGGGTTTTTGAACTATCTTGATTCTCTTCAGAATTTTCCTTATATGTTTCAATATTTTTTTTTATTTAGAATTATCCATTTCATGGCAAGGGGGGAGATTACTAAGATTACCGCAAGCATTAGGAGTTGAGATAAAGATTTATTTGCTGTAATTGCGTCATTGAAGCAGAAGAATGCCCATATTGCTATAAATAAAATTGGGGTAGCAATAAGTGCTAGCGCGGTTTGGATTAGTGGATTTATACTCTCCCTTCGCTGTCTCTGTAGCTTGGGGAATATGTAGATGGTAAGTAATAGGCTATTCTTGATTTCGGTGCATTTTTTCTGGATGGCTTCACGCCGTGTGAATCTGGGGTTGATATTTGGCATGTTTTCTCCTGTCTACTTTGAGAGGATATGGTCGTAACCAGGATACGGTAGACGGGTAGCCTCAAGCCACAGGTGAAGGTTGGAGAATTGCGGGTTGGACCAGCAAGGATGCCTCCATAAAGTGAGCGATGGGGCTCATAAACAGGCCCTCCATATATAAGAGGAGTGAACCTCTGATGTCTCACTGCACCCCTAGCAACGCTGTTAGAGGACTAAATCCAGACCTAAAAATCACCTCGCACACCCTATATAAGGTGTCCCTGCGCCACCTTCCGGAACTCCTCCCACACCCCAATTTTCGGGTTTTCACCCCTTTTTAAAGATTTTTAAAAATTTTTTCGCCCAACCACCCCACCCATATCCGCCGTGAGCTGAATCGCCTCGCTGCACCCTCACCCAACGCAAAACCCCCGGAATTTCGGGGTAAAACTGCCCATTTACGCCTCGCCGCCACCCTAAAATCCCCCGTAAAACGGCCATCCAGAACCCCGAAAAACCCACCCTTCACGCCCCTCCACACAAAAAAGTTGAGTAAAGTTCGCTCAACTCTATTGACACCCCAGCTAGGGGAGTGCATACTTGAGTACATGAGGCTCAAGGGAGCCGCGCAGACCGTCCCACACGGGGCGGCATGCGCAGCACCGACCGCCTCCAAAACTTTCAAACTATCCCGCCTCGCATTAGAAGAAGCGGGGCACTGATCACAAGGAGTGAATACATATGGCACGTGCAGTAGGTATTGACCTCGGTACCACCAACTCTGTTGTTTCGGTTCTCGAAGGCGGCGACCCCGTAGTTATCGCCAACGCAGAGGGCACCCGCACCACCCCCTCCGTCGTCGCATTCTCCAAGGACGGCGAGGTTCTGGTCGGTAGCGTCGCAAAGCGTCAGGCAGTGACCAACGTCGACCGCACCATCTCCTCCGTCAAGCGCCACATGGGCACCGACTGGACCACCGAGATCGACGGCAAGAAGTACACCCCGCAGGAAATCTCCGCCCGAACCCTCATGAAGCTGAAGGGTGACGCAGAGGCATTCCTGAACGACACCGTCACCGACGCTGTCATCACCGTCCCGGCATACTTCAACGACGCTGAGCGTCAGGCAACCAAGGAAGCCGGCGAGATTGCAGGCCTGAACGTCCTGCGTATCGTCAACGAGCCCACCGCCGCAGCACTCGCATACGGCCTGGACAAGGGTAAGGAAGACGAGCTCATCCTGGTCTTCGACCTCGGTGGCGGTACCTTTGACGTCTCCCTGCTGGAAGTCGGCAAGGACGAAGACGGCTTCTCCACCATTCAGGTTCGCGCAACCAGCGGTGACAACCGCCTCGGTGGTGACGACTGGGACCAGCGCGTAGTCGAGTGGCTGCTCGCACAGGTGAAGGCAAACACCGGTGCAGACCTGTCCAAGGACAAGATTGCTCTGCAGCGTCTGCAGGAAGCAGCTGAGCAGGCTAAGAAGGAACTGTCCAGCGCAACCAGCACCAACATCTCCCTGCAGTACCTGTCCGTCACCCCCGAAGGCCCCATCCACCTGGATGAGAAGCTGACCCGCGCAAAGTTCGAGGAACTGACCCGCGACCTGCTCGAGCGCACCAAGAAGCCCGTTCAGGACGTCATCAAGGAAGCCGGCGTGTCCGTCTCCGAGATCTCCGAGGTCGTTCTGGTCGGCGGCTCCACCCGTATGCCCGCCGTTGCTGAGCTCGTCAAGGAAGTAACCGGCCGCGAGCCCAACAAGGGCGTGAACCCCGACGAGGTCGTGGCAATGGGTGCAGCGCTGCAGGCAGGCGTTCTGAAGGGCGACCGTAAGGACGTTCTGCTGATCGACGTCACCCCCCTCTCCCTCGGTATCGAGACCAAGGGCGGCGTGATGACCAAGCTGATCGAGCGCAACACCGCAATCCCGACCAAGCGTTCCGAGACCTTCACCACCGCAGAGGACAACCAGCCCTCCGTGACCATTCAGGTCTTCCAGGGTGAGCGTGAGTTCACTCGCGACAACAAGAACCTGGGTACCTTCGAGCTGACCGGCATCGCCCCCGCACCCCGCGGCGTGCCCCAGATTGAGGTCACCTTCGACATCGACGCAAACGGTATCGTGCACGTCTCCGCAAAGGACAAGGGCACCGGCGCTGAGCAGTCCATGACCATCACCGGCGGTTCCTCCCTCTCCAAGGACGACATCGACCGCATGGTCAAGGACGCAGAAGCACACGCAGAGCAGGACAAGGCACGCCGCGAGGCTGCTGACACCCGCAACGCAGCCGAGTCCGTCGCATACTCCGTCGAGAAGCTCCTGAAGGAGAACGGCGACAAGCTGCCCGAGGACGTCAAGACCGAGGTTCAGGGCGATGTTGACGAGCTGAAGAAGGCACTCGAGGGTGACGACGATGCAGCAGTGAAGTCCGCACTCGAGAAGCTGCAGGCTTCCCAGTCCAAGCTGGGCGAGGCACTCTACGCAGCAGCACAGGCTGAGGCATCCGAGTCCAAGCCCGCCGCTGATGAGGACGTTGTCGACGCCGAGGTTATCGACGAAGACGAGAAGAAGTAATCATGGCTGAGCAGGAAAACACCACCCCCGACCCGCTGGAGGAGGCATTCAACGCCCCCGCAGCGGAAGGCCACCCCGAAGCTGAATCGGTCGAAAGCCCCGAGGAAGCTGCGGAAGCCGTCGAGGCTGAGCTCCAGGATGCCGTAGAAGCAGAATCTGCGGATGCAGCACTCGCAGCAGAGCGCCTGGACTCCCTGCTTCGCCTGCAGGCCGAGTTCACCAACTACAAGAACCGCACTGCCCGCGAAAAGGAGCAGCTGCGACTCTTCGTCATCAGTGACCTGGTCGGTTCCCTACTGCCGGTGTTCGACGACATCGACGCCGCACGTAAGCACGGCGACCTGCAGGACGGCCCCTTTGCCTCCATCGCTGCGAAGCTCGAAGAGCTGCTCAGCAAGCAGGGTGTGGAGCGTTTCGGTGAAGTAGGAGACGCCTTCGACCCGAACATCCACGAAGCTGTACTGCAGCAGCCCACCGACGAGGTGGCCGAGGATCATGTCTCCATGGTTCTGCGTTACGGCTACCGCGTGAACGACCGCGTGGTTCGTACCGCTCAGGTGGCTGTGGCTGTCGCACCGTAAGGCGGTCGGCTAAGCATTGGCTGAATAACTAACGACGGGCGGGTGCTCTCCCTGATGGGGGAGTGCCCGCCCTGTTGTTTGCCTGAGCTGTTCTGCCTGAGCTATTTGCCCGGGCCGCCTGGCGCGTCTGTTCTGCCCGGTGCGCCTGTTTTGCCCGGGATGCTATGCCCGGTGTTGGCGCGGGTTTCGGTGGGCTGTGGCGGCGGTTAACAGGCTTGTAGGGGTGCTATTTTTTTGGGCTTAGCCCTTTCAAAATTGAGTCAAGTAGACTAAACTTTTATATAGAGTATTAAGACAAGCACGCGGTGCCCCTGCAAGCCGTCCCGTAACCGAGGAGGGCGGCGCATCACCGCACGAAGGAGAAACACAACATGGCAAGCGAAAACTGGATAACTGACGACTTCTACAAGACCCTAGGTGTTAGCGAAGATGCCAGCGAAAGCGACATTAAGAAGGCGTATCGCAAGCTCTCACGCAAGTACCACCCGGACCTTAACCCCGGCGACGCCGCAGCAGAGAAGAAGTTCAAGGAAATCTCGGAAGCATACGATGTGCTCTCCGATAAGAAGCAGCGTGAAGAGTATGACCAGATCCGCCGCTACGGTGCCGCAGGCATGGGGGGTTTCGGCGGTGGCGGTTACACCGGTTACCCCGGCGCGGACGCATTCGGTGGCTTCAGCAACGGCGGCGCAGGGATCAACATTGACGACCTGCTCGGCGGCCTCTTCGGTGGCAGTGCCGGCGGCTCCCGACGCTCCGCAGGCTTCACCAGCGCAGACTTCGGCGGCATGGGTGGTGGCGGCTTCGGCGGCGCACAGCACGCAGCACCCGAAGAAAGTACTACCAGCACCCGCATCAGCCTCGCCCAGGCATACACCGGCGCGACCGTGACTGTGTTCCTGCCGGACGGCTCCCACACCGAGGCACGCATCCCCGCAGGTATCAAGGACGGTCAGAAGGTTCGACTGCGCGGCAAGGGTCTGCGCGGCGGTGACCTGAAGGTCACCGTGCGCGTCTCCGAAGATTCCGTGTACTCCCGCGAGGGCAACAACCTGATTCTGCGCGCACCCGTCACCCTCGCCGAGGCCGTCGACGGCGCCGTGATTGAGGTGCCCCTGCCCGACGCATCCACCGTGAAACTGCGCTTGGCACCCGGCCAGGTCGGCCGCCGACTGCGTGCTAAGGGCCGCGGCTTCAAGGCTAAGGGCGGCGACGGCGACCTGCTGGTCATCCCCGAAATCGTACTCCCCACCGAGCTGAGCGCAGAGGCGCAGGAAGCATTCGATAAATTCGTAAAACTGGTACCGCAGGAGGACCCGCGTAAGGATCTGTTGAAGAAGGCGAAGTAAACCATGGCATCTCGAGAATCATCATCTAAGTCCCATAGCGGCAAACCATTGCACAGTGTGGACCGCCCGGTTTTCGTGATTTCTGTGGCGGCTGAACTGGCCGGCATGCACCCACAGACTCTGCGCCAGTACGACCGTATTGGCCTGGTCCAGCCTTCGCGTGCGCCGGGTAAGGCGCGCCGCTATTCGCAGCGTGATGTGAACCGTCTGCAGCAGATTCAGCAGCTCTCGCAGGAGGGTGTCTCCCTGGAAGGTATTCGCCGCATTATTGAGCTGGAATCCCTCGTGGAGCAGCAACAGGAGCAGATCGCGGCGTTGCAGCGTCAGGCTGAGGACGCGAAGGTGAAGCTGGGCATGGCGGAGCGCGTGTTCGCCGCCGGTACCAGTGGCGATGTGGTGCATATTGCCCGCGGTACCCGCCCGGCGCCTCGTCGGCGTTCTTCGGCGGTGGTTCTCTACCGTAAGCCGCGTTAACCTGTTAGGCTAGGATAAACGGCTCGGCTGTTCTGGCCCATCTGCGCTAGTCAGCCACCCATATAGGCTTGTGCGTCTTAGCGTTGTGCGAGCGAGGTAGGGTAGACCCCCGCCCGCATGCACTCAGACCCACACACAAGAAGGTGAGGCTCCCCGAATGATCGGGGAGCCTCACCTTCTTAACGTATGCACTTTGCGCGGCGGCGGGAAATCACATGGCGGTAACTCTTGCTAGCGCTGCTCCGCTTACTTGCGGCGGTAGGTCAGATCGTGCGCGCGGCGGCCCGCCTCCTGAGCCTTACGCTCAAAGCTGGTGAGAGTACGACCCTCCCAACGCGGAGCCCAGCCACCCAGCGGATCCTCCTCGGTCGCACCGGCGCCTGGGTTCACGTTCTCAAAGTCGGGGTGCGCCTCCAGAACCTCACGCATGACCAGGGCGTACTCCTCCCAGTCAGTCGCCAGACGCCAAATGCCGCCGGGCTTGAGCACACGCGCAACCTTATCAGCAAACGCCGGGGACACCAGGCGGCGCTTGTGGTGGCGGGACTTGTGCCAGGGATCCGGGAAGAACACCCACAGCTCATCCACGGAGTTCTCCTCAAGCATGTTGTCGAGCAGCTCGGGTGCGTTCGCCTGAGCCACACGCACGTTCTCCACGCCGGCGTTACCCATCTTCAGCAGCAGGTCCGCGATGCCGGGGGTGTACACCTCAACGGCAAGGAAGTTTGCCTCGGGCACCTCAACTGCGCGGTGCACGATTGCCTCTCCCAGACCGGAACCAATCTCGACGACCTGGTACGCCTTACGGCCGTAAATCTTGACCGGGTCGAAAGTCGCCTCGGGGGCTACGGAAGTATCGGTGCGCAGGCGCGGGATGTCCAGCACATGGGTGGGGGAGTAGGTGTCCCACGCCTTCTGACGGCGCGCGGTGAGGCGATCGCCGCGGCGGACGAAGGAGTAGGGCTGGCGGAAGAATTCCTCGGGAACCGGCTTCTTGGCCTTTTCTTCGGTAGATTCGGGTGCCTGGCTAGGCTGTGTGTTCTCAGTAGACATACCTAAAAGAATAGCGTAGCGCCGCTACACCGTGCGGTTTCGTGGTGTGTGGGGCTGGCGTGACGCTGAGCTAACCGGGCGTGGGGTGGGCGCGATGTACATCCTACGGGCGTAGAAATTTAGCGAACATACAAAAGTGCGGCGGGAACGAATACTGTTCCCGCCGCACTTTTGTGAGGTCGTTTGAGTGAGTTAGCGTGTGGGGCCTACTTCTTGGAGCCCAGCAGTGCCAGGCCCGCGCCGAGCAGCACAATGTTGTTTGCGAGCTGCTGGCCGTCCTGGGTGGGGCGGAAGAGCTCGTCGTGCATGTCCGGATTGCGGAAGTACATGGTCATCAGGCTTGTCGCGAATGCGGTCAGACCTGCGCCCGCCAGGCGTGCGGGGATGAAGGGGGTCAGCAGGGTTGCGCCGAGTGCGGTTTCTGCGCCGGAGATGAGTTTACCGAAGGTTGCTGCGTCCAGCTTGGAGACTGCGGGAACACCGGTTGCCGCCATCTGCTGCAGGAAGGCGTAGGTGCCTTCGTCTGCCTTGAACTTCTTGACGCCTGCGTCGAGGATGAGCGCGCCGGCGGTGAGTCGAAGTGCTGCGTTGGAGAACTTGCCCATTATTGTGTCCTTCTGCTTGGTAGTTGGTTGGTTAGGTTTTTGTTGAACAGTTTCTACTCTAGACCCAGTTCCGTGCTTTGTAAAGTTTTACATGTAAATCTTCTAAATATTTTTGGCACCACAAATTCCAACCGGGAATAGCACAAAATTCGCTCATAGAAATTTTTGGGCACTTGCACCCCCTATCTTCTGTTGGATTCCTTGTGCTCATGTGGGTCTTAAGAGGTAAAATTTGAAATTATTCATTCTCTGCATAATTCTTTATCCGTGATGTAAGAAAACGGCAACCCCGTGAAATCGGAGTCCACAAGCTCAAGCGCACGGCACAACCTGAGGAAACGCGAGGCTCCCCTCCTTCTTGCCACCAAGAAATATGCATGAATACCAACCACCCGGAACCGCCCAAACCAAACTAAGGCGAACCGACGCAGGAAAGAGAAATACGTGACACAGCAGCCAACGCCGCATAACTCCGTCACCGGCCTAGACTCCGAAGCAGAGCACTCCAAGCTCCAACGCGGACTTAGCTTCCGGCATATCCAGCTCATTGCTATTGGTGGTGCTATCGGCACCGGCCTCTTCCTCGGCTCGGCAAAGACTATTGCGCTAACCGGCCCCTCCATCGTCTTCGTCTACGCAATTATCGGTAGCGTCATCTACTTTGTGCTGCGCGCCATGGGCGAGATTCTACTCTCCAACCCCAACTACAAATCCTTCACCGACTTCATTACCGACATCCTTGGCCTTCGTGCCGGGTTCTTTGTCGGCTGGTCTTACTGGTTCTTCTGGGTGGTCACCGGCATTGCGGACGTCATTGCCATTACCGGCTACGTCAAATACTGGTGGCCGGACATCCCCGCCTTTGCCCCGGCACTGACCGTGATCGTGGCTCTGCTTCTGCTGAATCTGCCCTCAGTGAAGAACTTCGGCGAAATCGAATTCTGGTTCGCCGTCATTAAAATCGTCGCCATTGTGCTGCTCATTGTTGTGGGTGCGCTCATGGTCGCCTTCAGCTTCACCAGCCCCGACGGTACCGTCGCCTCCGTAGCGAATCTCTGGGATCACCCCGGCCCCTCCGGTAGCGGTATCTTCACCCAGGGCCTGATGGGCTTCCTGGGTGCCTTCCAGATTGCACTCTTCGCCTTTGTGGGCGCTGAGCTGGTCGGCGCCGCCGTGGCGGAAACCGAACACCCCGAACGCACCCTGCCCAAGGCAATTAACGCGGTGCCCTTCCGCATTGGTCTCTTCTACGCCCTGCCGCTGCTGACCATCCTCGCCGTAACCCCTTGGGACAAGCTGGATAAGTCCATGAGCCCCTTCGTGGGTATGTTTTCCCTGGCTGGCATTGGTGTTGCCGCCTCCCTGGTGAATTTTGTGGTGCTGACCTCCGCGGCGTCCTCGGCGAACTCTGGTATTTTCTCAACCTCCCGCATGGTCTACGGTCTGGCGCACGACGGTGCCGCACCCTCCGCGTTGGGCAAGCTCACCAAGAATGGTGTGCCCGCCAATGCCCTGTACCTGACCACTGTGATGCTGCTGTTCAGCCTGGTTATGCTCTATGCCGGTAGTGGCATTATGGAGGCGTTCACTGTGGTGACCTCTGTGGCATCGATGATGGGTGTCTTCACCTGGAGCATGATTCTGATTGCGTATCTGGTGTACCGCAAGAAGTTCCCTGAACGCCACGAGGCGTCAGAGTATAAGATGCCCTGGGGTATCGGTATGAGTTGGTTTGGTCTGGTCTTCTTTGCCGTGATGGTATACGCCCTGAGCCTGTACCCGGATACCGCTGTCGCTTTGGCTCTGACCCCCGTCTGGTTCATTGCTCTGGCTATCGGCTACGAGATTCTGACTCGCCGCCATGCGGCGAAGCGTGCCCGCGCGTTGGCTTCTGAAAACAGCGATGACGAGGCTTCTCAAAAGTAATTCTGTTCTTGCGTTGGTACGTATTGGTATAGCGTTTAAGCCCCGTTTTCACATTCTTTTTGGATGTGGAGGCGGGGCTTGCGTATGTTTCTGTGTGTGATGAGGGGATAGTTCACACCGGGTAGTATGACCTAAATAATAGACATAAGTCACAATTTTTGCTGAAAATCCACTCCTGAACCCCCAATATCCTGTAGAATAACTATTCAAATAGCTGTGAGAGCACCCAGATAAACTCCGCGTTGGTCGATAGTGTGACACTTCCGAACACAGTGCGGTAACTGGTAGAGCCCCAGCCACGCCCCGAAATCCGGGGCCGCCCCGCAAAGCAACTAGCCGCATATTCATACAGAGATCCTATCTGCTGTGATATGACAGTTGTCATCTAGCAACGGCACATGCGGTACGGGGTACCAACCGCAGAAAAGAGGATGCTGTGACCGAGCAGAACAACGCAACCCTCAAACCAAAAGCTTCCGAACAGGGAGAACGACTGCACCGTGGCCTCAGTAACCGCCACATCCAGCTGATTGCCATCGGTGGCGCCATCGGCACAGGCCTATTCATGGGCTCCGGCCGTGCCATCTCCCTCGCAGGCCCCTCCGTGATTTTCGTTTACATGCTCATCGGCGCCTTCATCTTCCTGGTGCTGCGAGCTATGGGTGAAATCCTGCTCTCCAACCTGAAGTACAAGTCCTTCTCCGACTTCACCACCGACCTGGTCGGCCCCATGGCCGGGTTCTTCCTCGGCTGGTCCTACTGGTTCATGTGGGTGGTCACCGCCGTCGCGGATATTATCGCAATTGTTGGCTACCTGCGTATGTGGTGGCCCGACCTACAAGCCTGGATCCCGGCGCTCGCCGTCATCGGTGTTCTGCTGACCTTGAATCTGGTATCCGTGAAGAACTTTGGCGAAATCGAATTCTGGTTCTCCATGATCAAGATTGTCGCTATCGTTGCCCTGATTATCGTTGGCGGCGGCATGGTCGCTGTCGGCTTCACCTCACCCAGTGGCGCTCAGGCCTCTTTTGCAAACCTCTGGAATGACGGCGGCATGTTCCCGAACCACTTCATCGGCTTCCTTGGCGCATTCCAGATTGCCGTCTTTGCGTTCATGGGCTCCGAGCTGGTTGGTACCACTGCCGCAGAAACCCAGGACCCCGAAAAGACCCTGCCCAAGGCAATCAACGCCGTACCGGTACGTATTATGGTCTTCTACGTGGGTGCACTCGTCACTATCCTGATGGTTACCCCCTGGCGCCTCATCAGCCCCGATAAGAGCCCCTTCGTGGCCATGTTCACTCTGGCGGGCTTGGGTATCGCCGCACACATTATTAACTTTGTGGTGATTACCAGCGCAACCTCCTCAGCGAACTCCGGTATCTTCTCGACCTCGCGTATGGCATTCGGTCTGGCACGCGAGCGCAGCGCCCCCAAGTTTCTGGGCAAGATCTCTAAGAACGGTGTGCCGCGTAACGCGCTGTTCCTCTCCGCCGTGATGCTGCTGTCCTCCATCGTGCTGCTCTACGCGGGTGACTCGATTTCTCGTGCGTTTAACCTGGTTACTACCGTGGCTGCGGTGCTGGTGATTTTTGCCTGGACTATGATTATGGTCAGCTACCTGATGTACCGCAAGAAGTTCCCCTCGCGCCACGAGAAGTCGCACTTCCGCCTGCCCGGTGGCCGTTTCTCCGCGTGGCTGGCGCTGGCGTTCTTTGCCTTCACTATCGGTGTTCTCACCATGGATGAGGAAACCCTCATGGGTCTGCTTGCGATGCCCATCTGGTTCGCGATTCTGGGCATCGGCTGGTTCTTCAAGCGCCGCGCTGATGCACGCCGCGAAGAGGCAATCTCAACCCGCACCGCACAGATTGCGATTGTGGAGGCGTCCGAAATTTTCTCGGCACGCTAAGCAACCATGCTAAGCCGCGCCGACTATCGGCCCGGCTACCAGCGCATGCGTAAAGCCCGCGCCGCTACTCTTTCAGGGTAGGTGTGCGGGCTTTTGCTATCTCTATCGATGAACCTGAGAGGCGCACGGGAGTGTGTGCTTAGACGGAATCCGTCTCCACCTCTTCAGCCAGCGGGTCCTCATCATCGGTGCGGTAGAAATCCCAGCGTTCACAACCGCAACCAGAACGCATCGCCTCGATGACGGCGGCAGCAGCCTCCAGTGGGTCGAGCGCGTGCAGGTTCCACAGCGCATGCACCGGCACCGGGTGCCTCCAGCCGTGCTCCTGCAGGAACTCGGGGTCAAAGGCGGGTAGCGCCTCGGCGGTAGGTTCGAGCTCGCAGAGGAAGCCGGTGGGGGAGCGGAAAACCGTCACCACGGGGGTTGGGTCGGCGTCTTCCAGGCAGGCGCCGTCAAAGAAGTAGTAGGTGCTCAGGCGGCGGTTCCAGGCAAGCTGAGCGAGGCGTTCGCCGAAGACTTTCACCGTCTGCTCCCACTGGGTGCGGTGGTACGCCGCCAGGTCGGTGTGGGCGGTTTGCACCACGCCGATGCCCTGCTCGGTGAGTTCGCGGGCGCTCAGACGCGCGGGCTCTGCGGGAGCGTCCGCGGGGGACTTCTCCGGGATATCCAGCTCTGCTAGTTCTGCTTCGGTCAGCTCAGCGTTACCCAGCTCAGCATTGAGGAGCTCACGCTCCTCCGGGGCACTTGACTCAGCGGCGCTCGCCTCAGCGGCAGCTTCGTTTGCTTCGTTCCTCCTCCACAGGCGCAGCTCGCGGGCAATCTGTACGCGTCCGCGATGCAGGGTCGCCTGCCAGGAGCCGAACTTGGCGCGTACCGCTCCCAGGGGCGGCACCTGCTCAATGAGTGTGGGAATGGTAGACCAGTAGCCGTAGTTTAGTGCCGTCGGTTCGCGGTCGTAGCGGGCACAATAGCTCAAAAAGAGGCTCAGGATCTTCGGCGCAAAATCCTCGGGTACCGAGGTGGCGTCAATGTACCACTCGTTTTCGAGCGCCTCCGCAGGATAGATGCCGGTACGGAGCATACCCAGGGACCAGTCGCCGTCGCCGAGGTAGTCGTTTACCGTCTGCGCGGGGGCAGGCCACGCCGATTCGCCCTCCATGCTGGAGGCAAGCAGGGTGTATAGGCTACCGCCCTCGGTGCCGATTTCTTTCACGCCGCGCTGCCGGATGTCCTCGAGGGTCTGCGCGTACGCCTCTTCCTCCAGCTGGGAGTAGGGGTGCGCGGCAAGGTACTTGAGCGTTGCGCCAATCTTCGCCAGGATGGTGGCGATGTCTTCGCTATTGAAGTGGCGCGCCTCCAGCGCGGGTGGCAGGTCATGGATAATATCGCAATCAAGAATTAACGCCGCGTACTCGGGCTCCGGGGGCAGATCGTAGGCTTCCGCGAAAACATACCAGAGGCCGCAGGCGAGCACCGTGTAGCTTGGGGCCTCTGCCGTGACCGGGCCAAACTGCCAGATGCCGGAGTTCAGCGCATAATTCAGGTGCTTCTTGTTGATGCGCGGGTACAGAAAATTGAGGCGGCGGAGAACCTGGGTAGGGGTTAACCCCAGTGCGGCGAGTTCAGCGATGAGTTCCGCGTACTCGTCGTGAAAATCTAAGTAGCCCTCCGGAGCGTTTGATAGCGCGGCTCGTTCGCGCATGGGTCCCTCTTTCATCTGCAGGATGTGGCAGCACCTTGTCGTACCGTGCCGCCGAACCCCTGAACGTATGCACGCAGATAAGGGTGTTTGCGTGATGTGAGGCCGCCACTTATCTGCACGAATGCGAGATATTTTTTTAAAAAATATGCTCTTTTATCTAAATTTATCGCTGAAACTTAGCACTATTCAAATATATGCACCCTTAAAACGGTTTCTTGCGGAAAGATGACAAAGTTGAGCGCACCCACAGGGCAAAATGTGGTAAAGACTCGTAATCTGCACTAGAAGATGCGGTGGAAAAATACGTTTACCCGCACCCGCAAAGACATGCAAAATACGCCCCGCGCTGACTCTACCCTCAGCATCACCGGTCAACCCATGACCCGCGGCGAAATATGCGAAACTGGAGGGATGAGCGAACACCCCCTCCCGAGTAGCATCCGCCCACGCGCTGGCCAAGATACCGACCACGCCGTAGGCCGAACCGCGCACCGCAAAAAACACGAAACCGGCGGCACAGCTGAGCAGCCTGCCGAGCACCTTATGAACGTGCTCGCTGTAGAAACCGGTATTGCGCCGCACCGCATCCGCGCAGCCGTGGCGCTACTCGACGCCGACAACTCCGTACCTTTTATCGCCCGCTACCGCAAAGAAGCAACGGGCGCACTCACCGACACCCAGCTGCGCACCATCCAGTCGCGCCTGGGCCAGCTCCGCGCCCTCGAAGAGCGCCGTAACCGCGTGCTCGAAGCGCTCACCGAACGGGCCGACGAAGGCCTCATCGACCCGCTCACCCTGCTACAGCTGCGTTCCTCGCTCATGAACGCCGCCACCATCGCAGACGTAAACGCCATCTACGCCCCCTACCGTAGTGAGCGCGTGACCCGCGCCCAGATGGCGCGTGCCGCCGGGCTTGATTCCCTCGTCGAAGACCTGCTGGAGGTGCCCCTCGCCGAGGCGCATGCCATTGCCGCCGCCTACATTACCGACGGCACCGAGTCTGAGGACGAGGACGAGGGTATTGAGGCTGCAGAGGCAGACGAAGCCCTGCAGATTCACAGCGCCGAAGAGGCCCTCGACGGTGCCCGCGCGATCCTGATTGACCGCGCTATCACCGACCCGGTGCTGAGCGAAAAGCTCCTCAAGCGTTTGCGTGAAGGCGGTGTGATCGAGTCCCGCGTAATTGCCGGTCAGGAAAACATTGGTGCGAAGTTCTCCGACTATTTTGCCTTCTCGGACCGTATTCGTTCCATTCCGCCCCACCGCGTGCTGGCGCTGCACCGCGCCAAAGACGCCGGCGTGGTACGTCTCAAGGTGGATGTGGCACCAGCCCCCGTGGCGCTCAGCCGCCTGCGTGGTGCCGCCCGCGCCGAAGCTGAGGCCGCCGCCGAAAATTACGAGAACGTCCGTTCTGCATACGAGCGTGAAGTTGCCGCCGCGCTACGCATCCCCGTGCAGGTGCTCAACACCGTCGATGACGAAGACCGCGTACTCGGCTGGCTCGCCGCCACCGTCCGCACCGCATGGCGCAACCACCTGCGCTCGCGCCTTGCCGAACGCATCCGCCACCAGTTACTCGATACCGCCGCGCAGAACGCCACCGAGGTGTTCGCCTCCAACCTGCGCGATATCCTGCTCGCCGCACCCGCCGGCCACAAAACCACCCTTGGCCTGGACCCGGGCCTGCGCCACGGCGTGAAATACGCTGTGGTCGACGGCACCGGTGAGCCGCTGTGCGTGGGCACCGTCTACCCGCACGCCCCGCGCAACCAGTGGGCAGAAGCCCTGCGCGAGCTTGCCGCCGCCTGCCGCGAGCACGGCGTGGAACTCATCGCCATCGGCAACGGCACCGCAAGCCGCGAAACCGACAAGCTCGCCAGTGAACTAATCCGCACCCTGCGTGAGGAAGGCGCAGAAGCACCCCAGAAGGTGACCGTCTCTGAGGCGGGCGCCTCCGTCTACTCCACCTCCGCCCTCGCAGCCGCCGAGCTGCCCGATTACGACGTGACCGTACGCGGTGCCGTCTCCATTGCTCGCCGCCTACAGGACCCGCTCGCCGAGCTCGTCAAAATCGACCCGCAGTCCATCGGCGTGGGCCAGTACCAGCACGACGTGCCGCCCGCCGCCCTGCGCCGCGCCCTCAACGACACCGTCGAAGACTGTGTGAACGCCGTGGGTGTGAACCTCAACAGTGCCTCCGTGCAGCTGCTTGCGCACGTGGCGGGCGTGGGTACCGCAACCGCCGAACGCATTGTCGCCTACCGCACCGAACACGGTCCCTTCGCGAATCGTCAGCAGCTGCTGAATGTGCCGCGACTGGGCGCGAAAACCTTCCGTCAGGCGGCAGGATTCATCCGCATTCGCGGTGGTGAGGAGCCGCTGGACGCCTCCGCGGTGCACCCGGAAGCTTACCCGCTCGCTCGCCGCATTATTGCCGATGCGCAGGCATGCAATGGCGCCCACTGGGTTGCTGGCGCCCTGGGTACTTCGGGTGGTAGCGGCCCGCTTGCCGGGCTGAATCCCGCCGACTACGTGCAGGACGGTCACGAACAGGACAGCCACGTGCCGGAGAGCGCGGAAGCCACCGCCGGCGTGTACACGGTCGAGGACATCTTCACCGAGCTACGCCGCCCCGGCCTGGACCCGCGCGGTAGCTTCCGCACCGCTCGATTCTCCGAGTCTGTCTCGCGTTTCGAGGACGTGCGCCCCGGCATGGTGCTCGAAGGTACCGTCTCGAATGTGGCGGCATTCGGCGCGTTCGTGGATATTGGTGTGCACCAGGACGGCCTCGTGCACATCTCGCAGATGAGCCGCGGCTACGTGGCGAACCCGCACGATATTGTGCGCAGCGGCGACATCGTGCAGGTGCGCGTGGTGGAGGTTGACCCGGCGCGCCGCCGTATCTCCCTCTCCCTGCTGGTGGAGGACGAGGACTAGCGGCGAAAGATAAGCTGCCGGGCGCTCGCTAAGGATAGCTGTAGAAAAGCTATCCAAGCCGAGAACTCCAATCCGAGAACGAGCGTTCGCTAAAACTTAATCCTGAGAACGCAATAAAGCCCCGACAAGCACTATCTGTGCCTGTCGGGGCTTTAATGACGTGAATTTTAAACTCTAGGCCGGGGCTATATCTTAGAAATCAATGTTCGCCGGGTCAGCGCCAATACGACCCTCGGGGCTGGAAAGCGCATCCACAGCCGCGATGTCCTCGGCAGTCAGCTTCACGTTCACCGACGCCAGGTTCTCCTCAATACGGGAGGGGGTCACGGACTTCGGGATAGCCACGGTGCCCTTAGCCAGGTGCCACGCCAGCACGACCTGCGCGGGGGTTGCGCCGTGACGCTCCGCAATCTCAGCCAGCACGGGGTTCTGCAGCAGGTCGCTACCATTGCCCAGCGGGCTCCACGCCTGAGTTGCGATGCCGTATTCAGCGTGAACGGCGCGCAGCGCCTCCTGCGAGAAGTAGGGGTGCAGCTCAACCTGGTGGATGACCGGAACCACGCCGGTCTCCTCGATAATCTCGCGCAGCTGCTCCTCGGGGAAGTTCGAAACACCAATGGAACGGACCTTACCCTGCTTCTGTAGCTCAATCAGCGCACGCCAGGAATCCAGGTACAGGCCCTGCTGCGGCTTAGCCCAGTGAATCAGGTATAGGTCAACGTAGTCGGTGCCCAGCTTCTCCAAGGAAGCCTCGAAGGCCTCGAAAGCGCTCTCGTAACCCTGGTCAGAGTTCCACAGCTTGGTGGTGAGGAAGATATCTTCGCGAGCCACGTCGGAGTTAGCGATAGCGCGGCCCACCCCCGCCTCGTTGCCGTAGATAGCGGCGGTGTCGATATGGCGGTAGCCGGTTTCCAGGGCGGTGCCTACAACCTTCTCGGCGACCTCGTCCTCAACCTGCCACACGCCGTAGCCCAGCTGCGGAATGGTTCGGCCGTCGTTGAACTTTACGTTGGGTACGTTGTAGCTCATGGTGCTCCTTTGGAATCTATGGGGGAGGCGGTGCCTCCGTAAGTAGTCCTACAAGGCTACGCTTCAGAGCCTCCGGTTGAGAAGGGCCGCAGCAGAATCGGGTGTGAATCTAGCCCGAGGCGTAACCAAGTGACGAAAAATGACGGGTGCCAGAGATATCAGCAGGATCGAGGGCTACCGCTCAGGCTGGGGGCGGCTACCGTTCGACACCCGGCGCAAAGAGCTCACGCACATCCTCAGCCGTCACCGCCGCGGAGGCGAACTCGCCCTCACCGACCACCGCATCGAAGAGCGCAGCCTTCGAGTCCTTGAGCTGCATGACCTTCTCCTCAATCGTGCCCTCGGCGACCAGACGGTAGACATGCACCTCCTTGTCCTGGCCGATGCGGTGAATACGGTCCACCGCCTGCTGCTCGGCGGTGGGGTTCCACCACGGATCCATGATGAACACGTGGTCCGCCTCGGTCAGGTTCAGGCCGAAACCGCCAGCCTTAAGCGAAATGAGGAACACTGGCTCCTGACCGCTCGTGAACGCCTCGATGACCTCGGCGCGGTTGCGGGTCGAACCGTCCAGGTACAGGTGACCGATGCCCTCCTCCGCCAGGCGTGCCGAAATGCTCTTCAGATAGCCGGTGAACTGGCTGAACACCAGCACACGGTGGCCCTTCTCGAGCAGGTTGGGTAGCTGCTGCACCAGGTAGTCGCGCTTGACCGACGACACCCCGGCGTAGGCTTCTGGGTCAATCAGCGCGGCATCAAGCGCCAGGCGGCGAAGCAGGGTCAGCGACTGGAAGATCGTGAACCGGTTCTTGTCCATATCCTCCAGCAGACCCAGCACCTTCTGACGTTCACGCTGCAGATGCGTGTCATAGATGCGGCGGTGACCGGGAGCCAGCGGCAGGTTCACGCGCGTATCGTTCTTCGCCGGCAGCTCTGCTGCCACCAGCTCCTTGGTGCGGCGTAGCATGAGCGGGCGGATGCGCCGGCGCAGACGAGCAGCCGTCGCCGCGGCGTGCGCCGGGTCCTCACCGGACTCCGCCGGGCGAGCGTACAGGTCACGGAACGCACGGGCGGAGGGGAACAGGCCGTCCGCCACAATTGCCAGCAGCGCCCACAGCTCCATGAGGTTGTTCTCAATGGGCGTGCCGGTCATCGCAATCTTGGTGCGGGCGGGCATCGCGCGGGCGATGGACCAGGCGCGGGTGCCGGTGTTTTTGACGAATTGCGCCTCGTCCAGCAGGAGCGCACCCCAGCCCTCGGGTGCGGACTGCTCGCCCGTGAATTCGTCAACGGCGCCGCCCAGCGTGCGGGCGTAACCGGTGTATGAGTCCTCGTCCATGCGTAGCAGCGTGTAACTGGTCAGCACCAGGTGCGCCCCTGCGATGCGCTCAGCCAGCGGGGTCTTACCGGCGGTGGTTTCGGTAATAGTCACGACCTTCGCCTCGGGCAGGAAGCGTGTCGCCTCCGCCGCCCAATTGGTGATGACGGAGGTCGGCGCAACCACGAGGAAAGGCATAAACGGCTCGATGCTCTCGCCGCGCTTTGCGGCACGTTCGGAGACTGCACGATGCTCCTCAATTGCGTGGGCGAGCAGGGCGAGAGCCTGCACGGTCTTACCCAGACCCATATCGTCGGCGAGAATACCGCCCAGACGCTGCTCGTACAGGAACGACAGCCACTGGAAACCCTCCACCTGGTAGGGGTGTAGGGTCGCCTGTAGACCGGTGGGTACCGGGCGGTGAGCAATAACCCAGCCGGGAGCCTTCTGGGATGTGGGGGAATCCTGAGTTCCCTTGTCAGAGGGTTTTTCAGTGCTCTCTTTGGCATCCTCCAGGCCCTCAACCAGCTCCAGTAGCGAACGTACCTGGGCATCCCACCGCGCGGTCGTATGTACGCTCGCCGCCAGTGACTCCAGTTCAGAGAACAACCCTGCCTGGTGGCGGTTAATGCGTAGCTCACCGCCCGCGTCGTCGAGTTCGTGAGCCTCCGCAATGAGGGTGCGCAGGGTCTTAAACTCGGGTCGACGCAGCGAGAAGTATGTGCCGTTGCCGAGCAGGATACGGTCCGCCCCGCGATCTAGCGCCTCAAAAATCTGTGCGAATGGCACGGTCCAATGATTGACCTTTACCGCAATGCCCAGGCCGAACCAGTCGCGAGAATTGCCCTCGCTCACGATGATTTCAATGAGCGCGTCAGTTGCCTCCACGAACTGTGGCGGGGTGCCGTTAAAACGTACCTGAACAGCGGAAACACGGCGAAGCTTCGGCAGAATTGCGCTGAGTAACTCGCGGGTTTCCCACCCTTCGATGCGGTGCTCCTCCAGCCCGGAAAGTGCTGGGTGGGCGGCAAGAATGGCGCGCACCGAACGCAGTACGCGCGCCTCAAAACGCTCATCGCGAACCTCGCCACCCTCTTCACCGGGGTAACCGAAAACGGGCAGGGACTGCACATCGGAACCGGCCGCAGGATTCTGCGCGCTTGCCTCCTCGGTGCTGTCCTCAACGAAGGGGTTCAACGGGTATTCCCAATGCCAGCTCAGCTGTGCGTCGTGGCGTACCTGCTTGTCAAAGCTGATGTCAAGCACCAGATGCGGCGGCTTCACGCGCGGCAGCCCCAGCGCTGGATCGGGGGTTAGCGAGGGAATAGAACGGCTGAGCGCGGGCAGGTATTCCTTCTGGAACGTGGCGCGTTCCGCGGCGGGAATATGCACGGTTCCGGCGCTAATGAGCGATTCGGAGGCGGCATCGAGTGGCTCGACCAAGGGGATAAGCGCCAGCTCCATACCCTCGGGCAGTTCCGGTACGGCGGGGGAGGAACGCACCCGTTCACCCTGTGCCGGGTTAATCTGTGCGTGGTGATTCTGCGCCGGGTTGATGGTCGGGGCAGAGAGCTCAGCAGATACCTCCCGCGCGTCCTTTTGCACGAAAGATTCGCGGCCCACTTCATCCAGCGCGCCGGGGCGGGTGGTTTTCCAGTGCACCGCCTTTGCCGCCTGCTCGTACTCCTGCTGAGCGAGCCCGCCCAGGGCAAAGAAACCGGTACGTGGGGTGCCGATGGGGTGGCAGTGTGCGGCGGGCAGCCAGAGCTGGCGCAGCAATTCGCCTTCGCGTCCTTCCCAGCTGAGCGCCGCTTGAAGTTGCAGGCCGGCGCCTTCTGCGTGCTTCTCAGCGCTGGCGTGCAGGCGCACCTGCGCCGGGCTCAGTACGGCGTAGTTCACTTCGCGACCTTTGATCAGCAGGGGTAGACCAATATCCTCCGCGCGGGCGAGTACGTCCCAGAGCAGAGTGGATGCAGATGCGCTCATCGAGATCCAGTCGCGGTGTGAGGAATACATGTTCTGCCAGGGGCGGGCAATCGAGTAGAGCTCGGCGAAGAATCGTTCGTGTTCGGGGTAGATTTCGTGCCGTCCGACGGGTCCGCCCACGCTGGAGGCGAAGGTTTCCCAGCTGAGTCCGCCCTTGATCCAGCGCCCGGTCTTGGACGCCATGAGCGGGCGGGCGAGCAGGTTAATGCTGGGGGTTGCGCCGGGCATATTGCGGCCGCGCGCGTAGGATCCGGAGACGCTCAGCGAGAAATCCAGGGCGCCGCTCACGCGTATGGAGTCAATGCCCGCAAGGTCCTGACGTGCGGAAAGAACGGAGGAAAGGTTACGGCGCCAGGCAGAAATCTTGGAGATGGAACTATCGAGCACGGTAGGGGAAGATCCCAGGTCGTTGAGCGCAAAGCTTCCCTGAGGGTTTTCGGGCTCGGTAGTTTCCACCTCAGGTGCGGGTAGCTTCGCCGCGGTGGTGAGTGCACCGGAGGCGCGCAGTGCCGCGAGCGGATCGGCGGACTTCTTCACCTCTACCACGTCCTTAGCGTTGGTCGCGGGCACGCCGACCGGTCCGGGGTGTTCGCTGAGTGCCTTTTTCGCTACGGAGGCGCGGTCGAGCGCGGTGAGCATGAGTGCTACGGCGTGCTTGCAATCGGTGAGCACGGGGCAGGTGCAACGGGCGGTGAAGGTTGCGGACCCGCTGACGGCGGGGAAGAAGCGAACGGTCACTTCGTAGGGGATGATGGTACTTCCGTTGACGAGCCCGGTGAGGGTGTGCTCATCTTCGTCGTAGCTGTAGCGGATGACTTCGCGGTTGCGCTGGTAGGTGACACCGCGCTGGTAGGTGCGGTGCCCAGCCTGGCGAATGATCTGCGGTACGGTGACGGGAATTTCGGGGAAGGGGTTGTTGGCGCTCACCAGCTCATTATCGCGTATCGTGTGGGTTTGTGCCTTGTCGCCGGTCATTTGATAGCAGCTGGTGGCTGGGGCGACTATTGAGCGGTGGTATGGGGCGTATTTCGTATTTTTGGTGGGGAGTTTTTAATGCATAAAAACACCGGTATTCACATAAGACATTCCGCATAGTATCAAAATTTCCTCCATTTAAAACGTTCTCACAAGCCAAAATGCTAATACTCTAAATCTCTTTCAAAAAACGCTTTACTTAACTTGAGAAGATGCTGTAAGCTAAACCCAGCTTCAAGAGTTTCGACTGATAAGCTCCGACTATGGTCGAACGCCAACCCCATGTTCACGGGTGGCTCGGATGACGAAGCGGTTTGTATTCACCACCGGAATAACCGGAGGTAATTGGTACAGACAAGAGCAACGCGAAAGGATCGCGCCACTCACGGCGCAGGTTGTCATATGTACAACGGCTCTGCAACCGAAGCAGCAATCTCTCTGAACCCCTCCCGCTCCTACCAGGAAAGCCTGCGTGCCGCAGCTGTCCCCGCGCGAGGCGGATACACCGCAGTCAGCATTGACGATTACTCCCGCATTTCTTCTAAGCGCGACGAGTTCCTGAACTTCCTTCTTCTGCCGAACCCCGAGGGTATCCCCGCTATTGAGTACGCCGGTCTGCGTGTAGCGTAGCATTAGGAGTATGAATTTCTCCGGTATGCTCCTGGACTCCGACGTTTTGGCAGAGATCCGTAAGGCGGATCCTGACCCCGCCGTGGTCGCTTTTCTACGCCGCCGCTCGTTCCGACATATGTACATTTCTGTGCTGAGTATTGGCGAGCTGAAGGGTCTGTACCCCTACCCGGAAACTGATCGTTGGATTACCGAACTTCTTGAGCGATTTGGCGACCACGTTATTAATGTGGATGCGCGTGTGAGCCTCGAGTGGGCTGGTCGTCAGGCGCCGCTCGGCGTGCATGCCGTGGGTCGTGATGATGCCGGTCCGTTGCCTACCGCCGCCCTGGAGGGTCTGATGGCGGCGAGCGCGAGTGCTTATGATTTGGAGCTGATTTCTTCTAAAGCTCAGGTGTACCGCGCCTGGGGTGTTCAGGCTTCCAACCCGTGGACTGAGGAGTAAAACTTTGCCGGATACGCGTCCTTGCGTGCATCCCTGTGCGAATAGTTGTGAGAACCCGCTTTTGAGTGTTATTTCGAAGGCGGGTTTCGTTGTTAATTCGTGGCATGATTGAAGGACGATGAAAAGCACCTCACCTATCTCGCGTTATTCCATGCCCATGCCTCTGTGGCTTCAGGGTGTTGTTGAGCTAATTGTTACTGCCCTGTGCTCTGCTGTTGCAGTGTTTGCGGCGATGTCTGCCGTGTGGGCGACCAAGGGTTTTGGCGACATGGAGTTCTCCTCCGTGGCCGCCATGTCGGCGCACCTGTGGCTTCTGATTCACGGTGTTCCTTTAGACCTTACGGCAGCTTTTGGTGCTTCTACCGGCACGATGACGCTGGTGCCTCTGGGTTTGAGTATTCTGCCTCTGATGCTCTGTTATCGTTCGGGTCGTCGCCTGGCGCGCGCCTCGTATGAGGGCGAGTTTTTGATTCCGGTGCTGTCTGGTTCGGTCACCTATGCGCTGATTAGTTCGGCGATGTACGGTTGGGCGAGCCCGCATCCGCAGCCTCTTCATGCGTTGAATGCTGCCCTGGTGCCTTTGGGTATTGTGGTGGCTGGTCTGATGTGGGGCGGCTACCGTGAGGCGCGTTCGCTCTCGCGCATGGTGGGGGTTGATACCGCGGAACAGATTTCGCAGATGAGTCAGTATTCGCGTTGGGCGGGTTCGTACGCCTGGGCTGTGGTGCGTGCTGCGGTGGTTGCTTTTGTTGCGCTGATTGGTCTGGGTGCGGTGCTTTTGGGCATCGGTATTTTGGCGGGTTGGTCGCAGATTATTGCCACCTACCAGGAGCTGCACGCGGGTGCTGTGGGTGATACTGCGGTGACTCTGCTGCAGCTGGGTTTCTTGCCAAACCTGGTGATTTATGCGATGGCATGGTCGACCGGTGCCGGTTTCTCTTTTGGTGCGGGCACCTCGGTTGGTTTGACCAGTAGTGATGCTGGTACTTTGCCGATCCTTCCGATTTTGGGTGCTGTGCCCGAGTCGATGGGTGCATTCGGTCTGGTGGGTCTGCTGGTGCCGCTGGGTGCCGGTGCGATTGCTGGCTGGTGGTTCTTGCGTGAGGGTGAGGATCACCTGGATGAGTGGGTTGCTCTGAAGGTTCCGTTCCGCCCGCTGTCTGCGCTGATTTCTGCCGTGGTGCTGGGCGTGATGACCGGTATTCTGACCTCGTTTGGTGCCCTATGGTTGGGCTGGATTTCGTACGGTTCTCTGGGTATTGGCCGTTTTACGGAGGTTGGTGCTGAGCCGCTGACCTTTGCGGTGCATACCGCGTTGACTGTGGGTGCAGGCGTGACTTTCGGTATGTTGCTGAGCCGCGCCCTGGTGCCGGATAGCAGTCGTGAGCTGCCTCGTTTTGCGGATGAGAGCCCGAACCTGGGTGAGCGTCTGATGAGTTTTACTGCCTCGACCCGTGAGCATTTTGCACGGGGTCGTGAGCGTTTTGCGCAGCGTCGTGAGCAGCGTGCCCAGGAGCGCGCGGAGCGTGCGCAGCGTGAGGCTGAGGAAGCCGCCGAACGTGAAGCTGCAGAGCGTGAAGCTGAGGAGGTGGCACGCGTGCAGACTTCTGAGAACGTTGTTGAGGCCGAGCTGTCTATGGTATCTGAGCAGTCTGTTGTATCTGAGGTGGCGACCGGTCATGTTCCGGTGCATCCGCAGGAGCCTGTGGTTGCCGTCCCGGTGGAGGCAACTGAGCAGCTAGCGCAGCGTGCGGCGGCGGACGCTTTCGCTGAGATTATTGCAGAGCGCGAAGAGGCGGCTGAAGAGCCTGTAGAAGCAGAATCCACTGCGAACGCTGCACAGGATTCTGTCTCCGAAGAAGCTACTACTGAAGAGAGCTCCGCTGAGGAGTACGAGCCTATTGAGGCCGTTCAGCAGGTCGGTGACCTGGACTCTGCGCATGCTGAGGATTACGAGAGTATCGAAGCATCTGTTGAGCCTGCCTCCAGCGAGCACGCTACTTATGAACACACTGCCTATGATTCCGCTCTGTACGCTCATGACCCCTCCGATGAGGAGACCCGCGAGCTGATTCAGGAGCCCGTCTACGAGGCTACTGAACCTGTAGTAGTTGAGCGTGAGGGCGCTGTCGAAGAGCCCGCAGAGCAGGCGCCGCGTTCGAAGGGCCGCGCGAGCCGCATCATGGCGTACTTCGGCTTTGGTCTTGAGCAGCCCGCCGCAGCGCAGGATTCTGCTCGGGATCGTGCCAGCGACCACCGTGCGTATGAGCGTGAGCAGAAGCGCGAGGCGAAGAAGGCAGCTAAGGCGGCACGCAAGAAGCAGAAGAATGATTCAGAGCGCGACTTTGTGGATCGCGAGCTGGATGTTCTCTCTGCTGATCAGGCGATGAAGCGCATCTTTGGGGTCCGTAGCCAGACCGGCGTGCTTCCGCTGGTGACCGATGAGGCGTCTACCGTGGAGCTGTCCCCGCTGGATGTCAGCTCCTCGAAGTCCCAGGGCTCTAGCGGCCATGGTTCTAACGCGCGCGAGAAGAACTAGCGCACTGCATTCTTAGCGCGCGGAATAAGGACTGGACGCGCCGGTGAGCTTGTCCATCGTGCCCTGGAACTTCTCATCGCAGGTGTACCTGTCGGTTTGGGTTAGTGCGGAGGCTCGGCACTCACGGTATTCCTGCGCGCCGGGTATGAAGGTGAGGCCCATGCCGCCGAGCAGAGTCATGGCGCCGTAGATGATACTGACGCCCGCGGCAATGTAGAAGAACCAGGGGCCGCGGTAGACTGCGGTGCGCACGATCGCAATAATGCTCAAGGTGATGCCGGCGAGCGCGAAGAGGAAGAGCGCCAAGAAAAGCGGCATCGTGGAGAGCACGAAGGAAGACGCCGCAAAAATCACCAGCGCGGCAACAATGAGCATGAACGCGGTGCGAATATTTGCTCTCTGCTGTTCACCCGGGTCGATGGGCTTGCGCGGCTTCTTGCCCTGAGGTCCCCGAGGCTGCGGCATCATGTTCTGCGGTGCCTGCTGAGGCGCTCGCGGCGGAACATGTTGGTTCTGGGGTGCACCGTTGTTCGGGGTGGGCTGCTGCGGGGTGTCGTTCGGAGTGTTCTGCGGGGGAGTAGACATACCTATAAGGGTACCGCCCTGTCTGCCCGTGACCTATTGAGTTAGCGACCTGTTGAGTTTGCGCCCGGTGAACCCCTGTGAGGATTTGTCCCGCCGGGGTTTCTTTATGCTCGCCTTTGGGCTTTGGGTGTGTTGTGAACCTCTTACTCCCTTTGGATAAGAGTGTGAGACGGGTTATACTAGAGGGGTGCGAATTGTGGTTATGGTATCCGGATCCGGAACGAATCTTCAGTCCATCCTCGACGCTGTAGCAGCGGGCGAGCTTCCCCTCGACATTGCGGCAGTGGGTGCCGACAAGCCCTGTCTGGGCATTGAACGTGCCCAGGCGGCGGGTGTACCCACCTTCCTGGTGCAACCCGGCAACTACGCCGACCGCCCCTCCTGGAACCGCGCGCTGGAAGAAAAGATCGCTTCCTACACCCCCGATTACATTGTGTTCGCTGGCTTCATGCGCATTGTTGACGCGCAGCTGGTCGAGCGTTTTAGCAACCGCATTATTAACACCCACCCCGCTCTGCTACCCTCCTTCCCGGGTGCGCACGGCGTGCGTGATGCCTTGGCGCACGGTGTGAAGATTACCGGCCTGACCGTCCACTTTGTGGATGCGGGCGTTGACACCGGCCCCATCCTCGCCCAGGCGGCAGTGCCCGTTCTGGATGACGACACCGAAGAGACCCTGCACGAACGCATTAAGGTGCAGGAGCGCCGCCTGCTTGTGCAGACCATCGCATCCCTGGCTGAATCCCATAGCGCTGCATCCGACAGCTAAATCCGCCTACTCAATAATCCGCGGCGGAATGAGCCGAGCTCAAACCCCGCTGCCCACATACGTTCCGTTGTGGCACCCGAGTACCCATGAGGGGAAGGTACACAACGGCGGGGAATACCCCCACACATATCCTGTCTATCCTGGCAGGCTACGTCCATCCACCAGCTGTGCCGCCGAGATCCGGCGTGCACGTCTAAAGCATCGGAGTATTTGTGTCTCTCATTGAGCTCAATCGCGTGCCCCTGCGCCGCGCCCTCATTTCCGTCTACGACAAGACCGGTCTGGAGGAGTTCGCCCGCGGTCTGCACGAGGCTGGCGTCGCGCTGGTCTCCACCGGCTCCACCGCATCCACTATCGCGGCAGCAGGCGTACCCGTCACCGAGGTCACCGAAGTCACCGGTTTCCCCGAGTGCCTCGAAGGCCGCGTGAAGACCCTGCACCCGCGCATCCACGCCGGTATTCTGGCTGACCGCCGCAAGCAGGAGCACATTGACACCCTCAACGAGCTGGATGTTGAGGCATTCGACCTGGTGGTCGTGAACCTGTACCCCTTCGTTGAGACAGTTGCTTCAGGTGCCGGTCAGGACGCCATCATTGAGAAGATCGATATTGGTGGCCCTTCGATGGTTCGCGCTGCGGCGAAGAACCACGACGCTGTGGCCATTGTGGTGGACCCCGCCGACTACGCGCGCACCGTTGAGGCTGCTAAGAACGGTGGCTTCTGCCTGGATGAGCGCCGCCGCCTTGCTGCTGGCGCATTCGCCCACACCGCCGCATACGATACCGCTGTGGCTACCTGGACTGCATCCCAGTTCCTGCAGGATGAGGACGCTAACTTCTGGCCCCCGTACGCCGGCCTGGGCTTCGAGCGCAGCGAGACCCTGCGTTACGGCGAGAACCCGCACCAGCGTGCTGCCCTGTACTCTGACCCCGCTGCTGCCCCCGGCATTGCTCAGGCAGAGCAGCTGCACGGTAAGGCGATGAGCTACAACAACTACGTTGATGCTGACGCTGCTCTGCGTGCCGCTTACGACTTCGACGAGCCTGCTGTTGCCGTTATCAAGCACAATAACCCCTGCGGTATTGCCGTGGCAACCCCCGGTGCGGCTGACCCGATTGCGGACGCTCACGCGAAGGCGCATGCTTGCGACCCGCTGTCCGCATACGGCGGCGTGATTGCTGCTAACCGCCCGGTGACTGCCGCTATGGCTCAGACCGTCAAGGGCATCTTCACCGAGGTGATTGTGGCTCCCGACTTTGAGCCCGAGGCGCTGGAGATTCTGCGCAAGAAGAAGAACCTGCGCCTGCTGGTTCTGCCCGAGGACTTTGCCCGCGAGGCCATCGAGTACCGCCCCATTTCCGGTGGCGCACTCTTCCAGGAAGCTGACCGCCTGCAGGCTGAGGGCGACGACCCGAAGAACTGGACCCTGGTTGCCGGTGAGGCAGCTGATGAGGCAACCCTGCGCGACCTCGAGTTCGCGTGGCGTGCACTGCGTTCGCCCAAGTCCAACGCTATTCTGCTTGCCGATAATGGTGCCGCTGTGGGCATCGGCATGGGTCAGGTGAACCGCGTGGATTCCTGCAAGCTCTCGGTGGAGCGTGCGAACACTCTTGGCGGTGAAGGTAACGAGCGTGCCCGCGGTGCGGTTGCCGCATCCGATGCGTTCTTCCCCTTCGCTGACGGCCTGCAGGTGCTGCTGGACGCTGGCGTGCGTGCCGTTGTGCACCCGGGCGGTTCGATCCGCGACGAGGAAGTTATCGAAGCGGCTAAGGATGCTGGCGTGACCATGTACCTGACCGGTACCCGCCACTTCTTCCACTAAAAATGTGTAGCGGGCTCAGCATGCGCTGAGCTACCCGCTGTGAGCGGGGTATTCTGGGGTGAACCTTCGGGGAGCCTGGGATGCCCCGCTTTTTCATGCTCTCCACCTGGGATATTCGTGTTGGGGCATCCGCGATGGTGCATCCGTATTATGTGCAACCGTATTTATAGAATTTTTGCTCTATTTTGCACGGGATTTGCGCATAAGAGTGCGTCAATGGTGACCATGATACGTATGGATTGGCCAAAAGTTCGCTAGGATTAGGGTGTGCCTAAAGTCAGCGAAGAATACAAAAAGAACAGGCGTTCTCAGATTGTAGAGACCGCCCGCGAATGCTTCATCAAGCACGGTTATCAGAAGGCTTCGATGAGCGACATTATTGCGGCCACCGGCCTGTCTGCTGGAGCGATTTATAACCACTTCTCCTCCAAGGATGAGATTATCCTGGCGGCAGCCCGCATGGACATGGCGCCTTTCGACCGCATCCGCGCCGAACAACCCTGGGACTACGTGTTCGGGTGCCTGAAGGTGCTGGACACCCCCAAGATTCGCCGTCACCTGCTCGTCACCTGGGGCGAGGCTGTGGCAATGCCGCAGCTGGCGACCGTGGTGTCTGAACAGCTGAGCTACCTGCGCGATCAGTCCCTGGAACGCTACCGCGCCTGGGGTGCCGCTGAGCTGGACTTCGCCGAAGAGGAACTTGAAGAGTGGCTGACCGTTATCGGTGCCGCGGTGCTGTCCGTGCTGACCGGTTACGTGGTGCAGACCCAGCTGGTGGCTGGCGGTAAGAAGGAGAGCGCTCGTGAGGCGTACCTGGAGTATGCTTCTGCTATCCTGCGTCAGGCATAGGGCGTGTAGGCCCTCTTAGCTGTCGCCGATAAGCCTAAAGGGCGGTTTATATGCCCTGCTGTGGCGGCGTAAAAACTTCATCGTGATGCTTTGTAAAGCCCGTTTTCCTTCTCGAAGGAAAGCGGGCTTTACGGTATTATGAGGTGTAGCTCATATTTTTTCATTCAGGGTTTTCAACTGGAGGCGCCCGACGCCTCCTGAAGACCGCCCGGCGTACGCCGCGGCAGCCTCAATGATGAGCGACCAAAGATAACGCAAAAACACTCCCAGGAGCGTAATGTCCGAGCAGAAGATCCTCGAGATGCCCCTCGCCGACCTCGACCACGAGGTTGCAGAAGCCATTGAGCTGGAGCGCAAGCGCCAGCAGAACACCCTCGAGATGATTGCATCCGAGAACTTCGTCCCCCGTGCCGTCCTCGAAAGCCAGGGCTCGGTACTGACCAACAAGTACGCTGAGGGTTACCCAGGCCGCCGCTACTACGGTGGTTGTGAATACGTCGATATTGTTGAGTCTCTCGCTATTTCCCGCGTGAAGGAACTCTTCGGCGCCGAGCACGCCAACGTTCAGCCCCATTCCGGTGCGCAGGCGAACAACGCCGTCATGCACGCACTGCTGACTCCCGGCGACACCATCATGGGTCTGTCCCTGGCACACGGTGGCCACCTGACCCACGGAATGAAGCTGAACGTCTCCGGCAAGCTGTACAACGTTGTGGCGTACGGTGTGGATGAGTCCGGCCGCGTTGACATGGAGCAGGTGCGTGAACTGGCTCTGGCTGAGCGCCCCAAGGTCATTATTGCCGGCTGGTCCGCATACCCCCGTCAGCTGGACTTCGCTGCGTTCCGCGCGATTGCTGACGAAATCGGCGCGTACCTGTGGGTGGACATGGCTCACTTTGCCGGCCTGGTGGCTGCGGGGCTGCACCCGAACCCCGTCCCTCACGCACACGTGGTCTCCTCCACCGTGCACAAGACCCTGGGCGGTCCCCGCTCCGGCTTCATCCTCTGCACCGAGGAGCTGAAGAAGAAGATTGACTCCGCAGTGTTCCCCGGTCAGCAGGGCGGCCCGCTCATGCACGTGATCGCTGCGAAGGCTACCGCGTTCAAGGTTGCCGCATCTGACGCGTTCAAGGACCGTCAGAAGCGTACCGTTGAGGGCGCACAGATCCTGGCGAACCGCCTGCTACAGCAGGACATGAAGGACGCAGGCGTTGCGATCGCCTCCGGCGGTACCGACGTTCACCTGGTGCTCGTTGACCTGCGCGACCATGCCCTCAATGGCAAGGAAGCAGAAGATCTGCTGCATGATGCCGGTATTACCGTTAACCGTAACGCTGTGCCGAACGACCCGCGCCCGCCGATGGTGACCTCCGGTCTGCGTATCGGTACCCCCGCGCTGGCAACCCGCGGCTTTGATGCTGAGGGCTTCACCGAGGTAGCTGACATTATCGCTTCGGTGCTGTTGCCGAACCCGGATATTGCCGCTCTGCGTGCCCGTGTTGATGCACTCTGCGCTAAGTACCCCCTCTACCAGGGCAGCGAGAACTGGTAGACCCATGAATGACCCCGTTCGCTTAATATTCCCAATGGATGCTGAGCGGACGGGGTTATTTCGCCCTCTTACTTTTGCCGCTCTACCTGCTACATCCATTGAAGGATGTAGCAGGGGAGCGGTACCTGCTAGGTACACACCCTAGAACCCAACACATAGATCGTCCGTTTCGGCGAACCCGCCACAACCTATGGAAGGAAAACAATGCCTCAGATTCTAGACGGTAACACAACCGCCGCAGCCATTAAGGCGGAGCTGAAGGAGCGCGTCGAGGCGCTCAAGGCTAAGGGTATTACTCCCGGCCTGGGTACCGTCCTGGTCGGTGACGACCCGGCATCTCGCTCGTACGTGGGCGCTAAGCACCGCGACTGTGCAGAGATCGGTATTAACTCCATCCGCCTGGACCTGCCCGGTGACATCACCCAGGAGGAGCTCGACGCAGAGATCGATAAGCTCAATAATGACCCGGCGTGCACCAGCTACATTGTGCAGCTGCCCTTGCCCAAGCACCTGGACACGAACCGCGTGCTGGAGCGTATCGCCCCTGAGAAGGACGCTGACGGCCTGCACCCGACCAACCTCGGCAAGCTTGTGCTGAACGTTTCTGAGCCGCTCGATTCCCCGCTACCCTGCACCCCTAACGGTGTCATTGAGCTGGTCAAGCGCCACGGTATCGACTGGAACGGTAAGAACGTTGTGGTGCTCGGCCGCGGCATTACCGTGGGCCGCCCGCTGGGTCTGCTACTGACCCGCCGCGAGGTGAATGCGACCGCAACCCTGGCGCATACCGGTACCGAGAACCTGGACGAGGTACTGCGCGAGGCTGACGTCATTGTCGCTGCTGTGGGTGTTCCGCACGTGCTGAAGGCTCACCAGGTCAAGGACGGCGCAATCCTGCTGGACGTTGGTGTTTCCCGCGCTGAGGACCCGGAGACCGGCAAAAAGAAGCTCTTCGGCGACGTCTCCCCGGAGGCTGCGCAGAAGGCATCCTGGGTTTCTCCGAACCCCGGCGGTGTGGGTCCGATGACCCGCGCGGAGCTGCTGGTGAACGTGGTTGAGACTGCGGAGCGTCAGGCGGCATAAGGCTCGCAGTATTTCAGAGCTGATATCTCAAAAGGGCGGTGCCCCGGTAGAACAATCTACTGGGGCACCGCCCTTCACACTATCATCACAAGAGAAAAAAGGCAGATGCTAGAGAATCATCTCGTAGAAGTAGGCATCGGCAAGATACAGGGTCTCTGAGTACTCGACTGGGCTACCTTCTTCGGCGTAGCCGGTCGTGCAGACCTTGAACGCCGCCTCGCCCACGGGAACCTGGTGGTTGAACGCCTCGGCGTCGGCGTCGGTGAAGAGTGCTGCACTGATGCGTACGCGGGCGTGCTTAATGGCGTTGGGGATGCCAGCAAGCTGGTCGAAGGAGCTTGAAGCGCCGGACATTTCCGCCATCATAGTGTCCAGGGTGCTGCTTGCAGCAGCCTTCACAAAGTAGGAACGCTCAAAGCCAATAACTTCGCGGTCGGCAAGACGCAGACGGCACACGAACAGCACCTGCTCGCCCACCGGCACGGACAGATGGGTGGAGATTTCTTCGGTGGCGTCCATCCAGCGGGTCGCAATCATGCGGGTGGAGCCCCCAAAACCGCGGCGGCGCATATCATCAACGAAGGTGCCCACGCGCGGAATGTAGGTGGCGTCGGTGCGCTCGGCAACATAGGTGCCGGAGCCCTGCAGGTTGTAGAGCAGGCCGCGTTCAATCAGAACCTTTAGAGCGCTACGAACCGTCTGGCGGCTCACCCCAAAGTTCTGCTGAATCATGCGCTCGGTGGGCAGCTTATCGCCGGGCTTGCCGGGAATAATATAGCGCTGCTCAATGTAGTGGATAACCTGCTCGTACTTAGGGCCGGGAATCGGGGGTAGCTCGTAGCGGCTCTCAGCGTTGTGAGCAGTACTTTCGGATGCGGTGGTGCCCGCAGAATGTGAGGGGGCACCGTGGTCGGTGGTCTGTGAAGAGTGTGAATTCATCACCCAATAGTTTACTGTTCAGCCAGATAAAAAACGCGTACAAGTGAAAAATTCTCTTCCCTCAAACTGGCATAATTAAGACTATGCATTTTTCTAACACCCCTGCACCACGCCCGAGCGGTCTGCTTCGCGTGGCAAGCGTGAATGTGAACGGTATCCGAGCCGCCTATAAGAAGGACATGGCGGCGTGGTTGGCGAGCCGTGACATCGATATCCTCTGTCTGCAGGAGGTGCGCGCCCCCGACGCTATCGTGCGTGAGCTGCTGGACGAATCCCAGTGGCATATTCTGCACGCGGAGGCTGCTGCGAAGGGCCGTGCCGGCGTGCTGGTGGCGACCCGCCGCACCCCGAACTCAGCCGGTGAAGTCCTAGAGAACCAGCCGGTAGCAACCCGCTCGAATATTGGCGAAGAGTACTTTGATGATTCGGGCCGCTGGGTTGAGGCAGACTATGTTCTACCCAACGGTAAGACCCTGACGGTGGTCAGCGCCTACGTTCACTCCGGTGAGGTCGGCACCCAGAAGCAGGACGATAAGTACCGCTTCCTGGAGCGCATGCTGGTGCGCATGCCTGAGCTGGCAAAGCACTCGGACCACGTGCTCATCGTGGGCGATTTGAATGTGGGCCACACTGAGCTGGACATTAAGAACTGGAAGGCTAACCAGAAGCGTGCCGGCTTCCTGCCGGAGGAACGCGCTTACTTTGACCGTTTCTTCGGTGATATCGGCTACCGCGATGTGGCTCGTGAGCTGGCGGGTCAGGTGCCCGGTCCCTACACCTGGTGGTCTTACCGCGGTAAGGCGTTCGATAATGACGCAGGCTGGCGTATTGACTACCATATGGCGACCCCGGCGCTTGCCGAAAGCGCCGTGGAAGCGGTCGTGGATCGCGCGGCAAGCTACGATGAGCGTTTCAGCGACCACGCGCCGCTGGTGGTTGACTACCGTATCGGTGAGTAAGACGTGTACCCACGTACAGATAAGTTTTTGAAGATGTGCTGCACCGTCCGTAGCACCGCACAGGAAGAACTGCACAGGAAATAACTATGGCAGACGAAAAGAAGCCGGATAAATCCCTCATCCCTAATGCCTCTCAGCAGAAGGCGCGTATCTACTCGGGTGCGCAGCCGTCGGCTGATTCGATGCACCTGGGTAACTACATTGGTGCTGTGAACAACTGGGTGGCGTTGCAGGACGACCCGAATAACGAATGTCTGTTCTTCATCCCGGATATGCACGCCATCACCGTTCCTCAGAACCCCGAGGAGCTACGTGAGCGTACCCGCCTGACCGCGGCGCAGTATATCGCCTCTGGCATTGACCCGACCCGCACCCCGCTGTTCGTACAGTCGCACGTGCCCGAGCACGCCCAGTTGGCATGGGTTCTGAACTGCTTCACCGGCTTTGGTGAGGCGTCCCGAATGACCCAGTTCAAGGACAAGTCCCAGAAGCAGGGTGCTGAGAATGCCTCCGTGGGTCTGTTCACCTACCCGATTCTGATGGCTGCCGACATTCTGCTCTACCAGGTGGACGGCGTGCCCGTGGGCGAGGACCAGCGTCAGCACCTGGAGCTGACCCGTAACCTGGCTCAGCGCTTTAACTCCCGTTTCGGTGAGACCTTCGTGGTGCCCGAGCCGGTGATTCTGAAGGAAACCGCTAAGATTTATGACCTGCAGGACCCGACCTCGAAGATGTCCAAGTCTGCAGCCACGGACAAGGGCCTAATCAAGCTTCTGGACACTCCCAAGGCAACCCAGAAGAAGATTAAGTCCGCCGTGACCGATGACGGCTCCGTCATCGCCTACGACCGCGAGGCTAAGCCCGGCGTCTCCAACCTGCTCTCCATCTACTCGGCAATGACCGGCGAGAGAATCGACGAAATCGTGGCACGCTACGAAGGCAAGATGTACGGCCACCTGAAGGTTGACCTTGCCGATATCGTGGTGGAGCGCCTCACCCCGGTGCGTGAGCGTACCCTCGAGCTGATGGACGACCCCGCCGAGCTGGATCGCCTGCTGGCTGTGGGCGCATCCGCTGCCCGTGAGATCGCTACGGTCACCATTGAGAACGTGTACAAGAAGGTTGGCTTCTTGCCTGCCGCCGCAATCTAGCGCGCTGTTCAGCCAGTTTGGCTGAGGCGCTGCATGACCTGCACGATTGAGATGACAGCACAAGAGAACTCTTCGAGCCCCACGACGGCTCCTGTATCCCCGACCCTGAAACCTGGCCGCCGCTACCTGAGCGTTATTGCGCACGTGAGCGGTGAGAATGTTCAGCGCCTGGAAGAGTGGAAGCGCGCGGTAGCCGGTGGTGCGGTGGCGCCTATCAGCACCCACGTGACCGTGTACCTGACGGAGCTGAACGAGTCTCTACTGGTTGCGGTGCAGTCCCCGCAGTTCCGCGAGGCGCTGGACATGCCGCGTTTTGAGGCACGCTGGGGTTCGGTACACTCCTTCCGGCCGGTAACCGAGGTGGAGTACCTGAACCTGGAGGCGGGTAAGGCCGAGTTCGAGCAGATTCACCAGAAGCTGGTTGAGCTATTCGGTACCGGTGCGGCGTCATTCCCCTATGTGCCGCACGTGACCTTAGGCCACGGGCTCACGCAGGAGCAGGTGGCGAACGCCCTTGAGGTGTTTGACGCTCTGCCCGCTGAGCAGCGTACTTTCACTGTGGATCACCTGCACTGCTACTCCTACGACGGGCAGGACTGGGAAGAGATGAGGGTCCTGCCGCTGCGTTAGTAGCTGGCGTATAAACCTGATATACATTAAGAGAGATGCGACCGATAAGTTATCGGTCGCATCTCTCTTAATATTTTCGCTAGGTTTATCTCAGCGTGAGAGCCCTAGTGGGAGTGGCCCTCGTGAGCCTCGCCGGACTCGTGCGTGTCAGCTGAAGCCGAGGAGGAAGCAGCGCCGTGCGCCTCAGACTCAACCGGTGCAGCGTGCGAGGAAGAGACACCCAGAATCTCGTTCGGGGTCTTCGGAAGCTCCACGCTCATCAGCTCCTTTGGCGCTACTGGGTTCGACAGGGATACCGCAATGAGCTTCTTGGCCGCCGGGTCGGTCACGTAGGCGGTCTTACCGTCCACCCACAGAGCCGGACGCTCGTCCTGCCATGTCTCAGACTCGGTCCACGCCTCCATGAGCTGTACAGAGCCCAGTTCAGCGCCGGTTGCCGGATCGAAGATACGCAGCTTGCCGTCAGTGGTCAGCAACAGAGCCTCACCCTGAGGGCCGCGAGCCAGCGAACGGAAGGTGTAGCTCACACCAGAAGGCAGGGCATAGACGGTACGGGTTGCCGCAACAGTGTCAATAATGGAGAACTTCTCGGGGCGCTCCAGCTTAGCGTCCTTGTCGGTCTTGTAGTCCGCCAGAACGTACTGGGAGTCAGCCTTGCCAGACTGGTTGCCGGAACGCGAGTACGGGTCTTCGGGGTTAGTGATCTTGGTGAACTTGCCATCCTTATAAATGAGCGCGCCGTCGGAGCAGCCGATGGAGAATGCGCCGTCCTTGGCGATGGCTTCACCGTGAACGCCGGGGCAAGCGGGGCTCTCGGTGACGGTCTTGCCCTGAGCGTCCACAACAGCGGCACCAGTGCGGGTCTTCGAGTCGCCAACCGCTACCAGGTACTGGTCGTTGGGTAGCGGGATTGCGAAGCCGTGGTGCGGCTGCGGCAGGGTGACGGTGGTGGTCTCCAGCGAGGAAACTGTGCGCTTATCATGGGTCAGCTTTGCCGGGTCGTATACCGCGAAGGAACCGGTGCCGTCAGCGAATGCCGTGACCTTGCCGTTGTCCTTGATGACGTGACTGGTATGGTCAGCCACAAGAGACAGTGAAGACAGGGATGGGGACGTGGTGTAGTAGTGTGAATGGTCGCCGTGCGCTACGGACCATACGCCGGTGTCCAGGAAGGTGTAGCTGTTACCGTCTGCAACGACGAGGTGGCGATTATTGCCAGCATCGGAGAGGCGCAGAAAGCCTTCCTTAGGGATGTCTGCGAGCAGCTTCATGTCCTTGGCGTCGTAGACGAACACGCCGCCGTCGTAGGTGATAGCGACGCGGCTTGCCGCCCCCTTGCCTTCGGTGATGGGTGCGGGGGTAGTACTCGTGGAGGTGGAGGCGCTGGGGCTGGTCTGTGCGTTCTGGGTGGTTTGGGCACCGCATGCGGTCAGGGTGAGTGCAGCTACTGCGCCGAATGTGCCGGCGCGGGTGAGGAAAAACTTACGGGTCATGTGCATCTACCAAGAGTAACATGAGAATGATTCTCTATATGGGGTGGTTCTTGGTGTGTCAGAGTCTGGAAGTGTAGTCTATGCGGGATGCGTAAGGCATTCTGTTGCTCCCACCCGGTTACAGAGAGCGTTCTTTCGTGCCCCACTAGGTAAATGCCTTGAACCCACCTGCGAAATGACCCAACGGGGCATAGTCATCGAGGCATAAGAAAACCGGCTCCCCTCCGAAAAGAAGAGAGCCGGTTTCTTAGAGGTATCTTTTGCTCGAGCAGGGTTTAAGTATCTGCGCGGGGGCAAAAATTTAGAGGAGATTGTTCAGGCCTCGCGCCTTGACCTCACCCACTGCATCCTTGACAGCCTGTGCCTTGGAGCGGGGAGCGACCAACAGCGCGTCGGGGGTATCCACCACAACGATATCGTCGAGGCCAATGATAGAGATCTTGCGGTCGGTGTTCGCGACAATAATTCCGGAGCAACCGTGGTTGATAACGTTATCCTTCTCGCCGAGAATGGTCAGCTCTTCGCCGCTCTTCTCGGTGTTCAGGCGTGCCACAGCATCGAAGTCTCCCACATCATCCCAGCTGAAGGAGCCGGGAACCATTGCAACGTCGCCTGCTGCTGCTGCGGGCTCAGCCACGGCGTAGTCGATAGCGGTCTTGGGCAGGGTCTCCCAGACGCGGTCCATAATAGCCTCACGCTCGGGGGTGTCCCAAGCGTTAGCAATTTCCATGATGCCCGCGTACAGCTCGGGCTCGTTCGCCTCGAGGTGCTTGAGCATCAGGGCCGCCGGTGCTACGAACATGCCTGCGTTCCAGGTATACTCACCGGAATCCAGGTACTTCTGTGCGGTAGCGGCATCGGGCTTCTCCACGAAGGTGTCCACAGCCTGAGCATTGGGAGCGTCCTTAATACCCAGGGACTCACTGGCGTGGATGTAGCCAAACGCGCTGGAGGGCTCGGTGGGAGTAATACCGATGGTAACAATCTTGCCGGTTGCTGCGGTGATGACAGCTTCGGTCACCACACGGTGGAATTCATCCACGGGGCTGATTACATGGTCAGCGGCGAAGGAGCCGATGATGGCGTCCGGTTCGCGGCGGTGGATGATAGCGCAAGCCAGGCCGATAGCGGCGGCCGAATCCTTGGGGGAGGGCTCCAGTACCAGGTCAGCGGCACGCAGTTCAGGAATCTGCTGTGTGACCGCATTGGTGTGCGAAGTGCCGGTAACTACCATGACGGAGCCGTTGCTGAGATTGGTGAGACGGTCGTAGGTGTCACGCAGCAGGGAATTGCCCGACGAAGTGAGGTCGAGCAGGAATTTCGGGGCATGTGCGCGGGATAGAGGCCACAAACGGGAGCCAACACCGCCAGCGGGAATGAGCGGGCGGAATCGAGTGAGTGCAGTATTCATCGATTCAAGAATAGCTTGTGAATTTGTCATATATCGAATTCTTTTACGTTTTGGCAGAAAGTGTCAGGGGACTCTCAGTGTTGTGATGTTTGAGGTTAGGATAAGGTAAGTTCCGCACAAACAGAGGGGAGTAGACGGTATCGCAAGAAAAATATGCCCTAATTCACTTTTAGAAGCTGTAAAAAAACCCCGAACAGGGTGTCAATAAGCTGTGAATTTACCTGATATCTTGGAAGTAACAGACGAACAAAAGCAGTCGGTGAGCACACAGCTGTGCCTGGAAGCTGGGGTCTAAAATTGCGGCACCAGAACCCAGACGCTCACCGTCGCAGCAGGAGGTTATTCAGTGTTGAATGGTTCTAAAGGAACCCTTTACCGCGGCCGCTGGGGCATGTGGTCCTGGGTTGCTCATCGCATTACCGGTATCGCGATTTTCTTCTTCCTTCTTGTACATATCCTGGATACTGC
The DNA here is from genome assembly GCF_029850985.2 of Rothia similimucilaginosa. NCBI lineage: Bacteria > Bacillati > Actinomycetota > Actinomycetes > Micrococcales > Micrococcaceae > Rothia > Rothia similimucilaginosa. The sequence goes on along the minus strand of NZ_CM138149.1, from coordinate 1,744,652 downwards.
CGTCGTGCGTATCTCTCCGGAGGCCTACAATGGCGTACTGAGCCTGTACAAGAACCCCATCATGGGTCTGGGTGAGACCGCCCTTGTCGCCGCCATCGTCTACCACGCGTTCAACGGTATTCGTATTATCCTCATTGACTTCTGGAGTAAGGCAACCAACTCGCACGTGGAGCACATTCAGGCGAAGAACAAGGACGGCAACGTCGAAATCAGCCAGAAGGCAACCTACACGCACATCAAGATTCTTTGGGTTGTGCTTTTCCTCTGGGCAATTACCGTTGCTGGCTTCGCCGCACGCCACCTGCCGATCGTTTTCTCGCACATGGGAGGTCACTAAACAATGGCTACTCCGCTCAAGCCCCGCACCTATGTACCCCGTCTGCGTGATAACCGCATCGACGGCGTAAAATACAACCGCTCCTCCTCCAAGCGCAATAACTTTGAGATGTTCGCTTGGCTCGGTATGCGCCTGTCCGGCATCGTACTCGTCGTGCTAATTTTCGGCCACCTCTTCTCCAACCTCATGGTCGGCGACGGCATCCACGCCATCGACTTCGGCTTCGTGGGCGGTAAGTGGGCTAACCCCTTCTGGCAGGTCTGGGATCTGTTGCTGCTCTGGCTGGCTATGCTGCACGGTGCAAACGGCATCCGAGTCATCATTGATGACTACGCTGAGAAGGACCGCCTGCGCGTTTGGCTGAAGGTTATCCTTTTCGCAGCATGCGCATTCGTCCTGCTGGTTGGTACCCTCACCATCTTCGCGTTCGATCCCTGCCCCTCCGGCGCAGCGGCTGAACTGCTCCCCAGCTTCTGCTCGGCACGCTAACGGCGACGTATTCGAGACAAACGAAAACATCTAAAACACAGAAAGAACATCATGCAGGTACATAAGTACGATGTAGTGATCGTCGGTGCCGGTGGCGCAGGTATGCGTGCCGCCATTGAGGCCGGCCAGCGAGTTCGCACCGCGGTACTGACTAAGCTATACCCCACCCGCTCCCACACCGGCGCAGCACAGGGTGGCATGTGCGCAGCTCTGGCTAACGTTGAGGAGGACAACTGGGAGTGGCACACCTTTGACACCGTTAAGGGCGGCGACTACCTGGTTGACCAGGACGCAGCAGAAATCATGGCTAAGGAAGCTATTGACGCTGTGCTCGACCTGGAAAAGATGGGTCTTCCCTTCAACCGAACCCCCGAAGGCCGCATTGACCAGCGCCGCTTCGGCGGTCACACCCGTGATCACGGTAAGGCTGCTGTGCGCCGCGCGTGCTACGCAGCTGACCGTACCGGCCACATGATTCTGCAGACCCTCTACCAGAACTGCGTTCGCCACAATGTGGAGTTCTACAACGAGTTCTACGTTCTCGACCTAATCCTGGTCAAGGACGAAGAGGGTAAGCCCCGCCCTGCTGGCGTCGTCTCCTACGACCTGGCAACCGGCGAGGTTCACGTCTTCCAGGCTAAGTCCGTAATCTTCGCATCCGGCGGCTGTGGCAAGATTTTCAAGACCACCTCCAACGCACACACCCTCACCGGTGACGGCATGGCTATCGCACTGCGTGCAGGCCTGCCCCTGGAGGACATGGAATTCGTTCAGTTCCACCCGACCGGCCTGGCTGGCCTGGGCATTCTCGTCACCGAGGGTGCTCGTGGTGAAGGCGGTATTCTCCGTAACGCTGACGGTGAGCGCTTCATGGAGCGCTACGCACCCACCATTAAGGACCTCGCACCCCGCGATATCGTGGCACGTGCAATGGCAAACGAGGTGCGTGAAGGCCGCGGCTGCGGTCCTCACAAGGACTACGTGCTGCTGGATCTGACCCACCTGGAGCCTTCGCACATCGATGAGAAGTTACCGGACATCACCGAGTTCGCTCGTACCTACCTGGCAGTGGAACCGCACCACCAGCCCATCCCGGTGTTCCCCACCGCGCACTACGCAATGGGCGGTATCCCCACCAACAACGAGACCGAGGTCTACCGCAACAGCGAAGAGACCATCCCCGGTCTCTACGCAGCTGGTGAGGTTGCTTGTGTGTCCGTCCACGGTGCAAACCGTCTGGGTACCAACTCCTTGCTGGACATCAACGTGTTCGGTAAGCGTGCAGGTCGCAAGGCAGCAGAGTACGCAGCATCCGCTGAGTTTGTACCCGTTCCGGACGATGCAGCAGATCGCGTTCTCAATATGCTCAACGGCATCCTCGAGGGCAAGGGCACCGAGAAGGTCGGCGCTATCCGTGCAGACCTGCAGAAGGCTATGGAAGCTGACATGCAGGTGTTCCGTACCGATGAGACCATCCGCGCAGCACTGGCAACCATCGCTGAACTGGAAGAGCGTTACCAGAACATCTCCATCCAGGACAAGGGTAAGCGCTTTAACCTCGACCTGCTCGAGGCTGTTGAGCTCGGCTTCCTGATTGAGCTGGCAAAGGTCATGTCCGTTGGCGCACTGCACCGTAAGGAATCCCGTGGTGGTCACTACCGCGAGGACTTCCCTAAGCGTGACGACGTCAACTTCATGAAGCACTCGATGGTCTACCTCGACCCCGAATCCGAGTTTGAGGGTGTCAAGGGCCTGCGATTCGAAACCAAGCCCGTTGTCTACACCCGCTACGAGCCGAAGGAGCGTAAGTACTAAAATGGCTGAAAACGAACTCCCCGAACCGGAATCCGTCAAGCTGTTTGAGGGTATGGCCGGCGGCGACTCCGATTCCATCCCCACGTACGATGTGGTCATCAAGATTCGTCGCTACAATCCGGAAGTTTCCTCCGAGGCGTACTGGGATGAATTCCCGCTGACCATGTACCGCACCGACCGCGTGCTGGATGCTCTGCACAAGATCAAGTGGGAGGTAGACGGCTCCGTCTCCTTCCGCCGCTCCTGTGCACACGGTATCTGTGGCTCGGACGCGATGCGAATCAACGGCCGTAACCGCCTGGCTTGCAAGACTCTGCTGAAGGACCTTGACCTGTCCAAGCCGATTACCGTTGAGCCTATCAAGGGTCTGCCCTGCGAAAAGGACCTCATCGTTGACATGGAGCCCTTCTTCCAGGCATACCGCGAAATCATGCCGTTCTTCATCAACGACTCGAATGAGCCTGAGCGTGAGCGCCTGCAGACCATTGAGGACCGTGCACGTTTCGATGACACCACCAAGTGCATCCTCTGTGCAGCATGTACCTCGTCCTGCCCGGTCTTCTGGACTGACGGTCAGTACTTCGGCCCCTCCGCTATCGTGAACGCACACCGCTTCATCTTCGACTCGCGCGATGATGCAGGCGATCTGCGTCTGGAGATCCTCAACGACAAGGAAGGCGTATGGCGTTGCCGTACCACCTTCAACTGCACCGAGGCTTGCCCCCGTGGCATCCAGATCACCAAGGCTATTGCCGAGGTCAAGCAGGCAATCCTGAGCCGCTCGCTCTAATCTGAGTACGCGGTATCAGCTGATACAGCATTGACGATTCAAGCCGTCACCCACACCGGGTGGCGGCTTGAATATTTTTAACAGAAAAGGACCTGCTTCAAATCGTGGGGCAGAGCATTGAACGGTGCTTCGGCGGGCAGGAGCACTCTTCACAATCTGTCATAAAGTCATAGATATTCTCGAGAGCTGTCAGAAAGAGGCAGCGGGTAGGTAAACCTTGGCGGGCGGCGTTATTCTACTGTGTATGGTTTTCGCTAATTCTCGCTACGATTTGTCCACCCCCGTCTTCGACGACTGGGTGGGGCGCATGATGGGTACCCTCGTGCAGTTCCGCCGCGAAGTGCACGCCAACCCGGAACTTTCCTTCCGCGAAATTGCAACCACTGAGCGCCTCATGAACCGACTGCGAGAAGGCGGCATGAACCCCGTCGCCTGCGAAGGCAACGGCTGCTACGTCGATATTGGAAGCGGCCCCTTCGCTGTGGCTCTGCGCGCCGATATTGATGCTCTGCCCATTGTTGAGCAGACCGGTCTGCCCTACGCTTCCACCGTCCCCGGCGTGATGCACGCCTGCGGTCACGATATTCACCAGACCGTTATGCTCGGTGTGGCGCTGGCACTGCACGAGCTGAACGAGAAGACCCCGCTGGGCCGTAGCGTCCGCATTCTCTTCCAGCCCGCTGAGGAGCAGCTTCCCGGTGGTGCCGTACAGATGATTGCTCAGGGTCTGCTCAAGGACATTCCGCGTGCTTTTGCTCTGCACTGCGATCCGAAGGTGGACCTGGGGCAGATTGGTACCCGCATCGGCGCGATTACTAGCGCATCTGACACCATCAAGATTCATCTGAGCGGTCACGGTGGCCATACTTCCCGCCCGCACCTGACAGAGGACCTCATCTACGCCATGAGCCAGATTGCTGTGCAGGTTCCCGCAGTCTTGACCCGCCGTACCGACGTGCGTTCGGGCGTGCTGGTCGCCTGGGGTCAGGTCAGTGCTGGTGTTGCTCCCAACGCTATCCCCGCCGAGGGCTACCTCGCAGGCACCATGCGTTGCCTAGATGTTGAGGTTTGGCGTCAGGCAGGCAACATGCTGGATGAAGTCATCGAACAGGTTGCTGTCCCCTTCGGCGTGAAGGCGCGAGTGGAGCACATCCGCGGTGTGCCCCCGGTCGTCAATACCGACCTGGAAACCACTATGCTGGAGAACGCGGCTCGCGCCGAGCTGGGCGAAGACTCCATTGTGCTGGTTGAACAGTCCATGGGCGGCGAAGACTTCGCCTGGATGCTGCAGGAAGTTCCCGGCTCCATGTTCCGTCTGGGTACCCGTGCCCCCGGTGACCCCACCTATGATCTGCATCAGGGCGATTACGCCCCGAGTGAGCAGGCAATCGGTATCGGTGTGCGTGTTATGGCGGCAACCGCACTGCGCGCTGTCCGTTTTGAGTTGGCGAAGGCGGCGAAGGCGGCAAACCCCATCCGCGATGAGGCACGCTAAAGAGCTTTTGAAAGCTTATGCTGCAGTCTTGAAAGCGCAGCTCTATAACCGCGTTATGCCTTGAAAACTGTACAAGTTTCACCCCGTTACCTCTCACCGAGTAGCGGGGTGAAACTCTATGTACGCGATAGAATTAAAAGGATTATGAGGACATCTGCGTCATGTTCTCGCCCCCGTGCCCACACACCTGCGGAGGTTGAAGGAAATGGCGCATCATCACACGGCGCACGCCGGAGGAGGACACCCAATGAGCTTCTTTGGAATCGGCAAGAAGAAGTTGGATGAACAGTCGCGCGAAGAACAGAGCGCCGAAACTGCTAAGGTCCAGAAGGAACAGGCAAGCGAAGATGCTCCCAAGAACGCGCGACTGAGCCAGAAGATTATGGAACAGCAGCAGTGGGAGGACTCCCTGCGCCGCTTCGTGAAGTCTGAAAGCGCACGCCACCAGAACCACGACGAAGAGCAGAACGAAGAGCACCGCGCTGTTGAGGACCTCAAGCGTGCCCTCTTGCACGGCGATGAGAAGGTTGAAGAATCTTCCGCTGCTGATGAGCTGACTGAGGAACAGGAACGTCGTAGCATGCTGGCTGCGCTTGGTACTTTCCCCCAGGAATCTGAGGAGCCTGTTGAAGCTGAGCAGGTAGCTGAGGGCCAGGATGTTGAAGAAGACGCCGCCCCGGTTGCTGAGGCTGCTCAGCCCGCTACCCCCGCGTTCCTGCGCGATGACGAAGAAACCGAAGCTGAGGGCGCATCTGTCGAGGCTAAGGAATCATCATCGGCCGATGTCGAGGAACCGAAGGACGCAGCAGAGAACGCCCGTTCCCAGTTTGAGGAGCATCTGCGTGCTCTGCGTGCACAGAACACCGAAGTTACTGCTGCTGAGGTCGCTGAAGCGACTGCAAGTGAGGCAGAGGGAGGCGAAGAGCTTGAGGTTGTTGAGGCTGTTGGAGAGGCTGCCGACAACAAGTCCAAGAGCGATTATTCTGCATCTGAATCTGTAGCTGAGGACTCCTTGACCGTAGAAGACCTGAAGACTGCCCGCACCCGCGCAGCTGTCACCGAGGCGCAGAACGCCGGTTTGGATGATTTGGCTGCCGCCTACGCTGCTCGACTGGGCATTACCCTCGACAGCGATGAGGAGACTTTCGGCGAGGTCGCTTCCGATGAGGTAATCGCTGAAGAAGCTACTGCTGATACACCCGAAATTTTTGAGGTTGCTGAAACTGAAGAAACCGTTGACCTCACCGCTGCTTTAGCAGAAGATACAGAGCCTGTTACCGCCGCTGAGGAAGAGCAGATTGAGGCCGTCGTTGAGGCGCCCGAGTTGCTGGCATCTGAACTTACTGAGGAAGAAAACAGCGTTGAGGAGCCCGTTGAGAGTGCTGTAACCCTGCCCGTTCCACCCAAGGAACGCGCTCTCTACAGCCTGACGGAGCTCATGCACACCCGCGGTTCGGGCACCATGAGCCTGGAACTGCGCCATGTTGATGAGGATATGCACTACCGTCTGCTGCACCGCGGCCGTGAAGTTGAAACCGGCATTGTCGTGCCCGGCGTTGACTGGTTCGCACCCGTTGCCGCGCTGTACACCGAGGCTCAGCAGGCAGGCGCAACCTGGAACCGCGCGGCTGTTTCTCTGAAGCCTCGTCTGGGCGACGGCCTGGAGGTTCACGCATCCTACCTGGGCGCTGCGGACGGTCAGACTATCAGTGAAAGCTTCCTGCTGGAAGGCTCCGCTGTCGAGGCTAAATCCGTTGCGACCGCTGAGGTTACCTCGCAGGATGAGCCTCAGGAAGCTGCTGTTCAGAGCGTTGACTCGGTTGAGGCTGAACGTGAAGCTATTGAGCGTAAGCTTGAGGCGGAGCGCGCCGAGAAGCAGGCTGCGAACGAGGCTGAGGCTACTGTTGAAGTCGCTGAAGAGCCTGTAATTGAGGCTGCTGAAGAGGATATCTCTTCGGGTCTGCTGACCGCCGCTGGTCTTGCTGCTGCGGCTGGTTCTGCCGTCGCTGCTTCTGTGCAGGAGAAGGAAGACGCAGAGGAAGCTGTTGAAGCTTCTGACGAGCCTGCCCAGACTGAGTTTGCGCCGGTTGAAGCTGACTTTGAGTATGACTACGAGAATGACCCTGTCTTTGGCGCGGCTACCGTAGAATCCGAAACTGAGCAGGCTGAAGAGCTCACCGCCGAACCATCTGAGATTTCTGAGGCCTCTGTCCACGAGTCTGATGAGTCTGGTGAAGATATGGAAGCTGCTCTGGCCGCCATCGTTGCCAACGCTCAGAAGAAGCTGAACACTGAGGATGCAGCAGCCCCCGCAGTTGCTGAGGAAACACCCGCTGAGGATGTTTCGGCTGAGGACGTTTCGGCTGTCGCCCCCCTGGCCGCAGAGTCCTTCATCGTGGACCGTACCCAGCCCGTTGAAGAAGCTGCAGAAGAACCGGCCGTAGAGCAGACCGAAGAGCCCGCCCTGCCCGCGTTCCTGGACGATTCTGAACTGCTGCCTGAGCCCGAGGCCTCCGTTGCATCTGCTGAAGCGTACGCTGAGGAACCTGCCCTCGAAAATGTTGAGTCTGCCGATGAGAGTGCATCTGTGGCTCCCGGCTTGGCTGGTGCTCTTGCTGCAGCTGCCGCAGTGGGTACCGCCGGTGCTGCTGCGAAGGCTACCGAGGCAAAGGCTGCTGGCGTTCAGGAAGAGCCCGCTGAGAAGGTTGCTGAGCTCAAGACCGTTGAGGTGACCCCCGCAGCCAAGATTGCTGAGGCTCCCGCAACGGTTGCATCCGCCTCCGAGGCCACCGCTCAGGCTAACCCTGCAGCACCGGTTGCAGATGCGGCACCCGCTGTGGGGACCATCCCGGTTGCCCTGCAGGAGAGCACCCCGGCAGGTATCTCCTCCAGCATCTCGGCATCCGCGCTAAGCGAGCACAACCAGTTGCCCACCATCGTGGCTGAGCCGGACACCCCCTCCGTGGCGGTACAGAGCCCGCTGGCTCCCTCGGAGACTCAGCTGGCATCCGGCAATCTGGTGCTGACTCAGACTCAGGTCGCTCAGCGTCTGGCACCGGTCGTCGAGCATCTCTTCGGTGAGAACGGCACCGCAAAGGATGCCACCACCGTGCTGATTCGTGTGCGTGCTCTCGGCTCCTATTACGATGCCCTAACCCACGTGCGCCGCAACGGCTTCTGGGAGCAAGTCCGTACTTTCGAGCTGATTCCTGAGACGCTGATGGATATCCCGGCACTAAAGACTGACTCGTACAGCGAGGGTGAGGGCTCGCCGCTAGCTATGAGCCTGACCTTCACCCCGGGTGTGCCAGTTCAGGCGGCATTCGATTATGCGAATGAGCAGGCGTTTGTTACCTACCCGCGTCCGCTGGATGCTGAGCGTTATGTCGAGGAGCTGCGTATGTTCCCGCGTCTGGGTTCGAAGATCCCGGCTCATATGACGAGTGCGCTTTCGCACTGGAACCTCTAACCCCGTGTAAAGTGCGGCGCGCCGGCTCTCCGTGTGGGGGTCGGCGCGGCGTGCTATGTTTGTCTTTTTTCGATGAGGAAGGTTGTTATGGCTGAGATTCCTGGTACTCCTAATCCTGAGACTTCTGCGGCGCAGAATATTCATGACACTGCTGCCCGTGCCGCTGAGGTCTTCGGTGCCCTGGTGGAAACTATGGCGCTGCTGCGCGCCCCGGGTGGTTGCCCGTGGGACGCTGAGCAGACTCACGTCTCCCTCATCCGCTACCTGGTGGAGGAAACCTACGAGGTTGTTGAGGCCGTAGAAACCGGTGGTGAGCCTAATATGCCGTTGCTGTGCGAAGAGCTGGGTGACGTGCTGCTGCAGGTGGTGTTCCACTCCGATATTGCTGCGGCGAACCCGCAGGGCTTCGATATTGTGCAGGTCGTTGAAGGTCTGGTGCAGAAGCTTCGTTCGCGCCACCCGGATGTGTTCGAGGCTGGGTTTGAGGGTTCTTCGGAGGCGCCCCGTACCGCGGCTGAACAGCAGGCGGCCTGGGACGCGTTGAAGAAGAAGGAAAAGAGCGAGCGCGGCGCGTTGGATGGTGTGCCGCCGCATCTGCCGGCGCTTGCTATGGCGGAGAAGACTGCGTCGAAGGCACGTAAGGCAGGTATTATTTTGCCGCCGGAGCCGACGAGCATGGATGATGACCTGCGCTATATGCACACTGAGGAGGAGTTCGGTGAGTTGCTGTTTGCGTTGGTGAGCCGTGCTCAGCGTAACGGCCTGGATGCTGAGCGCGCCCTGCGTTCGTACACTCGCCGCTATATTGCTCAGCATACTCATGATGAGCCGAGCTACTAGACACGCTGGTCGAGTTCTTCTCGAGGTGCTTTGAAACCTGTCCTCTGAGGGAATAAGAGGTTTCAAAGCACCTTCTATTTGTTTGGGCTCATGTTGTGCTTTGAGCGGGTACCCACACTCTCTTTCTGTGGGGAAGCGTAGGTCTTGTTCCGCTTTGTAGCGCACGACTAATGGTTATTGAGACCTTCATTAAGGCAGCAAAAAAGCGGTGGCAACTAGTGTGTTTGTGTGGGACTTTTGCTAAAATTTAGGGGACGCGACTTGTCCACTACCGGGTGAGCCGTTCACATCCTTGACATCCCAAAAGGAGAACAATTCATGGCTGTTATTACCGCAGTTCACGCACGCCAGATCCTGGATTCCCGTGGCAACCCGACCGTTGAGGTTGAGGTTCTGCTCGAAGACGGTGCTTTCGCACGCGCAGCTGTGCCCTCGGGCGCATCCACCGGTGAGTGGGAAGCTGTTGAGCGCCGCGATGGCGACAAGTCCGTATACCTGGGCAAGGGTGTTCTGGGCGCAGTGAAGTCTGTTATCGAAGAAATCGCTGAAGAGGTCATCGGCATTGAGGCTTCTGACCAGCGCGCTGTTGACGCAGTCATGATTGCTCTGGATGCAACCAACAACAAGGGCAAGCTGGGCGCAAACGCAATCCTGGGTGTCTCTCTGGCTGTTGCTAAGGCCGCTGCTGAGTCCGCTGACCTGCCCCTGTACAAGTACCTCGGCGGCCCGAACGCTCACGTTCTGCCCGTCCCCATGATGAACATCCTCAACGGTGGTTCTCACGCAGACTCCAACGTTGACATCCAGGAGTTCATGATTGCTCCCATCGGCTTCGACAACTACTCTGACGCTCTGCGCGCAGGTGTTGAGGTTTACCACTCCCTGAAGTCCGTGCTGCACGACCGCGGCCTGGCAACCGGCCTGGGCGACGAGGGTGGTTTCGCACCCAACCTGGAGTCCAACGCAGCTGCACTGGACCTGATTGTTGAGGCAATCGAGAAGGCTGGCTACAAGCCGGGCGAGCAGGTTGCACTGGCACTGGACGTTGCTTCCTCCGAGTTCTACAACGACGGCGCATACGAGTTCGAGGGCCAGAAGAAGTCCGCAGCTGAGATGAGCGCATACTACGCTGACCTCGTTGCAAAGTACCCCCTGGTTTCCATCGAGGATCCCCTGGACGAGAACGACTGGGAGGGCTACAAGACCCTGACCGAGCAGATTGGTGATAAGGTCCAGATTGTCGGTGACGATCTGTTCGTGACCAACCCCGAGCGTCTGGCTCGCGGTATCGAAGAGGGCGCAGCTAACGCTCTGCTCGTGAAGGTGAACCAGATTGGTTCGCTGACCGAGACCCTCGACGCAATGGAGCTGGCACAGCGCCACGAGTACCGTTGCATGGTTTCTCACCGTTCCGGTGAGACCGAGGACGTCACCATCGCTGACCTGGCTGTTGCAACCAACGCTGGCCAGATCAAGACCGGTGCTCCCGCACGTTCCGAGCGCGTTGCTAAGTACAACCAGCTGCTGCGCATTGAGGAAGAGCTGGGCGAGGCAGCTGTTTACGCTGGCAAGTCCGCATTCCCCCGCTTCAAGGCATAATAACGCTTGAAGGTTGCGGGATGTTCTGCTGAACGTCCCTGAACAGGCCGGGTCGAACCCGATACATCGTGATGTAATTCATCACGTCATGTATTGTGGGTCGGCCCGGTTTTTCCTTGTCAGCGCCATATAATCAGCCATATACGTTCACTCACGCATCACATAGGAAAATCATGACTGTCTGCTATCTCATCCTCGCCCATAAGTACCCGGAGCAGTTTAAGAAAATTGCTCGACATATTCTGAATTCTGGTGGGGTATGCGTTGCCCACATTGATAAGAAGGCCAATCTTGACGACTTCTACGTCGAGGGTGTGTCTTACGTTCGTGAGCGTGAGAACGTGCGTTGGGCCGGTTACTCTGCGGTGAAGGCAACTCAAAAAATGCTTGCCCAGGCTTTAAAGGAGTATCCGGAGGCAACTCATTACGCATCTATTACGGGGCAGTGCTATCCTGTGCGTCCTCTTCGCGAATACGCTGATTTTCTTGCCCGGCCCGAAAATCTGGAGCGCTCCTGGGTAAGCTTCTACGCTCTGGCTCCCGGTATGCGAAACTACAAGCTGGTTCAGTACCGCGAATACAAAGACTTTGAAGGCCTGCTGCCTGAAGGGATTATCCGCAGGGGCGTACGCAAAGTGTATTACAAGATTTCGAAGATGTTCCCCCGCAAGAATTTGCCCGTCCAGTTTTATCAGGGCTCGGCCTATTGGACGATTTCTCGTTCGGCTGCACTTCAGGTGATGGACTTTTTGAAAACTCCGAAGGGCCGAGAGGTTACCAAGATTTTCCGTTCTGCCCCTATGCCTGACGAGATGTGGATGCAGAGTGTACTCCTCAATACGCCCGCTCGTGAGAGTGTTGAGGCATGGGCAACCGATGGTCAGCTGGCACCGGGCACAAAGCATTCGGAGAACCACGCAAATCACCATTACATCGACTGGAGCGGGATGGGAGCTCACCCTGAGGTGCTCACCGAGAAAGATCTCCCTGTCATCCTAGAATCAGGAAAGTGGTTTACGCGTAAGGTTGAGCCCCAGGCATCTGCCCAGCTCATTGATGCTCTGGATGCCATCCAGCGCGGATAATGATGGGTTCTCCCCTTCAATTCAGGGGTGCTTTTAACGAGGGGCGACGCTATCTCCGTTGGGGGTAGCGTCGCCTTTTGCTCTACCTGGGTGGATGTCAGCACCCCACCCGAACACATAGCGAAAAAGCCCGAAGGTCTTTCAAAACGGCCCCGGAAGTAGCTCCAGAGGGAACGCTCAGGTGAGTGTACAAACCCGGGTAGAATATGAAGGAAGCGTTTAGCGGTACAGAACGGAACGAAGGATAGAGCAATGAGCCAGCGAGCAAACCAGCAGCCCCGGTCGCACTCAAAGAGTTCCACCGGACCCGCTCAGGGCACTGTCTCCTCCAATGCGCCCCGTGGTGCCGCGAAGCAAGCCCGCCCCTCCCTGGTGAAGAAGGTAAGCGCTCTTTTCTTCGGTGTGGGTTTGAACAGGCGTCACCCTGAGCGTGAACGTCAGGCTCAAGCTCGTCGTGAGGAGCGTGCCCGCCGCCGCGCCGCTGAGCAGCAGGGCCGTGAAGAAGACGGATACGACGCCCCCGTGGCAGCTCACATGTTCTCTGGACGTAGCTTCCTCACTACTGTTGTGGTGGGTGTGATTGCGCTCGGTACCGCATACCCGGTGGTTACATACATTGAGCAGGACCGGGAAATCAAGCAGATCAACGCGCACATTTCTCAGCTACAGCAGGAGAACGCTCAGCTGAAGGCAGAACAGACCTGGTGGAATGACGAGAACTATGTTCGCCAGCAGGCACGCAGTCGTCTCTACTATGTGAACCCTGGCGATACCCCGTACGTTGTCACCGGCATTACCGAGGATTCTTCGAAGGCGGACGGTACTTCTGCGAACGCGAAGGACGCCCCTGAGGAAGCCTGGACCACGAAGGTTTGGAATTCTCTCGAGAAGAACTAGCCCCAGTCACCGGCAGGAACCCTGCCCCTGGAAAACACCCAGTATAAGCGGACGAGGCGACCCCTCGTTCCAGAAACTTAGGAATATGAGCACCGAAAACACTATTGAAGAACTGAAGGCACGCACCCCCCGCGGCTTCGGCGTAACTGTTGAAACCCTGACCCCCACCGGGCAGGACATCCGTGTTCTCTCAGCACAACTGGGCCGCAGGGTCCGCGACGTGGTTGAGATCCCGGCACGTTGCGTGTGCGGTAACCCGCTCGTGGCTGCGACCGCGCCGCGACTGAGTAACGGCACCCCCTTCCCGACCGTGTTCTACCTCGCGCATCCGGTGATTACCGCTGCGGCTTCCCGTCTGGAAGCGGGCGGCCTGATGTACGAGATGACCGACTCGCTGGCTGAGGACGCAGACCTAGCGGCACAGTACGCTGCCGCGCACGAAAACTACCTGGCTGAGCGTGAGCGCATCCGCCTGATCAGCGGTACCGAAGAGGTCCCGGAGATTGACGGTATCTCTGCCGGCGGTATGCCGACCCGTGTGAAGTGCCTGCACGCCGTTATCGGCCACACCCTGTCGGTGGGTCGCGGCGTGAACCCGATGGGTGACCGCGGCTTGGACGCTATCGCCGCGTGGTGGACCCCTGAGGTCTGCTCCTGTGACCCCGCATGGCGTGAAGAAGCCTAAATACTGATTCTGGTGCGCCCGCATCGTCTTGAGGACGGTGCGGGCGCATAATAGATAGAAGAAAGAGCGCCGAAAAGCGAAAATTTTTCGCCTGCGGCGCTCGCTGTGCCTTTGGCGCTGAATGTTTATTGAAGACCTGAAAGGAACACACCGTGCGCGTTGGTGCCATTGACTGCGGTACGAACTCTATTCGCCTGCTGATTGCTGATTCCATTACTGAGGTAGTGGACGGGGTTGAGAAGACCGTCCTGAAGGATGTTGTGCGTGAGATGCGCATTGTGCGTCTGGGTCAGGGTGTGGACGCGACCGGCTGGCTGGCGCAGGAAGCGCTGGACCGTACTTTCGGTGCGGCTCGTGAGTACGCGCAGTTGCTGAAGGAGCACGACGCTGATTCGGTGCGTTTCGTGGCGACCAGCGCGACTCGCGATGCGGGTAACCGCCAGGTGTTCGTGGACGGTATCCGCGAGATTTTGGGTACTGAGCCTGAGGTCATTAGCGGTGATGAGGAAGCTGCACTGTCCTTTGCGGGTGCGGTGCGTGCTGTCGGTTACGGTGATGGCGACACTCTGGTGTTCGATCTGGGCGGTGGTTCGACTGAGTTCGTGCTCGGTGACGACGAGTTGGGCGTGAAGGCTTCCCGTAGTGTCAATATTGGTTGTGTGCGCTTGACTGAGCGTCACATGCTCAGCGCCCCGGCGACCGAGTCTCAGATTGCTCGCGTTGAGGCTGATACTGACGAGGCTCTCGATGTTGCGCGTAAGACGGTTCCCCTACAGAATGCGCGCCGCGTGGTGGCAGTGGCTGGCACCGCGACCACTGTGGCTGCCGCTGCGCTGGGTCTGGACCGCTACGATTCTGAGGCTATTAACGCTCAGAGCTTCTCAGTAGAGACCGTTCAGAAGACTGCCCGCTGGTTGGCTTCGCTGAACCGTACCGAGCGTGAGGAGCTCGGTTACATGCACCCCGGTCGGGTGGATGTGATTGGTGCCGGCGCGACGATTTACGCCCGCATCCTGACCCGTCTGAACGAGATGACTGATGGCGCCGTGGATTCGGTGACCGTCAGTGAGCACGACATTCTGGACGGTATTGCTCTGTCCCAGCTGTAGGCGTGAGCGCTCGCGCCGTGAACCGATGGTGGTTCACGGCGCAGCTCAGCTTGAGGAGTTTTAATGTTTCATTCTGAGCGTCGGCGAGGTATGCCCCTGACCGGCTGGTCTCTTGTGCTGTTTTTCGCCTGTGTGTCTCGTGTATTTGGTGTGTGCGTCTCGGTTGGTTCTGACCGAGGCGCTACTCGCCGCATCCGTAAGGATGCAGCTTTGGGTGCCAGTGCCGCGTTGACTCTTCTGCCGTTGTGGATCCCGCTGGCGCCTGCCGCCTGGGCTACAGACCCGACTCCTTCCGCTTCTGCGTCGCCGAGCCCGAAGAGGGAGGTGACGGCGACTCCTTCGCCGTCGGGTACTGCGGTGCTGAAGACTTCTGCGACTCCGAGTCAGGGCACGTCGACTAAGAATGGTGATGATGTTCGTCAGCGTGAGTATTGGCTGAATGAGTACGGTATTACGTCCTTGTGGTCGCAGGCTACGGGTAAGGGTGTAACGGTTGCTGTGATTGATACGGGCGTGGACGGTACTCACCCGGATCTTGAGGGTAATGTTCTGCGCGGTTATGACGCTTCGGGCGTCGGTAGCGAGGACGGCTGGAAGGGCCTGGGCGCTGAGCCGATGCACGGCACGGAGGTCGCTTCTCTGATTGCCGGTCACGGTCACGATACGCAGGGTTATTCTGCGATTGCGGGTCAGCCGGGGAAGCCGACCGGTGTGATTGGTGTAGCTCCCGATGCGAAAATTCTGCCGATTTCGCTGAATATGGGTACGACCGGCGGTAAGAGCATTGATGAGCAGATCCCGGCGGCGGTGCGTTATGCGGTCGATAATGGGGCTCAGATTATTAACATGTCCATCGGCTCGAATAAGACGAGTTGGCCGCAGAGCTGGGATGAGGCGTTTGCCTACGCTGAGCAGAAAGGCGTGCTGATTGTCGCGGCTGCAGGTAACCGCGGTAGCGGCTTGACGCAGGTTGGTGCTCCGGCGACGATTCCTGGCGTGCTGACCGTGGGTGGTATTGACCGGAATAAGCAGGTTTCTGAGGGGTCGTCTACTCAGGGTATTTCGATTGCCGTGGTTGCTCCGAGTACCGATATGATTGCGGCTGCCCCGGGTAACGGGTACATGATTTGGTCTGGTTCTTCGGCTGCTGCCCCGCTGGTGACGGGTGTTGCAGCGTTGTTGAAGCAGAAGTATCCGAAAGAGTCGGCGGCTCAGTTGGCTCAGCGGTTAATTGCTTCGGCTGATGATGCTGGTGCGACGGGTCGTGACCCTTTGTATGGTTACGGTATTTTCAATCCGCAGGATGCGATGGCTCTAGCGTCACCTGCGGTGACGGCTAATCCCTTGGGTTCGATTTCTGAGTGGATTGCTGTGCACCGCAAGCAGCAGGTGAGCGTTCCGACTCCTAACGATGCTGCGCCAGTCCATGAGGAGGGTGAGAGCATTGTGAAGGCGGCTGCGCCGGATGCGCGTCGCCCTCCGGAGGATCGTGGCTGGTTGCCGCCGGTGATTTTGGCGGCGCTGGTGTTGTGGCTGACGATTATTACGGCTGGTTCGGTGCATCGTTTGCACAGGATGCATGTGAGCGCGGGGCAGGTTGCGCAGATGGCTCGTGCGGCGGCGCATCATCAGGGGTCTCACCGGGGTACTCGCCGTGTGTCGAAGAAGTCTTAAGAAACTGCACGGAAGAGTGCTCGCCGGACCCCTCGTTAGCACTGTTTGATGACGTTTTTCTGTTGTACAGGGGCTTTTCTGTTCGCCTGGGGCTGACTTTTGAGTTGGCCCCAGGTTTTATTGTTTGGGATGGGATTTCTGGCGGGACAGGCAGTAGTAAACGAAAATATCGAACACACCGCACAAAAATTAGAAAGGGTATTTTTGACCGTAACCAGCATCAAGGGGTGAACCCAGTTCAGATGCGCAAAACTTTTAACTTAGGGTCAGCCCAAAAGGGGCCATAGGTGCGAAATTACCTAAACAAAGGCGTAAAATAGAAGACAACAGGTATGTGATAGACAGGCTCGTGCTGCTAGCCACTTCGCGTTGCGTAAGGACTTCCAGAGCGGGCCGCTTTGTTCGTCAGGGGAGCTTTCGGAACGAGCCGAAAGTTGCACATACCACCCTACCGGGGCTACCGAACCTCGGTACCTAAAGACTAGGAAGTAACAAAATGGCATTCACTAAGGTGGTACAGGACCGTCCTCGCGTCCTGATTGTCGGTGGCGGCTACGTCGGCTTCACCGTTGCTAAGAAGATCCAGAAGGCTATCAAGGAGACCGGTGGCGTTGTCACCATCGTTGAGCCGAACCCCTACATGACTTACCAGCCCTTCCTCCCCGAGGTTGCAGCAGGTTCAATGGAAGGCCGTAACGCAACTGTGCCGCTGCGCCAGCACCTGCGCGACACCGAGCTGATTCCGGGCCGTATTACCTCCGTCAACCATGCAAACCGCACCGCTATCGTGGAGCCCACCGACAACGGTGAGCCCTTCGAGCTGAAGTACGATGAGATTGTTCTGGGTGCAGGTGCTGTGACCCGTGCATTCCCGATTCCGGGTCTGGCAGAGGTTGCTATCGGTCTGAAGACTATTGAAGAGGCAATTTCTGTTCGTAACTGGGTTCTGGATCGCATCGAGGTTGCATCCATGCTCAGTGATGCTGAGGCACGTCGTCGTGCCCTGACCTTCGTCATTGTTGGTGGTGGCTTCGCTGGCGTTGAGACTATCTCCGAGCTCGAGGACATGGCACGTGTTGCTGTTGAGCGCAATGAGCGTCTCTCTGTTTCTGACCTGCACTTCGTCATGGTTGAGGCTGCACCGCGCATCATGCCCGAGGTTCCCGCAGACCGTGCAGAGAAGGTTGTTGCAGAGCTGCGTGCACGCGGCATCGAGATCCTGCTGAACACCTCCCTCTCCGACGCAACCGACGGTAACCTGCAGTTGATCAACATGGCTGACAAGTCCCCCGCAGGTGAGGTCAAGACCGACACCCTGATCTGGACCGCAGGCGTGGCAGCATCCCCGATGCTGAAGAACACCGACTTCCCGATCGACGAGCGTGGCCGCGTTCGCGTGAGCGCAGACCTGCGTGTTACCGGTGATGATGGCGTGCTCGAGGGTGCTTGGGCTGCAGGCGACAACGCGGCTGTTCCGGATCTTTCCGGTGGCGGCGTGGGCGGCTTCTGCGTTCCCAACGCTCAGCACGCTTCCCGCCAGGCTGTTGTTCTGGCTAAGAACCTGCTGGCTGCTCGCCGCGGCGAGCCCCTGACCGACTACTACCACGAGACTATTGGTGTTGTGGCAGGTCTGGGCCTGTGGAAGGGTGTTGCAAACTTCAAGGGTAAGACCATTGGCGGTCCGCTGGCGTGGATTATGCACCGCGGCTACCACGGCTCTGCAATCCCCACCACCGAGCGTACCGTTCGCGTGATGACCACCTGGGCTCTGAACCAGATTTTCGGTCGCGACACCTCCTCGATTCGCCACCAGCGTTCCCCGCGTCTGGCATTCCAGGAGGCAACCGGTACTGCACCGGCACGCCAGAAGGCAAAGCTCTAAAATAGCCTGACTTAGGGGTATTCCCCTGGGATAGCGCACTTGAGATAAAAAGCAATGGGTGGTGTGGAAGACTTTGGTCTTCTGCACCGCCCATTTTTGTGCCCGGGGGGGGGGAGTATCTGCTGTGTGCAGTCGCTCACCGGTATGTGCTGTTGCGATTTCTTGTAGTTAGAGCGTGGGGAACTCATTGAAATATGCTTCCGCTTAGGTGTGGGTGCGTTTTCGTGGAATAATAGGTATTCGTACCCCTAACTATGCGGGGTGCGCCCTCATAGTCCAATTGGCAGAGACAGAGGACTTAAAATCCTTGTGTTCTGGGTTCGAGTCCCAGTGGGGGCACTGCATAGAGACGCGTAGATGCGCGGTATAGAGATAAGCGGCGGCTCTTCCCGTAGGGGAGGAGCCGCCGCTTGCGTGTCTGGGGTTTTGTGGGGTTCAAAAAGGCGATGCCCCCGGACCAATGCTATCGGGGCATCGTGGAGTGGCGGTGCGGGCTGTCGCATTCCGCGCTCTCTCTTCACTGCGGGTAGATGCAGTCGTCCTCTGCCGGAATCAGGGCGGCCGGTGGTGAAGCCTGAGTGAACCTATCGGCAATTATCTGCCTTCGGGAATTGTGTGTGGAGGCAAGAAACGGTTCAAAGCTTACTTGCGGTGCGCGGTAATCAGTGCATCGATGGAGAACTTGCCTGCGCCGGTGAGAGTGAGGGCTGCTGCCACTGCGGCGAGGGTAAGGACGTATTCGTAACCGCCCTTAGATGCGGAGAAACCTGCTGGGAGGTGGACGAAGAAGAGTGCGCCGCTCATGGATATGACGGATGCGGCTGCCGCGATGCGGGTGCCTGCACCTAGGATAATCATGATGCCGCCGACTAGTTCGGTTACCATAGCGAAGTATGCTGCTGCGGCTGCCATGGGGATACTCATCTGCTCGAAGGAGGCGATGGTACCCGCGGGAGTCCATTCGAATGCTTTCTGGGTTCCGTGCATGATCATGACAAAGCCGAAGACGAGTCGGAGGATGAGCAGACCAGTGGATTTCGTGGTGTTGTTGTTCATACCTTTAAGCTTGACAGGTAAAGTTTTACAATTCAAGTGAATTTAGCTCGCAGAGGGAAATAGGGTGCAAAAAACAGTCAAAATGGGGCTAAAAAGTGACTTGCGCCCTAAAAATGGGGGTTTAGATGACGTTTTGTGACGGCGCTCAACTCTCAAGAACGCCCGCATACCATCTTTCGGAGCTGAAAAACATGAGACCCTAGAAGAGACACAGCCACAGATGCACCCCCGCCTGAATGGGGTAGCAGGGGCAGAAAGGCATCGCATGCAGACTAGACCCTCTATTATTGCTGTCGATATGGACGGCACATTCCTCACCGACTCCAAAACTTTTGACACCGAACGTTTCTCACGCATCCTGCCCCGCCTGCAGGCGCTGGGAATCCATTTTGTCGTGGCGAGCGGAAACACCTACGCCAAGCTACAGGACTATATGCGCGGCTTTGAGAACCAGGGCCTCATCTACATTGCAGAGAATGGTGCGTACCTGGCCGATGAGAGCGGTCAGCTTGCCGTGCATCCCTTTGAGGAAGAGGATGTACCGCGCATCATTGAAGTAGTCCAGGGGCTGAACCACATCGGTCTGCTGGTCTGCACCACCGAAGGTATCTACCTTCCCAAGGACCGTTGTGACCAGATTGTGCACATGATTCGCGGCTATTTTGAAGATACCGGTCAGGATCTTCCCGAAACCCTCACCCTGGAGGACTTTGCGGCGTTCTTCTTCCCTGGCTTGGTCATGGTTGACTCTATTGAAGATTTTGAGGGTGCACCCATTAAGTTCCCGCTGCTGACCCCGCCGAAGCAGACGCAGCAGCTGAGCATCTACCTGCGTGAGGCTCTTCCGCAGACCGTCACCCCGATGGTGAGTGGCTTCGGCGCCATTGACCTAGTGCGTACCGGTGTCAATAAGGCGACCGGTCTGAAGGACCTATGCGAGCGTCTGGATGCTGATCCGGCGGGTATTCTTGCCTTCGGTGACGGTGAGAACGACATGGAGATGCTCAGCTACGCAGGCTGGGGTGTTGCTATGTCTAACGCCCCGGAGATTGTGCGAGATGTTGCTGACGAGGTGATTGGTTCGAACGAGGAACAGGCCGTTCTGGAGTACCTGGAGCAGCTCCTTGATTGTTTGGAAGCTTCGCAATAGACGCTTCACAAAGAGACGCGCAGAAGTGTTTGTCTGCGGGGCGGTGCGGACCTGGGTGAACCTCAGGTAAACACCGCCCTGAAATATTCTGGCAAGGTTGCTAGAAACCCTTGCTGGTAACGAACAGCACCCGTGAGCGCAGAATCTATCCGATAGAATTAACAGAATTAGTTTTGTACCCGTTTAAGGAGAGTATGATGGCAGGAAACCCGCTTCTGAATTCAATGACGAAGAATGTCACTCAGGGTGACTCTCGTTTCGGTCGCTTTGGTGCACAGCCTCAGCAGGCCAGCCAGCAGGCGCAGTACGGTCAGCAGCCCTATAAGCAGCAGTATGGCCAGCCCCAGTACGGCCAGCAGCCCCAGTACGGCCAGCAGGCACAGTACGGCCAGCCGTACGGTGAGGTTGAATACGGCGTAGCAGCCCCTACCTACTCGGAGCCCATCCCTGCTGGTGAGCGTCTGACTATGAACGATGTCATGGTGAAGACCGGCATCAACCTGGGCCTGGTCGCTGTCGGTGCCGCTGTTGCATGGTTCATGCCGGTGTTGCTGCTCCTGGGCATGATTGGCGGTCTAGTCCTGGGTCTGGTGAACTCCTTCAAGAAGAAGGTTTCCCCGATTCTGGTCATGACCTACGCGTTCATGGAAGGTCTGTTGCTCGGCGGCCTGTCCGCTGTTGTGGATATGCGCTACCCCGGCGTGGCTGTCCAGGCTGTTCTGGCAACCCTCGTGGTCGCAGGTACCACCCTGGCGCTGTTTGCGAACGGGAAGTTGCGCGCAACTCCTAAGCTCAACAAGATCTTCATGATCGGCGCTATTGGTTACCTTGTGTACGGCCTCATCTCGATCCTGGGTGCGGGTATCTTCGGTTCCGCACTGGGTAGTGTGAGCCTCTTCGGTATTCCCCTGGGTCTGATTGTTGGCCTGTTTGCTGTTGCGTTGGCAACCTACTCTCTGCTGCTGGACTTCACCACCACCTCTGAGGCTGTGGAGGCTGGCCTGCCCGAGCGTGAGTCCTGGCGTCTTGCATTCGGCCTGACCGCTTCTCTCGTCTGGTTGTACGTCGAGATTCTGCGTGTTCTCATGTACCTGGCAAGCATCTTTAGCAACGACTAAAGCTCGTTATGAGGCGGCGGTACCGTGATGGTGCCGCCGCCTTTGCCGCTTTACTTCCCCGATGTATCGAGGCGCAGGGGAGGGGCAACAACATCACCACATACTACCTCCACTGGGGTAGCCGAAGCTGCCCCGCGCGGGCGCGATACCGATAACGATTTGGAGACACCGTGAAAATTACACCTATTGCAGAAGAACAAGTAGCCGAGGAGGAGCGCGGCTACCGGGTGCCTTTTGCTATGGAAGTTGCCGGTGCTTGGGCGTGGCGCATCATTATGATTGCCGGTGCCGGTTGGGTCCTTTGGAAAAGCCTAGGACACGTCTCCCTGCTGGTTATTTCTCTTCTGGTGGCTCTGCTGTTGGCGGCTCTGCTGAGCCCCGCCGTGATGCTTCTGCGTAAGAAGGGTGTTCGTGCCGGTGGCGCGGCGGCTATTGCCGAAATCGGTATGATTCTGGTGCTCGCCGGTATTATTTCGCTGACCGGTCAGCAGATTCTACGCGGTTTTGTGTCCATGGCGGATAATGCAATGCAGGGCTACCAGCGGCTGATTGGTTGGCTGAAGAACCTCGGCTACGAGTTCGGTGCAGACCAGCTGAACCAGCTGTTGAATCAGGCAGAAAATGCCGTCAGCAATAATCCCAGTTCTGTGTTGCACGGTGTATCCCAGGTGGGCTCGACCGCCGCTGAGGTTGCGACCGGTACCCTGCTGACCCTGTTTACCCTGGTCTTCTTCCTGATGGAGGGCGAGCGTATCTGGCTGTTCGTGACCCGCCTCTTCCCGAAGGATGCGCGTGCCGCTGTCAACGGTGCGGGTCGTGCGGGTTGGAAGTCCCTGGGTGCCTACGTGCGCGTTCAGATTCTGGTGGCGGCTATCGACGCTATCGGCATCGGTGTTGGTGCCGCAATCCTGGGTGTTCCGCTGGCTATCCCGCTGGGTGTACTGGTCTTCCTCGGCTCCTTCGTTCCGGTGATTGGTGCTCTCATTTCCGGTGCTGTGGCTGTGCTGCTGGCGCTGGTTGCTCTGGGCCCGGTGCAGGCGCTGATTATGCTCGGTATTGTTCTGCTGGTTCAGCAGCTCGAATCCCACATTCTGCAGCCGCTCATTATGGGTAAGGCTGTCTCCTTGCACCCGCTGGCGGTTATTTTCTCGGTGGCTGGTGGCTCCATTATTTTTGGTGCGGTGGGTGCTCTGTTCGCTGTGCCGACTCTGTCTGTGGTCAACACGGTGGTGCGTTACCTGGCGAATCGTGACTGGGAGAAGGAGGCACCTCGTGAGGAGGAGTTCCTCTTCCCGCATGAGCTAGAGCGCCGTAAAAAGGCTGAAGAGTCTGAAAAGGAGATAGAAGCTAAAGAGTCTGAAAGCTCTGAAGAATCTAAGGAATCTGAGAAGGCTTAGAACTCAGTTCATTGTGACTAACCGCGGGCTAGATGCTCGCACATAACCTAGAACGGGGGTCGTTCTTGCACTATCTGCTGAGAGTGCGGGGACGGCCCCTGATTTATGCCGGTTCATCCTCTAGAATGGAATGTGCACTGTGCCACCGCGCACCTTTAAACGTATGGGGCTAGGTGCCGCCCAGAATACGTACCCCCAGAATGGAAACCTCGTGAGCGTAGATCTCGACTCCCTGCCCGTGACCATCACCGACATTGAACGTGCCGCAGAGCTACTCGAAGGCGTTATTGAACGCACCCCTGTCGCTCATTCGCGTGCGCTGAGCCAGCGGCTCGGTTCCGAGGTTTTCTTCAAGTGCGAGAACCTGCAGCGTGCCGGTTCCTTCAAGGTGCGCGGTGCGTACGTGCGTATGGCGAAGCTTTCCGAGGAGGAGAAGAAACGCGGCGTCGTGGCGGCGAGCGCGGGTAACCACGCTCAGGGTGTGGCTCTGGCGGCTGATCGTTTGGGCATTAAGGCTCGTATTTACATGCCGCTGGGTGCGGCACTGCCGAAGATTACCGCGACCCGTGATCACGGCGCTGAGGTTGAGCTGCACGGTGTGACTGTGGACGAGGCTCTGGCGGAGGCGAAGCGCTACGCCGAAGAGACCGGCGCGGTGTTTGTGCACCCCTTCGACAATGAAGACATTATTGCCGGTCAGGGCACTATCGGTCTGGAAATCCTGGAGCAGGTTCCGGACGTTGACACCGTGATTGTGGGTGTTGGCGGCGGCGGTCTGCTCGCTGGTCTGTCCGCTGCTATCCGCGCGAAGGAGCAGAAGCTCGGTAAGAAGATCAATATTATTGGTGTTCAGGCAGAGCACGCGGCGGCGTACCCGCTGTCGCTCGCCGCGGATGCTCTGGTGCCGCTGAAGAAGGTTTCCACCATTGCGGATGGTATTGCGGTGGGTCGCCCCGGCCAGATGCCCTTCTCCATCATCAAGGAGCTGGTGAACGATGTGGCGACTGTGAGCGAAGATGATATCGCTCGGGCTTTGATCTTCCTGATGGAACGTAACAAGCTTGTGGTGGAGCCTGCCGGTTCGGTACCCGTGGCGGCGCTGATGAACGGCAAGTTGAAGGAAGAGTACGGCGACCTGGGTACGGTCGTGTGTGTGCTCTCCGGCGGCAATATTGATCCGATGCTGATGCTGAAGGTGATTCAGCGTGGTCTGTCTGCGGCTGGCCGCTATATGACTGTGAAGATGATGCTGTCTGATCGTCCGGGTGAGCTGGCGACCATTTCCCGCATTATTTCTGAGAACGACGCGAACGTGACCGGTGTGGATCATACCCGTGTGGGTGGTTCGCTGTCCATGGGCGATGTGTCGATTACCATCGACATGGAAACCAAGGGTGTGGAGCATTGCCGCCAGGTGATTTCTGCCCTGGAGGATGAGGGTTTCAAGCCCATCATCGTCTACTAAGCAGATATATTTATTAGCCGACGAGCTATAGCGTTGCCTCAAATCAGATGATTGGAAGCAACCAGATAGACGCAAGCAAGCAGAAAAAACAGTGTGGGGTCCTGAACTTAAACGGTCAGCACCCCACACTGTTTGTTTTAAGTCTAGCGTTGTCTCTTAGCTCTAACTTCTCAGCCCAGGTAGGGGGTTGCGGAGATAATCTTGGCGCTCAGTTCCTTACCGTTCGGAGCGGTGTAGGTGACTTCGTCACCCTGCTTAGCGCCCATAATTGCTGCGCCGAGGGGGGACTTCTCAGAGAAGACCTTCAGGTCGCTACCTGCAGGCAGAGTGTCCTCAATTTCGCGGGAGCCGAGTAGGAACTTCAGGGTGCGGCCGGCAACCTCAGCTTCGATAACCATGCCGTGTTCTACCACGCCGTCGTCAGCGGGAGTATCGCCGATGTGTGCAGTTTCCAGCAGATGCTTGAGCTGCTTGATGCGTGCCTCGTTCTTAGCCTGCTCGTCACGTGCAGCGTGGTAGCCGCCGTTCTCGCGGAGGTCACCCTCATCGCGTGCCTGCGCGATGCGGTCAACAATTTCCTGGCGGTACGGGCCGGAGAGGTGCTCCAGCTCCTCGGTGAGGCGGTCGAAGGCGTCCTGAGTGAGCCATGCACCGGTGTTTTCAGCCATGTGTGTCCTTTGCTTATGCGCCGGCTCTGCCGGTGCGAAACGAATAAACCCGCTACCGTGCGCCATAGAAAAAGGCGGGGAGGCGGTAACGGAATGAATCAACAGACCTATTCTAGAGCACTGGAGGATTTTCGGCTGTTACGCCGGTCGTATCTTCCCCTCTGAGCGCATCTTCATCGGTACGCATGCCGGTAGCTGAACGTTCTGCCAGCATCAGCCTGTTTCTTGCCCGTGAATCTGCTGATAAGGTGGGGTATTTCAGGATGTCACACGGTGTCATCTGCGCTAGTGCACTGGCGCTATCCTTGGGTATCATACGAGAAGCTACAGCCGTAAAATTTCTGCCGCGTAGCGCTCGCATTTGCGAGTCACAGACATATTATCCGCATTCTGGCGCATCACATAAAGGAGACCACCGTGAGCGAAGCCATTGAACAGCTGAAGGCAAACCTGCCGACTCACCCTCCCGTGGACTCCCTCAAACCCCTGGATGAGAACTACACTGGTCTGCGCATCCTCGCGGTGCACGCGCACCCGGATGACGAGTCCTCCAAGGGCGCAGGTACTGCTTCGGCGTATATTGCCCGTGGTGCCCGCTTCATGGTGGCGACGATGACCGGCGGCGAGCGTGGTGACATCCTGAATGAGGAGATTGCTAAGAGCCCGCGTGCGCACCGTGACCTGCCGGGTCTGCGCCGCGCTGAGATGGCGGTTGCCCGCGAGATTATGGGTATTGAACACCGTTGGATTGGCTTCTTCGACTCTGGTCTGCCCGAGGGTGACCCCATGCCGCCTCTGCCCTTCGGTAGCTTTGGTACCATGCCCCTGGACCGTGCCGCTGCGCCGCTTGTGCGTTTAGTGCGTGAGTACCGCCCGCACATCATCATCACCTATGACGAGATTGGCGGCTACCCGCACCCCGACCACATCATGACCCACAAGGTTGCCGTGGAAGCATTCGAGAAGGCGGGCGACCCCGAGGCGTATGTGGGTGAGGGCGAGCCCTGGACCCCGATGAAGCTCTACTATGACCGCGCGTTCAACCCCGAACGCACCCTCATCCTGCACGAGCATCTGCTCGATACGCACGGTGAGAGCCTGCTGAGCGGCTGGATTGAGAACATCGCGTACCATGCAACGTCGGGGGCGCCTCGCCATGAGACTACGACCCGCATTCTGGTTCACGAGCACTTTGAGCAGCGCGATCAGGCGCTGCTGGCGCACGCCTCGCAGGTGGATCCGAACGGCGTGTTCTTCGCCGTTCCTAGCGAACAACTGAAGGATATCTGGCCTTGGGAGGACTACACGCTGGCTGCCTCACATGCTGAAGTTCAGCTACCCGAATCTAGCCTGGATGAGGGCCTGAGCGACTACTACGTTATCTAGCGTGGGATGCATCGCCCCACGTTAGCCAATGATGCCTTTCACTCACGATACGAGTCGTGGGTGAAGGGCATCAACCATTCTTAGGTACGCGATGTGCGCAACCCCTTCACACACCCCCGCATGCCACCACTAGCCACCACAAATTTTGAGCCGATTCTCAGCCCAACCGTGATGCCGATTGCCGCGAAGGTACGGCGCGGCGGAGTAGAATAGGAGCTTGGGCTCTTTCGTTATGAGCCTGCTGAATTATCGCCACGACAGCCGAATGAGGTATGAGCTATGAGCGCCAATGCCCTGCCTGTGATTACTGTGCACGGCCACGCCAGCAACCCCGGCACTGTCACTGAGCCTACCGTCTATGAGCAGGCTCTGGCGCGCTCGCTGAGCCCCGAATCCCTGCCTGCACATATTGGAGTGCTGGTGGACGGTAACCGCCGCTGGGCGGCTCAGCGCGGTTTGAGCACCCGTGAGGGCCACGCCGCCGGTGCGGAGCGAATTATTGATTTTCTGGCGTGGTGTACTGAGCTGTCGATTCCGCAGGTGAGCCTGTACATGCTCTCCACCGAGAACCTGAAGCGCCCTGAGAAGGAGCTGACCGGTCTGGTCGCGGTGATTGATACCTTCCTGGTGCGTCTAGTGGACTCCGCCTGCGGTCCGGTGCGCGCCATCGGCAATATTGACCTGATTCCTCGCCAACTGCACGAGCGCTTAGATTGGGCGATTGAGCAGACGGCGCACCTGCCCGGTGTTCGTGTGAACATTGCGGTCGGCTACGGCGGTCGCCATGAGATTGTGGACGCGGTCCGTTCGGTTCTGCGTGAGGCCGCCGCCGAGGGTGCATCCTTGGAATTGCTTGCTGAACAGCTGAGCGTAGAGGATATTTCTTCGCATCTGTACACCGCCGATATGCCCGACCCGGACCTGCTGATTCGCACTTCGGGCGAGCAACGCCTGTCTGGTTTCATGACCTGGCAGAGCGCGTATTCTGAGTTTTATTTCTGCCCCGCTTTATGGCCGGATTTTACTCGCGTTGATTTTCTGCGTGCCTTGCGGGATTACGCGAACCGTTCCCGCCGCTTCGGTTCCTAGAACTTAGATGCTCTAGCGCCTATGCGCTCTAGCACCGCTGGCTCGTATTTCTTGGCTAGCAGGTTTCGGTAGTACCGCCTCCAGCAATACAGAATGGACGTTCTATGCTCGCTGAGCTTTCCCGCCTCTACAACGCAGGCGGCGCCTACGTTATTGCCGCTCTGGTGCTCGGCAGCTACCTGCTGTATTTTTTGTGGTGCGCCCTGCGGCTGTGGCGTATTGACGTGCGGGAGCACCGTCTGCCCCACCGCATCCTGATCCCTCTGGCTATTGCCACCTATACGGCGTTGCCTGTGTCTTTGCTTTTTGCCGGTCGCCCCGCCGATATTTGGCGCGTGATGGGTGCCGGTCTGGCGCTGTGGTTCTGCTACGGGCTTCTGCGTATTCTGTCTTTTGGCGCGCTGGGCCGCGGGGATGTGAAGCTTGCCGGCATTCTGGGCGGCGCGCTCGGGTACCTGTCCTGGGCAAATCTGGGGTGGGCGTCGCTGGTGACGTTCCTTGCCGGTGGTCTGGTGTCTTTGGCTCTGGTGCTGTTCCCGAAGGCGCGCGGTAGCACCCGCATTGCCTTCGGTCCGTTTATGCTTCTGGGCGCGCTGGTGGCGTTGGCGGCTCCGGCATATTTTCTGTGGTAGATTCCGAAGTGGGGTGACCGTCCGGCTAAGTGACGGGCTCATTATTCGTGCGGCTCGTAGCTGTTTGCTCTGCTCTCTAGCACCTATTTCTCGACAGAACTGCCGGGACTTTTGAAAGGTTGATGTTATGCCTACTCCTCCCTATATTCGTAAGCTGCGTGAGCGGATTGGTTCGGATTACCTGTGGCTCTCCGGTGCGACGGCTGTGGTGTACCGTGAGCAGGATTCTAAGGTGCTGCTGGTGCGCCGTAGCGATAACGGGGCGTGGACCCCGATCACGGGCATTGTAGACCCGGGGGAGAGTCCCGCACTGACCTGCCTGCGTGAGGCGCAGGAGGAAGCGAACGTGCAGATTGAGGTGCTGGAGCTGGCTCAGGTGAAGGCTGACCCGCCGATGCAGTTCGGTAATGGTGACCGCTGCCAGTTCTTGGACCATACGTTCTTGTGCCGCTGGGTTTCTGGTGAGGCGAAGGTGAACGACGAGGAATCTTCGCAGGTGCGTTGGGTGGATGTGTCTGACCCGGAGGAGCGTGCGTTGCTTTCGGAGCGGATGCTGGACCGTATTGATGCGGCGCTGAACTATGACGGCCACTGCCGTTTTGGGCTGGAATCGGTGCCGCCGGAAGAACTTTAGACCGGCTACTAGACTCCGTAAAAGCTACCGAGTGAGGCGTGTAGATACAGAAGGAGGGGCGACCCGCCGTCATGGCGAGTCGCCCCTCCCAGCATTTTTACAACAGTTTGTTACATGTTATTGGGTGGTTCTTCCTGCTTTTCTGTGGGAGTGAGGGGCTGGAGGCCTAAAATTTGCCGTGGCTTTATTTTGTTTTTGTCTTTTTTACTTTAAGTTGTGCCTGTGTGTCGAGTTATGAGTGGTACACATGAGATGCTTTATATATGACACAGGTTACATCGGGAGTGGTGACCCCATATCAGTCACCCGAGAAAATTCGTTCACGTGATGTTCAGATGACTGCAGTTGCTTTCCTTGAGACTCGAACAATTCTTGTCTCTGGAACTCTGGAAACCAGTGACCGGGCGGTCATGGTTACCTATGATTTGCCTTCAGAAGGTGAGTGGACCTTCATTAAGGTGGAGACAAACCTGTCTAATCAATCATGGAGCAGCTGGATTATGAGCGTGGACGATGATGGTGAATTTGTGGAGGATGCTGCTCGCCCAGCTATCTCGCAACAGTTCTCACAGGTCGTCTATAGCGCTGATCATCGGAGGCTAGGATTCTTTGATGGAGAGGTTCGACCGGGAGAGGCAGTCCTGAAGCAGTTTACCGTTCGAGCTCCGTCGCGTCGGTTTTACATGAGCCACGGACGCAGGCATCGCCCTCAGGGAACTCCTGTTGATGAGATTTTCTCTGAAATTCTAGAGGGGTACACTCTGGATTCTTCTTACGAAATTTTTGTTCCAGTTGAAATTCGCTATTAGTAAAATGCCTACCTATTTGTAATAGGTAGGCATTTTAGGAGGTAAGTATGGGTAACTATAAAAATTACTTTTTTGTGCCACCTGGATATTTGTTGGATAGTCCCAGGGGGAGGCAGGAAATTTTAAAAAATGTAGTTGATTTGCAGGAGATGCCCTCATTTCATGACTATATCGATTCTGAAGGTTATTTGGATGTGGTTATAGTCGGGGGAGGTTTGTCTGGAATCAATCTTGCCTCATCTATCTTTCATGTTGATGGATTAAAGTATGTAATTGTTGATCCACATAAAAGGTTGGGCGACAAATTTTTGTCCATGTGTAATTCAATTGGTCAAAATGTAATGAGGTCTCCATATGAACATCATCCAGGTTGCCAATTTGTTCACGATTGTGAATTAGTGGATTTTGCTCGAATTAAATACAGTTTCCTTACTGTGACGGAAAGGGAACAAGTTAAAATGTCAATCATGGGGCATCGATCCATAGTTCCTATGGATGTTTTTGAAGGGTTCGTGCGTCATGTGATTGAATTGCATGAACTCGAAAAAAGGCACATTGAGGATGAAGTGAAAAATATTTCCAAGATAGGTGGATATTATACTGTTTCGCTTAAATCTGGAATTATGCTTAAATCTCGCAATGTTGTTTTTTGCACTGGTCAAGAATCTATTGAAGTACCAGATGGGTATAGTACCCCCTGGGACTTGAATACTCTCCAGGAGGCAAAGCCAGGAGATAAGTTTGCGGTATTTGGAGGTGGGCAAACAGCTGCTACTTTGACTTATGCGCTCTTGAAATTAGGTGCTAACGTTGATTTATATCATAGAGGCGAGTCTATTACTTTTCGTTGCGCAGATGTTCCTGCTGAGTTTTTCAGGCCTGAAGGGCGAGAAAAATACAGAAAAAGTTCATCTTTAGGATTTAAAAAATCTTCAGTTATGCATGAGTATTTAGATATATTTAATGCTTATAGGGCTAAGGGATTCCTAAATATTTATCCAATGGCTCACCTGAAAGACCGTTCTATCTATGTGGATGGAATTAGGGTTGATGGTGAAGGAATGGGTTATAAAAAAATTATTCTCTGTTTTGGTTTGGTGCCGAAGAGTTTTCGTTGCCTTATTGATGAGAGTATAGATATCTGGGATGTGGATTATTGGTGTGCTATTCATGATGGATTGTATGTATTGGGGGCAGGGGCTGAGGCCGCCTTGGGTCCTGCGGCTAAGAATATTGATGGGCATAGAGTTGGCGTGATTAGAATTTTGGATTCTATTACAAGGAAGAGCGAAAAACTAAAATGAAATATTTTGATTTAGTTAAGAGTTTGCCTGATGACTATCCAGGTATTTCTCAATGTGAAATTGTTATGATGTCTTTGGGAAATGAAGTTTTGTATGCTTCTCTTCAAGATTCATTAAACTCCTGCAGGGATACAATGTGTTTGGGGGAGCATATTTTAAGAGGCGAAATCCTATCTCATAGGAATTGGCCTGTATGTAAGGAGGTGGAGGATACTGTCAATATTGTCTCTAGCAAAGTTCAGATTCCTAGGACAACATTTCATTATTCTGCCTATAAATCTTTAAGGCATGCCATTTTTTGTGAACTAGGATCATCGTGTTCATCACAATTGTTAGCAGCTATTTTGATGCGTGCTGGAAGGAATAAAGCATGACAACACATAAAATACCGTGGAGAATCTACGTAGCCCTTATCGGCTCTCTGGTAGGTACAGGAATATATTCCTTCGCCCTACCCATCGCGATTCTCGCTAGTACAGGCGAAATTGGGTTAGCTGGCGTGATGGCAGTAGCCATGCAAATCCCCAATATCGCCTTGGCATATCCACTAGCAACCCTATCTGATAGTCTGCCTCGAAAACCTATGATCGTGATTGCCGGGGCAGTAAACATCCTCAGCATCCTTACCTTGGCGTTGATGATTGAGCAGCATATGCTGTCATGGTTCACCATCGCCGCACTAGGATTTGTGAGCGGTGTCTTCTCCGAACTGGCTGCTGCCTCAGAAGCGGGATATATTCCGCAGCTTCTCGGACGAGAAAACCTTCTTTCGTACAACGCACGTCGTGAAATTTGCGAGGGAATATCCGCAATCATTGCGCCCCCTACAGCAGGATTTATTGTTCTTGTCGCGGGTGCAACGGTCGGTCTTATCGTCCCGGTGCTCCTTTTCGGAGCGGCAACTATTTCATACGCAACGTTGCCATCTGTAGAGATGGAAACTAAAACTGAGCAACGCGAAACCGCACAACATGGGTTTATCCACCGGATGTTTGACGGTATCCAATACATGTTCTCCGGTGCCCCGCAGAGACTTATCCTTGTCTACACGTTCTTCTTGGCGGCAGCTACGGCATCGTATTCACTCATCATTATTTACCGCCTGTACGAGGAACTCACCTTTGAAGCCTCAGTGGTAGGCATGATTATGGCCTGCAGCGGTATCGGTGGTATCGTCGCGGCGCTCATCATCGATCGTTTCCTCTCTTTCGAGAACACACGAGGAATGCTGCTGGTCGCCAACGTCGTATCCCTGCTCGGAATACCGCTCGTCACCATCAGCAATAACCCCGTAGTGCTCGGAGCCTTGCTCTTCATCCTGGACGTAGGATGGGCATCAGCTTTCATCTTCTCCAACAATCTGCGTGACTGCATTACACCGAATGAGCTACTGGGGCGTGCCAGCTCTCTTGACGGTGCCGTGTTTGGGCTAGGAACGCTGTACTCCATGGGTGCGGTAGCACTGATGCTTGACCATCTAGGCTCCTTCAACGCTGCACTCGTCGTCAGTATCCCGGCTGTACTCTGCCTCATCTACACGCTGGTCCACTATAAACAGTTCAAAGTGTTCAACATCGTTGAACAATAGTGAGAACCCGCTACCCACTTAATGACGGGGCGGAGAACATACACAGAAGGAGGGGCGACCCGCCGTCATGGCGAGTCGCCCCTCCCTCTATGGTTAAGCCGCGAACCTCAGAGGAGGTTCAGGCGGGTGAGATTAGAAGTTGCCCAGCATCTTGGTGACGTCCAGAGCCGCATCCAGCTGCTCCTCAGTCACTTCGCCGCGCTCCACATAACCCAGAGCCACAACTGCCTCACGGACAGTCACCTTGTGAGCCACCGAGTACTTAGCAATCTTCGCAGCAGCCTCGTAACCAATCAGCTTGTTCAGCGGGGTCACGGTCGACGGCGAAGCCTCAGCCAGGAAGCGGCAACGCTCAACGTTAGCGGTCAGACCGTCAATCATCTTCTCAGCCGAAACGCGAGAAACATTAGCGAGCAGGCGGATCGACTGCAGCAGGTTAGCAGCCATCACCGGGATACCCACGTTCAGCTCAAACGCGCCGTTAGTGGAAGACAGAGCAATGGTTGCGTCGTTACCGATAACCTGAGCGGCAACCATGATGGTAGCCTCACAAATCACGGGATTGACCTTACCGGGCATAATCGAGGAACCGGGCTGCAGGTCGGGGATGTGCAGCTCGCCCAGACCGGTGTTCGGGCCCGAACCCATCCAGCGGATGTCGTTGCTGATCTTCATCAGGCCGTACGCCAGAGTGCGCAGCTGACCGGAAACCTCAATCAGACCGTCACGGTTAGCCTGAGCCTCGAAGTGGTTACGAGCCTCGGTCAGGGGCAGGCCGGTCTCCTCAGCGAGTAGCTCAATCACGCGAGCGGAGAAGCCGTCCGGGGTATTAATGCCGGTACCCACAGCGGTACCGCCGAGGGGAACCTCAGCTACGCGGGGCAGGGAAGCGTTCACACGCTCAATGCCGTAACGTACGGTTGCGGCGTAACCGGAGAACTCCTGGCCCAGAGTGATGGGGGTTGCGTCCATCAGGTGGGTACGACCGGACTTCACAACGTCCTTGAACTCTGCAGACTTGCGCTCCAGGGACTCAGCGAGCACCTCGAGAGCAGGAATCAGGTCCTTCACCAGAGCCTCGGTCACAGCAACGTGCACGGAGGTGGGGAAGACGTCGTTAGAGGACTGGGATGCGTTCACGTGGTCGTTGGGGTGAACCTCAATGCCCTTGGACTCCAGGGAACGGGTTGCCAGGGTTGCCAGGACCTCGTTCGCGTTCATATTCGAGGAGGTACCGGAACCAGTCTGGAAGACGTCAATGGGGAAGTGGGCGTCGTAGTCACCGGTTGCTACCAGATCCGCTGCGTCGCGGATAGCCTGGGCGCGCTCAGCGTCGAGCACCTTGAGTTCCTCATTGGCGGTCGCGGCTGCCTTCTTCACGAGGGCAAGCGCACGAATATGGGCGGATTCGAGGGTCTGACCCGAAATCGGGAAGTTCTCGACTGCGCGCTGGGTCTGTGCACGGTAAAGTGCATCAGCCGGAACGCGAACTTCGCCCATGGTGTCATGTTCAATGCGGTATTCAATGTTTTCAGCCATACCTCTAGGATAGGCGTTCAAAGTGGCTTACGTCGCCTCGAAAAGGTGTCAAATGAGGAAAAACGCTTATAAATTTTGCGGCGTGAGAAGGCGTGTAAAACCCCCCGCCCCGGCAGATGTGTGAACACTCTACCGTGGCGGGGGTATCCCATAGAAAAATCTGTTCTTCAGTGTGAGTATGTGGGTTCTCGCTCTACGGCTCGTAACGAGTGAAGAAGAAATCTAGTCCAGATTCTCAGCAACCACAACGCGCGGGGGGGTCTTCACGACCACCGGAAGCGCCTGAGTCAGCGGGTTCTGCGCGCCGTTCTTCTCCTCAGGCAAGGTTAGGTCCTGTGAAGTGAACACCAGCTCCGCCTTACCCTCCTTCAGATGGTAGAAGACACCAATCACGGCGACCTTGCCCTCAACCACTGCATCCGAAATGATGTGGGACTGCTCAATAATGCGGATAGCGGTCTGGCGGGTATGTTCACGCACCATGTCGTTGACGGTCGGGTTCTCCGGCAGCTTCGGAGACATTGCCGAAGGCAGGATGTGCTGCACCAGGTTACGGATGAAGCCGTGTGGCATCCTACCGGAGTCTAGGGCATTGCTAGCAGCAGTGACCGCACCACAGGAGTCGTGGCCAAGAACCATCACGACAGGGGTCTCAAACTCATCGACCGCATACTCGAGCGAACCAAGAGCAGCATTCTCCAGCACATGGCCGGCGGTACGCACCACGAATGCATCGCCCAGACCCAGATCAAAAATAATCTCCGCGGCCAGACGAGAGTCACCGCAACCAAAAATTGAGGCAAATGGGAACTGCCCCGACGCCAAATCGGTACGGCGAATCGTGTCCTGGTTGGGGTGCTCGTTACTGCCCTCAATAAAACGACGGTTGCCGTCTCGAAGACGCCTCCACGCCTCAGCGGGAGTCGGTTGAATGCCAGCCATGTGATGCTCCTTAGCGGACAGGGATAGGAACTCGTATATGCTCACCCGCTCGTTTCTGCGAGCGGTAGTGGGGAAGCTTCAATCGCTCATACTGAAGCTCAGGTTGGTTCCGGGGTCCCGTGAAATAACCTATCTCAAATATGCCTTAAAAATGCAAAAAATAGCTAGTTCGGCACACCTTCCCGTGCCCAAGAGTACAAAAAGATGCATAAAGAGAGATGAAGCCCTCACAGATTTGCCGCATCTGCTCACCTTAAAAGTCAACACGCACGCAAACTCGTTCAGAACAAGAAAAACGAAGCGCCCGCGCGCTATCCTGAAAGGAGCACTACTGCGTCGGCGACTTCGTGCTGGAAAGAACTAGCCAGCCGACGGTGTATTCAGAAATCTCGAAGGTGAGTCTATGACTACGAACAACAACCACGGCGATCGCAACCTCGCAATGGAACTGGTCCGCGCGACTGAAGCAGCAGCAATTGCTGCAGGCCCCTGGGTCGGCGCAGGCGAAAAGAATCTCGCAGATGGCGCAGCCGTAGACGCAATGCGTTACCGCCTCTCCACCGTCAACTTCAACGGCACCGTTGTCATCGGTGAAGGCGAGAAGGACAAGGCTCCCATGCTGTACAACGGCGAGAAAGTCGGCGACGGCTCCGGTCCCTCCCTCGACGTGGCGGTTGACCCCATCGACGGTACCCGCCTGACCGCACTCGGCATGGACAATGCCCTCTCCGTGATTGCTGTGGCAGACGGCGGCACTATGTTCGACCCCTCCGCAGTGTTCTACATGGAGAAGCTGGTCACCGGCCCCGACGCCGCAGAATTTGTCGACCTGCGCCTGCCCGTCAAGCAGAACCTGCACCTGGTCGCTAAGGCTAAGGGCAAGAAGGTTAGCGAGCTGACCGTATGCGTGCTGGACCGCCCCCGCCACGCCAAGCTGATCCAGGAGATTCGCGAGGCAGGTGCCCGTACCCGCATCATCCTCGACGGTGACGTCGCTGGCGCTATCGCAGCCTGCCGCGAAAACACCGGCGTGGACCTCATGCTCGGCACCGGCGGCACCCCCGAAGGCGTTGTCGCAGCATGCGCTATCAAGGCAACCGGTGGCGTCATCCAGGGCCGCCTGGCACCGACCGACGAGGCAGAACGCGAAAAGGCACTGGAAGCTGGCCACGACCTCGACCGCGTGCTGACCACCAACGACCTGGTCACCAGCGACAACTGCTTCTTCGCCGCAACCGGTATCACTGACGGCAAGCTGCTGCGCGGCGTGCGCTACAGCAAGAACCTTGTGACCACCCAGTCGCTGGTTATGCGTTCCTCCTCGGGCACCGTGCGTACCGTCGAGGCGGAGCACCGTCTCTCCCGCCTGCGCGAGATTCTCTCACACACTAAGAGCCCCGAAGAACAGTAATCTGCGAAGATCAGTAACCTTGCCCCGCAAGGGCTGAGGAGCCGCACTAAGACTCCTCGAATATTGGACATACATACACAGGGAGCTGCCCCCACCGAAGAACTCGGTGAAGGCGGCTCCCTCCGTATATTTAGCTTTTAGTTCTCAGGATACGCCCCAGTAAGGACGAGCCTGAACCCGTTAGCGAGAGCGGAAAGACTGAACCTTCGCCTTCGCCTTCGACACAGCATCACGAACAGCCGGACGAGCCTTGTACGCCAGCGTGTAGGCGCGGTAACCCAACGAAGTTACCGGAACATCCCAGGTACCCGGGTACTCCACCGACTCGCCACCGAAGGACTTCTTGAACTTCGTGAAGCCAGCCCACTCGTGATCCGGCTGATCCTCCGGCGCAATACCGAAGAGGTCAACGTACTGCAGACCCTTGCGCTTAGCGTCCAGGATAAAGTTCGTCACCACCACAACACCTGCACTAAGGTTGCGGTGCTCGAAGGAAGCCGCAGCGTGCGCGTAGGTGCGGGTGTCATCCGAATCGTACACAAACGCCGCCGCAATCGGGGTGCTCTCACCGTTCTCATCGGTCAGCTTCGCAATGTACAGGGACGCCGCACCGGCGGGCATCAGCACGCGAGCAACCTGCATCAGGTACTCATCCTGCTGACGGTTAAAACCGTTACGGTCCGCGGTTTCCTCGAGGAAGCCGAAGAGAATCGTCATATCCGAGGGATTGGTCGACACCTCAATGGTCACGCCCTTTTTGTGGAGATTACGATGACGATTACGGTAACTGGAGCTCATTCCCTTGAGGATTTCGTCCTCAGAGCCCGAAAGATCAATAATCTGCGTATGCGAAGGCTGCACCTGGCGAGGAGCCAAAACTGCGCCGCGACGAGCCAAGAAAGCAGCCGCATCCTGATCGCCCCAAATAGCCGATTCAGTGGGCTCAATGCGCACAAACAGGCAACGAAGCTTCGCGGCCTCTTCCTTCAACGATGTGAGAGCCTCATCAAAAGCCACAGCGCTGGAGGCGACCGGTCCGTACGGGCTATACAGGTAGCGGCCGGTAGCGCTCCCCTCAACGGTTGCAAGGTACGACCAGCCGTTACCGCTCTTGCGGATTACGGTGTGACCATTAGATTCCTGAAAACGCGCCCAAATATCGGACTGAAGAATATTGCTCATCCTTCTAGTGTATCTGAGCTTAGGGGACGTAAGCCTGGGGCTCCGACGACGCTTCGGAATCGGGAGTGGGCCGGGGTGCAGAGGAGCTCTCCTCCGCCTCGCGCTCAGCTACTGCCTTAGCCTTAGCCTCAGCAAGGCGGGCGCGCAGAGCGGCTCCCTTGTCCATAGCGGTCTGGCGCAGATTCTGAGAGAACTGACGCAAATCAGTATGAACCTGCTGAGCGAATGCATCAGTACCCGAACCCAGAATACGCAGAGCCAGCAGACCCGCATTGCGAGCACCGTTAATGGAGACGGTAGCTACCGGAACACCGGCGGGCATCTGAACGATCGACAGCAGCGAGTCCATGCCCTCGAGGTTCTTCAGGGGCACCGGAACACCAATCACGGGTAGTGCGGTGACGGAAGCGAGCATACCGGGCAGGTGAGCGGCACCGCCTGCACCGGCAATAATCACGCGAATACCGCGGCTGTGAGCCTTCTTGCCGTACTCAATCATGTCTTCGGGCATGCGGTGTGCAGAAACAACATCAGCCTCGTAAGGGATGCCGAACTCGTCCAGAACCTCGGCTGCGGCCTCCATGACCGACCAATCCGAATCCGAACCCATCACAATGCCAACAATCGGCTGGGAAGAATCATAGGGAGACTGAGACATAATCCTCATATCCTTTCAGGATGCGGTGGCGAACCACCATCAATAGGGTGCGTCGGATACGCAGGATGCTCTCACCCCACGCACCGGCTAAAACAGGGGCTACAGGGGGCGGCCGTCACGCAAAATGGAGGCGGCATTCGCGGCGCTATGGCGCAGCGCCTCAAGCTCAGCCACCGTACCGGTAATGTTTACGTGACCAATCTTGCGGCCCGGACGAGTCTCCTTGCCGTAGAAGTGGATCTTTGCGCGCGGTTCAGCCGAAAGCGCCAGCGGGTAGACGCCAAAGATATCTTCGTTCTCGCCGCCCAGGTAGTTCTTCATCACGGCAACACCCTCCAGCACGGAGGTATCACCCAGCGGAAGGTCGAGTACCGCACGCAGGTGCTGCTCGAACTGGCTGGTCACCGAGCCGTCCTGAGTCCAGTGGCCGGTGTTGTGCGGGCGCATCGCCAGCTCGTTGATGTAGAAGCCGGCGGGGGAGCCGGGAACCTCGAAAAGCTCAGCTGCCATTACACCGGTCACGCCCAGCTCGGAGGCAATGGTCACCGCAGCGGCTGCGGCAGCCTCAGCGATATCGGGGTCCAGGTCCTGTGCGGGTGCAATAACCTCGTCACAGATGGAGTTCACCTGAATCGTCTCAACAACCGGCCAGGGGCGCACCTCGCCGCTTTCACGGCGAGCCACCAATGCGGAGAGTTCACGGGTGAAGGGTACCTTCTCCTCGGCAAGCAGAGCGGAGAAATCGGTGCGGGAAGGTAACTGCTCAAACCATGCAGCACTGCGCTCGCGAGCCTCCTCTGGGGAATCCAGAACGAGTACGCCCTTGCCGTCGTAGCCGCCGCGCGGGGTCTTCAGCACAACGGGCCAGCCAATCTCATCACCGAAAGCAAGCAGCTCATCCAAAGTGCTCACTTGAGCCCAGCGAGGGTTCGGCAAACCCAGACGCTCGACAGCCTGGCGCATGAGGAGTTTATCCTGTGCGTACTGCAGAGCCTCCGGGTGGGGTTGTACATTTACGCCTTCTGCCATGAGGGTGCGCAGAAATTCGGTGGGCACATGCTCATGGTCGAAAGTGATGACATCCTTGCCGCGAGCAAATTCGCGGAGGGTGTCCAAATCCTTGTAGTCCCCGACGGGGGCGGTACGTACCGCTGCCACAGCGCCGACGGTGGGCGCCTCCGCGAGAATCTGCAGGTTAAGGCCAAGGTTAGTTGCTGCGGGAGCCATCATGCGGGCCAGCTGGCCACCGCCGATGACACCAATTACGGGTCCAGTCACAGGGTAAGTCACATCACCTAAGTGTACCTGGTTCGGAGTGCTTATGGGAGTAAGACCACATTAAGTCGCAGATTGGGGTCAACGGGGCTTCAGAGCCCAATATTTGGGCGTGAATACCGGAAGAAATCGTAAAAACCTGCCTTCTGCACGGTCAGGCAGAGACGAAACTATCAGCGCATGATGAAAAGAGTCATTCGGTGGCTGAGAGATCTATGGAAAAACTCCCCGAGGGACAAACAACGCACCGGAACTGTATTAACATGGAAGAGCTTGTAAAAGAGACCGAAGCACCATGCAGTGACAACGTAACCAACGCTCACCGTTGCAGCATCGGCACCTTTTTCTTTGATAAAATCCCGCTAGATAGGCCACGCATGAGTGCACAGACGAAACTGACCATTACCGAACGCTTGAAATCCCTCTGGGACAGCTACGGTATTGAGGTACTCAAATTCGGTACCGTGGGCGGTGCCGCCTTCATCGTCAACTCTGTGACGGTGTGGGTGCTGATGATGACCATCATGTCGGAGTCCCACACCAAGGCGAAAATTGTAGCGAGTGTTGTCGCAACCATCTTCTCCTGGCTCATGAACCGCCTGTGGACCTTCCGCGACTCCCGCTCCGAAAACTGGAAGCGCGAAGCACTCGAATTTGGTCTGGTGAACCTGCTCGGTATTCTCGTCGAAGCCGGCTGTGTGGCATTCAGTACCTACGTGCTGAACCTTCGTACCCCCGAGGCGTCCTTCATCTCCGGTACGATTATCGGTACCATACTGGGTACCATTCTTCGCTACTTCCTCTACCGATTCTGGGTGTACGGATCGCACCGCAAGCAGGTTGAAAAGGGCGAAGGCACCGATCACGAAGAGCTCGGCCGCATGTTTGATGAGGCTGCTGCCATTCTCGAAGGCGAAGAACCCACCAAGCAGAAGGCACGCCTTGAGACGTCTGCATCCGAGGCGCAGCCGAAGCCCGGCTTGCAGAACTACTAAGCTCCTCGGAATGTAGAAACAGCATAGTTAGAACGTTACATAACAATCCATCCCCCGATACGAACGGTATCGGGGGATGGATCATTTAAAGTCCTATGTGCATGTTGGTGATCCGGGCGGTCGTTAGCCATCCGTGCGATTTTTCGGGTAACAGTGGAGGAGTACTACGCGCGGGGAAGCTCGACCGCACGCTCGGCAACCATCAGAGACGCCAGCTGCCCATCCTGCCAGTTGACGCTCGGATCAGCCACAAACACCGCATGCCCCGAAACCAAAATAGCTAGCATCTCCAGCAGAGCGCTCAGAGCCGCCTCCGAAGCATCAAAACCGTAGTCGGGGCTCAACTCCAGTGCGAGCGCCCGCTGCCCCGAAGGTAGCATGTATCCCGCCGTGCGATAGGTCTGTGCCTGCGTAAGAACCTGCTCGTAGGCTTCCGCGTAGCTGAAACCCTCAATGATTTCTGCCGAATCATTGGGAAGCAGACCCGAGTACTGGTCGCCAAAGCTGCGCACCAGGGCGCAGTAATCGAGCACCTCCTCGGCGTGCGGAGCCAGTGCCTGCAGATTGTCGGTGTAGGAAAGAGCCAGCGGTGCACGGTCGACCGCCAGAAGGTACGCGGGGTCATTCGTGTAGCCCGCCTCCTGCTCGGTGCAGACCGCGGCAACCAGAGGCTCATCCTGATCAAGGATCGCGCCCACGCGTAGCGCCGCCAGACCCAGAACAATAGTGCGCCAGTGCAGGGGAGCCTGCAGGTCAAAACCTTCATCGGGCGCCAGTTCACATTCTTCAACCAGCAGGTTTGCGCTCTTGTCTACCCAGTTCATGAGGACCCTGCCGGAGAGCTCAATGCGCTCGCCTGCCGCCGAATACCAGATCAGGGCGGGGGTCTGCTGAGCACTGAGTTTCTCGAAGAAACGGTTCAGAGTCGTGGGTGCGGAAGCGCTGGTGGGGGAGAGAATAACCATGGGTTTCACTCTACCTCACGGTTCAGAGGGAGCGGAGGTAGAGGGGTGGTTCTGCGGGGAGGGGAGTACCCGTTACCGGGCTAGAAAAGTACAGAAGTAAAGTAAAAACTTCTAAGGGGTGCTTGAAAAACCTAATGATGAAAAACCTTTGCACCACCTAAGGTCCTATTTTGAAATATGGCATGCAGATAAATTGGAAATATAAATGTTTCGCAATAAGCCTGGAAAAAAATATGCAGAGCATGGGTATCGAAAAGATAAACTTTTCTTTTTGAATGTCCTGAAAATTTCTGGGAGTGGGGTTTGGGGGATTCCTGCAGGGGTAACTTTCCTTATATTTGGAGTCAAGATACTGAATTTGCATGCAGTGGTAACTGGTCCTAAAAGGGGAAACTTGAGGCTGACTCAAGATGTGACTGGGGGCAAGTGAAGGGGTGAAAAATATATAAAGGTCAAATTCACATTAAATATGAAGATTGTAACAAGTACATCTAAACATTGATTAAGTCTAGTTTGACGAAGCGGCGTGTCGCACGTCTAATAGATATATAAGCGTGTTTTGCTCCGGAAGGGACCGTAGAGGCCAGAGCAAACCATGCCA
The DNA here is from genome assembly GCF_029850985.2 of Rothia similimucilaginosa. Lineage (NCBI taxonomy): Bacteria > Bacillati > Actinomycetota > Actinomycetes > Micrococcales > Micrococcaceae > Rothia > Rothia similimucilaginosa. Next base: position 1,702,622 of record NZ_CM138149.1, on the reverse strand, counting down.
CACCATACACATGAAGATTCCGTCTACGACGGATCCGCAGACTCATTATGCTCACAATGAGAACACGGAAGGAAAACCCATGGGCTCCTACATTGCATCCGACCGCTCCGTCGCGGCCGCGCGCGCATCAGGCGCTCAGCACCGTAGCATGAATCCCACTCCACCCCTCGAAAAAATCGCCGATGTCTTTCTCTCAGAAGCAGAACGAGCCAAGCAGCTCAACCCCCCTCCCTGCGCCGACGTGTGGACCGCCGCGGCAGGGCTCTACGGAACCGAAGGCGAAGACGGAGAACTCGCCTGGCAAGCTGAAGCGCTCTGCGCCCAAACTGACCCCGAGGCCTTCTTCCCTGAGAAAGGAGGCTCCACCCGAGACGCCAAAAGGGTATGCGGCGTATGCCCCGTGCGCGAAGAATGTCTACAATATGCAATGGACAATGACGAGCGCTTCGGAATCTGGGGCGGGCTGTCAGAACGTGAACGCCGCCGACTGCGCAAGCAGACGAGCTAAGCCAGGAAGGTACCACCTACATGCAGACTGCACGACTATGCTCCCGCCAGACCTGCCAACGAGAGGCGACTGTTACTCTCCACTACTCCTATGCAGACTCCACGGCACTTATCGATGCACTCTCTGAATTCCGCGAACCCCACGCCTATGACCTCTGCGACCATCACGCTGCACGGCTGACTGCACCCCAGGGTTGGCGAGTGGTCTACAAGGTACCCGTTCAAGACACCACCGAATCCTAGAATTCAAAACCAAGAATTAAACACCCGAATGTAAAGAACCTTCCGCGAATTCATGCGGAAGGTTCTTTGCATATGAGAAACTGGCAGATAGCATAGACACCCGCAACTCACCCAAACACCGACCACTCGAAAAGAACGCGAGATCCATGACCAAAGAAACACACCGAGGGATGTGGGGCGCACTGCGCCCGGCCATCCGTCGCACCAGTGCCGAAGAACTACTCCACGCTCGACGCGCTGAAATTAAAGCCAGTGAACCGACTCCGTACACCGGCGCCTTCGGACGCATTGCAGCAGACGTACCCACCGTCGCCGAAGAACCCGACCTGCCCACCGGGAGCGTACCCGTCGTCCCTGCACGCAGCAAACTACGCGAACAGGGCGTCGGCACCCGCGTGCGCACCCGCACGAACGTCTCCACCGGCTTCGTGCCCCTCGTACGAGACTCGAAGACCACCCCCAAAAACCCGACGCTCAGCGACCTCAATCGCGAAACCATGCAGAAGGCCGCTGAAGCAGAAGCCAAAAATGCGGTCGAAGCACAAACCATCGATACCGCGGAGGCGGCAAGCGCCTCCACCGCCGGACGCAAGTACCGCACCGAAACCACCCGTACAGGTCACACTCACACGGTCGCAGACCCCAACGCGCCGCTGTCCTCCCTGGCGGCCTCACCCGAAGCAGCAGAACGTGCCGCAGCCCGCGAAGATGCCGTGGAAGACACCCCGCGCTTCCTCAAGCTCCGCGCAACCCTCATCGCGCTCACAGTACCGCTGACCGTACTCATGATTGCGATCCGCACCGTAGCCTCCGCCCCCTTCCTCTGGTTTGAATACCACCGCCCCGGATTCCCCGAAGACAGCTACGGCTACTACCTCATCGAGAGGATGCGCCTGGGCTCCTACGGCGTGGACTACATCAACAACTTCGCGCCGCGAGAATACCTCGCCCGCGTCACCACCGGTGCCGACAATACCCTCGCCTTCACCGAAGCAGAAGTGAACCACATGCACGACGTGAAGTGGGTACTGCTTGTCGCCATCATAGCTGTTGCCGCGCTCTTCCTACTGACGCTCTTTAGTAGCATCTCCCTGCGCGAGCGCTCCCCCGGAACCATCCGCCGTAGCCTCTTCTCTGGTGCTTGGATTACCCTGGGACTCATCGCGGTGCTCGGCGTTATGGGCTTCTTCAATTGGGAATGGCTGTTCACCACCTTCCATCAGGTGTTCTTCCCGCAGGGCAACTGGGAGTTTTCCGTACGAAGCTCGCTCATCCGCCTCTACCCGCCGCAATTCTGGATCGATGCAGCAATCGCTGTAGCGGTCCTCATGGCAGCGCAGATTACCCTCCTGCTCGTGGCCACCTGGCCCACCAAATACCGCAAGCTCAAGGCAGAACGCCGCCGCCAGGAACGCCAGGAGCTGCGCGTCAAGCTTGCTTCCGCACGAGTCGGTGACAACTAGAAATCATCAGCCACTTCACCGTGCAAGCCAGCGCGGAAAGGGCATGACAGGGGGGCTGGGCTCTACCACACGGTAGAACCCAGCCTCCTTCGTTATACCTAAGCTCGTATCGCTCGCGCTGCGACCCAGGTCTAAAACCAGGACTAAAACCTCAGCCTAGATCCCCAGCCTAAAACCCAAGCCCAAAAGCCGAGCTATCCTAAATCCAGGACTTAAACCACATATGCGAATACCACTGCTCATACGGAATCACCTGAGCAGTCCACAACGGCATAAAGTACGCGCTCAACACCAGCACACCCACCAGGTAGATCGCCACCAGCGTCACGCCCAAACGAGCACGCAACACCGAACCGCGAGAACCCGACAGAGCCAGACCCAAAACACCCGCCAACAGTAGAATCAGGAACGGCTCAAAGGACAGCGCATAGAAATAGAACATCGTGCGAGTCGGGTACATAAACCACGGGAAATAGCCCGCACCGAATACAACCAGTAGCGCACCAAAACGCCAATCCCGCTTCAGCAGCAGAATCAGAAGCGCCACAATAATCGCCGGAATAAAAGCCCACCAAATCGCCGGGTTACCGATATTCAAAATAGCCTCGGAACACGACTTCACGGTACAACCCGAAGAACCCAACTGCGGCGACTCATAGTAGTACGAGGTTGGGCGACCCAAAACCAGCCACTGCCACGCCTGCGAAGAATATGTATGCGGGCTGCTCAAACCAGAATGGAACTTAAACGCCGAGACATGGTACTCCCACAGGGAACGCAAATCCTCAGGAAGCCACATGACACCCTTACCCGGGTTCTCAACCGCCCAGCGACGGAAATACGCATTCGACGACTGGAACCAGCCCGCCCAGGTACTCAGATACACCAGCAGACCCATACCAATCATCTGGAAGAACGCGGGGATGCCATCACGCACCAGCGCCGTCAAACCCCACTTGTTCAGACCCACAATACGGCGAGCATTAATATCCCAGAACACCGTCAGCAGACCCATCGCCGCAATAAAGAACAACGAATTCCACTTCACGCCCACCGCAGCGCCGGCACATACACCGGCAGCGAAACGCCACAGACGCAGGCCCATACTCGGGCCCCATGGCGTCGGTGGAAGCACACCGCTATTTTGGCGTGCTGCTTCCGCAATATGGTGCGCCAACACACGCCGTGCCTGAATACGGTCAAGCACCAGACACACAAAAGTCGCCAAAATCCAGAACATCTGGAAAATATCCAGCAGAGCCAGACGAGACTCCACCAGCATCAGACCATCAACAGCAGCCAGTAGCGCCGCAATAGTCGCCACAGTCATCGAACGGAACAGCAACCAGCCAGAATAGGCAATCAACGCCACCGACAGGGTGCCAACCACCGCAGCAGAAACACGCCAACCAAAGGGATTATTATCACCAAAAATCGCCATGCCCGCAGCAATCATCCACTTACCCAACGGCGGATGCACCACATACTCCGGCGAATCCGTCAACAGACCCGACGGGTGACCGGCTGCGAAGGAAGCGTTAGCCTCCTTTGACCAGCTCAGCTCATAGCCGTAATGCACATACGAATAGGCATCCTTGGCGTAGTAGGTCTCATCAAAAACAATGGCATTCGGATGCGCCAAATTATAAAAACGCAGAATGCCGGCAACCAGCACAATCAATGCAGGCGCCAACCAACCCCAACGCGGGGCACGAATATAGGCAACAGCGAGCGCATCCAGCAGAGAATCGAGGCTGTAACGACCATGTTCAGACGAAGAACGGGTCGAATCAGCCGGAGCGGCAGATGCGGGAGAAAGTAGCTTAGGTATCTTCACCCCATCAATCCTAAAGGGTCAGAAGGTACGATGCACCATTTCAGCACGTGAACGGCATATATGACGCACTCGGACCCCCCACTCGCACTAGCTACTTCTATCCTCTACCTCGCCTAGTAAGCCCACCCGGCATCCGACAGAGCGCGGGCGTTACACTTAGTGGGTACACGAAGACCAGACACAGACACGAGGCCTGCCATGACTGCATCCGCAGAATACACTGAAGCAACCACCGACCCCTTAGAAACGGTCCAGGGACCCCAGACTGACATCGCTGATACCGCTGACACCGCCGTCACTTCCGAAGAAGGCGGCGTGCTCATCCTCGGCGGTACCCCCATCGGCAACCTTGCCGATGCCTCCGACCGACTGCGCTCAGCCCTCGCCACCGCAGACCTCATCGCCGTTGAAGACACCCGTAAGCTACGAACCCTCGCCTCCGGGCTTGGCGTGCGCACGCGCGGCCGCATCATCGTCAACCACGACCACAACGAAGCCGAACGCAGTGAAACCATTGTGCAGGCGGTACAGGATGGCCAGCGTGTGCTGCTGCTCTCGGATGCGGGCATGCCCACCATCTCCGACCCCGGCTATATTGCCGTCGCAGCCGTCGCAGAAGCTAACCTGCCCGTCACCGTGGTGCCCGGCCCCTCCGCGGCGTTGACCGCGCTCGCGCTCTCCGGCCTGCCGACGGGACGATTCACCTTCGAAGGTTTCCTCGCCCGCAAGGGCTCCGAGCGCACCCGCCGTCTTGCATCGTTGGTGGGGGAGGAGCGCACCATGATTTTCTACGAATCCCCGCACCGCACCGCCGCGACCCTGGCAGACTTCGTGCAGACCTTCGGCGCCAACCGCCGCGGAACGGTCAGTCGTGAGCTAACTAAGCTTCACGAAGAGGTTCGACGCGGTACCCTGACTGAGCTTGCCGAATGGGCTGAGTCTGAACGCGTCCGAGGCGAAATCGTCATTATCGTTGAGGGCGCACAAGCCCCCCAAACCCCCGAAGCGCAGGACGTAGTGCAGTTGGTCCTCGACCGTGTGGCTGGCGGCGAGCGTCTCAAGAGCGCCTGCGCCGCGGTCGCCGCTGAGACCGGCACCTCCAAGCGTGACCTGTACGAGGCGGCACTGGCTGCCCGCTCCGAATAGCCCAAAAACACCCCGCAGCTTTACCCCGCAGTTTTATCCCGAGGATTTATTAATGTGTCAGAGCCATCCCGGTCCTGAAATCACCCAGGAGTACTTGACCTCCCTCGCCGCACTGGCGAACTACACCCTGCCCACCCCCACGGCACTCCAAACAACCGCCCTCCCTAAAGGCTGGGAGCCGGTGCCCGGTGAAGTACCCGCACCCTATAAGGCGGAACTCTACACCGGCATCAGCGATGCCGAAGGCGGAGAGGGAACCCGCCGCCGCTCTACCACCGGCGAGAACGGCCGCAGCCGCAACCTGGTCTTCCCGCCTGCCCCTGAGCCTCTGCCGTACCCCATCGTGGATAACCACACCCACATGGACCTGCTCGACGGCGAAGTGGAAATCAGCGCCCGCGACGCACTCGATGCCGGTGAGAAGCTCGGCATCGCCGCCATCGTGCAGGTTGGATGCGATATCCCCTCCTCCCTATACGCGGTCGCCGCCGCGCAGTCTGATGAGCGTGTCCTCGCCGCTATTGCGATTCACCCCAACACCGCCCCCGAGCTGGCTGCAGCCGGTCAGCTGGATGCGGCGCTCGCCACCCTCGACGAGCTCGCTACCGCCGACCGTGTGCGCGCTATTGGTGAGACCGGCCTGGACTATTTCCGCACAGGTGAGGAAGGCATGGATGCGCAGCACTACAGCTTCCGTGAGCATATTCGCATTGCGAAGAAGCACAACCTGGCGCTGCAGATTCACGACCGTGATGCGCATGAGGACGTTGTGCGGATCCTGGATGAAGAGGGTGCGCCGGAACGTACCGTGTTCCACTGCTATTCGGGTGGCCCGGAGCTTGCGGCGATCTGCAATGAGCGCGGCTGGTATATGAGCTTTGCCGGCACGGTGACTTTCAAGAATTCGAAGGGTATTCAGGAGTCGTTGGCGATGGCTCGTCCGGAGCTGATGCTGGCTGAGACGGATGCGCCGTTCTTGACCCCGCATCCGTTCCGTGGCCGCCCGAATGCGTCCTACATGACGAACTATACGGTGCGTTTTATGGCGGCTCATCGCGGTGAGGATTTGGAGGCGATCTGCCGCCGTATTCGTGAGAATTCGGAGCGGGTTTACGGTCAGTGGTAGGCGCGTACAGCCTGTAGCGGATAGATATTCTGGGTAGCCTCGCGGTGCGTGCCTGCGTGCTAGACTGTAGCGACTACAAACAACCCACTCAGATAGCTATACCATGATTTGGTTTGCAGTATTTAGGTGCGTATAGTGCCTCAATAATTGGTGCTGCGAACATCCCGACAAGAGTTTATGCGTAGCACCCCATGGCTGGTGTTTTAGGAGGATACTATGGCAAAGATTCTGAAGTATGTTCTGGGCCTGGATGGCGCGAATCGTTTTGAATCGTTCTATTCGGTTGGCGTACCCGCGAAGGATTTCGTGCCTTATTCTGCGGTGGATAACCGTGATAATCATGTGACCGATGAAGAATTTGATGTTGAACTTTTTCGCAGCCGCTGGCATCGTGACCCCACCCCGGCTGAGCGTGGCTGCATGCTTAGCCACGTGAAGATGTGGGAGGACTTCGTCGCATCAGATGCGGACTGGGCTCTGATTGCTGAGGACGACGTCCTTATTTCTCCGGATGCTGAGGTGGTGGTGAATGCAATCATCACCAAGTATCCGCAGGTTCAGCTGGTGAACCTGTGCGATGCGTGCTCGTTCAAGGCGGGCACCATGAACCCGCGTGTGGAGTATATTCGCTTGTCTCTGCTGTCTCCTTTTGTGCATGGTAAATACCGTATGGGCAAGCTGTACGGTTCGACTCGCCTGGGTTGCACCGGTCTGTACTTGATTTCCCGTTCGGGCGCTGAGCTGCTGCTCAAGCAGTTTGAGAATAAGGCCCCGGGTACCGTGGCTGATGATTACAAACTGTACCAGCAGTGGGGTGTGGATGTGCGTTTCGTGCAGCCCGGTCTGTGCGATTGGGAGGGTAGCAGCGTCATTCTGGATTCCGGTAAGAGCCACCTGGAGATGCTGGCTGAGAATCAGAAGGGTTCGAGCGCCCTGGATCGAGTGCGTATTGCGTTGGCTCCGAAGATGCGTTTGGTGAATGCAAAGAACGCCCTGGATGCTACTCTTGATGAGGTGAAGCAGCGCCTGGGTAAACCGAAGTAAGCAAGCTCTATATGAAGTCCCTCTTCGTCACATGTGTGGTGGAGAGAGATTTTTGACGGGTATTTTCAGATTTTGCGTGTGAGATTGTGCACAAAGTGTGAGACATAACAGGAAACTGTGTACCAGTTGCTGGGACTATCTTAGGCTGGGTGATAGGCTATACATATCATTCACTCATTGACTAGGCATTATGCCATAATACGCGTGCGCTTTCGGCGTGCCCCGTATATGTTGTTGTCGAGTCAATACTTTGGTAACTCATGCAGGGCTCATGTCGTTTCACGCTAAGGCTGTATGGGCGTGCCACAGAAAAGGGAACATCATGGCAAAAGTCCTAAAATACGTCCTTGGCATGGACAATAAGAATCGCTTTGAATCTTTCTATTCGGCGGGTGCGCCTGCCCAAGATTTTGTGCGCTACTCTGCCGTAGATAACCTTGACGGCCACGTCACTGATGAAGAATTTGATGTCGAATTTTTTCGATCCCGTTGGCATCGTGACCCGAAGAACGCCGAACGAGGATGTATGCTCAGCCACCTGAATATGTGGCGTGATTTTCTGGCAAGCGATGCTGACTGGGCCCTCATTGCTGAGGACGACATTATTATCTCCGCAGATGCTGAGCCCGTAGTGCAGAATATTATTGCTAAGTATCCGCATGTCCAGATGGTTGTCCTCTGTGATGCACTCGCGCTCGAAGCGGGTAAGATGAACCCGCGGGTGAAATATCCTCGTATCTCTTTGCTCTCCCCGTTCGTATACGGTAAATACCGTATGGGAGGGAAATACAGCCTGACCCGCTTGACCGGTACTGGTCTATACCTAATTTCGCGTTCCGGTGCTGAACTTCTTCTGAAGAATTTTGATAAGGGAATGCCGGGTACTGTGGCTGATGATTACCCCCTGTACGAGGAATGGGGCATGGACGTGCGCTACGTACAGCCCGGCCTATGCGATTGGGAAGGCTCTAGCCTCATCGAAGACCTTGGCATTCGCCACGTTGAAACGCTGTATAGGGGTCTGCAAGCTAATAACATTATTGGTCGCTTGCGTGTTTTGCTAGCGCCGAAGGCACGTTTGGCCAACGCTAAGAACGCCTTGCTGTCTACCGTTGAAGATGTGAAGCGTCGCCTGGCACGGTAACCTGGAGTGTAGAAACCTACACCTACCGAAGGAACACCGTGAACGATCTGCCCCTGCTCGGCCCCGCTGAGATTCGTGAGCTTGCCGAGATGCTGGGTATTCGCCCGACGAAGACTCTTGGGCAGAACTTTGTGATTGATCCGAATACGATTCGTCGTATTGTCAGCGCGGCAGAGATTTCACCGGAGGAGACGGTGCTGGAGGTTGGCCCGGGCCTGGGTTCGTTGACCCTCGGCATCCTGGATGCTGCGAAGGATATGGTTGCGGTTGAGATTGACCCGCCGCTGGCTCAGCAGCTTCCGCACACGATTGAGAAGTTCTGCCCCGAGAAGGCGGGCGATATTGATGTGGTGCTCATGGATGCTCTGAAGGTCACCGAGCTGCCCCGCACCCCGGACGCCCTGGTGGCGAACCTACCCTATAACGTGGCGGTTCCGGTGCTTCTGCATCTGTTTGCGCAGTTCCCGAGCATTCGTCACGCCCTGGTGATGGTTCAGGACGAGGTCGCCGACCGTCTTTCGGCGACCCCGGGTTCAAAGATTTACGGTGTGCCCTCGGTGAAGGCTAATTGGTATGCCGAGGTGTATAAGGCGGGCGTGATTGGCAAGAATGTGTTCTGGCCTGCGCCGAAGATTAACTCGGGCCTGGTGGGTTTCCGCATGCGCGAGGAGCCTCTCTCTACCGTTGACCGTGACCTGGTGTTCACGATTGTGGACGCCGCTTTCGCTCAGCGCCGTAAGACTCTGCGCGCTGCGTTGAGCTCCTGGGCGGGGTCGGGTGCGCGTGCGGAGCAGATTCTGGTGGCTGCCGGTATCGCTCCGACGGAACGCGGTGAGAAGCTGGATATTCACGGTTTTATCCGCATTGCGGAGGCTTCGCTGACTATTCCGGCTGAGCCTGTAGCGGAGTAGCTTCTTCCCGCTCTGAATTTTTCACTAACGTTCTCTCGCGAGTTCCCGCGCGAAAGGTGTATGCGCTGATGAGTACCCAGGCCGCTATTTCCGTTGATGCTCCCGGTAAGGTCAATCTGTACCTCGCCGTGGGGGATGTCCGCGCGGACGGCTACCACCTGTTGACTACGCTTTTTGCGGCGGTCTCTTTGATGGAGACCATCACGGTCTCTGAGGGGCAGATGCCGGGGCTGAGCTTGAACATGGATATTGTGCCCGGCTCCCTGGTGGATCAGCAGATGCAGGCGGGGCAGTTCGACCCTGCCGCTGTGCCGATGGATGAGCGGAATCTTGTGTACCGTGCCGCCGAGCTGATTCTTACGGAGCACGGTATTGATTCTACCCCGGCACTGCACTTGCATATTGCGAAGGCTGTGCCCGTGGCAGGCGGCATGGCTGGCGGATCAGCGGACGCGGCTGCTGCACTCATTGCTACGGACCGCTACCTGCACGCAACCGGCCGCACCGGTGAGCTCCTGACCCAGACAGATTATGAACGTCTCGCCGCGCAGCTGGGCGCCGATATTCCCTTTAGCGTGCGCGCTGCGCTCGGACAGACCCTCGCCCTGGGGCAGGGGACCGGTACCGAGCTGCAGAACGTTGCGGCTCCTCGGAAACCCCTGCATCTGGTGATTGTTGCCGCGCAGTTTGGCCTCTCAACCCCCAGTGTCTTCAAACAGTTGGACGCCGGCCGCGCCTCGGCGCTGTACCCCGCCTCCGGTGAGCTGCTAGAACCCGCAGAGCTTCTCGAAGCACTGAACTCTTACGACGGTTCGGAGGCGGCGCTCGCCTCCTTGACGTCGCTGTTGCGTAATGATTTGCAGGCACCCGCACTTTCGTGCGCCCCGCAGCTTGAACAGACCCTGAACCTGTGTGATAGCGAGGGCGTGTATGCATCACTGGTGTCCGGTTCCGGTCCGACGGTGCTTCTGCTGGTTTCTTCGCAGGCTCGGGCGGAGGCTCTGGCTGCCTCTCTCCGCGCTGAGGGCCACCACGCCGTGAGCGCGCTGAGTGCCTGAATACCACGCCTATATCTGGCACTATAGATAACAGTTCTATCACTCACTGACTTCTACCGTTCTCTGGCTGAAAGGGAGAATACGATGAAGGTTAAAAATATTGTTATTGCCCAGGACCGTTTTAGTATTCTGGGCGGTATTAGTACCGTGAATAAGCTGCTGGGACGCGCTTTTAAAGAGGCTGGCTACAACGTTAGCTATATGGCGCTTTTCGACAATATGGGTGATAACCCTGACGCGGTAAACCCTGATTTTGTGGTGCATACTGGCTCGCTTGTTTCGAAGACAACGCATAATAAGCTGGTTTACAACAACCCCGGCCCGCTGGGTCTTGTTCTGACGGCTAAGAAGGGGTTTACGGCCCTGTGGGATCGCTATAACGAGGCACGTACCCGCCGTTACCTAAAGTCTCTGGACGAGGAGACCGTCATTTTGACTGCGATGAACGGCATCGGGGCGTACCTGGTAGATTATGCGCGCGCCGCTCAGAAGCGGGGTATCAGCTATCTGTACGAGTTCCACAGCGGCTACGACAGCGCCTACCGTGTGGACTCCGAAAAGGAGCTTCGTCAGTTCGCCGCTGTTTTTGATTCTTTTATCGCTCTTTCTGAGGGTGATGCGCAGCTCTTTGCTGAATGGCTGAACCGACCGGTGGAGGCGGTGTCGAATCCGAATGCTTCACTGGATCCTGCCGTTGAGCAGAAGGTCCTGGCTCTGGCGCAGCAGAAGAAGCCGGTGGTGCAGTTTATCGGTCGTTACTCTGAAGAGAAGGGCCTGATGCGTATTCTGGAGAGCTTTATTACGTGCGCGCCGGAGTTCCCGGAATGGGTTTTGAAGCTCAACGGTAGTGGTGATGAGGCGATTGAGCGTCAGATGAAGGACCGTATTGCTTCCCTGGATTCTGCGCTGGCTGAGCGCATCGTGGTGGGCGGTCCTCAGAACTCCGAGCAGGTGCTTGAAGCGTACGCTGAGGCGTCGTTGACTATTGGCGCCTCTGATTTTGAGGGTGCGCCGATGTCCCTGCAGGAGGCGATGCGTGTGGGTACCCCCATGGTCTCGTACCCCTCGTGCTGGGTTCTGCGAGATGTGCTTCCGCAGGTGGGCTACCTGGCGCAGGAGCGCAGCGTGGAGGCGCTGACCGAGCAGCTGCGCGTGGCGATGAGCGATGATGCGCAGCGTGCGGAGAAATCGGAGCGTTGCTTCCAGAAAGCGAAGGAATACGCACCTGAATATATTGTCCGACGCTGGGAAGAAGTCTTCGCATCGATTCAGCGTTAGTCTACGACGCGAATATAAACCTGAACATAGAAGAATGCCGGTTCTAGATATCTAGAACCGGCATTCTTCTATGCGCGCTTAGTGGTTGTTCATGAGCTGACGCTCGGGAACCGCACGGAAACGGTACTGGAACATTCCTTCAAGAGCACCCAGGTTCGCACCGGCTTCTCGCGCACCCACCAGGCGAGTGGCGGGGGAGAGTAGAAGTGGCAGGGACTTCGCCAGGGCTATGACCGAGTACTTGATGCTGGGGCCGTTCATACCCTGATCTTTGAAACGCATCCACAGGAGTATGCGGTAGTGCTGGTAGTTGCGCTGCTGACGGAAGATTTTCTTCGGGGTGGAGCGGAGACGGTAGCGCACCAGCGAGGCGTAGGTCTTGTAGAAGGGGATACCAGTTTGGCTGACTCGCCAGGAGAAGTCGGTCTCTTCGGAACCCGCGATGTAGCTGCAGTCCATGCCGCCGATACGTAGGTATACATCGCGGGGAACGGAGAAGTTGCAGCCGGTAATTGAGGGCAGGAAACCCGCGAAGGGAGCGATCTCCGCTTCGGTCTCTACCAGGGAGGGATTCGCCAGGACCTTCTCGTCCGAGTCGAGCGGAACACCGTAGGCCTTGAGCACCTCAACGGGGTTGTCGTTGTGCAGGTTGGCGCCCGAAACAAGTGCCGGACCGTGCTCATCCTGGACCGCCAAATGACCGTCCAGCCATCCGGTTTCTACATAGTCGTCGGAGTCGCAGAAGACGAGAATCTTACCGCGTGCCTCACGTGCGCCGACGTTACGGGCGTTTGCGGGGCCCTTAATGTTGCTGGAGTCCACACAACGCAGGGGGTAGGGTGCGTTGAAGGCTTCTACCAACTCGACGGTGTTGTCGGTGCTACCGTTATCGCTGACGACCACCTCAAAAGAGCGATTGGTCTGCTGCGCGGCAAGCGCCTGCAGCTGCTTTTCAATGAAAGCGGCGCCATTGTAGACGGGAATAATGACGGTGGCGTCGTAACGAGAGGTTTCAGACATACTTACCTGCCTAGTTCCACAACCCAGACCAGAGCAGACTGGTATTTGAGCTGTTTGAGAGTGTTGAGCATAGATACCTTCATAAGGGCGAGCGGGAAAATTACTCCCTAAAAGTGTTAAAAGCTAATACCTATAGTAACGGGATATCGCCCCGAAACGAGGCGGTATCCTGCAGAAGCAGATGAGAAATCCGCTGTTACATATGGCATATGAAGTTGGCGTTAGCCCAGCAGTTCGGAGAGTTCGAGCCAGCGCATTTCTAGCTCGTCAATCTCATCCTGAAGTGCCTGCTGCTGCTCGCCGAGCGCCGCCAAACCGGCGTAGTCCGAGGCATCGTGCGCGCTCATCTGCTCAGAGAGCTTCTCCTGCTCAGCAGTGAGCTTGGCGAGGCGGCGCTCAATTGCACCGGATTCCTTCTGCGCCGCACGTAGCTCGGCACCGGAGACCTTCGGGGTATCCGGCTCAGCAGAAGCCTGCGCCGAGGATGCGGCACGTGCCTGCGCGCTACCGGCGGCAGAACCGCCAGCACCGGCTGCCGAGAGCGCCAAATACTCGTCCACACCGCCGGGCAGGTGACGGAACGAACCGTCAATCACGGCGTACTGCTGATCGGTCACGCGTTCTATGAGGTAACGGTCGTGGCTGACCACCAGCAGGGTGCCCGGCCAAGTGTCCAGCAGGTCCTCCATCGCGGCGAGCATATCGGTGTCCAGGTCGTTGGACGGCTCGTCGAGAATCAGCACATTCGGTTCATCCAGCAGAATCAGCATGAGCTGCAGGCGACGCTTCTGACCACCCGAAAGGTCCTTGACCGGAGTGGACAGCTGCGCACTCGTAAAGCCCAAACGCTCCAGCATCTGTGAGGTGGATAGCTCCTTACCATCGGCAATGTAGCTACGCTTCTTGCGCCCAATCACATCCGAGACACGGTCGTTAGCGACCTCGTTGAGCTCATCGAGCTGCTGGGTCAGGGTCGCAATCTTCACAGTCTTACCGTGCTTGACACGACCCTCGGTCGGCTTCAGATCACCGGTTACCAGGGAGAGCATCGTGGACTTACCCGCGCCGTTCACGCCCAGGATTCCGGTGCGCTCGCCGGGGGCAATACGCCAGGTGACCTTCTTCAGCACGGGACGCTTGCCGCCGGGCATCGAGGGGTCGTCATAGACGACGGAAACATTCTCGAGGTCGACCACGTCCTTGCCGAGGCGGGAGACTGCCATCTTCTTCAGCTCCAGGGTGTCACGCACCGGCGGAACGTCCGCAATGAGGGCGTTGGCGGCATCAATGCGGAACTTCGGCTTGGAGGTACGCGCGGGCGCACCGCGGCGCAGCCAAGCGAGCTCCTTGCGCATCAGGTTCTGACGCTTCGCCTCCGCTGCGGCTGCCTGACGGTCACGTTCTACACGCTGCAGAATATACGCCGCGTAGCCGCCCTCGAAGGGTTCGACGATGCGGTCGTGCACCTCCCAGGTATCGGTACAGATTTCGTCAAGGAACCAGCGGTCATGGGTAACGACCATGAGGCCGCCCGCATTCTTTGCCCAGCGGGACTTCAGATGGTTGGCGAGCCAGGTGATGGCTTCAACATCCAGGTGGTTGGTGGGCTCGTCGAGCATGAGCACGTCCCACTCCTGCGCGAGCAGTGAGGCGATTGCTACACGTCGGCGCTGACCGCCGGAGAGTGAAGAGATGGGTGCATCCCAGGGAAGGTCAGAGACCAGACCGGAGATGACATCGCGGATGCGTGCCTGCGAGGCCCATTCGTATTCGGGGGTTTCACCCACAATTGCGTAGCCGACGGTGTGGTTGTCGTCGAGGATGTCTGACTGGTCGAGGTAACCGATGCGCGTGTCGCCGCGCACGGTAACCCGGCCGGAGTCCGGTTCGAGCCGGCCGGCAAGAATCTTCATGAGGGTGGACTTGCCGTCGCCGTTGCGACCGACAATGCCGATGCGGTCGCCTTCGTTCAGGCCGACTGTGATGCCTTCAAAGATGGTTCGGGTAGGGAATTCGAGGTGCAGCGATTCGCCGCCAAGTAGATGTGCCACGCCTTCTAGGGTACAGGGTGAGTCTTCACTTCAAGTAGTGCTCCAAATTTTGATGAGGGGGTACTTGATGGCGGTGAGATAAGCTGTGGGGATTGCGGGGTGTGCGGCTAAGTTGAGCACAGATATTTGATAAACTGAGGAAAGCATTTCCTGCATTGCGTTGTTCTGTGCCCAAAATTGCGGCCATGACGATGAGGACCCGTTAGCGGGGGGCTTGTCGTGAATGTAAGGATAAATGCAAGGATAATCCGCCATGGTGTAATGGCAGCACAGCGGCCTTTGGAGCCGTTTGTCTAGGTTCGAGTCCTAGTGGCGGAGCGTAAGCACTCAACGGCACCGTTGATAGAGAGTTATCGGTCCGCGCTCACTCCTCACTCTTGCAACCTCGTCTAAGGAGTCTTCCCAGTGAACACTGAACTGGCACCCTCTGCAGTGATCGTTCTCGCTGCAGGCGCTGGTACGCGCATGAAGTCCGCTACCCCCAAGGTCATGCACGGCATTGGTGGTCGATCCATGGTTGAGCATGCTGTCGCTGCTGCACGAGATTTGAACCCCGAGCGCCTCGCTGTTGTGGTACGCCACCAGCGCGATAAGGTCGCTGAGCATGTGCTTACATTTGACCCTGAGGTAACCATCGTTGATCAGGACGAGACTCCGGGTACTGGTCGCGCGGTTGAGGTCGGTCTGAATGCCCTGGATGCGCAGGCACCCGTCTCCGGCACCGTCCTGGTGACCTACGGCGATGTTCCTCTGCTGCGCCCCGAAACCCTGCGCGAACTGATTGCCTTCCACGAAGAAGACAAGAACTCCGTAACTGTCCTGACCACCCACATTGGTGAGCCCGGCGCCTACGGTCGTATTGTCCGTAACCAGGCTGGCGAAGTGACCGCCATTGTTGAGGCGAAGGACGCTTCCCCCGAAGAACTCGAAATTACCGAAATTAACTCCGGTATTTACGCTTTTGACGCCGCTGTTCTGCGAGAGGCACTGCTCGAGGTGACCACCAACAACGCACAGGGCGAGAAGTATATTACCGACGTTCTGTCCATCGCTCGTTCTAAGGGCTACCGCACCTCCGCTCTGGCTATTGAGGACCGTTGGGAGGTCGAGGGCGCTAACGACCGCGTGCAGCTGGCTCAGCTGGGTCGTATGCTCAACAACCGCATCCTTGAGACTCACATGCGTAACGGCGTGACCGTCGTTGATACTGAGAACACTTGGGTTGATGTTACCGTCACCATTGAGAACGACGTAACCCTGCTGCCTGGTGTACAGTTGCACGGTTCTACCACCGTCGCTACCGGCGCTACCATTGGCCCAGACACCACCCTGACTGACATGACCGTTGAGGCTGGTGCTACCGTCATCCGCGCGCACGGTCACGGCGCTGTCATTGGCAAAGGTGCAACTGTTGGCCCGTTCGCATACCTGCGCCCCGGTACCACCCTGGGTAAGGACGCTAAGCTTGGCACTTTCTGCGAGGCTAAGAACTCGCAGATTGGTGATAGCGCAAAGATTCCGCACCTGTCCTACGTTGGCGACGCCACCATCGGTGAGGGCGCGAACATTGGCGCTGGCTCTATCTTCGCGAACTACAACGGCCTGGTGAAGAGCCGCTCCGTGATTGGCGCACACGCCCGTATGGGTGCTGCAGGCATTTATGTTGCACCTGTTACTGTCGGTGACGGTGCCTACTCCGGCGCGGGCGCGCTAATCCGTAAGGATGTTCCTGCGGGCGCCCTCGCCTACTCTGAGACTTCCCAGCGCACTATCGACGGCTGGGTCCTGAAGAACCGTGCCGGTACTGAACCCGCCGAGGCAGCTAAAGCTGCTGGTGCGCAGGAACCGGCAGAATCCTAATTCGAGGAAAGAACAACACCATGAGTAGCGAGATTACCAACCCTGGTGAGCGCAAGCTTGTAGTGGTCTCCGGTCGAGCGCACCCCAAGCTTGCCGAGGAGATTGCGCAGGCACTTGATCACGACCTGCTGCCCACCTCCTCATACACCTTCGCCAATGGCGAGACCTACGTCCGCTTTGAGGAGTCAGTGCGCGGTGCGGACGCTTTCGTGATTCAGTCGCACCCGGCACCCATCAACGAATGGCTCATGGAGCAGATCATTATGATCGATGCGCTCAAGCGTGCCTCCGCTCGTTCCATTACCGTGGTGTCTCCCTTCTACCCCTACGCTCGTCAGGACAAGAAGCACAAGGGTCGCGAGCCCATCTCGGCACGTCTGATTTCGGACCTATACAAGACTGCTGGTGCTGACCGCCTGATGTGCGTGGATCTGCACACCTCGCAGATTCAGGGCTTCTTTGACGGCCCGTTGGATCACCTCTTCGCGATTCCTGTTCTGGCGAAGCATATCCGCGAGCGCGTTGAGGATCTTTCGAACGTGACCGTTGTTTCCCCGGACACTGGTCGTGTCCGTGTAGCTGAGCACTGGGCTGATCTGCTGGACGGCGCCCCCCTGGCGTTCGTGCACAAGACTCGCGACATTAACGTCCCCAACCAGGCTGTTTCTAAGACTGTTGTGGGTGATATTGAGGGTCGTACCTGTGTGCTGATTGACGACATGATTGACACCGGCGGTACCATTGCTGGCGCTGTGAAGGTCCTCATGGACAAGGGCGCGAAGGAAGTTATCATCGCAGCTACCCACCCGGTTCTGTCTGATCCTGCTGCTGAGCGTCTGTCTCAGTGCGGTGCTGTGGAGGTCGTCGTGACCAACACCCTGCCCGTGCCGGAAGAGAAGCAGTTCGATAACCTGACTATTCTCTCCATCGCTCCGTTGATCGCTCGCGCTATCCGCGAGGTCTTCGACGAGGGCTCTGTGACCGAGATTTTCGAGCACTAAGCTTCTAAAGCCTAAAGAGAGTCCCCCGCCGACCGTCGGCCGGTGGGGGACTTTTTGTTGTATGAAGCTAAAGCTTACCCCGGCAGGGACAGATACTTGTCCCTGCCGGGTTAATGCTCTATACGGTGCAGCGTAATTAGCGGTGTACCTGTGCAAGCCAAGGCAGAATCATGCGGAGGGACTGCTCCACCTCGTCCACGGCAACTTTCGCTGCTGCGGGGCCGCGGCGGTAGGGGTCTTCTAACTTGTCGCTATCGAGCGGACGAGCACCGTGTGAGTAGAGGTAAGAGAGCGGCTCGGCGCGGCGTGCATCCTCACGGATACGTGCAACCTGCTTGAGCAGCTTGATCTTGGCGTGGTGCTGGGGCCATTCGCGCACGATCCAGTCGGCGTGTACCTTCTCAGCGACCAGGATAATGGTGGCGTTCTCGACGATCTGGCCGTTAAGCTGGCGGGAGGCGAAACCTTCGGGGTTGTAGCCGCGCTCAATAAGTTCTTTGGCTACGTGCTCGTAGACGCCGTGGCCAACGAGTGCGCCGGTACCCGCGCTGGAGAAAATCCACTTGTCTTCCAAACCGTATTCTGCGGCGAGGTGCTTGGAGATCACCTCACCGGATGCGCTGCGGGCAATGTTACCGGTGCATACGAAGAGCGCTTCGAAGGGGCCGTCTTTGCGGACGCTGTCGGTAGGGTTGAGAGTCTTGGGGGAGAGCTTGAAGAGGGAGGGGCGTTTGCCGCGAGGCGTAGTAGCCGGGCGGGAAGCCTGTGCGTTCTGGCTGTTAGCTTCTTCGGGGTTGGCGAGCTCTTTGGCATCAACGGTGGGTGGGTTGTGCTGGCCTACACGGATAATGCTGGGGCCTGTGGGCTTAGCGTCTACATCGAGGATGTCAGCGGGGGCTGCCTCGATATCGGTATGGGTGAGAGGCTGCGAGATGGTTGCGGTGCCGTCGGCGCTCAGTTCTTCTTTCGGGGTGACTTCCTGCTGAGGGGTCCGCGTAGCGGTGTATGCCTCGTAGTCGTCTACTGCTTCAAGGAGGGAATCGTCAGGGGAGATGGTGCGACTGGCTATCCCGTGGCGGTTCTTGCCTGCCAGCTCGGGGCTACTCTTAATGAGGGAACGGCCTCCATCAGCAATATTTGCGGAGGAAGAAACAACGGTCGCCGAATGTTCCTCGGTGGTTTCTGCGGAGTTGGTTTTATCCTCGGAGGAGCCCCATGCGTACTTGTCCTTGAGGGACTTAATGTTGAAGATGCCCATCAAAAAGCCTTTTCTAATTGACGTACCCAACAGTGAACAGGGAAGCCGGAAGTGTCGGGTTGGTTGAATGAATAGTATCTATCATACCGAGTTACTTGCACCTTCAACGGTTCCTTTTCCTGTGTGTGGCGAATACCCATAAATGTCTTGTGTTTTAGCTACGAATTAGAGGTGCTTCTTTCCGCTAAAGATGACCAAAAGTACAAGCTTGATGCTGAAAATGTTTAGAGGGTGCGTGCTAGAATTGGCGTGAAATGCTGGTCTTCTTCTCGCTCAGGGGCCAGCGAGTACACTCACCAACGAGGACCAATGAAGAGCATTTATACTAAGCTTCGCCTGTTTTTTCCCGGACGGAGCTTTACGCTACTTGTCTTTAACCTGATCGGCCTGTTCGTTCTGTCTTTGATGGAGATGGTCGGTGTTGCTGCTGTTCTTCCCATCGTGAATATTGCGATGGGCGCGGAAATTACCGGCTATCTGGCTGTTCTCTCGGATGCTTTTGGTAATCCTCAGCGATCTGAGCTGGCGCTCTATCTGGGCATTGTTCTGGTGCTCGCCTTTGTCATTAAAGGCATTGCATCGCTCATCTTTAAGCGCTGGAGCCTGAAATTCACCGGTTACCAGCAGTTGGCAACTTCTTCGACTATCCTTAACCACTACATGAAGGATAGCTACTTCAATCATAGGAAGTCCCAACCTGAAGATACTGTGTATCTGATTGGTACTTATGTGGTTTTTGCCTACCGCGGTTACGTCGGCTCAATTATTAACTTCATCGGTGACCTACTGTCGATTCTTGTGTTGCTGGTGATGATTCTCTACGTTATGCCGATTCCGGCTTTGATTGCCTTTGCTTATTTCGGTATCACTATCTCTGTGATGCAGTTCTTCCTGCGTCAAGGAAACGCTAAGTACGGTGAGATTTCTGCTCGTGCCGGTCGTGACGCTCTCCGCTCGCTTTTCGACAACATCAAGGGTTTTCGCGAGATTCGTATTTCTAATTCGCGTGAATTGACCGTTGAAGAGTACCGCCAGTATGCGCTGCGTAGCGTGAATAGCGAGGTGAATATTTCCTTCTTCGCTGATTTCCCCAAGTACGCTCTAGAAATTATCTTCATTGTCGGTATTGCAGGTCTTTTGAGTCTGATGACATCGACCCAGGGAGCCGATAGTCTGCCAGCTCTGATGCTTTTCGCAACCGCATGCATCCGTATTCTGCCGAATGCCACCCGTATGGTTGCTTCTCTTGGCAGCATCCGTGCGAACGAGTTCGCTAGTGAAGAGGTTGCTAAGGTTATCCGATCAATGAGCCCCGAAGAGCAGCGTCTGCAGATGGTTAAAGCCAAGAGTGAAGTTGACCCGGCAACCATTATCAACTCGGGTATTGAACTCGTGGATGTTCAGATCGATAACTTGGTCTACCGTTACCCGGATGGTGATAAGGATGTTCTCAAGGACATTCAGCTGGATGTTCCGGCTGGTACCTCGGTTGCTTTCGTGGGTGGTTCCGGCTCGGGTAAGACTACTCTGGTTGACTTGATTCTTGGTCTGCTGATCCCGGCGAGCGGTACGATTTCTAGCCAGGGTAAGGATATCCATACTGATTTGCCTTCCTGGTACCAGAAGATTGGTTATGTCCCTCAGGATCCCTACCTGGGTAATGGCACCCTGCGTGAGGCAGTTGCCTTCGGTATCCCCGACAAGCACATTGACGATGACCGTGTGCTCTACTGCCTTGAGTTGGCGGAGCTGATGCCCGTTGTCGGGACTCTGGAAGAAGGCATTAACACTCCGATTGGCGAAAACGGTAACCGTCTTTCCGGTGGTCAGCGTCAGCGTGTGGGTATTGCGCGTGCGATGTACCGTAACCCGAGCCTGCTGGTTATGGATGAGGCAACCAGCGCACTGGACAATGAGACTGAGCACAAGATTACTCAGACCATTAACCGCATCTCCCAGGAGATTACCGTGATTATCGTGGCTCACCGTCTTTCCACGGTGCGTAACGTTAACCAGCTGGTGTACCTCTCCCAGGGCCGCATCGCAAATAAGGGAACTTTCAAGGAAGTTCAGGCTGCCAACGAAGAATTTGCGAACCTCGTTCGCCTGGGCCAGCTGCCCGACTAATTGAAACTATGGGGGGTGATCGTATGCAGAAGTAAGTACGGTCGCCCCCCATAATTTAGCCTTCTATCGATTGTGATTTTTAGGCACCTCACTCAAAGGACATTATTGTGATTCATACCCTCCGTGTTTCTGCGGTTATTCCTTTCTACGGCGAGCCGGAGCCGGTTCTTGCCATTATTGACACTCTGCGTGCTCAGCAGGGTATTGACCCCGCCGATATTGAAATCGTTGTCTCGGATGACGTTTCGCCCACTCCCTTCCCCGACGTTGAGGGCGTGACCGTGGTTCGCCGCCCTGTGAATGGTGGTTTCGGTAAGGCTGTGAACTCTGGTGTTGCTGCCGCTACCGGTGAGTGGGTTTTCATCCTCAACAGCGACCTGGAGCTGGATAACAGCTTCGTCTCGCGCATGCTCGCAGCCGTGGAACGCCACGGCGAGATCCTGGCTAGCCCGCAGATCATTGGCCACGACGGCAAGCAGCAGTGGGTGGCACGTAAGTTCCCCACCGCAGCGCATGTGGCGTGGGAGTGGTTCACTCCGTTGGCTCGTTTCAAGCCGACCAACTGGTGGCACCGCGGTGTTGGCCACGATGTTGAGGCATGCACCGGCACCTCCGATGCGAAGGTCGACTGGGTTATGGGTGCGTGCATGGTCGTTCCTCGTGCGACCTTCAACCGCATTGGTGGCATGGATGAGCGTTTCTACATGAACAGTGAAGAGGTGGACTTCCAGTACCGCCTCCGGAACGCTGGCGTGGACCGTTACCTGATTCCTTCGGTGACTGTAACCCACGAGGGTGGCGGATCTTCGCCCTCCGAGCGCCGTGTGCAGTGGCTGACCACTGCTCGTTTCATTTATGCGGACAAATGGGGCTGGGAGAAGAAACTGACCAACCTACTGCGTGTGACCAGCTACGCGAACTTCCTGGTGAACTCGGTGCGCGGCCTGCGTAATAAGGATGTGGACGCTCGTGGATTCCTCGCCACCGAGCTGGAGCGTATCGCCAAGGCAGAGCGCCGCGAGAACTAGGGGCGAAACGTGCGGAATCTACAGCGGTAGTTCCGCAAGATTTCTAGTCCTCTTCGTCAGAAGGTGCATATAGAACGTAGGAGGCGACACAGTGCACTCGAGTGTGTCGTCTCCTGCTTTCATTGTAAAATTTCAATAGGTATGTTTTGCCTCAAGTTGCAGGTGAAACTTTCCGTTCCTCTTCGCTCCAACACATAGCACCGCACGGTTCTACCCTGCGGGTTCTTATAGCAAATGCCGACAGGATTCAATCCTCATATGACTCAGCCTAAACTTCTACTGCTCTCACCTGCATTCCACGGGTACTGGAAGGCAATTCAGGCATCCCTGGAAGTGCACGGATACGAAGTGCGCACCCACATTTACGATGCGCCGGGTACTCTGCCCGAGCGTATCCTTAACAAGCTTGCCCATGAGCTGCCCGAGAAGTACCGCCCTGAAAGCTTCGCTGCTCAGGCTACTCGTAAGGCGATTGATGCTTTCAACGAATTCCGCCCCGATATTGTGCTGGTCATTAAGGGCGATATGCTCTCCCGCGAATGGTGGGATCTGCTGGAGACTTCCGGTGTTCGCTACGGTACCTGGCTCTACGATGAAATGCGCCGCATGAGCTACACCGAAGAGGACCTGCACCACCTGGGCGCGCTGGCAAGTTACAGTCCACTGGACGCGCAGCACCTGCGTGAGCAGGGCTTCGAGGTGTTCGACATGCCCAACGCCTACGACACCCATTGCCCTGTTGTCCCCATGCGCGAGGACTCCATCAACTTCGTGGGCGCTAAGTACCCTAACCGTGAGGAGACCCTGCAGGCGCTGGTCGCAGCCGGTCTGCCGGTGCGTGCTTATGGTCGTGCTTGGTCGCGTCACCCCTACGACATTCTGCGCACTAAGCAGTTCAAGGATTCCGGTGTGCCCGCAGGTCGCGATATTGACCGCTCTGAGGCGTACGGTATTATGGCGTCCTCCCCGGCAACGCTGAACATCCACAATAATCAGGATGGTTTCACTATGCGTACCTTTGAGGCTCCAGGCGTGGGCGCTCTGCAGGTGATCGACCGTGCTGATGTGGATCGCTACTACAATCCCGGTGAAGAGGTCCTGGTCTACCAGAGTATTGATGAGCTCATCGAGATCTGTACCCGTATTTTCCGTGAGCCGAAGTGGGCTCGTCAGATTCGTGAAGCCGGTCAGAAGCGCACTTTGGCCGAGCACACCTTCGATCAGCGTGTAAAGATTTTGGAGCAGCTATGGGCCTAACCTATCCCATTGATATTGATGCATGGGCTGCCTGGCAGAAGCGCCAGAACACCCTGCGTTGGGCTAAGACCGAGGCTCGTAGCCTTATCGGCCGTCTGCGTGGAGGAGGTAGCGTTGAGCAGGAAGGCCCCGTCGGAGGCGTGCTATACACCCGCGGTGCTGTACCCCGTGTGCTCATCGTGCTCGATTCTTTCTCCCCGACAAGTCGCAACTCCCTGCTGGAGCCGCTCAAGCATCTTGAGAATGTGGGTGTGGCCCTGTGGGTCCCTGAGGACGCCTCGGAGTACCTTAACGGTCAGTACGCCACCGAGCGCTACAGCCGTGATGCCTGGACCGAACAGGAAGTGACGGGTAACCAGTTGCAGGAGCTACTGCCCGGTGTGCGCGTGGTTCTATCCCTAGGCCACTACCTGGCCCGCGGTGCAGTAGCTTATGAGTTCTCTCGCGCGATTGGTGCTGAGTACTGGGTGGTTCAGCACGGTCTGCTGGTGCCTCAGGCACCGCCGCTACCGGTAGGATGCACCCTGCTGGCTTTCAGCGAGGCAGACGCCGAGTTCTGGGCATCGGGCCGACGCGACGTGACCACCCACACGGTGGGTTCACAGCTGCTCTACCTGGCAGCGCAGAAGGCTGCCGGTGCTGAGGCGCAGCAGCAGGACCACCTGGAGCCGATCTTCCTGGGGCAGATGCACGGTGCGGAACTGCCGCGCGCATCCTTCGCGTATGCTTCGCACTCCTTCTTGAAAAAGTACGGTGGCGTTTACCGCCCGCACCCGAGCGAGAAGGACAAGCTTTCAGGACTGACCCATAAATTGTGGGAGAAGGAAGGCATCCGCATTGACCGTTCCGGCACCCCGCTGAACGAGGTGCCGAACCCGGTGGTATCCATCTTCTCCACAGGTGTTCTGGAGGCTGCAATACGCGGAATCCCGGCGTGGGTTTACCATCCGGCACCGCCAGCATGGCTGGTGGAATTCTGGGACCGTTACGGTATGAACCAGTGGGGTCAGGAACCGACCCCGGCACCGGTTCAGCCGAAGAAGGAACCGGCACAGCGTATCGCTGAACTAATAATTGAAACTTTGGAGGCATAATGCGTATTCTCTGCGTCATCCCCGTGCGCGGTGGCTCAAAGGGCATTCCGCGTAAGAACTTGCGCCCCATTGCGGGTAAGCCGCTGGTCGCATGGACCATCGAGCAGGCACTGGCTGCTAAGGAAGAAGTGGCCGGCGAGCACGAGCTACGTGTTGTCGTCTCCACCGATGATGCTGAGCTGGCTGATATCGCCCGCGAGTACGGGGCAGAGGTGCCGTTCATGCGCCCGGCACACCTGGCTGAAGACACCACCGCAACCGAGCCGGTTATCGAGCACGCTATCGAGTTTTACACTGAAAACGGTTGGGAACCTGAGGCAGTCATGCTGCTGCAGGCAACCAGCCCCGTGCGGCTGCCCGGCACTCTGGCTCGTGCGGTTCGCCAGTTCGCGGAGAACGGTAAGGACTCCATGGTCGGTGTGATTCCGATTGGTCCGTTCATCTGGACCTGGCACGCTGACGGTGAGCCCACCGCGGCGTTCGAGATTATGGCTCGCCCGCGCCGCCAGGAACTGACCAAGGAAACCTTCCGCTACCGCGAGAACGGGTCGATGTACATCACCAAGACTCACGTGTACATGGACCACCACAACCGCCTGGCGGGCTACCCCGGCGGTACCATTGACTTGTTCATGCTGGACGAGGTCGAGGGCGTCGACATCGACGCGCCGATTGACTTCTCCGTGGCAGAGCACCAGCTCACTCAGATCCTGGCCGAAGGCAAGTAACCTTCACCCGCGGCAGTACCTCGTCTGCCGCTCCCGGCTTGACCGGCACTCAGGCATTCAACTAAACGCTCAAACGAAAAGGTCAAAATCGTGATTATTGAACGCAATATTGCCCCCTATGTGGTCTTCGCTGAAGACCCGATTCTCAACGCTCTGCAGAAGATTTCTGCTAACGGCCAGCGCATTATCTTCCTGGTGAACGAGTCTGGTATCCTGCGCGGTTCGCTCTCTGACGGCGACTTCCGTCGTTGGCTGATTGCTAACCCTACCGCATCCCTGGAGACCAGCGCGCTGGAGGCAGCAAACACCAACCCGCAGACCGCACCGGCTAACGCTGAACCCGAGACCCTGCGCGCATACTTCGCGAAGGGTATTAACCACGTGCCGCTGACTGACGAGCGCGGTCATCTCGTGGCGCTGGCAATGGATGAACAGGACGTCCTGCGCATCGGTAAGCACACCATCAGCGAGGATTCCCCCTCCTTCATCATTGCTGAGATCGGTAACAACCACCAGGGTAGCGTTGACTTCGCTAAGGAACTGGTGGACCTCGCTGTTGAGTCCGGCGCGGACGCTGTGAAGTTCCAGCTGCGCGACATGGACGCTCTGTACCGCCAGCGCGGCGCAGCAACCGCAGGTGAGGACCTGGGCGTTCAGTACACCCTGGACCTGCTGTCCCGATTCTCCCTGACCGTTGACCAGATGTACGAGGTCTTCGACCACGTCAAGCAGCACGACATGGACATCATGTGCACCCCCTGGGACGCACCCTCCGTTCAGGCGCTGGTTGACTACGGTATCCAGGGCATGAAGATTGCTTCGGCTGACCTGACCAACCACGAGCTGCTGCGTGACGTTGCTTCCCGTGGCCTGCCCATGCTGATTTCTACCGGTATGAGCCGCGAAGAGGAAATCCTCGAGTCCGTGGCTCTGCTGCGTAACGCTGGCGCATCCTACGCTCTGCTGCAGTGCCAGTCCGCATACCCGGCACCCTTCAAGGACGTCAACCTGGCATACATGGACCGCCTGGCTGAGATTGGTCAGTGCCTGGTTGGTTACTCCGGCCACGAACGTGGCTACCACGTGCCGATCGCTGCTGTTGCTCGCGGTGCGAAGATCATTGAGAAGCACTTCACCACCGACAAGACCCTCGAGGGTAACGACCACACCGTCTCCCTGCTGCCTGAGGAATTCAAGGCAATGGTTCAGCAGATCCGTGAGGTTGAGACCGCTATTGGTTCTGCTGCTCCTCGCGAGGTGTCCACCGGTGAGCTGATGAACCGCGTGAACCTGGCTAAGTCCCTGGTGGCGACCCGCCACATTGCTAAGGGCGAGGTTGTGACCGAGGCTGATGTTGCTGTGAAGTCCCCCGGCCGCGGTCTGCAGCCGAACTACCTGCCGCAGTTGCTGGGCCGCACCATGCAGCGCGACGTTGAAGAAGGCTCGTTCTTCTTCGAGGGTGACCTGAAGGACGATCTGGTGACCCGCCGCGACTTCAAGTTCGACCGCCCCTGGGGTCTGCCGGTTCGTTACCACGACTACAAGCCGCTGATTGAAGAGGCTAAGCCGGACTTCCTGGAGTTCCACTTCTCCTATAAGGACCTCGAGATCAACATCGACGACGTCTTTGACTCTAAGCTGGACATGGGCTTCACCACCCACCTGCCCGACCTGTTCGCAGGCGACTTCCTGGTGGACCTCGCGTCCAAGGACCCCGAGGTGTGGGAGCGCTCCATCGCTGAGGTTCAGCGCACTATTGACATCACCCGTGACCTGACCCGCTACTTCACCGTAGAGGAGGACCCGGTCATGGTCGTGACCATGGGTGGCTTCACTAAGGACAAGCACATCCCCGCATCGGCACGTGCTGAGAAGTATGAGCGCATCGGTGAGGCGCTGAAGCGTCTGGACGCATCTGGCGTTCGCCTGGCTGCTCAGACTCTGCCTCCGTACCCCTGGCTGATGGGTGGTCAGCAGTACCACAACCTGTTCCTGGATCCGAAGGACACTGCAGAGTTCTCGCGTGCGTTCGAAACCGCGCTCTGCCTGGACATCTCCCACACCATGCTTGCTTGCAACTTCCTGAACATTCCGCTGTCGGAGGCTGTTGAGCAGCTGGCACCGCTGTCCATCCACCTGCACCTGGTGGACGGCACCGGCGTTGACGGTGAGGGCGTTCAGGTCGGCGAAGGCGATGTCGACTGGGCTTCCCTGGGCAAGCAGCTGCGTGAGCTGGCACCGAAGGCATCCTTCATTCCCGAAATCTGGCAGGGCCACATCAACAACGGTGAGGGCTTCTTCACTGCACTGGACCGCCTCGAGAAGTGGCTGTAGAAAGTAGACACTCACTCATGAATTCAAACGGATTTCCCACTGCCCTGTGGGTCGTTCCGGTTCCCGAGTTTGGTGGAGTAGCTCGGCACGTTGTCGATATGGCACGTGCCGGGCTCCCCGGCTTTAACCTGGTGGTTCTCGCACCCGAAGGTAAGCTCACAAGCCGCCTTGAGGAACTGGGCGTCACCGTCATCAAGGCTGAATTTGGCCCCGACTACGGTTTTAAGACTTCCTTTACCTCTCTGCAGAAGGCTATTGAGCAGCTCCGCCCGGATATTGTGCACAGCCACCTGGCGTATGCGGACGTTGTAGCGACCGCCGTGGTGAATGCTCTGCGTATCCGTAGCGTTATCAAGCGTGGCACCTGCGTGCCGAAGCTTCTGACCACTGAACACGGTATCGCCGGTAATGACTCGGTATACCACGGTAGCTCCTGGCGTTCTAAGCTCATGGAGACCGTACACCGTGTGCGCCTGTGGGGTACCGACCAAGCGATTGCTGTTTCTCGTTCCACCGCTGATCAGATGCGTGCCAAGTGGGGCGCTCGTGGCGTGGAACTGGTGTACAACGGCGTGGACATCCCCGAAGTGCACGCGGCTGTTGAGCAGCAGCGTGCACCCGATGAGGGGGGTCCGCGTATTCTTTCGCTGTCTCGTCTGTCCCCTGAGAAGGGTATTGATGTGTTGCTGGACGCTTTTGCGCAGCTTCGTGCTGATTACCCGCAGGCTCATCTTGAGATTGCGGGCTCTGGCGATTTGGCGTCCGAGTTGCAGACTCAGGCGCAGCGTCTGAACCTGGGTGATTCGGTGACTTTCAGCGGCTTTGTTAACCCGATTGAGGCGATGGGCCGTAGCGACATGATTGTTCAGCTGTCGGTGTGGGAGAACTGCTCCTATACTCTGCTGGATGCTAAGGCTGCTGGCCTGAAGACGGTCGCTACCGCTGTGGGTGGTAACCCGGAGATTTTGGGTGCCGACGAGCTGGTGGACCGCCAGAGCACAACCCTAACTCAGGATGTTCTGCAGGCTATGCGCCAGCAGCTGCAGAAGGGTGAGGCTGAGCCTTTCACCTGGATTTCGAATGAGCAGATGGCCGCTCAGACGGTTGATGTATACGCACGTGTACTTCGAGGAGGCAGCTCATGAGCCAGACTTCGCAGGTTTACGCGCACTTGAACGAGCCCGCTGAGAAGCCGGAAGCTTCACGTTTCTCTGAAGCGGTGTCTCGCAGTAGCGATTATGTCCGCCATCAGACTAGCCAGATTCGTATGCCCGAGTTCATTATGGCGTTCCTTCTGCTTTTTGGTGATGCTGTGCCTGGCCTCGGTTTGCCCTTTAACCAGGTGGTCATTCTTGTTTTGGCAGCGTACGGTCTGACCCGTAAGCCAACTTTTGACGTGAGTCATTTTTCGGGTCTGCGCGCAATTATGTTTATTGCAATGGGTTACCTCGCAATTGTCTCGTTCTACGGTGTACATTCCGAGGACGCATCGGATTGGACTCGACGTTTGCTCCGTCTTATGGCTGCAACCGTGTTGATTTGGGCTATTGCAGCCGGACGCCTGCATATTCGCTCCATCGTGTTGGGATATTCCACCGCAATTATCTTCAACGCGGTTGCCTACTTCGTTGGCTTTGCGCCGGTGACCGGTTACTACGGCTACCTGACCGGTTGGCTGGGCGATAAGAACTTCTCGGGTCTGGTGTATTGCCTCTTTGGTTTGCTGATTCTGAGCTTCGCCCGTAACAAGATTGAAGTCATTCTTGTCATTGTGGTTTTTTCTGCTTTGTTGTGGGCTACTGGTTCTCGTACCTCGATTGCTGCCTATGTGGCGGGTCTGATTTGGATTGTTATTGCGAACCGTATGAAGACCTTTGGTCGTATTACGTTGGGTGTAGCGCTGTACTGGTTAATTGATATCTTGACTAGCGACTACTCGCAGTCCGGCGTCTTTGCGGACCGTACCGGTACGGATGCGCTTCGTTCACTGATCGACCAGGCTTCTGAGATTAAGGTTCAGGCTTCTGGCTTCTTCGGGCAGGGCTTGGGCGAAGCATATGTCTATCTGGCACATACTGGTTCGAAGACCTGGTTCTTCCACAATTCATACTGGTCTGCGCTTGTTGAGGGCGGTTGGCCATGGATGATTCTGGTCGTTGCCATTACCTTGCTCTTTATCGTGAATGTGTTTAGCGGCAAAAAGACTCTGCCGACTAAATTCTATGTCGTGCAGGGTGCAGGCGTTGCCATCATGATTTGTGCTTCTCGTCTGGGCGAGGTGTTCTACACCTGGCCGTGGGCTATTGCATGCGGTTTTGCTCTACGTGTGTTGCTGCTTGAACGTGAACAGCGTTTGGGTACCGGCCACGATGAGGCAAGTATCGAAGGCTTTGACGAGCGAATTGAAATTCGTGAGGCGGAAGAGAAGTCGCAGCACGCTGCGCCGATGTGGAAGGAAGAAAATGTCTAAGACTAATCGAACTCCTGAAGTTAGCGTCATTATTTGTGCGCTGAACGCTGCATTGACTCTTCCTCGCCAGCTTAAGGCCCTGGAGAACCAGGAAACTATGCTTCCGTACGAAGTAATTTTGGTAGACAACGGTTCAGAGGACAACACCCGCGCCGTTATGGAAGCGTGGGCTCAGGAACCCCGAGAGGATAAATTCATGGTCAAGGTCGTGGACGCCTGCGCAACTCCGGGTATTCCCGCGGCCCGTAACGCCGGTGCACGTGCCGCATCGGGTAGAGTCTTAGCATTCTGTGATGCAGATGATGAAGTATCTCCTCAGTGGGTTCAGGCGTTTTCAGAGGTGCAGGATATGGAACTGGCCGGTGGCTGGATTCGCGCTTTTGATGCTAATGGCAACCCGCGCCCCGATGCCTTTGGCAAAGGTCTGATTGCGACTCCTTATCTGCCGCACGTGGGCAACTGCAATTGCGCTATGACCCGTGCACGCTTTTTTGAAATTGGCGGTTACGATGAGTCTCTTCCTCGCTACGGCTATGAGGATGTGGATATTTCGTGGCGTCATCAGGAAGCCGACGGCGTGATGCGCTTTATCCCTGAAGCAGAGATTCGTTTTACTCTCTCGGAGGGGAAGAGCTCTATCCGTAAGAAGTATGAGCTGGGTGTAGGACGTGTGCTGATGGCCCGTCGTTTTCCCAAGTATGATTCTGCAACGTATTTGTTGAAGTCTACTGTGACCGGCAGTGTTCAGCAGCTGTTGAATATCCTGCGTCAGGCTATGACCCACCGTAAAGTTGCTCGTCGAGATGTTGCCAACTGGGTTGCATCCCTGGGACGTATCCGCGGAAGTATCAAATACTCCGGTAAGAATTATGCACCCGCCCGCAAGCTGGTGAAGGAGTAGAAGGATGGAGAAAGAACTCTACATCGCCACCAATAATGGTGATATTGGTGGCGGTGAGGTCATGCTCCTGAATATTGCTCGAGCAGCCCGTAGCCTTGGCTACAAGGTCACTATTGTGGGTCCTTCCGAGCCGAAGCAGCTTGTAGAAGCTGCTGCGGATGAGGGGTTCCCCCGCATTGTCTTGCCGGCTAAGAACCGCGCACAGTATATGGTGGCTCTGCGTAGCTGGCATGCTCGCCATAAGGACGTTCTATTGTGGTGTAACGGTCTGGTTCCCGCAACAGCAACGGGCGGTCGTAAGAACCGCATCGTGCACCTGCACCAGCTTCCTGCCGGTGTGAACGCGAAGCTCGTACCCTTTGCCCGCCATAAGGCGTCTGTCACCCTGGTTCCGAGCCGCTATGTGGCTCGTGCCTGTCCCGGCAGCCAGCTGTTTGCGAACTGGGTCAGAGGTGTATCCACCGAGCTGGACCACCGTGTGGGGGAGTACCGGCTCCGTGTCGGTTACCTGGGGCGTTTGACTCCGTCTAAGGGCATCGCAACCCTGTGCCAGGCGATGAGTTCCTTGAACTCTAACGGTATCGAATACGACCTGGTGATTGGCGGCGAGCCTGTCTTCGCATCTGACGAAGAACGCGCTGAGGTCGAGGACGCGCTAGCCCGTGTTGCCACGTTCAGCACTCGGTTGGGCTGGACTACCCCGGATCGTCTTTTCGGTGATATCGACATGCTCGTTGTACCTTCGATTGCCCCCGAGTCCTTTGGCTTGGTGGTCGCTGAAGCGATGAGTGCACGCGTCCCTGTGATTGTCAGTGATGCTGGTGCGCTATCGGAGGTGCTGGGTGGCGCATCGTACCCGTATGTTGTGCCTGCTGACCAGCCGGTAGCTCTTGCACAGGCTATTAAGAGCCTGGGTACTGAGCTTCGAGAAGACACAGAAGCACTGGCGGAGCGAACCTCCGAGCTGTTCTGGCGGTGGCAGGAGAACTACTCGCCTGAAGCAGGTAAGGTCCGTGTTGGTGAGATTCTGGAACGTTTTATCCGCTAAGGTGCTTCTAAATCTATAGATCATTCCCAACGGATATCCTCTCACTCAAAACGGAAGGAAAATTATGAAGACTACCCCCCGCTACAAGGCTGCGGTTATTATTCCCTCTCGCGGTGGTGCAGACATTCTGCATTACCCGCTGGATGCGCTTGCCGCCCAGACCGAGAAGGACTTCCAGGTTATCGTGGTCCTCGACGGCGATATTGATAACAGTGAAGCTGTGCTTGACCGCTACATTGCAGAAGGCAAGCTGAACCTGACCAAGATCGTTTTTGAGGAGAACCGCGGTCGTGTGGCAGCGCTGAATGCTGGCCACCGTGCGGCTGATGCGGATATCCTCATCCGTTGCGATGACGATCTTGAGCCTGCTGCTGACTATGTCGAGGCGCAGATTCACCTGCACCGTGATTATGACGGCGTGATTGGCACCTTGAAGAACGTGTACCCGGACACGCCCTATTCTCGTGTGTACGGTAACTTCCGCGATGCACGATTCAAAGAAGGCGCCCTCAGCGTAGCTGAAGAAGGCCGTTGGCTGTACTGGAACGGTAACTCTTCTATCTCTGCGGAGTACTTTGACCGTACCGGCGGATACGACCCTGCGTACCGTCTCTACGGGTGGGAAGACGTAGACATGGGCAAAATGGTCCATGACGCTGGTGGCCGCATCATCATCTCTGATGAAGTTGAGGTCAAGCACTATGCAGAGGCTACCACCACTGCTGTGCGTGCTCTGCGTGCCCTGCACTCGGGCTCTGCCCGTACCATCTTCGTGCGTAAGCACGGCGAGGAAGCACACCCCGCCCCGAACCCGATGGGTCCTTGGGGTTTGCTGGTCAAGATCCTCGCTTATTTCACCACCGAGAAGACCATTAAGGCTCTCGGCGATGCGAGCGATAAGATTCTGCTGAAGCTACCCACTAAGGCAGCTGAGAAGCTTGTGGCGTTGCAGGTTGAGGCTGCATCCTACGCCGGTATTCACTATCCTGAGCGAGCTCAGAAAGTTTTCTAGGAGGAAAAGAAAATGTCACTCACTCAGCTCTTGACCTCCGCTCCGGTTACCGGACCGAAGAACCCCGACGCGGTGCTTGCGGATATACCGAAGAGCCTCAAGAAGCTTGGTCGCCTGGCGCGCCGTTACGTGCCGCTGGTCAAGCCTGAGGCTACTGAAGAGATTGCAATTGCCCACGACTATCTGACTCAGCGCGGCGGCGCGGAGCGTGTTGTTCTGGCGATGCACCGTGCGTTCCCGGATGCACCGATTTACACTACTCTGTACGACCCGGAGGGTACCTTCCCCGAGTTCAAGGACGCGAAGATTATCACGAGTCCTTTGAACAAGATTGGTTATCTGCGTCGTAACCACCGCATGGCTCTGCCGATTTTGCCGTTTGCTTCTTCTTTCTTGAAGGTGCCGGCTGAGCGTGCTGTGGTATCGACGACCGGTTGGGCGCACGGCTTCAACTTCGCCGGCCGTAAGTTCATTTACTGCCATTCACCGGCGCGTTGGCTATACCTGAGCGATCAGTACCTGGGCGAGAAAAGCACCGGCCCCGTGCCGCTGCTATTGAAGACCCTGCGTCCTGCGCTGATGCTCTGGGATCACTGGGCGGCTCACCGCTCGGCGGTGTACGTGGCGAACGCGAGCGTGATTAAGAAGCGCATCGAGAACGTGTACGGCAAGAAGGACGTTCCGATTTTCTTCCCGCCGCACTCGGTAGAAACCACCGCACCGGTTGAGCCTATTCCGGGTCTGGAAGAGTTCACCGAATCGGACGATTATTTCCTGATCGTTTCTCGCCTGCTACCCTACAAGAATGTTGATAAGGCTATTGAAGCCTGCAATGAGTTGGGCAAGAAGCTGCTGGTGATTGGTCGCGGTCCGGAGAAGGAGCACTTGGAAGCGCTTGCGGGCCCGACCGTTCGTATCGTTTCGGGCGTTTCGGACGCGCAGCTACGTTACGCGTACCGT
This sequence comes from Rothia similimucilaginosa, assembly GCF_029850985.2. Classification (NCBI taxonomy): domain Bacteria; kingdom Bacillati; phylum Actinomycetota; class Actinomycetes; order Micrococcales; family Micrococcaceae; genus Rothia; species Rothia similimucilaginosa. The sequence continues at coordinate 1,668,716 of NZ_CM138149.1, read as the reverse complement.
CACTGCCTGTCACTGCTGGCTATCTCTTATGAGGACTTCGGCATTACCCCGCTGGAGGCAGGTGCTAGCGGTAAGGCTGTGATTGCCTACCGTGCGGGCGGCTTCCTGGATACCATTCAGGAAGGCAAGACCGGTATGTTCATTAACCAGCCGACCGTGGAGCAGCTGGTGGAAGCTCTCAAGGCTTTCAACCCGGATGACTGGGATGCTGACTACATCCGTGAGCACGTTGACGGTTTCTCGGAGGCTCGTTTCATCACCCGTCTGAAGATGTACGTGCAGGCTCTGCCCGAAGACTAAAAGAGCTAGACGGCTCATAAAGAAGGCGGGGTGGTAGAACTATAAAAAGTTCTACCACCCCGCCTTCTTTATGCATTCTGAGAGCCCTAGCGGGCTTCTAGGAGCCCCTTGGAGAGCAACTCCGGAATAAAACCCTCAATCTGCGGTCCCATAATCTCTACGGGCTGTTCATACATTTCACAGAGCGCATCGATAGCATCCTGCAGAGACATCGGATCTTCAAAAATACTCCAAATAATGGAGGCTGAATCCTGTAGAACAGACAGCTCACCGTTGGCAAGATTCGCGAGATAAGTTGCCGTGGGGGAGTACTTAGCGAACTCTTCAGAATGAACGTACGCGATGTTCTCGGGGATACCGTATACGGTCTGACGGAAATCTACTGGATTGCTCATTTATTCACCTTGATTCCGAAACGTTCAAAGAACTTTGCACGTATTTCTGCCTTAGTGGGGGTGCGTCCCAGCTGCATCGCCAGGTGGTCCTTATTTACGAGGAAAATGTTCTTGAGGGTGCGTAGCTTATCGTGCAGGGTGGTCGCTGACTGCAGGCGCCCAATCCACTGAATATAGTGGGGCACATCCTGGGAGACTGAGAGCCACAGCAGATAGTCGCGGTCGTCACGGTACTGCTCCAGACCACCCATAGCCGCGCTATATGCGAGGGATGAGTCAAGCTCCTCGGCACGGGCTCGCAGGCGCTGCCAATCGCTATAGGAGAGTAGAGAAACCAGATAGTTAATATCCGCGCTGTAGCGTGATGCCGCACGGGCGCGGTGAAGCACCACGAGAAGACGTGCGTCCAGATCGCTGGGAACAGCGCAGGGATGGTGAGCAATCATACGGGTCTTACGTGCCGCCCAGACACGGTCAAACGCCTTCTCATAATCGCCGTGGCGTCCAAGACCGGGGAAGAAACGATGAATATCGGTTAGGCCCCATGAAGCGTGGTAGAGCGTCATTGCGTGCTCGAACACTGAGCCTGTCTCGAAGTGCGCTTGAATACGCCATCCATCTGCCAGAAGAATCTCTACAAAACGGTCCACATGAGAGGGACGGATCAGCAGGTCGGCGTCGGAGCTGTACCTACCCTTGCGGTAAATTTCCTGAGAGAAAGCGTAGCCTTTGACATGCAGAATATCGATTGAGTGCATGTCAGCCATTCGTTGGAAGTAGGCGTGCGCAAGCCGAATCCGTGCCGCCAGAGGAGTAGTCTGCGGCTCCGGGGTATTGGGTGAGTGAGTGGTCACAATAGCCTTTCGGTGCACATGTATACCAGATAAGTATAAGGCGGGACGGGCAGAAAAACTGCCCATCCCGCCCTAAGTCGCTCCCTAAGATTTAGGGTGCTTATTACGTTATTACTTCTTGGTCAAGGACTTCTTAGATGACTTCTTATCGTCTTCCTTGCTGTAACCGTAGTAGGTTGCATAACCAACGTAAGCGCTTGAGTAACCGAAGCCGTAGTAGGAGTTACCGAGGCCCTTACGAGGTGCACGGTTCAGAACCATACCGATGAGGTTTGCGTTGACCTTCTTTAGAATGTTGGAAGCTTCAGCCATCTGCTCACGGTGGCTTCGGCCGATAGAAGCAACGAGAATCACGCCATCCACGGAGTGGGAGAGCAATGAAGCGTCGGTCACGGGTAGCAGCGGCGGAACGTCAACGACTACGATGAACTCTTCGGAAAGCTCATTGATCAGCTGGCGCATCTTATCGGAGCCCAGAAGTTCGGAGGGGTTCGGGGGGATACGACCTGCAGGAAGGACGAAGAGGTTTGATTCACCGAGTTGGTGCACAGCGTTAGCGATCTCAACCTGGCCAGCCAGAACCTGGGTCAGGCCAACCTTAGCGTCCAGCTTCAGCTTCTTAGCTACGGTGGGGCGGCGGAGGTCGGCGTCAATGAGGATGACGGGCGAACCCGCATCAGCCATTGCGCGAGCCAGAGACAGCGACACGGTCGACTTACCTTCACCGGGCACTGCGGAGGTGACGATGAACGAACGCGGGGGGGTATCAACATTCACGAAGCGTAGGTTGGTGCGCAGCTGACGGATGGATTCCTGTGCAATGTGGTCGTCAGTGTTGCCGTTAACGATGTTTTCTTCGTTCAGGTCGTCACTAACAGGCAGAACGCCCAGGACGCTTGCACCGGTTGCCTTGGTAGCGTCGTCACGGGTACGGATGCGCTGATCCAGTGCACGGCGCAGGAAGATTGCCGCGTAGACCAGAACCAAACCGGCACCAGCACCCATGAGCACGTTCTGCTGGTAGTTCGGAGCTATCAGCGGAGGGTTTACGCTTGCGTTATTCAACGGAATCACGCGAATGGTGTTGCCTCCAGCAGGTGAAGCAGCAGTATCGTCGCCATTTACCAGAGCCTCAGCGTTACCGGGGTTCTGCTCAATTTGCTTGATATAGTCCGCAGTAGCCTGCAAAGCACTGTTAGCGAGCAACTGTGCGTTTTTTGGCGAAGAAGCTTGCGCGTTCACGGTAATCAGTGCAGTATTTTCACCTGCAGCTGCAGTGAGGCTTGCGCGAATCTGGCCGGTAGTCAGGGACAGCTCAGGGGTGTTCTGCTTAATCTTCTGTGCCACAGCCTCAGAGGAGACGATAGCTGCGTAGGCGCGAGCGCGATCCTTAGCGGCCGAAGAGCCTGAGAGAACATCCACCGTACCGGATTCACCCACGGTCACGTAGCCCGAGGCCGATGCGGCGTAGACCTTCGGCTGGAGAGAAGCATAGCCGAAGCCCGCTGCGGCACCGACAACGATGCCAATGATCAGCAACCAGAGGTTAGCCCTCGTGGTGCGGAAAAATTCCAAAATGGTCATGGTAGTGAGAATACTCCAGAAAGTTTGAGTTAGTGTACCTGCGACGTGGAGTGTTGTTGCAGACGGTGAAGGGATAGGAAAATCCCCTGGTGTTTATTAGCGGAACAATCCGAGCAGGTAGCTACCGTAACCGCTCTTGACGAGGGGGGTAGCAATGTCGCGCAACTGCTCATCGGAAAGCCAACCGTGGCGCCACGCAATTTCCTCCGGGCAACCAACTGACAGGCCCTGACGGCTCTGAACAGTGCGGATGAAGTTACTGGCGTCAGCTAGTGAATCAAAGGTTCCGGTGTCCAGCCACGCGGTACCGCGAGGTAGAACCTCTACCTTCAGTTTACCCTGTTCCAGGTAGATGCGGTTGAGGTCAGTGATTTCCAACTCACCGCGCGGGGAAGGCTTGATCTGACGTGCATACTCTACAACCTTTGAGTCGTAGAAGTACAGACCCGGAATAGCGTAGTCGCTCTTGGGGTTTTCAGGTTTCTCCTCAATGGATAGCGCGTTGAAGTCCTCATCGAACTCCACCACACCGTAGGCGCGAGGGTCAGCAACCTGGTAAGCGAAGACAGTCGCGCCGTCCTTCTGCTCGTAGGTGGCAAGCTGAGTGCCCAGACCGGGACCGTAGAAGATATTGTCACCGAGCACGAGCGCTACAGGGTCATTGCCAATAAAGTCGGCACCCAGAATGAATGCCTGTGCCAGGCCATCCGGAGAAGGCTGCACCTTATATTCGAGATTAATACCGAAACGGGAACCGTCACCGAGCAGTCGCTGGAACTGCTCCTGGTCGGCAGGAGTGGTAATAATCAAAATATCGCGGATACCCGCCAACATGAGAGTGGACAGCGGGTAGTAAATCATCGGCTTGTCATAGACCGGAGTGAGCTGCTTGCTAATACCCTGAGTGATAGGGTGCAAACGGCTTCCGGTACCGCCGGCAAGAATAATTCCCTTCATAACTTCTTATTGTGTCATGTTTATCTCTTTGTTGAGGCATAAAAATCACTGTTTAGCCAGGTAAAATCTACCGTATGACTCACATTCTTGTTACCGGCGGTGCCGGTTTTATCGGTTCGAACTTTGTTCACCACCTCATCGATAACACTGATCACACTATTACTGTGCTAGATAAGATGACCTACGCCGCAAACGCCGCGTCTTTGGAAGGTCTTCCTGAATCCCGCTTCAAGCTCGTTGTAGGCGATATTGCCGACCGCGGGCTGGCTGACGAACTGGTCGGTAAGGCAGACGCTGTTGTCCACTACGCTGCGGAATCACACAACGACAATTCTCTGTCTAACCCCGAACCGTTCATCCACACTAACCTCATCGGTACTTTCACCCTGCTGGAAGCAGTCCGTAAGCACGGCACTCGCTACCACCACATCTCCACCGACGAGGTCTTCGGTGACCTTGAGTTGGACGATCCGGCAAAGTTCACCGAAACCACTCCCTACAACCCCTCTTCCCCATACTCCTCCACTAAGGCAGGCTCCGACCTGCTCGTGCGTGCATGGGTCCGCTCCTTCGGTATTGAAGCAACCATCTCTAACTGCTCCAATAACTACGGCCCCTACCAGCACATCGAGAAGTTTATCCCCCGCCAGATCACTAACATCCTCTCGGGTCTGACCCCGAAGCTGTACGGCGAGGGCCTGAACGTTCGTGACTGGATTCACGCATCCGATCACTCTTCTGCTGTGCTGCGCATCCTGGAGCAGGGAAAGATTGGCGAAACCTACCTCATCGGTGCAGACGGTGAAGAGAATAACATCACCGTTCTGCGCACCATCCTGCGCCTGATGGGCAAGGATGAGAACGATTTCGAGCACGTGGTTGACCGCCCCGGTCACGACCTGCGCTACGCAATCGACGGTAGCCGCCTGCGTGCAGAGCTCGGTTGGGAGCCGAAGTTCACCGACTTCGAGTCCGGTCTTGCCGACACCATTAAGTGGTACACCGAGAACCGTGGCTGGTGGGAGCCCCTGAAGGCTGAAGTCGAGGCTAAGTACGCAAAGGCAGGTCAGTAATGACCAAGGAACTGAAGGTTACTGAAACCGAGATTCCGGGTCTGCTCATTATTGACCTGCCGGTTCACGGCGATAACCGCGGCTGGTTCAAGGAAAACTGGCAGCGCGAGAAGATGCTCGCAGCTGGTCTGCCCGACTTCAACCCCGTCCAGAACAACATCTCGTTCAACGCTTCGGTAGGTACCACTCGCGGTATCCACGCCGAGCCGTGGGATAAGTACGTTTCTGTTGCGACCGGCCGTATCTTTGGCGCGTGGGTTGACCTGCGTGCCGGCGAGTCCTTCGGCAAGCTCGTCACCGTGGAGCTGGGCCCGGACACCGCAATCTTCGTGCCCCGCGGCGTGGGTAACTCCTTCCAGACCCTGGAAGAGAACACTGCCTACACCTACCTGGTGAACGACCACTGGTCGGCGGACGCAGTATCCGGCTATAGCTTTCTGAACCTTGCCGATGAGACCGTTGCAATCGACTGGCCCATCGACCTGACGAAGGCAGAGCTCTCCGAGAAGGACCGTAACCACCCACGTCTGAACGAGATCGAGCCCCTGGAGGCCGATCCGATCCTGATCATTGGCGCGGGCGGTCAGCTCGGTACCGAGCTGGTTCGCCAGCTCACCGAGCAGAACGTACCCTTCCTGACTGTGGATCGCGACCGCCTCGACCTGGGCAAGCCCGAGCAGTGGCGCGATGCATTCCGTTGGCGCTCCTTCCGTGCGGTCATCAATGCTGCAGCGTACACCGCAGTGGATCAGGCTGAAACCCCCGAGGGTCGCCGCGACGCCTGGGCAGCTAACGCCCTGGGCGTGAGCGCTCTTGCCTCCATCTGTGAAGAAGCTAACCTGCCGCTGGTTCACGTATCCACCGACTACGTCTTTGACGGCTCCCTGCCCCTGGGTGAGGAATACCCGGAGAATTATCCCCTGGCGCCGCTGAGCGTCTACGGCGCGTCCAAGGCTGCTGGTGAGGTTGCCGCTGCCGCATGGCGTAAACACTACATCCTGCGCACCAGCTGGGTTGTTGGTGCCGGCAAGAACTTCGTTGGCACCATGGCGTCCCTGGCTGAGCGCGGTATCGACCCGTCCGTGGTTGCCGACCAGTGGGGTCGTCCGACCTTCACACAGGATCTGGCAGCAGCTGCCCTGTACCTGCTCTTCTCCGGCGCTGAATACGGCACCTACAACGTGTCGAACACCGGTGAAGTCATCAACTGGGCACAGTTCGCTCGTGCAGTGTACGAAGGCACCGGCCACGACCCGGCACGAGTCAGCGACACCACCACCGAGGAATACTTTGCCAACGCTGAGCTCTTCGCTCACCGTCCGGCGAACTCGGCAATGGACCTGTCCAAGCTGATTGCTGCAGGCTTCACCCCGCGCGATCACCGCGAGGCGCTCGCCGCTTACCTTGCGGAAATGGGTTCCTAATCCTCGAGGATTTGGTCCTATATCTGCTGATAACAGCATAAAAGGCGTGAAAAGCGCCATATCACAGGTTCCCGGCCCTTGAAGATAGAGCCGGGCACCTGTACAATACTGTCTTGGCCAAGGCGGTGGAATACACGAAACGTGTAGGTCCGTAACTGACGGTGGCTGGTTGGAAAGAGATTTCTGGCGCCAGTCCCTATTCCACTTGGCGCATCACTTCTAACCAAGAAAGGGTGGACAACTCATGTCAGATACCATCAAAATTTCAGCTACCGTACGTAGCGACTTCGGCAAGGGCTACGCGCGCCGCATCCGCATGGCAGGCGACATCCCCGCCGTCATCTACGGCCACGGCGAAGAGCCCAAGCACGTAGTACTCCCCGGCCACGCAACCACCCTGGCTGCCCGCGTCCCCAACGCTATCCTCGACCTCGACATCGAAGGTGAATCACACCTCGCAATGATCAAGGACATCCAGCGTCATGCAATCCGCCCTGAACTGCAGCACATCGACCTGCTGACCGTTAAGCGCGGCGAGCGCGTTGAGATTGAGGTTCCTGTACACGTTGAAGGCGAGCCCGCTGTTGGCGCCGTTGCTAACCAGGAAGAAACCGTTCTTCTGGTTGAAGCTGACGCACTGAAGGCACCCGAAGCTTTGATCGTGAGCATCGAAGGCCGCGAAGCTGGCGCTCACGTTCTGGCATCAGACGTTGAACTGCCCTCAGGCGTAACCCTGGTTGCAGACGCTGAACTGCTGATTGTTAACGTTTCTGAGCCCGAGGAACTCGACGTTCCCGAGCCCGGTGAAGAAGGCGAAAACGCACCCGAGGGTGACATCGTTGAAGCTTCCGAGGAATCAGATCAGGCTGGCGAAGCTCACGACTCAGATAACTCAAAGCACTAGACCGCGCCCTGCACCTAGCGCAACAGTGATTTGTGGATGGCCCGCCACTACCTCTCTTCTGAGGTGGTAGCGGGCCATACTCATAGAATGGTGTAAGTCCATGAATTTTCTAAAAACCTTTTACAGCGCCGTGGAAAGGGCGAAGATATGTCTGATGCGTGGCTCATTGTTGGTCTGGGGAACCCGGGCCCGGAGTACGAGAAAACCCGCCATAACATCGGCCAGATGGTGGTTGATGAACTGGCGCGTGAAGTAGGCGGTGGCTTCAAGAAGCACGGACGCGCGCGCGCCCAGGTGCTGGAAGGACGTTTGGGTATAGGCGGGCTCAAGGTAGTGCTGGCCAAGCCCCTGACCTATATGAACACCTCGGGCGGCCCGGTATCGGCTCTAGCCCAGTTCTACGATATTAACCCCGACCGTATCATCGCGGTGCACGATGAACTGGATATCCCCTTCGACACCATTAAGCTCAAGATTGGTGGGGGAGAGGGCGGTCATAACGGTCTGCGCGATATCACCAAGGCGCTGGGTACCAAGGACTACTACCGTGTTCGCACCGGCATCGGTCGTCCTCCCGGACGCATGGACACCGCAGACTTCGTGCTCAAGCCTTTCAGCAGCACCGAAGCGAAGGACCTGCCCTTCCTCATCTCAAACGCAGCGGATGCAACCATGATGCTCGTGAAGGAAGGCTTGCTGGCAACCCAGCAGCGCTACCACGGAGCAGGCTCCTAGCCGTCTGACCCGTACCGAGTAAATGCTGAACTGAGGTAACGCATGATGCGAGCTGATGCGTGAACTAGGCTCTACCTAACTATGCAAGAGCCAGATGAGGGAATAAGCTAGAAAAGAATGACGTTATACGCTCCACGACGGGAAAATACCCGACCCGTGGAGCGTATGAGCGAGAGAAGAAGGTACCCGTGGCTGAATACTCCACCCCCGCCAATACCCCCCTGAGCGACGACATCGTACGCCAGCTTCGCCAGGACTTCCCGATCCTCAACACTGAGGTTAACGGGCACCCTTTGATTTATCTGGATTCGGGGGCGACCAGTCAGAAACCCCTTCAGGTTCTCGACGCAGAACGCGACTTCTACCTGCACGCCAACTCTGCCGTACACCGCGGCGCCCACACTCTCGCGGTCGAAGCAACCGACCTGTTTGAGGATGCGCGCATCACCGTCGCGAACTTCGTCGGTGCCACTGAGGAAGAAATCGTGTGGACCTCCAACGCAACCGAGGCGCTAAACCTGGTTGCCTACTCCATCGGCAATGCCTCCCAGGGCATCGGCGGTTCCGCCGCTGAGCGCTTCGTGCTGAAGCCCGGCGATGAAATCGTCACCACGGAGATTGAGCACCACGCGAACCTCATCCCCTGGCAGATTCTTGCACAGCGTACCGGCGCGACTCTGCGCCACATCCCCTCCACCGAGGACGGCCAGCTCGACTACGAGGCAGCCGAGAGCATCATCAACGAGAAGACCCGCATCGTGGCCTTCACCCACGTCTCGAACGTGACCGGCGCGATTACCGATGTGCCCCGCATGGTCGCCATGGCACGCAAGTATGGCGCGCTCGTCGTACTGGACGCCTGCCAATCCGTACCGCATATGCCCGTAGACTTCCACGCCCTGGATGTTGACTTCGCGGCGTTCTCCGGCCACAAGATGCTGGCACCCACCGGTATCGGTGCCCTCTACGGCCGTGCTGAACTGCTCGAAGCTCTGCCGCCCTTCCTGACCGGTGGCTCCATGATTACCCGCGTGGGTCTGCAGGATGCCGAGTACATGCCCGCCCCCATCAAGTTTGAGGCAGGTACCCAGCGTGTCTCGCAGGCAGTCGCTTTTGCTGCTGCTGTGTGCTACCTGCAGCACCTGGGCATGGAGAATGTTGAGGCGTGGGAACACGAACTGGGTGCCCGCCTGGTTGAGGGAGTTCAGAAGATTGAGGGTGTGCGCCTGCTCGGGCCCACCGACCCCACCAAACGTGCCGGCCTGGTATCCCTCGCTATTGAGGGTGTGCACCCGCATGATGTGGGTCAGCTGCTCGACACCCAGGGCATCGCCGTGCGCGTGGGTCACCACTGCGCCCAGCCGCTGCACCGCTGCGCAGGCGTGACCGCCTCGACCCGCGCCTCCACCTACATCTACAACACCACTGAAGATGTGGATGCTTTTCTGAAAGCACTTGCCAAGGTGCGCCCCTACTTCGGCTTTTGAAGCAGATGCGTTAGAAGCTAACGTCCCAATTTTTCAGACAGACCAACTGACGGAAGAAGATCACCGTGTCTCTTGAATCCCTGTACCAGGAAATTATTTTGGAGCATTCTAAGCAGCGCAGCGGCGAGCACCTCGTAGAGGTACCCGTCGGCCATGCAAGCGCCGATAACCACCAGTACAACCCCACTTGCGGCGACGAAATCAACCTGCGCGTGGTGCTCTCTGACGAGCTGAAGGACGGCGAGAAGACCATTGAGTCGATCTCCTGGGAAGGTGATGGTTGCTCCATCTCCATGGCTGCCGCCTCTGTGCTTTCTGAAATGGCTCCCGGTATGACCACCTCTGAGCTGCAGAGTCACGTGGATGCGTTCCGCGAGATGCTGCGCTCGCGCGGTAAGGTGACCCTGGACGAAGAGGAGTACGGCGATATGGCGGCTTTCTCCGGCGTTTCGAAGTTCATGGCACGTGTGAAGTGCGCGATGCTTTCGTGGGTTGCGGTTGAGGAAGCTACTAAGGAAGCAGCCGCAAAGAGCTAATTCTTTGCCGAGAGGGTAGGCTGGATTGTTCGGTAAGTGACCAATATTTGAACACCAATCGAAAATATCGAATGGAGCCATCGACAATATATTGCATGGATATGTAATGCTTTTCGATGAACTTTTAGCGGTGAGCGCCGAACAAGACTCGGGTCGAGAATCTACACCCTACTCTTTCTTGATATAAGATTTCTTTATAAATCAATATGATGAAAATATGAGGTGGATACTACTCTGTATCCGCCTCATATTTATATCTTTTCCTTTTTCCTTCAAAAAGGTGACTGGTAAAATAAAAGGACGAAGGGCACCCAACCAGCACCCTCGAGAAACTCTTTTCGGACCCGCATATTCTCATGTGATAGCGAGAAGAAAAACAGCTTAGAGAGAGTATTTTCTCAGTGGTAAACATTCTTCGCTAATTCTCGTGTTTTCACTACAGATATCGGTTATATTTCTCACCCCTCCGATACTTCAACCACACCGGAATAACTATCGCCGCTACCAACCACAAGGAAGCCCCATGATTATTGGCTACGCCGCTGGCGCCTACGACCTTTTCCACTACGGCCACCTCGAGATTCTCCGCAAGGCTAAGGAAAACTGCGACTACCTCATTGCAGGCGTCGTGCACGATGACGTTCTGGAAATGACCAAGGGCCGTCGCCCCGTCATCCCCATCGAAGAGCGTGCCGCCATCGTCAGCCACATCGACTACGTGGACGAAGTGCACATTGAAACCACCCCCGACAAGCTCAAAACCTGGAAGCAGAAGCCCTTCAATATCTTCTTCAAGGGCGACGACTGGAAGGGTACCGAAAAGGGCAACGCCCTGGAAGCACGCTTCGCAGAGGTCGGTGTGGAAGTACACTATTTCCCCTACACCGAGCACACCTCCAGCACCAAGCTGTGCAAGGTCGTTGATTTGCTCGAAGCAGAGCACGATCTGCGCGTAGAGATGCGCCGCTTCGCTGAGCTGCTTGGCGAGCGTGAATACTCCGAAGCGATTATCGCCCCCTAACACCCCTACCCCTTCATAGGTGCGTTAGAGCTCATAAGATTCATGAAGAGACACAAAGAAGATCCCCGCCGTAAGTACTTACAGCGGAGATCCTCTGCATATTCGCGGTATATCAGCTACACCTCAAAGGTGAGCGTCTTATAAGCTTTAGCGCTGTGCCAGCCACTTCTCAGCGGAGGAGCCCAGAACCTTCAGCACACGGCCAACCTGCGGCTCAGCAGCGACTGCAATCTTCTTGCCCACCAGCGGGATGGAGCAGGAGACTTCACCGTTGACGTCCAGGCGGGTCTGCTCACCCTCGGGGGTCAGCTTCTGAGTAGCCTGAGCGGACACGGGCATGCCGTTGACCTTGACCTCGGTAGAAACAGTGCGGGAGCCGTCAGCAGCCGGTGCGCTTACGGTGTCCACCTGGGTCATAGCAACGCCGTTGCCGACGAACTTACGAGCGATGTCCGGCACGCGCTCGGCGGGCACGGTACGCTCGGTGGTTGCGGTGAACTCAGCGGAGGTGTCACCGGAAACGGAGAAGCTACCAAATTCCACGCCAACCTCGGAGCATACGAAGCGTGCGAAATCCTCGTTAGAGAATGCCTCGATAACCTGCTCAACGCTTGCGTTGATAATGGTTGATTCCTGAACTGCCATAATTATTCCTTTCGTAGTGCGCGAAAAGCCCGCGCATTATTCCTTCTAAGGATACGGTGCGCGGGGTTTCGCAACCAATGTAAAGACGCGAATCCACCTGAGAATATGCCGTGAACAAGGGAAAATGTCCGCAGCCTCTCCCAGAGTGGTTGGAGGATTTTCATGCCGGCCTAAAAATGTGGGAAACACCTCCGAGTAGCTCCCACCTCGTATCACTAAGGATGCTGGGTTTAGAAAGCTAAAGCTTTTAGACGCTGGTTAGGTGCTGGGAGCCATCGCGTCAATGCGAGCCATCTCAGCCTTACCCGCACGGTGTGCGTGAACAGCCTGCTTCAAGCGAGCCCAGAAGGAATCCTTACGGTGGGTCTTGCCAGCGAGCAGATTCTGCAGTTCCTTGCCCAGTTGCGCTGCAGAAATCTCCGGGGTGGAGATGTAGGGCTCAGCGGTGCGGAACAGGGAAGGGTTTGCCAGAGCAAGATCCAGCTTGCCGAAGAGGTCTTCGCGGCTTTTAACAACAACAGCGTGACCGCGCTTCTCCATCAGAGTGGTGAAGGGGACCTGGTGGTTGTCAACGACTTCGTCGAACTCTGCGCGGCGCGGAACAGCCAGGGGCAGAGCGCCGGTACGGCGTGCATCATGGATGGAGCCGGGTCCGCCCTGAACCAGTACTACGCGTGCTGTTGCGTAGTAGTCCAGCAGTTCGGAGGCGGGAAGAAGCTTAAGGTTGTCTGCGTGCTTAACGGGAGCAGTGTGGCCATGCTGCACGAGGCAGGTGACCTCGGGGTGAGCCTCAAGATAAGCCTCAACCCAACACAGGAGACGATCAAAAGTGTGAACGTCGGTGCCGAGGGACACCACCAAATCGTATGTCTTAGTAGGAATATGAACGGGCGCGACGGCAGGGGTAAATACGGGCAGGTCGAACTTGGAAGTATCAACGCTGACGTGGGGGAAGTTCTGAATAGACATAGCCTATTCCTCTCTACGTATTTATCGGTAGTAACCCCGTATACTTGACGCAAAAATCCGGAGGGCATCATTGGTATATGCGGCGGTGTCGTGCCGGAGAAAATGGTGAGTAATCTCCGCATACGCTTCTCTGGCGAGTGGTTAGTTCGCTTGGATGGTGAGTCCATAGCGGAGTGTACGACTTATGCGTATCTGTATGTATTAATTAAATACCATACCCTGAAAATAAGGCCCTCAGTACACGCGAGGATGCTATTTTCAGGATAAATTCATCACTCTTAGAAAATGGGATGAATTACACGAGAATCAGGGAAATTCTCCTGCTGTTCCTCGCTCTGAACAATCATTCGATCAGCAAAGGTGTATAATATCTTGCCAGTCATCGTCGGTAGAGTCGGGCGGTCAAAACACTCAATATAAAGAGTCTTTACGCCAAAGAGTCTAGCCGCCACAAAGAAAGGAACGGCAACACCGGCGCCGGCAGAAACAACCGCATCCGGATGTTCCTTCGGAAAAATATGAAATGCCAAGAACAGATTACGAATAGCGTTCTTAATATTTCGAGTGGTTGGGTAATAAGCCCAATAGGTCTTCTCATCAGCCAGAGAAGATTCAACATCGGGCTGCTTAAAGCTAACCCACACGCGGTCATAATCCTGCCACGCAGCAGAAGTAGCCGTCAGATGCTTCAAGTGTCCGCCACTGCTAGAAACCAGCAGAAGCTTCTTCTTCGGTGCCTGAGAGGAAGCTGCCTCAGTCATAGTGTTCTCCTAAAGCCCGAATACAAGAGAAAAATAAGAAGAGAAGATAAAGGTGAGCTGACGGGTTTGGCAACGCCTGGATCAACAGACCTGCTACAACAGATTCGCCTTAACAGGCGTTACCGACCCCACGCTTAAGGACGAAGGATGAACCCGCACAGAGGCGAGGCATCCATCAACAGACCCCGATTACGCGCGGTCCAGTTATTCCCGGCCTAGTTATTCGCGGTCCAGGAAAACAGCCAGAGCGTTCACGCCCTCAAGCTGATCCAGCTGAGTGAAAAGCTCACGAACCTGCTGCAGAGAAGTAGCAACAGTCACTGGAACCAGAGCCACGCCGGCAGCCTGAACGAAACGCAGCTGGGTCGACAGGGGAGTAACGGTGCTCAGGCTAATCACCAGAGGAGTCTCGCTCTTCTCAACCAGCGACTCGGGAGTGTGACGGGTCAAAATGTTACGAACCGAAGCGTAATCGGTGAAACGGGCGTACTCGGTGGGCATAACGCGCTGCAGCATCTGGTACAGGTGCTCAACGCCGCGGTCAGTACCGGGTAGAATGACAATGCCGGATGCGCCAGCACTCTTCAGATCGCCATCAGGAGCGCCAATAGTGCGCAGCAGCATGAATGGGTCATTCGATTCAGAAGAGGAGCCCAGCTCGTGAACCGGGATACCAGCATCTTCCAGACGGTCAGCGTAACCAACGTGACGCATGGTGCGGTCACGATCGTAAGCCAGTACAGCACCAATCAGCAGACCGGCAACAGCACCAACAATAGCCATCTTTACCGGGCCAAGAGCCGAGGAAGAAACCGGAATCTGAGCCTCGCTCATCACGCGGCCACCGGTGGTGGAAGTCAGCTGGATCTGGACGCGACGCTCCTGTAGCTGAGAAAGCAGACCTACACGGCCGTTATCACCCTCGAGAGCAGAAATCTGCTCATCAATCTGGTGCACAGCAGAATCAACGCTGCTCTTTAGAGACTCGGAACGAACCTGCAGGTACGCGTTAGCCATAGCGTTAGCGTAACGTGCAGCATCCGTGCCGTTGGGGCGGGTTACCTCAATATCCAGCACGGCAGTCTGGGAGGTACCGGTCACCTTGACGGAGCTCATCAGGCGGCTGGTCAGCTGAGCCTCAGAGAGGGTATCGCCGTTAGCAATCAGAGACTTCGCGGCGTTCTGCGCAACCTCACGAGAGGAAGCAACGCGAGACTCAGTAGCAATATCCACCTTCGTAGAGTTAGCACTACCGGTACCGGCGGGATCAACCACCAGCGGGTAAACAACCAACGAAGCCTTAGAAGTGTACTTGCTATTGGTCATGTAGCCGTAAGCGGCACCCGCTACAGCGAAAACCACGACCGACAGCAGAATTAGCAGACGGTGTCGAAAAATGCGACGTACCTGGCTGCCAAGGGTAACTGAGGAGGTATGAGAGGTGTTATCCATAAGGACATCCTAGAGGAAGAGAAATGTAGAAGAAGTCGAAGGCTTAAGACTTCGCGCGGCGGGCGGAGAAGAAGCGCTCAATACCGAGAGCCTTGCGGAAACGGTATAGCACCGCACCGTATACCGGAACGAGCAGCACCAGGTACACGATGATGCCCTGAACGCTCTGACCCAAGAAGGCCAAAGACACCAGAGCATACGCTGTCGGGACAGCCGCACCCACGAAGAGTGAAGGAGCCATCTCACGGAGCGAAGCACGAATACCTACGAGGCGGAACACCTGGTAGCTCGCCAGGAAGGTGTCAACCAGCAGAGCAGAAGCCCAAGCCGTCACCGCACCGTAGAGGCCCCAGACCGGCACCAAGGTGAAGTTCAAGGTCACAGCCACCACCAGCGAGGAGAGCTTGTTCAACAGCTGCCAGCGACTCTTACCGCTCATCAGCAGAACAGACTGCACCCCACCGGCACTTATCGACAGCATCGCCGCCGGGCAAATCACCCAGAGAATACCGGCGCCAGCCTCAAAGCCCTTACCGAAGAAGCCCAGAAGAACCGGACCAAAGAACGCCAGAGAGAGGTAGAACGGCCAAGACAACGCAGTCAACACGCGAGTGGTCGAAATGAAAATCTCTCGAGCACGATCCAGCTGACGAGTAGCCAACGCCGCACTAATCGATGGGCCGGTCACCACGCGGCCGGTGTGCTCAATCATGGCGCCCACACGAACACAACGGTTCACAGCACCATAGACACCACCGGCAACGGCACCTGAGAATGCCGTCACCACCAGCACGTCAATCCATTCCAAGATAGTCTCCATAACGGTAGCGACACCCCGTGCAGAGCTGAAACCCCAGAACGAACGGAATGTCTCGGTCGGAGAATCTTCAGAAGGAAGAACCTCCACATGCTCCTCAGAAGGGAACGCACGCTCCAAAAGCCACAGGGCAACCACCGCAGTAATCGCAACCGGAATAGTCCAGGCGTACACCAAATCCATGAGCTGACCCGAGAAAAGAACCACCAAACCCACTGCCGCAAGACGCAGAGTAGGAAGCAGAACATTCTGTAGGAGCGTAAAAGTCACCACACGCTGCAGACCGCGTAGCGCGCCGAAGAACACCGTCATCAACGCCGCTAGCAGCACAAAAGCTGAGCTGACGCGCATTGCCGCCTGATACGCAGGAGCCATCGGCACAAGCTTGGTGTACATGTACACACCCGCCACCAGAAGTACCGAAGTCACCAGTGAAGGAATCAGACCGTAACGGATCAGCTGCGGAAGCACACCGTAACGACCCAGCGCACGCTGAGCACTCATCGTACGAACCAAGCCAGTATCCGCGCCGAAGGTCACCAGCGAAATCGAAATCGCGAATAACGCCATCAGACGGAAAAACTCGCCCGAGCCCTCAGCACCGATACCGTTCGACACCACCATCGTGGTCACAAAGGCGATACCCGCACCGTACATCACACATAGAGAAGCAAGAGAGCCGCTCTTTGTGAGGCTGGGCTGCTTATCCCTTCCGGGAGTTTTCTTAACCGGCGCGCTCTTCACGGACGCGGTATCAGCCTGAGTACCTGATACGGAAGGCTTAACCTTCTCATTCAGAGTCTTTTCTTCCTGCGCCTTTTCTACAGCCCCAGCAGTAGCCGGGACAACCCGCCGGGAACCGGACAGATGAGCACCCGCTACAGCGGTAGCTTTCGCTGCTGAGGAACCTACAGCCGAAGTACCTGACTCCGAAGAACCCGCCTCCAAAGAATCGGGCAACGATCCTTCGGAAGCAAAGCCTCGAGCCGGAGGCACAATTGACAGTGCCATAGTCGCAGGAAAACGACCGGAACGGATATCATCCACCGTCAGAGCGAACTCATCGGCAGAAGACTCTGCCAGCGAGTCAGCCTGCTCCACATACTCGCCGCTCTCATGCAGGTGTGCACAGCGGCTAGGATGGCCACCCGTCGAGTAGGCATCATCGAAAGGTGAAACCGCGGTGGTCTCTAAACCACGGGGGGACTGGTTCTTCGTCATAACCGCTCACCATCCCGGATGGAACGGATGCAGACCATCGACGCCAGCATCAGAATGGTTAGCTGAGCAATATCGAAACTGTAGAAGATGAAAACAACACAGCACGTGACCGGCACGCTATGTAGCCAGTACCCGGAGGTGGTCTTCACTCGCGCGCCGCTTGCCACAGTGCACGCCATGAAGAGCACGAATAGCGCCAGACCCACGAAGCCGAAGCAGAACATCAGAGTCCACAGGTACCCCTGGGTACCCATTGACACACCAATGCTTGGTTCCATACGCGGAGCGCCGTAACCAATAATCGGGGACTCCAAGGTTGCCTTCCAGGTGGCGCGGTAGAGCGCCGCACGACCACCGGTGGAGTCCGAGTAGTCCTGACGACCCAGAATATTGTCCACAGTGCCCGACGCAAAGAGTGTCACAACCATAGCTACGATTGCCGCAACACCCATACCCACCGCACGCCAATGAGCCGCCAGGAACTGACGCAACAGTACGTATGCTGCGCTGATGCCAAGACCAATGAACATACCGCGGTTACTGGTCGCAATTGCTGGCACGGTAGAAAGTGCCATACCGATCAGCAACGCAATACGCAGCCAGATGGAACGCAGACGAAGTAAACACGCCAGCATCACCGGGGTGAGCAGGGTGTACGCCAGACCCCAACTATTTGTATAAGGGAACGGTGCGGAGGGTCGAATATACGCCTTGGGTGCACCCCAAGGATGCTGAACCTCAGCCAGGGGAGGAAGCATGTAATCGCGAACCAGCGGGTTCTGCATAAAACCAGCAGGCATGATGAAGCTCATTGGAGTATGCAGACGGAACTCGGGGAAGAAAACACCACCGTAACCCAGAACAATCAGGGTCACCCACAGAGTCGCTAGACCACTCAGCAGCCTATTGATGCTAATAGAGGATCGTGCGTTGTAGTAGTACAGGGCGTAAATGCCGGCACTGAGAATATTTATAAAGCGCAGACCCCAACCAATAATGTCGGTGGAGCGGGTCAGTGCAAGGGCTGCAACAATAACCCACACGCAGAATACGCCCCACACCCACAGGGAACCGGGCACATGCACATTACCTCGAATAATGAGGTAAAAAAGCATGATCGCTGCCAGTACCAGCGGTGCAACCTGAAGCACACCCAAAGCCCACAGCGCCGGGAAGCTGTACAGCAATCCCAACAGAGGCCAGGCGGGGAGCTTCTTCTGCGCCGTAGATACCGGGTGGTTGCGCGCGCGGACACGCAGAATACCGCTGGGCGGTGTGGCCACCGACCCGGTGGAAACCGACCCGGTGGAATCCTTGAGGGTCACAGGCGAAGTACCCGGAGGGGAAAGAACGGAAGAAGAAACCATATCTGTGCGATACCTGGTTAGAGACCTCGACCGGTCTTCTGGACGAGATCAAGAAGAGTAGCGGGCTTAATAATGCCGGTGGACACAATATATGCCGCCCAAGCACGAAGCTGCTTGGGGTCGCGGCGCAGAGCAGCGCGAGCGTAGGCACGCGCCTGCTTGTTGTTACCCAGGGACGCCTGAGCGTATGCAATCTGACCGGCGATACGTGCCAAGCCTTTGGGATCCTGCTCGAATTCGGGGAACTTACGCAGAATGTAGCTGAGGCCGTCAACCATGGATTGCCACTTGCCGGAGAAGAAGGAAGGGCGGTCCCAGAGCACCAGAATCAGCGGCTCGGGTACGCTCAGTACATCGCCGTGGCGGGTTGCGCGTAGCAACAGGTCGTAGTCTTCACCATAGGCGGCGGGCAGCTCCTCATCGACCAGACCGATGCGGGCGGGCTTACCGTCAACGCCGAGTAGATCCTCGCGGGAGTACAGCATGGCGGAGGGGTGAATTTCGGTAATGCGCGAACGCAGGAAGTCAGCGAAGGTTGCGTGCTCGGGTGCCCGGCGCACGATGTCCTGACCGCCGGAACGGACGGTAATACCCGAAGAGATAGCGGCTGCTTCGGGGTTTTCGCGCCAGAGAGCGACCTGCTGGGTGAGCTTGGAAGGCATCCAGTAGTCGTCATCATCGCAGAAGCCAATCATCTCACCGATGGAGGCGATGATGCCGCTGTTGCGGCCGCCAGCCAGACCACCGGAGCGGGTGTTGGAGACAATCTTCAGGGCACGGTTTTCACCGACCTCAATGTCCTCAAGGCGGTCGGGGTCGACTCGGTCAAAGACGACAACAACTTCAACGTAACCGCGGTAGCTCTGCTCAAGGATGGAACGTACAGCCACGCGTAGCAGTTCGGGACGCTTGCCGTTGGTTGTGATAACAGCGGAAACAGCAGGGTTGCGAGAGGTGAAGCGCATCATTGGGGTTCTCCTGACTCAGCGGGGGTCGCGAGGCTAACGTACTTGCGACGCATGGACAGAAGGGCGGTTGCTGCATTAGCCAGTAGAAGCAGTGCGTAGATGATGACGAATACGGGGCCGAAGCCAACAAAAATGTAAATCCAGCAGAGGGCGCCGGCGTCCATGTGCAGGTTGATGAAGGAGCGCAGGGGACCACCGCTCGGGGGAGCAGCGGTCTTGCGGTTGTTGCGTAGCTGCTCAGCCAGAGTCTGGCTCATGAAGTGACCGGCGGTCAGCGCGGTGAAAATCATGGGCATCGCAATGATCCAGCTGTTGAATGTGCTGGATCCGGTGAAGGAGTAGTGCGCCGGGTACAGCAGGAAGGAGAGCAAAGTCGCCATGTGCACGGAGGGCACACGGATGGAGTCGACTACATGGTCGAGCCACTCACCGGCGGGGGAGGATGCGCCGGTCACGCGAGCAACCTGGCCATCAGCGGAGTCCAGGCCGTAACCGAGGGCGAAGAGTAGTGCAACGCAGACACCCATACCAACGCTAGGTGGGTAGGTAATCAGAATGATGAGCCCTGCTGCGGAACATGCGGCGGAAATTGCGGTGACGCGGTTGGGGGTGATGCCCAGCGCGACAGCAGTCGCGGCGAAGTAGCGTGCTACTCGGCGGTTGACCCAGCGGGTGTAGGCGGGAACGCCAATGCTAGGCTTCTGAGCTGCTTCAAGAGAGCGCAGGGTGTGAGAAAACTTCGCAGAAAATCCCGATGTGGGCGTGGAGTTTGGGGTGTGAGGTGCCTCAGAGGTGGACATGTATATTCCTTTTTAACCGGTGAGAGAAGTGAAGGAGAGTGAATTACTCCCTTTCGAGATGGTTGCGAGAAAGTCCGGAAGTCTCACACACGAAAAAGAGGCGGTTAATCCCTTTTTTCACATACACCACTATATAGATATTTTACAACGAGATAAAGTGCAACAGGGGGCGTATGGTCAGGGCCAATAATTGTATTGTAAAAAGCTGGTGAAAATGCGCTTTAGTGCAAATGTACGGGTCTATGTGAAGGGTCTGCGACTGCTTCTCGCTCGGCATGTCAGTGCTTTCCTCCCGCACACTGCGGCTGTAGAAAACATTTCTGGACATTGTACAGAGATGCACATAACAGGAACACAATAACCGGAATAAATAATGCAAAAAACACAGAAAAGCGAGTGGAACACGCAAATGGGGTTTGATTTCCTGAAATATCAGAAAATCAAACCCCATTTATCGAGATTGTCTAGAAGGTATTAGTTCCTTCGGGACTGAATCGGAACACGAGTTCCAATTCCGTTGTTGAGAGCGCGTTGCTCACCCTGCTCAGCGGTAGCGTTATTCGCCTTCTCAACCACGGCTGCTCAGCCTCGTTGGCTACGGGTGCCTTCGCTCCCTTGTCTTGGCGGGCTGCTCAGCAACCGGTGCCTTAGCAGTTGCCTGCATGTCGAAGCTTATATTCGGGCGAACGTTACGTCGAGTAATGCCCGCATGAACCTCAATCGCGATGAGGTTCTCGCCAACCTTCAGCTTGGAAGAAGGAACGGTGAAGGTCACCGGAGTCTTCTGAGCATCAGCAGTATCAATCGAGCTTGATGCCAGCGAGCTAGCCCACAGCTTTCCATGGGTGTCGAAGTTGGTACGACCAACTTCTTCACCGTTGACACCGACCGCAATAGCATCGTCTGCGTAAGTAGTTAGCACGAGATCACGGCTGGCCTGCTCACGGGTGAGATGGACGGTGGCGTAGGCGTAGATGTTATTGCGGGTCTGCATCGGCGGGGTCTCAGCAATGGTGTTGAGTTTGTTGCTGCCCAAGCCAATCGGAGTCTTGCCGGTCTTCCATGCCTCCTGGGCGATATCCTCCAGGGAGAAGTGGAAGCCGTACTTCCAGCCGTACTTACGGTTGGGAGCATTGGAAGCAACCATGTACTTCCACTCGGATGCATAGGGTAGAACAATCTGGTCCTTAGTGGCCTCGTCCTTCTGCTCGTCCTTAGGAGTTTCTTCCTTCGGCGCCTCAGTAGTTGCTTCTGCACTCGGGGTAATGCTTGCGGTCAGGTCTGCAGTTGCAGTTGGGTCTGCTGTAGGCGTTTCGGTTGTTGTATCCGTAGGAGTCGGGTGAACCGGTGCTACCTGAACCGGAGTAGAGGCAGAGTAGTTATCCGAGCTGTCCACAGCACGCACAAAGTAATGTGTGTTATCGGTGTGATCAATCTCGAACTTCGTACCCGAAGTGCTAGCGATGACTCGGTCATCACGCAGAATCTGGTAACGAACACTACCGGTATCCTGCACAGCGTCCCAGGTCAGAACGTCCTTATCGTCCTTCAACTCTACCTGCAGGTTCTGCGGGGTAGGCGGAGGAGTCACATCACGAGCCTCAAAGCGTGCAAAACCAATGGTCTCCTGAGTGCCGTGAACACCCAGCGAACGGTGGATATCGCCGCCAACCCACAGGGTACCCTTCGAATCCACGAAGGACTCCCAGATACCGAAGCCGTTATTACCCTTAATCGAAGGGGAGAACTCCGGCAGCATCTTACCGCTGTCCTTATCGAATGCAGCAACAAGCTTGACCGAGTGGACCACACTCGAACCGCCCACAGGGCGCTGTTTATTACGAGAACCCTGGTAGAGGAAGTCACCACAGTGGCAGGCACCGTAAATATTGTTACCATTCAGGTGCAGATCCTGGAAGTCGCCACCTTCGCGAGTAATCGCGGTGTAGGTGGGGGTCAAAGACGCCTTGTCGTAACGAGAAATGAGGTGTTCAGTACCGCCCACCCATATGCCGGTACCGGCATCCTGGACGTCGAACTGGAAACCCCAAATCTTAGTTTCATTACGCAGGTCAGAGACATGAGCACGGGCAGGAATCTCAGACTGCTGGTACACCCACGGGCTACCCTTCTGCATGTGCTGAGTAATATCGGCCACGCGGTAGGCAAGACCGCCGTTGAGCCAGGTGAAGTAACCGGCGACGTAAACGTGAGAGTTATCAGCGGAGGCACTAATACCGTTGACGGTACCGTTGAACACCTGGCGCCAATTACGGTCCACGCTCACAGTACCGGGTACGCTGTTAGAAGGCTCACCCAACTTAAAACGGGCAATATTGCGTGAATACGCAACACCCGCTTTTTTACTTTCGTAAATGTGGGTAAAGGTGCCACCAATATACACATAGTCACCCTGACGGTGGATGGTCTTCACCTTCATGACCTCAGTAGAAATACGATCTTCGATTCTAACCTGGGCCCATTCGGGGGCAATTTTACCGGTCGTAGCGTCAACGACAACGAAGCTCTCATGCTTCTCACCGTTCACCATGGTAAAGAAGCCACCAACAGCCAGGCGGTTATTTGGCAGAGCTTCAACAGCCTTCACCTGACCATTAACAGTCAGCTTGAAACCGCGGCGCAATTCGCCAGTTTCAGGGTCAAAGGCAGCAATATTAGCCTGCTTAACCACCTCTCCGGAGGAGGACTCAACATGCTTGAAGTCGCCGGCAAGGAACACGCTGGAGGTGCCGTTACCGTGATCAACCTCGGTAATAGCCTCAACGAAGGTGTTCATTTCGGTGGTTTTACCTGAGGCCGTGCTATTGCTGGTACGCCAACGCCAAGTAGCCGAACGGCTACTGGGCAGGGCACGACGAGCGCTCGCCGGAGTACCGGAATCCGGGATAGTATCCAGGTTCAAATTATTCTGAGTCAGCTTGGGGCGCAGGAACATCTGGGTGTAACCGAAAGAGGTTTCACCGTTGCCTTCCTTGCCGTAAATATAGGAGTTCCGCGCGTCGGTCAACGCCGGCTCAGAACCATCCTGCGAAATGGGGGAGTTTGCACCGTAGCGGAAACCCATGCGGTAATCCTGTGAAGCTAACTCATCAAAAATCAAGGCCTTGAAGCCGTTGTTCTGGCCACGCAGAATGTGGTCCTGCCACGTGCCGTCAGCCCAGTACTTGCGGCCCTCTTCGTTATAGGAAGAGAACTCGTCAGGGTTGGTGATGGTCGCATTCGACCAGACAGCGCTCGCACGCAGAGCCCAGGTCCACTCGGAGGTCTGACGGCGGTCAACCGTAGTTTCCTGCCACTTGGTGCCCGAAGTGTTCAGGGCGCGGCGGAAACGGTAACCGTCGGGCAGCTGATCGGGGCGAGTGCCGTTGAGCAGCTGAGAAATAGTGGTGCCCGAAAGCTGAATCGGGGTCTTCGCAGCGGGCAAGGAGCTCAGCGCCTTGCCCTGTTCAAGAGTCATACCGGAAGATGCGGGCGCGGCATCGCTGTAGAGCTGCGAAGTGTCACCCTGCCCTTCGTAGTTTTCGGTCCAGCCGTCGCGGCCCTCACCAATCTTGACCCAACCGCCACCATCGGTTTCCTGATCGCAGTA
The DNA here is from genome assembly GCF_029850985.2 of Rothia similimucilaginosa. Classification (NCBI taxonomy): domain Bacteria; kingdom Bacillati; phylum Actinomycetota; class Actinomycetes; order Micrococcales; family Micrococcaceae; genus Rothia; species Rothia similimucilaginosa. The sequence continues at coordinate 1,644,836 of NZ_CM138149.1, read as the reverse complement.
GAACTGAGTCGGCTGGCTCATCGAAGGAGTGTACAGCCAATAGGCGCCGCTCTTTGCCTCGGGGTCAGCCTGCTTGGCTTCCCAGCAGCTGGCGGCAGCACGCTCAGAGGTCGTGCCATTGTAGAAAGCAGAGTTCCTTTTTTCCGCAGTCTGTTCGACAGCGGTACTCGGCGTAATAGTGGGGATAGCTACAGGCAAAGCCAAAGCCGTAGCAATGCTCAAGCAAAGAGCTGAGCGAGTTATAGCAGAAAGTGAAAAGCCGGAGCCCGTCATGCCAAGGTGGGCTTTCATAATATCTCCAAATGAATGCCAAGAAATGTTATCGAGTGCGCATCAACATTAATGCGCTATGGAGGATAATGCACGGTTCCCAGCGAATCATAGCTGGAAACCGGCATTTTTATTAAACCCTAGCAGTCGGCGTTGTTCGGGAAATCATGGGTTGCAATCTTCCACTGACCGTCAACCTGAACAAGGGTATAAATATTGAGCGAACGCTTCGGAGAATTGTCATCCTTAACAGGCTGATTATTCTCGTCATAGATCTTCACCGAAGAAGAGTCCATGCATACTTCCAGCATGTGTGCGGGCTGGCCCTTGTACTGGGTTTCAGCCATACGGGGAGTACCCACCACAGTGGAAGAACCATCATAATGCCAGCCAGCCAGAGCGTACTCGGAAGCCTGCACGGCAAACTCAGCCGCAGCGGAATCTACGGCTACTGCCTCGATAGAACGAATGGTCTCATCGTCGAGAACAGCGCGAGCCTGCTTAACGTTCTGTCGCTCAACTTCCTCATTGCTGGTCGGTTCAGCAGCGTTCTCAGGGGAAGGAGCAGCAGAAGGAGCTGCCTTGACCTTAGTCAGAATATTTTCATAGGAGTTGACCAGCTCGGTAATCTTCTTAACCTCTTCGCTGTCAACGGCCGCAGAAGAAGCATTCTTCATCTCTTCAGAACCGATGTAAACCTCTTCAAGCTTCTGAGCATCAGAGGAAGTCGCCTCATTCTTTGCTTCAGCTGAAGCCTCGGTGGAAGCGTTGGAGGAAGCCTTAGCAGTGCCCTGATCGGAAACACGGGGAGAAGAGCTAGAAGACTGTGCAGAAGAAGCGTGAGCAGAAGCGCTCGCAGATGCAGAAGCAGAAGAAGAGCTATCGGATTTCGGGTTCTCGGTGGCGCAACCGCTCAGAATTAGAGCAGATACACCAACGGTGCCCAGGGTACCCAAAAGGAGGGAGTGGGAGGACTGCTTGAAAAATGCTGACATAGGAAGCCTCTTTAGTGGTTGGACTGAGAATGACTATATTCAGGAAAATATTACCCCGCGGTGACAAAACACCTAAGGCTAACACGTAAAGCTGGGAGAATACTTAGACTTGTAAAAAATAATGTTTTTATAACTTATGAGAATAGAACCTAAAAAAATGCCTATTAGTACCTAACTTGAAGGTAAATGTATATCGCCGAATGAAAGAAATTTCAAGGAAATGAATAAAATAGATTCACTTTGTGCAAAAATATCCCTGGCGATTATAAAACCAGCCCGGGATAATAGGGTGAATATCACTAAAAATCTTTGTTATAAAAGTGGGTATCGCCCTTATGAGGGGGTTATACCGCCTGAACAGCCTTGGTACTTGCTGAATAGTTGTCCGTAGTATCTACCGCACGCACATAATAGTGGGCGCCATCGTGGTAATCCACCGAATAGCTCGTACCCTTAACCGTCGCAATAGGACGATCATCACGCAGAACCTGGTAGCGAGCGCTGCTCTCGCGAACGCCAGGCCAGGATAGCTTATCGGTCGAACCATAACGCTGAACCGACAGCTTAGGCGGAGCCGACGGGGCAGTCACAGTGCGAGGAGCAAAGGGAGTGAAACCAACCGTATGCTGCTTACCATTAGAGTCCAGCGAACGGTTGTTGTCGCCACCAACCCACAGGTTGCTACGAGAATCCACGAAGGACTCCCGGATGCCGAAAAGGAACGAGCCGGCTCACCCGAATCCACGTTGTAGTCAGCCATGTATGACTGATCAAGGCGCTCGCCGCCAGCGGACTCCATATACTTGAAGTCGCCACCGGCGAAGACAATATCGCCCACCTGAGTAATAGCCTGACCGTAGGTGTTCATCTCGTTCTTTTGCTCGGTGCCAGTCTGCTAACTGGTACGCGAACGAACGGGTATTGTATAGCTATTGGGCAGATCGCAACGGTTGCTAGCGGCAGAGTCAGAACCAATCTGCGAGAAATTCAAGTCACGTTGAGTTAGCTTCGGACGCAGGAACACCTGAGCGAACGGAATAAAATAACCGGCAGAACTGCGCCTCGTTAAATGTTAAGAATCGGCACGATCATTACCGAAGTTCACCAGCGAACTGTATGTAAAACGATCTGGTAGCCCTGGTTTGGGTGAGTGAATAAACGCACTGAGTTGGTGGTAATACCGGGAGCCATCTCCGAGATGGAACCGACCATATGGGGGTGCGGTTAATGTCGGCATCGGTGAACTTCACGTTGCCCCAACGCTGACCGTAGCTCAACGCCCAGGTCCACTGCTCAATTTGAGGACGCTGAACATAAACATTCTGACACTGGGGCCCCTCGCATTGTGAGCACGGTGCAGGCGCATGCCGTCGGAAAGGTTCTGAGGCTTAATGCCGTTCAGTAGCACATAGACAGTGTTTGCCGGAAGGTGGATCGGAGTATAAAAGCGGAAGGGTCGGTGAGGTTCTGGTGCAGCTGATTCGGGTCGCCGGGGCCATTGTAGGACTGGATCTAGCCCTCATGACCGCCGCCAATCATGACCCAGCCGCCGCCATCAGGCTCCTGATCGCAGTAGAACTGCGCGGGGTCGCTCATCTGCGGGGTGTACGGCCAATAAGTGCCAGAGGAGGCTGAAGGGTTGACTTGCTTGACCTTGTAGCAGGAAGCAGCCGCCTGGTCGCTGCTGGAACCATCATGGGTGCCGGTAACAGCCGAAGCTGGGGTAGTAGGAGTAAGAGGTGCCGCGCTGAGAGCGGTAACAAAAGCGAGTGCGAAAGCGGCATACTTCTTAGCGGACCATGAAAGGGTTATGGGCTTTTTCAGCGGGATTGTTCGTGTATATGGTTGTCATATGCGTCTTTCTGATGCGACGTTCCGGGAGGAAGACGCGGTGCGGTTTTTCTATAAGTGTTATTGAATGGGTTACATGATTAAGCTATGAAAATAATAGTGCACAAAGTGCAAAGATATGGATGGGGGTGTGATTTGTATCCTATAAAATCGGTGTTGTCGTGCAAGAAATGACGCAGAAGAAAACCATACTCATATATCGCCATTGAAAGTGACAATCGGGTGCAAAAAGCTATATCTACAGCCAAAGAAGCCCACGAAAGAAAAATGCCATAAAAAGCAGAGTAGACCTACAATAGAAAAGCCGCACACATCACCAAAAGTGCACATAAAATTCCTCAAAATAAAACACTCGGGCACCCCACCCGACACCACCTCACACCAGCCACCCATCGACACCCTCAACCAGCCAAACCGCCGGAACCGAGGACAGCAGATTCAGGAGAACCCGTGAGCACCACCCGAAAAGCTACCGCACAGCCCCTCGAAGTGCCCCTGCACCCCCTCCTGAAAACCCTCAACCAACTCAGCAGCTGGGCCGCAATCCGCACCGCCGCCTCCGTGCACCCCACAGAACGTAGCGCACACACCCTCATCGGCGCCGTCGGAGGAACACACGCCGCACTCATTGCCGAGATCTCCGCCGCCGTACGCGCAACCACCCCCGAAGCCCTCAGCCTCATTATCACCCCCACCGACCGCCAAGCAGAAGACCTCGCTGCAGCCCTGCGCTCCTACCTGCCCGCCGCCGACATTGCGCTCTTCCCCGCCTGGGAAACCCTGCCCCACGAACGTCTCTCACCGCGTTCCGACACCGTAGGCCGCCGGCTACAGGTACTGCGCGCCATGACCGGGGAAGCAGCCAAACGCCCCCAAATCGTTATTGCACCCGTACGCGCCGTCATCCAGCCCATCGTCACCGGCATCGAAAAACTTGAACCTGTACACCTGGTTCGCGGCGAAGAATACCCCTTCAAAGACGTAGTACGAGGCCTCAACACCGCCGCATACTCCCGCGTAGACCTTGTCGCCAAGCGCGGCGAATACGCCGTACGAGGCGGCATTATCGACGTCTTCCCGCCCACAGCAACCACCCCCGTCCGCCTCGAATTCTTCGGTGACGAACTCGATGAAATACGCCACTTCTCCGCTGCTGACCAGCGCACCCTCAGCGAGGGAGAAGAGCTCGCTGAACTCACCCTGCTGCCCTGCCGTGAATTGCTCATCACCCCCGAGGTTATGAGCCGCGCCGCCCGCCTGAAAGCCGACTATCCGGCAGCTGCAGCCATGCTCGAAAAGATTGCCGGTGGAATCTACGTCGAAGGCATGGAGTCGCTCATCCCGCTGCTCATCGAATCCATGAATACCCTCACCGAGCTGCTGCCGGCAGGGTCCATGATCATTAACGTCGAACCCGAGCGCGTGCGTGCCCGCGCCGAAGACCTCGTCGCCACCAACGAAGAATTCCTCGCCGCCGCATGGGATACCTCCGCAGAAGCCGACGCAGTAGCACCCATCGACCTCGGCCAGCTACGCATGAGCGACAGCGGATTCCGCACCATCGACCAAACCGCCGCACAGGCGCTCGAAGCCAAGCTCAGTTGGTGGGAAATCACCGAACTCGTCACTGACGCAGACCTACTCGAAGACGCCGCCGGGGCACTCCAGCACCAGAGTATTGCCGACGCCATCGAAGACGGAATCGACACCTACTCCGTCAACGCCACCCCCGCAACCGCCTTCAACGGTTCCGTCGAACGCATGCTCAGCCAGGTTGGCGACCTCATCCGCCAACAGTGGACCGTCCTCGCCCTCACCAATGGCCGTGGATCCACCGACCGCATCATCGACCTCTTCCACTCCGGCCAAGGGGCACCTGCCGTACCCGCAGCCCGCCGAACCAGTCTAGAAACTGACCCCGCTGGCAAGCTCGACCACGGCATTGTCGAGGTGTGCGAGGCGCCCGCCTCCGCAGGCTTCCTCATCGAGGAGGTGAAGCTAGCCGTCTTCACCGAAGCTGAACTGCTCGGCCGCCGCGGCACCTACTCGCCCCGAGGCGCTGCCGGACAAAAATTCAAGACACGCCGCCGCCGCAACGCTGTCGACCCGCTCGCTCTGAACCCCGGCGACTACGTGGTGCACGAACGCCACGGTATCGGCAGGTTCGTCGAGATGACCTCCCGCCCGGTGGCTGGCGTATCCCCGGTCAATGGCGTACAACCCATGAAGGAATACCTGGTCATCGAGTACGCCCCCGCCAAGCGCGGCGGCGCACCTGACCGCCTCTTTGTTCCTTCTGACCAGCTGGACCTCATTTCTAACTACGTGGGTGGCGAGAACCCGAGCCTGTCGAAGATGGGCGGTAGCGACTGGGCTAAGACCAAGTCCCGCGCTCGCAAGGCTGTCAAGGAAATCGCCGCAGACCTGGTGAAACTCTATTCGGCTCGCCAGGCATCGCGCGGTCACGCCTTTGCGGCAGACACTCCCTGGCAGCGAGAGCTGGAAGAATCCTTCCCCTACAACGAGACTCCCGACCAGCTCACCGCCATCCACGAGGTGAAGGAAGACATGGAGAGAGAAATCCCCATGGATCGCCTCATCTCCGGTGACGTGGGATTCGGCAAAACCGAGGTCGCCGTACGTGCCGCATTCAAGGCGGTACAGGACGGCAAACAGGTCGCCGTGCTCGTACCCACGACCCTGCTCGCACAGCAACACTACGAGACGTTTAGCGAACGCTTCTCTGGCTTCCCCGTGAAGATTCGCGTGCTCTCCCGCTTCCAGAAGGCGAAAGAAACCCGCCAGATTACCGAAGAAATTGCATCCGGCGCGGTGGACGTGGTGATTGGCACCCACCGGATTCTCTCGGACAGTGTGGTGTTCAAGGACCTGGGCCTGGTCATTATTGACGAGGAACAGCGCTTCGGTGTGGAGCACAAGGAAAAGCTCAAGCAGATGCGCACGAATGTGGACGTGCTCGCCATGAGTGCTACCCCGATTCCGCGTACCCTGGAAATGTCGCTAACCGGTATTCGAGAGACCTCTACCCTTGCCACCGCGCCGGAGGAACGCCACCCCGTATTGACATTCGTCGGTCCGCGAACCGACAGCCAGATTACCGCCGCAATCCGTCGCGAGCTCATGCGTGAAGGACAGGTGTTCTTCGTGCACAACCGTGTGGCTGACATCGATGATGTCGCCGCGGAAATCGGCAAGCTCGTGCCGGAGGCGCGCATCGCCACCGCCCACGGTCGTATGAGTGAGTCGCGGCTGGAGCAGATTATTGTGGACTTCTGGGAACGCCGCTTTGACGTGCTGGTCTGCACTACCATCGTGGAGACCGGCCTGGATATTTCGAACGCGAACACTCTCATTGTCGATCATGCCCAGAACTACGGTCTGAGCCAACTACACCAGCTGCGTGGACGCGTGGGCCGTGGCCGCGAGCGCGCCTACGCGTACTTCCTGTACCCGGTGGATAAGACCCTCGGCGAGATTGCGCATGAGCGTCTGAAGGCTGTGGCGACCCATAACGAGCTGGGTGCAGGTCTGCAGCTCGCCATGAAAGACCTGGAGATTCGCGGTGCCGGCAATCTGCTCGGCGGCGAACAGTCCGGCCATATTGCCGGTGTCGGTTTTGACCTGTACCTGCGTCTGGTCGGCGAGGCGGTGGCGAACTATCGCGGCGAGAAGGAAGAGCGAGAGGTCGAAACGAAGATTGACCTGCCCGTCAACGCGCATATTCCTCACAACTACATTGATTCTGAGCGTCTGCGCTTGCAGGCGTACCGTCAGATTGCAGCCGCGGACACTGAAGAAAAAATTGCTGAGGCTCGTGAAGAGCTCACCGATCGTTACGGTGAGCTGCCGGAGGCGGTAGAAAACCTGCTGGCCGTCGCGACGGTGCGTATGCATGCCCGTGCCGCAGGTATTCACGAGTTGGTGGTTTTGGGCCCGAAGGTGCGCGTGGTGACCGCTACGCCGCTGCCGGAGTCACGCCAGATGCGTCTGAAGCGCGTGTACCCGGGCTCTACCCATGCCCAGCCGAAGGGCATGGACACCTGGCTGACTCTGGTGCCGCGCCCGAAGACCATGCCGGTTGGCGGTAAGGACCTGGTGGACGGTGCGATGCTGCAGTGGGCTGAGAAGTTCATCAACTCGATTTATTCGGAGAAGCCGCAGGCTCTCGAGGAGTAGAAGCTGGAAGAATAGGGTAGAGGTTAGAAGAACAGGGGAGCGCCCCGTCTAACCGGCATGCCCCAAGTAAATGCTCGCCGTGCAGGTTGCCATAATATGGCATATCTGCACGGCGAGTGCGTTTGCCCCGTAGGGGCGGCATAGCTCACAATTAAGGTATGACTTCAACGGTGAACTATGCATCTCAGCGAATTGTAATTATTGGTGGTGGCCCCGGTGGCTACGAGGCAGCGATGGTGGCTGCCGCATCCAATGCGGACGTGACTCTCATCGAGCGTAATGCCATTGGTGGCTCCGCCGTTCTGACTGACGTTGTACCCTCTAAAACCCTGATTGCTACGGCGGATATGATGACCCGCTTCTCCGAGGCGGGTAGCTTGGGCATTGAAAATACCAAGGGTAAGGCTCCGCAGCTTCGTGTTGATATGGACCGTGTGAACCGCCGAGTCCGCGACCTGGCTCAGCAGCAGTCTGCCGATATCAAACGTGCTCTGGCTTCTGCGGGCGTGAAGATTATTCACGGTACCGGTAAGCTCCTGGACCGCCACACCGTTCAGGTGACCGATGAGGCGGGTCTGGTCTACCCCCTGCAGGCGGACTTTGTGTTGCTGTCGGTGGGTACGCATCCGCGTGAAATGGCGACCGGTATGCCTGATGGAGAGCGCATCCTGACCTGGACTCAGCTGTACAACTTGTGCGAGGTTCCTGAGGAGCTCATCGTGATTGGTTCGGGTGTGACCGGTGCGGAGTTCGCCTCTGCATATAACGGTCTGGGTTCTAAGGTGACCCTGGTGTCTTCGCGTGACCGCGTGCTTCCCGGTGAGGACGAGGACGCAGCCCGCGTGCTGGAGGACGTCTTTGAACGTCGCGGCGTGCAAGTGATGCCGCGTTCTCGCGCGTCTGCTGTTGAGCGTACTGAGGACGGCTCCGGTGTCATCGTGACCTTGTCCGATGGCCGTAAGGTCTCTGGCACTCACTGCCTGGTGGCTATTGGTTCGATTCCGAACACTGAAGATTTGGGCCTGGAAGCTGCCGGTGTTGAACAGACTCCGAGTGGCCATATTAAGGTGGACGGCGTGTCCCGCACGAGCGTGAACAGCATTTACGCCGCTGGCGACTGCACGGGCGTGTACCCGCTGGCTTCCGTGGCTGCAATGCAGGGACGTATCGCTATGGCACACATCCTCGGTGACGCGGTGCGCCCGCTGCGCACTGATAAGGTTGCCGCAAACATCTTCACCTCTCCGGAGATTGCGACCGTAGGTGTGAGCGAGAAGGACCTTGCCGAGGGGGCGTACCGTGGCGATGCAGTGACCCTGCAGCTGAGCACCAACCCGCGTGCGAAGATGATGGCGATGCGCGATGGATTCGTGAAAATTTTTGCTCGCCGCCACTCCGGCACCGTCATCGGTGGCGTGGTGGTTGGTCAGCGCGCCTCCGAGCTGATTTACCCCATTGCCTTGGCTGTGGAGAAGAAACTCGCGGTGGATGATTTGGCGGATACCTTCACAGTCTACCCCTCGCTCTCCGGCTCTATTGCTGAGGCGGCACGCAAGCTGCACACTCGCGGTCTGTAATCTGTGCAGATGAGGCACTGAGCCGGACGTAGCATCTCTGAAGGTCCAGTATCTCTGCGCGTATAAAAGCGGTGGGGGCCGCCTCCTGAAGTTCTAAGATTCAGGAGTCGGCCCCCACCGCTTTGCTGTAGAGACGCGTTAGCTCCGCGAAGTTTTACTTCGTGGTGCTGACAGCGTTCATGTCCACATCACGGGTTTCGTGAGTGAGCAGGATGAAGACAACGCTCAGGATCGAAGCGAACGCCAGGTAACCGCCTACGGCAGCCACACCGTAGGAGGTGTTCAGCCACACTGCCACGAACGGGGTCAGCGCCGCACCGAGGATGGACGCCACGTTGTAGGCGATACCGCTGGCGGTGTATCGCACCTTGGTGGGGTACAACTCCGGCAGGTATGCGGACATGGAACCGAAGGACAGACCCATCAGGCACATACCGATGAAGATGAAGAAGGTGACCACTGCGACGTTCGCATTCTGGCCGGTGCCGACAACGGAGGGGGAGATGAACAGGCCGAAGCACAGACCGAAGACTGCCATCGCGATGGTGGTCCACAGCTGCTGGGTGCGGCGGCCGTACTTATCGGCCAGCCAACCCGAGATCGGGATGAAGATTGCGAAGCCGATGATGGAAATCAGCTGAATCACAAGGAACTCTCGGTAGGGGATAGCCAGACCGCCCTTTTCAACCTTGCCGATACCGTAGGAAAGAACCCACGCTGTCATCAGGTAGAACAGCACGTAGCATGCAACCATGATGAAGGTACCCTGAATCATGGGCCACCAAGCGACCTTGAACGCCTCAACGAGGGGGGTCTTAACCTTCTCGTTGTTAGCGGCAGCCTTGGCGAAGACGGGGGTCTCCTCCAGCTTAAAACGCACGTACAGGCCGACAGCGACCATCACGATGGACATCAGGAACGGAATACGCCAACCCCAGACGAGGAAGGGATGATCAAGGGTCTTACCGTCGGTCGCGGAGTTGAAGGAAATCCAGCTGGTCAGCAGCAGCATGAAGCCGTTTGCAAGCACAAAGCCGATGGGTGCGCCCAGCTGAGGCCACATAGCGGCGCGGGCACGCTTGCCTTCCTCAGCATATTCGCTGGCGAGTAGTGCTGCACCGGACCATTCACCACCCAGGCCCAGGCCCTGGCAGAAACGCATAATGGTTAGCATAGTCGGTGCCCACAGACCAATCTGGTGGTAGGTGGGCAGCAGACCGATGATGAAGGTTGCCAGACCCATAGTGAGCAGCGCACCGACGAGGGTTGCCTTACGGCCAATCTTGTCGCCGAAGTGGCCGAAGATTATTGAACCGAGAGGGCGCGCGATGAAGGCAACGCCGAAAGTAGCGAAGGACGCCAGAAGTTCAGTGGTTGCGTCCTTCGAGGGGAAGAACAGCACAGGGAACACAGCCACGGCTGCGGTGGCGTAAATGTAGAAATCGTAGAACTCGATGGTGGTACCAACGAGCGAGGCAAGAATAACTCGACTACGAGGAGTCGTATTCTTCACCGATGCAGCAGACGCTTTCGTGTCAGGTGCAGAGGCGCTCATGAGGAAAACTCCCAGATGGTGAATTTGTGTGTACACAAGGAGCCTGAGGTAGGTGTTCCATGACCGTTCAGCGCGGGATGCGGGTGTGCTGTAGACGCGTACCGGGGGCCGTAACTGCACCGGGTGGGGTGCGGTGGGCGCTGGATTCTGAAAGGCTCCTCTAAAGTGCAACATTATAACTCTGTTCAGAAAAAGCCCAACAAATGCAGTCACTATCTGGACGTAATCACAGGGGTTAGTCGCGTAAATCCCATAGAAACAGAAGAGAGCACATATGGAGAATCCCCCGAAAGGGTACGAGGTAATACCTCAACCCTTCCGGGGGATTTGTATAGCCTGGAGCGCTCGCGAGGGTGCTGAAAGGTCTTACTTGATGGTCGCCAGCACCGTACCGGAGGTGACGGTATCGCCAGCCTTAGCCGACAGACCCGAAACCTTACCCGCCTTGTGCGCGATAATGGGCTGCTCCATCTTCATGGCCTCCAACACCAGAATCAGGTCGCCTTCAGCGACGGTGTCACCGTCAGAAGCGGCAACCTTCACAATGGTGCCCTGCATGGGGCTGGTCAGCTCGTCACCGCCACCCTTCGCGGCGCCGCGCGCCGAACGGGACTTGCGGGTTTTGGACGCGGACTTAGCGGCAGGCTTCGCGTTACCGCTCAAATCGGGCAGAGATACCTCCATGCGCTTGCCGTTCACCTCAACGACCACGGTGGTGCGTTCATCCTCATCGGAGCGCACGCTACCGGGTGCACCAGAGTACATGGGGATGGTGTTGTTGAACTCGGTCTCAATCCAGCGGGTGTGCACCTTGAAATCGCCGCCCTCAGCCGGCGCGAAAGCGGGATCATTCAACACAACGCGGTGGAACGGAATGACGGTGGGCATACCCTCAATAGTCAGCTCAGCCAAGGCACGGCGGGCACGCTGCAGAGCCTGCTCGCGATCCGCTCCGGTGACAATGAGCTTAGCCAGCATGGAGTCGAAGTTACCGCCGATAACGTCGCCAGCCACGAAGCCGGAATCCCAGCGAACACCGGGTCCGGTGGGTACGGTCATCTTCTCGATGGTACCGGGGGCAGGCATGAAGGAACGGCCCGCATCCTCACCGTTAATACGGAACTCGAAGGAGTGACCGCGCAGAACCGGGTCCTTATCCTCAATCTTCTCGCCGCGGGCAATGCGGAACTGCTCACGAACCAAATCCAGGCCGGAAATCTCTTCAGAGACGGGGTGCTCCACCTGCAGTCGAGTGTTCACCTCCAGGAAGGAGATGGTGCCGTCGGTACCGACCAGGAACTCACAGGTGCCAGCACCCTGGTAGCCAGCCTCACGCAGAATTGCGCGGGATGCCTCGTAGAGGCGCTTGTTCTGCTCATCACTCAGGTAGGGGGCGGGTGCCTCCTCGACAAGCTTCTGGTTACGGCGCTGCAGGGAGCAGTCACGGGTGGATACCACCACAACGTTGCCGTGCGCATCCGCCAGGCACTGGGTCTCAACGTGGCGGGGCGAGTCCAGGAAGCGCTCGATGAAGCATTCGCCACGGCCGAATGCTGCGGTGGCTTCACGAACAGCGGATTCGTACATCTCGACGATGCTTTCACGGTCACGGGCAACCTTAATGCCGCGGCCACCGCCACCGAATGCGGCCTTCACCGCGATGGGCAGACCGTGCTCATCTGCGAAAGCAACAACCTCATCGGCGGACTTGACAGGGTCCTTAGTACCGGGCACCAGGGGAGCGCCCACCTTCTGCGCGATGTGGCGGGCAGCCACCTTATCACCCAGCTGGGTAATGGACTCGGGGGAGGGGCCAATCCAGGTCAGACCAGCGTCAATGCACTTCTGCGCGAACTGTGCGTTCTCAGAAAGGAAACCGTAGCCGGGGTGTACAGCGTCAGCACCGGAGCGGCGAGCGATTTCAATGAGCTTGTCCATCACCAGGTAGGACTGTGCCGCGGTGGCGCCGCCGAGAGCGTAGGCTTCATCGGCAAGCTTTACATGCTGGGCGTCGCGGTCGGGGTCAGCGTAGACGGCGACGGTCTGCAGGCCCTCATCACGGGCCGCACGAATCACGCGGACAGCAATTTCGCCGCGGTTAGCAATCAGAATCTTGCTGACCGGGCCAGTATGGCGGCCGGGGACTGCAGTAAATTTCTTGGGGGTTTCTGCCTGGTGCTGAGTCACTTAAAGCTCTCCTTTAATCTCCTGCTCCAAGGATACATTGGCAGGATTGGCGAATATAACGCGCATCATACTGTTCTATCTTATCGATTGGTGTTCAATAATGTGTATTTCAGGGCGCGCTTTGAGACAGATTTATATGATTACGCTGGATCTAACTCCTCGTCTTGGGCTGCTATCCACAACTCGGTTACCGCAACTTCGCGGCGGCGCAGCATATCGCGTAGCGCGTGGATGGATAAGCCCACCACCGTGTGGAACTCACCCTCAATACCGCGAATAAATGCCGAACCGTAGCCGTCCAGGGTAAAGGAACCGGCTACCCAGAGCGGCTCACTGGTAGCAATGTACGCCTCAATTTCTTCGGGGCTGAGCGTATCGAAGTGGACGGTAGCACTGCGCAACTCAGAAACAGTGGGTAGGTCAGAAGTAGCGGGTAATTCGGCACCCAGCTCAATGCCACGCAAATCCACGAGTGCGTGACCGGTATGCAGCACACCGTAGTTGCCGCTCATTGCGCTGATGCGCTCACGTGCCGCCTGAGCAGTGTGAGGCTTACCGTAGGCAACCCCCTCAAACTCGAAGACCGAATCGCATCCCAGAACCAATGCATTGCGTACACCCTCGGCGGCAAGTTCGGCGGCAACTGCCTGCGCCTTCAGTTGCGCCAGCAGGGAGGCTGTTTCAGCCGGGGTGAGTCCTGCCCGTCCCTGCGCTCGTGCCTGGTTGTTGGCGGCGGTGAGCGCGGCGTCCTCATCTACGGAGGAGACGCGCACCGTGAACACGATGCGCGAGTCTTCCAGGAGCTTGCGGCGCGCCGGGGAGGCGGAGGCAAGAATCAGTTGGGTTGATGAAGCACTGGTAGTCATGGGTTCTATTTTAGAGTGTTGCCGGCGAGTTTTACTCTCGGGTGCAGATTGAGGGTCACTAGGTGGAACCCTCCGCCGGTGTATCAGCGCTGAATACGGGCCCTAGGAGTAATCTGAGGGCGTGATCTGCGGGAGGGGAGGGCCGGAGCGTCGAGCTCGGAGGGTATAAAAAAGAGCGTGTCCCATCCCCCTCAACCACGTAGGAGATGGAGCACGCCGTTCAAAATCATAACTCTTCTCAAGAATTAACGAAAAGAAGGATCGATCGTGATGTTTTATGACGTTTGACGAATGTATTTTGCCCATGCTGGGGGCATAGACGGTGGAGAAGCAGCACGGCGCTAAGCAGTACCGCCTAGCGCCGTGTGTGAGCCTCAGCCAGATTAGCGGCGTGCCGTCTCCTCCACCTCGTGAAGTCGCTGCGCCTCGCCGGCGATGCGCTCATTGTAGAATTCCTGAGTCACAAAGCCACCCTCCGAACGGGGAGCGTTGTAGAGATCCTCATCCAGGATGCCCTCGCGGCGAGCCACAATTGCGGGAACCAGAGCCTGACCGGCAACGTTCAGAGCGGTACGGCCCATATCAACAATCGGGTCAATCGCCAGGAGCAGACCCACACCGTCCAGCGGCAGACCCAGAGTGGAAAGGGTCAGGGTCAGCATCACGATAGCGCCGGTCGTACCGGCAGTCGCAGCCGAACCGAGAACGGACACCATTACAATCAGCAGATACTGAGTGAAGTCCAGTTGAATACCGTAGAACTGAGCCACGAAGACCGCGGCAAGAGCGGGGTAAACCGAGGCGCAACCGTCCATCTTGGTGGTCGCACCCAGCGGAACGGCGAAGGATGCGTAGGCGCGGGGAACACCCAGGTTGCGTTCGGCAACGGTCTGAGTCATCGGCATCGAACCCATCGAAGAGCGGGACACGAAGCCCAGCTGGAGCGCCGGCCACACGCCAGAGAAGTACTGGCGGACCGATAGGCCGTTCGCGCGAACAATAATCGGGTAGACCACGAGAAAGACCAGTAGCAGGCCAATGTAGAGAGCGATGACGAACGCGACCAGCGAACCCATTGACGCCCAACCGTACGCGAACACTGCCTTAGCAATGAGACCCACGGTACCCAGCGGTGCCAGGCGAATAATCCACCATAGAATCTTCTGAATAATCTCCAGAGCGCTCTTGACCACGTCAATGAACGGCTTGGCTGCCTCACCGACCTTCAGCGCGGCAATGCCGACCACGCCGGAAATGACCAGAATCTGCAGCACGTTGAAGGATGCCGAGGCGGTGATGCCGGAATCACCGGACTTAGCGCTGACGCCCAGACCCAAGAAGTTCACCGGAATCAGACCGGTTAGGAACGCGGTCCATGACCCGGTCGAGCCGGTGTACGCCTTGCCCTGCACCTGCGCGCCCACGCCCGGCTGAACAAGCAGGCCCATCGCAATACCAATGAGCACTGCGAAGAACGCGGTAATCGCAAACCAGATGAGCGTGTTAACCGCCAGACGCGCCGCGTTAGTCACCTGTGACAGGTTAGAGATGGAGGCGACCACGGCGGTGAAAATCAGCGGAACAACAGCCGCCTTCAGCAGGGTGATGTAGGAGGAACCAATGGTATCTAAGGTCACCATGAGCCAGTTAGGGTTGCTCTTCGCGTCCCCGCCCAATGCGAGAGCGAGCGCGCCAAGAACAATACCCAGAAGGAGGGAGGCAATGATTTGGTTGCCGAAAGAAGTAGCCCACTTGGGTAGACGTGAACGAGATGCTGCATGCGGTGTAGACATGTGGCATACTCTAAACCTTTTGCGTACTCCGGCGCGAGTTTGTGTGAAGAAGTATTGCAATCCGGTGCAGTATAGGGGATGTGTGACGAATCGTGACCTTCCGGCGGCACCTTTCGGCAGTGCATCCAACAGCACATCTACCAGTGTGTCCACCAGTGCTGCCTGCTGCGCCAGTAGGCAGTTAGATCGGCTGATAGTTAACCGGCAGTCACCGCAAAAGCAAAAAGAAAGGAAACAACTGCGCAACATGCTGGGAAGCTTGCTGAGATTTTGCCGTCAGCTAATAATCCGAAAGCTAGAGCTTGATATGCTGGAGCCACACCGGTAGTCCGGCGAAAGTCGCCGGATGATGCTGTATTCACTCAGTTTTATATACGCGCTGAGTAATACGCCACGCACCACCGTTCAAGGAGAGATGCATGAGTTCTGCTCCCCAATACCCCGGCGGAACCACCACCCCTAACGTTCCGAAGAAGCCCGGCAACCGCATGGAAGCAGTTGCCAACTTTGCTACCCGTGCCGCACAGACCTCTGCCCAGCAGGCCCTGAACCTGGGTGCAACCCGCCCCGGCATCGCCAAAATGATTGCCGTAGCTGGCGCTGGCGTGCTACTGATTGGCGGTGGCATCTTCGCCTACAACTCCATGCACCAGGAAGAGAACGCATTCCTGTCGCAGGGTGAAGAGTACGCCCGCGTCTGCCAGGACGCGAAGACCGCCCTGCGCGTGGAAGATAGCGAATGTGAGAAGGCAGGCGTTCAGGAGCCGACCGAATCGCCTTCAGGCTCTTCTACGGAGTCCTCAAGCTCTTCCGGTTCTTTCGGTTCTTCTAGTTCCTCAGGTTCGACCACCACCCACAGTAATTCGAATGCGTTCCTCTGGTACTACCTGGGTCGCCAGAGTGCTGCGAACTCCACCGGTACCCCCATGGTTCCCGGTGTGGGCACCAGGCTCTCCGGAGGTAGTACTACCCGACCCAGCAACGGCACCGTCTACAGTGGCGTTTCCTCTAAGGGCGGTAGCTTTGAAGACTCCTACCGCAGCGCGAAGAAGTCCTCCACCATCTCCTCGGGCAAGGTGACCGGCACCAACAACTCCGGTAAGACCTCCTCGGTGCGTAATAAGACCACCGGCTCGGTCTCCAGCGGTAAGCAGGGCACCAGCAATAGCGGTAGCACCGGCTCCTACAGCAAGTCGAACACCTCCAAGTCGGGTTCGTCCTCGAAGTCCGGCAGTAAGGGCGGTTTTGGCGGCGGCTCCAAGTCGGGTGGCGGTACCTCTGGTGGCTAAGCCATAAACCATCACACTGAATGCGGGCAGGGACTGAACGGTTCCGCCCGCATTTTCCTCACTATTTTCCAATCACTATTTCGAAGGAGCCTAGCCCCTCATGCGCCGTGAAGAATTTCCTGTCGGTCGACCCGACTGGGAGAACGTCATCATTGAGGAAGGCCTCACATACAGCGTGGACGGCCCCCACGACACCGACCACTATTGGAACGAATACGCCGCCTACATTTTCAGTCCGCAAGAAATGGACTTCCTGCGTGCCCAGGCGGAAGAAATGCACCGCATATGCCTGGAAACCGTCGAATACATTGCCTCCGGCGCGTTCGGTACCCTCGGTCTGCCGCAGGCGGCATTCAACCTCGCCGTAGAATCCTGGAACCGCCGCGACGCCGACTTCTACGGCCGCTTCGACTTCAGCTACTCCGGTGTGCCCGGAGACCCTATGAAACTGCTCGAATACAACGCAGACACCCCCACCGGCATCGTGGAGGCGGCAGTCAGCCAGAAAACCTGGGCGAAAGATCAGCGCCTCGACACCCGCGGCTACGCCCACTGGGGCGAAATCGGCGAAGCCTTCACCAACCGTTGGCGCCATATCTTCGCAGCCGAAATTGCCGCCGGCGTGCAGCCTGTATTGCACCTGGCGCATGTGACCGCTGAGATTGATGAGAATAACGAGGACTACAACAACCTCTGGCTCATCGCCTACGCGGCACAGCAGGCGGGCATCAAAACCCACATGATTCCCATCGACGAAATCATCTTCAACGATGAAACCAAGAGCTGGGAAGATGCCTACGGATGCACCATCACCAACCTCTTCAAGCTTTACCCCTGGGAAGACCTGGTCACCGACAGCGATGCAGGCTACGACAAGCTCCTCTTCGCCTACCATGGCGCTGTGCAGCGCTGGATTGAGCCAGCGTGGAAGATGTTCCTCTCCAATAAGCTGCTGCTCGCTGCGCTCTGGGACAAGTACCCGGGCCACCCGAACCTCGTACCCACCTACGCGGGCCACCGCGGCGGCATGCGTAACTGGGTTCGCAAGCCCATCTTCGGGCGTGAAGGTGACGGCGTAGAAATCTACGCCCCCGACTACGACGTCTTCATCAAGCCTGAAGACGACGATTTCTTCGCCAGCGCTCCCGAAAGCGAATTCATCTACCAGGAGTACATTCCGGCACCGCACTACGAAGGGATTATCAATCCGGTCAGCCACCCCATCCTCGGCGTGTGGGTGGTCGACGGACGCACCGTAGGTGTGGGCATCCGTGAATCAAACGGCGCGCTCACCGACTACTGGTGCCGCTTTGCCCCGCACCTGGTGGATCTGAACGACTCTACCGGCATGGGATTCGACACCACCGACCCCCGCACCGCAAACTTCGGATAGCCCCCAGAAGATATAATCCTCAGAAGACACGAAAATACAGCGAAGTCCCCGCATCAGCCGCAAAGCTGGAGCGGGGACTTCATCTATAGAGTTCCTCATCGAAGACTCTAGCTCAGAGATTCCAGATCAGAGGCTCCAGAGATCCACTCGCCGAGGAACGAGCAGACGAGGGGCTACTCGTCGTCCTCATCATCGTCATCCTCAGTATCCAGAGGAAGCATCATCTCGTCGGTCAGGGCGCGGCGCAGAGTGTCCAGACCCACCGAACCAAGCAGAAGCGCACGTGTGTGGAACGCACGCATGTCATCGCCGCGGTGCAGAGCCTGATCGCGTAGCTCCAGCCAGAGGCGCTCGCCAATCTTGTAGCTTGGTGCCTGACCCGGCCAACCCAGGTAACGCAGGAACTCGAAACGCTGCTGACCCTCGGACTCGTCCAGGTTCAGCTTCAAGAACTCGTAACCCAGGTCAGAAGTCCAGATGGTGCCCGGCTCAACGCCTAACTGCTCAGCCCACTCATCGGGAATCGGCATCTCGCAGTGAACACCAATATCGAAGACCACGCGGGCGGCACGCATACGCTGAGCGTTCAGCATGCCCATGCGGTCACCCGGATCCTTCAGATAGCCCAGTTCCTCCATGAGTCGCTCGGCATACAGTGCCCAGCCCTCACCGTGACCGGAAACCCACAGCATGTTTGTGCGCCAGGAGTTCATGGTGCCCTTCAGAGCCGTAGCGATAGCGATCTGCAGGTGGTGGCCCGGAACACCCTCGTGGTACACAGTGGAGGTTTCACGCCAGGTAGTGAACGTGTCCTCACCCTCGGGAACCGACCACCACATGCGTCCGGGGCGCGAGAAATCGGGGGAGGGGCCGGTGTAGTAAATACCGCCCTCATTCGTGGGCGCAATGCAACATTCAATGCGGCGCATGGGGCCGCCAATTTCAAAATGAGTATCCGCCAGGTTCTCTACCGCGGTGTCGGCGAGCTTCTGCATCCACGCCTTCAGCTCATCGGTGCCGTGCAGCTGACGTGCCGGATCCTCATCGAGTAGCTGCTTCGCACGCTCAATGCTTGCGCCCGGCTCAATCTCTTCGGCAACCTCACGCTGACGAGCAATAATGCTCTCCAGCTCCTTCACGCCCCAGGCATAGGTTTCGTCCAGGTCAATGGTGGTACCCAGGAATGAACGGGAGTGCAGGCTGTACGCCTTACGGCCCACAGCGTCGCGGGAGGGCGCGACCGGCTGCAGCTTCTCCACCAGGTAGCTGTTGAGGCAGCGGTAGCCTTCCTTTGCAGCCTCGGCACCGGCGGCAGCCTCATCCTTTAGGGAGGGCACAGCTGCGGCAACTTCGGTCGCAAGCTCGTCAAAGAAACCACCGGGAGCATAGTATGCGGCGGTCTGCTCAATGACAATATCCACCTGGCGGCGCGGGGCAACCTTACCCTCTTCACGAGCCGCCTCAAGAGTCTGGATGTGGCCCTCCAGCGCCTCGGTCACGCGGTGCATACGACCAATAATGTGCTCCCAATCCTGCTGGGTATTGCGCTTCATCAGGTCAAAGACTGAGCGCACCTCCTGCGGGACGGAGGCAATATTGTTCATCTGCCAGCCACCAAAGCCAGCCTTGTACTGCTTGCGATACAGGCTCAGACGCTCCTGCAGAGCATCCAGGGTGACCAGGTCAACGTCATCAACAGGCAGGACGTTATCGACCTTCTTCAAAGTCTTCTTAGCAAGGCGCGCAAAAGCCTTCTCCCCGGCGGGTGAGTAGTCGGGATACAGCGTCTCTACACCTTTACGACCAAGCTCGGTTGCCTGGACGGGGTTCAGGTCGAGGACCTTTTCAAAATATTCGTTAGCGATCTGATCGACGTCGGTCAGCGAGCGCTTCAATCGGTAGATGCTGGGAAGTTCCTGGTAAGTGCTCATGTTCATATCCTAACTCAGGGGTGTGCCTTCAACCACGATTTTCGGTGATTTAGGTCGCCTAAACCGGCAATATTACGGGCTGAGCAGCACCGAATGCGAGGAAAATGGCTCACCTGGGGACAACTCACCGGGGCGCAGGCGCGAAAACGCCCCGGCTTTCTCCCACCTGAACGTGCAGGAAAGAGAAGACCGGGACGCCACCAAGATAGGCTAAAAGCTGCTAGATGGCGAAGTATTCGCCGTTGAGTTCCAGCAGACCGTTCGTGCCTTCAACCACGCCGAGGCGGTGGGCAATGAGGCGGTCCTGCAGCTCATCGCCGGATACCAAGTCAACCAGAATGTTCGGGTATTTGGTTGAGCAGCGGATGAATTCATCGTATGCCTCATCACTGAACGGTGCGTTCGTGATGAAGGTGCCGAGCTGACCACCGCGGGCGTGAATCGCCAGGAAGAACGCGGTAATATCCTGCGGCTGAACGCTTGCGGACAGAACACTGCTAGCTACCGGGCGCAGAGTACGTACGTAGAATGCGCGTTCTTTTTCGCCGGTGGCGGGGATTGCCACGCCGTCCACGCCCTGAGCTTCCAAAGCCTCTACAGTGTAGCCGCGCATTAGGAACAAATCGAAACCAATGCTACGGAAACGCTCCTCAGACACCTGAGCCAACGCCGGAGCCAACGCCTCGCGGCGGAACACCTGACGGTAACGCTTCAGCGCCTCACGCACCTGAGCGGCAGCCACCTGCAACGCGGTCGAGGGCTCAGTAGCCGAAACAGCAGGAGTGGATACAGCAGACTGGGCGGTAGCCTCAGCGACCGGTCCCGCCGGAACCTCAGCGGGCCCCTGGGCAGTAGCCGCTACCGGCGAACCAGCTGGACGCGCCAACAACGCCGGAGAAGCACCCGGAACCGGAGCCAACTGCTCACGAGATGCACCCTCACGAGCCGCCAGACGAGCCTGACGCTCCGCCGCGCGCGCCTCCTTAGCAGCCTGAAGAGCCTCCTCACGAGCCTGCAATTCAGCCGCAATATCCTGAGGCAGCTTGTGCTTGAGTGACTGCGGCGGCAACGGTGCCATGCGGGCGGTCACCGCCTCCGGAGCACCCTCCGGGAATCGCTTGAGCAGCTCCTTACCCGCATCGCTCAGCTCATAACGCTCCGGATTCTTGCGAGAAGTACGACCCGTACCCTCACGCAGAGCATTCAGGTAGCGTTCGCCCTTAAGCACATGCATCGCCACCGAATAGCGGTTACGCAGACGTGGGGTCAGCTTATAACGGTGCGGAGCAACCTCACCCTGTAGGTACGGGATATCCAAGGCGAGCTTCAACTCATCGTAGATGTTGTAGTAGGAAATACGCGGGTTCTCCTCCACAAGCTTCAGAATCGGGTGCAGCAACTGATGTGGGTATGGCAGAGCATCTACAGCAGCGGGATCCAGTAGGGCCGAAGCCACCAGCTTCTGAACGCTCGGCTCAACCATCTGCGCCAGAGCCGGCGCGAAAGCCGAACCCAGTGAATAGACAGTCTCACCCTCGGAGAGGTAGTGGTGGGCAATCAGCACATCGTAGAGGTAATCCTGTGCGTCAATCTGCACAAAGTAAGGGTTTGAGGACTCCTGCTGAATGCGCTCGTCGCGGTCAAAGACCTGCTCCAGGCTCGGAAGGCTCAGCTCCACATCGGCGCCATGGTCGTTGAGGGTGTCGAGCAGAAGAACACCCATATGGGTCAGCAGAGCATCAGTTGCGGCAATATCCTCAGCCGTAATGGAGGCGCCCTCATCTTTCACCAGTGCCAGCACGGAGCTTAGCTCGCTCGCCGGCACGCCGGTCTCCTCATAGCGTGCCACCAGCTCCTTCGCCGAAGGCGACAGCGAGTACAGAGTCAGCGGAGAATCCGTGTGCTCGTGAATAGTCTTGGTGCGGAGGTAGCCCTCGCGGGTCAACAGGCTCAGCGCCTTAGCAATCACCGGCTCAATAATGCGCTGCTCCAGGTATGACAGACCGTACCAGCCCTGTACGAAACCGCACTCGCGTAGCACCAGCTCGCGAATCTTCACGGGAGCCGCCGCAGGGTAGGACGGGGTCACGCTCAGAACGATGGGCAGAAGCTCACGTACCGTAATGTGAGAGAGCAGAACCGGGTAGAACTGCTTCAGGTAGAAGAGGTGCACGCCGCTAAGGAGAGGCAGAACCGGCAGAAGAGCCTGTGCCTGCTGTTCCTTCGGAGTACCGAGTAGCTCACGGCCAGCCTTGCTGAGGCTGTAGTGCAGGTTGCCCGGATGCAACTGGCTGAGGGATACCTCAAGATAGTTAGCATTGACCAGCGCCGCGATCAGCTTATTGAGTGCCTCACGGAAGAGAACATTGTCATCGACCGCAATGAAACGCTGAGTCATATTGAAACCCAGGTCCACACCTACGGGGGTGTACATATCGGGGAAGAAAACCTTCTCGCCATGGTCCTGAGCGCGCTCAAAATGGCGGAGCAGAGAGAAAGCCGCCGCAACGCTGAGAGTGCGTGCTTCCTCTGGTAGAGCCTCCCACGAGGTTTCCTGCTGCAGAGAGTGCAATTCCGAATGGTCGATATGGAGCATTGTTTTATTCACAAAAGCCACGCTGGGCTCCTTATCTGGTGGTATTTATCGTGCGGGCATTCTTCATAAAGTGCAGTCATTCGAGCGGGAAAATAATCACACAATACTGGGCGACACCATCTTTATTTTTGGGTCGTCACTTTGGTAACCCGTCGTGAAGAGAAGCAGGAAAGACAGATTTCTCAGCCCGTTTCGCTTACGTACCGTCTTCTATGACGTGCACCCGGAAAGAACGCTATAAATTATGGTGAAGTACTGACACCGTCACGGGTATATGCACTTCGTGAAATAATGCGAGTATATATAACGCATTACAATCCCATTGTATCGGCTGGTTCAAAAAATAACCTAGATTTCTAAAACCAGCCGATATATGAAAAATATCCTCAAGGAAAAGTGAAAATACATTAAGTGAAATAACGCAGGAAATGCGCGAAGACCAGAGACATTCAGAGAGAAAAACTCACCTCAAAACACCCCCGGCTACTCCAAACCGCAAGCAAAATACTCCTCATCAATGCGATAGCCGCACTCGCCCTCACCATCAAGCACGCCCACACGATGGCGAATCATCAGCTCCACCAAGTGGTGCTGATCAACCAGAGCAATATTGCGTGCACCCGGCAAACCCTGCAAATACTCAGGCACCGGATGCGCAAAAGCACCGCAGGTCACCAAAACGCCCTGTAAACCGCCGTGCAGAAGTACCGCACCGGCAAGCTTCTGAATCTGGTTGGGGGTGACCTTCATAGTTCCGCAATAATGCTTCACCTGAATATAAATCGGCGCGAAATCCAGGCCCTCAGAATAGTGGGCAATAACATCAACACCCTTATCATCAGCACCGCCGGTTACCTCGGTACTAAAACCAAGAGCCGTAAAAATATCGGCAACAATCTGCTCAAAATATTCTGGCGTCACCGCGTGAATATGCTGAATCAAATCCTGCGTAAAATGCTCCGCAAACTCAGCCTGAGCGTGAATCACCGGCGAATCGCTGGCACGCAAAATAATATCCAGCGGAGACTGACCGGCAGGCCAAGAATTTGCAGGTCCAGCAGAATTTAGGGCGGGGATAGGGTAGTCGGCATCGGTTGCATCATAAGCAGCGGGGTTCAGCTGAGTATAATCAGCACCTGAGAAAGGTGACAGAGTATGAAGGGCACCGGTATCAGAAGCGCCAAAAATGAGGCGATGCTCTTCCTCAGCATTCTCCAGTAGCGCGTTCGCCTGCTTCTGCAGCTTCTTCACACTCTTCGCCGTCAAACTCTGAGAGCACAAAGCCTGCACCTGCTTCACAACATGCGGCGGCACCGAACCGTGCAGATGCGGGGTGCAGGTCAGTTCGGCACCCAGGGGAGTAAGCAGGTACTTCCTCTTCTCCCACGGAGTCAAACGAGGCATAAGCTGGGCATAACGAAGTGCCACCAAGATTTTCAAGGTGGTACGCACAGCCACCGCAAAATCGGTGGATTCAAGAGCTGGTAGGTTCTTCTTCGACCCCAACGCCTTAGTCTGCTGCCGCAACTGCTCGCTAACATAGGCGGCGGTGCGAGGCACAGTCTTCGACAAGCGCCGTAGTGCCGGCAACAGAAGCGTGATATAGACATCCGGTGGGGGCCTATGGTTTTTATTCATCATCTTTGCCACGGTCCCTGCCAATTTACTAACACTATTGTGACGGTATATACATCGTAGCATCAGCATATATCATCATGACTTTATTGGCTCTAATATGACGAAACCATATGAATCAGTGTATTAGATATTGAATAACGCAATATAAGTCTTGAATTTGGGACAATACAATAGATTCCCGTCATACCAGCAGGTGTAACGGGAATCTATCCGTCAGATGTGAGCTACCCGCATTACATGGGGCGAGCGCGCCTCCACGAACCGGGGCCCGGGCGCAAGGAAGCGCCCAGGCGCTGACCGCGGTTCAGGATCCGTGAAGCGGCACCCACCAGCAAGTTCTGCTCCTGCTGCTCGCCATTTGCCTGCATCATTGCAACCACCGCGGTGAGGGCAGCAATCTCCTCCGGGGTGGGGGATCCCATAACCACCTTCAGTAGAGGCTCCTGCTTAGTGTCAGTATCTACCGAAGGCTGAGCAGAATCCTTCGCGGCGCTGGATGCGGTATCTGCATGCGCAGAAGAATGTGCGGAGCTACGCTCAAGCTGCTCGGCGCTCTCAGTAGCCTCCGAACTATCCTTCTTTTTACCGAATGAGAAATAATTCAGCGGGTTGTAGCCTGCCAAAGGCACACCTCCTTAGAAAACCTAAAATCCTGTGAATGCCCGCGCCACAAATGGTGCGGGCACATCGGAAGCCTACAGCGGGATATTGCCGTGCTTCTTCGCCGGGGTTGCCGCACGCTTATCGTGCAGGGCACGCAACGAGGAAATAATACGCATGCGAGTCTCACTCGGGGCAATAACCTCATCAATGTAACCCAGCTCAGCAGCCTGGTATGGGTTCAGCAGCTCTTCCTCATACTTGGTAATCAGCTCAGCGCGGCGAGCCTCAACATCGCCACCCTCAGCCGCCAGAGCAGCCAGCTCACGACGGTACAGAATATTCACCGCACCCTGGGCACCCATCACGCCAATCTGAGCGGTGGGCCACGCCAGGTTAATATCGGCACCCAGCTTCTTCGAACCCATCACAATGTACGCACCGCCGTACGCCTTACGGGTAATAACGGTGACCAACGGAACGGTCGCCTCCGCGTAAGCGTAGAGCAGCTTAGCGCCGCGGCGAATAATACCGTTGAACTCCTGATCGGTACCGGGTAGGAAGCCGGGAACATCTACAAAAGTCAGAATCGGAATGTTGAACGCATCGCAATGGCGCACAAAACGGGCAGCCTTCTCCGAAGCGGAGATATCCAGGCAACCTGCGAACTGCATCGGCTGGTTCGCCACAATACCAACCGTGCGGCCCTCAACGCGGGCGTAACCAATCATCACGTTCGGGGCGTAAAGTGCCTGCATCTCCAAGAAGTGGCCGTCATCCACGACGGACTCAATGACCGCGCGCATGTCATAAGGCTGGTTTGCCGAATCCGGGATGAGAGTATCCAAATCCAAATCGTCTACAGTTACCACCGGTTCCTGGTCATGCTCCAGGGGCAGAGGCTCAGCAAGGTTGTTTGAGGGCAGGAACTCCAGAAGCTCACGCACAAAGTCGAAAGCGTCTTCCTCATCTTCAGCCAGGTATGTGCTGGTGCCGGTCACGGCGTTATGCTGACGCGCACCACCGAGGGTTTCCATGTCCACGTCCTCACCGGTCACAGTCTTGATGACGTCCGGGCCGGTAATGAACATGTGTGAAGTTTTATCCACCATGATGATGTAGTCAGTCAGAGCGGGGGAGTACGCGGCACCACCAGCGCAGGGGCCCATAATGACAGAAATCTGCGGAACCACACCGGAGGCGCGCACGTTCATGCGGAAAATATCGGCAAACATCGCCAGAGAAGCCACACCCTCTTGGATACGGGCACCACCACCATCGTTAATGCCGATAACCGGGCAGCCGTTCTTCAGAGCGAACTTCTGCACCTTCACAATCTTCTCGCCGTTCACCTGTGAGAGAGAACCACCGTAGACGGTGAAATCCTGCGAATACACGGCAACAAGGCGACCATCCACGGTGCCGTAACCGGAGACTAGGCCGTCCCCCAGAGGCTTCTTCGCCTCCATGCCGAACGCGGTGGTGCGGTGGCGGGCGAGGGCATCAAATTCTACGAAAGAACCCTCGTCTAGAAGCATGTCGATGCGCTCGCGGGCGGTGTTCTTACCGCGTGCGTGCTGCTTCTCAATAGCTGCCTCACCGCTGGGAGCAAAGCTATGTTCTCGACGTGCATAAAAATCAGCGAGCTTACCGGCGGTGGTGCTCAAGTCAAAATCCTGCTGGAGGTTCTCGGACATTATTCCTCGTTCCTGCTCCACCCGATCGTCGGGAGCCAGTGGTTGCGGTGATAGGGTGCTCAGGTGCCCCGAAGAGCACTCTTGAACAACGTACATATCTCTCAACTATAGTGCGAACTAGCACACATATGCCAGATGAGGAGCCAGAATATCAACACTAGATACACTTTCATGCACACACTGCCCGCAATGATGCGCGAAGAGCGCGAAAGAGGCATCTAGGACGCAAAGATACGATGCGGAAAAACCCCCTCTTGCACCGGCAATCCTTGTCGGCGAAGGGGGGAGCTACTTGAGCTTTGCGAAATTTAGATGGTGCCCAGGACCGGGTTCCATTCAGTCACGGTGTGAGACAGAACTGCGCCACCAATGTTCATCGGGTCGTTAGCCACAATCTTCTCAGCAGCCTCAGCGGAATCAACCTTGGCAATCAGCAGAGCGCCGGCGGGGGTCTCGCCATCCAGCAGGGGGCCGGAAACAATCAGGTTGCCCGCCTCAATCTGCGAACCAAGGTACTCACGGTGAGCAGGACGGTACTTCGCCTGCTCCTCAGGAGCAGCGTAAACGTAAGTAATTGCGTAATAAGCCATATCGGTCTTCTTTCGAGCAGAGCGGAGGAACCTCCGCAGCCGGTCGGTGCTTCATGCACCCTCACTGTCTAATGTACCGTCTCGGGTGCCGGGTGGGTATCACCGGCGGCAAGAAATTGATATGGTGAGAAACCAGTGCGATTGGAGAGAAACCGGCAGGTTTTGGCGGCGGGTCGGAGTACTGCAGAGTAGCTTCGGACAGGACAGAAAGGCGCAAACTATGGAGGAGAATATGCATACCGAGAGTGATCGTTCGGTTTTGGATGCGCCGCGCATCCGCACCATTGCAATGGAAACTGGATACTCCAGCGTAAATCTCTACAATAAAGTCGACTCCACTACCACCCGTGCCCGCGAGGTACTTATGGGCGGCACGGACTCCGAACGCGAACAGCTCGGCGAGCTCTCTGTCTACACTAGCCTCTACCAAAGCGCCGGACGCGGCCGTCTGGCCCGAGTCTGGATCGCCCCTGCCGGTGCCTGCCTCGCCACAAGTATCGTGGTGCGCCCGCATGCCTCCGCCGACCCTCTCGCTCGAGAACTCACCGAAGACAGCTACCACTGGCTGACCCTCATCGCCGGGCTCAGCGTGGTCGATATTTGGCGTGACTACGGGGTAGACGCCGCCCTCAAATGGCCCAACGATGTGATTGCACAGGGTGCCAAAGGCTGCGGAATCCTCGCCCAGCTCGTTCCCGAAAGCGGCTCCACCGAGCAACAACGCAGCATTATTGTGGGCATCGGCCAGAATACGAACATGTCCGCCGAACAGCTGCCCGTACCCACCGCCACCAGCCTGAGCCTGTGCACCGGGCAGGTCATCGACTCCTCCGAGGTGCTCACCCGACTCCTTAAGATCTTCGCCCGCCGCTACCGCGCCTTCGTGCGCGCCGGCGGTGACCCCGAGCGCCCCGACCCCCTCAACCCGCAGAGCATCAGTCTGCTCGATCAGGCACGCGCCGCCACTGCAACTCTCGGAGCTAGCGTGCGCATGAGCCTGCCGGATGGAAGCACTGTAGAAGGCATCGCCGAAGACCTCGACGCGCAGGGGCGCATCCTCATTCGCCGCGAAGATGGAACCCTAGAGCCCTACGCGGTGGGCGATATTGAGCATCTTCGCCCCGTCAACGGTAGCTACGGAGACTTTCAGCAGGCACACTAGAACCAACCCCTAAAATTACAGTCCGGCACGGCAACTGCATCAATCCACACCGCCTCAACTGGCGCCTCCAGCCGGCCCATAACAACCAGCACAGCTAAGGAACACCATGCGTCTGCGCGGAAAACTCAACCCCGGTGAGCATGTCATCATTACCACTCGACAGCACTACGGCGCCCTGCTACCCGCGCTCGCCTACATACTGGTTGCTATCGCCGCCTCAACCTTTGCCTCCACGGCACGGTCCTCACCGATTCTGTGGACTCTCGGCATGATGTGTGCGGTTGGTACTGTTCTCGGAGCGGTGCGTACCGGATGGCGTTGGGCTACCACCTCCTACCTGCTCACCACGCACCGGCTTGTGGTTCGCCGTGGCGTGATGATCCGAACAGGAGACGACTCTCTCTACTTGGATTCCATGGGGGAACGCTGGGTAAAACAACGCGGCCCGGGCGCCTGGTTAGGCTATGGCTCCGTGTATGTGGTCTGCCACGGAGCGCACCACTGTCTGACCTATGTGCCTGAACCCAGGCGTTTTGAAAAAGAAATTAAATCCGCTAGACGTGACTATTACGCCTTGAGTTCCCGCTACATCTAGCTTTTCGGGGGTGTGTCTGCCAACTATAAAGAGGGTAGACCGGTTGACTCAGAGCCTAACCTGGCACCTAAATCAGCTGAAAAATGTGGATTAGAGTATTCTTAAATGTGAATTACTCCACTAAAATATCTTTGGGGGTGGATGCTTTGGTGCCCAAAACACCGCAGTGGAGGGTATATTAACAAGGCGCTATACAGTGAAGTAGTGCACAATCGACGCACAGCACCAGCTAGCGCACCCGCACGAGAGAACAGATGATTCGGCAGATATGAAAGGAGCAGCAACGGTAATGAGCACGGCAGACCCCCAGAAACCTGCACACTCTCTGCAGGGTACTGGCGCCACCATGGGCCCCGAAACCCAAATGCTGAACCTCAAAATTCTGCAGAACCTCGCGCAGAACAATATCTATCGAGACGAGGAATCCAAAGCAGGAATCCGAGCCCTCGAAAAGTCGCTCCTGGGACAGGGCCGCCGCTACACCCCCGTAGAAGCCGCAGAGTGCGCCGGACTTCCTCTCGAAACCGCCCAGCGTATCTGGCACAACATGGGTTTCCCAACGATCGCCGACCACTCGCCCTACTTCACTGAAACAGACGTGCAGATGCTTGCAGACCTGCAGAAGTTGGACGCAGAAGGCGACATTCGCATGGAATACGTGGCATCTCTTGTGCGCTCCGAAGGTCAACTGACCGACCGTACCGTCGCATGGCAGATTGAGGCGCTCGTGCACAATATCATGGTCACCGAAAACCTCAGCGATAATGATGCCCGCCGTAAGCTCCTCAAAGACTTCCCACGCTACCTTGACGTTCTTGAGCGCCTGGCGCTCTACGCATACCGTCGCCAGATGTACGCCGGAATCCTGCGCCTGGGATTGCGCGAAAACAACGTGACCACCTCCGGACTTTCTCGCCTGCCCCTGGTGCGAGGCGTAGGGTTCGTTGACCTGGTTTCCTACACCTCCCTGGTACGTAACCTAGATGCCGCAGCTCTCTCTCAGCTCATCAACCACTTTGAGCAGAGCTGCCTGGACGTTATCGCACCCCTGGGCGGTCGTATTATTAAGACCCTCGGTGATGAAGTTTTCTTCCTTACCGAAGCCCCGGACGCTATCGCAGAAATTAGCCTGCGGCTCTCCGAAAAGATCGGTGCCGACCCGCAACTACCGGATGCCCGCGTCGCCTTCATCTGGGGCGAAGTTCTGGCTAACCGCGGCGACGTGTACGGCTCCAGCGTGAACCTGGCCGCACGCCTGGTCTCCCTCGCTGAACCGGGTACCGTACTGACCGATAATGAGACAGCAAACACGCTCCGACAGGTGGGAAATCGCTATACTCTCACCTCGCAGGGAACGCGAAATGTTAGAAGCTTTGGTAACGTAGACCCCGTGGCGGTGACCCGTCGCGTGAACTACACAATGGAGATAGACCTCTCATGACTGAACTGAAACTACGTACCGGTGGTGCAACGCACCGCGGCGCACATCGAGAAAATAACGAAGATTCGATGGTCGTCGCCGGTTCCCTCTGCGTGGTCGCGGACGGTATGGGAGGCCATGAATCGGGCGAGGTCGCTTCGCGCCTGTGCGTGCGTCAGCTCGCCTACTCGCCCTTCTTCACCATGCCTGGCGGACGCAGCGAAGGAGAACAGCAGACCTACGTTAAGCGCCTCGCAGCTATTGATGAGGAAGACCCCGTTAAGCGCCGTCGCCGCGCAAATACCCTGCTTAACAACGAAATTGTGGGCGCCCTGAACCGTTTGCACGATATCCTCGGCGAAACCAACGAAGAAATTAAACAGGCGCTCTCCCACGCTGGCGGCACGACCGTCACTGGCGCCTGGCTAACCAACATCGGGGACCGTAACCTGTGGGTTATTTTCAACGTGGGCGACTCGCGAACCTACCGTCTGTTGCGTGAGGATGAGGGTATTCACCACTCCGCCATGGAGAAGCTGCCCGGTTCTGAGGGCTCCGCCTCGCTGGAGCAGGTCACCGCTGACCACTCCGAGGTGCAGTACCTGGTCGATGAAGGTCAGATTACCGCCCTGGAGGCGCTGACCCACCCGCGCCGCAACGTAATTACCCGCGCGCTGGGTACCGGTAACTACTGGGAACCGGACTTCTGGGTTCTGCCCGCCCGTGCCGGTGACCGCCTGATGCTCTGCTCCGATGGTCTTTCCGGTGAGCTTTCGCACGAATACATGGCGCGCGTACTCACCTCGATTCGCCACCCGCAGGACGCCGCTGACGTGCTCCAGCACGAGGCGCTGCGTTCCGGCGGCCGCGATAACATTACCGTGATTGTTGCCGACGCAGTCGAAGCCTAAACTTCATACTGTTTGATTCACCCCCGCCTTCTATAGGCACTCGCTCGAGTGCCTATAGAAGGCGGGGGTGAACTGTATCCGCGCACAGAAACTAAGGAGGCATAATCGGGTAAGCGGCTACGGCACTCTTGCATTATCGTTTACGTCATCGTTTGCGTTCGCGGAACCTGCCAATATGACCAGCGATAGGGGAGAGGCGGATCAAAAACGCTAGACTGGACGGGTGACTGAGAACAACACCACCCAGCAGACTGCCCCCGCCGAGATTCGAGCAGAGAGCCCCGCAGAAAACTCCGTGGAGATTACCGAGGCCCTGCGTGCCGAGTATGCGGAACTGACCGATAAGATTCGTGCCGCACGCCGCGCCTACTACAACGAGGATGCGCCCTTCCTCTCTGACGCCGAGTACGATGCGCTCTACCGCCGCCTTGAAATCATTGAGGCGGAACATCCGCTCATTATCGCCAACGACTCGCCCACCCAGGAAGTCGGTGGTGAAGCCATCGAAGCCTTCGCGCCCGTCACCCACTTGCAGCGCATGTACTCCCTCGAGGACGTCTTCTCCTTCGAGGAGCTGCGCAGCTGGCTGACCAAGACTGAAGAGAACGCCCGGAACCTTACCGGTGGCGCACCGCAGTGGCTGACCGAGCTGAAGATTGACGGCCTGGCGGTGAATCTGCTCTACCGCAACGGCACCCTCGTGCGCGCGGCAACCCGCGGTGACGGCACCACCGGTGAAGACGTCACCCACAACGTGCGCACCATTGCGAGCATCCCGCAGCAGCTGACCGGCGAGAACCACCCTGAGGAAATTGAAATCCGCGGCGAAGTGTTCATCTCCTCCGCAGATTTTGAGAAGCTCAATGAGTCCATGATTGCCGCCGGTAAGAACCCCTTCGCGAACCCGCGTAACGCCGCGGCAGGCTCGCTACGCCAGAAGGACGCGGCGATTACCGCCTCGCGCCCGCTGAGCATGTACGTGCACGGCATCGGTTCACGCACCGGTCTGGATATTGCCACTCAGTACGAGACTTACGACCTGCTCGCCTCCTGGGGTCTGCCCGTGAGCCCCTACAGCGAAATTGCCGATAACACCGAGGCGGTGTTCGACTTCATTAACAAGTACGGTGAGCAGCGCCACTCCCTGGTGCACGAAATTGACGGCATCGTCATTAAGGTCAACGACTTCGCGACCCAGGCTCAGCTGGGCTACACCTCCCGCGTGCCGCGCTGGGCGGTGGCGTATAAGTACCCGCCCGAAGAGGTGCACACCAAGCTGCTGGACATCCGTGTGGACGTAGGACGCACCGGCCGCGTGACCCCCTACGGCGTCATGGAGCCTGTGTTCGTCTCCGGCTCGACCGTGGAGCGCGCCACCCTGCACAACCAGGACGTGGTCAAGGCTAAGGGCGTGCTCATCGGTGACACTGTGGTGCTACGCAAGGCAGGTGACGTAATCCCCGAGATTGTCGCCCCCGTGGTTGCCCTACGTGACGGCACTGAACGTGAGTTCGTCATGCCCAGCGAATGCCCATCCTGCGGTTCGCCCCTTGCCCCCGGCAAGGAAGGCGATGTGGATCTGCGTTGCACGAACCCTCGCTCCTGCCCGGCGCAGCTGACCGAGCGTGTGTACTATGCGGCAAGCCGCGGTGCCTTCGACATTGAGGCACTCGGCTTCGAAGCAGCTAAGGCGCTCACCAGCCCCGCAACCCCGGACACCCCTCCACTAACAACCGAGGCACACCTGTTCACCCTCAACATTGAGGACCTGCGCGAGGTCACTATCGAGCGTGAGAAGAAGGTCAAGGGCGTGGGCACCGGAAAGATGGAGCGCGTGCCCTACTTCTACACCAAGCCGACCAAGGCACGCCCCGAGCCGAAGCCTACGAAGAATACGCTGAACCTCTTCGCTGAGCTGGAGAAGGCTAAGCACCAGCCGCTGTGGCGCGTGCTGGTGGCTCTCTCGATTCGTCACGTGGGACCGACCGCTGCCCGCGCGCTTGCCGCCGAGCTCGGTTCGATGCAGGCAATCCGCGAGGCTGATCGTGAGCGTCTTGCTGCTGTGGATGGTGTGGGCACCACGATTGCCGATTCGATTATTGAATGGTTTGCTGAGGATTGGCACGCCGAGGTTGTGGACTCCTGGGCTGCCGCCGGTGTGCGCATGGAAGATACTCGTGACGAGTCCGTGGAGCGCACTCTGGAGGGCCTGACCGTGGT
Source organism: Rothia similimucilaginosa (assembly GCF_029850985.2). Taxonomy (NCBI): domain Bacteria; kingdom Bacillati; phylum Actinomycetota; class Actinomycetes; order Micrococcales; family Micrococcaceae; genus Rothia; species Rothia similimucilaginosa. Next base: position 1,611,503 of record NZ_CM138149.1, on the reverse strand, counting down.
CGTAACCGGCACGCTGAACGGTTACACCCGTGACGGTGCGAAGGAAGCCATTATTTCTCGCGGCGGTAAGGCTTCGGCGTCGGTTTCGAAGAAGACCCACTTTGTGGTCGCAGGCGCGAATGCCGGCTCGAAGCTGGATAAGGCTCAGCAGCTGGGTCTGAAGGTGCTGGACGAGGAAGGCTTTACTGCTCTGCTTGAAGGTGGCCCCGAGGCAGTTGAAGCCGCTTCGGAGGAGTAGACCCGGTAGCGGGGTTATCTGAATCTGAACCCTGCAATATATATAGAGATATATAGAGCATTCAGGCTCTGGAGTACGGGCTTCAGAGCCTGAATGCCAATTTTGGGCATTTGTAATTACCACAGCATTTAAGGTGGAAGCGCCTTAAAACACTCCCAAAGCGTGTAAATATTTAAAAAATATTTACACGCTGTTCAAAACCTTTGAAATCGGCACCCATTCAATACTGAATCGGAGCACTCCAGGAGGGGAAACCTCCGACTGCACGCCCTAGAAAACCCCGAAATTCCGCGGTTAAACCTTGAAAATATGCGGCCTGCAAGAGCGCCAATAAAGTTTCTTGCACTTTTAACCTGAAAGAACCCTGGGAACCCTGCGCGTTCGCCGTGAACCTGAAACTGGGTTGGAATCATAAAAAACCTCGGTTATCTTTGAGACCAGATAGATTCTCGCAAGGGAATCGCCTGTGTGGTTTCAAGCTTGGAATGCTTGAAACGATGCCCGGTTCTACCGCACGTCCCTACCGAGGAAGTGCCACCCGGATTCCGCACACAAGTGCAGAATCACTCACGGTGACATGAAATCGGTGGAGAGCCGCTCACATGGTAGAGCCAGAACATGAGTAACCTACTTCGTTATCAAAGGGTGAGCGGCAGCGCGTTAGAGTTCCGGGGACGGAACGAGCGGGGACGGCCCCAAGGAGCATTATGAAGAACACTTCCATTCGTCGTACCGCAGCAGCTCTCGCCATCGGTGGCGCTGTAGCAGCTACCATGTCGATGCCCGCTGCAAACGCGGTAGACGGTGCTACCTGGGACGCACTGGCACAGTGCGAGTCCGGTGGTAACTGGTCCATCAACACCGGTAACGGCTTCTACGGTGGTCTGCAGTTCACCCAGCAGTCCTGGAACGGCGTCGGCATGTCCGGCTCCCCCGTGACCGCTTCCCGTGCACAGCAGATTGAGGCTGGCGAGCGTCTGCTCGCTATCCAGGGCTGGGGCGCATGGCCCGCTTGCTCCGCTAAGCTTGGCCTCTACGGCAAGACCGGCGCAGCTCCCACCTACACTGAGCCCACCACCGTGGCTGCCCAGTCGCAGACCCAGCAGACCTACACCGCTCCCGCGGCACAGGCTGCACCCGCAGCTCCTGCAGTTCAGACTGCACCCGCAGCAGCTGAGGCACCCGCAGCACCCGCTGCAGCACCGGCAGTTGAGGCTCCCGCAGCACCCGTCGCAGTAGCTCCCAAGGCTGCAGCAGGTACCTACACCGTGGTTCCCGGTGACTCCCTCTCGCTGATCGCTGCAAAGCTCGGCGTTGCAGGCGGCTACCAGGCAATCGCAGCTGCGAACACCGACATCATCTACAACGTTGACCTGATCTTCCCCGGCCAGGTTCTGACCATCCCTGCCTAAGGTTTTAACTCTCAAGCGTAACTTGGGCACGTTGTAGTCCAACGCCCCGCACCTCACACGAGGAGCGGGGCGTTGAGCATTTAACCGAAAGGAGAAAAATACCGCCTGAACACACAAGCCAGCAGGTAAACCCTCCAACCCTCAATGAGACGGAAAACGCAACCTCCACTACACTAGAGAAGAGACAAGAAAACAAAACTACGGGAGAACCATGTCTGCCATCACCTTTGAACAGGTCAAGCACCTGGCATCGCTGGCACTCATTGAGATGACCGATGAAGAACTCACCGCGATGGCGTCTGAGCTGGACGTCATCGTCGCATCCGTTGAGACCATGTCGCAGAAAGCAACTGCTGACATCCCCGCGACCAGCCACCCCATCCCCCTCGAGAACGTCTTCCGTGAAGACGTACCCGTCACCACCCTTACCCAGGAAGAGGCGCTCTCAGGCGCCCCCGACGCACAGGACGGCAAGTTCCGCGTGCCGGCAATCCTCGACGAAGACTAAGAGGAGAACAACCAAGTGAACGAATTGATCCAGCTCACCGCCGCAGAAGCAGTAGAAAAGCTCGCATCCGGCGAAATCACCTCCGTTGAGCTTACCCAGGCACACCTGGACCGTATCGCAGCCACCGACGGCGCATCCCTGAGCGACAACCGAGCAGACGGCAAGAACGGCCTCAACGCCTTCCTGCACGTCAACGCTGAAGAAGCACTCGCCACCGCAGCCGCAGTGGACGCAGACCGTGCAGCAGGCAAGGAATTGCCGCTGCTCGCAGGCGTACCCATCGCCGTCAAGGACCTCATCGTCACCAAGGGCCAGCCTACCACCGCAGCATCGCGCATGCTCGAAGGCTGGATGAGCCCCTACGATGGCACCGTCACCCGCAAGGTCCGCGAAGCACGCATGCCCATCCTCGGCAAGACCAACCTCGACGAATTCGCAATGGGCTCCTCCAACGAGCACTCTGCATTCGGCGTAGTCCGCAACCCCTGGGCACTCGACCGTGCACCCGGCGGCTCCGGCGGCGGCTCCGCAGCAGCCGTCACCGCCTTCCAGGCACCCCTGGCGCTCGGCACCGACACCGGCGGCTCTATCCGCCAGCCTGCAGCACTGACCGGTAGCGTTGGCGTCAAGCCCACCTACGGCTCCGTCTCCCGCTACGGTGTCATCGCCATGGCATCTTCCCTCGACCAGGTAGGCCCCTGCGCCCGCACTGTCCTGGATACCGCACTGCTCCACGAAGCAATCGCAGGCCACGACCCGCTCGATGCAACCTCCCTGCCTGATGAGCCCGGCAACTTTGTTGAAGAAGCCAAGGCAGGCGCAGAAGCCGCACGCAAGCGCGACCTGTCTGGCCTGCGCATCGGCGTCATTAAGGAACTCGGAGGCGGCGACGGCGCAGGCTTCGAAGCAGGTGTCCTCGCACGCTTCCGTGAATCCGTCGAAGAGCTGCGTGCCGCAGGTGCAGAAATCGTTGAGGTCTCCCTGCCCTCCGTCACCGAAGCCATCAGCGCCTACTACATGATCATGTCCTCCGAGGTGTCCTCCAACCTGGCACGCTACGACGGCGTCCGCTACGGCCTGCGCGTCGTACCCGAAGACGGCCCCGTCACCATCGAGCGCGTCATGTCCGCAACCCGCTCCGCAGGCTTCGGTCACGAGGTCAAGCGCCGCATTATTCTCGGCACCTACGCACTGTCTGCAGGTAACTTCGATGCCTACTATGGCGCCGCACTGCGCGTACGCACCCTCATCCAGCGCGATTACGCAGCAGCATTCGAAAAGTGCGACGTGCTCATCTCCCCGACTGCACCCTCCACCGCGTTCAAGCTCGGCGAGAAGACCGAAGGCGACCCCATGGCAATGTACCTGGGTGACGTCGCAACCGTGCCCGTCAACCTGGCAGGTGTCCCGGCGCTCTCCCTGCCCGGCGGCCTCTCCGAAGAGAACAACCTGCCCGTCGGTATCCAGTTCACCGCACCCGCACGCGAAGACGCACGCCTCTACCGCGTCGGCGCAGCACTGGAAGAACTGCTCACCGCAAAATGGGGCGCACCGCTCTACAGGAGCCTGCCCGACACTGAAACTCTGATCCGCGACTTTGACTTTGGGGGAACCAAATAATGAGTGAAGAAGTCCTCAGCTTCGAAGAAGCCATCGAAAAGTACGACCCGGTCCTCGGCTTCGAGGTGCACGTCGAACTGAACACCAAAACCAAGATGTTTGACTCCGCACCCAACGAGTTCGGCGACGACCCCAACACCAACGTCACCCCCGTATCGCTCGGCCTGCCCGGTGCGCTGCCCATGGTGAACAAGACCGCTGTTGAGTCTGCCATCAAGCTCGGCCTGGCACTGGGCTGCGAGATTGCAGACAAGTCCTACTTCGCCCGCAAGAACTACTTCTACCCGGACTCCCCGAAGAACTTCCAGACCTCCCAGGCTGGCGGCCCCATCGCGGAAAACGGCTCCCTGGACGTTGAGCTCGAAGACGGCACTATCTTCACCGTTGAAATTGAGCGCGCCCACATGGAAGAAGACGCAGGCAAGCTCACCCACGTCGGTGGTGCAGATGGACGAATCCAGGGTGCAACCTCCTCACTGGTCGACTACAACCGCGCAGGCGTTCCTCTGATCGAGATCGTCACCCGACCCATAGTCGGTGCCGGCGAGCGTGCACCCGAACTGGCACGCGCCTACGTTGCCGCAATCCGCGACATCGTCCGCTCCCTCGGCATCTCTGACGCCCGCATGGAACGTGGTAACGTCCGCTGCGATGCCAACGTCTCCCTCATGCCCAAGGGCGCAGAGAAGTTCGGCACCCGCTCCGAAACCAAAAACGTGAACTCCCTTCGTTCGGTTGAGCGCGCCGTCCGCTACGAGATCCGCCGCCACGCAGCAATCCTCGAACGCGGCGAAAAGGTCACCCAGGAGACCCGCCACTGGCACGAAGATACCCGCGAAACCTCCTCGGGTCGCCCCAAGTCCGATGCTGACGACTACCGCTACTTCCCCGAACCGGACCTCGTACCGGTCGTCACCAACAGCGAATGGATTGAGCGTCTGCGCGCTGAACTGCCCGAACCCCCGGCAGAACGCCGCCGCCGACTCAAGGGCGAATGGGGCTACTCTGACGAAGAGTTCCGTGACGTAGTTAATGCCGGCGCACTCGACGTCATCGAAGAGACCGTCGCCGCAGGCGCAACCGCCGCAGCAGCCCGCAAGTGGTGGATGGGCGAAATCGCCCGCCGCGCAAAGCAGGCTGAAGTTGAGCTCACCGCACTCGGCGTGGAGCCCGCAACCGTGGTTGCCCTCGAAGCACTCATCTCTGAGGGGAAGATTAACGACAAGATCGCCCGCCAGGTGCTCGAGTTCGTCCTCGCCGGTGAAGGCACCCCCGCCGAAATCGTTGAGGCACGCGGCCTCGCCGTGGTTTCCGATGACGGCGCGCTCACCGCAGCTGTCCAGGAAGCACTGGCGGCAATGCCCGACGTTGCCGACAAGATTCGTGCCGGTAAGGTTCAGGCTGCTGGTGCTATCGTCGGTCAGGTTATGAAGGCTACCCGCGGTCAGGCTGATGCCGCCCGCGTGCGTGAGCTGATTCTGGCTGAGTGCGGCGTGGAAGGCTAAGCTTTTCCGCTGACCCGGCTCTAACGAAAGAGGCGCTGTCTCCCGAGGTGGGAGGCGGCGCCTCTTTTGCTCCATTCCAGGGTCTGCGCGAGTGCGGCCGTGTTTTCCGGATGCGCCCTCCGGGTGACGGGTGCCCCTGCGTAGGCGCGGAGGAAATATGCGGTGCCTCACCCCTCGAGCAGAGCAACGTACATAAACGAAGAACGCTCCGTCCGTATCATTTAGATACAGACGGAGCGTTCTGATTTAAGAGACCAGCTACTCAGTAACGCCGAGGTTGCTCATGAGGAACGCGTAATCCCACGCAATCTCGCGCCAACGCGTATACCTGCCGGAACCACCACCGTGACCGCCCGACATGTCAATCTTCAGCAGCGGCACCGGCGACGAGGGGTCAATTTGCTCACGCAGCGCCGCAACCCACTTCGCGGGCTCCACGTAGAGCACGCGCGTGTCGTGCAGGCTCGTCACCGCAGCAATCGCCGGGTAGCGGACCGGGCGGATGTTCTCGTACGGGGTGTACGACTTCATGTAGGCGTACACTTCCGGGTCCTCAATCGGGTTGCCCCACTCTTCCCACTCCATTGCCGACAGTGGCAGCTCCGGATCGAGGATGGTGGTCAGCGCATCCACGAACGGTACGGCTGCCAGGCAGGCGGCGTACTTTTCGGGGGCGAGGTTCAGCACGGCGCCCATGAGCAGACCGCCGGCGCTACCGCCGTAGCAGCCGATACGCGCCTCATCAGCCCACGGCTTAGCCGCAATGTAGCTGGTGACGTCCACGAAGTCGGTGAAGGTGTTCTTCTTCGCGAGCTTCTTGCCGTTCTGGTACCAAGAGCGGCCCATCTCGCCGCCGCCGCGAATATGCGCGATGACGTAGATGACGCCGCGGTCCAGAATCGACAGCATCGGGATGGAGAACATCGGGTCCATGGACGACTCGTACGAGCCGTAACCGTACTGGATGACCGGGTGCGGCTTGCTCATGTCCAGATCGGCGCGGTGAATCACCGAGATCGGGATGAGCGTGCCGTCCGCCGCCGGTGCCCAGTCGCGGTAGGCGCGGTAGTCCTCACGGTTGTAGCCGCCGAGTACCGGGGTTTCACGGCGCAACAGCAGGGTCTGCGACATGGGGAAGTAGTCGTAGACGCGGCGCGGCGTCAGGTACGAGGTGTAGGCGATGCGCAGCACGGGGGAGTAGTTCTCCGCACGTAGTACGGAGGCGGTGTACAGTTCCTCATCGAAGCCGGCAGGTTCCATGAAGGTCACGCCGGCGGGGCGGCGGCGGCGCCACTGGATGGGCAACTGCTCACGCGGTGCGAGGAAGATGCGGGTGGTGGTGTCCGCGCGGGCGGTGACGACCAGGTGCGTTGCGGTGAAGGTGAAGCCCTCCAGGCGCACGTTTTCGCTGTGGCGGATGACCGGCACCCAACGCTGGGCGTACTCTTCGATGTTCTCCCCTTCGCGCGGCATGTCTGCGAGGACCAGCTCGGAGTTCAGTGCATTGTAGTCGTGCTGGATTAGCAGGTGCTGCTCGCCGGCAATGTTGAGCGGCTCGGCGTAGTATTCGATGCCTGCGCTCTTGGGAATGAGCAGGGTCGGCTCGCTCTTGGGTTCGTGGGTGGGGATGAGGCGCACCTCCGTGTACTCGGAATTCGAGCTGGTAATGACCACGGAGGAACGGTCGGAGCTCATGGCGGCGCCGAGCCACATGGTGTTGTCCGGTTCCTCGTAGATTAGGTGGTCTTCGGTGCCCTGTCCGACGTCGTGCACGTAGACACGCCAGGGGCGCCACGAATCGTCGGGGACGAGGTAGATGAGCTGTTCGGCGTGGTTGATGAAGAAGGATCCCGCGGCGATGTTGGGGATGGTGTCTTCGAGGAAGGAGCCGGTTTCCATGTTGAGGAAGCGCTGCTCGTAGCGTTCGTCGCCCTTTTCGTCCACGGAGATGCTCAGTAGCTTGCCGTTACGTGCGGGCTGGAAGCTGCCGAGGGAGAAGAACTCCATGTCCTTGGCGTATTCGTTGCAGTCGAGGATGACGACTTCACCCTCGAGTACTTCGCCGGGGGTGACGGTCGGCGGGGTGTAGCGCACTACCTCGTCGCCTTCGTTCAGGGCGGGGTAGCGGTAGAAGACGGGGTACTGGCCGCCGGGCACCATGCGGCTGTAGTACCACCAGTCACCGATACGGTTCGGGACGGTCAGATCCGACAGCAGGGTGCGGTCCTTGATTTCGTTGAAGATGGATTCGCGGAGGGGCTGCTGGTCTGCGGTGACAGCTTCGGTGTATTCGGCTTCTGCCTTGAGGTAGTTGAGGACCTCTTCGCTTTCCTTGTCGCGGAGCCATTCGTAGGGGTCGTTGAAGATGTCGCCGTGGTGTTCGCGACGGTGCTCGACCTTCTTCGGTACGGGCGGGGTGAGGTTCTGTTCAGTCATGCTGCCACCTCTTTCCTTGAGTTATGGTTTTGTGAATGGTGTGTGCCGTCTGTGCCTGCGTTCCTGTGCCGCCGGGTGGCGGTGAGGGTGTGCGGGGGACTGTGGGCACGCCTAGTTCTAGTGTATCGAAGAGTGAGGCAGGCTACTATATTGCGGCCTGGGCAGTATCACCCAGATTAGCCCCCTGCACTCTTCTGGAACGTGCGCATTTGGTGGCTAGTTAGCGCGCCCCTTAATGGACATGAGGGTGCGGCGGCCCGCCTTATTCGCCTTCGTGAAGGCACGGTTACTTTGCCTGTACTCACGTTCTTGAGAGCGCAGGCGTAGACGCGCGGATTCGGCTATCATCCTGCGGTAGCGTTCGAAGCGCTCGGGGTCGAGAGAGCCGTCGGCGAGCGCCTGCTGCACCGCGCATCCGGGTTCGGAACCGTGGGAGCAGTCGCTGTACCGGCAGGCAGAAGCGTAACCGGAGACGTCGTCGAAGGTTTCGTCAATCGCGGCGCTATCGCTCGTTGCGGCTAGGGCTCGTACGCCCGGAGTGTCGATCAGCACCGTGCCAGATGATGATTTTGCGTTGGTCGAGTCTCCTTCGCTTGAGCCTTCCGCACCGGGTAAAACAAGCATCTGGCGGCTGGTGGTGGTGTGGCGCCCCTTGCCGTCAGCATCTCGGACTGTGGAGGTGACCTGCACCTGATGTTCTTGGCTATCCTCGCGGGGGTCAACTCCGGGGTTGAACAGGGCGTTGACCAGGGTGGATTTTCCTGCGCCGCTGCGACCCAGGAATGCGGCGGTGCGTCCGGCGACAAGCTCCGCCACCGGGGCAGGGTCGTAGCCGTTGTCCGTGCAGACGGCGAGCACCGCATCCACACCACCTGCGAGGGAGCCCCTGTAGTTGGTGAGCTGTTCGGCCGTTACCAGGTCACCCTTGGTGAGAATCAGCGCGACCTGCACCCCGGAAGCGTGCGCCAGGGCGGTGTAGCGTTCAATTCGCCCAATGGACGGCTCGGGGAAGCAGGGCTCAACGATGCAGAGTATATCCACGTTGGCGGCGACAGGCTGATCCGCGGATTCTCGGGTGGCGCTGGGTCGGGTGAGGTAGCTTCGCCGGGGCAGTATCGCGAGAGGTTTGTGCTCCGCGGGCTGGCTATCGCTACCGGTTCCAGGGATGGGCTGGGTGAGTACCCAGTCGCCGACGACGGGGTACTCTTCTTCGCCGTAGTCGTTCTCAACCGGACGCAGCGGAGCGGAAAGCTTAATGAGCTCACCCCGCTCGCAGGTCAGTAGCTCGCAGCGGGTGCGGTGCACGGCGCTGACACGGGCGAGGGTAAAGTTTTCGAGGGTACCGCCGAGGGTGAACGCGGCGCGGATTGCTGAACCCTGCCAGGAAGGGTCGAACCCTAGGGTCTCTAAGGTGTATGAAGCGGGAGCAATGGTCACAGGAATAGTCTTTCTTGGTTGCGGCGCCCGGATAGCGGGTGATTACAAGGTTCGTTCTTTTTCAGGTTTCACCGTTTACAACAGCGAGGCGCGGGCGCCGGCACGGATACGGCGGGCGGCAAGGACCATCAGCCCCAACCCGATTGCGGCGTAGAGTACTGCCAGGGCTGTGTCTGCCGCCAGGAGCGCGAAAAGCTCCGGCGCGGTGCCGTTCGCGATACCGCTAGAGGCATCTAAAACCTGCACCAGCCGGGACCCTGGAACCCAGGAACACAGCCATGCAAGCCAACCCGGGTAGGTACTCACCGGCACAATCACGCCCGCGCTCACTGGCAGAATAATCGACAGAAAATTCGACCCCGTGTACGGATCCGACAGGTACAGACCGAGCCCGGCGGCAAAAATGCCCAGGCAGACCCCGCCCAGAACCGCAACCGGCATCAGCGCAATGGCTCCAATCAGAAGCCCCGAAGCCGCCCCGGTAGAGGGTGCCGTGAGGGACAGTAACCACACGATGCCCACATTGCTCAGACCCGTTACGGATGCCAGCAACGCGGGTACCGCCGCCGCACCGAGCCAGTATCCAGCATCCACCGGGCGCGCCGTGCACACGTACTCGAAGACGCCAATCCACCGGTCTGTGGCAACGCGCGCGACAATACCGGCTGCCACGGAGCTGAGGGTCGCAATCAGGGCGGTCGCGCAGCCGATGCGGACCGTATCGTTTGCGGCAAGATCAGCACCCAGAAGCACCGTGAAAAGCACGTTAAGACCGGGTACGAGAACCAGGGTCGTGATGGCCGTTCCGAGGGTTGCGAAGGTAATAGACGACGACCAGCCAATAGAAGCGGTCGACAGAGCCCGACGCGCCGTGCCAGACAGTGATACAGCGCCAGGCAGGGCAACAGAGGAGAGAGCACGCACGCTACATCGCCCCCAGGGTGCCGCGACGGCGGGCTGAGGCGAGAGCCTTCCGAGCAAAGAGGAAGGCGCACAACGCCCAGATGAAGCTCACGACCAGGGTCTGAATTACGGGCAGGAGCGCATCCGCCGGGGTAGTGATGGCGGTACGCCCAAGTAGCAGGTGAACCGGCGCCTGTAGGGGAATGAGCACACCCGCGGCATCCAGCCAGGCGGGCGCTTCAACGGTCGTGAAGAGAACCCCGGAAAGAATAAAAACCGGCACGAGCAACAGCTCCTCGTAGGCGATAGCGTTCGGCGTGGCCACGAAGAATACCGCAATCATGAACGTGACCGACAGGCACGCAAGCCACAGCAGGGGAACGCCCAGAACGTAGCGCGGCCAGAGTGCTGAAAAGTCTGTGACCTGCGGGTTGAGCGTCACAAGAGCCCAGATGAGCCACGACAGGGGCAAAGCCGCCAAACCCACAACGGATGCGCTTGAAACGATAGCCGCCAGCACCCGCACCGGAGAAATCGACCCCGAACACAGGTACACGAGGGTCCCACGGAAACGCTCAAAATTGATGATGCCCGCAGACACGATGCAGACCGACCACATGCCCACAATGCCCGCGCGGGTCCACGCGAGAGTCGGGTCAACGGAGTGACCCGCGGAGCTCTGCGCCGCCGCATGCACGGCGAGCGCCTGAAGGATGACTGAGCCGAGTACCGTGCTAATGAGCAGCTGAATGAAGTAGGGGACCGTCAGGAACTGGCGCAGGCTAAAGCCCATGAGCCGTAGCTGCCGGGCGCACTCCTGCCACAGGTCGTACCGTCGACCCTGCCGCTGGAACTCTTCTGAGCGTTGCGTCTGAGCGTTCATCGCTTGAGCCCCTCCGCCATCGCCAGGTATGCCTCTTCCAAGGTTGCCGGGCGCGTGTACGGTTCGGTTCGCGCCCCAATGCGTGCGGCGGCAAGTCCCTCCGCCAGGATGCGGTGCGTCTCGCCCGCCTCGAACGTGGCGCGCTCGCCGTGCCAGTAGAGGGTCAGTTCCCAGCCGGAACCGCGTGGGGCAAAAAGTACCGCCGCCTTATCGCCGAGGAACCCGCGGAGCGTATCAATGCCCTCGGTGGCGGTGGGCTCGACCTGAACCACGGTCGTGGCGGCAATACCTGCGTGCGCGGCAACGTCCTCGAGACTGCCGCTCACAGCAACGGAGCCAGCGCCCAAGACGGTGATGGTGTGCGCCAGGTCCTCGATTTCGCCCAGCAGGTGGCTTGTGAGCAGAATGGCGGCGCCGTCTTCCGCGAGAGAACGGATAAGGGTTCGTACGGTTAGGGCGATATCGGGGTCGAGCCCGTTGGTCGGCTCATCCAGCAGGAGCAGAGCGGGGGAGCCGAGCAGTGCACGGGCAATATGTAGGCGCTGCTTCATGCCGCGGGAAAACTCCTGGACAGGCCGCGTTGCCGCATCGGTGAGTTCCACACGGGCTAGGGCATGCTCAACCTCGTGCCCTCGGGCCCGCCCGGAAACCCCCGTAACATCGGCAAAGAACAGCAGATTATCGCGGGCACTGGCGCGCGGGTAGAAGCCGTTCTCCCCGCCCAGCGCGAGGCCCACGTGACGGCGCGCCCGCTGCGGGTGGGCGATAGCGTCAATACCGTTCACGGTGAGGCTACCGCCGGTGGGGGTGAGCAGAGTCGAGCACATCTGCACGGTCGTCGTTTTGCCCGCACCGTTGGGGCCGAGGAGGGCGTGAATTTCCCCGGAACTGACGCGAAGTGACACCCGGTCGACGGCGGTAAAGGTATTTTTACCTTTGCCAAAGACTCGGCTGAGTTGCGTGGCGTCAAGAACAAGAGACATGGTAGGTAACCTTCGGGTATGACCCTCTGGCTCCTATACCGGAGGGATGTTGAGCAGGATAAGCGGCTTAGCGAGCCGTAGCGAGTTGTACCCTGCGTGAGTGTATGTGTCATTTCAGTGTACCGAAAAGCACAGATAAAAGTGATGGAGGTTACTACGCAAATAGTGGGTGTTCACCTCCGCATTCTAATTACCTCGCCCTCTGACTGTCCCGGCATCGTCACTCACGTTTTGTTGCAGGCGATTTTTGGTGACAGACGTTAAAAAACGTCATCTTTGCAATGAAATGTCTTAAAGTACCGCACACCCACAAAACCCTTGACCCCACCCCGTGCCCTATGACACTCTAAATAACAGGTCAAGAGCGCCAGCGATAAGCCCCAGCTAGCTGGCCGGCAACCCTCCTCCGCGGTGGGGTGCCCTGGGTGAAGACCGGGCGGCACGCAAGAGCGTGACGCAAGCGCGGGACCGATGTGACCGAAAACGGTACATCAATCGTGACAGGATTATTCGACGACGATTCCTGTACCGTCGGCATGCGGCCCCCTAAGAATCCCCATTAGGAGCCACGCATGAGCAACAACACTACCGTCCCGACTCCCGCCAACCCCGCCGGTTGGAAGTTCGAAACCCGCCAGATTCACGCAGGTCAGGCGCCGGATGCCGCAACGGGAGCTCGGGCACTACCCATCTACCAGACCACCTCTTTCGTCTTTGAAAGCGCCGAGCAGGCAGCGAACCGTTTCGCCCTCGCCGAGCTGGGCCCCATTTACACTCGCCTCAACAACCCCACCCAGGAAGCAATTGAAAACCGTATCGCTTCCCTGGAAGGCGGCGTTGGCGCGCTACTGCTGGCATCCGGTCAGGCAGCTATCACCTACGCAATCCTGAACATTGCCGGTGCAGGCGATCACGTAGTTGCATCGCCCTCCGTATACGGCGGCACCTACAATCTGCTCAAGTACACCCTCGCCGACCTCGGTATCGAAACCACCTTTGTGGAGGACCCGGACGACCTGGACGCATGGCGCGCCGCAGTCCGCCCCAACACCAAGCTCTTCTACGGCGAGTCCGTGCCTAACCCCCGTAACGACGTGCTCGACATTGAGCCTATTGCTGCAATTGCGCACGAAAACGGTGTACCCCTGATTGTGGACAACACCGTACCCACCCCCTACCTGCTGCGCCCCATCGAACATGGCGCGGACGTGGTCGTCCACTCCGCAACCAAGTACCTGGGTGGCCACGGAACCTCCATCGGCGGCGTAATCGTTGATTCCGGTAACTTCGACTACGGTGCAGACCCCGAGAAGTTCCCCAAGTTCAACCAGCCCGCCCCCGGCTACCACGGCCTGGTCTACGCACGCGACCTGGGCAAGGACTCCGCATTCGGCGCGAACCTCTCCTACATCCTGAAGGCGCGCGTCTCCCTGCTGCGCGACACCGGTGCCGCCATTTCCCCGACCAACGCCTTCAACATCGGTATCGGTCTGGAAACTCTCTCTCTGCGCATCGAACGCCACATTGAAAACGCTACCAAGGTTGCCCACTGGCTCGAAGCGAACCCGCAGGTCGAGAAGGTCATCTGGGCTGGCGTGGAATCCTCCCCCTGGTACGAGCGTGCACAGAAGTACCTGCCCAAGGGCCCCGGCGCGGTTCTCGGCTTCACCCTCAAAGACGCAACCCTGGAGCAGACTCGCGACTTCGTAGACGCCCTGAAGCTGCACTCCAATGTGGCGAACATCGGTGACGTGCGCTCGCTCGTAATTCACCCCGCCTCCACCACCCACTCCCAGCTTTCCGCTGAGGAGCTGGAGAAGATCGGCGTGTACCCGAACTTTGTGCGCCTGGCAGTAGGCATTGAGAACATTGATGATATTCTCGCCGACCTGCAGCTGGGCTTTGACACCCTCTCCTAAACGGTGATGTAATCCGCAGGTGGACCGGTAAGCTACGGCTTTTCGGTCCACCTGCGGATTCCCCGTTACGGAGCGTTTTGTCACTGCGCGGCGCTGATGCCGCCCCACCCGTTGCTCCTTCTACCCACAGACGAGTACCCCGCTCACACCCGGCACTACCTTGCCGGCCAAACCCAGTGAAGGGACCCCCATGACTACCCAGAGCACTAACCAGTCCGGTACCACCCAGCCTGTTACCGCGCCCATCCCCGTGGCAGGTACCCAGCGCGAACACCCCGAAGCACAAGGCTATCTGCGTCAGCTGAACATCGGCGATTTGGAGCTCGTATCCGGCGTGATTCTTCCGCAGGTCACTATCGGCTACGAAACCTGGGGTACGCTCAATGAGGCTGGCGACAATGCCATCCTGATTTTGCATGCACTCACTGGCGATACGCATGTCTCTCGGGGCGTACCCACCCCCGACATGCCCGCCCCGCTGATTCGGGCTATTGAATCGGATGGCTGGTGGGAAGGCATCGTGGGGCCCGGCTCGGTCGTAGACACTAACCGTTATTTTGTGATTGCCCCCAATATTCTGGGTGGTTGCTATGGGTCGACTGGACCGGCAAGCATCATTCCCGAAGGTTACCCGGGTGCCGGTGAATACTGGGGTTCCCGCTTCCCGCAGGTAACCATCCGTGATTCTGTGCGTGCTGAGGCGTACCTGGCCCGGGCCCTGGGGGTGACCAGCTTCCGCTACGTGATTGGTGGTTCTCTCGGCGGCGCTCGTGCCCTGGAATGGGCGGCAACTAACCCTGAGCTGGTACGTGGATGCGCGGTGATTGCCTCCGGCCCTTCAGCAACGGCGGAGCAGATTTCATGGGCTCACACCCAGAATATTGCGATTCGTTCGGATGCGAACTTTGCCGGCGGTGACTACTATGCCGGTCCCGCGCCGACCGCAGGACTTGCCTTAGCTCGCCGTATCGCGCACACCACCTACCGCAGCCCCGCCGAGCTGGAGCACCGCTTCGGCCGTGAAGAGAACCGTGGCGAAAGCATCGTGGGTGGCTCGCTGGGTGAGCCGCGTGGCCGCTACGCTATCGAAAGCTACCTGGACCATCACGGTGCCAAGCTGGTTGAGCGTTTTGACGCGAACAGCTACCTGGCGGTTAATGAGGCACTGATTTCGCACGACGTGGCGCGTGGCCGCGGCACCCTGGCGCAGGCGCTGGCGCACACCGATTGTGAGTGGACGATTGCGGCGGTGAACACGGACCGTCTGTTCTTCCCGCATGAGTCGCACCGCCTGGCGGAGGCGCTTCCCACTCCGGTGCCCGTGGACATTATCGAGTCGAACCACGGCCATGACGGCTTCTTGATTGAGGCGAAGCAGGTGGAGAAGATTTTGGCGCGTGCCCTCGGCGTTGAAGATGAATCTGCCACCCAGAGTGAGGCGCAGCGTGAACGTGAAGCTCTGGAGTCGATGACTCGACTGTACGGCGCTGTTACTCGCTAAGGCAACCGGCACCCGGGCGCGTTACGCGCATCCCGCTGAATGTTGTTTTCTCCAAACAGTGGGTGTGGGATTGTGAGGGAATGGCTGGGTATTCTCAACTGTCTTTCCGCCCGTTGAGAATTAACGTTCACCTTAACGGTTGGGTTATGGGACGCCGGGTGCTCGTATAGCGTGAGTGCCCGGCGTTTCTTGGAACTCGCGCTTTTGACGAGGAATTCATCTCCTCGGTACGGTTTATTGCTACCTGCCGTCAGACCGGAATGAGTCTTGCCGACAATCGCACAATTTTGGATAATCTGGATAACCACGCACTCTCCATCGACGTGATGGAGCGCGCCCGCCGAAAGATTGAAAACGAGATTGTCGGGCTGCAACAGAACCTTAAACACCTGGATCGCCGTATTCAGGAGCACCGCCATCACCTCGACAGCACCCGCTCGATAACCATCTAGTTTTAATGCACAAACAGCATGTAACACCTGGTAGACCCGATGTAGGGAATACCGGGCATCTTTTCATATTCAGCTGAGTATGCTTGGTTACTCATGCTAAGCTGCTGGGTATTTTCAGCTTCTAGCTTTAGCTCCAGGTAGCTTCCAGCGGGTCAACACCGTGTGCACGAGCATTCTCATAGATGACTTCCCGCAACCACTCTGCAAGCCCGGTCACGAGCTTCTCGTAATACGCCTTGAAGCGGGCATCCTCAACGTAACCGCGGGCTAGAATAGCGTGCTTAGCGGGGGTGACCTCAAAGAAGAACAGGGAGGCGCGGTGCCGTTCGGCGAGCGCATTCGCCTCCTCGCTGCCCGGCTGCACGCCGTGGTTGAACGCCTCGACGAGGGCTCGTTCTACCTCGTCAATCTGCTGTTTGCCGTTCTGCCAGTCGGCACGGTCCATTGAGGCAGTACGGCGCTGGTATTCAGCCCAGTCGTCAGTTTTCTCGTAACGCTCCTGCGCTTCCTGCTGGTGGGCGAGGCTGAACCCTTCACCCATAATCTCTGCTTTTTCGGCAGCGCTGAGCTGCTCATTTTTAGGTGCCATAGTGTCCTCCAAAAGGCGTTCGATGGTTTCAAGCATGCGCCGGTGGGCGGCGATTTTGCGTTGAAGCATATCCCGCTGAGCGAGCAGATGCTCGGTGCTGTTCTCCTGGTCCTGCAGTATGTTGCGAATAGCGTCAAGGCCCATGCCGATGGAGCGGTACCCCAGGATGACGGTGATTCGTTCAAGGTCTGTATCGGTGTAGTACCGGTGCCCGTTGAACTCATCATGTGCCGGGTTGAGTAAGCCCCGCTGCTCCCAGTGGTGTAGCGTGCGGACTGTGAGCCCGTGCAATGATGCTGCTTCTCCTACGGTGTATTCATGATGCCAGTCAGGTGGTGTTATGTTCGCGTCCATGGTGTCACTCTAAAACCTGACGTTAGGTGAGGGTCAAGCTGGCGGCGGAACCTACGGTGCAGGTTTGCGCGGCAGTCCTCGCTAAGATGGGTGCATGAGCGAAAACAAATACGTCGTCGAATACACCCGCCCCGAGAACGAACGAGCAGGCACCCACCTAGTGCTCATGCTGCACGGCTACGGCTCCCAGGAGCACGATCTGCTGTCCCTGGCGGCGCACCTACCACAGGAGGGGTTTACCTACGCCTCCATGCGTGCGCCGCAGCCGGTCGGTACCCAGTTCTCCGCGGACTCGACCGGCGCTTACATTGCCGCAGATGCTATCGGCTACCAGTGGTACCCGCTGAACCAGCAGCTCGAATCTAACCAGCGCGCCATCGAACAGGCGAGCGACTACGTGCTGGAATGGGTGCGCGAGAACCGTGCACCGTACGCTTCGGTGACCCTGCTGGGCTTCTCGCAGGGCATGGGTGTCGCAACTTCGATGGTGCGTCATGCCCCCGGCGAGTTCGCTGCGGTGGTGGGTCTGTCCGGCTACGCGGTGGACTCGGATTCGCCGTACTTCAAGGATGATGAGCTGAAGAAGACCGAACTGCCGGTGTTCTTTGGTCGCGATCAGGAAGACCCCGTCATCCCGCAGGAGATGGTGAACTACACCTATGACTGGATCCGCAAGTACACCGACGGCATCAAGGTGCTGTACGCCGGTGTCGGCCACGGCGTTGGCCCCATGGAGATTCGCCATGTGGGCGAGTTCCTGGAGGTGAAGGTGCAGGGTCAGGAGCCGCGTATTCGTGAGCAGAAGGTTGCGGAGGCGACCGGCGCCGTGGAAGGCTCTGAATCCTAAATCGACTAAACGTATAGCCCTCGGGTCATCATGACTCGGGGGCTTACGTGTGGTTCCGTTTGGAAAGGCGGTTATCGTCCTCGTTCCTACAGAGCACCCGCCCTCGCTTCGCTTCGGGCACCCTGATGTCACTTTCGGACGATACCGCCTTTCCGCGCTGGGGTGCTGTGCGGGTGCGGCCGCGTTTTCCGGATGCGCCCTCAGGGTGTCAGCCCGGACGCTCTCCGATGCGGAGTGAGGAGAGGGCGGAGCGTCCGGGTGACGGGTGCCCCTGCGTAGGCGCGGAGGAAATGACGTTATGGCGCACAGTGTAGACGTGGTATCGGGTGCCCCTGCGTAGGCGCGGAGGAAATATGCGGCGCCCCGCCCCTGCTTAGTGAGGGGAGGAACGAAGGGGAGCACCGCGGCAACCACGATGGCGGCTCTGCGGGGTGTGCTCGGCACGGATTAGATCTTCTTATTCCGGGGCGGTGGGAAAGAAGACGGTGTTCTGGCTGTCCCGGAAGACCACAACACCGAGGAAGATCATCGTGCTGCCCGGTGGGTGGTCTGTAGCGACTCTGCCCACCTCGGCACTCAACCCTGCTGTGGGGGTTACGTGTAGCGAAGCGAGCTGAACATCCCGGTTTCCATGTGATAGGCGTTATGGCAGTGAAATGCCCACTCACCGGGGTTCTCAGCAATCAGGTCGGCGATTATGGTTTCACCGCCGCGGAGAAGGACGGTGTCCTTGCGTAGCCCGCCGCTGCCGGGCAGCGACCACGTGTGGCCGTGGATGTGCATGGGGTGGGGCATCATGGTCCTGTTGTGCATGACCATCCGCAGGCGCTGGCCCTCCTGCACGGTCGCGGAGGAGGATTGGCCGTCGGTGAGAATGCTCCATTTATACGGCATCATCTGCCCGTCCAGGTCGATGCTGACTTCTCGGTCTGGTGTGCCCTCGGGCAGGAGTGCACGGTCTGCTGGCTTCAGGGAGGACAGAAGCAGCCCGGTGGACGACAACTCGGGGAAGTCGACATCGGGGCTGGGGGCCTGGCCGCCGGCGGTGCGGATGACGGCGAAGGCGCGGTCGTTCTTACCCACCGCCAAAGCCGTGAGCGGGAAGACGCCGTCGCCGAGGATGACCTCGACGTCGACACGCTCGCCCATCGACAGGTAGATCGATTCGGTCTCCAAGGGCTGGACAGGGAAGCCGTCGGTGTGGGTAACGGTCATGCGATGACCCCCGAGGGCCAACTTGAAGATGGTGTCACCTCCGGAGTTGATAAACCGCAGGCGGGCCTTGTTGCCCGGGCGAGCCTCGAAGGTCCGGTGAGCACGGGGGATACGTCCGTTGATGAGGTAGTACGGATACATCACATCGCCGGCATCCCCGCCCAGTACCCGGTCCGGGGTGCCGTGATGATTTCCCATTCCCATCTTCCCGTGATGGTCGCCCGAACCCATTCCGGTGAGCTTGTCGAGCTCATCGTCGGGAGTGCCCTGAATGCCATCGACCCAGTCGTCGAGCACGATGGTCCACTCAACGTCATGGTCCTCAGCGTCTTGCGGATCACGGATGATCAGTGGGGCGTGGAGGCCGCGATCAAGCTGCAGGCCGGCGTGGGAATGGTAGAAGTAGGTGCCACCCTGGGGGACTTTAAAAACATAGGAGAAAGACTTGCCAGGTTCAATGGGGTCCTGGGTCATGCCGGGCACACCGTCGGCTGCGTTGTGGAGTGCGATGCCATGCCAGTGGATGGAGGTGCTCTCAGGCAGTTCATTGGTGATATCGACCTGGAGGACGTCGCCGACAGTGGCCTCAATGGCCGCATCCCCGGTGTTAGAGACGTATCCCCACGTCTTGGCTTCGATGCCGCCGATATCCAGGGAGAGGGGCCGGGCGGTCAGCGTCCGGCGCACCGTCGGCTCACCGAGCGCAGTGGGGGTGGGAGTGGGGCGAAGGGAGGGACCTGGTGTCGAGGCAGCGGGTCCAGGGTTGCTGGTGCAGGCGGCCAAGGCCCCGGTGCCGGCGAGGGCGAGCCCGCCGAGCAGAAACTGTCGTCGGGGAAACGCGTTCGTCATGATTTAACCTTTCTTGGTACAAGATTTCAGTGATATGGGAGACAGGCGCAGGTGAGGACTCTGCTGAGCCATCACGTCAGGCGCAGGTCTGTGACACAGATGGCACCGTCGTCGGTGGTGGAAAACTCCGTGGTGCCGGTACGCCCCTGGTAGCTGACCTCAATCAGGCCGATGGCATCATCGGTGATTGTGACCTGGATATCCTCATTGTCGAGTTCCCCCAGGCAGGTCGTGAGGCTGTGGTAGAAGCAGTCGTGGGAGGCCATCGGCCAGAGGCGGGGCGGGGAGGTGATCATGGGAAAGCTCCTACGAGTCGGTGGGATGCGGTGATGCCACCTCTCCAGCATATACCCCCCTGGGGTATATTTTCAAGGGGGTAGGGTATGGCTCTCGCGCGGGGCAGGGCGTGGTCGCCGAGTAGCCTCCTCACTATTGGGAGGGGACAGTGGGAGGCGGAGGGTAAACACTGCTCTGCGACCGGGCCCGGGGGAGGTGGCGGTGAGAGTGCCGCCGTGGGCCTCAATCTATGCCTTGGAGATGGTCAGACCGATACCGGCCCCGCCATTGTCCCGACTGCGGGCGCCCCCCCCCGGGTAGAAGCGTTCGAAGATGTGTCCGGGCTGGCCAGGTGGGATGCCCTCGCCGTCATCGGCGACGTGGATGAGCGCGGTGGACACCCCCTGTCGGTGGACGCTAATCCGGACCTGCCTGCCGGCCGGGGTGTGTCCTCCACCTCTTGAAAATATACCCCTGGGGGGTATATACTGGAGAATAGCATCGCCGCCCTCAATATATACCCCAAGGGGGTATATGCTGGAGAGGTGGCATCACCGCATCCCACCGACCCGTAGGAGCTTTCCCATGATCACCGCCCCGCCCCGCCTCTTGCCGATGGCCTCCCACGGCTGCAGCTGTTGCGGACCTGCCTCACGTGCCGACACCGTCTCCAACCCTGCCGCCAGCGACTCGTCAGCAGGAGGGTCCTCCTCTAGCTATCAGGTCACCGGCCTTACCTGCGGGCACTGCGCGAAAAGCGTGAACCAGGCCCTTCAGACCCTCCCCCAAGTCGACGACGTCCAGGTTGATCTCGCTGCTGGTGGTGTTTCCACCGTCACGGTCACCGGTGTCGTACCTCCGGAGACGGTTCGCCGGGCTATCGAGGCGACCGGCTACACCGTCTTATCCTGATCGATTTACCCATCATCTCGACCCCGACCGGGTTGAGCGAAAGGAACGTCATGAACACTCCCCATCATTCCGGCGATCGCCATGGTGATCACCCCGCTCCAGAAACAGACCACACCCACCACCCGGATCATGCCAGCCACGAAAACCACGCAGATGCCGACACCCACGGCCAGGCGATGCCCCACGGTCACCCGCACTCTGTCCTGGACGAAGACCACCAGGTTCATGGTCACGGCGAACACGCCGGGCACAGCACCGCAATGTTTCGGGAACGCTTCTGGTGGTCACTGATTCTGTCCATTCTCGTCGTTATTTTCAGCCCCATGGTCGCCCACCTGCTCGGCTACCCCCTCCCGGAATTCCCCGGATCCACCTGGATTCCCCCGATACTGGACACGATCATCTTCGTCTACGGCGGAACGCCTTTCCTCAAGGGCGGATGGAAGGAACTGAAATCCCGCCAACCCGGGATGATGCTCCTGATTGCCATGGCCATCACCGTGGCGTTTGTCGCCTCCTGGGTCACCACTCTGGGGCTGGGCGGTTTTGACCTGGACTTCTGGTGGGAGTTGGCCCTGCTGGTGACCATCATGCTGCTGGGACACTGGCTGGAGATGCGCGCTCTCGGGGGTGCGTCCTCCGCGCTTGACGCGCTGGCTGCCCTATTGCCGGATGAGGCCGAGAAAGTCATCGATGGGACCACCCGCACCGTGGACATCTCCGAGCTGGTCGTCGGCGACGTCGTACTGGTGAGGGCCGGTGCCCGGGTGCCGGCCGACGGAACCATCATCGACGGAGCCGCCGAATTCGATGAGGGGATGATCACCGGCGAATCCCGTCCCGTCTTCCGCGACACCGGTGACAAGGTGGTCGCCGGTACCGTGGCCACCGACAACACCGTCCGCGTCCGGGTGGAGGCTACCGGCGGGGACACCGCCTTGGCCGGAATCCAACGCATGGTTGCCGACGCACAGGAGTCCTCCTCCCGGGCCCAAGCCCTGGCGGATCGGGCGGCGGCGTTGTTGTTCTGGTTCGCGCTGATCTCTGCTCTGATCACCGCGGTGGTGTGGACCACCATCGGCAGCCCGGACGATGCCGTGGTGCGCACGGTCACGGTGCTGGTCATCGCCTGCCCGCACGCCTTGGGCCTGGCGATTCCGCTGGTCATTGCGATCTCCACCGAGCGGGCCGCGAAATCCGGGGTGCTCATCAAGGACCGGATGGCGCTCGAGCGGATGCGCACCATCGACGTGGTGCTCTTCGATAAAACCGGTACCCTGACCGAGGGCGCGCACGCGGTCACCGGTGTCGCGGCAACTGTCGGCGTCACTGAGGGCGAGCTGCTGGCCCTGGCCGCCGCCGCAGAGGCCGACAGCGAGCATCCCGTGGCCCGCGCCATCGTGGCGGCCGCGGCCGCCCATCCCGAGGCCTCTCGTCGGCAAATCCGTGCAACTGGTTTCAGCGCCGCCTCCGGCAGGGGGGTCCGGGCCACTGTCGATGGCGCTGAGATCCTCGTGGGCGGGCCGAACATGCTGCGCGAGTTCAACCTCACCACCCCGGCCGAGCTCACCGACACCACCAGCGCCTGGACCGGGCGTGGGGCCGGTGTACTCCATATTGTCCGCGACGGTCAGATTATCGGTGCGGTGGCCGTCGAGGACAAGATCCGCCCCGAATCCCGCGCCGCTGTGAAAGCCCTGCAGGACCGCGGGGTGAAGGTCGCGATGATTACCGGTGACGCGCAGCAGGTGGCCCATGCGGTTGGCCAGGACCTGGGGATTGATGAGGTCTTCGCCGAGGTTCTGCCCCAGGACAAGGACACCAAGGTCACCCAGTTACAGGAGCGTGGCCTGAGCGTGGCCATGGTCGGCGACGGTGTCAACGACGCCCCGGCCCTGGCCCGCGCCGAGGTCGGCATCGCCATCGGAGCCGGCACGGATGTGGCAATGGAATCCGCCGGAGTGGTCCTGGCCAGTGACGATCCCCGGGCAATATTGTCGATGATTGAGCTCTCGCAGGCCAGCTACCGTAAGATGATCCAGAACCTCATCTGGGCGTCCGGTTACAACATCTTGTCCGTGCCCCTGGCCGCCGGCGTGCTCGCCTCTAGCGGCATTCTGCTTCCCCCGACTGCTGCTGCGGTGTTGATGTCGCTGTCGACGATTGTGGTGGCGCTTAACGCTCAGTTGCTGCGCCGGATTGATCTGGACCCGGCCCACCTGGCTCCCACCAGTCCGAAGGAAGAACACACCACGCCTACTCCGGCATCCACCGCCGTCCACTGATTCACCACTTCTCTCCACTGCCCCATATGACCCTGAAAGGCTCCACCATGAAGCGCACCCTTCAGGGTCATATGGGGACCATGGACGAGATGGGTGGAATGAATCACGGCGTGAGCGCCATGGAGATTCGCCATGTGGGCGAGTTCCTGGAGGTGAAGGTGCAGGGGCAGGAGCCGCGTATTCGTGCGCAGAAGGTTGCGGAGGCGACCGGCACCGTGGAAGGCTCTGAATCCTAAATCGACTAAACGTATAGCCCTCGGGTCATCATGACTCGGGGGCTTACGTGTAGTTCCGTTTGGAAAGGCGGTTATCGTCCTCGTTCCTACAGGGGCTGGGTGGGTGGACGCTATACCCTTCCTCCGCTCCTGCAGGGGCACCCGCCGCACCCGGACGCTCCGCTCTTCCTTGCTCCGCGGCGGAGAGCGCCCGGGTGGGCACCCTGATGTCGCTTCCGGAGGGTATAGCTACCCTCGGCTCTGGTGAGGTGCGCGCGGAGGGGCGGTGTCGTCCGTAGTGACATCAGGGTGCCCGAAGCGAAGCGAGGGCGGGTTCCCTGTCGGAACGAGGGCGAACACCGTCCCTCGCATGTAGCCCTAACCAAGCAGAGAGAGGCTAGCCCTCGTGCGCAACCTTCACGGTCACGCTGTTGAAGGTCACCGTATCGCCGGGGTGCAGCTGCTTGCCGCGTGCTTCCTCAATGTCGCCGTTGACCTTTACCAGGCCGTGCTGAATGACCTCGCGTGCCTGCGCGCCGTCCTCGACAAGGTTAGCTAGCTTCAAAAACTGGCCCAGACGAATCATGTCGTCGCGAATAAAAATTTCTTCCATGCTCTCTAGTTTATCCCGTCGGGTGCATCCTGGCGTCCGGCAAAAAAAAGGGGGAGTGGTGGGCCGGGGCAGGCATACCCAGGGGTGGGGCGGTGATGGTACCCTAGTGTCTTGCATCAAAAAGTGTGCATATTGCGCCGATGAGCGCGAATACGGGCGCCCCGTTCTGGGCGGTGTCCCTTATGAACCCGAACTCACGCACGTCACAGCCGGTGGCGGGGCAGAAGGAGTAACTATGGCTGAAAAGTCCACCCTCGATAACGTTATTGCGCTCGCGAAGCGCCGCGGCTTTGTTTTTCAGGCCGGTGAAATTTACGGCGGTTCCCGCTCCGCATGGGACTATGGCCCCCTCGGTGCAGAGCTGAAGGAAAACATCCGTCAGCAGTGGTGGCAGCGTTTCGTCCGCTCTCGTGCGGATATGGTTGGCCTGGATTCCTCCGTTATTCTGCCTCGTGCGGTGTGGGAGGCGTCCGGTCACGTGGCGACCTTCACCGACCCGCTGGTTGAGTGCCTGTCGTGCCACAAGCGTCTGCGTCAGGATCACCTGTTGGAGAACTTTGAGGCGAAGAAGGGCCGTGCGGCTGAGGGCATGGAAGAGATTGCTTGCCCGAACTGTGGTACTCGTGGTGAGTGGACTGAGCCGCAGAACTTCTCCGGTCTGATGAAGACTTACCTGGGCCCGGTTGATAATGAGGAGGGTCTGCACTTCCTGCGCCCGGAGACCGCTCAGGGTATTTTCGTGAACTTCAACAATGTGGTCACTGCTTCTCGTAAGCGCCCGCCGTTCGGTATTGGCCAGATTGGTAAGTCGTTCCGTAACGAGATCACTCCCGGTAACTTCATTTTCCGTACTCGTGAGTTTGAGCAGATGGAAATTGAGTACTTCGTACACCCGGATGACGCTGATAAGTACTTTAACGAGTGGGTTGAGGATTGCTGGAACTGGTTCATTGACCTGGGTATTAACCCGGAGAACATGCGCCGCTTCGACGTTCCTCAGGATGAACGTGCACACTACTCGGCTGGCACTATTGACGTTGAGTACCGCTTCGGCTTCCAGGGTTCCGAGTGGGGCGAGCTGATGGGTGTTGCGAACCGCACCGACTACGACCTGGGTGTGCACAACGAGCACTCCAATGCGAAGCTTGAATACTTCGACCAGGCTACCGGTGAGCGTTACGTGCCGTACGTGATTGAGCCGTCCTTCGGTCTGACCCGCTCCATGATGGCGTTCCTTGTTGACGCATACGTCGAGGATGAGGCACCCAACACTAAGGGCGGCGTGGATAAGCGCGTCGTGCTGAAGCTCGACCCGCGCCTGGCGCCGGTCAAGGCTGCTGTCCTGCCGCTGTCGAAGAAGGCTGAACTGTCTGAGCCGGCAACCAAGCTGGCGAATGAGCTGCGTGGCCTGTGGAACGTGGACTACGACGAAGCGGGCGCTATTGGCCGCCGTTACCGCCGCCAGGATGAGATCGGTACCCCGTTCTGCATCACCGTGGACTTTGACACTCTCGAGGATCAGGCTGTGACTATCCGCGAGCGCGACACCATGAACCAGGAGCGTGTGGCTCTGGATCAGGTGAAGTCTTACCTGGCTGCACGCCTGGCAGGCTAAAAATAATTCATAACATGATCGGCGGGTAGCTTCTTGGAGTGAAAGAGGCTACCCGCCGTCGTGTATTTGGGCTACCCTGGTTAGACTGATTGGCACGATTGATGCGAGCGAAGGAAAGGTGCACGAACATGGCTAAACGCCTCAGCGAAAAATTTGAGATTCGCCCTTGGCAGGAGGGTGATGACCTTGCCCTGCTTGAGATTTGGAACTCTGCCCGCAATGAGAATGAGGAGCGCCAGCGTGGCCTTTTCGGCCCGGATACGGACGTGCCGTTTAGCCGCACCCTGGTGGTGACTGTTTCTGGTGTTCCGGTTGCTGCGGGTACTGTGGTTGCTTCGCTGCTGCATCCGACGCGCCTGTGGTCGTATGTGGAGGTGGCTACTGATCACCGCCGTCAGGGTATCGGTTCGGCGCTGCTGGATGCGTTGCGTGAGATTGCGGCGGAGCACGGTCAGACCACTGCTCTGCGCGTGAAGTTGGCGCCGTTTAGTGACGGTGAGGAGTTCGCACAGGCGGCTGGTATGAAGCTGATTCAGCGTTCCCGTATGGTGCGTGTGGAGCCGGGTGCGATTCCTCCGGTGTCGTTGCGTGAGGATGCTGACGGTAACGAGACTCAGGCTATTGAGGATTTGGCGACCGGTTCGGTGGAGCTGACCGCCGCGCTCTGGAATTTCTACCGCCGCGCCCATGAGTGGGATGTTCCCGCCGAGGTGGGTCTGGGTACGGTGAACCGCTACTTCCTCTCGGACGAGGTGCGTGCTTTTGGTGCCGTGGTGCTTCGCGACCATATTCGTGAGGCTGCTGCCGAGGGTAAGAAGGGCCCGATTGTTGCATTTGCGGTGAGCTACCACCCGTTCGAGACTGACCCGGAGGCGGCCCTGGTGGATGAGAACACCGCCACCGAACTGCTGCTGGGCTACGACTTTGATAATGAGGGCGCCGTGGAGGCGATTATGCAGGTACTGTCCCTGCTGAGCGCTAAGTATCCTGTGCTGGTTGAGGTTGATGACTCTATGGAGGCGCTGGTTCAGGTAACCGATGTGTTGCTGCGTGCCGGTACTGCTTCAGTGGAGGGTGACCCGACCTATATTTACGTGACCGAGTAGGTTTTCGGTACCGGGCCTGCTGGCTGATTCTTGCTGAGAGGGGCGGGGGAGTGGAGTGCTTCCCCGCCCCTTGTGCGTACCTGCGCCTCCTGGCGGTTGCTGTGCCTGCGCCATGCCGCTGTGCTGTGTTGTGCTGTTGTGTCGCGCCGCTGTACCCCCTCAGCTGAGTCCGGTTCTCAATTTGCCCCCGTATGCCACAATATAGGGGTGAATTCTGAAGCACCCCGTCTTACCCTTCCGCCCCTGAAACTGGGCAAACTGACCGTTGATACTCCCGTGGTTCTCGCCCCGATGGCTGGCGTGACCAATAAGGCTTTCCGCCGCCTCTGCAGTGAATATGGCGGCGGCCTGTACGTTACCGAAATGGTGACTGCGCGTGCCCTGGTGGAGCGTAAGCCCGAGTCCATGCGCATTATTGAACATGACCCGGACGAGAAGATCCGCTCCATCCAGATTTACGGTGTGGACGCGGTCAATGTCGGTAAGGCTGTGCGCATGGTCGTTGAAGAGGACCGAGCCGACCACATTGACTTGAACTTTGGTTGCCCGGCTCCTAAGGTGACTCGCCGCGGTGGCGGTGCCGCCCTGCCCTGGAAGACTGACCTGTTCACTGCGATCGTGCAGACCGCGGTGAAGGAGGCGTCCCGCAACGATATTCCGCTGACCATTAAGATGCGTAAGGGTATCGACGATGACCACATTACGTTCTTGGAGTCCGCCAAGATTGCTCGTGATACCGGTGTTGCGGCGATTGCCCTGCACGGTCGTACTGCGGCTCAGCATTATTCGGGTAAGGCTGACTGGGATTCGATTGCGCAGCTGCGTGAGCTGATTCCGGATGTGCCGATTCTGGGTAATGGCGATATTTTCTCCGCTGAGGATGCGGTGCGTATGGTTGAGCAGACCGGCGTGGACGGCGTGGTGATTGGTCGCGGCTGCCAGGGTCGCCCGTGGCTGTTTGGTGACCTGCAGAATGCGTTTGATGGTTCGTCGGAGCGTATCCGCCCGACCCTGACTGAGGTGTCGGACATGATTTACCGCCATGCAGAACTGCTGGTGGAGACTTTCGGCGATGAGACCCGAGGCCTGCGTGAGATCCGCAAGCACGTGGCGTGGTACTTCAAGGGTTACCCGGTCGGTGGCGAGCTACGTGCGAAGATGGCTCAGGTGCCCGATCTGGTGACGTTCCGTGAACTGATTGCTCAGCTGGACCACTCGATTGGTTACCCGGGTGCCGCCGTGGAGGGTTCGCGCGGTCGTGCCGGCAGCCCCAAGCAGCCGCACCTGCCCGATGGCTGGCTGGATTCGCGCATCCTGGGGGATGCTGAGCGTCTGGGCCTGGTCGAGGCTGAGCTGGATATTTCCGGCGGCTAAACACCTGTACTTGTGTGCCGCGGCGTGCTGTTTGCGCGTCGCGGCACATCCTTTTTTGCGAGCCTGTTTGCGCGCTATCTCCCGCTCCTGCAACGCCTGTAGGCGCTACCTGTTGACCCTCACCGTAGAATTGAGTTTATGGCTGGTTTAATCCGCAAAGAAGATATTGACGAAGTCCGCGCTCGTACCGATATCCGCGAAATCATTGAAGGCTATGTGAGCCTCAAAAGTGCCGGTATAGGCACCTTCAAGGGGCTGTGCCCGTTCCACGACGAGCGCACGCCCTCCTTCAATGTGCGCCCGCAGGTTGGCTCGTACCACTGCTTTGGCTGCGGTGAATCCGGTGATGTGTACTCCTTCGTCATGGCGATGGAACACACCAGCTTCGTGGAGACGGTGGAGCGCCTTGCCGCGCGCATCGGCTACACTCTGCATTATGAGGGCGGTAAGCCGGGCGACCGCTACGAGGCGGGCATGCGCCGCCGCTTGCTCGATGCGCACAAGATTGCCACTGAGTTCTTTGAACGCAACCTCTACTCACCGGATGCGCAGGAGGCACAACGCTTCCTCGGCGCCCGTGGTTTCGACCCCGCCGCAACCCGCAAGTTCGGTGTCGGCTACGCCCCGCGCGGCTGGGACCACCTGCTCAAGCACCTTCGCTCCCGGGGCTTCACCGATGAGGAACTGAAGGCTACCGGCATGTTCTCGGAGGGTAACCGTGGCCTGTATGACCGCTTCCGTGGCCGCATCATCTGGCCGATTCGTACCATCGCCGGTGAAACCATCGGCTTCGGTGCTCGCCGCCTTTTTGACGATGACCAGGGTCCCAAATACCTGAACACTCCCGAAACGCAACTGTACAAGAAATCCCAGGTGCTCTACGGCATTGACCTGGCAAAACGCGATATGACCAAGACTAAGCAGGTTGTCATTGTGGAAGGCTATACGGACGTCATGGCGGCACACCTCGCCGGAATCACCACCGCCGTTGCGACCTGCGGCACCGCGTTCGGTCCCGGGCACATCAAGATGGTGCGCCGTATGATTACCGACGACGGCTCCGGTGGCGAAATCATCTTCACCTTCGATGGTGATGCCGCAGGACAGAAAGCCGCCATGGCCGCCTTCCAGGAGGATCAGCGCTTCGTCGCACAGACCTTTGTGGCGGTAGCCGAGAATGGTATGGACCCCTGCGACCTGCGCCTGCATAAGGGCGACGCCGCCGTGCGCTCTCTGATTGCTTCGCGCCGACCGCTCTTCGAGTTTGCGATTGATTCGACCCTCGTCAAGTACGATTTGGCGACCCTTGAAGGTCGCGTGCTGGCGATGCGCGCTATCGCCCCGATTATTGCCGGCATCAAGGACCGCGATCTGCGCCCCGCCTACATGCGTAAGGTGTCTGGTCAGCTCGGTCTGGAACTCGACGAGATTCAGCGTGCCGTGGCGTACGCGCAGAACCACCCGAAGCTTTCGCGCATCCAGCAAGCGGAGGCTACCGCCGCGCCGCGGTACGAGCGTCTGAATGAAGGTCCGCAGGGTGTGCCCGGCGCGCCGGGGTATGCAGGTATTCAGGGGGCAGTTCATGCGGACGCGCCCTACGACCCCGCCTACGATGCACCGCCCCCGGAAGACCACGTCGCACCCAGCGCCTACGCCGGGCAGAACGCTGCCGCGCACCCACCGAGCAGTATTCAACCCGCTGTACCCCAGCCGGAGGCGACCGCCCCCGCCGTCGAGGAATTCCTCACCCCCGACCCGCGCGACCCGGTTGCCCGCCTCGAAAAGGCGGCGCTCGAGATTGCCCTGCAGCACCCCGAGCTCATCAGCGTGGAACAGTGGCGTAATCTCGCCATCGTGCAGTTCCGCTACCGCACCCACCGCGAGGTAGCGGCCGGCATTATTCATGCGGCAACCGTCATGGCACCTACCCCTGGAATCGAATGGATTAACTGTGTGCGCTCCGGCGCCGTGGAAGGCGTACACCCCGCTATCGCGGAGCTTGCTGTCTCACCGCTACCGGTCAGCAGCGACGAGTACCTGCCCAATTTCGTTACCGGCGCACTCAACGCCCTATTCGAACAGCAGATCGCCCGCCAAAAATCTGACCTGATGATGCGCCTGGAACAGCTCAGCGCCAACCCCGACGACGAAGAGTTTGAAGCGGTACAGCGTCAGCTCCTCGAACTGGAAATGCGCCGCCGCCAGCTCAGCACACAGCGCGGCTAAGCACGGTTCCTTGTGAATACCCCGGCTAGCTGTAGAACCTCTACGTTCCACAGGTAGCTGGGGGAGCACCGCCAATCAGCAGGAGCCGTACCGCCCAATCTCATCAGACAGCCCAAAGAGTGACGCACTTCACTGTATTTAAAGTTGCGGAGCCCAAACAGCCCCGGTATAGTTATTACTCGTTGCAAGGGAAACCGGCAACGAAAAGCAAAATAATCCCCCGTAGCTCAATTGGCAGAGCATTCGACTGTTAATCGAAGGGTTACTGGTTCGAGTCCAGTCGGGGGAGCAAATAGTGAAAGCCTCAGAACTTTGTTCTGAGGCTTTTCCATTTTCCCGACGGGACTCCAGCGCAGTAACCACTCGGCGAGGCAACGATGCTTCACCCTGCAAAAATGTGAAGTCTAACGCACAGAAAAGTTCCCCACTTACACGCCACGCATCCACCCAGCGTGTAGCGGGGGAGTGGTCGGTCAGCATCCTCTTGCGCCTGCTCCAGAGCAAATCCGCAACGCAACCAAACCCAGAAAGCTACGCCTGTAGCTCAACACAATCTCCAGAAAGTCGAAAATACCTGAAGAGATAGTATAAAACCGCACTCAAACGGTCATCCAGAGATGGAATAAGGGGCTAAACTATAGAAGGTGGAGTGCGAAAAAGAAGCCTCCAAAAACACGTCACGGAGAGGTGGTCATGACCACTACTACTAATCCTAAGGCACCTAAGGGTTTCTTTGCTGGCATCAGCGGGATTAAGTCCGGCGTCGCGAACATCATCGACGCTGGCAAAACCTTCAAGACCCTTGGACCCAGCCAGGTTAAGGACGAAATCCAGATTGCAAAACACGAGCTGAAGACCAAGGGTATCGCCGTTGGTAAGGGTGCGGCCTTCTTCGGTGTAGCAGCAGTCTTCGGTCTGTTCCTGATCATTGCCCTGGTTGCTGCAGCAATCCTCGGTCTCGGCACCGTCATGCCCTACTGGGCATCCGCGCTGGTCTTCGCCCTTATCTTCCTCATCGTCCTGGCAATCTGTGCCCTGGTCGGTCTGAAGAAGGTCAAGGCGCAGCTGCCGTTCAAGCCCGAATCCGCAATCTTCGGTCTGCTCTTCGACCTCGGCGTACTCAAGGAAGGTACCGCCATGTCCGCTGAGCGCCTGAAGAAGGAACAGGCAGAGCGTGCAGAGCAGAAGGCTAAGGAAGCTGAAGAAGCAGCAGAACGCGCACGTCAGGAAGCTGAAGAGCGTAAGGCACGCGGTGAGGAAGAGCCCAAGCCGCCGACCTTCGAAGAGCTCAAGCAGCGCACCGCAGAGCGTCGCCAGCACCTGGCAGCCTTGCGCGACGACCTGCAGTCCTACACCGGCGACGTTCAGAACAACACCGAGCAGGCTCTGGATGCTCTCAAGGCAGTCCCCTCCGAGGTTGCTGCAGGTGCAGCAGCTACCGGTCGTGGCCTGGCAGAGAACGTGCGCAAGCCCGAGGTTTTGCAGGCACGCTGGAAGTCTTTCGCAGTACTGGGTGCATCCATTGCAACCGTCCTGCACTTCCTGAACCGCCTGGTTCGCCGCTAATAAAGACCGTTTGCCGCTCAAACCGGCATAGGTTTAATGCCAAGCGTCCAAACGCCCCGATGAGTACATCGGGGCGTTTGCGCGTCTTGGGTAAATTGAGGGCACCTGGCCGGACGGGAGGTTTAGAGGCAACTCCCAGCCAAACCCTCCCTCCATGAATCGGAGAAGGACGCAGCTCACAGGTAGAATAGACAAGTGCTATACGTACTGGACCCACCCGGTTCACGCGACAGGCAGAGGTAGAAGCGGCGCACCGTCGCACCCGAAACCCCAAAGTCACCGACACGCTACACCCCGATGAGGAGCCCCGTCATGGAACAGGCAAAGACGATTCTGATTGGCGCAGAAACCTACCCGCCGGACATTAACGGTGCAGCACAATTCGGTCACCGCCTCGCCACCTCCATGCTCAAGCGCGGCCACTCCGTACACGTAGTCGCAGCCAGCCCTATCCCCGGCCCCAGCTACCGCACCGAAGTAGAGGGCGGTATCGTTGAGCACCGCCTGCGCTCGCATCTGCCCCCGACCCACGAGACGAACCGCATCTGCCTGCCCTGGGAGATTTGGTCCGAGGTCGGCGCAATCCTCGATGAGGTCCGCCCGGATGTGGTGCACGTGCAGTGCCACTACATTATTGGTCGCGCCCTTATCTTTCAGGCGAAGCGTCGCGGTATCCGCGTCATCTCCACGAACCACTTCATGCCGGCGAACCTTGACCCGTTCCTGCCCTTCCCCTCCGCAGTGAAGCGTGTGATTGAGAAGATCACCTGGAGGGACATGCGTTTCTGCTTTTCCCAGACCGCCGTCGTTACCACCCCCACCCAGATTGGTGCGGATGCGATGCGCGACCTGGGCCATTTTAATCGCCCCGTTATGCCCGTTTCTAACGGTATTGAGATTAGCGACTACGAGCTGGCTGAGGGCGCTGACGCTGGCAAGGTTCCGGGTGAGCTGCGTATCGCCTTCGTGGGTCGCCTGGCTGAAGAGAAGAATGTGGACGTGCTGATCGAGGCGCTCTCCCTGCTGCCGGATACTCTCGAGCACGTCGTGCTGGATATCGCCGGTGGCGGCGAGCTGCGTGAGGCTCTCGAACAGAAGGCGCACGATTGCGGCGTGTTCGACCGCGTGATTTTCCGCGGCTTCGTTCCGGATGAGCGTCTGCCCGAGGTGTACCAGATGGCTGATGTGTTTTGCCAGCCCGGTACCGCCGAACTGCAGTCCCTGGTTTCCCTGGAGGCGATGAGCGCCTCCACCCCCGTGGTTCTCGCGAATGCGCTGGCTCTGCCGCACCTGGTGGAGGATGGTGTGAACGGCTACCTCTTCGAACCCAATAACGCTCAGGATTTGGCCAAGAAGCTGGAGGCTGTGCTCTCCCTGCCCGCCGCTGAGCGTGAGCAGATGGGTCGTGAGTCCCACCGCATCGTGGGCTTCCACAGCGCTGAGAACACCTGGCGCACCTTCGAGGAGCTGTACGTGAGGGACGCTCCGTACCAGCGTTACCTGGACTCGCGACGCTAAGCTTCTCTAGCCCTTGAGCGGCGGATTGAGTATTTTTCGTTCTCAGTCGCTGTTCAGGTATTCTAGAGGATGGTGCTGGCGCCCATTGTGCGCCATCACTGCACCGGATGGGGAGTTAGCTCAGCCGGTTAGAGCAGGGGACTCATAATCCCTTGGTCGCGGGTTCGAGCCCCGCACTCCCTACTGCCCCGCCCGTCGACTTCACCCACTTGTCGGCGGGCGGGGCTTTTTCGCACCCTCTTTTCGTGCTTTTGTCGTGCTCTCAGGGCGCCTATTTTCATGCATGGAGTGCATCAATGGTGATGAAAATGGGTAAATGACGAACGAAGACGCATCATAGCGTTCAATACGGTAGGGTTGAAAAGTCTTGTCACGAAAGACAGGGAGATACCGCAGGTAGAAGCTAATTCTGCCGGCGATATTGCTTCCACACACCATACGAGAGGATCTCAATGTCGGAGAACACTCCCAACAACCAGTCGCAGGGTGCATCTGCAGTCGGTGGTTACGGCTATGATCCCGGCGTGCGTCCCGCGCAGGACGCTTCGCTGCCTGCTCAGCCGGGTAAGGCAGCTCAGGTGAGCCAGCAGGGTAATGCTACTCAGCCTGCCGTGCCGCTAGCACCTCAGCAGCCCGTCCATCCGCAGCAGGTACCTCACCCCGCTCAGGTAAATGCTAATGCACAGCCGAGTGCTGAGGCTCAGACAGCTCCCGCACAGCCTGGTCAGCCTGCACAACCGGTATATGCTGCTACCGGGCCGGATCCTTTTATGAAAGCTTTGAGTGCTACATGGGACGCTTTTCAGGATGTCTTTGCTGGTAAGCCTGGCCCGGCTCACGCCCGTTTGGAGGCTTCCGGTCTATGGGGCTGGGTAATTCCTGTCTTTCTGCAAGCCATCGTTGCTGCCTTCTTCCTTACCCAGCTTCTGCTGGGATTCCTCAAATTTATGTTCCGCGATGCTTACAGCTTTATGACCGCTAAGATTACCTTCGGTCAGCTCTTCCTCGTTTTTCTGGGACTCCTCGTAATCTCAGCTGTAGTGTTGATTCTGCGTGGAGTACAGATTATGCTGACTGCTCGCACAGGCAAGGTTCCGGTTACATTTGCTTCCTCGATGCAAGTAGTAGCGGTGTCGACTCTGACTGTAGCCCCTACGTATATTGTATTGAGCCTTGTAGCTCTCTTCATGCGTGGAATCAGTAGCAACGAAGGGTTCGGTTTTATCTTCGTACTGCTGGGGCTGTTGCTAGCTTTCGCTGTTTTCTCTGGTGAGGCCCTCGTCTACCTTGGTTTGAATCGTCTGGGTCGTTTCGTGAAGTCCCCGATTATCATGCACGCGACGCTGAGCACAGCATGGGTACTTGCCGTCATGCTTGTGTACTTCATCAGCTACCGACTGGTGAGTTAGGGAGATATACGTGCAGACTTTGAATTACTCTGTGAAACCTGACAGTCACCAGCGTTGGATATTCTTGGCGGTTCTGCTGACCATTGCCGCCCTGATCCTGAGCGCCTGCGGTGCTAAGATTGAGACCCAGCTTGGTCTTGAGAATGCTGAGAAGGGTACACGCACCATGCTGGTTTCTTTCGATATGAAGGACAACAAGGACAAGATTAAAGGTGGCGCCCAGGCGCTGGATGCGTCCGTGCGTAAACACCTGCCTGAGGGCCTGGAGTACGGTGGTATTCAGTCTGAGGGTGGCAAGGCACGTGCGACCTTCACCATTCCCTTCTCCTCTGTGGACGAGTACCGTACCAAGGTCGCTTCTATCCTGAAGGCTGCTGGTTCCAGTGCTACCCCGCAGATTAGCATCGTCAACTCTGACCAGGGTCTGGTACAGGGTATTCAGGTGAAGGAAAACTTCAGCTCGAAAGACTTGCTGGACTGGCTCCCGGAAGCTCTTGTTGTTGATGGTGTGATTGATTCCTCCCAGAAGAACAGTGTGTTCAACAGCAGCGGCAGCGAAACCACTGTGAAGTTTGGCGAGAAGAAAGTGAAGAACTCCGGCGGCTCCACCATTTCTGCGAAGGACGTCCAGGACCGCGGCTTCAAGGCTGTATTCATGGATATCAACGAGAAGGATGGCGGTTACTCTGTTATGGTTTCCTTCTCGGCCAAGGAAATTATGAATAGCGAAACTTCCTCTGCAGTGGATGCCTACCTGAATCAGGTCAAGCCTGAAGGCGCTGAGCTGAAGAAGGGGCTGGATTCTTCTGAAGCGAGGGGTTACGCTCCTTCCGCATCAACCAACGCTGCTAAGGAAGAAATTGGTCGCACCCTGATCTTCCAGGCTTCCTCTTCGCAGGACCTGAGCGATAAGCTCAAGAAGATTTTTGGTGCAAGCAGCTCTGATTTGTCCTTTAGCCGTGAAGTAACCGAGAAGGACGGATCTTTCAAGGTTGAGAAGACCATCTCGGGTACTCTGGATTGCTCCCTGCTGTGCTCCCCGGAGGGTCAGGGTATGACCCTTACGATGAAGGAGAGCGAGGACCGCCGCTACGAGCCTAACTACAGCCGACGCGATAGTAACTCTTCCAGCTCGAACAATAGGATTCTCGCGGTTAACCTTGTTTCTTCGCGCCAGATTGAGATGAAGAGTATGAAGGTGGTTACTTCCCTGGGCCTGGACGGTTCCATGGAAGCGCGTTTCCTCTACGCATTCCCGACCGAGGATGTTTCGGGCGCTGAGCAGAAGCTCAAGGACGTTTTCGCAGGCGGTAGCAATGACGAGACCGAGGTCCGTCAGGACGGTGGCGCCACCATCGTGAGCGTGAAGGTTCGCGGTAAGGACCAGAACGAGTTCAACCAGCGTTTGAACGGGTACCTGCCCGATTCGAAGGTGACCGTCACCCGCCCCGGTGGCTACCACCCCTTCGGCTCCGACTACATTGTGACCCCTGAGATTAAGCTCTCTTCGAAGCTGGGTAGCTACTACTCGGCTCCCTTCGAGTTCACCTTCAAGGCACCGACTTTCTCCTCGTTGGACCAGCAGAAGGTAGATGCCGCGAACAGCATCGCGAAGAACTCTCAGCATGTGCAGCTCACCGTGAATGGTGGCGAGCTGAGCGTCAAGACTGACCGCGGTGTCAGTAGCACCTCCGGTCTGACTGTTCCGGCGTCCGGTCTGAGCATGATTGACGTGATTGTGGATGCAATCATTGTGGGTCTGCTGCTGCTCATCTTGGTTCTGCTCTTCGTCTTCCGCAAGAAGATTGCGGCGGCTCGTGCGAAGGGCCGTGAGCGTCGTGCCGCTTCGGCGGCAGCCCTTGGTGCTGCGGCGGGTGTTGCGACCGGTTACGGTGCAACCCAGGCTGATGTACAGAACGGCTATCCGGCACAGGGTGGCTACGCTGGTCAGCCCGGTTACCCTGCGCAGAACACTGCCTATACTGTGGGTGATGACTCGCCGACTCAGGTGTTCACTCCGCAGCAGGGCATAAACTACGGTGAGACTGAACCGACCAAGGCAATGCCCGCGTACGATGCGCACGCAGCACATGCAGCGCAGCCGGTTCAGCCCGGTCAGACTGCTCAGCAGCCTGCACATCCCAACCAGTCGGTACAGCTGAACCAGTTCGGTGCTGATGACGGTGACATCCTCCAGTAAGTAGCTACCTCTAGCGCCTAGACTAGTAAGCACAACTTAGACTGGCTCCTGTGGCCCGTTACCTCCTTTCCCGGAGGTGACGGACCACAGCTGTATTTGCTTCAGCTCATGCTCGGCACAAGTACCCGTGCCTAATATCCGCCCGGTACGGGAAGTAAAATGCTCGGCTCCTTCGACCCCAGCAGGCTCATGGGGTTGATGTACTCGGCGGTCTTGCCGCTGCCGTCCCTGCGGGCGCCTCCCTCACGTACGCCCCAGTACAGGCACGGGGTGGAGCATCGCCGGTAGGGGCGCTCGCTGGTGCCGTCCGCCGTGACAGCGACGGTGCCGATTACCTCACCGGCTGTAACCATGGTGCCGACCGGTAATGTTTCGTCCATAGGTTCGAAGGTGCTGCGTCGCCCGTCCGGATGTGCAAGGACCAGTACTTTTCGGTTGACGACTGTGCCGCTGAAAACCACTTTCCCCGCCGCCGGTGCGTAGATGCGCCGGTCGTTCTCAGGTACGGCAAGGTCTATGCCGCGGTGCCCGGCGCTCCAGCGTTGGGCGGGCTTCTCAAAGGGGCGGATTACCCGCGGTCTGGATTCGGAGGTGGGGGAGCGGTAGCGTAGTCGGCTCGCGGTGAGTTCAACGGCGCTGGGAGCTCGCGCACTACTGGGAACGTGCACACTTGAGGTGCCACTCTCTGTGAAACCATCCCCGTCTGTAGAACTAATCCAGCTCAAATAACCCTGACTACCCGCGTAGCCCTGCTCACCCGCACTCAGAAGTGCACCCAGCAGA
The DNA here is from genome assembly GCF_029850985.2 of Rothia similimucilaginosa. Classification (NCBI taxonomy): domain Bacteria; kingdom Bacillati; phylum Actinomycetota; class Actinomycetes; order Micrococcales; family Micrococcaceae; genus Rothia; species Rothia similimucilaginosa. Next base: position 1,573,754 of record NZ_CM138149.1, on the reverse strand, counting down.
CAGCACACCACCAAGATCGTGTGCCGTAGCGTTCCCTCTAATGTCTTCATGTTCTGCTTCATCTTCTGAGCACATCACGAATTGCCCCGCCCCGCAGTGCCTCACGAAAAATTGTGGATAACCCCGCCGTTGCCGCCTTAAAATCCTTTATCCACAGTGCCCCTGCACACACCCGGCCTGCCTTCACAGGCTTTAACCCTAATCCGGCGGATTAATCGCGGAATATACGGTATAATGTCGTATTGCAGTGTGCCTGCGCCGGTATTCTCCCTCTTCGAGGGGATTTGCACAGCATCACTGACGACGCGCGGCGTGAGCGGCATCCTCAGACGGGGAGTCGATAAGGGACCTTCGGTCCACCCACACAGGGTGGTTAGGGCCTGAGCAAAACGGGTAACCGTGAACGCTAATCGCCGCCAGGAAAAACTGATAACTACTATGCGCGCGTTGGGCTAGCCCGAATGGGAGGTCCGCGCGGCACCACAAAGGAGACGACATGCCCGTCGTAACTATGCGTGAAATGCTGGACTCCGGCGTTCACTTCGGTCACCAGACCCGCCGTTGGAACCCCAAGATGAAGCGTTTCATCCTGACCGAGCGCAACGGCATCTACATCATCGACCTGCAGCAGTCCCTCGCCTTCATCGACAAGGCATACGAGGCTGTTAAGTCGACCGTCGCACACGGTGGCAACATCCTGTTCGTGGGTACCAAGAAGCAGGCTCAGGAAGTTATCGCTGAGCAGGCAACCCGCGTGAACATGCCCTACGTGAACCACCGCTGGCTCGGTGGTATGCTGACCAACTTCAGCACCATCTCCAAGAGCATTGAGCGCATGAAGGAACTCGAGCAGATTGACTTCGACGATGTAGCAGGTTCTCGCTACACCAAGAAGGAGCTGCTCCTTATGCGTCGCGAGTTCGAGAAGCTCGAGAAGACCCTCGGTGGTATCCGCAACCTGTCCAAGGTTCCCTCCCTCCTGTGGGTTGTTGACACCAAGAAGGAGCACCTGGCAGTTAACGAGGCTCAGAAGCTGGGCATCCCCGTTGTTGCTATCCTCGACACCAACTGCGACCCCGACGAGGTTGCTTTCCCGATCCCCGGTAACGACGACGCTATCCGCTCCGTCAACCTGCTCACCCGCGTGATTGCTGACGCAGTGGCAGCCGGCCTGATCGAGCGCAACGCTAAGAAGAACGGCAAGGCTGAAGCAGCTGAAGAGCCCATGGCAGCTTGGGAGCGCGAGCTCCTGGAGCAGCACGAGGCTGCACAGGCTGAAGAGGCAGCTAAGTAAGCTTCCTTAGCCCACTAAGCTTTATGCTTTGTGGCCCCCGCCCGCGGGGACCACGTTCGGACGGCGCCCGCCCTGACCTGGGCGCGGCGCCGTCCGCCATTTGTACCACCGGGATGTCATCCCGATTTATTACAGCAACACAAGGAGTTCACAATGGCGAACTACACCGCAGCAGACATCAAGGCACTGCGCGAGAAGACCGGCGCAGGTATGCTCGACGTCAAGAAGGCTCTGGACGAGGCTAACGGCGACCAGCAGAAGGCTGCCGAGATCATCCGCGTTAAGGGTCTGAAGGGCATCACCAAGCGCGAGGGTCGCGCAACCGCTGAGGGTCTGGTGGCTGCACGCGTTGAGAACGGCGTTGGCTACATGGTTGAGGTCAACTCCGAGACCGACTTCGTGGCAAAGTCCGACCCCTTCATCGCTTTCGGCCAGAACGTGCTCGAGGCTGCTATTGCTGCTGACGCTTCCACCCTGGAAGAGCTGCAGGCTGCATCCTACGAGGGCAAGACCGTTGAGGAGCTGACCACCGACGCTGGTGCACTGCTGGGCGAGAAGATCGTTGTCCGCCGTATTGCACGCGTTGAGGGTGAGCACGTTGCAGTGTACCTGCACAAGACCTCCAAGGACCTGCCCGCACAGGTTGGCGTTCTGCTGGCTGTCTCCGGTGAGAACACCGAGGAGATCGCACACGACGTTGCAGTCCACATTGCTGCAATGAGCCCCAAGTACCTGGATTCCGAGTCCATCCCCGCAGACCAGGTTGAGACCGAGAAGCGCGTTGCTCGCGAGACCGCAATCGCTGAGGGCAAGCCCGAGAAGATTCTGGACAAGATCGTTGAGGGTCGACTGAAGGGCTTCTTCAAGGAGAACACCCTGCTCGACCAGGACTTCGCAAAGGACGCAAAGAAGTCTGTTGCACAGGTTCTGTCCGAGGCTGGCGCAACCGCAACCGCATTCGCACGTTTCCGCGTGGGTGCATAAGGACTCGCAGCAGTTCTGCCCTCCCGTATTGCAGGTTCCCGGTAAGGGAAATAGTATGACGTTGGGGGTATAACCTGAAGCCGGGTAGTCACCACTGGTGGCTACCCGGCTTTGCTGTATCCTTGATAAGGACTAGGCGGCAGGAGCCCGCCCCGATCACCTATAACAACCCCTAGGTAAGCCACTGGAGGAACCATGACCGAAGCTATTTCGCACCCGATTCACCATGACGAGACCGGCCGTCGCCGCGTTCTGCTCAAGCTTTCCGGTGAGGTTTTTGGTGGCGGTGAAGTTGGTATTTCGACCGAGGTCGTGCGCAGCATCGCTAAGCAGATCGCCGCAACCGTTGGTGAAGTTGAGACCTCCATCGTGATTGGTGGCGGCAACTTCTTCCGCGGCGCTGAACTCTCCCAGGCAGGTATGGACCGTTCCCGTGCAGACTACATGGGTATGCTCGGCACCGTGATGAACTCCCTGGCTCTGCAGGACTTCCTGGAGCAGGAGGGCATTGACACCCGCGTTCAGTCCGCAATCACCATGCCGCAGGTTGCTGAGACTTACATTCCTCGCCGCGCGATCCGTCACATGCAGAAGGACCGCGTCGTGATCTTCGGTGCTGGTGCGGGTCTGCCCTACTTCTCCACCGACACTGTGGCTGCTCAGCGCGCCCTGGAAATCCACGCAGATGAGGTTCTGGTCGCTAAGAACGGCGTGGATGGCATCTACACTGCTGACCCGAACAAGGACCCCAACGCTGAGCGCCTGTACAACCTCACCTACGATGAGGCAATGCAGCGTAACATCCGCGTGCTGGACCAGACCGCGTTCTCCCTGTGCCGTGACAACAACGTGACCATGCGCGTGTTCGGCATGCAGGGTGAAGGTAATGTGACCCGCGCAATTCTGGGCGAGAAGATGGGTACCCTCGTTACTCGCTAACACCTAAATTTTTAGGGTGGGGCGTATGGAACGCCCCCTCACACTGTGACCGTGCTCGATAGCGCGGACTTATTCTGGACGGTACCGCGCGGGTAAGCGCTAAAACTCGCTTATGCCCGCCGGCACCGTCTAGACTTATATCAAACAAGATGTTCTGCCTCTTTCCCGTCGACTTCGCGTTATTTCTAAGGTTTTCGCCTCGGATGCGCCGCGAACCGGTGAGAAATCATGAGGGCTGAACGCGCACCCACCGACAATTCTGGTCCCCCCAGAATTCCGACAAAGGAGATCCTTTCGTGATCGAAGAAATCCTTGCCGAAGCCGGCGAGAAGATGGAAAAGACCATCGAAGCAACTAAGACTGAGTTCGCTAAGGTCCGCACCGGTCGTGTGAACCCCGCAATCTTCAGCGGCCTGACCGCCGACTACTACGGTGCACCGACCCCGCTGCAGCAGCTGGTGTCCTTCAACGTTGAGGACGCACGTACCGTCAAGATCGTTCCCTTCGACGTGACCGCACTGGCAGCTATCGAGAAGGCTCTGCGTGACTCCGACCTGGGTGTTAACCCCAGCAATGACGGTGCAGCTATCCGCGTTGTTATGCCCGAAATGACCGCTGAGCGCCGTAAGGAATATACCAAGCTCGTTAACCACAAGGCTGAAGAGGCTCGTATCTCCATCCGTAATGTTCGCCGCCATGCTAAGACCGCTATTGACAAGCTGGTCAAGGACAGTGAAATCGGTGAAGACGAAGGCGCACGTGCTGAGAAGGAACTGGACGCACAGACCAAGAAGCACATCGACCAGGTCGACGCACTGTACAAGCACAAGGAAGCTGAACTGCTTGAGGTCTAAACCCTAATGAGTGCACGCAAAGATGCGAAAGAAGAGAGAAGCGCGCCGCCTGCTCCACAGCCGAGCCCGCAGACTGCTGCAACACTGGTGAAGTCGCGTAGCGCCAAAGCTGGCCGTAACCTGCCCGCTGCCATTGGTGTGGGCGTTGGTTTCGGTGTGCTGTTGGTGCTGGGCTTGATTTACCAGCCGATTTTTGTTGCGGTCGCTACCGTCTCGGCGGCTTTGGGCGCCTGGGAGATTGGACATGTGCTCAATACCCGCCGCGGCTACGGCATCCCGGAGTACCTGCTGGGTGGCCTGTCGGGCGCAATTGTGGTGGTGGCCTTCCTGTTCGGTTTTACCGGGCTGGGCATCGCCCTGGCGGTGAGCCTGCTGGTGTTGCTGCTCTCTTCTGCTCTTGTGCGTGCTGACCGTCAGGTCTCACTGGGTAAGTCTTTGAGCGGTAGCGCCCTGGCTCTGCTGTGGGTGCCGCTGATGCTGGGTATCGCCATGGTCTACTTCCAGACGGAACACGGCGAGCGCGGCATCCTCATGATTCTGCTGATGGCCATCTGCAATGACACATTCGGCTTTATTGCCGGCGTGAATTGGGGTAAGCACCCGATGGTGCCGAAGATTTCCCCGAAGAAAAGCTGGGAGGGCCTGGCCGGTTCCTTCATCGGCTCGGCGGTTGTTGGTGCTATCGCCTTGGCGGTCATGGATTCGCCTTGGTACTGGGCTATTCCGCTGGCGGCGGTCATGGTGATCGCTTCGACTGCCGGTGACCTGGTGGAGTCCGTGTTCAAGCGCCGTATGGGTGTGAAGGATATGTCGAATATTCTGCCCGGTCACGGCGGTATGATGGATCGTCTGGACTCGATTCTTTTCGCTGCGGCGGCTGGTTGCCTGATTTTCCGGTTTATTATGCCGCTCTAAAGCCTGAAGCTTTGGTTGCTCATGAAAGGCGGGGCGTTTCTTCCCATGAATGGGGAGGGACGCCCCGCCTTTGCTGGACCCATTTACTGTACCCGGTGCATCGGGGGAGTAAGGGACTATATTTACGACACCGCCCGCCAACCTTGCGTCAGGTAGCCTGCGCATTGGTATTCTTAAAGTTCAATCGTCGAGAGGAGCCACCTTGGCAAGCACCACCCGCGGAGGCGGATTTGCCCGTGCAGCAGAAACCGAACCCGGCTACAAGCGCAGTGAAGTCGACCGCCTGTTCACCCGCCTTGCCGAGGACTACGAGAAGCTCAGCGGAGCCCCCGAACTGCCCGAAGACCTCTACACCTCCCGACGAATCCGCCAGGTCGTCTTCCGTGAAGAACCCGGCGGCTACCAGCTGGATGTGGTCGACCGCGCCCTTGAAAAGATTGAGGAACGCTTCGCCAAGCTCGAACGCAGCCGCTACATTGAGGCGTACGGCCTGGAGAACTGGGAACGCTCCCTCGTAGAAACCGGCGAGTTGCTTGCAGGCCGCCTGGAACGCCCCGCCGGTGAGCGTTTCCGCCGCCCCAGCAAGCGCCGACACATGGGCTACTTCGTCGGCGATGTGGACGCCATCTGCGACCGTGTGTACGCCCAGCTCAACAGCGAAGAGCCGCTGGACCCCTCCGTGGTGCGCCACGCAAAGTTCAGCCCCGCCTCGGGAACCGTCAGCTACGAGGAATCACAGGTGGATGCTTTCCTGGACCGCTGCATTGAGCTGCTGCAGGATCTGCTCTAAAACGTATGCGTTGAATCCCCCGCCCCGTACCAGGGTGGGGGATTTTTCTGTGCTGGAGCGTTCTGCCCTGATGTCTTCTATACTGAGTCCATCTACGTAGCGGCGAATCAGCGTGCTCCTGCAAAGCCGCGAGCTCATGAGACACTAGAACCATGAAGTTTGGATCCTCAGCACGCGTCGGCGGCAACCGCGACCGCCTCACCGACGCCCTCACAGAACTCACCCGCGCACCGCAGCGCGTTACCCTCCTCGGCTCAACCGGCTCCATCGGCACCCAAGCCATGGAAGTCATCGACCACCTCGCCGCGCTCAAGGGTACTAGCGCCTCCGCTGCCGACGCACCGCTGAAGGTTGTCGCCCTCTCTGCAGGCTCCCGCTCCCTCGAACTGCTCGCAGGCCAGGCAGTGCATGTGCGCGCTGAACTGGTCGCCACCAGCGGCACCGCAGAAGACGCGCAGCGCCTCCGTGAACTTATCGAAGTGGCAGCCTCCGAAGCCGGCATCACCGGCTACACCCCGCAGATCGCCCACGGCGCTGAAGCATCCGTACAGGCGGCAGCATACCCGGCAGACACCGTGCTGAACGGCATCACCGGCTCCATCGGTCTGGAACCGACCCTTACCGCGCTCAACAGTGGTTACCGCGTGGCACTGGCTAACAAGGAATCCCTCATCGCAGGTGGCCCACTCGTATGCGCCGCCGTCGATGCATCGCCCCTGCACACCCCCATGGTGCCCGTCGACTCCGAACACTCCGCCCTCGCCCAGGCACTCGCCTCCGGAACCGATGCAGAAATCGACCGATTCATCCTCACCGCATCGGGCGGCCCGTTCCGCGGCTGCAAGCGTGAACAGCTGCACGACGTGACCCCCGCGCAGGCGCTCGCACACCCCACCTGGGACATGGGCCTGGTCGTCACCACCAACTCGGCAACCATGGTCAACAAGGCACTCGAAGTGCTTGAGGCACACCACCTGTTCGGCGTGGACCTGGACCGTATTGACGTGGCGGTTCACCCGCAGTCCATCGTGCATTCCATGGTGCAGTTCGTGGACGGCTCGACCATTGCGCAGGCGTCCCCGCCGAGCATGGTTCTGCCCATCGCACTGGGTCTGACCTGGCCGCACCGCATCCCCGGTGCTGTGCCCGCATGTGACTGGTCGAAGGCGACATCCTGGACTTTTGAGCCGCTGGACGAGGAAGCATTCCCCGCCGTGCGCATGATCAAGGAGGCTGGCAAGGTCGGCGGCACCCACCCGGCAGTGTTCAACGCCGCCAACGAGGAAGCCGTCGCAGCATTCCATGCAGGCGCGATTCGCTTTACCGACATTGTCGATTCGGTCGCACGTGTACTGGAAGAGCACACCGGCAGCGCTGAGGCTGTCTCTGACGCTGATTTGACGCTGGAGGCGGTGCTGAACGCGGAGCGTTGGGCTCGCGTTCGCGCGAATGAGCTGCTGGGTATGACAGGCAACTAACCGGTTCTTGGGGCGGTACTTGCATCTCTACGGATGCGGCCGGTGCAGACCTTCCTACGCTCCTACAGGGGAACCCACCCTCTCGGGCGCTCCGCTCTTCCTTGCTTCGCGGCGGAGAGCACCCGAGAGGGTACCCTGATGTCGCTTCCGGAAGGTACACCGGCTTGATCTGGCAGTGGTTGGTGCGCGTGGAGGGGCGGTATCGTCCGAAGTGACATCAGGGTGCTCGAAGCGAAGCGAGGGCGGGTGCCCCTGTAGGAACGAGGACGAATACCGTCCCTCCAGTCACATCCAGATGGAGAAACATGCGGCGTGCCGTCCCAGACACTGCATGAGGCGAGAGGACGAACACCGCCCCCTCTTGCCTCCCCCCCCCCTGGCGCATAGTAGGCTAGTGTTCAAAATATGTTCTCTCAAGGGCAAACAACGAAGAGCCCTGTGAACGAGCGGACAAAGATGCAGCTATATTTCACGAGGAAGTGCCCACCTATGCGTCGACAGAACACCCTACGAACCCTCGCCGGGGCTCTACTCCCACTAACCCTGCTGCTTAGCTCTTGCGCATCCGGGCAGCCCAGTGCCGACTCCTCGGCGTCCGCTAACGCTGAGAAAGCGTATAGCGCCTCCACGAGCCCCGATAGTCAAGCTATCGAAAAAGTGGAGAACCTCGCCTCACTTTCTGACAACGTTGTTCGCGCCTACCAGCGTTCCCTGAGCCAGTGCATGGCTGAACGAGGATTCCCGAACTACAAGGTTCCTGCAGGAGAAACTGAAATCCCGCTGCTTCTGCAGGCTGATCTTGAACCTCTCACCGTTGCGGATGCCCGCGCTCGCGGATACGAAGAGCGCTACTCTTTGGCTACTACAGCACTGGAAGAGCAGAGCCCTACTATGAGCGAAGCCGAAATGCAGGCTCTAAACGGCACCGAAGGAAAGGGCGGTTGCCAACAAGAAGCCACCCGCGCAGTCTTCGGTTCAGAAGAATCCCGTGCGACCATAAAAAAGGTCTACGTCACTGCGGTTCACTACCTCAACAACGACGCAATCTTCAAAGACCTTGGGCCCGCCACCGAGAAGTGGGCACAGTGCATGAAGGAACGCTTCGGAGGCGACTACACGTCTCCGGATATGGCTCGCCTACAGTACCGCCAGAACAACCAGGACACCCATGAACTGGCGATCAACGATGCGACCTGCCGCGAAGCAACCGGGCTGGATGCAGAACAGCGAAAGATGGCTATCGCTTACCTGAGTTCCTTCCTCGAAAAGGAGCAGGGTCTCATCGAGCAGGTGACCACCGCCAAGAAAACTGCTGAAGAGAATGCCCGAAAGATTCTGAGCTAATCCTGCGGACTATCCAGAACAGGCGTACAGAGTAGCTGCAACAGCTACACCTCGTCACAGCGTATTGTGCCCGGCACGTATCCCCGTGCCGGGCACAAACTAACCCCACACGGCACCGCCGCCTAAGCCCAAACGGCACAGACAATAGCGTTCCCGTACGCGCACCCAAAGAAGGGACCCCATGAGCGCCACCCCCAACCGTCAGAAGAAAACCCTCTGGCTCTACGGCATTATCGCCCTGCTCCTCATCATCACCGTGGGTACGCTCATCAGCGCCCAAAACATCAAAACCACCGCCCAAAAAGACGCGGAAGCGGCACCCCCGGACCCCTCCACCATCACCGCCACGGTCACCCGCGAAAAACTGCGCACCACTGTGCCCCTGACCTGCACCGCGAACTACGCCGCCTCAACCCCGCTACGCTACAGCGGCGAAGGACAATACACCGCAATCACCATCAAACACGGTGACACCGTCGGCAACGGAACCCTCATCGCAGAAGTCAACGGTGAACCTCTCATCACCCTCACCGGCGGCTTCGCGCTCTACCGCGACCTCAAACTCGACGACAGTGGCCCCGACGCCGCGCTTCTCAACGAGGCTCTGACCGCCATGGGACGCCAGGGGCCTCAGCCTGCGCGCATCACCGAAGACACCTACGAGGCTCTCAACAACCTCCTTGACAGCCTCGGCTACGCACACGTAAAGACTGACCAGCCTATTCCCTCCCGTTACTTCCTCATCATCAACCGTGCCGGACTCGTCACCGGCAACCCCCGCGCAACCGGCACCATCGCAGACGGTCCCGTAGCCACCATCGCAGAAGGTAACAAGACCCTCAGCTGCACCGGAACCACCGGTAGGCTCACCCCCGAAGCTCGTAGCGGTCAGAAGGTAACCGTGCCCTCCCTCGGTGATACTGAGTACGTTGCAACCCTCGGATACAAGAACACCTCCGAAGCCGCCGGTGCCGCAGGCAACAGCCAGGCCGGTCGCCAGGTCAATGGCGCAGAAGGTGCGGCTGGCTCCAACCTCAACGGTGTAGCCGGTGCGGCAGGAAACACCGAAGGGGAACGCATCCTCACCCTCGACGTAGGGGATAAGGCGGACAGCCTCCGAGGCACCGTCAACGCGGAACTCACCCTCGAAGAAACCCCCGAAGCACACCTGGTCGTACCCTCATCGGCGCTCTACACCCGTGACGGACAGACCCGAGTCATCGTGCTCGGCCCCGAAAGTTCCAACGGATCGAAGGCCCGCGAAGAACGCGAGGTAACCGTTACCGTCATCAGCAACGCCAACGGCAAGAACGCCGTCACCGGTGACCTGCACGAAGGCGACAGCGTCAAAATCATGCGCGAGAAAAAGTAGGGAGTAGCCATGACTGACTCCCGCGCCGCTCACGCGCACCCACCAGCCTATAGCGTCGATATTCAGGGAGTGTCCCAGCACTTTATGCAGGGTGACACTCAAATTGACGTGCTCAAAAATATTGACCTGAAAGTCCGCTACGGAGAAGTCGTCGCAATCCTGGGACCGTCCGGCAGCGGCAAATCAACCCTGCTGAACATCCTCGGCTTGCTCAGCACGCCCGCCTCCGGCAGCTACCTGCTGGACGGTACAGACACCGCAACCTTCAACGCGGCACAGCGAGCTGAAGCGCGCCTGGACAGCATCGGTTTCGTCTTCCAGGCGTTCCACCTCATCGAACATAAGAACGTGTACCGCAACGTTGAGCTGCCGCTCATCTACCGTGGCGTGCCCAAAGCTGAACGAGCACAACGGGTTACGGACACTCTCGCCCTGCTGGGGCTGAGCCACCGAACGGATGCACCCGTCACCACTCTCTCCGGCGGTGAAAAGCAGCGTGTGGCTATTGCTCGTGCGCTCATTGGGGAACCAGCGTTGCTGCTCTGTGATGAGCCGACCGGCTCGCTGGATGAAGAGCTCACCCGTGAAGTCATTGACCTGCTCCGCGAATGTACGGGTGACCAGCAAAGCACGATTGTGATTACTCACGACCCGCTCGTGGCGGAGCACTGCGACCGGGTGCTACGTATGCACGAGGGGCAACTCATCGAGCAGGATGCACCGCGGCAGGAAGAAACGACCGCCCGCGCGTCTCTGAGCCTGCCTAGCTTTGCTGAGGAGCAAACATCTAAGCCGCAGGGGAGCGGTCGTGCACCTTGGGCGCTCGCCTCCCTCAAAGAAGCCTGGGACGCTACCGTACACCGGGTGAGGCGCAATATCTTCACCATGCTTGGTGTGGTGCTGGGTATTGCTTCGCTTGTGCTGACCGTTGGTCTGACCGCCACCATTTCTGGGCAGTTGGCTGACAGTTTCGACATTTTTAGGGCTAAGTACCTGACGATAAGCTCCACTCGAACCGAACCCCTGAGCCGGGCTGAACTATTGAGCCTGGCGGCTAGTGAGAACTACCGGCGTGTTAGCCAACTGAACGGAGTGACCGGTACCGCGCTAGTGGATCAGCTGGATGAATCCGCCGATATTCAGCGCGGCCCAGACAACTTTGGCGAGCGCGGCGCTAACGTGACGGCTGCCGTCCTTGCGGCAACCCCCAGCATCTTTAGCGTGCAGGGTCACGAGCTGATGTGGGGTCGTACCTTCGACGAGGGGCACGTGGAGCGGAACGATAAGGTTGTGGTGCTCAGCGAAAGCGTGATGCGCCAGCTTGCGCTGCCCTATAGCCTCGGAGTTACGGTCTATATTCACGATGAGCCGTACACCGTTATTGGTGTGGTGCGGGAGAACCCTTCGCTGACTCTGTCGTACGGTTCGGTCTACCTGCCTCTGGGCGCGAAGCCTGGTGCCGATGCGGAAGAAGCGCAGCCCGCTGCCGGTGGTGGCGCGGCTGCGGCGCAGACCGGTAAGCGTTCCACTCAGATTGTGGTGAGTACTGTTGCCGGTGCCGCAAACCAGATTGCGGAGGAAGCACCGTACGCGCTCTCGCCGGAACGTCCCGCCCTGTATAGCGTGAGTGTCCCGCCGGAGCCGAAAACTCTTCGTGAGGCTGTCGACCAGCAGCAACGCACCATGCTTATATCCATGAGTGTTATTACCCTCGTGATTGGCGCGATGGGCATTATGAATACGTTCCTGGTTGCGGTGATGGAGCGTCGCCGTGAGGTTGGTTTGCGTCTGGCTATTGGTATGCGCCCTTCGGGTATTCTGCTGCAGTTCTCGGCGGAGGCGCTGCTGACCGGCATCCTGGGCGCTGTGGCTGGTATCGTGCTGGCGGTTAACGGCATCTCGATTGTGTCTTTGATGAACCGCTGGACGCCAATTATTAGTGTTGACACTATCCTGCTGGGTTTGGGCGCTGGTGCGCTGGTTGGCGTGTTGGCTGGTCTGTATCCGGCGGCGAAGGCTTCGCGTATTGATCCGGCGCAGACCTTGGCGGCAGGCTAGTCGCGTTGGCTAGGTGTTGAGGGGCGGTATCGTCCGAAGTGACATCAGGGTGCCCGAAGCGAAGCGAGGGCGGGTGCCCCTGTAGGAACGAGGACGAACACTGCCCCTCTTATCGTCCCCCATCCAGCCCCTCCAGAAAGCGGGGGAGGGCGCTTTCACAGGCTAAGCGAGTATCCTAGAAGCTTCGTATCCCCGAACCGAAACGAGAAAAAGCGTGGAAATCCTGCTGTACGCTGTGGGCATTATCCTCATGGCAATCGCTATTGCCGTCTCGATCGCCCTGCACGAGGTGGGGCATCTGGTGCCCGCAAAGCTGTTCAATGTGCGTGTTCCGCAGTACATGATTGGCTTCGGTAAGACCGTGTTCTCTTTCCGTCGCGGCGAGACTGAGTACGGTTTCAAGGCGATCCCGTTGGGTGGTTACATTTCGATGATTGGTATGTACCCGCCGAGCCCTGCTGAGGTGAAGGAGCACCATGAGGAGGGCCATTCGGGTAGTACTAGCCCGTTTGCGTCTTTGGCTGAGGAGGCGCGTGCGGCGGATGCTGAGCGTATGATGCCCGGTGATGAGGACCGCCTGTTCTATAAGTTGCCTGTGCTCAAGCGCATGGTGATTATGCTGGGTGGCCCGACCATGAACCTGCTGATTGGTGTGGTGTGTACTGCTGTGCTGATTTGTGGTTTTGGTACGGCGCAGGTGACGAATAAGGTTTCGGCGGTGTCTGAGTGCGTGCCGAGCGTGAATGTCACTCATGATTCGATTAGCTATGGTGAGTGTACGGATAAGTCCACTCCGTCGCCTGCGAAGGCTGCTGGTGTGCAGGTGGGTGACCGTGTGGTTGCTGTGAATGGTGCATCGACGGGTTCGTGGGAGGCTGTGTCTTCGGCGATTCGTGCGGCGGGTTCTCACCCGAGCACCTTGACGGTGGAGCGTAATGGTCAGCGTCTGGATTTGTCGGTAACTCCGGTTGAGATGATTCGCCCGGTTTCTGATGGTAAGGGCCAGTATGCGCGTGCTGCGGATGGTTCGATTGCGACGACTCGTGGCGGTTTTGTGGGTGTTTCGCCGTCGAGTGAGTTGGTGCCTGGTTCTATTACTGAGGTGCCTACGATGGTGGGCGATACGCTCTCTCGTGTGGGTTCGTCGATGCTTTCGTTGCCGCAGCGTGTGTGGGAGTTGACGGTGACTTTGGTGACTGGTGGTGAGCGTAGTGCCGAGTCGCCGGTGTCTGTGGTTGGTGTGAGCCGTATTGCCGGTGAGGTGACGGCTACTGACCGTATTGATGTGAAGGCGAAGGCTGCGATGTTGGTCTCGCTGGTGGCGAATATGAATTTGATGCTTTTTGCATTCAATTTGATTCCGCTTCTGCCTCTGGACGGTGGCCATGTGTTGGGCGCTGTTTGGGAGGGCGTGCGTCGCTTCTTTGCACGTTTGACTGGGCGTAAGGATCCGGGTCCGTTTGATCCGGTGAAGTTGTTGCCGTTGACGTATGTGGTGGCGGGCGCGTTCATTGTGATGTCTATCATTCTGATTGTGGCGGATATTGTTAAGCCCATCACCCTGTTTTAGTGTGTTGTTGCACGCGGTAAGGGTACCCGTATTAGTGCTTTCTTTCGCGTCAGTGGCACAATAAAAAGTTGAACGAAGGATGCGTCGTACGTCCTTCACAACCCATGTATGGAGGAAAACCTTGTCGGTCAGCCTTGGTATGCCGAAGCCCGCTCCCGCGGTTCTGTCCCCGCGTCGTAAGACCCGCCAGTTCAAGGTGGGTTCTGTCGGTGTTGGTTCTGAATCTCCGATTTCGGTACAGTCGATGACGACGACTAAGACCCATGACATTGGTGCGACTCTGCAGCAGATTGCTGAGTTGACCGCTGCCGGTTGCGATATTGTGCGTGTGGCATGCCCGACTGATAAGGATGCGGAGGCTCTGCCCATTATTGCCAAACAGTCCCGTATTCCGGTGATTGCTGATATTCACTTCCAGCCGAAGTACGTGTATGCGGCTATTCAGGCTGGTTGCGGTGCTGTGCGTGTGAACCCGGGTAATATCCGTAAGTTTGACGACCAGGTGAAGGAAATTGCGCAGATGGCTTCGGACCACGGCGTTTCTCTGCGTATTGGTGTGAATGCTGGTTCGCTGGATAAGCGTCTGCTGGAGAAGTACGGTAAGGCTACTCCGGAGGCTTTGGTTGAGTCTGCTGTGTGGGAGGCGTCGCTCTTTGAGGAGCACGGTTTCCGTGATTTCAAGATTTCTGTGAAGCACAATGACCCTGTGGTGATGGTGGAGGCGTACCGTCAGCTGGCTGAACGCGGTGACTGGCCCCTGCACCTGGGTGTGACTGAGGCTGGTCCGGCGTTCCAGGGCACCATTAAGAGCTCGGTGGCCTTCGGTACTTTGCTGTCTCAGGGTATTGGTGACACTATTCGCGTGTCGCTGTCTGCTCCTCCGGTTGAGGAGGTGAAGGTGGGCACCAAGATTCTGGAGTCACTGAACCTTCGCCCCCGCAAGCTGGATATCGTTTCTTGTCCGTCGTGTGGTCGTGCGCAGGTGAACGTATGGGAGCTTGCTGAGAATGTGACGAAGGGCCTGGAGCATATGAAGGTTCCGCTGCGTGTTGCCGTGATGGGTTGTGTGGTGAACGGTCCGGGTGAGGCTCGTGAGGCTGACCTGGGTGTGGCGTCCGGTAACGGTAAGGGCCAGATTTTCGTGAAGGGTGAGGTCATTAAGACCGTGCCTGAGGATCAGATTGTTGAGACTCTGATTGAAGAGGCTACCCGTATTGCTGCTGAGATGGAGGCTTCGGGCGAGTATGTTCCTGAGGGTTCTCCGGCTGTTTCGGTGAGCTAGTTAGCTTTTGTGCGCGGAGGCGCCCTGGTGAGGGCGCCTCCGCGCTTTTCCGGTTATGGTGGTGGCAGGCTCGGTGATTGCCGCTGCTGGTTGTGGCCGCATGATCCGGCTACCTTTTAGGGATCACATGTCCCCGTATTTTCACTCAATTTTTATCACTCGTTCTCTATCACTCAACCACTCAACACGTCATGTTCACTCTTTTTTCTCGCCGCCGTAAAGCTGATCGGGCCCGGCGTGCTACTGTTTCGTCGATGGATTCTTCCCCTATGCCTGATCGCGTTAAGGAACACGTTTTTGCTCTGGATGCTCGGTGGTGCGATGAGTTGGAGGAGGCCCTGTTCAGTGACTCGGTCCCGAATCTGTACTCTATTGAGCATTATTTGGCGTGCCCTCTTCCAGTGAGGGTCCCGCGTATTCCGCTGCACTACTATCAGGGTTTTGTGGGTTGTGAGCGCGATGGGCAGTTGTGCTGTGTGCTGCTGTTGGGTTCGAATGTGGTGCCGGTGCGATTGTGCGGTGCCGCAGTTGAACACATTGGACATGATGCGGATTCTCATGGCGCTGAAGTGCCGGATGCCCCCTCCTTGGACACTCCCACCCTGGACGCGACGGCGCTTGCGCATCGTGACGCGCTGGCTCAGCTACTGCTACAGGTGGGTTCTCGCCTGGAATCCATGTTCGGTGAGAGCGCCTTCGTGATGCCCTTGTGGACGCGTATGCAGGAGCTGTGCGAGCAGACTCGGGGCGGTAAGAGTCCGCTACTGCCGATGCGGCAGCTGAGCCTGCGTGACGGTTGCGATCACCGTGCGTGGGTTCTGTCGGAGCGCCCCAATCAGCCGCTGCTGTATCTGCCACCGGAGAAGGACCTGGCCCGCTTCTACACTGTGGAGCTTCCTGAGCTGCCGGCGCACCTGCCCGCGCCCCTCAAACCGGGGGAGAGCCTCGCCGGTGCTTTCCAGCTCAGCGGTGAGGCTGCCGGGTATGCGCGCCTCGCCACCTCCGCGGATCTGGGGGAGCTTCTACCTGCTGCAGCCGCCATGTTCACCGAGGAGGTCGGCTTCGACCCGATTGCCCGCTACGGAGACCGTTACGCGGCGCGCCTGCGTATGCTCATTGCCGGTCAGCGCAGCGCCATTGTCACCGATGTGAACGGGCGCATCATCTTCAAAGCGGATGCGGGCATCGTGAATCTGGATGTCGCGCAGGTGCAGGGTGTATGGCTGCACCCGGACTACCGCGGCTACGGCCTGGCTAAGCCGTTCTTTGCTGCCGCCGTGCAGCTTCTGCAGCACCGATACCCGCACTTGAGCCTGTACGTGAACGACTACAATGCCCGCGCTCTTGCCATATACCGGGGGACCGGTTGGGAACAGATTGGGCAGTTCTCGACCATCATTTTTGAGCGCTAAACACGCCGAACCCTAAAACGCTATAAAATTAAAGACGATTGTGCCTTTTCTCGGCTTACCTGGTGAGCAATGGGCACCCTACCTAAACCTATCGACCTTTCAAGGAGAATCGTGGTACTTCGCCTTTCCAACCTCTTCGTGCGCACTCTGCGCGAGGATCCCGTAGACGCTGAGGTCGCCAGCCACAAGCTGCTGGTCCGCGCCGGTTACATCCGCCGCGCAGCCCCCGGCGTGTACACCTGGCTGCCTCTGGGCCTGAAGGTACTGCGCAAGGTCGAGAACATCATCCGCGAAGAGATGGACGCCATCGGCGCGCAGGAAGTCCACTTCCCCGCACTGCTGCCCCGCGAACCCTACGAGGCAACCAACCGCTGGGATGAGTACGGCGATAACCTCTTCCGCCTCAAGGACCGTAAGGGCGCAGACATGTTGCTGGCACCCACCCACGAGGAAATGTTCACCCTGCTGGTGAAGGACCTGTACTCCTCCTATAAGGACCTGCCGCTGTCCCTGTACCAGATTCAGACCAAGTACCGCGATGAAGCGCGCCCCCGCGCGGGTCTGCTGCGCGGCCGTGAGTTCGTCATGAAGGACTCCTACTCCTTCAACATTGATGATGAGGGCCTGAACGAGGCGTACATGGCGCACCGTGCCGCCTACCAGCGCATTTTCGAGCGCCTGGGTCTGGAGATTGTCATTGTGACCGCACAGTCCGGTGCGATGGGTGGCTCCCGCAGTGAAGAGTTCCTGCACCCGACCCCCATTGGTGAGGATACTTTCGTGCGTTCCGCGGGCGGCTACGCGGCTAATGTTGAGGCCGTGACCACCGTGGTTCCCGAGGAAATCGAGATTACCGAGGGCACCCCGGCCGCAATCGTTCTGGACACCCCCGACTCCGTCACCATTGAGACCCTGGTGGAGCGCATGAACGAACTGTACTCCGAGGTTACCGGCGGCACTCTGGATGCTTCGCAGACCCTCAAGTGCTTCCTGGGCGCCGTCATCACCCCCTCTGGCGAGCGTAAGGTCTTCGCCGTGGGCGTTCCCGGCGATCGTGCCGTGGACCTGGGCCGCGTTGAGGTCAACATCGGCACCCTGCTGGGCATCGGCGGCGAGGTTGAGGTTGAGGCAGCCAACGAAGAGGACCTGAAGGCATTCCCGCAGCTGGTTAAGGGCTACATTGGCCCCGGCCTGAGCCTGGATGCGCCTCTGCTCGGCGCGCATACCGAGGACGAGGATGCGGTGGCTTCCGCAACCGGCATTCCCTTCTTCGTTGACCCCCGCGTGGTGCGCGGTACCCGCTGGGTGACCGGCGCGAACGAAGAGGGCAAGCACGTGGCTAACCTGGTCTTCGGCCGCGACTTCAGCGCCGACGGCGTGATCGAGGCGTGCGAGGTACGCGAAGGCGACCCGGCACCGGACGGCTCCGGCGACCTGGTGGCAGCCCGCGGCATCGAAATGGGCCACATCTTCGCTCTGGGACGCAAGTACGCTGAGGCACTGGGCCTGAAGGTCCTGGACCAGAACGGCAAGCTGCAGACCGTGACCATGGGCTCCTACGGTGTCGGCGTGACCCGCGCACTGGCCGCCATCGCCGAGGGCAACCACGACGAGAAGGGCCTGATCTGGCCGCGTAACCTGGCACCGGCAGACGTGCATATTGTCATCACCGGCAAGGATGCAGCATCCCACGAGTACGCTGAAGAGCTCAGCGCATCCCTGGAATCCGCCGGCCTGCAGGTCATGCTCGATGACCGTCCGAAGACCAGCCCCGGAGTGAAGTTCGGCGACGCCGAGCTGCTGGGTGTGCCCACCATCCTGGTGATTGGTCGCGGCTTCAAGGACGGCGTGCTGGAGCTCAAGGACCGCCGCAGCGGTGAGGCTCGCGAGGTGTCCGTCGAGAATGCGGTGGCTGAGGTCATCGCTGAGGTCAAGGGGGAGTAGCCGTGGCGTATAAGCCGAAGCGTTCTGGCTCTAAGAAGAGCGCCCCGAATGCGCGCGCTCGCCGTGCCGCATCCCGCGTAGCGAATGGTGTGAACACTTCCCGTACTCGCGCTGAGAGCGAGCCCGTGGTGGAGGCACCGGTTCGCGTGGGTACCCGTGCGATCCGTGAGGAAGAGGTTGCCGAGGCGATTGCTCCGGTTATCTCCGAGTTCTCGCTGGTGCTGGAGGACCTGAAGATTTCGGGCCCGGCGGCGAACCGTACCGTGAAGATTACGGTGGACTACACCACTGAGCGTACCGATTCGCTGTCGCTGGATTCTCTGGCGGAGATTTCCGGTGCGATTTCGAGCGCCCTGGACCGTGCGGATGAAAACGATGAGTTCTTCCCCTACGAGCTGGAGGTGTCCTCGCCCGGTGCTACCCGCTCCCTGACCGAGCGTCGCCACTGGGAACGTGCCCGTACCCGCCTGATTGCGGTCACCGCACCCGACGGCACCGAGTACCTGGCGCGTCTGCACGAGGTGCAAGACGAGGGTCCGGTGCTGGCTCGTAAGAAGAACACGAAGAAGGGTCAAAAGGAGTCCTACCACGAGCCGAGCTTGCTTCCGTGGGAAAATATTGCTTCTGCTCACGTCGAGATTGACTTCAATTCGTCTGCTGAGCCGGTAGAATAGAGTTATTAAAGCTTCAGGCACGGGGTTCTCCGTGCCAGGTAGATACCGTTCGGGAGCCGGGGCGCATTCAGCGTCCCGGCGCCGTGCTAACTGGGAAAGGCTGAAAAGCGTGGAGGATATTAAAACTATTGACCTGGGCGCACTGCGCGCATTGGCGAAGCAGCGCTCTCTCGTCATGGAGGAGCTCTTCACCCTGGTTGAGAACGCCCTGCTGCTTGCGTACATGAAGCAGCCTGGCGCTATTAAGGGCTCTCGTGCCGTCATCGACCACACCACCGGTGAGTTCGTCATTCTGGCTCCTGAGCTTGATGAGGACAACCAGAAGATTGACGAGTTTGACGATACCCCGAACAACTTTGGCCGTATCGCTGCCGCAACCGTCCGTCAGGTGCTTTCGCAGCGTCTGCGTGACGCTGAGGACGCATCTGTTCTGGGCGAGTTCAAGGACCGTGAGGGCACCCTGGTGTCTGGCGTGATTCAGCAGGGCAATAACCCGCGTATGGTTCAGGTTGACCTGGGCACCGTTGAAGCTGTTCTGCCTAGCAATGAGCAGGTTCCGGGCGAGAAATACCCGCACGGCGCCCGCCTGCGCGCCTACCTGGTTGAGGCTCGCCGCGGCCCCAAGGGTCCCTCGATTGTGGTTTCTCGTTCGCACCCGAACCTGGTTCTGCGTCTGTTCGAGCACGAGGTTCCCGAAATCTCTGAGGGCTTGGTGTCTATTAACTCCATCGCACGTGAAGCTGGCCACCGCTCTAAGATTGCTGTGTCCGCGAAGAACCCGACCATTAACGCTAAGGGTGCGTGCATCGGCGATATGGGTGCCCGCGTGCGTGCGGTTGCTGCCGAGCTGAACGATGAGAAGATTGACATTGTCGACTACTCGACCGATCCGGCCACCTTCATCGCTGCGGCACTGTCCCCGGCGAAGGTCACCGAGGTCATTATCGAGAACCCGCGTGAGTACTCCGCTCGTGCGGTGGTTCCGGATGATCAGCTGTCCCTGGCTATCGGCCGTGAGGGTCAGAATGCACGTCTTGCAGCAAAGCTGACTGGCTGGCGTATCGATATTCTCTCCGAGTCCAAGTACGCTCAGGTTCGTGCTGAGGAAGAGGTGGCAGCACGCGTGGCTCGTAGCCTGGCTGAAGAAGCAGCAGAGTACGCACAGGACGCTGAATAAGTATTAGCCCCGGTGAGGGGTGTATCCCTTTGATGCAGGCGTAGGATATTGGGCAGTAAGGTGCCCGGTGTTTTTGCGCCTGCGTCACAGTTTTGCCCATGATTCTTAAAAACGGGATACACTATTAAGATGTGCCGGTGTGTAACCGGGCGCTTTAACGTGCCCTCACACACCGGATAGACCATCACGAATGTACCGCGAACGCGGTTCTACACACGCTAGAGAGGGGAGAGGACTATGGGCGATCACGACCTCACCGCAACCTCCGAAGCGTTTGAAGGACCGACCCGCACCTGCATCGGATGCCGTGCCCGCGATGAACAGCGCAAGCTGCTACGCATCGCCCGCACACCCGTCACGTCTGCTACAGAGCAGGCGGACCCCCCGCCCTATCAGCCCGATGTGGCGGGAACTATGCCCGGACGAGGCGCTTGGATCCATCCGAGCGCAAAGTGCGTAGCCGCTCTACAGAAAAAGAACGGTCTGGCGCGCGCCTTCAAAAAAGCTGTCCCTGCAGCACAGCTGCAGGCGTGCTGTGAGCAGATTCGAGCCGTGATTGCGGGCTCGACCCCCTCATAGATGCTTTTCGGGTATATGCCCTCTATAAGTCAACGAGTTTGACGACTTCTTATCTGAAAGCGAGTCAGAAAACTGATGGATATCTAATGAGTGCCGCGAAATGAGTGCCCTTTCGTGCTCACCCACCGGCAATTTCACGAATTGGCGCGCCTTCGGGCGTGCACCCCGTAAACATTAGTGTCCGCACCATTCCCGGTGCGGACCGGGAATGGAGAAAATTTGGCTCAGCCTCGAGTACACGAGTTTGCTAAAGAGGTAGGCGTTCCTTCTAAGGAAGTTATCGCCAAGCTCAAGGATATGGGCGAGTTCGTTAAGAGCTCCTCTTCCACCCTGAACCCCATGGTTCTGAAGAAGCTGCGCGCGGAATTCCCTGCCGCAGCCGCTAAGCCTGCCGCAAAGGCAGCACCCGCGGAGTCGGCAGCTAAGCCGGCACCTAAGCCCGCAGCGGCAAAGCCTGCTGTTAAGCCGGCACCCAGGCCTGCAGCTAAGCCCGCCGCAAAGCCGGCAGCAGCAGCACCCAAGCCCGGCGGTCCCCGCCCGGGTAACAACCCCTTTGCATCCCAGCAGGGCATGGCACGCCCCGAGGCTGCACCGAAGCCGGCAGCGCCCAAGCCTGCTGCACCGAAGCCCGGCCCCAAGCCCGGTCCTCGCCCCGGTAACAACCCCTTCGCATCCCAGCAGGGTATGAAGCGTGGCGGCGGTGACTCCCAGCGTTCCGGCGGTCCCCGTCCGGCACGTAACGGTCGTCCCGGCGGCAACGGTGGCGCACGTCCCGGCGGTAACGGAGGTCCCCGCCCCGCAGGTGGCGCACGTCCCGGCGGTAACGGAGGTCCCCGCCCCGCAGGTGGCGCACGTCCCGGCGGTAACGGTGGCCCCCGTCCGGCAGCTGGCGCACGTCCCGGTGCACCCCGTCCGTCCGGCGGTGGCGCGCGCCCGAACCCCTCGATGATGCCCAAGGTTTCCAACGTTGGTGGCGGCGCGTCTGGTTCCAACAACGGCGGCGGTAACGGCGGCGCACGTCGCGGTGGCGGTTCCGGCGGCTTCAACCGCGGTCCGGGTCGTCCCGGCCCCGGCGGTCGCGGTAATGCACAGGGTGCATTCGGTCGCGGTGGCTCCAAGCGTAAGGGTCGCAAGTCCAAGGCAGCTCGCCGTCATGAGCAAGAGCAGCTGAACGTACCGGCACCCGGTGGCGTGGTTGTTCCTCGCGGCGACGGCTCGACCGAGATTCGTCTACGCCGCGGCGCGTCCATCATGGACTTCGCTGAGAAGATTGGCGCAAACCCGGCATCGCTGATTACGGTTCTCTTCCACCTGGGTGAGATGGCTACCCAGACTCAGTCCCTGGATGAGGAGACCTTCGAGCTGCTGGGTGCCGAACTGGGCTACTCGATTAAGATCGTTTCCCCGGAGGATGAGGAGCGTGAGCTGCTCGAGTCCTTCGACATCAACCTTGAAGCCGAAGCAGAAGCTGAGGGCGAGGATGTTCTGGAGGCTCGTCCCCCGGTCGTTACCGTCATGGGTCACGTTGACCACGGTAAAACCCGCCTGCTGGACGCTATCCGTAACACCAATGTCATTGAGGGTGAGGCCGGCGGCATTACCCAGCACATCGGTGCATACCAGGTCCACACCACCGTCGAAGGTGAAGACCGCGCGATTACCTTCATCGATACCCCCGGTCACGAGGCGTTCACCGCTATGCGTGCCCGTGGTGCGAAGGTCACCGACGTGGCAATCCTCGTGGTCGCAGCGGATGACGGCGTTATGCCTCAGACCGTTGAGGCACTGAACCACGCCCAGGCAGCTAACGTACCGATCGTGGTGGCAGTGAACAAGATCGATAAGGAAGGCGCGTCCCCGGACAAGATTCGTGGCCAGCTCACCGAGTACGGTCTGATCCCCGAAGAGTACGGTGGCGACACCATGTTCGTGGACGTCTCTGCTCGCAACGGTACCAACATCGACGAGCTGCTTGAGGCCGTCACCCTGACCGCTGACGTGCTCGAACTGACCGCTAACCCGAACAAGGAAGCACGCGGCGTTGCTATTGAGGCAAACCTGGACAAGGGCCGCGGTGCGGTTTCCACCGTCTTGGTTCAGTCCGGTACCCTGCACGTCGGTGACGCTATCGTTGCCGGTGTTGCTCACGGTCGTGTTCGTGCAATGTTCGATGAGAACGGTCAGGCTGTGAAGGAAGCTGGTCCGTCCCGCCCCGTTCAGGTGCTGGGTCTGTCCACCGTTCCTCGTGCAGGTGACACCTTCCTCTCCACCGAGGAAGAGCGTACCGCACGTCAGATCGCTGAGAAGCGTGAGGCTGCTGATCGTAACGCTCAGCTGGCTAAGCGTCGTAAGCGTGTGACCCTCGAGTCCTTCGACGCCGCTGTGGCTGAGGGCAAGATGGACACCCTGAACCTGATTATTAAGGGTGACGTCTCCGGTGCTGTGGAAGCACTGGAGGAGTCCCTGATGAAGATCGACGCCGGTGGCGACGAGGTTCAGTTGCGCGTCATCCACCGCGGTGTGGGTGCTATTACCCAGAACGACGTGAACCTGGCTACCGTGGACAACGCGGTCATCATCGGCTTCAACGTCCGCCCGGCAGAGCGCGTTGCAGAACTTGCCGACCGCGAAGGCGTCGAGATGAAGTTCTACTCGGTCATCTACCGTGCGATTGAGGAAATTGAGCAGGCCGTCAAGGGTATGCTCAAGCCCGAGTACGAGGAAGTGGAGCTCGGCTCCGCAGAGATCCGCGAGGTCTTCCGCTCTTCCAAGTGGGGCAACATCGCAGGTTCGATCGTCAAGAACGGCATCATCAAGCGCAACGCCAAGGCACGTCTGGTGCGCGACGGTTCCGTGGTGGCAGACAACCTCACCATCGAGTCGCTGCGTCGTTTCAAGGACGACGCTACCGAGGTTCGCGAAGGTTTCGAGTGTGGTATTGGCCTTGGTTCCTTCAACGACATCAAGGAAGGCGACATTATCGAGACTTGGGAGATGCGCGAAAAGCCGCGTGTCTAAGACTCACATGCTGATGCGCCCGTCGCCCGCTAGTGTTCCCGTACCCACAGGCTTCTAAAACTGGAGCTTGCGGGGCGGGCGCCGGCGGGGCGGGCGCTTCCGTATTACCTGGAACGCTTCCAAAGCACCTCGAGTGCCCACGGAAGCGCCACAACATTTCACCACGACATTTCAAGGAGAAACACATGGCTGATGCAGCCCGCGCGGCACGACTTGCCGACCGCATCAAGGTAATTGTGGCGAAGGCGCTGGAGCGTCGTGTTAAGGATCCTCGCCTCGGTTTTGTGACCATTACCGATGCCCGCGTGACCAACGACCTGCAGCACGCAACCCTCTACTACACCGTGTTCGGCTCCGAAGAGGACGCCGAAAACACCAAGAAGGCGTTGGAATCCGCTAAGGGTATTCTGCGCTCCGAGGTGGGCAAGAACATTACTGCCCGCCTGACCCCCACCCTGACTTTCGTCGCCGACGAGGTTCCCGAGAATGCCTTCCACATCGAGGCGCTTCTGCGTGAGACTCGCGAGCGCGACGCCGCCCTGGCTGCTGCAGCCGAGGGCGCGCAGTACGCTGGCGAGGCCGACCCTTACAAGAAGGATGAGCCTGCCGAGGGTGAGGACGCCTAAGTGGCGAAGAATCAACCTCAGGGCCCGTCCGGCCTGATGGTCATTGACAAGCCCGCTGGGATGAGCAGTCACGACGCAGTCTCTCAGATGCGTCGTATTGCTGGCACCCGGCGGGTTGGTCATGCCGGTACGCTGGATCCTGCCGCGACCGGCGTACTGATTCTGGGCATTAATAAGGCGACCAAGTTGCTGACCTACCTGGTTGGTCAGGATAAAACCTATGATGCGACGATTCGCCTGGGCATTGAGACGCTGACTGAGGACGCCGAGGGGGAGCACACTGCCGCACATCTGGATGCTGTTGAGGCGCTGACCGGTATGGACACTGAGCAGATGCGTGCGCACATCCTGGAGGCTGTGGCGCGGCTGAGTGGCGACATTCTGCAGGTTCCTTCTGCGGTGTCTGCTATCAAGATCAACGGTGTTCGCTCGTATGCGCGTGTGCGTAGCGGTGAACAGGTTGAATTGGCGGCGCGTCCGGTGACGATTAGTGAGTTCACGGTGCATTCTGTGACTGTCGGCTTTGCCGAGTACGTGATTGAGGACCCCGAGAATGAGGGTGAGCACACGGCAACCTCGGTTCCCGTGATTGACTGCGATGTGACGGTTTCGTGCTCTTCGGGCACCTACATTCGTGCCCTGGCGCGTGATTTGGGCAAGATTCTGGGCACCGGTGGCCACCTGACGGCTCTTCGCCGTACCCGTGTGGGTGCCGTGGTGCTTGAGGACGCCGCCGACTTGGCGCACTTGAAGCAGCGCCGTGAAGAGTCGGAGGCACCGCTGGAAGATTTGCCGTTGCTTCCCCTGGAGGAGGCGGCACGCCGCATCTTTGGTGCGCGTGAGCTCTCTGCTGCGGAGGCAAGCGATATTTCCTACGGACGCCGTATTAGCCCCAGCGGTGATGGTTTCGTGGTGAAACGTTCCGTGCACGCGAGTGCGGATGAGTCTGGTGCGGTGCAGCATGCCAGCGTTGAGGGTATTGTGGCGGGCTTTGCCCCGGACGGCACTCTGGTTGCCCTCCTGGAGAATAAGAAACAGCGCGGAAAGGTTCAGGCTGCCCCGGTACTGGTTTTTGAGGCGAATCGTTCCTTCAACTAGGCGTTGAGGCATTATGATGGGCGAAGAGGGTTCGGTGTTTGCACCTACCCAAAGCTGATTCCTCAAGCCTGATTGATTCAGCGCTTGTTGAACGTGAGCCCTTTTTCATTCAACACGCTAACGTAATACAACCCCCGAACACACATGACTACTCGTGCGGGTGCCGCCCGGCCCTGCTGAAGGAGAAAAAATGAGCGAGAACCAGAGCTCCGCTAATAAGGCGAGTGAGCCTCGTACTGCGCCGGTACCCCGCGTAGAGTTTGCACAGGCTGAAGCTACCGCATCCAGGGCTGCTGCTCAGAGCGGTGCCGCGAAGGTTGCCGGTGCTAAGACTGCTGAGCCTATTTCTGCGGTGAAGGCACCCGAGGGTGTTCGCGTGGCCGCACCGGCGTCCGGCGATAAGGCGTCGCAGAAGGCGGAGAAGAAGGCAACCCGCGAGGCGTTTGTCCGCCCCATGAGCATTGAGGAAGCGGCTAAACCGCAGAATCGTGCGGCGTTTCGTGCGGCGGTGGCGCTGTACGGTCTGTTCATGATTGCGTACGGTGTATGGCAGGTTCTGGGTGGTATCCGCGTCATTCCGGATGCGCCTGCAGATTTTACGAACCCCTCGGTACAGTCGAACTACGTGTTCTTCGCGGCAACCTATGTTGGTGTGGGCCTGTCATTCGTGTTCATTGCCCTGAAATTCAAGTGGGTGAACATGCTCGCGTTCTCCTGCCTGGTGGTTTTCCTGGGCGGCGTGGGTCGTATCCTGGCGTGGGTGTTCTTTGGTACCCCGCACTGGTCGCTGATCGTGCTGATGGTGACTGAGCTTGTGATTCCTCCGTGCCTGCTGGTGTGGTATAGCTGGATCAACAAGTCCAATAAGATTCGCGAGGAGATGCTGAAGGCTTCTCGTAGCCAGGCTCGTAAGTAGTCGTAACGCCCGGGAAGGTTCCTGCCGCACGGTGGGGTGCCTGCCCGGGCTTTTCTTATGGGCTGGGTTTTCTGCGGGCGGGGCTTGGCTTGTAGGTGTGGTTCTGCTGCTGCCTGTCAGATACGCCGCTGCACCCGGCACGCTAGGGGAGAGGGGTGCCGTTCCATTCCCTGTTGATTCCCGTTTTAAATTCTGCATCCTGCCGCCTGTGGTCTAGGATGGTTAGGTACATTTATCTTTTTCAGGAGAGCCCGTGACCCTCTACACCGCTTTGAGCGAGGTCCCCGCCGGCTACGGCCCCTCGGTCGTGACCATCGGCAATTTTGACGGCGTGCACCGTGGACATGCCCGCGTGATTTCGCGCGTGGTCTCCCTTGCTGAAGAGCAGGGTTTGAGCTCTATCGCGGTCTCTTTTGACCCGCACCCGATGCAGGTGCACCGTCCCGAGGTAACCCACCACGACATTATGGGCCAGGGCTCGCGCCGCTACTTTATGTGCCTGCTGGGTCTGAACGACTACCTGCTGTTGAACTACAATTTGGAGTTCGCTTCGCAGACCCCCGAAGAGTTCGTGAAGTCCACCTTCGTGGATGCGCTGAATGCGCGTTTCGTGGTCATCGGTGACGACGTGCGCTTTGGTAACAACAACTCGGGCGACCTGAACACCATGCGTGAGTTGGGCGAGAAGTACGGCTTTGAGGTGGTTGTCGTTGAGGATCTGATGGTGGATGAGAACACCCGCTGCTCTTCGACCCGCATTCGTCAGCTACTGCTGGAGGGCGATATGCCTGCTGCCACCGAGCTGTTGGGCCGGCACCATATGATGGCTGGCGAGGTCGTGCACGGTCTGGCGCGCGGCCGCGAGTTGGGTTTCCCGACTGCGAACCTTGAGTTTGAGGCGCGCGGATTGATTCCCGCCGATGGCGTGTACGCCGGCTGGCTGGTGGATGAGGCGGGTAACCGTCACCCCTCCGCTATTTCGGTGGGTACAAACCCGACCTTTGACGGTATTGAGCACCGCCAGGTTGAGGCGCACGTGATTGACCGCCCCGAGGAACGCGTGGAGGATTTCAACCTGTACGGTCAGCATGTGCTGATTGAGTTCGTGAAGCGTCTGCGCCCCATGGTGGCGTACACCGGTGTTGAAGCGCTGATTGAGCAGATTAATGATGACGTGGTGCAGACCCGCGAGGTGCTGGCTGAGGACGCTAAAAGTTACTGCCCGCCGGAGTGCCCGGTGCAGGCGGAAGTAAAGTAGCCCCACTGCTCATCTATGAGCGGCGTCCTGCGCTCATGCCCCTGTGATAACAGCTTGTAGCCCCGGCGGCAGATTTTTGGATCTGCCGCCGGGGCTTTTGTGCACCGGACTGGGTATCTTTCCGCGCCTGACCTGCTGCGCCGCCCGTGAAACATCCTGCGTTGTCAGTCTTTACGTCCTATGTCGCCCGCGAGGTATCCCTGTTTTAGTCGCCCCGGTTTTAAGAGAAGATAGAGTCATGGAAAAAATGAACGTCGAATCCTTCAACCTCGACCACCGCGCGGTAGCAGCACCCTACGTGCGTATCGCAGACCGCAAGGTCCTGCCCGGTGGCGACACCCTCATCAAGTACGATATCCGCTTCACCCAGCCGAACACCGCGCACCTGGAAATGCCCACCGTACACTCCATCGAGCACCTGAGTGCCGAACATATGCGCAACCACACCGACCGTCTGATTGACTTCTCCCCGATGGGTTGCCAGACCGGTTTCTACGCGCTGACCCTGGGCCTGGAGCCCGAGGAGTTCTTCCCCATCCTGGAAGCAACCCTCAACGATATCCTCAATGCGACCGAGGTTCCGGCAGCGAACGAGGTGCAGTGCGGTTGGGGCGCCAACCACACCCTCGAAGGTGCGCAAGTTGCGGCTCGAGAGTTTCTCGCGGCACGCGATGAGTGGGCGCAGGTGATGGCGTAATGAGTGCACAGATTCCCGACGCTTTCGCATCCGCCTTCAACCCGGTGGACTTTGATCCGAATGCTTTCGACCCGGCTGAGGCGTTCAACAGCATGTTTGAGCTGATGGACGGCATGTCCAACGCCATTATTATTCAGGTGGCTATGGATGAGGAGCTCGCGCCTTTCCTGAAGATGACCGAGGAGCTGCAGCCCTCCTTCACCGAGGGCGCGGCGGTATTCCACCCGCGCTACCTGCAGGTGGGCGAGGACCAGGTTCCGCTGCTGCTGGTTCGCTCCAAGATTGGTCTGGTGAACGCGGCGAGTGCCGTCACCGAGGCAATCAGCTACTCCTCGAATTGCCTGGGCGTCATTAGCGCAGGTACCGCAGGCGGTTTGGCTCGCGGCATTAACGTGGGCGATGTGCTGATTGGTGAGAACTACACTTATACTGATGCCGACGCGACTGCGTTCGGTTACGCACGCGGCCAGGTTCCCGGCATGCCCGAAAGCTACGACGGTCAGGCGGACGAGTGGCAGGATGCTCTGGAGCATGCGCTCGCCGCATTGGAGCCGGTGCGTGAGCAGTCTGAGAGCGCGTGGGAGGTGCGCCGCGGCCAGA
This sequence comes from Rothia similimucilaginosa, assembly GCF_029850985.2. Taxonomy (NCBI): domain Bacteria; kingdom Bacillati; phylum Actinomycetota; class Actinomycetes; order Micrococcales; family Micrococcaceae; genus Rothia; species Rothia similimucilaginosa. The sequence goes on along the minus strand of NZ_CM138149.1, from coordinate 1,544,875 downwards.
TGCTGGCGGGTAACTCCTTCGTGACCGCCCACAACGTGAAAGACACCCGCGAAGCATTCGAGGGTGCCATCAGCACCGACATGGAGACCACCGCTATTGCGCAGGTCTGCCACAACTACGAGATTCCGTTTATCGGTGTGCGTTGCGTGTCTGATCTGTGCGGCCCGGAGGCTGACCAGGACTTCCACCTCTCCGTGGATGTCGTGGCTCCTCGTTCGGCTCGTTACGCTCTGCAGCTGGCTGCTGAGCTGTGGACCGAAGCGCAGCTGGAGGCGCTGGATCTGGCTCTCTAAAGCTAAATCTCTGAAACTAAAACTCTAAATCTTTTAGAGCATGCGTCGGGATGTGAGCTCGCATTGAGAAGCGCCGGGGCGTGAGCCTAATGGGTTTGCGCCCCGGTCTTTTTTACCTCAGTCTTTCTGTTGCCCGGCTCTTTGATGCACCCGATCCGTGATAAATGCAGAAATATTAATCGTGGTGAATATACATTCTGTGTGTCGTGGAGTACTATGAATGTGGAAACTATCCGATCTCACAGAGGAGTCCGTCGTGAAGTTCTGCCCGACTCTCGCCTCCGTCACCGGTCTGCTCGGTGGCTACAAGGTTGCATCTAGCACTGGCGTCCGCCCGCTCGGTGGCGCTGTCCTGGCACTGTGTGGTGCCGTGGCTTACAAGAATTGGAAGCGTAAGGCTGGCGCAGGCCGTGCCACCTTCCTCACCGCTCTCTACCTCGGAGCGTTCGGCGCCGCTCATCCGCTCGCCAAAAAGCTTGGCGCGTGGCCTGCAGTCTACACTGTGACTGCTGTAACCGCTCTGTGTTCTATCGTCATTGGACGTAAGCGACAGAAGTAGTCTTTGACAAAAAAGACGGCGGAAAGGCAACGTTGCCTTCCCGCCGTCTTTTGCGTTCCCTCCCGCCGTGCAGGCTGGGAGCGGATGCGTCGGGGCGACGCGCGAAGACAACACCTTCTCGCAACGCCCCATCACTCGATGAGGAGTGAACCAGTCGGTGCCGCGCTAGACCACCTGCGAACTGCTATAGCACAGGCAAGCTCAGCACCGCCCGATACGTTTCCCCGCCATAAGCGGGTACACCCCACGAGGTAAAGGAAAAGAAGAAGATGAATACCACTCCGGACTCATCCCCGGTACAGCAGGGAGCAGTAGCCCCCGAGAGCCCGCAGTTAGCGCGTGGACTCTCCCTGCGCCATATCATGTTCATCGCCCTCGGCTCCGCCATCGGCACCGGCCTGTTCTACGGCTCGGCATCCGCCATTCAGCTGGCGGGCCCCTCCGTACTGCTTGCCTACGTTATTGGCGGCGCGGCAGTGTTCATGGTGATGCGCGCAATGGGCGAACTTGCCCTGGCGCACCCGGTCTCCGGAGCATTCTCCGAATACGCCACCCGATACCTCGGGCGCTGGGCTGGTTTCGTGACCGGCTGGACCTACGCCCTGGAAATGGCGCTGGTCGCCATTGCGGACGTCACCGCCTTTGCCGTGTACATGAAGTTCTGGTTCCCGAACAGCCCCTCCTGGATTTGGATTGTCTCTGTCCTGCTGATTCTGCTCGCCATTAACCTGGCGAAGGTCAAGGCATTCGGCGAGACCGAATTCTGGTTCACCCTCGTGAAAGTCACCGCCATTATCGCCATGATTGTTGGCGGTATCGCCCTACTTTTCGTCGGCGTGCAGGCGCATGATTCGGTGGCACCATCGGTCACGAACCTCTGGTCACTTGAGGGTGGCTTCTTCGCGAACGGATTTACCGGCTTCCTTGCCTGCTTTACCGTGGTGATGTTTGCTTTCGGCGGTATTGAGAACATCGGTATTGCCGCCGGTGAGGCGAAGGACCCGCGCACCTCAATTCCCAAGGCGATTCGCACGGTGCCGTTCCGCATCCTCATCTTCTACATTCTGACCCTGTCGGTCATCATGTCCCTGTACCCCTGGTACTCAGTGACGAAGGCAAACTCGCCGTTCGTGCAGATCTTTGAGGGACTGGGTATTCCGGCTGCTGCTTCGATTCTGAACGTGGTCATCATTACCGCCGCAATCTCTGCGCTGAACGCGGACGTGTACGGTGCCGGCCGCATGATGTACGGTTTGGCGAAGCAGAACCTGGCACCGGCCTCCTTCGCGAAGGTCACCAAAAATGGTGCGCCCTGGATGACCACCATCATCATGGTGCTGGTCATGGCGGTCGGTGTGATCGTGAACGTGCTCTTCGAGAATGCGTTCGAGGTGGTCGCCTCCCTGGCAACCTTCGCGACCGTATTCGTGTGGGTTATGATTTTGCTGGCGCACATCGCGTTCAAGCGCAGTGGTGCTGATATCAAGGTGCAGCCGGTACGCCAGCCTCTGTGGCTGAGCTACCTGGCGTTGGCGTTCATGATCTTTATAGTGGTGCTCTTCGGCTGCTTCGCCGATACCCAGCTGGCGCTGGTGATGGGCGCAATCTGGTGCCTGTTCCTGCTGGGCTACTATCGCCTCGTGGTGGTCCGCGCTCGCGCTGAAGCGTAGAGAAGAGAAGCACAAAGAGCAGAAGCATAAACACTGAATTCTCAACGTCAAGCCCGGTACACGAACCCTGCGTGAGAACCAGGCTGTGAAGCCCGGCGACTGGTAGTGTGATGAGCTACCTGCCGCCGGGATTCTGTTCACCCTTCCACGAAAGTGCCCCGGTAGCGTAGAATGGGAAGAACGCGTCTGCAGTCCGCAGTAGACGACGTGTAGTACAGGGCGTAAGCCCACCACCCGGCGGCAACCGTCCGTACGGGACGTATGCGGTACTAACTCTAGGAGTTAAAAGTGGCACTGGATCCCGCTGTCAAGCAGGCAATCATCAAGGAATACGCAACCCACGAGGGCGACACCGGTTCGCCCGAGGTTCAGATTGCAGTTCTGTCTCGTCGTATCGCCGACCTGACCGAGCACCTGAAGTTCCACAAGCACGATCACCACTCCCGTCGTGGCCTGATGATCCTCGTTGGTCGTCGCCGCAACATGCTCGGCTACCTGAAGAGCGTCGACATCGAGCGTTACCGTTCGCTGATCGAGCGCCTGGGTCTGCGCCGATAAAACAGGAGCGTCTTGACGCTTTTGTGGTGATTAATCGCCTTGAGGCGGTGTGTGCGGACGTGCTGTCAGCACTACCAACCCTCCATCACGGAGGCGGGTAGCGCCAGCGCGTCCGTACTGCCGCGTTGAGGGGCGCATCTTCTACTCGCTAGATTTCAGTGTTAGATTCCAATGCTAGAATCCACAGCGAGTAATCGTGAGAAGATGCCGTCCCACCTGAAAGAAAGAACAGAAGGCCGTGCCGGCACACACGCCGCGGTCCTCGGTAGCGAATTACGGAACAACACCACCCCACAACCTTGCTGACACGCGTCGCGCACACGAAAAGGTAGGGGAGAGGTGCCGTGGTTTCCTATCGAAGGCCGACTCGTGCACCGTACGGCCTGCCAAGAAGAAAGAAGGAACCGTGGAAGGTCCCGAAATCAAGTTTGCCGAAGTCGAAATCGACAACGGCATTCACGGTAAGCGCCACGTGCGCTTTGAAACTGGCCGCCTCGCAAAGCAGGCAGCTGGCTCCGTCCTCGTCACTATCGATGACGAGACCACCCTGCTCTCCGCAACTGCAATCGGCAAGTCTCCCCGTGAGGGCTTCGACTTCTTCCCGCTGACCGTGGATGTGGAAGAGCGCATGTATGCAGGCGGCAAGATCCCCGCATCGTACTTCCGCCGCGAAGGCCGCCCCAGTACCGAAGCAATCCTGGCTGCACGCCTGATTGACCGCCCGCTGCGCCCCGCCTTCACCAAGGGCATCCGCAACGAAGTGCAGGTTGTTGTTACTGTCCTGACCTATGAGCCGGATGAAATCTACAACACCTTCGCAATCAACGCTGCCTCCGCATCGACCTCCCTGTCCGGCGCGCCGTTCAACGGCCCCATCGGTGGTGTGCGCATGGCACTGATTGACGGTCAGTGGGTCTGCTTCCCCAAGTACTCCCAGCTGGAAAACGCTGTCTTCGACATGGCTGTTGCAGGCCGTATCGTCACCAAGGCTGACGGTACCGAAGACGTCGCAATCATGATGGTTGAGGCGGAAGCAACCGACAACTCCTGGAAGCTCATCAAGGAAGACGGCCAGACCGCCCCCACCGAAGAGATCGTGGCAGAGGGTCTGGAAGCAGCTAAGCCCTTCATCGCAGCACTGTGCAAGGCACAGGCTGACCTGGTGGCTCGCGCAGGTAAGCCCGCCCTTGAACTGCCCTTCTTCGGCGGCCACGGCGAGGATGTTGACGCAGCAGTTGAGGCATTCGCAGCAGACCGCCTGGCAGAGGTGTACTCCATCGCTGGCAAGCAGGAGCGCGAAGCAGCAGCTGCTGAGCTGCAGGAAGAGCTCATGGCAGCTCTCACTGGTGAAGGTAAGGAATTCGAAGAGCGCTCCAACGAGGTCTCCGTAGCATTTGCTGCCCTGACCAAGCACGTGGTTCGCCAGCGCATCCTCACCGAGCAGGTCCGTATTGACGGCCGCGGCCTGACCGACATCCGCCAGCTCACCGCTGAGGTTGAAATCCTGCCCCGCGTTCACGGTTCCGCTCTCTTCGAGCGCGGCGAAACCCAGATTATGGGTATCACCACCCTGAACATGCTCAAGATGGAGCAGCAGCTGGACTCCCTCCACCCGGTGAAGTCCAAGCGCTACATCCACCACTACAACTTCCCGCCGTACTCCACCGGTGAGACCGGCCGCGTGGGTTCACCCAAGCGCCGTGAAATCGGCCACGGTGCACTAGCAGAGCGCGCAATCACCCCGGTGCTGCCCTCCCGCGAAGAGTTCCCCTACGCAATCCGTCAGGTCTCTGAGGCTCTGGGCTCCAACGGCTCGACCTCCATGGGTTCGGTTTGCGCATCGACCCTGTCCCTGCTGAACGCCGGTGTGCCGCTGCGCGCACCCGTTGCAGGTATTGCAATGGGTCTGGTCTCTGACGAGGTTGACGGCGAGACCCGCTACGCAGCCCTGACCGACATTCTCGGTGCGGAAGACGCACTGGGCGATATGGACTTCAAGGTTGCAGGTACCTCCGAGTTCGTGACCGCTATCCAGCTGGACACCAAGCTCGACGGTATCCCCGCATCCGTGCTCGCTGGCGCACTGACTCAGGCACGTGAGGCTCGCCTGCACATCCTCGAGGTGCTCGTCAGCGCGATTGACGCACCGGATGAGATGAGCGAGTTCGCACCGCGCATTATTTCCGTGAAGATCCCGGTTGCCAAGATTGGTGAGGTCATCGGCCCCAAGGGTAAGATGATCAACCAGATTCAGGAAGACACCGGCGCAGACATCTCCATTGAGGACGACGGCACCGTGTATATCGGCGCAGCTGACGGCCCCTCCGCCGAGGCTGCCCGTGCGGCAGTAAACGCTATCGCAAACCCGCAGGTTCCCGAGGTCGGCGAACGCTACCTGGGTACCGTGGTGAAGGTGACCGACTTCGGTGCGTTTATCTCCCTGACCCCCGGTAAGGACGGCCTGCTGCACATCTCCGAGATGCGTAAGCTTAACGGCGGCAAGCGCGTTGTTGATGCTGAGGACGTTGTCTCCGTGGGCCAGAAGGTCCAGGTGGAGATCACCAAGATTGATGACCGCGGCAAGCTCTCGCTGGCACCGGTTGTTGAGGGTGGCGACGACGAGTAGTCGTAACCTCTGCTAAACGATGAGGGGCGTTCGGCGCACCCGGTGCGGTTCATTCCCCACCGGATGTACCGGGCGCCCCTTCGCTGTGCTTGTCCTGCATCTTTTGACTCTCACCCGCCCCACCAACTGTGGGACTGCCTACAGGTAGTGGGACAGAAATGCTTACCTTCAGATGTACCTGTTGAAAGGTTCTTCTCTCTATGTCTATTTCCCTACCCGTCGAGCTTGAGGCCATTGCCGAAGAGCTCAACTACGAGCATGGCCGCCTCATCTACGAGGGTGTAGGCGGTAACGAGGTGCGCCGCTCCATCCTGCCCGGTGGCGTACGCGTGATTACCGAAAAAATGCCCGGTACCCGCGGCGTATCTATCGGATTCTGGGTCGGAGTCGGCTCCCGAGACGAAGCCCCCGGCATGCTTGGTTCCACCCACTTCCTGGAGCACCTGCTGTTCAAAGGCACCGGCACCCGCACCGCCCTGGACATCGCATCATCCTTCGATGCGGTAGGCGGTGAATCCAATGCGCTGACCGCTAAGGAACACACCTGCTACTACGCGCGTGTGCTCGACGATGACGCGCCCATGGCGGTGGACGTCATCACCGATATGGTCACCAACGCCCTGCTGGATCCGGCTCATCTTGAGCAGGAACGCGGTGTGATCCTCGAAGAGATCGCCATGGACCAGGACGACCCGACCGACGTTGCTTTCGAAAACTTTGTGGAGCAGCTCATGGGTGAGAACCCGCTGGGCCGACCCATTGGCGGTACCCCGCTGGAGATTACCGAGGTGCCGCGTGACGCCGTGTGGGAGCACTACAAGCGCTACTACACCCCGGACCGCCTGGTTATTTCTGCCGCCGGTTCGCTGGAACACAGCACTATGGTCCGCCTCGTGCTGGAGGCACTGACCCGCTACGGCTGGAACCTACAGGAGGGTGTGGCACCGGCACCGCGTCGCGTACGTACCGACAGCGGCATTGTTCCGCTGAGCGAGCTGCGTGAGGTGGAGAAAGGCTTCGAACAGACCAACATTGTGATGGGCTGCCCGAGCATTATTGCCGGGGATGACCGCCGCTACGCGATGAGCGTACTGACCAGCGCGTTCGGTGCGGGTATGTCCTCGCGTCTGTTCCAGGAGATTCGTGAGAAGCGCGGTCTGGCATACAGCACGTTTGCGTTCTCCGGTGCGTACTCGGACGCCGGCTACTTCGGCATGTACGCAGGCTGCCTACCCGCTAAGACCGAGCAGGTGCGCGAGGTCATGGGCTACGAGTTCGATAAGCTCGCCACCGCCGGTATTACCGAAGAGGAGCTGACGAAGGTCCGCGGCCAGCTGGCTGGTTCCACCGTGCTCGGTAGCGAGGATTCGGGTTCGCGCATGTCCCGCCTGGGCCGCGCCGAGCTGGACTCGGGTCTGTTCACCAGCACCGATGAACTGCTGGAGAAGATCCGTGCGGTCTCTCTGGAGGAGGTGCGCGACCTGGCGGCGTACCTGGGGCAGCAGCAGATGATTACCACCATCGTGCGCTAACGCTCAATGCTTACGGCATAGAATGCCCGTTTCCACACCCCACTAAAGCGGGGAGGGAACGGGCATTTGGTTTGTATCGGTCCTATTGCAGAGGCGTTTCCGAGAAGTGCTTCTGGGGCACTCTGCCGTCCATGCTCTTGACGCTCAGCATGAGCGGCAGAATCGAAAAGCTACCCCAGAACACTACCTCTGAGGGCTACTTCTGCACGCTACTTCTGTGCCTTGGCGATAGCCTCCATCAGCACTTGAGCGTAGAGTTCCTGGCCGGCTGCCTCCGGATGAACACCATCGGAGGTGAGAAGACCATTCTGAGTTTGCAGAGCCTGGCGAATCGCAGAGTTCCAATCCGCAATAATCACACGATTAGAATGCTGAGCCGCAAACTCGTGAATCTTACCGTTCGAGTAGTCAATCCAGGTTAGGTTGCGCGGGCCGTAACCGGTGACCAGCACCAGTTTAGAATCGGCGGGCATAGCCGCCAGAACCTCGTCGAGCTGACCGTCCAGAATGGTCGAGTTCGCGGTCACCGACAGCACGAAGGTCTTACGGATTTGGCCGCTGGCTCCCATGGACTTAATAATCGGCAGAGCCTTGGCGATGGTGCGTCCCTCCGCCGCATCGATGGATGCTTCGGGCATCTTGTCGTACAGCTCGGGGGATACTGCCACCACAATGGAGTCACCCACAATAGTCACCTGTGAAGAGTTCACGGAACCGGTCGCTTCCTTCGAAGCTGAGGGGCTTGCGGAAGCCTTTGTATCCTTACCCGTAGCGCTTGCGCTTGCTGATGCGCTCGCAGCCTGCGCCTCCTGACGTGCCTTCAGACGCTCAACGGCGGCACGCTTGCCATCCTCAACGGACTGCTGGGCGGTAGTCATTGCCGGAGCGGTGTATACCGCCAGACCGGTTGAAGCAGCCGCCACGACAGCCGCAAGGGCGACCGAAACCGGCAGGAACTTAGTGCGCGAGGACTGGAAGGCCGCCACCACACGGTTAGCACTACCTCGGAAACCGTAGCGGCGAATCGGGGTCTCAACCCAGCGGTACGACATCTCTGCAATAACGAAGGTCGCAACAAAAACGCCCGCGTTCACCAGCGGGGAGCGATCCGCGCCCAGCACATAATGCATCACTACAGCAAGCGGCCAATGCCACAGATACAGGCCGTAGGAGCGCTCGCCCACCCAGCGTAGGGGAGCGAAGTTCAGTAGGCGGCGCAACATTTCGGAGGCGCCAGCAAGCATATCGGGTAACATACCCTGAATTACGCCCAGCGCCAACAGGGAGGCACCGAACAGACCCCAGGGAATCGCTCCGGGTGCAGACTCAGGAACCAGAATTGCGTAGGGAATCAGGGCGAATAGGGATAACCAGCTAATCATGACGCGGGCGAAAGCGACCAGACCGAAGGGCTGAGCTACGCGGTACAGTACGGACTGCTGTAGCGGGGGATACAGGGACCAGGGGCGAGCGAACGCCAGCAGGGCGCCGAGTAGCAGACCGTAGAGGTGAGTGTCAGTGCCGTAGTAGATGCGGCTAATGGGGGAGCCGGACATCAGCAGTGCGGTGGCAGTGCTCAGCGACGCAATAATACCAAGCACCATGACCACGCTGAAACGACGCCATGAACGGCGCAACAGTATGCCAGCGCTAACAATCAGCAGGGGCCAGACCACGTAGAACTGTTCTTCCACTGCCAGGGACCAGAAGTTCGTGAAAAGCTCCGGGGAAGTCTGCGCGAAGTAGTCGTTACCGGAAAAAATGGAAATCCAGTTGGACGAGAAGGTCGCCGCACCGGCAAGTTGTCGACCCAGGTTCACCTGAATATCGCCGCCAACGAGCAGGCTGACCGGTCCCATGACCAGAATCAGCAGGGCAATGGCGGGAAGCAGTCGGCGGGCACGGCGAATCCAGAAGCTACCCAGGGCAATTTTGCCGGTGAGTGTACCTTCACGTAGAAGCAGGGAAGTAATCAGGAAACCGGAGATGACGAAGAAAATATCTACGCCGATCATGCCGCCGGGTAGTACGGTGGGCCAGAAGTGGTACACCATCACGAGGAGCACAGCGATTGCTCGCAGGCCGTCCAAACCCGGCAGAATATAACGCCGGTTAGCCTCATCTGGACGCACGGAGGAGGTAAAGAGGGACTTCATACTGTTTGTGTACTCCGTAGGACGGAAATTATAGAAATACTTGCTAATTATATGTTTGTTCCCTTTAGATGACATATAAATACCCGTATATGACGCACATAATACTTCGTTTTTATACTGATGAGGTTCCGCAGGGTATCTCACCCTGTGTGTGCGATGGCATGCACCGTGCCCACAGAGGGGATAATAGAGGCTGTACGTCACAACCCCCATCGTCGGGGCGCCAACAAGTTACGGAGGAGAGAATCATGACCCACGAGGTTGATGAAAAAATCTGGAAGGTAGCGGTACTCGGTGCTGCGGGCCGCATGGGTTCCGAGGCGGTGCGTGCCGTCAACACCTCCGCAGACATAGACCTGGTGGCGGCGCTGGGCCGCGGCGACGACCTGCAGGAGCTGGTCGATGCCGGGGCAGAGATTGTTATTGACCTGACCGTTCCTGAATCCAGCGAAGCAAATGTGCGCTTCGCGGTGGAGCATGGTATGCACGCTGTGGTTGGTACGACCGGTTGGACCCCCGAACGCCTGGAGTCCCTGAGAGCGCTACTGGCTGAGCACACCGAGGTGGGTGTGCTCATCGCCCCGAACTTCGCGATTGGTTCGATCCTCGCCACCGAGTTTGCGGCGAAAGCGGCACGCTACTTCGAATCTGTAGAAATTATTGAGATTCACCACCCGAATAAGGTGGACGCCCCCTCCGGTACCGCTGTGCATACTGCCCGCAAGGTGGCTGCTGCCCGTACGGAGGCTGGCGTGGGTGTAAGCCCCGATGCCACCACTTCCGATCCTTTGGGCTCGCGTGGCGCAGTGGTCGACGATATTCACGTACACGCGGTGCGTCTGCGCGGCATGGTGGCGCACCAGGAGATTCTGCTGGGAGACCCCGGTCAGCAGCTCGTGATTCGTCATGATTCCTTTGACCGTGCCTCCTTTATGCCCGGCGTGCTGTTGGGTGTGCGTGAGGTGGCGGCGTATCCCGGTTTGAGCGTGGGCTTGGACGCCTACATGGATTTGTCCTAGGAGAGAGTATTGTCTGAACAGACTTCACACGAGGTTTCGTCGGCTCCGTCTGAGGCGCGTAGCCGTGGCCCCTGGTGGACTTCCCTGCGTTTGTGGGCTGTCTGCGCCTGTGCGCTGATGGTGCTGACTGTGCTGATTCTGCCGCTGCCGCTGACGGTGCGTGCTTTGATTTTGGGCGTACTGATTTTTAGCGCCGTCTTCGTTGCGGTGGATGCCGGCGGTTGGGGTAAGACCTTCGCGGCAATGACTTGCGCCCTACTGACCCTGTATTTGGCGCATATTGCGCAACAGGGCTTTGTGATGCTGGCTTCCGGTTCGGTGGCTGGCATTGTGCTTGGTGCGGGTATGATTTTGCTGCCGATTCTGGGCGCGTGGGCGCTGGTGCGTGAGGTGCTTTTCGGCGCCCGTATTCAGCGTATGGCTCGGGAATTGGCGGCTTCGAACGAGCTGGTGGAGGATAACCTGCCGCGCACCCCCTCCGGCCGTGTGGACCGTGAGGCTGCGGCTGCGGAGTTTGAGAGCTTCGCGGAGGCGGTGGAGCAGGAGCCGAATAACTGGAAGGCGTGGTTCAACTTGTCGTGCATGTACGATGCGGGTGGTGAGCGCAAGCGTGCCCGTGCGGCAATGCGTAACGCGTGGGCATTGCGTTCGGGCGGTCAGGCGAAGGCTATTCACTAGGCGTAGCCGCGGTGATTCATTCTCAATGCCGCATATTTTTTGATGTGTGGTTGATAACGCTGAGGATTCGCGCCCGGTTTCATAGCCCCTGCGGGTGAACCTTCGCGAAAGTACCGTGGGTTTTGAAAGAGTCCGAATAGTAGAACAGATATGAAAACTTATGCGCTCTGTGGCAAGAATCTGCAGTTCGGGCGTACTCTGGACATATGTCTGAGAACCTTTCGAATCCCGGCACTTTTGTTGAACCAGTCTTCGGTCGCCTTCTGACCGCAATGGTAACCCCCTTCGCGAAGGACGGCTCCGTTGACGAAAAGCAGGTCGCAGACCTGGCGAGCTACCTTGTGGAGAATGGCCACGATGGCCTGGTGGTCTGCGGCACCACCGGCGAATACTCCACCATGACCGATGACGAAAACGAGCGCGTCTTCCAGATCGTGAAGGACACTGTTGGTTCTCGAGCAAAGATTATTGCCGGTGTTGGTTCGAACGATACCGCGCATACTATTGAGCTGGCGCACCGCGCCGAAAAGGTTGGTGTGGACGGCCTGCTGGTCGTGACTCCGTACTACAACAAGCCGACTCAGCCGGGTGTCTACGCTCATTTTGCGACCGTTGCGAAGGCAACTGAGACCCCCGTCATGCTTTACGATATTCCGGGGCGTGCGGGCATCCCCATCGCACCCGAAACCTACCATCGCCTGGCAGAAATTGATAGTATTGTAGCGGTGAAAGACGCCAAGGCAGACTTCGGTGCCGCAACCGAAGTCATGGCAACCACCGACCTGCACTACTACAGCGGCGACGACGGACTGACCCTTCCCTGGATGGCAACGGGTGCCGTCGGCCTTGTTTCGGTGACCGCACATGTGGTACCCGCACTCTTCCGTGCCCTGATTGATGCTGTCGTTGCACAGGATCTGGTGGAGGCGCAGCGTCTTCACCTGGAACTGACTCCGATTGTCCGAGCGACCATGGGACGTGCCCCCGGTTGCGTTGCCGCCAAGGAAATTCTTTCCTGGCAGGGTGTACTGGACCAGCCTGTCGTTCGCCTGCCGCACGTACTCTCCGAACCGGATGTTGCCCAGGCGATGCGAGCTGACCTGCTCTCCTCGAGTATCGCTCACACCCTGAAGAACTCCTAAACTTTGATGCCTGCCCAATCACGCAATAGTGCGGGGAGCGCATATATAGAGGATTTTGGCTACCGTCATACCCCGCCTTCGGGGGGCATGATATAGCCAACGGACGCGGACTCCACACCTAGCAATGGGTGAGGGGTCCGCTCTGACGTATTGCCGCGGTTTACTGCCCAATGATTCGGTCCCCACTCAGGCAGGGACTTAACTTAGGCAGAGGCACCCGTGCAGTACGCCCCCAATACTTTTAATACTTTCGGTGATTTGGACGCACCGGCAGCACTTCCGCAGCCTCGGCACGTGAGAGCCGAACCCGCTGGAGTGCTTGCGGTACGAAGCGTCGCCTACGAATCACAGACATCACAAGAAAACATAGAAGAAAGAGGAGACACACGATGAGCGTCTTTGAAGCGAATCTTCCCCTCCCGCCCCGCCTGAAGAAGGACACCCTGCGCGTGGTGCCCCTGGGCGGCTTGGGCGAAGTCGGTCGTAATATGACCGTGTACGAAATTAACGGCAAGCTGCTGATTGTTGACTGTGGCGTGCTCTTCCCCGAAGAGTCCCAGCCCGGCGTGGACCTAATCCTGCCCGACTTCAGCTACATTGTTGACCGTCTGGACGACGTCGTTGCCATGGTTCTGACCCACGGCCACGAGGACCATATTGGCGCGGTTCCCTACCTGCTACGCCGCCGCCCCGATATCCCCCTGGTTGGTTCCGAACTGACCCTGGCGCTGGTTGAGGCGAAGCTCGCCGAGCACCGCATCAAGCCCTACACCCTCGCGGTGAAGGAGCACCAGGTGGAGCGTTTCGGCCCGTTTGAGTGTGAGTTCGTTGCCGTGAACCACTCGATTCCGGATGCGCTGGCTGTCTACATCCGCACCCAGGCGGGTAAGGTCCTGCACACCGGTGACTTCAAGATGGACCAGCTGCCGCTGGATGGCCGTATCACCGACCTGCGCCACTTCGCCCGCCTGGGCGAGGAGGGTGTGGACCTGTTCCTGCCGGACTCCACCAACGCTGAGGTTCCCGGCTTTACCCCGACAGAGAAGCATATCGGTCCGGTGCTATCGAACGTTTTCCGTGACGCAAGCGGTCGCATTATTGTGGCGTCCTTTTCCTCGCACGTTCACCGAGTGCAGCAGGTGCTGGATGCAGCCGCTGAGCGTGGCCGTAAGGTCGTGCTCGTGGGCCGCTCCATGGTGCGTAACATGACCATTGCTGAGAAGCTGGGCTACCTGAAGGTTCCCGCGAACGTGCTGGTGGACTTGAAGAAGGTCGATGACTATCGCCCCGACCAGATCGTGATGATGTGCACCGGTTCGCAGGGTGAGCCGATGGCGGCACTGTCGCGCATGGCGAACGGTGACCACAAGATTCAAATCGAGCCTGGCGATACCGTGGTACTCGCATCCTCGTTGATTCCCGGTAACGAGACCAGCGTCTTCCGCATCATTAACGCCCTCATGAAGCTGGGAGCTAACGTGGTGCACAAGGGCAATGCGAAGGTTCACGTTTCCGGTCACGCTGCTGCGGGTGAGCTGCTGTACTGCTACAACATTCTCAAGCCGAAGAACGTTATGCCGGTTCACGGTGAGGTTCGCCACCTGATTGCCAGCGGCGACCTGGCGATGGAGACCGGTGTTCCGAAGAAGAGCGTGCTGCTCTGCGAGTCCGGCACCGTCGTGGATTTGCGCGATGGCGTGGCCTCTGTGGTGGGCGAGGTTCCCTGCGAGTACCTGTACGTTGACGGCCGCTCTGTCGGTGAGGTCACCGAGAGCGATCTGAAGGACCGCCGCATCCTGGGCGAAGAGGGCTTCGTGTCCATTGTGACCGTCATTGACCGCGCAACTAAGCGCGTGGTGACCGGCCCGGATATTCATGCTCGCGGTATCGCTGAGGACGACTCGGTGTTTGACGAGATTGTTCCGAAGATTACTGCCGCTCTGGAGGATGCTCTGCACCGCGCACCGGAGAAGGTGCACACCGTGCAGCAGCTGCAGCAGATTGTGCGCCGCACCATCGGCGCCTGGATTTCTCGCCGTCTGCGCCGCAAGCCCATGATTGTTCCCGTGGTTGTTGAGAACACCTCGAAGGCCGCGAAGAACTAATACTCTGCGCGAGGCTAGCTGCCTGTCATAGCGAAAAGGCGGGGTCGATACGTTGTGTCGGCTCCGCCTGCTGTGTATCTGCAGAACGTATGCGCGAAAGCTACGCGAAAGCGAACGCAGTGGGGGGAGAAGCGCCTTATCAGCGCCCTATCAATGCCCACATAGGCGCCGGGCGAGGTGCACTTTTTAGCTCACTGATAACGAAAGAATCGGTACATTAACGGGAAGGTTGATACCCTAAAAGGTATGGCTCCACGGACCACGAAGGGTCGTAACACGACCTCTACTAAAGCAAACACTAAAAAGACCACCCGCAAGCGCACCACCTCCCGAGGCGGCGCCCAGCGCGGTGCCAACACAGCGAACCCTGTAGCGGGCGCTATCTCCTCCGTCTGGCTGAGTATAGCTCACGCTATCGGTGGGCTCTTCCGCTCCATTGGTGCGGTGCGCACCGACCTTGCGCCCGAAGACCGCCGTGACGGTGGCGCGCTCACCATCCTGCTGTTTGGCATGATTAGCGCAGGGGTGGAGTGGTACAACTGGCGTTCCCATACCTCCCTCGGTTTGTTGCGAGCGCCGCTGGATGCCTGGCACACCATGCTGGGCGGTATTTTCGGTCAGGGTGCCCTGCTGATTCCGGTGTTCTGCCTTATCATGGCGTGGTGCATTTTCCGTGGACCTGACCTCATTAAACGTAATAACCGCGTGGCGGTGGGCTCCTTCATCATACTGGTGGCGACCTCCCTGTTCTTTGCCCGCCATGCGGGTCACCCGACCTTCGCGGATGGTTTTGACGCCGTCTGGGCTGGTGGAGGCGTGGCTGGCGTTCTGCTGGGCACCCCCATTGTGCGTGTGAGCGGCGGTATTGCGTTCGTTGAGATTCTGATTCATCTGCTGCTGGGTATTGCCGGTCTGATGGTTCTGACGAATACTCCGATTCGTCAGGTGGTGCCGCGTACCCTGCACATGGTCGGTCTGGCTCTGGGTGAGAAGCCCAACGGCACGACTCGAACCTCCGTGAAGGACAGCCCTTCGGATGCAACTCAGACCGTGAATCTGAACGCTGAGGAGCACGACCGTAGCTACCTGTACGAGGATGAGAAGCCGGCACGTACGGCTCCGAAGTCTGGCGGCCTGTTCGCTCGTCTGCGCGGTTGGTTGGGCATTGCTCCCGCTGCGTCGACGGATTCTTCCCTGGACGAGTACGCCGGTGATGAAGCATTCGTGAGCGCCGTGGTGGATGAGACTCACCCGGAGACCACGCAGATGCCGGTACAGCCCGTGGACTCTGCACAGGGATCCGCTCAGCAGGCGCGCCCGGCGGCTAAGCCGAACCGCCTGTCCCGTCTGCCGGGCCGCCTCAACCAGGCACCGGCTGCGCAGGGTACTTCTGCGCAGAACAGTGCGTATTCGAGCAGCCCGGACCTCTTCGATGTTGAGGCATCGGATGCACCCGCAGCCCGCCTGGACCAGGTGCAGCGTGCCGCAGTGGCGAATGGCCGCGTGAACCGTATTCCTGGCGAGGAGCCCCTCTTTGACGTTGAAGCATACGATGGCTTCGGCGCTTCTGAGGAAGCTGCACCGCAGACGAAGCACCACCAGGTAGTTAACTCTGCACAGCCTGCAGCACGGTCGGCGGCCCCGGTTTCTGCACCCCAGGCTCCTGTTGCCCCCGCGGCTCAGCCTCCGATTCCGACCCGCATGCACTCGCCAGGTGCGCACCCGAAGAACGTGGCTCCCGCGGCTTCGCGAGCGCCTGAGGCTGGCGCATCCCGCCCGCTGCAGAACAATACTCAGGTGGCAACCACCGAGCAGGCGCGCGGCGAGCAGGTTGTGCAGTCCTCCCGCGGCACCTATGTGCTGCCCTCGGAGGAGTTACTGGTTGCTGGTCCTCCCGCCAAGGAATCTTCCGAGGTCAACGAGCATGTGGTTGAGGCTCTGACGAATGTGCTGGAGCAGTTCAAGGTGGATGCGCAGGTCACCGGCTTCTCGCGCGGCCCGACCGTGACCCGCTATGAGATTGAGCTGGGTCCCGCCACGAAGGTGGAGCGTGTGACCGCGCTGAGCAAGAATATTGCGTACGCTGTGGCGAGCCCGGATGTTCGTATTCTGTCTCCGATTCCGGGTAAGTCTGCTATTGGTATTGAGATTCCGAATACGGACCGTGAGACCGTTGCGCTGGGTGACGTGCTGCGTTCCTCACAGGCTCATGCGAACCACCACCCGATGGTCATGGGTGTGGGTAAGGACGTTGAGGGCGGCTTCGTGCTGGCCAACCTCGCAAAGATGCCGCATATGCTGGTCGCCGGTGCGACCGGTGCCGGTAAGTCTTCGTTTGTGAACTCGATGATTACCTCGATTCTGATGCGTTCAACCCCGGACCAGGTGCGCCTGGTGATGGTCGACCCGAAGCGTGTGGAGCTCACCGCCTACGAGGGCATTCCGCACCTGATTACGCCCATCATTACGAACCCGAAGAAGGCAGCTGAGGCTCTTCAGTGGGTGGTTCGTGAGATGGACGCCCGCTACGATGACCTCGCCCATTACGGCTATAAGCACGTGGACGATTTCAATAAGGCGGTGCGTGAGGGTAAGGTTCAGCCCGATCCCGGTAGTAAGCGCACGGTGCACGAGTACCCGTACCTGCTGGTGATTGTTGACGAGCTCGCCGACTTGATGATGGTCGCTCCACGTGACGTGGAAGAAGCGATTGTTCGTATTACGCAGCTGGCGCGTGCGGCGGGTATTCACCTGGTGCTGGCAACCCAGCGTCCGTCGGTGGATGTGGTGACCGGTCTGATTAAGGCGAACGTTCCGTCTCGTATGGCGTTTGCGACCTCCTCGGTGACGGACTCTCGCGTGGTGCTGGATCAGCCCGGCGCCGAGAAACTGATCGGTCAGGGTGACGCACTCTTCCTGCCGATGGGTGCCTCGAAGCCGATGCGTGTTCAGGGTGCGTGGGTGTCTGAGTCTGAGATTCACGCAGTGGTTGAGCACGTGAAGAAGCAGGCGCCGACCATCTACCGTGAGGACGTGATGGTCTCTGCCGCGAAGAAGCAGATTGATGAGGAAATTGGCGATGACCTCGACGATCTGTTACAGGCGGCGGAGATTGTGATTACGACCCAATTCGGTTCGACCTCGATGCTGCAGCGTAAGCTGCGCATGGGCTTCGCGAAGGCTGGCCGTATCATGGACCTGCTGGAATCGCAGGGCGTGGTGGGCCCCTCGGAGGGCTCGAAGGCACGTGAGGTGCTGATCCGCCCGGATGACCTGCAGGTGACCCTGGCACGTATTCGCGGTGAGGAGCCTCCGGCTGCCGACCCGTACGCGAATGCGGTGGACCCGGGTGAAGCGGTCACCGACTATTTCGATGAGCCCGATGATGAGGGTTCAGAGGACGCCTGGCAGCTGACTGGCCGCTAGTCCTCCAGCGCCCTGCCCACTCAGCTGAGTGAACGCGCGACATGCACCCCGCATTGTCCCCGTGATGTCTGCTACGGCACACGTATAATGGATGGTACGGGGTGTTTGCGTATCCCCGATACGTTTAGGTGTCGGCGCGTACGCGGTCTCTCACCGTCGAAAGCGATCTACCCGTAAGGAGCTGTTATGAGTGAAGCTCGCAATTCCGCACCCGCAGGTGCGGTCAGCGCAGCGAAGCCTTCGAACTGGAATGTGCCGAATGTGTTGACGGTTCTGCGTATTATTGCGGTTCCTTTCTTCATTGTTGCCCTGGTTACGGGTGGTACTTTTGGTGCCGCAGATTCGATGCACCGCTGGTTGGCGTGGATTATTTTCATTCTTGCCATGCTCACGGACTGGGCGGACGGCTATCTGGCGCGCTCGCGTAATCTGATTACGAGCTTCGGCAAGATTGCTGACCCGATTGCCGATAAGTTCCTCACCGGCGCGGCGTTTATTGTGCTGTCGACGCTGGGTGAGCTGTGGTGGTGGGTCACGATTGTGATTCTGCTGCGCGAGTGGGGCATTACAATCATGCGTCTGTTCATCATTAAGTACGGTGTGATGGCCGCTAGCAAGGGCGGCAAGATTAAGACCGTGCTACAGACGGTGGCGCTGGTGCTGATGCTTCTGCCGCTGGGTCAGCTGGGTCTTGGGTGGCTGATTCCTGGTTGGATTCTGATGGGCGCGGTCACTGCGATTACCGTGTGGACCGGCCTGGTGTATGTGCGTGATGCGTATATTTTGCGTCGTAACTGGTTGCAGGCTCAGGCCTCCCAGGGCGGCGGTCATTAGAGGCGAGGGGGGAGTGGCGTGTGCTGCTCCCCTTCGTTGTACCTGCGGTGCGTTGTGTGCCGCGTGAGGTTTTGGTCGGCGGTTCGCCGCTGAAAGGAGAGAATAATGGTTCCCCTCATACTTGAAGATGCTCCGTCCCTTGAGCCTGCTGAGGTTTTCTCCGGTACCCCGGAGGCGGCGGCTCTGCTGCTCCGTGATGCGGTGCGGTTGCGTGCCTCCCAGGAGGGGCCGGTGCTGGTGGCAACGGCTGAGTCGCTGACCGGCGGGGATGTGGGCGGCGCGATTTGTACGGTGCCGGGCGCATCCGCGTATTACCGTGGCGGAGTGATTTCCTATGCCTACGAGGTGAAGGCTCAGGTGTTGGGTGTGGATGCTCAGCTGCTGGCGCGTGAGGGGGCGGTGCATCCTGCGGTGGCGGTGCAGATGGCGGTCGGTGCGGCGCGTGTGTGCGGTGCTGATTATGCGGTGTCGACCACGGGTGTTGCCGGTCCTGATCCTGCGGATGGTCAGCCGGTGGGTACGGTCTATATTGGGGTGCGTTCCCCGGGTGGTTCTGAGGTGTTTGAGCGGCACTATTCGGGGGATCGGGCGCAGATTCGTGAGGCGGCGAGCGCGGATGCGATTGCTCTGCTGGCGCGTGCGGTGCGCGGTGGTGCTGGTGGGGGTTCTGGAGAATGAGCTGGCGTAGCGACTCGGCTAGACTGTGCTGTGCTGTGCTGTGTGGCGCCTGGAATGGCTGTGTAATCATCTGTGCAGCGCCTACCTGAGAAAAAATTTTACGGTTCAAATATATTCACAGGGTTCTTTCAGCTCTGCAGGAATAAAGGCATAGGTTCGTCTGTTTGAATAGATACAAGCCGTAAGAAGAAGACGAAAGTGGCGGGGCACCTAGCTCACGCTCCAAAAATCAGTTAGGCTTATTCTGTACAGTCCCGCGCGTCGGGAATACCTACTCAGGAAAGTGATATAGAAGCTCATGGCTAAGCAGCGTGTATCGATTAATGGCATTACTAAGTGGAAGGAAATCGAGGAGACCCCCCGACAGGTCGCCCCGGTCGTTGAGGAAGCTAAGGTTGTTCCCCTGCGACAGGCAATCGGTGAGGTTCTTCGCGATGTTCGCCAGCGTCAGGGTCGCACCCTGCGCGAGGTTTCCCAGCGTGCCCGTGTTTCCCTCGGTTACCTGAGCGAAGTTGAGCGCGGTCAGAAGGAAGCTTCCTCCGAACTGCTGGCATGGATTTGCCAGGCTCTGGACATTCCGATGTCCCAGATGTTGCGTGAGGTTGCCGACCGTATGGCAGTTCTCGAGGGTGTTCAGATTCCGGATACTGTTCCGGCTGAGATGTCTGAGCAGTACAAGAGCGATTACTACATTCTCTCGAAGTAACGCAAGGCGGCACATGCCGCGCTAAATGTGAAGCGATGCCGTGCATCCCCGTAAGGTGGTGTGCGGCATCGCTTATTCTCAGTTTATTCTCGGGCGATGTGACGAATTATGAAGCAAACTAGCGGTGAAGAGGAAGGAGCGCTTGTGAAGCTGAGCGAATTTTGGGTGTGCATGGAGTATGAGTTCGGTGCCGGGTATGCTCCGGTGCTGGCGCGTGACTTGGTGCTGGGGTCGTTGGGGCATGTGACCGCTGCGGAGGCGCTGGATCAGGGCGTTAGCCCGAAGGATGTGTGGCTTGCGATTTGTGAGGAGCAGGAGATTCCGCAGGAACGCCGCCTGGGTCCCGATAAGGAGCCGTTGCGCTAGGTAGTGAGCCTGGCGTGTTCTAGCGCCTGTGCGGTGCCTACCAGCTGTTCCCTGGCAATTGTTCGAGTGCTGGCGCCTGTGCGGGAAGTATTTTCGAATAATTAGCCGAGAATCCGGGTTTTTCGAAAATATATGCCGAAACCCTATCCGATTTATTCGAAACCGGGTCGTAATTTTGTTCGACTCATGCTAGACTTTTCCACATCAGGAATTTTTTGGAAAAGTCTTCAAAGTTTTCCACAGATTTTAAAAAATGGCCTTATCCTGTCAGGCTGTGACCCTAGAGTAGTCTCAGAAGGAACCGGTAGGCCAAAACCTTCAAGGTCTCGATTACGAGTCCCACCGATTCCGAAGAAACATTACTCCCGTCAACCACTGACAACACAAAGAACGAGGTACTACCGTGGCTAAGAATACCAAGTCTCAGAGCGTAGCTCGCGTTCCCGAAGAGGGTCGCGCCAAGGCACTTGAAGCCGTGATGGCACAGATCGATAAGAATTACGGCAAGGGCGCGGTCATGCGCTTGGGTGATAAGGAAATCACCAAGACTGAGGTGATCTCCACCGGCGCTATCGCTCTGGATGCAGCTCTGGGTATTGGCGGCCTGCCCCGTGGCCGCGTCATCGAGATTTACGGTCCCGAGTCCTCTGGTAAGACCACCGTTGCACTGCACGCTGTAGCGAACGTTCAGAAGGCAGGCGGCGTGGCGGCGTTCATCGACGCCGAGCACGCACTGGATCCGATCTACGCGGCTAAGCTGGGTGTGGACATCGACCAGCTGCTGGTCTCTCAGCCCGACACCGGCGAGCAGGCACTGGAAATCATGGACATGCTGGTTGGTTCCGGCGCCGTTGATATCGTGGTCGTCGACTCCGTTGCAGCACTGGTACCCCGCGCCGAAATTGAAGGTGACATGGGTGACTCCCACGTGGGCCTGCAGGCTCGCCTCATGAGCCAGGCTCTGCGTAAGATTACCGGCCGCCTCTCCGCAACCGGCACCACCGCAATCTTCATCAACCAGCTGCGTGAGAAGATTGGTGTCTTCTTCGGCTCTCCCGAAACTACCACCGGTGGTAAGGCACTGAAGTTCTACGCTTCGGTCCGTATCGACATCCGCCGCATTGAGACCCTCAAGGACGGCGCTAACCCGATCGGTAACCGCACCCGCGCCAAGATTGTGAAGAATAAGATGGCTCCGCCCTTCAAGCAGGCTGAGTTCGACATCCTCTACGGTGAGGGCATCTCCGTTGAGGGCGGCATCCTGGACCTGGCAGTGGAGAACGACATCGTCAAGAAGTCCGGCGCATGGTTCACCTACGATGGTGAGCAGCTGGGTCAGGGCCGTGAGAACGTTCGTAAGCTGCTCAAGGACAACCCCGAGCTCACCGAGGAACTGCAGTACAAGGTTCTGGTGAAGCTGGGCATCATTGAGGAAGAAGCTGAAGAGCAGGCAGTTGCTTCTGAATCCGAGGGTAACGACCCGCTGGACGAGCTGGCTGAGGACTTCTAAACCGGCCCGCGTAGCTTCTTGCTAACGCCACGACTGATTGCCGTGTGCTGTGCATTCCGCACGGTGCACGGCAATCTGTCGTTAACGGAGAGTGCTTTAAAGAGAGTATCGGGGGTGCCGAGACAGCGCCTCGTTACAATGGGGGAGCGCCGTATAGTCTGGTGCACGGGTCAACAGTGACCCGTCAATAAACGATCCAATACAGGGCAGAGGAGGAACTGAGCATGACGGAACAGCACGGTCATGAAGAGCACGAGCAAAACAGCGCGCGTGACGACGATGCCGGTTTTGCGGCGCTGGATGGGACCGAACCGCACTTCGGTTCCTCGGCTCTGGAAGGTTCAGCCTTCCAAGACTCTGCATTCTCTGCGTCTGTTTCCTTTGAGACCGCTATTTCCTTTGAACCGGCAGCCCCGCCTGTTGAGGTAGGCGGCTTCGAAGCGCTCAATTTTGAGGCGCCTACCGCCCTGGCGGAGCCCACCCTCAGCTGGGAGGCGCCTCCTGCTGTTACGCTTCCTGCTGTCGGAGAGCCCCCGTATCAGGATGAACCCCCGTACCCTGACGAGCCTCCTTATGAGGTTGAACCTCAGTATCCGGCAGAGCCTAAGTACGTAGGGGAATATTGGGTACCCTCGGAAGAAGTAGCACCTGCAGAAGCGATAGCGGAGACGCTTGGGGGTCAAGAACCCTCACCCCAAAAAACCAAGCCGAAAGCGCGGCAGACTGAAAAGCCTACGCCTAAGAAGAAGCCATCGGCTAGAGAAAACGGACCCAAAAAGTGGGCGCGGAACAGGGCCGCGGATTCGGTAGCTGCTGAGGAGTTCCCGGACTGGCACCCCGCCGCGCACGGCTTTGTTGAAGAAAGCATCGCCCGCGATAACGGCGGCGACTACGCGGGGGAGTTCCGCGTACCCGAGATGCTCCTGAAAGCTGCGCCCGCCAACTTTAAAGATGGCAGTTCCGAAGAAAGTAGCGAGCCCCCGCGTCGTAGCCTGCTCGTTGACCCGAACCTGCCCGCCGTCTCCATTGACGAAGCGCCCGTTCGTGCCTTCACCCCCGGCGGTGCCGAGCCGCGCCCCATGGCGGCTGGCCGTATGAGTCGAGCCGGTGCCGCATCCATCGGGTCAGGGCTCACCGCCGAAGAAAAGGAAGAGATTGAGCGGCAAGCAGCTCAGCGGGATAAGCAGAAGAAACGCAAGTCTTCGCGTGCCTCCAAGAACACAGACTACAAGCGTGGGTTCCGTCGTATGAGCGCGGCGCAGGAAGAGAAAATGCGGAGCCGTTCGCCCTACGCGCCCGCCTTCGGAGCTCGCAGTGACGATGAGGAAACCCGCAAGAGTCCAACCGGCCGCGGCTCGGGGAGCAACCTATTCAGGGAAGGAAGCAGCTTGAACGAAGAACTCACCCCGGCTGAAGAAGCACTCATTCGCGGCATTGCTGAGGAAGAGGCGCAGGGCGTTGGTACCGGAAAGAGCCGTGCCGCTTCGGCGGGTTCCCCAAAGAGCGGTTCTCGAGCTCGGGGCTTCCAACCGGGCGGCTCTCAGATAGGACATGCTTCCTCACCGTCGGAAAGCAACGTGCCTTCCTGGAAGCAGAAGGTGCGTACCGCCCGCGTCGCGGAAGAAACAGACCCCTACACTCGCGCTAAAACCATCGTGTACAATCAGCTGGCGTACTCGGCAAAAACCCGAGGTCAGCTGCGTAAGAAGTTGCAGGCAGAAGGCTTCGAGGCGGAGCTCATTGAGCCGCTGCTCGATAAGTTTGAGGCGGCAAAACTCATTGACGACGCCGAATACGCCCAAATGTTTGTGGCACAGAAGAGCCGCACCAAGAAGCTCTCCCGCGCCGCGCTGCGTCGTGAGCTCGCTGAACGCGGGGTGCGCGGTGAAGAAGCAGAGAACGCACTGGCTCAGCGCACCGACGAGCAGGAACGTGAGGACGCTGCCGAGCTGGTGCATAAGAAGCTGCGCCCCGGTATGGACCTGAGCGACCGTGCCGAAAAGGATAAGGTGACCCGCCGACTACTGGGGATGCTGGCTCGCCGCGGGTACTCCTCCTCGGTGTCGATGTCGGTGATTCGTGAGGAACTTGCCGACTACGGTGCGGATGACGAGCTCTGGTAGTTGGCGGCTCTGGTCTAGGATGAGTAGGTCGCTCCGTCTAAGGCTTCCATCAATGAGTTAAAAGGGTGAGTCCGCTACAGACATACTCTGTAGCGGGCTCACCCTTACGTTTTTGAGCTTTATAAAATGCCTTGTCGAAGGCTATATTCGCTGTTTATTTGACCGCTCCCAGATGGTCCGCGAACTCGGCGAGGGTTGCATCCTGAGAACCAGCGATTTCCAGCAGCAGGCGCATCAGTTGCGCACCCTCACGGCGAATACGAGGTAACAAGCCGGAGCGTGCCGAAGAAGAGTACAGCTCCAACAGGGCGCACACCGTCACCGCCGTGCACACCGCCAAATCCTCCGCCAGGTGCTCATCCAGCGGGGCATCCTCAAAGAGGGCAGAGTACAGCGCCGGCAGCGCCTTCTTGCGATCCACCCGGTAGCGCGGGTACTCCGGCGAGGAGGGGAAGCCCAGCATCGCCTCAACGAAGGGGAAGCCGCGGTGGTGCAGGCAGGTGCCCTCCGCATCGACCATGCGCACCTGCGCGCCGTCCGCCGAACCGATCAGCACGTTCTGCGGCGAAAAATCGCCCGAAGAGAGCATATACACTCTGCCGCGGTTGAGCTTGAACTGCTCGGGTACCGGCGGGCGCTTAGTAAAGAAAGGCTGCAGAACGCGGCGGAAACGGAAGGACAGCTCCTCAACGGCGGTGGGAAGAACGGGCGCGTCCTCATGCGCGGCGGGGCTAGAATCGGGGCTAGAGTCAGCACCGTGCTCGGGGGAGCGCGCCTCATCAGCCACACCGTACAGCTTCTTCAACCCGCGCTCAGCTAAACCCGGCGAGGCAATAGCTCCCGGGAAGTGTACCTTGCGATCGGCACGTGCTAGGTTCAGGCGATATTCCTCCACCGCCTCACCCATAATGCCGCTGGCGGCAAGCGGACGGTACGCCTCAATGTAGTAGTTCAACGCATCCAGCGCCTGCTGTTCGGTGCCCTCCAGCAGGGCGTGGGCGACCGAATACTGCTCGCCCTCAACGGTTCCGGCGCTCACATCCTCCAGCGCCAGCACGCGCAGCTCAGGATCTGCGCCGTAGAGCTGGGGGAACAGACCCGGAACCTGCCGGTTCAGCGCCTCCAAACCGTAGCGCTCACGCAGGTACCCGAAACCGCCCGCGTTCACCGTCGAATCCTTACGGCGGTAACGCTTCACAATAATCGAGGTCGGCAAAGATTGTGTAGACTCGAAAGACTCCGCAGACTCGGCGGCAGGCTCATACGCCACACGCACCACAACGGAACGCATGCCGGTGCCCAGAATCTGCACGCGCTCAACCGTGCGGGCAGCCACCTGCTCCAAAGAATACGCCCAGCTGAGCAACTGCATCAGGGTCTGACGCATCGAAGCAGAATCAGCGCTCGCATGAGGCGGCACGGGGGAGTAGGCGGCAATCGCCTCCTCAATGAGGGTGTTCAGAAGCTCCCCGTCAGGGGCGGGGGCGGAAGAACCGTTCGGAGACAGAGCCGGAAAGTTACTACTAAGGGAAACCTGCATAGAGTCATTATCCCCCATCGGATACCCTATAGGGCATGACTTCGACCCTCAGCGATTCCGCCCAGACCTCCGAAACCAGCCCCCGCACCTACGAAGTGCGCACTTTCGGCTGCCAGATGAACGTGCACGACTCCGAACGAATGTCCGGCCTGCTGGAGGCTAACGGCTACGTTCGCGCTGAGGAAGGCACCCAGCCCGACCTGGTGGTTTTCAATACCTGTGCGGTTCGCGAAAACGCTTCCAACCGCCTGTACGGCAACCTCGGTCAGCTGGCGCCGGTCAAGCGCGCTCACAAGGGCATGCAGATTGCTGTGGGCGGCTGTCTGGCGCAGAAGGACCAGGACGCCATCATTGAGAAGGCACCCTGGGTTGACGTCGTGTTCGGTACTCACAACATTGGCTCCCTGCCGGCGTTGCTGGAGCGCGCCCGCCACAACCACGAGGCGCAGGCAGAACTGCTCGAATCCCTCGAAGTTTTCCCCTCCACCCTGCCCACTAAGCGCGATCACGTGTACTCCGGCTGGGTGTCCATCTCCGTTGGCTGTAATAACACCTGCACCTTCTGTATCGTGCCGTCCCTGCGCGGTAAGGAAAAGGACCGCCGCCCCGGCGACATTCTCGCAGAAGTTAAGGCGTTGGTCGATGACGGCGCTATTGAGGTGACCCTGCTCGGCCAGAATGTAAACTCCTACGGCGTGGAGTTCGGAGACCGCCAGGCATTCTCCAAGCTGCTGCGTGCCTGCGGTGAGATTGAGGGCCTGGAGCGTGTACGCTTCACCTCCCCCCACCCGGCAATGTTCACCGACGACGTGATTGACGCGATGGCGGAGACCCCGAACGTCATGCCCGTGCTGCACATGCCGCTGCAGTCCGGCTCCGACAAGGTGCTCAAGGATATGCGCCGCTCCTACCGTTCCAAGAAGTTCCTGAATATTCTGGACAAGGTGCGTGAGCGCATCCCGAACGCCGTGATTACCACCGATATCATTGTGGGCTTCCCCGGCGAGACGGAAGAGGACTTCCAGGACACTCTGAAGGTTGTGGAGCAGGCTCGTTTCTCCTCCGCATTCACCTTCCAGTACTCGATCCGCCCTGGCACCCCGGCGGCGACCATGGAGAACCAGATTCCGAAGGAGGTCGTGCAGGAACGCTACGAGCGTCTGATTGCCCTGCAGGACCGTATCGCCGGTGAAGAGAACCGCAAGCAGCTCGGTAAGACCGTTGAGCTGATGGTCGTTGCGGAGGCTGGTCGTAAGGCTGACCAGACTCACCGTCTCTCCGGTCGTGGCCCGGACCAGCGCCTCGTGCATTTCTCGGTGCCCGAGGGTTGTGAGATTCCCCGCCCCGGTGACATGGTCACCGTGCCCATTACCGAGGCTGGTTCCTTCCACCTGATTTCTGACCCGACCGCCGAGCAGTACCAGCTGCGCCGCACCCGCGCCGGTGACGCGTGGGACCGCTCCCAGGCTGACTCTTGCGGTACCGGCACCACCCAGGTGCCCGGTACACCGGTGGGCCTGGGCATGCCGACCATCGGTCTGCGCCCCTAAAACCTATAACGAATCATGCGCCCTGTTCTTCGGGCTCTTGCCGCCACCGCAAGTGGGGGTGAGGGAACCGGTAGAATGGGGCGCATGACTATCTCCGAAACTCTGCCCGTTATCGCTATTGTGGGCCCGACCGGCACCGGTAAGAGTGCTCTCGCTATTGAGCTGGCTCTGCGCCTGAACGGTGAGTGCATTAACGCTGACTCTATGCAGTTCTACCGGGGTATGGATATTGGTACCGCGAAGGTCACTGCGGAGGAGATGCGCAGCGTTCCGCACCACCTGCTGGACATTATGGACGTGCGGGATGAGGCATCTGTGGCGGATTTTCAGGAGCGTAGCCGTGAGCTGATTGAGCAGATTCGTGCTCGTGGCCGCTACCCGATTTTGGTGGGTGGTTCCGGCCTGTATGTGCGTGCTGCCCTGGATAAGTTGGAGTTCCCAGGCACGGATGCGCGGGTGCGTGAGCGCCTGGAGGAGCAGGCGCGTACCGAGGGTATTGGTGTTCTGCACTCCCGCCTGGCGGAGGTTGACCCGGAGTCGGCTGCGCGCGTGAAGGATGAGCGCCGCATTATTCGTGCCCTGGAGGTGTTTGAGGTGACGGGTCGCCCGTTCTCGGCGTTCATGCCGGTGCGCGAGTACGTGACGGAGAGTATTCAGATTGGTTTGGATATGGATCGTGCCCTGCTGCATGAGCGTCTGCACCGCCGTGTGGAGCTGATGCACGAGCAGGGTCTGCTCGATGAGATTCGTACCCTGAACGAGCAGGGACTGCAGGAGGGTAAGACTGCTTCCCGCGCGATTGGTTACGCGCAGTTCGCTCGCGCCCTTGAGGATGCGGACTACAGCGTGGAGCAGGCGATTGAGGATACGACCATTGCGACTCGCCAGTTTGCGCGCCGCCAGCTGACCTGGTTCCGTGCGGACCCGCGCGTGCACTGGCTGGATGCGCTCTCACCCACCCTTGTAGATGAGGCGGAAGCCATCATCTGCGAAAGCACCCGATAAGCCACAATAACGAGCTGGAGCCGAGCGGATACCCCTTTGAACCGGTCCGCGCGGTAAAATCATAAACGGATAGGTCACCAACCTTAAGGACAGCATATGAGCGAGAACCCTTCCATCTGGGGCGAGCTGGCAGGCCTGACCCTCACTAAGGGTCACGGCACCGGTAACGATTTCATCTTTCTGACGGACGAGAACGCAGAAATTGCCCTCACCCCCGAGCTGGTAGCCCGCGCCTGCGACCGACACTTCGGCATTGGCGCGGACGGCTTCATTCGTGCTGCCCGCAGCACCGCCTCCCGCGCGAGTCAGAAGCTGCTCGAGGAGCACCCGGACGCTGTCTGGTTCATGGACTACCGCAACGGTGACGGTTCTGTCGCTGAAATGTGCGGCAACGGTGTGCGTGCGTTCGTGGAGTACCTGCGCACTGAGGGCCTGATTGAGCTTGAGGTGGGCGAGACCGTCAAGATTGGTACCCGTGCCGGCGTGAAGACTGTGGCGCGTACCGAAGAGGGCTACGCGATTGATATGGGTCCGTGGAGCTTCATTCACGGTGAGGCTGCCCGCGAGGGTGGCGAGGACTGCCTGGTGTCTGCTCGTGGCCTGAAGACTCCGCGTGCTGGCCTGTCCATTTCGATGGGTAACCCGCACACCGTGGTGATGCTCGGCTCCGATGGTAAGCTGGACGGTCTGGACCTGCACAGCCTGCCTCAAGTGAGCCCCGCCCCGGTCAATGGCACGAACGTTGAGTTTGTGGTGCCGGTCGACCTGGATGTTGAGAGCGGCGCGCATGTGGGTGCTATCCGTATGCGTGTGCACGAACGCGGCGTGGGCGAGACTCTGTCCTGCGGTACCGGCGCGTGTGCGGCTGCTGCTGCGACCCGTTTCTGGGGTGGTGAGGAAGCACCGGATGAGTGGCTGGTGCATGTGCCCGGCGGTACCCTCGCGGTGACTTTCGTGCTGGGCCCGGACGACCTGGAGCATGTTGTTCTGGCTGGCCCGGCGCAGATGGTTGCGACCGTTGTGCTGCGATAGCCTGCAACGATAGCGAGCAGCCCTAGACCAGAGATTTTATAGAGAAAAGCGGCGGGTGTTTTCTGACAATAAATTCAGAAAACACCCGCCGCTTTTACGTTTTTAGCAATGAGCGCGAGAGGTTCTAGTCCTCGTAGCGGTGCACCTGCAGAATACGGAAGCCCTTCGAGGTCGCATAGCGCGACACCTCAAACTCGCCGGGGTGCAGCTCCTCAAGCTGCGCGTCCATCCACTTCTGCAAAGAATCGGAGCCCAGGTTCTTCTGAACCACCAGGTAGGCGTCACCACCGGGTGCCAGGCGCGGCAGCCAGGTCAGCAGGATCTCGTGCAGAACCTCCTTGCCCACGCGAATCGGCGGGTTCGACCAGATGGTGTCAAAACGCAGTTCGGGGTCAACCGATTCGGGGGTTCCCACGGTGACGTTGGACAGGCCGAGAGCGGCGGCGTTGCGTTCGGTCAGGCTAATGGAGCGGGAGTTCACATCCACCGCGTGCACCTGCGCCTGCGGTGCGAGCATCGCCAAAGTCAGGGTGATGGGGCCCCAACCGCAGCCGATGTCGAGCATGCGTTCGCCCTGCGGGTCGGGTGCTTCCTGCAGCAAAATAGCGGTGCCCTTATCAATACCGGAGGGGCTAAAAATGCCGGTAGCTGTAGTGACGGTGACCTTGCGGCCGGCAAGCTCCACCTGCACGGGGCGGGGCTTGAATTCGGTCTCGGGGGTCTCAGAGAAATAATGCTGCTCGCTCATGCTATCCAGTGTACCGGTCGGGCAAGAACCCGCCGCACACGGGCAGAGAATGCACGGGGCGGGTCGGCAGCTTGCACGCCCTCAGCGCACAGGCGACCGAATCCCCTACCTGATGCGGGCAACGGCGGTAGAATTAGAGTCGTATGAATTCTAAGAACAACCCCGTATCTGATACCGAAAAGCTGCCCAGTGATGAGCAGTTGCGCCGCACCGTAGACCGCGTTCTGGGCCGCTCCCAGGCCACTGCCTCCGTCACGACGTATGACGCAGCCGGTACCGCGCATCACAGCGATAACTCTTCCAGCACCCACGGCAGCCACAATAGCCGCCGTGTGCTGGATACTCGCGCACGTGAAATTTCTGACGTTCAGCGCGAACATTCCGAATATGACGGTGACCAGGAAGACCTCGCTGAGCGCCGCGCACTGCGCCGTATCGCAAACCTCTCCACCGAGCTTGAAGATGTCACCGAGGTCGAGTACCGCCAGCTGCGCCTGGAGCGCGTGGTGCTGGCTGGTCTGTGGACTGAAGGCACCGTAGAGGACGCGGAGAACTCCCTACGTGAGCTCGCGGCACTGGCTGAAACCGCAGGTTCCGAGGTTTTGGACGGTTTGGTTCAGCGCCGACTCAAGCCGGACCCCGGCACCTTCCTCGGCTCCGGTAAGGCGCTGGAACTCAAGGACATTGTGGAGGCGACCGGCGCCGACACCG
Source organism: Rothia similimucilaginosa (assembly GCF_029850985.2). Taxonomy (NCBI): domain Bacteria; kingdom Bacillati; phylum Actinomycetota; class Actinomycetes; order Micrococcales; family Micrococcaceae; genus Rothia; species Rothia similimucilaginosa. The sequence continues at coordinate 1,514,308 of NZ_CM138149.1, read as the reverse complement.
TCATTGTCGACTCCGAATTGGCTCCCTCTCAGCGTCGTGCCCTCGAAGACATTGTGAAGGTCAAGGTCATTGACCGTACCGCCCTGATTCTCGATATTTTCGCTCAGCACGCCAAGTCCCGAGAGGGTAAGGCGCAGGTTGAGCTGGCACAGCTGGAGTACATGTTGCCGCGTCTGCGTGGTTGGGGTGCCTCCCTGTCCCGTCAGGCGGGTGGCCGTGCCGCAGCCGGTGAGGGTATCGGTTCGCGTGGTCCCGGTGAAACCAAGATCGAGATGGACCGCCGCCGCCTGCGCGCTCGCATGGCGAAGCTTAAGCGTGAGATTGCTGCGATGGCGCCGGCGCGTGAAACGAAGCGTCTGAACCGTCGCCGTAACCGTGTGCCTTCGGTTGCTATTGCCGGGTACACGAATGCGGGTAAGTCCTCCCTGCTGAACCGTCTGACCGATGCCGGCGTGCTCGTGGAGAACGCCCTGTTTGCGACCCTGGACCCGACCGTCCGTAAGGCTCAGACCCCGGACGGTATCGGCTACACCCTCTCTGACACGGTGGGTTTCGTGCGTTCGCTGCCGACCCAGCTGGTGGAGGCTTTCCGCTCCACCTTGGAAGAGGTCGCTGACGCTGACGTCATCCTGCACGTGGTGGATGCTTCGCACCCGGACCCGGAGGGGCAGATTCGTGCTGTCCGCGAGGTCATTGCCGAGGTTGACGCCCGCCATATCCCCGAGATTATTGTGCTGAATAAGGCTGATGCCGCCGACCCGTTCGTGCTGGAGCGTATGCGTCAGCGCGAACCGGAGCACGTAATCGTTTCGGCGCGTACCGGTGAGGGCATTGATGAGCTGAAGCAGAAGATTGCGGACACTATTCCGCGCCCCTCTATTGAAGTGAAGCTGCTGATTCCGTACTCGCACGGTGAGATTATTTCGCGCCTGCACGAGTGGGATGCCGAAATTAGGAGCACCGATTTCGTATCGGACGGCACTTTCGTGGTGGCTTTGGTTCGTGAGGATGTCGCCTCCGAACTGTCCGAGTATGTGCTGGAAGGCGACCTGCTGGAGGTTCTGGAGGAAGAACTTGCGGAGGCACACACCCTGGCTGAAGCGACCGCATCTGTTTCCGAGCAGTCCTCTACCGCCGAGGCTCTCTAGGAGCGTATGAGCGTGACCGAGAGCATCAACGCGCCCAAAAACGCCCCGGGAACCGTGCCCGGATCGGCGACCGACGGCACCCGATTCACCGGGCAGGAGCTTGAGACCCTGCCCGGTGCGAAGGATGCCCTGACCCTGCTGGACGAGGCGGTTGCCGCCACTGGCGGTCAGAATCGTGCCGGTCAGCGCACCATGGTGGCGCATGTGGCGCAGGCTCTTGAACTGCAGCGTCACCTGCTGGTCCAGGCGGGTACCGGCACCGGTAAATCCCTGGGCTACCTGGTGCCTGCCCTGGCGCGGGTGGAGGAGTCAGACCAGCCGATTGTGGTTGCGACGGCGACCCTTGCCCTGCAGGCGCAGATCGTGAACCGCGATATTCCGCGTCTTCTACAAGCGCTGGAGCCGCGCCCGGAGTCGCAGGCGCAGGTTGCTCTGCTCAAAGGCCGCAATAACTACCTCTGCCTGCACAAGCTGGAGGGCGGCTACCCGGAAGACGAGCCGGATGCTCTCTTTGACATGCCTTCTTCAACTTCCCGCGTGGGTGAGGAAGTGGTGCGCCTGCGCGAGTGGGCCGACCGCACGGAGACCGGCGACCGTGACGAGTTGAAGCCCGGTGTCTCTGACCGTGCCTGGGCTCAGGTATCGGTCAGCGCCGCCGAGTGTCTGGGCCGCCGCTGCCCGCTGGTGGAAGAGTGCTTTAGCGAGATGGCGCGTAGCCGTGCCGCTGAGGCTGACATCGTCATCACGAACCACGCCCTGCTGGCGATTAACGCTTTTGAAGGCATGAAGGTTCTACCCGAACATGAGACGGTCATTATTGATGAGGCTCATGAGCTGGTGGACCGTGTGACCGGTGCCGTGTCTGGTTCTTTGACGGTTGCGATGGTTCGCCGTGCGGCACGTAGCGTGAAGAAGCATTCGAAGGCTGATTCCGGCGCACTGGAAATGGCTGCCGGCACCCTGGAGACTGCTTTCGAGGGTCTTGCTGAGGGCCTGTTGAAGGGCCTGGACGGTCGCCTTTTGACCGCTATTTCTGCGGTAAATGATGCCGCCCGCACCGCCCTGTCCGATACCAAACCGGACGGTCAGGACGTTGACGCTGGCCTGCAGATGGCGCGCTCGCGTGTCTCTGAGGTGCACGATATGAGTAGCCGCATTCTGGAGGCATCTGCTGAGCAGGACGTGCTGTGGATTTCTCGTCAGGGTGGCTGGGAGAACGGCCGCTACGTTGCTGCTTCCGATACCGACCCGGCGACCCTGAACATCGCCCCGTTGAGCGTCGGTCTGCAGTTGCGTGACGGACTGTTCGCTGACCGCACCGTGATTTTGACGAGTGCGACCCTAACGGTGGGTGACTCTTTTGATGTTGCAGCCGCCGCCCTGGGACTGCAGGGCGAGGGCGCGCCGCGCTGGACGAGCATCGACGTGGGTTCGCCTTTCGACTACCGCAAGCAGGGCATTATGTATGTTGCCGGGGATTTGAAACCTCCGGGATTTGGTGTGCATGAGGGTCAGCTGGAGCGTCTGCGTGAGCTGTGCGAGGCGTCGGAGGGCGGTGCCCTGGGCCTGTTCTCCTCGAAGCGTGCCGCCGAGCGTGCCGCCGAGTACATGCGTGAGCATAGCGACCTGAACGTTCTTCTGCAGGGTGAGTCTTCGCTCAAGGCTCTGGTGGAGGAGTTCAGCGAGGACGTTGACTCGTGCCTATTCGGCACGATGAGCCTATGGCAGGGCGTGGATGTTCCGGGTGACTCTTGCCGCCTGGTGGTGATGGACCGCATTCCGTTCCCGCGCCCGGATGACCCGATTGCGCAGGCGCGTACGCAGGCGGTGAACCGTCACCGCGGTAACGGCTTTATGGCGGTTTCTGCTCACCATGCGGCGATTCGTATGGCGCAGGGGGCGGGCCGCCTGATTCGTTCGGTGTCTGACCGCGGCGTGGTGGCTGTGCTGGATTCTCGTGTTGCGACTAAACGTTACGGCGGTTTCTTGATGAAGGCGATGCCGCCGATGTGGTCGACGCAGAATAAGGCAGCCGTGATGGGTGCGCTGGCTCGTCTTTCAGCAAGTATTGAGCGTTAGCTCGGGCGAGATCATTCCATGCCGCACCGCCGCTCCGCTTTGGGCTATAAATTTGGACATATAGGAATCATCCCGGTGATACGTGAACGTTCACGTATCACCGGGATGATTTCTATAGAGAGCTAAAAGGCCTAACGGTTATGTCTGTTAGAAGTCGTGCTATTTAGACCCAGCTGCTTTTAGAGGCTGCGCTGGTGAGAGCCCGCGTCTTCTAGAGACTGCGCAGCACGGAGACGACCTTACCCATGACGGTTGCGCGGTCACCCATAATCGGCTCGTAGTTAGAGTTGCGCGGCATGAGCCAGGTATGGCCGTCAACCTGACGGAACACCTTCACGGTTGCTTCATCGTCGAGCAGAGCGGCAACGATATCGCCGTTGTCTGCGGTGTGCTGCTCGCGGACAACCACCCAGTCGCCGTCGCAGATTGCGGCGTCAATCATGGAATCGCCCTTGACCTTGAGCATGAAGAGCTTGCCGTTACCTACCAGCTGGCGGGGCAGGGCAAGCACATCCTCCACGGACTGCTCGGCGGTGATGGGACCGCCCGCTGCAATTCGTCCAACCAGGGGAACGGGTACGAGGTCTTCATCGCCGACTTCGAAATTCGGCAGCTCGGGCAGGGACGAGGAGGAACTACCGTGGATGCCGACGCCGTTCTCATCCAGCACCTCAATGGCGCGGGGGAGCTTCGGGTCGCGGCGAATGTAGCCCATGGTCTCGAGACGACCGAGCTGGTGAGTGACCGAGGATAGGGATGCAAGACCCACCATGTCACCAATCTGGCGCATGGACGGCGGGTAACCCTTTTGTTCAATCTCGGTGCGGATCGCGTCAAGAATCTTCTGCTGGCGCGCGGTCAGCGCCGGACGGGGTGCTGTTGCCATTTCTTTTCCTTCGGTCTGTGCCCCGAATTCTGTATTCCGGTCTCTGTAGTCTGTTTGAGACACAGTCCGGTCGGGGCACGGATGGGTGCTTCACACGTTTTCCGATGGTGTCCTAAAGATTTTTTGGTTCTGCCGAAATGGGTCTTATCTCGTCAGGGGGTGGAGGAATTCTATCCGTGCCGGAGTGATACGCGGGCAACGAGTATGCGCCTCCGCCCTATAAAACTCACTCAGTAGCACCTGCATTTTGATACAGAACCAAGCTGTAACGGGTACAGAAACCTGCTGTGAGTAGGACTCATCAGGAGCGTGTGGAACGTCTCTTGACACCAGTGTAGAACACTACACCGAAAAACTCAAACAAATATTCTAGATTTTTTCTTCGAAGCTCGAAGAAATTTTTAGTACATATCTGCTATACTTTAGAATAAAATTTCGTATATACTCTTGAATCTCTCCTGAAACTCAGGATTTGCGGGTGAATGTTCGAAAAATATTCGAAGATTCGGTCCGGAGTCTTCCAGGAGGGGCGAGTGAATGAGTGTTCGAATGTATTCGAATCCTCTGTCTCTCTTCGCACTATCTACCCCGGATGCTCTAGGGGTCATCTGGCGAAGAGAGAGCGCAGGGGATGGGGGTGCTGGGGCGACCCAACGCAACCCGGTGTATCCGGTGCTCTGACCTAACTAGAGAATAGCTATCCAATAGTTATTGCTTAACAATCACCACTCCATAGTTATCACTCAACTAGGACCTCCGAGCGGGTATCGCTCGGCATTGCTAGACCCGCGGGGTAACCCCGGGGCGAGCTGAGAGAAAGGAACCACAATGACTCTTGCAGCACCTATTGCTTCTCGTGGCACTTCTGCACACCTTCCGGCAGGTTTGGTGGTACTTCACCCCGCCCGCACTGTGTCCGCCCGCACCGTGCAGGGGCGTTCTCGTGTGCCTGCATCTTCGCAGTCTGTTCGCTCTTCTCGTGCGGTTCATGCACCCCGCCCTGTGCCGGTGGCTCTGCCTACCCATGCTCCTGCCGTTTCTGCCACCGTTGCTTCCACTCAGGCGCCGGTTCGCTCTGTAGCTTCTGGTGTGCAGGCTGTCTCTGATCCACAGGCGCCTCGACTGAAGAGCGTTCTTCAGGCTAAGGGCGGCGAGCTTCTGCGCGCGATTCCCTCTTCTATCCGTCGTCTTGGTACTGTGCACGGTTTCCTGAAAGGGCTGCCTCTGCTGACTTTGGCGGTGCTGATTGTGCTCGGTGCTATTAGCTTCTTTGGCCCGGCGGCTTCTGCTTCCGTGGAGAACGCTTCGGCGACTCGAACCATCGTTGTGGTCAAGCACGGCGAGACCCTGTGGGATATTGCTCAGGCAGTGGATCCGCAAGGTGACACCCGTGATACTGTGGTTCGTATTATGGAGTTGAACTCGTTGACTAGCACCTCTGTTGATACCGGTCAGCATCTGGAAATTCCTCAGACTCAGCGCTAAGCATGGACCCGTGTGTGGTTGGCTTCTGCATGAGGTTGGTGTCTTGACTCCGAACTCTTCATCTCTCAAGCTAGAGCGCTTGAGCCAAATTCTTGAGCCTATGAAATAGGAGCGCACCGATGCCTGTTCCCGTTGAACCCACACCCGTCGAAACTGAATCTGTACAGAGTGCTCAGACCACTCGTCCTGTGGTTGCTGTTTTGGGGGAACCCGGAACTCGTGGCGCCCTGGTGAAGCTTCTTCAGAATGCGGGGGCTCAGGTTATCGTGACCGCTGTGCCCAATCAGTTGCGTGAGGCTGACGGAATGGTGGTTACCGGCGGTGCGAGCTCTCTCGAGGCGTACGAAGATCTGAAAGCTAAGGATGCTGAGCGCGTGATTGGTCGCCGTGTGGCTGGCGGTCGTCCGGTGTTGGTTGCCGGTGCAGCGTTGACTTGCCTCTTCGACTCCGTTACGGTGAAGCATCCGCAGACGGGGCAGATTCAGGTGCAGTGCATGGGGGAATGGCCCGGTGAGAGTGTGGAGCTTTCTACCCGCGACCTGGTGCCCGGTGTGTCTGCCCTGCGTTCTGCCTCGGATAGCGCGCTGCTCAAGGACCTTGAGGGTGAGGCTCACTTCAAATCTGAGCACGCCGTTTTTGAGTGGGCTTTTGATCAGAGCATTGAATATATTGCCCCTCCCGCGGTGACTTGGACTGTCACCGAACCTGCCTATATCGCGGCAGTTGAGAACGGTCCGCTGACGGCGGTGCAATTCTGCCCGGTGGAATCTGGCGAGCTGGGTGCGGAGTTTATGCGCCGCTGGGTTGCATCCCTGGCGGTGACTGGTCGCCTGTCTTCTGAGGGCTCCGCTACTGCTGCGGGAGGTAACTAATGTCTGCACCCATTCTTGAACTTCTGCCCGCTGTTGATATTTCTGAAGGCTACGCGGTGCGCCCGGTGGGCGGCACCCTCTCCGGTGGTGAGCAGCGCCTTGACCCTGTTGAGGCGGCTCTGACCTGGGTGAAGGCTGGTGCTCGCTGGATTCACCTGGTTGATCTTGATTTAGCGTTTGGTCGTGGCACGAATACTGAGGTTCTGGCTGAGGTGGTTGCCGCTGTCCGCGCTGAGAATGCCCGGATGACCGGCTCCGCTCCGGTTCGTGTTCAGGTCAGCGGCGGTGTGCGTAATGCTGAGAGTCTGGAGCGCGCCCTGAGCTTGAGCCCGGACCGTGTAAACGTGACTAGTGCGGCTCTGGCGGATTCTTCCTGGCTTGAAGGTGTTCTGGCTCGTTATGCCAATTCTGATCTTCTGGCTCTTGGCCTCGATGCCCGTTACAACCCCGAGCGGGGCTGGGTGACGGTGGCTCGCGGTACCGACTGGTCGGGTCCTGATTTGGCGGAGGCGCTGGCGTGGCTGGAGAGCGTGGGCGTGCGCCGCTATATCGTCACGGATGTCAGTAAGGACGGTTCTCTGGCGGGCCCCGGTGCGGAGCTGCTGGATGAGGTACTGGCTCAGACTGCCTGTCGGGTGGTGGCGTCTGGTGGTGTGGCGTCGCTGGCTGATCTTGTGAAGCTGCGTTCTGTTGTGCCTTCTGGTTTGGAGGGCGTGGTGCTTGGTAAGGCGCTGTATGTGGGTAACTTTAGTTTTGAGCAGGCTCTTGAGGCCGCTGGCTCCCGCTAAAGTTACCGCTCCGCTCAAATCCGAGTAGATTTCTTATCCGCATAGGTTTTATGTATGACGAAGCCCCACCTTCCTCAGCACAAGGGAGGCAGGGCTTCGTGATGACATACACCAGATACGGCTTAGTAGACCAACTGGTTTAGCGCACGTCCTGGCTTAGTGCACCAGTTTGGTTTAGTACACCGGGCCGGTGAGCTTTTCGCCGGGGCCCTTGCCGGGCTCGTCCGGGAAGGGGGACGCTTCGCGGAAGGCGAGCTGTAGGGTGCGCAGGCCGTCGCGCAAGGGTGCTGCGTGCTGGGAGCCGATTTCGGGTGCGGCGGCGGTGACGAGGCCTGCCAGTGCGGTGATAAGCTTGCGTGCTTCGTCGAGGTCCTTGAGGTCGTCAGCGTTTTCCTCGGCTGCCAGGCCGCACTTGACGGCTGCGGCGCTCATCATGTGGATGGCTGCGGAGCTGATGACTTCGATGGCGGGTACGTCTGCAATGTCGCGAAGCTGTTCGTTGACGGCTTCGACCTGCTCTTCGGTGAGTTCGGTGTGTCCGTGTACGGGGGTTTCTTCTTCCGCTGTGAAGCGGAAACTCGTGTTTTCAGTGCTCATAGTCCTAGAATCTCATATTTCGTTTGTTTCGGTAAATGCGTCCTTAAGCGTGACCGTCGGGCGAGCCACCTGCGCGATTTCCCGCAATTTTTATGGTGTTTTACGTCTAAATCCTTGCGTCTGTCGGGGATTCTACGGTATGGTTGTAGGCAGTTTGCAAGTGGAGCATGCCTCCCACCCGGTTGACCGCTGCAGGCGTTAGCTTGCGAGTTTTGAGGTGAACGGGTTTGTCCGCCGCTTTCGGCGTACGCTGGTTTGTGCCTCCGCTTGTGTAACTGCGGGGGCTTTTTTAGTGCCCGCAACGGATAGTATTCACGGGGAAACCCACAGAGCACAGGAGCTAGTCATTAGCGAACCACGCATTAACGATCGTATCCGCGTTCCCGAGGTCCGTCTTGTCGGTCCCGGTGGCGAGCAGGTAGGCGTTGTCCCTCTGAAGGACGCTCTGCGTCTGGCTGAGGACGCTGAACTCGACCTGGTCGAGGTTGCCCCGAACGCGAAGCCGCCCGTGTGCAAGCTCATGGATTACGGTAAGTACAAGTACGAAGCCGCAATCAAGGCTCGTGAATCCCGCAAGAAGCAGGTTAATGCCGTTCTGAAGGAGATCCGTTTCCGCCTGAAGATTGATACCCACGACTACGAAACCAAGGTTGGACACGCTCGTCGTTTCCTTTCCGGTGGTGACAAGGTCAAGGCAATGATTCAGTTCCGTGGTCGTGAGCAGCAGCGCCCCGAGATGGGTGTGCGTCTGCTGGAGCGTCTGGCGGCTGAGCTGGCTGAGGTGAGTACTGTTGAGTCTCGCCCCCGTCAGGATGGCCGTAACATGGTGATGGTTCTGGCTCCGCTTCGCGGTAAGGCAGAGGCTCGCCGTGAGCAGGGCGCCGGCGGTCGCAAGGGTCGCGAGCGTATTGACACGACCAAGGCGAAGCCCGTAACTAATTCTCTGGCAGACGCTATGCCTGCCGAGTTGAAGGCACAGGCTTCCGCCGAGTAGGGAACCGGGTCGTCACTTTAGGATGGGCACGCGCCTCCACCGTTGGGTGGGTGTTGCGGGTTCACCCGGTGCCGGTTCCGAGGCGCCTCCTCAGGGGTGCCTCATCTTTGGTCCTTGGGGCTGATGCGTCTATCGCTCAACCCCACTAAGCTACCCCGCCATTGTGGTGGGGGATGAATGTAAGGAGAACGGCAGCTATGCCGAAGCAGAAGACCCACTCTGGTGCTAAGAAGCGCTTCAAGCTCACCGGTAGCGGCAAGGTTAAGCGCCAGCAGGCGAACCGTCGCCACTACCTGGAGCACAAGTCCTCTCGTCTGACCCGTCGTCTGGCTTCTGACCAGATCGTTACCGGCGGCCAGGCAAAGGTTGTCAAGAAGATGCTGGGTAAGTAAGCACCGCTTACTCTCTGCACCTGGCGTACCGATAGCGGTGCGCACTGATTAAAGACTCGCTCCTGTTCAGCGTGATATGTGAGCTGTTCAGGACATAAGACGAAGGAGACACACGTGGCACGTGTGAAGCGCGCGGTTAACGCGCACAAGAAGCGCCGTACTATTCTCGATCGTGCATCCGGCTACCGCGGTCAGCGTTCTCGCCTGTACCGTAAGGCTAAGGAGCAGGTCACTCACTCGCTGGTTTACAGCTACGACCACCGTCGTAAGAAGAAGGGTGACTTCCGTCGCCTGTGGATTCAGCGTATCAACGCTGCTTCCCGCGCACAGGGCCTGACCTACAACCGCTTCATCCAGGGCCTGAAGGCTGCTGGTGTTGAGGTTGACCGCCGTATGCTGGCTGAGCTGGCTGTTAACGAGCCCGCTGCCTTCAACGCACTGGTTGAGATTGCTAAGAACAACCTGCCCGAGGACACCTCGGCTCCCAAGGCTTAATGAGCCTAGGTTGTGTTCTTACCTCGAAGATCTAGGTTCGGGGTAAGATGCGTAAGCGTCGTGAGCGGCCGTCTGCACTTTTGAGTGTGGGCGGCCGCTTTCTGCGTATCTGGGGGTTGCTTGAGTGACTGTTCTGCGTTTTTTGGGTGTGCCTTTGGCTGTGTACCCTTTAAGAGTGAACTTTTTTGAACGTATTAGTACCCCCGTTGTGATGTCCAATCCGCAGGCAGATCGTGTGCGTGATATTGCCAAGCTGCGTACCCGCGCTGCCCGCACGAAGAAGGGCCAGTTCCTGGTGGAAGGCCCGCAGGCTGTACGTGAGGCGCTGAAGGCGCATCTGAAGAAGCCGATTCTGGATGCTGTCTATGTTACGGAGGCGGCTTTTGACCGTCATGAGGATATTGCTGAGCTGCTGGAGCAGGTGTACGGCACCCCCACCCCGGAGGAGGGTCGCCGCGTCTTTATGCGTGTGGTGACCGACGAGGTGCTGGAGGCGATGGCTGATTCGGTGAGCCCGCAGGGTATTATTGCGGTTTCTTTTATGGTGGATGCGTCGTTCTCGCTGCTGTGGGGTGAGGGCGCGTTGAACCCGAAGCTGATTGCTGTGCTGTCTCGTGTGCAGGATCCGGGTAATGCGGGCACTATTCTTCGCGTGGCTGATGCGGCCGGTGCTGACCTGGTGATTACGACTAAGGGTTCGGTGGATTTGTATAACCCGAAGACGGTGCGTTCTACCGCGGGTTCGCTGTTCCATGTGCCGATTATTCAGGGCGTGCAGCTGGAGGATTTCGCGGAGGATGTGAAGTCTCAGGGTACTGCTGTGCTGGCTGCTGACGGCTATGGTGCTGTGAATCTGCAGGAGCTGAGTGAGTACACGGCGGCTCGTCGTGCCGGTGTGGAGGTGAGTGCCCCGTCCGGTGTGAAGGGCAATTTTGATCTTTCTAAGCCGACCATGTGGCTTTTCGGTAATGAGGCTCAGGGCCTGAATGCTGAGGAGAAGGCTGCCGCCACGATGCGCGTGGCGGTGCCTGTCTATGGTTCGGCTGAGTCTTTGAATGTGGGTACGGCTGCTGCTGTGTGTCTGTATGCTTCGGCGATGGCTCAGCGTGGTGTTTCTCGCTAGGGTTTATCTCGCTATATTTTTACGAGGTTTCGGGGCGGTTCGTAGTTGTGAAACAGTGGCGGGCCGCCTCGACCGTATAGGTTTGAGAATGCAGGATTAGGGCTGTAGAAAGGGAAATTATGTCTGCTCCTTCTGGTCATTCGGGTTCGGGCGCGATTGTTGCTGCGTTGGGTGCGAACCTGGGTATTGCGGTGCTGAAGTTTTTGGCTTTTGCGCTGACTCGTTCCTCGTCGATGCTGGCGGAGGGTATCCATTCGGTGGCTGATTCCGGTAATCAGGTGTTGCTTCTGGTGGGCGGTCGTGCTTCGCAGAAGCAAGCTGATGAGGAGCACCCGTTTGGTTATGGCCGTAATCGCTATATTTACGCGTTTATTGTGTCGATTATTATCTTTGCCCTGGGTGGCTTATTTGCTCTGTATGAGGGGTATGAGAAGCTACATGACCCGCACGGTATTACTGAGTGGCAGTGGGTTCCGGTGGCTGTTCTGGTGGGTTCGATTCTGCTGGAGGGTAATTCGTTCCGCGTGGCGGTGAAGGAGTCGCGTGAGCTGAAGGGCAAGCAGAGCTGGATGCGTTTCTTGCGTACTTCGAAGAACCCGGAGCTTCCGGTTCTTCTGCTGGAGGATGCTGGTGCGTTGCTGGGTCTGATGTTTGCGCTCTTCGGTGTGGGTATGACCTTGCTGACCGGTAACGGTCTGTGGGATGCGTTCGGTACGCTGGCTATCGGTGTGCTGCTAGTCTTTATCGCTGTGTTCCTTGCCGTGGAGATGAAGTCGCTGATTTTGGGTGAGGCTGCTTCTGCTGAGGATTTGGCGAAGATCCGTGCAGCGATTGAGGATGGCGATAGCGAGCGCATTATCCATATTAAGACCGTGCACCTGGGTCCTGAGGAGATTCTGGTGGCGGCTAAGATCCGTATTCATGATGCTGATACTGGCCGCGCTGTGGCTGATGAGATTGATGCGGCTGAGGTTCGTATTCGCGAGGCTGTCCCTGCTGCCCGCATAATCTACCTGGAGCCGGATATTTTGCGGGCCGACGCCTAGATACTGGTTCCTTGGGGCGGCACCTGTGCTGGCGCCTCTTGTGGGCGTATCATACCGCGCAGACACAGCAGGTGAGGCATATCCACTTAAACACACAAACGTATAGGAGAGACGATTCATGACTGTCGAAATGGTGACTGACGGCTTGCTGAAGATTTTCTTCGGTCTGGTCATCATCCTGGTGTATCTACGCCTGACCCACCGTTCTCAGGCGGGGCACCAGACCCCGATTGATACCATCGGTAACTTTGTGATTGGTGGTCTGATTGGTGGTGTACTGTATAGCGAGCAGATTAGTCTGTTCTACTTCATCGTTTACCTGGTCTTTACGTTGTGTATGATTCAGCTGCTGAATGTGGCGACTTCGAAGATTCATTTTTTGCATATGGCGGTGCGTGAGCAGCGCGTGCCGGTCATTACTGATGGCGATATCGATATTAAGAGCTTCCAACAGTCCGACGTGGTACTTGACCCGATGCGTCTGGTAGCAGATCTGCGTGCGCAAGGTATTTACGACCTGGAAGAAATTGAGTTCGCTCAGATTGAGCTGAATGGCGCGCTGAGCGTGATTCGTAAGGGTGACGGTGTTCCAAACTTTACCCTGGTGGTGAAGGGAACCCTGGTGACTCGCGATATTGCGGATGCTCACAAGACTGAGGATTGGGTGCGTTTGCAGCTACGTGCAGCTAAGGTTGAGCTTGAGGATATCTTCCTTATGGAGTTTAAGAACGGCAACCGCTTGCTGATTCTGCTGAACGACGGCACTAATATTCGCCGTGAGGTGGTAGAAACCTCGAATATGAATGACGAGGAAGAAGAGTGGAAGGCAGGCATCGAGAAAACTGATAAACAGCAGGACGGCAATTCTGAGGACATGGATAAGGCTACTGACGCTCAGGTGGCCCCTAAGGAGAAGAAGGAGCAGTAGTGTCTACCTCTAACCAGGTGCCCGAACACTTTGAAGTGCAGGTGGTAGGTGCAGCAGTTTTGGATTCTTTCAAGAATCCCACCCGCCTGCTGATTGCCCAACGCTCGGCGCCACCCATCCTGGCGGGCCTCTGGGAATTTCCCGGTGGGAAGGTCGAGGCGGCAGAGAGCTGCGAGCAGGCTCTGGCGCGCGAGCTGAGTGAGGAACTGGGCGTACGGATTCTTGTGGGTGCTGAGGTGCCCGGACCGCACGTTCAAGGTTGGCCACTAAACGAGCGCCTGGCGATGCGTGTGTTCTTTGCTGAGATTTTTTCTGGTACTCCGGATACTTTGGAAGATCACAGTGCTCTGCGGTGGATGCCGCTACCGAACTCTAGGGATGACGCGCAGGCGTATGATGATTTGCTGGGTTTGCCGTGGATTCCGGCGGATTTGCCGATTGTTGTGGCTCTTCTTCAGCAATTGCAGGATGCAGGTGTTGGCGAGGCATAATCCTAATGCCGTAGTGCTAAGACTCTGTGTTAGTTTGGTGCAAGGCTAATTCCCGTTGTGTAACAAGTTCGCGGCGGTAACAGGATAAATTTTCTCTATCTTTTTTTGACACTGTTTGAAGGTGGGATTCCCTGTGGGGAATCCCGCCTTTATTCATGTTTTAAGGGTGATTTATGCGCCATGTGATCCTGACTTGCGTGTTTATTAGGGTGTTTATTCAAAGTGCGTAAAGTTATGGCGACAGGTCGTGTCTAAGAACCGGCACCGTAAAGATATAGGCGATTTTAGGCATGTGTAGCCCCATCAGCCGGGATGCAATCTAGCACCAATCACCGTATGTTTATTAGGTAAGAGAAAACTAACTAATTGGTGATACTGAGATGAACTTTTGGGGGCCTTCCTCGGAAACTTTTTGATTGGCCTACGTGAGGGCCTCGAAGCGGCTCTGGTCGTAGGTATCCTGCTCGCCTACATCCGCAAAACGCAGCGCACCCACCTGCTGGCCCCGATGTGGGCTGGCGTCAGTGTGGCGGTGCTGCTGTCCCTCAGCTTCGGCGCCCTGCTGACTTTCGGCCCCCAAACCCTCACCTTCGAAGCGCAGGAAGCCATCGGTGGTTCCCTGTCCATCATTTCGGTTGGCTTCGTCACCTGGATGATTTTCTGGATGGCTGAAAACGCCCGCATGCTCTCCGCCGAGCTCAAGGGCAAACTGGACGCTGTGCAGACCAGCGTCTGGGCTGTGGTTCTGCTGGCAGCGCTCTCCGTGGGCCGTGAAGGCCTGGAAACCACCCTCTTTATCTGGTCGGCTACCCGCACCGCCGGTCAGGAGGCTAACGCAATCCCCATGCTCGGTGCGCTGGTCGGTATCGCAATCGCTGTTGTCATGGCGTGGGGCATGATGCGCGGCATGATGCGTATTAACCTCTCCCGATTCTTCACGATTACCGGCGCGTTCCTGGTCATTGTGGCGGCGGGCGTACTCTCGTACGGTATTCACGATCTGCAGGAGGCAGCTATCCTGCCGGGTCTGAACAACATCGCGTTTGAGTCCTACCGTTATATCGACCCGAGCGGTTTTGTTGGCACACTGCTAAAGGCTGTATTCAACCTGTCTTCGACCACCACCTGGCTTGAGGCGGGCGCCTGGATCCTGTAGGTGGGCATTGTGATGCCGTTGTTTATCCGTGCGCAGCGTCCGGGGCTGAAGGCATCGGCTAAGAAGCCGGAAGACGAAAAGGCTGCAGCCTAATAGACGGCGTCCTCAACCGAAACTAGCCTCCACATTGTCAGGGAAGCACCCTTAGATTTTTGCGGCAATGACTGGCCGCGAACCCTCACTATTCATTCATATATTTACCCTTCACGGGACCATACATAAGGAGAATCAATGCGTAAGACTCTCGCCTCCGCTGGCGCACTGCTGTCGGTTGGTGCCCTCGCCCTGACCGGTTGCACCCCGAACAATCAGAACGTGGCATCCTCCGCTTCGGGATCTGCGGCGTCCGATGGTGTCATTAACGTCAGCGCTAGCGACACTGCATGCAAGCTCTCGGTGACCACTGCGAAGGCTGGCAAGGTGACTTTTAAAGTCAAAAATGAGGGCACTAAGGTCAACGAGTTCTATGTGCTTGGCTCTGACGGTCTGCGCATTATCTCCGAGGTGGAGAATATCGGTCCGAACCTCAGCCGCGACCTGACCGTGGAACTGAGTGAGGGCAGCTACAAGACTGCGTGCAAGCCCGGCATAGTGGGTGACGGTATCCAGGGTAATTTCACCGTGACCAAGAATGAGAACGCGGCAACTATCTCCGCTGATGAGCAGGCCCTGCGCGATACCGCGGTTGCCCAGTACACCGCCTACGTCAAGGACCAGGTGGAGTCGTTGAAGACTAAGACTGAGCAGTTCGCTGAGCTGTACACCGCCGGTAAGGCGGAAGAAGCGAAGGCTCTGTACTCTTCCGCACGCCTGCACTACGAACGCATTGAGCCGGTGGCTGAGTCCTTCGGTGACCTGGACCCCGCCCTGGATGCACGTGAAACAGACGTGGAGGAGGGCAAGGAGTGGACCGGCTGGCACAAGATTGAGAAGGACCTGTGGCAGCCCACCGCTGAGAAGAATGGTGGTAAGGAATACACTCCGCTGACTGAGCAGGAGCGCGCTGAGCTGGCGAAGAAGCTTGTTGCTGACACTCAAAAGCTCTACGACGAGGTTCACTCCTCCGAGTTCAAGCTTGAGGCTTTCCAGATTTCTAACGGTGCCAAGGAACTGCTGGACGAAGTGGTAAACACCAAGATTAGCGGTGAGGAAGAAACCTGGTCGCACACCGACCTCTCCGACTTCCAGGGCAATATTGATGGTGCCCGCGTGGCCTACGAGGATGTTCTGCCGATTCTGAAGCAGAAGGACCCGAAGCTGGCGGAGGACATCGAGAAGAAATTCGACGCCGTGCAGAAGCTGCTGAACCACCACAAGAAGGGCAACGGTTTTGCTTCCTACGATGAGCTGACCAAGGAACAGGTGCGTGAGCTGTCCGATGCTGTCGAGGCGCTCTCCGAGCCGGTTTCGAAGATGACTGAGGTTGTGACCGGCGCGGGTACTAAGTAGTACCCTGCGGGTTGATACCTCACTGCGCTTGAATGCGGGTGATGCCGGGTGGGGACTACGGTTGATTCGTGTCTCTGCCCGGCACGGGCGCATTATTCATTATTCACACATCATACGAAAGGCCTTCCCATGCCTACCGAATCTAACCACCACACCCCGGAAATAGCCCCCGAAGCTAAGCCTGCGGGCACCTCCCGCCGCGGTGCTCTCGGTGCCGCACTGGCTGGTGCCGGTGCCTTGGGTGCCCTTGGCGCGCTCGCCGGCTGCTCCTCCAATTCCAGCGCGCAGACTTCTGCGAGTGCTTCCTCGACCGCTGTGAAAGATTCCCACTCGTTTTACGGGGAGCATCAGAGCGGCATCTCTACTGAGGTTCAGGACCGCATGTACTTTGCGGCGCTGAACCTGAAGACTACCGACCGTGATGAAATCCAGTCCCTGTTCAAGGAATGGAGTGCCGCTGCTGCGAAGCTGCAGGCGGGTGAGCTGGTGGGGGAGGACCGCTCCTATGAGGCGCCTCCTAAGGACACCGGCGAGGCG
This sequence comes from Rothia similimucilaginosa, assembly GCF_029850985.2. Lineage (NCBI taxonomy): Bacteria > Bacillati > Actinomycetota > Actinomycetes > Micrococcales > Micrococcaceae > Rothia > Rothia similimucilaginosa. The sequence continues at coordinate 1,497,842 of NZ_CM138149.1, read as the reverse complement.
ATGGACCTGTCTGCCGCGAACCTGACCCTCACCTTTGGGCTGGGTCGTAGCTTCTTCGTTGATGATGAGGGTAAGGATCGCTTTGGCTTTGCGAGCAAGCTCCCGGAGGCGCTGGTCCGCATCCCTCATATGACCGGTGATGCGCTGGAAGATAAGCGTAGCAACGGTGATATTTGCATTCAGGCTTGTGCGGATGACCCGCAGGTGGCGTTCCATGCGATTCGTAATCTGATTCGCATTGCTGGCGGTCGCGCTGTGATGGCATGGAATCAGCAGGGCTTTGGTCGTACTTCTTCGACCTCGACGAGCCAGGTGACGGCTCGTAACCTGTTCGGTTTCAATGACGGTACAAATAACCTGAAGGTGGAGAGCCCGAATCTGCTGAAGAAGCATGTGTGGACTTCTTCTGAGAATTCGGCGAATAGCCCGGCATGGATGGAGGGTGGTAGCTATCTGGCTGCTCGTCGTATCCGTATGAATATTGAGACGTGGGACCGCACTCGTCTGCGTGAGCAGGAGGAGATTGTGGGCCGCACTAAGGTCAGTGGCGCGCCGCTGTCTGGTGGTGACGAGTTCACGGCTCCTAACTTTTCGGAGAAGGGCCGCTCGGGTCCTCTGATTCCAGCAGATTCGCATATGCGTCTGATGCATCCTGACCAGAATCAGGGTGTGCAGATGTTGCGCCGCGGATTCAACTACACGGATGGTACTGATGAATTGGGCCGCCTGGATGCTGGTTTGTTCTTCATTGCGCACGTGTGCGATCCGCGCACGCATTTTATTCCGATGCTGAGCACGATGACTTCTTCGGATGCGTTGAGCGAGTATCTGCGTCATACCGGTAGTGCGCTGTTTGCGGTGCCGCCGGGTGTGAAGGATGAGAACGACTACATCTGCTCGGGTCTTTTCAGCTAGTGGATGTGTGGGACTAGCGCCTGCTTAGGCTTGCTAAGCGGCGTGTTTATGCTGTTGAAAGCAGGAGGTGCTGTCACCTCCTGATTTCTCTTGTTAATGCGTGCACAGCCACTATCTTGCGGGTGTTGGGGGTGCCTGGATTGACTCTTTGTGGGTTTTTGTGAGGGAGGGGATTTTGTCATATATGGTTTCAACACGGGGGCATACTTTGGAAACCAACCGGTAGGCGGGTAGTATTGAGGGAGAAATCACATACGTATTGGGAGACAATGATGACTGCTCAACCCCCGTTTGATCCGGGTGCCTACCGCTCCGACGCGGTTCCCTCGGACACTCAAGCTATTTATATTCAGGAAGGCGGCGCTGAGCCGCGCGGAATTCTGTTCCACTCGCCGACCAAGCACCCGAAGATTCTGCGTCTGCAGGAGATTATGATTATCTCCGCACTGCTCTGCTTTATCCACGGTGTTATTTCCTCGTTGGCGCCGGGTAACTTGTCCCCGCTACATGGGCTGCCGCAGTTTGGTATTGTCGGCGGTATCGCTCTGCTGGTCGTTTCTGCGGTTGTGTACATCTGGGTGTACTTCACGATTCAGAAGGGCAAGCGTCAGGGCCTAACCGTCGGTCTGGTTTTTGCAATTCTGGGTGCGTTCGTGGCGATTATGTCTCTGATTGGTAATGTTATTGACGCTCAGCGCTACGGCTTTGTGCCCCTGTACGCGGCATGGTTCATTGCGAACGTGCTGTGGATTCGTGCTTCTTTCGACCCGGCTGTAAAGCAGGCTCTGAAGTAGAAGCACCCCTTCAACCCTATTGTTGAAAAGATATACTCTAGAACGCCCGGATGGATTATCCGGGCGTTCTGCTGTTTGCGCTTCCTTCTCTGGTCTAAAATGGATAGGATATGCGCCCGTCGCCTACCTTTGTTCCGCACCCTGTGCGGGCAGTCGGGAGAGAGCAGACGGTGCTGCCCAAGTTGTATAACGAGCCAGCCGGCATTCGGCCGGTGGTATGCAGAGAAGAGTGACAATGACCGATTCCGTGCAGGAACACGAGGGTCTTAACGGCCCGGCTCAGGTTCTCGCCCGCATTGCGCAGGTTCTGGAGGAGAACCCCGAGAACGGTTTGGACGCTATCCGTGAGGCCTTTGAGGCTGAGCGTGAGCGTGCCAAGCAGGAGATTCGCGAGAAGGCTAAGGACTTTGACAGCCTCAAGGAGGTGCGCCTGAGCTTCTTCGGTGAGAAGGGCATCATGAGCATCGCTAACCGTCAGATGCGTGATCTTCAGAACCAGCACAAGGGCCCGGTGGGTAAGCTGATGGGTCAGGCTCGTGCCGCCCTGACTGAGGCTATTGAGGCTCGCACCGCTGAGCTGGAGGCTGAGCGTGAGGCTCGCATCCTGGCTGAGGAAGCTGTGGACGTTTCTGCTGCTTCGGCTCGCCGTTCCCTGGGCGGTCGCCACCCGATTGCTCTGATGCAGGAGCGCCTGACCGACATTTTCGTCGGTATGGGCTGGGAAGTCGCTGACGGCCCGGAGCTTGAGTCTGAGTGGTACAACTTTGACGCTTTGAACATTAAGCCGGACCACCCGGCACGCGAAATGCAGGACACTTTCTACGTTGAGCCGAAGAACGCTCACCTGCTGTTGCGCACTCACACTTCGCCGGTGCAGATGCGCTCGCTGCTTTCGCGTGATCTGCCGCTGTACATTGTGTGCCCGGGTCAGGTGTACCGCACCGATGAGCTGGACGCGACCCACACCCCGGTCTTTCACCAGATTGAGGGTCTTGCCGTGGATAAGGGCCTGACCATGGCTGATCTGAAGGGCACCCTGGAGTATATGGCACGCGCCATGTTCGGTGAGGACGCTAAGATTCGCCTGCGCCCGAACTTCTTCCCGTTCACTGAGCCTTCTGCGGAGCTGGATTTGTGGCACCCGAACGCTAAGGGTGGCCCGCAGTGGATTGAGTGGGGTGGCTGCGGCATGGTGAACCCGAATGTTCTGCGTGCTGCGGGTATTGATCCTGAGGAGTACTCGGGCTTCGCTTTCGGTATGGGTATTGAACGTACCCTCATGTTCCGTAACAACGTCGCTGACATGCATGACATGGTTGAAGGCGACATCCGTTTCTCTGAACAGTTCGGGATGGAGATCTAAATTATGCGTGTACCCCTGTCATGGCTGCGCGAGTTCGTGCCTGTAGCTGAGGATGCTTCCGCTGAAGATTTGATGGCAACCCTGGTGAAGGTTGGCCTGGAAGAAGAAGACGTTCACCGCCCCTCTGATGAGCTGTCCGGCCCGATTGTGGTTGGTCAGGTGCTCTCTATGGAGCCGGAGACCCACTCTAATGGCAAGACCGTGAATTGGTGCCAGGTGCGTGTTGTTCCGGAGGGCCAGGAGCAGACTCTGACCGGTAAGGGCATTGAGCCTTCCGGAGTGCAGGGCATTATTTGTGGTGCCCACAATTTCAAGCCCGGTGACAAGGTTGTTGTGACCCTGCCCGGTGCTGTTCTGCCCGGCGGTTTCGCGATTACCGCCCGTAAGACCTATGGTCATAAGTCGGCTGGCATGATTGCCTCTACCCGTGAGCTGGGTATTGGCGATGATCACGGTGGCATTCTGGTGCTTTCGACCCTGGGCTTGGACCCGGAGGTCGGCACCGATGCGATGGAGCTGCTGGGCTTGTACGATCAGGCTGCTGAGGTGAACGTGACTCCGGACCGCGGTTACGCGTTCTCTCTGCGCGGTATCGCTCGCGAGTGGTGCCACGCTACCGGTTCTTCTTTTGAGGATTTTGTGCTGGCGTACGGCGAGCGTGCCCCGGAGGCGAACAAGTCCGGTCACGCGGTTTCTCTGCGTGATGAGGCCCCGATTCACGGTAACCCCGCATGCACTCGTTTTGTGATGCGTGAGGTGTCGGGCGTGAAGGCGGATGCGCCAGTTCCGACTTGGATGTCTTCGCGTCTGCGTCTGGCGGGTGTGCGTTCACTGTCGCTGCCGGTAGATATTTCGAACTACGTGATGCTGGAGACCGGTCAGCCTCTGCACTTCTACGATGCTGACAAGGTCCAGGGTGAGATTGTGGTGCGCCGCGCCGCTGCTGGTGAGAAGCTGGTGACCCTGGACGGTGTCGAGCGTATTCTGCATCCCGAGGATATTGTCATTGCTGATGGTTCCGGGGTGATTGGTCTTGCCGGTGTGATGGGTGGCGCCTCGACTGAGGTGACCGATTCGACCGCCCGCATTCTGGTGGAGTCTGCTCGTTTTGATGAGGTGTCGGTTGCTCGTACTGCTCGCCGTCACAAGCTGATTTCTGAGTCCTCGAAGCGTTTTGAGCGTGGCGTGGATCCGCAGATTCAGACTGCGGCTGCTCAGCGTGCGGTTGAGCTGCTGGTTAAGCTGGCTGACGCCCAGGCTGAGCCGGGCGTTACTGATGTGTCACTTGGCTATGAGCCGGTCGTGATTGACCTGCCTGCTGATTACACTGCCGGTCGTATTGGCGTGGATTACTCGCCGGAGCAGATTGAGTCTTGCCTACGTGAGATTGGTTGCTCGGTGGAGCGTACCGAGTCTGGTTACGCGGTGACTGTCCCGTCATGGCGTACTGACCTGCGTGCGAAGGAGGACCTGACTGAGGAAATCGCACGTATTGACGGTTACGAGAACATCCCCTCGACTCTGCCGGTGGCTCCTGCGGGTCGCGGTTACACTCCGGAGCAGGCGGGTAAGCGTCGTGCGCTGAATGCGCTGGCAGCTTCGGGCCTGACTGAGGTTTTCGCGTACCCCTTCGTGTCGGCTGATGCGAATAACCTATGGTCGGCTCCGTGGGTGAGCACCCCTGAGAATCCGGTAACTGAGGTTCCTTCGGTTCGCCTGGAGAACCCGATTTCTTCGGCTGAGGGCTGGATGCGCCGCTCGCTGCTGCCTGGCCTGGTTGAGGTTTTGAAGCGTAACCTGTCTCGCGGTTTCAAGAACCTGGCTATTTTTGAGACGGGTCACGTTTTCATTCCGGGTGAGCAGCTGGGTTCGGAGTCTATTCCGCCGCTGGGTGCTCGTCCTTCGGATGAGGTTCTGGTTGATTTGAATGCCGGTATTCCGCAGCAGCCCACGTTCATTGGTGGCCTGTTTGCTGGTACTGAACATGAGGTAATGCCCGGCATTGCTCCGCGCGCTTACGATTGGCGTGACGCTCTGGACGCTGTGCGTCTGGTTGCTGCCGCTGTTTCGGCTGAGATTCAGGTGCGTAACGGTGTGCATACCGCGTTCCACCCGGGCCGTGTGGCTGAGGTTCTGAGTGCTGCTGGTGAGCGTGTTGGTTTCGCTGGTGAGCTGCATCCGAAGCTACTGCAGGAGCTGAACCTGCCGGAGCGTACCTGCGCGTTTGAGCTGGATTTCTCGGCGCTGTTTGCTGATCGTGTTGAGGCGCGTCAGGCTACTCCGGTGCTGACGTTCCCGGCTGCTACTCAGGATGTGGCGCTTCTGGTGGGCCGCGATCTGCCTGCTTCTGAAGTGGAGCGTGTTCTGCGTGAGGGCGCTGGTGAGCTGCTGGAGGATATCCGCGTCTTTGATGATTACCGAGGTGTCGGTATTGATGAGTCAAAGAAGTCTTTGGCGTTTGCTCTGCGTTTCCGTGCGCCGGATCGTACGCTAACTGCTGATGAGGCGTCGGCTGCTCGTGAGGCTGCTGTGGCTGCGACTGTTGAGCAGCTGGGTGCGGAACCGCGTGTCTAACCGGGGCTGACCCTATGACGTAACGCTTAGTGCTGACGGGGTGGGAGTTGTTGGCTCCCGCCCCGTAGCTTTTGGCGTTGCGTGGTGGGTTTATCTGTTGGGTTGGTTTATGAAGCGTTGATAAGCGCTTTCATTGGTGAACTCATGTGGTTATGGGTACCCTAGAGGATAGATGAAGTGAGGGAGAGAGTAATGGCTAATCTAGAGAACTCGCGCGAACAGGATGAGCTGTCGCAGCCTGAGGTCGAAGAAACCTACTTTGAAGATTCTGAGTATGAGGAGTACGACGAGCCCGAGGATTACGACGACGATGAGGAAGAGAACTCCTCTCTTTTCGCGATGAGTGAGGAAGAGCTGGATCACCGTCCGGGCGTGAATTGGCTGTCGGTTCTTTCTGCTGTTGTTGCAGTTATTCTTTCCATTGTTTTGGCTGTTGTGGGTGTTCGTGCTTTTGCGTCGGTGAATAATAACGCCGAGTATGCTGGCAAGAGCTGGGTTATTCAGGGCACTTATCAGGATTTGACTCCTGACCTGATTACGAAGGGTAATGTGGCTCGCTATAAGGGCAACCTGCCGGCTGATGATGCGCTGAATGGTAAGACGTATGTGTCGAACCTGAAGGATAAGTATCAGGTGACTTCGGGGGCTCCGATTGAGTTCCGAGGTTCGCAGACTGGAGATGTTCCCTCCGAGTTCCCGCGTGAGGTGGACGGCCTGCTGGTGGAGAAGAACGGTAGCCTTGAAGTTGTGTATACCGCTGAGAAGGGCACGTTGAAGCCTGTGACTGAGGACAGCGTGAATGCTGAGCGCTTTGCCGGTATCGCAAGTATTGTTGGTTCGGTGCTGGTGCTTCTGCTGGGTATGGGTTTTGCTGTGTGGCTGAACCGCCGTTCGCGCGATGTCGAGTATGAGGACCTGGATGGTCTGGTGGAGGATGAGCGCTAGGCGTTCTGAATCTTGAGGATTGACCGGTTGATGTTTTGTTGAGGGAGCCTGTTTCTGGTGCACGTGGTGTGCTGGAGGCGGGCTCCTTTTTTGTGCTCACCTGCCGGAGGCCTCTTGATGGGCGCAGCGGACCAGTCCACAATGTTCTTGCATGCTATGCATTCATTGCGAGGTTATGCGCCTGAATGTGTAGATACACGCTACATTCACGGCGTTTTGCGTGACAGTTGGTGAGATAAACCCTGAAATTTCCCCCATATCTTGGAATAATCCATATTTGGTGCGCATATTTATGTGCATATGTATTATCTTGGGTAGTAAAGAATGTTGCGCTGCGCCACCGTTGGGCAGCTCCGTTCTGAATTCGTGATTGGCACCGTAGGAAGAAGAGATATTATGCCTTTCCCCTCGACCAAGATCGCGCGTCAGGCACGCATCGTTGAATTGCTGCAGACCCGACGTGTCCGCTCCCAGGCTGAACTGGCGCAGTACCTGACCGATGATGGTATGAAGGTTACTCAGGCCACCCTTTCCCGTGATCTTGTTGAAATTGGCGCTGAGCGCATCCGTGATGAAGGCGCTGGCCTGATTTATGCTGTGCCGAATTACCCTGCTCGTCGTGGCAGCGGTACTGCACCTGACGCCCGTATGATTTCCCTGTTTAAGGAACTGCTGATTACCGCTGAGGGTTCGGCAAATATTACGGTTCTGCGTACTCCTCCGGGTGCTGCGCAGTTCTTGGCGTCGTCTATTGATCAGGGCGGTCTCGAAGCGATTATGGGTACTATTGCCGGTGACGATACGGTAATAGTGGTTACTCGTGACCCCAATGGTGGGGCTGCGCTTGCCGAGAGCTTCTTGGATTGGTCTGCTGCTCAGTAGTAGCTGGGGCGTATCTTGCCTGTTCTTCTGATGTTTCGGGAGAGCGGTTTAAGGTACGCCCTTCTGCTGTCTTCGGGCTTTTTGCCGGGCTTCTAGCTCGACCTCTTTTCTAGATATACCGATTTTTCTGTGGTGAGAGTTTTCTATTATGTCTGAAATGCACGATTCAGCGAACAATATTGCCTACCTTTTGGCGGAGGCTGCTTCTGGTTCGGGAGCTAAGACAGCTTTGGCGATTCCGGCTTCTGACTCTGCTGATGTGCGGGTAGTGAGCTACGCGCAGTTGGCGTCTGCGGCCGCGCAGGTTCAGCGTCATTTGGCGGCGCTCGGTGTTGGGCGTGGTGACCGCGTGGCGTTGTCTATGCCGAATGTGGCGTTGATGCCGGCGCTGTATTACGGCATTGTGGCTGCGGGTGCGATTTGTGTTCCGTTGAATCCGCTGTTGTCGGGTGCTGAGTTGGAGTATCATCTGCGCGATAGCGGGGCGAAGGTACTTTTTGCTTTTGCGGGTACTCGTCTGGCGTCGGTGGCATCCTCGACGGTTCCGGTGAAGAACGGTTCGGTTCATTGCGAGATTTTCACCGGGGGAGAGGGCTCGCCGGTGGCTCCTTTTGATACGCCTGCCGATAGTGCGCTGTTGGCTACTGTTCTGGAGCCTGTCCCGGTGGCGGTGAGCGAGCCGGCGATTATTCTGTACACTTCGGGTACGACGGGCAAACCGAAGGGTGCGACGCTGACCCACGCGAATATCCTCTCGAATGCTCGTAGCTGTGTCAGCGTTTTTGGTTTTACCGCTGAGGATGTCATTTTTGGTGGACTTCCGCTATTCCACGCGTTTGGGCAGACGGTGTCGATGAACGCGGCGTTTGCGGCGTCGGCTACTGTGGCTTTGCTGCCACGTTTTACCCCTGATGGTGCGCTGAATCTGATTGAGGGTGCAGGGGTGTCGGTGTTGGCTGCGGTCCCAAGCATGTATGTGTCGTTAGCGGCGGCGCTGGAGGCTGAGCCTGAGCGTGCACGCTCGCTGCGTGGTTGCATCCGTTTCGGTATTTCGGGCGGTTCGCCGCTGCCTGCGCCGGTGCATTCTGCGTTGAAAATGCTGATTGAGTGCCCGGTATATGAGGGCTACGGTTTGAGCGAGACGTCGCCGGTGGTTTCGTTTAATCAGGCGGAGTTTGGCATGGTGCTCGGTTCGGTGGGTCGTGTGCTGCCGGGTGTGCAGGTGCAGGTCCGTTGCCCGCAAGGCTCCGAGTGCGCTCCGGGTGTGAGCGGTCAGCTGTGGGTGCGCGGTGAGAACGTGATGGCTGGCTACTGGAATAACCCGGCGGCTACTGCTGAGGTTTTTGACGGCGAGTGGTTTGCGACCGGCGATGTTGCTCGTGTCGATGAGCAGGGCAATATTTTTATTGTGGATCGTATTAAAGACATGGTTCTGCGTAACGGCTATTCGGTGTATCCGCGTGAGATTGAGGATGTTCTCTATACCCATGAGCAGGTGCAGTCTGTAGCGGTGTTGGGCGTGCCGGATGAGCGAGTGGGCGAGGAGGTTGTCGCCGTGGTGATGCCGCGTCCGGGTGTTGATGAGGGTGTGCTGCAGGCGGAGTTGAATGCGTTGGCTCGTACTCGTTTGGCGGCGTATAAGTACCCTCGCCGCTACGTGATGGTGGAGAGCATGCCTTTGGGCCCGACCGGTAAGATTCTTAAGCGTGACTTGCGGGTTTTGATTCAGCGGGGCTAATTCCGATAGGGAGTTCTTGGTGCTCATCTGAGGACAACTGTAGATGAAGAGGGTAGAATCTTGTAGGCGGCTTCTACCGCGCTATTGTTCCCGGACGGTTTTTCCGGGGCTATCCCCTTCACGAAAGAGAGAGCATGAGCGTTCCCGCTTCTGAGGCTTCGCGAACCCCTATTGAGCAGTTGATTCCGGCTGCTTGCGCTACAATTCCGAATTACCCGCACGAGGGTATCCTCTTTTACGATGTGACCACTCTCTTCGCTAATGCTGAGGTGTTCAAGGCGTGCATTGATGAGCTGGCTGCTCGTTTTGAGGGTCAGTTTGATGTGGCGGCTGGTGTTGAGGCTCGCGGTTTCTTGTTGGCTTCTGCGCTCGCATACGCTACGGGCACTGGCATTATGACGGTTCGTAAGGCGGGTAAGCTTCCGCGTGAGACGTACCGTGAGGAGTATGCACTGGAGTACGGTAGCGCTGCGATTGAGATTCACTGTAATGATTTCGCGCCGGGCACCCGTGTTCTTTTGCTGGATGATCTGCTGGCGACTGGCGGTACCCTGGTGGCTGCCGCGAAGCTGGTGGAGCGCGCGAACCTGAAGGTTGCCGGCGTTGGCGCTCTACTGGAGCTGGAGGGCCTGGGCGGTCGTGAGGCGTTGGACGGTTACCGTCTTGAGATGCTGAGCTTGGTGTCTGAGTACCCGCTGCCGTCGAAGTAGTTTTATAGAGTTTGAGGCTACCGCCGTTTGGGTGTGTGTAGCTGATATTGATGAGGGGTGCCCCGCCGGTTGAACCGGTGGGGTACTTTTCTATGGGGGCAATATTTCTGCCCTTCGGAGCCTGTCCTGTAAAATAGTGACCCGTATTTTTGGGTGTCTGTCGCACCCTGTCTTTGAGACACTATAGGTTTAAGGAGCTTACGTGTCATCTGAATCTCTACCCCAGAAGTCTGCTGATTCTTCGGCGGCTGAGAAGCTGTTTGCCGAGCAGATGGCTGCGGAGCGTGAGTATGTTGCTCGCGTGTATGCTCGTCTGGATAAGCTCCGTGAGGAGACGGCTGAGATGCTGGCTGCTGTTCGTAAGAATCAGGCGGTGGGCGGTCATCAGAACCGTTCGGAGCGTGACTCTTTTGCTACTCACTATGAGGATCGTTTGGCGCAGCTGAATGCTGTGGATTCTCGTCTGACGTTTGGTCGTTTGGATATGGACCGTGAGGGCGCTGATGCGGTGCGATATATCGGTCGTATTGGTATTACGGATAGCAATCAGCAGCGTCTGCTGATGGACTGGCGTGCCCCGGAGGCGGGTACGTTCTATCAGGCGACTGCCTTTCAGCCGATGGGCGTGCGCCGCCGCCGTCACCTGATGCTTGAGGGCCGCACTGTCGTAAATATTGAGGATGAGGTCTTCGATTCGGAGATGCTGCAGGATGAGGACACTCTCCACGGTGAGGGTGCTCTGTTGGCGGCGTTGAATAAGAAGCGTACGGGCCGCATGGGCGATATTGTGGCGACGATTCAGGCTGAGCAGGATGCTATTATCCGCTCGGAGCTACCGGGTGTGCGTGTTGTGCAGGGCGGTCCGGGTACCGGTAAGACTGCTGTGGCGCTACATCGTGCGGCGTACCTGCTGTACACGAACCGTGAGCGCCTGTCGAAGGCTGGCGTGCTGGTGGTTGGTCCGTCGAATTCGTTCATGTGGTATATCGAACGTGTGCTTCCTTCGCTGGGTGAGACCGGCGTGGTGATGTCTTCGTTGGCGACCCTGTACCCGGGTTTGCGTGCTGTGCCTGAGAAGGATCGCGCGGTTGCTGCGTTGAAGGGCGATTTGCGCATGGTGAAGGTTATTAAGCGTGCGGTGGCGGATCGTCAGAAGGTGCTGGCTCAGGTTCAGCGTCTGAATGTTGAGGGTACTGATGTTGAGCTGACTCCGGAGATGGTTCGTTCGGCTCGTTCTCGCGCTCGTTCGACTGGCAAGCCGCATAATGAGGCTCGTGAGACGTTCGTGAAGATTCTGTTGAAGGAACTGACCGCGAAGCTGGATGATCAGCTGAACCGTGCGGCGGGTCGTGTGGTGGAGCGTCCGTATCTGCAGGATGATGTGCGTGCCTCGATGGATGTGCGCCGTGCCTTGAACTTGGCGTGGATGCCGCTGTCGCCGGAGACTCTGTTGCGTTCGCTGTTCTCGAAGCCGCACTATCTGGAGTCTGCGACTCGTGAGTTGTCGAAGGCTGAGCGTGAGCTGCTGGTTCGCCCGGCGGATGCCCCTTTCACGGAAGCTGATGTTCCTCTGTTGGATGAGGCTGCTGAACTTTTGGGTGATTTTTCGAAGGTGACCGGTGCGGCTGCTGCGGCTCGTGCTGCGGCGGAGCATCGTGCGAACCTTGAGAATGCGGCGAAGGCTCTGGAGAATGTTCACCAGTCGCTGGAGGATATTGGCGCCGATGGCGTGATTACTCCAGAGCAGATTGCGATGATGAATGAGGTTCGTGGCGAGCGTATGACTGCTGCGGCTGCGGCGTCGGCTGATCGTACGTGGGCGTATGGTCATATTGTGGTGGATGAGGCTCAGGAGCTCTCGCCTATGCAGTGGCGTCTGTTGATGCGTCGTTGTCCGATGAAGTCGTTCACGATTGTGGGCGATATTGCTCAGGCTTCTTCTGCTGCGGCTGCTTCGTCGTGGTCGCAGGCGTTGGAGCCGTTTGTGGGTGAGCGTTTCACTCTGGAGGAGCTGACGATTAATTACCGTACTCCGGCTCAGATTGCTGAGGCGGCGGTGTCGGTTGCTCAGGCTGCTGGCTATGAGGTGTCTGCGCCTCGTGCGGTGCGTGAGGGCCGTTGGGCTCCGCTGGTTCATGAGGTTGCTTCCGAGTCGGTTGTGGAGCAGACCGTGTCTGTGGTCAGTGAGGAGGTCGCTCATTCGGGTGGTGCTCTGATTGGTGTGGTGTGCCCGCCGAGCCTGTATGTTCAGACGGTTCAGGCTGTGGCTCGTGCTCATTCTGATCGTACGGGTACTGCGCAGACAGCGCTGGAGAGTCAGGTGCTGGTTTTGACTCCGTGGGAGGCGAAGGGGCTGGAGTTTGATGTTGTGGTGATTGTTGAGCCGCAGCAGCTGATTGATGATGCTGATGGTGCTGTGGGTGATTTGTATGTGTCGATGACTCGTCCGACTCAGCGCCTGCACATGGTGGGTTCGCGGATGCCTGCGGGTCTGTAGCTTTGTGGCTCGTGTAGCCTCTATCGGTTATTTCTATTTCTTTGAGCCGGTTCCGCACCGGTTTGGGCGCTCGCTTGGTTTTTTCTGAGCGATTGGGCTGGTGCGGTGCTAGGCTTGTTACATATTTTGTTCGAGCGCCTTCGGGCGTTGTTACCTTGTGAATGGGAGAAGCATGTCTGCCGAGATCCTCAACGCGCAGCATAATGACGATACCTTCGAGAATATTTGGCAGGAGCTGAAGTGGCGCGGCCTGGTGCACGTGAGCACTGATGAGGCTGCTCTGGAGAAGGCGCTGAGCGAGGAGAGCCTGACTTTCTATACGGGTTATGATCCGACTGCGGCTTCTTTGCATCTGGGCCACCTGGTGCAGCTGCTGGTGATGCGTCGTCTGCAGCTTGCTGGTCACAAGCCGCTGGGTCTGGTAGGTGGTTTCACCGGTTTGATTGGTGATCCGCGTCAGACTTCTGAGCGTGTGCTGAACTCTCCTGAGGTTGTTGCTGAGTGGGTTAAGTCTCTGCGCGCTCAGATTGAGCGTTTCCTATCTTTCGAGGGTGAGAACGCTGCTCGTATGGTGAATAACCTGGATTGGAGCGGTCAGATGTCTGCTCTGCAGCTGCTGCGCGATGTTGGTAAGCATTTCCGCGTGGGCACCATGGTGAAGAAGGAGATTGTTGCGAAGCGTCTGAACTCTGATGAGGGCATTTCGTACACTGAGTTCTCGTACCAGATTCTGCAGGGCTTGGACTTCTTGGAGCTGAACCGTCGTTTCGGTTGTACTCTGCAGACCGGTGGTTCTGATCAGTGGGGTAACCTGACGAGCGGTACTGAGCTGATTCGTAAGGTGGAGGGTAAGAGCGTTCACGCTATTGGTACTCCGCTGATTACTAACTCTGATGGTACTAAGTTCGGTAAGAGCGAGGGTAACGCTATTTGGCTAAACCCGCAGATGTGCTCGCCGTACGCTTTCTACCAGTTCTGGCTGAACACTGCGGATGCGGATGTAGTGGATCGTTTGAAGGTCTTTACTTTCTTGACTCGTGCTGAGATTGCTGAGTTTGCGGAGAAGGTTGAGAAGGAGCCGTTTAAGCGCGAGGCGCAGAAGACTCTGGCATACCTGGTGACTTCACTGGTTCACGGTACTGAGGCTACTGATCAGGCTGTGGCTGCTTCGGAGGCTTTGTTCGGTAAGGGCGATTTCGCTGCTCTGGATGAGGCTACCTTGGAGTCTGTGGTTGCTGAGCTTCCTTCAGCTAAGCTGTCCGAGGATCGTCTGGACATGATTTCTGTTCTGACTGAGCTGGGCTTTGCGAAGTCTAACTCTGAGGCTCGTCGCATTCTGAAGGAAGGCGGTGCTTCGGTGAACGGTGTGAAGGTTCAGGGCGAGGACGCAGCTATTTCTAAGGATGATCTGCTGCACGGTCGTTTTGCGATGGTTCGCCGTGGCAAGAAGAACCAGGGGGCTGTAGAGCTTATCTAATACAGAGTTGATTTAGTCTTCTCGATATATAGAAGGGGAGGAGTCTTCTCTGCTGAGTGTTTAGTACTGAGTGTTTGGTACTGACAGTTCGGTGGGGGAGTGCTCCTCCTTTTCTGTCCCCTATATATGTAGAGCCCCTTCGTCAGGAGAGGCTCTACATATATGTCGTTCTGTATCTTTGCTGTCCAGGTGTTCCTCCGTTGTACGCTTCTCGAGTTGGTCGGCGCTGCCTGGTTGTTTGATGGGCGCTGTCTGTTCTGTTTGGATGCTCCGAGAGGGCATTCTGCAGGTTTTTTGGGTTCTTTTGAAGGTTTTTAAACTTTTTTCGAAGAACTTTTGAGGAGCTTATCCTTTCCTGACTAGGGGTTCTAGTGTCATGTTTAGGTCAGGATGGACCTAAACCCCCGTGTTTGTGGTCTACTTCACCCTTTTTTAGGTTGCATGGGTGTTTAGGCGTCTGTATAGTTGTATGAGTCGCCGCGGCGAGGAGGAAAAAACGAAGAACTTCTTCGGTGTTTCTCCTAGTCGGAAGCGGTTGAATGACTTTCAATTGTATAGTGTTTTGGTTTCTTGCTTGAAGGAAATCCGGGTTGCTTTGTTGGTGATGGTGGAAGAGTTTAGGAAAGAAACTTTGTGGTGTGAATCACGGAAAACGGATTTGCATGACAAACAAAACGCTGGTATAGTTGATTGGGTTGCCGCGGGAACGCGGTGATCATGAAATAACATGAATGACCGTTCAACGGTAAGGCTTGCTTGAAATAGTAAGTTGAGGTGTTGAATCGGTGTGTTGCTTGAGAACTCAATAGTGTGCTTTGTTCAATAAAATCACCATTATGGTGGTTGAAACTGAAACTAATACCAAATATTTATTTATATTTGATAATCATCAAATGGTTTCAAATTTAGTCAGCTTGAGTCACGCACCCCCGTGTGTGATTCGCTGTTTGAGATCAGATTATCAAGCTTTTCTATTTTTTCAACGGAGAGTTTGATTCTGGCTCAGGACGAACGCTGGCGGCGTGCTTAACACATGCAAGTCGAACGATGAAGCCTAGCTTGCTAGGTGGATTAGTGGCGAACGGGTGAGTAATACGTGAGTAACCTACCTTTAACTCTGGGATAAGCCTGGGAAACTGGGTCTAATACCGGATACGACCAATCTCCGCATGGGGTGTTGGTGGAAAGCGTTATGTAGTGGTTATAGATGGGCTCACGGCCTATCAGCTTGTTGGTGAGGTAACGGCTCACCAAGGCGACGACGGGTAGCCGGCCTGAGAGGGTGACCGGCCACACTGGGACTGAGACACGGCCCAGACTCCTACGGGAGGCAGCAGTGGGGAATATTGCACAATGGGCGCAAGCCTGATGCAGCGACGCCGCGTGAGGGATGACGGCCTTCGGGTTGTAAACCTCTGTTAGCAGGGAAGAAGAGAGATTGACGGTACCTGCAGAGAAAGCGCCGGCTAACTACGTGCCAGCAGCCGCGGTAATACGTAGGGCGCGAGCGTTGTCCGGAATTATTGGGCGTAAAGAGCTTGTAGGCGGTTTGTCGCGTCTGCTGTGAAAGGCCGGAGCTTAACTCCGTGTATTGCAGTGGGTACGGGCAGACTAGAGTGCAGTAGGGGAGACTGGAATTCCTGGTGTAGCGGTGGAATGCGCAGATATCAGGAGGAACACCGATGGCGAAGGCAGGTCTCTGGGCTGTAACTGACGCTGAGAAGCGAAAGCATGGGGAGCGAACAGGATTAGATACCCTGGTAGTCCATGCCGTAAACGTTGGGCACTAGGTGTGGGGAACATTCCACGTTTTCCGCGCCGTAGCTAACGCATTAAGTGCCCCGCCTGGGGAGTACGGCCGCAAGGCTAAAACTCAAAGAAATTGACGGGGGCCCGCACAAGCGGCGGAGCATGCGGATTAATTCGATGCAACGCGAAGAACCTTACCAAGGCTTGACATATACTGGACCGCATCAGAGATGGTGTTTCCCTTCGGGGCTGGTATACAGGTGGTGCATGGTTGTCGTCAGCTCGTGTCGTGAGATGTTGGGTTAAGTCCCGCAACGAGCGCAACCCTCGTTCTATGTTGCCAGCACGTTATGGTGGGGACTCATAGGAGACTGCCGGGGTCAACTCGGAGGAAGGTGGGGATGACGTCAAATCATCATGCCCCTTATGTCTTGGGCTTCACGCATGCTACAATGGCCGGTACAGAGGGTTGCGATACTGTGAGGTGGAGCTAATCCCTAAAAGCCGGTCTCAGTTCGGATTGGGGTCTGCAACTCGACCCCATGAAGTCGGAGTCGCTAGTAATCGCAGATCAGCAACGCTGCGGTGAATACGTTCCCGGGCCTTGTACACACCGCCCGTCAAGTCACGAAAGTTGGTAACACCCAAAGCCGGTGGCCTAACCCTTTTGGGAGGGAGCCGTCTAAGGTGGGATTGGCGATTGGGACTAAGTCGTAACAAGGTAGCCGTACCGGAAGGTGCGGCTGGATCACCTCCTTTCTAAGGAGCACATTTAGTTGGCCATACTATCCGCGAGTGTCGGGTGGGTGGTTTTGCTCATGGGTGGAATATTGGTTTTGGGTTGGATGAGGCGCATTGTTGGGTTTTGGGGTAACACATGTGTGTTGTTCCTTTGTTTGCCTGGCATGGTGATGATGTGAGAATTTGTTTTCTTGTGTTGTTGTTGTGTTGTGGGTTGTTGTTTGAGAACTATATAGTGGACGCGAGCATCTTCTGGAATTTGCGTTGAATCAATGCTTTTGTGTTGGTTTGATTGTTGATTTTAGATTCTTATTTTTCTTGATTGTGTGTAAGTTATTAAGGGCACACGGTGGATGCCTTGGCATTAAGAGCCGATGAAGGACGTGTGAATCTGCGATAAGCCTCGGGGAGCCGATAACTGGGCTGTGATCCGAGGATTTCCGAATGGGGAAACCTGGCTCATCTTCATGGTGAGTTACCACCAGCTGAATGTATAGGCTGGTTGGGGGGAACGCGGGGAAGTGAAACATCTCAGTACCCGCAGGAAGAGAAAATAATGTAATGATTCTGTGAGTAGTGGCGAGCGAAAGCGGAAGAGACTAAACCTGTGGTGTGTGATAGCGGTTAGGCGTTGCATCATGGGGGTTGTGGGAGTCACAGTGGCAGTTCTAACTGGCTGCCGGCATGATGTTCAGGATGGTAGGTGAACGACTTGGAATGGTCGGCCGTAGAGGGTGAGAGTCCCGTAATCGAAATTGTTCTGTCCGTGGTGTGGCCACCCGAGTAGCACGGGGCTCGTGGAATCTCGTGTGAATCTGCCAGGACCACCTGGTAAGTCTAAATACTTCTTAGTGACCGATAGTGAATCAGTACCGTGAGGGAATGGTGAAAAGTACCCCGGGAGGGGAGTGAAATAGTACCTGAAACCGTGTGCTTACAAGCCGTTGGAGCCTTTTGGGGTGACAGCGTGCCTTTTGAAGAATGAGCCTGCGAGTTAGTGTTATGTCGCGAGGTTAACCCGTGTGGGGTATCCGTAGCGAAAGCGAGTCTGAATAGGGCGTTTGAGTGGCATGACCTAGACCCGAAGCGGAGTGATCTATCCATGGCCAGGTTGAAGCGACGGTAAGACGTCGTGGAGGACCGAACCCACTTCAGTTGAAAATGGAGGGGATGAGCTGTGGATAGGGGTGAAAGGCCAATCAAACTCTGTGATAGCTGGTTCTCCCCGAAATGCATTTAGGTGCAGCGTTGCGTGTTTCTTGCCGGAGGTAGAGCTACTGGATGGCCGATGGGCCTTCACGGGTTACTGACGTCAGCTAAACTCCGAATGCCGGTAAGTGAGAGCGTAGCAGTGAGACAGTGGGGGATAAGCTTCATTGTCGAGAGGGAAACAGCCCAGACCACCAACTAAGGCCCCTAAGCGTGTGCTAAGTGGGAAAGGATGTGGAGTTGCTTAGACAACCAGGAGGTTGGCTTAGAAGCAGCCATCCTTGAAAGAGTGCGTAACAGCTCACTGGTCAAGTGATTCTGCGCCGATAATGTAGCGGGGCTCAAGTACACCGCCGAAGTTGTGGCAATGATCTTTTTGGATTGTTGGGTAGGGGAGCGTCGTGTGGCCGGTGAAGCTGCGGTGTAAACCAGTGGTGGAGGCTATGCGAGTGAGAATGCAGGCATGAGTAGCGAAAGATGAGTGAGAAACTCATCCGCCGGATGATCAAGGGTTCCAGGGTCAAGTTAATCTGCCCTGGGTTAGTCGGGGCCTAAGGCGAGGCCGACAGGCGTAGTCGATGGATAACGGGTTGATATTCCCGTACCGGTGAAAAACCGCCCATACTGATATTGTGATGCTAACCATGCGAAGCATGATGTGCAGGCTTTTGTTTGTGTGTTGTGTGGGTTGTGGGGCCCGATCTTTGGAGGTAAACGTGTTAACAGGTGTGACGCAGGAAGGTAGCCAAGCCACGCGATGGTTGTCGTGGTCTAAGCGTGTAGGGTTGTCGGTTGTTAAATGCGCCGGCTGTGTGCCTGAGACGTGATGGGACCCTGTTTTTGGGGGATTTGGTGATCCTATGCTGCCGAGAAAAGCATCGGCGTGAGGTTTTAGCCGCCCGTACCCTAAACCGACACAGGTGATCAGGTAGAGAATACTAAGGCGATCGAGAGAATCATGGTTAAGGAACTCGGCAAAATGCCCCCGTAACTTCGGGAGAAGGGGGACCTTGAGCGTGATGGGTACTTGCTGCCCGGAGCGTGTATGGGTCGCAGAGACCAGGGGGAAGCGACTGTTTATCAAAAACACAGGTCCGTGCGAAGTCGTAAGACGATGTATACGGACTGACTCCTGCCCGGTGCTGGAAGGTTAAGAGGATTGGTTAGCCTTTGTGGCGAAGCTGAGAATTTAAGCCCCAGTAAACGGCGGTGGTAACTATAACCATCCTAAGGTAGCGAAATTCCTTGTCGGGTAAGTTCCGACCTGCACGAATGGAGTAACGACTTCCCTACTGTCTCAACCATGAACTCGGCGAAATTGCAGTACGAGTAAAGATGCTCGTTTCGCGCAGCAGGACGGAAAGACCCCGTGACCTTTACTATAGTTTGGTATTGGTGTTTGGTTTGGCTTGTGTAGGATAGGTGGGAGACTGTGAAGCATGGACGCTAGTTTGTGTGGAGTCGTTGTTGAAATACCACTCTGGTCAATCTGGATGTCTAACTTCGGGCCATGATCTGGTTCAGGGACAGTGCCTGATGGGTAGTTTAACTGGGGCGGTTGCCTCCTAAAGTGTAACGGAGGCGCCCAAAGGTTCCCTCAGCCTGGTTGGCAATCAGGTGTTGAGTGTAAGTGCACAAGGGAGCTTGACTGTGAGACTGGCAGGTCGAGCAGGGACGAAAGTCGGGACTAGTGATCCGGCGGTACGTTGTGGAACGGCCGTCGCTCAACGGATAAAAGGTACCTCGGGGATAACAGGCTGATCTTGCCCAAGAGTCCATATCGACGGCATGGTTTGGCACCTCGATGTCGGCTCGTCGCATCCTGGGGCTGGAGTCGGTCCCAAGGGTTGGGCTGTTCGCCCATTAAAGCGGTACGCGAGCTGGGTTCAGAACGTCGTGAGACAGTTCGGTCCCTATCCGCTGCGCGCGTTGGAAATTTGAGAAAGGCTGTCCTTAGTACGAGAGGACCGGGACGGACGAACCTCTGGTATGTCAGTTGTACCGCCAGGTGCATGGCTGATTGGCTACGTTCGGGAGGGATAACCGCTGAAAGCATCTAAGCGGGAAGCCTGTTTCGAGATGAGATTTCCTGGCACTTTTTGGTGTGTGAGGCTCCTTATAGATGATGAGGTTGATAGGCCGGGTATGGAAGCGAGGACTGAAGACTCGTGGAGTTGACTGGTACTAATAGGCTGAAGGCTTACTTTTCAGGAAGTTGTTTGTTGTTTGCGTTCACTGTATGGTTTTTGGATAACAATCCCGTAGGTTTGCGGTGATTATAGCGAGAGGGAAACGCCTGGTTCCATTCCGAACCCAGAAGCTAAGGCTCTTTGCGCCGATGGTACTGCACTTTTGAGGGTGTGGGAGAGTAGGTTATTGCCGCTTTATTGTTCAATAGCCCCGGCTTTGCCGGGGCTATTTTCGTTTGGGGAGGTCTAACGGCCTCCCCATTTGTCTTTAACATCCTATCGGTACGGGTGCACGGAAGGTGCTCTCTATACTAGAATGGTATGGCTTATGTTTAGGCATTAGCGGGTGTATCTAAAGCACCCCTCATAGAGTTGATGCCTCAGGCAGCGGTTCGCCCGAACCGACTGCATACCCTACCCGCCGACACTGGCGGATACCTCCCAAGGAGATTCATGTCTGAGACCCCCCGTCACGAGTCTAACGGCTCCGGCCCCCGCCATCACCGCAAGAACAGCGGAGGAAAGGACATCCGCTCCAAGAAGGGCGGCAAGAACTTTGGCGGTAAGGGCGGTTTCAAGCGTAATGACCGCGGAGGCAAAAAGTTTGACGGTCGTCGCTCCGATTCCCGATCCAAGGCACCTCGCTCCAACGGTCCCGAGGCTGAAGCACCTCGCGAAGAAGTACGCAGCATTGGTGGCCGTGCAGGCTACCGCCCCGCAAAGCCCAAGGCACCGGAAATTGACGATGACATCACCGGTCGCGAGCTGGACGGCGCAACCTTCCGTCAGCTGCGCGCCCTTGAGCCGCGCAACGCAGAAACCGTTGCAAAGCACCTCGCCATGGCAGGTCGCTACCTCGACATCGACCCCGAATTCGCACTAGAACACGCCGTTGCCGCATCCCGTAGCGCAGGCCGTATTGCCGCAGTACGCGAAGCTGTTGGTGTTGCCGCATACGTAGCAGAAGACTTCGAACTGGCACTGCGCGAACTGCGCACCCACCGCCGTATTAGCGGCTCCGTAGACCACCTGGCACTGCTGGTAGACTGCGAACGTGCGCTCGGCCGCCTACCCAAGGCAATGGAAATGATTGCAGAATCCGAGAAGGAAGAACTGCCCGCCAACGTGCGCGTAGAGCTCGCCATCGTTGAATCCGGCATCCTCAGCGATCAGGGCAAGAAGTCCGAGGCTGTCGTAGCACTGCAGATTCCTCAGCTGAACCCTAAGCGTGCCTTCGAATACAGCCCCCGCCTGTTCAGCGCGTACTCCGACGCGCTTGCTAACGCAGACCGTAACCAGGAAGCAGAACGCTGGGCACGCCTCTCATTCATGGCAGAAGCAGCATTGGGTCAGGGTAACTTCGCAGAACCCGAAATCTTCGACATGTTCGGTGAAGCAGGCCTCTTCGAAAAGGAAGAGAAGCCCGTAGAACTCACCGAGTCCGCAGGCGAAAAGTCCGAGGAGATCGCTGAAGCATCCGCAGAAAATGAAGCAAGCGAAGCTCAGGAAGAGGCAGTTGAGGACGAGAAGACCGAACTGCCCAAGACTGAAGAAGCAGAAGAAACCTCCGCAGAATAAGACTGCGGAGAATCTAAGAATTCTAAATACGCGACCTAAGTGTCAGCGTGAAACCGTTGGACGCCACACCCAAGCAGGGAAGAGCGTCCAGCGGTTTTCTATATAATCGCTCGAAGGTGCCAACGCTAGAGTGTCTAACAGGTACGATTAATAGCGACAACCGCCAGAGACCCCGAGAGGAACACTCTATGACCACGAACGCACTCCTATCCCGCTACGATGCCCTCCTCTCCGACCTGGACGGCGTAGTCTACGCAGGCCCCTTCGCCATCGAAGGTGCACCCGAAGCGCTCAACCGCGCTGAAGAAGAAATCAACGTACCGGTCATCTTCGTCACCAACAACGCATCGCGTTCCGTAGAATCCGTAGCAGAGCACCTGCGTGAACTGGGCGTGCACACCCGAGCAGGACGCGTCGTCAGCTCCGCACAGGCAGGCGCAGCACTGCTTGCACAGCATGTACCCGCAGGCTCCAAAGTACTCGTCACCGGCACCGAAGCACTTGCCGACTGTGTTCGTGCAGTAGGCCTCGAAACGGTACGCAAGGAAGAAGAAGGCCCTGTAGCCGTCATCCAGGGATTCGACCCCAAGATTGGCTGGGAAGACCTCGCGGAAGCCGCCTACACCCTCGCAAACCCCGACATCCTCTGGATTGCAACTAACACTGACCAGAGCATCCCCAAGGAACGAGGCCAGGCACCCGGTAACGGCACCCTCGTCGCAGCCGTAGCAACTGCCTCGCGCCGTACCCCGCTCGTCGCGGGTAAACCCGAAGCACCAATCTTCCACACCGCAGCGCAGGCAGTGAACTCCAGCCGCCCCGTCATCGTGGGCGACCGCCTGGACACCGACATTCTCGGAGCCAACAACGCAAAGATGGACGGCGCCCTCGTCCTTACCGGCGTACAGACCTACCAAGACGTCATCGAGGCCGTGCCGAACCAGCGTCCGACCTATATTCTGCGCGCCCTCGAGGACTTCTTCGCACCCTACCCCGAAATTGAAGTGCTCTACGAAGGTTACGAAGTCATCGCAACCGGCCCCACCTGGCAGGCACGAGTTCGCGGTGAAAACCTGAGCCTGACCGGCCCCGAGATTGAAGATACCGAAGCATTCGCGGGCAGCGAGAGCGAAGCCGAAGCATGGCGCGTAGCCTGCGCGGCATGGTGGGCAGCAAACCCCGAACAGGGCGCACGCCCCAACATCCAGGGGATCCCCGGTGCCTAAAGAACCGGACACTAACAGCACGGCTGAGGAAAGCTCTGAGCTTGACGCAGAATTCGAGCGCCAGCTGGCGGCGACCCTCGCCTTGGATCCCGTAGAGCGCGTCAAGCGCCTCGAAACGATGAGCGAGCAGCTGGAGAAAGACCTCGAAAACCTCTCCTAGTTCACCGGCACTAGATAACCCGTCACCAGACGAGAGAAAGAAGACAAGGACACTGTGCGCCTCGATAAATACCTGGTCGAAGCCGGATTCGTGATCTCCCGAACCCTCGCCGCAAAACTTATTGCGGCGGGAGACGTGCAAGTCAACGGCAAGGTTGCACGCAAAGCGTCCATGCTCGTGGGCCCGGAGGATACCCTCTACGTGCGCCAGAGCGAACTGACCGAATACGTCAGTCGCGCAGGCCACAAGCTCGCCGGTGCCCTCGACGCATTCCCCGATATTGAGGTGGAAGGTAAGCGCTGCCTGGACGCGGGAGCCTCCACCGGAGGCTTTACCGACGTGCTACTTCGTCGAGGAGCTGCCCACGTAGCCGCCGTTGATGTAGGACACGGGCAGCTTGTGGAAACACTACGCAAAGAACCGCGAGTTGGCGTGTACGAAGGACTCAATGTTCGTTACATGAAGCCCGAAGATATTGGCGGGCAGGTTGAGCTGACGGTTTCTGACCTCTCGTTCATCTCGCTGACCCTGGTCATGGAGTCGCTAGCGAACGCCACCGAAACCGGTGGCGACCTGGTGCTCATGGCCAAGCCGCAGTTCGAGGTTGGCAAACACCGCATCGGACGCGGGGGAGTGGTGCACGAAGAATCCGCCCGCCGTGAAGCAGTGGAAAAAGTCCAGGCATCTGCGGTAAGCCATGGATTGCGCGTGATGGGTATGGAACCCAGCCCGCTCCCCGGACAGGACGGCAACGTAGAGTACTTCCTATGGTGTCGAAAATAAATATAGTGCCGAAAATAAATAGTGCTAAGGCAGTCTGAGAAAAACCGCTCGATAACGCAGGACGCGTTGAGGGTAGGGCTTTCTCAGGCTGTCGCGCTATTCGCAGGTATTTTTTACGGGTATTTTAGAGATACCCCAGCTGCACGCTATTCGAAATAATTTTCTAAAAATATGGTGTTTTAGAAAATCTTCGAGAACATATTCGGTATGATAGGTGTAGATACACCATCTCAACACCCAATGGGAGAGAATCCTTATGGCAGAACACGAAAGCCACGCCCCGCAGGAAGCAACCACACAGGTGGCTGCTGTAGATGCGCGCGATGGTTCCGAACGTCGTGGTTCCGAAGACTCGGTGGAACAACGTCACCGTAAGATTCTCGTCTTCGCCCACGTGGGGCGCAAAGAAGCACGAGATGCCGCCCGACAGGCGTGCACTCAGCTCTACGAAGCGGGACTTGCACCCGTCATGACTCGCTCCGATCTGGAGACCCTGAGTGAAAACTGGGACGAGCCCATCCCCGTGCAGGTCGTCCACGAATCCGTGGCGCTCATTGATATTGAACTCGGCGTGGTGCTCGGCGGTGACGGCTCGATTCTTCGCGCCGCCGAAATGGTGCGCAGAACTAGCGTTCCGCTCATTGGCGTGAACCTGGGACACGTTGGCTTCCTTGCTGAATCCGAAGAGAGTGACCTGACTGAAACCGTTCGCTGCATCGTCAACAACGAATACACAGTTGAAGAACGCATGGCAATCGACGTGGAAGTCTGGAACGACGGCAAGCGAGTGCATAGCGATTGGGCACTGAATGAAGCTAGTGTCGAAAAGGGCAACCGCGAAAAAATGATTGAAGTTATTATCGAGGTGGATTGCCGCCCGCTCAGTAGCTTCGGCTGCGACGGCGTGGTCATGGGAACCCCCACCGGCTCGACTGCCTACGCTTTCTCCGGTGGCGGTCCGGTCGTCTGGCCCGAAGTTGAAGCAATTCTCATGGTGCCACTCTCGGCTCATGCGCTCTTTGCGCGCCCGCTGGTAGCAGCGCCGACCTCCACCTTGGCGGTAGAAATGATGCCAGGAAACGGTGCCTCCGGCGTGCTCTGGTGTGATGGCCGCCGAACCGTAGAGTTGGACCCCGGATCCCGTATTGAGGTGCGACGCTCCGAAAAATCGGTGCTGCTTGCCCGTATCCACCCGGCTCCCTTCTCGGAACGACTGGTGCGTAAATTTGAGCTTCCGATTCGTGGTTGGCGAGGTCCACAGGACGGCGAGAAGCGCTAAAGAAAAGGAATGAACGTTCGTGATTGAGGAAATCCATATTCGAGACCTCGGCATTATTACCGATGCAAGGCTCCCCCTCGAACCCGGATTCTCGGTGCTGACTGGCGAAACCGGCGCAGGTAAAACCATGGTCGTCACCGCCCTCGGCATGCTCCTGGGTGCCCGATCCGACGCATCCAGCGTGCGTAACGGTGCCAAGAGCGCCCTCGCCGAAGCAGTGATTCGCCTGCCCCACGGGCACCGAGCCCTCGAGCTTGCCGAAGAAGCCGGCGGCACCGCCGAAGACATCGACGAACAGACCTCCGAACTGCTTCTGGCACGCACCGTCAACGCCTCGGGGCGCTCCCGCGCCCACGTCGGCGGTTGCTCCGCACCCATCGGAACCCTGTCTAAGATTGGTCAGACTCTTGTTGCAGTCCACGGCCAGTCCGATCAGTTGCGCCTCAAATCAGCTGCAGAGCAGCGCCACTCCCTCGACCTGTACGCCGGCGAAGAGCTCGCCAACCTGCTTGAGAAGTACCGCGAAAACTACGAGCGATACCGTGCCGCCGCCGCAGAGCTCAAGGAGGTACGAGAAAACTCTCGCGCACGCGCCCTCGAAGCGCAGACCCTGCAGGGCGCCCTCGAAGAAATTAGCGCCGTCAACCCGCAGGTTGGGGAAGAAGAAGAGCTCAAAGCCGAAATGGTGAAGCTCATGAACGTTGAAGCGCTACGTATCGCGTCGGCAACCGCCTCCACAGCGCTCAGCGGTAGCGAATACTCCACCGGCGACGAGCAGAGCGTCATGAACCTGCTCGATGCAAGCCGCTCCGCGCTACATGCGCAGGCAGACGCTGACGAAGAGCTTGCCTCCCTCGCCGCGCGCGTCAACGAACTGCTGATTCTTGCCACCGATATATCCTCGGATCTGTCCTCCTACATGGCCTCCCTGGACGTTGAAGGTCCCGAACGTCTGGCACAGGTACAGACTCGCCGCGCCCAACTGGCAACCCTCACCCGCAAATACGGTTCCGATATTGCCGAGGTGCTCGAATGGGCCGAAGAATCCCGTGCACGCCTTGAGACCCTGGTGGACGACCCCCAGCGACAGGAAACCCTGGAAACCGAACTGGTACAGCTACGCAAGGTGCTCGGTGCCCAGGCAGAAGAGCTAACTGCCCTGCGCCGTGCTGCCGCACAGAAACTGGCGGATGCCGTCAGCGAGGAGCTCACTGCTCTTGCCATGCCGAACGCATCCCTGGTCGTGGAGGTTGCCGAAGCTGAAAAGTTTTCTGTGCACGGTCGAGACACCGTCACCTTCATGTTGGCCCCGCACCGAACCGCCGTGCCGCGCCCGCTCGGTAAGGGTGCCTCCGGTGGTGAGCTCTCCCGCGTGATGCTCGCCTTGGAGGTGGTGCTTGCCGAGGTGGACCCCGTGCCCACCTTCATCTTCGATGAGGTGGACTCCGGCGTGGGTGGTAAGGCAGCTATCGAAATCGGTCGCCGCCTTGCCATGCTCGCCCGACACGTGCAGGTTCTGGTGGTTACCCACCTGCCGCAGGTTGCCGCCTTTGCGGACCAGCACATTCTCGTGCTGAAAAATGATGACGCGTCCCTCTCGAAGGTCAAGGTACTTTCCGAAGAGGAACGCGTGGTGGAACTGGCGCGAATGCTCTCCGGACACGATCAATCAGAATCGGCACGAGAGCACGCCCGCGAGCTGCTGGCAGCCGGTCGAGACGTGCCGTAGGGACGCTGAAAGTAACATGCAAACCTACCGGGAAAAGGATTGGAAAGGTGCTGGTAAAAGCGCCGAAAGATGCCATCTTTCGGCGCTAAAGACCATCAAAGGGACTGAAGAGCGCGAGCATGCTTCGGAAAGTTGTCAGTACAGTCCAAGCCGGTGACCAACAGCGGTGCATGGAGCTCAGAGGATGTGAGATACTCTGTGAATGCTCCTACACCTGCTTCTACACGGCGCGGCGGGGATAATAAATCCCCGGCTCCGTTTACAGTGGTGATAAGGACAAATAGGGGAGGGAAAACCACCTGAGAGAATCCTCTTGTGGCAAAACCCTCTGCTTGGATAGCAGACAAGAAAATGGTAGGCTTAAATTCCGTGGTGAATGAAAAAAATAACGCTCTGAATGCGTCCTCTAACGACAAGGTAACCCGCCAGATTTTCGTGACCGGCGGCGTTGCATCTTCTCTCGGTAAGGGCCTTTCGGCCTCTTCCCTCGGTCAGCTTCTTCGCGCACGTGGCCTCTCTGTGACCATGCAGAAGTTCGACCCTTACCTGAACGTCGACCCCGGTACGATGAACCCCTTCCAGCACGGTGAAGTCTTTGTCACCGACGACGGTGCTGAAACTGACCTCGACATCGGACACTACGAGCGCTTCCTGGACGAAAACCTCGACCAGTCCGCTAACGTGACCACCGGCCAGGTCTACTCCTCCGTCATCGCGAAGGAGCGCCGCGGTGAATACCTTGGTGACACCGTCCAGGTCATCCCTCACATTACCGACGAAATCAAGGCCCGCATGCGTCACGCAGCGGAAATTGACGACGCGCCCGACATTATTATCACCGAAATCGGTGGTACCGTCGGCGATATCGAGTCCCTGCCCTTTATGGAAGCAGCACGCCAGGTACGCCGCGATGTTGGCCGCAAGAACGTCTTCTTCCTGCACGTCTCCCTGGTGCCGTTCATCGGCCCCTCTGGCGAGCTCAAGACCAAGCCGACCCAGCACTCCGTCGCAGCACTGCGCGGCCTGGGCATTCAGCCTGACGGTCTGATCCTGCGCTGTGAGCGTG
This sequence comes from Rothia similimucilaginosa, assembly GCF_029850985.2. Taxonomy (NCBI): domain Bacteria; kingdom Bacillati; phylum Actinomycetota; class Actinomycetes; order Micrococcales; family Micrococcaceae; genus Rothia; species Rothia similimucilaginosa. The sequence continues at coordinate 1,470,238 of NZ_CM138149.1, read as the reverse complement.
AGGTTCCCGTATCGCACCGTACCAAGATTGGTAACGCATGCGACGTAGACAGCGACGCAGTTATCTCCTGCGCCGACGCACCCAGCATCTACGACATCCCCAAGACCCTGCACAGCCAGAAGCTCGACGACTACATCCTCGACTACTTCGGCATTGAGGCTTCCGCACCGGACTTCACCCAGTGGAACCGCCTGCTCGACGCAGTGCACCGCCCCGCGGCAGAGGTTAACGTTGGCCTGGTCGGTAAGTACATCGATCTGCCCGACGCATACCTGTCCGTCTCTGAGGCTCTGCGCGCCGGCGGCTTCGCAAACAACGTTAAGGTCAACATCAAGTGGGTTGCAGCCGACCTGTGCGCAACCGATGAAGATGCAGACCACCAGCTGCGCGACATGGACGCAATCCTCGTGCCCGGTGGCTTCGGCATCCGCGGCCTAGACGGCAAGATTGGTGCACTCAAGTACGCACGCGAGCACAAGATCCCGACCCTGGGTATCTGCCTCGGTCTGCAGTCCATGGTCATTGAGTACGCACGCAACGTACTGGGCCTGCGCGAAGCATCATCCACCGAATTCGAGCCCGAAACCTCCGTACCGGTCATCGCAACTATCGAAGAGCAGAAGCAGTTCGTCGAAGGTGCAGGCGACCTGGGCGGCACCATGCGCCTGGGCCTGTACAAGGCAAACCTCGTTCCCGGCTCTCAGGTTGCTAAGGCATACGGTGCAACCGAGGTTGCAGAGCGTCACCGCCACCGCTACGAGGTGAACAACGAGTACCGCGAGCAGCTTGAAGAAGCAGGTCTGCACATCTCCGGTACCTCCCCGGACTCCTCGCTGGTCGAGTATGTGGAACTGCCCGCAGAGGCACACCCCTACTACGTGGCAACTCAGGCACACCCCGAGTACCGCTCGCGTCCGACCCGCCCGCACCCGCTCTTCGCCGGCCTGATTAAGGCTGCTCTGGAACGCCGCGGCGCCTAATATCTAGGCATAAACGTTCAGCATCCCGCTCACCCCGCGCAGGGGAGAGCGGGATGCTCTTGTGTAAACCTGAACGTGCTTTAAACCGTGGCCGTACCTGACGCGCCAAATGTAGCGGGGCTAAAAAGCCGCCTACAATGAAAGAATGAGCAACAACCAGCAGATTATTGATGCACCCTCCGAATGTACCATCCGCACCCGCACCGTGAAGTACAGCGGCTACGTCATCGAAACGACCGTCGAAGAGTACGAACTCAATGAAAACACTGCGCTGACCCGCGATGTCGTGGAAATGCCCGGCGCCGTCGCCGTGGCGGTTCTCAACGACAACAACGAACTGCTGATGCTCAACCAATACCGCCATCCGGTGCGTATGAACCTCTGGGAAGTGCCCGCCGGACTGCTCGACATCGACGGTGAAGATCCCCTGGGCGCCGCGCAGCGCGAACTTGCCGAAGAGGCAGACCTGAAAGCATCCACCTGGAACGCTCTGACCGACTACTTCAGCAGCCCCGGCGCAACTAGCGAAGCAGGCCGCGTCTACCTGGCGCGCAACCTCTCGGAACTGCCCGCCGAAGAACGTAGCGAACGCACCTATGAAGAATCCGAAATGACCTATCGCTGGGTACCCCTCGCCGACGCGGTGCAGCTGGTATTAGGCGGAAAGATTCACAACGCGCTCGCTATCCAAGCGGTACTCGCCACCTATGCGGCGGCGCAGAACAATTTTGAAGGCCTGCGCCCTGCCGAGGGTGGCTGGGAGTTCCACCCCTATATGGGGCAGCGCCGCGAAAAGCCGGAGAACTTCCGCAACCACTAAGAACGGAGCATTGGGCGGGGGAGTAGCTCCGCCTACGGCAAACCCACATATCAAGAGAACCGATAGAGGAGATAGCGTGAAGCAGGCAAAAAGTACGGCGAGCAAGACATTCTGCGGCGCGAGTCTGCTCGGCGTGTCCTCTTTTGCCGGTTCCTCCGTGCTGGGTTCTTCTACCTTGGGTTCTTCCCATCAGGAGGGGCAGACCCCGCTACAGAAAGCCATTGACCAGTACCTCATCCACCTGCGCGTGGAGAGAGGAAGCAGCGAACACACCATCGCCTCCTACGGGCGTGACCTGCGACGATACAGCGCCTACATGGCGACCCTCGGAGTCATCGACCCCGAACGCATCACCACCGCGCAGGTGCGTTCCTTCATGCGGGAACTCGCCGCCCCCACCGTGCCTCTTGCCGGATTCGAGGCGGGGGAGAAGAACACCCAAAACGCGCAGGAATCTCAGGAAGCACAGGAAGAAGCCGCAGAATCGCTGGCGCTGATGATTGCCTCCGAATCGGGGCGAGGTACAGGAAACGGGGGCGCTGGAAACGCACGTGCCGGGCAGCCGGAGAAAGCTGGGGCCCCTGAAAAAGAAATGCCAACCGCTGAAGGGGCGCCGAGCCTGCCCCTGCCGCTGGGACCGAACTCCATCGCCCGCACCATGGCGGCAGTCCGCGGAGTACATGCCTTCTGGGTCTCCGCGCTCATCGTGCCCACCGATCCGGCGGCACCGGTCACTCCGCCCAAGAACGTTAAGCGCCTACCCAAAGCAGTCAGTGTAGAAGACATTCAGCGGCTACTCGCCGTACCCGACCGCGAAACCGCCACCGGGCTACGCAACCGAGCCATACTCGAATTCCTCTACGCCACCGGCGCACGCGTGAGCGAAATGCTCAACGCCGATATTGACGACGTACACTTCGAGGGAACCCTCACAGACGAAGACAGCAACCAGATTATCCTGCCCGGCTATGTTCGACTCTTCGGCAAAGGAAACAAAGAACGGCTCGTACCTATCGGAAGTTACGCCCAAAAAGCAATCCAAGACTACCTGGTGCGTGCCCGCCCCACCTTCGTAGCGCACGGTAAAGGCACCGCCGCACTCTTTGTTAATGGACGAGGCGGCAGACTTGGACGCCAAGGCGCTTGGCTCATCCTCAAAGAAGCCGCCGAAGCTGCCGGGCTCAGCTCAGACTTCTCACCGCACTCCATGCGCCACAGCTTCGCAACGCACCTACTGCAGGGTGGCGCCGATATTCGCGTGGTGCAAGAACTACTCGGGCACGCCTCCATCGCCACCACACAGGTGTACACCAAGGTCACACCCGAGGGGCTCATGGAGGTGTACCGCATGGCGCATCCGCGTGCCCACGAACGGGGATAAAACCCCGTCAAACCGCGGAACAGCCGCTCTTGAGGTAACCTTATAGACAACGCTTAAACTTTAAAACTTCGAATTCATTGATGAAGGTGAACCATTGACTGAAGCTCAGGCTCAAGAACTCGGCCCCACCGGTCGACCCCTGCGCGTATACCCCGACCCGGCTCCGCTGAGCAGCCACGGTCCCGCCCGAATTATCTCTATGGTGAATCAGAAGGGCGGCGTGGGTAAGACCACCTCCACCATTAACCTGGGCGCGGCACTGGCAGAATGCGGCCGTAAGGTGCTCCTGGTCGACTTCGACCCGCAGGGAGCACTTTCCGCCGGTTTCGGCGCGAACCCGCACGAACTGGACCTGACCGTCTACAACGTCATGATGGACCGTAAGGTCGACATCAGGGATGTCATCCTGCCCACCGGCGTGGAGAACATCGACTTGCTGCCCGCCAACATTGACCTCTCCGCAGCTGAAGTTCAGCTGGTCAACGAAGTGGCTCGCGAGCAGGTTCTCGCCTCGGCATTGCGCAAGGTCCGCGACGAATACGACGTCATCCTCATCGACTGCCAACCCTCCCTGGGCCTGCTGACCGTCAACGCACTGACCGCCTCCGAAGGCGTCATCATTCCGCTAATTTGTGAGTTCTTCGCACTGCGAGCCGTTGCACTGCTGGTCGACTCCATCGAGAAGGTTCAGGACCGTCTGAACCCCGACCTCGAAATCTCCGGTGTACTTGCCACTATGTTCGATGCCCGCACTATCCACTCTAAGGAAGTTCTGGCGCGCATCGTGGACGCATTTGGCGACAAGGTCTTCGACACCGTCATCAAGCGCACCGTGAAGTTCCCGGACGCATCGGTGTCCGCTGAGCCGATTCTCAGCTACGCCTCCAGCCACCCCGGTGCGGAAGCATACCGCCAGGTGGCACGCGAACTGATCTATAAGGGCGGCGCACGCTAAAGCCCTCTGCGCACCTATACGCCCTCCGCTGAGGTGACTCTCATCCTTGAGTCACACCGGCAGAGGGCGTATAATTGTGTGGATTCTAAAGACCCCGCACACTGCTTACGCCGAAAAATAGGCGAAATAGAAGCCGCATCTGAGACGGCACCAATAAAGCCGGGGAGAATAAACCTAAGGAGAATAGGTCGTTTATGACCACGAACGTCGCTGCCGTGAGGGTACCGACACCGAACGCAGACACCGCCACGAACGCCCGGACTGAGGGCCGCGGCCTGCAGAACCCGGAACGCGGTTTCACCCTCACCCTCAGTAATTTTGAGGGTCCCTTTGATCTTCTACTGACCCTGATTTCGCGCCGCAAACTCGATATTACCGAGGTGGCGCTCGCAGAGGTTACCGACGAGTTCCTCGCATACTTGCACGCCCTCTACGCTGAAGGCACCGAACGTGCACTCGACGAAGCCAGCGAATTTCTGGTCACCGCCGCAACCCTGCTGGAACTCAAGACCGCACGCCTGCTCCCGCAGCATCGTGAACCCCTCGAAGAGGATGTTGCGCTGTTGGAGGCACGCGACCTGCTCTTTGCCCGTCTATTGCAATACCGCGCCTACCGCGAAGTCGCCGATATTTTTGCTGAACGCTGGGCGCAAGAAGCACAGCGTTTTCCCCGTGCGGTAGCCCTCGAAGAACGATTCGCCCAGGCGCTACCCGAGCTGGTCTTTACCGGAGGCGCCGAAGAGTTCGCCCGCATCGCCGCAGCAGCGCTGAGCCGAACCCCCAAAGAACCCGAACCGGAACCCGAAGAAATCGTTGAACAACTCAACGAGCACCTGCACGTTCCGCTCACCACCATCGCGGCTGAAGAACACTATATTCTGCACAGCCTGCTCGATACCGCGGCTCGGGAACTGAGCTTTGCCGAACTGGTTCAAGGATCCGGCGAACTAGAAATCGCGGTGGTTCGTTTTCTCGCCCTGCTTGAGCTCTACAAAGAAGGCGCCCTGCATGTAGAACAGGACGCACTACTCGGAGCCATTCGGGTACGTGCGAGCGCGAGCGCGGCACAGTTCGTAATTCGTGAAGAAACAGACACTCAGGATGCGCACGAAACCAGTGAAGCGCCTGAATCACCCGAAGTGAACGAATCTGAAGCTAACACGGAACCGGTAGAGGAGGATTATGAGTAATCACGGCTCACGCTTTGACCGTGAATTTACCCCTGACGACCTTGCCATCGTGAACATGGGCTACTGGGATCCGAACGCGGATGAGGATTCGGAACAGGCTGACTCGGCGCCGGTAGAGGCTGAGAGCTCAAAGCCTGCTGAGGCGGACGCTGAGCCGGCTGAACATGAGGTAGCTGCAACGCCTCTGAGTACTGAGATTGCCGAAGAAGCTGAGGCCGCTGAAACGGTAGAGGACTCCGACAGTTCCGGCATCTCCGACAGCTCTGAGGAATCGCAGGAAACTGCGCCCCGCGAGTCGAAGAAACCGGAAGCGAAACCGGTAAAGATTCCGGAGGGAGGCCCCTCCACCGCACCCAGTGTAGCGGTTGATGCCGAAGCCGAATTCTCCAAGGTCGAGGTAATCCCTGGCGGCGTCAAAAGCGCCATCGAAGCAATCCTCACCGTTGCCGAAGCACCCGTGAGCGTCAAAGAACTCTCCGCCGCTCTCATCGTTAGCGAACGAGCTGTTGAGCACGCGCTCGACCAGCTGTACAGCGAGTACAACGGCGAAGAAAGCGGCTACGGAGAAGAGGGGGTGGCACCGGAACCGCGCGGATTCCAGTTGCGGAACATCGCAGGAGGCTGGAAGCTCTACGCCCGCGACGACTTCGCCCCCTGGGTGGCACGCTTCGTGACCCGTTCCAAGAGCGAGACGCTGAGCAAGCCCGCCTACGAGACACTTGCCGTGATTGCCTACCAGCAGCCGGTGACCAGGGCGAGGGTGGCCTCCATTCGAGGCGTGAATGCGGACGCAGCAATTCGTCAGCTACTCCAACGGCAGCTGATTCGTGAGGCTGGTCGCGAAGCCGGAAGCGGCGCGACCCTCTACGAAACCACGGAGTTGCTACTGACAAAGCTCGGGTTGAAATCCCTGAACGAGCTGCCGGCGCTTGCGCCCTTCCTCCCCGATGATACGGAGGCGGCGGTCCTCGCCGAAGGTAACGACTAACCCGCCCGCTACAGCCGTTACGGCAATAACGAAACTTTCAACGGTTCTGCTGAAAACCTGCTGCAGAACTACCCCGGATAAGCGCCCCTGGCGCTGATATAAACACCACACATTCGGTGCTGGGGCACAAAGACTAACAAATACTACAACGATAGAAAAGAGAAGAATACCATGGCATATGGAAACTCCTCCCGCGGCGGCCGCTCTGCATCCGGTCGCCCCCAGAGCTCCCGCGGTGGCCGTCCCAGCGCCGGTCGTCCCGGTCAGGGTGGTAAGCCCGGCGCTAAGGGTGCATCCGCACGCGGCGGTCGTCCCGGCGCACCGAAGAGCGGCGCTGGTAAGGGCGGCGCAAAGGGCTTCGGCGAGAAGAAGTTCGGCGCAGGCCGCGCAGGTTCCGGCCGAGGCCGCGGCACCGAACTGCCCAAGCGCGAACGCCGCGCACCGGGCCGCCCCTACCGCTCCGGCGAAGCCTTCGCGAACGAGCGCGGTGAATACCGCGTCAGCAACTACGCTGGCCCTCACCGTCCCCGCCGCCCACGTAACGCCCCGGTAGACCACTACGAGTTCTACGACCACGACGGTGTGCGCCTGCAGAAGCTGCTGGCTCAGGCCGGTGTGGCATCCCGTCGCGTCTGCGAAGAAATGATTACTGAAGGTCGCGTCACCGTCAACGGTGAGGTCGTGACCGAGCTGGGTGTACGCGTGGACCCCTCCAAGGTGACTGTGCAGGTGGACGGCATGACCGTTCAAACCAACGACAAGCTCGTCTACATGGCATTCAACAAGCCCGCCGGCGTGGTCTCCACCATGGAAGACCCCGAGGGCCGCCCCTGCATCTCTGACTTCCTGCGTTCCTCCATGAGCGAGCGTGTGTTCCACGTGGGCCGCCTGGATGTTGAAACTGAGGGTCTGCTGCTGCTGACCAACGACGGTGAACTGGCGAACCGACTCACCCACCCCTCCTACGAGGTGCCCAAGACCTACCTGGTGCAGGTTCCCGGCCCGATGGAGCCCGGTGTCGGCGCAGCCATGAAGAAGGGCATTCGCCTGGAAGACGGCGTGACTCGTGTGGACGAGTTTAAGCTGGTGGATTCTACCCCCGGCCATGTGCTCGTTGAGGTGACCATCCACTCCGGTAAGAACCGTATTGTGCGCCGCCTCTTCGACGCTGTCGGATACCCGGTTGAGCGCCTGGTTCGCGTTGAGATGGGGCCGATCCGTATTGGTTCGCAGAAGCAGGGCACTGTCCGTAACCTCTCCAAGGTCGAGATTGGTCATCTGCTCGCTTCGGTGGATATGTAATAACGCTAAGGAGTTGTCATGAGCTCGCCCGCTGAGCTTTCCGCATCTGAGCTGCACATGGACTCAACGCTGACCGGGCCGGTACTCATTATCGGCTCGGGTCTGCTGGGCGCCTCCATTGGTTTGGGATTGCGCGCGGAAGGATGCGAGGACGTGTACGTCCAAGATATTTCACCCACCGCCGAGGCTGTGGCGCAGGATATCGGTGCTGGTACAAGCTTCTCCACCCTGTCGGAGCAGGAGCGTGCCTCCCTCGCCCCGCAGCTGGTGGTGGTGGCTGCGCCTCCGGATAGTGCCGGTGCCGTGTGCGCTCGCGCGCTGAACACCTATGCACCTCGGCCGGAGGTAGGATACCCAGGCGCCGTGGTGACGGATGTTGCCTCCGTGAAGGTGCAACCGCTAGCTGATGTGCTTGCCTCGGGTGCGGATGCGTCCCGTTATGTGGGTTCGCATCCGATGGCTGGGCGTGAGAAGTCCGGCCCGGTGGCTGCACGCGGTGAGCTGTTCCAAGCGCGTCCGTGGATTATCTGCGAGCACGATTCGGTTCGTCCCGAGTGTGTGCGTCTGGTGCGTTCTGTGGCGGTTGAGCTGGGCGCGATTGTGACTTCTCTGAGCATTGAGGAGCATGATCAGACGGTTGCTCTGATCTCTCATGTACCGCAGGCGATGAGTTCGCTTCTGGCTTCGCGTCTGCAGGACACTCCGCTGTATGCGCTGTCCCTGGCGGGTCAGGGTTTGCGCGATACGGTGCGTATTGCGGCTTCGGACCCGACGCTGTGGGTACAGATTTTTGCAGCAAACGCTGACCCGATTGTGAAGACCCTCTACGGGGTGCGTGATGACCTGAATCGCCTCATCGCAACGCTGGAGAACCCGACGGCCTCCGGTGCTCGCCTGGATTTGGCGCAGCTGATGAGCGAAGGCAACGCGGGCGTTAACCGTATTCCGGGTAAGCACGGTACGGCCCCCGCCGCGTTCGCAAAGATGACGGTGCTGGTAGATGACACCCCCGGCACGCTGGCTCGTTTGCTTGCCGAGATTGGTGAGCTGGGCGCGAACCTTGAGGATTTGCGTCTGGAGCACTCGACGGGCGCCCCGGTGGGTATGGCTGAAATCTCGGTCAATCCGTCTATTCATGAGGCGTTGGTCCGCGATTTGTCGGCTCGCGGTTGGCGTGTTGTGAAGTAGAGTTAAAGCTATATTTTCCGGCATAAAGTTTGAGACGAATTTGAAGGAGTGCTGATGCACGAGAACCCTAAACTGACGATTGCTATTGACGGTCCCTCCGGTTCCGGTAAGTCGTCTGTGTCTAAGGAAGTTGCACGCCACTTTGGTCTGGCGTACCTGGACACCGGTGCAATGTACCGTGCCGCAACCTACCGTGTGCTGGAACTTGGCATTGACCTGAACGACACTGAGGCGATAGCGAAGGCTGTCGAAGAGATGCCCCTGGTGTTCGGTACGAACATTAAGGAAGAAGAGATTCTGATGGGCTTGACCGATATCCGTGAGGAGATTCGTAGCGAGCGCATTTCTTCGGCCGTTTCTGCTGTGGCTTCGGTTCCGGCGGTTCGTGAGCACCTGATTGGCCTGCAGCGTTGGATGATTGACCACGCTATTAACGGCATGGTCGCTGAGGGCCGTGACATCACCACCGTGGTCGCGCCCGACGCTGATGCGCGCATCCTGCTGACTGCTTCTGAAGAGGTGCGCATGGCGCGCCGCGGCCTGGAAAACGCGGAGAAGTCCGGCGCTTCGGGTGACTTGAGCAAGCAGATCGCTGAGCGTGATGCGAAGGATTCGAAGGTCAATAACTTTATGGAAGCTGCCGAAGGCGTGACCCGGGTGGACAGCTCGGATCTTGATTTTAATGCGACGGTCTCTGCAGTGATTAACGCTGTGAATGACCAGTTGAAGGCGAAGCGCGCGGGTTAGGCCCGCCGAAACGCTGGGGGAGTGGCGTATCCGCTCCTGAGAAGACGTTGAGCCGCGCTCGCGCGCTGACCATTGGGTTGGGCGCGGGGGCGGGTAGAGAAAGGAATGCGCATGGCTGAGGACGCTATCCGCGACGATTACGAAGATAAGTACCTGGGCGGTGGCGAGGACGACGTTACCGAGCGCCTCGCTGAGATTGATGATGAGACCGCTGAACAGCGTGCTCAGGCTCTGCTTGAAGGTCTTGAGGACTATGACCTGGATGAAGAGGACCGCGCCCTGCTGGGTGCCTGGGGCTTCGACATTGAGGAAGAAGAAGAGCAGCTCGCTGATCCGGTAGTGGCGATTGTTGGCCGCCCGAATGTGGGTAAGTCGACCATTATTAACCGTATTCTGGGCCGCCGTGAAGCGGTGGTTGAGGATAAGCCGGGTGTGACTCGTGACCGCGTGTCCTATAAAGCCGAGTGGCTGGGTAAGAGCTTCACCCTGGTTGATACCGGTGGTTGGGAGTCTGACGCCCGCGGTATTGATGCTCAGGTGGCTGAGCAGGCTGAGATTGCTGTGGAGCAGGCCGATGTTGTGGTCCTTGTGGTGGATGCCCGCGTGGGTGTGACTGCTTCGGACGAGCAGATTGTGCGTATGCTGCGCCGTGTGAAGAAGCCGATCATTCTGATTGCTAACAAGATTGATGACGCTCACTTGGAGCCGGAGATTTATAACCTCTGGTCGCTGGGTATGGGTCAGCCGTTCCCGGTGTCGGGTCTGCACGGCCGTGGCCTGGCGGATGCTCTGGACGAGATTCTTGAGGTCATGCCGGAGCACTCGCAGTTTGCTCAGCCGGAGGCGCTGGGCGGCCCGCGTCGTGTGGCTCTGGTGGGTCGCCCGAACGTGGGTAAGTCGTCGCTGCTGAACAAGTTGGCTGGTTCTGAGCGTGCCGTGGTGAACGACCTGGCTGGTACGACTCGTGACCCGATTGATGAGATTATTGAGCTGGGCGGCTACCCCTGGCGTTTTGTGGATACCGCGGGCATTCGCCGTCGTCAGCACATGGCTAAGGGCGCGGAGTTCTACTCTTCGCTGCGTACTCAGACTGCTCTGGAACGTTCTGAGGTTGCCGTGGTGCTGCTGGATGTTTCCGAGCCGATCTCTGAGCAGGATGTGCGTATCGTACAGACTGTGATTGATTCGGGCCGTGCGATGGTTCTGGCATTCAATAAGTGGGATACCCTCGATGAGGATCGCCGCGACATGCTCGAGCGAGAGATTGAGCGCGACCTGGCGCACGTGCAGTGGGCACCTCGCGTGAACATTTCGGCGAAGACCGGCTGGCACAAGGACAAATTGGTTCCCGCTCTGGAGTACTCGCTGGAGTCGTGGGATTCGCGCATTCCGACCGGTCGTCTGAACGCGTTCCTGGGCGAGATTGTGGCCGCGCATCCGCACCCGCTGCGTGGCGGTAAGCAGCCGCGTATTCTTTTTGGTACTCAGGTATCTTCGCGTCCGCCGAAGTTCGTGCTGTTTACTACCGGTTTCTTGGATCCGGGCTACCGCCGCTTCATTATGCGTCGTCTGCGTGAGACTTTTGATTTCACGGGTACTCCGATTGAGATTTCGATGCGTGTGCGTGAGCGCCGCTCTCTGGGTGAGCGTCAGAGCGCGAAGGCTAAGAAGGGCAAGGGCAGCCGCCGCTAGTAGCGGGACATATCTGCTTGATGCTGTGTTGCGGGGCTCGGCCCCCACGCGCTGGATTCTGTGCAGAAAATCTGCGCGAAAAAGATTTTTAAGATTTTTTCTAAAAACGGGGATTCTGGCTTGCGTGGGGGTTGAAAGCCCGGTATAGTTATTCGAGTGTTCGAGGGAAACCTTGAAAATAATATCGTGAATAACGAATCGGGTTGTGGCGCAGCTTGGTAGCGCACTTGACTGGGGGTCAAGGGGTCGCAGGTTCAAATCCTGTCAACCCGACAGATAAAGCTCCGGAAGGTTTTTCCTTCCGGAGCTTTTTGTGTTGTCTGTTGTTTTGGTGTCTATATATCAATTCAATGGTTTCTTGAATCTTCAGTGGATGTGAAGGATGGATGTAGAGATGGCGCGGGGTAGTAGAGTTTAGGTTAGCGTGCAATTATGAGCTTCGATTTAAATGTTGGAATATGACCGAATTTGTGGGGGACGAGTGGTACATTTGTAATCGAGGAACTGTGTTTTAGGAATCAGAAGCGTCGACTTTGGTACTGATTTTTTCCTTGATAAATCAAGGAATAATTAGGTTTCTATGACTAAAACACAGCTTCAAGCACACCAAATTTCATAGTCGTAAAATCAACACGAACCCAAGTAAAGGTAAATATTCCCGTGGGGTAGCCTCCCCAACGCATAAAGCAACGAGAAAATATACCTGAAGCATGCGGCATACACATGGCTACGCGCACCATTGGGCAGGCTTTACGGCACAACACAATCCCGTCCTTCATGGGCGCGGAAAGGAACACAAAACATCATGTGGCAGCAAGTCTACGACCCGCTGAACTCGAGCGCGCTCTCGGCACTCGTGGCAGCAGTCCCGATTATTTTCTTCCTTCTGGGCCTCACCGTCCTGAAGCTCAGCGGTATTAAATCTGCCGTTATCTCCCTCGTCCTAGCTCTCCTCATCGGTTGCGCTATCTTCGGAATGCCCGTCACCGCAGGTGCAGGCTCCATCCTCCACGGTTTCCTCTCGGGCATGTGGCCCATCGGCTGGATTGTTCTCATGGCAGTGTGGCTCTACCGCATTTCCGTGCGTTCGGGCGGCTTCGAAATTGTTCGCTCCTCCATCTCCTCCATCTCTACCGACCAGCGCATCCAGATGCTGCTGATCGCATTCTGCTTCGGTGGCTTCCTTGAAGGCGCTGCAGGCTTCGGTATTCCGATCGCTATCTGTGCTGCACTGCTTGTGTCCCTGGGCTTCAACCCGCTCAAGGCCGCAATGTTCGCACTGATCGCTAACGTGAGCTCCGGTGCATACGGCGCTATCGGTATCCCCGTGACCACCGCAGCAACCCGCGGTGGCGTGGACCTGCACGCACTGTCCATCGAAATGATCCTGGTACTCCAGATCATGGCGGCTCTCATCCCCGTACTGCTCGTCGCTATTCAGGACGGTCTGCGCGGTATCCGCGAGGTCGGTCTGGTAGCTCTCATGGTCGGCGTGATTTACTCCGGCGGACAGTCCGTTCTGCTCGCAGGCCTCGGTAACCCCGAGCTTGTCGACATCATCCCGCCGCTGCTGGCCCTCGTTGCTCTGGCACTCATCATGCAGAAGTGGCAGCCCAAGCACATCTTCCGCGAGCCCACCGCTCCCTCCCTGGAGGAAGTTGAGGCTCAGCAGAGCGTCAAGCACACCGGTAGCGAAATCCTCAAGGCATGGAGCCCCTTCATCTACCTGTCCGTCGTGATTCTGCTCTGGTCCACCGTGATGAAGCCGCTCTTCGCTAAGGGTGGTCTGCTCGCCTTCAGTAACTTGAGCTTCAACATTCCGTGGGTGCACCAGAGCATCCAGCAGACGGCACCGATTGTTCCTACCCCCAAGGCATTTGACGCGGTCTTCACCTGGAACATCATTGGTGCTTCCGGTACCGCAATTCTGGTCGCTGCAATCATCACCATCCTGACCTCCTCCATCAGCTGGGGTGAGGCTATCGAGGAACTCGGCGGCACCTGGAAGCAGCTGCAGACCCCGATCCTCATGATCTGCCTGGTCATGTCCGTTGCTAACGTCATGAACTACGCGGGTATGATTACCTCCATCGCACTGGCTGTTGCCGCTGTGGGCGCAATCTTCCCGCTGCTGTCCCCGATTATCGGTTGGATTGGCGTGTTCGTGACCGGTTCGGTGGTGAACAACAACATCCTCTTCGCTGGCCTGCAGGCTACCACCGCACAGCAGATTGGCGTCAGTCAGACCCTGCTGGTTGCATCTAACACCGCCGGTGGTGTGATGGCGAAGATTGTTTCCCCGCAGTCCATCGCAATTGCAGCCGCTGCTGTGAACAGCACCGGCGAGGAATCCAAGATTACCTCCATGGCGATCAAGTACAGTGCCGCTCTGCTGGCTATCACCTGTGTTTGGGTTTACGTCCTGTCCTTGGTTGTTTCCTAAACAGCGTAAAGCTCCGATGCGCGTCACCTACCTTCTCTGAAAGGTGAGGTACCCGCGAGGCGGTTTACCAAAAGCCCCCTTCTACTTCGGTAGGAGGGGGCTTTCGCATTATGCACCAATATGTAACTTATCGGCTTGAAATAGTGCTAGAAGTGGGAATATCAGGACAGCTGCTGGTGCCGATAGGGAGTGCATCATAATGACTCTTAACTGTCGTTTCACACTGTAAAAACACTCAATGCAGGATAAAAGATTCATAAAGTGTAGTGATAAAATTTCCAGCGGGCATTGGCGCCGTAGGTGAGAGCACGAGCTTAAGGATTTTTAGCTTCTAGGCCTCCAACGAGAGAACCAACGCCCCGCACCGTGGAAACATCCTTCCCGCGCTCCTGCCTTCAGCCAAGGCTCCAACATATATTCATGATGTTGCTACGCCTTTCACGTTCAGAGATTCTTAGCGATAGAGGCGTCGTGAGGCTACGCCTCGTGCTACCCCATAGGGCAGGCGGACGCACCCTACAGCGGCATCCAAACCGCTGTAGGTACACCCTGCTGCGGGGAAGGACAAACTACTCTCATGTGGTCGCAAACCTACGATCCCCTTAACGCCTCAGTACTTTCTGCACTTGTCGCGGTATCCCCTATAATTCTTTTTCTGCTCTGTCTCACGGTTTTCAAGCTCAGCGGTATTAAATCAGCGCTGATTACCCTGGTCCTTACCCTGGCTATTGCAATGGGAGTCTTCCACTTGCCGTGGACGGCAGCAGCCGGGTCCATTCTCTACGGATTCCTCTCAGCGCTCTGGCCTATTGCATGGATTGTGCTCATGGCAGTGTGGCTCTACCGCATCGCGGTACGTAGTGGAAAATTTGCCATCGTGAGGGCCTCTGTCTCATCTATCTCTGCCGATCAGCGTATCCAGGTGCTACTCATCGCTCTCTGCTTTGCCGGCTTCATTGAGGGTGCGGCGGGCTTCGGCATTCCGATTGCTATTTCCGTGGCGTTACTTGCTGCCCTAGGCTTCAACCCGCTCAAAGCTGCGATGCTTTCACTGGTTGCTAACGCCACCGTGGGCGCATACGGTGCGGTCGGTATCCCCGTCACCACTGGTGCTGCTATTGGTAACGTAGATTTGGGCCATCTATCCAATCAGATGGTGTGGGTTCTACAGATTTTTGCAGCGCTAGTACCTGTTCTCGTGGTCGCTATTCAGGATGGCCTGCGCGGTATCCGCGAAGTTGGTCTGGTGGCTCTAGCTACCGGTATCGTGATTTCTGGTCTGCAGAGCATCATGCTGTGGGTTTTGCAAACCCCTGAGCTGATTGGTATTTTGCCTCCGCTGGTTGGCTTAGTATTCCTGGCCGTTGTTATGCGTTTCTGGCAGCCGAAGACTATCTACCGTGAACCCACTGCCCCCACGCTGGAGGAGCTGTCAGAGCAAGAAGAACCGACGTACAGCCTGCGTGAAATCGCGGATGCCTGGAGCCCCTTTATATTCCTCTCCATCACCATTTTGCTCTGGTCTACTGTACTGCACCCTGTCTTTGATGTTGACGGACCGCTGGGCTTTATGAATTTGAGTTTCCATGTGCCCGGTATACACCACCAGATTGGTGACGGTGAAGGTTTGGCTATTCACGCGGTCTTCAATTGGAATATTCTGGGTGCTGCCGGTACAGCTATTCTGGTTGCTGCTCTGCTCTCGGCCGTGACCTCGAAGATTACTGCGCGTGCGGCTCTTGAGGAGCTCAACGGTGCGTGGCAACAGCTGAAGAAGCCCATTTATATGATTTGCCTGGTGATGTCTGTTGCAAACCTCATGAACTATGCAGGTATGACCTCGTCTATTGCTTTGGCAGTGGCTACGGCTGGTGCGCTCTTCCCGCTCTTCTCGCCCATCATTGGCTGGATTGGTGTGTTTGTGACCGGTTCGGTGACCAACAACAATGTGCTCTTTGCGGGGCTGCAGGCAAGCACTGCGCACCAGATTGGTGTGGATCCAGCGATGCTAGTGGCTGCCAATACTTCCGGTGGCGTGATGGGTAAGATCGTCTCCCCGCAGTCGATTGCGGTGGCGGTTGCCGCTGTTAATGAGGCGGGTCAGGAATCGAAGGTTACCTCTATGGCAATCAAGTACAGCCTCTTCTTGCTGGTGTTGCTGTGCATTTGGACGTATATGCTCACGCTTATCGTGCACTAGCTGTTTTCGCCTAGTTGCTTTCCTTATTGGGGGAAGAACCAAACAGATGTGTTGAACGCTCGTTGCGATGTCTTGTTGTGACGAGCGTTCAACCTATCTGCGGTATCCAACGTCATACGATGCGGATAATCCACGGGGCTGGAGTAGAATTAGTGTTTGTTCCCACACGCCGGATACGTAGATAGGAGAGGCTATCCGGCTGCTACTCGTGTGTTGCCGGCTGACCTGTTGGTGAGCCACACAGCTAACAGATGACCTACTACTCAAGGAGAAACAATGCAGACGCTCGCAACGGTCACCACCGTTTTTGCCTTTGTAGCAATCGCTATTCATGTGTACATCTGGATTATCGAGTCGTTCCTCTGGACTAAGCCTAGAGGCCGCGAAACCTTCGGAATGACCGAAGAGTTTGCCGAGTCCACCAAGGAAATGGCTGCAAACCAGGGCCTGTACAACCTGATGCTCGCCTGGATTGCCGCAACCGGTCTGCTCGCATTCTGGTTCGGCTCCCCGCAGGTGGGCGTGGCGCTCCTATTCGCAGGCCTGGGCTCCATGGCGGTTGCCGGTGCCTACCTGTTCCTCACCTCCCCGGATAAGCGCAAGCCGGCGCTGATTCAGCTGACCCCGCCGCTGCTGGCGCTAATTTTCCTCTTTGCGACGATTTAATTCAGATTGGAACCTCTCAACGTATAGAAGCCGCGTGTTACTTCTACGAAGTACCACGCGGCTTTTCTCTGCCCGGGCACACCTTCGCGCCAGAGGCTCAAAGGCTTAGCTGAAAAGACCCGAACAGCCTCGTCTGTAGGCGCTAGAAGAGCCGCGCCTCCCGCACCTCTTCCGGCTCCTCCAAGTCAAGGAGGAACTGCTTACGCTCAACCCCGCCAGCGTAGCCGGTCAAGCTACCGTCAGCACCAATAACACGGTGGCACGGAATCATAATAGAAACCTTATTACGGCCGACCGCCTGACCCACAGCCTGTGCCGGAGCGCCGGGACCAACCGCACGCGAAATATCGCCGTAAGTGGTGGTGTACCCGGCAGGAACAGTCTTCAAATGCTCCCACACAATCAGCTGAAAATCGGTACCCTCAGGATCTAACGGCAGTGTAAAAGAAGTGCGCTTGCGCGCAAAGTACTCAGACAGCTGCACCGTAGCCAACTCAAGAAGCTGCGCCGCCGCATACTCGCCGGCAGGCTCATCATCTTCCGGCGTGCCGTGGTCCCGCAGGTAAGCCCCGGGATTCTCAACCAGTCCACCAAGCTCATGGGGGAGCGGAAAATGCGCCTGATCCTCGTACCAGATGCCAACAATCGCGTTCGCTCGGGCAGCAATATAGAGCAAGCCGACGGGGCTCGGGTAGCGAGTGTACCAGCGCGTAAGTGCTTCCGGTGGCTGCGGCGAATCGGTCGCTTTGGTCATGCTCTTCCTCATTGGCTCGTGGGCGTGTACTGCAGATGGTATTAGGTGCAAATATTCCTTTCAACCATCATAGGGGAGGGGCACCTCCGTACCGTACCCGCAGCTGGTTTTTTCTATAACTGACCACTATGTATGAGATGTATACGCACCGTCGTTGAAATATTTCAGGATGCCCGGCAATTTTGATTGAGCCCGAAGAGCTGGCATTCTGTGAAGTACACACCGATACATCGCAATTCAATACTCCGGCTTCTCCACTTTATAGTGATGCCTTCCATAGTGGTACCAATCCTTCTGCTGTGGGAGCTCACAGCGCTGAGCACCTCAGACCACACTCGCGACCCGAGAGCCCTTATCTACCTGATTCCTATTGTTCTCATTACAGTGGTGCTCCTTCTGGGTAGGATGGCTTGTTGAACGACCCCCAGCTGGAAATATAACGCTTTTGTAGTCCATGAGAACACAAAGGCAGAACTAGCCAGAGCCGAAGCACGTCAAAGTACTGGTTCAACCTGTTGAGAAATGGTTGCAGAACCGGGCTCTGAACCACGATTTAATATAAATGTGCCGCCTCACTGACACCGGTGAGGCGGCACATTTTATATTGTCTAGGGGAAAAGAAGCCCGCTACTTAGCAACTACTCCGTCAGTGTTGCCCCCGTGTGGTGCAGATGCGGCAGCCGGGTTGAGTGCAGGTCGTGGCCGAGTACATCGTGCGCATCCGGGTCCTCGTTCGGGAGCACATGCGAGTACTTGGAGTAGTCGCGGTACAGCGCGTAGGCACCAATTACGGTCAGTACGATAGCAATACCCAGAGCCCACGGCACAGCGGCGGCTGAATACAGGATAGAGAAGAGCACCAACAACCAGGAAAGAGCAGCAGCAAGAATTGAAATGTTCATAGCAATAATTGCATGCCTGCGGAGACGGACATCAACCATAATCGGTGCGGGATAACCCGCTTCCTCTTTCCGGGAGCGTATGCTCTGGTCTCATGCACACCAGTAGGTGCTAGAGGCGTAACCAACCACCATCTGCGGCGGCCAGAATAGAATCAATAAGCCTATATATCTATGATATGGCGCGTGAAATAGAGATAAAAGGCGTATATACGCCATAAGAGCAATCCCACATAACAGATGAATTGTTATCTCAACAAGAAGCATGAAATGAGTGCTTTTTACAGTAAGAACTGCCGCAAAAAGCCACGGCTGCTTCAACCCCATAGCGGGGGAGAAACAGCCGGGGCTTCGTTAGTACGCGGGCCGTGCCGTCAGGCAACGGTGCTGCGATTAGGCGGTCGGAACGTCCTCGTCGACCCACTCGAGGGTGCGCGAGACAGCCTTCTTCCAGAGGCGGTACTGGCGGTCAACCTCTGCGGGTTCCATGGAGGGCAGCCAGCGCTTGTCCTCAACCCAGTTGTCCACAACGTCCTGCTCCCCGGCCCAGAAACCAACAGCGATACCTGCAGCGTATGCTGCGCCCAGAGCGGTGGTCTCAACAACCTTCGGGCGGATCACAGGGACACCGAGGATGTCAGCCTGGAATTGCATGAGGAACTCGTTAGCGGTCATGCCGCCGTCCACGCGCAGCTCGGAGAGCTTAACACCGGAGTCAGCGTTCATTGCGTCCAGAACCTCGCGGGTCTGGAATGCGGTTGCTTCCAGTGCCGCACGCACGATGTGTGCACGGTTCACGTAGCGGGTCAGGCCAACGATGACGCCACGAGCGTCGGAACGCCAGTGAGGTGCGAACAGGCCGGAGAATGCGGGAACAACGTAGCAGCCACCGGAATCCTTGACGGAGGTAGCCAGTTCCTCAGACTCTGCAGCGTGCTCAATCATGCGCAGGTTGTCGCGCAGCCACTGGATCAGGGAGCCGCTCATTGCAACCGAGCCTTCCAGAGCGTAGACGGGAGCTGCGTCGCCAATCTTGTAGGCGACGGTGGTCAGCAGACCGTTGTTGGAGAAGACAGGCTCGTTGCCGGTGTTCATGAGCATGAAGTTACCGGTACCGTAGGTGTTCTTCGCCATGCCCTTCTCGAAGCAAGCCTGGCCGAAGGTTGCAGCCTGCTGGTCGCCCAGGATACCCGCAATGGGGGTGCCTGCGAGCAGGCCGGTTGCGCGGCCGAAGCCGTACACCTCGGAGGAGGACTTGATTTCGGGCAGCATGCTCATGGGGATGCCCATGTCTGCAGCGATCTGCGGATCCCATTCGAGGGTGCGGATGTTCATTAGCAGGGTACGGGATGCGTTGGTTACGTCGGTGACGTGAACGCCGCCCTCAACACCACCGGTCAGGTTCCAGACCAGCCAGGTGTCGGTGTTGCCGAAGAGCAGGTCGCCGCGCTCTGCGCGCTCGCGTGCGCCTTCAACATTGTCCAGGATCCACTTGATCTTGGGGCCGGAGAAGTAGGTAGAGAGGTTCAGGCCGACGATGTCGTGGTACTTGCCAACGCCCTCTTCGCCTGCGAGCTCTTCAACGATTTCCTGGGTGCGGGTGTCCTGCCAGACGATTGCGTTGTAGACGGGCTCACCGGTGTTTTTGTCCCACACGACGGTGGTTTCACGCTGGTTGGTGATGCCGACTGCAGCGATTTCGTGGTGGTTGACTTCGCCGTTTGCCATTGCGGTTGCTACAACCTTACGGACGTTATGCCAAATCTCGGTTGCGTCGTGCTCGACCCAGCCTGCCTTGGGGAAGATCTGCTCGTGCTCGAGCTGACCGTGCGCTACGTTCTCGCCTGCCTTGTTGAACAGGATCGCGCGGGAGCTGGTGGTGCCCTGGTCGATGGAGAGGATGTACTTGCGCTTGGTGTCGAGGGTCGCGGAGTGCAGAGAAGTCGTCATTGATTTTTCCTTAGAACTAAAACGACGGGGTTTTTGAGAGGTTTAGAGGGGCAGAACTGCTGGAATGATCAGGCCAGCGAGGATAGCGCCGATGATCGGGCCAACAACCGGAACCCATGCGTAAGACCAGTTGGAACCGGTCTTACCGGGAATGGGAAGCAGAGTGTAGGCGATACGGGGGCCGAGGTCACGAGCAGGGTTGATAGCGTAACCGGTTGCGCCACCGAGGCTCATACCGATAGAAACAACTACCAGGGCAACAGCCAGGGGGCCGAGCTCGCTAGGGGTCTTACCGGATGCGATGATCCAGCCAATCAAGACGAAGGTACCGAAGACCTCGGTGATCACGTTCCAGCCGTAGGACTTGATGGCGGGGCCAGTGGAGAAGATGCCGAGGCGGTCGCCCGGGTCCTCATCGAAGTGCTTCTTGTAGGTGAGGTACGCACCGGTTGCGCCGGCCATTGCACCGAGCATCTGAGCGACGATGTACAGAGCGATGTTGCCTGCGGTTGCGGGAACTCCGGCTGCCAGATCGCGGCCAGCGGTTGCCAGGCCTGCGGTCACTGCGGGGTTCAGGTGTGCACCGGAGAGGAAGGAGAGGTACACGGCGGTGAACACTGCCAGACCCCAGCCGAAGGTGATAACGACCCAGCCTGCGTCCTTAGCGTAGGACTTCTTGAGGGTCACTGCGGCACATACGCCGGCACCGAGCAGAATCAGGATGAAGGTGCCGAAGAATTCGGAAGCGAAGATTCCAAGGGGGGTGGGGGCACCGGATGCATCCACGAGTGCGGGTGAACCGGCTACAAGTACAGTTCCTACGGATGCAAGAAGAGACATTGATGCTCCTTGAAGACGAAGCGTCTGGAAGGCAAGCGAGCCGATGCTTGTTTGTTCCTGTGCCTTCCTCCCCGCAATGCGGTTTTTGGGCACAACGCTGTGCTGAAATGTGTAGCGGTTGCCACGAAAAATGTTGGTTGAATGTCTGGGTGAGAAGCAGATTGCCCTGTGGGCTAAGCCCGTATTTAGCACTCTGCTTCTTGTGCAGGGGATTATCGTAAATGGTTATTTAACCGTCCGTCCACCCCTCACCGGCAAGTATGAGATAGCCCATAACCGGTGAGGAGCGAACCTAAGGTCCGTACCAAATAATCGGTTGCGAAAGGTAGATGGAATCTCTAAGGATTAGAGCTTCACGCGAGGTGCCACGGGGGTAACAGCCTCAATCTTTGCTGACGCTTCAGCGTCAGTGGAGGTGGACTCTGCCTCGCGCATTGCTGCAACGCGTGCTGCGTAGAGGTTGAGTTCTTCCTTGACCTTCTTGTCATCCCAGCCGAGCTCGGCACGCATGATGTCGAGGATCTCGTCTGCTGCCGCCAGGCCGCGGTCACGCTGCTCGAGGTCGAGGCGTACACGGCGGACCAGAACGTCCTCCAGGTGTAGGGCACCTTCGTAGCGGATAGCGAAGACGACGTCTGCACGCAGGAACTGGGGTGCCTTAGCCAGGGGAGTGCCGAGGGAGGGGTCAGCGTCGATGAGAGCGCCGAGGTCCTCAATCTGTGCGCCGTAACGCTCCAGCAGGTGGGTGATGCGGTCCTCATCCCAGCCGTAACGCTCTGCGTAGCGTGCACGGTTAGCAGCGATTGCGTGGTAGCCGTCTGCACCGACCAGACCGATAGTTGCGGTCACGGAGGGGTTCTGCTTAGCCTGCTCACCCAGTGCGAAGTCGACAGCGTCTGCAGCCATGACACGGTAGGTGGTGAGCTTGCCGCCTGCGATTGCGCTCATGCCGGGTGCAACCTCGGTCACGGTGTGCTCGCGGGAAACCTTGGTGGATGCTGCGCCGTCCTTGACCTTGGGCTGCAGTAGCGGGCGCAGACCGGTGTAGGTGCCGATGATATCCTCGCGAGTCAGCGGGTTAGCGATCAGCTTGTTAGCCTGCATCAGGACGTAGTCGATGTCCTTACTGGTTGCGACGGGGCGCTCGCGGTCCTCGGCGTAGGGGGTGTCGGTGGTGCCGATAATCCAGTAACGCTGCCAGGGAATGATGAAGAGAACGGATTTCTCGGTCTTGGTGAAGATACCGCTGGTTGCGTTGATACGGTCACGGGGAACAACGATGTGGATACCCTTGGAAGCCAGAACCTCCAGGCCAGCATTGGGGTTAGCCAGGGACTCGGACTCTTCGGTCCACACGCCGGTTGCGTTGATGACGTGCTTTGCACGGACGTTCAGGCGCTCGCCGGTCTCCAGATCGGCCAGCTCTGCGCCGATGACGCGGCCGGATGCGTCCTTGGTGAAGCCGACAACCTGGGTGCGGGATGCAGCCAGTGCACCGTAGCCTGCAGCGGTGCGGATGACGTCGATGACGAGGCGTGCGTCGTCAACACGTGCATCGTAGAACTGGATTGCGCCGCTGAACGCGGAGTCCTTGATGTCGGGGAAGACGGTCTTGGTGCCGGTCTTGGAGAAGTGACGCTGGGAGGGGACGCCCTTGTTGCCGCGGGAGCCGAGGAATGCGAGGGTGTCGTACATGCCGATGCCGATTGCCGAGTATGCACGCTCAATGACAGGCATCTTCAGCGGCCATAGGAAGGGCTGTGCGTGCACCAGGTGGGGTGCAATCTTGTTCAGCAGCAGGCCACGCTCGGTCAGTGCTTCAGTCACGAGCTTGAAGTCGAGGTTGTAGAGGTAACGTAGACCACCGTGGACGAGCTTGGAGGACCATGCGCTGGTGCCTGCAGCCCAGTCACCTGCTTCGACGATGCCGGTGCGCAGACCGCGGGTCGCTGCGTCGAGAGCAATGCCTGCGCCGGTAATGCCGCCACCTACAACCAGGATGTCAAGTTCTTCATTGACCATGCTCTTGAGTGCCTGGGTGCGGGATTCGGCAGTCAGCTGAGACTGCTGTGCAAAGTGTTGGGAGCTCATGTAGTGCTCTTTCTGCTCGTGCCGCGTGTGCGGCATGGGGTTTCATCTTGCATTTAGTAAAACCCAATGGTGAAATAATAACCAAGTAGCATGAACGGATTTTCACTAGGGGTCTGTAGTCAATGAACGAACGCACTAATCACACCTATGAAGCGGCGCAGCTTTACTACATCCACAACATGACAATGGACGCTATCGCGGCCCGTCTAGGGGTTTCGCGCGCCACTGTCTCACGCCTGCTTAAAAGCGCTCGCGAGAGCGGAATGGTGCAGATTCGTCTGGACGAGTCCTTCCGTACCCGTAGTGAGCTGGAGCGACGTATTGGTGAGCGCTATAAGGTGCGTGTCACCCTCGTGAATGTGCGACCCGATGCAACCCCCATTGCCCGCATGAGCCAGGTATCTCGCACTGCGGCGGCGCTACTTGATTCCCTGGTTGACAACGGAACGAGTCTGGGTGTGGCGTGGGGTTCAACCATGACTGAGATTTCTCGCCACCTACCTCGCCGCCCGCTTACCGGTGTGACTGTGGTTCAGCTGAACGGCGCGGGTAACGCCCACCATTCCGGTATTCCGTACCTGGGTTCTCTGCTGGGGCATCTGGTGAACGCTTACGATGCGCACACGATTCACTTCCCGGTTCCTGCGTTCTTTGACTATGCGGACACCAAGACCGCCATGTGGCGTGAGCGTAGCGTGCAGAAGAACCTGCATGCCCAGCACAATGTTGACCTCGCCATTTTTGGTGTGGGTGCTTTTGGCGGCCCTATTCCGTCTCACGTGTATTCGGGTGGTTATTTTGAGGCGCAGGAGCAGCGTCACTTGCGGGAGCTGGGTGTTGTGGGGGATATGTGCACGATTCTTTTGCGTGAGGACGGCTCTTGGGCTGATTTGGAGCTGAATAAGCGTGCATCCGGTCCGACTCCGAAGGAGCTGGCTCGTATTCCGCGTCGTATTTGCGTTGCGTCCGGTACTCACCGTGTGCGTGCTTTGCGTGGTGCCTTGCGTACCGGCGCGATTACTGATTTGGTTCTTGATGATGCGTTGGCAAAGGCGCTCATGGAGAAGTAGCTAAAAATAATCGCCGCGGGAATGAGGGTCCGTGGTTATGGGCTAAAAAGGTACCTTGAATCTGAAAGGGTAGCGCTGAGAGCTTTCTATGTGAACCTCTCAATTGCCGCCTGAACAATGTTTCAAGGCGCCGTTTAGTATCGTCAAAAACTGCACCGATAATGGCGTGAAGGTCGGTAGCGCCGGCCTGTTTACTACCGGTACCTCTGGCACTGAGAATTCCATATGGGTGGGGGTAACACGATGGTTGGTGTGAGCACCTACGGCTACCCCTACCCGAGGTACCCGGAGGGTGCCGTGCCGGTCCGTCGGTTCCTGAGAACACGCTTTTTGCTCCCGGTATGGAGCGTTGGGATATGACTGACCGCGGCCTACGTAAGATTTGGGACCGTAATGATGTGTACTCTTCGGCTGTTATTCGCTATTGCTCCGCTGATGGCCTGATGTACACCTGTGAGCGTTGCCGCGCTTCGGCTTTGGTGGCTCCTGTGGATGCTCTGAATCTTGATGCGCTGCGCTGTTGCGCGCAGACCGGTCAGGCTGGTACTGGCGACGAGAATGTTCTGGAGTTGAGTACCCCTATTCCTCGCGGTCATCGTCTGGATATTCAGCTGAATTATCAGGTGGCTTCGGGTGTTACCGGTTCTGCGTTGAAGCAGGTTCATCTGAGCGCTGTGCTGGATATGACGGCGGCTGGTTTGTCCTCTTCGTGCTACGAGGTGCAGAGCCGGACTGTGGTTGCTTCGCTGAACTAGCAGTTGAGCTGGCCCCGTGACGGATGTGCACGGGGGGGGGTGGAGTGGCTCCACTGTTGCGTGCTTTTATAGCTCTACATATAGGCGCCTGTTGAAAAAGACATATTGAAAGGTCGAGGCCGTTTGTGGGAACGGCCCCGACCTTTGCGTTGGTCGGCTTATCGAGATGGGCGGCAACCAATTTTTCCTATGCGGTTTCGGTCTTGTTGTGTTCACTGAATGCCACCTGCACGGCGTGGTGTAGCGCTTGACGCACCATGGCAATGGCGGGGTTGGCGGCGGACTCTCGGCGTACCGCGGTAAAGATTTTGCGGGAGGGTTTACCGGGGAGCTCTACGATGCGTAGTCCCTCGGTGGTGGAAAGAGAGGAAAGGATGAAACCGGGCACGATGGTGACGGCGAATCCTGCCTTGACGAGGTTGGAGTTCGTGATCATGTCGTTGGCGCTGTAGCGGATGACCGGCTCGAATCCTGCGGTGCGGCACTGGTTGAGTGCCCAGCTGCGGGAGGTGTTCTGCTCCATTTCGAGGACCCAGGGCAGTGCGTGTGCCTCCTCGATTGAGGTGATGGTGGAGGTACTGGGCACGATGAGGCTGAGCGGGTCTTCGGTGAGTAGCTCGGAATGCAGTTCGGGGTATTCGGGGATGTGGTGGTGCGGGTAGGCTTCGGAGAGCACCATGTCGTATTCGCGGCTTCGGGTCAGGGAGGTGCCGGTTTCGGGGTCGATTTGGAGTACCTGCAGGGTGAGCGAGGGGGCATGCTCGGCAAGGTAGGTGAGAGTTTCCGGTAGCAGCGCGAAGGCCGCGGACTGGAAGATGGCGAGGCGGACCATGCCTGCCGGTTCGCCGGTGAGGTTGGCGACGGAGGTTTGCATGCGGTCGAGTTCACGCAGGATGCTTCGGGCGCTGTCGACGATGATGAGTCCGGCGCTGGTGAGCTGTACGCGCCTGCCGATGCGCTGCAGCAAGGGGGTGCCGGTTTCTTTTTCGAGGGTGGCAATCTGCTGGGAGACGGCGGAGGGGGTGAGACTGAGTGCTTCAGCGGCGGCGATGACGGTGCCGCGTTCTTGGATTTCGAGGAGCATTTGCATGCGTCGGATGTCGTAGATTGACACGTTTTTCCTCCCTGGTGCGCTCGGTTATTCGGGTAGGCTGCGCTTCCGAACTCTTCCGTGGTGTGTCTCTTATCGTGGACCCTTATCTATGGTACCGTGCGGGCTTCTGGCCGGTTCTTTTTGAGGCGCATGAAGTGGGGTGATGGCATGTTGGCTTGTGTAGCGATTATTTTCTTGTTGATGGGACGATTCTTGGGTGTGAAGACTCCTCTGGGAATGGTTTTGAGGTGTTCGTTTGTTACGAAATTAGTTCGATATTTGCGCGCTGAAAGTGCTAGCCTGAGAGAGATGGATAGCGATGTCGCTACAAACCTTACCTTTGTCTCTTCGAACAGTAGGTTCGGAGGGGGCGCAGGGTGAAAACCTCACCACACAACCATTAAGAAAATCTAAATGAATTTTGGAAAAAACATTCAGTTTTTCTAATGAGGTATTTATTACCCTTTTGTGGTGAAATAGAGACATCGCCAAACGTGGTGTGCGCCGCACACAGTAAGATAGTTAGGAGTCAAGGATGACCCATCCTTTCGCATCTGAGCACTACCAGAAGATGGCTCTGGAAGCTCGTCAGCTTGTTCGTCAGTGGGTAAACGAGTCCCAGTCGATCAAGCCCACCTTCGCAGCTGAGCAGCTCGCCGGTGTTCTGAAGGACCCCAATGGTCTTCCCTTCACCGTCGGCTTTGTTGATGGCGTTATTCGCCCCGAAGACGACAACGTCTCCGGCCGCAACCTCTCCCGCATCTCCGGTCTGGCACCTTCCTTCCTGCCCTGGTACATGAAGTCCGCTGTTGGCTTCGGTGGCAAGCTAGCTGGCAAGGTTGCGTGGCCCACCGTTCCCGTTGCACGCCGCGTGCTGCGCGAGATGGTCGGTCACCTGATCGTTGACGCTTCTGAAGAGAAGCTGGGCGACGCTATCGCAGAGCTGACCAAGACCGGTAACCGCCTGAACGTTAACCTGCTCGGTGAAGCAGTTCTGGGTGACAAGGAGGCAGAGCACCGCCTGGCTGAGACCAAGCGCCTGCTGGCACGTGACGACGTTGACTACGTCTCCATCAAGGTGTCCGCTGTTTCCGGACCCCACCAGCACTGGGCATTCGACGAGGTCGTTGAGACCGCTGTTCGCCGCCTGACCCCCCTGTATGAGCTGGCTGCATCCACCTCCCCCAAGAAGTTCATCAACCTGGACATGGAGGAGTACAAGGATCTGGACCTCACCATTGAGGTATTCACCAAGATCCTGGACCAGCCCCACCTGAAGGACCTGGAAGCAGGCATCGTGCTCCAGGCATACCTGCCCGATACTCTGGCTGCAATGCAGCACCTGCAGGAATGGTCCGCAAAGCGCGTTGCTGCTGGCGGCGCAGGCATCAAGGTCCGCCTGGTGAAGGGTGCAAACCTCTCCATGGAAATCGTGGAAGCTGTTATGCACGGTTGGCCGCTGACCACCTGGGACACCAAGCAGGCTGCTGACACCAACTACAAGCGCGTTCTGGACTATGCACTGCGCCCCGAGCACGTGAAGAACGTCCGCCTCGGTATTGCAGGCCACAACCTCTTCGACGTTGCTTTCGCTCTGCTGCTGTCCGAGGACCGCGGTGTTAAGGACCGCGTCGAGTTCGAGATGCTGATCGGTATGGCTGAGCAGCAGGCTGAGATTATCCGCCGCCGTGTTGGTCACCTGCTCCTGTACGTGCCCGTCGTGAACCCCAAGGAATTCGACGTTGCAATCGCATACCTGATTCGTCGTCTCGAGGAGAACGCATCCTCCGAGAACTTCATGTCCGGTATCTTCGACCTGGCAACCGACGAGTCCATCTTCAAGCGTGAAGAGGACCGCTTCATGCGTGCACTGAACTCCGTCACCGACGAGGTTCCCGCATCCAAGCGCACCCAGAACCGTCTGACCGAGAATGAGGACGACGTCTTCGTACCGGCTGGCCGTTTCGAGAACACCCCCGACACCGACCCCGCACTGGCTGGTAACCGTGAGTGGGGCCGCGCAATCCTTGAGCGCTCCAAGACCACCAAGCTGGGTATCGACACCCTCAAGGCTAACGAGCTGACCAGCGAGGCTGAGGCTGAGAAGCTGATCAAGGAAACCGAGGAAGCTGGCAAGGCTTGGGGCAAGCTCTCCGGTCACGAGCGTGCAGAGATTCTGCGCAAGGTCGGTAAGGCTATTGCACTGCGCCGCGGTGACCTGCTGGAGGTTATGGCAGCTGAGGCTGGCAAGACCCTGGAGCAGGGCGACACCGAGGTCTCCGAGGCAATTGACTTCGCATACTACTACGCAATGCTGGCTGAGGACCTCGAGAAGATCGACGGCGCAAAGCCCAAGTCTGTTGACCTGACCCTGGTTGTTCCCCCGTGGAACTTCCCGACCGCTATCCCCGCCGGTGGTGTTCTGGCTGGTCTGGCAGCAGGTTCTGCTGTCATCTTCAAGCCCGCAACCATTACCGCACGTACCGGTGCCCTGATCGCAGAGATCATGTGGGATGCAGGCGTCCCCAAGGAAGTTCTGAAGCTCGTCAAGGTTGTTGACCGCGCTGCAGGCAAGCTGCTCATCTCGCACCCCGAGGTTGACCGCCTGATTCTGACCGGTGGTTACGAGACCGCTGAGCTCTTCCGCTCATGGCGTGATGACCTGCCCCTGTTCGGTGAGACCTCGGGTAAGAACTCGATTATTGTCACCCCGAACGCTGACATCGACCTTGCCGTCAAGGATGTTGTTTACTCGGCATTCGGTCACGCAGGTCAGAAGTGCTCCGCTGGTTCGACCGTTATCCTGGTTGGCTCCGTGGCACAGTCCGAGCGTTTCCGCCGTCAGCTGATTGACTCCGTCAGCTCGCTGCACGTAGCACACCCGCAGGACATTGAGTCCGAGATGGGCCCCGTTGTTCAGAAGCCGGAAGAGAAGCTGTTGCGCGGTCTGACCACCCTCGGCCCGGGCGAGCGTTGGCTTATCCAGCCGAAGGAACTGGACGAGACGGGCCGCCTGTGGAGCCCCGGTGTTCGTGAAGGTGTCAAGCCCGGTTCCGAGTACCACATGACTGAGTACTTCGGCCCCATCCTGGGCATCATGACCGCTGACACCCTGGAAGAAGCAATCGAGCTGCAGAACGCACCCGATTACGGCCTGACCGCAGGTCTGCACTCGCTGGATGCTGACGAGCTCGAGCTGTGGCTCTCCAAGGTCCAGGCAGGTAACCTGTACGTCAACCGTGCAATTACCGGTGCAATCGTTCAGCGTCAGCCCTTCGGTGGTTGGAAGAAGTCCACCGTGGGTTCCGGTACCAAGGCTGGTGGCCCCAGCTACCTGATTGCTCTGTCCGATTGGGAGCCCGCACAGGCAACCGCAACCGCTGTCACCCAGTCCGTGACCGTCCGCGAGACCCTGGCCACCATCGAGAACTCCGAGCTGGGTAAGCGTGAGGACTTCGGCTTCATCAAGCGCGGTGTCTCCTCTGACGCACACGCTTGGGATACCGAGTTCGGCTTCGGTCACGATCCCTCGAAGCTGGGCGTGGAGCGCAACATTCTGCGCTACGTACCCACCCAGGTTCTGGTTCGTGCTGACGAGTCCGCATCCGCAGCAGAGACCCTGCGTGTTGTGCTCGCCGGTCTGGCAGCTAACGCACCGGTCGCTCTGTCCGTCGGTAAGGACCTGCCGGTCGACGTCCGTGGTGTCCTCGAGAACAAGGGTATCAAGTACGAAGTCAAGTCGGACGCTCAGTTCCGTGAGTACCTGGCTTCGAACGCTAAGACCCCGGTTCGCGCACTGGCTGGTACCCCGCTGGAAGGCACCCGTATCCGCTACATCGGTAACGATGAGAAGTCCATCTACTCGGCACTGGGTGGTCGCCCGGACGTTGCAGTGTATTTCGCACCCGTCACCGAGGCTGGCCGTATCGAGATGCTGCCCTTCCTCCGCGAGCAGGCTGTTTCGATTACCGCACACCGTTTCGGTAACCCGAACCGCTTCTCCGAGCGCGTCATTTCTTCCCGCTAAGGCGCTGTGAGAGTTTAGCTCTCTAGTCTTAGGCTCAGGGCCCTACACCTTTATGGTGTGGGGTCCTGAGCCTTTTTGCGTACCCTGCACCTTTTACGCACTGTGCTGTACCCCTTTGTATACGCTGTATCCATTCCGTAGGTTCCATAACCTACGGGAGGTGCCCGGTAATCGGGGGAGTGGCTTGTAGAGTATGCGCGGCGGGGTGATTGATAAATAGTGGGACTATTCGGCTCTTGAGAATGGTTGGAGGGGGTGGGCACAGTATAGTAGATGAAAAATAGTGTCTTAGAAGTAGTACGGGAGTGTTTAGGCATGCCCCGCATTACTTCTTATGTGATAATTGGTGTAGGACGTTTCGCTATCCCACACGCGGAACGACACCGTGCGCGGGATAGTCCGCGCTACGCAAAATCACACTGAAAGGACACCGCTGCTATGAGCAACGTTCCCGCAGAACTCTCGTACACTTCTGAGCATGAGTGGGTTTCCGCTCTCACCGCTGAGGGCACTGTCCGTGTTGGTATTACCGACCACGCTCAGGATGCACTGGGTGATGTCGTCTACGTCGATCTTCCCTCTGTCGGCGACTCTGTAGTTGCTGAGGATAGCTTCGGAGAGATTGAGTCCACCAAGTCCGTCTCTGATCTTTTCGCTCCTATTGCCGGCGAGATTGTTGCAGTGAACGAGGGTCTGGAAGATGATCCCGCACTGGTTAACTCGGACCCCTACGGAGAGGGCTGGATTGTTGAGATTCGCCCCGAGAACGCTGATGATCTGGCAAACCTGCTGGATGCAGAGGCATACAAGGCTGAGCTAGGTAAGCTCTAAGTCGGATAGATTCTAAGACCTTCTATAGGCCTCAGATAAGAGGTATGTAGTGGTGAAACGGCGAGACCTATTGGTCTCGCCGTTTTTCTTTTAAAATGCACACAAACGCAAGTAGCGGGGTGCATTTAAGGTTCTTCTTGAGGGTGTCTAAACCTGCTGAAGAGGCTTGAAAGATAGCTAAACCCTAAGTGGGAATTTCTTTCAAGTTAAATGTGATGAAAACTTCTACTACCGAGAGAAGATAAAATTTTCCTTGTAAAGCGGTCCAATGTGGGAAAAGCATGTTCACAACAGTGGAATTTTGTTAAAATTGGTACTGTCACTACTGGAAAGTGCCTGAATCCGTGATTATTTTTGGGTTCAAAACGCCCCCGAAAAGGGCTATTTGAATAGCAAAATACCTTGTGAAACTATAAGATTGTCTCGAAGGTTTGCGCTTTATCATTTTGTGATAAACAACTAAATTTATCTATCACACTCTCAACACTAAGCAAAGATGTTCGGTACGCTGCGATAACCCCCCCTCACCAGGGGGAACGAGCCACTCATTCAAATTTCGGCTCGTATCGACATTGTCTGAACAAGTACCCGAAAGACGTAGATGACCTCACGCATCGATAAGAACCTCACTAACGCTGAGGTCCAACTAGAGGACGTGGAGAACGGTGACTCTGACCGTAACCCGCGTGACGTTAAAAGCCGGACCATTGGTCAGGTTCTTAGCCAGCTTGATTTGGAGTTCCCCGGAATTAGCGCATCCAAAATCCGCTTCCTGGAGGAACGCGGTCTCGTGCACCCCAGTCGTACCGAAACCGGTTATCGCAAGTACTCCCAGACGGATATTGAGCGCCTGCGCTACGTCCTCACCATGCAGCGCGACCACTACATGCCGCTGAAGGTAATCCGTCAGCACCTGGAGGACCTGGAAACCGGTCGCGTACTGAACTCCATGCCTGCCACCGTAGGCGAAGACGTGCTAGACACCGTCCTCGGCCCGAACGAGCAGGAAGGTCGCACCTACACTCTCCGCGAGCTGGCAGGATATGCTAACACCACCCCCGAACAGATTCGCGAGCTGATTGACTTTGGGCTGCTCGAAGATGGCTCAGGCGTGAAGTACACCGATTACGATGTGCTGATTGCCCGCGTTAGTGCAGAACTGACCAAGCACGGCATTCAGCCCCGTCACCTGCGCGCATTCAAGTCTGCGGCAGACCGCGAAATTTCCCTCGTGGAAATTGCGGTGGCTCCGCTGGCATCACGCCGCGACGCAGCCTCCCAGGCTCAGGCGCAGGAACGAGCCGACAAGATTCGCAAGCTGTGCCTGCAGCTGCACGCAACTCTCGTCGAATCGGCGATGCCTACCTACGAGTAGGCGCACGAAGATACAGGCTACCGATAGTCTGCCCCTCGTAAACTCCCAGCGGTTCTATCGCACCGCAAACGGGGATTTCCCTCAGGAAACCACCACTGACCATGGTGATCCCTCTATAGTCTCTGCCCCTTACCAACGGGTAGCGGTCTGTAGCAGTCTCTAAACTTGGACGAAGCCGACGCTGGCACGCTCGGATTTTCTGCCCTGTCGTCCAACACGAAGAGCTTTCTAGCCAGGGGGCTCCCGCCCTGCCAAGGCTGCTCAGTCAACTCAGCTGTAAATGCGTATGGACTACCTATCCGTACGCATTTACTTTTTAAACTCCCCATGGGGTCGATACCCAGGAAAAGCGAGGAGAATAGCGGGGGAGGAACGCATCTACAGGACGTTAAAGAGGTACAAATGAATTTGAAAAGATCATTCGCTTCGGTGGGTTCAATTTTAAGTAGAGCCCTCTATCAGATAAAATAGATTGAACAACCGCGCCTATCGCGCATCGGTCGCACTATCGAATCATGTTCTACGAACCGAATAGCCGGGCCAATGTGTAGTATTGAAAACCGCGTAGCCAACCTCGCAGAGGGAAGCCGCGCGAATCATAGATACAGATTCTAAGGTCTAGCCTTAGAATCTCACCCCGAAAATTGGGGCTGCACCGGAACGAAGTCGACCACATTGGATAGGGCGCGGTGAATCGCATTAAACGGGTTAACGAAAAGGAGGGACCGTGCTAGAGCAGCAGGTAGCCGAAAATGCAGGCGAGGCCGCAGGCACCCATGAGGCATCCCAGGGCTTCGACCAGCCCCTGGACGGCTTCGACACCCTCTTCCCCGTAGCGCCGCCTCCGCGCGGTGAACAAGGTGTACTCTTCACCGACCCGGTCTCTGTCGTCGAGGAAAACCTCGGTTACCGTGGCGCCGTCGCCTGCAAAGCAGTCGGCATCACCTACCGTCAGCTCGACTACTGGGCACGCACCGACCTGGTTGTACCCACCGTGCGTGGCGCCTCCGGATCCGGTACCCAGCGCCTCTACAGCTTCCGCGATGTGCTCGTACTCAAGATTGTGAAGCGACTGCTCGACACCGGCGTGTCCCTGCAGCAGATTCGCACCTCCATCGAGCATCTGCGTACCCGCGGCATTGACGACCTCGCGAACATCACCCTGATGAGTGATGGTACCACCGTCTACGAATGTACCTCCCCGAGCGAGGTTATCGACCTGGTTCAGGCTGGCCAGGGCGTCTTTGGTATCGCGATTGGCCGCGTCTGGCGCGAAATCGAAATGAACCTCAACGGTCAGCCCGGCGAAGAAATGCACGAAAGTTTCGAAGGCGACGAACTCGCCGCCCGCCGTGCCCGCCGTGCACAGGCATAAAGCATAGGTGTAAAACACACATCTTGAATCTGCCCGCGTTCACTACCTACCAGGTGGCGAGCGCGGGCAGGACTTTTAAATCTGAAGGAATATTCATTGCTTACTTGAGAAAAAACTCAAGATACACCCCTGTAAGACCCGGAAGAAAAGCGAAGATTCGCTAAAATAAAGGGGCATTACACCTCACTCAAAAAGGGATCTGCATGCCCCGTATCGTCAGTATCAGCAGTCTCAAAGGTGGCGTTGGCAAAACGTCCATCACTTTGGGGCTAGCCTCCGCGGCATTACACAGCGGACTCTCCACACTCGTTATTGACCTCGACCCCCACGGTGACGCCAGCACCGGCCTGGCAGTGGATGAAACCATCCCCGACGTCGCCTCTCTAATCGCTAGCTCCAATGAACGTGCCTTCACGGAAGAAGCTGGTAGCTCCTCCTGGAATGCTCTCGTCGGCAAACCCACCCTGCTGACCAATAACCCCGTGACCACAGGTAGCGTGAAGGTAGCACGCGGTTCGGCTCGTTCCACCCTCGTGGACCGCCAGGAAGCCGCACCGTTCATCCGCCGCTTCAAGCGCATGGTGGAGTCAGCAGCAGACGTCTACGACGTCATCCTAATCGACTGCCCGCCGTTCCTCGGAACCCTGTCTTCCATGGGCTGGGCGGTTAGCGAGCGCATCCTCTCGGTCGCAGAGCCCTCCCTCTTCTCCGTGGCGGGCACCGAACGAACCCTGCGTGCCATCGTGCGCTTTCAGCAGGAAAGCGGCATCAGTATTGACGGTGCGGGAGTAGTTATCAACAAGATGCGCCCCAACGACAGCGAACACCGCTACCGACGCGACGAAATGCGTTCCCTCTTCGGCGAGCTCGTGGCAGAACCCGTGCTCGCTGAAAGCCCCGTGCTGCAGCGCGCCCAGGGTGCCGCGTACCCGATTCATTTTTGGCCCGACGAAGAATCGGTTGATCCCGCCATTGACTTCACCCGCCTGCTGGCTGGACTTATGGCAGACTTCTAATCGCTGACCTCTAAGCGCAGACATCTACGCGTCACTAATCCGCGGGTTCACATAGTTTCAACGCTTAAGTGCGTCTTCTCAAAGAACCGCTGTGTTCTCAGTGCTGTGGTTCTTTGGGACCGCGCACTTTCGCTTATCTGTCAACATTGATGCCAGATAGCGGGAATAGCGTGCCGCCCGTACACGTTATAGTGGCAGTAACAGAAATATCCCCGCGATCGAGGGGCACGCTGGGAACGAGACCAGCCTCAACACTAACAACGAGAGGACCACATGAGCATCGAGAACGTAGAACGCATTGATGGCGTAGCACAATACGACCTCATCGTCATCGGCTCCGGATCCGGCAATAGCCTCATCGGCCCCGAATGGGACGATAAGAAAGTTGCCCTCATCGACGGCGGTATCTTCGGTGGCACCTGCCTGAATGTTGGGTGCATCCCAACCAAGATGTACGTCTACCCGGCGACTATCGCGCAGAAGACCCGCGAGGTCAAGCACCTGGGTGTCGACGCACACGTAGACGCCGTGCACTGGGCACAGATTCGTGACCGCATCTTTGCCTCCCGCATCGACCAGATTTCTGCGGGCGGCCGTGACTGGCGTGCCGGCCTGCCCAACGTCGACTTCTACGACCAGTACGCACGCTTCGTAGGCTCCCACACCGTTGAGCTGACCGACGGCACCCGCCTGCAGGGCCGCCAGATCGTCGTTGCGGCAGGTTCGCGCGCCGTGCTGCCTCCCGTGCCCGGTATCGACTCCTCCAAGGTCTACACCAACGACAACGTCATGCGCCTGGACGAACTGCCCGCCCGCATGGTCGTCATCGGCGGCGGCGTGATTGCGGCAGAATTCTCCCACGTTTTCTCCGCATTCGGCACCGAAGTAACCCAGCTGAACCGCTCCTCCCGCCTGCTGCGCGGCATGGACGAAGAGGCCGTGGCACGTTTTGAAGAAGCCGCAAGCAAGCAGTGGAACATCGTCAAGGATGCGTCCCTCTCCGAAATCCGTGAAAACGCCGACGGCAGCGTAACCGTCGTAGCGAAGCGCACCACCGAGAACGGTGAAGAACTGCTCGAAATCCCGGCAGACGCTGTGCTCGTAGCAACCGGTCGCCGCCCCAACACCGACACCCTCAACGCAAAGAACTACTTCGACGTGCAGGACGGCGGTCAGCTTAGCGTCGATAAGTACCAGCGCGTGCTCTACAACGGCGCACCCGTACCCGGCGTCTTCGCCCTCGGGGACGTGTCCAGCCGCTACCAGCTCAAGCACGTGGCAAACCACGAGGCACGCGTTGTGCAGCATAACCTCAGCCACCCCGAGGACCTGCGTGCTAGCGACCACCGCTACGTGCCCGGCGCGGTCTTCAGCAACCCGCAGATTGCCGTAGTCGGCATGACCGAAGAGCAGGCGCGCCAGGCGGCTGAGCGTGAAGGCTTTGAGATTACCGTCAAGGTACAGAACTTTGGCGACACCGCTTACGGCTGGGCAATGGAAGACAAGACCGGCCTGTGCAAGCTCATTGCTCGCAAGGACAACGGCGAGCTGCTCGGTGCACACCTGGTCGGTGAAGAGTCCTCCGTGCTCATTCAGCCGCTACTGCAGGCAATGAGCTTCGGCATGGATGCGCGTACTCTCGCACGCGGCCAGTACTGGATTCACCCGGCGCTGACCGAAATCGTTGAGAATGCGCTGCTCGGTCTGGAATTCGACGAGCCCACAAACTAAGAATCTGCCATCTAACGACGGCTAGATAACGTCCGGAAACCGAGGTCTCTGGCGAACAAACAGAGAGGAGGGGGTCGTACCTAAGTGGTACGACCCCCTCCTCTCGTTAATAGTGGCCAGAGCCGGTTATACCTTGTCGCTGTCAGACTTCTGAGGGCTCTGCTCTGCAGTCTTCTTCTCAGCCTGCGCGGGCTTCTCAATGGGAGTCTCGGCGGAAGAAACCTCAGCGGAGGAATCCCCAGCCTTCTCGTCATGAGGCTTCTGCATCATTTCGGCGGTCTGCTCACGCAGCTCCTCAAACTTCTCAGCCGCCTGCTCACGCAGCTCGGCAAGACGCTCCGCCTGATGATCCGCGTATTCTTGCAGACGCTCGGCAGCCTGCTCACGCAGCTCAGCGAACTTCTCAGACTGCTCCGCCGCGTACTCCTGTAGACGAGCCAAAGAATCCGACGTACTATCGGAAACCTTGCCGTACATCTCATCCACGTAGGAGGAGAAGTCCTGCAGAATCTTCGCGCGGCGCAGCTTCTGCGAAGGAGTCAGATAGCCGTCCGCCTCGGTCAGGTCGCGGTTCATAATGCGGAACTCGCGAATACCCTCAGCACGGGAAACTAACTGATTCGCCTCGTCCACGAGCTTCTGAACCGCAGCACGAACCGCCGGGTGAACAGCAGCCTCCGGGATGGAGAGCGAACGTGGCAGACCCAGGTGCTCCAACTGCTCGGGCAGGGTATCCGGATCCAGGGTCACCAGAGCCGCAATGAATGGCTTCTCATCGCCTACCAGCATCGCCTGAGAAACCAGGGGAGAGGTACGCAGATGAGTCTCTGCAATACCCGGAATCACGTTCTTACCGCCGGCGGTGACAATGATTTCCTTCTTGCGGCCCACAATCTTCAGGTAGCCGCGCTCATCGAAACGAGCCAGGTCACCGGTACGGAACCAACCATCCTTAGTGAACGCCTGAGCGTCCTCTTCGGGGTTCTTGTAGTAGCTGCTAATCACGCCTACACCACGAACCAGAAGCTCGCCATCCTCAGCAATATAGCCTTCGGAACCGGGGATGAGCGGGCCAATCATGCCAATCTGGTACGGGTTGATACGGCCAGCCGCAATCGGGGCGCAGGTCTCGGTCAGACCGTAACCCTCAACCACCTGAACACCTACCGCGTGGAAGAAGTGCGCCGTGCGCTCGCCGAGGGGGCCACCGCCCGAAACCGCGTAACGTAGCTCGCCGCCCAGAGCCGCACGCAGCTTCGAGTAGACCAGCTTGTCGTATAGAGCGTACTGTGCCGCCAGCTTGACGGGTACGCGGCCTTCAACCTTCGCCTGCGACCAGCGCACCGCAATGTCAGTGGAACGCTCAAAGAGCGACTTATTGAACTTACCGCCCTTAGCCGCCTTCGCCATGGCGCCCTCGTATACCTTCTCAAAGACGCGAGGAACCACCAGCAGCATGGTCGGCTTGAAGCTATCCAAGTCAGCAGCCAGGTTCTTAATATTGGGGGAGTGGCCGATAACCAGGCCAGCGTCCAGCGCCAGTACCTGAATCAGACGCGCCAGAACGTGCGCCAACGGCAAGAAAAGAATAGAGGAGTTGCGGGAATTCGCAATCTCGGGTTCGACCATTTTGGTGTTGACACTTAGGTTTAGGAAGTGGCCGTGAGTCAGTGCGCAACCCTTGGGACGGCCGGTCGTGCCGGAGGTATACACAATGGTCGCGAGGTCATCACAACCGGCAGCGGAACGTACCTGCTCCAGTTGCTCCTCGCTCACCTCGGACGCGCGAGCGCTCAAAACGTCAAGATCGCCGTTCTCAATGACCCAGCGGTGCTTGAGTTGGCATGGCTCAGGAGTAGAAGCGGCGTAATCTTCAGCCTCAGCCACACGATTCAGGAGCTTCTCATCCTCAACAAAAATAGCAACAGCCTCAGAATGGGACAGTGCCCACGCCGCCTGGGCGGCAGCGTTCGTTTCATACACCGGCACGGAGACAGCGCCGGCATACCAAATCGCAAAGTCAATGACAGTCCACTCAAAACGGGTACGGCTCATAATACCCACACGGTCACCCGGGCGGATACCAGCGGCAATCATACCCTTAGCCAGGTCGGTCACCATCTGGTGGAACTGTTGGGCTCGAACCGGCTGCCAGTTACCTGGAGACATCTGACGGCGGTACAGTACCGGATTGGAGCTATCGGCACGGTGGCGCTCAACAATGCTTGTCAGATTCAGTGAGGGGTCGACAATAACCTCAGCGGGAGTGGAGAAGACTTTCATAATGCGCCTTTCAAATCAGGGCGTGAGCCCGTGGCGGATTCGGTGCCGCGGGCTGTCCTCGATGGCTCGAGGTGCCGTGATGGCTTTCTGAATGTTCTGCCCACCGCGGCGGGTGATGCATTCGCCAACGGGTGGAACCTTCAGAATTTAATGGTTTAGGGATGCGACAAAAGCTTGAACAGTGGAGAGAAGATACTCGGCGTCATAGTCGAGCGTTGCCACATGGTAGCTGCGGGTCAGCCACCTAAATTCTACAGGAGCTGAACAATGTTCGAGAAAATATTTGTGAGAGCTATCTGACACAGTATGATCACCCAGTGAACGCAAATATAGAACCGGTGACTTCAATTGCGGAATCAGAGCACGAGTCTCTGCACCCAAAAGATGCAACTGATACACCGCCGCCGTCGGAACGATAGAATACGCGCCCTCACTCACGCCTGGAACCGCAATATCGGAACCGATTGCCTTGAGTATCGGCAGAACCTTAGCCATTTTGCCCGTATGGCGCATCATCGGGCTCACATCTACCATGTAGGGGTTAATCAGCACCGTGCCCACCACCGGCAGACGCGCCGATAGATGAGTTGCCACCGTGCCACCCATCGACATACCAATGACCACCACCTACAGACCCTGATCAGTCAGGCGGCGGTACCCCTGCTCGGCAGAAGCCAGCCACTGCTGGTACGTACTATCACGCAAATCTTGCCAACGGGTCGCGTGACCAGTCAGTACAGGCATCTCCACCGCATACCCGAGCTCCATAAAATGCTGCGCCACCGGGCGCATACTGTGCGGTGAACCCGTAAAGCCATGCACCAGCAAAATACCCACAGAATGCTGCGCCAAATCAGGGGTAAAAGAAACAGGAGAATGGTCGAAGGCATCCTGCTCTTCCCCGAGCCAACGCGCCAAAGATTCCTTAACATTTTGGGTCGCAAGAAGCCTGCGCTCGCGAGCCTTATGCCGAATTCTCTTAACCGGTTCCAGCGAATTATCGAAAATGCTCATGGTCCTCCTTCGCCTACCTGCGGTGCTATTAGCGCAGGTGCAGGCTCTATAGCGCACCCGCTCAGAACACCTGAGGTGCAGCAACTCACGGTCTTATCGCCTCAAGTGCATCGATACACCGGTGCGCAGAAAAATCGTTCTCTTTCTTTTATTATCTCGCTACGCTCCAGACAAGATAGAATTGACCCGGGAATATTCAGAGAGGAGACCCCAATGCCAAACACCGCCCTCTATTCAACGCTCAAGGTTCTTGGCTCACCCCTGCTACAGGGACTGTACCACCACGACGTGGATGGCCTGGAAAACCTGCCCGAGGGACCCTACATTGTCGCCAGCAACCACCTGGCATTCTGCGACTCCATTTTTATTCCTCTCGCCATGCCTCGCACCGTGAACTTCCTCGCCAAGAGTGACTACTTCACCACCCCCGGCGTGAAGGGTCGTGCCATGGCGGCATTCTTCCGCGGTGTTGGCCAGCTTCCCATGGACCGCTCCGGCGGCCAAAAGAGCCAGGAATCCCTCAACGCCGGCGGGCAGGTCCTCAAGGATGGCGGTATCATCGGCATCTACCCCGAAGGCACCCGTAGCCCCGACGGACGCGGCTACCGCCCCAAGGTCGGCGTAGCCCGCCTCGCCCTAGAAACCGGCGTACCCGTAGTACCCGTCGGCCAGATCGGTACCGACCTGATTCAGCCCTCCGGCTCAAACCGTGTCCGTCTGCGCCACGACGGCAAGCCCATTCAGGTGCGCACGATTATCGGCAAGCCCCTCAGCTTCGAAGAACACACCGACGGCTCAGACATGAGCCACCGAGTTCAGCGTGAAATCGCCGACCGTATCGGCTCCGAGATCCGTGCTCTGAGCGGCCAGGAATACGTGGACGTGTACGCCGACCGCGTCAAGAAGATCATGACTGATAAGAACATGAGTGCTGATGCGGCAGTCGCACACCTGCAGCACTAAACAATAAGACAGCACCCCCGGGTGCACACCTACGACAGAGGGCGGGATGCGGTACATGCCGTATCCTGCCCTTTCGTATGGCGTTCTGCAACGGTGCTCATCAACCCTCCTATCGCCGACACCTGGGGCGCTATCTAAACATGTGAGATATACCTGAGTGCAGGGTTAGGTGTTGAAGCAAGCAAGAGTACAATTAGGTCTATTCAGCTTGAAAAATCGCAAGCCAGCACGCCGTACGCTGCGCGCCGGGCGCCCGAAACGGGGCTGAACCAGAAAACGCACAAGACCATCCCGATGGAGTGAAGATGAGCAATCAAAACCTCGGCACCTCGCAGACCCCCGACCACGGCCTGGACACCTGGCGTCAGCTGAACATTGACCAGCAGCCCACCTGGAGCGAACACGAAGATTTTGAAAGCACCATCGCCGAACTGAACTCGGTACCGCCGCTCGTCTTCGCCGGTGAGGTCGACGCCATGCGCCAGGCACTCGGTGAGGTTGCTGAAGGCCGCGCATTCCTGTTGCAGGGCGGGGACTGCGCAGAAACCTTCGCGGGCGCAACCGCTGACAAGATCTCCGGCCGTGTCAAGACTATCCTGCAGATGTCTGCAGTGCTCACTTACGGCGCCTCCATGCCCGTGGTGAAGATGGGCCGTATGGCGGGTCAGTTCTCCAAGCCGCGTTCCGCAGACATGGAAACCCGCGGCGACGTTACCCTGCCCTCCTTCCGCGGTGAAACTGTCAACGGCTTCGAATTCACCCGCGAAGCCCGCGTACACGACCCCAAGCGCATGTTACAGGGCTACCACACCAGCGCCTCCACCCTGAACCTGATTCGTGCCTTCACCAAGGGCGGCTTCGCAGACCTGCGCGCCGTACACCAGTGGAACCGCGGCTTCACCTCCAACCCCGCGCATGAGCGCTACGAGAAGACCGCCCGCGAAATCGGTCGCGCCCTCAAGTTCATGGAAGCCTGCGGCGTTAACTTCGAAGCACTCAAGACCACCGATATGTACGTCGGCCACGAAGCCCTGGTAATGGACTACGAGCGTGCCCTCACCCGCATCGACTCGCGTACCCAGCTGCCCTACGACACCTCCGCACACTTCCTGTGGATTGGCGAGCGCACCCGCGGCATCGACGATGCACACGTGGACTTCCTCTCCAAGGTCCGCAACCCCATCGGCGTGAAGCTGGGCCCGACCACCACCGCGGAGGATGCACTCGCACTGATCGATAAGCTCGACCCGAACCGCGAACCCGGCCGACTGACCTTCATCACCCGCATGGGCGCAAAGAACATCCGCGAGAAGCTACCCGCAATCGTTGAGGGCGTGCAGGCTGAAGGCGCAAAGGTTGTCTGGGTTACCGATCCGATGCACGGCAACACTATCTCTGTGCCTTCCGGCTACAAGACCCGCCGCTTCGACGACGTACTCGACGAGGTTCGAGGCTTCTTCGAGGTGCACGAGGCGCTGGGCACATTCCCCGGAGGTATTCATGTGGAGATGACCGGGGACGACGTGACTGAATGCCTGGGTGGCTCCGACGCCATTGACGAGGCAGCGCTGGCAAGCCGCTACGAGTCCCTGTGCGACCCTCGTCTGAACCACTCGCAGTCCCTGGAAATCGCGTTCCTGGTCTCCGAGTACCTCAAGAACCGCGCATAAAAACGCTCATGCTTTTCGTCGCTAGAGTTGGCGATGCGCGGCAGACACAACAATGCCGGGGTCTTCACCTGACAAAGATGAAGATCCGGGCATTGTGTTTAACCTACGCTCGGCAGAAGAGTGACGCGGCAGGTGCTAGGTACCGCAGATGTTAAGCACAGCAGGCGCTAGAAGGTTAGGAACGCCTCAATATTACGCCACCACGCCGACTGCACCAACGAAGTAGCAAGCCACCAGCCGGTAAAGCTCGCGCCCATACCCATCAGAATCAAGGCCAGAGCCCAACCGCCCACCGCCATACCGGAAGGCGGAGTCCTAAACTGCTTAGCAGGCAGACGAGGATTCTTCTTCGAAGACTGAGCGGAATCATTAGAAATACCCGTAGACTCCTGAGCCTCAGAAGCGCTCCCCGCCCCCTTAACCCTTGAACGGCGCGAACCCGAGGGGCTCAACGAACGTTCCGCCTGAATCGGGGCGTACTCGCCGTTAGCTGAGATAAACTCCTGCTCCGTCTGCGGACCAATACCAACGGACTGAGTCTGCGGGACCTTCGCGCCCGCACGGTGGTCAAGGAAAGAACCCAAACCGAGCTTAGCGGACTTTTGGCCCTTCTCCGGCTCGCTCTCAGAATCCTCGTTATAGGGAGCGGAACTGACCAGAGGCGGAATACCTTGGCAGTTCAGCACCGAGTCCTCAGCGTCAACGTCGGCAAGGTGCACACCCTGACCAGCCTCCGATGTATCGTACACGAGGCTGTCGGGGGAGTAGACATCGTAGACCAGCAGATCGCGGGCATCGCTAAAAGCACTAATCGGGGTGTTACGCACCATCTGTGCAGCGCCGCTACGCTCTGCAATATCGGCAACAGCCTCCCAGAGGGGAAGCTCCGGCTCTGGGTACGAGGGGGCACGCCAAGCGCGCTCGGACTCACCCAATGACTCAGAAATCTCCAGCAGAGCAGTGAACAGGTCAGTTGCATCCTCGGGACGGGCATGAGGCTGCTTGCGGGTACACCACGAAACCAGCCCCGCAATATCGCGGTCCGCACCCGGCGCAACATCGGTCAGCGCGGGCATCTCAATGTTGGCGTTATGGTAGAGCACCTGCTGGTCATTCTCCAGACCCACAAAGGGTAGACGACCCGAAAGCATGCGGTACATCATCACGCCGAGCGCAAAAATATCAGCCTGCGCGCCGACCTTCACCTCCGGATCAAGGACCTCCGGTGCAACGTAGACGGGGGTGCCCATGGGTGCGCCCGCATCCACCTGATCATCACGACGGGAAAGACCAAAGTCCGTGAGCTTCACCTGACCGTTAGCGTCGAGAAGAATATTGCCCGGCTTAATATCGCCGTGCAGGTAGCGGTTCGCATGTACCTCCGAGAGTGCCTCCACCACTGGAATGAGGATATCCAGAGCCTCACCCAGGGACAGAGCCTCACGCACACGCAGCAGCTGGCTCAGTGTACAACCGTGCACGTACTCGAGCACGATATACATGACCATCTGACCCAAAAAATATTCGGTACCCGAAGAGATCACACCCACCGTATGTCCGCCACCACCTACCTGACGCATTGA
This sequence comes from Rothia similimucilaginosa, assembly GCF_029850985.2. Lineage (NCBI taxonomy): Bacteria > Bacillati > Actinomycetota > Actinomycetes > Micrococcales > Micrococcaceae > Rothia > Rothia similimucilaginosa. The sequence goes on along the minus strand of NZ_CM138149.1, from coordinate 1,426,366 downwards.
ACGCTCTTCACGGTGGAACTTCTGGCGGTTTGCCGCGTCTTCAGCCAGAGCGGGGGAGAGGACCTTGAGCGCAACCGGGTTATTTGACCACAGGTCCAGCGCATAATAGACCTCGCTCATGCCGCCGCGGCCAATGAGTGAACCCACCTGGTAGTGACCCTCAATAATGGCGCCACTGAGCCACTGCGAAGAACCGATAGCGGTATCCGGGGCAGCGGGACGAGTGGCGGGAGGAACAGAAGTCTTTGAAGAAGAGAAAGCTTGGGGGTTCACGGGAGAAGTTTGGCGTGTGCTGGGAGTATTCATACGTTTCCTCATTTTAGCCCGCCCACCTGGATAGAAGCGATGCCAAAGAGAACCGAGCAGGTGAACACTCAGCGAATTCTTAAGAAGCACCGAGGGCTCCGCACCCAACTCAAAAACCGTAAACAACGAACAAAAACGAAAGGTGCGTAGGAGAGCTCCCGTGCCAGATACGGGTCAAAAGTGGTAAATACGTGCCAGCTCTGGCACTCTTAAAAGGTGACTAACGAAAATATTGCTCAGACCTTCGCCCTCGTTGGCGATTGGGTAACTATCCCCGAAATTGCGCAGGCCCTCGACCTGAAGGTGACCCGCGTGCACAACCTGATTTCTGACGGTACGCTTATCGCGCTGCGCGACCCGGAAACCAACGTGCGCAAGGTACCCGCACTGTTCATGAACGGTTCACGAGTTCTGGAATCCCTCAAGGGCACCCTCGCTGTCCTGAAGGACTCCGGCTTTAGCGATGAAGAAGCCATTACCTGGCTGTACACTAACGACGAGTCCCTGCCCGGCCGTCCCATCGACGCACTGATTGACGGTCGTAAGACTGAAATCCGTCGCCGTGCGCAGGCACTGGCTTGGTAATACTAGCTTGGTAACGCCGGTCCGGTAACATCTGCTTGGTGACACCTGTCCGGAACGATAGCTCAATACGTTGAGGCGGCATACCGGAGTATGCCGCCTCAACTTGTTTAACGTTTATAACTGCATTGAACCCCTACGCCTTACGACGCAGTGCACGGCCCACAATATCGGTCAGCGCCGCATGCGTCAGCTCGTCCAAGTTCATTGCCTCCAGAGCCTCAAACACAGCCTGAGACTTCTGCTCAATTAGCTGCTCATGCTTGGCGAAAGCACCCGAAGAAACCATTAGCTCACGGATGCGCTCCACCTGCTCATCGCTCAGCTCGGACTCGCCTAAGCTATTATGCAGAAGTGCCACATCCTTCTCGTCGAGGGCGGCGGAGGTGAGTGCCACCAGCACGGTACGTTTCCCCTCACGCAGGTCATCGCCGGCGGGCTTACCAGTCACCTCGGGCTGACCGAAGACACCCAGCTCGTCATCACGCAGCTGGAAGCCCTCGCCCAGGGGCAGACCGAACGCGCGGTAACCGGTAAGTACCGGGTGCTGCTCGCTCACGGCACTGGTGCTGTTCTCCAGTGCGGTAGCCTGCAGAGCCAAAGCACCACCAATCGTGAAGGGATGCTCGCACGAGTACTTGGCGGACTTGAAACGAATTACGTTCAGGGCACGTTGCAGAGCCGCTTGAGCGTCCTCGGTTTCGAGAACCTCGGAGTAGACGTCCAGGTATTGACCCGCCAGAACCTCGGTGCGCATCCGGTCAAAAATAGTACGTGCAGGGGCGCCATAGATTGCCCCCTCACCCAGGGAAGTAAAAACCTCGGCAGACCAAGCCAGGGTCAGATCGCCAGCAAGAATGCCGCCGGTCAGCCCGTAGTTGAAAGCATCACCGCGCCAACTATTCTGCTCGTGCGCCGCTTCGAAACGCTTGTGTACGGAGGGGGCACCGCGGCGGGTATCGGACCGGTCGATAATGTCGTCGTGAATCAGCGCGGAGGTCTGGAACAGCTCCACCGCCATGCCAGCCTTCACAATGGACCAGGATGCGCGGTTCTCGGTTACGGGTGCGCCACCCGCACCGCGCCAGCCCCAGTAGCTCAGCAAGGCACGTAGACGCTTGCCGCCGGTGGAGAGGGACTCAATAGCCTCAAGTAGGGGTAGAGTTTCGGTAGAAATGCCCTCGAGTAGCTTGCGCTGGCTTGCAAAAAACTCAGCCATGAGAGTGTCAAAAGCGTACAGGTAGGCTCGCTGCTCTTCAGCAATGCGCTCAGCGAGGTGCACAGAATCCGCCGGGATATTCGGTGCCGCTACGGTGAGGCTCTCGGTCGCCCGGGGAGTGGGTGCTCCGGAAGGAGAAGGGGGAGTCATACTATCCTCGCTGATGGTTGCTGTGTACGGTCCTGATACGGTGCGGTGTGCACTTCTTCTAGCTTAGTGGAGAAAAGTCCAAGAGAATGCATTTACGAACACGTTTACGATAGGATGCCTCTATTTTTCGTAGAAATATGCTATATTTTCGGTAGGTGGGTGTAGAAGCTATGAGAGGAGGCGACATGGGGCAGACGCGAACCGGTAAGAATAGTGGCGCAAGGAACGGTCGCGTCATGATGCACCTGGACATGGATGCCTTCTTCGTCAACGTCGAACTCCTCGAAAACCCCGCTCTGCGCGGTGAACCCATCATCGTGGCGCCCCTGGGCCCCCGCTCGGTCGTCTGTTCCGCCTCCTACGAGGCGCGCGCCCACGGAGTGCGTTCCGGTATGCCGCTCAGTCGCGCTCGAAACCTCAGCCCCAATGCCACCGTCCTGCCGTTACGTGGCGACTACCGGCACTACTCCCGTGCCGTCATGGCAATCCTGAACGATCTGAGCCCCTACGTTGAGCAGGTTAGCGTGGATGAAGCCTTTGTGGACCTAACCGGCGCCTATCTGCACGGCCAAGACCCCGTCGCCCTGGCGCAGCATGCTCGCGACCGCATCGCCCAGGAACTTTCCCTACCCTCCTCCGCGGGGGTTGCGCCCAATAAACTACTCGCCAAAATGGCGTCCACCGGTAGCAAGCCGAACGGGCTGTGGGTTATTCCGCCCGAGCGCGTTCAAGAATTTCTTGACCCGAGAAAAGTCTCCGACCTGTGGGGAGTGGGTGCGAAAAGTACCGAGCAGCTCTCCCGATACGGTATTCACACCATCGCCCAGATGAGGGCCATGAGCCTGGACTGGCTCAAAGAACGCTTCGGCACAGCCCAAGGTGAGCACCTCTGGGCTATGGCGCGCGGCATTGATGAACGCCCCGTGACGATCGAACGTGAAGAAAAAAGCATGGGGGGCGAGCATACCTTCGAGGTGGATGCGACCGATGCCCAGGAGATTAGCGCTGCTATTCGGGAGCTGAGCCTCAAACTGGGCAAGCGCCTGCGCACAGCCGGGAAACTCGCCGGAGGGCTCAGCCTCAAAATCCGCTACAGCACCTTCGAAACGCACACCCGCGCTATTGCCCTGAACGTGCCTGTAGACTCCGGCATGCAGATTGCCTCCCTGGCATTGGAAGCCCTGCATGCAGATGGAATCTTGGTAGGGCAGGCGGCGCCCCGCCCCCTGCGACTCATTGGAGTGCGCGCTGAGAAACTAACCCGTGCAGAAGACGGGGTGCAACAGACTCTCTTCGACTCCATTGAGAACAGGGCAAGCTCACGCTCCATGCAAACTGGCTCCGCAAGAATCCTCTCCGCAAAAACCATCTCCATACAATGGGGCGGTGGGGGAGCCGGTAATAGTCAGCGGAACGGTACTCGCACAGGGTCTGGTATTCGCTTGGGGTCTGGCGCTCGCCTCATGAAAAACGGCAGATGGTCCGAGGTGGAGCACGTCATGGACGCCGTTCACCGCAAGTACTCGCAGGAAAGCCTCAAACCCGCCTCCGGAGTTGCCTCACCCCAACGGAAAGCTGAGCAAGAGTCTGAAGAAGGGAAAAGAGGCTGAGGGAAACCACCACGGAAAGGGCGGCACCCTCCGTAGAAGACCTTAAGTTGCTTTTGCCTAAAAAAGAATGCGCCAACCTCATCCGGCGCGGTACGATGGGAAGCATACGACGGGAAGAAGCGCTATCGCGCCAGCTGATACATCGGCTAACCCGGTTATGACCCGGTTGATACCGACGTCATCTTGAGCAGAGACACCTCAAAGGAGAAAACGATGGCACTGTCTGAGCGTGAACAGAAGGTTCTGGACCAGCTTGAAGAACTCATGAGCAATGAGGATCCGCACTTTGCCTCCTCCATGTCTTCAACCGGCAATACTGCGCCGGTTTTTAGTGCTCGCCATTTGGCTCTCGGCATTCTCTTCGTTCTCATCGGTCTGGGTATCATTATTGGCGCGGTCGCATCTAACATGATTTGGTTGGGTGTATTTGGCTTCCTCTTCGCGGCTGGTGGCGTGTACTTTGCAACTACCAGTAAGAAGACCCCGGTTGATTCCTTCCTCGGCGGTAAAGCAGAAGGCGCAGCGCGTGTACGTCAGCGTGAACAGAAGGAGCGGTCCTCCTTCATGAACCGACTGGAGGACCGTTGGGACGAACGCAACAACGGTCAGCTCTAACACTGATTTGTCTCAATAAATTTTTTTGCGGCTAAGTGTCCGTACTCTACTACACTCTCAAGACTTCGTAGGCGGAGGTAAGAATGCTCTTACCTCCGCTTTTTCTATGCCGGAACTAGTGAGAGATGTACGTATGAGGAATTGGGTAGAGGGAGCACACCAAATCCTGAAATCAGCCCCCGTCACTGAATCTGGGTATGGCAAATATGATGAGGGTGGAGCGCTGAGTGCATACGCCCGAACCTGTGTAGAAGCTGTGCACCAGCGTTAAAAATGCAGAAGAGAGCATAAAAACGCTAAAAGATACTCTGCCGGGTGGGGTAGGTGGTGCAAAGTGGGGTAAAGTGGAGGAAGAAGCTGAAAGTCAGTCCTATCGCCGTGCCCTCAAACACGCGGTGGAGGCGCTGGTTTGGCACACCCTACCACCGGCACCTGCAGGATTGTGGAACAGCCCCGCTCCCGCAGACTTCAGCACAAGGCACACATCGGGGAGGTGAAGTGAATGTTCCTAGGTACCTACTCACCACGAATGGACGCCAAAGGACGCATCATCCTTCCCGCCAAATTCCGTGAGGAACTCTCAGCAGGCCTCGTTCTGACCCGCGGTCAAGAACGATGCCTGTATGTTTTCCCCGCCGCAGAATTTGAACGTATCCACGAACGGATGCGCACCGCACCCTTGCCAGGACGAGCCGCCCGAGACTTCCTGCGAGTTTTCCTCTCCGGAGCCTCAGACGAACTGCCCGACAAGCAGGGGCGCATCACCATCCCTCCGATACTGCGCCAGTACGCAGGACTGACCGACAACCTCGTCGTCATCGGATCCGGTACCCGCGCAGAAATCTGGGATGCCGCAGTCTGGGAAGAATACCTCGCCCGCACCGAAGCTGAATTCGCCTCCCTCGACGAGGACCCATTCAGCCCGCTACTCTAACCAGCATTCTGCTGGTGTGACGGCTATTGCCCGGCATCTCTCTATCGCACCGCACCACTCTTCCGTAAGCTTTCCCGCAGGACAAATTCTCACAGGAGCACCCATGAGCGTAGAACACGCCCCCGAAACCGGTACGACCGACTCCGGTACTGCCGCCAAGGTCACCGGCGCATCCATTGAGAACCTCTCCCAGCGCGAAGCCAGCGAACGCCACGTACCCGTCATGCTGGACCGCTGCATTAACCTGCTTGCCCCCGGTGTCGAACGTGCTGTTGAGGAACGCGGCACCGCCTACGTCATTGACGGCACGCTCGGCATGGGTGGTCACTCCGAGGCACTGCTTGAACGCTTCGAAAACCTTGTGCTGATCGGTATTGACCGCGACCTGCAGGCACACGCTATCGCCGGTGAGCGTCTGGCACGCTTCGGTGACCGCTTCGTACCTGTTCACGCTGTCTACGACAAGATTGACTGCGCCATGGAAGCCGCTGGCGTGCAGGGCATCGATGGCATCCTGATGGACCTGGGGGTCTCCTCCATGCAACTGGACGAACGCACCCGCGGCTTCGCCTACTCCTACGACGCGCCCCTGGACATGCGCATGAACTCCGAAGACGAGCTCACCGCCCGCATCGTCGTCAATGAATATAGCGAAGACCAGTTGCGTCGCATTATCCGTAACTGGGGTGAAGAGAAGTTCGCATCGCGTATCGCCCGCGCCATTTGCACCGCCCGCGCCAACGCACCGCTGGAAACCACCGGTGAGCTTGTGCGCATTATTCAGAAGGCGGTGCCCGTCGCCGCGCAGCGCACCGGCGGCCACCCCGCCAAGCGTACTTTCCAGGCGTTGCGTATCGAAGTGAACCACGAACTGGAAGCCCTCGAACGAGCCGTACCGGCAGCCCTGGAGGCGCTCAACCTCGGCGGCCGGTTTGTCGCCATGAGCTACCACAGCCTCGAAGACAAAATCGTCAAGAGGGCACTGACCGCAGAGGCAACCTCCAAGGCGCCCAAGGGCTTCCCGGTAGAGCTTGAAGAGCACAAGCCCACCGTCAAAATCATGACCCGCGGCGCCGAACCGCCTACCGACGAGGAAATCAAACAGAACTCTCGCGCCGCCAGCGCCAAGCTGCGCGCCGCCGAGAAGATCCGCATCCTTTCCAAGTAGAAGACAGAAAGCTAAGAAGAGTGAGCACCCAGCACGCATCCCCGCGCCCCACCCGCACCCAGGGCGTCCCGCGGAGTCGACGCGCCGGTTCCTCGCGCCCTGCCGCCGGAACCCCCGGCGCCGTTGGCTCTACCCGCGCATCCTCTGCCGGCGGCTCTACCGGGGTGAGCCGCGCCTCCACCCGAGCACACTCCGGCCGTACCCGTACCGCACGTCTGGAGCCGGTCACCGCCTCCCAGCCGGTGGTTCGTCCCGCCAGCACCGCGGCTTCGCACGGCGGTAAGCGCACCTCGACGAATGCGAGCCGCGTGCCCTCGAGCGTGCGTGCGGCAGCCCGTACCGAGGAGACCCGCGAGGAGAAGCCGAAGTCGCGTCACCCGCTCTCGACGGTGCGCCGCCGAGCTCGTAAGCTCAGCCCGCCGACTATGCTCGCTGTTTTTGCGGCAATTCCGCTGACCCTGGTCTTTATTCTGCTGCTCAATGTGCTGATTGTGACCCGCCAGTACGACATGGTGGATTTGCGTGCACAGGAGCAGCAGCTTGTGCAGGAAAACCAGGCGCTGCAACAGGAGATTGGCTTCAAGGAAGCCCCGCAGGACTTGGCGATTCGAGCAAGCACTCTGGGCATGTTCGTGAGCTCTTCGCAGGCGACCCTGAACCTGCAGTCCTCCACGATTGAGGGCACCCCCGCCCCTGCGGCAAGCCCGACCGGTGCTGAGGGAAACAAGCAGGAAAACCTGATCGCCCCGCCGGCAGCTGGCTCGAACGAAAGCTACGCCAAGGGCATCGTGGATGCGGACAAGTCCGTTCAGCAGCGCCACGGCCAGGCGAGCGCGGCGGCTAAGGCATCTGCAAGCGCCTCGGCGAGCCCTGCTCAGCAAACTAACTCAGCTCAGCAGGCTAACCCGACCCAGCCTGCACCGAGTGCCTCGGCTAGCTCTGCTACCGCACCGAGCGCCGCTCAGCAGCCCGCAGCAAGCCAAGCTGCACGATAAACAATATTGACCACAGGATGCGTAGCATCACCGATAGACTAGACCAGCGAAAGGACCACCGCATGAGCTCCGACGCGCGTAAGAACGCGAACGAATCGGCATCCGGTCAGCCGGATCTGACCCGCCGTGGCTTCGTCGCAGGCGCCGCAGCCACCTGCGCTCTGGGCGTTATCGGTGCGAACCTGTTTATCCGTCAGGGCTTTGACCCCGGTGCAGTGGCGAATGCATCCCGTCAGAAGCGTCTGCGCTCGCAGGTGCTGCCCGCTGTGCGTGGCCAGATTCTCGATATCAACGGTAATGTTATGGCGCGTACCGTGCAGCGTTATAACCTGACCGCAGATCAGAGCGCCGTGGCGACCTTCAAACGCTACAACGAGGATCGCACCCAGAAGATTGAGGTGACCCCCAACCAGCTGGTGTATGAGATGGTCGATATTCTCAAGACCGTTGACCCGGGCATTACCGACGAGTTCATCAAGTCCAAGCTGGACGGCACCTCCAAGTACTCGGTGATTAAGGCAAATATCACCCCGGAAATTTTCAATAAGATTGATGCTCTGGGTGCGCCCTTCATCTACGGTGAGGCGTTCTCCCAGCGCCTGTACCCCAACGGTAGTGTGGGTGGCTCCGTGGTCGGCAAGTACAACATTGTTGAAGAGGCTGACGGCAACGGCAAGGGCGGAACGGTGTCCCGTAACTTCTCGGTGGGCATTGAGCGTGTCTTTGAGAAGGAGCTTGCCGGTACCCCCGGTGAGCGTACCTACGAGATTAGTGCTGATGGTGTGCGTATCCCCGTGGCGAAGGAAGAGCAGCGTCTGGCGGTGGACGGTAAGAATATTCGCCTGACCATTAACCGTGATGTGCAGTATTTTGCGCAGCAGGTGGTACGTGCCCGCGCTGAGGAGCTGAAAGCTGAATGGTGTACCGCCATTGTTATGGATGTGCGTGACGGCTCCATTTTGGCTCTCGCTGATTCCTCCACGATGGACCCGGGGGCGGCAACTATTGAGGATGCGGCGGACATGACTCCGCGCGCTATTTCGCAGAACGTGGAGCCCGGTTCGACCGAGAAGATGCTGACTTCTTCGGCGCTGATTGAGCAGGGCCTGACGACTCCGACTAGCGTGTATGATGTGCCCGCGACCCTCACGATTGACGGCCAGACTTTCAAGGATGCGTTTGAGCACGGGGCGCAGCGGCGTACTTTCTCGGGCATTATTCATGACTCGATGAACACCGGTACGGTGCTGGTCGGTCAGAAGCTCAGCAAGGAAGAGCGCTACAACTGGTTGAAGAAGTACGGCGTCGGCGAGTTTACCGGCATTGAGCTGACCGGTGAGGAGCAGGGCCTGATTGCTGATTGGCGTGATTGGGATGGCCGTCAGCAGTACACTGTGCTGTTCGGTCAGGGTGTTGCGCAGACTCCGCTGCAGACCGCCATGATTTTCCAGGCGCTGGGCAATAAGGGCGTTCGTCTGAAGCCGCGCATTGTGGACGCGATCATTGACGCGGACGGTACCGAACATAAGCGTGCCGTGGAGCCTGGTGAACGCATGGTGAGCGAGCAGACTGCCGCCTCCTGCCTGACTCTCATGGAGAATGTGGTGGAGCAGGGCCACGCCCGTCCGGCGAAGGTGACCGGCTACCGCGTGGGCGGTAAGACTGGTACCGCGGAAGCTCCGAGTGAGAAGGGCGGCTATGACGGCAACACGACCTCCTTTATTGGCGTGGCGCCGATTGAGAACCCGCAGTTCTTGGTGGCGGTGACCATGCAGCGTCCTGAGGGTAGCGTGGGTACGAACGGTACGACGGCTGAGTTCTCCAAGATTATGGAGAAGACTCTGCACACCTATAATGTGCCGCGTTCTACCGGTGAACCGGAGTTGATTCCGCTTTTTGCTGAGGATAGCCCCAATAAGACGAGCTAAAGGCGAGCGGGGGAGAGGCGCCCGGTAGCCGATTCGTGATGAAGAAGCGCCGGTACTGAACACCTGTCGAAGCCTAAAGCCCGTAGAATATTGAATGACCCTGTGTGCCTTGAGCGCATTGACCATACAGAGCTCACCGCTTCGGACAGCGGAGAGGAAAGAAGGACGATGGATACCGCATCTCACGCACCCGGCCAGAACCTGCTGGGCGGCGACGCTCAGACTCTGCGCCCGAATTCTGTGCGCCCGGTGAGTTTGGCGCACCTTCGCGAACATCTGCAGGGCTTGGGTGCTCAGGTGAGTTCCCAGCCGGCTAGCGGCGTTCAGGGTTCTGAATCCGGTGATTCTGTTGAGGTCACCGGTATCAGCATGGACTCCCGAGGCGTTCGCCCGCAGGACCTGTACGTGGCTCTGCCCGGTGCGAAGGTGCACGGTGCGCAGTTTGCTGAGGCTGCGTTGAAGCTTGGTGCTTCCGCTATTTTGACGGATGCTGCCGGTGCGCAGCTGCTGGGTGAGGCGCCGGTGCCTGTCCTGGTGGCTGAGAACCTGCGCGAGTATGTCGGTCCGTTGGCTGCGCTGATTTATGGTTCGGCGTCGTTCCCCGCTACTCACCGTTACGCGGTGACCGGTACGAACGGTAAGACCACCTCCACCTACATGTTGGAGTCGGTGTTCCGCACCGGCCTGGGTGTGAAGACCGGTCTGATTGGCACTATTCAGATTCTGATTGATGGTGTGTCGGTTCCTTCGAAGATGACCACTCCGGAGTCTCCTCACGTGCATTCTCTGCTGACGATTATGGGTCAGCATCAGGTGCGTTGCGCGGCGATGGAGGTGTCTTCGCACGCGATTGATTACCACCGTGTGGACGGCGTGAAGTACGCGGTTGCTGGCTTTACGAACCTGACTCAGGATCACCTGGATCTGCACGGCACCATGGAGCACTACTTCGACTCGAAGGCTCAGCTGTTCACTCCCGAGCGCGCCGAGCTGGCTGTGATTACTGCTGATGACGAGTGGGGCGAGAAGATGTTCGCCGCTGCGTGTGAGCAGATGGGTGCCGAGCAGGTTCACCGTCTGGTCACTGCCCGCGGTGCCGGCCTGGCTGAGGTGCCCGCAGAGTTCGGTGCCCGCGACTGGGCTGTGGTGAAGGTCCAGCGTGAGGGCTTGGGTCACCGCTTCCACGTGGCTAATGGCGCCGGTGAGAGCATTGAATGCTACATCGGTCTGCCCGCTGATTTTAACGTTTCGAATGCTGCGCTGGCGGCGCTCATGGCGTACCTGGACACTGACTCCGCTGAGCGTGAGCGCCTGCTGCCTGAGTTGGCGTCCGGTTCGGCTCTGACTCCGGTGGTTCCGGGTCGTATGCAGCTGATTTCTTTGGCTCCGCACGCGATTGTGGACTTTGCCCACAACCCTGACGGCCTGACCCGTGCCCTGGAGGCGATGGACCGCCCCGGCGACGGCAAGGTCATGATTGTTTTCGGCGCGACCGGTGAGCGTGACCAGCTCAAGCGCCCGATCATGGGTGCGATTGCGGCACAGTACGCAGATATTGTGGTTGTGACTGATGACGATCCGCATGGTGAGGCGCCCGAGCCGATTCGTGCCGCCATTGAGGAGGGTGCGCAGAGGGCTGAGAACCGCCGAGCCACCCAGATTCTGAATATCGCTCCGCGTGCCGCCGCTATTGATGCGGCAATTGCCCTGGCGGGCGAGCACGACGCCATCCTGATTGCTGGCCGCGGCCACGAAACCGAACAGGATGTTGACGGCGTGGATATCGCCCTGGACGACCGCGTTGAAACCGCCCGTGCCCTGCGTGCGCACGGTTTCGAGATTCTGCCTGACTACCAGCGCATGCTCGAAGAAAGTGACTCTGAAACCGCTGAAGGTATGGTGAAGAATGATTAAGCTCAGCGCCGCCCAGATTATTGAGGCAACCGGCGGCACCGCTATCGGCCTGGAGGGCCGTGAGGAGCAGGTGTACGCAGACTTCGCCACCACCGACTCCCGTGAGGTGCAGACCGGTACCCTGTTCGTGGCGAAGCCCGGCGCGGTCACTGACGGCCACAGGTTCATCCCCATGGCGTTTGAGAAGGGTGCGACCCTGGCGCTGGTCGAGCATGAAGTACTCGACGAGCAGGGCGTGCCCTACCCGAGCATCCAGGTGCCGGATGTGGTGCTGGCGATGGGCGATTTGGCGCGCTATTCCATTGAGCAGATGCGCGCTCAGGGTGAGCTGACCGTTATCGGTATTACCGGTTCTGCCGGTAAGACCACCACCAAGGACCTTCTTGCCGCCATTTTCACCCCGGAGGGCCCGACCGTTGCACCGGTCGGCTCCTACAACAGTGAGGTGGGCGTGCCCCTGACCGTTTTCCGTGCGGATGAGTCTACCCGCTACCTGGTCATTGAGATGGGGGCCGACCACGTGGGCAACATCGAGTACCTGGCGAATATTGCGCACCCTGATCACGGCGCAATCCTGAAGGTTGGTACCGCGCATGCTGGCGAGTTCGGCGGCGTGGACAATATTGAGCGTACTAAGGGTGAGCTGGCTGAGGGCGTTCAGCCGACCGGCTCCCTGGCTCTGAACGCTGACGATGAGCGCGTGCTGCGCATGGCGTCGCGTTCGGTTGCCCCCATTACGTACTTCGGCGTGGGCGAGAAGACCGGCGCGAACGGTCACCCCTACGAACGCTATGTTGCGGCGCTAAACCTGCGTACTACCGATGCCGGTTGCCCCGAGTTCACTCTGCGCCTGCCTGACGGTGGAGAGTACGAGATTTCCTCGCAGCTGATCGGTGAGCACCACGTGCACAACCTGCTGGCTGCGGCGACGATCGCCTACAACAGCGGTATTTCGGGTGAGAAGATTGCTCGCGCGCTCAACAAGGCGGCGGCAGCTTCGAAGTGGCGTATGGCTCGCACCGACCGTGCCGACGGCGTGACCGTCATTAACGACGCGTACAACGCGAACCCTGAGTCGATGGCGGCGGCACTGCGCACCCTGGCGCAGCTGGGCCGCACCGTTGACCCAGCGACCGGTCAGCCGCACCGCACCTGGGCTGTTCTGGGCGCCATGCTGGAGCTCGGTGACGCCTCCCTGGAGGAGCACGACCGCATCGGCCGCCTCGTGGTGCGCATGAACATTTCCAAGCTGATTGCTGTGGGCGACGAGACGAAGCCCACCTACAATGCGGCTCACCTGGAAGGCTCCTGGGGTAATGAGGCGACCTGGGTGAAGACCCCGGAAGAGGCAGAGCAGATTCTGCGCGCCGAGGTTCGCCCCGGTGACATTGTGCTTTTCAAGTCCTCGAACGGCGCGAAGCTGGGCATTCTGGGTGACCAGGTTGCTTTCGCCGAGTACACCTTCGGTGCTGAGGAAGAGCAGGCACCGACCTGGCTTTCTGCCGGTGACTTTGTTGAAACCACCGATTTGAGCGACCACCTTGCCGCTCACCTGGACGGCACCGCTAACGGCGACCGTACTTCGACCGAACAGACCACGAACGAAGGGTAGCGCTTTATGATTACCGTGCTGATTGCTGGAATCTTCGGATTCCTCATCTCCCTCACCGCGCTGCCGGTGTTCATCAAGAAGATGTCGGCCCTCAACCTTGGCCAGCTCATCCGTGAGGAAGGCCCGGCAGCCCACCAGCACAAGGCGGGCACCCCCACCATGGCGGGTCTGATCTTCATCCCCGCGGCGATTCTCGCCTACTTCTTGACCCTGGCGGTGAGCGCCCTGCTCTTTGGTACCGCGCCGGTACCGACCGCTACCGCGTGGCTGACCATCGCCTTCACCCTGGGCATGCTCGGTGTGGGCGCGGCGGACGACATCATGAAGTTCCGCAATAAGGGCAACGAGGGCCTGACCGAGAAGCAGAAGACCATTGGTCTTCTGGGCGTGACCCTGCCCTTTGCGTACCTGGCGTTCCAGTTCCCGAATGAGTCGGGTGCTCGTCCGGCGTCGACCGCCATCTCTTTCGTACGTGACCTGCCCATTGACCTGTTCGCGGCGGGCGCGGTCTTCGGTTCCATCCTGCTGGTTGGTTGGATTACCCTCATCTCCCTGTCCGGTACGAACGCGGTGAACTTCACCGATGGTCTGGACGGCCTGGCTGGCGGCATCATGATGACCATCTTCTCCGGCTACCTGACCATCAGCATCTGGCAGTACGTACACGCCTGCTCCGCTGGCGCTGGCACCGCCTGCTACGATGTGCGCGACCCCGGTTCACTGGCGCTGATTGCCGCATCCCTGGTGGGTTCGCTGGCTGGCTTCCTCTGGTGGAACGTGTCGAAGGCACAGATCTTCATGGGCGACTCCGGTTCCCTGGCGCTCGGTGGCGCAATGGTTGCTTTCGCGCTGTTCACCCGCACCGAGCTGCTTCTGCTGGTCATCGCTCTGATTCCCGTGCTGGAAGTGTTCTCTGTGATTGTGCAGAAGTTCGTGTTCAAGACCAGCCGTAAGCGTTCGGTAGCAGCGGGGGAGAAGCCCCTGCACGCGCACCGTTACTTCCGTATGACCCCCTTCCACCACCACATGGAGAAGGTCGGCGTCAACGGCAAATACTCAATTGATAAGCGAGGCATTGCCCCCGGTACCGTCAGCAGCGGCGAAGTGAACTCCGTGTTCCGCCTCTGGGTTGTTAACGCCCTCTGCGTGCTCGTTGCCCTGGCGCTGTTCTTCGGTGACTGGTTCTCGCAGACTTCTGGAGTGATTCACTAATGTCAACTAATGAACAGCCGGATACAGCTCGCATTGAAGCGAACGCCGCCGCTATTGCGGTGAACCCGGTGTATGAGAACGAGCGCCTCGCGGAGCTGACTCACTGGGGTGCGCCCTGGGCTAACCTGCGCGTGGTCGTGGTGGGCATGGGTACCAGCGGCGACGCTGTGACCGATGTGCTCGCCCAGCTGGGTGCGAAGATCGTTGTCATCGACGGGGCTGATACCCCGGAGAAGCGTGAACGCATCGACCTGTACGCTAACGCCTACGGCAACGTTGAGGGCCTGTTCGGTCCCGAGCACATGCGCGCACTGCCCCCGGTGGACGGTCAGGAACCCGAGCTTGTGGTGACCTCCCCGGGCGTGCGTCCCGACCACCCGGTCATGCTGGACGCGTATGAGCGTCGCATCCAGATTTGGGGCGATGTGGAGCTGGCGTGGCGCCTGAATGAGCGCAACGACCGCCCGACTCCCAAGTGGCTGTGCCTGACCGGTACGAACGGTAAGACCACCACCGTGGGCATGGTCGATTCCATCCTGAAGGCTGCCGGTAAGAAGTCTATTCAGGTGGGTAACGTGGGCATGCCCATCGTGTACGCCATTGCAGACGATGAGCCCTATGAATTCTTCGCGGTGGAGCTGTCCAGCTTCCAGCTGCACTGGACCTACTCGATGTCCCCGTACGCTTCGGTGGTTCTGAACATCGCTGAGGATCACGTGGACTGGCACGGCTCCTTCGACGGCTACAAGGCTGATAAGGCTCGCGTGTACGAACACACTCAGGTCGCCTGCATCTTCAACACCGACCACGTAGACACCCTGCGCATGGTTGAGAACGCGGACGTTATTGAGGGCGCTCGCGCGATTGGCTTCAGCTCCACTGAGATGCCCTCCGTGTCGATGCTCGGCCTGGCTGAGGATATTCTGGTGGACCGCGCCTTCCTGAAGAACCGCTACAACGAGGCGTACGAGCTGGCGGTCCTGCAGGATCTGGCTCCGGCACCCGGTAAGATGCCCGCGAAGCACACCGTGGAGAACGCTCTGGCGGCTGCGGCGCTGTGCCGTGCGGCTGATATTGACCCGAAGGCTGTGGGCGCGGGCCTGCGTTCTTTCAAGACCGGTGCGCACCGCAACCAGCTGGTGGGCTACGCGAACGACATCATGTGGGTGAACGATTCGAAGGCTACGAATCCTCACGCTGCGAACGCGTCGATGAGCGGCTACCCCTCGCTGGTGTGGATTGCTGGCGGCCTGTCGAAGGGCGTTGAGTACGATGAGCTGATTGCTGCTCACGCTAAGCGTCTGAAGGCTGTGCTGATTATCGGTACTGATACTGCGGCGCTGAAGTCGGCGTTGGCTAACCATGCTCCGCAGGTTCCGACCTACAATATGACCGCCGCTGTGGCTGATTCTTCGGACGGTATTGCCGTGATGAACGCGGCCGTTGCGAAGGCTGCTGAGCTGGCGCATCCGGGCGATACCGTGCTGATGGCTCCCGCGTCTGCTTCGATGGACCAGTTCAAGAATTATGCGGTGCGCGGTGATGCGTTTGCGAACGCTGTTGCCGCCCAGCTGGCAGACTCTTAGGACATTGCCTGTAGAGGGTGTCTTGGGTGACCGGGGTGCTTTCTGCGGGTTCTTCTCGGGGGTGGGATGGTAACGGTGTCCCACCCCTGAACCTTTTTCGTGTATTCGCCACGACGGATCCGTGGCAGTTGAGGCCTATAGGAGGGCATGTGAGTACCAGCGCATCTTCGGAGCGTTCGGCTTCTTCGGCGCGTTCGACCGCGAGTGGTCGTTGGGCGTCTTTGCGAGCCGGTTTGGAGGATTTCTCTGCGCCGTTCCGTACTCGTGCCGATAGGCTGTACCGTCGTGGTTTGAAGGCTGACCTGTGGGATGTGCCGGTGATGCTGCTGGTCACGACCCTGGGTCTGGCTATTTTTGGCTGCATTATGGTGCTGTCGGCGTCGAGCGTCACCATGATTTCTCAGGGGCAGTCGCCGTTCTCGCAGGTTTCGTCTCAGGTCATGTTCTTGGTTCTTGGCGTGATTGCGATGGCGGGTATTACGCGTATCCCTGTTGGGTATTACCACAAGAAGTCTGTGGTGTACGCGATGCTGGTTGCCGCCTTGGTCATGCAGCTTGCTGTGGTGGTCGTTGGCGTTGAGGTGAACGGTAACCGTAACTGGTTGAAGCTCGGCCCGGTGCAGATTCAGCCGTCGGAGTTTTCGAAGCTGGCGATTATTATGTGGCTGGCATGGGTGTATAGCCGCCACGGCGATATTTCTCGCAGTATTTGGCGCACGCTGTTCCCCTCGATTTATGGTGTGGGCGCCCTGGTGCTGCTGATTATGCTCGGTGGCGATATGGGTACCGCCATGGTGTATGGCTTCATCTTTGTGGGCATGATGTGGCTGGCGGGTGCTTCTCGTAGCTCGTTGCTGAAGATTGGCGGCGCGTTTGCGATGCTGGCGCTGTTGGGTGTTTTCAGTAGCGCGAACCGTGTGGCTCGTATCTTCGGTATCTGGGGTTCGTGTACGAACGCTAACTGCGATCAGGCGAATTCTGGTGAGGTGGCGCTGGCAACCGGTGGTTTCCTCGGTGTTGGTCTGGGCCAGTCGCGTCAGAAGTATAACTACCTGGCTGAGGCGCATAATGACTATATTTTTGCCATTATTGGTGAGGAGCTGGGTCTGCTGGGCACTTTGGCAGTTCTGCTGCTGTATGTAGGTCTGGTATACTGCGCAGTGCGTATTATGCTGCGCACTACTGACCCCCTGGTGCGTTTGGCTACGGGCGGCATCATGATTTGGTTGAGCTCTCAGGCGATTATCAATATGGCCATGGTGTCCCGTATTTTACCGGTGATTGGTGTGCCTCTGCCGTTTGTCTCCTATGGTGGTTCGTCGCTGTTGTCCTCGTTGTTTGCGGCGGGTTTGTTGTTGGCGTTTGCGTGGCAGACTCCGATGCGTGGCGCAGCGGCACCGTCGAATATTGAAACCCAGAGTGCGCGTGAGGTTCGTCGTGCGAATGCTGACTGGAAGCGTCGTACGCCGTTGCAGATTGTGCTGAATCAGGAGGAGGCAGCTCGTGCGGCTGCCGGTGGCCACCTACTGAAGGAACATAACCCGTTTGCGCTGATGTTTGGTCCGGAGAGTACGTTGCGCCGCTGGTTGGGTTTTGCGCCGGATCAGCAGCGTGAGTTGGCACGTATGGCTCGTGAGCAGGAGAAGGCTCGTATACACGAGGAGGAGGTTCGTCGTCGTCAGGAGGCGGCGCAGGCTCGTGAGGAAGCTACCCCTGTGAAGGCGGAGCAGAAGGCCGAGGCCCAGAAGCAGAAGGTCTCTCAGAAGCCTGCACCGACGAACCCAGCTCCGAAGAAGGCATCCGCTCAGCCTCGTACCGGTCAGCAGGCTCGTGTTGCGAGTGGGCTGCCCACGCAGGGTCGTCCCGCTCAGGCTCGCCTTGCTCAGAAGGCGACCGCTGCGAAGCCTGCAGACCAGATGCCCTCGGCTCCGAAGCAAGCTGCACCGAAGCAGGCTGTACAGCGGCGCTCCGCTCAGCCTCGTACCGCTCAGCAGCCTGTTGCTCAGAAGCGAGTGCAGCAGCCTCGTGGTGCTCAGCTCCGTAGCGCGCAGCACCGTCCGTCGGGTTTGCTGCCTGCGGGTCTGCAGCCGTTGCATCCTGAGGATCGTCAGCGTCGTGCCCAGCGACAGGGCAACCCTCGACAGGGTGCTCCGCGTCAGGCAACGCCGCGACAGGGCGCCCAGGCAAAGGGTGTTCCGAAGGATGACGCTCAGCAGGTGCAGCGTCCGGCTCAGGGCGCGGCTCGGAACTCGGCTCAGCGCGGCACCCGCAGGCAGAGTTAGCCTCTGCAGGGTGAAAGGCTCGCGGCCGGAGCATGCTGTTCGGGCTACTATTTGAGCCTCCACTTGCACTGAATAAGAGATAAAGCCCTCGCCGTTGAGTCATAGCTCGACGGCGGGGGCGCTCTATTGAACAGATGCGATAGCGTAAAATAATCCTGTATCGATGTGTTGGGAGAAAGATCTATGACGAAGAAGACGCGCTCTATAGTCTTCGCCGGTGGTGGCACCGCCGGTCATATTAATCCGATGCTCGCGATTGCGCGTGCGGTTCGTGATCTTGAGCCGAACGCTAAGATTCTGATGCTGGGCACTGCGGACAAGATGGAAGCCGAGCTGGTTCCGGCAGCTGGTTTCGATATTGAGTTTATTCCCCGTGCGGCGTTCCCCCGTAGCATCAACCGTGCAGCTTTTGCTTTCCCCGCTAAGTTCTTGGGTGGCCTGTCGAAGACCCGCCGCATCCTCAAGGATGTAGATGCGGATGTGGTCGTTGGCGTGGGTGGCTACGTGTGCCCGCCAGCGTATTTGTCGGCGTTGAGCACTAAGATTCCCGTGGTGATTCACGAGGCGAACGCGAAGCCCGGTTTGGCGAACCGACTGGGTGGCACGTTCGCTAAGTTCACCGGTGTTGCATTCCCTAACACTCCTTTCCCGCGCGCAACCCTGGTGGGTATGCCGATGAAGGATGAGATTGCCTACCTGAACCGTGAGGCGCACCGTTCGAAGGCTCGCCGTAACCTGGGTCTGGACCCGCAGAAGCCTACCGTGATTGTCACCGGTGGTTCGCTGGGTGCGCAGAGCCTGAACAATGCGGTGGCGGCGTGCCGTGACCACTTTGCGGAGTGGGACTTCCAGATTCTGCATATTACCGGTAAGGGTAAGACTGTTCTGGATGAGAATGGTGAGCCGTTGAGTGAGCCGAATTACCGTCAGATTGAGTTCAGCAACGGCATGCAGGATGTGTACGCTGCCGCTGATCTTCTGCTGGTGCGTTCGGGCGCGGCGACTGTCAGTGAGGTTGCTGCAGTGGGTGTTCCCGCGATTTTTGTGCCGCTTCCCATTGGTAATGGTGAGCAGGCTCTGAATGCTCGTTCTCTGGTGGAGGCGTCTGCGGCTCTGCTGGTGAAGGATGCAGAGGTCACCGGTGAGTGGTTTGCCCGTGAGATTCCGGCTCTTATGGCGAATCCGGAGGAGTTGGAGCGCATGGGCGCTGCGGCGTATGAACTTGGTATCCGTGACGCGGCACGCGTTATGGCTGAAGCAGTATTGAAAGCAGCTGAGAAGTAATGACTGAATTGATGAATCTTGAGATGGTGCTGCCGGCACCGCTGAACCCGCCGTTCCCTGAGCGTGCGAAGATGAGCGAGTTGGGTCGTGTGCACTTCATCGGCATTGGTGGTGCGGGTATGAGCGCTATTGCCGTTTTGATGCTGCAGGCTGGTGTGACGGTGAGCGGATCTGACCGCGCCGAGTCGGCTACTGTTGAGTCTTTGCGTGCTGCGGGTGCTCGTGTGGCTGTTCCTCAGCAGGCGGAGAACATTGTGGATGTTGATACCGTGGTGATTTCTACTGCGATTCGTGAGGATAACCCGGAACTTGCTGCCGCTCGTGCGCAAGGTCTGCGTGTGCTGCATCGTTCTGAGGCGCTCGCCGCTGTGATGGGTGAGTCTCAGGTGGTTGCTGTTGCCGGTACTCACGGTAAGAGCACGACCAGCTCCATGATTTCTGTGATGTTTGATCAGCTGGGTGCACAGCCGTCCTTCGCGGTGGGTACTGTGATTACTGGTCGCGGCACGAACGCCCATCTAGGTACTCAGGGCCCCGAGTCGATTTTTGTGGCTGAGGCTGATGAATCGGACGGCTCGTTTGTGCGTTACCGCCCGGCTATTGCTGTGGTGACGAATGTTGAGCCGGACCATCTGGATTTCTATAAGACGGACGAGCGTGTCTTTGAGGCGTTCAACCGTTTTGTGGGTTCGCTGGCACCTAACGGTGTTGTGGTGACCTGCGCCGATGATGAGGGTGCGACGGCTTTGGCGGTTCATTCTCGTGCGGCGGGTGTTTCCGTTGTGACCTACGGTGAGTCTGAGGATGCTGACTTGCGCATTAGCGAGATTACCAGCGCGGGTTCTTCCTCTTCTTCGCACCTTTCCTGGTCTTTTGAGTGCCGCGGTGTGCGTTATGAAGGCCAGCAGAATCTTGCGCTGAAGGTGCCCGGTATTCATAACCAGCTGAACGCTTCGGCTGCTTTTGCTTCGGCGTTGATTTCTGGTTACGAGGCTGTTGATATTGCTCGTGCGCTGGCTGAGTTTGTGGGTGCTGACCGCCGCTTTACCCTGCGCGGTGAGGTTGCTGGTGTGAAGGTCTTTGATGATTACGCGCACCACCCGACTGAGGTTTTCCGTGCCCTGGAGACCGGTCGTACCGTGGCTGATGGTCATAGCCTGTACGTGATTTTCCAGCCGCACCTGTTCTCTCGTACTCGTGAGTTCGCGAAGGAGTTCGCGGAGGCCCTGTCGGTGGCTGACCGCGCTCATGTGCTGGATATTTACCCTGCTCGCGAGTTGCCGATTGAGGGGGTAACCAGTGAATTGATTACCGGTGCTGGTTTCTCTGAGGTTCGTTACGCTACCGCTGAGGGCGCTATTGAGGATATTGTGACCTGCGCTCAGGACGGCGATATTGTGATGACTGTGGGCGCTGGTGACGTGACCGCTTTGGGTGCGCGTCTGCTGGAGTCCTTGGGGATCCGTCACGGTGGCGAGTCGAAGAAGTCGGAGGCTTAGGCTGTGCCGATGAGTTCTGGTCTCTCTGCGGAGGGGCATTCCTCCTCGCGCGCGCCAAAGGCTCCGCGTTCGCGTGCTCGTCTGCGTGCTCAGCAAGTAGCTGAGAATGCGAAGACTGAGGTGGCACCGGTTGAGGCGGTACAGGCTAAGTCCGTGCCACCTCAGCAGGTGAAGGCTTCGGTAACAAAGGCTGAAGTGCCTCAGGCTGAACCTCAGCCGACTGGTGCTGCTCAGACTGATATTACGAAGCCTACTGGGTCTGTAGCCTCCGAGGCTTCTGCACAGCCTGCTGTTGCGCAGTCTGCCGCTACTCAGTCTTCGAGTTCCGTTCGACACATGCCGCGTAAGCCTGTGCATAAGGCTTCAATGCAGAAGAATTCTGAATCTTCGGCGTCCAAGAGCGCTTCGGAGGTTCATTCTTCGGCGCAGTCTTTGAAGGATTCGGTGCGTTCGGCGCTGATGACTGGTCGTACCGTGTCTGAGGTGGAGCACGCTCCCGAGCTGTTTGATGTTGAGGCGTTTGAGGATTCTTCTTCGAAGAGCGGCTCTGCTCAGACTGCATCCTCGCAGTTGGTGAAGAGCGTAGATAGGGGTAGCGATAAGGACGCTGACAAGAAGTCGGCGTCCACCGCTGGCAAAGCATCTGCCGGTTCTGTTGAATCTCACGAAGAGTCTGTCGCTCAGAAGGCTGAAGAAAGCGCCGATAAGGCGGGGGAGAAGGCTGCCGAAGACCCTCGCCCCGCGAGCCGTTTTGGTCGTTGGCGTGCCGAGCGTGAGCAGCAGCGTGCAGCGGAGATTGAGAAGGAACGCGAGCGTGCGAGCCGTCAGGCTCACCGTGAGCGTCTGCGTCAGGATCCGGGCCTAGACGGTCTGCGTGCAGAGGAGCGCTCCCGTAAGGAGCGTGTGCCTCTGACTCGTGCCCGTAAGCTGCTGTACACCGCCTCGGTGCTGGCTATTATTGCGGTACTGTACGTGGTGCTGGTCTTCTTCTCGCCCCTGTTGGCGACTCAGAAGATTACAGTGCGCGGCACATCCCTGCTGGAAACCACTCAGGTGGAGCAGAAGCTGGGGCCTCTGCGCGGGGTTCCGCTCACTCGCATTGACGAGAAGAAGGTGCGTGAGCTGATTGGGCAGGATAACGTGCTTCGTAGCGTGCAGGTGGAGAGCCGTCCGCCGCATGAGCTGGTGGTGACCCTGAAGGAGCGTACCGCTGTTGCGGTTGTGAAGCAGGGAGATACGTACCATACTGTTGATAGCGATGGTGTGAGCCTGCTCGAGTCGGCGACTCAGCCCGATACTTCGGTGCCGCTGGTTCGTTTCAGCGGTGATGATCCGAAGACTTCGGACGAATTCCGCACCATTTCTACGGTGCTCTCGGCGATGCCCTCTGAACTTCTAGTTCAGGTTAAGGAAGCTGGTGCCACCTCAACCTCAAGTATCACTATAACCTTGAGGGATAATACTACGGTGCAGTGGGGAACCGCTGAAGAGAGCGAGTTGAAGGCGAAGGTCCTGCTCTCCCTGCGCCAGGCTATTGCCAAGCGTGCTCAGGAAGAGAAATCTTCCGAAGCACAGATACAGAATGTGACCATCTACGATGTGTCTGCCCCGCGCGTACCGGTGACCCGATAGGGGAACCATTCAGGCGCTATATCCTCCCTTTTTGTGTTAAATCCACAAAAAGAGGGGGTAATTGCGCTTTGTGACTAGGAACCAGCAAAAACAGTTTGGTATCCTAGCAGATAAAGTCATTCTTTAGAGGAAACCTTTAGGCTTAGATTAAGCTGCGGGTCTTCCGAAGCTGGAACACGGAACAATCGAGGAATACATGGACGCTGGAACTCCCCAGAACTACTTGGCAGTCATCAAGGTCGTTGGTATCGGCGGCGGTGGCGTCAACGCAGTCAACCGCATGATTGAGGTTGGTCTGCGCGGCGTTGAGTTCATTGCTATCAACACTGACGCTCAGGCTCTGCTGATGTCCGATGCAGACGTTAAGCTGGACGTTGGTCGTGAGCTGACCCGCGGTCTTGGCGCGGGCGCAAACCCCGAGGTTGGCCGTCAGGCAGCCGAGGATCACGCGCAGGAAATTGAGGAAGTCCTCAAGGGCGCAGACATGGTCTTTGTGACCGCAGGTGAGGGCGGTGGCACCGGTACCGGTGGCGCACCCGTCGTGGCACGTATTGCCCGCTCCCTCGGCGCTCTGACCATTGGTGTGGTGACCCGTCCCTTCACCTTCGAAGGCCGTCGCCGCTCCAACCAGGCTGAGACCGGTATCGCTGCTCTGCGCGATGAGGTTGATACCCTGATCGTTATTCCGAACGACCGACTGCTGTCGATTTCGGATCGTAACGTCTCCATGCTGGACGCATTCAAGTCGGCTGACCAGGTTCTGCTCTCCGGTGTGCAGGGCATTACCGACCTGATTACCACCCCCGGCCTGATTAACCTTGACTTCGCTGACGTTAAATCCGTCATGCAGGGTGCAGGCTCGGCTCTGATGGGTATCGGCTCGGCATCCGGTGAGGACCGTGCCGTGAAGGCAGCTGAGCTGGCTATCGCTTCGCCGCTGCTGGAAGCATCCATCGACGGTGCACATGGCGTTCTGCTGTCCATTCAGGGTGGCTCAGACCTGGGTCTGTTCGAGATCAACGAGGCTGCACGCCTGGTTCAGGAAGTTGCTCACCCCGATGCAAACATCATCTTCGGTGCTGTTATTGACGACGCACTGGGCGATGAGGCTCGCGTGACCGTGATTGCTGCTGGCTTCGACGCAGTGAACCCGGAGACCAACTCCAACGCTTCCACTGCTGCAGTTACCCAGGCTCAGCGCACCCAGGCATCCTTCGGCGGTTCCACCGCTCCGGCTGCTAACGGCTACGGCTACAACACACCCGCTGCTGCTCCGGCTTCCACCGGCGCTGCTGGCTTCGACGTTGACCTTCCCTCAGTTGTGGAGGAAGCTCCGGCTCGCCGCGACACCCTGGACGTCCCTGACTTCCTGAAGTAGTCTGCCCGGCTGTGAACGCCTAAGCGTTGCACGGCTGAGAGTCCTATGAAGCTATAGGGGAGCTGAGAAACACGCACATTGTGCTGTTCTCGGCTCCCCTTTGCTATACCCGCCGTTATACCCGCTGACCTCTGATAAGGAATGGAAGATGAGCGATAATCCCAAACCTTCGTTACTTGCCTCTGCCGATACCCTCACCTTGGGCCCCTGGCGTGTGCGGGTAGGTTTCACCTCCCGCGCGGCGGGCAACCTGGGCCTGCACGTGGACGATGAGCTCGGTGGCGGTATGGACGCATCCCTGGTGCGTACCCTCAACCACCGTGCCGCCCTGGAGGAAGCGCTGGGTACCGACCCGTTCTTTTACCTGAACCAGGTGCACGGTGTGCAGATTGCCCGCCCGGAAGACTACGCGGTGGAATCCTACGCGCCCGGTGCCCCGCAGGAGCGTACCGCTAAGCGTGCCCGAGCGGTGCTGGAGAACTCCCCGGTCGCCGATGCCGCCATCAGCAGTGAGGGTGTGCCCCTGGCGATTATGGTGGCGGACTGCATCCCGGTGGTGCTGGTGGGTGAGCGGGTCGCGAACTGGCAGCCGATTCTTGCGGTAGCCCATGCTGGCCGCCGCGGCCTGCTTGACGGTGTACTCCAGCAGACCGTGCAGCGGATGCGTCAGCTCGGCGCGGAGAAAATTATCGCGTGGCTGGGCCCGAGTATCTGCGGTAGCTGCTACGAGGTACCCGAAGATATGCGCGCCGAGTCCACTGAACTGATTCCGCAGGTGCATGCGGTGACCAGCCAGCAGACCCCCGGACTGGATCTGCCCGCCGGCGCCCGTGCGGTGCTGGAAGAGGCGGGCGTGCAGGTGAGCATGGACTGTGCGCGGTGCACGTTTGAGGAGCCTGAGGTGTATTCACATCGCGGGTTCACGAACCGCGGTGAGAAGCCGGGCCGCATCGCGGGTCTGGTGTGGATTCAGAAGCTGGAAGAGCCCGCCGCGTAGAGACGCTGAAGGAGAGAAGATGTCTGAGATGAATGTAGAAGAACAGAACCTGCACTACACTCCCGAACGTGCCGAGCAACTACTGCAGAACTATCGTCGCGTGCTTGCGCGTATCCGCGCCGCGGAGCAGGACCGTAGCGCGGTGCGTACTGAGGCGAGCGCCTCAGTGCAGCTGGTGACGGTTACGAAGTTCTTCCCCGCCTCTGACGCAGCGGCGCTGCTGGATGGGGGAGTAGCTCTCTTCGGTGAGAACCGCGACCAGGAGGCGAGTACGAAGGCTCGCGAGCTTGCCGCCTACTGTGCCCAGCGTGAGGTGCAGCCCCCGCACTGGGCGTTTATTGGCCAGTTGCAGACGAATAAGGCGAAGTCTGTGATCAAGTACGCCTCCAGCGTGCATTCAGTGGACCGCCCCTCCCTGGTGGACGCGCTGGCGAAGGCGTACACAAACCAGCTCGCGCGCTTCGAGGCGGGGGAGGCACCCGCACCCGCGGCGGCGGAGCAGGGTGCGCTGACCTGCCTGGTGCAGGTGTCCCTGGCAGAAGTTGCGACGGCTGGCCACGCCGCTGAGGGCGCGCGCGGTGGTACGAGCGCCTCTGAGCTGCTGGAGTTGGTGGAGCGCATCGAGAACCACGAGCATCTGCGCTGTGGTGGCGTGATGGCGGTGGCGCCGCTGGGAGTGAACCCGGATGAGGCATTTGAGAAGCTCTACGGGCTGGCGTTGCTGGTGCGTGAGCAGGTGCCGCATGCGACCGAGATTTCTGCCGGTATGAGCGGGGATTTGGAGGCTGCGGTGCGTTGGGGCTCGACCTGCGTGCGCGTGGGTAGCGACATCATGGGTAAGCGCCCGGCGCTCTAGCCTCGCCCAAGCTACGCGCCGTGCGTTGCCTATCGCACTTTGGACTGCTTTCGGTACAAACTGCGGCATAATCATCGGTGCCCTTGACCGCCTGCGCGGGGTGGGCGCTGGTAATATATACATGCCGGTGCATGGCGTACCGTTACGCACACACCTTCTGATGACGCACTACGGCAGAACCTGTACACCACCAACGTGAAAGAACAGCGAGAGAATCATGGCGAAACAAAGCCGTCTGGCGGGTTTCCTCGGCCTGGAACGATACCAGAACGCTGAGACGACGCCGGAAGAATCCCCGCAGGCTGTGCAGGCTGAATCCCGCCGGGAGGCAAACGCCTCCGCAGGGCAGGCTGCTATAGCACAGAAGACCGACAGCTCTAACAGGCTCTCAGCACTGCCCGGCTCAGCACAGTACAGCGTTGCCGAGTCGCAGAGCGAAACCTACCACCTGCAGGACGAACCCCCCTATACTGAACAAGAAGTGTACCAGCAAGCTAATAGCTACGATGACGGTACAGAAACCGAGTATCTGGACGCAGAAGAAACTGCCGACGGACGAGCAACCGTAGATGCAGCGGCATACGCCACCGCTCATACACCTGAAACCACAGCTGATCTGGCGGAAACCGAGCAGACTTGGGACGACGTCAGCGCAGACAATTGGGAGGACACCCCGGTGCCGAATACCGAATACACCGAGCAGTACGCCGAGACGTACTCCAACGACGGCTACTACGACCAGGGCTACGAGCCCGAAGAAACCAACGGATACACCTACGGTTACGAGGAAGAAGAGGACGAATTGCGCCGTATCACCACTATCCACCCCCGCTCCTACAATGACGCAAAGATCATTGGTGAGGCATTCCGCGAGAACATCCCCGTGATTATGAACGTGGAAGAAATGCCTGACGCAGACGCAAAGCGCCTGGTGGACTTTGCATCCGGTCTGGCATTCGCGCTGGAAGGCCGCATTGAGCGAGTCACCGCTAAGGTGTTCCTGCTGACCCCCTCCAACCTGGAGGTTCTGGGCGTGGCTAATTCCGAGGTTCCCGCCGGCTTTGAGACCGACGGCGAATTCCCCTTCGACCAGGGCTAAGGACTGATAGATGGGTTATATTTTCGCCCTCATTACAATCGTTGTCTACGTTCTCTACATTGCGATGCTGTTGCGCATGCTCTTTGACTGGGTGCGCATGTTCGCTCCGGAGTGGCGACCCAAGGGCTTTGTGCTACTCTTCGCCAGCGGCGTGTACGCGGTGACGGACTGGCCGATGAACCAGCTGCGCCGCCTGATCCCGCCGGTTCGTGTGGGTAACGTTGCGTTGGATACCGGCTTCCTGATTTTGATTGTTGTGTTGTCTCTGCTGCTGAGCATTATGATGCGGATGACCGCGGTATTCTCCTAAACCGCTCCGTTGAGAGGTTAGAGAACAATGTTGTAGAGCCCCGCCTGCGCTCTAAACCCTGTGGGTTGGAATGCTGGCGGGGTTTTCTGTGCCTGATTGCTGGATTGATTGCGGTGTCCCGCTCCGTGGCTGAGGTAGCTTTCCGTGACAGGTTACAAGCTGGGTTTGCGAGCTACATCAGATGATGAGAAATGCACCTGTCAGCAGATACTGAGCCTGATATGGCGGGGGATATGGGAGGACGCGTCACGTGGTGAATCCCACCCTTGTGCCGAGTACATATTTTGTTATTCAGCCGATATATAACCGGGCACAGAAACCAAAGAATAGTAGAATTGGTGCCAATGACTGCATCGCGGTATAGCCATACCACTGAACTATTGGGGTGGCGAATTCGCTGCACTTAATTCATCACCAACCCCGTAGAGATACTTAGAGGAGAAGCCCATGGCAATCACCCCCGAAGACCTGATCACTAAGAGCTTCAAGGTCGTGACCGAAGAGTCCGGTTACGACCGCAACGAGGTCGACGATTTCCTGGACGAGCTCGTTGTCGAACTGCGTGCACTCTACTCCGAGCGTGATACCCTCGAACGCCAGGTTGAGCAGCTCTCTGCAAACGCACCCGATTCCCCCGCAGCGGCTGTAGCACCCGCACAGTCTTCCGCGGCACCGTCTGGACCTCAGGATGCGGCGGCACTGCTCGCCATGGCACAGAAGGTTCACGACGACTACGTGGCACAGGGCGAAAAGGCTAAGGCGGAACTGCTCGAAGAAGCAGAGAAGAAGGCAGACGCTATGGTGAGCGAAGCTCAGCAGCAGCGCGAAGAGATTCTCTCTCGCCTCACCGACGAGAAGGAAGAGCTGGAGGTCGCTGTTGAGGCTCTGCGCGGCTTCGAGAGCCGCTACCGCTCCAAGCTGCTGCAGCACCTGGACGCACAGGTTCAGGAGCTCAAGAACCTCAAATCTATCGAGGCTTCCGCATAAAACAGCGTGTCTGAATAAGCTAACGACGCTTTGAGGCGTATGCCGCTCGGATTCTTTCTCTTCCACCGCTATTCACTGGGGGGATCGAGAGAACCGGGCGGTATTCTCATGTCCGCCCGGCACGACTCAAGAACCCAGCGTGCGAAGCGCGGGAGAGTACCCGCAAAATCACCACAGAATACTCGATGCACTACCCCGATTTGCTAAGCTAGAGGGGCACTATCGAACGCGAGCGCATCCCGCCTCCGCACCGCAGGGCCGCCACACCGTAGGCGCAGCAACCGGCACAGACTAGAGGAGAGCTATGACCAACATCCCCAAGACTGCTGAATCCTCAGTCTCACAGGTAGCCGATAACGCCGCCGAAGAAGCTACTGGTCACCGCGTGCGCATCCTTTCTGGACGCTCCGCGGGTATTCTCGCGCTCGTGCTTGCCGCCGTCGTGTTCGCTATCGATCAGGGCACGAAATACCTGGTCGTTACTCAGATGCAGTTGGGGGAACGCGTTACCGTCATTGACGGGCTGCTGTGGTGGTACTCGATTCGTAACTCTGGCGCCGCATTCAGCATGGGCGAGAACGTCACCTGGGCCTTCACTCTCGTCATGATCGCCGCCGCATCCGTGGTACTGTACCTGCTACGCCGCACCCGTGCCCTGTCCTGGACGCTCGCATTAGGTGGCCTGCTCGGCGGAATCTGCGGCAACCTTTTCGACCGTCTCTTCCGTGAGCCCGGCTTCGGCTCCGGCCACGTGGTCGATTTTATTTCCGTACCGAACTTCGCGATTTTCAATATTGCAGACTCCGCAATCTGCGTGTGCATGGCGTTCATCGTGCTGCTGAACTTCAAAGGTCTGAACCTCAACGGCACCCGCGTGCAGGCGCCCGCTGAAGAAACCTCGGCTGACGAGGCCCTGGCTGGTGACAAGAACGCGGCTGAGAAGAACAGGGCAGCGAAGAGCGCCAAGTAGCTTTCCCTCCTCCGCTACATGCCTCGGCTACATCGTAGCCACATGCGCCTACAGACGTTTTCACACAGAGACGTTTTCACACAGCCCCTCCCACACAGACAACTAAAGCAAGCACCACCCGAAGGAGAGCCGCATGAGCGAAACTACCAACGCCACCGAAGAATCGGCAGGTATCCGCGCCGAATTCACCGTTGAAGGCGCGCTTTCCGGTATGCGCCTGGACGCCGCGCTCGCCGGTGCCCTCGACGCGCCGCGCACCCGCACCTCCGGGTGGATTCGTGATGGCCACGTGACCGTGACCAACAACGGCAAGGTCGTGAAAATCGGCAAGTCCTACAAGCTGTCTGTAGGGGACGAAGTCGTCGTGGATGCACCCGCACCGCGTGATCTGGCAGACATCCGCCCCGAAAAGGTGGACGGCTTTCGTATCGTGCACCTGGACGACGACATCGTCGTGGTGGACAAACCCGCAGGCGTGGCGGCACATCCCTCACCGGGCTGGCACGGCCCCACCGTCATCTCCGCGCTCATGGGCGAGGGCATTTCGGTTGCTACTTCCGGCGCGGCAGAACGCCAGGGCATCGTGCATCGTCTGGACGTGGGCACCAGCGGCCTGATGGTCGTAGCCCGCAGCGAACGCGCCTACACCGCACTCAAGCGAGCCTTCAAGGAACGCACCGTGGACAAGGTCT
Organism: Rothia similimucilaginosa; assembly: GCF_029850985.2. NCBI lineage: Bacteria > Bacillati > Actinomycetota > Actinomycetes > Micrococcales > Micrococcaceae > Rothia > Rothia similimucilaginosa. The sequence continues at coordinate 1,396,549 of NZ_CM138149.1, read as the reverse complement.
ACCACACCCTCGTGCAGGGCCTGCCCGACCCGCTGCACGGCACCATTGACGCACCCATTGGCCGCCACCCCGGCAACGAATGGAAGTTCGCCGTGGTCGAAGACGGACGCAACTCCATTACCCACTACGATGTGCTCGAAGCCTTCGGCCCCGCATCGCTGGTCGAGGTACACCTGGAAACCGGACGCACTCACCAGATTCGTGTCCACTTCTCTGCGTTGCGCCACCCCTGCTGCGGCGACCTCACCTACGGCGCCGACCCGCGCTTTAGCGCCGAACTGGGCCTGACCCGCCAGTGGCTACACGCGCACCGCCTGGGCTTCGATCACCCCGGCACCGGCGAGCGCGTAACCTTCAACAGCGAGTACCCGCTCGACCTGTCCTACGCGCTGACCGCTCTGCGCGAGGGTAAGGTTCAGCTCGGCTAGACAGTCGGCTAGCTATAGCCGCCCGCACGCCGCCGCACACAGCTTCACCTTCACCGCCCATCCTCCAGCCCATACCTCCAGGAGATTCCCGTGGCAACCAAAGAATTTACGCACCTGCACGTGCACACCGAGTACTCGATGCTCGACGGTGCCGCGCGCCTGGGCGACTTGTTCACCCACGCTAAAGAACTCGGCATGAAGTCCATGGCGACCAGTGACCACGGCTTCCTCTTTGGTGCCTTCGACTTCTGGCGCCAGGCTAAAGCGCACGACATTAAGCCCATCATTGGTGTGGAGGCGTACCTGACCCCCGGCACGCACCGCACCGACCGTTCGCGTGTGCGCTGGGGCGACGGTTCCCGCGACGACGTCTCCGGCGGTGGCGCGTACACCCATATGACGATGTGGGCTGAAACCACTGAGGGTATGCACAACCTGTTCCGTGCCTCCTCGATTGCTTCGCTGGAAGGTCAGCTGTACAAGCCGCGTATGGACCGTGAGGTGCTGCAGACCTACTCGAAGGGTCTAATTGCAACCACCGGTTGCCCCTCCGGTGAGGTTCAGACGCGCCTGCGCCTGGGTCAGTTCGATGAGGCAGTCCAGGCGGCGAGCGAATTCCGCGATATTTTCGGCAAGGACAACTTCTACTGCGAGGTCATGGACCACGGCCTGGACATTGAACGCAACGTCCAGGGAGATCTGCACCGCCTCGCCAAGAAGCTGAACCTGCCCTTCGTCGCAACCAACGACCTGCACTATACCCGCCAGGAAGACAACACGGCTCACGCGGCGCTGCTGTGCGTGCAGTCCGGCTCGACCCTTACCGACCCCAAGCGCTTCAAGTTCGACGCGGATAACTTCTACCTGCGCTCGGCAGAAGAGATGTACGCCCTGTTCGGTGACATTCCCGGCGCGTGTGAGAACACCCTGGAAATCGCTGAACGCTGCAACGTGGAGTTCAATACCAAGGCGAATTACATGCCGAACTTCCCCGTGCCCGAGGGCGAAAACGAGGAATCCTGGTTCGTGAAGGAGGTCGAGAAGGGCCTGCACTACCGCTTTCCGCAGGGCGTTCCCGACGCTGTGCGCAAGCAGGCAGAGTACGAGGTGGGGGTTATTACCTCCATGGGCTTCCCGGGCTACTTCCTCGTGGTCGCAGACTTTATCAACTGGGCGAAGCGCAACGGTATTCGCGTGGGTCCCGGCCGTGGTTCCGGTGCAGGCTCCATGGTCGCGTACGCGATGCGTATTACCGACCTGAACCCGCTCGACCACGACCTGATTTTCGAGCGATTCCTCAACCCCGACCGTGTCTCCATGCCCGACTTCGATGTGGATTTTGACGATCGTCGCCGCGGCGAAGTTATCGACTACGTGACCGAAAAGTACGGTGAAGAGAAGGTCGCACAGATTGTCACCTTCGGCACCATTAAGGCGAAGCAGGCGCTCAAGGACGCCTCCCGCGTGATGGACCAGCCGTACTCGGTTGGCGAGCGCCTCACCAAGGCGATGCCGCCGGATGTCATGGGCAAGAACATCGCCCTAGCGAATGTGTACAACGAAGAGGATAAGCGCTACGCCGAGGCGGCAGATTTACGCGCCCTCATTGAGGACCCGGTCGATAAGATTTACGGCCAGGTATTCGAAACTGCGAAGGGCTTGGAGGGTCTGAAGCGCCAGTGGGGTGTGCACGCTGCGGGCGTGATCATGTCCAGCAAGGACCTCGTGGACGTGATCCCCGTGATGCGCCGCGAGGCCGACGGCCAGGTCATTACCCAGTTCGATTACCCCACCTGTGAGGGTCTGGGCCTGATTAAGATGGACTTCTTGGGTCTGCGTAACCTCACCATCATCTCTGATGCGGTGGAGAACATTAAGGCTAACCGAGGCATTGACCTGGACCTTGAGTCCCTCTCGCTGGATGACCCGGAATCGTACCGTCTGCTGGCGCGCGGCGACACTCTCGGCGTGTTTCAGCTCGATGGCGGCCCGATGCGCTCGCTGCTCAAGCTCATGGAGCCCGAGGAGTTCGAGCACATTTCGGCAGTCTTGGCGCTGTACCGTCCGGGCCCGATGGGTGCGAACTCGCACACCAATTATGCTCTGCGTAAGAACGGTAAGCAGGAGATTGAGCCGATCCACCCCGAGCTGGAAGAGCCGCTGAAGGATATTCTGGACACCACCTACGGCCTGATTGTGTATCAGGAACAGGTGATGGCGATTGCTCAGAAGGTTGCGAACTACACTCTGGGTGAGGCGGACTTGCTGCGCCGTGCGATGGGTAAGAAGAAGAAGGCGGAGCTGGATAAGCAGTACGCTACCTTCCACGACGGCATGATTTCTAACGGCTACTCTGAGGGAGCTATTAAGGCGCTCTGGGATATTCTGCTGCCGTTCTCCGACTACGCGTTCAACAAGGCACACACGGCTGCGTACGGTCTGGTGTCGTACTGGACGGCGTACCTGAAGGCGCATTACCCGCAGGAGTACATGGCTGCGCTGCTGACCAGCGTGGGCGACAACAAGGACAAGCTCGCGCTGTACCTGAATGAGTGCCGCGCCATGGACATTACCGTGCTCGCACCGGACGTGAACGAGTCCACCCTGACCTTCGCCCCTGTCGGTGACGATATTCGCTTCGGTATGGGCGCAATCCGTAACGTGGGCGCGAACGTGGTCGAAGGTATGATTGCCGCCCGCGAAGAGAAGGGCCGATACGAGTCCTTCAACGACTTCCTGAAGAAGGTGCCGCTGCAGGTGTGCAATAAGCGCACCATTGAGTCGCTTATTAAGGCGGGCGCTTTCGACGATTTGGGCCATACGCGCCGTTCGCTGTCCCTCATTCACGAGGCGGCGGTGGATGCGGCCGTGGTGGTCAAGCGTAAGGAAGCGGCGGGTCAGTTCGACCTCTTCGGTTCCCTCGGCATGGATGATGCTCTGGGTGATGAGCTGACCGTGACCATCCCGGAGGTACCGGATTGGGAGCGCCGCGAGAAGCTGAACTTTGAGCGTGACATGCTGGGCCTGTACGTTTCGGACCACCCGCTGCGTGGCCTGGAGCGTGCGCTCTCGGATGCCGCAAACCATTCGGTGCACGATATCATCGGTGAAGATTCGCACGTGCGCGACGGTGAAACCGTTACCATTGCGGGTATGCTCACCGGCGTTTCGCGCCGTATCGCCAAGTCCAGCGGTAACCAGTACGCCTCCGTGGAGCTGGAAGACCCCTCGGGCGCAACCATTACGGTGATGTTTTTCTCCCGCGCCTACGAGACGATGGGCGCCGCCCTGGCGGACGACCTCATCTGCTCGATTCGTGGCCGCGTTCAGCGCCGCGATGACGGCAGCGTGAACATGAGCGCGCAGGAACTGCAGATCCTGGAAATCAGCGATGACGGCCGCGCCGCACCCATCACCATTATGGTACCCGAGTACCTGGTGACCGAGGTGAACTTGAAGGAGCTGAAGGAGACCCTGCGCGACCATAAGGGCACCGCGGATGTGCGCATGCTTGTGCGTACCCGCGATAAGGAGCAGCTGGTGCTGCTGGATCCGAGTGTGCGCGTGGAACCGAACCCGAGCCTCTTCGGTGAGATTAAGACAATTTTCGGCCCGAGTTGTATTCGACGCTAACGGTAGAAGGTCCCCGCGAGGGGTAAGACTCAGAGTGGATTCTATATGACAGGGTCCACTCTGAGCGTATATTCACCCAAAACATACGGTGTACCCGCTGTATATCACGGTAGAATAGGTATAAATATTCTTGAGCGCTGTATACTCGGGTGCTATCGCCCAGCCAAGGAGAAAAGAATGTACTGCCCCTATTGCAAGCACACCGACTCGCGCGTAGTGGATTCCCGCACCACCGATGATGGCGCCGCAATTCGCCGCCGCCGCCAGTGCACCTCCTGCGCTCGCCGTTTCACGACCGTTGAAACCACCACCATTTCGGTGATTAAGCGTTCCGGCGTGACCGAGCCCTTCGACCGTTCGAAGATTGCCGCCGGTGTGCGTAAGGCATGCCAGGGCCGCCCCGTGGGTGAGGACGATTTGGCAAAGCTCGCCCAGGAAGTTGAAGAGCTGATTCGTGCCCGCGGCCTGGCGGAGATTAACGCGCACGAGGTGGGTCTGACCATCCTGGAGCCGCTGTCGAAGTTGGATGCGGTCGCCTACCTGCGTTTTGCGAGTGTGTACCAGGCGTTTGAGAATCTTGAAGACTTTGAGGAGGCGATTGCGCGTCTGCGTGAGGACCGCATCGCCCAGTAACTTTTTAGCCCAGTAACTTTTTAGCCCAGTAGCTAATGAGCCCAGCCGCTGCTATACGCGCGGTTGGCACACAGAAAGGGGCTGTTCCCGAGATAACTATCTCAGGAACAGCCCCTTTAGCTGTAGCTACACTTTACGCTTCGCCGCGGCGCTGACGCGGCCGCGGGTAAAACAGGAAGCAGCTCTTAAGCTTCGCCTCGACGCTTACGCTCAGGCAGCATACCGCCAGCCCATAGTGCCGCACCGACGATACCCGCGTTGTTACGCAGAGCAGCCATGACCATGGGGGTGCGGATGTGGTCCTCAAAGTAGGGCATGAACTTCTCCGGGTTCTTAGAGATGCCGCCGCCAATGATGAACAGGTCGGGGGAGAAGAGCATCTGAACATGGTCGAAGTAGCGGTACAGGCGCTTGCCGTACTTCTTCCAGGACAGGTCGTGCACCTCGCGGGCACGAGCGGAAGCCTGAGACTCGGCGTTGTGGCCATCCAGCTCCAGGTGGCCCAGTTCGGTGTTCGGGATCAAAACACCGTCATTGATGAGGGCGGAGCCAATGCCGGTGCCCAGGGTGATGACAGCGATTAGACCGTCACGGTTACGGCCCTGACCGTAGGTTGCCTCAGCCAGACCGGCTGCGTCAGCGTCGTTGAGACCGTAGACGGTGCGGCCGCCCAGTGCCTCGCTCATAACCTGCTCCAGGTCGGTGTTAATCCAGGAGTCATCTACGTTTGCTGCGGAGAAGACCATGCCGTTCTTCACTACTGCGGGGAAGTCGATGCCGACAGCGGACTCGGGATCCGGAGCCAGGTCACGGCCCTGCAACTCATCGACTACGCGGCGTACAACCTCAGCCACAGCGGCGGGGGTTGCGGGCTTGGGGGTGTCGATGCGGAAACGGTCCGAAACAAGGTCACCGGTGCGCAGGTCGACGATGCCGCCTTTAATACCGGTGCCTCCAATGTCCACACCAATCTGCAGGTCCTTGGGGGTAGGAGCGGGCAGGCCGTTGATGAGGCTGGGCTCAGCGTAGTTAGCCATAATTTCCTTTCTTTCCTTCGCCTGAGCGGAGAAACATATCTGCGCTATCGAGTAATAATGAATAGATGGTTCGCCAGGTTATCCCTAAAACTTAGATGTCTAAGACAACAACTTAGGGCAGGGTGAGGATGTCCGCGCCGTCAGCGGTCACCACGAGGGTGTGCTCGAATTGTGCGGTGCGCTTGCGGTCGCGGGTGACCACGGTCCAGTCGTCATCCCACAGGTCCCATTCGATGGTGCCGAGGGTCAGCATGGGCTCGATGGTGAAAATCATGCCCTCACGAATCTCAGTGTCGTAGGCGGGTGCCGCATCGTAGTGGGGGATGATGAGGCCCGAGTGGAACTCGCGACCCACACCGTGACCGGTGTAGTCGCGAACTACGCCGTAACCGAAACGTGCCGCATACTTCTCAATGACGCGACCAATCACGTTAATCTGGCGGCCCGGCTTCACAGCCTTAATCGCACGGTTCAGGGACTCTTCAGTGCGCTCAACCAGCAGGCGGGACTCTTCGTCCACGTTACCGATGAGCAGGGTCTTGTTGGTGTCACCGTGCATGCCGTCCAGGTATGCGGTGACGTCCAGATTGAGGATGTCGCCGTCCTCCAGCACGGTGGAGTCCGGGATGCCGTGGCAGATAACCTCATTCAGGGAGGTGCACACGGACTTGGGGTAGCCGCGGTAATCCACGGTGGAGGGGTACGCGCCGTGGTCGCAAATGTACTCGTGAACCAGCACGTCAATTTCGTCGGTGGTGGTGCCGGGTACGCAAATCTTGGAAGCTTCAACGATGGCGCCTGCCGCGATCTTGCCGGCGGCGCGAACCCGCTCAACTTCCTCGGGGGTGTACATGTTCGAGTCGTTACCCTCGTTGGCGGTGGGCTTACCCACGTACTCGGGGCGAACAATGTGCGAGGGGACCGGGCGCACGGGGGTGATGCGTCCGGCAGTCAGGCAACCGACGGGTGCTCGACCGGGCTCTGCGGGAAGATTATGCGAAGTATTCGTTTTGGTTGAAGACATAGTTTCATCTTACCGGGCGTGGGCGGGTTGTGTCCGTTGCCGGGGCTCTAAAAAGCGGCGGATACATAAGCCGTACCTTTTTCCCAGATTGTGAATAAAATTTCATGCAGCCTAGCGGCAAAACTGTGCGGAACGGAAGACAGGAGCGGAAGGCATGGGGCGGACGACCGTGGAAGAGGGGGGAAGCGCCGTGAGAAGCTCCGCCTGCCTCATTGCCACGAACCGATGCGCGTGAGAAGCTAGAAACACCAACCCCTCACCGTCAAAGGAGAACCCGTGAGCGAGACGAAAAACCGCCTGAGCGACGCAATCGTTTCGGCGGTCGAAAAGACCCTAAACTCCGCGACCGAAGCCACCAGCCCGCACCCCGAAGAGTACTGGTACAACCTGTCCACCGGCGAGGTGGAACGCGGCCAGCAGAGCGCCGTCACCTCCCTGTGGGGCCCCTTCAAAACCTACGAGGAGGCGGCACATGCCATGGACCGCGCCCGCGAACGCAACGACGCCTGGGAAAAGGACGGCGGCTGGCTCTAAAGAACGAGCACCCTCAGCCTTACTCACTTGCTCAAGGGGCACGCTGACCAATAGACATAAAACGTGAGACGCGAAGACCCCCGCACCCGGAGCACCGGATACGGGGGTCTTTCTTCTCAAGCTTTTTCTTAAGCTAAAGCCTATTCAAAGGTGTGTTCAGCCGCCGGGAACTCACCCGAACGAACCTGCTCACGATAAGCACGCGCAGCTTCCTCCATGACCTGGCCAACCTGCGCAAACTGCTTCACAAAACGCGGCACGCGACCGGAGCGAACACCCATCATATCCTGCCACACCAGCACCTGACCGGTTGTCACATTCGAGGCACCAATACCAATAGTCGGCACAGCGCCCACAGCTTCATCAACCAGCTGCGCGGTCTGGGCGGTTACCATCTCCATGAGCACGCAGAATGCACCAGCCTCAGCCAGCGCCACCGCATCCTCACGAACACGCTCAGACGCATCGCCGCGGCCCTGCACACGGAAACCACCCAGGGCATGCTCCGACTGCGGAGTGAAACCAACATGAGCCACCACCGGAATACCGGTATGAACCAGGGCACGAACCCACTCAGTCATCGAAGCATCCGCCTCAATCTTGACCGCGTGCGCGCCACCCTCCTTCATCAGGCAAACAGCGCTCGCCACCGCCTGCTGCGGAGACTGCTCATAAGAACCAAACGGCAGATCAGCAACCACCATGGCACGGGAAGCACCGCGAGAAACCGCCGCCACCAGCGGAATCATTTCGTCCAGAGTAATGGTCAGGGTCGATTCGTATCCGAGCACCACATTCGCCGCAGAATCGCCAACCAGCAGCATGTCGATGCCGGCACGGTCAAAAATCTCTGCCGTCAGGGCGTCGTAGCAGGTCAGCATGGAGAACTTCTGCCCGGTAGCCTTAGCCTGCGCCAGGTGAACGGTACGCACCTTCTTGATGGTGTCCAGGTCAAAAGGCTTCGATGTGCTAGCAGCAGCGGGAACAGCCGCTGAGGTAGCGGCAGGCTGTGCCGCGTAAGGCGAAGAGATCTCGGAAGAACGCTCAGTAGTCATGCTGACTATTCTAACCCTGCACGGCTCCAACCTGGTGTACCGCTCGCCCCGAACCTAGTTCCAGATGAGGTTAATGTAGTAGGTCGAGAATGATGCAGCAGCGTTCTTATTCATCAGCTCCGGAATAGCGGAAGAAGCATCACTAAACTCACGCGGCAAATCGCGCTGAATAAGCGCCTGCTGCACCAGCGCATCCCAATACAGCTGCGTAATCGAATAGGTGCAGACTTCCTTCACGACGTCCTCCGCGTAGGACTCCCACGCCGTCTTTGCCGCATCATTAGAGCCGAAGAAACCCTCGTAGCCGCCAGACAGACCCGTATCGCAGGCGCTCACCGCGTTCTTCGCGTACTGCAACCAGTAGCTGCGGCTCAACTCATCGGTAGTGTTGAAAGTAAATGCCTCATAGTCTGCCTTCAGCAGGGCGTAAGACGCCTGAACAGAACCGGCAAGCGGGGCGTGCGAAGAGAAGACAATAACGTCCAGAAGAGCAGCGATGTACTCCATCTGCACCTTCTCATACGCAATACCGGACGGCTGAACCGGACCAGAATGCATCTGCACCAGCGCCTCCACCGAGTTCAGGAAACGCTCAATGTCGGCGGTCGCCTTCACCATCAGATTCAGCAGACGCTGAACACGCTGATAATCCTCAGCAATCTGCGAGAACAAACCGTAGGACAGGATGCCGCGCTGCGAAGCCGCCGCTACCAGAATCTGGCTCGTCAACCGCTGGCTCTCCGCCTCAGCCTTCGCAACAGTCAACAGCAGGGCACCGCAATACGCCAGGGCGCGACCATCCACCAGCTGGGGCTGCTGCTGATGTAATGGCAGAAGACGCTCATGAAGCTGACGGAAAATCGCACTCTGCGTCAGAGCCTTCTTGCCCCGCTCCTCAGTCTTCAACAGCACGGTGTCTGCCGAGAAATCACGCGGAACAAAACGGCGCGCATCCTCAGCGGTAAACGGCGAATAGGGGCGACCCATCACCGGCTGCAACAGCGACATCGTGGTAAACAGCGAAAAACGAGCCGCCACCGGCCCCAGCGAATCCGGGTAGTTCGGCGCATCCGGCGCATTGACACGCTCCGTGCACAGAGTCAGCCAGGTCTGCTCCACCGCCCGATCAGAAGTAATGCCAGCACCCATACCCAGGATGCTCTCACCGAACGCCTCCGACGGAAGCTTACCGGGGTTCATGACACGCGCCTGCATGAGCGCCACAGCCAGCTCCACCGTATAGTTCGTGCGGCGCTTCTTACCCGCCTCGTCAAGGTTCTGGAACGGACGCACGCCTGCAATCTTCTGACCGCACGCCAGCGTATGCAGCTCCTTGCTCATCGCAAACTGCTGTGGGTTACGCTGCATCATCTTCGACACTTCGTAGGCGCTCTTATGGTTCAGCTTCTCACGGCGCTGAGCACCCTCAGCGGACAGCGCATCATACTTGCCGCGGCTTGCGTGAACATACCAGGCACGAAGTACCTGAAGCGGCAGGAAGAAGAAAGTGTACTTCCACGACCAACTAAAAATAATGACCGGAATAGCCGCGCTCGAACCCAAACGGCCCGTGTAACCGGTCCAGATGAACTCCACAAACGCACCAATCAGCGCCCACGACGCCAAAGTGCGAATCCTAAACGCCACACGGGAGGGGCGGTCCAGCAGGTAGGTCGTGCCGCCAGACTTGTTGTTCTTCATGACTGTCGGGCCAAAGACCGCAACCACAAAAAGGCAGACTAGGTACAACACCAAGAAAACAATGGGAGCGGCAATAAGTAGTAGCCACTCTAAACCGGTAGGGTCGGCAGCAACCATGCTGGTCGCCAGCGGAAGCTGCGCTAATGGAAACTGCGCCAACGGAAACTGCACAGTCGAGGGAAGAATAATGGAATGTGGCATACTCCCATTATCGCAAGGCGACACCGCTCCCCGTCCCGCGAACCCGTCATGTGCTGGGTATCTGAACAAAACCCACACCGCAGAAAAAGTGGGGGAGTGCCCCTCCTAGTATCGCCCAGAATCTGAGCTGCCGTGGCGCAGGAACAAGAATTTACACAAACGAAACCTCTCACCCGCCCGCCACACAGCAGAACCCGATAGGCTAGATAACAACAGGACATACGCCGGGGCAAGGAAGCGCCAGCACCGCTGGCACGTAACCCGGCGGAACCCCTGGAATCCCAAGGGATATGCAGGGCTTTCCGCACCACGGCAGTAAAATTTAGCGCGCCTCCGCCACCCGCAGACGGGTACCACGCGGATGCACGCCCGCACCGAGAGGGCAACTCATGGACCGCCAACAGGAATTCGTACTGCGCACCATCGAAGAGCGCGACATCCGCTTCATCCGCCTCTGGTTTACCGACGTGGTCGGCACCCTCAAATCCGTTGCGCTCGCACCGGCTGAAGTAGAAAGCGCCTTCGATGAGGGCTTGGGCTTTGACGGCTCCTCGATTGAGGGTTTCTCCCGCATCTACGAATCCGACATGCTGCTGCAACCGGACCCCTCCACCTTCCAGATTCTGCCCTGGCGCGGCGAGGAAGACTACACCTCCCGCATGTTCTGTGACGTGCTTACCCCCGACGGCGAAGTCAGCGCCTCCGACACCCGCGGTGTGCTCAAGCGTGTGCTCAATAAGGCAGCGGAGATGGGCTTTACCTGCTACACCTCGCCCGAAATTGAGTTCTACTTGCTCGAATCCTCCAAGCTCGGCGCTGACGGGTTCCCCGTGCCCGTGGACTACGAATCCTACTTCGACCACACCCCCGGCGGCATCGTGCAGGACTTCCGCCGCAAGGCAGTGACCATGCTGGAAGAAGTCGGCATCTCCGTCGAATTCAGCCACCACGAAACCGGCCCGGGTCAGAACGAAATCGATCTGCGCCACGCCGATGCCCTGCAGACCGCCGATAACGTCATGACCTTCCGTACCGTCATCAAGGAAGTCGCTTACTCACGCGGCATGTACGCAACCTTCATGCCCAAGCCCTTCACGAAGTACGCCGGTAGCGGCATGCACACCCACTTCTCCCTCTTCGAAGGCGACACCAACGCATTTTTCGAAGCCGGTGCCGAATACCAGCTGTCCAAGACCGCACGCCACTTCATCGCCGGTGTGCTCAAGCATGCCCCCGAATTCACCGCGGTCACCAACCAGTTCATCAACTCCTACAAGCGACTCTGGGGCGGCGGCGAGGCTCCCTCCTACGTCTCCTGGGGCCATAACAACCGCTCTGCCCTCGTGCGTGTGCCCCTGTACAAGCCGAACAAGATGCAGTCCGCACGCATCGAGTACCGCGGTCTGGACTCGGCATCGAACCCGTACCTCGCCTACGCGGTGATTCTTGCCGCCGGTTTGAAAGGTATCGAGAATGAGTACCCGCTCATGCCCGCCGTGACCGAGGACCTAGCCGCCATGACCAACGCCGAACGCCGCGCTATGGGTTACAACCCGCTGCCTGCTTCCCTACGTGAAGCCATCAACATTACTGAAGAATCCGAATTCATGGCGGAGGTTCTGGGTGAGCAGGTCTTCGAACAGTTCCTACGCAATAAGCGTGCCGACTGGGATCAGTACCAGGCTCAGGTGACCCCCTACGAGCTCAAGTACAACCTTGGAATCCTCTAGCGGTTGGATCCTCTCACCTCCTCGTACGGTGAGTGAGCGCTGACAGCCTCAGGGCGGTACCCGCCACCGGTAACGCACCGGCGGGTACCGCCTACAGATATATCCATTGCACCTATCAGCTTTACCGTTCACCGCTGTTTTTAGCGGCCAAAATTTATACTCCCCACCCCACGGACCTACTCCCTACCCGTAGTTCTCTACCCATGGTTCTCACGCTATGACTGACAGATCCCACTACCCGGCCACCGGGCTCATCCGCATGATCGACCCTGCCAAAGAACCCAAACCGCTGACTGACATCGCTGCCGACGCACTCGGCGACGAGCAGCGAGCCGAAGCCAAACGCAAAGCCCAGCTGCGCCTGCGCACCCGCATGATTGCCACCGGCTTCCACGACCCCTCCAAGGCAGAGCGCTGGCTCAACGCGCCTGAACTGCAGCACGTCTCGCAGGATGCGCTCTTTGCCGGGCTGCGCCTTGCCCCCTCACCGGATATTGCCCTGCCCGCCCTTGTGCGCCTCATTGAGAAGCATCCAGCGGTTGCTGAGCGCGCCAACTGCAGCGAAGAAGAATTCGGCATGTACCGCCTGCTCGGTGCGTCCCAGGCGATTGGCGATTTTCTCTACCGCCGCCCCGAGCACATTGACTCGCTCTTCGACACGCAGGTGTACCCGGCTGAGAGCGCGCTGATTCGCTCCCAGCACCCGGCGTCGATTCTGCCGGAAACCGATGGGGAATTCCTGACCCCCATCGCACCGCTGGACACCCCCTACCGCCGCGATATCCTTACCGCCCTCGGCGCCGACCCCCACGCGGAGCGTCCGCGCGCTACCGTCGAGCAGACCGGTAAAGACGGCTACGTGACCCTGCGCGTTGCCTACCGCGCCGCCCTGGCGCGCATCGCCCTGCTCGACGTGTGCTGTGAAGACCCGGTCGAAATGATGCCCACCATCGGTCGTCATCTCGCCGATTTGGCTGCCGCCGCGCTGGAGGGCGCGCTCGCCATTGCACGCACGGAAGTTGCGGAGGGGCTGGGCCCTGGCCTGGCGGCTCCTCGCCGTGGCGAAGCCGTAAACGCCCTGGACTTGGCGATTATCGGCATGGGTAAGTGCGGTGCCCGCGAGCTGAACTACATCTCTGACGTTGACGTGGTGTACGTGGTTGCGCCCGTGGAACCCGCCGCCACGCCCAATACCGAGGCGGAGGGGGAGAGCGCCCCTCTCAAGCTCACAGAGAACGAATGTTCCACCATCGGCACGGAACTCGTGCACGCCCTCACCCGCGCCATCATGGGCCCCGCGCCCGAACCCGCCCTCTGGGAAGTCGACGCGAACCTGCGCCCCGAGGGTAAAGACGGCCCGCTCGTTCGCACCGTCGAATCCTACGTTCAGTACTACAAGCGCTGGGCCGAAAACTGGGAGTTTCAGGCGCTGCTCAAGGCACGCCCCATCGCCGGTTCGGCGCAGCTGGGAGCCCGCTACGCCCGCGCAATCGACCCCTTTGTGTGGGAGTCCGCCGCCCGTGAATCCTTCGTAGAATCCGTGCAGGCGATGCGTGCCCGCGTGACCGACAACATTCCCGTACACCAGGTGGGCCGTCAGATTAAGCTGGGCCCGGGTGGTCTGCGCGATATTGAGTTCACCGTGCAGCTGCTACAGCTCGTGCACGGTCGAACCGACCCCGCCGTGCGCACCAAGTCCACCGTGGATTCCCTGGCGGCGCTGACCGCTGTTAGCTACATTAGCCGCACTGACGCCGAAACGTTCAGCCGCGACTACAAGAAGCTACGCGTGCTGGAGCATCGCATCCAGCTGCAGCAGTTGCGTCGCACCCACCTGATGCCCGAGAAGGACGCCGAACAGCGCGCCCTGGCTCGTTCAATCCTGTCCCCGGAACGCAATGGCACGCTCTCCGCTGAACAGATGCTGAAAGCTTGGCAGAAAATTAAACGGAATGTCCGTTCTCTGCACGAGCGAATCTTTTTCCGCCCGCTACTCGCCGCCGTCTCCACTCTCAGCCGCGACGAAGTGGTGCTCAGCGAACAGGCAGCACAGGACCGTCTTGCAGCCCTCGGCTACCGCGACCCGCGCGGCGCTATGCGCCACATCAAGGCACTCACCACGGGACTTTCCCGCAGTGCAGATATCCAGCGTCACCTCATGCCCGTGCTGCTGGGCTGGTTCGCCCGCGGCGTGGACGCGGACGCCGGCCTGCTCGGATTTCGCATCGTCTCCGAATCGCTCGGTAGCACCAGCTGGTACCTGCGTATGCTCCGTGACTCACCCGCAGCTGCTGAACGCCTCAGTCAGCTGCTCTCCAGCTCGCGCCTTATGACCGACCTGCTGGAGGACGCCTCCGCCTCTATTGCCTGGCTGGATAAGGTCGCCGACCTCAAGCCGCTGGGGGAGGAAGCGCTCGCTTCTGAGGTGTCTTCTTTGCTGGCTCGTCACGCTGATGCGGTCGAGGCAATGCGCGCCGTGCGTTATATGCGTCGGCGTGAGACTCTGCGCACTGCCATGGGCTGGGCTCTTGGCATCGTTGACATTGAGGACACCTGCGCCGGTCTTGCTGCCATTGATGAGTGCACGATCGGTGCGGCGCTGCAGATTGCCCTGCGTGAGCTTCAGGTCACCCCGGAAGGAGCCGGACCTGCCGAAACTGAGGAGACAGCGGGGGAGAAGCTGCTCACCCGCATCGCCGTCATCGGTATGGGCCGCCTCGGCGGCGCCGAGAACGGTTTCGGCTCCGATGCGGACGTCATGTTCGTCCACGAACCCCTCGAGGGGGTCGACGAAGACGCCGCGCAGGAACAGGCGGCACGCATCGTCAACCGTACCCTGGCGCTCCTCAAGCAGCCGGTGAAGCCCGCCATTCGCGCCGAACGGCCCCTCGAAGTGGACGCCGACCTGCGCCCCGAAGGCAAGCAGGGCGCTATTGTGCGCTCGCTGGACTCCTACCGTTCCTACTACGAACGCTGGGCGGAAACCTGGGAATTCCAGGCGCTCACCCGCGCCCGCCCCATCGCCGGCAATGAGGAGCTCGGACGTGCCTTCGTGGAGCTCATCGACCCGTACCGCTACCCGGCAGCTTTCGCGCCCGAACAGGTGCAGCAGATTCGCCGTATGAAGGCGCGCGTTGAGAATGAACGCATGCCGCACGGTGCCGACCGCACCCGCCAGCTCAAGCTCGGCCGCGGCGGACTCTCCGACGTGGAATGGCTGGTCCAGCTCGTGCAGCTGCGCCACGCACATGCCGTGCCGGGGTTGCGCACCACCTCCACGCTGTCAGCATTGAATGCGGCGGTTGAGGCGGGACTGGTCGAGGCTGCGGATGCGGAAATCCTCAGCGGTGCCTGGCTGCTGGCCACGAAGATTCGCGGCGGCAACGTGCTACGTGGGGTGCGTCAGTCGGATACTTTGCCCTCAGGTCGTGATGATTTGGAGGCGATTGCTCGCTGGTGCGGATACCCCGCCGGCAGTGCACGCGCCCTTGAAGAGGACTACCTGCGCCAAACCCGTAACGCCCGCAAGGTCTACGAACGACTCTTTTTCGAAGAGCTCTAGAGTCTCTTGAAAACATGAGCCTGGCGTTTTCGCCGGTGCGGATTTCCGGTGTGGATTTCATAGGGGAGGGGTAGGGAACATGGTTCCCCGCCTCTCCTTTTCTTCGTTCTCTTTTGAAAAATTTTGTGGACGTTCAGCGGGCATCATGTGCCCGCCGCTAACCTCGCGGGACTAGTAACCACCCCAAAACTTCTAAAATGTGACTGGCACCATGAAAATAAATTTTGATTGCACTCCTCAAAAACGAAGCGAAACACCCCATTCTGCCCCGGAAACATGCGGAATACGGGGTAATCTACAAAGGATTTGGCAAACACTCAAAAACCCCGTATAGTATTTACCTGTCAGCACGACGGAGGAAAAAACTCCTCGGAATAATTCAAATTGAATACGCTGATATGCGGTTGTAGCTCAGTTGGTAGAGCACCACCTTGCCAAGGTGGATGTCGCGAGTTCAAGTCTCGTCAACCGCTCGTAAGGACTCCAAGAGTTCGAACGCGTTCCCTTGTGGAGCGTATGCGGTGAGGTGGTCGAGTGGTTAGGCAGCGGCCTGCAAAGCCGTGTACGCGGGTTCGAATCCCGTCCTCACCTCGCAACAAAACATTTGTTTTGTGAGCGCGATTGGCGCAGCGGTAGCGCGCTTCCCTGACACGGAAGAGGTCACTGGTTCGATCCCAGTATCGCGCACAGATAAAAGCCCTTAGCTTTCGAGCTAAGGGCTTTTGTGTTTAATTTTTTGGTTGAGGAGGGGCGGTGTTGCTCCGTTGCCCTGTGTATGTTCTGGAGGCGGTGCTGCGTATATTTCCTCCGTGGGGTCGCAGAGAACCTGCCCTCGCTTCACTTCGCGTACCCAAGCCCTGCACATGCGGAACCGAGGCTAAGTGTTTTACTTACGAGGCGGAGGGGCGGTGTCCTCCGTCGTGACATCAGGGTGCCGCCCCGGGCTCTCTCCACCGCGACGTAAGGAAGAGCGGAGAGCGTCCGGGGCGGCGGGCGCCCCTGTAGGAGCGAGGACGAACACCGCCATCCGCGCAACTAAACCGTATTCCCGGAATTAGTGCTTGATGGCGTCCAGCGCCTCACGCTGAGCCTTCGCAATGCGCTTCTCAGACACCGTGTAGGCGGTGCCAAGCTCCTGGGCGAAGAAGCTGACGCGCAGCTCCTCAATCATCCAGTTCACGCGGCGGAGCGCATCCGGCACGATGGTGCCTGTCGGTAGCGACTTAACTGCGTTATCGTAGGAGTCTTCCAGATCCTGCACAGTGAGCATGAGCTGGTTGTCGCGGTGCAGGTTCGGGCCGAGCTTCGTCAGGCGCACCTGGGCGGCCTTGAGGTAGCGGGGGATGTGAACCAGCTGGTCGTAGCCGGTCTTCGCCACGAATCCGGTGTAGACCAGGTTCTCCATCTGTGCCTTCACGTCGGAGACGGCGTGCATGGTCGTCAGCGAGGTTGCCTTCTTGATTGCCTTTTTCAGCGCGGTGGCCTCGGAGAGGATTTCGGCGACGAGCTTGGTGACGTCGAAGACCGTCTCAATGAGTTCGGCACGTACATGCTCGTAGAGTTCGCTGTATTCGGCGTGCGTGAAGATGGGGGTGTGCGGCACGAGATGGTCGAGTGCCGCGACGGTGCAGTCGCGAATGAGTTCGTCGATGGAGCCGTGCGGGTTCTGTGTGAAGACGATTTTCTCCTTATGGGAGAGGTGTTCGCTCACGTAGCGTACGGGTGAGGGCACCTGCAGTTGGAGCAGGCGGATGATGCCGCGGCGCTGGGCGTGGAGCTGTTCGGCTTCGGTGGAGAAGATGCGCAGGCCTACGCTGGTTTCTTCGTCGACGAGGGCGGGGTAGCCGTTGACCGCTTGGGTGGCGATGATGCGCTGTACCTTGCGGGGAATCTCTCCGTTGGGGAAGAGGTCGGCGGGGAATTCGGTGAGGCCGCTGATTTCGCGTACCTGCGAGCCGTGTGCGTCAGCTGCCTGAGCGGTGGTGCTACCCTGAGCATTCTTCGCGCCCTTCTTGGCAGAAGCCGCGGAAGTACCTGAGCCACCCGAGCCGCCCTGGGCGAGCGCCACCATTTTTGCCATAGTGTCGTCGGATGCGCCGAGCGAGTCGGCGAGGGCGCCGCGAATCTCCTTGTGGAGCTGTTGCTGCAGGGCGCGTAGGTCCTTGCCTTCGCCCAGGATTTTGTTGCGTGCGTTGCGCACCTGGAATCCCATTTTCAGGTGTTCGGGCACGGCGTCCCAGTTGAAGGCTTCGGGCTCGACAACGACGCCGCGCAGGCGGCGTAGTACGAGTGCCAGGGAGGGGATGAGCTCGTCGGTGGCGGGGGAGTAGTCCTCTTCCAGAGCGGCGCAGGCGGCGCGTGCCACGTCGGGCGCGGGCACGAAGTTGCGTCGAATCGCCTTGGGGAGCGATTTGATGAGCGCGGTAACGAGTTCGTGGCGCAGGCCGGGGATCTGCCAGCGGAACGGTTCGGGGCTCAGCTGGTTGAGGAACAGGATGGGTACCTGGACTGCTACGCCGTCGCGCTTGGCGGCGTCGGTGCGTGCACCTCCGATGCCGGCGGTGGGGGCGTATTCGTAGCGCAGGTCGAGGGTCAGCTCGCCGCTGTCGGTGCGCTGCACCCACTGACGGGGGAACTGGGAGTCGTCGTAGTCGGCGGCCTCCTCGTTGATGAGCTTTTCGGGGTTGAAGTCCAGGTAGTTGTCGTCTTCGAGACGTGCCTGCTTCCACCACTTATCGAAGGCGCGAACGTCCGTCACGTGGGCGGGGATGCGTGCGTCGTAGAAGGCGAAGAGTACGGAGTCATCCACGCGCAGATCGCGGCGGCGCAGGCGCGCCTCAAGTTCTTCGACTTCGGCGAGGGCGCGCTGGTTGCGCAGGTAGAACTTGTGCTGGGTGCGCCATTGGCCTTCGACGAGGGCGGACTGGATGAACAGTTCGCGGGCTGCGGCGGCGTCTACGCGAGCGTACTGCACGGGGCGGTCGGCGTAGATGGTCAGGCCGAAGAGGGTGCCCTTGGCATAGGCAACTGCCGCGCCGGAGCTAAGCGACCAGTGCGGTTCGGAGTATTGCACGCTGATGAGGTGCTTGCCGATTTCTTCGATCCACTGCGGGTCGATGGAGGCGTTGGTGCGTGCCCACAGGCGGGAGGTTTCGACGAGTTCGGCGGAGAGCACCCAGTCGGGGCTCTTTTTGAACAGGCCGGAGCCGGGGAAGATGGCGAACTTGGTGCCGCGTGCGCCGAGATATTCGCGGGGGCCGCGGTTGCGTCCCTTGGAGTCCTTTTCGCGTTCTTCCTTCACGCCCACGTGCGAGAGCAGGCCGGAGAGCAGGCTCTTATGGATGTCGATTTCATGGGCAGAAGCGTTGATGTCCCTGCCGCTGCTGGCGTGAATGTTGGCGGTGCGTCCCATTTCGCGTAGCTGGGCGAATAGGTCCTGCCATTCGCGGATGCGCAGGTAGTTGATGTATTCGCGGTGGCACAATTTGCGCAGTTGCGAGGAGGACAGCGCCGCCTGCTGCTCGTTGATGTAGTCCCAGAGCAGCAGGAAGGATAAGAAGTCGGAGGTGTCGTCGACGAAGCGGGCGTGCATGGCGTCTGCTTCGGCGCGTACGTCGGCGGGGCGTTCGCGCGGGTCCTGGATGGTCAGGGCGGCGGCGAGCACCATCATTTCCTTGGCGCAGTTGCGGCGACTGCCTTCGATAATCATGCGGGCCAGGCGTGGGTCCACGGGGAACGCCGCCATGGCTCGGCCGATGGCGGTGAGGGTTGCGCTCTTGCCGCGGCCCTTGCGGGGGGCGCGGGGGCGTTCGGTGAGCGCGCCGAGTTCGCGAAGTAGGTTCACGCCGTCGTTGATGGAGCGGGATGCGGGCGGCTGCACGAACGGGAAGCGGGAGATGTCGCCGGGTTCGCGGACCACGCCGATTGCGATCATCTGCAGGATGACGGCGGCGAGGTTGGTGCGCAGAATTTCGGGGTCGGTGAACTCGGGGCGCGAGTTGAAGTCTTCCTCGGAGTAGAGACGGATTGCGATGCCGTCGCTGACTCGGCCGCATCGGCCGGAACGCTGGTTGGCGCTGGCCTGCGAGATACGTTCGATGGGCAGGCGCTGAACCTTGGTGCGTGCAGAGTATCGGGAGATGCGTGCGGTGCCGGTGTCGATGACGTACTTGATGCCGGGCACGGTCAGCGAGGTTTCGGCAACGTTCGTGGCGAGCACGATGCGCGGGCGCGATCCGGGGGAGAACACGCGGTGCTGTTCGGCGAGCGAGAGACGCGCGTACAGGGGCAGCACTTCGTAGTTCAGGCGCGGGGACTTGGCGACCATTGTCTCGATGGCGTCCTTGGCGTCGCGGATTTCGCGTTCACCGGAGAAGAAGATGAGGATGTCGCCGGGGGCTTCTTTGGACAGCTCTTTGATGGCGTCGAGGACGCCGTCGGTGGGGTCGTGGTCGTCTTCGATTTCGTCGTCTCCGAGGTAGTCTTCCTCATCGAGCGGGCGGTAGCGGATTTCCACGGGGTAGGTTCGGCCAGACACCTCGATGATGGGCGGCGCGTCGTCGGGCAGGATTGCTTCGGCGATTTCGCGTTCTTCGGCGCTGAGGTTTTCGTCGACGATGCCCTTGCCCGGCACGTAACTCGGTGAGAAGTGGCGCGCGAAACGCTCCGGGTCGATGGTCGCGGAGGTGATGATGACCTTCAGATCCGGGCGCTGCGGCAGGATGCGCTTGATGTAGCCGAGGATGAAGTCAATGTTCAGGCTACGTTCGTGCGCCTCGTCAATGATGAGGGTGGAGTAGCGGCGCAGCAGCTTGTCGTTCTGAATTTCGGCGAGCAAAATGCCGTCGGTCATGAGCTTGATAGCGCTGTGTTCGCCCACTTCGGAGGTGAATCGCACCTGGTAGCCGACGGTTTTGCCGATTTTCTGGCCTAGTTCTTCGGCGATGCGTTCGGCGACGGAGCGTGCGGCGAGTCGGCGCGGCTGGGTGTGGCCGATGAGGCCTTTAGCGCCCAGGCCCAGGTCGAGGCACATTTTAGGAATCTGGGTGGTTTTACCGGAGCCTGTCTCACCCGCGATGATGACGACCTGGTTGTCGTGGATCGCGTTCATGATGTCTTCACGGCGTTCGCTGACGGGCAGCTCTTCGGGGTAGGTGATGACCTCGGGGATGAGCGGCTCGTAGCGGCGCGGTGCCGGGTGCTTTTGCTGGTTGCCCTTGTTGTCGCCCTGCGCACCGCCCTGCTTGCGGGTGCGGTTGTTGCCGCCTCCGCGTCGGTTGGAGCGGGAGGTGTTGGAGTTGCGTTCGGAGGCGCTGCGGGAGGAGTTCTTGCGGTCTGCGTTACTCTTCTGGGCGCCGTTTTTGACCGCGTTGTTCTCAGTAGTTTTATCTGCGGTCTTGCCCGCGGCTTTTTCAGCGGTTTTTTCGGAGGATCGTATCTTTGCCGCGTGGATTGCTGCTGCCATGCTCGCCATGGTGGGGGCGATGCGGGGGGCCTTAGAAGTAGAAGTATCTGCGTGTTTCTTCGTGGATTTCTGCTCAGACATATCTTATCCAGTGTACTCGCCTTGCCCGCGGTGGGCTTGGGGTGTGCTTTGTTTGTCATATTTGGGTTTGTTCGCGGGAACCCCGGGTGGGGAGCGGTGGAATCATGACCCTAAAAAGACTAATTAAGATATAATAAATGACATCAAATGCTATCTAAGAAACTTATAATTATTCATCTGAATTTTATGCACTATAGATGCGAATTAACTGCGCTTCTTAACTTTTTTTCGATAGTTTCGTTCAACTGCTACAGTGGTGAATAACACAGTAACGAAGGAGTGACTATGCCATCACCAAAGACGTACCCGGCAACACGTGCTGCAGTGTTGGATTGCTGCGAAGACGGACAGCATGAAGAAATTCACCACCGCTGCGAAGAACTCTTCCAAGCCCTCGTTCACGCGAGTCTGCGCACCCACTTCGATCGCCTCAGCGCCGAAGAAACCCTCTACCTGGTGACCGGCGACGGCGAGCGCGTACAGATTTCTCCCGAAATGTACGGACCCCTCACCTCCGTAGCGCGCGCATTCGCCGACCGTAAGGATGTCTGCGTGGTACGCCAGGACCGCCTGATGACCACACAGGAGGCGGCAGACTACCTGGGCGTATCTCGCCCGACCGTTGTTCGCCTGCTGGAGCGCGGAGATATTCCGTTCGAGCGCATTAATACGCACCGTCGCGTTGCTTTTGATGACCTCGAACGTTACCGCCTTAAGCACGAATACGTGAACCGCCGCGTTCGCTAAACCCGTATCTGGTCAATCACTGTCTGACCAATCACTCTGATGAGACAGCACGGTTCAGCCGGCACAGTTCAGACAGTATGGTTGCGCTGAATAGCGCGGTTGAGGAATAGCAGCATCTGCTGAACAATCTCGAGGCTAAAACAGCGCGAATCCCCGTGTTCGGCATCCGGAACCAGCACCAATTCGGTAGGTACCTGCCGCGTGCGCAGCGCCTGATACATCCGCACCGATTGCTGGTACGGCACACACGAATCACTGATACCGTGCACGAGCATGAGGGCAGTGGCACCGCCGCTCACTCCCTGTGCGGAGGCACCGTCGACCTTTTCCACTTGTTTCTGGGGGCGTACCGCATCAATAGGATGCGCGCGTTCCCAGTTCTTTTGGGTACGCTCGATGCAGACCCCTGGAACCGCCCGCTCACCCCTGGAAACGTCGATAGTAGACGCATCTGTGGGCACCGGGTAGGTGCTTCCCAGCAGTCGCCACTCGGCGCCATCGTCCTCGGGATGATCGAGGGCGTAGCCAGCCAGAGGGCGATCGGTGAAGATGGTCCTCAAATCGCTGACCCCGTAAAACGAAGCTGCCGCCCTCACCTGTGAACTATGGGACGGGTAGGCGCTCGCCGCCCTGCCTTCAAAATATTCGTCCTGCTCGGATGAGCTCGCAGAACCCCCAAATACAGAGTCACCGGCGGCGGAATCTCCCGTATGCGCAACCATCATGCTCAGGTGCCCGCCGGCGCTTCCACCTGCCACCGCAATGCGCTGCGGGTCGATACCGAACTCGTGCGCGTTGGCGCGGAAGAAACGCACCGCCTCCTTCACATCGTGCAGGGCGCCGGGGAAGAGCGCCTGATGCGAATACCGGTAGTTGATGGACGCAACCGCCCAGCCTGCCTGCTGAAAAGCGGCGCGCATGAGCGCCTGGGCATTGGGCTGCTCCCCGGAGGGGGTGCGCAGGATAGTGTCGCGTAGGGCCTGGTTGGTGCCGAAGCGCCAGGCGCCACCGTGGATCCACACGAGCAGCGGCGTGGGGGAAGAAGTCACGGCAGTTGAAGTTTCAGCAGCCGCGGGGAAAAAATCGTAGGCGAACGCCTCGCGAGTTACCGGGGACTGCGCACCGTAGTCGGGTAGCGAGTGGGCATCGTAAAAGCCCGCCTCGCGGTAAAAACCGGAGCGGTACTCGGTACTCTCAACGGTCGGCACACCCTCAGCAGGCAGTGCGCCCTCAGCGTTCAGTGCGCGCTCAATCTTCGGCGCGCTCTCAGAGTTCAACATAAATCAGCGCCGCGTTAGGGAACCAGTACAATCTTGCCGCGGGTGCGACCCGTTGCCACCAGGGCGTGAGCCTGCG
Organism: Rothia similimucilaginosa; assembly: GCF_029850985.2. Lineage (NCBI taxonomy): Bacteria > Bacillati > Actinomycetota > Actinomycetes > Micrococcales > Micrococcaceae > Rothia > Rothia similimucilaginosa. The sequence continues at coordinate 1,373,363 of NZ_CM138149.1, read as the reverse complement.
CTGCCTGCGAAAAATTAAGCACCTGATCCACGTGCACCTTCAATAGACCCAAGGACATGAGGCGGGCAATCTCCTGCATCTGCGTGCGGTCCGGGTGAACCGTCAGCCACTGCGCCTCGAAGCCGCGCTCACGCGCAACATCCAGAGGGTCGGGGCTGGTCAGGGTGACAATACGGCCGCCAGGAACCAGCACCTCAAGCGAATCAAGGAAGGTCTGCTGACCGGTGGAATTGAGTACCACGTCCATGGTCTGACCCAGTACGGCACGGAAATCCTCGGTGCGGTAATCAATGGGCTGGGCACCCAACGAGTGCACAAACTCGTGGTTCGCCGCGGAGGCGGTCGCAAAAACCTGAGCGCCCGCCTGCGCCGCCAACTGAACGGCGAGGTGACCGACGCCTCCGGCGCCGGCGTGAATGAGCACGCGCTCACCTTCCTTCAACCGCGCCACCTCGAAGATCGCCTGGTATGCGGTCAGCGCCGCCAGGGGAGCGCCACCCAATTGTGCGCAGGGAACATCGGCGGGCACCTTCACCAACTGATGCGCCGGGGCGAGAACATACTCGGCGTACGCACCGGCGGGGGAGGGGAAAGAAACAAGACCAAATACGCCGTCGCCCACCTTAAAACCCGTGTAGTCGCCGGCGGTAGCAACCACGGTGCCGGCAACATCCCAGCCGGGCACGAAGGGCTTGTACGACGGGTCTGCCAGCTGAGCGGCGGGACCCAAGCCCTTGCGAGTGGTCAGATCAATCGGGTTGACACCGGCGGCAACCGTCTTGATGAGCACGTGACCGCGCACCGGGGAGGGGATAGGCACGTTTGCTTCGTGCAGAACGCTTTCGTCACCCCATTCGGTGAGCTGAATCTGGCGCATGGTGGTCATCGGGTTACCTCCGCTGTCGTGGCTTGAAGCCGTGCTGATGTGCCTGGTGTGCGCGTTTCCCCATTCTCTCAAGGTGGTTAGCGTTGCCACAACAGGCAGGTGGGTAGTGTCCATCCTCTGAGGTTTAAGAGGGAGCTACCCGGCATGGCCGTTAAATAAAAATAAAAAGGAGCCGATACCCGAACGATATGCCTCGGATACCGGCTCCCGTGTTCCCTCTCGAATAAGAACATCGTGCCCCTGAAAGGATTCGAACCTTCGACCCCCAGTACCGGAAACTGGTGCTCTAATCCGCTGAGCTACAGAGGCAACCCATCTATGGTATCAGATAAGCACTAGATAAAACGGTCAGGCACCTGCCAAGGCTTGCTAGAATAGTTTGTTATGACTCCTGAAGAACTCTCCGAAGCTATTGCGCTTGCCCTTGAAGAAACCATTTCCTCCGGCCAGCTGACCCTTGTGGAGGGCGCTGAACTGCCCGCCGTCCGAGTGGAGCGCCCCAAGTCCCGCGAACATGGTGACTGGGCAACCAACGTCGCTCTGCAGCTCGCTAAGAAGGTGGGCAAGAACCCGCGTGAGGCAGCAGCTCTTCTGGCAGAGAAGATTGGCGCCATCGCCGGTGTTGCATCTGTAGATATTGCTGGCCCCGGCTTCCTGAACATCACCCTGGACGCCGCAGCTGCTGGTGAGCTCGCCGCCACGATCGTTGAGGCTGGCGAAGCATACGGCCGCAGCGACAAGTTCGCCGGTAAGACCATCAACCTTGAGTTTGTCTCTGCGAACCCCACCGGCCCCATCCACCTGGGTGGTACCCGCTGGGCTGCCGTCGGTGATGCGCTCGCCCGCGTCCTTGAGGCTGAGGGCGCTAACGTCGTGCGCGAATACTACTTCAATGACCACGGCACCCAGATCGACCGTTTCGTGCGCTCCCTGATTGCCGCGGCCCGCGGTGAGGAGACCCCCGAGGACGGATACGCTGGCGCCTACATTGTTGACATTAAGGACCAGATTCTGGCTCAGCGCCCCGACGCGCTTGAGACTGAGAACCCCGAAGAAATCTTCCGCGAAATCGGTACTCACTTGATGTTCGATCAGATCAAGGAGTCCCTGGCGGCATTCGGCACCCACTTCGACGTGTTCTTCCATGAGAACTCCGTATTTGAAGACGGCAAGGTGGACGCCCTGCTCGACACCATGCGCGAGAACGGTCAGCTCTTCCAGGCTGACGGCGCATGGTGGATGCGCACCACCGACTACGGTGACGACAAGGACCGCGTGGTCATTAAGTCTGACGGCAACCACGCCTACGTGGCGGGCGATATCGCCTACTACCAGGACAAGATGACCCGTGCAGAAAACCCCGCCGATGTGGCGATTTACATGCTTGGTGCTGACCACAACGGCTACGTGGGCCGTCTGAAGGCTATCGCACAGATTCTTGGCTACCGTGCCGACCAGATTGAGGTCATGATCGGTCAGCTGGTGAACCTGGTCAAGGACGGCAAGCCCGTCCGTATGTCCAAGCGTGCCGGCACTGTGGTCACCCTCGAGGACCTGGTCGAAGCCGTTGGCGTTGACGCGGCCCGCTACGAGCTGACCCGCTACTCGGTGGACACCCCCATCGACATTGACCTGGGCTTGCTGACTTCTAAGAGCAATGAGAACCCGGTCTACTACGTGCAGTACGCTCACGCACGTACCGCCGCTGTGGCACGTAACGCTGCAGAGGCTGGCGTGAAGGTTGAGGACGGCGTGGACACCTCCCTGTTCGACTCGGCTGCTGACGGTGAGCTGCTGGCTGTACTCGGTCAGTTCCCCGCTGCTGTGCGTGATGCCGCGAAGTTCTACGAGCCGCACCGCGTGAATCGCTACCTGGAGCAGCTCGCTTCGGCGTACCACAGCTGGTACGGTGTCTCCCGCGTCGCCCCCAAGGCTGATGAAGAGGTCACCGATTTGCACCGTACCCGCCTGCTGCTGAACAATGCAGCACAGCAGGTGCTGGCTAATGGCCTGAACCTGCTGGGTGTGAGCGCACCCGAGCGCATGTAATACTCTCGTTTCAACCCCCGATCCGGTGCCACCGGGGCGGGGGTTGAGCGTATGCCTGCAAAGATAGCTAAGAAAGAGACACGATGAGCGAAGCCCGCGCCCTCTACGCCCCCGAATGGCTCACCTACCCCGAGCACCCTGAGGCCCTGTCTCGTACCATTTGGACTGATTCTTTCACCCGCAATGAGCAGGGTGAACTCTGCATTGACGGCGTGACCGTCAGCGATCTGGTTGCTGAGCATGAAACCCCGCAGTACGTCTTCTCTGAAACGACTTTCCGCGCCCGCGCCCGCGCCTACCGCACCGCTTTTGAGCAGGCTTTCGCGGCACACGGTGCGCAGGTGAGCGTCTACTATGCCGGTAAGTCCTTCCTATCCACGGCGGTGGCACGCTGGGCGACTGAGGAGGGGCTGTGCCTGGATACCGCCTCCGGTGGTGAGCTGGCGCTGGCTCTGCGTGCACAGGTGCCCGGGGTAAATATCGCCCTGCACGGCAATAACAAGTCGGAAGCTGAGATTGCCCGCGCAATCCGTACCGGCCTGGGTCGCGTGGTGGCTGATTCGGTGGACGAGCTCAAGCTCATTGAGCGTGTGTACGCAGAGCTTGCCGCCGAGCGTGTGGCTGAGGGCGAGGAGCCTTACGCCCCCGTTCCGGTGCTGATTCGCATTACTCCCGGCGTGCATGCCTCGACTCATGAGTCCATTGCGACCGCGCACGAGGACCAGAAGTTCGGTATGTCCCTGCAGCCTGGCACCGCCGCGCTTGCCGGTTTGGATGAAGAGGAATTGGAGTACTGGGGTGTTGAGGCGACCGATTCTTACGCAGCGCTGGCAGCCGCGATTTTGAACGCGACCGATTCCCTGGATTTCCGCGGTATTCACTGCCATATTGGTTCGCAGATTTTTGAGGCGGAGGGCTTCGAGCAGGCGGCTACTACCGCCCTGGAGTTTATGAACCGCCTCAACCGTGACCTGGGTGTGACCCTGCCGGAGCTGGACCTGGGCGGCGGCTACGGCATCGGCTACACTGAGGCGGATCACCCTCGCTCCATTACCGAGGTGACCGAGTCGATTGCCTCTTCCGTTGCGGCAACCTGCGAGCGTTTGGGCATGGTGATTCCGCACATGTCTTTCGAGCCGGGTCGTTCTATTTCTGGTCCTTCGGGTGCGACCCTGTATGCGGTGGGCACCATTAAGAACGTGAGCATTGAGGATGAGAACGGTGAGATTCGCGTGCGCCGCTACATTTCGGTGGACGGCGGTATGAGTGATAACGCCCGACCAGTGCTGTACGAATCGGATTATTCTGTGACCTTGGCGAATCGTGCCCCAGCGGGGGAGCAGGTGCTCTCTCGCGTGGTGGGTAAGCATTGCGAGTCTGGCGATGTGGTGGTTCGTTACTGCTACCTGCCTGCTGACCTGCAGGCTGGGGATATTCTGGCGGTTCCGGCGACCGGCGCGTACTGCTATGTGCTGGGTTCGAACTATAACTTCTTTACTCGTCCGCCGGTGATTGCGACCGCGCAGGGTCAGCCTTCGCGCGTGATGATTCGCCGTCAGCATGAGGAGGATATGTTGGCGCTGGATATGGGTTCGGATATCTAGAGCCCTTAGCTCAGAACCCCATAACCCCAGAGCCTCAGAAACCGTGAAGATTCCGTTTCTGCAGTGCGCGCCGTGAGGTGGCGATTGCGGGTGGTGTCTTCACGGTTTTGTGTGTTCAAAACTTTGCAGAAAATAAGGCTACCTCATAACTGTGAGGGATACCTCATCTCAGAGAGTAAAAGTCGCACCTTGAGGCTGCTGAGCTGTCCCCGGCTCTTGATAAAGTGGTTGTTGAGTGCGTGCTCTGCGCCGCATCCACGCCGTAGCCCGAAGAGATACCGGGGTGAACCCGGAACAGACCGTAGAAAGAGACTATCGTGGCTGAAAAGATCAAAGTAGCACTGCTTGGTGCCGGTAATGTCGGTTCCCAGGCTGCTCGCATCCTGGTCGAGGATAACGCCGTCCTTGAAAAGCGCATTGGCGCGCCTGTGGAATTGATCGGTATTGCTGTGCGCGATACTAATGCATCCCGCCACTGGAACGCGGACCCCTCGCTGTACACCACTGACGCTGAATCTCTGATTGATGCAGCTGATGTAGTGATTGAGCTGACCGGTGGTATTGAGCCGGCTCGCACTCGTATTCTGCGTGCTCTGGAGGCTGGTAAGTCGGTGGTCTCCGGTAACAAGGCACTGCTGGCTAAGCACGGCGTGGAGCTGCAGGCGGCCGCTGATAAGTCCGGTGCTCAGCTTTCCTACGAGGCTGCTGTTGCGGGCGCTATCCCGATTCTGCGCCTCCTGCGCGACTCCCTGGCTGGTGACCGTGTGACCCGCGTTCTGGGCATTATGAACGGCACCACCAACTACATTCTTGACCAGATGGACACCACCGGCGCGTCCTTCGCGGATGCACTGGCTGAGGCTCAGAAGCTAGGCTACGCGGAAGCTGACCCTACTGCTGATGTTGAGGGCCACGATGCTGCGTCGAAGGCTGCGATTGTTGCTTCGCTGGCGTTCCACTCGACTTTCACTATTGATGATGTGCACACCGAGGGTATCACCTCCATCACCGCTGATGATGTTGCTGCCGCGGATGCTGACGGTTACGTCATCAAGCTGCTGGCTATTTGCGAACGTGAGGGCGCGGACGGTGCAAACATTCGCGTGAACCCGACCCTGATTCCTCGTCAGCACCCACTGGCGGGCGTGCACGGTGCGTTCAACGCTGTGTTCGTTGAGGCGGAGAACGCCGGCGAGCTGATGTTCTACGGTCCCGGCGCGGGTGGCGCTCCGACTGCTTCGGCTGTTCTGGGTGACTTCGTGTCCCTGGCTCGTCGTCTGGTGCTGGGTGGCCCCGGTGTTCCGGAGACTTCTCACGCTCAGCTGCACGCAACCAGCCTGGATAACGTGGTGTCTCGCTACTCGGTGGGTGTTCTGGTAGAGGACCGCTTGGGTGTTCTGGCGAACATTACCCGCATCCTGACTGAGCATGGTATTTCTATTGATTCTCTGCGTCAGTCCGCTCCGAAGGAGGGGGCGGCTCAGATTCGTATGGTGACTCACTCGGCCAAGGATTCCGATTTGCGTCGTGCGATTGCTGTGATTGACGCTCTGGATACTGTGTGTGAGGTGAACTCGGTCATCCGTGTGGAGTCCGAGAAGCACTAAGCGTCGAGAATTACTCAGCGTGAACTGATGTGTGGCAAGTGCTGCTCACTAAACGTGCGATGCTTGCGTGTAGAAGCATCGCTGACGAACTAACCCGCGTACCCGCTACCGCGCCGGACCTTGCAAGGTCCGGCGGGCGGGGCGCCAAGATTGAAGGAGAACCCAATGGCACACGTGTGGCAGGGCGTTATCAATGAGTACCGTGACCGTCTGCCTTTCGCAGACGATGTGAAGGCTGTGACCCTGGGTGAGGGTGGTACCCCGCTGATTCACGCGCCGGCACTGTCTGCTGAGACCGGTAACACCGTTTACCTGAAGTTTGAGGGTATGAACCCGACCGGTTCGTTCAAAGACCGAGGTATGACCAGCGCGATGACCGCCGCTAAGCGTGACGGTGCGAAGGCTGTTGTGTGTGCTTCGACCGGTAACACTTCGGCGTCGGCTGCAGCGTACGCGCTGCAGGCTGGTATGCGCTGTGCAGTGCTGGTTCCGGACGGCAAGATTTCGATGGGTAAGCTGTCTCAGGCTATTGCTCACGGTGCTGACATCATTCAGATTGACGGCAACTTCGATAACTGCTTGGAGATTGCTCGCAAGCTCAGCGAGAATTACCCGGTGTTCCTGGTGAACTCGGTCAACCCTTACCGTATTGAGGGTCAGAAGACCGGTTCGTTTGAGGTTGTTGACACCCTGGGTGACGCTCCTGATTATCACCTGCTGCCGGTTGGCAACGCGGGTAACATCACCGCGTACTGGAAGGGTTACAAGGAGTACTCGGAATCTTACACCAACCGTGACGGTAAGGTTTTGGAGCCGGTTGCGACCAAGCGTCCGATTATGTGGGGTTTCCAGGCTGCTGGTGCTGCACCGATTGTTGCTGGTCACCCAATTGAGGCACCGGAGACCATTGCGACCGCGATTCGTATCGGTAACCCCGCATCGTGGGAGAAAGCTGAAGCTGCTCGTGACGAGTCTGGCGGTGTGATTGAGGCTGTCACCGATGAGGAGATTCTGGAGGCTCACCGCTGGCTGTCTGCCCGCGAGGGTGTCTTCGTGGAGCCGGCCTCGGCTGCCGGTGTTGCGGGTCTGCTGAAGAAGCACCGCGCAGGTGAAGCTCCCGAGGGTAAGACCATTGTGATTACCGTGACTGGTCACGGTCTGAAGGACCCGCAGTGGGCTCTTGAGGCTGTTAACGGTGTGAAGGTTGAGCCGACTAAGGCTCCCTTCGACGTGGTTGCTGTGGCAGATATTCTTGATTTGAACTAGTCTGTTCATATTACGATGTGCACTCCGTCCCGTGTTTGCGGGGCGGGGTGCACCTGCATGACAGCCCCTTTTTTGTATCTTTCACTTATTCACTCATTACGTCACCGATCGCGAGGTTCTTCTCATGTCTTCCCTGCATATTTCTGATATTCCGGTGGGCGCGTCCGTTAAGGTTCGCGTTCCCGCTACGAGCGCTAACCTGGGGCCCGGCTATGACAGTATGGGTTTGGGTCTTGGCTTCTATGATGAGCTGGTTGTTGAGCGTATTGAGTCCGGCCTGGAGTTTGAGCTCAGCGGTGAGGGTAGCGCGGATGTTCCTCGCGATGAGAGCCACCTGGTTTTGCAGGCGATGAAGGCTGGTTTTACTGCGGCTGGTTTGGATGAGCTGCCTCCGGTGAAGCTGATTGCTGATAATAAGATTCCGCATTCTCGCGGTATGGGTTCTTCGGCATCGGCTATTGTGGCGGGTGTAGCTGCGGCAAGCGGCCTGCTGCCGGAAGAGCACCGTCTGAGCCGTGATCAGATGCTGCAGGTTGCCTCCGATATGGAGGGCCACCCGGATAACGTGGCTCCGGCGATTTACGGCAACCTGTCGGTGTCCTGGGGTGAGATGGGCAACTGGAAGTCCGTGATTATTCCGGTGCATCCTGATGTTCATCCTGTGGTGGCTGTGCCTGATTATGAGGTGTCGACGAAGCTTGCCCGTTCGCTGATTCCTGCGCAGATGCCCCACGTTGAGGCGGTGGCGAACTCGGCTCGTGCGGCGCTGCTGGTGCGTACCCTCTCCGATACTCCCGAGTACCTGATGGATGCGACCGTGGATTACCTGCATCAGGGGTACCGCGTAACTGCGATGGAGCCATCGGCTACGCTGGTTTCGTACCTGCGCGGTCAGGGTTTTGCGGCGGTTATTTCTGGTGCTGGCCCAACGGTTTTGACCTTTGCGCACGGTGACGAGCAGGTGCGACAGGTTCAGGAAGCGATTGCTGAGTTTGCGGCGACTCACCCTTGTAGCGCTATTGTGGATCGCCGCCTGAACTGGCGGGTTCTTCCCCTTGAAATTGATACTGAAGGTGTTATAGTTACTCAGTAGGACGTTATTAGTTCGTCCTATATTGAGGTTCGCCCGTCGTTCAATGTAGACCGTCGATACTATCCTTCGTAACGTACTTCCGTTTCCCCTGATGCCTCAGATGCTTTTTGTATCTGGGCGGGAACCGGCAAGGTTCGGGGGAATGCCTGTGGGATTCACGTCTTTCTTTATTCCTGACGCATAGGGAAGACTTTTCTGAGGGTTCGGTTTCGCGGCGGGTGCCCTTTCAAAGTGACCAATCCATCCTCTTCATCTCGTGTAGATGGTTTGTATAGATGATGGTTTGGGCTTACCCACATTTGTGATAGAGCGCCTTATCTTCCGTGTGTGCTCGCTGTGTCTGAATCAGCGGGTACGGTAAGAGACGCGAACCGCCTCCAGCGCGGTTCGAGGGAGTCGAAGGTGCAGACTGCTGTTTTCTTTCAGCAGTGTCTAAACCTTTGACCGCGCTATAGCGCCCGCCCGATCTTTATTCTGAAGATTTTCAGGGCTTATAACCAAAGGAATTGTAGTTGGCAAAGAATATTGTTGTCACCGATGAGTACGGTACGGCAGCTGCCGCACCGGAACTTGCAAACTTGAAGGTCGCGCAGCTGCGTGTCCTCGCCCAGCAGCTTGGCATCCGCGGCTATCTGAAGTTGAAGAAGGCTGAACTGGTTCAGGCTCTTGAGGAGCATCAGCGTGGTGGTGCCGTAGCCGCTCCTGTTGCGCCCAAGTCCGAAGCACCTAAGTCTGAAGCGCCCGCTAAAGCTGCTGAATCTGTACAGGCTCCCGCTGCTGAGAAAGCTGAAGAATCTAAGACTCGCCGTACTCGCCGCACTCGCGCCCAGAAGGACGCCGAGGCTAAGGCTGAGAAGACCGAAAACACTGAGGGCGCTGAAGCCCCCGCTGAGGGTGCTGAGAAGGCTGAAAAGTCTGAGAAGCGTACCCGTTCCTCCCGTTACGAGACTCCCGCTCAGAAGCGTGCGCGCGTTCGCCGTGCCGCTGAGGGTGAGGATACATCGGCTGAGAAATCCGAGAAGGCGGAGAAGCGTACCCGCCGCACCCGCACCCGTAAGGATGAGAATCCCGCTGAGGTTCCTCCGCTGGATGTGCGCGCTGAGCTGGCCGCTGAGCGTATTGGTGAGCGCTCGGAGCAGATTGACCTGTCTGGTAACTCTGCTGAGCTGAAGGCTACTACCGCTGACGGCACCGCGAGCCTGGACAGTCTGAACGCTGCCCTGGACATGACTTTTGGTACCCCCGACGGTGAGAAGAGCTCGAAGCGTACCCGCACTCGTGAGCGTCGTCGCGATCAGGATGGTGAGCGTATCGAGCGTCGCACTAAGCGTGAGCGTAGCGTAGAGCGTGTAGAGCGCAATACTGAGCGTAGTGAACGTGCCGAGCGTAAGGCTGCTGAGCGTGCAGAGCGCGCCGAGCGTCCTGAGCGCCGTTCCAAGCGTGACCGTCAGGCTGAGCGTGCTGAGAAGCAGGCTCGCCGCCGCGAGGAGAACGAGCCTCGCCTGAGCGAAGACGATGTGCTGGCACCGATTTCGGGTGTTCTGGACATTCTCGATAACTACGCTTTCGTGCGTACCACCGGCTACCTGCCCGGCACCAACGACGTGTATGTCTCCCTGGCTCAGGTGAAGAAGTACAACCTGCGTAAGGGTGACCATGTGCTCGGCGCGATTCGCGTGCCGCGCGAGGGTGAGTCGAATAACCGCCAGCGCTTTAACGCGCTGGTTCAGGTTGAGGCGATTAACGGTCAGAGCGTTGAGGAAGCAGCGAACCGCCGCGTCTTCTCGAAGCTGACTCCGCTGTACCCCAAGGAGCGTCTGCGCCTGGAGACCACCCCGAAGAAGCTGGGCACCCGCGTGGTGGACCTGGTGTCCCCGATTGGTAAGGGCCAGCGTGGTCTGATTGTGTCCCCGCCGAAGGCCGGTAAGACCCTCATGCTGCAGTCCATTGCGAACGCAATTACCGTGAACAACCCGGACGTGTACCTGATGATGGTCCTGGTAGACGAGCGTCCTGAAGAAGTGACCGATATGCAGCGCACCGTTAAGGGTGAGGTTATTGCCTCGACCTTCGACCGCCCGGCTGAGGATCACACTACTGTGGCTGAGCTGGCTATTGAGCGTGCGAAGCGTATGGTGGAGCTCGGCTACGATGTGGTAGTGCTACTGGACTCCATGACGCGCCTGGGCCGTGCATACAACCTGGCGGCTCCCGCATCCGGTCGTATCCTGTCCGGTGGTGTGGATTCTGCAGCGCTGTACCCGCCGAAGAAGTTCTTCGGTGCTGCCCGCAACATTGAAGAGGGTGGCTCGCTGACCATCCTGGCTACCGCCCTGGTTGAGACCGGCTCGAAGATGGATGAAGTGATCTTCGAAGAGTTCAAGGGTACCGGTAACATGGAGCTGCGCCTGTCCCGTCAGCTGGCGGATAAGCGTATCTTCCCGGCGGTTGATATTAACGCTTCTGGTACTCGCCGCGAGGAGAATCTGCTCTCCCCGGATGAGATTAAGATTATGTGGGGTCTGCGCCGTGCCCTGGCGGGCATGGAACCCGAGCAGGCTCTGGGTGTTCTGACCAACCAGCTGCGTAAGACTGAAAGCAACGTGGAGTTTCTTCTGACGGTTCAGAAGAACGGTCTGCGTCTGGTCGACTAAGGCTCGTACCTCACGCGCCCCGCCTCCAGGTTGTGGGTGGGGCGCGTGAGACGTTCGTTTTGTGCATCCCCGTTGTGAGGGGTGCGAGATGTCTAGTGCCTGCCCGTGCGGCGTAAAGTGCGGGAGATGGAAGAGAGAACAGAATGTTTGAATCTATTCAGGTTCTGCTGGATGAGCACGCTGACCTGCAGAATCAGCTGGCCGACCCCGCTGTGCAGGCGAACCAGGGTAAGGCACGCCGTGTGGGCCGCCGTTACGCGGAGCTAACCGGTATCGTGACTGCGTACAACAAGTACACTTCGCTGAAGGACGACCTTGAGGCTGCCCGGGAGATGGCTGATGAGGATCCGGATTTTGCGACGGAGATTCCCGGTCTGGAGGAGGAGCTGGAGGTTGCTCAGGAGAAGCTGCGCCGCCTGCTGATTCCGCGTGACCCGGATGATGGCCGTAACGTCATTCTTGAGGTGAAGGCTGGTGCCGGTGGTGACGAAGCGGCTCTGTTCGCTGGTGACCTGCTGCGCATGTACATGCGTTATGCGGAGAACAAGGGCTGGAAGACTGAGATTATTTCTTCGACTAGCACCGATGTTGGCGGCTACAAGGACGCTCAGATTGCTATTAAGGGCTCCTCGAATGAGCCTGCTGAGGGTGTGTGGGCACACCTGAAGTATGAGGGTGGCGTGCACCGTGTACAGCGTGTTCCGGCGACCGAATCTCAGGGCCGTATTCATACTTCTGCGGCTGGTGTTCTGGTGTTCCCCGAGGTGGATGAGCCCGAGGAAATCGAGATTAACCAGAACGACCTGAAGATTGATGTGTACCGTTCGTCGGGCCCCGGTGGTCAGTCGGTGAACACCACTGACTCGGCGGTGCGTATTACTCACCTTCCGACCGGTATTGTAGTGGCGATGCAGAATGAGAAGTCTCAGCTGCAGAACCGTGAAGCCGCGATGCGCGTTCTGCGTGCGCGCCTGTTGGCTCACCAGCAGGAGCAGATTGATGCTGAGAACGCGGCACATCGTGCTTCGCAGGTGCGTACTATGGACCGTTCGGAGCGTATCCGTACGTACAACTTCCCGGAGAACCGCATTGCGGATCACCGCACCGGCTACAAGGCGTACAACCTGGATGCTGTGCTGAATGGTGACCTGGAGCCTGTGGTTCAGTCCGCTATTGAGATGGATGAGGCGCACCGCCTCGCTCAGGTGGGCCAGGAACAGAAGTAGTTCTGTGCAGAAGTAGATTCTGTATATAGGCTCTTGCCGATTCGCTGAATCGATGTGAGATGTTGGTGAGGGGCTCGCCGCTACGGCGGTGGAGCCCCTTAGCCATATGCTGTGACAGGTTTTGAACCGTTGAGAGACGAGAAGGAGAGCTCATGAAGGTGAATGTGTACGACCCGCGTGGGGAAGAACTCGCTCAGGTACTCACGCGCGCCACCGCGGTACTGGCGCAGGTGCCCAGCCCCCGAGTGGATGCTGAGCTACTCGCCGCATACCTGCTCTATGACGGCTCACGCTCGCGCCTCCAGCACGCTGCGCTGATGGGGGAAAGGCTCACTCCCGACCAGGTCGCAGAGTACGAGGCGCTGGTCGCCCGCCGCGCCTGCCGCGAACCGCTGCAACACATCACCGGCTCCGCTCCCTTCTATCGCCTAGAGCTGTCGGTCGGACCGGGCGTGTTCGTACCCCGCCCCGAGACCGAACTACTCGTCGAAGAAGCCCTCAAAGTGCTAAGCGCACGCACCGATTCGGCAACCGGTGCGCTGCGCATCGTCGACCTGTGTACCGGATCCGGCGCTATCGCCGCGGCAATCAAGAGCGAACTGCCGAACGCCCAGGTGTTCGCGGTGGAACTCTCCGAAGATGCCATCCCCTACACCCGTAAAAACCTGGAGCCGCTCGGTGTGCACCTGGTACAGGGGAACGCTCTCACCGCCCTGCCCGAACTTGCCGGAACCTTCAAAGCGGTACTTTCGAACCCTCCGTACATTCCGCCGGCGAACGTACCCGCCGACCCGGAAGCCGCCCTGCACGACCCGGACATGGCGCTGTACGGTGGGGGAGAGGACGGTATGCAGATACCCTCCGCGATTGCCGCCCGCGCCTTCGAGCTTCTTACACCCGGCGGTCTGTTCATCATGGAGCACGACGACACCCAGGAAAAAGCCGTCGCCGAACTGTTGGCGCGCGTCGGCTTTGAGGGGTGCTACTCGGTGCGTGACCTGAATAATCGTCCGCGTCTTAGCGTCGGTTATAAACCGCACCCACTAGAACCTTTAGACTAGTAAATGCACCACCTAGCCCGTACAGGGCTGCATGAAGGTAACGCGTCCCCCTCGGTAACCAGCTCAGAGCCAGTGAAATATGGCGAACCCCCGGAAGATTGCTTCCACATGGCGCGTTGTGGGTGCCGGTGTCTCGCCGCACCAAGAAAAACATGAGAGAATAAGACCCGTGACTGCAAAGCTGTACCCCGTAACGACTGAAACTGAGACCCGCGAGGCCATCGAGGCTGCCCGCGAGGCGCTGAAGGCACACGACACGATTGTGATGCCCACCGATACCGTCTACGGTATTGCCGCAGATGCTTTCTCGCATCAGGGCGTTGCCAAGCTGCTGGCAGATAAGGGCCGCGACCGCACCATGCCGCCGCCTGTGCTAATCTTTGATCTTGCTGCGCTCGCTGGCGTGGTCGACGACGTTCCGGATGATATTTATGACCTGGGTGGTCGATTCTGGCCTGGTGCGCTGACTATTATTCTTCACTCGTACCCGTCGCTGAGCTGGGACTTGGGTGAGACCCGCGGTACCGTTGCCGTACGTGTTCCCGATGATGAGTTCGCCCTGAAGCTACTGACTGAACACGGTCCGCTGGCGGTTTCGAGCGCAAACAAGACCGGTCAGGAAGCCGCACTGGACGCGCAGACCGCCTTGGAGTCCCTGGGTGAGGACGTTGCCGTGGTGATTGACGGTGGCGCTCGTCCTAAGCCGCTTGAATCTGAGCCGAATGAGGACGGCGTGGTTGTGGTGACTGAGCGTGAGCCGGCACCGTCCACGATTCTGGATTGCACCTCCTTCCCCTACGTGGTGGTTCGTGAGGGTGCAATTCCGGTGGAGGAATTGCGCGAAGTTGTTCCGACCATCCTGACTCGTGCGGAGGCTGACGAGCAGGCGGCTCGTAAGGCTGAGGAAGCTGGGTCTGCGTCGTCTGAGTCGACTTCTTCTGAGCGTGCTCTGGATGAGCAGGCTGACCTGGATGAGGCGTACGAGCAGTGGGACAGCACTCACACTGTGAGCGGTGAGCCTGCTCGTCGCGCTTCGGCACCGGCTGCCGGCTCTGTTGCTGCATCCCTGATGGGCGCTACTTCGGCGCTGTCTTCTGCATTCAGCACCAGCGTGGATCAGGAGCGTTCGCGCGGATACCGTGACAACACTCCGAAGCCGGTTCGTGCGGATGAGCCGCAGACTCACCCGGTTCCTGCTGATACTGCTCGCGCGTTGGTCTTTGGTGAGTCGAAGATTGAGACTGCCACACAGGGTGAGGCTAAGCCAGCAGAAACCAAGACTGAAGCTGCTAGGACCGAGTCTGAGGCAAAGACCGAGCAGAAGGACATGCCGGAGAATCAGCTCTAAACTTCTGCACGTTGCAGAGCTCGGAGTGTAAGAATTCGGAGCATAAAACATATAGGGAACCCCCGATATATCAATCAGATATATCGGGGTTCCCTATACGTTATGAGCCCTCTAGGCTGTGTGCCTCAGCTGTGTACCTCTAGGAGAGCACACGTGCTACCTAGTTCTTGTCGAAGCGGCGGTCCTTCTTCTTGCCCAGCGCGGTGTGGGCGTTGCGCAGTACTTCACGTACGCGTGGGGTGGGCAGAAGGTTGTTGTCGCGTGCCCAGGAATCGTCGATGCCCTGGCCGAACCACATGACCTCGACCTTGCGCACGGAACCAGCGAACTTGTCGTTCATCAGCTCGGAAACGGTGTAGCCTGCCTTGACGGCTGCGAGGCAGAGCCATTCGGGCAGGCGGTGCGGGTGGCGGCGACCAGCATCCACGGATGCGGAGGCGACGGTTGCGCCTTCCCAAGGCTGCAACACGATGGTGGGCAGCTTACCGGGGAAGGTGCCGAGCATGACCACGAATTCTGCGAGGGCATGAACGCTAGAGACCGGAGACTTGCCGGTGCCTGCACCCGCAACGGATGCCAAGGGGGAGGAAGCCATCTTGGCGAAGAGCTCGGTGGTGCGTCGGCCGCGGCCCTGCACGCTAGTTGCGCGCAGGATGCACAGTTCAGGTGCGCTGTCGGGGTGCTCTTCGAGGAAGTAGTCCTGCAGATCGAGCAGTGCTTCTTCACCGAGTGCCTTGGAGAAGGAGTAGGCGCTAAATGGGTTGGTCTCTTCGGAATCATCCAGCACGAGGCGCGGGCCCTGTACCGCTGCGGAGGAGAGGTGGATGACGCGGCGTACGCCGGTGCGCTGTGCGGCGATTGCAATCACGGCGGGAAGCAGGGCGTTTGCGCCGATGAGCGGGGGCAGATCTTGCATATTGGGTGCTGCGAGGCCCGCTGCGTTGACGACGACCTGCGCGCCCGCGAAGGCTTCTGCGAGGGAGTCGATGATGCCTTCAAGCTGGTCTGCTTCGTTGATGATGCTGTCTACGTCAAGGGCTCGGGTTGCGAGTCGAGGTGCCTCAATGGGGTCAACACTGATACCTTCTGTGTTCAGACGCGCGACGATGGAGGAACCAACGAAGCCGCTGGCACCAATGACTTTCCACTTGGATTCGGACATCTCTTTTACCTCTCACGAGCCCGCGAACGTTGCGGGGAAAAATGGGGTTATTTCAATTTTCCCATATTTGAACAGTTTATGGGGAATCTGTGGGGTTTTATTCGGTCTCTGGTCGTTTTTTCGCATGGGGTGCACAGCGCAAACACAGGCTGTGAAACTGATAGCTTGATGGATACTCAAAAGTGGGTGTGCGGGTACGTCCGCTATGCGGATAAATCAACTGAATTTGGTTGTTTATTTGTTATATAGGGCATCTTTTGGGATGACGGTTCACTCTCTAGTGGAGAGCGCGGGTAAAATGTTTTCTTTGAGTGATATATCCACACGATTGAATGCCGTGGGCGCGAGAAACACCAGAAGCGCCCAGCATGGGATGGCTTATCGCGTACCGGCTGATTCAGGCGCATCGCGCCGCGGAGGGAGAACTTATGGCAGAGAAGTACAGCAACATGACCGCTTTTGCCCAGCCTTCTTCCGAACAGTCTTCTTCTCATGATTCTTTGAACGAATATCCCCGCACGGTTGCCGTGGTGGTGACCTATAACCGTGAGGACCTGCTGCCGAAGACTCTCGCTGGTATCGCTTCTGGTGAGCGCGTGCCTGCGGCGGTGGTGATTGTTGATAACGCTTCCACGGACGGTACTGCAGAGTATCTGCGGGCCCTGGACTATGAGCTACCGGTGGACTGCATCCGCTTGGAGAGCAATATGGGCGGCGCTGGTGGTTTCGCAGTGGGTATTGACCGCGCCCTGGAACACCATAACCCAGACCTGGTATGGGTTATGGACGATGACACCGAGCCGACCGAGAACACCCTGTCGGAGGCGGTTGCCGCCTGGCTGAACTATTCGCCGGTGCCTTCGCAGCGCCCCGCGGTGGTGGCATCTCGTGTGGTGTGGACGAACGCTGAGGACCACCCGATGAATACTCCGCGCACCATGTTTGCGGCGGGAGAGCAGCGTCATGCTCGTGCGCAGGCGGTGGGGGCCCGCCCGATTCGTAGCGCCTCGTTCGTGTCGATTCTGATGGATGCGCAGGCTATTCGCCGTAACGGTGGTTTGCCGATTGCTGAGTTCTTCATTTGGAATGATGACTTCGAGTTTTCGACTCGTCTGATTCATCACCGTGACGGCATTGCAGTGCCTTCCTCGGTGGCTAAGCACCACACGAAGACTTTTGGTACGACGAACGCTGACCCGGGTCCGCGTTTCTATAACGATGTGCGTAATAAGCTGTGGGTCTTTACCCGCTCGCGTACCCTAAACCCGCTGGAGAAGCTGCTCTATGGTGGCTCGTCGGCGCGTTTGTGGATTTCTACTGTTCTGCGTACTGATGATCGCCGCACCTACCTGGGGTATTTCCTCAATGGTGTGCGTGATGGTTTGCGTGCGCCTCGCCCGAATGCTCAGGTGCTTGAGAGCGTTTATCCGCTGACTTTCCCCGGCCGATACGGCGTGCCGGCTACTGTTAGCGCCATTGACTCTGAGAAGGCGCGTGGTTGCGTGAGCTCTGTCCCTGATTTTTCGGTGCTGATGAGCCTGTATGCGAAAGAGAACCCCGCTTACTTGGATCAAGCGTTAGAGTCGAATCTGCTGAACCAGACAGTGCGTCCTTCTGAGCTGGTTTTGGTGAAGGACGGCCCGCTGACCCGCGAGCTGGATGCCGTGGTGGACCGCTGGGCTCAGCGCGCTGAGAATCTGGAATGCCCGCCGATTCAGGTGGTGGAGCTGGCTCAGAATGTTGGTTTGGCGGAGGCGCTGAACGCCGGTCTGCAGGCGTGTTCCTGTGAGCTGGTGGCTCGTGCTGATTCTGATGACCTGTCTGAGCCGACTCGTTTTGCGCGTCTAATTCCTGCCCTGGTGCAGGGCGGCTACACGGTGCTGGGCTCTGCCATGCTTGAGGTGAA
This sequence comes from Rothia similimucilaginosa, assembly GCF_029850985.2. NCBI lineage: Bacteria > Bacillati > Actinomycetota > Actinomycetes > Micrococcales > Micrococcaceae > Rothia > Rothia similimucilaginosa. Next base: position 1,355,501 of record NZ_CM138149.1, on the reverse strand, counting down.
TGAGAGCAATACTGCGGTGGAGTCGACCCGCGAGGCGATTATTGATTCTGAGCGTCTGCTCAGCGCGATGGACTCGCGCAACCCGATTTATCACCCGTCTGTGGCGTTCGTGAAGAGCGCCGTGCAGCAGCTGGGCGGTTACGAGTTTGTACCCGGCGCTGAGGACTGGTGGCTGTGGATGCGTCTGCGCGATGCCGGCTACCGTCTGGGCAATATCTCCGATGCGCTGGTGCGTTACCGTGCGGGTGCGGGCGCGTACACGAAGCGCGGGGGAGTGGACGCCTGGTTGCAGGATGTGGCGATTCAGCGTCGACTGTACACCGGCCACGGTATTTCTAAGCTTCAGTGGGCTCAGAACATGGCGGTGCGTAGTGTATACCGTTTTCTTCCTGAGCAGGTACGCCGTTCGGCGTTTCGTGCGTTGTCGTCTTTGACGGCTCGTGCTTCTTCTCGTTCTTCTGGTACCGCATCTGAAGGAGGCATGTAGTGGCTCAGTTGAAACCTCACGCTCATGTGCTGATGCGGAAGGCTGCTCAGCGCGGCACGATGGTGACGGAGGGTGACTCTGGCACGATGCTGGTGAACCGCCTGTATGAGCGTAAGCCGTGGTGGCTGATTGCGCAGGCGCTGCTTGATTCGAGCGCCTGGGTTTTGTCGGTTTTGTTCGCCTACATGCTCCGCTATAGTGTGTTGCTCAGTAACGGCTCGGTGTTCGATATTATTCACCCGGCGTCATTGACGATGACCGCTACGTTGGCTATGGTGTTGCACCTGGCTGTTGGCTTGGCGGGCGTAAAGATTTATAACGGCGTGTATTCGTACGGTTCGTTTGACGAGTCGTGGCGTGCCGGTGCGGCTGCTTTGAGTGCGGGCGCTGCGTTGACTGCTTTCTCCTTTGTGGATGAGCTGCTGGGTCTGCCGCATATTCCGCATAGTGTGCCTGCGATTGCGGGTGCGTTTTCGCTGATTATGATGGCTGGTGCCCGTATGGCGAAGCGTGTGTACACTGAGCGCGGTGCTGTGCGCGAGCTGACTGGTGAGCCCGTGATTGTGTACGGTGCCGGTTTTATTGGCGGCATGGTCATGGATTCGATGCTGCATGATGAGGAGGCGAAGCTTCGCCCGATTGCTGTCTTTGATGATGACCAGCTGAAGGCTGGTACCAAGTTCCATGGGATTTCGGTGATTACGACTTACCTCGAGTTGGAGCAGGTGATTCGTGAGTCGGGTACCCGTAAGATTCTGGTGACGATTTCGGATATGTCGGAGGATTACTTCGAGTCCTTCTGCAACCGCATGCGTAAGCTTAAGGTTGAGGTTCAGCGTATTAGTAGCGCGAATGCTCGCCTGATGGGTGAGCGTCTGATTACTGCGAGCGATAACGACCTGATGCGCGTGATTCGTGGCGAGATTAACTACGATATTGACCGCGATATTCTGCGTTCGTACTTGCACGGTAAGCGTGTGCTGGTCACGGGCGCAGGCGGCTCGATTGGTTCTGAGTTGTGCCGTCAGATTAGTGAGTTTAAACCTAAGACTCTCATGATGCTTGATCATGATGAGACTCTGCTGATGGAGACGAAGGTTTCGATTACTCACGAGTCGAGCCTGGATGATGACCGCATTATTCTGGCTGATATTCGTGAGGGTGATAACCTGCTGGAGATTTTCCGTGACCGTCGCCCCGAGGTGGTCTTCCACGCTGCGGCTTTGAAGCATGTGTCGGCGCTGGAGGCCTACCCGCAGGAGGCGTGGAAGACGAACTCCCTGGGCACTCTCAACGTGCTGCGTGCCGCGGAGGCGGTGGGCGTGAAGACCTTCGTAAACGTTTCGACCGATAAGGCTGCTGACCCGAAGACTGCGCTGGGCCAGTCCAAGCGTGTGGCGGAGCGTCTGACCGCGTACTTTGGCGAGAAGACCGGCAACACTTACGTGTCGGTTCGTTTCGGTAACGTGTTTGGTTCGCGCGGTTCGATTAAGCCGCTTTTTACGAAGCAGATCCTCTCAGGTGGTCCGATTACCCTGACGGATAAGCGCGCGACCCGTTACTTCATGCTGATTACCGATGCCTGCCTGCTGGTGATGCTTGCCGGTGCTATTGGTTGCCCGGGCGAGGTCATGGTGCTGGATATGGGTCAGCCGGTCAAGATTCTGGATGTTGCAAAGGCAATGCGCCAGGCGTATGAGCGGTATGACGTGGAGATCAAGGAGATAGGTCTTCGTAAGGGTGAGAAGCTAGATGAGGCTCTCTTCGGCGGTACCGAGAAGCTGGTACCCAGTGAGGAGAACCGGTATATTTCCCGGTCGAGTGCCCCGGCACTTAACCCTGATGAGCTCGATTATGAGCTGTGGATTCAGAACTATCGAGAGCACAGCGGCTATGAGCGTCATGGCCTGGAGCGTGCCCCGGATCCGCGTACTCTGGCGGATGCACAGACGTTCTAATCTTTACGGAATGACACCGGATGCTGTACTTGCATGGCGGGTGTGGTATCCGGTGTTTGCTCTTTGCGCGGCACTGGATTCTGTGAAGGCTAACCCCGCGTTGGTGAATAGTTTTATAGAATACGAAGTAAACATATACTGCACACACATCGTCCCTCAGCCGCGATTCTGGAGCTTGGTTCCAGCTTCGACGGCGCAATGCCTTGGAGCTGGTATGACCTCCTTTTCTGAGCTATTGAGTATTTTTGCTCTTGCTTTTGTTTTGGGTGCCCTTTTGCCGTTTGCGGTGCGCCCGATTTTGCACCGCAATAATATGGTGGATGTTCCTAATGAACGTTCTTCGCATACTGCTCCGACCTACCGCGGTATGGGTCTGGCGACTGCTGCGGCGACTCTGCTGGCGTTTGTGATGGCTACTATGTTCGGCTGGACATACCGTTCTTCTGAGTCTTTGCAACTGGCGGTGACGATTGCCGTGGCGATTTTGTGCGCTCTTGCTTTGGGCTGGCTGGAGGATATTCACGGCGTGAGTATTATGCGTCGTGCGGGCCTGCAACTGGTGATTGGTGTGCTGGTGAGCGTAAGCTTTGCGACGGTGCAGGGCACGAACGTTCTGCTGCTGATTCTGGGCGCGATTTTTATTGCCGGATACATTAACGTGGCGAACTTTATGGACGGCATTAACGGCATTTCTGGTGCTCACGGTCTGGTGGCTGGTTTGGCTTATGCGCTGACCGGCTGGATGGTGAACCTGCCGTGGCTGGCTTTGGCTGGTGTGGCTGTTGCTGGTGCTTTTGCGGCGTTCCTGCCGTGGAACGTGCGCCCTGGTAAGAACGTGTTTTTGGGCGATGCGGGTTCTTATGTTTTGGGTGCGGCGCTGGGTGCGATGGCTGTGGGTGCGTGGTTTGCAGATGTTCCGTTCCTGCTGTCTTTTGCTCCGCTGGTGACCTACCTTGCGGATGCTGGTATTACTCTGTTCCGTCGTTTTATGGCGGGGGAGCAGTGGTACAAGCCGCACCGTACTCACACTTATCAGCGTCTGACGGATGTTGGTTTCAGTCACCTTGGTTCGACTGCTGTGGTGACGGGTACGACGATTCTGGTGTGGGTGCTGCTGGCGTTCGCATCTGACCTGTATGCTGCAGGATCTGTGGTGGCAACTGTGGGTGTGGTGATGGTGGCTCTTGCCGTGTTGGCGGTGTATCTGCGTATGCCGCAGCTCTTTGGCGGCGTGGCTCCTACTTCTGCGATTGATTTGTCGAAGCATTTTGCATCGGCTCCTAAGACGAAGAAGACTGTTTCGGAGCCTGCTACTGGTTCGTTGACTTCTGCAACCGGTGTTCCGGCGACTCCTGAGAATGTGGAGCCGACCTTGTTGCATCCGGAGCCGATTATGCCCGATTCTGTGAAAGATCGTGCGGGTCAGTCCTCTTCTGCTCCCCCTTCTTCCACTCAGTCAAATCAGAACCGTGGGGAGAAACACTAATGGTTTTTGGACAGCCCAAATCTCAGGTTCCTGGTGAGCCTGTATGGAGGCGCTTGGTGGACGTTCTGTGGTATCCGCCGGCGGAACGTAGATGGCAGCAGAAACGCCGCCGAGAGCGTGCTCAAGCAGGTTTGACGGCCTCTTCTTTTGAGAGCCAGGAGCTTTCCTGGAAATTTTTGTTCTATAGGGTATCGGCTTACTCTCTGCTGGCTTGGTTGGGCGGTATGATGAGTGCATACCTGTTTGCGGGCCCTGTGGGCGCGCTAGGAATAACTTTGGGCTTTCTGATAATCTATATATGCTTCACTCTGGGCGTATTAGTTATGTTGGTTGCTCCCATTTTAGACTGGGGTGTACCCAAATCGCTGGTGGTGAGCTACCTTGTGAAGATTGCCCTACTTGGTTTGGTATTGATTTTTGTGCCGTTCCCCGAGAGTCTGAGGCACGGTTGGACTCTCGCAGGCGCATGTACCGGTGTGATTCTGTGGATTGTTATTGAAACGGTCAGCATCGCACGACTGAGAATTCTATACTTCGACACCGATCTAGAAGACCATGGTCGGTAACGCGATCGGTGTTTGAAAGGAAATACGTTTGGCCGAAGAGAAGAAATGGTGGGACGGAGATAAAAAGCTCCGCTCTACTGGAGAATTGGTATCTGACGGAGGTCTCTCCGGCGCAGTCATGTCGATTCTCTATCTGATCATCGGTGTAGCAGTGTGGGGAGGCATCGGTTACCTTGGTGACCTGGTCTTCTCCACTACCTGGCTGGTGTGGGTTGGTGTCTTGATTGGCGCCGTTGGAGGTTTGACCCTCGTCTTTACCCATATGACCAGGCAGAATAAAGACCGCTAGGTCATCGAACGCGGACCGCTAGGTCACACATTCATCCATGTAGTTAGCATGTCAGTCGTTTTATAGGCAGACATGGGCTCTTGATAGCCACTAGTAGCAAGAAAGGACTTGCTTTGATCGAGAACGGGTTGATCCTCGCGGAAGCCTATGTGCCGCCGACCCCCGAAGACATGCATCTGCCCCCCTTCTTCACCATTGGTGATTTCGCATTCGGTAAGCAGAACGTACTGATTCTGCTGTCCGTGGTGATTATCGCGGTATTCTTCCTCACCGCAGCACGTAAGCGCGCCACGGTTCCTGGCAAGACTCAGTTCATCGCTGAGTCTGGCTACATGTTTGCTCGTAACTCCCTCGGCAAGGAAACCCTGGGCGTACAGCACTACAAGCCTTTCGTGCCGATTCTCTTCGCCTCCTTCTTCTTTGTTTTGGTGAACAACCTCTTCGGTTCGATTCCGTTTGTTCAGCTGCCCTCCTTCTCCCACCCCGGTAGCGCCTACGCGCTGGCTGGCGTCGCATACCTGACCTGGGTTGGTGTTGGTATCAAGCGCAAGGGCCTGGGCGGCTTCTTCAAGGACATCACCATGCCGTCGGGTCTGCCGGTGTGGATTTACCCCATCCTGATCCCGATCGAGTTCTTCTCGAACCTGCTGATTCGTCCCGCAACTCACGCACTGCGTCTCTTTGCGACCATGTTCGGTGGTCACCTGGCGCTGATGGTTGCATCCAGCATGGTGACCTACATGGTTGAGACCCTGGGCGGCATCGGCTACCTGGCTGCTATTGCACCCGGTGCTCTGGGCATGTTCCTGTACTTCCTGGAATTCATGATTCAGTGCATCCAGGCTTATGTGTTCGCTCTGTTGCTGGCTGTGTACCTGCAGGGCTCGGTTTCCGAGGGGCACTAAACTCTCTAGTTTTTTAGATTTTCACGTTCGTCATTGGGCGTGAATAAAGCAACCCACACGTTCACTGTGCGGGCTATAACTCAAATCAAACTCTGTTCGGTTCGGGTATGTTCCCGGTCGAACACTGTTGAAAGGAAAAATAATGGTTGGTTCCATCACTGCGGTTGGCTACGGTCTGGCAGCTATTGGCGGCGGCATCGGCGTGGGTCTGATCTTCGCGGCATACATGACCAGCGTTGCTCGTCAGCCCGAGTCCCAGAAGACCCTGCAGCCCATGCTGTTCCTGGGCTTCGCACTGGTCGAGGCACTGGCAATTCTGGGCCTGGTTCTCGTCTTCATCAAGTAACCGGCTCTGCCACATCCTAAACGACCCATCCCATAGAACAGGATTCCCTCCATGATTTATCTGGCAAGCGATGGGGGAGCGGAGGCAACTTCGAACCCCTTGATTCCCGACGTCGGGGAAATTGTCATTACCCTCATCGGATTCCTGATCCTCTACTACATCGTTGCTAAGTACGTTGTCCCGGCGTTCGAGAAGATCTACCAGGACCGTAAGGAAGCAATCGAAGGTGGCCTTGCCAAGGCCGAGAAGGCACAGGCAGAGGCTGCAGCGGCTCGCGATGAGTACACCCAGCAGCTCGAAAGCGCTCGACTGGAGGCTCAGAAGATTCGTGAAGAGGCACGCGCAGAGGGCGAGGCAATTATTGCCGATGCTCGCGAGCGTGCAACCGCTGAGGCTCAGCGTATTAGCGATAATGCGGCAAAGGCTATCGAGGCAGAGCGTGCGGCAGCAGCAGTGTCCCTCCGTTCCGAGGTTGGCACTCTTGCTACGACCCTTGCCGGCAAGATTGTGGGCGAAGCCCTCAACGATGATGAGCGATCGGCCCGTGTGGTAGATCGTTTTCTTGCTGACCTTGAAACCGAGAAGCAGAACGCAGGTGCGGCTCGGTAATGGCAGGAGTATCTACTGAATCACTGAGCAAGGTGGAAGAGGTACTGGAAGCTCACGCTTCCCTGCAACCCCTGAACCTGGCGAGCGAGCTTTTCGCTGTGGTTGATGTTCTCGACCACAACGGCACCCTGCGCCGTGCTGTCACCGATTCTTCGCGTGATGCAGCAGCACGTCAGGGTATCGCTAACACCGTCTTCGGCGGCAAGATCTCTTCTCAGGCTATGGCTGTTCTCACCAATGCGGTGGCTCAGCGCTGGTCTGATGATGCTGATCTGGCGAATGCCCTGGAGTATGCAGCAGTACTCGCCGTGACCGCATCGGCTCAGTCTCGCGGTGGCGTGGACGCCCTGGACGAGGTACTCAACGAACTACTCACCTTTGTGCGTACCGTTGAATCCAACACTCAGGCGCAGGAAGCGCTGTCCGACCATCAGGCAAGCAAAGAAGCAAAGAAGAAGCTCGCCGTGGCGCTCGGTGGCCCCGCCACCACTGCCGAAGGTGTGCTTCTGCTCGAACGAGTTGGCTCCAACCCCCGCGGCCGTCACGCTGCACGGGTAGCCGATGAGTTCGCAGAAATCATCGTCACGCGACAGAACCGTTACATTGCGCGAGTAACTAGCGCGATTGCGCTGTCGCAGGTACAGCTTGAACGTCTCGGTCGTGCGCTCAACGCCGTGTACGGCCGTGAGCTGAAGCTCGACGTTTCGGTGGACCCCGCCGTTCTGGGTGGTCTGCGTGTTCAGGTGGGCGACGAGGTGATCGACGGTACCGTCGAGACCCGTATGTCCGATCTGGCTCGTGCCATCGGCTAGCGGCTCAAGCTAGCGACGCTGGACCGTTCGTCGCAACGGTGATTTAGAAGATACCTCGGGTAGCGGGTGCGTTGCATATGCCCCCTTCACAGAAGCAGTGGCATTGCCCACCCGTTCAACCCGAATTGCAAGTTTCGGTTGGTTCCGTTATCGGAATGCAACCACAATGAGAGAGCAGGGACACAAGATGGCCGAACTGACCATCAATGCCGACGATGTCCGTAATGCGCTGAACGAGTTTGCAGCGTCTTATGAACCCGGCAATGCAGAACGTGTTGAGGTGGGTCGAGTTGTATCGGCCTCCGACGGTATCGCTCGTGTCGAGGGTCTTCCCTCGGTTATGGCGAATGAGCTGCTTCGTTTCGAAGACGGCACCCTCGGCCTCGCACAGAACCTGGATACCCGCAATATTGGTGTGATTGTCCTGGGCGACTTCACCGGTATTGAAGAGGGCCAGGTCGTACACCGCACCGGTGAGGTCCTCTCGGTGCCGGTTGGTGACGCGTACCTCGGTCGCGTTGTTGACCCCCTTGGTAACCCGATCGATGACCTTGGCCCCATTGAGTCCGAAGGCCGCCGCGCACTGGAGCTGCAGGCTCCCGGCGTGACCCAGCGTAAGTCGGTTCACGAGCCGCTGCAGACCGGTCTGAAGGCAATCGACTCGATGATTCCGATCGGTCGCGGTCAGCGTCAGCTGATCATTGGTGACCGCCAGACCGGTAAGACCGCTATCGCGATCGACACCATTCTGAACCAGAAGGACAACTGGGCTTCCGGTGACCCCGACAAGCAGGTTCGATGCATCTATGTGGCTGTTGGCCAGAAGGCATCCACCATTGCAGCTGTCCGCCACACCCTTGAGACTCGTGGCGCGCTGGAGTACACCACCATCGTGGCATCTCCTGCATCCGACGCAGCAGGCTTCAAGTACTTGGCACCCTACACCGGTTCGGCTATCGGCCAGCACTGGATGTACGGTGGCAAGCACGTCCTCATCATCTTCGACGACCTGTCGAAGCAGGCAGAAGCATACCGTGCTGTGTCCCTGTTGCTGCGCCGCCCGCCGGGACGTGAAGCATACCCCGGTGACGTCTTCTACCTGCACTCCCGTCTGCTGGAGCGCTGCGCTAAGCTCTCTGACGACCTCGGTGCTGGCTCGATGACCGGCTTCCCGATCATTGAGACCAAGGCAAACGATGTTTCCGCCTTCATTCCGACCAACGTCATCTCCATTACCGACGGCCAGATCTTCCTGCAGTCCGACCTGTTCAACGCTAACCAGCGTCCGGCAGTTGACGTAGGTATCTCCGTCTCCCGTGTTGGTGGTGCCGCACAGACCAAGGCTATGAAGAAGGTCTCTGGTACCCTGAAGCTGGAGCTGGCACAGTACCGTTCGATGGAAGCGTTCGCAATGTTTGCATCCGACCTGGACGACGCTACCAAGGCACAGCTGACCCGCGGTTCTCGCCTGACCGAGTTGCTACGTCAGCCGCAGTACACCCCGTACGCAGTTGAAGAGCAGGTTGTCTCCATTTGGGCTGGTACCTCCGGTCACCTCGATGACATTGAGGTTTCCGACGTGCTGCGCTTCGAAGAAGGCTTCATCGAGTACCTGCGTCACAAGACCTCGGTACTGACCGATATCGCTTCCTCCGGCAAACTTGAGGATGACACCGTTGCCGCGCTGAAGACTGCAGTTGCTGAATTCAAGCAGGGCTTCAAGTCTGAGGGTAGCAGCCACCTCGTCAACGCAGGTCACGAGGAACACAAGGCAGCTCACGATAGCGAAATCACTCAGGAAACCATCGGTTAGCGATTAGTCCTCGCCTTCTCCCCGCCTCAGCTATGAGGCTGGGGCGGGGCAGAAAGCAAGGAGAAAGGAAGCTCTATGGGAGCCCAGATTAGGGTTTACCGACAGAAGATTGCTTCGACGTCGTCTATGAAGAAAATCTTCAAGGCGATGGAGATGATCGCGACCTCCCGCATTAACAAGGCTCGTAATGCTGCTCAGGCAGCCGGCCCCTACGCAAACGCTCTGACCCGTGTGGTGACTGCGGTTGCGACTCAGCATGGTATCGAACACCCGCTGATTCATAAGCCGCACGAGTTCGGAACCTACGAACACCGCCGCTCCGCAATCCTGGTTATTACCAGCGACCGCGGCCTGGCTGGTTCGTACTCCTCGGCTATCCTGCGTCGTACTGAATCTCTGATTGAGAGGTTGCGCTCTAACGGCCAGGAGGTACAGCTGTACCTGGTCGGTCGTAAGGCAAAGGCTTACTTTGAGTTCCGTGAGCGCCCCTACGCCCGTGCGTGGGAGGGCCACACCGATGCACCTCGTGTTGAAACCGCCGTCGAAATTCGTGACGCGCTGCTCGAAGCCTACGACCTGCCCATCGAAGAGGGCGGCGTAGACGAACTGCACATCGTGTACACCGAGTTCAAATCGATGGTTGTTCAGGAACCTAAGATTCTGCGCCTGCTGCCCATCCACGTGGCTGACGCAAAGGCTATGGGCGAGGAAATCGTTCCCGACCAGGAACTGACCAAGGCTGAGTACGAGCAGGCGGCATCCTTCGAGTTCGAACCCTCCGCTGAGGAAGTACTCAACGAGCTGCTGCCGCGCTACGTTGCATCCCGTATCTTCTCCTGCCTCCTGCAGGCAGCAGCAAGTGAGCTGGCATCCCGCCAGCGCGCAATGAAGACCGCAGGTGACAACGCTGAGACGCTGATTACCAAGTACACCCGTTTGATGAACAACGCACGTCAGGCGGAAATTACTCAGGAGCTCTCTGAAATCGTGGGCGGCGCAGACGCCCTCGGCTCCTAGTATTGGTACGCCAACGAAGCCATCAACTGTCCAAACTTTCTAAGTAAGTGAGAAATATGACTGCCACCTACAACGAATCGGTCTCCGCACCGACTCAGGGCGCAACGGGTCGTATTGCCCGCGTCATCGGCCCCGTGGTCGACGTCGAGTTCCCCGCCGGTCAGGTCCCCGAGATTTACAACGCTCTGACCACCGAGCTGACCCTCGACGGTCGCACCCGCACCATCACCTTCGAGACCGCACAGCACCTGGGCGACTCAATCGTTCGCGCTATCTCCCTGCAGCAGACTGACGGCCTGGTCCGTGGTCAGGCTGTAGTCGATACCGGCGCACCGATCTCCGTCCCCGTTGGTGACGGCGTGAAGGGCCACATCTTCAATGTTCTCGGTGACGCACTCGACGTGCCGAACTCCGAGATCAAGGCTGACACCTACTGGCCGATTCACCGTGCCGCTCCCGGCTTCGCAGAGCTGGAAGGCTCCACCGAAATGCTGGAGACCGGTATTAAGTCCATCGACCTTCTGACCCCCTACATTAAGGGCGGTAAGATTGGTCTATTCGGTGGTGCAGGCGTGGGTAAGACCGTGCTGATCCAGGAAATGATTACCCGCGTGGCTCGTAACTTCGGTGGTACCTCCGTGTTCACCGGTGTTGGCGAGCGTACCCGTGAGGGTAACGACCTGTGGGTCGAAATGGAAGAAGCAGGCGTTCTGAAGGACACCGCTCTTGTATTCGGCCAGATGGATGAGCCCCCGGGAACCCGTCTGCGCGTGGCACTGACCGGTCTGACCATGGCGGAGTACTTCCGCGATGTTCAGAACCAGGACGTGCTGCTGTTCATCGACAACATCTTCCGTTTCACGCAGGCAGGTTCTGAGGTTTCCACCCTGCTGGGCCGCATGCCCTCCGCAGTGGGTTACCAGCCGAACCTGGCGGACGAAATGGGTCTGCTGCAGGAACGCATTACCTCCACCCGCGGTCACTCCATCACCTCCATGCAGGCAATTTACGTGCCTGCGGATGACTACACCGACCCGGCGCCGGCAACCACCTTCGCGCACCTGGATGCGACCACCGAGCTCTCTCGTGAAATCGCATCGCGCGGTCTGTACCCGGCAATTGACCCGCTGTCCTCCACCTCCCGAATTCTGGACGCACAGTACATCGGCCAGGAGCACTACGACACCGCAATTCGCGTGAAGGCTATTCTGCAGGAAAACAAGGAACTGCAGGACATCATCGCGATTCTGGGTGTGGACGAGCTCTCCGAGGAACAGAAGATTGTCGTGGCACGTGCACGTCGTATCGAGCAGTTCCTCTCCCAGAACACCTACACTGCAAAGCAGTTCACCGGTGTCGAGGGTTCGACCGTTCCGCTGAAGGACACCATCGAGTCCTTCCAGATGATCTGCAACGGCGATGTCGATCACATCCCCGAGCAGGCGTTCTACAACATTGGTGGTATGGACGACGTTATGCGCCGCTACGAGGAAATCAAGGCACAGACTGGAGCTAAGTAATCATGGCTCTGAAAGTTGAAGTTGTTTCCCGCGAACGCGTCGTGTGGACTGGCGAAGCGAAGTACGTTCGTGCACGCTCCGTTAGCGGTGACCTTGGTATCCTGCCGGGTATGATCCCCACCTGCACGCTGCTGGCACAGGACGGCGAGCTGCTCATTGAACCTATTGAGGGTGAGCCCATTAAGACCATCCTCAACGCAGGTTTCTTGACCGTCTCGAACGACCACGTGACCATCGCTGCAAAGCACACACATATCTAAAGCCGGTTCCCCACACGGGGAATTGACAGTGTGTACACCTCGCCGGTGTTCCTCCTCGACAGGGGAAGGGCACCGGCGATTGGTGTATACGGGACAGGTCATGTGCGCAAAAAGAGAGCGCGCAAAACAATAGCGTGCCTAGAAAGATGATGCGCACAGAAAGGGGGGCTCCCACGGTTGGGAGGCCCCCTCACTCTATGTGTAGCCGCCTAGCTAGAGCCGTTTAGAACAGGCGGTCAGCCGAATCGTCCACGCCGCGCATCGCATCGTAGTCCAGGCTCACGCAGCGGATACCGCGGTCCTCAGCCAGGGTACGAGCCTGCGGCTTAATCGTCTGTGCCGCAAACACGCCGCGCACCGGAGCCAGCAGCGGGTCACGGTTGAGCAGCTCCAGATAACGGGTAAGCTGCTCAACACCGTCAATATCGCCCACACGCTTAAGCTCAACCGCCACGGAGATGCCGTGCGCATCCTTCGCCATGATGTCTACCGGACCGATAGCGGTTGGGTACTCGCGGCGCACCAGCGAATAGCCATCACCGAGAGTGTGGATTTGCTCGGCAAGTAGACGCTGCAGGTCAGCCTCCACACCGTCCTTGATGAGGCCGGGGTCAACACCCAGGTCGGTGGCGTGCTCGTGCTCAATCTTGTAGATACGAATCATGAGGCGGTCATCGCTCTTAGCCGCCTGTACGGTCCACAGTTGCTGAACATCAGACTCCAGTTCCTCACGGATGCTCTGCGGAACGTCCTTGCGCTCAGCCACCAGCAGGGAGCAGGGAGGGCTCATCCAGTTCAGGGGCTTGTAGGAACCACCGTCGGAGTGAATGAGGACGGAGCCGTCATTCTTGACCATTAGTAGGCGGGTAGCGCGGGGCAGGTGGGCGCGAAGGCGGCCCTCATAATCTACGGAGCATTCAGCAATGACAATACGCATCCGTCCACTCTAGCAGGTACGAGTGCTTGGCTCTAGCAGGTGAGGGTATGAGCTAGGGAACCTGAGCTCGATGCAGGTCGCGGCACAAAGCGGGGAGGAGTACTGCCTCCGGATGAGGAAGAGCGCATAGCGAACAGCGGCAGGGCTGGTAGGTAGAGATAGTTGAGTGGCGCGGTAGAATAGGGCTCATGGCACGTAAAAATCATCCCGGCAGGCGAGCATCCGGCACCACCAGCGATAAGTGGCACCGTCAAGCACCCGCAGGGCGTGATATTAGCAGGATTCTCGACCCTACGCCCCGACTAGAACGTGACCGATACGGTGACTGGCTGGTGCAATACATTCCAGCCGTCAACGCCCAAAAAACCTACACATGCCCCGAATGCTACCGCCCGATTCCACCCAGAACAGCGCATCTGTTGGTGTGGCAAGAAAGCCATACGATGGGCCGTAGCCGCGCCATTGATGAGCGCAGACACTGGCATCAGCATTGCTGGCGCACCCGCCGCAAATAGGCTGAACACTGCACATAAGGTGCAGCCCAAGACCACATTCTCGAATCCAATTCTTGAAGGAACGCAATGAGCAACAACGCCGATACCACTCGCGAGCAGGAATTCGATCCCGCCCGCTACGTCTTCAGCACCGCTGCTGAACACACCCCCATTAAGGCACGTACTGTGCTTCCTGCGCGCCGCGAGAACTTCACCGTCACCACTGCGGATGGCAAGCGCCTCGTCGGTGAACTCGCACTGCCCGAAGGCGAAGTCAAAGCAACCCTGGTGACCTTCCATCCGTTGCCCACCCACGGCGGCTACATGGACTCGCACGTGTACAAGAAGGCGTCCTTCCGCCTGCCGGCGCTGTCGAATATTGCGGTGCTACGTTTCAACACTCGTGGTACTTCTTCGATTCGCGGCACTAGTGAAGGCGTCTTTGACGGCGGCTTTGCCGAGAAGAAGGACTTCGATGCAATCCTGAAGTTTGTACGTGAGCGTGCCCTGCCGAACCCCTGGCTGGTTGGCTGGTCCTTCGGCACTGAGTTGGTGCTCAAGTACGCGCCCGAATACGCGAACGAGTTCACCGGTGCTATTCTGCTCTCCCCGCCGCTGCACCGCGTGCACCCGGCTGAGCTGGACGAATGGAACAATATCTCGAACCCGCTGTACGCGCTGGTTCCTGAGCATGATGACTACCTGCAGCCTCCGGCGGCGCGTGAGCGTTTCGCGGCTGTACCGCGCACTCAGGTGATTCCCTTTGAGGGGTGCAAGCACCTGTGGGTGGGCGAGAAGTCCGTACAGCAGGTCCTCAACACCGTGGTCAGCATCGTGACCGGTGTACCCACCGAGCTGCCCACCGAATACAACGGCCCGGTGGCAGAAGAAATCACTGAGCTCTAAAGGATCGGCATAAAAATACGGCACAAAAATATCAAGGCGGTGGCTTTGGATAGAATATCCAAAGCCACCGCCTTTTGTCTTAAATGCTTGCTCGGCAGAAGAGCCGCGAGCGTGTAGAGAACCTAAAGGGAATCTACCGCTGGGAGGTGACTAAAGTTGGTCCTGGCGAGGAATGAATACCTCACGGACCAGAATCAGCATGGAAGCCGCCACCGGAATAGCAATCAGTGCACCCAGCACGCCCCAGAGTGCGCCACCGGCAGCCACCGAAATAATCGCAACGCCGGCAGGAACCGATACAGCGCGAGCCATAATACGCGGAGAAATTAGATACGCCTCCACCTGCAAGTACAGGAAGTACGCCACCGCAAACCACAGCGCCAGGCTCCAGCCCTGAGTCAGCAGAATCATCGAGGTCAAAATCAGCGCAATCACGCCACCAACCAGCGGAATAAACGCCAGAATCATGACGACCAAAGCCATCAACTGCGGGAAGCTAAAGCCCACAAAAGTCATAATCAAGAACGCCACAAACGCGTTCAGCACAGCAACCAGAGCCTGACCCATCACGTAGTTACCCACCGACTCGGTAATCTTGTCGGTAATGTACTTGACGCGCACACGCTTGGACGACGGCGCCAGACGCACACCCCATGCCTTGATGGTGTCCATCGAGGTGAGGAAGTATAAAGACAGGAACAGCACAATAATCACGCCGGTCACGCTCTGCGCCAGGGTGGATCCAGCAGTAACCAGGCTCGACATGAAGCTATTGACCTGTGAAGAGGAGAACGTTGATTCCAAGAACTTCGGGACATTCTCATTCGCCCAGGTGCTGATGTTAAAACGCTGATCAAGCTCGTGGTACCAATCAGAATTAATCGTGTTCTGATAAATACCCGGCGCGTACTGAACAAACTTAGATGCCTGCTCGCTAATAATCGGGCCAATGGTCATGACCAGAGCTGTCACAGCGCCAGCAAAACCAGCAAGCACAGCAATCACGCCGATACCGCGCTTAATGCCCCAAGACTCCAGGCGGCGCACAATCGGGTCCAGACCCAGAGCAATGAAAATAGCACCGGTCACCCAACCCACCAGGGCACCCACATTGTTGAAAATGTAGTAGGCGAAGAGCGCTAGACCCACGCCCACGGTCATGAGGAAACCAAAAGCGACCGGGTTATGCATCATCGAGGTCTTGCCGTTGCCGACCACCTTGGGTGCGGGAGGTGCATCCTCAGAAGCGGCGGGGACCACCGGAATGGTATCCGTAGGGGGCATGGAAGCGCGGCGGCGGTTAGAACGCACCTGGCTAATGCTTTCGGTCAGCTCGCTGAAAGTCTCCGTTAGCTGATCAGTGAGGGAATCCTTTTTACGCATCTCGGGGGACGATGTAGCCTCTGCGGGAGTTGCTGAGGCCTTCTTCTTGCTCATGGTCTTCCTTTCCGAATCATTCCGGGTATTTTTTCTCTACTGTGCCATTCTACCGGCTGGTTTACTTGGTTACGACGTCAACGGTGAATCCCAAAGATAGGGGAGCGCAAGTGTGAGAGTTATCTGTGCGCTGTTCAAGGATTAGTATAAGTGCTAGTCCCGGCATGAGCTCAGAGCGTAGGCGGCAGATAACTCTCGCTCGCAACGGCCCATTGTGGGGATAATAGAGGAAGGAACGCGTGAAGGATCTAGCCGGCACGCAACAATAGATCCCGCACGCAACAATAGATACAGAACGTAAAGGAGCCCAGGATGAGCATCATTTTTGATCCGGCAGACCGCGGTACATCCCAGAACACGGTGCAGGGTAACCTTGCCCAGGGCGGTGCAGCACAGAACAGTGCAGCGCAGAAGATTCCCGCCTCCGTACGCAACGCGGTGGAACTGAACCCCAATGCGGTACAGTCTGCTGGCGAACAAGGTGGCGAGCAGACCCGCTCTGCTCCCACCTGGCGATACGAGGTCAACACCCCCGAAGAGTTCCAGAAGTTCGTGCAGCTCTCCAGCCAGGGTGCCGTGATTTTTGCGCTCTACGCACCGCACTCGCCCTCCTCCCTGCAGATGCTCGAAGGCGTGCAGAAGCTCGTTGACTCCGCCGCAGGTAGCATGATTTGCGCCGCCGTGGACGTCACCAAGCTCCCCGAAGTAGCCCAGGCATTCGGCGTGAGCGGCGTGCCCGCGGGCGTTGCTGTTCTGGCGGGTCGCCCGGCACCGATTTACACCGGGCCGGTCAGCACAGAAGACCTCGGCGATGTGCTCTCCCAGGTTCTGCAGCTTGCGGCACAGTACCAGCTACCCGGCGGTTTCGACCCGGTCGTTCCCGAAGATGAAATGCCCCTGCCGCCCCTGCACGCAGAAGCCGTTGCCGCCCTTGACCGCGGTGACTTGGAGGGCGCCCGCGCCGCATACCGCAAGGCAATCACCGAGAACCCCGGCGATAAGGAAGCGAAGCTCGGCCTGGAACAGGTTGAACTGCTCTCACGAGTGAAGGACCTGGACATGGCAACCGAACGTGCGGCGGCCGCTGCAGACCCCATGAATATTGACGCGGCATTCAATGTAGCCGATCTGGATCTAGTGGGTGGCCACGTGGAAGACTCCTACAACCGTCTGCTGCGCCTGTTTAGCGCAGTGGGCCCCGACGATAAGGCGCGTGTGCGTGAACGCCTCGTGCAGCTCTTCGACGTGGTGGGTGTATCTGACCCGCGCACCGTCAAAGCGCGTGCAGCACTGACCATGGCGCTGTTCTAAAAAACAGCTGTCACCGGGGAAACATTATGAGCCGGTCTAACCGGCTGAAACTTTGAATACGGACGGGCTATCGTCTACCCCTGTACTCGGGCTGTGGGATAGGCGGTAGCCCGCTCTGATTTTTGCGGTTTTGGTGGTTTTATTGAAGGAGAGATCAGAAACCCCAACCTGACAGATAGCGCGCCAGGACGCTACAGATAGCACCCCGGAATGTCCATATACTGCACGACGGATACGTAATATGCGGTTTTATAGCCAAAGCCTGTGGCCTTTTTTACAAGAGTGATAGGGTGAAAACATGAACACTAGTCATTTTTCTCGAAACCCTGATTCGCATGAACCAGGTTCGCCGCAGAACCCGGTACAAGAGACCGCAGTAGAGGCAGCCCCCGCCGCGGCAGTACCCCAGGCTATAGCCTCGGAAGCTGTACGCGTACCGGACACCCCTGCGGAGGCACTCCCAACCCCCGCAGCAGCTGTTCCCGCATCGGTAGCACCGCAGCTACCCGTCACCCCGCAGACTATACCTGCGGCTGGTGCTTGCCCCGCCATTGAAATCCGCGGCCTCACCAAGGCATTCGGCCAGAAGGTCGCCGTCGACCGTATCAACCTCGACATCCCCTCCGGATCCTTCTACGGACTGGTCGGCCGCAACGGTGCCGGTAAAACCACCACCATCTCCATGGTCACCGGTATGCTCATGCCCGATGAAGGCACCGCATACGTGCGTGGTATTGACATGTGGGCCGACCCGCTCAAAGCCAAAGCACACCTGGGCGTGCTGCCCGATGGCGTGCACCTCTTCGACAAGCTCACCGGTGAGCAGCTCATCACCTACTCCGGCTACCTGCACGGAATCGATAAGGAAACCGTCGCCTCCCGCGTCAAGGATCTGCTCACTGCAATGGACCTGACCGACGCTGCGGGCCGTGCCGTCGCCGACTACTCCGCCGGTATGACCAAGAAGATTGCGCTCGCCGCCGCTCTCGTTCACGCGCCCTCCGTGCTGATTCTCGATGAGCCCTTCGAAGCGGTCGACCCGGTTTCTGCCGCCAATATTCAGGACATTCTGCGTGGCTTCGTTGCCTCCGGCGGAACTGTCATTATCTCCTCGCACGTGATGGACCTTGTTCAGCGCCTGTGCGACCACGTAGCCGTCATGGACTCCGGTCGTATTCTCGCTGCCGGAACCGTCGACGAAGTACGCGCAGGCATTAGCCTTGAAGAACGATTCGTGCAGTTGGTCGGCGGCCGCACCTCCTCGGAAGGATTGTCATGGTTGGGCACCTCGTCTCACTAAAGTGGCAGTATGTGCTCGCTTCCTTCCGCCGTAGCATCTGGGCACTGATCGGCCTGATTTTTGCGGTGCTCTACACGGGAGGTATGCTCTTCAGCCTCGGCTCCGCATACGTGCTTGCTAATTCGAAGATCCCTGAATACGGTCAGCTCGGAGCCCTCCTTGTAGGTGCTGTTCTTGCCCTCGCCTGGGCTATCGTCCCTATCGTCTTTACCGGACTGGACGGCACCCTGGACGAGAGCCGATTCGTGCTCTTCCCCATCAAACCCTCCACCCTGCAGAAGGGCCAGTTCCTTGGCGGGTTCGTGGGTATCCCCGGTATTGCGAGCATTATTGCGGTGCTGCTGGGCGCTATCGCGTTTCTATCGCAGCCGCTTGCGCTCATCGTGTACCTCCTCTGCTGCGTGCTCGGCCTTGCGAACCTCATGGTGTGGGCACGTCTCGCAAACCGTCTGGGGATGGTGCTGAACGATAACCCGCGCATCGCCAATACCCTGATGATCATTGCTGTGCTACTGATGATGAGTGCCGGCTTTATCTTCGGCGGCACAATGATTTACCTGACCGAGCATTGGGATGAAGTGCTGCCCTACTTACCGTGGCTGGGTGTGACGCCTTTCGGGTCCGCGTTCGCGGTGCCCTACTTTATGACGACCGGCCATATGGGCGCCGCCCTTGGCTGCCTGGCCTTGACCCTTGTTTACCTGGCCGGCGGTTGGTGGTTGTGGGGTAAGAACCTTGCACGCTCCATGGCGAATGTGAGCGGTAGCGCCCACCATGCGAGTGCAGCCGAAGTCGCCGCAGGTGATTTGGGTCTGTTCGCTCGCTTCCCCGCAACCCCGCGAGGTGCCGTAGCGGCACGAACCCTGCACTCATTCCTGAAAGATAACCGTCTGCAGATGCTGGCCGTCAGCACCGCCATGCTTTACCTGATACTAACTGTGGGTATGCCGCTGTTCCTGAGTTCTGTGGGGTCCGGTAAGACTCATGTTGAATTCTCCGGCAACGCGGCTGAAGCCTACCAGATTATCAATAGCGGCGTCATGCAGCTCTTCGGATTCTGGATGTACTTCTGCACCATCTTCACCGGCTACTACATGTGCTACCTCGTCTCATACGACAACACTGCATTCAGCTTGCACGTACTCTCCCCGCTGCGCGGTATTGATGACCGCATCGGTCGTCTCTGGGGCTACAGCATCTTGACGGTTCCGGTCGTGGTGGTGGTGATATTCGTCGCCTGTGTAGCAAATGGACACCTGGACCTCTTCCCCATCGTGCTGATGCACCAGCTGGGAGTGTTCGCCGCGGCGGCTGGCATGGGATGCGTGATGGATACCTTCATCAGTCCGCCGGTGGCGCCTCCCGGCGCTAACCCGTTCAAGAACCCGAAGAACACTGACGGCTTCGCTAAACAGTTGCTGCTGATGCTCTCTATACTTCTGGTGATGCTCAGCGCACTACCTGGCGGTATCTCCGTTGTCCTGTATATTTTCCGCACGCAGGATATGCTGACCCTCGTCTACGGTGGCGTAATTCAGCTGCTGATTGGTGCCGCCCTGCTCGTGGGTGGCGTGGTGTGGGGCGGTCACCGCTACGACAAGGTCAGCTCCAAGATGCTGGAGCGCGTGGCACGCTTCTAAGTGAACTAACAAGAGTTGAAGCTCCAGCACATCAGGAATAAACGAGAATGGTTCCGTGTTAGGTACTAAGCCTGGCACGGAACCCCTTTTCTGCACCGCCCGAAATTCTAGCGGAAAGAAGCTCACCGTAATAACTAAGAGCCTATGGCCGAGCTGTGGTCTGCCTCCATATTGACCGCCCGTGGGCTCAGCACCTCCCAACTGCTACTAAAATAGAGAAGGTGCCGATCGTCCAACCGAGCGGCGGCGCCCCTCACCCTATGTATCCCGCCTCATTATCAAGGAGAAACATGAGCTCGATCGAAGGCATCGAAGACCCCTTTGGCCCCGGAACCGCAGGCGGCACCGCCCTGCTCGAACGCGAAGAAACCCAGCTTTCTGAGCCCGGCGACCACGAGCGCTTCTCCCACTACGTACGCAAGGAAAAGATCCTCGAATCGGCGCTGACCGGTGAACCCGTGCGCGCCCTCTGCGGCAAAATGTGGGTACCCGGCCGTGACCCGCAGAAGTTCCCCGTCTGCCCCCAGTGCAAGGAAATCTACGAAGGCCTCGCACCAGGCAACGACGGAGGCAACGGCTCCGGCGAATAATACGCGCCAGATAAATACACCTCAGGCAATACGCCTGAATACATACGATTGAATAACACGCAGCAGCGAGACTCAACGGCCCAACACCGTCCATGAGACTTTGCTGACGAGCACAAAATTCTTGCACCACAACCCGGCAACAGCCCGTGGATGTGGTGCTAGAATTTAACCTCGCTGTTTCCGGACCGCCAGACGCCCACCACCTCCACACGTGGGAGAAGAGTCAGCGGATGGAACCAGCAGATGCAGACGAGGAAGAAGGAGAGAATGAGCGCACCCGCAGAGGAACCCACACTATTCGACAGTATGGCGAAGCCGAAGCTCTCCCCGGCATATCCCGACCGCGCCCCCTGGGGTACCTCCGTCAGCCTGCGCGCCTGGCAGGCAGAAGCCATGCAGAAGTACTTCGACACCAACCCCCGCGACTTCATGGCAGTCGCAACCCCCGGCGCGGGTAAAACCACGTTTGCGTTGACCCTCGCCAAGGAACTATTCAACCGCGGTACGGTCCGCCAGCTTATTGTTGTGGCGCCGACCGACCACCTGAAAAAGCAGTGGGCAGACGCTGCCGCGAAGGTCGGTATTCCCATTGACCCGAACTTCAAGAACGCAGATGTAACCATCAGCCGCCACTACAAGGGTGTGGCGCTGACCTACGCGCAGGTGGCAAATAAGCCGCAGCTGCACGCTCGCAACACCGAGGCGACGAAAACCCTCGTGATTTTTGATGAGATTCACCACGCAGGTGATTCGCTGTCCTGGGGTGACGGCCTGCGTGAAGCGTTCGACGATGCGACCCGCCGCGTGGCGCTCACGGGTACCCCGTTCCGCTCGGATACCTCCCCGATTCCGTTCGTCACCTACGAGGTCGACAATGACGGTATCCGCCGCTCCAAGGCAGATTACTCCTACGGTTACGGCCCCGCGTTGAAGGACCACGTGGTACGCCCGGTCATCTTCATGGCCTACTCGGGGCAGATGCGTTGGCGCACCTCCGCCGGTGAGGAAATGGCGGCAAACCTTGGTGAAGGATTCACCAAGGATATCACCTCCCAAGCGTGGCGAACCGCCCTTGACCCCAACGGCGAATGGATCCCGACCGTGCTCGCGGCAGCCGACAAGCGCCTGACCGAGGTGCGCCGCACCGTGCCCGACGCCGGTGCACTCGTCATCGCTACCGACCACGCGGACGCTAAAGCCTACGCCGAACAGATCCAGAAAATCACCGGCGAATACCCCGCCGTGATCCTCTCTGACGATCGTGAAGCCTCCGCAAAAATTGACGAATTCCGTGAAGGCATGCAACGCTGGATGGTTGCGGTGCGCATGGTGTCCGAAGGCGTGGACGTGCCCCGCCTCGCCGTGGGTGTGTATGCCACCAGCACCAGTACCCCGCTATTCTTCGCACAGGCGATTGGTCGTTTCGTGCGTGCCCGCAAGCGCGGCGAAACCGCCTCCGTGTTCCTGCCGTCCGTGCCGCAGCTGATGATGCTCGCCAACGACATGGAAGTGGAACGTGACCACGCCCTTGACCGCGGAGCACCCCAGGAAATCGACCCCATGGTTGAGGGTCTGGACGACCACCTGCTCGAAGAAGCAAACCGCGAGGAGCGTGCCTCCGAGCAGCTGGCACGCGGCAAGTTCGAGGCGCTCGGCTCCGAGGCATCCTTTCACGGTGTGCTGTTCGACGGCGCCGAGTTCGCATCTGGTGATTTGGCGGTCGGTAGCGAGGAGGAGCAAGACTTCCTGGGTATTCCGGGTCTGCTAGATGCCGAACAGGTCGGTACGCTGCTGCGAGCGCATCAGCGTGAGCATGCGGCACGTCGCCCGGCCACTGCCGCACCTTCGGTGGTGGATCACCGCCAACTGAAGGCGCTGCGAAATAAGCTGGCGAAGAATGTGGCGGCGTGGTCGATTCGTTCGGGGCAGCCGCACGGCGTGATTCATAATGAGCTGCGTAAGATTTGTGGCGGCCCGGCGGTGGCGCAGGCTTCTGCTGAGCAGATTCAGGCGCGTATCGATAAGCTGTCGGACTGGTTCGTTGGTCGACGCTAGAATGTGAATAGAACGTACGGAAAGCCCCGCGAGTGTGTGTGCTCGCGGGGCTTTTTCATGCCCGGAAATGCCTGGTTGAGCGAAGTTATGGCGTGATGAGTTGAGAATGTTTTTCGGGTTCTATACCCCAGAAAATGAATATTGTACACAGTATACAAAGGTGTAAATTATTCACCCATCTGAAATCCCATGAAAGAAAAACCTCATGCCACACAACGCACACCCCACCCGGCGCACCATCCTCACTGGCGCAGCATGGGCACTGCCCATCATTGTGGCTTCCGCCCTAGTACCCGCATACGCAGCCAATGGCGCACAAACCCACACCTCCCCCCGCCCATGATCAAAGGACAGGTAAACGGTCCCAAGACCTTCACCGTCCCGGTGGGCATACGCGAACTCAGCTTCACCGCACCGCTGCCCGGATCCAGCTATGCATTAACCCGGTCTGCGGTCTGGAATGGGTACGCGGCAGCTTGGCTGACTAAGTAGCCGCGGCTACTCGAGTTGTATCGTTCGATGAGTCGTGGGCACACTAAGTCATAGGCACGCTAGAGGCGGGGAGCCTGGGATAGCACATCCCAAGACTCCCCGCCTCTGCATATTCTGCGTCTCTATATATTCAACGCCGCCTGAAATGACGAGTTACCTACAGTGATAGTGGAGGTTAGAGAACCTCAACCACCTCAACGCCCTCATCTTCAAGCTCGGCAACCACGTCGTCGAGCTTGTCCTCGTGCACGGGCGCGGTCAGGTCAACCAATACGCGAGTCTCGTATCCTGCATCGACCGCATCGCGAGCGGTTGCCGACACGCAATAATCGGTCGCGATACCAACAATATCGACGAACTCGATACCGTGCTCATCCAGCCACTCCGACAGGGGAGTCTGCGGGCCTCCCTCGGACGCGTCTACACCGGGTTCGTGCTCGCCGGTTGCGACCTCATCCTCGGGTGCCAGAAGGCCCTCAAACCCCGAGTAAGCTGCCTCGAAGCGGCCCTTACGGAAGTACGCCTCAATATAGTCGGTGTCCAGATTCTCATGAATCTGTGAGCCTTCGCTCTTCGCGACGCAGTGCACCGGCCAGGAGTCCACAAAGTCCGGGGTGTCGGAGAAGTGTGAACCCGGATCAATATGCCAATCCTGGGTGGCAACAATCGCGTCATAGCGGTGGTGATTGTTCTCCACATACTCGCTAATCAGCGCGGCAATATCCGCGCCGCGCTCAGTAGCGAGGGTGCCGCCGGCGCAGAAATCGTTCTGCACGTCAACAATAATCAGTGCCTTAGACATGTCTGTCCTTTACAAGTAGGGAAGGTCTTCACTCTGATTCGCCAGGTGAAAACAGTATCTCAGAAGGATGGTTTAGATGAACTCGGTCGGAATGATCGGCTCACCCTCCGAGAGGCGGTGGGCAGCTTCCGGAAGCTCAGCCAGGGAGGCTGCGTGGCGGGCGGTTGCGCGGCGCACGCCTTCCTCACCGGTGAAGCCGGGCAGCAGTTCGCCGTTGCGAACGAAGTCCACCATGAGCGGGCGGGTGTCTTCGAGCAGGCTCGGGTCCTCGTGGGTGCCCAGAACCTCGGCGGTCGCAATGCCCATGCCGTTGAGTCGGCGGGCCGCACGCTTGGCACCACCGATAGAAGCCTTGCCAGCCGAGGCCTTAGCGACCGGCTGCATTTCACCAGCGGCATTCTCACGCTCGACGACCTTGTACACCATGGAGGAAGTCGGCGCACCGGAACCGGTGACCAGCTTGGTACCCACGCCGTAGGAGTCCACGGGTGCTGCCGCAAGGGATGCGATAGCGTACTCGTCCAGGTCGCTGGTGACGGTGATCTTGGTGTGGGTATTGCCGAGCGAGTCGAGCAGTTCACGCACGCGTGCCGCGGTAGCGACCAGGTCGCCGGAATCCAGACGCACACCCCCGAGCTCTTCGCCAGCGAGTTCCACGCCGAGGCGGACTGCCTCGTCCACGTTGTAGGTGTCGACGAGCAGGGTGGTGCGGGCACCGAGGGAACGCAGCTGTGCCTCGAATGCTTCACGTTCGCTGTCGTGCAGCAGAGTGAAAGCGTGGGCGCTGGTGCCGATGGTGTGCAGGCCGTAGCGCAGACCAGCCTCCAGGTTGGAGGTGCCCACGAAGCCGGCGATAACGGCGGCACGTGCAGCGGAGACGGCGGCGCGTTCGTGGGCGCGGCGCGAACCCATTTCGAGGCAGGGTCGGTTGCCTGCGGCTGCGCTCATGCGGGAGGCTGCACTCGCCACGGCGGAGTCAAAGTTCAGGATGGACAGCAGGTACGTTTCGAGGACGCACGCTTCGGCGAAGGTACCTTCGACCTGCAGGACGGGGGAGTGGGGGAAGAACGCTTCGCCTTCTGCGTAGCCGCGGATCTCGCCGCTGAAGGTGAAAGATTCGAGGTAGGAGAGGGTTTCTTTGTTGACGATGTTGCGGGAGGAGAGGAAGGAGAGTTCTTCGTCGTTGAAGTGGAAGTCTGCGAGGCCTTCGAGGAATCGGCCGGTGCCTGCGAGGATACCGTAGCGGCGGCCTGCGGGTAGGCGGCGGGTGAAGACTTCGAAGGTGCACTTACGGTTGGCTGCGCCGGATGCGAGTGCCGCCTGGAGCATGGTCAGTTCGTAGTGATCGGTGAGAAGAGAGGTAGTAGCCATGTGTTTATTGTAGAGGGGAATTAGGGTATTTTTCCTCTTGAGTCGGCGTGTCAATCACTACATAAAGTATTCTTGACTTTAAGTACTGTAGTATGACAAATTACCAGCACTCTGTGTATGGACAACGCAGTCTAAACACCGCAGTAGCGCAGGACGAACACAGGGGCAACACATACCCGCCCGTATAATCAAAGGGAACCGGCCGCAAAGGAAACCAATGAACACTACCGCCGTGACCCTCTCCACCGGAACCCTTGAAGAGACCGACCTCGACACCGCCCTGGAAAACATCCTCGCCACAGACATCCCCTGGAAAGTCATCGTCTGGAACGACCCCGTCAATCTCATGACCTACGTGTCCTACGTCTTCCGCAGTCACTTTGGCTATTCCCGCGCCCGCGCCGAAGAGCTCATGCTGCAGGTGCACAACAACGGCAAGGCAATCGTCTTCACCGGCTCACGCGAAGACGCCGAAAAACACACCCAGGCAATGCACGCCTGGGGCCTGCTGGCAACCTTCGAGAAAGTAGAAAACTAATGGCGCGACCCTTCCGCCGCACCCCCGGAGGCTACACCGCCTCCTTCGAACCCGCTGAACGCGACCTGATCCGCGAACTCGCCGAAGACGTGCGCGCACTACTGCGCCCGGCAGACACCACCGCTGACGGTAGCACCGTCGACCCGCTGGAGGCGCTGGTCGGCATCACCGAAAAGCCCACCCTCCCCGCCGACAGCGCAGTAGCGCGCCTGCTACCGGCCGCAAGCAACGACGACGAGACCGCCATCGAATACCGCCGCTACACCGAACGCGACCTGCGCGAAACCAAACGCGCAAACCTCGCCATGCTCGCATTCGACATCGAATCCAGGGACCTGAGCCTGAACGAGGAACATGCCCGTGCCTGGGCTGCCGCGCTCGGCGATATTCGTCTAGTGCTCGCCGACCGCCTCTACATCGTGGACGAAGACACCGCAGAAGACATTGCGGCGTTTACCGACCCTTCCGAGATTGAGACCCAGGAAGAGTACATGGCTGTGGTGTATAACTTCGTCTCCTGGGTTCAGGACTCGCTCATGCTCGCCATGATCGACGGGCTGGATGACAAAGAAACACCCGGTCGAGCATGTGGCGAGACAACCGAGCAAGAATAGAGCGAATTTTTCGAGTTACCCCTCAAACTATCGTCATATACAACCACTTAATGGTGGTTCTCGACTCATCTAACCGCTCAACGGACTAAAAGGGTAACCTTAGCGAGTTAGCATAGAACGTGGTACCCGACCGATAACGAAGTGTAGGTGACACATGAGTGACAGCATCGACGCGACCAATCCCTACCGTGCCCGCACCCCCTGGGGTAGCCCTGCGCCCGTAGGCCCCACGGCTGCGGCACCCATCGGCGTCTTCGACTCTGGTGTCGGCGGACTCACCGTGGCACGCGCCATCATGGACCAGTTGCCTCACGAACGCATTATCTACGTCGGCGACACCGCTCACGGACCCTACGGCCCCCTCAAAATCGCAGAAGTACGCGCCAACGCGCTACGCATCATGGACGAACTCGTCGACTCAGGCGTGAAAATGCTCGTCATCGCCTGCAATACCGCCTCCGCAGCGGTGCTCCGCGACGCCCGCGAACGCTACACCCGCCAGTACGGCATCCCCGTCATTGAGGTGATTCAGCCCGCCGCCCGCCGTGCGCTCGCCGCAACCCGCAACCGTAAGATCGGTGTGATTGCGACGGAGGCGACCGTCACCTCCCGCGCCTACGAGGATACTTTCGCGATTACCCCGAACCTTGAGGTGTACTCGGTAGCATGCCCGCGCTTCGTAGAGTTCGTGGAGAAGGGTATTACCTCCGGCCCCGAGCTGCTGGAGACCGCCCGCCAGTACCTGCAGCCGCTCAAGGACGCCGGCGTGGACACCCTCGTGCTCGGCTGTACCCACTACCCGTTGCTAACCGGTGTGATTTCCTACATTATGGGTGAGGACGTCAGCCTGGTTTCCTCCGCGGATGAGACCGCGAAGGACGTGTACCGCGAGCTGCTCAACCACGCCATTGAAAGCCCGGTCCCCGAGGAAAACCCGCACCACGAATTCCTCGCCACCGGCGAATCTGAGACGTTCTCGCACCTGGCGCGCCGATTCCTCGGCCCTGAGGTCACCAACGTGCGCCACACCAGCTCGGTTGCGGAACGCTACCCGACCGGCTCGCTGGCTGCACTCACTCCCGAAATGCTTACGGCACACCGCAACATCAACATCAACGAATCGGCAGATCCTGCAGAGGCGGCACGCATCTCCGTGGGCACCGAATTTTCTGGCACCATCCCTAAGGACGACACCTCATGCGTCTAACCGTTATCGGTTGCACGGGCTCCTTCCCCGGCCCCGTCTCACCGGCTAGTTGCTATATGCTCACCGCCACGGACTTCGCGGGTCGCACCTGGCGCATCATCATGGACATGGGCAACGGCTCACTCGGCATGCTCCAGCACCATATCGATCTGAGCGATATCGACGCGATTCTGATTTCGCACCTGCACCCGGACCACTGCATTGACCTGTCCGGTCTGCACGTGGCGGTCAAGTGGGATCCGCGCGGCTGGCCTAAGGGCCGTATTCCGCTGTACGGTCCCGCCGCAATTAACGAGTACCTTTCTGCGACTCACGGCCTGGACCCGGACCTGGGCATGAGCACCGAATTCGAGTACCACACCTGGACTGAGGGCGAGACCGTGCAGATAGGGCCCTTCCGTGTGGAGCCGTTCCGTGTGGTTCACCCCTCGAAGGACCCGTACGCCCTGCGTATCACCTGCAACGACCGCGAGGGCCACACCGTGTTCTCGTACTCGGGCGATACCGACCTGTGCGAGGGCCTGGTTAAGGCTGCGCGCGGCGCTGACCTGTTCCTCTGTGAGGCGGCATACCAGGAGGGTCGCGATGATGCCCTGCGCGGTATTCACCTGACTGGTAAGCGTGCCGGTGAGGC
The DNA here is from genome assembly GCF_029850985.2 of Rothia similimucilaginosa. Classification (NCBI taxonomy): domain Bacteria; kingdom Bacillati; phylum Actinomycetota; class Actinomycetes; order Micrococcales; family Micrococcaceae; genus Rothia; species Rothia similimucilaginosa. The sequence goes on along the minus strand of NZ_CM138149.1, from coordinate 1,327,105 downwards.
TGCCACGGAGGCGGGTGTGCGTAACCTGCTGCTGACCCACCTACCCGTGTGGAACGACCCGGATATCGCCTACGCGGAGGCGCGCAGTGCCTTCTCCGGCCCGGTCGGCATTGCCGAAATGGCGGCAAGCTACCGCATCTACCCGCGCCCGACGGAGGCTCACCCGGTCACATCCACCCTGAATGTGGTCGAGGTGCTTGATCCGCCGCTGAATACCGCGATTGCTCTCCCTAAGCCAGAGCTAGATTAGGCGAAGCCCGAACTGGACTAGACCAAACCCGAGCTAGGCTAAAACGAGCTGGACTAGTGCAAACTGTGCTCAGTCCCGCCCACTTTTTGACATAGAATCAACAGACAGACATAAATCCCGCAGACAGATTCAAGGAGAACCCATGACTGCTACCCGCGAAGACGGCCGCGCCCTCAACGAGCTGCGCCCCATCACCATCACCCGCGGTTGGTCCCGCAACGCTGAGGGCTCCGCGCTCATCGAGTTCGGCAACACCCGCGTGCTGTGCACCGCATCCTTCACCGAGGGTGTGCCTCGCTGGCTCAAAGGTGAAGGTAAGGGCTGGGTGACCGCCGAGTACGCGATGTTGCCGCGCGCCACCAACACCCGTTCTTCTCGCGAGTCGCTCAAGGGCCGCGTGGGCGGCCGCACCCACGAAATTTCTCGCCTGATTGGTCGCTCCCTGCGCGCCGTCATCAACATGGATGAGCTGGGCGAGAACACTATTGTGCTCGACTGTGATGTTCTGCAGGCTGATGGCGGCACCCGCACCGCCTCCATCACCGGCGCATATGTGGCACTGGCTGACGCTATTTCTTGGGCGAAGGAACAGAAGATTCTGCCTGCTAAGGCGAACCCGCTGATTGATTCGGTATCCGCAATTTCGGTGGGCATTATTGACGGCACCCCCATGCTGGATTTGCCCTACACCGAGGACGTACGCGCAGAGACCGACATGAACGTGGTCGTTACCGGCAGCGGCAAGTTCGTTGAGGTGCAGGGCACCGCCGAGGGGGCACCCTTCGATCGCGACGAACTCAACAGCCTGCTCGACCTGGCGCTGGAAGGCACTGCAGAGCTGGCTCAGATTCAGCGTGAAGCACTAGCACACTAACCCGTCCCGGTAACTAGTTCCGTCGATAAGGAGAAACTATGGCAGACGCAAAGATTGTTCTGGCAAGCCACAATAAGGGCAAGCTCAAGGAACTGCGCGAAATTCTGCGCGGACGCATTGATGGCCTGGACGTTAATACCCAGGTGGTTGACGCCTCCAGCGTGAACGCACCCGATGTTCCCGAGACCGGCGTGACCTTCGCTGAGAACTCCCTGCTGAAGGCACGCGCTGTTGCCGAGGCAACTGGCCTGGTCGCTATTGCTGACGATTCCGGCCTGTCGGTGGATGTGCTCAACGGCGCCCCCGGTATTTTCTCGGCACGCTGGGCGGGTAACCACGGTGATGACACCGCGAACCTGAACCTGCTGCTGGCTCAGCTGAGCGATATTCCTGCCGAGCACCGCGGTGCGAAGTTCTGCTGTGCGGCGTCAGTCGCCTCCCCGAACGGTTTTGAGGCGGTCGAGTACGGCGAGCTGCCTGGCGAGTTGCTGACTGCACCGGCTGGGAAGGGCGGCTTCGGCTACGACCCGATTCTGCGCCCCGTGGAGCTGAACGGCGAGAACGCCCTGTATGAGGGCCAGTACGCTGGCAAGTCGTGCGCTGAGATTCCCGCAGAGATTAAGAATTCGATTAGCCACCGTGCGCGTGCTTTTGAGGCGCTAATTCCTCAGATTGCTGCGGCGCTGGCTTCCTAAAACCGTCGCTGAGGTGCCAGAGTGTACTCGCTGTGCCGGTCTCACTGCGCTGGCCTGATGGGTGAAAACGCGGGGCTGGGTGCGATTTTTTTACGCATCCCTCTAAAATCCCCCACAGGGATACCAATTAAAGGCACAATAGTGTGAGAAGCTTTACCTCAAGGTTAGTGACACCAAAGAAACTCGTCTGCTGAAGGTACCTTCGGCAGACGAGTTTTGCTATTGAAGAGCCTTTCAACGCTGCATCTGCCCAGATGCTTGCTGTCACCGACCGTGGTAGAAAAACCTGCAGCGAAAGAGACACACCGATGCTCATCCTTCTTCTGCTGATGGCATTCGCCCTTGCCGCCGGATGCTGGGCGTACTCCTATGTGTGGCGCGGACTGAACCGCCGCGTCATTGCCGCCGTGAAGGTGGTCGACCCGATGATTACGCTCGGCCCGTACATCATGGCGGCGTGGGCGGCGTTCATGGCTCTCATCGCCACGAACATCTGGGTGACCGGAACCCTGCACACCGTGCTGACGATTATTTTCTGGGTGATTGCCGTAGGTTGCCTCGGCTGGGCTGGATTCTGGCTGCTCATGCACTGCCTGGGCGGGCAGACCCCGGGCAAACGCCCGATGTGGTGGCGTGAAGCAGTTGCCGCGAAGTTCGCCTGGCGCAACCTCTCGCGGATGCCCGCCTACCTGGGTGCTCGCACCAGCATCCTGCCGGTGGAGAACCCGCACCTGACCAAACCGTATTCGGGGTCTTGGACTCGCCCGCTCGGTGCGACCATGCCCGGGTACAGCTCTAACGGTGAGTTTATTGAGGGCTTTGATGAATTCGGTCGGAAGATGCCGCATATCTACCCCGTAGGTCCTGAACCGACGATTTTGGAGATGGCGCGCTGGGGTAAATCGGTCAGCTCCGATCAGCTGTTGACAACGTTCCTGCCGACCGCTCCGTTTGAGCGTCTGCGTCTGCCCGGTACCATGACGGGCCCCTTCACCTTTGCGGGGGAGGTGCCGCACGGTGCGGTCACCAAGTGGCCTCGCCGCAGCGGTGCGAATCGTGCCTTCGGCTCTTATGCTCGTCTGGGCGAAATCACCGAACGTAAGGTGGAGCTGCTGGTCGACCACCGCATCATTGTGGCACTGCAAACCACCCGCGAAAGCTACGAACGCCGCCACAGCTGGATGCTCGCCTTCACCGACATCGCAGACGGCGACTTCACGATGGACGCCGACGAGAACGGCAACCTGCGCATTACCTTCGGCATGGTCACCGAAGGCTACGAGACTCCGTGGGTCTTCACCAGCACCCTGAAAGACAGCCCGCGTCTGCGCCGCAAGGTACACCACGCCATGAGGGAACGCCGTGTGCTCAAGCAGAGCAGCGGCGAGCTGATGGACTGGCACTTCGTGCCGAAGCTCAGCGAGTTCCCGCATGGCCCGGTCACGAATGAGCTTCCCGAAGAGTTCTACTTCAAGTCCAATATCATGGTCACGAACCGTCACGAGAGCTCCTCGCGTGCCTCGGGTGAAGCACACTAGGGGAGTGCCTCTGCTATGAGGCGATCAGGATGGAAATGCACAGGCTGGAAGCGCCCAGACTGAATACCTCAAAAAGTTCACCCTAAAAATAAAATTCAGATACCCACAGATACTCACACACCGGCTGCTACTCCAGGGGGGGGGGAGTGGCAGCCGGTGCTTCTCTGTGTTCCTTCTCTGCGTTCCCAGTTTCTCGGCAGAGCCTCATGACGGTGTAGGGCCTAATGACGGAGCAGACAGAAAGCAACAACAAGCCACGATAGAATAGAAACTTAGAGCACTATGAGTACAAGCCCGGGGCATTTTCTCCCTTTCGCGAGCTTGCCGTGCTGAAAACATCTGCAGAGCATATTTGCAGAGAGCATCTGCAGGGAACACCTACAGAGAACACACAGTCATCACTTGCCGAAAGGATTCCCGTGGCGTCTTCGAACTACACCGCCCGCCACCTCTCCGTGTTGGAAGGTCTGGAAGCTGTACGCAAACGCCCGGGCATGTACATTGGCTCCACCGACTCCCGCGGCCTGATGCACTGCCTTTGGGAGATTATCGACAACTCGGTGGATGAGGCGCTCGCCGGTTTCGGTCAGTCTATTCAGGTCATTCTGTACCGTGACGGTTCGGTTGAGGTGCGCGATGATGGCCGCGGTATCCCCACCGATATTGAGCCGCGCACCGGCCTGTCCGGTGTGGAGGTCGTGTTCACTAAGCTGCACGCCGGCGGTAAGTTTGGCGGCGGCTCCTATAACGCCTCCGGTGGTTTGCACGGTGTGGGCGCTTCTGTGGTGAACGCGCTGTCTTCCCGCCTGGATGTGCAGGTGGACCGTGGCTCGAAGACCTACCAGATGTCCTTCCGCCACGGCATTCCCGGTCACTTCGAGTCCGGTCGCACCCCCAAGCCCGAAGATCCGTTCACTACCGCAACCGAGGGTACTGACGCCCTGCAGATTGTGGGTCGCGCTAAGCGCGGGGTGACCGGCACCCGTGTGCGCTATTGGGCTGACCCGCAGATTTTCACCCCCGATGCTAAGTTCAGCTACGAGGACTTGGCTGCTCGTGCGCGCCAGACCGCGTTCCTTATTCCGGGTCTGCGTATTTGCATCCGCGATGAGCGCCGCCTGCCTGGCACCCCCGGCGAGTTGGAGCCCCACGAGGAAGTTTTCCAGTACGATGGCGGCATTAGCGAGTTCGTCGAGTTCTTGGCTCATGATGAGCGTATTACCGACACCTGGCGTTTTAGCGGCAGTGGCTCTTTCACCGAGACCGTGCCCGTGCTGGGTGAGGATGGCCGCTCACAGCTGACCGATGTGGAGCGCGATTGTGAAGTGGACGTTGCGCTGCGCTGGGGTATTGGCTATGAGACGACGGTCCGTAGCTTCGTGAACATTATTGCCACCCCCAAAGGTGGTACTCACACTACCGGTTTTGAGCAGGGACTGCTGCGCGTGATGCGCAAGCACCTTGCCGATAACGCACGCAAGTACAAGGTGGGTAACGACAAGATTGAGAAGGACGACGTGCTCGCCGGCTTGACCGCCGTGCTGACCGTGCGTCTTGCTGAGCCGCAGTTTGAGGGTCAGACCAAGGAAATTCTGGGTACCCCGGCGGTCCGCCAAATCGTGTCGAAGGTCGTGGGGGATGCCCTGAAGGCTCGCCTGGAGTCGACCGCTCGTGCGGAGAAGGCTCAGGCGACCGCTCTGTGCGAGAAGGTTGTCTCTGAGATGAAAACCCGCGTCTCGGCGCGCATCCATAAGGAAACTCAGCGCCGTAAGACCGCACTGGAGTCTTCATCTATGCCCACTAAGCTGGTGGATTGCCGTTCGACCAATGTTGAGCATTCTGAGCTGTTCATTGTGGAGGGTGACTCGGCGTTGGGTACTGCGCGTCTGGCGCGTTCTTCCTCGTATCAGGCTCTGCTACCGATTCGCGGTAAGATCCTGAACACTCAGCGTGCTTCGGTGACTGATGTGCTCGCGAATGCTGAGTGCGCGGCGCTGATTCAGGTTATCGGTGCGGGCTCGGGTCGTACTTTTGACCTGGACTCTGCTCGCTACGGGAAGGTTATTATGATGACCGATGCGGACGTGGACGGTGCCCACATTCGTACCCTGCTGCTGACCCTGTTCTACCGTTACATGCGTCCGCTGATTGAGGCCGGTCGCGTGTACGCTGCGGTTCCGCCTCTGCATCGTGTAGAGGTGGTACGCCGCGGCAAGCCGAACGAGATGGTGTACACCTACTCGGAGAAGCAGCTGCACGAGCTTCTGGAATCTTTGCAGGAGCAGGATGTGTCTTATAAGGAACCCATCCAGCGTTATAAGGGTCTGGGTGAGATGGATGCCGATCAGCTGGCTGAGACGACGATGGATCCGCGCCATCGCATGTTGCGCCGTATTCGCATTGAGGATGCGGAGGCTGCCGAGCGTGCGTTCTCCTTGTTGATGGGTTCTGAGGTGGCTCCGCGTAAGGAATTCATCATTGCGGGTGCTCATCAGCTGGATACTGAGAGTATTGATATGTAGCTTGCGGTGTACCTTACGGGGTAGTGGCGGCTGGCGTGTCACATTCTATGATTTTTCCATGATAATAATCACAATATTTCTTGGAAATCTCAGTAAAATTGGTATAACTTGGGCAAGTTTAAGCTTTGAGTGCTACTCGGATTACCTGTCACAATCCGGGAATCTGTCACCAAAATTTTGCAAAAGTGATATAAAACTGCAAAGTTTCACCCTAGTTCCGAAAGTACCTTCCAACCCCGCAAGGCACTATCGTGTTTCGTCCCTCAATCCATCCGCACGCCGAGGGATAACGTTCAAGGTACCTTTAGAGAAACGTCAAACAATAAACGTCCATACTATGCACAGTCTACTCACAGCTCGCGAGGAAAACCCTGTACCTTAGAAGCATGAGAGACACTGTGTCAGTAACTCTCGTATGCCCTCCATTGGTGGGGGACTACCCGAAATCTGGCACAAACACACATTAAGTACACACATAGTAAGGACCTATCAATGGATCCCCTTGATTTTGGTAGGTGGCAGTTCGGTATTACCACCGTCTACCACTTCTTCATGGTTCCGCTGACTCTGGGTCTGGGCCTTGTGGTGACCTACCTGTACATTCGCTACGTTCGTACCAAGAAGGACGAATACAAGCGCATGACGAAGTTCTGGGGCAAGCTGTACCTCATTAATTTCGCTATGGGTGTGGCCACCGGTCTGGTTCAGGAATTCCAGTTCGGCATGGCGTGGAGCGAATACTCCCGCTTCGTCGGCGACGTCTTCGGCGCTCCGCTGGCAATGGAAGGCCTCTTCGCCTTCTTCGTTGAGTCTACCTTCCTCGGTCTGTGGATCTTCGGTTGGGACCGACTCAAGCCTGCTGTACACGCATTCTCGCTGTTCATGGCAGTCCTCGGCTCCTGGATTTCTGCATTCTTCATTCTGGTTGCAAACTCCTGGATGCAGCACCCCGTCGGTGCAGAAATGATTGACGGTCGTCCCCGTATGACCGATATTGGCGCAGTGCTGATGAACCCCCTCGCATGGGTAACCTTCTCTCACGTCATCACCTCCGCTATTCAGGTTGCTGGTGGCTTCCTGGTTGGTATCGCATGGTACAAGCTGTGGCGTCGCCGCAAGGACGGCATCGACAAGGTCGTTGACGGCAAGGTCGTTGTTGGTGAGTCCGACAAGGGTGCACGTGACAAGGCTGATTTCCAGGTTTGGTTCAAGTCCCTGCGCCTGGGCGCTGTTGTGGGTCTCCTCGCCTTCGCAGGTATCGGTGCGTCCGGTCACCTGCAGGCACAGATGATGATTCACGAGCAGCCCATGAAGATGGCTGCTGCAGAAGCTGCGTGCCACGACGGCACCTCCTTCTCCGTTCTGACAGTCGGTGAACTCGGCGCTCAGAGCTGTGACAAGATCAACACCATCATCGAGGTCCCCGGCGTGCTGTCCTTCCTGGCACACGACAACTTCGACACCCCGGTGAAGGGTATTCAGACCCTGCTGCCCGAATACGAAGCTAAGTTCGGCACTAACCTGCCCAACAACCCGCTCTACGGTGAGCGTGCAGGTCAGAAGATCGACTACCTGCCCTCCCTCGAGGTCTCCTACTGGGGCTTCCGCGGCATGATTGGTCTGGGTGCGGTTGTACTGCCCTTCTACCTCTACGCACTGTGGGTAACCCGTAAGAAGGGTGTGGGCACCGTTCCCGAGTCCAAGCTGCTCAAGAACGTTGCAGTCTGGTCTATTATGGCCCCCTTCTTCGCTATCTCCCTCGGCTGGATCTTCACCGAAATGGGCCGCCAGCCCTTCGTTGTGGCTCCGAACCTTCAGGGTGACCCCTCGATTCACCTGTTCACCGCAGCAGCTATCTCCCCGGGTGTTTCCGGTGAAGAAATCCTCTTCTCCCTGCTCACCCTGGGTCTGCTCTACGGTGTGCTGATGGTGGTTGAGGTTTACCTGCTCATCAAGTACGTCAAGGCCGGTGTGGTGGCAGCAATGCCCGAGCTGGTTCAGTCGCACCACGAGGACGAGTCCAACGACAAGTCTAAGCGCGATGTGCTGGAGTTCGCCTACTAGGCGGGTAAGGATTGATTCACCATGAACTTTGATTTCAATATCTTTGCCGGTCAGCCTGGCTTGCCCACCCTCTGGTTTGTTGCCATTGGTGTTTTCTTCATCATGTACCTGATTCTGGATGGTTTCGACCTGGGCGTCGGTATGCTGATGGGTTCCAAGTTCACTAAGAACGAGAAGGAACGTCGTCTGCTACTGAACACCATCGGCCCTGTCTGGGACGGTAACGAGGTGTGGATTGTGTCCGGCGGTGCAGCTCTGTTCGCGGCATTCCCCATCTGGTACGCAGCCCTCTTCTCGGCTCTATATATCCCCCTGACCCTCGCGCTGGTCTTCCTGATTCTGCGCGTGGTCGCAATTGAATACCGCGGGAAGAAGAACGACGAGAAGTGGATCCGTAACTGGAACATTGCTCTGTCCGTCTCCTCCTTCGGTATCGCACTGCTCGTTGGTGCTCTGCTTGGTCTGACCTCCATGGGCCTGCCCATCAACGAGAATGGCGACCGTGTCGGCGGCGCCTTCGCATGGGTCTCCCTGCCGGTTCTGCTCGGCGGTCTGGGCTTCGTGGGCTTCTCCCTGGTTCAGGGCCTTGCCTTCATCGCTCTGAAGACTGACGGTGACATCCGCGACCGTGCCCGCAACACCCTGGTACGCTGGGCTCCTGTCCTGCTGCTGCCGATTGTTGCATGGGTTCTGGTACTGGACTTCACCACCGGTAACGGCATCTCCTGGCTGTTCACCATCCTGGCTGTGGTTGCTGTTCTGATTGCTTGGATCTCCGCAAAGGGTGGCCGTGAGGGTCGCGCTTTTGCTGGTCTGTCCGTGTTCCTCGCATTCGGCGCGCTGGCAATCTTCACCGCAATGTACCCGAACGTTCTGCCCTCCACCCTGGACCCGGCATACTCGCTCACCATTGCGAACGCATCCAGCTCCGAGTACACCCTGGGCGTTATGACCTTCGTGACCTGCCTCGGTCTGCCGGTCGTCTTCGTCTACCAGGCATGGACCTACTGGGTCTTCCGTAAGCGTCTGCACGTGGATCACATCCCCGAGGCTCACGACGCTACCGAACTGGCTGAACTGCCGACCAAGTAGCATATAGCTGGTTGAAGGATCCCCCGAATTTCTCTTCTGAGAAGTTCGGGGGATTTTTCTATGCCCGCAGAGGAGGCAGTTCTTGGTAGATGAGTGGGCGCGCAAAAATTTTTGGTGCACCCCCCGAAATTCGCGCGCAACAGGGAGCAGGAAGTGTAATATGGCTAACAACTCACTCTGATGAAAGGTGTTCAACGATGAAGTCCCGCAACCGCCGCTCCACCGCACCCACCCCTCGCGCCAATATGGGCCGCCGACTGCTCACCGCGGGTGCCCTGCTCTGCATCGGCGTGCTCCCGCTGAGCGCATGCTCGCTCTTCGAGCCGCCGCTGGAACGCGACGAAAGTGTCCACGCCATCTTTGACGCGGAACAGGACATCGTGAAGATGCCCCTGGACGATTACCTCTACGGCGAGCGCACTCACTACGAATACACGGCCTTTCAGATTGCCATGAAGCAGTGCTTCGCCGAACACGGGCAGAACTACACCATCCAGGCTCCCTACTCTGAGGGTGCGCCCCGCGGAGAGATGGGGCGAAAGTACGGTCCCTGGAACGTCGAGTACGCCCAGAAGTACGGTTTTCAGAAGCGTGACCCCAACGCTGCCGAGCCCATCTCCTATAACTCGGGAGAGACCATGAGCCCCGAGGACAAGCTTCGCACCGAATGCTACCCCAAGGCCCGTGAGACCCTGGACGCCGCGGTGCCCGAAGGTAAGAGGCCCGAGAAGGAAGATCAGGCCACGTACATTCGTATCTCTACTGAGGCGGGTAACGCCGTTTACGGTAGTAAACTGCACCGCGAGCTCGAAGAGAAGTGGAAGCAGTGCGTCTCTGACCGCGGCCTCACCCCGCGTTCGGCAGGCTCCGTCGCCGAGGAAACCCCGCTGACTGAGCAGCTGAGCAAGAACGGCGGTTTCAACGAGCCCGCCTCCGAAGAAGAGATCCGTATCGCCACCATCCAGGCCGAATGTAACCAGCAGGTCGGCATGAGCCAGCAGCTCTACGACTTGGAAGCCCAGTACCAGATGCCGCTCATCCGTAAGCACCAGTCACAGCTTGAACAGGAACGCCAAGCCGACCGCGACCGCGACGAGAAGTTCAAGCAGTACGTTCAAGAGCACCAGTAACCCGAGCGTCCACGACCGGTTTTGACGTCGGATTTTAAAACCGAATCTTGACACCGGGGAAAGACCGGTAATGGTGCGGGCCATCCGAGACACAGGCTCGGCGGGTAGCCCGCACCCGCGAGGATATTCCCGCAGAGGACGCAGGTCGCGGCAGGCGGGTGGGCGCGCAAAAATTTTTGGTGCACACCCCCCGGAAATTCGGGCGGGACAGGGAGTAGAACGTGTAATGTGGTGTACAACTCACTCTCACGATAAGGAGTTTGATGATGAAGTCCCCCAACCGTCACACCGGAACCGCCCCTCGCACCGGCACGCGCCGCCGCCTGTTCGCCACGGGTGCCCTGCTGACCATCGGCGTGCTCCCCCTGAGTGCCTGCTCGCTCTTCAACCCGCCGTTGGAACGCGACGAAAGCGTCCACGCCATCTTCGACGCGGAACAGGACATCGTGAAGATGCCCCTGGACGATTACCCCTACTACGAGGGGGGCACTCATTACGAATACACGGCCCATCAAATCGCCATTAAGCAGTGCTACGCCGAACACGGGCAGAGCTACACCGACCCCGACCAAGCTCCCCAATCTGAAAGCGCGCCGAGTGGCGATTTGGGCCGAGTGTACGGACCATGGAACGTCGAGTACGCCAAGAAGTACGGTTTTCAGAAGCGAGACCCCAACGCCAAAGCTCCCATCTCCGTCACCCCAGGGGCAAGCCTCAGCCCCGAGGAGAGGCTCATCATCGAATGTGATGACAAGGCCCGCGAGACCCTGGATGCCGCGGTGCCCGAAGGTAAGAGGCCCGAGAACGACGTGCAGTCCACATACAGTCGTATCTCCACCGAGGCAATCAACGCCGTTTACGGTAGCAAACTGCACCGCGAACTCGAAGAGAAGTGGAAGCAGTGCGTCTCAAACCGGGGGCTCACCCCCATTAAGGCAGGGGCGGTAGCCGAGGAATCCCCGCTGGCTGAGCAGCAGAGCAAGAACGACGGTATCAACGAGCCCGCCTCCGAAGAGGAAATTCGCATCGCCACCATCATGGCAGAATGCAACCAACAGGTCGGCATGAGCCAGCAGCTCTACGACCTGGAGGCACAGTATCAGATGCCGCTCATCCGCAAGTACCAGTCGCAGCTTGAGCAGGACCGCAAGGCAGAACGTGAGCGTGACGAGAAGTTCAAACAGTACGTTCTGGATCACCAGTAAACCGGGGCACTAAAAGACAGCGCACCGAAAGACCGCGCAACGAAATATAGCGCAGAGAAATAGACGGCGCAGAAACAGTTCAGAAAGACACCGCCATGACCACTCACTCACAGAACCAAAACAGCGGGCACCGCTTCAGCGAGCGCATCGCCCGACCCCGCGTGCTCCTGCTGCTGGCTATCCTCGCCATCGGCTCGCTCATGCTGTCCTTCTACCTGGGCACCCGCTACGCTGCCACGGGCCCCGACCCGACCGTGCAGGCGAAAACCGTGATTCCGGTCTGGGCGAAGATTGAAGAACGCACCGTCAGCGAGGGACTCGCCATTGCCGGAACCACCAAGGCTGGGGAGACCGCCCCGATTAGCGCGCGCACCAACGGTGAGCCGGTGCTCGTCTACCAGAACCAGAAGCCCGGCAACGTGCTCAAGGCCGGTGACTTCATCGGCATTATTGGTGCCGACCCCGTCTTCGTGCTGGAGGGGCCGCTACCGCTGTACCGCGACCTCAACCTGGGCGATAACGGCGACGACGTGCTCGCCTTCCAGAAGGCACTGAACTCCGCCGGGTACGCCACCGCTCAGAGCGGCACCGTCACCGAAGACACCCTCGACGCCGTCACGCGCCTGCACCGCGCGCACCTGACCGGCGTGCCCAGCGAAGGGGTCACCAGCATTGCCCGCAACAACTACGCGATTCTGCCCGGCGGAAGCCACACCGTCACCGCAGTTGCGGCGGTCGGCCAGCTCATCAGCGACGGCAACCCCATCGCGAGTGTAGAAACCAGCGAACCCTACGTGGAATCCAGCGTTGAACTCGCCGTCGCCAATAAGCTCAAGGTCGGCGACCGCATTAGCTTGCGCACCTCCACCGGCAGTGTGGAGGGCACCATCACCAGCATTGGTGAGCTGCAGAACGACCCCTCCAAGGGTGCGGCAAAGAGCGTGCGATTCAGTGCCGACGACCCGAGCAAGCTCACTCCGGGGCAGAGCGCATCCATCACCAGTAAGGGCAACACCTCAACCACCCTCGCCGTGCCGACTACCGCGGTACGCCAGGACTCCCAGGGCACCTACGTGCTCGTTGAAAAGGGCGGAAGCTCCACCTCGACCAGCAAGGATGCGCCCGCCACCGAACGAGTCAACGTTGAGGTTCTACGCACCGCCGGCGGGTACGCCGCAATCAACGCGAACCTCAGCGCGGGACAGAAGGTGCTTGTCTCATGAGCCGCCGTAATAGAATCCCCGAGCGAGCCCCCGACGGCATGACAGCCCCGCGAGTCAGGGGAGAAGCCGCCAGGCTCGACGTTGCGCCCGACACTGTACCAAACACCGCGCCCGCTATCGAAATGCACGGCATTACCCGCATCTTCGAGGGGAGCGAACGAGCAGTCCTCGATCGTCTCGACCTGGTGGTCGAACGCGGCGAATTCCTCGCCATTATTGGTCCGTCCGGCTCCGGTAAATCCACCCTGCTCAACGCCATTGGCCTGCTCGACACTCCCACCAGCGGAACCTACAGCCTCTTCGGCAAAAACACGGAAGGACTCAGCGACAGAGAACGCGACGAAATGCGCCGAGACCACCTCGGCTTCATCTTCCAATCATCAAACATGCTGCTGGACGAAACCAGCACGACCAACGCCTCCATGGGTCTGCGCGTGCAGGGGGTACCCTACGGCGAGCGCCTGCAACGCACCGAAGAAACCCTAGAATTTCTGGGGTTGAGCGATCGCGCCAGCATCCGCACCCGCTACCTTTCCGGTGGCGAGAAGCAGCGTTGCGCCATTGCTCGTGCCCTCGCCACGCGCCCGCCACTGATTCTTGCCGACGAGCCCACCGGCAACCTGGATAGCCACAATAGCGCGAAGGTCATTGAGATTCTTCAGCGCATTAACGCGACCGGCTGTACCGTGCTGGTGATTACCCACGACCCGGAGGTTGCCGCCGCCGCCCGCCGCGTGATCCGCATTGAGGATGGGCGGCTGCACGAGCAGAGCCGCGCCGACTTGGCTACGGTGCCGGTCGCTGAGGTGCCGAGTACTGAGGTTGCACCGGTTGCAACGAATACCCCGGCGGAAACCACGGTAGAAGCTCCCGCCAGCCTCGCACCGGGGGAGAAGCCCGCTACGCATCGCCGCGGAAGCTTCCTCACCGACGACAGCATCGAGGCGATCTCCGCGCTCACCTCACGACCGCTACGCACCCTGCTACTGGGCCTGTCCTTCGCACTGGGCGTAGGCGGACTCATTAGCGCCTCCGGCATGAGCGAATCCGCCAGCTACCAGGTGAACCAGCGCCTGCTCGGATCCGAACAATCCACGCTCTACATCAGCGACAGGGATAATGATGAGAACGTGCTCGGAACCTACCGGCAGGGCGAATCCGCGCAGAACGTTGCCGACCGCATTAGCGCGCTGGACTACGTGAAGAACACCGGATTCGTCAGCAGCGTGGCACCCGCCGACGTGCGAATCACCCGGTTCAGCCCCTACGAGGACGAACCAAAAACGGCGATTGGCCTCAGCTCCACCTCGAAGACCCGGCTTGAGCAAATCGGTGCCCGCATGAACCCCGAAACCCTGCGTGCGCTCGAACAGATGAACTCGACCCTCACCCGGGAGAACGTTGCCGACCGTGAACGCGCCGAGCAGCTCTCCGGCGCTATTGTGTCGGTCTCCGCTGCCCGCGCCCTCGGCATTATCCCCGAAGATAAGGCGGCAGATAACGCCACAACCGAGCCCCGCCCCGGCGAGCTACCCGCCGTCGACTACGGCATTAAGCTCGGCGGGCTGCCGCAGGTGGCACCCGGTGTGAGCATCTGGGTGGACGGCCAGCTGATGCCGGTCATCGGCCTCTTCGACCCCGGCAATAGCGGCTACGAATTCAGGAACACGGTCATTGTCTCGCCCGGTAAGCTACAACGCACCGGACGCGGCCAGGTGACCTACATTGCCGAAACTGAACGAGGTTACGGTAAAGCAGTTGCCAAGGCCATTCCGCTGACCCTCAAACCTGCTGAACCCAGCCAAATCAATGTGGAAACCCCCTCCGACCTGCAGAGCCTACGCGCGTCCATCGCCTCGGATCTGGGCCTGTACGTGGGTGTGCTCTCCGGGATTCTGCTGGTGCTCGCCTCCCTCTCGGCGGCAACCGCCATGTACCTGTCCGTGCAATCGCGCACCGCAGAAATTGCACTACGCCGCGCCATCGGATCGAGTAAATGGCTGATTGCCCGCATCTTCCTCATGGAGGGGGTCATGCTCGGTGTGCTCGGCGGCTCCATTGGTGCCTGCTCCGGCATGATTGCGACCATCATGCTTTCACTCGTGCAGGGCTGGCAGGCGATTCTCTCCCCGGGATTCGTGGTGCTCGGCGTGGGAGTTGGTGCCCTCACCGGTCTGGTGTCTTCGGCGTACCCGGCGTGGGTGGCATCCCGTAAGAGCCCCGCCGACGCGATGCGCGGCTAGAGTTAGCGCTGGGCGGGGGGGGGGCAGTCAAATATCCGAAACCTGACTGGTCAAATAGGTATTAGATAGCCCAGCCCTTAAACTGATGGGAGGTAAAAACAGCAGAAGACTAGGTCAAAGGACAACACGTGAGTCGAACGCACACACCGCGTCATGCTGACAAACATCAGAATACTGAGGCACCAGAGGTGACCGCGGGAAAGCGCAACGACTGCGCTGACCGTCGCCCGCCCCTGGGCCCTGACGCCCGTAAAACCCTCAGCACCTTCGGTGTTATCACCGCCGTGCACACCCTCGCGACGGTGCTTTTCAGCGCCGCCCTGGCTGTGATTATTGCCCGCGCAGCCCACGCCGGTTTTGCCGCTGTTGCCGCCGAGCATGCACACCTCAAAGAGACCAGCGCGCCGGATGTGTACCGCGCCTACGTCGAATTCGCTGGTTCCGCGCAGGCGCAGCTGGAGGCGCACGGTGGCTGGCTGCTCGGCCTCGGTGGGCTCTTCGGTGACGCAGACACCATTACCCCCGGCCTGATTGCGGTTGCCGTCATTGCGCTGCTCGTCCGCTCGGGTACCGACTACCTGCTGGCTGTGAGCGCGCAGCGTGCCGCCTCCGGAGCGAAGTCTCAGATTCGTTCCGCCCTGCTCAAGCGAGTGCTCGCCACTGGTGGCGCAGACACCCCCGAGGGTACCGGCGCGACCGCTGTGTTGCTTTCCCGCGGCCTGAACGCCCTGGATGACTACTACACCAAGACGCTGACCGCGTTTGTTTCCACCGCGATTGTGCCGTTCATGCTCTGGGTCGTTGTGGCGTCCCTGGACTGGATGAGCGCAATGGTGCTGGCGTGCACCCTGCCGCTCATTCCGGTGTTCATGATCCTGATTGGTAAGAACACCCGCGACGAAACCGCAGAAGCTCAGGCTGAACTGCACCGACTCTCCGACCATATTCTGGAGCTGGTGCGCGGCCTGCCCGTCATTATCGGTCTGGGTCGTGAACGCGCACAGACGCGCGCCATGAACGCTCTCGGCCAGCGTTACCGTGAACGCACCATGCAGACCTTGCGTAGCGCCTTCATGTCTTCGCTGGCACTGGAGCTTATCACCACCATTTCGGTGGCGCTGATTGCTGTGCTGATTGGTGTGCGACTGGTCAACGGCACCTTGGGCCTGGACACCGCAATTCTCGTGCTGCTGTTGGCTCCCGAATGCTACCAACCGCTGCGTGATGTGGGTGCCGCCTACCACCAGTCGGAGGATGGCGTTGCCGCACTGCGTAGCGCTCAGAAGATTATTGATGCGCCCCTGCCCGCAGCTGTAGCAGACAGTGCTGCAACTGAGAGTAAAGAGGCTCAGCCTTCCACCATCTCTGTTGAGGACTTGTCGGTGAACTACCCGGCGCGTCCTGCGGTGCTGACTAACCTGTCCCTGAACTTGGACCGTCACGTTGCCACTGCCCAGGGTGAAACTGCCCAGGGTGAGCGCGGTGCGGTTATCGGTGTGATGGGTGAGTCCGGTTGCGGTAAGTCGACCCTGCTGAACGTGTTTTCCGGTGCCGTGCGTGAGGGTCTGGTGCCCACCGGCTCGGAGGAGCCCATGTACCTGACCGGTAGCGTGACCGGTCTGGGAACGACCCTGGTCATTCCGCAGTCGCCGGTCTTCACCGCACCCACTGTGCAGACCGAAATGGCTCTCTACGCGCTGAGTGCTACCGAGGCGGAGCGTGAGCGTGCAGCGGCTCTGCTCGGTGAAGCGATGCACTCCAAGAAGCTGTCCGTTACCGATGCCGAGTCCGAGCTGCTGGTTGGCCCGCTGGCTCAGCTGGGCATGGAGAAGCTCACCGCCCTTGAGCCCGGTGCCCTCAGTGCAGGTCAGGCACGCCGCCTCGCCGTGGCACGCACCCTGGCTCGGGCCGAGGCTATCTACCGTGCCGGCGGTGAGCAGGCCGTGCTGACCGTCCTGGTGGATGAGCCGACCGCGCACCTGGACGCCTACTCGGCATACCTGGTGACCCGCGCTCTGCACCGCCTGGCGGAACTTGGCGCAACCGTGCTGATTGTGACCCATGAGCAGGAGCTCGCCGCCGGCTGCGACACCCTCGTTCGTGCCGTGCAGACCCCCCAGGGCTACACCTGGACCGCTGAGGCGAATACCGCCCGCGTTGCGGTTCCTGCGCAAGCCCCCGCGCACCTGCTCAAGGATCGGGAAGAGTACGAGGCTGAAAGCAGCGCCCCGGTGGGCGCCTCCGCAGCTGTCGAGGCCGAGGAAGTCGAGCCTGCCGGCCTGTTCGCAAGCCTGCGCACACTGAAGGAACTGACGGGTATTGGTGTTCGCGCCGCAACTGGCCCGGTGATCATGGCTGCGATTACTTCCCTGATGGCGGCGGCACTGACCGCGCTGTCCGGCTGGCTGATTGTTCGCGCCGCCGAGGGTCCGGCAATGATGTACCTAATGGTCGCCATTGTGGGCGTGCGCTTCTTCGGCCTGGGTCGTGCCTGTGCCCGCTATGCTGAGCGTCTGATGACCCACTCGAAGGTTCTTGCCGCCGCAAATATTCTGCGTCTGCGCGCCTGGGTTGGCGCATGGCAGAGCGTGAGTAGCGTGCGTGCCCTGCTGCGTGGTGACGCGCTGCTCGAACGCCTCGTGGGCGGTATTGATGAGCTGCGTGACGGCGTGCCGCGCGTTATTATTCCGCCGGCTGCGCACCTGC
Source organism: Rothia similimucilaginosa (assembly GCF_029850985.2). Lineage (NCBI taxonomy): Bacteria > Bacillati > Actinomycetota > Actinomycetes > Micrococcales > Micrococcaceae > Rothia > Rothia similimucilaginosa. Next base: position 1,309,563 of record NZ_CM138149.1, on the reverse strand, counting down.
TGGTCATGACTGCGGCGCTGATTACGACCGCGTGCATCCTGCCGCAGGCTCTGATTCCGGTCCTGCTTGCCGTGCTGGTCAGCACTTTTGTGGCTCCGTGGATTGTGCTTCGCGCCGATGCCCGTGCGGAAGCGCTGGCTCGCCGCTCCACCGCGCAGATGCTGCGCCTGGGTACCGGCATGCTCTCGGCCGCTGAGGACCTGCGCGCTAACGGCGTGGCAACCACCACTGAGAAGGCTAACGGCGCCCTGGACGCTGAGAACTTGTCCGCCCTGCAGAAGGGCTCGACCGCTCAGGGTGTGGGCCGTACCCTCGTGACTCTGAGCTGGTTCGGTGCGGCTCTGGCGAGCGCAATCATTGCGTACCCGCTGGCTGTTGACGGCACCGTGCGTGCCCCCGAAGCGGCGATCGTGGTGCTGCTGTGCACCGGCATGCTGGAAAGCTCCCTGGGCCATGTTGAGGCGGTCCGCTCTTGGCCTGCGTTCAGCCGTCTGCTCGCGACGATTGCCCCGAGCGTGCGCGACGTATCCCTGGAGGGCATTGTTGCCGTCTCGACCCTGAAGCGTTTCGTACCGACCGAGGCTGAGGTAGACACCCACGTTCTGCCGCGTCGTGCTGAGCGTCTGCGTGCCCGCGCGGAGGCCGAGATGGAGGAACTGCTGGAGGCAGACCGTCAGCGTGCGCACCGCTTTGACCGCCCCGAATCTGCGGCTAACGCTCAAGCGGAATCTAAGGCTGGCTCACCGCGCCCGCCGAAGCCTGGCGAACCCACCCTGGTCAGCTGCGGTACTCAGCAGGACCTCGGCGTGAAGGTCACCGAACCCGCCCTGAGTCTGCAGGACGCAGCTGCTCGCTGGCCCGGTATGGATCACCCGGTCTTCACCGACCTGAACATGAACGCCCGCGCGGGCTCCTGGACTGCGGTGACCGGCCCCTCCGGTTCTGGTAAGTCTACGGTGCTTGCAATCGTTCTGGGCTTCTTGCCGCTGGAGTCCGGCCGTGTGCTGGCTTCCGGTGAGGTCCTGGAAGGTGAGCAGCTGCGCGGCTACGCGGCGTGGTGCCCGCAGGCGGCTCACATTTTTGAGTCGACTCTTGAAGGTAACCTAATGCTGGCTCGTGACCGTTCGGATCGCCCGAGCGAGGAAGAGCTGATTGAGGTTCTGCGCCGTGTGGGTCTGGGTGAGTGGTTTGACGCTCTGCCTCAGGGCCTGCGCACCCCTGTGGGTGCTGGCGGTTCCTTCCTCTCCGGCGGTCAGCGTCAGCGTCTGGCGGTGGCTCGTGCTCTGTTGGTGAACTCGCCGGTGCTGCTGCTGGATGAGCCGACGGCACACCTGGACGCTGAATCTGCCCGCGCGCTGATGGCTGACCTGGATGCGGCGACCCGCTCTAGCTCCGTGGCTGCGGTTCTGGTGTCGCACCGTCCTGAGGATATTGCCCGCTGCGATGAGGTGGTTCGTCTCTAAACGCCTCTGACGCAGGCACCACGTGCGGATTGCCCACGAAGAAAGGCCCCGGTACATGATGTACCGGGGCCTTTTTGCGCGTTCATATTTCCGCACAGATAGGTCCGGTCGGGGGGGGAGCTACACCTAACTGAGTATCTGTGCGCTTAACCGCAACAGCATGATGGTTACAACGATAATGAGCACACGGCGAATGAATCGCTCGCCCAGGTGAATTGCGGTGCGGGCACCAACCCAGCTTCGCGCCATATTGGCGCATCCATGGCGATTCCAAGGAGCCAGTGAATTGAGCCCCGCGGAATGAAGTAGGGAAGCGCGCCTAGAAGAGCTTTTCAGCCTCCGGGCTAACCGCCATCGCAGCAGAAACAGCCGCATAGTTCGGGCCCACAATGCCGATGCTCTGAGTGAGCATCACACCGGAACCGTCACGGGCACCGTGCTCGGTCGGCAGGGAACGAGCCACACCACCGGAGGACGCCGCCTTCGCCGGGCCCACACCCACCCACGCCAGAGCCAGCTGACTCTCACCGGTGAGGAAACGGTGCGCACGCACACCACCGGTCGCGCGGCCCTTCTGCGGATACTCGCTCAGGGCGGTGACCTTGGCACTCGCCAACCCGTCCTTGCCGTTGGTGACAGTCACGACCTCCGCCGCGTCGCCGGGCGCGGTCACGCCCAGGGCGATGAGGCGGTCGTCCTCGGCAAGCTTGATGCCTGCGATACCGCCGCCGGTGCGTCCCTGCGGGCGGACCTTTGCTGCGTCGAAGGTCAGTAGCTTCGCGTCGCGAGTGACGAAGGTGAGTACCGCATCGTCGGTGGGGCAGGGAGCGGCGGCTACGATTTCGTCGCCGTCCTTGAGCTTCATGATGTCCCACTCGGTCTGGTTCAGCGGGTAATCCGGGTTGACTCGCTTAATCACGCCTCCCGCGGTTGCCATCGCCAGAACCGTATTCAGCGGTGCCAGGGCAACCAGCTTCTCACCCTTGGCGAGCTGAACCAGCTCGGTTGCCTTCACTGCCGACGCTATGGAGGGGGTGCCACCGTTCTCGTCCAGCACCGCAATGTCTATGACGGACAGACGCACCATGCGTCCTGCGGAGGTCACGGCACCGATCTCACCGCGCGCGGTGGTCGGCACAATCGAGGTGAACACGTCGTGCTTGAAACGCTTGCCGGGATCCACGAGCGCCTCACGGATGGGCTTGCCGGGGGTTCGTCCCATCATGCCGGAGGCCGAAAGCAACACCCAGCAGGGCTCATCCGCGATTTCGAGGGCGAGGCCGAGGCTCTTCTTCGCCTTGGACTGTGCGGTGACTGCCTCAATAGCGACCTGCATGTCGTCCTTGGTTTTAAGCTGGGTGCGGCGGTCGGTGCCGTAGAGTTCGGCGACCTCGGTGAGCTCGTCGGAGACCAATTCGCGCAGCGCCGCATCGGAGCCGAGGATACGCTGCAATTCCGCGATTTCCTGCTGCAGGGTTTCGCGCTCTGCTTCCAGCTCCAGGCGGGAGTACTTGGTGAGCTGGCGCAGGCGCAGCTCCAGAATGTGGTTCGCCTGGGTGTCGGTCAGGTCGAAGACGACCTTCAGCTTTTCGCGGGCCTGAGCGGTCTCATCAGACTCACGAATGATCTGGATGACCTCGTCAATGTCGAGGATTGCCACGAGCAGGCCTTCCACCAGGTGTAGGCGGTCGGTGCGCTTGCCCAGGCGGAATTCGGTGCGGCGGCGGACCACGTTCAGACGGTGGTCAATGTACACGCGCATCAGGTCGAGCAGGCCGAGGGTCTGCGGCTGACCGTCCACGAGCGCGACGTTGTTAATACCGAAGGAGTCCTCGAGCGGGGTGTGCTTATAGAGGGCGGCGAGCACCGCCTCCGGGTTAAAACCGTTCTTGATTTCGATGACGAGGCGCAGACCGTTGGTGCGGTCGGTCAGGTCGACCACGTCGGAGATGCCGGTGAGCTTCTTGGAGTTGACGCCGTCCTTGATCTTTTCGATGACCTTTTCGGGGCCGACCATGTACGGCAGTTCGGTGACGACAATGCCCTGCTTGCGGGGGCTGACCTGCTCGATGGAGACCTTCGCGCGGGTCTTGAAGGTGCCGCGGCCGGTTTCGTAGGCGTCACGGATGCCTCCCAGACCCACGATGGTTCCGCCAGTGGGCAGGTCGGGTCCGGGGATGAACTTCATGATGTCTTTGAGGGTCGCCTCGGGGTGGGCGATGAGGTGGCGGGCACCGGCGATAACTTCGCGCAGGTTGTGCGGCGCCATGTTAGTTGCCATACCGACCGCAATGCCGGTGGTGCCGTTGACGAGCAGGTTCGGGAACGCTGCGGGCAACACGGAGGGCTGCATGAACTGGTTGTCGTAGTTTGGTACGAAGTCAACCACGTCTTCGTCAAGATCAGCGGTGAGTGCCTGGGCGGCGGGTGCCATGCGTGCTTCGGTGTATCGGGCGGCTGCCGGGCCGTCGTCGAGGGAACCGAAGTTACCGTGACCGTCAACGAGGGGCAGACGCAGCGCGAAAGGTTGAGCGAGGCGCACCATGGCGTCGTAGATGGCGGCGTCACCGTGCGGGTGGAGCTTACCCATGACCTCGCCGGTCACGCGGGCGCTCTTGACGTGGCCCTTATCGGGGCGCAGACCCATCTGCTGCATCATATAGAGGATGCGGCGCTGCACTGGCTTGAGGCCGTCGCGGGCGTCGGGGAGGGCGCGCGAATAAATCACCGAGTAAGAGTATTCCAGGAAGCTGGATTCCATCTCGGTGGATACGTCGATGTCGACGATATTCTCTACCACATCCACCAGGTAATCGCTGACGGCGGATTTGGATCGGCGAGCCATATATCTCCTCGTGTCGGTGTGTTTTCGCTCCTCCTATTTTAGCGGGTGGGAGCGGAGGAGTCGGGCTGGCTGGTCAGCGTCATCTGTGGGGTGCACCAAGCCGGCCGCGGGGCAGTAACCGAAGCGTACCGGGAGAGCTCACGCCGTCATATGCGCCTGTATCAGCGTGGTCAAGTAGCACAGCCCGGCTAGAACCCTCTAAGGTAGAGGGGAGTAACACCTAACCGCCTTCACGGTGTGCGCCGACCGACGTCGCCTCATGAGGGCACCGCACGAAAGAGGTACGATGTACGCCACCACCCCCGAACGCGAGCAACTGGTCGCAGACATTAAGCATGCCGGTTTCTACCCCGACCTCGTGCTGGAAGTGGTGGATGACGCTCTGGCGGGTATGAACCCGGATGCGCACTTTGTACAGCATGAAACCCACTTCTCACGCGATGATTTTCACCGCCACATCACCGTGATGGTGCTCTGCGGTGAGCACGTTATCTTTGCACACTTGGACGACCAGCATCTTGAGGGTGATGCGCAGGGTACCGTGGCGCATGTGAGCGTGGAGGCGGTGCACCTGAGCGCCCTGAACGCGGTGACCATCAGCTACGGTTTCAGCCAGCCGCAGGCGTACAATGCCGGTAGCACCGCCCCGACTGAGATTTCCTTCCAGATTGCCTGGACCGGTTCGCTGCACATGGAGCTGGCTCCTGCCGGCTGCCAGGATCCGCAGTGCAATGCTGACCACGGCTTCACTGGCGATGCACGCCGCGAGGACATCGCGGTGCGTGTTTCTGCGACCGCTGACGGCCCGGAGTCGGTTCAGCGTGCCCAGGATTTTGCGCGTGCTCTGCACCGTGCCCGCATGTACGCAACCCGCCGATAAGCGCTCGCACAGTATAAATCCCGCGCAGTAACAGCCCTCGCGGCAATAATCCCGCGCGGCGCCCTGTACTTTCACGTACCCCCTGAGGCACCCCCCCCGAGAGAGACCCCCCGAGAGGAACCTATGACGGCACAGACCACCCTGCACGATGTTTTGGGTGCGCCCCTGCCCGCAGCACCCGCCTACGGCAGCAATAGCATCGCCGATGTGCTGGAGTCCGCCTCCTCTCTGGTGGCTCAGCGAAGCCTGGCGCGCCCCGCGCACGCTCTGGACGCCGACCCAGCGTTTAACTCCGTAGCCGATCCGCTGAACCTTGCCGGTCGCCTCGCGGAGCAAGACGTTGACCCGGCGTCTTTCCGCCACGCCTGTGTGATCTTGGTCGACGGTCTGGGCGATCAGCTACTCAATAGCTACGGCGGCTACGCGCCCGCCCTGCGTAACACCCTGAACCTGGGCCCGCTGGACGCCGCATTCCCCACCACGACCGCCGCCTCCCTCACCTCGCTGGGTACCGGTACGGCACCCGGCGCACACGGCATCGCCGGTTATGAGGTGCGCAATCCTACGGGTAATGGGGGAGCGGGCTCGGTCATGAACCACCTGTCCGGTTGGGACCAGTCGGTTGATCCGCACGCCTGGCAGCCGCTGCCAACCGTGCTGGAACGCCACCACGAAAACCGCCGCGTGCTCACCATTTCGCTGGGTAAGTACCGTGGTACCGGCCTGACTGAGGCGGCGTTGCGCGGCGGCGAATTCGTGGATGCTGTCGGCTACAATGCCCGCGTCACCTACGCCCTGGAGGCGCTCTCCAACCGCACCCCGACCACCGTGTACCTGTACTGGGGAGAGATCGACGCGGCGGGCCACCGCTACGGTGTGGGTAGCGACGAATGGCTGCAACAGTTGGAGGAGCTGAACTCGGCGCTGAAGCGTCTGGCAGAGCGAGCCCCGGCGTGGGCGGCACTCTTCGTCACCGCCGATCACGGCATGGTGAATGTGCCCGAGCATCAGCGCATCGACTACTCGGGCGTTGAGGAGTTGACCCGCAACATCGCAATGACAGCCGGTGAACCGCGCGCCGTGCACCTGTACCTCGAAGATACTTCGGAGGCGGCACGCACCGCCACCGCTCAGCGTTGGGCGCAATACTGGGGCGAACGCGCCTGGGTGATTGACTCTCGCGAACTGATGCGTGCCGGCTACTTCGGCCCGGTCATCACGGATGCGGCGCGTGGCCGCATTGGCGACCTAATGGTGTGCGCTCGCGATGACTGGGCGCTGTACGATATGCGCCACTATCAGGAGCGTGCCCTGCACATGGTTGGTCAGCACGGTTCGCTGACGGACGCTGAGCGTCTGGTGCCGTTGCGTATGCTCAAGACTTTCTAAAGTACTAGTCTTCTAAAACCCCAGAGGGCATAGAAAACCGCTGGTGATTCGGGGGAATAACCAGCGGTTTTTGTATGTCTAGATGCCCTTGTCTAGATGCTCTCGCCTAGATCCCCTTTATCGGGCGGCGAGGGCGGTCGCTTACTTGCGGCTACCGAAGATGATGTCATCCCATGCCGGAACGCTCACGCGCTGCTTCTTCGAGGAGGAAGGCTTAGGCTTCTCATCGGAGGCGGGCTCAGTCTGCGTCGTAGCAACGGGGGCCTCAGCTGCGGGTGTGTCCTCGATGGGTGCCGGCATGGTGAAGGACTCGACCGGAACGGATTCAACGGGTGCTTCCGAGTCCACAGCCAGCGGGCCGATGGTTTCTACGGTAGTTTCTGCTTCTACGGTAGTTTCTGCGGTGGGCTCGAGTGTAGCCGGTGCCGCAGGCGCTACCGGGGCAACAGGTGCAGCGGGCGCAGCCGGTGCTACAGGCTCGCGGTGCATGAACACCTCAGGCTCCTCAACCTGCGCCGGGCGCACCGAGCGGGCGCGCTCCAGAAGCTCCTTGAGCTTACGCTCATCAGCGCTCTCAGAGGAGGTAAGGGGTGCCGGTGCGGGCTCGGGTGCCTTCGGCAGGCGGGCGGGCGGGACCTCAACGGGAGCCTTCTTCGCGGCGGCGGCAACGGCGTCCTCACTATTGCCCATCAGGAAGTACGCCGCCTCATTCGACGCGTACAGGCCCTGGTTCGCCGGGTTGTACACCCAGCGCGCGGGGAAGACGACCTGCGCGGGCAGGTTCTGACGCACCGAATCCTTCAGCGCAATATCAACCTCAACACGCCACTGGCCGTTCTCCTGCTGGCGGGTGGTCCAGTCCTGGGTTGCGTCCTCAAAACCGTAACGCTCGGAGACTTCCTCAATGCGGGCGCTCAGGGTTACGGGAATCTGTGCGGTACCCGAAGCGGAGCTGCGGCGACCAATCTTCACGCTCTGAGCGGCACGAATAATGTGGGCACGCTCAGCAACAATCGGCCACTCGTAGCGGCGCACGCGCTCCGGCTCCCAACCGGACTCTTCAGCGATTTCCTCAACGGAGGCACCCTGACGGAAACGGGTCTGAATATCGCGCGGACCGTAGGTGCCCTTAGCGCCCAGACCGCGGGCGGGCTGAATACGGCGAGCCTTGGTGATGCTCGTGCGCAGGTTTGCGTCAATCGGCAGTAAGAAGCGGGTGCCGTCAGCAGACTCAAGCACCAGATTTTCGCCGTCATCGTGAACGCCAATCAGACGCAGTTCAAGCATGAGAACCTCCATAGGTGAACCGGACGCGTTCGTGAATGTGTTGCACGGAACGCAAACTACCTACCAGGGTACCGTGAAAGCGCGGTAAATCAGTAGCGGAGGCGGGATTTTCACCAAAAAAACATGTACTTTTCGCGCCAAAAAAGCTAAAATGTGACGCCTAAACAGTCCAAAGCCTACCCAGGATTAGACAAATAGGGTGCCAATGGTGAACAATACCTGGCATGCCGTCGGGGTTAAATTACACGCCAGCGGCATCTAGAGCACTCATTAAATAAGTTAAACAAGCGTGGCCTGGTCCAACACACAGCCACAGAACCAACGGAGCGTGAAAGTTTGGCAACTGATTACGATGCACCTCGCAAGCAGGACGAAGAGCAGAACGAAGAGTCCTACGAGGAGCTGAACGCCCGCCGTTCCGAGATGCAGTCCGGTGCGGTGGACGAAGACGAGAACAGTGCAGCAGAAAGCTTCGAGCTGCCCGGTGCTGATCTCTCCAACGAGGAGCTGAACGTTGTTGTTCTGCCCGCTCAGGACGACGAGTTCACCTGCGCCTCCTGCTTCCTGGTACGCCACCGCTCGCAGATTGCACACGAAGAGGGCAACCTGTCCTACTGCATCGAGTGCGAGGGCTAAAACTTTAGGGAAGGGCTAACACCCACCCGACATACACCTCATGACGGGGCGAGTGCCGAGTGCACCCGCCCCGTTGAGTATGTGAAAGTCGCGCACACATGAACAGCGCCGCGTCGAACCCAACAGGGCGCATCGCGGCAGGTGCTGAACATCAACACGCAACGAAAACACCCCGCAGTAGAGCCTCAACACAGCGCGAGGTGATGGCACAGACACCCGCGAAAGGTTAGAGTATTGACCATGATGACCCCCGTAAACGTCCACATTAAGCTGCTCGACCCCGAGCTGCCCGCCCCCGCCTACGCAAAGCCCGGCGATGCCGGCGCTGACCTGCGCTCCCGCATTGACTTCGACCTGGAACCGGGCGAACGCGCTCTTGTCCCCACCGGCGTGGCAATCGCCCTGCCCGAAGGTTACGTCGGTCTGGTGCACCCGCGCTCTGGCCTGGCGACAAAGAACGGTATCACCATCGTGAACGCACCCGGCACCGTTGATTCCGGCTACCGCGGCGAGCTGATGGTCACTCTGCTCAACACTGACAAGACCAAGTCCTTCCACGTGCAGCGCGGCGACCGCATTGCCCAGCTGGTCATTCAGAAGTACGAGCACGCAACCTTTACCGTGGTGGATGAACTGGAACAGACCGAACGCGGCTCCAGCGGCTTCGGCTCCAGCGGAATCCACTAGTCTGCTCTCACCGCGATTGTCGCACGAGAGAAGAGAAGAAACCCCCGCACCCTGTGTGTGGTGAAAGTAGGAATACCATGTTCGGATTTGGTAAGAAGAAGCGCACCGCCGAGGTTGAAGAGGCAAAGACCGAAGAGGCAGTCGAGGCGACCGAAGAAACCACTGAAGCTGAGGACAGCGCGGCTGAGGGCACCGAAGCTGACGCACCCGAGGTTATCAAGTACGACCGCGTTAACGGCCCGCACGACATCGAAGAAGTCACCACCGAAGACCTCGAAGATTACGTCGACCTGGGGGCACTGCGCATCAAGCTGCTCGATGGCATGAACCTGCGCCTCGAAACCGACGACGCAACCGGCGCGGTTATCGCCGCAACCATCACCCGCGACGACGCAACCCTGCAGGTGCAGGCATTCGCCGCACCGCGCACCACCGGTATCTGGGACGATATCCGTCACGACCTGACTGAATCCGTCGCCTCCCAGGGCGGCAATGTCGAAATCTACGCTGGCGTATTCGGTGCCGAGATGCTCACTCGCCTGCCAGCCGTCACCCCGGACGGTAAGCCCGGCGAGCGCGTCGCCCGCTTCGTGGGTGTGGACGGCCCTAGCTGGTTCCTGCGCGGCGTCATCTCCGGCGCGGCTGTGCTCGGTGACGATAAGGCTGCCGCCTCCGCGGAAGAAGTATTCCGCACCGTCGTGGTGGACCGTGGCGACGACCCGCGCCCGCCGCGTGAACTGCTGCCAATGACTCTGCCCGCCGACCTGATCGTTGCGGCTGAGGAAGAGCCCGCCGTTGAGCAAGAAACCGAGAATGAGCACAGCAAGCTGCGCCCGATGCCTCGCCGCGGCCCTGAGATTACCGAGATTGGCTAATGCCTGAGTTTTCGAACTACCCGAGTGCGTTCGCGGTTCTTGAGGAGCAGATTTTTGCTCCCGGGTACCCCGAGCGCTTTCGCGTACGCCTTGCCGGACGCGTGGAGCAGGTGTGGTTGCCGACTGCCCAGGATAAGCCGATGTACCGTGCCGAGCTGGTGGTGGCTAAGTCGAAGCCTCTGCAGTGGTCGAGCCCGCTGGCATTGATTGGTATGCCGATTGTGGAGCCGCCCGGTGAGGATTTCGAGGAGGACTCCGAGAAGCAGTACCATCTGAACACGGCGTCTTTGGCGACCGTGGTGGTGCAGGATCCGCACGAGGTGTCTTTCCCACCCTATGCACCGTTTACTCCGGGGGATAGGGTCATGCTCAAGTGGCAGGGCCAGCAGATGGTGCCCGGTGTACTTGCCGGTGTGCTGCTGCGCTGTTCTGGTGTGGTGTCTGTGAGGGCGCATCAGCCGGTGATTTATAACCCGCGCTATGAGATTGTGCCGCAGTTCTTTGTGGAAAAGGGAAAATATGAGCGCTGAGCAGTCTTCGACCCAGCCCAATCCGCACGCTAACCCCGCAATTAGCCCCGCAGATAACCCGGGGCAGGAGGAGAAGCAGCTGGCGCAGAGCCTGAGCGTCTCCATGGGTGCAAATATGCGCCGCACTGCTAACGGTGATGTGGATATTCTGCACGCTATTGGCGGCTGGCGCGGCCTGGTGGAATCCTCTCTGCCTGCTGTGGCGTTCCTGGCGCTGTTCACCGTGACGAAGCAACTGAACCTGTCCCTGATTGCGGCGTTGGCTGCGGCGAGCGTATTCACGCTGATTCGCCTGGTGCAGGGCTCTAAGCTGGTGAGCGCGCTGACCGGTCTGGTTGGCGTGGCAATCTGTGCGTTTGCTGCGTACCGTACCGGTAATGCGAGCGACTACTTTGTGGTCGGTTTCTGGACGAACGGCGTGTACATTCTGGCGTATCTGCTGTCGATGCTGGTGCATTGGCCGCTGATGGGTCTGATCTTCGCGGTGATTCGCGGTGAGGCGCTGACCTGGCGTGAGAACCCGGCGCGTCTGCGCCAGTACATGCTGGCGACCTGGATTATTACCGTGCTGATGATGCTGCGCCTTGCTGTGCAGGTGCCTCTGTACTTCGCGAATAATGTGGAGGTGCTGGGCGCAACCCGCCTCATCATGGGCCTGCCGCTGTACGCTTTGGGCGTGTGGCTGGCGTGGCGTGTGTCGGCTCCCGAGGAGGCGCTGGTGAGCGAGGCCCCCGAGACGCTGGATGCTGAAGTACCGGATGCTGAAGGCTCTGCGAACCGCTAAGGTAAGCCCGGCAACTTGTGCGCCTGAAACTTCGCGAAATAGCTTCATAAAAATAAGCGAAAGCCCCGGTACCCGTATGGGTGACCGGGGCTTTTGTCCCCTCAAACCTGTGCCTCCTCAATTTTTTTTGGGGGGGGGGAGAGAACCATGCCTCGCAACGCTTATGCGATCAGGGCTATGCGAACAGCGTGCGAATCTGATCCTCACCGGCAATGGTCGTGATGAAGAACAGCTCGTCACCGCCCTCAATCGCTACATCCGCACTGGGCGGAATCGGCGTACCGTCACGCAGAATCGCGGTGAGCACCGTATCGACGGGCCACTGCACGTGGTCCACACGGTAACCGATGACAGGGTGATCATCCGGCACAGTGTACTCGGCAAGGGTCGCGCCGCCAGCCTGCAGGGTCAGCAGACGCACCACATCGCCGACTTCCACGGCTTCCTCGACGAGGGCGGTCATCAGGCGCGGGGTGGACACGGCAACGTCCACGCCCCAGGAGTCATCAAAAAGCCACTCATTACGTGGGTTGTTTACACGAGCCACGGTGCGGGGCACACCAAACTCACTACGAGCCAGCAGGGACACCATCAGGTTTGCCTTGTCGTCACCGGTTGCGGCAACGACCACGTCCGCCTTGTTCGGGTGCACCTGGCGCAACACGGACAGCTCGCAGGCATCACCAATATGCCAGCGCACGCCGGGCAGATCGGCACGCTTCTTGGCTTCGGGCTTGGAGTCGATGATGGTCACGTCGTGGCTGTTCATCATGAGCTCTTTGGCGATGGAGGCGCCCACGGAACCGGCACCAACAATAAGGACCTTCACTTACTTTTTACCTTTCGAGGAGTCACGATGGCGGCCGATGAGCTCCACGGGATCGGGTAGCTCCGGGGGAGCGTCACCGATGTGGAATTCATGTTCGACAACGAGGCGGTTGTTGTGCTTCTGCTCGGCGGGTTTCTTCGGGGCGTGGGGATGCTTGCTGCGTCCCGAGGCGGGGGTGTACTCCGCCTCCACTTCTTTGTCTTCAACGCGCGGCGGGCGGGAGAGGATGCGGGTTACGTCCGCAACGTCGTCGGTGTGCATCATCACGTGCACGCTATCACCCTGCTGGTAGGCAGTATCAGGGCGGGGGAGCATACCCTCACCGAAGCGGGTGACGTAGGCGATGCGCACCCCGGCGGCACTTTCGATGCTGGTCAGGGCGTGGCCTGCCCAACCGTCGTTGAGCGGAATTTCGGTGAGCATGAGGCGACCCGAGGGTTCACGGAAATCACCCTTGAGCGCCTGCTCGGGCAGCAGACGGCGCAGCACCTGGTCGGTAGACCAGCGCACCGAAGCGACCGTGGGAATGCCCATGCGCTGGAAGAACTCGGCGCGGTTTGGGTCGTACACACGCGCCACAACGTTCTTTACCTTGAACATTTCGCGTGCCACACGGGCGGCAATAATATTCGAGTTATCGCCCGATGAGACGGCGGCAAAAGCGTACGCTTCGGTAATACCGGCACGCTTGAGGGTGTCCTCATCGAAGCCAACACCGGTCACCAGACGGCCTTCAAAGCCCTTACGCAGCGGCTGGAAAGCGCGTTCGTCCTGGTCAATGACGGCGACCGTATGCCCCGAAGCTTCCAGAGTGCGCGCCAACATGACGCCCACGCGCCCGGCGCCCATAATGACGAAGTGAGGCATACAACCCTCCGAATGTGTTGATGTTTTGTGTCGACAAGGCGTTACCGCCTACCTCTACCAGTGTAATGGGCGGGTGAGGTTCCGCGCCGATGCTCCGTGATATTCCGCTCGCCATGCCCACTATTCGGCTGAATAAAATTGAGCTTTGAGGCTGCGACCTATAGCCTTAACAGCGTGAGGAATCGTTGGGATAAGATGCGCATCGCCCTGACCGGCAGGCCGGTCAGCACGCGAAATCTTTCGGCTGTTAACCTGCCGAAGCGTTACGCTCTGCCTCTTTTCGGCACCGACGGTATCTCCTCGGTCGCCTACGCTGCCGACCAGATGATTCTGACCCTTGCCGCTGCGGGTGCCTCTGCGCTCGCTTTTTCGCCCTGGATTGGTTTGGGCGTAGCGATGGTGGGTCTGCTGGTGATTGGTACCTACCGGTACAACATTAACCAGATTGCCTCCGAGGGCGATATTCAGCTGGTGCACCACAAGCTGGGTGCGCTACCCTCGATTGTGATGGGCGCATCCTCGCTGATGGACTATATGCTCACGGTGGCGGTTTCGATGTCTTCGGCGTCCTCGTTTTTGGTGGCGCTGTACCCGCAGATTCAGGATTGGCGCACCCTCATTGCGGTGCTGCTCATTGTTGCTCTGACGCTGTTTGCGTTGCGCGGTGTGCAATTGCTGGGAAAGATTGCGTACTGGCCGTTGTACGTTTTCTTGGCGCTGTTGGGGGGCACCCTCATTGTGGGTTGGATTCGTGCCGCCACGGGTACTCTGCCGCTGGCTGAATCGGCTACCTACGTGATTGCCCCCGAATACCACGATTATGCCCTGGAAGGGCTGGCGCTGGTATTGCTTCTGGCGCGTTCTTTCTCCGCAGGTGTGGTGGCGTTCTCGGGTGTTTCTACGATCTCTAATTCTGTGAAGTATTTCCGCCGCCCGAAGAAATATAATGCGGCGGTCACCATGATGCTGATGGGCGTGATTACCTCGGTCCTGCTGGTGAGCCTGCTCGGTTTTGCGGCGGCAACCCGTGTGCACATGGTGCACGATACGACCCGTTTTTTGTTCATTGACGGGCACACGCCAGGGGAGTACTTCCACCAGAAGCCGGCGCTGTATCAAGTGGCTTTGGCGATTTATCAGGGTGTTCCGTTCTTCGCGCAGTTGCTGGTGTTTGCCACGGTGGGCGTGCTGATTATCGCCTCGCTGACTGCGTTTACGGGATTCCCGATGATTGCCTCGTCCCTGGCTGATTACCAGTACCTGCCGGTCTTCTTCCGCAGCGTGGAATCACGCGGGCTGTACGCGAATGGTGTGCTGGCGCTGTCGGCATTCTCAATTTTCCTCACCACCATTTTCGGTTCGGATGTGTACTCGCTGATTCAGCTGTACATTGTGGGCATGTGCCTGTCCATGGTGATGGTGCAGCTGGCGGTGGTGCGCTACCGCATACGCCTGCTGCGTATTACTCTCGCGCAGATACCGCGCCGCGCCCTGATTCGTGATATTGCTGTCTCTGCGGTGGGAGTGGTCGTGACCGCCGTGGTGCTGGTCATCGTCGTGGTGACGAAGTTTGCCGCCGGTGCGTGGCTTTCCCTTGGAATGATTGCCCTGATGGTTGGAGGTATGGTTGTGACTCGCCGCCATTATGATGCGGTGGATGCCGCCCTGGACGTCCCCCTGAACGCCGAATCCGTTGCGGATGTGGCAGCCCTGCCTTCGCGTGTGCACGCCATCGTGTACGTGGAGCGTGTGCGCCGCCCGGCGGTTCGTGCCCTCTCCTATGCACGTGCCGGTCGCCCCTCCACGATTGAGGCGCTAACGGTCAACAACGACCGCGCTGCCCTGGAGATCGTGAAGAAGCGCTGGTACGCTCTCGGTATTCCGGTGCCGCTGTCGGTCATTGACTCGCCGTACCGTGACACGGTGGAT
The DNA here is from genome assembly GCF_029850985.2 of Rothia similimucilaginosa. Classification (NCBI taxonomy): domain Bacteria; kingdom Bacillati; phylum Actinomycetota; class Actinomycetes; order Micrococcales; family Micrococcaceae; genus Rothia; species Rothia similimucilaginosa. The sequence goes on along the minus strand of NZ_CM138149.1, from coordinate 1,294,562 downwards.
GCTGTCGTCTCGTATATTCGCCGCCGCCGCAAGAAGTCACCCCGCGATATTTTGGTGGTGTACCTGCCGGAATTCGTGGTGAAGCACTGGTGGCAGCGGCTTCTGCACCGCCGCACGGTGCGTCTCCTCAAGCGGGCGCTTCTGCACGAGCCGGGCGTTATGACGGCCACCGTGCCCTGGGCGATGCATGAGGATGAGGTGTATGATGAGAATTTTGATCAGCGTTTACAAAGCGAAGAATCAACGGTAGAAGCAGAGCCCCCAACGGCATCTGTTGCCCCGAAGATTACTCGTTCTGCCGGTGGCGGCCGTGAACTGATTCAGAGCAACCGCCACGCGGTGTACCGCGGCCGCCTGCACGAGGCGGACGCGGTGGCGAGCGAGAAGAAACGCCAGCCGTAATAATCGCCTGGTGCCTAGAAATAATTGCCCAGCGCCCTGCCCGGTCAATTGCCCTGCAACTTTGCTTGAACACCCCGTATAACGCCTGGACTTAGCCTTTTGCAATGGATGAGGCACCCCTTGCGGGGGCGTCGGAACCGGAGCGAAGGCACAATCGGGTGTAAAATAGTTCACATTAAGTGATTCTTTTAGGAGACAATGCTGTGACCCACACTGCTACCACGCCTGCCGCCTCCAACAACGTAGACGGATACAGCGTCGGGCAGACCCTCACCGTCACCTGTGAGGCACCCGCGCACGGCGGCGCCTTCGTAGCGCGTACCGAACAGGGCGTCATCTTCGTGCGTCACGGCATCGTCGGCGAACAGGCAGAAGTGCGCATCACCGCAATCGGCCCCAAGCGCCGCTTCTACTTCGCAGACGTCATCTCCGTATCCGTACCCTCCCTGGAACGCCGCCCCCACCCCTGGATTCAGGCGGATGCGCTCGCCACCGAAGAGGAACGCGCCACAGCAACCGGCGTACCCGAACTGCTCGGCGGCATGGAATATGGCCACATCAGCCTGGCCGAGCAGCGACACTACAAGACCGATATTGTCCGCACCCAAATCAACCGGCTGGGCGGCCTGCCCCTCGAATCACCCCTGCTGACCAACCTCATCGTTGAAGAGCTACCCCTGCGCGGTAACAACGAAGGCCTGTCCTGGCGTACCCGCGTGCGCTACAACGTGACCAAGGTCCGCACCCAGCCCAGCGACCAGAAGAACAGCGGCAAGAAGAACCCCGCCGTCACCTGGCGCGTCGGCATGCACCCCTACCGCGCCTCCCAGCCCGTACCGGTCGTAGACTTTCCCCTCGCCGCACCCGAACTGCGTAACCTGGAGCTTGAGCGGCTGAACCTGCGCGGCGTACGCGAAGTCGAGGCAACCGTCTCCTCCCGAGGCAGGATTCTTCTGCAGTTCATCGTTGACCCGCGTTTCTCCATCGAAGAAGTCGCCAAGGACATCGAACAGCAGGCATCCGACGCCTGGGGACTGCTCGCCAAGCGCAAGATCTCCCTTTTCTTCACCCCGCAGTCCACCTCGAATGGCAAGCCCAAGCGCCGCCGCCCCGGCTCCGCCCACAGCCCCTACCGCCGCGTACCCGAAGGCGACCAGCTGCTCGGCGCGGGCCTGCGCTCCGTCACCGAAGAAGTCACCTTCGGCTCCCGCCGATTCAGCTACCAGGTGTCTGCCGGCGGCTTCTGGCAGATTCACCGCGCCGCCCCCTCCACCATGGTCGGAGCCATGCTCAACATGCTCCGCCCGCAGGAAGGTGAATGCACTCTCGACCTGTACGCCGGCGCGGGCCTGTTCACCGCCGCGCTCGCAGATGCCGTGGGTGCGACGGGTACCGTTATCAGCATTGAGGGTTCCCCGGTGACCCATAAGGATGCCCGCTCGAACTTCGCGCCTGATGGTTGTTCTCGCACGGAAAACTCTGCGGACACCCGTATTGAGGTGATTCGTGGCGACGTGGCACGCCACCTGGTCGATTTGAAGACAGCCCTTGAGTTTGGTGAAATCCCCGCTATTGATGCGGTGGTCCTTGATCCATCCCGTGAGGGTGCGAACCGAACCACCCTGGAACGCCTGGATGTGCTGGACCCCAAACGTATTCTGTACGTGGCATGTGACCCGGCATCCCTGGGGCGTGACACCGGTATTTTGCGTGAGCTGGGTTGGGACATGGTGCAGCTTCGGGCCTTTGATATGTACCCGAATACGCATCATGTGGAGTCGGTGGCGCTTTTTGAGCGTGCCCCGGCGAAGCCTCGTCCGCGCCGCCGCCGCACCACGTAGCGTGCAACTAGTTGCCTTAACAAAGAAGCACATAATTGCTGTGTTGGGAGGGTTGGGCTGCTCACCAGCCTACCCACTAGGGGTTATTTCAGGCTGTTTTCGCTCAATCCGGTGCGTCTTGCTCTGCGGGAGCATAAATCTGCTTTTTGGCACTGTAAACGGTAGAATCATTGAAGAACCAACGCACGGAATGAGCCGTGCCCCAACCTTGAGGAGTGTGGGTGTATGTCCGCTGAAAACGCATTGCCGCAGGAGGAGACCCCGAATAGCGCCCCCGGTGGCGCACCCACCGCTGACTACAGCATTGGCGATGGTGCCACTGCCAAGTTGCTCCCGGGTATTCAGTCCCCGGCAGACCTGCAGAACCTCAGCTACGAGCAGTTGGAGGAGCTCTCTAAGGAAATTCGCCAGTTCATCGTGACGAATGTGTCGGCAACCGGTGGTCACCTGGGTCCGAACCTGGGCGTTGTGGAGCTGACTCTCGGCATTCACCGTGTCTTCGAATCTCCTAAGGACAATATTCTTTTCGACACCGGCCACCAGTCCTATGTGCATAAGCTGGTGACTGGTCGTCACGCGTTTAAGACTCTGCGTCAGAAGGGAGGCCTGTCGGGTTACCCGGATCGCGACGAATCTAAACACGATATTATTGCTTCTTCGCACGCCTCCAGCTCGATTTCGTGGGCTGACGGTATTTCTCGCGCGCATAAGCTTAACGGCGAAGATGACCGCTACACCGTGGTTCTCATTGGCGACGGCGCGCTGACCGGTGGCATGGCGTGGGAGGCTGTAAACAATATTGCTGCCGACCGCACCCGCAAGGTCGTGATTGTGGTCAACGATAACGGCCGCTCCTACGCGCCGACTATTGGCGGTTTCGCAAACCAGCTGTCTGAGCTCAAGCACGGTGTGCAGCAGCAGGTGGATCGCGTGCGCCTTGACCACCGCTATGACAACGCCCTGGATGCTGTGCGTATCGGTCTACAGCGTGGCGGCCCCGTCGGTCAGATGGTGTACCGCGGTCTGCACGGCATGAAGGCGGGCATTAAGGACGTTGTCGTACCTAAGGGTATTTTTGAAGACCTGGGCATGAAGTACGTGGGCCCCATTGACGGCCACGACCAGCAGGCTGTGGAGAACGCACTGACCGCGGCGAAGAACTACGCCGGCCCGGTGATTGTGCATGCCATTACCGAGAAGGGCCACGGTTACGCGCCTGCCCGCGCGAATGAGGACGACCAGTTCCATGCGGTGGGCCAGATTGACCCGCTGACCGGTGAGGATGTTTCGACCAGCACCTCTGAATCGTGGACCAGCGTTTTTGGCCGCGAAATCGCGGATATTGCTGATGAGCAGGAGAACGTTGTCGGTATTACCGGCGCGATGCTCATTCCCGTGGGTCTGCGCGAATTTCAGAAGCGCCACCCCGAGCGCGTTATTGACGTAGGTATCGCTGAGCAGCACGCCGTGGCGATGAGTGCCGGCCTGGCGTACGGCGGTATGCACCCGGTGGTTGCCCTCTACGCAACCTTCCTGAACCGTGGCTTTGACCAGTTGCTCATGGACGTTGCTCTGCACAAGGCGGGCGTGACCGTGGTGCTGGACCGCTCCGGTATTACCGGTCCGGACGGCGCAAGCCACCACGGTATGTGGGATTTGGCGATGCTGCAGTTCATTCCGGGTCTGCACCTGGCGGCTCCGCGTGATGGTGCGACCCTGCGCGAAGAGCTGCGTGAGGCTGTAGCTATTAACGATGCACCGACCGTGATTCGCTATCCGAAGGGCTCCGTGGGCGAGGACATTCCCGCCCTGGAACGTCGTAACGACGGCGTGGATGTACTGGCACGAACTGATAAACCCCACCCGGAGACCGGCCAGCGTGATGTGCTGTTCGTCGCTGTTGGTGCTATGGCCCGTGTGGCCCTGGAAGCCTCGAAGGTGCTTGCCGCCGAGGGTATCCAGTCCACCGTGGTTGACCCGCGCTGGGTGATGCCGGTGCCATCTTCGGTTATTGAGTTAGCGCGTGATCACCGCATTGTGGTGACCATTGAGGACGGCGTACGTTCCGGCGGTGTGGGTTCACGCATCCGCCAGGAAATGCGTGCGGCCGGTGTGGATACCGCGCTGAGCGAGCTGGGTCTGCCGGCGGAGTTCATTCCGCACGCTTCCCGCGAGCAGATTCTGGAAGAGGTCGGCCTGACTGCGGAAACCATTATCGCTGACCTGCGTGCGCAGCTGGCTGGCGATAAGGTTCCGTTCGCTCGGGAAGAGGGCCAGAAGCCGCGCCACACCCGCTAGATATTCCGGTCTGCGCTTCCTCAGCCATCGGCTCTCAGCGGTAGATTCTCAATAATAGACAGCATAGGCAGACAGAAGCCCCGCCCATCATAACTGATGGGCGGGGCTTTGCTGTATGCACTATGCTGTATCCACTATACGGGGCACTATCGGCCAGCGCCTGAGCTTATGAGCATGAGAAGTAGTGGTTTTAGGAATTGTTAGTAGTGCCGCTGACGAAAATCTTGCCGCCTTTCACCTGCACCGGGTAGCTGGTCAGAGGCGCCTCCGCAGGGCCGTGCACTACTGAGCCGTCAGCTACGGCGTATTCGGAGCCGTGGCAGGGGCACACGATACGGTTGGAGTCCTGCACCTGTACCTGACAACCTTGGTGGGTGCACACGGTGCTGAACGCCTTGTATTCACCTGAAGAGGGCTGTGACACGATAACAGTCGTGGAGCCATGGGTCAGACGCGCCGCCTTGCCCACACCCACAGCGGAGGCAGAACCTACCTCAATGGTACCTTCAGGTGCGGTGACGGCGGAGTCCCCCTCAGCGCAGGAAGCAAGTAGGGCACCGGACGCGACGGCACCGGTGACGAGGGTTGCGCGTCGGGAGAGGACGCGCGCAGAAGATTCAGTCTCGGCGGTAGCTGCTACGGTATCGACAGCATTAGATTCGATGGCGGCAGATGCAGTGGGCGAGGAGCATGCCTTCTGAGAGCGGCAGCATCCGTTGGATGCGGGCATGGTGGTTCCTTTCGTGTACTCTCTCCGCCCTAGGCCGGTTTAGGATAAAAAGCGAATGAGAGCAGGCTAAGCTTGGTTTGTATTGCTCCCGACACAAATTTCTGAGGCAAACTTCCGAGGCACACAAAATACCGGTCGGGTGGGCGCATCAGCAACACACCCAACCGGCACACGTCTATTTAGCATTAGTGAAAGCTACCCTAGATGGCGGGCAAAAATCGGTGCAATCACGGGGGCAACCAGACCCGTCTGCCACGAACGCGCACCGTACTCGGCGAGTGCACCCCGCAGGGTCTGCTCATCAAAACGAGTTGGCGGCTCCCAGCAGAGGCGGCGAACATAATCGGTCGTGATCAGGTTCTGCGCCGGAATAGTCAGCTTCTCCGAGAGCTCATCAATGGCATGACGAACCTCGGTGAACAGCATCAAGTTTTCGGGGCGCTTGGACTCCCACGCCTTCAACGGTGGCGGGGCAGTCGACGGCAAAGTGAACGGTACGGCGTTCTCGCCGCGTGCCGCCGCGGCAATAGCACGCACCCAGCGCGGGCCCTCACGACGCAGACCGCGCGTCTGAAAACCGGGAATCGCCATGATGGCGGGAACGTTACGCGGCATGGTGCGTGCCGCCTCCACAATCGCAGAGTCAGGCAGCAGACGCTTCGCGTCAACGTCCTTCTTACGCGCCAGCGAGTCACGCTCATGCCACAGGTTACGCAGTGCCGTCAGCTGTTTGACCGAACGCAGCATCGTGCGGCCCTTCGTCTTACGCCAACGCTCCGGCTGATCCGCAGGATTCTTCACCGGGGTCTTGCACAGGTACTCAAACTCCTCCAGGGCGTACTGTAGCTTACCCTGCTGGCGGAGCAAATCCTCCAATGCGTCACGCAAATCAATGAGCACGTCAACGTCCAGCAGTGCATAGTTCAGCCAGGACTCCGGCAGGGGGCGGCGCGACCAATCTTCCTTCGAGTGCTTCTTCGCCAGCTTATAGCCGAGCAGCTCCTCAACGGTTGCACCCAGGTTCACGCGCTCCAGACCGGCAAGACGCGCACCAAGCTCCGTATCAAACAGACGGTTCGGGCGCATACCGAGCATATCCAGGCTCGGGAAGTCCTGAATTGCGGCGTGAATAACCCACTCAGCATCCGCCAGGGCATCGTTAATAATGCGCAAATCCTTAAACGCCTCAGGGTCGATCAAGTACAGCTGATCTTCACGCTTAAGCTGCACCAAAAAAGCACGTGAACCGTAGCGGATGCCCTGGGCACGCTCCGTATCAACAGCCACCGGGCCGGACGCCGCCACCAACTGTTCAGCGGCACGACGCAGGCCGCTCTCAGTGGTGATGAGAGTCGGAATCGGTGAGGAAGGGGTCTCCAGAGGAACAACGTCAGGGACTTCGATACCGTGAAGGGTCAGCTGAGGGGTGCCTGCGGCATTCTGTTCAGCTGCGGTACTCATGCACTCAATCCTTTTCCTCTGTCTGGTTCGACGCGCCCATACGATGCGCCAGATGCCCGGGTGGCCCATGCCCGAGTAAATACGAGCCCGGGCGGGGTAGCGTGCCCGCGAAGGCACTACGCCATTTTACCCGCCCGAGCTTAAAGCCTCGAATTTTAGAGAGACTCACAATAAGGGGTTCACCGGCGTGCCTGCTGGGGGTTATCGCCGGGCTTTATTCGGCGGTTTCCGCCTCGTCAGCTGGCGCCTCGTCAACCGGAGCATCACCAGCCGGGGCCTCACCGGGCTGTGCTTCACCAGCCGGGGTCAGCGTCAGACACACCGAATTGATGCAATATCGCAAATCCGTTGGAGTTGGGTAACCCTCACCCTCAAACACGTGACCCAGATGCGAATCGCAGGCGGCGCAACGCACCTCCACACGGCGCATACCGAACGTCGTATCCTCCAGGTAACGCACACGATCCTCGGCCAGCGGCGCGAAAAACGACGGCCAACCACAATGCGAATCGAACTTCTCACCAGAACGGAACAGCTCCGTACCGCAAGCACGGCAAGAATACACACCCTCCGTGTGGGTGTTCCAGTATTCGCCGGTGAATGCGCGCTCGGTGCCGCCCTCACGTAGAACAGCGTATTCTTCAGGCTTGAGAACTTCACGCCAGTTCTTAGCGATAGCACCCACGCCGGGTAATGAGTTGCCCATCATGACTCCTTCAGTTTGCTCTCATGCTCAGGCTCTTACAGCTCACATAACGCCGCGGCTGGGCGGATTATTCCCGCTACGCGCGGATATCAGCGTACTTGCCGTTGGTCAGCTTCAGTAGGTCGTCTGGGGCGAGCTCAACATCCAGGCCGCGCTTACCGCCAGAGACCATAATCGTGTCAAAAAGCTGCGCAGACTCATCCAGCAGGGTGGGGGAGGGAGTCTTCTGACCCAGCGGAGAAATACCGCCCACCACGTAGCCGGTGCGGCGCTCAGCGACCTTCGGGTTGCACATGGAGGCGCTCTTCCACCCCAGAGCAGCGGCGGCTGCCTTAATGTTCAGCTTGCCAGACACCGGCACGATTGCGACCGCGAAATCCTTCTCGTGCACAATCAGTAGGGTCTTGAACACCTGTTCCTCGGAGGCGCCGAGGTTCTTCGCGGCCTCTTCACCGAAGGAGGTGACACCCTCAACGTGCTCGTATTCGCGCATCTGGAAGGGGGTATTCGTCTCGGTCAGCAACGCTACGGCGGCGGTTGCTGCGCCACTCTTCTTACCTTTAGTTTTCTTAGCCATAGACACCATTTTACGGAAGTCACCATGCACTGTGGGGTGCGTTTGTGATCCTCCCGCCGCCCCTCCTCATGCCCGTAATGTGGCGGGCAACTCATGAGGCTCACGCGGGGTGTTAGACAGTACTACACTTAAAGCGAATGTCACATCGCCGTCACTGAAGAAAAGAGTTTTTGTGCCCACCACGACCGTACACTTGACCGACCGCATCCCTCGCGTTTCTGCTGATGAGTTGCTGGCGGGTTTCCGACCCTCTGAGCGTTTTGGTGAAGTGTCTTTTGATAGCTATATTCCCGACCCGAATCAGCCGTCGCAGGCTGAGGCCGTGCAGAAGCTGAAGGATTTTGGCGACAAGATTAATGGTGGCGGTGCTGGTGCCGGTTTCTTTGGTCGCCTATTTGGTGGCAAGAAGAAGGATGCGACGAAGGCTGGCCTGTACCTTGACGGCGGTTTTGGTGTGGGTAAGACTCACCTGTTGGCGTCGCTGTGGCATTACGTGGATGGCCCGAAGGCGTTCGGTACTTTTGTGGAATACACGAACCTGGTGGGTGCGTTGACGTTCCGTAAGACGGTTGAGGCGTTGAGCAGCTACAAGCTGGTGTGTATTGACGAGTTTGAGCTGGATGATCCGGGTGATACTGTGCTCATGTCTCGTCTGATGCGTGAGCTGGCGGATGCTGGCGTGAAGCTTGTGGCGACCTCAAACACGCTGCCTGGTGCACTGGGTGAGGGCCGTTTCGCGGCTGAGGATTTTAAGCGTGAGATTCAGGTGCTTGCTTCGCAGTTTGAGGTGCACCGTGTGGATGGTGAGGATTTCCGTCACCGTGGCCTGCCTGCCGCGCCGGAGCCTGTTGCTGATGATGCGTTTGATGCGAAGGTTGAGGAAGTGTTCGGCGGCCAGACTGTTGGCGTTGATAACTTCGCTGACCTGGTGGAGCACCTGGCGAAGGTGCACCCGTCGCGTTACCGTCAGCTGATTGATGGCCTGGATGGTATTGCGTGGCGTGATGTTCACCCGATTACTGAGCAGTCGGTGGCGCTGCGTTTTGTGGTGTTGGCTGACCGCCTGTATGACAAGGACCTGCCGATTGTTTCTTCGGGTGTGCCTTTTGACAAGGTGTTTACTGAGGAGATGCTGGCTGGTGGTTATCAGAAGAAGTATTTCCGTGCGGTGTCTCGTTTGACGGCGTTGGCTCGTGAGGGCATGCTCGGCGAATCTGAGTAGCCGCGGCTTGGCGCTGCAAAACTGGGCAGCGTGAATCCCGTAGCGTGAACCGTGTAGTGTGAATCGCGCCGAAAAGTTTATATAGTAAAGACCCCCGCCGGATGCTCCACGAGAGGATTCGGAGGGGGTCTTTGTTTGTTTTGGCTAGTCTTCGTTATCAAGCTTGAAGCTTTGCAAGCCTAGCTGGGTGCTATACACCAGCTCGTAATCGCAGAGGGCATACGAGTACACGCCTGCTTCGACTTCTTCGAAGGGCAGGATGAGCTGCCCCTCCAGCATGAATGACTTCTGCCAGTTCTCGATGCGTTCCTTTTCTAGCTGGTCGAGCGCGGCGTCGAATCGGAGTTTCCCACCCTTGATACGGTGGTTGGGTGCATCTGAGTACTGGTAGGGGAGTCGAATCGATGAAGCCGCAAGTTGCATGCTCTGCCAGTAAGTCGGTGGATCATCGGCTGAAGCGTCAAAGCGGAGAGAACCAGCCTCGTCTGTGCCGTTGATAGAGGGCAAGAGCCAGTAGCTTTTAATCGCGCTCTTGGTATTGCCCGGTTGGTTCCGTTCTACAACGATTGCGATAACTTCCAGGGATGCATCGGTGTCGCGAACCTTCGCCTCACCGATTTGCTCGTCGGAGAATCGCAAGTCATCAGGCTTAAGGAGACGTTTCATGCAGTCCGCCATGGTGTGCTGGTCACCATCAGGTGCACAGAGTAGATAGCCTTTAGCTCGGACCTTGGCTTGTTCCTTAACCTTATCGCACTCCTGCTTGGCGCTCTCGTAGACTTCTGCCCAAGCACTAGGAATCTCAGCAGATGTATTTTCTTGGTAGGTCTTCTGTACCAGAGGACTAATGTCCGTAGGAATTAGAATAGGTTCACCCTCGAAGTGGGGGAGTAGCTGTGCGTAGCTGCTGAGCAGAATCATCGGCTCATAGACTGCCTTCGATCCACGAGGGAAGTCGGGTGCCTCAATGTGTGAGCCGAAAGTTTCAACTCCTCGCACGTAGCACACCGGCTTGCGGTATGCGGGGGTGCGTTCTGAGTTGTTGCGGCTATCGTGACGGTGTAGACGTCCCATGCGCTGAAGTACCAGGTCGACCGGCGCGAAGTCGGTAATCATTACGTCAAAGTCCAGGTCAAGCGACTGCTCGATGACCTGCGTACCCACCACAATGAGGCTGTGCGGGCGTGAGGAATCCTCCCCGTCAGCTTCGCTGTAGTGCGCTTTCTTGCCGAGCTTTGAGACAAGAAGTTCTTCTTGCTCGGTGCGGTGCGTGGCGGTAAAGCGAGAGTGGGTGAGGATTACATGCTCTTCACCAAACTGTTCACTCAGGAATGCGTGTATTTCCTGGGCTCGTCCAACGGTGTTGCAGATGACTGCGGCGCATCCGTGGTCATTGGCGAGCGGTTCGAGTACCTTCAGGACGCTTTCGGGGCTGTCATCAATGAGCTTCAACTCGATTTCGGTTTGCTCTACGGGTTGTTCAACCTTCCATTTCTTAGGTGTTCCGTTATCTTCGGCGGTGAGCGTGTGAATGACGGGGTAATCCAAATCAAGAGGAGAATTTTCAGTCACGGCAGGCGTTGAAGGTGTCTGATTTTTCGCAATATTCGCCATCATTCGCGCCATCATGTCATTCTGGGGCGCCGATGAAGATGCAGGTGCCTTGTGCTGTGGCTCCGCCCCAATTTTTAGACCATTGGCATAGCTCTCCATGAGATCATCACGAGTAGCTGACGGCAGGGTTGCGGACATGAGAATGACGGGCGCATTCATCTGACCCAGCCAGTAGAGCGCAGCAGAGAGATACCGGCTCATATACGCATCGTAGGCGTGAACCTCGTCAATGATGATAACCTTAGACGCAAGGCCAAGGTATCGGAGCATTACATGCCGTGCTTGCAGGGCGGTCATGAGAACCTGGTCGATGGTGCACACAACGAAGCTGGAGAGAAGCCCCTTCTTCGTGCTGCTGAGCCAGCTGTGCCGGGCGAGAGATGTTCCGGGGCGTAGCGTTTTTCGGTTATTTTCTCGCTCGGGGGCAGAAGACTCGTCAAAAATATCTGCCTTGGAGAGCGCCTCATAGGACTTATTGAAGCGGTTCTTAGAATGACCCAGGAACATGGAATGCGGCTCAATAGGTCCGCCGTGTCCTTGCGCTACATCGGCTGTCTGGTATTCCACCCATTCGATAACACGGTCAAAGAGGGCATTAGAAGTCGCCTGAGTTGGTGCAGCAAAGGCTACACCGGTACGACCGGCTGCCTGTGCAAGGAACTCGGCAGCGATGAGGCCAGCTTCGGTCTTGCCCTGACCCATGGGTGCTTCGATGCACATCATGCCGCCGCTTTGCATGGAGCGTGCCGCTTCGACTACGACTTCCTGCATTGGGCGTAGGGTGGGATTCTGCCACCCAAAACGGGAAGTATAGAGATCAGCTGCAGGGGTGTCGGGGTTGGTATCCAGTGCGGCGGTCCAGCGCTGTTCAAGCCCGAGCGCCTGCCAACCGATGCGCGCTCGCTGTTCCTGCTCGGCCGAACCGAAGGTTCCCATGGGGAAGAAATCAGGGTTTGAAGCAATCCAGTCTGACATGATGACGAAACCGGTAATGCAGAATTGCACGGAGACGGGGATAGCCTGTCCGTGCTGTGCTAACTGCTGCAATGCTGAGGATGCGCCAAAGCGTTTCAGAGTGATGTTGTAGAGTTCCTGCCAGGTGGCATGCCATTTGGGGGAGAGGCGCTCTAAAATGACATTGCTCAATTCAGTGGATGCGGGCATGTAGTCTGCGGGTGTGCCGTGGTGCGCGCCGGAGATACTCGCGAGAGTTACAGCAACTTCATTCGGCATGCCCTCAATATTGCTGGTGAGCAGGTGAATGAGGATGCTCTGGCTGTATTTACTGTGGGGGCATCGCAAGCCGCTAGTGGGTGTGACAAGGTCTTCGGGGAACTCAAAATCCTGCTGCTCGATACGCTGACGGTACGCCGCGAGGTTTTCGTCACGTCGTGCATCGAGCTGCCCGGAGAATTCAGGGGTTGCTTTGCCCATGTCGTGGGTGGCGGCGAGCCAGCATACGAGCGCGCGCGTATCTTCCACGGAGAGATGGAGATGCTCACTGAATCGTTTCTGCAGACCGGGCGCGAGCCATGTGTCCCAGAGTCGGGTGGCAACAGAACCGGCATCGAGCATATGTTGAACAAGGGAGAGACCGTGGGTGGGGGAGTCCTTGTCTCCTGTTTTTGCCCAGAATGATGCTGTTTCAGGTGTTGAAAGATACTCAGGGGCGGGTGCCATGATTCTCCTTAGACGGTAGACTAGTGCGTGCCTCAGTGCGGTGCGAGGTGTATGTTCCCCGAAGCAGACGGGGATGAGCCAGTATTTATAAAATTGGTTGATGTGGTCCCTGCGTCAGCGGGGATTCTGCTTTTCGTTACTCCCCGTTCCACTCTATACATTAAAAATATCAAATGTATTAATAAATTGGTAGATTTGCTTGACTTAACCTTCTTGGCGCTCCTATAGTGAAATTATCAAGCCACTGGAGGCCCGCCAAGAGCCCCCTGACAAGGCTGAATTAACGGTCCACTCCCATTGTGGACTAGAAACCATTTTTATGACTGCTCATTCGTCACTCGACAGTGAGCTGATTTCGATGATGAAAGGAGTGAGAATGGCTAGCTTGGAAGAACCTCGCTTCAATCTTGCTGATGAAGCATGGATCCCGGTTCGACTGAAAACGGGCGAGGTTGCTGAGCTGTCACTCCATGATTTCTTTAAACGGGTGTATGAGATTGACCGAATTCAATCGGATAATCCGCTAACCGATGTTGCAATCTTGGGTGTTATGCTCATTATCTTTGCGCGTGCCACTTTTCTTAGCGAAGGCGTTAAGACTTTTGGTGGTGCGGCTCCTTGGATTCGCCAGATGCGCGAGCCCAACGCTAATAACCTGGCTGCTGTTCTGGGATACCTTGAAATTTTCAAGGACCTTTTCTGGCTGGTGGGGGGTGATCGCCCCTTTATGCAGGTGCATGATTTGCATACGGTTAAGGGAGACACGAAGCCGGTTAGCCGTTTGCTTTTGGACTCAGAGAGTGAGTACTTCTCGGTTCGTGCTGAAAAGACCTTGGACTCTCTGAGCTTTGCCGAGGCTGCACGCTACCTGCTGACGATTCAAGCCTGGGACTACTCGGGCATTAAATCTGGCGCAGTAGGTGACCCCCGTGTTAAGGGTGGTAAGGGCTATCCTCTGGGTGTTGGCTGGTACGGTACCACTGGCAAGGTGATTGTTCACGGCGCCAATATGATGGAAACCTTGCTGTATAGCCTTGATTATGAGCAGCTGACTGATGATGAGTCGTTTGCTCTTGACCTCCCTGTATGGGAGCGTGCTGAGCCTGATACTGCAGCACCGCGTGCGTACACGGGCGGTCCCGCGGCTCAATACAAGGACCAGCCGGTACCCGCGAGCGGTATGTGCGAGATTTTGACCTGGCAGTCGCGTCGCGTCCGCTTGCATCATGACGGTGAGCGCGTAACTTCGGTCCTTGTTGCTAACGGCGACAAGTGGTTTGACCGCAATACCTATACTGACCCTCTGACGGGTTATCGCTACAGCAAGAACCAGTCGTCGAAGACCGAACAGGTGTGGATGCCTCAGGCTCATTCGGCTGAACGCACTCTGTGGCGTGGTGCTGATGCTCTGCTGACTCGTCTCACCCCGGAATCGGAAAAGCAGAATAAGCCTGCTCCTGTGATTCGTCAGTTGGGTTCGGGAAGGTACTTCCCGACCGACGCGGAGGTGCAGGTTCAGCTGGTAGGCGTTGAATACGGCAATCAGAGCGCCGTGATTGAGAACATTATTTCTGACTCTATGACCCTTGAGCTTTCTCTGCTGGCTGATGAAGGAGTGAGTGCCTCCCAGATGGTGCGTGAAAATATTCAGGCAACCATGGACGCGGCAATTGCTCTGGGACAGTTCGCGGGTAATTTGTTACGTGCCGCAGGCCGGGAATATGAATTCCGTGCAGATGCTACCGAAGCCGTACTTAACCGTATGGAAGGATCTTTCCGCCTCTGGCTTGCGAATCAAGGGGCTGCAGAAGACATCTCTGTCAAGAAGAAAGAATGGCAGCGTCTGATGCGTAACGCTATCGAGCACGAATCGAACATCCTTATTGATAGCGCAGGATCCAAGGCTATGCTTGGCTTCTTTGGTAAGGATCTTTCCGGGAACGAAGTTCTTTACAGTGTTGCTCACGCAGAACGGCAGCTCCATGCGCGTCTGCGTAAGATCATCCCTTTGGCTTATCAAGCCTCTACCTCTCACTCACCTCAGGAGGATACGAATGAGTGACCGTACTGCGCAGAATGATCTGCAGCAGTTTATTGCTGCAAAGGTGATGCGCCTTTACCACCAGAAGAGTAGCGGTGTTTCGTCTGCTACTGCACAGTTGGCGAAGCTTCGCAGGGGAACGGGTGAACCGCCCTTGGCTCATCCTGAGCTTTGGGGATTCGTCCTGGAGAAGGAAGACGGTACTGAAGGTATCCCCGAAGAGTACCGTGGTAAGGGCGACCAGCCGAGTAACGCGGAGAATGCTGCATACACTGCTTTGACTCTTTTTGCTCTGCACCAGCAGGCACAGAATCAGCCTATGCATGTTGCCGGTGTTTCTTTCGGTCAGGCAATCGGTCGCTTGGTCAGTCAGACTACTTCTTCGATGAAGAAGCGTTTTGATTCTCTGCTGACTGCTCAGACGGAGAACGCTCGCCAGTATTACCTGCGTAGCCTGATTACTCTTCTCCGCTCCGAAGGTATTGCGTTTGACTACGGTCGATTCGCGACTGACTATATGTACCTTCTGAAGCCCACGACGCGGCAGAAGGTTCTGTACCGCTGGAACCGTGACTTCTCCTACGGGCTCGTCCCTGTTCGCGCTGTTGCGAACAAAACCACTAAGTAACTATCACTCCTGAAAGAAGGAAAAATCATGACTACTTTCGTCGATATCCATGCCCTGCAGACCCTGCCCCCGTCGAACATTAACCGTGACGACACAGGCAGCCCCAAGTCCGCTTTCTTTGGCGGCGTTCAGCGTCAGCGTGTTTCCAGCCAGGCTTGGAAGTCCGTTATTCGCCGTGATTTTGAATCGCATCTCGACAGCTCGAAGCTGGGTGTACGTACCCGCTTGGTTGCTGACAAGGTAGTGGCGCGCATCCTGGATCTTGCGCCCGAGTTCGATGCTGACCTGGCTGAAAAGGCTGTCGTGGAGGCGTTCAAGGCGGCAAAGATTAAGCTGGAGAGGCCGAAGAAGAAGGAAGACGAAGAAGCAGGCCGTGCTGTTTCTGGCTACCTGATTCTGCTGAGCAACCAGCAGATTGACAAGCTGGCGCAGGCAATCATTGACGCTAACGGCGAGAAGCTCGTTGCGAAGGATGTTAAGGAAATCCTCGACACCAACCACAGCGTTGATATTGCTCTCTTCGGTCGCATGCTGGCAGAAGCTGCCGACTTCAACGTTGACGCCGCATGCCAGGTAGCACACGCTCTGAGTGTTCACGGTTCCGAACCCGATTTCGACTACTACACCGCTGTGGATGACGTCGTTCGTTCTTCGGATGACGCTACCGGTGCGGGCATGATTGGTACCGTTGAGATGGCGGCAAGCACCTTCTACCGCTACGCCAACATCAACCTGGATGCGCTGAATGCTAATCTGGGTGACGCTTCTGCAAGCGTTGAAGCAACCCTGGCGTTTGTCCGTTCCTTCATCAATTCCATGCCTACTGGTAAGCAGAACTCTTTCGCTGCACGCACCCTGCCTGACGCTGTTATCGTCACCGTTCGTAACGACCGCCCCATCTCCTATGTGAACGCCTTCGAGAAGGCTATTACGGAGGTTGAGGGCCGCCGCGTGGTTGCTGCTCGTGCGCTCGCATCTGAGGCGAAGAATATTGAAGAAGCGTACGGTTACGAGCCTGTTGCTTCGTATGTTCTGGCTTTGGGTGACCTCAAGGAAGAACTGGCTGGTCTTGGCGAGTCTGTTTCTTTGAAGGGTCTGTTGGAGTCCCTGGAAGTTCAGCTGACTGCTCTCACCTCTCAGGAGTCCTAATGCCTACCCTGCTCTTGAAGATGAGCGGGCCGTTGCAGTCATGGGGCATTCAGAGCCGTTTCCGTCGTCGTGATGCTGGGCATGAGCCGAGCAAGTCTGGCGTGATTGGAATGGTCGCTGCAGCTCTGGGGCGCTCGCGTAACGAGCCGGTTGATGACTTGGTTTCGTTGAAGTTCGCGGTGCGTACGGATGCCCAGGGTACCCTGATTCGTGACTATCAGACCGCTAAGAATTGGGCTAAGAACCCGAATGGTGCGGCTTCTCTTTCGACCCGTATGTACCTTTCGGACGCTGTTTTTGTGGTGGCTCTGGAAGGTGAACGTGAACAGCTGGAGACTATCGAATCTGCGCTGAAGAAGCCTGTGTATCCTTTGTACCTTGGGCGACGTGCGTGCCCGGCTGGTTACGATCTTGTCCTGGGTATCCGTGAGGAGCCCGCTGAAGAGGCTCTGCGTTCGTTGGAATGGCAGGTTCCTGAGTATCGTCGTAAGGATTTTTCGAGCCCGGTAGTGTTGCGTATCCTGCGTGATGCGTTGCCTGGCGAGCGTGGTGATTTGGTTCAGGATATTCCGGTGAGTTTCAGCTCGGAGCATCGTCAGTATGCTTCGCGTGAGGTTGTATCGGTTGAGCCTGTCCTCGTAAATATCAAGGAAAATCAGCGTGCACAGAACATGGAGGAAGGGGCTTCTGTAAAGAACTCTTCTACCCAGGATTCTGAGCCTGATTATATGAAGGCGGTGGTGGAAGCATGACGTTTTTTTCTCGTTTCATGATTAATCCGCAGCGTCGTGGCGCGTGGAAGTTGTTGCGTAGCCCGCAGGCGATGCATGCTACCGTGATGGCGACTTTGCCGCCGGATACGGACTATTCTGAGAGCCGTATTCTGTGGCGTTTGGATGAGTCTCAGCATGCTCCGGTTTTGTACATGTTGAGCCCTGAGAAGCCTGATTTTTCGGCTCTTGTGGAGCAAGCTGGTTGGCAGACTCGCCCTGGTGAGAGTGCTCATTATGGTCGTCTGCTGGCGAAGCTGGAGAACGGTCAGGAGTGGGCTTTCCGCCTTGCCGCGAACCCGGTGAAGCGTCATACGAATCAGCAGACGGGTAAGCGTGAGGTGTTCCCGCACGTGACTGTTGCCCAGCAGCAAGCGTGGATTCGTGAGCGTGCTCCGCAATGGGGATTTGAAGTAATTCCTAGTGTTGAAGGTCAGGATATTGAGGAGTGCCCGATGATTTCTTCTCGTCAGGATCTTGCATTTGCCCGCCGTAATGCTGATGGCAAGGTTGGTAAGGTGACTCACCGTAAGGCTCTGTTTGAAGGTGCTCTTCGCATTACTGATGTTGAGCTGTTCCGTCAGTCTTTGCTCTCTGGTATGGGCAGGGGAAAGGCGTACGGCATGGGCCTTCTGACGTTGGCGCCTCTGTCCCGCTAGGTAATGCGGGTGAAGGGCGGGGGACTGTTCTGTGTAATGGGGCCCCGCCCTTTCTTTATTCACTCATATTTTTGTGCCGATGCTGGCACGCTGATGTTCATAGGAGAAGATCATGCAGGGGGCTGTTCCTCCGGGCTCGTCTGAGCTGTTTCGTAGTTCTGACCGTTTGAGTTTTGTGTATGTGGAGCATGCGACGATTTCCCGTGCTGATAGTGCGGTGACGTTTGTGAAGGAAGAGGGCGTGGTTCATTGCCCTGCTGCGAGCTTGAGCGCTTTGCTGTTGGGGCCGGGTACTCGTATTACTCATCAGGCGATGGCTTTGTTGGGGGAGTGCGGTACTACGGTGGTGTGGGTTGGCGAGCAGGGGGTTCGTTATTATGCGAGCGGTAAGTCTGTGGCGCGTTCTTCGCGTCTGTTGATTGCTCAGGCGAAGCTGGTGTCGAATACGCGGAGCCGTTTGGCTGTGGCTCGCATGATGTATCAGTGGCGTTTTCCTGGTGAGGATACGAGTGAGCTGACGATGCAGCAGTTGCGTGGCAGGGAAGGTGCTAGGGTACGTTCTGTGTATAGGCAGTGGTCTGAGCGGACTGGTGTTCCGTGGGAGCGCCGTGAGTATGATCCGAATAATTTTGGTGATGGGTCACCGATTAATCAGGCGTTGTCGGCTGCTCATGCTGCGTTGTATGGGATTGTTCATGCGGCGATTGTGTCTTTGGGGTGTGCGCCTGGGCTGGGTTTTGTGCATACCGGGAATTCTTGGTCTTTTGTCTACGACGTTGCTGATTTGTATAAGGCGGAGATTACGATTCCTGCTGCGTTTGAGGTCGTTGCTGGCTATACGGAGGGGATAGATATTGGGTCTGTGACGCGTAGGGCGGTGCGTGACCGTATTCGTTCTGAGAAGGTGATGGAGCGGGTTGTGCGGGATATTCAGCGGCTTTTGCTGTCTGAGGAGGTTCCTGAGGAGATGCTTGATAGTACTGAGATGCTTTTGTGGGATGAGTACACGGGAGGTACTATGGCGCGCGCGAATTTCTCTGGAGACGAGTCATGATTGTCATTGTGTTGTCTGCTTGTCCTGTAAGTCTTCGTGGTGATTTGACGAAATGGCTTTTGGAGATTAATCCTGGGGTATTTGTTGGGCGTGTGAGCGCTAGGATTCGTGAGAAGTTGTGGGCGCGTGTGTTGGAGTCGGGTGGTACTGGTCGTGCGACTATGGTGTTTCCGGCGGATAATGAGCAGCGGCTTGAGTTTCTGGTGAATAATGCCGATTGGGAGCCTGTCGATTTTGAGGGTGTTAAGCTGATTTATCGTCCGGTGGTTCGTAAAGTTGTGCCGAAATCTGGGTGGAGTAAGGCGAGTAAGTATCGCCGTGCTCGTCGTGGTTAGGAACAAATGTTTATCGTGTATTCTGGATGCAGGCTCTGGCTCCAAAGTGATTCTATTTTGCTGATGTAGTGGGTAAAGCCTCATGTCAGCAAGTGTGTTCCCCGCGCGAGCGGGGATGAGCCGGAAGTCGTCGCGGAGACGCTTCGCGGCGTGATGTGTTCCCCGCGCGAGCGGGGATGAGCCGCAGGTCGCGCTCAACCGGGAAATCAACCTCCTGTGTTCCCCGCGCGAGCGGGGATGAGCCGGAATAATCGTTTTACTTCAAGGTGAGCTTACCGTGTTCCCCGCGCGAGCGGGGATGAGCCTGACCGACCGCACCCCTAGCGTTACCGCCGTTAGTGTTCCCCGCGCGAGCGGGGATGAGCCGACGGCACCGACAGCCTTAACGCCTGCATCAAAGTGTTCCCCGCGCGAGCGGGGATGAGCCGAGCTTTAGAGCGGATCGAGCGCAGCACCTCAGGTGTTCCCCGCGCGAGCGGGGATGAGCCGCAGGTTTCTAAGGCTCTTAGCGGTGTCGGCTCGTGTTCCCCGCGCGAGCGGGGATGAGCCGTCAGGCAGAGCGTTGACGACGCTACGGGCTGCGTGTTCCCCGCGCGAGCGGGGATGAGCCGAACGGTCTTAGGCGGTACAGCCTTAGACACGTGTGTTCCCCGCGCGAGCGGGGATGAGCCGGATACTGACAATGAACCACTTGATGGAGTTCCGTGTTCCCCGCGCGAGCGGGGATGAGCCGGCGCAGCACGCCTAAACCGCAACGCACCCGAAGTGTTCCCCGCGCGAGCGGGGATGAGCCGAACTAGAGGTTCTTGGGGGCATCGAAACTGGGGTGTTCCCCGCGCGAGCGGGGATGAGCCGCGGGCGCAGACCCCGTCAGCCCGGCACCTGATGTGTTCCCCGCGCGAGCGGGGATGAGCCGTAGGTCGCGACGGCGCGGGAGAACTCCTCACGGTGTTCCCCGCGCGAGCGGGGATGAGCCGACGGCATAGCCGGAGGCAGTGGAGATGTTAGCGTGTTCCCCGCGCGAGCGGGGATGAGCCGGTGGTGCATCGGTGACCGTCTGCTCAGTGGAAGTGTTCCCCGCGCGAGCGGGGATGAGCCGGTGATGAAGTATAGGCGCTCGCCGGAGGGGTTGTGTTCCCCGCGCGAGCGGGGATGAGCCGCGATGACAAATGCCGTGGTGATGGACTTTGAAGTGTTCCCCGCGCGAGCGGGGATGAGCCGCAACCGACACGCTGGCCGGTTTGGTGGAATGGGGTGTTCCCCGCGCGAGCGGGGATGAGCCGTTATCCACATGATGCACGTCACACAAAAAATGGTGTTCCCCGCGCGAGCGGGGATGAGCCGAAGTGGACTTTACCACCCCTAAGCCATTCCTCGTGTTCCCCGCGCGAGCGGGGATGAGCCGATTGACAATGCGGATAGCGGGCAGGTGGGAAAGTGTTCCCCGCGCGAGCGGGGATGAGCCGTTCAAGAGCGCGTTCACTGGCACTATTGCCGCGTGTTCCCCGCGCGAGCGGGGATGAGCCGGATTGGAGAAAATCAGACATGGCAACTAAGACGTGTTCCCCGCGCGAGCGGGGATGAGCCGACCCGCGCGGCGCTGTCTCTGTCATGGCGACCGTGTTCCCCGCGCGAGCGGGGATGAGCCGACAAGGCCGCCGCCTATACCTGCGATTGCACAGTGTTCCCCGCGCGAGCGGGGATGAGCCGATTTGGAGATTAAATATGGCTATTGACGCTACGTGTTCCCCGCGCGAGCGGGGATGAGGATATTCAGTTCTCGAAGTTCGTTCACGCCGCCGCGTGTTCCCCGCGCGAGCGGGGATGAGCCTAGAGCGGCAACCGTTGTCTCAGCCGTTACTCTGTGTTCCCCGCGCGAGCGGGGATGAGCCGGAATAGTCCCACCCGTGGGGGTACTGGAAAATGTGTTCCCCGCGCGAGCGGGGATGAGCCGAGTTCACAGAATCGCTAGGCGCTCCGACTGCAGTGTTCCCCGCGCGAGCGGGGATGAGCCGGATTGACCGTGCTGGAGCCCTCTGTCGTATCTGTGTTCCCCGCGCGAGCGGGGATGAGCCGGTCACTAAAAAATGTTCTCTAAAGTGCATTAAGTGTTCCCCGCGCGAGCGGGGATGAGCCTACCAGACCCTCATCAAGGATTTGGGAATCCCCGTGTTCCCCGCGCGAGCGGGGATGAGCCGGACGCGCGAGGCTTCCAGACGGTGACCGAGACGTGTTCCCCGCGCGAGCGGGGATGAGCCGATGTCTTCGCCGTAGGTCTTGATGATGTACTCGTGTTCCCCGCGCGAGCGGGGATGAGCCGCCTACACCGCCGACATCACCGTCGCAGGCATCGTGTTCCCCGCGCGAGCGGGGATGAGCCGGGAGCGATCTGATGGGTACCAGTAATCAGCTGGTGTTCCCCGCGCGAGCGGGGATGAGCCGAACTGGGTTGTTGAGAAGCTCAAGGGCAAGGAGTGTTCCCCGCGCGAGCGGGGATGAGCCGAGCCTGCAGAGCCATATTCTGATACCAGAGCTGTGTTCCCCGCGCGAGCGGGGATGAGCCGACCACGCGCGTTAGCTCTGAGTGGGGCGAAGAGTGTTCCCCGCGCGAGCGGGGATGAGCCGGGGCGGCGCAATGAATAAGCTTGAATGTATGCGTGTTCCCCGCGCGAGCGGGGATGAGCCTTGAGAGCCTCATTCCTCTAATCGGCAGCGCTAGTGTGTTCCCCGCGCGAACGGGGATGAGCCCTACATTAACGTCAAATAACGAAAGGAAACCACCATGCGCACCCCCACCACCTCCCAAAACCAGACACCCACCACCAACAACGCCACCCGCAAACTCGCCACCGCGCTAGCCATCGCAGCAGTCCTCGCCCTGCTCATCATCGGCTACATCCTCACCAACAAAACCGACCCCAAACCGGCGAGTGCCCCCACCCCCACCGGCAGCGTCATCTACAACCAGGCGCCCACCACCACCCCGAGCAGCCCCACCCCGCAAGCGTCCAGCACCATTATTGGCGGCACGAAGGTGAACGGCCAGCCGCTCTACACCGCCCCTGCAACGTCCGTCACCAAGTTCTGCAAGGCATGGGCTACCGCCTCCGCCAGCAAAGAGACGTTCCTCAAAAATATTGAACCCTACGTCACCTCCGACGTACTCGAAGGACTCAAGGACACCGACCTGCGCAACCTCACCACCGATAACCCGACGCTGACTGATATCGTCATCAACCCGGTAGCCGGCACGGAACGCACTTATAACGCCTACTGCGTCTACAACCGCGAAGCCTTCCCCCGCTACGGCGGCACCTTCACCAGCACCGACGGCTCCGACTGGGTACTCTCCGAACCCAACGACCCCGCCGCCGACCCGCAGGTTCTAGCCGACAAGCGACCCACCCCCGAACGCACCAGCAACTACGACCTCAACTAACCCCCCCCCAAAAAAAGGGTTTGGCCCCGGAACAGCACCTACGCTGCTCCGGGGCCAAACCCTTCTAATCCACATCACCACAATTATCCACGCTGCACACTAAACAGCTCCACCTTCCCATCATCATTCACACGACGCACCCGCAAACCCGCACCGTGTTCCCCGCGCGAGCGGGGATGAGCCCCCAGCGGCGCGAAGGGAGCTCTCTCGCTTCGCGTGTGCCCTGCGTGAGTGGGGATGAGTCCTATATTAAGGGCAATAATGAAAGAGGCTCAACGTATTCCCCGCACTCGCGGGGCACAGGTAAAGCCCCTCGACCCGCAGCAGTAAACTGCAGGTCGAGGGGCCTCCTCATCCATTAGCTGGTAGAAAGGTCAGCCCTAGAAAACTAGGGAACCGCCCCTTACGCCACCGCCACGGTACCCTTGGCTGCGGTACCATTTCGGGTCCACAGCAGGAGCGCCGCCACGCTGTTGATGATGTAGAAGATGTACTTGCCGACGTTCGCGAAGTTGCCCTGAGTCAGCGCCTTGATGCACTGCACGGTGTTGTACAGGAACCAGAATTGCCACTGCATCGTGAGCTTGAGCGCGTTCAGAATGTTTGCTGACAGGGACAGGCCAAACACTACGGTCGTGATCCAGAACAGGAACGAGGTCTTGCCGCCGTAACCGACATAGTTCGCAATCAGGGAGAACGCGAACGAACCGGCCACAATACCACCAATAATCAGCTGCCCCTTCGTGCCGGTCAGTGGTTCCATTGCCTTGCCGCGTTCGGAGTTCTGCCACCTACGAATTGCGAAGGTGTACACGATAAAGGTCACCGGGTAGGTGATGATTGCTGCCTTATTGCCCAGAATATAGTCAATCGCGCCAGACAGCGCCGTGTTAATAATGCCGAGCACGTTGCCGACGTTTGAGAGGCGGCCGGTCAGGCGGGTAGACATCATTGAAATACCCACGTTAATCACGGAAATCAAGCCGAGGGGGATGAAGCTCGTGATCGGGCCCCAGTCAACGTACTTGGCGAGGTTGGTGCTCAGGTATCCTGAGGCGATTGCGATGGCGATAACCAGTGCTACGCCGAAAAGGTCGGCGTACTTAGACTTGGCGAAAAAGAGGAGAGCCTTCTCGTATGAGAATTCCTTGGCCTCCATGGGTAACTCCTTTGTTGAGGATATAGAAACAGTGATAGGGTACCAATAACAATAACTCTTTGAAAAGGATTTGAACCGGCGTGTCACACATAAAACATCAGAAACCCACTGACTCCGCATCTTGATACAAAGAAAACCCTGTGCCCCTCCAGACCCCATACCAACTTCCGGCAAACCTTGCCCCGGCAACCGAGGAAACTAAAGGCCGGCGCCTCGTTATTCAGCGTGCCACCATCACTGAAACCGGTATGACCGTGAACTACACTGCACACGGTCTGCGCGAATTCCTTAGCGAAGGCACCACTCTGACCGTACGCCACGGCTACATTCGTAACGACTCTTTCGAAACCCTCCGCTCCTGGCCGCTCACCCCCGAATTTGACGGTGACGCTGACAGCTTCAGCGGTAGCGACCAGTTCCCCATCGAGCTGATGCAGGGTGAGGGCGTTGATTACGCCCTGCGGCTGGATATTTGCTCCGACCCGTGGGGTCAGGAGGTTACCCACCAGATTGCTGCGCGTGTTCCCTTGGCTGAGACTAAGACCTGAAGACTTCTTTCGAGGATATTCCGGATAGCCACCCGTTCGCTGAGGATATCAGCATGGCGAACCAGAAGAAGTGGCTGATGCCGAACCCGCAGACTGGCGCGTTTGAGCCGGACTGCCATGTGCCCCATGAGGAGCTTATTGCTCTGCTGAACCACGCTGCAGGTCACGCTGGTGTGAGCGAAAACTCTGAGGTTGCCCCCTTCGCGGGTGCGGCAGGCCGTCCGACCGCGAATGCGCTGCACTGGGCTCGTGACCACAAGATCACCGAGCCGCTCACTGGTGGCGACAAGATTGACCCGACCGCACCGGTTTCTCACGAGGAGCTGGCGGCTGTGCTGTTCCAGTACAACGCGGAGGTTCAGCTGACTGAAATGAACGAGGCTGCTGGTTCTCGTTTTCGCGACGTGCTCGGTGCCGGTACTCTGCACCGTTACGTTGCGTGGGCTGGCGCGAACGACATCGTGCTGGATTCTTCGGGCGTGTTCAACCCGACCGCACCGGTTTCTCATGAGGAGCTGGCTCGTTTCATTCGCCGCTACAAGCTGCAGAACCTGCTGTTCACTGACTTCTCGTATGTCTCCTAATTTTTAGTCACCTCGGCACCGTGTGTTGGGGTGTGTGGAACCCCCGTCTTCTGGCTTTTGCTGGAGGCGGGGGTTTTGCCATGCCCCGTATTGCCGCTCATCGCGGAGTTTTAGTGACAGGCTGTGCCTGGCATATGAAATTTTGCGTTATATATGCCTAAAATCTTGCAAAATCCTGTGCGCTAAGTAAGTATTACCTAGAAGGTAAGTTAAAGTTTGCCTTACTTAATACTGTGTGAAGACTAGTTTCCTTCCTCGTGGGCCCACGAAACCCATAGCAAAGAGTAGGAAAATCACGGCACCTCACCACCTGTCGGTGGCGGAGAGACGCACCTTTACACACACCCACGAAAAAAAGGACATACATATGAAGCTCGCATCAAGCAAGGCATTCAAGGGCCTCGCCGTTGGATCGCTGGCACTGGCAATTTCCGGCGTTGCCACCATCCCCGCATCGTTCGCGGCAGAATCCACCCGGGCAGCAAGCCAGAGCAGCGACGCTCGCACCATCACCGACAAGGCGATGGCAAAGATCACCCAGGGCCTGCCCGGTCAGTTCCAGGTCGCATACTCCAAGAAGACAAACAAGATTTGGGTTGCTGGCACTGCAGACCGCGACGAGCACGTTTCCACTATCGCTCGCATTGACGCAAACTCCCTGAAGATTGAGGCAGTTGCCGAGCTGCCCATTATCAAGGGGGACTCGGGCTACTCCTACGAGGGTGCGTACGGTATCACCGTCGATGACGAGGAAGGTACCGTGTGGGTGACCAGCACCCGCGATAACTCCGTTGCCGTATACGATCAGGCGACCATGAAGCAGCTGTGGACCAATGCGGGTCTGAGCAAGGACGACCCGAACTGGATCGAGCACCCCCGCGAGGTGCGTGTCGATCACGAGTCGGGTAAGGCTTTCGTGACCGGTCGCTTCTTTGTCTCGGCTATCGATCTGAAGACTAAGAAGGTCGAGAAGATTCAGCTTGAGGGCGCACCCGATGGCGGTACCCGCTACATCAGCATGAACATTCTGGTGGACGGCGGTAAGCTGTATGTTCCCGAGCGTACCGGCGGCAAGATTTTCGTCATCAACACCAAGACCTTCAAGGTCGAGAAGACCATCTCTGTGAAGGGCGATAAGGACGGCGATGTTCGCCCCTCCGACGTGGCTATTGACCACTCGCAGAACGAAATTTACGTCTCTTCGCAAGGCGTGAAGGGCGAGAACTCCGGTGTATCCGTGTACGATGCGACCACCCACGAGTTCAAGAAGTTCATCCCCTTCGGCACCCAGGCACTCGCACTGGACAACGACGAGGCGAACGACCTGGTGTACGTCTCTGACTTCGGCACCGGCAAGGTCGGTGTGATTGACGGCGGCGCAGCAGACAAGCTGATCGCCGAGGTCGCAATGAACGGCGGCAAGGCAAACGACCTGGTCGTACTGCCCAACGGTTCCGTTGTCGCTGTGGACAAGCAGGCTGGCGCAACCGCAACCGTGCCCTACGTCCTCGACGGCACCACCGGCACCGTCAGCACCTCCAGCCAGGTTACCAGCAAGCCCGGCAAGGACCGCCAGGGCAATGACGTACCCGCAAAGACCACCGACATTCAGGCGAACTCCATCCTGAAGTTCAAGGTCACCGCAACCGCAGGCGACAACTCTCAGGTCAAGCAGGTCACCCCCGAAACCCGCGAGTTCCAGGGCTACCCGGCAACCGCCACGAAGACCAAGGCAACCGACTCTACCACCCCCTCCACCGAGGCACACCGCACCGTGGATGCAAACGGTAGCGTTGCGAACATCATTCAGGGCCTGCCCGGCCAGTTCCAGGTTGGCTACTCCAAGAAGAACCACAAGCTGTTCGTACCCACCGTGGGTGCGCGCGGCGGCCTCGCTTCCTCCCTGGCACGCGTGGATGCAGATACCCTGAAGACTGAGGCATTCGCCGAGCTGCCCGTGAAGAAGAACGATAAGGGTCAGTACGGTTACACCTCCGCGTACGGCGTGACCGTTGATGACGTGGACGGCACCGTCTGGGTTACCAACACCATCGACAACTCCGTGGCAGTGTACGACCAGCAGACCCTCAAGCCCATCTGGACCAACGAGGGTGTGAAGAAAGACGACCCGAACTGGATCGAGCACCCCCGCTCCGTTCTGGTTGACCACGAGTCCGGCAAGGCGTTCGTGACCGGCCGCTTCTTCGTCTCCGCTATCGACCTGAAGACCAAGCAGGTTGAGAAGATTCAGCTCGAAGGCGCACCCGACGGTGGCACCCGCTACGTGAGCATGAACATGTTCCTGGGCGGCGGCAAGCTGTACGTTCCCGAGCGCACCGGTGGCAAGCTCTTCGTCGTGGACACTAAGACCTTCAAGGTTGAGAAGACCATCCAGACTCAGGGTGAGGACTCCACCGTTGAGGTTCGCCCCTCCGACGTTGCTGTGGACTACTCCCTGGGCGAAATCTACGTCTCTTCCCAGGGCGTGAAGGGTGTCAACTCCGGTATCTCCGTGTACGACCTGACCACCGGCGAGTTCAAGAAGTTCGTCAAGTTCGGCACCCAGGCGCTCGCCCTGGAGCATGACGAGGATCGCGACCTGGTGTACGTGGCTGACTTTGGCACCGGTAAGGTAGCTGTCTTCGACGGTCGCGCTGACGAGGTCATCGGCGAGGTCGAGATGAACGGCGCAGCCGCGAACGACGTGACCCTGCTCAAGGACGGCTCCGTGCTCGTCCTCGATAAGAAGGACCGCGACGAGAAGGTGACCCTGCCCTACGTGCTCAACGGCACCACCGGCGAAATCACCACCGCCAGCGAGTACACCACCCTGCCCACCAAGGACCGCCAGGGTAACGACGTTCCTGCATCGGTTCAGCAGCTGAAGTCTAACTCGATTCTGAAGTTCAAGGTTGGCGTGAAGGACACCGACGCGAGCGCAGCTCCTGTGGGTATCACCCCGACTTCGCTTCAGTTTGCGGGTTACCCGACGGTGACCGGTGTGAAGGCTGAGGAGCCGAAGCCAGCTGATCCGAAGGTTGAGGATAAGAAGTCTGACGCTAAGTCCGAGAACACCGCAGAGGCTAAGGATCAGACCTCCAAGGATCAGGCATCTCAGTCTGATTCTAAGCCTGACGCTAAGACCGGTGCACAGGACTCCAAGTCTGATTCCAACTCGGACTCCAAGCCTGTTCCGGATGCTGTGAAGGCTGATAAGTCCGGTTCGGCGGTGAAGAATGGCGGTTCCTCGGTCGCTAAGAGCGATGCTGGTTCCTCGCAGGCTGGCTCTTCGCGTGGTGCTTTGGCGAACACCGGTGCTAACGCTGTGCTGCCGCTGGTTGCTTTCGCTTCGGTGGCTCTGATCGCGGGTGCTGCTCTGGTGATGCGCCGTCGCAAGGCATAAGCGTGGCGTTTAGCTTTCGGGCTTAAATGCTCGATTCGATGTAACGCGTGAGAAGGCGGGTATTTTCTCTTTTGGATTCTTTGAATCTGGGGGAGGGGGTACCCGCCTTTTGTGTATCTGCTTGGGCTAATGCTGGATGGGTGGTTTGAAAGCATATTTATATATATGCACATGACTATAAAAATATAGGTTTTGAATGTCGAAAATGTGCGGCTCATGGTGAATGTTGCTGGCGCGCCTCACCTAAAATTTTAAATTAATATGTAAATATGAGAGCATCACAATACCCCTAGTTTCCAGGGTTTTCGCCCGCAAGGTCAAGGAAAACCCTGGAAACGAATCAACCTTCGAATGATGCTGAAGGCGAATTTGGGGGTCATTTATAAAAACACAAAACATGCCCACGTCGTTGCTTATTATTTTACGAGTAGAACACTGAGGATGAGAAGGTAAGTAAATTTATGTGTTACTACACTTCTGCTTTTCATGCCGTCGAATATGTCACCGCATATTCACGGGTGTCTTGTTAGCATTCGCCTGTGGCATGTGAGCACTTCCGTTATATATTTGAAGGATACACATTGAACCTCACTCCCTCCTCGGTTAAAGCATTGAAAGGGCTCGCCGTCGGCTCCTTCGCAGCACCGAACACCGCACACCAGATCAGCGCATCGTATCCTTCTACCGCAGCGCTGAGCCGCGTTGTTGACACATCCGCATCCATTGCCCAGATTACCCAGGGTCTGCCCGGTCAGTACCAGGTTGCCTACTCTAAGGAGATCAACAAGATCTGGATGGTCGGCGTGGGTGCACGCGATGACCTCGCCTCCACGATTGCTCGTGTCAATGCAGACACTCTTCAGATTGAAGAAGTGGCAGTGGTTCCTTTCGAGCTGGATAAGAACGGCGAATTTGGCTACATTTCTGCGTACGGCATCACTGTTGATGACGTGATCGGCACCGTGTGGGTTACTAATACCACCGACAACTCCCTGTCTGTGTTCGATCAGAACACCATGGAGTTGATTTGGACTAACCACGGCATTGCCGAGAGTGACCCTAACTGGATTGAGCACCCCCGCTCCGTGCTCGTGGATCACAACTCCGGCAAGGTGTTCGTCACCGGTCGCTACTACGTGTCCGCTATCGATATGAAGACCTACGAGGTCACCAAGCTGCAGCTCGAAGGCGCGCCCAATGGTGGCACCCGCTACGTTGGTATGAACATGACCGTTGATGGTGACAAGCTGTACGTGCCTGAGCGCACCGGCGGCAAGGTCTTCGTCATTAACACCCATACGTTTAAGACCGAGCAGGTTATCCGGACCCGCGCCGAGGATTCCACTGTTGAGGTTCGCCCCTCTGATGTCACTATTGACCACTCCGAGAACGAAATTTACGTCTCTTCCCAGGGGGTGGACGGCGTGAACTCCGGTATCTCCTTCTATGACCTGAGCACCGGTGAGTTTAAGAAGTTCGTCAAGTTCGGCACCCAGGCGCTGTCTATGGAGAACGATGAGGCACGCGACCTGGTGTACGTGACTGACTTCGGTACTGGCAAGATTGCTATCTTTGATGCGAAAACCGACCGTACTCCATCGTGAAGTTCTACGCTGAGGTTTCCAAGGGTGAGTTCACCTCCACCACGACCATTAACCCCGCTAAGATTCCTTTCCAGGGCTACCCGAATCAGGCTACCGCAGTGCTGATTGACCCCTCCCCTGAACTTCGCTGAGGGTGCCGTCGACATTACCCGACCGCGGGTGCGGAGGTAAGTGCGGTGGAGGTGCTGGACAGATGTCGGGGGAGCACCTGGCATAGCTGGAAAAGGGCCCATGCGGTGGGTTTTGCACCCAATGTAAAATATGTGACTCAATTCACTGCTCTTCGATTTGGTTGTTTTCGAGAACCTCTGTAAAGTTATATGTGTTGCCAGGGAGGCCTGGTAAAAGAGATTTAAATCTCACGGCCCCATCGTATAGCGGCCTAGTACTCCGCCCTCTCACGGCGGCAACACCGGTTCAAATCCGGTTGGGGTCACCACTAGGAAAAAGCCTTGATTCTTCGGAGTCAAGGCTTTTTATTTATGTCTGTATCAGCGGGAATATCTCTTAGAATCTATGGTGCCGCCGTGACCTCTCACGGCGCCGCTCCTTACGTCGCGGCACTGCGGGGCATGATGGAATCCCTCGCGCGCTCGGCATCATGCCCCTCCGTCACCGTTACAAACCGGTTGGGGTCACCACTAGGAAAAAGCCTTGATTCTTCGGAGTCAAGGCTTTTTATTTATGTCTGTATCAGCGGGAATATCTCTTAGAATCTATGGTGCCGCCGTGACCTCTCAAAAGAATAAAAGCGAGAAGCCGCATGTGTTTCAAACACATGCGGCTTCTCGGCGGTATAGAGGATCCAGAACCTACTGTGCCGACGCCTCAGCAGAACCTGCAGCAGTCGCCTCCGCAGGCGCAGCAGCCTCAGCAGAAGCGCTCGGGCTCAGTGACGGAACCGGTGAAGCAGAAGCAGTACCCGGAGCACGACGCACCATACGCCAAGTGCCGTCCTGGTAGTGCGCCACAATCTGGCCAGTTACCGGCTTACCCGGGTACTTGAACACCTCGGTCAGCGGCTGTACACGATCATTGGTCTTGCTGTACACACCAGCCCCCTCAGCACTATCAATCACCATCTCAGTTGCCCAAGAGTAGTAGCCGGTGCGGGTGTCCTTAGTCGGGCGGTCAGTAGTCAACGACAGAATCACCGGACGCTCCGAACCGATAACCCAGCCGCTCTCCGAAGCGTACATGCTCTGGAAGAACTCAGCCACGGTTGAGTAGTCGCCGGTATGGTCAATGTTCGTGAAGCGTGCACCGTCACCGGTCAGCAGCAGGTAGTTCAGGGTAGCCTGCCAGTACGCAATGAACGCGTGTAGACCCTCAACACTGTTCTCACGCAGCTTCGCCGGCTCTACCGGAATCGCAACGTTGACAGCCTTGTGTTCCTTGGTGCCGGGCTCAAAAGTGCCGGTGGAGGAGTAGTCAGCAAGAACGACCTCACCCTTCATGCTGGGACCAGCCTCAACGGTGGTGGTTACCTCCGCAGTGGGAGAGACGGATGCGGTAGCGCTCGCGGTCGAAGACTCGGTAGCGGATGCGCTCGTGGTCGCCGAAGATTCGGAGGACTTCGAGGAGCATGCGGCAAGAAGCGCTGCGGTGCCCAGACCTAGAGCGGTCAGGGCGGTGCGGCGAGTGTACATGGTAGACATGGGGCTCTTTCTGAGGTGAATAAAGTATGTGGCGGAAATGAACTAATTCCAGGGTATCGCAGGGGAGCGGTCAGCCCAATGTTGTGTGTGCCTCCATCGCGGTAAAAGTGGCGGTAGATGACGAAAAACACGGGGCCCAAGGCTTCTCATACGACTGCGATATGACCGAGGTCCTAAACGGAGGCGCCGGATCTGCTCACGCTTGAAGTGGGTGAGCATGTTGTAAGTTTGGCTGGTTCATTTCTAACCGTCCAGGCACCATCCTGATACTTCAAGATAAAGAAAAATTCATAAAATCACCGGGGGCTGCTACTCAATGAGGCCATGGTGAGTTCCCCACTATCTGTATAGTGGATTTTTGCTTCCTTGCTGTAACGGCCAACACCCAGCCAGCGGTACTGTTGTTCGTCAACCTTCTGTGGGGTCTCCTCGGACAGATCAGCTATGAGTGGCGTCTCGGTGCCGTATATCCACTCCTCATCCTTTGCGTATAACTCTACGTATGCTTCCATTTTCTGCACGTAGATGGTGTCCAGGTTCACGACCTTGAGCGGTTTAGCGTCACCGGTGATCACCATATAATTCAGGGATGCGACCCAGTAGCCTATAGCAAGGTACATACCTGACCTCGTCTTACGCTCCATGCCATCGGGAGGGGCGGGCATGGGCGGGTTTTCTACTTTCTTCGTGGAGCTTGCGGGGCGGTACGTTCCGGTGGACTTGTAGCTATTGAACTTCAATTCGCCCTTGTGGGGGAGCAGCGGGTCAACTACGCTCGGATCATCCAGCGGGCGAATATTGCTTGCGCACGCAGTCAGAGCCGCATGAATACCGGTCGCACCAACTCCAGAAGAGTACGTCGAGTGAAGAAGATAGTCATCAGAAGCTCTTCGTTGGATCCAATACAGAACAAATAACGACGCCGTGCACCAGAGCAGACGTAAACGCCCTGTAAAGACTTATCAGTACGTCAATGTATATACGTTAAGCGCACCCAAGCGCCGCTCCTCCTACCCCGAATATCCGTAGGGTTTTCCCCTGGGTGTTCCCTGAGACTCCGCAGAGTTACGGCAGAGATTCGGCACAAAGAAACCCCGCCCACGGTGCATTACCGCAGGCGGGGGAGAAGCCTACCTCAAGCTGTTATGTCTTAACTCAGTAGGATGAGAGTCTTAGACAGCAGAAGAGCTAGAGGAAGAACCGGAAGCCGACGAAGGAGAATCTTCGTCGCCGGTGAGCATAATCCACTTACCGTCCTTGTACTCCACGGCAACCTTCATTAGCTTGCCATTCGGGCTAGAAGCGGTCATAAAGGGCTGGTCAGACGTATCCTCACGATGAATCTTCGCATCGGCGCTGTAGTTCATGTATGCCGGCCAGGTGTAACGACGGGTACCCTTACCGGACGCCTTCTGTGGAGAACCACTAATGAGCTCAAGAGTAACCGGGGTATCCGTACCGTAGATCCAGCCCAGATCGCTCTCGTACATGAGCGTAAGTTCCTGCAGACTCTTCGCATACACATCTGCAGGGTCAGCCTTCTTCATCGGCTCAGTATCGCCGGTCATCAACGCATAGTTAAAGCTCGCCAGCCAGTAGCCAATGAACGCATACATGCCATCAACGTTATCTTCGTTCATGTTTGCCGGAACGAGAGGCTTGGGCACGTTCTGCGCCTTCTTTTCGGCAGTGGCGGGAACGTATTCCTCGTTCTTCTCGAAGTTATCGAACTTCACAAAGCCCTTATAGGACTTGTCCGAAGAAGCAGATGCGGAAGCAGTAGCCGAAGCGTTTCCGGAAGCACTCGCGGAAGCGGAGCTAGATGCCGAACCTTCAGCCAGCGGGCGGATATCTCTAGCGCACGCAGTCAAGGCAGCCAGCACGCCGGCACCGGTCGCACCCAGTGCCACGCGGCGGGACATACCAGCAGAAGTGAGGGAAGGGCTCGTCATGATCAGCCTTTCATAGGAAGTCAACAAAGGAAATTGAGTGAGTTGACACCCCCATCATACCCGGCGTACCTTATAACAACCCCAAAACGCAGATGAACAACAAATAGCCGGGCGCATACGAAGACACCCCGTAGCTGCCACACAATAAAAGACAGCTACAGGGTGAACAACGGAATACACCTCGACTGATCCGGAAGCACCGGCTAACGGAGCAGATGCGCAAAATTACGGCGTGCCTGAGCCACCTTCGGGCTCACCACAAACGCACAATAACCTTGCGCCGGATTCAACGCGTAATAATTCTGGTGATACTCCTCAGCCTCATAGAACACGCCCAGGGGCTTAATCTCCGTAACAATGGGGGAGGGGTACAGTTGCTGAGCACGCGCCACCGCACGCTCAAACGCCTCACGCTGCTGCTCATCCGCGTAGAAAAGCACTGAACGGTACTGCGAACCGGTATCCGCGCCCTGACGATCCCAGCTCGTCGGATCGTGACTCGTGAAGAAAATATCCAACACCGTATCCAGGTCAATCACCTGCGGGTCAAAACTGAGCTTTACCGCCTCCTGATGCCCGGTCGTGCCCGAACACACCGAACGATAATTAGGGTCGGGAGTATCGCCGCCCGTGTAGCCGCAGACGCTCACCTCAACCCCGCAGAACTGGCGGTACACCGCATCCAGGCACCAGAAACAGCCGCCAGCAAGCACAACATCAGTCATGATTCCTCCTCAAATAGTGAGCCTCGAACTAACATTTAGAAATCCACACTACCTAAAGAACACCGCAGAGCCACAGAATATTCCTAAGCAGACGCATGCTTCGGCGTAAACCGCCACCTGCCACAATAGAGGTATGACTGAAAAACTAGAAACCCCCACCCTTGCAGAAGTCATCGACGCCTTCCACACGCTCTTCCCGCCGCAGCTCGCTGCCGGATGGGACGCATCCGGCCTCGTCGCCGGACGTGGCGCTGCTAAAGTGAGCACTGTTCTCTTCGCAGTAGACGCCCTCACCGCCACCGCCGAAGAAGCCGTAGCTGAAGGCGCGCAGCTACTCATCACCCACCACCCGCTGCTGCTGCGCGGCGCAAAGTTCATCCCCGACAGCGACTACAAGGGCAACATTCTGCACACCCTCATCGAGGGCGGATGCGGCCTGCTTGGCGCGCACACCAACGCAGATGCCGCCGTTGAAGGCGTGAATGAAGCACTCTGTGAGGCTATCGGCCTGATTGATTGTGAACCGCTTACCGAAGCACAAACCCAGGTACTCGACGAACAGGAACACACGGTAGGCACCGGTCGCCTCGGCACCCTACCCGAAGAAATCACCCTCAAGGAACTGGCAGAACGCCTCGCTGCGGTGCTGCCCGCAACCGCCGGTGGCCTGCGCATCGCCGGACGCGCCGACCAGCCAATCCGCCGCGTCGCCCTCTGCGGCGGTGCCGGT
Source organism: Rothia similimucilaginosa (assembly GCF_029850985.2). Lineage (NCBI taxonomy): Bacteria > Bacillati > Actinomycetota > Actinomycetes > Micrococcales > Micrococcaceae > Rothia > Rothia similimucilaginosa. Next base: position 1,259,593 of record NZ_CM138149.1, on the reverse strand, counting down.
GACTCTCTCTTCGGCGCCGTGCGCGCCACCGACGCGCAGGTGTACATCACCGCCGACCTGCGCCACCACCCCGCCAGTGAATTCCGTGAAACTGCACGAGTTGACGGCAGCAACATCGCTCTGATTGATTGTTCCCACGCAGCCAGCGAATCCCTGTGGTTGCAGTCGGCGGCAAACCGCCTGCGCGCCCTGCTCGCTGAGCGCGGCTTCACCATCGAAACGAAGCTGTCCACGCTGAACACCGACCCGTGGGACTTCACCGTCTCCACTGGCGTGGCAACCGGTCAGGAGGCGCACTCGGCAAGCACCGAACCCGCTGTCACATGGACCAGCCTGACTGAACAGTAAACGCTCAAAGTAGCGGCTGAAGAGCTGCCAAGAGCCAAGAAATAGACACAGTAAAGCCCGGCCTGTACGCGTCCGACAGGAATCTTTCATCAAGGATTCTCAAAAGAACGTAAAGGCAGGGCATTACTTTTTTGGGGGGGGCACCCTGCGAACGCGAGCGGTCTAAACGACCTTACGTAGCGCGAGCCTGGAATGCGCCGATCAGAGTGACCAGCTCACCATGACTGACCATGTGCTGAGCATCGAAAGCGCCGCAAATGTGGGAAAGTGGTTTTACAGGGGGGCGATACAGGCTTAAGCCCCTAGAAAATAGTTAAAAAATCTTCAATATGATGTAAAAAATAGGCGAAAACAAATAATTGGGCAACCTACTGCTCATGCACCAACAGAGTCAAAACACCCGCCTTACGCGCCGTCGGCAGAGTGCACTCCACCGACCAGTCCTCGCTGACCGCCTCCAAAAATTCGGCAATACCCGCTGTGGAACCACCAATAGGACGAGCCGCCAAACCCGACTGAATCAGGTAGCGCGCAAACAGGCCACGGTAATGCTTCGCCATATGCGAGACGACCTTACGCGACCCATCAGCCGCCACACGCTCCACACGAACCGCCAGAGTCTGTGACGGGGAAGTCACCCACGACTTCGCGTAGGCTGCAGAACGGCAATCCAGAATCAGCTGGTCCTTCGCGGTCGCCTCCAGAGCGGTACCTAACGCGCCCTTCCAGAAGGAGGCAAGCGCACCCACCGAACCCAGCTTTACGCCCATCGACAGGCGGTAGGCGGGGATCGCGTCCTCGGGGCGCAGAATACCCCACAGCGCCGAAGAAATTAGTAGCGACCAGTGCGCGGCATCGCGTTCGGCGGGGGAGAAGCTTGCATAATCCAGTGCTTCAAAGAGCACGCCAGTGTAGGTGCGGATCGCGGGCTGTGCTGGTTCGGTCAGCAGGCGCGTATTGCGTTCCACCTCTGCTTTGAGAGAGGAACCCACCTTGAGCTCCGCCAGAGCGTCTACGCCGGCGCTTACCTGCGCCAGCTCCTCCAGAACGCTCTCACGCTCAGCCGTAAGCTCAGGGAACGAGAGGTCAGCAAAGCATACGGGCGCGTTACCAGTGGGGGCGGAGGTTTTACCTTCGGAGGGGGGAAGAAGAATCAGCATCTCTCCAGTGTACCCGCGAGACGCCGGTGTGCCCCCAACACGCCCCTGTGTACCCGTGAGGGAGTCCGGGACAAGCCACCTCCAAGGTTGTGCGTATAATGGGTTGGGTGAAACGGGCCGTCCGGGCAATCGCGAGGCATACGTGTTTCGAGGAAAGTCCGGGCTCCACAGCACAGGATGGTGGATAACATCCACTCGGGGTAACCCGCAGGCTAGTGCCACAGAAAGTAAACCGCCGCGGTTCGCCGCGGTAAGGGTGAAAGGGTGGTGTAAGAGACCACCAGCGGGCGCGGTGACGTGCCCGGCTAGGTAAACCCCATTCGGAGCAAGGTCAAACAGAATACGCCATGGTAGGGTAGTGCGCCCGATCCCCGTTAGCTTCCTTCATGGAGGTGGGGTGCGTATTCGGGTAGGCTGCTTGAGACGTACGGCAACGTACGTCCTAGATAGATGATTGCCTCGAAATGCCCCTTCGGGCGGCGTTTTAGACAGAACCCGGCTCATAGGATGACCCGTTTCACGTTGCTGTTGACTGATGAAAAACATCATCGACTGATCGAAAACGAAGACCGCGAATGCACGCTCAAGCGCATTCGCGGTCTTCGTTTAAAACTTCTCGAAAGGTCTCTGACCTCCAGAAGTGCTCGTGATTAGTGACCGAACGGATCCGGGTCTACGCCGGGCATCCAGGAGTTACCGTCGACGGTCCAGCCTTCCTTCTTCACGACCTTCTTCATCTTGCCGGTCCACTTCTTGTTCAGGCGGTTCACGTACAGCTTGCCGTCCAGGTGATCGGTTTCATGCTGCATGCAGCGTGCAAACCACCCGGTTGCCTCAAACTGGACGGGGTTGCCGTGCTCGTCAAGACCGTTCACGGTCACCCACTCGGCACGCTTGAGGGGGAAGCCGTAACCGGGGAAGGACAGGCAACCCTCTTCCTCCTCGTAGGGGTCCGGGTCAGCGGTAGAAATCTTGCCCAAGGTCAATACCGGGTTGATGATGCAGCCGCGCGGGGGAACGCCGTCCTCATTCTCCATCTTGTAGGTGAAGATGCGCAGGCCCACACCAATCTGCGGTGCCGCTAGACCCACACCGTTGGATGCGTCCATAGTCTCGTACATGTCAGCCACGAGCTCCTTGAGCTCATCATTAAACTCGGTGACGGGTGCCGCTGGGCGGTGCAGAACGGGGTTGCCGTGAATAACGATGGGGCGAATAGCCACGGAATCATCCTTTGCTTGTGTTGAACGGGAACTGTTGGGTGGGAACTTAACGGATGCGCCTACCTCGTGAAGAATTACCTCGTGAAGATGTGGTGCGCCCTGTTCCCGCTCGCTAGTTTAAAGTGCGGGTGTAAAAGCTCTGTTCCGGTACACCGTGTGCGGGCAAACCGAATCGAGGGTAAACGAAAGGGCCGTTACGGATAACCATAACGACCCTTTCCATCGGGGTGATCGACGGGGGTTGAACCCGCGACCTCCTGGACCACAACCAGGCGCTCTGCCAACTGAGCTACGACCACCATGTGCTTCGCTTGGTTTCCCTTGCGATACGCAACGGATACTACTGTACAGGAGATTCAGAAACCTGCCAAATCAAAAAGCCGTGATGCTTGTTACAGTCCGTGCTTACGCCTTGGATGCCTCAGAAACGGACGCCTCAGCCTCGCACTCAGCCGCCTCACGTGTGGCTCGCTCAGTCTCCACCTCACGCGCAATCTGCGCCGAAGCAATCGCATCCGGGCCCTGCGGCACAAAAATAGTGCGGCGGTAATACTTCAACTCATCAATCGAGTCCTTGATATCACCCAGTGCGCGATGGTTACCGGTCTTCGCCGGGGCGCTGTGACGAGCCGCCGGGTACCAGCGCGACGCCAGCTCCTTAATGGTCGACACATCAATTACACGGTAGTGCAGGTGCGCCATGACCTCGGGCATGTAACGCTCCAGGAAACGCTTATCCATGCCCACCGAGTTGCCGCCCAGCTGCGCCTTGCCCGCCACCGGAACATACTTCTTGATGTAGCGAAGCACCTGCTCCTGCGCGTAATCCATTGACACACCGTGCTCAATATCGGGCAGTAGACCCGAGGCCTCATGCATCGAACGCACAAAGTCATTCATGCTCTCCAGCGCGCCGGCAGGAGACTCGTCACCGGGCTTAATGACGAACTCAACACCGGAACCCAGAATGTTCAAATCGGCATCCGTGACCAGAACGCCCACCTCGACGAGAGCATCATTCTCCACGTCCAAGCCGGTCATCTCACAGTCAATCCATACAATACGTTCACTAGAAATACTCACCCTCCCACTCTACCCCCAAACACCGCCGACCCGGTGGATAGCACATCACAAAAGGGTGCAAGAGGGCGCAAGAGGATGCACAAACGGCAGCATCGAGGGAGAACTGCGCCACTCTGCGTGCCCCTGAGGTATGTTCACAAGCTTCTTCATAACAGTGATTCTCACAAGTGCATCCAAGGGCTCCGGTATGATAAAAGCCAGAAGGACGATGCAGACAGAAAGGGAGTTATGCGCGCACTAAAGGAGCTAGCACACTGGCTCACCACCCCCAGCGCACACGACGCACCTCTCTCACCCAAACTCTTGGACTACGTCAATAATCATCGTCTGCGTACGCTGATTATCGGCACTATCGGCTCCATCATGGTCACCCTCGGCTCCTACGCCGTCGGTTGGCTCGCCGACAGCTCTAACTTCTGGCGCTACGACATTATCCGCGCCATCCGATTCGAAGCCGCATGGGTCATTACCGGTATTATTATGCTCGCCCTCGGCGCCATGATCATGTGCCGTGAATGGCTGCGCATCTACCAGAAAATGGGTGACTGGAACGAACCCAACACCATGCGTTGGATGATTGCCGTCATCACCAGCTGGTCTCTGCCGCAGGTCTTCGCCTTCACCATCTACAGCCGCGACATGTTCTCCTACTACGGGCAGGGCATGGTCATGGCGCACGGCCTCAACCCGTACAAGCACGGTGTCTCCGAGATCTCGAACTTCATGCAGAACGGTGCGGACCCCATGTGGGCGGAATCTCCACCCCCGTACGGACCGGTCTCACTCAAGCTCGAAGAGTGGATTGTGCACCTGGCGGGGGAGAACATCGACCTCTCCCTCTTCTACTTCCGCCTGCTTTCCGTGTTCGCGGTCATCGGCATCCTCTTCTACGTGGCAAAACTCGCTAAGGCACACGGCTTCAATCAGGTCCGCGCCCTCTGGCAGATCGGCCCGAACCCGCTGTTCATCGCATCGTTCATCGCCAGCGGCCACAACGACTCACTCATGACCATGTTCATGCTCGGCGGCCTCTACTACGCCAAGCGCTACCGCGACACCTGGTGGGGCGGCCCACTCGGCGTGACCTTCGTAGCCCTCGGCGTTGCTGTCAAGCCGCTTGCCCTCGTGGTGCTGCCCTTCGTGGGTCTGCTCTGGGCGGGTAAGAACGCCTCCTGGCCGCGCAAGTTCATCTTCTGGGCCCTCTCCGGCGTGCTACTGCTTGCTGAAATGACGCTCATGGGCTGGGTAACCGGACTGGAATTCGGCTGGATTAGGGCACTGTCTACCACCGGCGGCCAGTACATCTGGTACACCCCCTTCGGCCTGGTCATCGGCGCCGCCTCCCTGTTCGTTCAGGGCGACGCCTTCGAGGTCATACGCAAGCTCATCGAGACCGTCGGCAAGGGCATCGGCATGCTCGGCGCTATGGCAATGGCATTCGTTGGACGCGACCGCAACATCGTCCGCCATGCCGGCCTCGCAATCCTGTTCATGCTCCTGTGCAGCCCCATGATTCAGCCCTGGTACCTGCTCTGGGCAATCCCGATGCTCGCCGCAACCGGTCTGCGCTCGCACTTCCAGCTCATGTGGTACTTCATCACCACGCTGTTCTTCATGGCGTACGGTGTGAGCGACCAGCTGAACGTATCGCCCTACCTGCGTGACTTCAACCAGGACATGGGCCGACTCATCGCGACCGTCATCTGCCTGGGCTACATCATCTACCTGGTGGCCCTCGACCCGGCAACCCGCCGCCTGGTGTACGTGAGCCTGCACCCCACGCAGATTCGCCGCACCGCCATCCGCCTGTGGTGGCAGCTGTTCCCCGGCGCATCAAGCCGTCGTACCCGCCGCCGCGAGGTGAAAAAGGCAGAACGGGAAGCCGCCAAGATAGGCTCCTAGCGTGAATTCCCAGCGCGAACTCCCGGTGTAAATCCCGGTCGTGCTTACCGGATGTCGGGCCAGCCGGATGCGCTGCCCAGTGGACCGGCCCCCGCGTGAGAGGCGCGGTGCAGGAGAAGCATAAATTCTCATGTACCCTAGAGGAAGGCCTCAGTAGCTCAGAGGATAGAGCAGGAGCCTTCTAATCTCTTGGTCGGGGGTTCGATTCCCTCCTGGGGCGCCACATGCAGAAACCGCCCCGCACCCTAAACTCAGGGTGCGGGGCGGTTTTCTTTATAGTTTTTGCGTTGGTGTGCCGCGAGGTGCCGGGAGGCTATTTCTTGGCTGGGATTACTTCTTGGTTGGGTTGGTGCCCTTGCAGGAGTTAAGGACGCGCTCCATAACCTTCTTTTCCTCCGCGGTGACCCACAGTTTGTACTTCGCCTTCACGTGCACCTGGCGTGCCACGTAGGTGCAGCGGTAGGCGGTGTTGCTCGGCAGCCAATCGGAGGCGTCTGCATCGGACTTCTGCTGGTTTGCCGGGCCGTCTGCAGCGAGCAGGTTTTCTGGGTCGTTCGCCAGTTGGCGGCGCTGCTCTGCGGTCAGATCCTGCGCACCGGTCTGCCACGCGTTCGAAAGAGCCACCACATGATCAATCTGCACGGCTGCGGAGGTCTTCTTGCCGCGCTTGAACTCAATGGTCTTGCCGGTGTACGGGTCATTCAGAGTGCCGCTAATTACGGTGCATGCGTGGGTCCTGACCTTGAAACGAAGGTTGGTCAGATCGCGGCGCAGAATGTCGTCGCGAGTGTTGCACTTGTTACCGTCAACGTCATCCCAAGCGGGGCCGAACTGTTCACGAGAGTAGCCAGCCTTCGACGCGCGTTCCTTCACCTGCAGGGATACCAGCTCGCTCTTCGCGGTCGCCAGATCCGGTGCGAGCGCGGTCGCGAGATCAACCGCCTTGTACGGGTTCTTGACCTCGGCGAGGGTTTCTGTGGCAACGGTGGTTTCTCCCTCATCGGTGGCGGAGGTCGTCGCCTCCGAACCGAGCATGCCGTCCACACCGTTCTTACTCACGTAGACTAGGCCAATAATCAGCAAGATAACGGCAAACACAGCGAGCAGACCGTAAATGAGACGCTTTTTCTGCGGGTCCATCGAGTCGGGCAGCTTGGGCAGGTTGCGTTGAATCCGCTGAAGATCCTGTAGTGTGGGCAGGTCGTTGCTGTTGATGGGCTTTTTGCTCACGGAAACTCCGGGGGTAGATCGGGATGCGGCTGAGTGCACCGCATCATCAAGGATAGAGCGCGTGGGATAGAAATAGTTAACGTGAGGGCAAAAAATAGCCGCCCCGACGCTGAAATGCCTATCATGATGCCGGATGGGGTGGGGTTTTGTGGAAGTAGCTTTGGGGGCCGCGGGCGTGATGCCGGATGGGGAGTAGTCGTCATATTTCTGTGGGGAGTGCACTGCCTGCGGGTAGATTTTGAAAAACGGGGTGAAAAATTCAAAAACTCTATCCACAGGCGGTACCCAAAACCGTAAAACGTGAGGTTATCCACAGAAGCGGTAACCGCCAGGTGCAGAGTCGGGTCAATGCTGGCAGGGTGGAGGAACCCACCCACTAGTTTCTAAGGAGAAACCATGAGCGACACCATCCTGATCCGTGGATTCACCGCTTCCGACCCGACACTGAGCACCCTGCCCAATGGGGTGCCCGTCGTGAACTTTCGCCTCGCCAGCACCCCGCGTTGGCAAGACGCTACCGGCACCTGGAAAGAAGGCACCACCAACTGGTACACCGTGAAAGCCTACCGCCGCCTCGCCCAGAACATAGCCACCTCCATTGAGAAAGGGCAACCACTGGTCGTGAGTGGCCGCCAGCGTATTAGCCGCTGGAACCGTGAAGACGGCACGCAGGGCACCACGGTAGAAGTGGATGCCCTCGGTATCGGTCACGACCTGAACTACGGTACGAGCACCTTCGCCCGCACCGTGGAGAAGCGCACGGTCAACGAGGGTTCCATGCAGGGGGTACCTCAGCAGGACACGACGCAGCAGGGTACGCCGCACTCGGGTGCACCATTGCAGGAGGCGCCTCAGTACACGCAACAGTATGCTCCTGTGCAGAACGGCGCATCCGAGGGTGGGGGAGTGCAGAGTGACGAACCCCCCTTCTAAAAGTGTTCCCCGGATGCTTGCATAAACGCGGGTGCATTGGGATAATGGAGCATTGTGTTGACATCGGGCACGCCCCTGCCGCAGGGGGAAGAGCGACCAACGATGTCAACCTTCGGGCACCAATCCTGTCCGAAGCATAAAGTTTTCTGTCCCGCAGTGGGGCAGAGCAATCTGAGTCTATTTGACCTGCGGCAGATGGCTCTGGAGATCTACAACTATGCAGACTCTTGACTTCCTCGACAAGAAGTCCCTCCGTGACGACATCCCCGCATTCGGCCCCGGTGACACCCTGAACGTTCACGTTAAAATCGTTGAAGGTAAGAACCACCGTATCCAGGTCTTCAAGGGCTTCGTCGTTGGCCGCCAGGGTGCAGGCGTTCGCGAGACCTTCACCGTCCGCAAGGTTTCCTTCGGCGTTGGTGTTGAGCGTACCTTCCCCGTTCACTCTCCCTCCATCGAGAAGATTGAGGTTGTGACCCGCGGTGACGTCCGTCGTGCAAAGCTGTACTACATGCGCGACCGCCACGGTAAGGCTGCTCGTATCCGCGAGAAGCGCGAGTTCTAATCTTTATAGATACAGAATTCTGTTGCAAACCGCTCCCCAACCGCATTCCGCGGGCAAGGAGCGGTTTTTGCATATTCTGAGAACCTTGCCGCTCTCAGAAAATAAAAGCCCAAGAGCACAAGCACTCTCGATACAATAGCTAGGTACCGTTTCACCCGAGCTAGGTATCTCTCAAACGAAAGGCTCACTCCAGCATGGCAGACGACAAGAACACTGCGAACACCAGCCCCTTCCCTGAGGGATACCAGCCTCAAAGCCGCCGCGAGCGCCGAGAAATGGAAGAATACTTCACACGTCTCGCCGCTGAGAAGGCCACAGCTGAGAATGCAGCTACTGAGCAGAGCGCCGCAGAGAATGCGGACGCTACCGGGGCGACCGAATGTAATACCGAGAGCACTCGTGAGCTGGTAGCTAGCGCCGAGGCAAGCGCCGCCGTGACTTCTTCCTCCGTGAAGGAAGCGAAGAAGAACGCCGCAGTGAAGAATACCGAGCGTGAAGAAACCGCCGATGAGGAGACTACCGCAGATGTGGAAACTACCAAGGACTTCTCCGAAATGACCCCCAAGGAACGCCGCAAGGCAAAGCGCGCCGAACAAGCAGAGCTGACCTACTCCCAGGCGCAGGAAGAAGGCCGACTCGGCGAATGGCTCTGGGTACAGGCACGCGAGGGCGGCACTGTCATCCTCTACGCGCTGGTCATCGCATTCCTGGTCAAGACCTTCCTGCTGCGTGGCTTCTACATTCCCTCCGGCTCCATGGAGCAGACCCTGCAGGTGAACGACCGCGTGTTCATTAACGTGGCGGGCTCCTACTTTAGCAATCCCAAGCGCGGCGACGTCATTGTCTTCAAGGACTCTCAGGGTTGGATTCCCTCCACCCAAAAATCCAGCAACCCGCTCAAGGACGGCCTGTCCTTCATGGGTATTCTGCCGGATACCTCATCGAACTACCTAGTCAAGCGTGTTATTGGTACCCCCGGTGACGTGGTCGAAAGCGACGGAAACGGCAAGGTCAAGGTCAATGGTGTAGAAATTACCGAACCGTACCTGTACCCCGGCAACCAGCCCTCGGAGATCCCCTTCAAGGTGACCGTGCCCGCCGGCAAGTACTTCGTGATGGGTGACCACCGCAGCAACTCCGCCGACTCCCGCTACCACATTAGCGACGGCACCGCGTTCATCTCCAAGGACGACGTGCAGGGTAACGTGTTCGTGGTGGCGTGGCCGCTGAACCACTTCGGTCTGCTACAGGATCAGAGCTCAGTGTTCTCCTCGATTCCCGAGCCGACCTCCACCCCGAGCGAGTAAGCGAGCTTGGGAATGATGGTGAGCGCTCAGAAGAGCGCAAGGAAACCCGCTCAATCTAAGCCTGCGAAGACAACACCGCCTGCCGCCGACCTCGAATACGAGCAGCAGCTCTTCGCCTCCGGCACCCGCACGGTTGCCGGAATCGACGAGGTGGGCCGCGGCTCCATGGCGGGCCCGGTCACCGTGGGCGTCGCAATCCTCACCCCGGACGCCACCCTCGAAGTGGGCGGGCTAATCGACTCCAAAGCACTCTCACCGGCACGCCGCGAATCCATGGTTCCCGAAATCCGCCAGTGGTGCGCCGTGGCAGTCGGCCACGTGGAACCGGCAGATATTGACCGGCTCGGCATGACCCTCTCGCTGAGACTTGCCGCTCAGTGTGCGCTCGCTGAGCTGGCGCGCCGCGGATACCGTGCCGACGCCGCCCTGCTGGATGGTAAGCACGACTGGTTTACCCCTCCGCAGGAGGACCTGTTCAGTGCGCTGGCACCGGACCCGGCGCAGGCACACTATAACGCACTGCTCGCCCAGGCATGGGAGGGCGCAGGTGAGCCCGCGCAGATGCCGGTGACCATGGTCATTAAGGGCGACTACAAATGCGCCTCCATTGCCGCCGCATCGGTGGTTGCGAAGGTGGAACGTGACGAGCTGATGGTCCAGCTGGATGCCTGCTACCCGGGGTACGGCTGGGCAAACAACAAGGGCTACGGATCCGCCGCTCACCGCGAGGCGATTAGCGTGCAGGGCCCCAGCCCGCAGCATCGACTGTCATGGTCGCTTCCGGCGACCGCCGAGCAGATTAAGGCCGCCGCGACACAGCGCGGCTAGGGCGCGTGGCGTTCCTGAAGACCGCGCCTCGGAAGCTGGCGAAAGCCTAACGTGCCACCGCTGAATCAGTACTAAGAAAGCCCAGGAAAGGAAGAGTAATGAGCGCAGAAGACCTCGAAAACTACGAGACCGACGCCCAAATGGCGCTCTACCGCGAATACAAAGACGTCATGTCGCTCTTTAGCTACGCGGTAGAAACCGACCGACGCTTCTACCTGGCAAACCAGGTGGACGTCACCCCGCATGTGCAGGGCGGCACCCTCTACTTTGAGGTGAGCATGAGCGACGTGTGGGTGTGGGATGTATTCCGCTCCAACCGCTTTGTGAAGAAGGTGCACGCCTACTCGGTACGTGATGTGAACGTGGAGGAGCGCCTGCCCAACCAGGAGTTCACCGTGCCGGAAATGCCGGACTTTAACGCCTAGCTCAGGCCTGATTCACCGCCTTGCCGGAGGTAAGCGCACCAGTGCCGAGCTGCTGGGCGGCAGAACTTAGGTGATGAAACCGCGCGATGAAACTACGCGAATATGACGCGGCGAATTGGCACCCGAGCGGCGTTTTTGAAAAATATGCCCCAAAATTTCAAATAAATAGCTGTGGATAACCTCTAATTCCTTCTGAGAACTGAGGTTATCCACAGTTTTTCGTTAACCACGTTCGGGCACGCGCGCGGCGGGCACAGTAGAAGCACTACCGCTATCTACCGGGAGAGACCCATGACAACAGCCCGAATAACAGCCCACGCCACAACCCAAAACGCACCCAACAGACTCCGAATCCACCGAACCCCACCCCGCGCCCACAGCGTCGGTAGATGGGGCGAGGAACTGACCGCCCGCATCCTGGAGACGAATGGCTACCGGATTCTGGAGAGGAATTGGCGCCCGCCTGCCGGACTGGAATACGAACAAATCCGCGGTGAGCTCGACCTGATCGCCATTGACCCCGAGGACGAACTGGTTTTTATTGAGGTCAAGACCCGCAGCAGCGAAGATTTTGGGCACCCGTTCGCGTCTATTGACCGCGATAAGGCGCGCCGCACGCGCTCGCTGGCGATTCTTTGGTGCAGGCTGCGCGAGAACCTGGATTTTCCGCGCTTTCGCATTGACGCAATTGCGGTGACTGGATCCTGCGAAACCTTCACCTTCGAGCATCTGAAGGCGGTGGCGTAATGGGATTCGCACGCACCTATTCCGTGGCGCTCGTGGGCTTGCGTGGGCACATTGTTGACGTCGAGGCTGATATTTCACAGGGCCTGCCCGGCTTCGTGCTGCTGGGCCTGCCCGATACCGCCCTTAACGAGTCGAAAGAGCGTGTACGCTCCGCCGCGAAGAATACCGGCATCACCCTCACTCAGCACCGGCTCACCGTGAACCTGACCCCGGCGACCCTACCCAAGCGCGGCTCTGCGTTTGATCTAGCCATTGTGGTTGCGGCGCTACAGGCGGAGAAGAAACTTCACCCCAGCGGCGATAGCGTTTTTCTGGGTGAGCTGGGACTGGACGGAACGCTACGCCCTGTGCCGGGCATCCTGCCGGCAGTCAAAGCTGCCGTGGATGCCGGACACCACCGCGTGATTGTGCCCGCCGAAAATGCTGAGGAGGCGGCGCTCATCCCCGGCGCGCAGGTGAGCGGTTTCCGCTGCTTGGCAGAGGTTTTTGCCGCTCTCGGCGCGGAGAGTCAGAAGCTGACCTACCCGCCCGCCCCGCAGACTGAGGCGAGCGTACCGGTAGCGAAACCGGCTGAAATTCCCTCGGATATGAGCGATGTCGCCGGTCAGTCACAGGGCCGTTTCGCCCTGGAAATTGCCGCTGCGGGTGGTCACCATATGCTGCTGACCGGACCGCCTGGTTCGGGTAAAACCATGCTGGCGGAGCGCCTGCCGAGCATCCTGCCGACCCTCGACAACGATGCCGCGATGGAGGTGACCGCGATTCGTTCCCTCTGCTCGGCGGGGGAGCACCTGAGTGAGCTGGTGCGTCAGCCGCCGTTTGAGGCGCCGCATCATAGCGCCTCCGCGCCGGCGATTTTGGGTGGCGGCAGCGGCATTCCCCGCCCGGGCTGCGTGTCTAAAGCGCACCGCGGCGTGCTCTTTCTCGATGAGGCGCCGGAGTTTAAACGCACGGTGCTCGATTCGCTCCGTCAACCCCTGGAGTCGGGGACCGTGACTCTGGACCGTTCGAGTGCATCGGCGACGTATCCGGCGCGTTTTCAGCTGATTCTGGCGGCGAACCCGTGCCCCTGTGGCATGAACGTGGGTACCGGTACGGAGTGCACGTGTGCTCCGCGTGAGCGTCGCGCCTATTTTGGGCGGCTGTCCGGCCCGCTGGTGGACCGTATTGACGTGAATGTGACGGTTCCGAAGGTGTCGTCCACGGAGCTTGCGGGCGGTCAGGTGAATGAGAGCTCGGCGCAGATTCGCGAGCGCGTTATGGCGGCGAGGCAGGCTCAGCGGGAGCGCCTGGAACCGTACGGGTTGAAAACGAATGCGGAGATGAACGGCAAAATTTTGCGAGGTCCGCTGCGTCTGGATGCGAAGCTCACCGGCGAGCTGAACGCCGCCGTGGATCGCGGAACGCTGACGGCTCGCGGCTATGACCGGGTGTTGCGTATCGCCTGGACCCTCGCTGATTTGGAAGGTGCCGCCTACCCGAGCCGGGAGCATCTGGATGTGGCGCTTTTCCTGCGGCAGCAGGGGCAGCTGAAATAGGGACAGCTGACATAGCGTGCTGGTTTATAGAAGGAATCACCCACGAGAGGAGAAGAACGTCATGAGTGAGAAGAAACTGAGAAAACGAGTTGAAGATACCGAATTGAAAGATTATGGGCTGAGAGAAACAGCACTGGAAGAGCAAGCGCCAGAAGAGAGCGCGGCTGAGGATTTTGTACAGGAGGTACTGCAGATCCGCCTGCCCGGTCGCACTCTGGATGTGCACGCCCTGGTGCGTGAGAGGGCGGCTCATATCCTGTCGCTGGGGCAGGAACCTTCGCCGAGCCCATACAACGGGGCGCGGTTGCCGGGATTCCTCGCCTCCTGCCTGAACCCGGTGTATCTGGAAGAGATGAATCAGCAGAAACTGAGCCGGGAGGAACAGCCGGGAGAGGAGCTACAGGGTGAGGGGCTACAGAGCGAGCGCCCCGAACCTGCGGTGGGCACAGCCTCCAGCGGCTCTGATCCTGTACATCTGTTCACTCCTGAGCCCCTGTTCAATCCCGCCCTCAGCGCGCCGGAGCTTGAGGCGGCGTGCCGTGAGTACATCCGCTGCTGCACCGCTCAACTGATGCGCTACGCGGAGCCCGCCGATGAGCTCGTGGTCGAATCCCTCGCCAGCCTGGGTGCGCCGCTGACCCTGCACTACCTGTTGACCGGGCATATCCCGGATGAGTACACCTGGGAGAACGGCGAACCGGACGAACAGCTCAGCGAATTTCTGCACTCGGTGGGTGCGCCTGTGGCAGGGGAGTCCGCCCTGTTCTCCAGCGCGAATGGCTACTACACGCCGGGTGAGCATCAGATGAGCCGCGATAAGTTCGGCAAGTTGCTCGCGACCCGCCGCCTGCGCTGGAACCGCCGCATGGAACGCACCCTGAACGCGGAGGCGCATATGGCGGCAACCTGCGGGGCGTGGCTGGTCACTCCTGCTGATCCGCTGTGGCCGCCGCAGCTGAACGATTTGGGGCCTGCTCGACCATACGGGCTGTGGTGCCGAGGCGATTCGCGGCACCTGCTGGATTTGGCCTCTACCCCGAGCGTGGCGCTGGTCGGTTCGCGTGACCCGAGCATCTACGGTACGGAGGCGACGACCCACCTCGCCGCTGAGCTGGCGCGCCACGGGTACACGGTGATTTCTGGCGGTGCGATGGGCATTGATATTGCGGCGCATCGGGCGGCGCTGACCCAGCAGGGTAGCGACCTGCCGACCATCGCTTTCATGGCGGGTGGGTTGGACCGGCTGTACCCGGCGCAGAACTCGGATGCGCTGAACATGATTATTGACCGAGGGCTCATCATGAGCGAGGTGAGCGTGGGTAATACCCCCACGCGGTGGCGTTTTCTGGAGCGTAACCGGCTGATTGCGGCGTTAGCGCGGCATACCATTGTGGTGGAGGCACGTTGGCGTTCCGGTGCGCTGAATACGGCTCGTCACGCAATGGAGATTGGGCGTACTCTCTGGGCGGTTCCGGGCCAGATTAACTCGCCGAATTCGGTGGGCACGAACCGTCTGCTACGTGATGGACTAGCGCAAACACTTACCGAGGCCGCCGACATTCTCGAATACGATGCCGCCGCGGGTTTCGAGCTGGGCACCGAGCACGAGAGCGAGTGGGATCAGGCTGCCTCCTCTAGCACGCTGGATGAGCTGACCGAACGGCAGGGCAGGGTCTGGGATGACTTGAGCCCGCGCTCCTACCGTGGCGTGGACGAGATTGCCGCAGCCCTTGGGTTGAGTGCTCGCGACGTGATGGCTGATCTGTTCCACCTGGAGCGCTGCGGCCTAGCGGAGAGTAGCGGAACAAGCTGGAGAAAGGTCCGCCCGGCTGTTGCAGCGTAGAAGAGCCCCTGAACACCCCTACTGAACACCTGAGGCAGTAGCGGGTTGTGAGAGCCGGTCATGACAGGGCGGCATGTAGAGGAGACTGAACCTCTCTACAATTGGGGTAGGCCTGCGCGTACTGGTGCGGAGCCTACCCCGCCGCCCTATCGGCAGATGCGTGGGGAATAGAAATACAACGTCGAGAAGCATCAATGCCGCTAGACCCAGGAGCCGGAACCACGAAAGGAGGGACGCATGACCCCCGCCCGCCAGCACGAAAACTGGGCTGAAAACCGGAACGAGAACCCGGAAGAATACCGGGACGAGAACCGGGATGATGATCCCTCTGCGACCCTGCCGGTGACCTATACCCGCAGCCTCGCCGCAGATAACCCACAGAGGCACGGTGAACGCCTGGATTCAGCCCTGTCCGGCTCCGCCTTACCTGAATCAGCGCTGGGCGTTTCTGGCGAAGTATTCCGCCCCGTCCTGGACCGTTTTGAGCGTTTTCTGCGTTATGAGAAGCACCGTTCTGAAGAGACGATTCGTTCCTATATTTCGGATTTGGAGGGCTTTTTCGGTTATATGGCGCGCCGCGGTGTGCGGCATCTGGAGAGTATTGATGCGTCCCTGATTCGTGAGTGGTTGGGTTCGCTACATCTGCGGCAGGCGGCTCGTTCTACGGTGGCTCGCCGCGGCTCGACCCTGCGTACGTTCTTCACCTGGGCTCAGGATGAGGAACTGGTGCACGCCAATCCCACGCGCGGTATGCGCACCCCCAAGCGGGAGAATCACCTGCCGCCGGTGCTGAGCCAGGAGCAGATGAACCAGTTACTGACTACTCTGCAGAAGCGCCGGGTGCAGGATCCTCGTGATGCGCGCCTGCTGCGCCTGGAAGCTGTGGTTGAGGTGCTGTACGCCTCGGGCATGCGTATCTCTGAGCTGACCGGCCTGGATTTGCAAAGTGTGGACCGGGCAAATAAGACGGTGCGCGTGCTGGGTAAGGGCAATAAGGAGCGAGTGGTGCCGTTGGGTACCCCGGCGCTCAAGGCGTTGAATCGTTGGGTTTCGTATGGTCGTCCGCAGTGGATTCCGGAGGGCGCTCAGGGCGTGACGGCTCTGTTTATTGGCCCTCGGGGTGGGCGTGCGAATGCCCGTCAGATTCGTGAGGATCTGACCCGCTTGCTGCGCACGGTGGAGAACACAACCGCCTCGGGTGCGCACGTTTTGCGTCATTCGGCGGCGACTCATCTGGTTGATGGTGGTGCCGATATTCGTTCGGTGCAGGAGCTATTGGGGCATTCGTCGTTGGCGACCACGCAGATTTACACGCACGTGTCGATGAAGCGTCTGGCGGAGACGTATGCTCGGGCGCATCCGCGAGCATAGGGGTGGAACCCGAAAGTTAGCTGTCTCTCTATTTGAATCTTGCCCGTGCGGGTTGTACGATTCAATCTAAGCTATACACTGTTCAATGTCTATCTGGATATCCTGTGCACCCTAAACTTTCTGCACAGCGATGTTTATTCAAAGCCGCTGAACAAGGTAGCATAGGTAACAGACTAACCGTGGTATCCGTCTCTACGGAGGCACCGCGTACGAGTATTAAAAACTAGAAAGGTCGCACCGCATGCGCGCACTCGTTTGCCCCGGACAGGGTTCTCAGAAGAAAGGCTTCCTGAGCCCCTGGCTCGAGATTGAAGGTGTGCGTGAGCACCTGGAACGACTCTCCGAAGCGGCAGGCATCGACCTAATTCACTACGGCACTGAAGCCGAAGAAGAAACCATCAAGGACACCGCAATCGCCCAGCCCCTCATCGTGGCTGCAGGCATCGTCACCGGTCGCCTCGCACTGCACGAACTCGACGGTGAAGAGCTCATCTTCGCGGGCCACTCCGTCGGCGAAATCACAGCAGCGGCACTTGCAGGCGTACTCAGCGACGAAGACGCAATGCGTTTCGTGCGCGTGCGCGCCAACGGCATGGCGGAGGCGGCAGCCGCCTCCCCGACCGGCATGGCTGCAGTACTCGGAGGCGTTGAAGAAAACGTCCGCGAAGCCATCGACGCAGCAGGCCTCGTCGCAGCAAACTCCAACGGCGGCGGCCAGATCGTAGCCGCAGGCCCCATCCCCGCCATTGAAGCATTCGCCGCGAACCCGCCCGCACGCGCACGCGTCATCCCTCTGAAGGTCGCTGGCGCATTCCACACCGAGGCAATGGCACCTGCCGTGCCCGCACTGGAAGAGTTCGCCGTAGCCCTGCAGGTATCCGACCCGACCTCCGCGCTACTGACCAACCGCGATGGTTCCGCAGTGGCATCCGGTGAAGAGTTCGTCAAGACCCTCGTCTCCCAGGTGACCAGCCCCGTGCGCTGGGATTTGTGCATGGCAACCCTGCTTGAACGTGAAGTCGCCAGCATTATCGAGGTCGCCCCCGCAGGCACCCTGGTTGGGCTGGCAAAGCGCGCGATGCGCGGCGTGCCCGGCACCTCCATCAACGCTCCGGAGGACCTCGCCTCACTGAAGGGCTAAACGCCAGAGGAGAGAACCCAGCTCTCCCTGCGCTAGGAACCCTTCACACTAGACATGCACTTTAGACATGCGAGGCACACAGTGTCTTGCGAGCATCAGCACTAAGGATTGAATACGTGACTACCCTCAAGCAGTACGAAATCAACCGCTACTCCCGCATCCTCGGTTACGGCGCAGCCCGCGGTGAGGTCATCGTCCCCAACGATGACATCGTTGAGGCAATCGACTCCTCCGACGAGTGGATCAAGCAGCGCACTGGTATCGCAACTCGCCACCGCGCCAGCGAAAACCAGTCCGTAACTGACCTCGCCATCGGTGCCGCCAAGGACGCCCTGGCGGCATCCGGTGTAGCCGGTGAGGACATTGAGGCGGTCATCATCTCGACCATCTCGCACCCCTACGCAACCCCCTCCCTGGCAACCCTGGTCGCCGATGCAATCGGCTCCAAGTGCCCCGCATACGATATCTCCGCAGCGTGTGCAGGTTTCTGCTACGGCATCGCCCAGGCAGACGCCCTCGTCCGCGCAGGCACCGCAAAGCACGTGCTGGTCATCGGCGTTGAGAAGCTCTCCGACTTCATTGACAACACCGAACGCACCATCTCCTTCCTGCTCGGCGACGGCGCAGGCGCAGCAGTCGTGGGCGTTTCCGACGAACCCGGTATCGCTCCCACTGTATGGGGTTCGGACGGCTCCCGCTGGGGCACCGTTGGCATGGACCGCTCGATGCTAGACATTCGCAACCGCGACTTCGTAGCAAACCCCGTACAGGAAGGCGAAAAGATCTGGCCCACCCTGCGACAGGACGGCCCCTCCGTCTTCCGCTGGGCAGTATGGGAAATGGCAAAGGTCGCCAAGCAGGCACTCGAAACCGCCGGCATCACCCCCGACGAGCTTGGCGCGCTCATCCCGCACCAGGCAAACGCCCGCATCATTGACCAGATGGTCAAGACCCTCAAGCTTCCCGACACGGTGGCAGTGGCACGCGATATCGTTGATGCTGGTAACACCTCCGCCGCATCGGTCCCCCTCGCCGCACATCGCCTGCTTAAGGAGAACCCGGAACTCTCCGGCAAGTTCGCCCTGCAGATTGGCTTCGGTGCCGGCCTGGCATTCGCAGCTCAGGTAGTCGTCCTTCCCTAAGGAAAACCACAAGAGCCCGATGCTCACCGCCCCCTCATAACCGGCACCACACCGGTGCACGAGAAAGAAAATAAAGCGGGAAAGCATCCCCTAAACTCCGAGTTTCCGCATGCGTACACCACGTAGACACGATAAACTCGGTAATGCACGCGTACCCCCAACCGGCGGGTGCGATGACCATCGAACAACAAAGGAGCCCCTGAATGGCTAACAAGGAAGAGATCCTCGCAGGTCTGGCAGAAATCGTTAACGAAGAGACCGGCGTTGAGGTTGAGGACGTTCAGCTAGACAAGTCCTTCACCGAGGACCTGGACATCGACTCCATCTCGATGATGACCATCGTCGTGAACGCTGAGGAGAAGTTCGAGGTGACCATCCCGGACGAAGAGGTCAAGAACCTCAAGACCGTTGGCGACGCAGTCGAGTTCATCGCGAACGCTGCCTAAGCTATCACCAATAACGATGCGGCGCGGGCTCTCACCGGCCCGCGCCGCATCGCTGTTTACCCAACTAACCCAATACACCCCGGGAATACAGCGAGGAACCCGCAGTGCGGACCCCACGCGGAACACACACGTATACCCCCCCGGGACCTACAGGTTTTTATCCACACACCACCGGATAAACCACCAAATCGACCACCGAAGAGAAAGTGCCACAATGTCTCGAAAAGTGCTGGTGACCGGCCTCGGCGCGACCACCCCCATTGGCGGCGACGTCCCCACCACCTGGGAAAACGCAACCAAGGGCGTATCTGGTGTATCTACCCTTGATTACCCCTGGGTCAAGGAATACGACCTGCCCGTATACATTGCAGGCCAGCTCGCCGTGCCCGCCCTCGAATCCGGCCGCCTCACCAAGGTAGAAGCAAAGCGCCTGGATCCCTCGGGTCAGCTCGCCCTCATCGCCGCACGCGAAGCATGGGAAGACGCAGGATTCACCGGCCCCGACGCCGA
This sequence comes from Rothia similimucilaginosa, assembly GCF_029850985.2. Taxonomy (NCBI): domain Bacteria; kingdom Bacillati; phylum Actinomycetota; class Actinomycetes; order Micrococcales; family Micrococcaceae; genus Rothia; species Rothia similimucilaginosa. Next base: position 1,239,851 of record NZ_CM138149.1, on the reverse strand, counting down.
CTCTGCAGAAGAAGTCGATCCCGAGCGCACCGGCGTAGCCTTCGGCACCGGCATTGGTGGCGTGTGGACCCTCCTCGACGCATGGGACACCCTCCGTGAGAAGGGTCCCCGCCGCGTCCTACCCATGACTGTTCCGATGCTCATGCCCAACGGTAACGCTGCAGCAGTCTCCATGAACCTCAAGGCACGTGCCGCAGCGCAGACCGTCGTCTCCGCATGTGCATCCTCCACCGAGGCCATGCAGCTGGGTGCTGAAATGATTCGTAGCGGCAAGGCTGACGTGGTCATCGTTGGTGGCGCTGAAGCAGCTATCCACCCGCTACCCATGGCAGCATTCGCCAAGATGCAGGCACTCTCCTCCCGGAACAACGAACCCGAAAAGGCATCCCGCCCCTACGACGTCGACCGCGATGGCTTCGTCATGGGTGAAGGTGCAGCAGCACTCATCCTCGAATCTGAAGAGCATGCCAAGGCACGCGGCGCACGCGTCTACGCGGAACTAGCAGGCACCGGCGTATCCGCCGACTCCTACCACATCACCGCACCGGACCCCGCAGCACTCGGCGCAACCCGCGCACTGCGTGAAGCCCTCGAAGATGGCAACATTGACCCGAAGACCGTCGTGCATATCAACGCGCACGCCACCAGCACCCCTGCCGGTGACCTGCCTGAAGCAACCGCAATGCACGAAACCTTCGGTGAGCACACCAAGAACATCGCCGTCTCCGCAACCAAGTCCATGACCGGCCACCTGCTCGGCGGCGCGGGTGCCCTTGAGGCTGTGCTGACCGTCCTGGCTCTGCACCACCGCATCGCACCCTGCACCATCAACCTGGACAACAAGGACCCCCAGATTGACCTGGATGTGGTGACCGAGGCTCGCGAGCTACCCGCCGGCGACATCGTGGCACTGTCGAACTCCTTCGGTTTCGGCGGTCACAATGCTGTTGTAGCGTTCCGTTCAGTAGAGGGCTAAAACTCTTCGACAGCCTCATAGAAAGGGCACGTCGGAAATGCTAGCGGGGGAGTGCCCTCTCTGCGGCGCCCCTAATCATCAATAACCCAGCCGCCTTGAAGATGGAGTCCCGTCGTATTCCCGAGAGGCACCCTCTGGAGGCTTGGCAATAAACAGGGGCGCCTGCGATAGATGTCTATCGTAGGCGCCCCTGTTTGCGTATGAAGTTTTACCTGCGGGTTAGTTGTTTGAGAAGTTGTACCGTACACCGCTCGCGGGGGAGTGCCCCCACCTCGCGTGTCCGGTACACACTCTAGGTCGCCTGCCCCTCGGGGAAAGATATAAAGGGGTAGCTTCTCGGGGTAGTTTGCCTCAGTCCGGGGCATATGAGGTCGGTGTGGGGCTGAGTTTTGTGTGCAGCTCTCCTGAGTGTGGGTAGGCAGGGTTTTACACGTTATAAACGGGTGGCGTATTCGCTCCTGTACTGCGAATACGCCACCCAAACACACCACACTCCACAAGACAATGCAGAGCGCACGGGATCAACCATCCCGTAAGGTTCCCGTAACTCCCATCGCGGACCGCGGTAGGCGACGACAGAAGAATGGGAGTTTATGACCGGTTGACACACACAGAGCCCCATAGAAAGGTGGACGCTGTGCGTTCTTCTGGAAGTTTATCGGAAGAGCTCCCCCGCCGGTTCCGCTTTTCTAGCTTCAAATGGCAGAAGCTTAAGGGTTTGATGTGAGTGCTCGGATGGTCCGAATCATGTCGTTCCCAACGGAACCGGTTTATCGGTGATGGGCGCTCCTGTAGATAAGAATAACCTTAAACCACCCCTGAACTAATCCTTAAACCAATAATTTAACCCTATTTTATAATTCCTTGTCGTAAAGGTAGTGATGGGTGTTCAATATGCTCTGGGTAATCCGCTGGAAACCGCTGTAACTCTTTGGCCTGTTTAGCACTCTCCACCGTTATGAAACCGTGATAAATCATCCCCGAAAAGTTGAAGAACAGAACTCCTAAATGACTCCACAGGTGACTGTCGATAGAAGCAAGCTGATGGGTCTTGAAAACGTACTCGGAACGTGGTCACAAAACGTCATCTTGTCACGGAAGTTATCCCAGAGAAAACAAATTAAAACCCCAGCGTGCGCTGTGGCATAATCAGTATCAACATCGTGCTCCGGGGTCGGTGAAATTCCGAACCGGCGGTCACAGCCCGCGAACCACTCTCGCAGGCAGGCAAAGAATCATACGAATCTTCGCATCCGGGCAGGACGCCAAGACTCCGCTAGAGACGCCCGCTTGCAAGAGAGGCCGAACCGGTGAAAATCCGGTGCCGACAGTACAGTCTGGATGGAAGGTAGCACGAGCAGAAAAAGGCAGGAGCGCACTCCGCCGAGCCTCCCGAGAAACCTCGAGGTAGCGTGTAGGGTGCACCGAAGCAGTTATTTGAGAAAACTGTTGCTCGAGAAAAATACTTGAGAAAACCGTTGCCCAAGGGCACAGCGGTTTTCTGTATGACGGGGGAGAGGCACCTTTCGTAGGTGCCGGTACATTATTCCCCTCGACCGCAGTCACTGATTTCAGCCATGGTGGGCTGATTCGCCGCTCCCGCCTCAGCACGGATACCGGGCACTCCCTAAGAACCCCGCGTTAGCCGCGCCTTTTTCTGTTCCTCTCCCCGGAGCCGCCGCAGATGCGCACACAGCGCATCCGACACACGGTCCAACTCAGAGAGGAAAGAAACAATGGACATTGTGCGGTGGCTCTTCGACGCACAAATTCACGTGGGGGACCAGTCTCTCCTCGTGCGCGAAGTTCTCGGAAACGCATTCGGCTTGGCATCGGCGCTTGGTGGCATGCGACGCAAAGTATGGGCGTGGCCCGTCGGCATTCTCGGCAACCTACTGCTCCTCACTGTCTTCCTGGGCGCCCTCGTCGGCAGCCCGCACCCCGTGACCATGCTCGGCCAGGCAGGCCGACAGGTCATGTTTATTGCCGTGTCCATCTGGGGCTGGCACCGCTGGCGCGTAACCCGCGCCTCCGGCGGTGACGCCTCCGAAGGTGTCGCGGTAATCCCCAAGTGGGCTACCAACATCGAACGCACAGGCCTGGTTGTCGCTATGGTTGCAGGTACTCTGCTGCTCACCCCCATCTTCCGCGCCCTCGGCTCCTACGAACCGGTCTGGTCCGACGCCTGGATCTTCACCGGCTCACTGCTCGCCACTTACGGTATGGCGCGCGGTTGGGTTGAATTCTGGCTCATCTGGGTTGCCGTTGACCTGGTCGGTGTGCCGCTACTGTGGAACGCAGGCTACTACGCAACCTCCTTCATGTACGTGTTCTACGGATGCTTCACCCTGATTGGCTTCTTCGTCTGGTGGCGCACCCGCAACCTGGAGGCGCAGAAGACTCAGGTGCAGACCCAGTTCCCCGACGTGGCCGTTGAGGTAACCGATGTACAGAAGGGTCGTGCTTAAGATGTCGCAGAACCCCTCGCTGCAGGTGCTGGCGAGCGCACACCAGCCCGCAACTGTTGCCCCGAGTGTATCTTTGCCGCACAACGATTTGGACTACTCCGCCGCGGAGTACGGGCACCTTGCCGGGCTGGCCGCCGCACGCACTCTCCAGCTGCCCGGCCCCGAGCAGACGCTCAGCCACGCAGAAGCTATGACCCTGGCACTGCAGGCGGCACGCCAGGGTATCCGCGGCGCGAACCCGCTTGTCGGCGCCGTTATCACCGACGCGCACGGGCACGTGCTGCACGTGGGCTACCACCGAGGTGCAGGCACCCCGCACGCCGAAGCCGACGCTCTCGCCGCCGCCCGTGCTGCGGGAACTGACCTTACCGGCGCCCGCATGTACGTGAGTCTCGAGCCCTGCAACCATACCGGACGCACCGGCCCCTGCTCCCACGCCGTCGCCGAGGCGGGTATCAGCGAACTCTACTACGCCTACAGCGACGATACCGAAAATGCAGCGGGAGGCGCCGCCTACCTGCGCTCGCAGGGGGTCACTGTGCACGCCATGGAGGAGTTCGCGAACGCATCCTACCTGCTGAATGAGCGCTGGTTCATTGCCGCCGCCGAACGCCGCCCTTTCATCACCGCAAAGAGCGCCTCCACCCTGGACGGGTTTATTGCGGCAGCTGACGGCACGAGCAAGTGGATTACCGGCCCCGCAGCGCGCATTGATGGGCATCTGATTCGTCACCGCTCCGACGCCGTCATGATTGGCACCCGAACAACTCTCATGGACGACCCGACCCTGGATGCGCGCGACGCCAATGGGGAACGCTTCAAGAAGCAGCCGCTGCGGGTGGTTATGGGCAAGACCGAGATTGCCGAGAACTACCGTGTGCGCGGTCTCAACCCGCCCGAAGGCGTGGAGGCGGACCCGCAGAACTTCCTGCAGGTCTTCACCCACGACCCTCGCGAACTGCTCGACGAGCTGTACGCCCGCGGGGTACGGCACCTCATGATTGAGGGCGGCCCCGGCATGGTCGGCCTCTTCGCCGGTGAAGACCTCATCGACGAGATGGTCTGGTACCGCGCTCCCATGATCATGGGGCAAGGTAAGAGCGCCGTGTACCGTCTGTTCGTGGACACCCTGGCGCAGGCACTGCGCATGAAGCTGGATGACCTGGGCATGTTCCCGGCGGTACGCGTGCTCGGCAATGACACCGCAACGCACCTGGTGCCGGCACCTCGCGGAACTGCGCAGGACTCCGGGTAGCGGCGCACCCCGGCGAAGCTGGATGCCTGGCTGCGCCCGAATAGTTGGCGCTGGCTAGTTCATGCCAGCTGATTCATACCGGCTGGTTCGCATGCTGGCACAAAACCTCCCCGTCACGGGGAATATTCGAAAAATACGTATAGTTATACCGACGAACAAACCATCGCCGCCCGTCGCCCTCAACGACGACGCCCCGGCGGACACGGCGAGAAAAGGAAAGCACACATGTTTACCGGAATCATTGGCGCCCTCGGCACCGTAGAATCCATCACTCCCATCGAAGGTAGCGACGCAGCCTACCTGACCCTCAACGCCGGAGATGTCGTCGCCGACCTCGAACACGGCGGATCCCTCGCCGTCAACGGTGTATGCCTCACCGCTATCGACCTCGACCAGCTACAGCCCGGCCAGTTCCGCGCCTACGCCATGGGCGAGACGCTGCGCCGCACCAACCTCGGCAACCTGAACCCGGGTGACACCGTCAACCTGGAGCGCTGCCTGCCCGCCGGTGGCCGCTTCGACGGTCACGTCGTGCAGGGTCACGTGGATGCGGTGGGCACCCTCGCATCCGTTACTGCGCACGAGGCATGGAGTACCCTGCGCTTCAACTTGCCCGCCGACCTGGCACCCCTGCTCGCTGAGAAGGGATCCATCGCTGTTTCTGGAGTGTCTCTGACCGTCACCGCAGTATCTGAGCCCGGCGAAACCCCCGCGTGGTTCGAGGTTGGCCTGATTCCCGAAACTCTGAAGGCAACCAACCTCGGCGCTCTCAAGGTCGGCGACAGCGTGAACCTTGAGACCGATGCGCTCGCTAAGTACGTGCAACGTCTGACCGCGTTCGCTGGCGTACCGCAGACCGGCCCTGCACACTCCGGTGAGCAGGTTGCGCCGCGCCGCGCCGACGCCGCAACCGTCCTTGACAGCGTGCAGACCGCAGTGGACGCTATCGCCGCAGGTCGCGCCGTAGTCGTCGTCGACGATGAAGACCGCGAAAACGAAGGCGACATCATCTTCGCTGCCGAGCACGCAACCCCCGAGCTGATGGGCTTCATGATCCGCTACACCTCCGGCGTGGTCTGCGCGCCCCTGAGCAATAAGCGTGCCGACGAGATGAACCTGCCGCCCATGGTTGCCAACAACGAGGACCCCAAGGGCACCGCATACACCGTCTCTTGCGATGCGGCATCCGGCGTGAGCACCGGCATCTCCGCGGCAGATCGCGCACGCACCGTGCAGATCCTCGCGGATACTTCCTCCACCCCGGCTGACATCACCCGCCCGGGCCACATCTTCCCGCTGCGCGCCGTTGACGGCGGCGTGGCGGAGCGTCCCGGCCACACTGAAGCCGCAGTGGAACTCTCCCGCGTGGCGGGCCTGTCCGGTGTGGGTGTTATCGCCGAGGTCGTGCACGACGACGGTTCCATGATGCGTTTCGACGCCCTGCGCGCCTTCGCCACCGAGCACAACCTACCCATGATCTCTATCGAAGACCTCATCAAGTACGTAGCTAAAGCGTAGGAGAACGCATGAGCGAAAACCCTAACACCCAGGCAACGCCGGGCACCTCCGTAGCGGGTACCTTGGCAGATCCGGTCATCCTGGTCGAGCCGGTTGAGGCGCAGGCTGAAGAGCTCAGCGCCAAATTCCTGAGCATCGCCTCCCAGCTCGCTGAAGGCTATCGAGTCAGCCCCCTCGACATGGTGCCCAGCCCCAGCCCGCTGCTGGTCGAAAGCACCGAAGAGGTCGCCGTACCCACCCCCCAGGGTCTGTTCGGTTTGCGCGCCTGGCGATTTGCAGATGGTGCCGAGCACCTCAGTGCCCGTGCCCTCGACCCTGATGGTGACCCCGTACCTGCTGAGGATGGGGGAGCGCCCGCAGTACGTGTCCATTCTGAATGCGCCACCGGTGACATTTTCGGTTCCTTCCGATGCGATTGCGGCCCCCAGCTGGAGAACGGCCTGCGCATCCTCAACCGCACCGGCGGGTACCTCATCTACGTGCGCAACCACGAAGGACGCGGCATCGGCCTGGTCAACAAGCTCCGTGCCTACGCGCTGCAGGATGCCGGACTCGACACCCTCGACGCGAACCTGGTGCTCGGCCTGGACGGCGACATGCGAGACTACTCGCAGGCGGCACTGATCCTGCAGGAACTCGGTGTGAACGAGCTGAGGCTCGTGACCAACAACCCCGCCAAGCGGGAGGCGCTCGAAAGCCTCGGCCTGCAGGTTACCGAACTCATCCCGGACGAAATTCCCGCTCGAGTCGAGAACGCACACTACCTGCAGACCAAGCGTGAGCGCATGCGCCACATGCTCAAAAGCGCATAGCGCACAGATTAGAAACCCTGCAGATAGCCCGTGTAACCCCCTGCACACTAAACTTTTCAAAAACCCACAACCCACAAGGAGAACACAATGAGCGGCGTAGGCGCAGCAGATATCACCCTCAACCCCGAAGACTACAGGGGCTTCAAGCTCGCAATCGTAGCGGCAAGCTGGCACACCCAGGTCATGGACGGCCTCATCGACGGTGCGCAGCGTGCAGCACGCGACGCAGGCCTCGAGCCGACCCTCGTGCGCGTTCCCGGTACCTTCGAACTGCCCGTCGCAGCAACCCGCCTCGCTGAGAAGTTTGACGCAATCGTCGCGCTCGGCGTGGTGATCCGCGGCGGCACCCCCCACTTCGACTACGTCTGCCAGGGCGCAACCAACGGCCTGACCGACGTGTCCGTGCTGACCGGCCGCCCCATCGGCTTCGGCGTGCTCACCTGCGACAACGAGCAGCAGGCACTCGACCGTGCAGGCCTGGAAGGTTCTAACGAAGATAAGGGCTACGAGGCAACCGCAGCGGCACTGCAGACCGCAGCAACCCTCAAGCAGTTCAGCAACTAACACCACTGAACGGTACGCGGCTCAGTTTCACGAAGAGACCTATTGACTCTTCACCGTGAAACTGGGTTGCAGCACCGGTTAAACTGAAACAACCCGCGCACCGGACTTACCGGGCTTTATCAGGCATAATCGGGCGTCTATGAATCTGGCATGTATGCACCAGAAAGATACATGCCGGCATATACGGTAAACCCCCGCGCGGCAGCTAAGGGACACAGCGCACCGACGCGCTCCCACCCCAACACCAAGGAGTACAGCAATGCAGGATTTGGGCACTATCACCCCCAGCCTCGAAGAATTTCGCGCCCGCGCAGCCAGCACCCGCGTCATTCCCGTACACATCAAAATCCTCGCCGACTCACTCACCCCCATCGGCATCTACCGAGCCCTCGTACTCCAAAACGACCAGGGCGAACCGGTCGAAGCAGCCCACGGTACCTTCCTGCTCGAATCCGCCAAAATCTCTGCAGAAGGCGAATCCGCAGCCTGGGACCGCTACTCCTTCATCGGCGCGTCCTCCCGCTCCACTCTCACCACCGTCGACGGCGCAGTCCACTGGCAGGGACGCACCCCCGCTGGCGCACCCGTCGACGGCGACCCCGTAGAAGCCATCGCCAAGACCCTGCAGATGCTCTACACCGAACCCGACCCGACCCTGCCGCCGCTCACCTCCGGATTGGTCGGCTACCTCGGCTGGGACGTCGTCCGCCACTGGGAGCACCTACCCTTCCCCCCTGCTGATGACGTGAACCTACCCGAATTTGCACTCAACATGGTCTCCGACATGGCAATCCACGACAATAAGGACGGCACCGTCCTACTCGTCGCCAACGCCATCAACTTCAACGGCACCAGCGAAAACGTCGACGGCGCCTACGAAGATGCCGTCGCGCGCCTGCACAGCATGCTCCGCCGCCTACAGCGCGGCGCCGCAGCCACCACCTCCATTCTCTCCGGCGTGGCAGACGTAGACCGTAAGGTCCGCGAAGACGTCACCCTCACCTGGAGCGAACAGGGCTTTAAGGATGCCATCGACCGCTCCAAGAAAAACATCATCGACGGCGACGTCTTCCAAATCGTGCTCTCACGCCGATTCGAAGCCGAAACCAACGCCAAGGCCCTCGACGTGTACCGTGTACTGCGCCAGTCCAACCCCTCGCCGTACATGTACCTCTTCAACTTCGAAGACAGCAACGGCACCCCCTTCCATATTGTCGGATCCTCCCCGGAGGCGCTCGTCACCCTCAAGGACGGCATCGCCAGCACCCACCCCATCGCCGGTTCCCGCCCGCGCGGCGCAACCCGCGAAGAGGACCTCGCGCTCGCCGAGGAACTGCTCGCCGACCAGAAGGAACGCTCTGAACACCTTATGCTCGTCGACCTGGCACGCAACGACCTCTCGCGCATCGCCAAGCCCGGCACTGTGTCCGTCGACCAGTTCATGATCATTGAGCGTTTCAGCCACATCATGCACATTTCATCCGCCGTTAGCGCCGAACTCGACCCGCAGTTCAGTGCCTACGATGTGCTACGTGTCGCCTTCCCGGCGGGCACCCTTTCCGGCGCGCCCAAGCCGCGCGCCATGCAGCTCATCGACGAATATGAACCCACCCGCCGCGGCGTCTACGGCGGCGTGTGCGGCTACTTTGACTTCGCCGGCAACATGGACATGGCAATCGCCATCCGCACCGCCGTACTCAAGGAAGGCACCGCCTACGTACAGGCAGGTGCAGGCCTCGTCATGGACTCCAACCCGGACTCCGAAACCCTCGAAACCGTCAACAAGTCCGCCGCCCCGCTGCGCGCCGTGCTGACCGCCTCCGGCCTGGCACCGCTGGACGCAGACGCAGCCGTCAACGCCACCAAGTAACCCAAGGAGACACCATGAGCACCGTTCTCGACGAGATCATTGTCGGCGTCCGCGAAGACCTCGCCGCCCGTGTACAGCAGGTTCCCCTTGAGGAAATAAAGAAGCGCGCCCTCGCAGCTGCACCCGCCCGCGATGCACTCGACTCCCTACGCGGCGAAGTACCCGGCGGCGGCAACGGCACCACCGCACGCATTATTTCTGAGGTGAAGCGCTCCTCACCCTCCAAGGGTGCACTCGGCGAAATCCCGGACCCCGCCGCGCTCGCCGCACGCTACGAAGCAGGGGGCGCCGCAGCAATTTCCGTGCTCACCGAACAGCGCCGATTCAACGGCTCCCTCGCCGATCTTGACGCAGTCCGCGCCGCCGTGAACATCCCCGTGCTGCGCAAGGACTTCACCGTCGACGAATACCAGATCTGGGAGGCACGCGCACACGGCGCCGACCTGGTGCTGCTCATTGTCGCAGCCCTCGACGAGCAGACCCTGTGCGAGTTCCTCGAACTCACCGAATCGCTCGGCATGAATGCCCTCGTCGAAACCCACACCCCCGAAGAAATCGAAGTCGCCCAGCGCATCGGCGCCAAGATTGTGGGCATCAACGTGCGTAACCTCAAGACCCTCGAAGTCAACAACGAGCACTACGCATCCCTCGCAGCGCACCTGCCCAACTCCGTCATCAAGGTCGCTGAATCCGGTGTCGCCGGCATCGAGGACGTGCGCGCCTACGCCGGCGCTGGCGCCGATGCGGTCCTCATCGGTGAAGCACTGGTACGCTCCGGCGATCCGGAGGGTACCGTGCGTGAATTCTCCAAGGTGCCTGTGACCCGCTAGCCTGTGGGTTAGTTGTTTGAGATGGCATACCGGACAACGCTCACGGAGGAGTGCCCCCTCTTCAGCGCCTGGGGGCGCTTCGAGGACGGAGCCCCCGCTTCGCGTGTCAGGTACGCCCTCTAGGCCGCCTATCCCTCGGGTTGGGTGAGATAGGGGTTGGTATATGGTTACCTTCTCCGATTGGCGGCTTGCCTCGGACTGGTTGAAATATATGCTTGGTGCGTGGTTTCCTTCTCGGGTTAGCTTGCCTTGGGCTGGGGATATATAGATGGCTTGGTCTGGGGTTGGGTGATGCCGTCAACTCACCCGATTCTGGGGTTATTTATCCTGTCGGATTCTTTATCTATTTCTTGAACATAAGCCTGGTACGTGAAAAGCCGGTGCCTGCTTCGCAGCAAGCACCGGCTTCACGCATCTCTTTCGTCATAATTAGCAGGAATAGCACGTTCATATTGAGGCGCAGTCAGTTCGTTGATAGTCTACACATGGATATTTCACCAAACTGCACCATCCGCTTTGGACTGGGCAGCACCCGCCGTATCTAATAGACACGATTCAACTGATACGGCGCCGCAATGTCCATCATGCGTCCACACTACACTCGCGAGAATACTTATGGCTCAATCCCCAGGAAAACCTGTGTCCTTCATCGAACGCGACCTCTCATCCGGCTCCTCCACCGGCCCCGTGCCTGCCCTCGAAGCGCAGCGCCCCTCCACAAAAACCAAGATGAGTAACACCGAACCCGCCGCCAACCCCCAGAAGCTGGCTGCCTGGCGCACCTGGGTCCCCGCCCTCATCATCTGGGCGCTAGCCTGCGCAACCCACCTCGGCACCTTCGCATACTCGCTCGCAGAAGACCAGCGAAACCCCCTCAGCCACGAAAACAAAAACCACAACGGTTTCCTCTCCTACCTCAACATCTGGGACGCCGGCTGGTACCGGGACATCTACAAAGAGTGGTACCCCACCGAACTACCCCTGCGCGCCGACGGGTCCGTATCCTTCAACTCCTGGGCCTTCATGCCCCTCCACTCAATGATCAGCGGCAAAGTCGCTGACATTTTCGGTATCGAGTACCACCTTGCCGCAGTCGGAGTCAGCCTCGCCGCCGGCCTCGCCTTGGCCGTTGTGCTCTACCGCCTCTTCATCGGCTCCCTGAACTGGCGTGACCGCGGCACCTTCGACACCCGCCCACTCGTTGGCGACGAAAGCCGAAACCGCATCGCCCTGTGGGCGCTCGCCGTGTACGCGTTCAGCCCGGCAAGCCCCATCTTCGTCACCGGTTACGCCGAGGCTCTTTCCACTCTGCTCCTTGCCCTGAGTGTGTGGTGTGTGGTGTGTGGCCGCTACATTCTGCTCCTTCCTGTGGCACTTCTGACGGCACTGTCCCGCCCGCTGGGTGTACCACTCGGCGCGTTCATAGGCCTATGGTGGTTCTGGTGCACCGTTTCTGACTATCTTGCCCGCCGCTCCGATGACTCCTCGCAGTCTGTCCTGTCGGATGCGTGGGCCGCGTTCCGCGGACGCTTCGTCCAGCTCCTCGGTGCCCTACTGGTCTGCAGTTTCGCCTTCGTACACCCCCTGCACGCGGCTCTGCGCACCGGACGCATGGACGCCTACCTCGCCACAGAACTCGGCTGGAGCTTCCGCAAGGTCGAAGACGGCCACCAGTACTTCGCCCAGTGGGTCCACCAATTCAACCTCTACTACGTGGGCTCCGTACCCGCCATCATCATGTGGGCCGCCCTGGTGCTCCTCATCCTGAGCTTCTACTGGTGGATGTCGCAGAAATTCACCCGCACCCTGCTACACCCCGCCCTGCGGCTGTGGACCGCCTGCTACGCCGGATACCTGTTCATCTTCTGGCTCCCGACGTCATCCACCGTACGTATTCTGCTGCCGCTGTTCCCCCTGTCGCTACTAATCGCCGCGTACCTGCCGAAGAGCCGCATGTACCGCCTCCTGCTGGTACTGGTGGGTCTGCTCGGCTCCGCCCTGTGGATGCGTCTGCTCTGGGGCGGCCCGGACGTGATTGGCCCCGTCTGGCTGCTGCCCTAAAATCAAAAATAGCTGCATAAAGCCGGTGCTCGGTTCTTGTCACGCAACAGGAACCGGGCACCGGCTTTTCACCTATTAGAGAGCTCTTAGCGGCCCGTATAGTCCGCGTCCGCGATATCCTTCGGCCAGCGCGCCTTACGGAACGGCGCCCACGTGAAGGCTGCCGCCACAAGCAGCAAACCACTGATGATGAATGCTGGAACAAAGCCCCACGCATCCGCAATCAACCCAGCCACCAGCGGGCCCAAAATCATACCGAAATCACTAAACATCTGATACACTGCCAACACCTGACCACCACTGCGGCGAGTACCAATCACATCAGACACCGCAGCCTGAATCGACGGGCCCATAAATGCCGCACCAATACCCAAGCACCCCGTCAACGACACAAACACCCACGCCACCGGCGCGAACCCCATAAACGTCACCGCAGAACCCGCCAACAGCAGACCCGAAAACGCCATCACACGACGACCAAAACGATCGGAAAAACGACCCGAGAACGTCTGCGTCAACGCATTACCCAACGAGTTCGTCGCCATCGCCAAAGAAGCCAATAGAGTACCCGCCACTGAATTCGACATATCGCCGCCAGTCGCCAAGTACGCCGCCGCCAACGGAATAATCGACGACTGCACACCAAACACCGACCAGCCAATCGCCCAATTTGAAACCAGCGCAGAACGGTAATTTGAGAACTTCAACGCGTCACGAACCGTCATCGCCGGCAGATCGCTCTCACCCGAAGAAGACTCAGGCTTAGCGCCCTTACCGGATGCACCAGCAGGTGAATCCGTCAGCAACTCATCAGCCGACTCAGAAGTAGGGGAAGGTGCCGCTGACGGCAACGACCCGGCGCCCTTACCCTCAGCCAGCGCCGCCGCCTCCATAATGGCGTCGCGCTCCGCCTCCAGAGCCGCCTGCGAAGGCATCAAGAACCACACAATCAGGCCCGCCGACAACAGCGAAAAACCATACACAATGAACGGCGCACGCATACCAAAGGGTGCCAGCGCGCTCGCAATCACCGGACCCAGCAGGTTACCCAGCAGGAACGCCGTCGCATAATAGCCCGAAATACGGCCACGCATATGCGCCGGGGACAGACGCACCAGCAGACCCATCGCAGAGACCGTGAACATAACCGAGCCGATACCCGCCACCGCACGCGAACCCAGCAGCACCCAATAATCCCAGGCGAACGCAATCATAAACGACGTCACCGACACAATCAGCATGCCAATCGTGTACACCGGACGTTCACCCCAACGGGTAATCATCTGACCCGCCGACGGCGCAAAAATCAGGCGCGTAATAGCCAACGCAGAAACCACCATCGTCGCCATAGCGACCGTGGCATTAAAATTCTGCGCATAATTTGGCAGCACCGGCGCCACCAAACCAAAACCCACCGCAATCATGAACGACGCAGCAATCAGAACCTTCAAACCGGTTGGCACGCGGTTCGGATCAATCGTGCGCGGGTCAAAAACAGGCGGTGTTTTGGCAGGGTTCCTCATGCTCGTCCTCGAAATAGTGCGGTGCCTTACGGCAGCCGCGGGCCCCACCCGCAACTGCCCATCATGTATTCGGCTAAAAAACTTAACAGTGTCCAGTCTACTCGCCGACAGCCGGGCACGCGCGTCGCCTCGACCAGTCAAACCGCCCAAACCGGTAAGCTAGTAGTGTGAATGAAACGATGATAATAATCTGCGCAATCGTGCTGGGTGTACTGGTTATCGCCGGTGTAGTTTTCGCCATTCTGCGCCGACCCAAGAAGACCGCGAATCTGCAGTCTTTGCGTCAGGAAGCGGCAGAAGCCTCTGGCGGTTCGGCGGAAGAACCTAAAAGCCTGGCACCTCGCGCTATTGAACTTGATATGCCCGACCCGTCCGCGGGGCGCCTGGTCCGCCTGCGTGCCCGTCTGGCACGCTCCAACAACATGCTCGGCCAGGGCCTGCTGGCTCTGCTCTCCCGCGACCGCATCGACCAGGATGTCTGGGACGAGGTTGAAGAAACCCTGCTGCTCGCCGACCTCGGTTCTGAGCCGACCACCCGTCTAGTGGAGGCGCTGCAGCAGCGTGTGCGCGTTGAGGGTACGAGCAACCCCGCCGCCGTGAAGAAGATGCTCCGCGAAGAGCTTGTGAAGATTGTTCGCCCCGACATGGACCGCGAACTGAAGACTGCCGGCAGCGATGGCAACCCCGGAGTGGTGCTAGTTGTTGGCGTGAACGGCGTGGGTAAGACCACGACTGTCGGCAAGATCGCCCGCGTGATGGTCGCTGACGGTCAGTCCCTGATTCTGGGTGCTGCGGATACGTTCCGTGCGGCTGCGTCTGAGCAGCTGACCACCTGGGGTGACCGCGTGGGCGTGAAGACCGTGCGTTCCGAGAAGGAAGGCGCCGACCCTGCATCCGTTGCATTTGATGCTGTGAAGGCTGGTAAGGAGCAGGGTGTTGACACTGTGCTCGTGGACACCGCGGGCCGTCTGCAGAACAAGTCCGGTCTGATGGATCAGCTCGGCAAAATCAAGCGCGTTATCGAGAAGGAAGCGCCGGTCACCGAGGTTCTGCTCGTGATTGACGCGACCACCGGCCAGAACGGTATGGTTCAGGCGAAGGTCTTCGGCGATATCGTGGATGTCACCGGTATCGTACTGACTAAGCTCGACGGCACCGCAAAGGGCGGCATCGTGGTTGCTATCCAGGAGGAGCTCGGCGTTCCCGTCAAGCTCATCGGCTTGGGTGAAGGTCCGGACGACCTAGCGCCGTTCGACCCGGAAGCGTTCGTGGACGCACTGCTGGACTAACATCCTCATATTCCGCCGAGAAGCCACATGTGTTTTGAGAAGCCACCAAAGACGTGGCTTTTCGAAACACGTGTGGCTTTTCGCGGTTAACGGGCGTGTAATGATGGCGGGCAGTATACGAGGCGAGACTCTGGGGTATTCTGAGGGATATTCTGAAACTAGAAGATGAA
Source organism: Rothia similimucilaginosa (assembly GCF_029850985.2). Classification (NCBI taxonomy): domain Bacteria; kingdom Bacillati; phylum Actinomycetota; class Actinomycetes; order Micrococcales; family Micrococcaceae; genus Rothia; species Rothia similimucilaginosa. Next base: position 1,224,515 of record NZ_CM138149.1, on the reverse strand, counting down.
ACACCCCTCAGACGGCCCCGATCATCGCACACCATACAACCCAATTCACCCCGAAGTTCAGCGAAGGAGTTACCATGGCAGCCACCAACCTCCTTGGAACTCTTCCCGACCCCAACTACTGGCGCCTACCTATGCTCCAACGGCGCGTGCGACGGCCTTGCCCAGCTCGTTACACCGTACAGCCTTTCCCACACCCAGCTGGCTGAGGCTACCGGCATTGCTGACGAAGCTACCGTGAACAGCTGGGTTGAAGCAGCGCCGCCCCGACCTCTCGGCGGATGCTCCCGCGCCCCTGGAACCCGCGCTGCGGTACCTGGATGGAACCTACCTTCCCGACCCCGCAAATTGGCCTGGCGATAACGCCTACGACCTGGGTTGTGGCTGTTAATTTCGCTGCGTGACGTGTCTATGTTGTGCGGTTTTGTTTTCACAGGTATGAGCAATACAGAACAAATGTGCATTATGATGCAAAGTCTGTTGAACGGGTTCCAAAATGACGTCAGAAAACTTTTTCAACATGCACATGGGACGCATATAACACGCTGGGGATAGGGGGAGAAAGTGGCTGAACGTTTAATCCGTCCTGTAGACTTTAAATGATTGAAATTTGATAAAGGAGAAGAGTTATGTCAGAGCTGACCACTCAAAATCAGGCGGAGGAGCAGGGCCCGGCCCGCACTGTCGTCGTGGCAGAAGATGAGGCATTGATTCGCCTCGACATCGTCGAAATTCTGAAGGACCAGGGTTTCGATGTAGTCGCTGAGACTGACAACGGCAAGACCGCTGTCGAGCTAGCGCAGAAGCACCGCCCGGACCTGGTCCTCATGGATGTGAAGATGCCGATTATGGACGGCATCACCGCAGCTGAAGAAATCGCGAAGGAACAGATTGCTCCCGTCGTTCTGCTGACCGCATTCAGCCAGAAGGAACTCGTTGACCGTGCCGTTGAGGCAGGCGCTATGGCGTACGTTGTCAAGCCGTTCTCCCCGAATGACCTGGTTCCCGCAATCGAGGTGGCAATCAGCCGCTACGAGCAAATTCGCGCCCTCGAGAAGGAAGTTGGCACCATCCGCGACCAGTTCGAGACCCGTAAGCTGGTTGACCGTGCAAAGTCGCTGCTCATCACTAAGATGAACCTGACCGAGCCGGAAGCATTCCGTTGGATTCAGAAGACCTCCATGGACCGCCGCCTGTCCATGCGTGAAGTTTCTGACACCATCATCAAGCAGCTCTCCTAAATACGAGACATACACAGTACACATCGGTATAGGTATGAACGTACGCTACGGCGAAGACTAGGAATCGCCCGTATGCGCCTTCGGTTGGTCAGCATCTGACCTGCACCTTTTCTGACACGCTAACGCCCCATCCCTCACAATGAAGCTTAAGGACGGGGCGTTAACGTTTTATCTTCTGAAGCTCACACCCTGCCAGAGCAGTCGGAGCGTTTCTATGTCAGTGCTGCAGGCAACTCAGTACCACAAGAGGCGCAGCGTCGGACAGGCTTAGCGCATGTAGCGGCTCAAATCGTCTTCGTTATTGTTGTGGCCGCTAATCGGGCGGTCCGTGGGGGATCCAGCCCAGAGCATGCCGCCGGTACCGAGCATCACGCCCAGCCACCAGAAGCTACCGGGGTTATTAATTGCGGTCACCAGGCACACCAGCATCACACCGATTGCGATGGGCAGGACAATGCGCTTGGCGCGCACAATCTTCGGGTAACGCTTGAAATAGGGGGTGCGCTCGCGGGCCATGGTGCTCCTTCTGGTCGTACCTTCTGGTGGGGGTGCTGTGTACCCCGTGCTTCTACGATTTTAGGCTACTTGCTGAGGCTGTAGGACTTCATGCTGCGGGAGATTATGCAGTGGGGCGGGGGATCAGCATGTTGGTGATACGTGCCGTGCAGGTGGTGCGGCCGCGCTCATCCACAATGTCGATGGAGTGGATGCACAGGGTGCGTCCGAGCTTGACGGCGGTGCAGGTGGCGGTGACCATGCCGGAGACTGCCGGGCGCACGTGGGTTGCGTTGATGTCTACACCGACTGCTACGAGGTCTTCACCACCGTGCACGCCCGCTGAGAGTGAACCGAGGGTTTCGGCAAGGACCACGTTGGCGCCGCCGTGCAGCAGACCGATGGGCTGGGTGTTGCCGGCGACGGGCATGGTTGCGACGGTGCGTTCTTCGGTGAGTTCCTGGAACTTAATGCCCATGGCGGGAATAAGCTCGCCCAGGCCGTGGGGGAAGTAGGAGTGCAAGTGTTCGGGGATGCCACTTTCGATTAGCTGCGCCTTGATTTCTTCTGCGGTGAGGGTGGTGGGTGCTGCCGCACGGACGGGTGCGTGCTGTGTGTTGTTTTCAGTCATGCCTTCCAGTGTACTCCCCGGTTAGGGTGCCTTTGGTGCAACGGTCGGTTTCTTGGTCAGCGTCCGGGTATGATTCAGCCCCGCCTCCTAAACGGGGAGGCGGGGCTGAAAAACGCTATGTGAGCGGATGAGAATTAGGCGGAAATAGCTTCTGCCTTTTCGATGTCCTCGTCGCGGATTTCTTTATCGGGGTTCACGCCGCTTGCCTTGGAGATACGCTCAGTCAGGGCTGCGATGGTTGCGTCACCGGTCACGTTGGTTGCGGTACCGAAGGAGTCCTGAGCCAGGTATAGGGCAATCATCAGAGCAATCATGGAGGTGTCAAAGCCAAGCATGGACTGCAGCAAACCGATTGCGGTCATCACGCCACCGCCGGGAACGCCGGGAGCGGCCACCATCATCACGCCAAGCACCAGAATCATGGGGATCAGGCTACCAAAATCAGGGTGCTGACCGGTCATGAACAGCACTGCCACCGAGCAGGAGGTAATGGTAATCATAGATCCGGAAAGGTGGATGGTTGCGCACAGCGGGATAGCGAAGTCCACTACGCGGGGAGAGATGCCAGCCTTCTTAGCTGAACGCACGGTCACCGGGATAGTTGCAGCCGAAGACTGGGTACCGATTGCGGTGAAGTATGCCGGGAGCATGGTCTTGAGCATCTGGATGGGGTTACGGCGGGAAATTGCACCAGCCACCGAATACTGCAGGGCCAGGGTGACCCAGTGCAGGATAATCACCATGACAAAGACGAGGCCGAAGACCGAGAGAATCTTCGCTACCTGACCGGCGAGGGTCATGTTCGCGAACACGCCCACAATGTGCACCGGCAGCAGGGGGATAATTACGTAGCCGAGCATCTTTTCAACGATGACCTGGAAGTCCTCGAAGAGGTTCAGCATCGCACGGGTCTTCAGCGCGGTAATGCCCAGACCCAGGATGAAGGAGAGAATCAGCGCGCTGAGTACCCCCATAATCGGGGTTAGCTCGATGGAGATGTAACCCTTGGACAGTGCGTTCTCCGGGTTGTCGAATGATGCCAGCTGCTGACCCTGCAGAATGATGGGGTAGAGCAGCAGTGCGCAGGCCAGTGCCAGGAAGCCAGCAAGAATGCTGGAGATGTACGCCAGACCCACGGTGATACCGAGCATCTTACCGGCGCCCTGAGCGAGGGAACCAATGCCGGGCACGATGAAGCCGATAATAATCAGCGGAATCGCGAAGCTCAGGAAAGCGCTGAATACGGTGGAGAAGGAGACGAAGATCTGCACAATGAGGTCAGTGGGGATGGCTGCGCCGGTGGCGTCATTGATGCCGCTAATCATTCCGGGGGTCAGCATGCCAATCAGCACGCCCGATGCGATGGCGATAATAATCCACGCGAGGAGGGGGAGTTTTTTGAGTACCTTCATAGTTTCCTCAATGAGGGTTCGTTGTGTTAAGTGCGGGAGGCGCCCTCACAGTCCGGTGAATCCTGTCGGTGAATTCTGGGTAGAGTTCTGCCTATGAATACACGGGGTGTGGGGGTTTCCTACGCTGGAGGCGATAATAAGGTTATATATTATCCGGAAACTGTATTATTATCCACCTTACACAGTGGCTTGGGGCACAATCTTTGGGAAGAAAACTCACCAAACACACCCCACCGGTACCTATATATGAGGTAAAACTCTTTCCACACACCCCATTATTCCGCTATATGGCACAGCACTGGCACCCAATACGGCGCGGGCACCCCCCCACAACACTGACCAGACGCCATCACAAAACCAGCCATCACGAAACCCTCTGTCACGAAGTTAGCCACCGAGAAAACTCAGACTCGATACACTAGAGGGGTGACTACAGAGAACAAAACCCTCCTGCTCATTGACGGACACTCCCTCGCCCTACGCTCCTTCTTCGGTATCTACACCATGGCCGAAAAGACCGGACAGCACATCTTCGTGCGCAGCGACGGCCAACACACCGAAGCCGTCCACGCCTTCCTCTCCACCCTGCTGAGCATCATCAAAGACAACCAGCCCAGCCACATCGCCGTAGCCTTCGACCTGCCCGGCGGCACCTTCCGTACCGCCGAATACGGCGAATATAAGGGCGGTCGCAACGCCATCCCTGAAGCCTTCAACGGCCAGATCGACCTCATCAAAAAGATGCTTGGCGCGCTCAATATCCCCGCGCTCACCTACGAAAACTACGAAGCCGACGACATCGTCGCAACCCTCACCCACCGCGGTATCGAAGCCGGCTACCAGGTCCTCATCCTCTCCGGCGACCGCGACATCTTCCAGCTTGTCACCAACGACGTCACCCTGCTCTACCCGGTCACCACCGGCCCCTCCAAAGGTATTCAGCGCATGGACCCCGCCGCCGTCGAAAAGAAAACCAAGGTGCCCCCGCACATGTACCCCGACCTTGCCGCCCTCACCGGCGAACAGGCGGACAACCTGCCCGGCGTGCCCGGCGTGGGCCCCGGCTTCGCCGCCAAGTGGCTCAGCGAATACGGTTCCCTCGATGCCATCATTGAAAACAGCGACAAAATTGGCGGCAAAAAGGGAGAGGCGCTACGCGAAAACATCGACAACGTGGTGCGCAACCGCCGTCTCAACCAGCTTGTCAAGGACCTTGACCTGAACGTCACTCTCGAAGACGCCGCATTCACCCCCGACCTGGATGCACTCAACACCTTCTTCGACGAAGTAGAGTTCCGCACCATCCGCAAGCGTGCAGCCGACACCCTCGGCCCCATCGTGTGCGCCGCAGGCTCCACAAGTTCAGCCGCAGAAGCAGGGGAGGAGGGTGCTACCAAGAAGGCACCCACAGGCCCCGTCTACGCACCCATTGCTACCAGCGCACCCACCAAAAACGCAGACGCAGCGGCATTCCGCGCCTTCTGCGCCGCCGCAGCCGAAGAAAACTACGGTAGTGACGAACAGGACGCGCCCATTGCCGTACCCGAACGCCTCGAAGGTGCCGTGACCCTCTACCCGGTCACCAACCTGCCCGTAGCGCGCCCTGCCATCGGCGATGCACCCGCCGTCAAGGTCACCAAAACCAAGATCCGCGCCGCCGAAGAAAACCCCGAACTGCTCGGCATGCTCCTCACCAGCAAGAGCATCAGCCTCTGGATTGACACCCGCACCATCGACCCGGAACTCGACGCCGCCCTCGCCGCCTGGCTCTCCGACGAAGCAGCCCGCAAAATCGTCATGGACCTCAAAAACCAGCGCAAACTCCTGCGCGCCTACGGCTACGAACTCGCCGGCGCCGTCGAAGACCCCGCACTGTCCTCCTACATGTGCGGCTTCATCCCCACCGCAACCCGTAAGCTCTTCTCCGAACGCATGGAAGACCTCGCCGAACGCTACCTCTGGATCCCCAAGGGCCCCTACGCGCAGCTCGTCTTCCAGCCCGAAGAAGAAGAGGCAGCACCCTCCCTCTTCAGCCTGCCTGGCGAAGCCGAACCCGTCGAAAACCTACGCTACTTCACGCAAATCAGCCGCATCATCCACGAACTCGCGCGCCTGCTGCACTTCGAAATGGAAGAGCACGGCCAGCTGAAAGTCTACGAAGAAATCGAACTGCCGTTGCTCTACGTCCTCGCAGACATGGAACAGGCAGGCATCGCCGTCTCTGACGCACTCCTGACCGAACTGCACGACACCTTCTCGGCACGTGCCGCCCAGTCACAGGACGCCGCACGCGCCATCATCGGCGACACCGTCCAAACCGACGACGGTGAAGAACCCCTCAACCTCGCCTCCGTCAAACAGCTGCAGACCGTGCTCTTCGACAAGCTCGCCCTGCCGCACACCCGCAAAATCAAGTCCGGCTACTCCACCGACGCCGAATCCGTCACCGAACTGCTCACCAAAATCTCCCCTGAGTCCGACGGTGCCGCATTCCTCGGTGCGCTCGCCGCCTACCGCGACAACATCAAGCTCGTCCAGACCGTCGAAGGCCTGCAGAAAGCAGCCGCTGACGACGGACGCGTGCACACCACCTTCCAGCAGGGTGCCGCCTCCACCGGTCGACTCTCCTCAACCGCACCGAACCTGCAGAACATCCCGATCCGCACCGAAGAAGGCCGCCGCATCCGTGGTGCCTTCATCGTCGCGCCCGCACCCATTGATGGTGTGGAGTACGAGGGCCTGCTCACCGCCGACTACTCGCAGATTGAAATGCGCATCATGGTGCACCTCGCCGCCGACGAGAAGCTCATCGCAGCCTACGAAGCGGGGGAGGACCTGCACCGTTACGTCGGCTCCGAAGTCTTCGGTGTAGTACCCGAAGAAGTCACCCCCGAGCAGCGTTCCAAGGTGAAGGCAATGTCCTACGGCCTGGCATACGGTCTGTCCCGATTCGGCCTCGCCAAGCAGCTGAACATCAGCTCCGACGAGGCAGGCGAACTGCGCACCAACTACTTCAAGCGCTTCGGACGCGTGGGACGATTCCTGCGCGGTGTGCTCAAGCAGGCACACCAGGACGGCTACACCGAAACCATTTTCGGCCGCCGCCGCGTGCTGCCCGACCTGGACTCGCCCAACCGCGTACGCCGTGAAGCCGCCGAACGCGCCGCCCTCAACGCCCCGATTCAGGGCACCGCCGCGGACATCATTAAGATCGCCATGATCAACATTCACCGCCGCCTGCGCGAAGAGGGCCTCAAGACCCGCATGCTGCTGCAGGTGCACGACGAAATCATCCTTGAGGTCGCCACCGGTGAGCGTGAAGCCGCCGAACGCGTGCTCGTCGAGGAGATGAGCGGTGCCGCCTCCCTGCGTGTTCCTCTGGATGTGCAGGTCGGCTGGGGTAAGTCCTGGCAGGAGGCGGGCCACTAGGCTCAGCTCCTCAGTTCCCGCTTGGAAAATAGTGCTCATTCTGGGGGCCACTTGGAAAGGCGGTGCTCAGCTTTGCTCCGCACGGAAAGCGGTATTCGTCCTCGTTCCTACAGGGGCACCCCCACCCTTCCCAGGTTGAGAGGAACGAGGACGAACGTTGTCCCCTCATCACCCCCTCCGCAAACTGCAACTCTAAAACCGCAAATAAGTACGGGAATCCCGGGCGCGTAACCATTGACGACACGCCCGGGATTCCCGTACACTATTAATCGCGTGTACCAACGTACGGGTTTTCTATGCTCTTTTTCTCCTTAAGAAAACGGGGAGAAAACGGGCATAGACCGCTCGCACACCCTGCCTAGAGCATCTGCTTCCGGTGGGGTGGTACACATGTAAGTATCCGTCAGCTCGACGTTTCCTCACCTCGTTCAAAGGCGTTAGCGGCCCTATGCCGTGCGCGCCGGGGTGAAAAAGTGAGCCGGTCGACGCCTCCACCCGGGGGTGTTGAACGGCGAACCGGCAGCGTCGACCTATTAGAAACCCAATTGGAGCCCTCACTACATGAGCACCAACATCCCTCAGGTCGCAATCAACGACATCGGCGACGAGCAGGCATTCCTCGAGGCTGTCGAGAAGACCATTAAGGTCTTCAACGACGGCGATCTCGTCTCCGGCCAGGTCGTTAAGATCGACCACGATGAGGTTCTGCTCGACATCGGTTACAAGACCGAAGGCGTCATCCCCTCCCGCGAGCTGTCCATCAAGCACGACATCGACCCCTCTGAGGTTGTCGAGCTCGGCTCCGAGGTTGAGGCACTCGTCCTCACCAAGGAGGACAAGGAAGGTCGCCTGATCCTCTCCAAGAAGCGCGCACAGTACGAGCGTGCATGGGGCGACATCGAGAAGGTCAAGGAAAACGACGGCGTCGTTACCGGTACCGTTATCGAGGTTGTCAAGGGTGGCCTTATCCTCGACATCGGTCTGCGTGGCTTCCTGCCCGCATCCCTCGTTGAGATGCGCCGCGTCCGCGACCTCGCACCTTACATCGGTCAGCAGATCGAAGCTAAGATCATCGAGCTGGACAAGAACCGCAACAACGTTGTTCTGTCCCGCCGTGCATACCTGGAAGAGACTCAGTCCGCTGTTCGCTCCTCCTTCCTCAACGAGCTGGAGAAGGGTCAGGTCCGCGAGGGCGTTGTCTCCTCCATCGTCAACTTCGGTGCATTCGTGGACCTGGGTGGCGTGGACGGTCTGGTTCACGTTTCCGAGCTGTCCTGGAAGCACATCGACCACCCGTCCGAGGTTGTCGAGGTTGGCCAGCCCGTTACCGTCGAGGTTCTCGAGGTGGACCTGGACCGCGAGCGCGTGTCCCTGTCCCTCAAGGCAACCCAGGAAGATCCGTGGCAGGCATTTGCTCGCACCCACGCTCTGGGTCAGATTGTGCCCGGCAAGGTCACCAAGCTCGTTCCCTTCGGTGCATTCGTGCGCGTTGAGGACGGCATCGAGGGCCTCGTCCACATCTCCGAGCTGGCAACCCGCCACGTTGACCTGGCTGAGCAGGTCGTCTCCGTTGGTGAAGAGGTCTTCGTTAAGATCATCGACATTGACATGGACCGCCGCCGCATCTCCCTGTCCCTCAAGCAGGCAAACGAGGGCGTTGACCCCAACGCTACCGAGTTTGACCCCGCTCTGTACGGCATGGCTGCAGAGTACGACGAGGCTGGCAACTACAAGTACCCCGAGGGCTTCGACCCCGAGGCTAACGAGTGGCTGGAAGGCTTCGACGCACAGCGCGAGGCTTGGGAAGCACAGTACGCAGAGGCACAGGCTCGCTTTGAGGCTCACAAGGTTCAGGTTGCTAAGGCTCTCGAGGCTGACGCAGAGGCTGCAGCAGCAGCTCCCGCAGCAGCTGAGCCCGCACCGACCTCTTACTCCTCCGAGGAGCCCGCTTCCGCAGGTACCCTCGCATCGGATGAGGCACTGGCTGAGCTCCGCAAGAAGCTGACTGGCAACTAATCTGCCGCTCAGATGAGCACTCATCAGGCGTAATAGCCGATAGGTAACCCCGGCGTGGGGTGCCTAGAGCAGAGGAACCCCCTCATCTCCCGTTTGGGAGGTGAGGGGGTTCTTTGCGTTATTGGGGTTTTGGAGCTGGGCGCGTTGGGAGCCGGAGGGCGTGTGCCCGGTGTTGCCGGGGAAGATTTTTAGGTGGCTTTTAGGCGGCAATCATTTGCGCCCACACGGCGTGCACCTGCTTGGCGGTCTCCTCCAGCGAGCCGCCATTATCAATAATCCAGGTTGCAACCGCCTCACGCTGCTCGTCGGTTGCCTGTGCGGCGATGCGGGCGCGCGCATCCTCCTCACTCATACCGCGCGAAGATACGAGGCGTTGCAGGCGAGTCGCTAGGGGAGTGCGCACCACGACCACACCCTCAAAGGCGGACGGGTCGCCGGTCTCCACAAGCAGGGGAATGTCCTCAAGTACCACGCCACTAAAACCGGGTTCGGACTGCGCCTGCTCCACCAGCTGTGTGGCACGCTCACGAATAGCGGGATGCACAATTGCGTTCAGACGCAGGCGCGCCTGCTCATCATTGAACACGATACGCGCCAGGGCGGGGCGGTTGAGGCGGCTGTCCTCATCGAGCAGATGTTCACCGAACTCTGCGACCGTGCGGGCGAGCACCGCCTCGCCGGGCTCCATGAGGGAGCGGGAGATGGCGTCCGCATCTACCAGGAATGCGCCCTGCTCAACGAAAAGGGAAGCGATGGTGCTTTTGCCGCTGCCGATACCGCCGGTGAGGGCGTAACGGCGCAGGGCAACGGATGCGGGGAAAGAAGGCTGGGGCATGAGACGGTGCTCCTGACGGGCTGTGCCACAATAGATAGGTACTGATCAGAGGAGGACACATGCAGGAAGAAACTCGCGCCAACCGATACCTTGTGCCGCGCGGCGATGAGCCCTATGAGAGCCTCCTCGAAATTAAGCGTAGCGAATTTATTGGTCACATCAAGCGGGTGAGCACCGTTGAGGAGGCGCGCGCCTACATTGAGTCAGTGCGGAAGACCTACCACGACGCCCGCCACGTGTGTTCGGCGTTTATTATTGGTGCTGACCGCGATATTCAGCGTTCTTCCGATGACGGTGAGCCCGCCGGTACCGCCGGTGTGCCGATGATGCAGGCGCTACTGGCGCGTCAGACCCGCGAGGATGGCACTACCGACCTGTCGGATGTGGTTGCGGTGGTCGTGCGCTATTTCGGTGGCATTAAGCTCGGTGCCGGTGGTCTGGTGCGTGCCTACACTGATTCTGTGGTGCAGACCCTGGATGGCGCATTATTCGATTCGCGTGAGCGTCTGCGCGTGGGTAAGGTGCCCAGTTCGCATGCGGATGCTGGCCGCCTGGAGAACGAGATCCGTGCCGCCGGTCTGAATGTGCTGGGTACCGAGTACAGCGCGGAGGGCGCCATGATTTCCCTGGGCGTGTTTGACCGCCCGGAGGAGCTGGCGCGTGCCGAGGAACTGGTGGTGAGCTTGAGTTCCGGCGCGGCTAGCGTGACCTGGGGCGATACGCAGTGGGTGGATTTGCCGGTCTAGGTTACTGGCCCCTAGATTTCCGTTCCCAGATTTCCTCCTAGATTTCCGGGCTAAAGCGTTTGCGGAAAGCTCTCAAAATCTAAAAGATAGCTCAACCTTAGTTAATGGTTACTCTAACCCTAGTATTTGCCTGTTTTTGTTGCTAGGGTAGAAGGAGTGCCAAAAGGCTTATCCAATATCTGAGGTCGTGAAAACGTGACGCAGTCGGGAACCTACCGAGAACAAGCAGGCAAAAACTCATCAGAGCAGTCCGCGGGTAGCCGCGGCGGCACCGCAACCCTCAACCGTCAGGGCGCGCGCCTCCCCACGAGGGGCACCGTCGAGCAGCTTGAACCCGCCACCGTCGCCCAGCTGCTCAACGCCTACCACCAGCAGAACCTCGGCACCCTGTTGGGTGTGCTCACGCAGCGTCCGGCAGAATTTGCCCGCCAGCTTGGCAGGCTCTGCCGCGTCTTCCCTGAACATGTTCAGGCTATCGCCCAGGCGTTCGGCATCGTGGGCCGTGCCCTGCCCATTGACGAGCTGGTGCGCCTGCACAACCGCTACTCTAACGCCGCTCGCGGAGTTGGCGAACACCTCAGCCTGGATAACTCCGGTGTGGCGCACCTGGTTCAGAGCCCCGCACTGAGCCGTGAAGGTGCGGGCCACCTGCTCATGGCGATTGAACTATGCCTTGCCGGCAGGATGCGCGGGCTCACCATCGCTATGCCCTCCACCGAGGCATTCACCCCGGCTGAGCAAGCGCCGAGCCTCGGGTCCTGCAATCCCGCCCTGGACGGTGCGCTCAATGCTTTTGAACCGGCAGGCTGGGAGCCATTCCCCCTGAACGGCAGCGAAGTTCTGCTTGCGACCGGTGTGCGCGATGTACCCGACGGCTACGAACTGTCCCTCTGGCTGCTCGATGACGACTATCGGTGCCGCGCCCGCATTGAGCGAGGTACCCCGCAGGTGTGCGTAGCAAGCTTCTACGATGAAGAAGTCATCACCCGAACCGTGGAAGAAACTGGGTCGGGTGAAGCCGGTCTGGTTGAGAACTACCGCGTGGAGGAATACGCGGAACTGGACTTCCTGAACGCCATGGACCGGCAGGTACGCTACGTGGCGGTCACCGCTGCCGTGGGGGAGCCGCTGCTGTCTGTGCTGAACGAGAAGAGTGCGGCGCCGAATAGTATTCCCGCCCCTGCCGCTTTTGCGAACGGTGCAGGCGCCTCCCGGTTTGAGGGCAGCGCTCGTCCGGATATTCGCACTGCCGCTGTGGTCGGTAAGGGCCTGCGCACCGTCAATCACCGCGGCATGCTGCCGGTATTGGGTGTGCCGAACCGCACCGTGTGCGCTGTGATTGATCTGTATAAGCAGCGCATCTGCGTGCCGGGTGTGGGTATTCCGCGCGGACTGAGCGTGGAGGATGAAGAGCGCACCATGCAGCTGATTTTGAGCGCCCTGAATGGGTACCTTCCACTGACGAACCGGGCGCTGATGAGCCTCGCCGGAGCGACTGTGGAGGTGCACTAACGCTGTGGCACCCCCACCGCTGCAAACCAATAAAATACCGCCCGGAATCATGCTGTGAGCGCTGTTCCTAAAAGCACCGTTATCGTGCGGGAGAATGCTTCCGCTCGGTTCCTGCCCGGTAGCGCATATGAACTAGTCGAATACCCCTTATCTTTTGCGCTACCTCTTTTATGAACTTGGGCACTTTCATGGTGATGGCTTGTTACCTGTCGTGTCTGGACTATTGCGCCAGTAGAAAAGGGCGACCAATCCGAGGGCACATCGGGCGGCTTTCCCCTAGGATGGATACATGAGTTACGCACCTGAAATTAACCGTGTTGTTGCCCCCTTTGAAGTAGTCAGCCCCTTCCAGCCTGCCGGTGATCAGCCGAAGGCTATCGCCGAGCTCACCGAGCGTGTGCAGAACGGTGAGAAGGACATTGTGCTGATGGGCGCTACCGGTACCGGTAAGTCCGCGACCGCAGCCTGGCTGATTGAGGCAGTGCAGCGTCCGACTCTGGTGCTCGTACAGAATAAAACTCTGGCGGCGCAGCTGGCGAATGAGCTGCGCGAGCTGCTGCCAAATAATGCGGTGGAGTATTTCGTCTCGTACTACGACTACTACCAGCCTGAGGCGTACGTGCCGCAGACCGATACGTTCATTGAGAAGGACTCCTCCATCAATGAGGAGGTGGAGCGTCTGCGCCACTCGGCGACGAATTCCCTGCTGACTCGCCGTGACGTGGTGGTGGTTGCGACCGTGTCCTGCATTTATGGTCTGGGTACGCCCGAGGAGTACATTGAGCAGATGGTGACTCTGCGTCGCGGTGAGGAGATTGACCGCGATGAGCTGCTGCGTCAGTTCGTGGCGATGCAGTACGCGCGTAACGACATGGACTTTCACCGCGGCACGTTCCGTGTGCGCGGCGATACCGTCGAAATCATCCCCATGTACGAGGAGAACGCAATCCGCATTGAGTTCTTCGGTGATGAGATTGAGGCGATTTACACCCTGCACCCGCTGACCGGCGAGGTAATTCGCGAGGAAGAAGAAATGTATGTCTTCCCCGCAAGCCACTACGTCGCCGGTGCTGAGCGTATGGCGAAGGCTATTACCTCCATTGAGGATGAGCTGCGCGAGCGCCTGCAGACCCTCGAATCCCAGGGCAAGCTGCTGGAGGCGCAGCGTCTGCGCATGCGCACCACCTACGACCTGGAAATGATGGAGCAGATGGGCTTCTGCAATGGCATTGAGAACTACTCGCGCCATATTGACGGTCGTGCCCCCGGCAGCGCCCCGAACTGTCTGTTGGATTATTTCCCGGATGATTTCCTACTAATTATTGACGAATCGCACGTGACGGTCCCGCAGATCGGTGCCATGTATGAGGGTGATATGTCCCGTAAGCGCACGCTGGTGGAGCACGGTTTCCGTCTGCCGTCGGCGATGGATAACCGCCCGCTGAAATGGGAGGAGTTCCTGGAGCGCATCGGTCAGACGATTTACCTTTCGGCAACCCCCGGCAAGTATGAGCTGTCGCAGGCTGATGGTTATGTGGAGCAGATTATTCGGCCGACGGGCCTGATTGACCCGGAGATTGTGGTTAAGCCGACCAAGGGGCAGATTGATGATTTGCTTGAGGAGATTCGCGTGCGCGTTGAACGTGATGAGCGTGTGCTGGTTACGACCCTCACCAAGCGCATGGCAGAGGATTTGACGGAGTACCTACTGCAGCACGGCGTGAAGGTGCAGTATCTGCATTCTGACGTTGATACGTTGCGCCGTGTGGAGCTTCTGCGTGAGCTGCGCCTGGGTACCTTTGATGTGCTGGTTGGTATTAACCTGCTGCGTGAGGGTCTGGACCTGCCTGAGGTGTCTCTGGTTGCGATTCTGGATGCCGATAAGGAAGGCTTCCTGCGTTCGACCACGTCGCTGATTCAGACCATTGGTCGTGCGGCGCGTAATGTGTCCGGTCAGGTGCACATGTACGCCGATAAGATGACGGATTCGATGCGCGTGGCGATTGATGAGACGAACCGCCGCCGCGAAATTCAGCAGTCGTACAACCGTGAGCACGGTATTGACCCGCAGCCTCTGCGGAAGAAGATTGCCGATATTACGGATGTTCTCGCCCGCGAGGAAGAGGATACCCGCGAGCTTCTGCAGTTGCGGAAGAGCGGTAAGAAGGGTGCCCGGACGGTGAGTGCGGGTGTGAAGACCGGTTCTGCGACCTCGTCGAAGATTGCCACGAGCACCCCGGAGTCGGAGGAGCTTCTCGCCCGTGCGGAGGCGCGTGTTCGTGCCGACGGCCTGGCGGCGGCACCTGCCGAAGATCTGCTGGATTTGATTGAGCAGATGAGCGAGCAGATGCGCGTGGCGGCAGAGAACCTGCAGTTTGAGTTGGCGGCACGTCTGCGTGATGAGCTTGCCGATTTGAAGAAGGAGTTGCGCCTGATGAAGGAGGCAGGCCACGCCTAAACCCGGTGTTCTAAGCCCGGTGTTTAGGGTCCCGACTTGGGTTTTTCGCCATGAGGTAACTTATCGTTCATGAACTTCCACTGGGTGCAGATACATGATGTAGACTATCAAGGTATTTTACGTGTCAAATAACACCTTGATGTTTCTGAACGACGAAGAAAAATCTGCGACTACTGTGAATCAATCTCCAGACGCACACACTACGGGAGCTCGTTTTGTTACCCGCCGCAACCTCACCCGCGGCGCACTCTGGGCTGTGCCCGCTATTGCTGACTCCACGGCGGTGCCCGTATTCGCTGTTTCGGCTGATGATTGCAAGGCGGTTCAGGGGCCAGACTTTACCCATGGTGAAATCATTGACCGTCAGATCTTCACCACTGACCCGACCGGTAAGGCGGCCGTCATGACCCGCAACGGCAAGACTCAGACCGTTCGGGGTCAGGTCATTCCGTTTGCATCGAGCATGAATGATCAAGCGACGGACATCTCTGCGCGTTTTGCGCTGTGTGGCGATAAGCTCATGGAAGGCATGTACCAGTTTGAGGTGGTTATTACCGTCCCGATGATTCATGAGAACGGCACAGTGGATACCAACAAGCAGGTAAACCCGATTGCTTTCACCCCGCCGACCTTCAACATGGTCTCCTCATAGAATGAAATATAGAAGTAGCCTTCCCCGTAATAGTTCACGGGGAGGGTTACTTTGATATGGGGTTGCTGTACGGTATTGAGCTGTGCGGTGCCTCTCTACACTGCGTTTTTATATACTATGCCGCTCTATGCTGTACTTTTTACGTTGCGCCTTTTACACGTCGCCGTTCTCTAGTGCGGTGGCGTCGTAGCGCTCGCGGGCTTCGAGTACCGCCTGCATATTGTCCTGCGCCCAGTGGCGCAGGGCGGACATCGGCTCAATGAGGGTCATACCGAGCGCGGTCAGTTCGTAGTCCACGCGCGGCGGAATGGATGCGGTGACCCGACGTTCTACCAGGCCGTCACGTTCCATGGAGCGCAGGGTCTGGGTGAGGACCTTGGGGGAGACACCCTGAATACTTACCTTGAGTTCGCCGAAGCGGGCGACGGGCTGTTCGGAGAGCACCGCAACAATGAGCGGGGTCCACCGGTCGGTGAGGTGGCGCATCACGGTGCGGGAGGGGCAGGCGCTGGTGAGAATATTGGCGCGCAGGTCGTCCTGCTGGGTGCAGGTGCTTACTGCAGTTTCGTGTGTGGGGGAGGTGAGCGGGGTGGTCATAGCTGCTGTCTTTTCAATCTGCCAAGGGGCTGTTTTAGGGGTGGAGAGGGGGCGAAAAATATTTTTAAATATTTTCTACGCATCTCCAATAGTTACCTTGAGGTACCTGGTTTCTAATAGATACTATAAAACCATTACGCGGAACACCGCAAGAAAAACTACAGAAGACCTACCCGAAAAGAACCCCTCATGAACATCGCAATCATCGGCGCAACCGGCATGGTCGGCGCACGCACCGCAGCAGAAGCAATCTCCCGCGGCCACCAGGTCGATGCATACACCCGCTCCGGCAAGGCACCCGAAGGCACCACCGCCCACAGCATCGACCTTACAGATACCGCGGCACTGGTCGACATCGTCAACAACCACGACGTCACCATCGTCGCCGTTCCGGGCGGTCGCGGCACCTCCGCGCAGCCGGTCATCGACGCACACCGTGCGCTAATCGCGGCAGCACCTACCGGTCGACTGCTGGTCGTCGGTGGTGCTGGCTCCCTTGAGGACGGCAACGGCAACCGTTTCGTTGATAGCGAAGGCTTCCCGGAAGAGTACAAGCCCGAGGCGAAGGCGTTCGCGCAGATTCTCGACGATTACCGCGCATCCGAGGGTCTGAACTGGACCATGCTCTCCCCGGCGTTTGAAATCGCACCGGGTGAGCGCACCGGCAAGTACAACACCACACTGGACACCCCCGCAGGCGAGTTCGTTAGCGCCGAGGATTTTGCTGTCGCCCTGATTGATGAGGTAGAAGAGCCTAAGCACGCGGGCCGCCGCTTCACCGTTGCCAACTAGTAACAGCGCCAACTCATAGCGTCGCCAGCTAGACCCCCAACTAGGCAGTGCTTATTCATCACCCGAAACGCCGCATCCGTCAGGTCACCCCTGCCGGATGCGGCGTTTCGGTACATCTCGCTCCTGAAAGTTCTCCCGGAGGGGCTCCTGCGTAAAAACCCCAACCTGCTGTATAATCGTTCACCGAGCAAGGGAGTATCCCACCAATCGACTCATCGTCAGCACGTTAGCCGAAGGCGTCTAACCGGTGAATCGAGCCGACCTCCATTCAGGTCGGCGGGAGAGACTTGTGGTCCTGTACGCACACCACAAGAAAGGCTCCCCATGGAAGTTACCGGGTTGCAATGGTTGGTTACTATTCTCATCATCGCGGGTCTATTGGCCTTCGACTTCGTGTTCCACGTCCGTAAGGCGCACGAACCCACCGTCAAGGAAGCGGCCATCTGGTCGAGTATTTACATCAGCATCGCGCTGCTGTTTGGTCTGTACATTTTCGTGACGAACGGCCCCTCCGCAGCTACCGAATTCTACGCAGGCTACATCACCGAAGAAGCTCTCTCGGTCGATAACCTCTTCGTCTTCATGATCATTATGGGCACCTTCCGTGTCACCCGTGAGAATCAGCAGAAGGTCCTGCTCTTCGGTATCGTCTTTGCGATCCTGGCGCGTGGCTCCTTCATCTTTGCCGGCGCAGCAATCATCAACTCCTTCGCCTGGGTGTTTTACATCTTCGGCCTGATCCTGCTCATGACCGCAGGTAACCTGCTCAAGGATGAAATCACCGACGGCGACGGTGACGACGAAGCAGACAACATTATGGTCCGCCTCGCCAAGAAGTACCTGAAGACCAGCGACCACTTCGACGGCGACAAGCTCTTCACCATCGAAAACGGCAAGCGTGTCATGACCCCCATGATGCTCGTCATGGTCGCTATCGCCGGTTCCGACCTGCTCTTCGCACTCGACTCGATCCCCGCGATCTTCGGCCTCACCCAGTCGGTCTACATTGTGTTTACTGCGACCGCATTCTCACTTATGGGTCTGCGCCAGCTGTACTTCCTTATTGACGGTCTGCTGGACCGCCTCATCTACCTCTCCTACGGCCTGGCGACCATCCTCGCGTTCATTGGTGCGAAGCTCATCCTGCACGCAATGCACGAGAACAACCTGCCGTTCATTAACCACGGCGAGCCCGTGCACGTGGTCGAAATCAGCACCGAAATGTCGCTGATGGTCATTGTGGGCGTTCTAATCATTACCGTGCTTGCTTCGCTGCTCAGTCCCAAGGGCCGCGCACTGCAGACCATCCAGCGTGTTCAGGCGCTCTCCGAGAAGTACCTGGCACTGCCCGAGGACGCACCCGCCGCCGAGCGTGCAGACATCACCGTCCGCTGGCAACAGGAAACCGAGAAGCTCAACGCCATTCCCGCCAAGCTGCGTGAAGAGCTGATCGAGAAGGAAGACGAATACCACACCCTCGTGATGCGTGCCCGCACCGCACAGGATGCGCACTCTTCCTCCAAGTAGTTACTGAGCCTGTAGCCTCACCAGGCTAAGCGCTCACACGAAAGCCCCTCACACCGGATTAACCGGGGTGAGGGGCTTTCGCTATCTTGAAAGTTTTACTGGTTGTGCACCTCAGCCAGCATGTTCTTCAGGTGACCCAGAATGGTCAGAGAGTCAGAACCGAAACCGTCGTGGTGGTGGGTCTTCGAGGTCCACACCTGAGTGTTACCGACCCAGCGAGCGGTCTCCATGGAGTGCTCAAAGTCCACGTACACGTCCGGGTTGTACGCCGCAGCCACTACGGGAACCTCGTTCTTATGCAGCTGTGCGTGGTCGTACAGGCGACCCCAGTCCTTCTTCTCAGCCAGCAGGTTAGCAACCTCAGCCAGCGGACGCAGCGAGGGATCCTCCTCGTAGTACCAGGGGAAGATGTGCTCGCCGGTGAAGAGCAGACGATCTGCATCCGGTGCGAACTCGGGGCGGGAAGCCGCCACGCGAGCAGCAGACCAGTTGGTCGGTGCGGGGGAGGGGGACAGCTCGTAGCCGGGAATGCCGGGCAGAACGCCGTCAGCGGGGCCGTCAGCGTAAATGGTCTCGTGCATCAGGGCGTACAGCGGGTTCGCCTGGAAGGTTACCTCGGCACCCATAGCGGTCAGGAACTGATCGGAGAGGTGGTCGTTACCCTCGGCGAAAGCGGTCTCCAGGAAGTAGTGCAGACCGCGCTCACGCCAGCGGCCACCCAGGAAGTGGCCAGCCATCTGGAAGCGGTGATCGGTCAGACGCTCACCGGTGGGCAGGTACTCCTTGTGGGTGCGTAGGTGCTCAGCGATGCGGGTGGCGAGCTCAGCATCCTCGGGGAACCAGCTGTAGTACTCCTCAACACGTTCCTTCATTCGGTCGAAGGTGTGCTGGTAGACGTTATCCACCGAGGTACGAATCGGTGCCAGACCCGCAGTGATGCGGCAGTCACGCAGCGACTGAGGTGCGAACGACAGGTAGGACAGAGTCAGGAAGCCACCGAAAGACTGACCAATGGTGGACCAGCGCTTGTCTGCACGGTTAGCGAGCAGCACCTCGCGGACAGCCTCAGCGTCAGCAATGATGGAATCCGCCCGGAACAGCTCCGTGTACTCAGCCTGAACCTGCGGGTCACCCACAGCGGTGATGTTGCGAGCAGACAGCGGGGAAGACATGCCGGTACCGCGCTGATCCAGAAGAATCACGCGGTGAGTCTTCGCCAGCTCAGCAATCCAGCCGCCAATGGAGCCGGTCTTCGGCGAACCGAAACCGGGGCCGCCCTGCAGGTACACAATGTAAGGACGCTTATCAGCCGAAACGGTCAGAGTCTCGTTGGTGCTCACGACCTCGCGGGCGAACACGGTGATGGTCTGGTCCGCGAAACGGGAGGAGAGAGCGGCATCCTTGCCCTTGGAAAAAATCAGACCGTGGGTCAGGGGAACCTGGAACCAGTGGTCGGTAATCTCGTAGCCGTCGTGCTTGACGACCGAACCCTTGCGGTACTCAACCTTGGGAAGCGAAGAAACGGTCAACGGTGAACCTTCTTTCATTCAAATAGATAGATACTCTGTATTCTAGCCCACTACGGGCAACATCGTGGCTGAGCCTCGGACGGAGTTTCATTCGGAGTCTTAGAACTCGCCCACGCTCAGAATCTTCAATACCGGGTACCCAGCCTCATCGGAGGCAACCAAATCAACCTCGGCACGAATACCGAAGTCAAAGTTGTCTTCGGGATCGGCGAAGCTCTGCTGAACCTTCCACACGCCCGGATGCGCGGCGGTGTCCTCATCCATGCTGACCAGGCGAGGCGAGCGCGCATCGGCGTCCGTGTAGATGTCGTCGTAGACGTCGAAGTAGTCGTCCATAGCGTCCGCCCAGCGGTCGGCATCCCAGCCGCACCACTCGTCCAGGGCGCCCAGGGCGCGGTCACGCTCCTCAGCGAAGAGCTCCACTCTGCGGAACAGGGCATTGCGCACCATCACACGGAAGGCGCGCAGGTTCTTCGTCACGGCGGGAGGCTCTTCCTCCTCGATGGAGGCGTGCTCGGCGGCAATGGTGGCGGTGTCTTCGCCGGCAGCTAGCTTCTCCCACTCATCCACCAGGGAGGAGTCGGTCTGGCGCACGAGCTCGCCGAGCCACGCGATAATGTCGTCGAGCTCGTCGGTTACGGCAGAATCAGGGATGGTGTGGCGTAGCGCCTTGTACGCGTCAGAGAGGTAGCGCAGAAACACGCCCTCGGCACGTTCCAGCGAGTAGTACTGCACGAAGTCATTGAAGCCCATCGCGCGTTCGTACATGTCACGCACAATCGATTTGGGCCGCGGCTCAAAACGAGCCACCCACGGTGCGGACTGCTTGTAGGTCGTGTACGCCTGCTCAATGAGCTCCGCCAGAGGCTGCGGGTAGGTGACCTTGTCCAGCTCGTTCATGCGTTCGGTGTAGTCCACACCGTCCGCCTTCAGCTGTGCCGACAGCTCGTTCTTTGCCTTGCGTTCCTGCGCGTACAGCACCTGGTTCGGCGATTCCAGGGTCGCCTCGATGAGGGAGAGCGCGTCCAGCGCGTAGCTGGGGGATTCGGGGTCGAGCAGTTCCAGTGCGGCGACCGCAAAAGCGGACAGCGGCTGGTTCAGGGCAAAGTTATCCTGCAAATCCTCGGTCAGGCGCAGGTAGGAGCCGTGCTCGTCCGGGGTGTTGGTTCGCTCAATCACGCCGCCGGTCAGCAGCTCCTTGTAGATACCGATTGCCTTGCGCAGCAGCTCGCGGCGGCGCGCAGGGCTCTCGTGGTTCTGCTGGATGATGCGGTACGCGGCAACGACCGGGTTCTCCGGGCGGTGCATCAGGTTCAGCAGCATCGAGTGGGTGATGTCGAAGGAAGAGGTTAGCGGCTCCGGGGCGGCTTCTACCAGCTGGTCAAAAGTCTTCTCGGACCAGCCAACGAAGCCTTCCGGTGCCTTCTTACGCTTGGAGGACAGTGACTGGTTAATGCGCTTAGTGTCGTCACCGAACTTCGCCTGAGCCTTAGCCAGCAGGCGAGCATTCTCAATATCGTGCTCGGGTGCCTGAACCACCACGGTGCCGGCGGTATCAAAACCGGCGCGGCCGGCGCGTCCAGCAATCTGGTGGAACTCGCGGGCGCGCAGACGACGGCTGCGGGCACCATCAAACTTCGACAGCGCCGTAATCAGCACGGTACGGATGGGAACGTTAATACCCACACCCAGGGTGTCGGTACCGCAAATCACCTTGAGCAGGCCCTCCTGAGCCAGTTGCTCCACCAGGCGGCGGTACTTGGGTAGCATACCCGCGTGGTGAATACCGATACCGGCACGCACCAGCTTATTCAGTGCCTTACCAAAGCCCGGACCGAAACGGAACTTCGCAATCAGCTCCGCGATGCGTTCCTTATCTTCCTTCGAGGCAATAGCCACCGACAGCAGCGCATTCGCCTGCTCCAGCGCCGCCTTCTGCGAGAAATGCACAATATAGACCGGAGTCTGCTTGGTCTGCACGAGCTCCTGCACCGTCTCCTGAACCGGGGTGGTGGAGTAGTAGAAATGCAACGGAATAGGACGCTCAGAATGCGCCACCAGGTCACTCTCACGACCGGTCAGCGCCGTCATCTCCTCCTGGAAGCGAGTCGTATCGCCCAGGGTCGCGCTCATCAGCAGGAACTGCGCCTGCGGAAGCTCCAGCAGGGGAAGCTGCCACGCCCAGCCGCGCTGCGGGTCAGAGTAGAAATGGAACTCGTCCATAATGACCTGGCAGAGGTCCGCATCCTTACCCTCGCGCAGGGCAATATTGGCGAGAATCTCCGCGGTGCAGCAGATAATGGGCGCCTCCGTATTAATGGCGGAGTCGCCGGTAATCATGCCCACGTTCTCGGCACCAAAAATATTGATCAGATCAAAGAACTTCTCAGACACCAGCGCCTTAATGGGGGCGGTATAGTAGGAGCGCTGACCGGTTGCCAGGCCCGTAAAATGCGCGGCAACAGCCACAGTGGACTTACCCGAACCGGTCGGGGTTGCCAGCACCACGTTATGTCCGGCGGCAATGCTCAGAACAGCCTCGTCCTGGGCGGTGTACAGGGTCATGCCCCGGGTCGAAATCCACTCGGTGAAGGATTCATAGATTTCTTCGGCGGTGAGGGGGTTGCTCTTAAAATCGCGTCGATTGTAGTCGCCGGGATTCTCACCCAGCGTGGGAGAAAGAAAATTCAAAATACTCATGAGGATTCCAGTCTATCGGGAATAGCGCGGGTGCGGGGGCGTTATCGTTACGAGGGAACAAACGGGTACTCGCGGAGTGTTTGCGGGGTGTTCGCTGCATCTTTGCAGGGTGGTTGCGGTTCCTTTGCGGAGCGTTCCGGAGGTGCGGTGCCGCGCTAAAGCGGGAATTCCCAAAATTCGTGTAGTGTAGAACAAAGCACTAAAAGTGCAGTGGTGCAAAAACTTGGTGCTTAGAAGGTCGAAAACACAGACCTCCATGTCGTATAAATTGCCACCTAGGTTCAAGTCCTCCGATTGACGCCGGCTCATACCGTGCGGTTGATACACGCCCCAAAATACGTTGCATAAATAACGACACACCCCACCTAATACACTCTTAGTGTTGCGTGCCACATTGATAAAGGAATAGGGTAAGAGAAAGGAGAAACGTTGAATGACTGAATGCAATGATGACAAGGCACAAGAAAACGTTGCGCGTGAAGAATCTACGCATGAAGAATCCATGCATAACAAAACTACGCAGGAAAAAGCCGCTCAGAAAAAATCTGCACAGGAAATAACCGGCAGCGAACTGCGCAAGGCCGAAGAGGAAGCCCTCAAAAAGCGCCTCGCCCTGCGTGTCACTGCGCCCGGACACAAATACCCCTGGCACCGCTGGGCAATCCCCATCGTGGGTGAAGCTACCGCAGGTATCGGCGCAATCCTGATTCCCGTCATGGTAGGTCAATTCATCAACCAGTACATCGCAGGAAAAGCCACCGACGCCTGGCCCATGTTCTGGGTAGTTGTCGCATCCATCACCTTCATCGTGATTAACGAGTTCTTCGGCTGGGGTACCTCCATGACCCTCAGTGCAGAACTCGGCCGCGATTGGCGCATCTACATCAACCGGCTCATGGGCAAAACCCGAGCCAGCGTAGACTCCGGCGAAGCGGTCACGGTCATGAACAAAGATGTACGCCGCATTACGGACGTCTACTTCTCACTGCCGCTATTCGTTAACGCCATGATCATCGCGACCCTCGGTGCCGTGCAGCTCTGGCTCATCAACCCCGTCACTGCGGTCGTCACCCTTATCGGCACGCTCATTGTGGTCGTCGTCATCGCCTGGTACTCGACCTTCCTCGAATCCAAGATTGGCGAATACCGCGAAAAGGACGGCGAAGCCTCCTCACGCGCCTCCGACATCGCCACCGGTCTGCGCACCATCGCCGGCCTCGGCGCCGAAGAACAGATACGTGAACGCTACCACCGCGGCACCGCCGAAGTCTTCGACAGCTACATGCGCTACGAAAAGACGCACCGCTGGATGTACCTCATCCGCGCACTGCTCGGCGGTGCCGTCACCCTGCTCGGCATCGGCTTCGCCCTCACCGGCCACGTCGAAAACGGCCGCTGGGTCTCCGACACGCCCGCTGCGTCCCTGGTGACCGTCGCCTCCATTATCGCGATGATGGGCGGCCCCATCTGGATTACCCAGAACTTCCTCACCGCATGGCGATACGCCAAGATTGCGCTCGCCAAGGTCGCCCGCCTCGAAGGTCACGCGGGCGTACGCCAGGGCGTGCTGAAGAGCCCGCGCACCGATGAAGAAATGGCGCAGCTGGCACGCGCCGTACAGGCAGTCGAGGCGAGCACCTTTGAGGTGTCCGTACCCGTCGCTCCCACCGGCGCTAGCAACCCGCGCATCGTGTACGTCAACCCGCGCGACTACAACCTCACCGCGCAAGACTACGCCGAGGCGCTTGCCCGCACCCTGCGACGTGGGGGAGAGGACCTCAAGGACGCTACCGGCCGCCGCGTGCTGCTGAGCGAGCCGAACCCCATGATTTTCGCCGGAACCCTGCAGGAGCACCTGCGCCTGGGCACCGTGCCGAACCCCGACGAGGAGCTGGCACAGGCAAAGGACCAGGAGCTGCTGAAGATTACCGACTCCCGCGAAATCGCCTACCGACTGGGCGGACGCAACCCCGAAGACTACTTCGCCGCCCGCATCACCAGTGAAGGCGCGAACCTCTCCGGTGGTCAGCGTCAGCGTCTGGCACTCGCCCGTGCGCTCGCACAGGATGCGCAGGTGCTCATCCTGACTGAGCCGCTGAACTCCGTGGACGAACCCAGCCAGCGCTACATCTACGATGCGATGGAAACCCAAATCGGTAGCGACCGCCTGCCCGTCGGTTATCCCGGCCTGCTACAGGATTTGGAGCAGGTCTACGTTGTCTCCACGACCGCGGAGACGACCCGCCGCATGGAACGCGACGGCTACCCGGAAACCACTCAGAATCAGGAGGTGAACTAGCATGGCAAAGCAGCTCCCCATCGAAACCCCCGCTTATGTGGCACGCCGCATGTGGAACTACCTCGCAGTGCATAAGGGGCGGGCCCTCTACACCTTCGTCATCTACATGGTCAGCACCCTCATGGGTGCGGTGGTGCCCCTGCAGATTGGTGCCACTGTGGACGACGTGGTGGCGGGCAAGTTCTCCAGCTACCCGTGGCAGCCGATTCTGATTATCCTGGCGGCGTTCATCGTGCAGGCGATAACCCTCATGGTCTCCTCGTACAGTGCGGCCCGACTAGGTGCACTCGTCACCCGTGACGCCAACCAGGACACCCTCGACGGCACCCTCGATCTGGACGCACGCACCGTGGAAGAAGCCGGTAGCGGCGACCTGCTCACCCGCGTGACCGACGACCTGTCCTCGGCAGCAAACGCTGTCAGCACAGACCTTCTCGGTGCAATCTACGTGATTCTGTACTTCCTGGTTTCCACGATCTCTCTGGCGTTTGTGAGCCCAGCAATGGGCCTGATCATGCTGCCCATGATTGCCGGTCTGGCGCTCATTATGTCGAAGATGCTACCGCTCATGGCGGCACGCAACCAGGCCACCCAGGAGCGCGTGAGCGACCTCAACAGCGTGCTGACCGAGAATATTCGCGGCACATCCACGATCCGTGAGCTGGGCGTTCACACCGCCCGCGAGGACGCCTTCGCCGGCGAGAACAAGCGCCAGTTCGCCGCGCAGCTGGGCATGGTGCGCATCCGCCAGCTGTACTTCACCGTGGACGCTATCAACGCTTGGATCCCCACGGTTCTGTGCATGCTCTGGGGCGCCGCCTGCGTGGCTCTCGGCTGGGCAAGCTGGGGTGCCGTAGCGACCGCCTCGGTCATGGTTTTCAGCCTGCGAACCCTCGCCGACATGCTGAACCACCACGTTAGCAACCTGCGCATCATGCTCGTGAACATGGGCCGCGTGTTCGGCGTGGTCTCCTTGGCGAAGAAGCAGCGTGAGGAGCGTGCACAGCACCGCGCCGAAGCGTTCGCCGCCGTGTCTGATGAAGCCGTGAAGAACCCGGAGTATGCCGTTGACTGCTCCCACGTCTCGTACGGCTACTCGCCGGACGCTCTCGTTCTGGAAGGCATCAACCTGAAGATTCGCCGCGGCGAAGCGCTCGCCTTGGTGGGTCGATCCGGCTCGGGCAAGACCACCCTGGCTCGTCTGATTGGTGGTTCGCTGACCGCCTTGGACGGCACCATTAACGTGATGGGTCGCCCGGTGGGTCACGGCGACTTCCCGACCGATGCCGCCACCGACGGCCGCCCGCGTCTGCTGGTCTGCACCCAGGAAGCACACGTCTTCTTCGGTACTCTCGCCGATAACTTTACGGTGGTCGTGCCGGATGCAACCGTCGAGCAGATGCGCGAGGTACTGGACGCTATCGGTGCCCGCTGGTGGCGCGACCTGCCGCAGGGCATGGACACCGTCGTCAGCGGCGCGGATTCGCCTCTGACCCGCGACCAGATTCAACAGCTGGCACTGGCACGTATCGTGCTTGCTGACCCGCACGCCGTGATTCTGGATGAGTCCACCACCCAGCTGGAGCTCGCGGACGCAACTGAGTCCCTGAGTGCCGTGCTGGCGAACCGTGCGGTGCTAATCATTTCGCACGATGCGCGTATCGCCTCACTGGCTGACCGTGCGGTCCTGTTGCACGAGGGCAGGATCATTGCGGAGGGCTCCCCGGCAGAGATTTTCGCCCTGACCTAAGCCCGGCAGGTATGCCCGTCTGATAGCGCCCGGTACTGTCTAAAGCGGTACCGGGCACTGTCTTTTAATGGGCGAGTTCTGGGTGGGGTGTGTGCTGAAACCTGCGCTGGAAAAACTGAGCTGGAGTGGTGGTGCAGTACCGCAATGCTTAAACGAAAATTTCGGAGAGAATCACTTGTCACCCACAAAACTTTCAGCTAGTGAGAATCATTGTGATAACCTGGCAGAGCGATATGGGGTGCCTTGACGCCATGCCCCTTCACCAGCACAAAGTCTTCTGATAGGTGCACCCGGTGAAGTACATGCTTCTCAAGGCTGAGAGAATCACCCATTGAACCTGCTCTAGTTCGAACTAGCGAAGGGATTATCGATAATGGCAGAGCAGCCTACCGTGCGCACCAGCACACCCGCCACGAACACCGCCGTTGGAACCCTCAACGTGCCGAGGGTCCTCTCCATCGCGGGAACCGACCCCTCCGGCGGTGCAGGCATTCAGGCGGACCTCAAGTCCATTACCGCTTCCGGCGGTTACGGCATGTGCGTGACCACCTCACTGGTCGCCCAGAACACCTGCGGAGTGCGCGAAGTATTCACCCCGCCCCTGGAATTTTTGACCGCGCAGCTTGCCGCTGTTTTTGATGACGTCACCGTTGACGCCGTGAAAATCGGCATGCTCGGGGACGCAGATACGATTCGCACAGTCCGCACCTGGCTGAGTGAGCACCCCGTGCCCGTGGTCGTGCTCGACCCGGTCATGATTGCTTCTAGCGGTGACCGCCTGTTGCAGGCGGAAGCGGAGCAAGCGCTGCGCGACCTCGTGCCGCTCGTAGATGTGATTACCCCGAACGTTCCGGAGCTTGCCGTGCTCTGTCAGAAAGAGCCCGCCCAGACGTTTGATGAGGCTCATGAGCAGGCGGCGAACCTTGCGGCGGATACCGGAACCACCGTGATTGTGAAGGGTGGCCACCTGCACGGTGAGGACGCCGGTAACACCGCGGTCTTCCCGGATGGCACCTGTGCGCATGTGCGTACCCCGCGCCTGGAAAGCCGCAATACGCACGGCACCGGATGCTCCCTGTCCTCCTCGCTGGCAACCCGCCTGGGCGTGGAACTGCTACAGCATACCGAAGCCGCAGAGCACGCTGCAGACCAGCAGCTGACCAGCGAAGACACCCACCGCGCCCTGCAGTGGAGCACCCGCTGGCTCCACGAATCCATCGCCGCAGGTGCCGGATTGCAGGTTGGCTCCGGTGAGGGCCACGGCCCGGTGGATCACGCCGCTCGTGCCCGCCGTCTGGAGGCTGCCGCTTCCTCGTACCCGTGGCATCACCTGCTCGCCACCACCGACTCTGAGGGCAATACTCTTGACGGCACCAGCCCGGAGCGTCTGCTGCCGGTCAGCCCTGTGCCCGCTGGTAAAGCCGTCGTAAAGCCCGCCGGTCCGTGGACCGCCGCCCTCTGGGCAGCCGGTGGCGAAACCTGGCACCAGATTCTGGACCTGCCCTTCGTGCGTGCCCTCGGTGAAGGCACCCTCGACGAGGACCTGTTCGCCTTCTACCTGGACCAGGACGCCCTCTACCTGCGTGATTATTCGCGTGCGCTCGCGACTCTCTCGGCGCGTGCTGATACCGCTGCGGCGCAGGTGCACTGGGCAGCCGGTGCGCACGAGGCGATTGCTGCCGAATCGCAGCTGCACGAGGGCTGGTTGGCGAACCGTGCGCGTCTCGGTGGCGCCTCGCCGATTACGATGGGGTACACGAATTTCCTGCGTGCCTCTGCTGCCGGTGATGATTACGTGGTCGGTGCCGCGGCGATTCTGCCCTGCTACTGGCTGTACGAAGAGGTGGGCGCTGTGCTCTCCTCACAGAATCACGCGGACCACCCGTACGCGGAGTGGTTGAGCATGTACGGTGGTGAGGATTTTGCCGCGGATGTGGCCCGTAGCCTCGCGGAGGTAGAGCGTGCGTTTGAGGCGGCTTCACCGGCTCAGCGTGTGCGTGCGGCGCGGGCGTACCTGTCGGCGTGCGTGTACGAGCGTGAGTTCTTTGATCAGGCGCACCGAGCATTGCGTTAGTTTGCCGGGCGCTGCGCTAGGGTAGCACCGGAGCCAGCTCGTAGGTGCTTTAGGTACCGATGCTTTTAGGTGCCGGTTTTTTGGCTGAATACTGCCTCAGCATGGTGCGAGATGGGTGATTGATGCTTCACTCAGACTGCCGCCGGTTCGGCGGTTGTGCCGGTTATGCTTAAGGCGTCGGTGAAAACCGTTTACGGTAGGATTCCGGCCCTCACCCAACTGGCTGATGTACCTGCCGCGCCCGCACCTCTACGGTGTGTAGCCGACCTAGGAAAGTTTGGCCCGCCGCAACCACCTCATCCAACCCCCGCGGCGGGCCAAACGCCTTCCTTCCCGGGTTTTCTTCTCGGGCTCCGTTTGAAAGCGTTTCGCGTATAAATCCCGCATAGAAATATCCCGTGCAGATACTCTCACCTGCACGGGATATTTCTATGTTTCTCACCGCTGCGAATCTGCCGCTGCGGCTTGCAATTCGGGGGAGAAGCGCCTACTTGCTCTCACCCTTGAGCGCACCCATGAGCGGGCCAATCACGTCCATGGGCAGCGGGAATACCACGGTCGAGTTCTGGTCGGCACCCAGCTCCAGCAGGGTCTGCAGGTAACGCAGCTGCAGGGAGGCGGGGGACTGGCTCAGAATGTCGGATGCTTCCTTCAGCTCGCTCGAAGCCTCCAGCTCACCGCGGGCCGAAATGATCTTTGCGCGGCGCTCACGCTCAGCCTCAGCCTCACGAGCCATGGCGCGCTGCATAGCCTCAGGAATCTCAACGTCCTTAATCTCGACGAGCTCCACCTGAATACCCCACGGCTCGGTACGCGAACCAATGATGGAACGCAGATCCTCGTTCAGGTCCTCGCGGTGCGCGAGCAAGGTGTCTAGGTCAACGCGACCAAGCAGGGAACGCAGAGTGGTCTGCGCAATCTGGCTGGTGGCAATCGGGTAGTTCTCAACCTCAAGCACAGCATTCTTAGCGTTAGTCACGCGGAAGAGGACCACGGCGTTCACGCGGGCAGGGACGTTGTCCTTGGTGATGACTTCCTGCGGGGGAATGGTCAGGGTGATAACACGCATGTCAACGCGTTGCAGAGAATCAACAAAGGGGAAGACGACGTTCAGGCCGGGCTTCAGCTCTGAGCGCAGGTGGCCGAAGCGGAAGGAGATGCCACGCTCGTATTCGGGGATGACGCGGAACATACGAATCAGAATAAAAAGAACAATAACGGCAACTGGGATGAGGATAGTTGCCAAAGTGACGGGATCCATGGTTTTCCTTCACAAGTATTGGGGGAGGATGGTATGTGTGCCTACCTGCCCGCGCCCCGTACGGTGCAGGTAGTAGGGGATGCCCGGTATCGGACATATGGAGGAGTTTGGGAAGGGGAATTTTCCGTCCCGGCGTACGTCGCGGCGGGTCGGCGCTTTAGCGGCACCCTGCGTGGAAAATGCAAAAGAGAAATGAAAGAGAAATCCACACAGGGTAGCCACCGAAGCTAACAGACGGACCCAACCGACCGGTCAGCCGCCGGAACGGAAAAACTTATGCAGCGCTACTTCTTCGCCATTTCCTCCGCGACCTGAGCATCAGCAAGGTTCTGCTGTTGCAACACCTCGTTCGTGGTCTTATGCAGACGCGGAACGGAGGTGCCGGTACCACTCCATGCGGGGCGGTCCGGGTCGAGGAAGGAGGTACGAACCGGCAGGGTTGCATCCGCAATTATCTGCTTACGGGTCTGCTCGGTGCGGCGCTTACGCTCATTCGACACGCCACCCCACTTCGCCGCGAAACGATCCATCTTCACGTTCACCGATTCATCAGCGGTGGATGCGTGAATATGCTTCGGATCGTTCTGGAAGTTCGCGGGGGAACGCATGAGCTTCACAGCCAGCGGGTAGGTCAGCGACAGGCAGACCACAACGACCGCACCCTCCACCAGAAGCTCCAGCGGGGAGTGCCAGACGATGGCGGCACCAATGAGGGTGACCACACCTAGCAGTGACACTGCCACTGCCAGTCCGCGGTGGAAACGGCCCGACTCGGAGTAGGGCCATTCGTCCACTTCGCGGGTGAGCTCGCGGCCGTTCGCCGAGACGGTGCAGGTGTCCTTGATAGGGCAGGTGTTGCACACGCTGGGCTTGGCGCGGTAACGCATCACTCGGTTATCCGAGTCGAATGCGGTCGCCCATAGCCACTGGTCTTCGGGGCAGAGCCACGCGTCGCTCTCTTCGTGGTAGGTGAACCCGAAAGTTCGCGCCGCCACGAAACGCTGACTGGTGCGCTTAGCGAGAATATCGAAGCCCCAACCCACGGCGACCAGACCGAGCGCATACACGCAGGCCAGCCACACGAAGAAAGAAACTCCAGCAATCTGCTCAGGCATGATTAGCCTCGACGATCGCTACGGTAGGGGCTGGTCTGCTCGGGTAGCTCCTCGGCAGCCTGAGCACCGGCGAACTCTGCAATGCGAGCGTCCTCAACCTCTTCATACAGCGGCGGCTCGGGCAGCTCCAGAACGGTTTCCTTAGCGTTCTTGGAGAAAATCTCCTTGATACCCAGCAGTGCCAGCTTGATCAGCGGGATGATGCCAACCAGGAAGATGACGTCGCCGGGCATACGCATCCAACCCATCACGGCGGAGGCGCCGTCGTGAATGAACGCGAAGGAACGAGCCTCGTAGTAGCCCTCACCCACGGACTTGTACAGCTGAGCAATACCCAGCGGCAGCAGCGAGATGAAGGACATCCACAGCAGACCAATATTCAGAGTCCAGAAGGAGAACTTCAGGCTCTTCTCCGGCCACTTGTTCTCCGGGAGCAGGTAGCGCAGACCGAACACCGCGAAGGCAATCGCTAGCATACCGTACACACCCATCATGGAGGCGTGTGCGTGGTTTGCGGTCAGTGCCGTACCAATCTCGAAGTAGGACACGATCGGCAGGTTGATGAGGAAGCCGAACACACCTGCGCCGAGGAAGTTCCAGAAGCCCACAGCAATTAGGAACATGACAGCCCAACGGTGCGGGAAAGGCTTGGTGCGATTGGAGTACTGGCGAGCACCCAGCTGCATGAAGCCCCATGCCTCAACGGTCAGGAAGGTCAGCGGGATAACCTCAGCTGCGGAGAAGAACGCACCAAATGCCATCTGTTCGGAGGGGGTACCGACGAAGTAGGTGTGGTGCAGGGTACCGACCACGCCACCGACGGAGTAGAGCACAGCGTCCATCATGATGATGGAGATGGCGATGCGCTCGCGGACTACGCCGAGCAGCACGAAGATGTATGCCACCATGACGGTGGTGAACAGTTCGAGGAAGTCCTCCACCCAGAGGTGAACCACCCAGAATCGCCAGAATTCGGCGACGGTCACGTGGGTACGCTGACCTGCGAGCAGGCCGACTGCGTAGAACATGGGGATGGCCAGGCCGGAGAAGAGGAACAGCCACGGCAGGGAGGTCTTCTTCGAGTCCTTCAGACGAGCGGAGAGGGTACGCCAGACGATGACAATCCAGATGAACATACCTGCGGTGAGCAGAATCTGGAAGAATCGCGGCAGGTCCAGGAACTCCCACTGCTGCGAGAAGAAGCCGGTGAGGTCCTTGGGGATCAGGCCCTTCTGCGAGAACCATTCGTTCAGCAGCGAGCCGAGGACCACGAAGACCACGGCGCCGATGAGAACGTAGGTGAGCAGACCCTGCTTCTTGGGTTCGCGGCGGGTAATCAGCGGGGCGATGAAGATACCGCCTGCCAGGAACGCGCCTGCGGTCCAGAAGAGGGAGAGCTGAAGGTGCCAGGTTCGAGATACCGTGTAGGGCAACAGCTGACCCATGTCGATACCGAAGAATCCGGTGAGTTCTTCACGGTAGTGCTCGGTGAGTGCACCCACCAGAGCCTGCAGTAGGAAGAGCACCAGAATCGTTGCGAAGAGCAGGCAGGCTGCCTTCTGCGAGGGGGTTAGGCGAACTTCGTCGGGCTGACGGAAGTCGAGGACGGGTGCCTCTTCCGCGTGCCAGCCGATAGCGCGGGACCAGCGGCCGTAGATGGCGAACATGAGACCGGTACCACCGATGAGGGCAATCAGGGAGAGTGCCGACCAGACCATCAGATCCGCGGTGGGCTTGTTGTCCACGTTGGGTTCGGAAGGCCAGTTGTTGGTGTAGGAGTAGGGCTGGTCGGGGCGGTCTGCCGCCGATGCCCATGCGGTCCAGCCGAAGAATGCGACGATGTCGTGCAGTTCTTCTTCGTTCTTAATGGCGTTGGGGAACAGGCCCTGCGAGGTGTCACCCTTCATGAGGGTTTCGCGGTAGTGCTTGAGCATGAGCTGGTAGCCCTTGGTCTGACCAGCGGACCAGGTGATGGTCTTGGTGTGCTCGTCGTACTTGTTCTCCTTGCGCCATTCGTTCTTGACGAGTTCGCGGGGGTCCTGCTTGCCCTGTTCGCGGTACTCCTTGACGGCGGCATCGGTGGTCAGGCGCAGGTATTCTGCAGTGTAGTCGGGGCCGAGGTAGGCGCCGTGGCCGAGCACGGATCCGTACTGCTGCAAGCCGCGTCCCTGGAACAGCTCCTGACCGTGCAGAATCTGTTCTTGGGTTGCGATGGTTTTGCCGTCGTTACCGACGATTTTGTCGGGTAGCGGCATGGAGAGTGCGTAGGTGCGCATTGCAAGGACTGCCATGATGGTGAAGCCCAGGAGCATCACAAACGCAACAGCCTGTACCCAGCCTTTTCCGGCATAGGCACCGACCGTGTCTGAGCGGCGGGCAATCTTTGCTGCCTGCGCACGCGAGACGGGTTTTGTAGCCATAGTGTATGTCTCCAGTGTGCGTGGATTGTGTAGGTGGAGTGGTTCCGACGCACATCCGCTGGAGGGGCGGCTCACTATGTTCAGGGTGAATCGTCCTTGAGGGAGGTGCGACAGCCCACCCTGCTCCTATTTTTGCATATTAAATGCGTATTTAAGAAACTTTACTGACGCTTCGTCGCAATGTGACGCGGCTACCTTGCTGGAAAATCTGCAATCACACGACGAAAAACCTGAAATATTACGTTGAGGTTGAATCCTTGGCGGGAGGCGCATCCCAGCATGTGGAAGGGAGGTGCGGCACCCCTCACGTTCCTACACTCGGGTGTGGAATAATAAAACCCGATACTACTAAACACAGTACAAATTTTTTCAGTATAGATTCTGTGCACCCACACGGTGCATCATCAGAAGGGGTCATTCACCCCGCATCCACGGCGGACCGCCGCCACAGCC
This sequence comes from Rothia similimucilaginosa, assembly GCF_029850985.2. Lineage (NCBI taxonomy): Bacteria > Bacillati > Actinomycetota > Actinomycetes > Micrococcales > Micrococcaceae > Rothia > Rothia similimucilaginosa. Next base: position 1,190,574 of record NZ_CM138149.1, on the reverse strand, counting down.
CGCAATCTATCGGCACCTCAGGAGAGTTCACGTGCTTCTCTACAGATCCACCCAGAAAGCAATCACCGGAATCCTGCGCACCGTCTTCCGCGCCCGCGTGACCGGACTCGAAAACTTCCCCGCCACCGGCCCGGTGATTGTCGCCTCCAACCATCTGTCCTTCCTGGACTCCATCATTATTTCCGCCATGATGCCGCGCCGCGTAGCGTTCCTAGCTAAGGCTGAGTACGTGAACACCCCCGGTCCGCGCGGCAAGATGATGAAGGCATTCTTCGAAGCCGTGGACATCATTCCCGTGAACCGCTCCGACCGTTCCGAATCGCTCAAGGCGCTCGATATTGCCCTGAAGAAGCTACAGGAGGGTAAGGTCTTCGGCATTTACCCAGAAGGCACCCGCTCCCGTGACGGCTACCTGTACCGCGGCAAGATTGGTGTGGCGTGGCTGGCGCACATGACCGGCGCGCCCGTGGTACCGGTCGGTCTGATCGGTACCGACCGCCTGCAGAAGCCCGGGTCGAACATGATTTACCCGCGCCGCTTCACGATTCGTGTGGGCAAGCCGCTCTACTTTGAGAAGATCGGCGAGAAGATGACCGGCAAACAGCGCCGCGTCACCACCGACACGATCATGGATGAGATTGCTCAGCTGTCCGGCCAGGCGCGAAAGCACGAATATAACGTTTCGCCCTCAGCCGCACGTGACGCAGGTTAGGGCACACGCCGCCTATACCGCGTAGACTTAAACCGCGCATTCACGCACCGACCCCGCGCTTTGGGGGAGAGTGGTGCAGGATGCGCGGTTTGTCGTATGCGCGAGCCTGAGGTGACCCTGGCAGCCCCGTAGAGACCCCCACCGCAGAGACCTCGCACCGACCCCGTAGAGAACCACCATAAAGCCCAGTAGAGCTAGGAGAAAGTACCCATGGCAGAGCCTTCCAGCTACCGCCCCGCCCCCGGCGAAATCCCCACCGACCCGGGCGTTTACCGTTTCCGCGATACCGACGGCCGCGTCATCTACGTGGGTAAGGCAAAGAACCTGCGCAACCGCCTCAACAGCTATTTTGCGTCCCCACAGACACTGAGCCCGAAGACTTATGCGATGGTGCATACGGCGGCGAGTGTGGAGTGGACCGTGGTGGCGAGCGAGATGGAATCGCTGCAGCTCGAATACACCTGGATTAAGGAGTTTTCGCCGCGGTTCAATATTGCGTTCCGTGATGATAAGTCATACCCGTACCTGGCAATTACGGTCAATGACGTGTACCCGCGCGCGATGGTCACTCGCGGTGAGCGACGTAAGGGCGTGCGCTATTTTGGCCCGTATTCGCAGGCTTGGGCGATTCGTGAAACCCTGGATGCGCTGCTGCGCGTGTTCCCGGTGCGTACCTGCACGAATGGTGTGTTTAACCGAGCGAAGAATAGTGGCAGGCCCTGCCTGCTCGGCTATATCGATAAGTGTGCGGCGCCGTGCGTGGGCAAGATTAGCGCCGAGGAGCATCGCGAGTTGGCGCGCGGGCTGACCCGGTTTATGGGTGGTGGTGCTGAGAAGCATATCGCCCAGCTGACTGCTGAGATGAAAGCCGCCGCAGCTGATATGGACTTTGAGCGCGCCGCGATTCTTCGTGACGATATTGCCGCGTTGACTAAGGCGTTTGAGCGTAATGCCGTGGTGCTCGGCGCGACCGTGGATGCCGACCTGTTCGCCTACGCTGAGGACGACCTGGAGGCGTCCGTTCAGGTGTTCTTTGTGCGTGGCGGCAGGATTCGCGGCCAGCGCGGCTGGATTGTGGAGAAGGTCAACGACAGCACCGACGCGCAGCTCATCGAACAGCTGATTGCGCAGGTGTACAGCGATATTGCGGCGAGTCTCGCCTCCCAGAAGGACGCCGAGAAGAGCCTGAACAGCTACGATATTCCGCGTTCCGTGCTGGTGCCGGTGGAGCCCGAGAATAAGGAGCAGCTGGCATTCTGGCTGGCGGAGGTGCGCGGCGGCCCCGTGGAAATTAGCGTCCCGCAGCGCGGCGACAAGGCAGAACTCATGAAGACGGTTGCCGAGAATGCGCGCCAGTCGCTGACCCTGCACAAGAGCCGCCGTGCCGGTGATTTGACCACTCGCAGCGCCTCCCTCGTGGAGCTGCAGGAAGCGCTGGAATTGCCTGATCCGCTACTACGCATCGAGTGCTACGACATTTCGCATGTGCAGGGTACGAACGTGGTCGCCTCCATGGTCGTCTTTGAGGATGGCATGCCCGCGAAGAACGCCTACCGCACCTACAGTATTACCGGCGACGCCGCGCGTGACGATACCGCCAGCATGTACGACGTCATTACGCGCCGTTTCAAGAGGCACCTGGCGCAGCAGGCAGAACGCGAAGCCGCGCCCGTGCACTCCGGTGAGATTGATGCCTCCACCCCCGAGCCTGCGAAGTTCGCCTACCCGCCGAACCTGGTGCTCGTGGACGGCGGTCCGCCTCAGGTGGCTGCCGCCTCCGCCGCGCTGAGCGACCTAGGCATTACGGATGTGTACGTTGCCGGCATCGCTAAGCGCCTGGAGGAACTGTGGCTGCCGGACGACGACTACCCGGTCGTCCTGCCGCGCACTTCGCAGGCACTGTACCTGGTGCAGCGCATCCGCGATGAGGCGCACCGTTTCGCTATCACCTTCCACCGTTCTAAGCGCGGTAAGGCGATGGTCGCCTCCGCCCTGGACGAGGTGCCCGGTCTGGGCGAGGTGAAGCGTGCCGCGCTGATTAAGCACTTCGGGTCGGTGGCTCAGATAAGGCAGGCGAGCGCCGAGGAGCTGACGGCGGTGCCGGGTATTGGTCCGGCGATGGCTCAGAAGATTTTGGCGGCGTTGAGCTAGCTTCGCTGATAATGCCGGTTGAGAAGCTGACTGGCTACTATGCACCCGCCTCGTAATAGCTCTTAACAAACGTGTCATAATTGAAGGAAACCGTCATCATTACGAGCGCGCTATCTTCGCGCGCCCTCAACCAGTAGAGTGGAAACCGTGAGTACTAACCATCTGCGCCTATTCACCAGCGAGTCGGTGACTGAAGGCCACCCCGATAAGATTTGTGACCAGATTTCTGACGCCATCCTTGACGGCATCATCGCCCAGGACCCCGTAGCGAACGTTGCTGTGGAGACCATGGTAACCACCGGGCAGGTGCATGTTGCCGGTGAGGTGACCACCTCCAGCTACGTCGAAATCCCCTCCATCGTGCGCGAGACCATTCTGGGTATCGGCTACGATTCCTCTACCCGCGGCTTCGACGGTGAGTTCTGCGGCGTGTCCGTGTCCATTGGTGAGCAGTCCCCGGACATCAACGCCGGCGTGTACGAGTCCCTGGAGGTTCGTCAGGGCATCGCTGCTGACGAGTACGACCGCCAGGGCGCGGGCGACCAGGGCATCATGTTCGGTTACGCGTCCAACGAGACCAACGTGCTGATGCCCGCCCCGATTTGGCTGGCGCACCGCCTCTCTGAGCGTCTGACCAAGGTCCGTAAGGACGGCCTGCTGACTGAGTTGCGCCCCGACGGCAAGACTCAGGTGACCCTCGGCTACGATTCGAACAACAAACCCGTCTCCGTGGACACCGTGGTTGTTTCGAGCCAGCACACTGCAAGCTACGACCTGGCTGACCTGCGTGCAGACATTGAGAAGCACGTGATTGCACCGGTTCTGGGCGGCGTCGAGCTGGATTCCTCCAACGCTAAGTTCATTGTGAACCCCGCTGGCCGTTTCGTTCAGGGTGGTCCCGTGGGTGACGCCGGTCTGACCGGCCGCAAGATTATTGTGGACACCTACGGCGGTTCGGCTCGTCACGGTGGTGGCGCGTTCTCCGGTAAGGACCCGTCGAAGGTGGACCGTTCCGCAGCGTACGCAATGCGTTGGGTTGCGAAGAACATTGTGGGCGCCGGTCTTGCCGACCGCGCCGAGGTTCAGGTTGCGTACGCTATCGGCCAGGCAGCGCCGGTCGGTCTGTACGTTGAAACCTTCGGCACCGAGAAGGTCGACCCGATTAAGATTGAGAAGGCTGTGCGTGAGGTCTTCGACCTGCGCCCGCTGGCAATCATTAACGAACTGGATCTGCGCCGCCCGATCTACAAGAAGACCGCAGCTCACGGCCACTTCGGTCGTACCGAGCCGGAATTTACCTGGGAGCGCCTGAACCGCGTGGATGCGCTGCGTTCGGCAGTGTCCTCCTCCTAATATCTGTCAGGGTAGAGGAGCACGCTGATTCGGGTGACTCAGAGCAGTTCTGAATCGAACTCTTCGGCACCGTTGGGTGCCCAGCAGGAATCCCTGCAACAGCTTGACCTGTTGCAGGGATTTCCTGCTCTTCGTGATGCCCTGATTCCGGCTGCCCCGGAGCCGGTGAATGTTGCCGCTGAGCTGGAGGCGAGCGGTGTGCAGAACCCTGTGGCGCGTGTGCGCGTGGATAGCACCCTGCCGCAGGTGGACCGCACGTTTGATTACCGCGTGCCCGCTGAGCTGAGTGAGGATGCGGTGCCCGGCGCCCGCGTGCGTGTGCTGTTCAACGGTCATGAGCTGACCGGTTACATTGAGGAGCGCGCCGCCACGACCGATTGGACGCGCACCTCGCTGCTGCCGCTCAAGTCGGCGCTGTCGCGTGTGCCGTCTGTTGCGCCCGAAATTTTTGCGCTTGCCGAGGCGCTTGCCGACCGTTACGCCTCCACGGTGGCGAATGTTTTGCGTCTGGCGGTGCCGCCGCGTATTGCCGCTCTAGATAAGAAGTACGCGCCTCTTCTGCCGGGTTACGAGTCGGCATATTTGGGTGATTCTGCCCGGGTAAGTACTTCCAATATCCCTGAGAGCAGCCCGGCAAACATCTCCGAGAGCAACCCCAAAAGTGTGGGGGAGAAGCCGCAGGAAAACACCCCCGAGAACGCGGCTCTCGAGGTTGCGGAATCTGAGCACACGGCTCCCGAGTCTTCTGCCGCCTCCGCCACTGCCTCCACTCATACTGACACGTATGCCTGGCTTGCCACCCCCGGCGCACCCGCGCCCTTCGTACTGGACCCGCCGGCGCTGAACCTGGACGTGCCCGATGCCGCCTCCGTCTTCTCCGATTATGAGAACGGTGCGGAGTTCATTGAGGATGTTGCCGCCGGTGCCGCGACCCGCGCCGTGATGACGGTTCTTCCCGGCCACCTGGAGCACACCTGGGCGGATGTTTTGGCGACCGCACTCGCAACCGCTGCTACGAGTGGTCGCGGCGCTATTGCTGTGGTTCCGACCGCTAAGAACCTGGATCTTCTGGAGGCGGCGCTCGCCGAACGCCTACCGGCTAACGCGTTTGTGCGTTTGAGTTCTGATTCGACTCCGCATACTCGCTATCACGGGTTTGTGAAGGCACGTTTGGGGCAGGTTCCGGTGGTGATTGGTACCCGCGCGGCAGCTTACGCGCCGGTGGCGAACCTGGGCCTGGTGGTGTGCTGGGATGACGGCGATTCCTCGCTGGTGGAGCAGCGCGCCCCGTATTGTCATGCCCGTGATGTGTTGCTTCTGCGTGCTTCTGCTGAGAATACTGCGGCGCTGTTTGCCGGGTTCAGCATGAGTAGTGAAGCGGCGCGTTTGGTGCGTACCCGCTGGGCGTCTCATGTACGTGCGCCGCGTGCGCTGGTGCGTGATTATTCGCCGCGTATTTTTTCGACGGGGTCGGAGTTTGAGTTGGCACGTGACCCGTTGGCGGCGATGGCGCGTATTCCTCACCTGGCGTTTGAGCATGCTCGTCGGGCGTTGGCGCGTGGCCCGGTGTTGGTGCAGGTGGCGCGTAGCGGTTATATTCCGTCGTTTTCGTGCGAGCGTTGCCGCATGCCGGCGCGTTGTGGCGAGTGTAGCGGGCCTTTGTCGGTGGCTTCGGGTTCGTCAGTTCCGTCGTGTTCGTGGTGCGGTCATTTGGCGCAGCAGTGGCGTTGTTCTGAGTGCGGTTTTACGCATTGGCGTTATTCGGCGGCGGGTGCGACTCGTACTGCTGAGGAGCTGGGTCGTGCCTTTCCGAATGTTCCGGTGATTTCTTCGGCGGGTGACCATGTGCGGGCGTCGGTTGGTCCTGAGCCTGCGTTGGTGGTGGCGACTCCGGGTGCTGAGCCGGTGGCTTTTGGTGGCTATGCGGCGGCGCTTTTGTTGGATGCCGATAAGATGCTTCGTTTTGATTCGTTGCGTGCCCCGGAGGCGGCGTTGCGTCGCTGGTTGAATGCGGCGGCGTTGGTTCGTCCGGTGGCTCTTGAGGGCACGGTGGTGACGACTGCTTCGCCGTCGCCGGTGGAGCAGGCGCTGGTGCGTTGGGACCCGGCGTGGTTTGCTCGCCGGGAGCTGGAGGAGCGCTCTCAGACAGGCCTGCCTCCGGCGGTTCGTACGGCTGCGGTGACCGGTGCGGAAGCGGATGTTCGCGCCTTCATTGAGGAGTTCTTGGGCTCTTCTACGCTGGAGGAGCGGGTTCGTGAGCAGTTGCGTATTGTGGGTCCGGTTCCTCTGAATCAGGGGTATTTTGCCTGGTCGGAGTCTCTTGAAGAAGATTCTGAGGAGGCGCCGGTTCAGGGCGATTGGCGTACCCTGATGTTCTTCTCGTACGGCATTGCCCAGCAGGTGACCCGCGAATTGCGTGCTACGCGTGCAACGATTGCGGCGTTGAAGAAGAACGTGGGGGAGCGGCCGGTTCAGATTCGATGTGACGGCCTGGACGTGCTGTGATTTTCTAGTCGTGCTGTAGTGTTCTAGTGAGGGGTGATTTTTGCCCCCAAAGAGACGCACCGGGCAGCACCGATATGTGTGCTGTGAGTGTTAAGTAGGCGGGTTTGCGGGCGCGTTGTGCGCAGAGGCGAGGAGGTGAGAGGCATGCCGAAGATGCCTCATCTGCTGAAGGGTAGTGCGCTGCCTGCCGGTGAGCATCGTCGGCTGGCTGAGTATGCTTCTGCACATCCGAAGAGTGTCCTGCACCGCAAAGGTAAGCACCATGATGCGGCGGTGCTGCTGATTCACGGTATTGGCTACCAGAATCATGGTGAGACGCTCGCGTATTTTGGCAAGCCGGTAGCGCATAGTGTGCAGACTCTGTTGGCGCTGAACACGGGTGCGGATTCTGTTGCGCTCTCTGAAGAGAATCCCTCCGAGGAGGATTCTGCACGGGTTCGTGTTGAGGTGATTCCTGACGGCGATACCCTCCCGCCTGCCGCTGAGGTGAACCCGCTGAGCCACCATAGCGAGCTGACGTATTCGTTGACGATTGAGCGCACAGAATACCCCGCCGCCCCGGTCGAAGAAAGCCCGCAGGTTGAAGAGAACTCCCCGCAGGAAGAACCCGCCGAAGCCTCCGAGCCCAAAGAATCTATAAGAATCTGTCTGCCGAAAGTTGAACTTCCGAAGGTTGAGCTGCCCAAGGTGGAACTTCCGAAGATAGACCTACCCAAGGTGGAACTGCCTAAAGTAGAGCTCCCGAACATCGATTTCCCGAATATCGAGCTGCCTAATCTTGAGCTTCCGCGCCTGCCTCAGCCGAAACCGCGCCCGGTTCGCACGGTCACTCGCCGCAGCCTTCTTTTTCAGGAGGGCTTCTGGCGGCCCAAGCATTACCGCCCGTTGAAGGAGCATTTGCCCTGGTTGGCGACGGTTTTGCCGCTGTTTTTGATGTTCTGCTTCTACTATGAGCGCCCCGGCGTAACCTGGCGTGAGCGTGCCGGGCACCTGCTGCGTTCTATGGCGCGGTTTGTGAACGTGGCGCTGTGGCTGGTGCTGGCGGCTATGGTGCTCATGACATTCCGTGATGCTTTTGTGGCGTCTCTGGGTACTCCGCAGGGTGCATTTACGGGTCTTGCGGCAGTGCTCGGCCTGGGTATTGTGGGCTGGGTTTTGGCTCGTCGTGCCCGTGAGCTGTGGGCGCTGGTGAAGGCTATTCCGACGCAGCTGATTCAGACGGCGACCAGCCCGGAGTCGCGCGATTTGGAGCGTATTTATGCGCGTCTGGATCGTCAGCTGGACGATTTGAGTTCCCGTAGCGATGCGGTGGGCATTATTGCCCATTCGCAGGGCGGCTATTTGAGCTATGAGCTTCTGCGTCGTCGTGCGGCGGCGGGTAAGAAGCCGACTCGTTTCTTCTACGGCCTGGGTAGTGGCGTGGTCCCGATTAGCATTATCGCTAGTGACCGCAACGACATTCCGGGGCACCTGGATGCTGCGGGCGGCTACCGTAACCGCGCCATGCTGCTGTGGGTGAGCGCGGTCGCGGCGTTCTCCTGGCTGGTGGAGGCATCCCTGCTGTTTGGTCCGTACCGTTCGCTGTTGCACTATGCAATGCTGGTGCCCCTGGCGTTGAGTGTGGTGCCGCTGGTTGTGAGCGTGCCGGGTACCTTCAAGGGTAGGGCGCGTATTGGCCGCAAGAGTGCCCGGGAAAGCACCCCCGAAACTCCCTCCGCAAAGAGTCCGGCTGATATGCGTCTGGCGGATGCGCGCCTGGTCAACCCCTACGGCACGCGCGCCTACGTGAAGTGGCTGATTCCGCTGCTCTTCGTGCACGGCGTTTTCATGCTGTACGCAGTGTTCATGCTGCTGCTGGCTCAGTTGCGTGTTGAGGGCGCGGTCCCTGAGCTGACCGCTGCCTCCGTGGCGTTTTGGGGCGCGCTGATTCTGGTGCTTATGATGTCGGTGCGTAGCGCCTGCCACCTGTATGTGCGCGCCTACGCGCCGATGCTGCAGGACCTTGATGTGGCTGACCGGTGTGAGATTTCCGCTCGTGGTGACAGTATTGGCAGGTCGAATATTACTCAGCCCGCCGGTGTGGATGTCAGCTTTGTGACCCTGCCGGGCCCGTCGGTGAATAGTCACATGCAGTATTTTGATGCGTGCTCGCCGGTGCCGTTGATGCTTGCGCACCGTCTTGTGCCGCACATGATGCCGGCGGGTGAGCAGGCGCAGAAAGCGGCGGCTTTCACCGATATTGGTACGGAACTGAACCACGGTTTTGCGCGCGTGAAGAAGCTGATGCGCACCATGCATTACGGGCTGTATGCGGTGCTTCTGCTGATGCTGTCGGTGCTGCTGAATGTGGCGTCGCCGGTGAGCCTGTCCGCGTTGACGGGGCTTGATACGTCGCGTCTGCATTCGGAGGGCTTTGACCGTCTGGTGGCGGATGCTCAGCAGCTGCGTGAGCAGGCGGGTTCTTCGGATCTGCTGCTGTGGATTCTGGTCGGCATTTTTGTGGTGGAGGCACTGCTGATGATGGTGCTTTCGCCGTTGACTCAGCGGCGTTTGCAGCGTGCATTCATGATGCGCAAGGTGGACCGCACAGGTCAGCTGAGTGAGTTCAATCCTTTGCCGATGGTGACGGCTCTTCTGGGTCTTGATGGTGAGGATGAAGACGCTGAGGATGCAGAGGAACATAACCTCGCAGGGGAGAAAAAGCAGGAGAGTAAAGCAGGGCAGAGCGCTGTAGTTTAGGGTGCTCCTAAGGAAAGGTACTCACCGATGAGCTTTACCAATATTGCCTATGATTACGAGCCGGAATTTGGCGATTCGGCACCGAGCCGCGACAACGGCATTACTCACCCGGACCCTGTTCTGCTGTCCTCGATGACGAAGGCTCAGCGTGGCGCGGTGTGCCGTTACCTGGCTCGTTTTGTTGAGCTGGATGACGCGAAGATTTTCTACGCGTACGGTCATGCGGATGAGCTGGCTGCGAAGGAAGCAGCTCGTACTGGTAGCTTTGCTACGGTCTAAGGATGCCTGCTCCGGTGTGATGCGGTGAGGCTGCACCTTCCGGATGCGCCCTCAGGGTGCCCGAGCTCTGCGAGGGCGGGTTCCCTGCCTAGGCGCGGAGGAAGTGTGCAGCGAACCGCCGCTGCACATCGTTTGCTGTACGCCGCATATGCCACCCGGTGCCCACGAATTGAATATGAGAATGCCGCCGCACCCTCCCGAGTTTCGGGGGAGTGCGGCGGCATTTCTGTTTGTGTTGCAGTGGCAGAGCTGGTTCTTTCGGTCTTTAAACGTGTGTTGATAAGGGGCTATGCCCTTGTGTGAATATAATAAGTGAGGCTGACCATAGGAGGTCGGTGCCATTGTATGACGACACGTGTACATCTAGTTTCAAGGAGGAAGACTATGACAGAAGAGTTGTCACAGGATTTATCAAGGCCCCAGGAGACATCGCAAGATTCCGATGTTAGTTTTGAGGGACAAATATCTAACCCGACAGGGGAAAATACTGCAGTACAGAACAATCAAAAATCTCAAGCGGTAACTAAACAAAACAATCAGAATAATAAAAAATATGATTTAGGCGTCCTTTTCGTACATGGAATTGGTGATCAGAAAAAAGGTGAAACATTTAAAGCGATATATCCATCAATCAGAGATGAATTTAATTCTAATGGGCGTTTTAAATATAGAGAACTTTCTAAACTCTCAGATGAATCAGTTGGAGTAATCGGTGAAATATCTGATGGAAATGCGATTAAGAATGTAATTTTCCGAGAGTCAAATTGGAATAAAAGATATTCAAATCCGGCAAGGGTAAAGGGTAAAAGAACACGTTTTTCTGAGGTGAAAGAATGGGTTTTAAATGCCATAAACTGCTTTTTTCTAATCCTGTATTTTTGTGGAATGAGAATTGTTTCATCTAGGATTCACAATATTATATTTTCTTGAGTGCCGTTTTCCTGTTCTTGTTTTTGGGGAATAAACTAATTTTTATTTTTTCAAATTTTCAAAAAATTACCCCAGAAGACGGATTTGCTCTTTATCTCAGTGCGGCACTATTGTTTGCACCAATATTTCTATTTTTTACTGTATGGTCAAAATGGGATAAATGGTTGGAACGTAAAAAATGGGTTTTAATTTTCGCGTTTATAATTGTTACTCTGGGATTTGTAGTGCGCAATGTGGAAATCTTATGGAAGGTAGCTGCAGGGGTGTCAATCGTAATCCTAGGTATAATTGTTTCACTCATTATTCTTTTTCCTTTCCTGGGGTGGGAAAGAATTAAGCCTCTGGTTGCGCCAATGTGGGAGCAGGTTAACAATTCAGCTGATTATATTAGGACAGGGTCTGAATTTAAATATTTACAGGCTGTGGAATTAGGCATTAAAAACTTAATGAAGGAGAGTGATAGGGTTATTATTGTTGCTCATTCTATGGGTGAATATCTTACGTACAGATCTCTTAAACGGACTGTCGCAAACATGAACTGCAAGGAAGTCCAGCTTATTGGGGTTGGTGGAGGTCTTGGGCTTGTCTCTCTCATGGGTTCTCTTAGAGCAAGTGATAGAAAAGGCGAGTATTCGATCGCAAAGTCAATATTTCTTTCCTTTGGAGCGGCATTTCAGGTATTTATTATTTGGAGTGGATTCACTATATCTGTTCTAGGTCTAGTACTTGACCTTTATAGGTCTCTACCTCTGCTTGCTGGAAGTGAAACACTTGATTCTTATATTGGGTCAAATATTCGAAATCCTTATATTCCATTTGAAACACCGAGTCGGGTTTTTAATATAATTTTTCACGGTGTATTTTTTATTATATTTCTTGCTATCGGATTTTTTATAGAGAAAGTTATTAGCATTGATGTTATTGGTGATAGTAGGCTAAAATTCTTTAAATACTCTCATTTTTTGGACCCGGTAGGAAATTCTGCTGGATTTTACTATGGAAACAGGGCAGATAAGGCAATTACTCCTAACAGTTCGTTTGCCCATTCAATCCGGAGCTATTTTACAGCTGGTGAAATTGGTGTAAAGTCCATGGCTCGGCATGTATCAAAGTATATCTATATGAGGAGGAGGGTTGTTCAACATATATTATCAACTGCATACGGGAACCCTGATATTCTGCAGAAAAAAACTCATTCCTTAAAAGATGTGATAATTGAGATTATTTCTTGCTTGATTGCTATGCTCGTCACCGTACTTTCTGGTAACATGGATCTAAAACTATTTCTTGCATTCTTGCCGGTGGTTGCAATATATAATTATCTAATTCTGAGAATATTTTTATGGATTAGGGTGGTTGCTGAAACTACTCGAGATTCATTCCAGAATCCCAGAAATACGGGGCGTGTGTGGGATGTACTCTTTTGGTTGGTAGTATGTATATTAATATTTTTCATGACAGATATTATAGTTCTTTCAGCTGTCGATACTATATTGTCGGTTGGTGTTAAGTGATTTCGGAATGGGAGTTTTTAATTTTCGTTTTAGAATGAAATTTTCCAATCATTAAAGCACGACTAGTAAGAATTGCCGCCGCACCCTCCCGAGCTTCGGGGGAGTGCGGCGGCATTTCTTTGCCCAACGCAGGCTTTAGAGCCCGCGCACGACCTCCAGCAGTTTGAGTGCTGAGTCGCGCCAGGAGTAGCGGCGCACATCCGACAGGCCATCAATAATCACGCGCTCGCGAACGGCGGGATTCTCCAGAGAGCGGATAGCCTTCACCCAGTCGGCGGCGTGTGCCTCCGGGGCACCGTCAACCGGCGCGAACACGGTGTGCGGCGCAATCTCACGGAAAATCGGGATGTCACTAATCACCGCGGGACAGCCGGCAGCCTGCGCCTCAACCACGGGCAGGCCGTAACCTTCCTCGCGGGAGGCAGTCACCAGTGCGTGCGCCTGGCGGAGTAACTGCTGGTACTCCTCATCGCTCACGCCATTGTGCACCTCCACGTTCTCACCGATAAGACGTTCGTCGGTGAGCTGCACCAGACGCTGCGGCGGCATCTTTGACAGCAGGTGCAGGCGGTAATCCGGTAGCGAGCGCATCGCCAACAGTAGAGTTTCTACGTTCTTGTACGGCATAAACGAACCCATGTACACCAGGTGCTTGACGGGCTGCTCTTCACGGGTGATGACACGTTCCAGCGCGGTCTGACGGGAGACCACGCTGCCGGGCTGTGGGGCGTTGGGCACCACGAATAGCGGCTTAGTGGTCAGCTCGTGCTCACGAATCAGCGCGGCGGTCGACTCAGAAACCGTCACGACCGCGTCGCCGTGGTTGAGCAGGAAGCGCTGCGGGGTGTAGGTCTTGTGGAAGAGTCTCCAGCCCACGCGCACCGGTGCGGGCAGGAACCCGGGCGGGGTCGGGTGCGAGTAGTAGATCAAATCGTGCAGGGTGAGGATCAGCTTGAATTTGCGTCCGGCGGAGCCGATGGTCTGCATGGGGGAGAACACCACGTCCGGGGCGTACTTGTTCAACTGTAGTGAGGCGGTCGGTTCGAGCGGGCCGGTGGGCGAGCAGATTTTCACGTGCGGCAAATCCGGTAGCATCTCCAGCTGACGCTCGTCGCTAATAATCATGGTCAGGTCGAGGTCGGCGGCGGCTTCGTCACCGGTGTCGATAAGGGTTTTGAGCGCGCCCAACAGGGAGGCGGTGTAGCGGCTGATGCCGTCGTGGAAGCCGATACGGGTGTATCGGGCGTCAACCATGAGTTTCATGATGGTTCCTTCTGTTCGTTCCCTTAGTGTTCGGCGGCGAAATCGGCGATGAGTTCCGCGGCGCGGCGAGGAGTTTCGTAGTGGATGAGGTGCCCGACTTCGGGAATCATGTCCAGGCGCTCGCGGGCGCCGGACGAAGAGGCGGGCAGGTCGCGGGAGGTCAGCGTCGCGTACATGGCGCGAGCTGTTTCGGGGGTACCCAGGTCGTCGTCTTCGGCGACAAGCATCTGAACCGGTACCCGGATTGCGGCGGCGTATTCGGCTGCGGTGTGCGTAATGGACGCTTCGTAGGCGCTGAGCACTCCGCGGCGGGAACCGAAGGAACCGAAGTAGGCGGCGTGCTGGCCGTTGATGAAGCGGCGCATTGCCTTGTCTTTGGTGCGCATCATAACTTCACTGGAGGCGCGGGTAATCAGCTGCGAGCGCAGTAGCGGGTAGCCGATTTTTTCGGGTAGTGCCGCGCCGGCACGGTAGTAGAGGGAGGCGAGGCGGGAGGCGACGCGCTGGCTGCCTTCGAGGGCGGGTTCGCTAATCGGGTTGATGAGCGAGAGTAGCGCGAGCGAGTTCGGGTGTGCGGCGGCGAAGGCGCTGGTGACGATGGAGCCGAAGGAGTGGCCGACCACGTGCAGCGGCAGGGGCTGTGCATCCTTGCGGGCGGGGTTAGTGTGCTCCACAAAGTCGTTTAGCCACGCCACGTACGCGTTGATGTTGTCTTCGCCCTGTGTGTCTGCGCTCTGGCTGTTTTTGTTCGGGGTGCTTTCGGTCAGGTCTGCGGAGCGGCCAAAGCCGGGCAGATCGGGGCTGATGATGCTGACGTTCGGGATGAGCTTCAGCAGGTAGTTCGCGATGATTTCCAGGCCGTGGTGATCGCCGCGGAAGCCGTGTACGAGCAGCACAGGGTAGGAACCTTCGGGGAAGGTGCCGTCGTTCATGCCCTTGCCGTACTGCCAGTAGCGGGTCATGACCGCCTGAGCGCCGTCACCGATGAGGGTGTCGTGGCGGGTGCCTGGAATGAGCGGGCCGGGCACGCCCTCAAGAACTGAGGCGTTGGGTGAGTCCGAGGTAACGGTGGAGGTCATGGGTACCTTTCGTGGGTTGGGTACTGGGATGGCAAAGTCCCGTTCTTAATTCTAGGGGAGAAGCCTGAAAGGGCTCTGAAACCCGCCTGCCGCATCGGTGATTGCGCGGGTTCTCGGGCGGGCGGTGCCGTCCATTTGGTAGTTGAGACAGTCTCAACTCTGGCTCGGTCCGGGTTTCGCGTTACACTTGGAGGGTTAAGTTTTTATCAATCTGTCTTTATTTAAGGAATCGCTGTGTCTGCTCAGGTAGAGACCGAACGCAACGAAAATGCGTACGACTTCCGCGCTATGGAAGCCAAGTGGCGCCCCTACTGGGACGAAACGAAGGTTTTCCAGCCCACCGGTGACGCCCCTAAGGGCCGCAAGTATGTGCTGGATATGTTCCCGTACCCCTCCGGTGACCTTCACATGGGTCACGCGGAGGCATTCGCTATTGGTGACATGAACGCCCGCTACTTCAAGCAGTGCGGCTACGATGTTCTGCACCCGATTGGTTGGGACTCCTTCGGCCTACCCGCTGAGAACGCAGCCATTAAGAACGACACTCACCCCAAGGAGTGGACGTACAAGAACATTGAGACTCAGGCTGAGTCCTTTAAGCGTTACGCTATTGCCGCTGACTGGAGCCGCCGCCTGCACACCTCGGACCCCGAGTACTACAAGTGGACTCAGTGGCTGTTCGAGCAGTTCTACAAGAAGGGCCTGGCGTACCGCAAGGACTCCATGGTCAACTGGTGCCCCAAGGACCAGACCGTGCTCGCTAACGAGCAGGTTGTGAACGGTGCGTGTGAGCGTTGCGGTACTACCGTGACGAAGAAGTCGCTGAACCAGTGGTACTTCAAGATTACTGATTACGCACAGCAGTTGCTGGACGATATGGAGCAGCTGGAGGGCAAGTGGCCTGACCGCGTGTTGCTCATGCAGAGCAACTGGATTGGCCGCTCCGAGGGCGCTGAGGTGCGCTTCGAGATTGAGGCGACCGAGGACCAGCCCGCTGAATCCTTCACCGTGTTCACTACCCGCCCGGACACCCTGTATGGCGCAACCTTCATCGTAGTTGCTGCGGATGCGGCGTTCGCCGAGCAGGTTGTGGCACCCGAGCAGAAGGCTGCCCTGGAGCAGTACCGCGAAGACATTAAGGCACTGAGCGATATTGATCGCCAGTCCTCTGACCGCGAGAAGACCGGCGTGTTCACCGGCCGCTACGCGATTAACCCTCTGACCGGCGCAAAGCTGCCCGTCTGGGCTTCTGACTACGTGCTCGCTGACTACGGTACCGGCGCGATTATGGCTGTGCCCGCGCACGACCAGCGCGACCTTGAGTTCGCCCTGAAGTTCGACCTGCCCATCGTGAAGGTTCTGGACGTTAAGGGTGC
This sequence comes from Rothia similimucilaginosa, assembly GCF_029850985.2. NCBI lineage: Bacteria > Bacillati > Actinomycetota > Actinomycetes > Micrococcales > Micrococcaceae > Rothia > Rothia similimucilaginosa. The sequence goes on along the minus strand of NZ_CM138149.1, from coordinate 1,174,673 downwards.
TGAGGACCCGGCTACCAGCGGTATTGCCGCAGCTGGTGACGGCGTGCTCATCAACTCTGGTGAGCTGACCGGCCTGCCGAAGGGTGAGGCGATCGCTAAGGCTATTGAGCTGGTTGAGACTGCCGGCACCGGCGAGGGTAAGGTCATTTACCGTCTGCGTGACTGGCTGCTATCCCGCCAGCGTTTCTGGGGTACCCCCATCCCCGTAATCCACTGTGAGGATTGTGGCGAGGTTCTGGTTCCTGAGGATCAGCTGCCGGTGCTGCTGCCCGATAACCTGCGCGGTGAGCAGCTGGCTCCTAAGGGCCAGTCCCCTCTTGCTGCTGCCGATGACTGGGCGATTGTGCCTTGCCCCGAGTGTGGCAAGAAAGCTCGCCGTGACTCAGACACCATGGACACCTTCGTGGATTCCTCCTGGTACTTCCTACGTTACGTTTCCCCGAACTTTGATGAGGGCCCCTTCGACCCGCAGGCTATGAGCGAGTGGGGTGCCGTCGACATGTACGTTGGCGGTGTAGAGCACGCTATTCTGCACCTGCTGTACGCACGCTTCTTCACCAAGGTTGTTCGCGACCTGGGGCTGATCAAGCACGATGAGCCGTTTAAGGCGCTCATGAACCAGGGTCAGGTGCTTAACGGCGGTAAGGCTATGTCCAAGTCGCTGGGTAACGGCGTTAACCTGGGTGAGCAGCTCGACAAGTTCGGTGTGGACGCTATCCGCACCACCATGATTTTCGCGTCCCCGCCCGAGGATGACGTTGACTGGGCGGATGTTTCCCCGGCTGGTTCGCAGAAGTTCCTGGCCCGCGCATGGCGTGTGGCTCAGGACGTCACCAGCGAACCCGGTGTTGACGCAACCACCGGTGACCTGGAGCTGCAGAAGCTGATTGCTCGCACCGTGCACGAGGTTCAGGGCCTGCTGGAGAACGGTAAGTTCAACGTGGTTGTTGCAAAGACCATGGAGCTTGTGAACGCAACCCGTAAGGCTATTGACTCCGGGGCCGGTGCGGCTGACCCGGCGGTCCGTAAGGCTGCTGAAACCATCGCTATTCTGCTGTCTCTGTACGCACCCTACACCTCTGAAGACATGTGGCACGTGCTCGGCTACGACACCCCGGTTCTGACCGCGGGCTTCCCCGAGGTTGACCCGGCTCTGCTGGTGGATGACACCGTCACCGCTATTGTGCAGATTAAGGGCAAGGTCAAGGCTCGCCTGGAGGTTGCGAAGGATATTTCTGAGCAGGAGCTTCAGGAGCGGGCTCTGGCGGATGCTACTGTTCAGCGTTCGATTGGTGACGCCGAGATCCGCAAGGTGATTGTGCGTGCGCCTAAGCTTGTGAACATCGTAATCTAAGCTTCTTAGATAAAGCACAAGCCCCGCTGTGGCTTCAGTTCGTTCTATGGAATGAACCCGGAGGCGTGGCGGGGCTTGCGCCGTTAACGCGGCCTTTAGTGCGTTGCACTTGGACGTTCTGCTCTACCGGGGCTATGGTGGTAGAAGTCCGCAATGAGACGCCAGACACAATAGTTGTGTCGTGAATATAACCAGCAGGGAAGAGAGACCAATGAGCCAGAAGGATACTCAGCAGGAACATGCTGAGCGGGCAAATCCTGTACACGAGCAGGATAACGCCCCCCGCATTGCCGTGGTAACCGATAGCGCCGCCTCCCTCGACCCGAAGCTCGTGCAGCGCCTGAGCGCTCGCGGTAATTTTGTGCTGGTTCCGATGCCGGTGACTATTCGCACGCCCGGTGAGCCGGATCGTCAACTGCAGGATTTGACTGCCGCCGAGGTGGACGAGGCGATTATGCTTGCGCACGTGATGGGTCAGACGGTGAGCACCTCCGGGCCCGCGCCGGGCATGTTTGCTGATGTGTATGATGATTTGGCGTCGCGAGGTTTTACGCATGTGGTGTCTGTGCATCTGTCCAGTGAACTCTCGGGTACGGTGGAGGCGGCACGCACCGGTGCCCGCCTGAGCCGCCTGGGTTCCGAGGGTGTTAGCGTGGTGGATACCCGCACGGTCGCAGGCGCCTACGGTCATGCGGTGGTGCGCGCCCTAGAGGTGCTGAACTCTGCATCTGCCGGCTCGAGTGTTGAGTGTCCGAGCCCTGGCTATTCGACCCCTAACTATCCGAACCCCGACTATCCGACTGCGGCGCAGCTGGTGGACTACATTCAGTCCATCTGCGAGCAGTCCACGCTCTACTTCTATATCCCGACCCTGGATGCTCTGCGCCGCGGCGGCCGTGTCTCCCCGGCATTGGCGATGGTGGGTCAGATGCTCCAAATCAAACCCATTGGCACGATTACCGAGGGCAAGCTGACGTATGTGGAGCGCCCTCGTACTGCGGCGCGCGCCCTGGAGCGTCTGGTGGAGGTTACCGTGCAGACCTGCCGTGATCAACGGCATGCGGCGGCGCTCACCTCTGCGGCTGCACCTGAGATGAATCCTTCTCCCGCCTGTTTTTCTCTCAAAGCAACCCCGCGCGGTGAGGTGGTTGCGGTGCATCATGTGGGTAATGCGGCGCAGGCGGTACAGCTGTACGAGCAGGTTCAGCAGATGCTGGGGGAGAGCTCCCTCGTTCATGATACTGCTGACTCTTCGGCGCCGGAGTTTTTGGTGAGCGCACTACCGCCGGTGCTGTCGGCTCATTCCGGTTTGGGTGCTGTGGCGCTGGTCGTTTATTAGGATTGTGTGCTAGCCGCCTTTCGGTGTGTCCATGCTGGCCCCGTGTTGTGTGTCTACGGGTGTGCTCGTGCGGTGTTCTTGTGCGGTGTTTTCGTATGATGCGCCGAGGGTGACACGAAATGCGACACGAAATATGCTCAATTTGTACATCGGGAGCGTATTTAGCCCTTTTTAAGGCTGTGGTGTGTCTTACTTTGGGGTCGTCTGTTTTTGGGTGATAATTTGCACCGTGTGCGAGCGTATCGGGTGTCATTGGAACCCATTCGCAGGTGAAAGGGTATTTTTTACCCTCAGATTTTGCCTTGATATGGTGCGGTTTTTAGCAAATGTGTGTTTCGCGTGTGTTTATGTTGCCGTAACCGTATCGCAACATTTTCTAAGGGTGAACACAACGCAAAACAACAGAAAACAACGGGTTTTTACCGGTTTTCATGGTGTAACTCACAAAAATTTATTGATAGAACACACCAAAACACACACAAACTAGGGTAGGATTGTTACCAACAACGGCGGAACGAACCGGGCAACATAGAGCACGGACGAATCCGACTAAACCAGAGTCTACAAGGCATCGGATTTGTACACCGCCACCAACGCACTGACAAGGAGATACTCCAGTGACCGTACGCGTAGCAATCAACGGCTTCGGCCGCATCGGCCGAACTTTCTTCCGCGCAGCTCAGACCGAGGGCGTCGGCTTCGAGATCGTCGCAATCAACGACCTCACCGATGTTAAGACCCTGGCACACCTGCTCAAGTACGACTCCATCATGGGTCGCTTCAACGCAGAGGTTGAGGTCAAGGAAGGCGCACTGGTTGTTGACGGCAAGGAAATCAAGATCCTCGCTGAGCGTGACCCCCAGAACCTCCCCTGGAAGGACCTGGGTGTTGACGTAGTCCTCGAGTCCACCGGTTTCTTCACCGACGGCACCAAGGCAAAGGCACACATCGAGGCTGGCGCTAAGAAGGTTATCCTCTCCGCTCCCGGTAAGAACATCGACGGCACCTTCGTCATGGGCGTGAACGACGACCAGTACGATGCAGCTAACCACCACATCGTCTCCAACGCATCCTGCACCACCAACTGCCTCGCTCCGATGGCTAAGGTTCTGAATGATGCATTCGGCATCAAGCAGGGTCTGATGACCACCATCCACGCATACACCGCTGACCAGCGTTTGCAGGACGCTCCCCACAGCGACCTGCGCCGTGCACGCGCAGCAGCCGTGAACATGGTCCCCACCTCCACCGGTGCAGCAGCAGCTGTTGGTCTGGTTCTGCCCGAGCTGAAGGGTAAGCTGGACGGCTTCGCAGTCCGCGTTCCCACCATCACCGGCTCCATCACCGACCTGACCTTCACCGCTTCCCGTGAGGTCACCGTTGAGGAAGTCAACGCAGCAATCAAGGCAGCAGCTGAGGGCCCCATGAAGGGCATCATCAAGTACAACGAGGACCCCATCGTCTCCAAGGACATCGAGGGTGAGTCCATCTCCACCGTCTTCGACGCACCGCTGACCAAGGTCATCGGCGACCAGGTGAAGGTTATCGCTTGGTACGACAACGAGTACGGCTACGTTTCGCGCCTCGTGATGTTCACCAACAAGGTTGTGGCATCCCTCTAAGCCCCAATAGGCTTACGACGCTCACCGAGTGTAAGCGTCACCCCGCGTGACTAACGCATAGTGAACCCCGGCACCACCGCATAAAGCGGGGGAGTCGGGGTTTGCTGTACCAAGGCTCTTTGACAAGGGTCTTGAATACAAACCCTCAATAACGTATAAACATGCTATTTTCTGTCACCCTTTTTGAGTCAAAAATACCGTAAGAAAATAGGTTTTAGAGAGTGTCAATATCCGCGATATTCTGCGGAAAACACCATATAAAAGCTATTTTTTAGGCTGTTAAACACCCTAGTATTCGGTATGATGGAAACGGTATATAAACCCACCTATCCAGGAGGAATTCCTATGGCTAAGGCACTGTCCGAACTGCTCGAAGAAGGCGTCGCAGGCCGCCACGTTCTGGTCCGTTCCGACCTGAACGTACCCCTGAAGGACGGCGTTGTCACCGATGATGGCCGTGTCCGCGCATCCCTGCCCGTCATTGAGAAGCTTGCCAAGGCTGGCGCACGCGTTATCGTGACCGCACACCTGGGCCGTCCCAAGGGCAAGGTCGACCCCCAGTACTCCATCGCACCGGCAGCTGCACGTCTGGCTGAGCTGGCATCCGTGCCCGTGAAGGTTGCAACCGACCTGGTAGGCGAGGACGCAAAGGCTAAGGCAGCAGCCCTGGCTGACGGCGAAGTTCTGGTCGTTGAGAACGTCCGCTACGACGCACGCGAAACCTCCAAGGATGACGCAGAGCGCGGCGAATTCGCTGACGAACTGGTCGCGCTGACCGGCGAGAACGGCGCATACGTGAACGACGCATTCGGCGCAGTTCACCGCAAGCACGCTTCCGTTTACGACGTTGCTAAGCGTCTGCCCGCATACCTGGGTGACCTGGTGAAGAAGGAAGTTGACGTTCTGGCTAAGACCCTGAACGACCCCGAGCGTCCCTTCGTTGTGGTCATGGGTGGCGCTAAGGTTTCTGATAAGCTCGCCGTGATTGACAACCTGATCGGAAAGGCTGACACCATCCTCATTGGTGGCGGCATGGGCTACACCTTCGCATACGCAAAGGGCTACGAGGTCGGCCAGTCGTTGCTGGAGAAGGACCAGGTCGAGAACGTTCTGCGTTACCTGAAGGAAGCTCCCGAGAAGGGCACCGAGATTATTACCGCAGTGGACGTTGTTTGGGCTGACGCATTCTCCGCTGACGCTAACACCGAGGTCCGCCCCGTTGAGGACCTGACCGGCGGCAAGCTCGGTGCAGAGGCTGAGGGTCTGGACATTGGTCCCAAGACCGCTGAGATTTTCGCTGAGAAGATTAAGGGGGCAAAGACCATCTTCTGGAACGGCCCCGTTGGCGTGTTCGAGATTGCTCCCTTCGCTGAGGGTACCCGCGCTGTAGCAAAGGCAATCGTCGAGTCTGACGCATTCTCCATCATTGGTGGTGGCGACTCCGCATCTGCAGTCCGTAACCTGGGCTTCAAGGATGAGCAGTTCGGCCACATCTCCACCGGTGGTGGTGCTTCCCTCGAGTACATTGAGGGTAAGACCCTGCCCGGCCTGGAGGCACTGGGCGCCTAATCTGGATGCACAGATTTAGTACACGGTTTTAGTGTAAGGAACCCCCGCCGGGCGGTACTTCGGTACCGTTCCCGCGGGGGTTTCTGGATGCTCGCCCCCGCAGAGCCCAAGCGTATGGGCCTCTACTCGCTCATCTGTCTCCCCACCGGTGGATTCACTGCTACTTCATCACAAACGCTCCCTACCGCTGGATGCAATACGCCTATTGGGAATCTTCCTCGGTAGCAACGGCTACTCTCATCATTTCGTTTGTTGTTTTGCTGTGCGTCTGCTTCACCTACTGTGCTATTGCGGCGCTCATCGTTGAGAAGATTGCTATCCGAAAACTGCCCTGGAGCCGTTCCTTCGCCATAAGACTTCTTGTGATTGTTCTGACGATTGCCTTCTTCTGCATTGAGGCGTATCTCTTCCGCGGCGGCCTCCGAGGCGGCTACTAACACACCGTAGACAAACACCACCGGCAGAATACCGGCAGGGTATAGTCCTCTAAGCTCCACCCTGCCGGTACTTCGTATCCGGGTTCAACACAATCAGTGAACGTAGGGTGAGGATGCTCATCAGAGAGCATAAAAAGCGCCAAAAACCGTGAAAATATGCCCTCAAACCTCTAAAATAGAAAAGGAAAATTCCGAACAACAACCCCGTACGGTATACCGCGCGGGAGAGCTAAGGAGCGAACTATGTCGCGTAAGCCCCTCATCGCAGGCAACTGGAAGATGAACCTCAACCACGCAGAGGCAGTCACCCTCGTCCAGAAGCTCGCATGGACCCTCGACGACGCAAACTTCAACTTCTCCGCAACCGAAGTAGCCGTCTTCCCGCCCTTCACCGACATCCGCTCCGTGCAGACCCTCGTCGAAGGCGACAAGCTGGACATCCTCTACGGCGGTCAGGACCTCTCCGTCCACGACTCCGGCGCATACACCGGCGAAATCTCCGGCGCATTCCTCTCCAAGCTCGGCGCAACCTTCGTACTCGTCGGCCACTCCGAGCGCCGCACCTACCACCACGAAAGCGACGAGCTCTGCGCAGCAAAGGTCCAGGCAGCATACAAGCACGGCCTGACCCCCGTTCTCTGCGTCGGTGAGCCCCTCGAAATCCGCGAAGCAGGAACCCACGTCGAGTACACCCTCGAGCAGCTACGCGGCTCCATCGCAGGTCTGACCGCAGAGCAGGCAGAAACCCTCGTCATCGCATACGAGCCCGTCTGGGCAATCGGCACCGGCAAAGTTGCAACCGCAGACGACGCACAGGAAATGTCCGCAGCAATCCGCGCAGAAATCGCCAAGCTCTACTCCGCAGACGTTGCAGAGAAGGTACGCGTTCTCTACGGCGGCTCCGTCAAGTCCTCCTCCGCACCCTCCATCATGGGCAAGGAAGACGTGGACGGCGTACTCGTCGGCGGCGCATCCCTGCAGGCTGACGAATTCGCAGCAATCGCACGCTTCGACGCATAAAACTTCGACGCAGCATAGCGTCTCATAGCGTTACAGCGCCCGGCGGGTACCCACCCGACCGGGCGCTGAACCATTTACCCGCCACCGAGTTAGCGGCGGGGGGGGGGCAAAGGGCGGGCGTAGGAGGCTGGTGTATGACTCAGGCGTAAGAGCCGGGCGCGTTCGCCCCTAACCACAAAACCCACCCAGAATACGCCAACCCTGCGGTTTGCCCCGTACACTTAACGGCATGTTCAGCTTTGGTTTTTCCCTGGTCGTCGCAGCCCTCGTCGGCATGATCCTCTACAGCTATCTGCGCAACCGCAAAGTGAGCGCCCCGCGCCTACCCGGCAATGTCGGCGGCAACATCGGCTACGCAGGCGGTGCAGAGTACCAGGACCCCTCGCCCGAATACCAGTACTTCGAGAGCCGTCGCGACCAATTCCTTGACCAGCTCTACAGTCGCACCTCCTCACCGGAAATCCCCGTGACCCTCACCCTGCGCGACTGGGTAGACCAGGGCTTCTACGCTGAAGGAGGCGCCTACTGGGCAGCCGCACAGCAGTTCACCTACTACCTCATCGACAGCGGATACGTGCGCGCCTACGACACTGAAGGCGACGAACTCACTGCCCAGCGTGTGCTCACCGACCGCCCCGCAGCCCTGCAGCTGACCCCCAGCGAATACCAGCGCCGTAGCAACCGCGACGCGTAAAAAGCCGCTTAACGTGACCGAATGGCGGCCGTAGCGTATAGTTAAACCCGTCTGTCTGCGCCCGCGCAGTCCAGGCACCCCACCAGAAGACAACGAAGGAAGGTACCCATGGTCGTCATCATGAACGTACTCATGGTCATCATCGCCATCACCAGCGTGATCGCGGTGATGCTTGTGCTGCTCAACCGCGGTCAGGGCGGCGGCCTCTCCGACATGTTCGGCGGCGGTATGACCAACTCCCTGAACTCCTCCGGTATGGCGTCCAAGAACCTGATCCGCCTGACCGTCACCGTGATCGTCATCTGGGTTATCGCAGTGGTCCTGTACGGCCTGGCAATGCGCTTCAACGGCCAGATCGTCGTCTAGTCGCCCTCGTCAGAGCCCACGCCCACCCCATCGAGGGTGAGCCAATAGAGCTTTTCCCCGGCACTTCTCAACCGAGAATGCCGGGGATTTTTTATGCACCAAACGGCAATCATGAAAGCGGTAGCGGGGCGCGAGTCTTTACGGCATCATAGGACGTATACACCACATACGAAAGGCAAAGAAGCCATGAGCGCCTACACCCTCGATTACACGTACACCGCCCCGTCAGCCCTCATCGACGGCGCCGACTCCCGCGCGCTCAGCCTCGCCACCAGCGGCGGCAGTACCCCCGAAGGTGCCGCCTCTCACCCGTACTTCTTCTCCGGGTTCCTCGAACGAGCAGACGTCTACGCCACCGCACTACTGGTCGTCGCCAGGGTCGCCCGCACCCGCTTCTACGTGCCGCCCAGCTCCCTCGCCGGAGCCCTACGCGCCGCAGACCCGGTCGTCACCAGCACCGCCGAAGGCCTGCGCTTCGAATCCTTCAGCGTCTGCTGCGGAGTGTACGCGCGCCTCGACGTTGACTCCAGCGCACTCGACGCCAGCCACAGCGCCGTAGGCGTCACCAACGTAGACGTCAACCCGCCCCTGCGCGCCGTGCTCGCGCTACTGGGCAAGTCCTAGCCCGAAAAACCGACCTGCCGGTGAGGCTACTTGCCCCTTAGCTAAAGCCTCACCGGCGGGTAAAAACCCCAGAGCATGCTTCGGTGACGAAAAGGCTTGACCACCGTCGCGGGGCGGGAGTACTCTATAGGTAATGGCGGATCATGAAGAGTCCTACTTTCTGAAATATCTTTTCTTATATTTATCGGATTCTTCGCTTCCCGCCATTTTTCTTTTAACCCCGTTCCCACGCGGCCAACAGGTGAGCAGCCAACAGATCAGCAAGCGACCGATACACAAACACCGGATAAGCGCCGCCCAAACTCCGCGATACGTAACGGTCCGTTGCACCCCGCGAAGATGTACACCGCAGGTCCCGATGACCAAACCCAGCGACAACTCGTGCCCACGCCGCTACGATAAGAACATAGATACACCACCGACGGTGACAGTCAGGTGAGACCAACGGAAAGGACGACCCGTGACCAATCCCTATGACGCATCCCCCTACCTGCAAGAATCACCCTACCTTAACGAATCTGCATACCTTCACGGCGAAGCACCCGAGGGCCTCAGCCCCCTCGTGCGCCTCATCCTGATGCGCCGCTACGGCGTGTACGTCTTCACCGACCTGTATGGCCCCTACTACCGCTCGAACTACTCGAGCATTAACGAGCTACACCACTCCGGCGCATTCGACACCGACCTGGGGCGAGTATCCCTCCTGAGCAATTGCGGTCTGACCCTCAGCAACGAGTCCCTCGCCCAGGCGCTAAACGCCAGCGCCAACGAATTTGCCCTGTTCGCGACCATCTGGTCCTACGAATACGGGTACCGCCCCGGCCGCGTATTCCGCCGCGACTTTGATCTGCGCGCCCTGACGCTCACCGACGAGCAGCGCTACACCGAGCAGATCATGCACTACCTCTCCAACCCGTACTACAACCCGGACGGCACCGAGCGCATCCTTGGTGGTCTGCCCGAGAACTACGTGCCTTACGAGTGGCAGCAGCCGATGAGTCGCTCCAACTTCACCAGTATGGAACGCAACCGCCGACCCCTGCAGATGGTCAGCGGCGTGCAAAATGCCCTGATCATGGCGGATGCCCTTTACCAGCAGCTGCTCGGTCAGCAGCAGGCGTACAACCAGACCGACCAGCGCGACCTTGTGGCGTTGCGCCGTTTCCTCGCCCAGCATGACGCGCTGCCGGCTACCCGACCGGAGAACACCAGCCGCGAAAACCGCGTGTTCATCGCCGCCTGCCTGCATCCCGAAGATGCCGAGCATTTGCGCACCATGAAGGAGGCGCTCGCCCTCGCCGCCGCATACTCGCGTCTGCGTTTCAACGGCACGGTGGGGGATTTGAGCCTGAGCGCCGCGCCGCGCCTGAAGCTGCGCCGTAGCGAACGCACCCGCATCGCCCACTTGCTCAACCGCATTATTGATGACGACCCGGTCGGCGCTCGCTACGACAGCGCACCCAACGCCGAAATGTACAAGCGCCTCGTCAAGGCGGTTCACCCCGGCGACTACCCGTCGCTGGCCGCGCTGAGCCACTGGGCTGACGACCTGTACCGCGGTGAGGTGCACAGCTTCGAGTCGCTGGTAGACCGCGCCTACGCAACTCGGGATGCGCAGAACGTGGCACGTCTGCTCTCCACCCGCCCCGGTGTGTTTGCACGCCAGCTGGTGCGCGCCCTGGACACTTTTGAAACACCCCGCTACGGCATTGATACCGCGCCGAGCCCCGGCCAGCAGGTCATCTTTGACGCGTTTGCCGCCGTGGCGCCGCGCGTATCTGCGCCTATCCTGGTGCAGATCCGCAACCTGGTGACCCTGCAACGTAACGCGCTCGCAAACCCGCCGAAGGAGCGCCCCGTCAACCCGGTGGCGGGGCAGGAGGACCGGGAGCTTGCTGACTACTCGCGCCGCAACTCAGAGGGCATCGCGATGGTTCAGAACCTCATGCAGAATGCGGGTATCCCGAACCCATTGGGCTCGTTCTTTGGCGCTCATTCCGGCCCGGAGAACCCGTTGCCGTCCATTCCGGTCGGCTCCGAACCTGCCGCAAGCCAGCGCGGAGAGCGCCGTGAGGCTTCTGACCAGAAGGCTAAGCCTGCCGCCCCGCAGCGCATGAACCTGTCCAAGACCGGTATCGCTACCATGATTCCGGCGCGCGAGTACAGCCCGGTGGTGCTGGACTTGCTGGAGCGCCTGGTCGAAATTGGCCTGTCCGGTCGCCTTGCCGAGACCAGCATCTACCTGCCTGACGAGGTGGGCGATACGATCATGCCGCTGAACACCCGCAGCGCTCGCCCCTCCCTGGACGGTATGGGCCGCTACAACACCTCGACGGTGCACCTGCCGTCCACCGGCGTGATTCGCCTCTTCTGCTTCTGGAATGAGGGTGTGGACATTGATCTATCGCTGATGATGTTTGATGCTGAAGGCAACTACATGGACAAGATCAGCTACTGGTCGCAGACCGTGAAGAACAGCCAGGACGCCATTTACGCGCACCACTCTGGTGACATTACAGACGGTACTGGTGGTGCATGGGAGTACATCGATATTGAGGCTCGTAAGGCGCTCAAGGCGGAGGTGCGCTACCTCGTGCCGGTGGTGCAGCTATACTCAGGCTTCGGGGAGGTACGCACCCTAGACGCGGTGAACGACCTGCAGGCAGGCTTCATGGTGGTTCCCGCCGTGGGTGTGGGTGAGGTGCACGAGGTGAGTCAGGTGCACACCAAGTTCACTCTGCGCGCTGAGAGCCGCGGCGTGCTGCCGTTCATTGTAGATCTGCAGAACTGCGACCCGTACGATATCCCGGGGGAGACCGACGCTATCGTGAAGGTGACGGATATCGGTCTGGCCCATGGCATTAACGTGCTGCAGTCAGGCGCAAATATCACCGCCGTGCGTGAGCACTTTGACTGGGCGCAGCCCATGACGGTGCGCGAGTATCTGCAACTTACCGGCGCGAAGCTCGCACCGACCGCTGAGGAGGCGCAGAAGGTGCTGGAGGCGACGGTTCCGTCACTGGCGGCACTGTACGTGAGCTTCGAAAACGAAGCGGAGCAGCCCCATGAACAGCAGCCGCAGAATCCTGCCGCTACTGAAAAGTAGGCGGGCGTAGCGAAAAGTGGAGCCCCGGATAGGTGTCTATCCGGGGCTCCACTTTTCTATGTTTGGTGCAGTTCAGAACCGAACCAGAACTGATTCAGAACCAGAACCTTACGGGCGGTTCTCAGGAGCCAACGACTCCTCGGTCGCAAAAATCAGGGTCTGCTTCTTACCGCGCGCACCCATCGCCGGGGTTTCCAGCAGCAGCTGCGCGTTCAGATCCTCAGCGTCCAGCTTCGCGCCAGCCAGAAGGCGGCTGGTCGCATCCTGCTTATCCTCACCGGTGATGAGGAAGAACACGTGACGCGAATTATTGATAATCGGCAGGGTCACCGACACACGCTCAGCCGGCGGCTTCGGCGAATCAGAAACCATCACGGTCACAGCCTTACCGCCCTCAACCGGATCCTCCGGCAGACCGGTACCCAGCAGAACCTGCTTACGGCCCGGGAACAGGGAAGCAATATGACCATCCGGGCCCATGCCCAGCAGGGTGATGTCAAAGACCGGTGCGGGCCACTGGCCACCACCGCAGCCTCCGCCGCCGCATCCGCAACCACCTGCGGGCTCAGAAGCCTCAGCGGCAGCGTCGAAGTCTTCCAAGGTGGTCTCTTCGATGGACTGCTCGGGTGCGGAAGAACCACAACCGCCGCCACCACAACCACAGCTGCCAGAGCCGCCGTGCTCGTGACCTGCACCGCCACCGTGACCGCCAGCCAGCGGTAGTTCGGTTGCGCCCTCAGGCATCTGCACGCTCATAGCCGGTGCGGAACCGGCGTAGTCGCGCATCTCAAAGGCGTAGTGCTCGGCGGCAGCCTCAAGGCCGGTGAAAATATCGGACGGACCCATGCGGTGCACATTGTCTACGACCAGGCCGTGCGAAAGCAGGGGAGCGAGCAGCACCTCAATAGCCTGACCGTCATTACGTTCGGGGCTGCGCTCGGGCACGTAACGCTCATCGGAGAACCAGAAGTGCACGCGGGACCAGTCGATATTCTTCACACGCTCGTTCTCAGCCCACGCCTTCAAGGTAGCGATACCCATCGTGCCGCCGGTCAGCGAAATGTGGGCGATGGTGCGCTCAGAGAGCACGTGCTCAATGATGTCGAGGATCCGGGTCACCGCGTCTGCTGCGAGAGCCTCGCGGGTCGGGTGCGTCACCAGGGTAGGGGTGGATGCGCCCATGTTCTGAATCTTAGGCATCGAAAACCTCCGGGTATTCTTCGAGATCCAGCATGTCTTCAGGCTGGCAGGTATCGTCCACGAGGGTTACGGTGCGCAGCGCCTGCTTCAGCACGTCACTGTAGGTGTCGTCCGGGTCGAGGCGGCGCAGCTCCTCAGAGATGCACTCGGCGAGGGTACGCACCGGCAACGCAATCTGCTGATCGGGTGCGTACGGGGTGGAAATAGTCGCCACGGAAATACCGGGGCGGAACATTGTCACGGAACCGTCTTCACGCTCAATGCTGACGCGGTACAGGCCGCGGTTTGCCGCACCGATGGTCGCGAGGTGTACGGGCGCTTCAAGCTTCCAACCGAGCCAAGTACCGAGCAGAACCACGGAGGGGGACTTGTCCGAACCCCACACAACCACGCGGTGTACGGGGGAGGAAGGCATCTGCTCCAGGAGCGCAGCCAGCTGGGTACGCCACAGGGTGAGGCGGGTCCACGCCAGGTCGGTATCCCCGGCGCGGTACACCTCGGCGAGGTGCTTGAGAGCTTCCTTCGGATCCTCAGCGCGCGCAGAGTCGGTGATACGACGCTGAGCGATACGACCGATGGAGTGCTGTGCTGGGTTCTCCGGAACTGAGTGCGGCCACCAGACCACAATCGGGGAGTCAGGCAGTAGCAGACCGGAAATCAGTGCTTCAGTCGGGCGGGATGCGCTACCCCAACCGCGCAGAACAATCATCTCGGATGCGCCAGTGTCGCCGCCAAGGTGGATTTCTGCATCCAACTGGTCGGGGTCGAGCGGGTCGTGGGAGATGTGTACGATAATGCGGCTCGGGTGTTCGTGGGAGGCACGAATTGCGGCGCGCATTGCTTCGCGGGAATGGCCCTTTTCCGCGAGGACAACGAGGGTGAGTACTCGTCCGCTGCTGAGGCTACCGTTGTTGGCGCGCAACTGGCTCAGTTCCTTGTTGATGGCAGAAACGGTGGTGTTGTGCAGGTGCGAGATCACGGGCGCCTCCAAGCGCGGTTGTCGCGTTCGAGCATTTCGTGCGCTGAACGCGGACCCCACGAACCGGACTCGTAGGGTTCAGGCTTAATGCGGTTTTCTTCCCAATACTCTTCGAAGGGGTCGAGAATCTTCCAGGAGAGTTCAACTTCTTCGTGGCGGGGGAACAGCGGTGGTTCGCCGAGTAGAACGTCCAGGATGAGGCGTTCGTAGGCTTCGGGGGACTCTTCGGTGAAGGAGTGGCCGTAGCCGAAGTCCATGTTGACGTCGCGGATTTCCATCTGGGTGCCAGGGACCTTCGCAGCGAAGCGGATGGTCATACCCTCATCGGGCTGCACACGAATAACGACGGCGTTCTGGCCTGCCTGCAGGTTTTCGCTTTCGCCGAAGAGACGGTCGGAGGACTTCTTGAAGACCACCGCGATTTCGGTGACGCGGCGGCCCAGGCGCTTACCGGCGCGCAGGTAGAAGGGGGTGCCTTCCCAACGGCGGTTTGCGATGGAGACCTTCAGCGCCGCAAAAGTTTCGGTGCGGGAGTCTGCAGGGATGTCATTTTCGTCGAAGAAGCCGTTGACGTGTTCTCCGCCCTGGTAGCCTGCAGCATACTGGCCGAGCGCGAAGGAGTTCGGCAGATCGTCAATGCGGAGTGCTTCGAGGACCTTAGCTTTTTCGGCGCGCAGGTGCTTGGCATCGAGGCTGAGGGGCTCTTCCATAGCGGTGAGGGCGAGCAGCTGCAACAGATGGTTCTGGATGACGTCGCGGGCTGCACCCACGCCGTCGTAGTAGCCTGCGCGGGAGCCGATGCCGATGTCTTCGGCCATGGTGATCTGGACGTGGTCAACGTAGTTAGAGTTCCAGAGCGGTTCAAACATCTGGTTGGAGAAACGCATTGCCAGGATGTTCTGCACGGTTTCCTTGCCGAGGTAGTGGTCGATGCGGAACACTGCGTCGGGCGGGAAGACTGCCTCCACGATGGAGTTCAGTTCGCGTGCGCTTTCAAGGTTGTGACCGAAGGGCTTTTCGATGACCACGCGGCGCCAACCGTCGACGGGGTTGATGGTGTCGTTATCGCCGGATGCGAGGTCGTGTTCAGCGAGCTTGGTGAGAACCTGCTCGAATGCCTTTGGGGGAATCGACAGGTAGAATGCGTGGTTGCCGTGGGCACCACGCTCATCGAGTTCTGCGAGGGTGCTCTTGAGCTGTTCATAGGCTGCGTCGTCGTCGAAGGCACCTTCAACGAAGCGCATGCCCTGCTGGAACTGGTTCCACACATCCTCACGGAAGGGGGTACGGGCGTTTGCCTCAACAGATTCACGCACGTAGGCGCGGAAGTCGTCATCGCTCCAGGGACGGCGGCCGAAGCCGACGAGGCCGAAGCTCGGGGGGAGCAAACCGCGGTTCATTAGATCGTATACTGCCGGAAGCAGCTTCTTGCGGGCCAGGTCACCGGTTACGCCAAAGAAAACGAGCGCGGACGGCCCCGCAATGCGGGTAATGCGGCGGTCGCGAGTATCCCTGAGGGGGTTCGCTTCATGACCGTTAGTCACAATATATTCCTTTGATTGCCTTGGTTGGTTCGTGCGGCGCGCGGTTCGTACCTTATTCGCACGGAGGGGATGCCGCATTCTGGAAGGTGTGTACCCTGTATTGTACCGGTTTTGACGGGACGATATGAGGAGCACCTAACCCGCCTAAATTCTCTGGGACGCTTCGGGCGGTGAAGCCCGGTGAGAATCTCTGCAAGAATCCGGGTGGGTTGGGTGCTTACCAACATATACGTGAGGTGGTGCGTATCCGTAGCGGTAGGTAGCGCGCTACAGTTGAGCAGCTGTTGAATGTCAGCAGCTAATGGGTATGGTTACTTGGCCTGCTCAAGCGCCTTACGGACGGTCTGCAGCACTTCTTCCCAGGAAACGTCGAACTTGGACAGGCCCTCAATCTCGAGCTTCTCTACGACCTCGGTGTAGGAGACACCTGCGGCACCAATAGCGTCCAGAACCTTGTTGGATTCGGAGTAATTCGGCACGATGGTGTTGCCGGTGATTTCACCGTGGTCAGCAACAGCGTTCAGGGTTGCCTCGGGCATGGTGTTCACGGTATTGGGTGCGACCAGGCCAGTGACGTACAGGGTGTCCGGCAGCGAAGGGTCCTTCACACCGGTGGATGCCCACAGCGGGCGCTGTACGTTCGCGCCGTGTGCCTGCAGGCGTGCCCAACGCTGGGAGGAGAACATTTCCTCGAACACCTCGTAGGCGAGGCGTGCATTTGCCAGACCTGCCTTGCCCTTAAGCTGCGCAGCGTCGCCGCCGGCAGCTTCGAGGCGCGCATCAATTTCGGTGTCTACGCGGGAGACAAAGAAGGATGCGACCGAGTGGATGGTGGACAGGTCCTTACCGTTTTCCAGCGCCTGCTCCAGGCCGAGCATGTAGGCGTTGATGACCTCTCGGTAGCGGGTCAGGGAGAAAATCAGGGTCACGTTCACGCTGATGCCAGCAGCCAGGGTCTCAGCGATGGGACGCAGGCCTTCCTGGGTTGCAGGAATCTTGATCATGACGTTTTCGCGGCCCACACGCTCGTAGAGTTCATGTGCCATCTTGACGGTGCCTTCGGCGTCGCGTGCCAGGCGAGGGTCAACCTCGATGGAGACGCGGCCGTCAAAACCGTTGGATGCCTTATAGACGGGTGCGAATACGTCGCAGGCTGCGCGTACGTCGTCGCAGGTCGCGGCGAAGACTGCCTCTTCAACGCTTGCGCCGACTGCGGCAAGTTCACGCATCTGTTCAGCGTATGCGGCACCCTTGGCGAGCGCACCAGCGAAGATGGTGGGGTTGGTGGTCACACCGACGACATTGTGGGTCTCGATGAGTTCGGCGAGGTTGCCGCTGGTCAGACGCTCACGGGAGAGGTCGTCAAGCCAGATGGAGACGCCAGCGTCGGAAAGCTTTTGAGTGGACTCAGACATGTGAAAACCTTCGATTCTTTGTCAGAAATAAAATTTGGATAACGGTAAAAAACTGCCGGGGTTGGGTAGGCTCCGGCTCAGTAATATGAGCCGGAGCCTACCCGTCGTTCACCACAACCACCTCATATATGTGCCCTAAGAGGGTGCATACTCAGACGGATGTAGTGGACAAAGTTTTATTTTGCTGCCTCGATGGATTCCTTAGCAGCAGCCACGACAGCTTCCGAGGTGATACCGAATTCGCGGTACAGGGTCTTTGCATCGGCGGAGGCACCGAAGTGCTCTATAGATACGGCGCGGCCGGCGGTGCCGAGTAGGTCGTACCAGCTCATTGCCAGGCCAGCCTCAACGGAGACACGGGCGGCAACCGAGGAGGGCAGAACCGACTCGCGGTATTCTGCGTCCTGCTCAGCGAACCACTCACGCGAAGGCATGGAAACCACGCGAGCGGCGATGCCCTGCTCTGCGAGAGTTGCGCGGGCCTGAATGGCCAGCTCAACCTCAGAACCGGTAGCGATCAGGATGACGTCCGGGGTGCCCTCGGTATCAGCCATGATGTAGCCGCCGCGTGCGGTGCCCTCAGCGGAAGCGAACTTTTCGCCCTCAGCGTCTGCATGCACGTCTTCGCGAGCCCAGACGGGCAGGTTCTGGCGGGAGAGTACGATACCTGCGGGGCGATCGGACTTCTCCAGGATGGTGCGCCATGCGACGGCGGTTTCGTTAGCGTCCGCGGGGCGAACCACGTCGAAGCCGGGGATAGCGCGCAGGGCGGAGAGGTGCTCGATCGGCTGGTGGGTGGGGCCGTCCTCGCCCACACCAATGGAATCGTGGGTCCACACGTACACTGAGGGAACGCCCATCAGTGCGGAGAGGCGAACAGCCGGGCGCTGGTAGTCGGAGAACACGAAGAAGGTGCCCGAGAATGCGCGGGTGGGGGAGGAGAGCACAATACCGTTAACGATTGCTGCGGCAGCATGCTCACGAATACCGAAGTGCAGCACACGGCCGTAGGGGTTGCCGGTCCAGTCTTCGGTGCTGCGCGATGCCGGGTTGAAGGACTCTGCACCCTTGATAGTGGTCAGGTTTGAGCCAGCGAGGTCAGCGGAGCCGCCCCATAGTTCGGGGAAGGTGTCAGCAATAGCGTTGATGACAGTGCCGGATGCCGCACGGGTTGCCACGGAGGTGCCAGCCTCGAACAAGGGGAAAGCACCCTTGTAATCTGCGGGCAGTTCGCCTGCAACGAGGCGCCTGTACAGTTCGGAGCGTTCAGGGTTTGCCTTGGCCCATGCCTCGAACTTCTCGTCCCATGCCTTGTGCGCCGCTGCGCCGCGCTCAACAAGCTGGCGGGTGTGTGCCAGCACGTTCTCCTCAATGAAGAAGCTCTTGGCGGGGTCAAAGCCGAGCAGTTCCTTAGTGGCAGCAACCTCATCGGCGCCGAGCTTGGAACCGTGTACTGCGCCGGTGTTCTGCTTAGTGGGGGCGGGGTAGCCGATGACGGTGCGCAGCTCAATGAAGGAGGGCTTGTCGGTGACAGCCTTCGCACGCTCAATAGCGGCGTACAGTTCTGCGACGTCCTCAACGTAGTCGCCGGTGCGGGTCCAGTCCACTCGCTGAACATCCCAGCCATAGGACTCGTAGCGCTTTGCTACATCCTCGGTGAATGCAACGTCGGTGTCCTCCTCAATGGAGATGTGGTTGCGGTCCCAGACGACAATCAGGTTGCCGAGCTCCTGGTGACCTGCGAGCGCGCACGCCTCGGCGGTGACGCCTTCCTGAACGTCACCCTCGGAGGCGATGACGTAGACGTGGTGATCGAAGGGGGAGGTGCCCGGTGCTGCTTCGGGGTCGAACATGCCGCGCATACGGCGCTGTGCGTAGGCGAAGCCAACGGCGGATGCCAGGCCCTGGCCGAGCGGGCCGGTGGTGATTTCTACACCCTTGGTGTGCTTGTATTCGGGGTGGCCGGGGGTGAGAGCACCCCAGGTGCGCAGGGCTTCCAGATCGCTCATTTCCAGGCCGTAGCCGCCGAGGAACAGCTGAGTGTACAGGGTGAGGGAGGTATGGCCGGGGGAGAGGATGAAGCGGTCACGGCCTTCCCAGCGGTCGTCGGCGGGATCCTGGTTCATGATCTTCTGGAAGAGTAGGTATGCGACCGGAGCCAGACTCATTGCGGTTCCGGGGTGACCGGATCCGACCTTTTCTACGGCGTCTGCAGCGAGGATACGTGCGGTATCTACGGCGCGCTGGTCGGTTTCTGTCCACTGGAAGTTCTCTGCCACGTGGGTGTCCTTTCACAATGTGAGTGGATGCGCCAGCAGGCTTGTGCTAGCGCGCTGTCCGTTGGGTGTAACGTGCCTTCGGGCGTGCTTATTCCCGCGCCGGGAGGTACCCCGGTAGGTGCGGTGAGCTGGGAGGTTTGTTTCGACCCTTTTGTTTTAACAGGATAGTTCAGGAGGCGGGATGATCCGATGTGTGAATGCAGACATTCACAGGATGATACGGGGATGGGGGGGGTAATGCGAGGGTAAAGCGGGGGTGATGCGCCGTTATGGTGCAGGTTGTGGGGGGGGGCTGCGCGGAGTTCGCGGTGTATATCTGAGCTGCATTTCTGAGCTTGTGGCTGAATATTGTTCAGTTTCGTAACATTTTTGTGTAATTGGTGAAGCTCATGTCAAGGTTGAGTAGCAAAGTTGTAGACCGAAACAGTGGTTGGGTCGGTCTACATCTCGGTGATTGAAGCCCCTCTTCCGCGTGGAAACCGTCGATTATCTTACTGTGGTTGTGAGATAAAAGGTTCTGGAGAAGAGGGCTTTTATTTCGTCCCGTAGCGTGTGTATTGTACGCGATCTAAGGGACGAAAGGTCAGTGTATAGGGCGCCGGATATGATCGGAACATATCCGGCGCCCACCTTTTTAACCTGCTTTTAACCTGTGATGACAAGAAGCGCTGTCTGCTCTTGTATTGTCTGCATTTACGCTGCTGCTAGTCGGACCACTTGAACTTGCGTGAGGCAATAAATCCAATGACCACGGTCCACACGATGATGACCCAGTGAGGGTCGGCAAGCCACTGGTGCTGAATGAAGTTGCCGCGCAACGCATCACCCAGAGCTGCCGAGGGTGACCAGGCCACAATTCCGGCGTACCAGTCAGGGAAGGAGTTCAGCGGGAACACGACACCGCCGGCACCGGCAAGAATTACCCAGGCAATATTCACGATGGCGAGGGTCGCCTCCGCACGCACCGTACCGGCAATGAGCAGACCCAGCGCCGTAAATGCGCCAGCACCCATAATCATCGTGATGATGGAGCGCGAGAGGGCGATAGCGTCCGGGCGCCACCCCAGGCCGTACCCGAGCGCCGCAACCAGGGTGAACTGAATCGCCACGACCACCAGCACCGCAATACACTTGCCCATAATCAGGCCGTCACGGCCCAGGGGAGTGGTCGCCAGGAACCGCAGCACGCCGTAGCGACGGTCAAAACCGGTAGCAATGCCCTGACCCGACAGCGCCGTAGAAATCACGCAGAGCGCCAGAACGCCGGGGACCGCCGCATCCATGCGGGAGACCCCCACCGAGTTCGCGTATTCATCAATCAGACCGGTGAACCGCAGGGCAATGAGCGCCATGACGGGAAAAATAATGTTGAGCATCAGCTGCTCGCCGTTGCGTAGCATCGCCATGGTTTCGTAGCGGCCCTGCTCAATCACGCGCACGAGCGGGTAGTTCGCACGCGGGGGAATGTACTCCTCATCTTCGTCAATAGAAGAGACCTTGGGGCGGAGGTTCGCGGCGTGTTCTTCCATTAGGTTCCCCTCTGCGCGGTTCTCTTCTATCGGGTTTTGAGCAGTCCGTTTGTTGTCGGTGCGTGCGGTGTTGCTCATCGGATATCACGTCCTGAAATGTCGAGGAAGACATCCTCAAGAGTCTTCGGTTCCATAGTGAGAGAAATCGGCATGAGATAGTGCTCGGCGAGTGCCGCGGTGAATGCCGCCAGGTGCTCGGGGCGTAGCGCACCGACCAGCTCATACTCGCCGGGCACGGATGGGGTGCCGTCACGAGCCGGGGTGTAGGGCACCTTCTCGATGAGCTCCACACCGGCACGCAGATGCGCGGGCAGTAGCTGCTCACAGGTGAGGGTGGGCGCGTTCAGACTGTACTGCAGACGGTTCGTGCCGTCGCTGGCGATGAGCTCGGAAACGGTACCCTCCTGAACCGTGGCGCCGTTTTCAATGATGTACACGTAGTCGGCGAGCTTCTGTGCGTCGTCAATCAGGTGCGTGGTGAGCACAATGGCGGTGCCGAGTTCACGCTGTTCACGAATGATGTCGAAGACGACGTTGCGTGATTGCGGATCCAGGCCCGCGGAGGGCTCGTCGAGGAAGAGCACGTCCGGGCGGCCGATGAGGGCTGCGGCAAGGGAGACGCGCTGCTTCTGACCACCCGAGAGGCGGCGAATAGTGGTGCCGTTGAATGTGTCAATACCAAGGCGTTCTGCGAGCTCTTCGACCGGGTACGGGTCGGTGTACATGGTCGAGATGTGTTCCAGTAACGGAATGGGGTGCATGGCGTTGGGCAGGCCGCCGTCCTGGAGCATAATGCCGACCTTAGCGCGCAGTTCTGGGTCCGCCTGCAGTGGGTTTTCTCCGAGGAGGCGTACGGTACCGCGGGTGGGTTTAAGTAGACCCTGCGCGCAAGCGAGAGTCGTGGTTTTACCGGCACCGTTGGCTCCGAGTAGGACAACCACCTCACCGGGGAAGACGCGCAGGTTGACCTTGTTGACGGCGCGGTAGAGCCCGCTGGCGGTGAGCCGTTCGGGGTATTTGGTGCGGAAGGCGCGTGAAGGTTTGAACTCTTTGATGAGGTCTTTAATGCTCAGCGCCGGTTCTTCAGCGACGGTGCGTCGTCGTGCGGTGGGTGAGGCGCTGGGCTCTGTGTGGTGTTCAGCGTGTGCTGTTGGTGCGGCGGATGCACGCCCCGGGTGATCCTGCTGGCCCGCGGTGGTGGTCTCCATAAACTGTCACTTTCGATTTTTTCGATGAATGAGAGTGTGTTCCTTCATCTTATGCCCTAACTCACGTTTAAAGCACGCTCGGTACGACTCAAAACTTCACCTTAAGGTAAAAAAGTTAGCAAGTAGGGGTACCTAACTAGCCAAAGAAAAACTAATTAGGACATACTTTATTTGTGTATTCCGTGAATAAGACCCCTCAGCGTGCCTCAATGAACGAGGCGCAGACCCGAAACGGCGCCCGAACCGCCGCCTCGGGCTCTACTGGTGCTTCCAGTACAAAGTCCTCCGCGGCACGCACATCCAAACGCAAAGCCGAGGCAGAAGAACGCACCAGGGACCGTGTCCTACGCGAAGTCCTCAACAACGGCCCCGTATCCGCCGCAACCCTCGGTGAGCTCCTCAGTCTCACCCCCGCAGCAGTACGCCGCCACCTCGATGCCCTCGAATCCAACAATATGATTGAGGTCGCGCCCATCAAAAAGCACGGCGCCGGAGCTGGACGACCCGCCCGCCGCTACGTTATCGCCCCCCAGGGCCACGAACGCCTCGGCAACGATTACCTCCTCATCGCCCGCAATGCCTTGCAAATGCTCCGCGACACGGTCGGACAGGAAGCTCTCGAAGCTTTCGCATCCGCCCGCGCCGCAGACATGGAAGCCCGCTACCGCCCCATCGTAGAAGCCGCCGGTGACGATGTAGCAGCCCGAGCACAGGCACTCGCAGAGGCAATGAGCAAGGACGGCTTTGTGGCAACCGCTCAGGTTACCGCACCTCCTGCAGGACGCACCGTTCCCGAGCATTTCCTTGCAAGTATTCAGCTCTGTCAGGGGCACTGCCCGGTACGCGACCTCGCTGGAGACTTTCAAGTGTTCTGCGAGCAGGAAACCGGGATTATTTCTGACCTGCTCGGCGTTGATGTCCGTAGGCTGTCAACCATGGCTTCGGGTGCTCATGTGTGTACCACGCACGTGCCCCTGAACCGCGTCACCGCCGAGAGTGAGAAGAACACAGAAGAATCCGCAGAGGAACCTTCCGTGTAACGATCACGCAGTACCCAGCGGCGCACCCCGATGAACCCCTCAAGGGTGCGACCCGCACGCTGAACCCCGCCCGCAACCACACCGCATCACGCATTGTGGTTGAGTGCGGCGTCAGCCCCCTCAACTACCGCACCTGTAACCGGCAGGTGCCGGCGAGAAATGTAATAACCATCGAAGAAAGGCCGTAATGACTGAGAAAGTTGGGCAGAACGCCAACGACACCGTCATTTCAGAGATCCTGGAGATGAACCCCGAACTCGAGGGCATTGGCAACTACGAGTACGGTTGGGCAGACTCCGACGAAGCAGGCCAGGTAGCAAAGCGCGGCCTGGATGAGAACGTCGTGCGTGACATCTCTGCAAAGAAGAACGAACCCCAGTGGATGCTGGATATGCGTCTGAAGGCGCTGAAGTTCTTCGAGCGTAAGCCTATGCCCACCTGGGGTGCGGATCTTTCCGAAATCGACTTCGACAACATTAAGTACTTCGTGCGCTCGACCGAGGGTCAGGCGACCTCTTGGGAGGAGCTGCCCGAGGACATCCGCACCACCTATGAGCGCCTGGGCATTCCCGAGGCGGAGCGTAACTCCCTCGTCGCGGGTGTGGCTGCACAGTACGAGTCTGAGGTTGTGTACCACCAGATCCGTGAGGACCTGGAGCAGCAGGGCGTGATCTTCGTCGACACCGACACCGGTCTGCGCGAATACCCTGAACTGTTCAAGGAATACTTCGGCTCCATCATCCCGATTGGCGACAACAAGTTCTCCGCACTGAACACCGCCGTATGGTCCGGTGGCTCCTTCGTGTACGTTCCCCCGGGAGTTCACGTGGAGATCCCGCTGCAGGCGTACTTCCGCATTAACACTGAGAACATGGGCCAGTTCGAACGCACCCTGATCATTGCGGACGAAGGCTCCTATGTTCACTACATTGAGGGCTGCACCGCCCCCATCTACAAGTCCGACTCCCTGCACTCCGCAGTGGTTGAGATTGTGCTGAAGAAGAACGCACGCGTTCGCTACACCACCATCCAGAACTGGTCGAACAACGTCTACAACCTGGTGACCAAGCGTGCGGTTGCGCACGAGGGCGCCACCATGGAATGGGTGGACGGCAACATTGGCTCCAAGGTCACCCAGAAGTACCCGGCTGTTTACATGGTCGGCGAGCACGCTAAGGGTGAGACCCTATCCATCGCATTCGCGGGCGAGGGCCAGCACCAGGACACCGGCTCGAAGATGGTTCACATTGCACCGAATACCTCCTCGACCATTGTGTCCAAGTCCGTGGCACGTAACGGCGGCCGTAGCGCATACCGCGGCCTGGTTCAGGTTCGTGAGGGCGCTAAGCACTCCAAGTCTTCCGTGGTCTGTGACGCACTGCTGGTGGACACCATCTCCCGCTCTGACACCTACCCCTACGTGGATGTGCGCGAGGACGATGTGACCATGGGGCACGAGGCGACCGTTTCCCGAGTCTCCGAGGACCAGCTGTTCTACCTGATGCAGCGCGGCCTGAGCGAAGAAGAAGCAATGGCAATGATTGTCCGCGGCTTCGTTGAGCCCATCGCACGTGAGCTGCCGATGGAGTACGCACTCGAACTGAACCGCCTGATCGAACTTCAGATGGAAGGATCTGTGGGCTAATGCCGACCAACGAAGAAACCCTGGGTTACCACTCCCCGATCATCCCCGGCATGGACCAGGAGGGCGAGAAGCTCGCCACCGAGTTCGCCCACGATGACACCCTGCTGCGTGCCACCGAGGAACACCACCAGGGCTCAAACCCGAACAACATCCAGAAGGTACTCGAAGCATCCCGTGCAGAGCGTAAGACCTCCTACAAGGTGGAGGACTTCGCACCCCTGACCGGTCGTGAAGAGGACTGGCGCTTCACCCCGCTGAAGCGTCTGGGTGGCCTGCACCTGGAGAAGCTGACCGGCACCGCACCGGCACCGCAGATTACTGCACCCGAGCAGGTTCAGGTTGAGACCGTCTCCCGTGAGGATGCACGCATCGGCTCCGCAGGTATCCCTGAGGACCGTGTGGCAGCGAACGCGTGGTCCAGCTTCACCGAAGCAACCGTGGTGACCATCCCCGCCGAAACTGAACTGGCTGAGCACGTGGAAATCGACGTCACCGGCACCGGCAACGAGCCTGCCGCGCAGCACATCGTGATTGAGGCTAAGCCCTTCTCGAAGGCTGTTGTGGTTCTGCGCCACACTGGCTCCACCGTCCTGGCACAGAATGTTGAGTTTGTGGTGAACGACGAGGCTGAGCTGAATGTTGTTTCCGTGCAGCAGTGGGCTGACGACGCAATCCACGCCTCCGCACACTACGCTAAGCTGGGCCGCAACGCACGCTTCAAGCACGTTGTGGTGTCCCTCGGCGGCGACCTGGTGCGCGTGACCCCCTCCACCAAGTTCACCGCTCCCGGTGCTGAGACTGAAATGTACGGTCTGTACTTCGTAGATGCAGGTCAGCACATTGAGTCCCGCCTGTTCGTGGACCACTCCGTACCCAACTGCAAGTCCCGCGTGACCTACAAGGGCGCGCTGCAGGGCAAGGGTGCACACTCCGTATGGGTTGGTGACGTTCTGATTGGTAAGGATGCAGAAGGCACCGACACCTACGAGCTGAACCGTAACCTGCTGCTGGAAGTTGGCCCCCGCGCCGATTCCGTGCCGAACCTGGAGATTGAGACCGGCCTAATTGAGGGCGCCGGCCATGCATCCACCACCGGCCAGCTCGATGAGCAGCACCTGTGGTACTTGCAGGCTCGCGGTATTCCGGAGGCAGAGGCACGCCGTCTGGTCGTGCGCGGCTTCCTGAACGAGATCATTCAGCAGATTCGTGTTCCCGAACTTGAAGAGCAGCTCACCGAGGCCCTTGAGGCAGAGCTCGCCCTCAGCAATAACTAAGCTTTACCAGGAGAAATCAATGTCTACTCTTGAAATCAAGGACCTTCACGTCTCGGTTATCCTCGACGACGAAACCACCAAGCCCATCCTGAAGGGCGTTAACCTGACCATCAACTCGGGCGAGATTCACGCAATCATGGGCCCGAACGGTTCCGGTAAGTCCACTCTGGCTTCCACCATTGCTGGCCACCCCAAGTACCAGGTTGACTCCGGTCAGATCCTGCTCGACGGTGAGGACATCACCGAGATGAGCGTGGACGAGCGTGCACGCGCAGGCCTGTTCCTGGCTATGCAGTACCCGGTTGAGATCCCCGGTGTGACCATGTCCAACTTCCTGCGTTCCGCTAAGACCGCTGTGGACGGCAAGGCTCCCTCCCTGCGTACCTGGACCAAGGACGTTAAGGAAGCCATGAAGAACCTGGAGATTGACCCCGCGTTCATCGCACGTAACGTGAACGAGGGCTTCTCCGGTGGTGAGAAGAAGCGCCACGAGATCCTTCAGCTGGAGCTGCTCAAGCCCAAGTTCGGCATCCTGGACGAGACCGACTCCGGTCTGGACGTTGACGCACTGAAGATCGTTTCTGAGGGCGTGAACCGTGCGCACGACGAGAACGACATGGGCGTCATGCTGATTACCCACTACACCCGCATCCTTCGCTACATCAAGCCGCAGTTCGTGCACGTGTTCGTGGACGGCAAGATGGTTGACCAGGGCGGCCCCGAGCTGGCTGACCGCCTGGAAGAAGAGGGCTACGTAGCTTACGTGGGTAAGAAGTAAGCTTCTTCTCCTTACCGGATTCTGACAGAAAGATAGAACTATGACTGAGACTGTGCAGGGTCGTGTTCCTCAGGAAGAAATTGAGGAAACCCTCAAGGAGGTCATTGACCCGGAGCTCGGCGTCAATATTGTTGACCTCGGTCTGCTCTACGGTCTGCGCTGGGATGAGGATGGAACCCTCATTCTGGACCTGACTCTGACCACCGCAGCGTGCCCGCTGCAGGAGGTTATTGAGGAGCAGGTTCAGGCTAACCTGGATAACCTGGTTGATTCTTGGCGTGTGAACTGGGTTTGGATGCCGCCGTGGGGCCCGGAGCGTATTACTGAGGACGGCCGCGATATGATGCGCGCGCTGGGCTTCAACATCTAAGCTCCTGACTCGCAGATAAGGTACCCGCCCGGTGCGGAAGGCATATGCCTTCGGCACCGGGCGGGTACCTTTATGCGATATCAGATATGTGAGCAGTGGATGCTTGTTCTGAGCAACGCCAATTTTTGCCACTTTGACAATGGGGGGGTCGAGTATATTTCCTTGTGAATCATCCACCCACTTTATATTGGCTTTCTTCATGCAACGGTTGCTTGAAGAAAGCCGAAAGGAAATCATGGCACAAAAGATTATTGCCGCTGACGGTTCTGTCTACGTTAAGAAGAAGCCCTTCTACCTCCGTTGGTGGTTTATCACTCTCGTCATTATTTTTCTTCTTGGTGGTTGCGCTTCAATGATGGGCGGCGGCTCTAAGAGCTACACCACGGTAAGCGCTCCCTCATCTCCTGCCGCTGCTAACTCAGCTGCTACGAGCGATTCTGCTACCGTGGACTCCTCTGCGGCAGAGTCTAATGCAAAGCAGAGCGATAGTGTACCGAGTGAGTACAAATCGGCATTGAAGAAGGCCGAATCGTACTCACGTACTATGCACATGTCCAAGCAGGGTATCTACAACCAGCTCACCAGCGAATTCGAACAGTTTACTCCTGAAGCTGCTCAGTATGCAGTGGACAATATGAAGGCTGACTGGAATGCAAATGCTTTGGAAAAAGCAAAGAGCTACCAGAAGACGATGAACATGTCTCCTGAGGCAATCCGTTCTCAGCTGACTTCTTCTTTTGAAGGTTTCACTGAGGAAGAAGCTGATTACGCAGTCTCTCACCTGAGCTAGTTCAACATATGATTCAGAGAAGCCGCCCGGTGTGGAACACATTCCATACCGGGCGGCTTCTCTATAGGGTTTGCTACATATCAGTCGTCTAGCTGTAGCAGTTTCAGGGAGTATTTGTACTTATCCGTGAGCTTTGCGCGGGTCGACTCATCCAAAAGCGCCATACGCTGCGGGTCAGTATTATCCGCAACATCAGCAAGCTTCACCAGACGAGCCAAATCATTCACACGTACCCTACCCAGGTACGTCTCGTAGGATTCGCCGGGGCGGCGAGTCAGGGCATCAATCGCATCCACAATACGCGTCGAGAAGTGACGCGCCAAGAAAGCGAGAGAAACGCCGGTATCCTCCACCGTGTCATGCAGCAGCGCCACAATCTGCGCTTCAGCCTTCAGCTCCTCCAAAGAGGTATCAGGGTGAGTTGCGGCAGCCAACTCACACACAAGCTTACGCGCCCCAAGAGCCACACGGCGGGGGTGGGAGATATAGGGCCAGCCATTATGGTCAGTCTGCCCCTCATGCGCCTTATCAGCGATGCTGTCTGCCAGGCGAACCATCTCTTTGTAGTAGTTATTCGACATGAGAACCTCCGTTGGTTTGAACTCCTGCGAGTTGATGGTCCCAGCGTCGTTTTCCGTACCAATGCGGCACGGGTGGTAGCTGGTACCAACACTTTACTCCAGCAGCTATGCGGCAGCGGCGGAACTCGCCCGAGACGCTCTTAATACGTCAAATATGACGCGCCGAAGAAGAAAATAGGGTGTTTTTCCTTCTGAAATTGTGGGTTTGGTGCCCTTTCTGCCGTGTATCTGCGGTTGATAACAGGCATTCAGGCGGCGCCCGCCACCTCCACAAAAGTGTCCGCCGAACCCTTTGACACCGCCCGGTGTAACTCGCCCAAAATCTCATATGGTGGCGAAAAATTTCTAACTTTTTCTGGCGAAAACAGGTGCGCAAACCGCCCAACACAAAGGCAGTTTAAGCGTGTTTAGCACACACCGATACACACTCATCACACGAAAAAATCGCGTACCCTCCGCGCCCTGCTGAAACATCCAAAAACCCATATTTTTGTGCGAAAATAGGCGATAAACTGGGGGCAACCAAACATCGGAGAAAACCATGGCAGAGCTCTATGAGCGCTTCATCGCCTTGTATCCCTACCCACACGAGCGAATCCGCCACGGCGCCCCACGAGCCGAACTTAACCGGCGATACCTCGAACACCTCCACGAGGGCAAGAACCGGGGAACAACCCCCATCGTGGTTGCCCTCGACCCGACCCTGCTCGGAACCATCGAGAATAACGTATCCCTGCGTACCTTAACCCCCGTGCAGGACCTCACCGCCGACACCATCAAACGGTACGCACATGACCTCCTCACCGACCAGCATCATTACGTGGACCAGTTCGGTGTAGAAGTTGCTGCGCACGAAGCTTTCCGGCGCCTGAACGAGAACGCCTACCGACAGACGTATTGCCGCCTCATGAAAAACGGCGAACTCGACGAAGAGGATATTAGCACGCCCCTGAAAGCAGAGTATCCTTTCGAACTGACCGCCGGCATCATCAATGAGAAGGTCAAATCCACCGACATTGACAGCGCCGCGGAACTGCTCATCATGGACCTGCCGCTGCGGGACGCCTCCGGGGTGTTTGCCTATCTACCCTTCGGCGGGTGGGACTCCAGCCCCAGCCCCGAAACGTTGCTGCTCATCGCCCTCTACTGGCTTGAACGCGATGACGCCTATCCGGCTGTTATCGCCTCGGACTTCATAGAGTTCTACACACCGGTACCGGTCGCCACCCGCCGCGATGCAGAAATCCTGGCGGTCGAGCACACGATGGTTTCCTCGGCGATGCCGGTGCGTGTCTATCGCGGCTTCGACAAGCTCGTGGAGGCGCTCTACGGCCAGCACGACTGGTATCTGTGGTGGGAGCAACTCCCCGCAGCCCTGGTGGTTGAAACTCCCTAAAAGCATCTGAAAATAAACCCGAGTTAAATGCGAAAGGGTGGGGTGAACTAAACGGTTCACCCCACCCCTTTTCGGATGTCTGCGCGGGTTCGTCCCAGGTTGTCGCGTTATGTCACTGTACTATTTCAGCTCATCCACGTGCCGCGCTCGCAACGCCTTCGCGGTCGCCGTCGCATAATCCACCGCCTGCACCACCCACGGAATCAGCAGCCGCCAATACATGCGCTTGGGCAGATTACGCGCCACCGCCGCCCTACGCAACGCACCCCAACGGTCCATAAGCGCCGGAATCGACCGAATCATCAACGCAATCAGCAGACCCAGACGCTCGGGAGAAAGACCCACGAAACGCAGCGGTGAACAGAGCCTCACAAAACCGTCAATCAGAACCGGCAGGGGAGTGCTCACCAGCAGGGCACGGGAAGCGTAGAAAGCGGTCAGCATGGTCGCGATAGCATCCGCGCCGGAGGCGTACTGACCCGTAAACACGTAATAGGCGACCATGATCAGTAGCAGCAGAGACAGCATGCGAACCACCAGCCACAGCTGGGAGGCAGGCACACCAGCCCACAACGCGCAGAGCGTGGACGCCACCAGCGCCACCAACGCCACCTGCCAGCTGGTCACCGCCAATAGCAGGAACAACCCAAAGAAGAGCGTGCCCTTGAGCCACAGCGGCACCCGATGCACCGGCGTATTCAACGGCTGGTAGAAACCCACCAGCATAGTACCGGGGTTGAAATCCGAGCCCTGGGAGGCGGGGCGAGGATTCACGCGCGGCGTGTTAGCGCCCATGCGCGCCTCCTGCCGAGTCCAGATCTTCGGTAGCGCCTTCGTTGGGGAACCCCTCGGCACACCAGGTGCGGTACTGTTGCACCAGCTGCGCCGCATCCCCCTGAGCGAGCAAACGGCCGTCATGAATAATCACGGCTTCATCGCAGGACGCCGCCAAATCCAGGTCGTGTGTGCTGAGCACCAGCATCTGATTCAGCGACTCCAAATGCTTCAGCAGCCGAGCGCGATTGCGCAAATCCAGCAGGGTAGTCGGCTCGTCAAGCAGAAGAATCTGCGGGCGTGCCGCCAGCACACTGGTGAGAGCAACCAGCTGCTTTTCGCCTCCTGAGAGGGTGAAAACGCTCTGGTCCTCCAGACGTTCGAGGCCGCGCTCACGGAGCAGTTCACGAATCCGTTCGCGGCGCTGCTCACTGCTGAGGGCACTACCTTCAACGGCTGCGGCACGGCGCAGGCTTAAGTCAATATCTTCGACAACGGTGGGCATAATCAGCTGCGCCTCCGGCTGGGCGAAGAGCATGCCCACCCCCTCAAAAGCGCCCTGCGAATTACCGCGAGCACCCATCGAGCCGCGGCTCGGTGTCTCCAGGGTGTCGACACTGTTCACGCGCACAATACCTTCATCCGGGTGGGTGAGCCCATTGAAAAGCCCCAGTAGGGTGGACTTGCCACTACCGTTCAGACCCAGAACCGCGGTACGCTTCGCCGTGAACCGCAGACTCACATCCTTGAGGATACGGCGATGCCCGCCTTCGGACAGCTCGGTGAAAACACTCACCGATTCAAGCTCAAGGGCGGGCATGCTGGAAGAGGTGCTCACTGTCTGCTCGCCCTGTACCTGCTGCGGTGCAGACTGGCGCGTGGAGCGGCGAAAAAACATAGCTATCCTCTCGTGCGGCATATTGTGTGCCTTTAACGCCGGGTAGAAGCCAGGGACGGGAAGGCGCGGCGTACCGACAAACCAACCAGAACCGCAATCGTGGACTTCACCAGATCCCAGGGAACGAATACCATTGCCGCGCTGAATGCGGCGTCAAAAGTCATGTGGGCGTTCACCATCATACCGGCGATACCGCAGGCGGTCAGAACCACAAAACCGCAGAAGTTCGCGATCAGAGCCATGAGGAAGGTCGCACCAACCGAACGGGTGTTGCGGGTGAACAGGTAGGCGAGGGTACCGGCAATAGCGGCGAAGGGCAGGAAGCCCAGTAGGTATCCTGCGCTCGGAGACGCAAGCGAACCCAAACCGGCGCCGCCCTTAGCGAAGATGGGCAGGCCAGCAAAACCAACCAGCAGGTACAGCGCTACGGAGGCGGTGGCACGCTTACCACCGAGGACCTGCGCGGTGATGTAAATGCCGAGGGTCTGGAAGGTGAAGGGAACCGCAACGCCACCCAAGCTGACGGCGGGCATGATGGCGAGCGCGGCGATGAAGCCCGCGAATACTGCGATGAGGGAGAGGTCGGTGGCGAGAGAGGTCTTTGCTGCTACGTTACTGCGCGGTACCTGGGTTGCCTGGGCTGATTCGCGTATGGAATCGGTCATTGGGGTAGTACTCCTTTGGTACATATTGCTCTGCAGATTTTTCTGCAGAGTTGAGAGTTGAGGGTAGCGGTGGTTGATTTGCTTGTTACAACCCAGTTTTTGAACAATGCTCTATGAATAGTGTTCGGTATGTATAGTACACCTCACACCACAAAAACAAAAGGTGCCCCACATGCGCACTCGGCACACCTGCACTAAAATTGATGAGGTGCTCCGCACGCTCGCCGCTTTTAGCCCGGTGAATCCCGCCTACAGAGCACTATCAATCCGCACACCAGACCGCCATCCGGAAAGGCACCCATGATTGCTGTACAGAACCTCGAATTGCGTGCAGGCGCGCGCCTGCTCATGGAAGAGGTTACCTTCCGCATCGATAGGGGCGACAAGATTGGCTTGGTGGGCCGTAACGGTGCCGGTAAGACCACTATGACTAAGGTGCTTGCCGGTCTGACCCTGCCCGCTGACGGTACGGTGACCCGCAGCGGCACTATCGGCTACCTTCCGCAGGACCCGAAGGTGGATGACATGAGCCAGCTGGCTCGTGATCGCATCCTCTCAGCGCGTGGCCTGGACGGTGTGGCACGCAAGATGCGTCAGGCGCAGGAAGACATGGCGAGCGAAGACCCGGCGCTGCGCGCTAAGGGTATGCGCCGCTACGACCGTCTTGAGGCTGAGTTCATTGCCGGTGGCGGCTATGCGGCGGAGTCGGAGGCGGCGGTCATCACCTCCAACCTGGACCTGCCGGAGCGTGTGCTCGCCCAGCCGCTGTCTACACTGTCGGGTGGTCAGCGTCGCCGCGTGGAGCTGGCGCGTATTCTCTTCTCCAACGCAGATACCATGCTGCTGGATGAGCCGACGAACCACCTGGATGCCGACTCTATTCTGTGGTTGCGTGACTTCTTGAAGAACTTCTCTGGTGGATTGCTGGTTATTAGCCACGATGTTGACCTGATGGAGCTGGTCGTCAATCGCGTCTTCTATCTGGACGCGAACCGCTGCGTAATTGACCAGTACAACATGGGCTGGAAGAACTACTTGCTTCAGCGTGAGCAGGATGAGCACCGCCGCAAGCGTGAGCGTGCGAATGCACAGAAGAAGGCGAATGCTCTGATGGAGCAGGCGAATAAGATGCGCGCCAAGGCGACGAAGGCTGTTGCTGCTCAGCAGATGATTAAGCGCGCCGAGAAGCTTCTGCGTGGCCTGGAGGAGGAGCGTCAGAGCGATAAGGTTGCGGCGATTCGCTTCCCGGATCCGGCGCCGTGTGGTAAAACCCCGCTCTCTGCGCAGGGCCTGTCGAAGTCCTACGGCTCTTTGGAGATTTTCACGGACGTTGATTTGGCGATTGACCGCGGTTCGCGCGTGGTGGTGCTGGGCCTGAACGGTGCCGGTAAGACCACTCTGTTGCGCATGCTGGCTGGCTCAACCCAGCCAGATACGGGTGAGGTTGTGTACGGTCACGGCGCGAAGCTGGGTTATTTCGCGCAGGAACACGAAATTCTTGATGGTGACCGCACTGTCTTTGAGAACATGAAGTCTGCCGCGCCGGATCTGGATGACACCCGCGTGCGTACGATTCTGGGTTCGTTCCTGTTCTCCGGTGATGACGTGGATAAGCCTGCTGGTGTGCTTTCCGGCGGCGAGAAGACCCGTCTGTCCCTGGCGACCCTGGTGGCATCGAGTGCGAACGTGCTACTGCTCGATGAACCGACTAACAACCTGGACCCCGCCTCACGTGAGGAGATTCTAAACGCGTTGAAGGCGTACCAGGGCGCCATTGTGATGGTTTCTCATGATGAGGGTGCAGTGGAGGCGCTGGATCCTGAGCGTGTGCTGCTTCTGCCGGATGCGGTGGAGGATTTATGGTCGAAGGAATACCAGGATTTGATTTCGCTAGCGTAAAGCACTATTTGCTGGCGTAAAAGCCTGGGGAGGCTCCGGTGCCGTGTAGCGCCGGGGCC
Organism: Rothia similimucilaginosa; assembly: GCF_029850985.2. NCBI lineage: Bacteria > Bacillati > Actinomycetota > Actinomycetes > Micrococcales > Micrococcaceae > Rothia > Rothia similimucilaginosa. Next base: position 1,140,219 of record NZ_CM138149.1, on the reverse strand, counting down.
TTTTTTGTGTGTATTAGGCGTTGTTTTATCGTTCGCGGCGTATTTTTTGTGTTCTGAAAATATGTTGTGGAGATATATTGTCGGTATTTTTCTCGTGAATAGCGCCGAAAAATATGACCTGACCCGTGGGTTTGTATTGTTTTCTGAGCGTATATGCTGTTATTGCGTTCCCATGCATGTGATTTGTGGGTTCTGGCATATGAAACTTGCAGCCTATTTGACGGGAAATAATGTTGCCTTGTGGGTTATTCTGAGGGAAAGAAAAGCTCCTGGGCGGTATTTCAGGGGGTCTGTGTGGGCTTTTTGAATTTTTCATGTGTCTCTACATACATTGTGGGAAAAATAGTAGAAACACAACATGTATGGGGCGTAGACTTGTAACTGTTCCCGCGGTTGCGAGGACGCAAATGCGAACATATAGGGCTCACTGTCGATGGTGAGCTAACGCGGGGGAGAAGAGATTCCCGCCCGCTCACGAAGGAGAATTGCCAATGCACAACACTGAGTTCGAGAAGTACCCCACCTCCGGTGAAGAGAACGTTGAGGTTGACGTCTTCTGGCCCATCCAGGACGCTTAATCTCTCACCCCGATAGGTCGGGATAAGGATTAGAAAAGCGCCCCGCCGCTTCCGTAGGGAAGTGACGGGACGCTTTTCTGTCCTCATTGAGAATTTAGTTATGCGGCGTGAATACCCAGCCCAAACATTTGCAGGGGGTATTCGGTAAAGCCCATCATGGCTGCCGCGTACCAGGCGACGTACCCGATCAGCGCTAGAACGAGCGCCTTCTCGCGTACGCTGCCAGCATCACCCAGGAGTGGCAGTGCTATGTAGCCGCTCTTTTTCCATAGGGGAGACGCCACTAGGGGCTTGATAACGATCGGGTAGAGGGGCAGTAGGCCGCGGGTTGTCAGCAGGTCGCCCATCAGGTGAATGGTGGCGCCGACAGAAATAGCCCAGGGGAGCAGTGCCAGCGAATCGGTTGTATAGGCGGCGTACCCGAGGACAATGGCACCGATCCATCCACCCGGTGCACCGAGCACGCGCAAGGCTAGACCGCCCGAGAACGCGGCAAGAAGTAGTGAAGCCCAGGGGATTCCGTTGTAGCTCAGGTTGGCGCTGAAATAGGCAATTGCCCAGAAGACTGCCAGACCCAAAATAGAGTGTGTTCCCTTGCGGTGTCCGCCACTGACTGCCCCGACAATGCGTGCCACCCAGCGTGAAATGGGCGGAATGGAGTTGGCGATACTGCCGTTGTGGTGGTCAATATCCGGCAGCATGCCTGCACCGGCACAAGCCAGGGTGGTTACAATGAGAGTGGGGGTATCGGGAACCTGCACCACTCCCGTCTCGACGAGCACTAGCCAGCCAGCTGCGGCACTGACAGTGTGCGAATAGCCCATCATGGGGAGGTGCCTCCTTGGTGTGATTGCTCAGCGAGTGTGGTTGCCTAGGTGCCGGGATGCTCCCCCGAACTAATTAGAACAAATATAGCATATATCGAAATTACTTTCGATAGGTAGGGTCATCACTCAAGCAGTGCTACCTTTCGATGACACTACCCTTCAAACGGAAGAGTCTGCTTCCAGAACTCACGCTCACGCAGGTAATTCTCCAGCCAGCCCACATGCTCGGAGCACGCCAACCAGACCTTGCGACGCTCGGGGGTGTGCACCTTCGGGTTGTTCCAGAGCAGCTGAAATTCTGCCGCCTGCTGGCAGCCCTTGCGGGAGCACTTGGCGTACTCGGGCTGTGCGTTCTGTGAAAGTGAACCGAGCAGATCCATGTTTTCTTATCCTTACTCTTGCGCTTCAACATGCGGTGGTATTCCGTGCCCACGCGATTCAGTGGAAAGGGAGGTGCGGGCTGTTCCGCTTCAGCCAGTGTACTCGCCCGATGAGGCACGTAAAAGAAGGGGAGTGGGTGTTCAACGTTCAAGAGTGGAGTGTAGCCTGCGGCACCTTTGTGCTAAAACGCGGTAAAATAAGGTTCGACTGTCCATCCGTCCACACCCCAACCGTGGAGCCGCTGCATCGGCTCTGATCGCGAGGGGTCGACTCATCAAGGAAGCTCATGAGCGAGAACACTCCCAAGACCGTGCTGGTCACCGGCGGCAACCGAGGCATCGGCTACGAAATTGCCAAGGAATTCCAGGCAGCAGGACACAACGTCTGCATCACCTACCGTAGCGGTGAAGCCCCCGAAGAATTTTTCGCCGTCAAGGCAGATGTACGCGATGCCGACAGCATTAACGAAGCATTCAAGGAAATCGAAGCAGAATTCGGCCCCGTGGAGGTGCTGGTCGCCAACGCAGGTATCACCCGCGACATGCTGCTGATGCGCATGAAGGAATCCGACTTTACCGATGTGGTCGACACCAACCTCACCGGTTCTTTCCGCGTGGTTCAGCGCGCCATCAAGGGCATGCTAAAGCTCAAGTGCGGCCGCATCATCCTGGTTTCCTCCGTGGTGGGTCTGTACGGTTCCCCTGGCCAGGTCAACTATTCCGCATCTAAGGCTGCACTGGTTGGTATGGCACGCTCCATCACCCGTGAGCTGGGCGGCCGTAACATCACCGCTAACGTGGTGGCACCGGGCTTCATTAACACCGCTATGACTGATGTTCTGCCCGAGGAAACTAAGAAGAACTACCTGGCGTCCATCCCGGCTGGTCGCTTCGCTGAGGCGGAAGAGGTCGCTCGCGTGATTCGCTGGCTCGCCTCCGATGAAGCTAGCTACATTTCTGGAGCTGTCATCCCCGTTGATGGCGGCCTGGGCATGGGGCACTAACCCCACCTGGTACGGACTACATGAAACGCCCGGGCGTGGGCGCACCCTTTCTAGACTTAAGGACATAAAACTATGGCACAGCTGACCGGCAAGACCATCATCATTACCGGTTCCTCCCGCGGCGTTGGCGCAGACACCGCACAGATTCTCGCCGCTGAGGGCGCGAATATTGTGGTGAACTACCGCTCTAAGGCACCGCGCGCGAACAAGGTCGTCAAGGCTATTGAAGAGGCTGCTGGTAAGGCAATCGCAGTGCAGGCTGACGTGACCAACAACGAGGACCTGCAGAATCTCGTTAACACTGCCGTGGAGACCTTCGGTTCCCTGGACTACCTGATCCTCAACGCGTCGGGTGGTATGGAATCCGGTATGGGCGAAGACTACGCAATGCGCCTGAACCGTGACGCACAGCTGAACCTGGCACGCCTGGCAGCAGAGAAGATGCCCGAAGGCGCACGCATCGTGTTCGTAACCAGCCACCAGGCGCACTTTATCCGCAAAGTTGAGACCATGGACGAGTACAAGCCCGTCGCAGAGTCCAAGCGTGCCGGTGAAGATGCACTGATCGCCGAGATTCCCGCACTCTCTGAGAAGGGTATCTCCCTGGTCGTTGTGTCCGCTGACATGATTGAAGGCACCGTTACCGCAACCTTGCTGAACCGCCTGCACCCCGGCGCTATTGAACAGCGCCGCGAGACCGCAGGCAAGCTCTACACCGTCAACGAGTTCGCGCAGGAAATCGCGAAGATGGTCACCGCAGACGTTGAGACCGGCCACGTTGAGCTGGTTGGCGGCGCACGCGGCTTCATCGACTAATAAATTTAGCTGCTATAGATGCCGATGCGGATGCGCCCGCCCCTCTGACAAGGTACATTTGATAAGGCGGCCGCCCCTTACGCAGCGGCACCTATAGCCCCTAAGACTTTGCGCGAAGAACCCAATGTGGGGTGCCCGCGCACTATGCACCAACCGCTCCGATAACCCGGTATAGGTTGCGGGGTGGGGGGCGCATCCCATCCATCTAACTCACTGGAAGAAGAACCATGAGCACCGTACTCAACCTTCAGAATGTCTCCGTGATTCGCGGCGGCCGCCCCATCCTTAACAACGTTTCGTGGACTGTGAACGAAGGTGAACGCTGGGTCGTTCTGGGCCCCAACGGCGCCGGTAAGTCCACTCTGCTTTCGATTGCGGCAGCCCGCCTGCACCCGACCAGCGGCGAGGTTGAGATCCTTGACGAGACCCTCGGCGCTGTTGACGTGTTCGACCTGCGCCCGCGCATTGGTCTGTCCTCCGGTGCTTCAGCTACCCAGATTCCCGCCAACGAGAAGGTTTCCGACGTTGTCGTGACCGCAGCGTACGCTGTGTCCGGCCGTTGGAAGGAAGAATACGACGTCATGGACGACGATCGTGCCACCGAGTTGCTGGCTGAGTGGGGCGTCGATACCCTCGCTGACCGCACCTTCGGTTCCCTCTCCGACGGCGAGCGCAAGCGTGCACTGATTGCCCGCGCCCTCATGACTGACCCCGAAATGCTGCTGCTGGACGAGCCCGGTTCCGGCATGGACATCTCCGGTCGTGAGGACCTGGTTGAGCGTCTGACCGTGCTGGCTGCTGACCCCTACGCACCGGCTACCGTGCTCATCACCCATCACCTCGAGGAAATCCCGGCGGGCTTCACCCACGCCCTGCTGGTCCGTGACGGTGGCGTGGTCGCTGCCGGCCCGATCCTGTCCACCATTACCGAGGCGAACCTCGCAGCAACCTACGATATGGACCTGGCTCTGACCGTCACCTCCGCGGGTCGTTACTCCGCGTTTAAGCGCGCATGAGCCGTGCCCCGAAGCAGCTGAGCGCCGAACAGATCGCTGAGCGTGCCGAGCGTGTCTACGCCATCGAATCGGTCACGGCTCTGGCGCAGGCACCCGAGCAGGCGTTACGCCACTACACGCAGCTGACTGATGTGAAGCTCCGTAGCGCCATGGAGCCGCAGTGGGGTATTTACATTGCGGAGTCTTCGAAGGTGATTCGTCGTGCGCTCGCTGCAGGTCATCAGCCTGTTTCTTTCCTGATGAGTGAGAAGTGGGCTGATGATTTGGCGGATGTTTTGCGCGCCCATCCTGACACTCCCGCGTATGTGGGTAGTGAGGAGCAACTGGAGCAGGTGACCGGTTTTCATCTGCATCGTGGCGCGTTGGCGGCGATGGCTCGTCCGGCGCCGCAGCCTCTGGAGCAGTTGTTGCGAGGTGCCTCTCGCGTGGCGATTTTGGAAGACATTGTGGACCACACGAATGTGGGAGCTATTTTCCGTTCGGCTGCCGCGCTGAACGTGGATGCTGTGCTAGTGACTCCGCGATGCGCTGATCCGCTGTATCGCCGCTCGATTCGCGTGTCGATGGGTACTGTTTTTCAGGTGCCGTGGGCTCGCTTGGAGTCGTGGCCTGATAACTTGCAGACTTTGCACGAGCTGGGCTTTAAGAGCGCGGCGTTGGCTCTGAAGGAGGACTCGCTGACCCTGGAGGAGCTGTCTGCTCGCCGGGATGAGAAGCTTGCGCTGATTCTGGGCACGGAGGGGCACGGTCTGTCGTTCCGCACCTTGGCGGCGTGTGGCGATACAGTGATGATTCCGATGTCGCACGGTGTGGATTCTTTGAATGTTGCGGCGGCGAGCGCCGTGGCGTTCTGGGAGACCCGCCCGCGTTCATAGCCTGGGTTCTGATCTGATTAGTAACCCCCGTGAGTGCCTTCTTCGGGTGCCCTTGCGGTGTGTGGGTTGGTGCCTGTGAGGGAACGTACTGGGATTTAATCCGTGAAGATGGTACCCTTAATGGGTTGTGCGCGCCCTACGCGGGCACAATGGTGATGCGCTCTGAGATTTTCTCGATAGCTGCACATCGAAAAACCTACTCCATCTATATAAGGGCTACTGGCAAAATCCAGTAGCAGAAGAAGGTATATCAATGAAGGCAGAAATCCACCCGGACTACAACCTGGTTCTGTTCCGCGACCTCGCATCCGGCAAGGTCTTCCTGACCCGTTCCACCATGACCTCGGACAAGACTGAGAAGTGGGAAGACGGCAACGAGTACCCGATCGTCGAGGTTGAAATCTCGTCCGAGTCGCACCCGTTCTACACCGGTAAACAGCGCATCATGGACTCCGCAGGTCGCGTCGAGCGCTTCAACGCACGCTTCGGCAACTTCGGTAAGAAGTAAATCTTCTTTCCCAGCTTTGCTTTTTAGCGAGATTAATGCCCCGTTCTCCTTGGTTTTCAAGGAGGCGGGGCATTGCGCATTTTACGGTGCAATCTAAAATATTCGCCCAAACGGGAGGAAAGTTGTAATGTAAAACCTTTCGCTTACGGGTGCGTAGACCAGCTGACAGCGTTACAATGAGTAAGTATTTTGCGAGCTGTGCATTTTCTGTGCCCTCCAGCACCGCCCCATATCGGCGGGTATTCTCCGGCTCTCTGTATTCTAGAGACTTCGCTGGATGCGCTGCGCGTCTCGCGTATCACCATCTCAAACAAAGGACAACTTAATGAGCGACGCGCATTCTGAACCGTCGCAGAGGAAGAAATGGGTCAAGCGTGCCCTGCTGATCCTGCTGATTCTTCTGCTGGTTATTACCCTCGGTATTGGTTTCTTTATCTGGCGTGCTGGCCACACTTGGGATAGCAAGACCGAGAAGTTCGACTCCATCACTAAAGTGGACGAAGACCTCAGAAAAATTAGGGAGCAGCTTGGAGAGGCTAAGAAGCTCAACGTAACGGAGCTGAAGGCTCCGGGGGATACCAACTCAGATAATGCCAGCGAGCACGATAAGGACGGCGACGGCATCCTCGATAACGGCTACAACTACGGAGTTGTCAAGGGCCCGGGTAAGAATATTCTGCTACTCGGTAGTGATACTCGTTCCGGCTCTGAAGCAGCTCAGGTGAGCGGCTCCCGTGCAGATAGCATCATGCTCATGCACATTCCGGCTGATGGCAAGGGCGTGTACCTGGTCTCAATCATGCGTGATACCTGGGTGAACATCCCCGGTTACGGTGCGGCGAAGATTAACGCTGCACTCAACTACGGCGGTATTTCTCTGCAGGTGGCGACCGTTGAGAGCCTGGTTGGTATCAAGATTGATCACGTGGCTGAAATTGAGTTTGAGGGCTTCAAGGCTCTTGTGAACTCGGTCGGTGGTGTGGATGTCCAGGTACCGTTCGACTTCGACATCAATGCCTGGTCTTTCAAGCAGGGTGTGCAGCATATGGATGGTGGTGCGGCTCTTGCGTTCGTGCGTGCTCGCTACCAGTTCGCTGACGGTGACTACCAGCGTGTCCGTAACCAGCGTGCATTCCTGCGCGGCCTATACAACACGATGAAGGTTAAGGGTGCGCTGAGCAGTGTGGGCACTTTCCAGTCTTCCGTTGAGTCTATTTCTGGTTATATGCGTGTGGATTCCGGCCTGAACGCTGCGCAGATTGCCCAGATTGCGGCTCCGGTGCTGACCAGTGGTGACACTACGATGCGTATGACCACCCTGCCGAACGCAGGCCCGGGTTGGTCCTACGACGGTCAGTCAATCATTCTGGTTAACCAGGCTGCAAATGCCCACCTGGCAAGCGCACTGCGGAATGATACGATGGATCAGTTCTTGGCTACTTACGGTCAGGATTAAGATTTGACTCCTGCGCGGGAAAGCTTGTATAAGCTTCCACCCCCGCTGTGTTTAACCGTTCCTGGAGAAACTGTGTACGTGAAAGGGCGGCTACCTCACCATAATGGTGGGTAGCCGCCCTTTGTGCGTATGTTCTGAGGGGAGGAGCTTATGCCTTCGATTCAGGCTTTTCCTCTTGCTCAGTAGCCTCTTCGTTATCGTAGGCTTCGTAGTAGGGCTGACGACCAAAGTAGAATGCCACAGCCGCAACAGCGCCACCCATGATAGCGATGAGGATGCCGAGCATCGGGGTCCACAGCATCGAAATCAGGCCGGCGACCAGAACGGCGAGGCCTGCACCCTTGATCAGGTTCAGCAGGCGGTCACGCTCGTTCGGTTCGTAGTACTCCTCTTCTTCCAAGCTGTACTCGATTATCGGCTTCTCGGCGGCGGGCTCATAATGGGTCGGCTCAGAGGCGGCGGAACCGCCGGTCAGGGAGCTCATGAAACCACGACGCTTCTTCGGTGCTTGCTGTGCGGAGGATTCCAGGTAGTGACGCTCACCTTCGGTGGGCACGAATGCGGCGGGTACCTCGTACTCTTCACCAGCGGGTAGCAGTGCCGGAACGTTATTGGGCAGAGTCTCGTACCACTCCTGTGGAATATCCGCGGGGCGTGCAGCCTGAACGGTCAGGGATAGTTCCAGGGTGTTACCGCGAATAGTACCCCAGGCGCTGGTAAGGCGGTCATTCTCAAATGCGTAACGGATGACGGGCGTCAGCTGCTCGGACATCTGGGTGCTCAGGCGGCCCACGAGCTTGCGGTCGTGGCGCACCTCAACGCTGTCGACGAAGCGCCCGTCGGAGGTTTTGAGCTGATTTGCTTCCAGGGTCAGGATTACGCGGCCTTCACCGCTGGGCGGCAGGATACTGTGCAGGTATTCGGAGTGCTCCTTCTCATCGAGCACCTTCATTGACGGGCCCTGGGGCAGCAGGGTTGCGCGGGTCGGCGCGTCGTTGAGGGGGAAGAGAGAGCCGGGTGCGGACAGGGAGAGTACGCCGGTGCTCTTCACGTGCATGCCGCCGCCTTCAGCGCGTACGGCAACAGCGGAGAGCTGCAGGTGCGCGATGGGTTCGTAGCCAGAGGCGACCACGCGGGTAATGGAATCCCAGTACGCGGCGGAGTCCTCCACACTCATACGGCCTACCTTGAATTCGTCAATGTAGATGGCGATGCTATTGGGCTCGTAGGGGTTATCCGATTCGGGAACAAGGCGCGCTTCACCGTACCAGATCCGTTCACGGTCGATGTGCAGTTCCTCAAAAATTTGGAGGGTTTCTGCTTCATAGTAATCATCGGTGACGACGTCAACGCTACCGCGGTCACCGAGTGCGTAATCGACCACTGAAAACTCCTTCTGATATGTCTAAGCGAGCGGATACCTAGTCTATTCTCTCATGCTTTCAGAGCGGACAGCTCACAAAAACGGGTGACATTTATCTGTCTTTTAGCACCGGGTGCATATAGTTTGGTGTTTGGGGGAATCAGTCCCGGTAACACTGGCTCACGTCAACGCACTAAAGAGCCGCGACCCCTCCGTGTGGACACTCCCAAAACAAAAATTTTGGCTGAGAAAGCCACGAAAAAGACCACCGCCCAAACACCACCCGGTTTACAACCGGGTAAGTGCCAAGCGGTGGTCTACATCAATTAGCCTGAGAGCCTCACAGGGCGGTCATAGCACCCTGCTCAGCTACTCAAACCATGCAACTTAGTCCTGTAGGGAAACGTTGAACTTCTGGGCCACAATCGAACGGTGGCCGTGATCCTGAGCCTCGAGAATCAGACGACGCAGAGCCGAAGGGGCTTCGGGGTTTGCCTCCAGCCAACGCTGAGCCAAAGCAACTGAGGGGTTACCCTCAACGCCCAGGCCCTCTGTGGAGCCGGTGTTGTACGGAGCCTTCGGGTACAGGCCACGCACAATGCGGGTCGCCATACCAATTGAACGGGACGCCCAAAGGGGCAGCAGAGCCTCAAAGTAGGAGTCGTAGTAGGACTCACGCAGTTCAACCGGACCGCGAGCAAAACCGTTAATGGTCGAAGCCAGAGCGTCGTTCGACAGTGACTCATCTTCCATGATGGTCTTGTACGCTGCAGCCTTACGCTCAGCAGAGGGCAGGGCAGCAATCGCGTACGCGTAACCATTCGAAGAAATCGAGGAGGGGCTGTACTTAGCCGCACGGTCCAGATCCTCAACGGTCACCAGGTCGCGGCTTGCGAGCGCACCCAGTGCACTCCAACCCAGGTTCTGGTCGTAAGGAATGCCGGTTGCGTCAGCAATATCGCCGGTGGTGTCTTCGAAAGCACCGCGGGCAATATCGCGGCAGAGCTCTTCACCCTTGGTCGCGTTGGTGGAGACCGAAATCAGGGCGCGCAGCAGAATCAGCTGCTCGTCGGAGCCGGGCTTAGCCTGTGCCAGTGCTGCTGCGAATGCGTCGTAGAGAGCGTCGTAGAGGCGCTCGCGGCCGGTGGGTGCGGAGAAGGTTGCGATAGCGACCTGTGCGTTGTTGACCATGGTGCCCAGCAGGGATGCGCTCGGTTCCTTGGAGACGTTGCGTACGACTGCGTCGACGTAGGTGGTGACGGGCAGGCGTGCATCGCGCACGTTCTCCCAGAGGGAGCCCCAGATGAGGCCGCGGGAAAGTGCGGATTCGAGGGTGGAGACACCTTCGATAGCTGCCTGCAGGCCGTCTTCGTCGGTCAGGGCGACCTTGGCGTAGGTGTGGTCTTCTGCGTTGAGCATGAGCAGGTCAGCTTCACCAACGAGCTTCTTCTGCTCCTCGGTGAGCTCTACGCGGTGCTCGGAGACGGGCTCTGCCGGGTACTCGAGGGAGAGTAGGCCGGTGGAGGTGAGCTTGCCGTCGGTCAGTGCGAAGGTTTCCAGCTTTGCCACGTGGGGGCGGCCCAGACCTGCGGGCTGCTGTGAGGGCAGTTCCTGGGTGAGGATCAGGTCGGTGAGCCGACCGTCTTCGCCGTAGACGCGCTTGGTACCCAGTGCGGACACGCCGGAGGTCTGCAGCCATGCGTTAGCCCATGCCTGCATGTCGCGGCCGGACACCTCGTTGAGTACCTGCAGGAAGTCGTTCAGGGAGGTGTTGCCCCACTCGAAACGCTTGAAGTACACGCGTGCTGCTTCGATGAAGGTGTCGAAGCCGACGTAGGCAACTAGCTGCTTGAGCACGGATGCGCCCTTTGCGTAGGTGATGCCGTCGAAGTTCTGCGATGCTGCTTCCAGGTGGGGGATGTCAGCGACGATGGGGTGGGTGGTGGGCAGCTGGTCCTGCATGTATGCCCATGCCTTGCGGTTGTTCGCGAAGGTGACCCATGCGTCGTTGAAGTTGTTGGCTTCCTTAGCGCCGAGGGTGCCCATGAAGTCTGCGAAGGACTCCTTGAGCCACAGATCGTCCCACCACTTCATGGTGACGAGGTCGCCGAACCACATGTGTGCCATTTCGTGGCAGATGGTGTTGGTTCGGCCTTCGAGGTCGTCCTCAGTTGCGCCGGAGACGAAGATGTAATCTTCGGTGAAGGTGACCAGGCCGGGGTTCTCCATTGCGCCGATGTTGTATTCAGGTACGAATGCCTGCTCGTACTTGGGGTACGGGTAGGGGTAGTCGAAGAGGTCCTGGAAGAAGTCCAGGCCGTTTTCGGTGACCTTGAAGATGTGGTCGTAGTCGAAGTGCGGCTTGAGGGACTGGCGGCAGTATGCGACCAGGGGGATGTCACCGCTGTTGACCTTGCTCTTGGGCTTGTAGGTGGTGGTTGCGGTGAAGTATTCGCCGGCAACGATTGCGGTGATGTAGGTGGAGATCTTTGCGGTGGGGGAGAAGACTCGCTTGGTGATGGAGTCGTCGGCGGGGTCTACGACCTGGCTTTCGAGTACGCCGTTGGAGCTGACGACCCAGTCCTTGGGTGCGGTGATGCGGAAGTTGAAGACTGCCTTCAGGTCGGGCTGCTCGAAGTTCGGGAAGACTCGGCGGCAGTCGGAGGGCTCGTACTGGGTGTACAGGTAGACGCGACCGTCGGAGGGATCGAAGTAGCGGTGCATACCTTCGCCGGAGCGGGAGTAGTAGGAGCGACCGTGGATGGTGAGCACGTTTTCTGCCTGCAGGTTGGGCAGGGTGATGCGTGCGCCGTCGACGACATCAGCCAGGGGCAGTTCGGTGCCGTTGAGCTTAACGGAGTCGACGCTGTGGTGGATGTAGTCGATGAAAGTTTCTGCACCGGGGGTGTTGCAGGAGAATCGGACGGTGGTGACGGTAGGGTAGGACTCAAATTCGGGGTCCTTGGCGTTAGTCAGGTCGACATGCACGTCGTAGGTGTCGACACTGATGAGAGCCGAACGTTCTGCGGCTTCTTCGCGGGAGAGGTTCTCATTATTCATGCTTTTTATTCTAGTCGTTATGACCGCAAATATGGCAGTTGAGTGGGCGTGCCGGTCATATTACTCGCGGTGCGAGAAGATCACCCAGGATGCGGGGAATCAATCAACCCTGAATATGTGATATAGAACATGTTCATTCGATTTGCAGAGTATCCAGAAAGCCCGTATAGTATTACGTGTTGCTTCGAGCGGCACCGAAAGGAAAACGTTCGAAAGTCACCTGCGCGGGTGGCGGAATAGGCAGACGCGCTAGCTTGAGGTGCTAGTCCTCGTATTAGAGGGTGGGGGTTCAAGTCCCCCCTCGCGCACAGATAATCCCCGGTTCTTCGGAACCGGGGATTTTTGTATGTTTGGACAATTTCACCAGCAGTTTGCTGGCCTGCGCCTTTCGGGAAGACCCCGGCTGAAACCTTTCAGACTGAAAACTTTCGGGCTGCAAAAATAGGCGCAGAAACTTCTGGCACAAAGAAGCACTCAAAATATATCAGCGCGCAAAAAAGTAGTGGGGTGAGGCTCCTTGAAGGGAACCTCACCCCACACTAGCTACGCTAGGGAAGCTAGAAGAACAGCTATATCAGCTGAAACTGTATTACTCAGCCAGACGCTCCGGGTCAGTGGTGACCAGAATCTTCACAGCGGTCTCGTTGTGGTGAATCAGGGTGTCGAAGCCCTTGTCAATTAGGTCCTCCACAGCAATCTTGCCGGTGATGAAGGGCTTGAGGTTAATCTTGCCGGACTCAACGAGCTTAATGGTTTCCGGGTGGGAGTTCACGTATGCGATGGTGCCGCGGATATCGAGCTCCTTGAGCACAATCTTCTGCACATCCAGGGAAGCGGGCTTGCCCCAAATGGAGACGATGACAACCTTGCCGGTCGGCTTAAGGGCATCCAGAATCAGATCCAGTGCGGGCTGAACGGAGGTGCACTCGAAGGCGATGTCAGTGCCACGGCCGTCGGTCAGCTTGTGAATCTCAGCCAGAACGTCGGTCTCTGCGGGGGAGAAAGCGTAGTCAGCAACACCGGAGTCCAGAGCCTTCTGGCGGCGCAGCGGGGACAATTCGGAGATGATGACCTTAGCGCCCTTAGCCTTCAGAACTGCGGAGGTTAGCAGACCGATGGGGCCAGCACCGGTGACCAGCGCGAATGCGCCCTCTTCGAACTCGCCTGCACGCTCAACAGCGTGGTAGCCAACGCTCAGGGGCTCAATCAGTGCAGCCTCGTCCAGGGGAATGTTATTAGGAATCTTGTGAACCCAGCGACGCTTGACGGCAACCTTCTCGGACAGACCACCACCGCGACCTGCCAGGCCGATGAAGTTCATGTCCTTAGACAGGTGGTAGTCCTTGGAATCGGGGCCGGTGTAGACATCATCGCGAATGATGTAGGGCTCGACAACAACGTGGTCGCCAACCTGCAGGTCGTCTACGCCTTCGCCCAGTGCTTCAACAACACCGGAGAATTCGTGACCGAGGGTGACGGGGGAGTCCTCGCCAGAAATGGGGTGGGGGCGACCGTGCTGGGGGCAGAAGATGGGGCCGTCCAGGTATTCGTGCAGGTCGGTACCGCAAATGCCGCACCAGGCGACCTTAACCAGAACCTCGCCCGCAGCGGCTTCGGGTGCGGGGATATCTTCAATGCGGATGTCGTGGCGGTCGTAGAAGCGTGCTGCCTTCATGGGATGGAGCTCCTTAGCGTGGTTGTGGCGCTCACCGCGGTGTGTGCATGCTGGTACGGTTCGCATCCATGGGTCTGTCACGGTATTGACAGAGGCCCAAACGACATGGTCTGGACCGGTTGTGAACTGTCCTGCCGGCATTCGCATCGCTAGCGCCGGATGGTGATGGGTGCGGCTGGATTGTCGCTCCCATGTGTTTAACGCTACTCCAATGAATCAAAGATTCATAGGATATATACAAATTTTCTTTTATGTGACAGATATTTCTTTTTGGATGTTTTCGACTCCATCACGCCTGACCATCTAGCGCCCGGCGAGCGCAGACGGTAGCGTGGAAGCATGACTGACACGAACGCACAGGGCACCGCCGCCCACACCCAGCCCACTTCTGACAGTTCCGGTCGAATGACACCGAACCGACCTGCCGCAATAACCCGCCACTATGATGCGCCCGATGCTGATTGCGTGCGCGGTAGCGAGTACTCCGAGATCCTTGCCCTTGAAACTGAGCAGTGTAAGCATGCCGCTGAGCACCGCCACAAGTGTGGACTTGCGCATCCTGAGCAGGAGCGTAGCCGCGGCGAGCGCCAGGGTCATGGAAAGGGGCGCGGTCACCGTCTTGATGAAGACAGTGGGCTGGCGCATATTCGCCGCGACCTGGCCGCATCTGTAGCCACTCGTGCGGATTCTTTGACCGCAATTCTCAAGGCGATTCACGCGCATCCTGAGACTGCCTACGAGGAGTATTTCGCATCCCGAACGCTCGTTGATGCGGTCCGCAAAGCGTACCCGAACCTCAGTATCGAGTACCCTGCCTTCGGCCTGGGTACCGCGTTCAAGGTGGAACTCACCAGTGCCGACTACGACCCCACCAAACATCGCACCATTGCGATTCTCTCCGAATATGATGCACTGCCTGGCATCGGCCACGGCTGCGGTCACAGCGTTATTGCGGTATCCGGGCTGGGTGCTTTCCTCGCCCTGGTGGATGCGCTCGCCGCCGGCCCCGAGGCATTCAGCGGTAGGGTCCTCTACTACGGCACGCCTGCCGAAGAGTCTGATGCCGGTAAGGAGCTGATGGCGCGCGCCGGCGCGTTTGAGCAGGTGGATGCCGCGATTATGGTGCACCCCTACTTTATGGATGTGGCCGATCAGGCGTGGTTGGGTCGCCGTGAATGTCGCGTGACCTATACGGGCGTAAGCGCGCACGCTTCCTCGCACCCGTTTATGGGTCGTAACGCCCTGGACGCGGCGAATCTGGCGTATCAGGGTTTGGGTTTGTTGCGTCAGCAGATTCCCGGTTCGGACCGTATCCACGCGATTATTGACCACGGTGGGGACGCGCCGAACCTGATTCCTGCCACCGCGAGCCTGCATATTAATATCCGTTCTAAGCATGCGCCGACTCTGCGTGCACTGTCGCGACGGGTTGAGGAGGTGCTGCGCGGTGCGGCGCTCATGGCTGGTGTGAGTGCGGAGGTGACCTGGGATTCTTCACCGATGACCATGCCGGTGCGTACGAACCGTCCGCTGTTGAAGCGTTGGGTTTCGGCTCAGCGTTCGGTGGGTCGCCACCCGTATCCACCCGGCACGGTTAGCGACACCTTGGCGGCTTCTACCGATTTTGGTAATGTGAGCCTGCGTGTGCCCGGCATTCACCCGCTGATTCAGATTGCTCCAGAGGGTACCGGTATGCATACGGTGGAGTTCGCGCACTGTGCGGACACTCCGGCAGCGGTGGATGCTGCCCTGGATGCTGCGTTCGGTTTGGCTTCTGTGGCTTTGGATTTCCTGGTTGACGACGAGTTGGCGCAGGTGGTTCGTGCTGGTTTTGAGGCTTCCGGCGGTGCCGTGGATGTAGAGGGCTACTTTAGCGGCATGTGAGCTTGCTCAAAAGGTCAGAAGGTCATTATTTGGTTTTATGAGTGAAAAACACCCCTCATAGCCCATAAAGTCACCAGCACCTATCGAAAAAAGCAAAATAACCCAACACAAAACGCAGAATTTGCGGCATAATAGAACATAACGGAGCGAGCCCACCGGAGAAGAACGACCACCTAAGGAAATTCAACCCCGAGGCACACACCCGCTTCCTGATAGACCATGCGAGAATCTTCTCGCACCACACGGATAACTCTCACGAAAGAGGGCATACAGCAATGAACGGTGTCAACAACCCCACCAAGCTCGGCGTCATCGGTGCAGGCGGCGTCGGTAGCGCAACCGCATACGCAGCTATGGTCCGCGGCTCCGCAGACGAAATCGTCCTGTACGACATCGACGGCAAGCGCGCACACGCTGAAGCACTGGACATCGCACACGGCGCAATGTTCGCACACGAAGCAACCGTAACCGGTGGCGACGACATCGAACTGCTGCGCGACTGCGACATGGTTATCATCACTGCTGGCGCTCGCCAGAAGCCCGGCCAGCCCCGCCTCGAACTGGCAGGCGCAAACGTCGCAATCCTCGAGAAGCTACTGCCGAACATCCTGTCCGTAGCACCCAACGCAATCATCATGCTCGTCACTAACCCCTGTGACGTTCTCACCATTGTTGCTCAGAAGATTACCGGCCTGCCCGCAAACCGCGTGCTGTCCTCCGGTACCGTTCTGGACTCCTCCCGCCTGCGTTGGCTGATTGCTAACAAGGCTGGCGTCTCCATCAAGAGCGTTCACGCAAATGTGGTCGGTGAGCACGGCGACTCCGAGTTCCCCATCTGGTCCGCAGCAAACATCGGTATGGTTCCTCTCTCCGAGTGGGAGCAGGACGGCAAGCTCGTCTTCACCGAAGAGGTTCGTGCAGAGCTGGCAACCGAAGCTATGCGCGCAGCATACAAGGTCATCGAGGGCAAGGGCTCCACTAACTACGCAATCGGTATCTCCGGTGCACGTATCGCTGAGGCATTCCTCGGCGGCCAGAACGCAGTGCTGCCCGTCTCCACCACCATTGCTGGCGAGCTGTACGGCTTCAAGGACGTTGCACTGTCCCTGCCCACCATCGTGAACCGTGAGGGCATCCAGCGCGTGCTTGAGGTCCCCATGAACGATGCTGAGCTGGCACAGCTGAAGGCATCCGCTGAGGCAATCCGCGCATCCGCAGCTTCCCTCGGTTTCTAATTCTCTCGGGTTCATGATTCGCAAGAAGTAAACATTCAGTAGGCGCAGCGTATAGCTGAGCTAACCGGCAGAAGAACCCGCCGCACCCGGCACCTGCCCCCTTCAGGAGTGGGGGAACTGGGGGCGGCGGGTTCGCTGTGTCTGGAGATATTTCTATGCGGTGCTTGATGTGCTGCATGCACACTTGGTTTTACCAACCTGGCTATACCGCTCTGGCTTTGGTGCTTGCTACTATCGCCGCGATTCTAGCTACCGTTTTACCTGCCGTGCCCGTTCACGGTCCCGCATTTAAACCGCTGTATGACCGCCGGGAGCACACCATAGATGCGTAAGTAGTAGAATTAATGGCATGAGCATTGATCCTCGCACCGAACTCACCCGCCTCCTTGACGCACTGGAGGCGCACCTGACCGCCGTCGTAGACCGAACCGGCGAGCACGACCCCGCCGTCGATGAGGCATACGTAGAAATCGCCAACGCCTTCGAAGCCTACGAAGATGCCCTCTTCGAAGCCTACAATGAGGTCACCCCCCTGAGCGTCTACGGTGACGAAGACGAGGACGACCTGGAAGAAATCCTCGATGATGAAGACGACATTGACGACGATATCGACTACGAGGACTAAATAGCGCCTCACATATACGTTACGGACCGACCCCTGACCGGTACCCCTACACGGGGTAACGAGGCAGGGGTCGAACCGTACCCGCAACATCCGCGTAGCTTTTGCCCTCAACGCCTACCGAGCGTCTACTGAGCGGCCGCCGAACACCGACTGAGAATCCACCACACATCCACAGAGCATGTACCGAGAACGGAGAAACCCGTGAGCGAACCCCGCACCTGGCGCGACGCCGCCCTCATCCTCCGCACCCAAAAACTCGGCGAAACCGACCGCATCATCATCATGCTCACCCGCGACGGCGGAATCACCCACGCCGTCGCCAAAGCCGTACGCAAACCCACCTCCAAGTTCGGTGGACGACTCGAACCGTTCATGCACACCGACCTGTCCTTCAGCCGCGGCCGCACCAACCTGCACACCATCACCCAGGCGGTAACCCTGCACGCCTACACCGCACCGATCATGGCGAACTACGATGCGTACACATGCGCCTCTACCATCGCCGAACTGGCGGAAGCACTCACCAAAGATACCGACAGCACCGCCGACATCTACACCCTGACCCACGGGGCGCTTGCCGCGCTCGCGCACGGCCAACATGTACCGCAGAGGATTCTGACCCGCTACCTGGCGCGCAGCATGAACGCCGCCGGCTGGCCGCTCATCGGTGAAAACTGCACCCGATGCGGCAACCCGCTCGTGAACGCAGATTACCCGGGCGATAACCGAGCAGACAGTAGCACCCCCGGTACTACAAGCGGAAGCGGCAGGTACATTGCCTTCCACACCGCCCACACCTACGGGCACCACACGGTCCTCTGCCCCCAATGCGCACCCGCCACCGACACACCCCTAACCGGCCTGCGCGCCGAAGAGCTCGGCTATGCGCTCGCCACCGCATCGGCGGATCCGCGCGCCTGGGCGACGATTGACACCGCACCCGTGCCGGTTGCCTCCAAAGTTCTGGGACTCTACCTGAAAACCACCCAGAACCTGCTTGAACACCCCCTCAAAACGGCGAGTGCCCTCGAAGCGGAGAATCCTGCACCGTAAAACCGGGGCAGTAAAAATTGGCTCAGTAAAGACCGGTCGGCATAGCAAAGACCCGCCAGAACCCACCCGGAACAGTCGGTACAGCGCAGATGCACACGGGTGCGTCAAATATGGGTCAACCAGGACGCAAAATAACCCCCGAAGCACCCGCCCATGCGCGCTGTGTCACGGTAAAATAGCTAACAGCACACCAGGTTTATATCTGGCGCATATCTAGGCAAACGACCCCCGGGGGAGAACCCGCCAGGGAAGGAAGGCACATATGGCACGCACCCAGCCCGTACCCCCGCCCGCACACCCCACCGGGGCAACCCCGCCGCCGATTCCGAAGAAGTTCATTCCGCAGCATGTTGCTGTTGTCATGGATGGTAACGGACGCTGGGCCAACGAACGCGGCCTACCCCGCACCGAGGGCCACCGCGCCGGCGAGGCGGCACTGCTGGATGTCGTTGCGGGCGCTATCGAAATGGGCATCCCGTACGTGACCGCCTACGCGTTCTCCACCGAAAACTGGAAGCGCTCACCCAGCGAAGTTGCGTTCATTATGCGTTTCTCCACCGAGGTGCTGCAGCGTCAGCTGGCAACCCTCAAGACCTGGGGTGTGCGCATCCGCTGGGCTGGCCGCCGACCCAAGCTGTGGAAGAACGTCATTGAAGAGCTCGAACACTGCGAGCGTGAAACCATCGATAACACCGTCTGCACCCTCACCATGTGCGTGAACTACGGCGGCCGTGCAGAAATCGCTGACGCGGCGGCAGCTATCGCGGCGGACGCAGTGGCGGGCAAGCTCAAGCCCGGCAACATTACCGAAAAGACCATCCAGAAATACCTGGACGAGCCTGACCTGCCCGACGTTGACCTGTTCCTGCGTTCCTCCGGTGAGCAGCGCATCTCGAACTTTTTGCTCTGGCAGAGCGCCTACGCCGAGATGATTTTCATGAACGTGCTCTGGCCCGACGTTGACCGCCGCACCCTCTGGGAAGCTGTCGAAGAGTACGCGCGCCGCGACCGCCGCTACGGTGGCGCTGTTGACGCCGTCGCCAACAACAAGTAACTCCAGACATACAGGCCCGGCACGCCCGGCTCATAGCCCCATAAACCACCCACACCCTCCAACACTAGGGAGAATAAATGCGCATCTACCCGACCTTCTTCAACATCTTCTTCAAAGGCATGGACCCCGAGAAGGCACACCACGTCGGCTTCTGGGGCGTTCAGACCCTGCGCAACGTCGGCATCACCCGCGCGCTGCGCAAGTACTTCCAGCCCGCACCCGAACTGGCAACTACCGTCATGGGCATTACTTTCCCCTCGCCGTTCGGTCTGGCTGCAGGCTTCGACAAGGGCGGTAAGGGCATTGCCGCGCTGGCTGGTATCGGCTTCGGCCACGTCGAGATCGGTACCATCACCGGTCAGGCACAGCCGGGCAACCCGCAGCCGCGCCTCTTCCGCCTCGTGGAAGATAAGGCGGTCATCAACCGCATGGGATTCAACAACGACGGTGCCGCAGCGGCAGGCCCGCGCGTAGCCGCCGCCCGCGCAGACCTCGAAACCGAATACCGCGGCGCCGTACGCCCCGTCATTGGTGTGAACATCGGCAAGACCAAGGTCGTCGAGCTCGATAACGCTATCGAGGACTACCTGATTTCTACCCGCACCCTGGCACCGCAGGCAGACTACCTGGTCGTGAACGTCTCCTCCCCGAACACTCCGGGTCTGCGCACCCTGCAGGCTATCGAGTCGCTGCGCCCGCTGCTTGCCGCCGTGCGTGAAGAGGCAGACCGCGTATGCCCCAACCGCCACGTACCGCTGACCGTGAAGATTGCGCCGGACCTGGTTGATGAGGACGTTATCGAGGTGGCAGCCCTTGCGAAGGAACTGAAGCTGGACGGTATCATCGCCACCAACACCACCATCGCCCGCGAAGGCCTGGGCCTGACCAGCGACATGACCAAGGTCAAGGAAATCGGTTCTGGCGGCCTTTCCGGTGCGCCGCTGAAGCCCCGTTCCCTGGAGGTGTTGCGCCTGCTCAAGCGTGAAATCGGTGACGACCTCGCCATCATCTCCGTTGGTGGCGTGACCACCGCCGAGGATGTGCAGGAGCGCCTGGACGCTGGCGCTGACCTGGTGCAGGGCTACACCGCGTTCCTGTATGAGGGGCCGCTCTGGGCGGCACACATTAACCGTGGCCTGGTGAAGCTACGCCGCGCTCGCCGCTAGAAGGTTTGCAGGCGGGAGCGTTATGCTTCCCGTCGCGCTGACTCTGCGTGCTGAAAGGGGGCACCGTTCTCTACCCGTTGGGGTGGAGGCGGTGCCCCCTTTTTGTGTGCCCTCTATTCCGCCGATAGCACGCATAGTTATTTGACGTATAAAGCATTGAATTGTCGCGCCTGCTGGGTAGCGGCGCACTCGTGGGCCTTGGCGCCTTGCTCGCGGTGTGTGGCCAGAAGGCGAATAATGAGGCGGCAGCCACCGCCTCCGCCGTGCCTAGTGAGTCGGCTTCAGCATCTGAGCCGCCTTCGGCGAGTGCCACCCCGTCTACTGTCCGCTGCTACTCGGGCGGCTCAAAGGCACCGGATGGGGAGTACCGCCCTACTGATTCAAAGGGACCGCCCAGAATGACCCCAAGCCTGAGGCACCGGAATAGGGATATCGAGACAAGTCGATTTTCGGCTTGGAAGACGATTCGCGCTTGGGTCTTGAATGAAAATTACTCAATTCAAACTGGAGACTATACGGAAACCTTCAAAGAAGTAGCTTCTCGGAGCATATGTGGCTCCTCATGTAAGAACATAAAAATAAGAACACAAAAATAGGGGAGAGGCCTGAACCTTCAGGACCTCTCCCCAAGTACCTATAAGGCACTAAGACTTAGTGCGGGTACTCACCGTACTTCACCATCGGAACCGGGCGGCGCATACGACGAATCATCATCACACGGTTAAACGCGTACATACCAGAACCACGCTGAACCTCGCCGAACTTCGCAATCAGCTTCTTCTTCAAGCCACGCCACAAAATGAAGTAGTCAACAACCCACAGAATCATCAGCGCATACATTGCGTACACGGAACCGTAATAAATCGGAGCCGCAGCAGAAGACGTACCCGCCACACCCTGAGCAATCCAGCCACCAATGAGCAGGACCAGCAGCACAGCCAGCATAAGATCGCCAAGGTTACGGCGCGCATCCACATAATCACGGATATAACGGCGCTGCGAACCACGGTCCACAGCGGGCAGGTAACGCTGATCGCCACCCATCAACGCATCATTCTGACGCTCACGAGCCTTCGCCATCGCCTCACGTTCACGAGCCTTCGCCTCCTTACGGTCATTAACAACCAGAGGCTGACGACGAGCCGCCTGCTGCTCCTTACGCGAAGGAGTAGGACGGCCCTTCTTCGGGGTGAACTTCGGATTAACCGGAGCCTGAGGCTCCTCTACAACCTGCGGCTGAACAGCTTCCGCTTCAGCCTTCTCTTTCTTACGACCAAACACCCTCCCATCATACCCGAACGGCACACACCAAACCCGCCCCCACAAGCCCACACCAGCAACTGAAACGAACCCAACCACCCGGCGGTCGGGGCCAAGACAGGGCCAAGGTGGGGGTAAGGTAGAAATATGACTACTGAATTCACCCACCACAGCGCCCTGAGCGACGCCGTCACCAAAAACTTCGAAGCAAACCTGCAGACCCTCACCGAGCTCGTCGCCATTCCCTCCATCGCCTGGGAATCGCACGACCTCACCCAAGTAGACCGCAGCGCCGAAGCAGTCGCCGCGCTCGCAACCAAGGCAGGCTTCGACAACGTACGCATCGAACGCGCCACCTACACCACCGCAGACGGTACCGAAAAGCAGGGCATGCCCGCCGTCATCGCCTCCCGCCCCGCCGCAGAAGGCTACCCGACCATCCTGCTCTACGCCCACCACGACGTGCAGCCCGCCGGCGACCTCGAGCTGTGGGACACCGACCCCTTCGTCGCAACCCGCAAGGGTGACCGCCTCTACGGTCGCGGCGCAGCAGACGACAAAGCAGGCATCCTCGTACACCTCGCCGCGCTCGCAGCCCTCAACGAAACTCTCGGCGAAGACTTCAAGCTCGGCGTGAAGCTCTTCATTGAGGGTGAAGAAGAGGCAGGCTCACCCTCCTTCGTCGCCTTCCTCAACACTTACCGTGAGGAATTGTCCGCCGACTACATTGTCGTCGCAGACTCCGCCAACTGGCGCGCCGGCGTACCCGCACTGACCACCAGCCTACGCGGCGTCGCATCCGGCGACATCGAAGTACGCGTCGGCAGCCACGCCATCCACTCCGGCATGTTCGGCGGCCCCATGCTCGACGCCCACGCCCTCATGGCACAGCTCATCGCCACACTGCACGACGCCACCGGCGCCGTAGCCGTCGAAGGCCTACACCGCGCCCCCGAACCCGAACTCGAATACGCCGAAACAGACTTCCGCAACGACTCCGGAATCCTTGACACCGTACCCCTGACAGGCACCGGTAGCGTTGCCTCCCGACTGTGGACCCAGCCGGCAATCTCCGTCATCGGCATGGACATCCCCTCCATCGCAACCTCCTCCAACACCCTCGCCGTCGTATCCCGCGCACGCATCAGCACCCGCCTAGCACCCGGTGACAACCCCGAAAACGCACACCGCGCACTCGCCGAACACATCAAGGCACACGCACCCCACGGCGCACAGGCGAAATACACCGCCGTTGACTCCGGCATGCCCTTCGCCACCGAAGTCGACGCAGACGGCGCACAGACCGCCCTCGACGCAATGCGCGCCGCATGGGACATCGAACCCGTACAGACCGGCATGGGCGGCTCCATCCCGTTCATCTCCGACCTGAAGGACATCTTCCCGCAGGCACAAATCCTCGTCACCGGCGTAGAAGACCCCGACACCCGCGCACACAGCGCCAACGAGTCCCTCTACATCCCGGACTTCAAGAAAGCAATCCTCGCGGAGGCGCTACTGCTCAGCGCACTCGGCGCCCGCTAAACGCGCCCGCTAACCAGTACCCACTCGGATAGAAAGTTTCAGGAAGCGCGGGGGAGAAACAGCCACAAAAAGTGGGGGAGAAGGGTCACAAACCCCAACCCCCACTTTTTCGGTATCCTAGAAGCAGAATTACATGTCAAGCCCTCACACCAACACTCACGCCCCCGGCGAACTATGCACACCCTAGGTTGTACATCAAACACCCGGGCGCGTATCGTGAAGGCTAAAACGCCCACACGCACCCACACGCGGCGCACATGGGCAACCAACCAAACAAAAGGACACACCAATGAGTGAAACCACCACCGAACTGCCGACCCACGGCGTCAACCTCACCGAAGTAGCACAGACCAAGGTCCGCACCCTCCTCGAACAGGAAGGCCGCACCGACCTGCGCCTGCGCATCGCCGTCCAGCCCGGCGGCTGCTCCGGCCTCATCTACCAGCTCTACTTCGACGAGCGCGTCCTCGACGGCGACGCAGTCCGCAACTTCGACGGTGTAGAAGTCATCGTCGACAAGATGAGCGCACCCTACCTCGACGGCTCCACCATCGACTTCGAAGACACCATCGAAAAGCAGGGCTTCTCCATCGACAACCCCAACGCAGCAGGCTCCTGCGCATGCGGTGACTCCTTCCACTAAACCGAAGGCACCCACCCGCGCCACTAAAGCGCAACACGCCTAACAAACCCCCGTCTCGCATCCTGCAACCAACCATGCAGATACGCGGCGGGGGTTTTACACTTAACACATGACTACGCACGAAATCACCTGGAAATACATCCTCAACCAGCTCGTCAAACACCAAAACCTCACCGACACCGAAGTCGCCTGGGCAATGGACCAAATCATGACCGGCCAAACCGAACAGCCGATCCTCGCATCCTTCCTCACCGCCCTCCACTCCAAAGGCGAAACCCCCGAAGAACTCGGCGCACTCGCAGCCGGCATGATTGCCAAAGCCGAAACCGTCGACATCGACCCCCACGCCGTAGACATCGTCGGCACCGGCGGCGACCAGCAAAACACCGTCAACATCTCCACCATGGCAGCCCTCGTCATCGCAGGCACCGGCGCCACCGTCGTCAAGCACGGCAACCGTGCATCCACCTCCAAATCCGGCTCCGCAGACGTCCTCGAAGCCCTCGGAATCCGCCTCGACATGCCCATTCCCGCAGTCGCCGAATGCGCTCGCGAGACCGGCATCACGTTCCTGTTTGCGATGACCTTCCACCCGGCAATGCGCCACGTGGGCCCGACTCGCCGCCTGCTGGGCATTCCGACCGCTTTCAACTACCTGGGTCCCATGACGAACCCGGCTCGCGTGAAGTCCTCAGCTATCGGTGTTGCTAACCCGGTCATGGCTGAGAAGATGGCTCACGTCTTCGCGGAGCGCAGAGATCACGCCCTGATTTTCCGTGGTGATGACGGCCTGGATGAGCTGACCATCGCCACCACGAGCTGCCTGTGGGAGGCCGTAGACGGTGAACTGACCGAGTACCGTTTTGATCCGACCGAGTATGGTCTGCAGAACGCACCGCTGGAGCAGTTGCGTGGTGGCGACGCCGAGTACAACGCGGGCGTTTTCCGTGCAATTTTGGCGGGGGAGGGCGAGGCCCCGAAGAGCCCGCTGCGTGCCATTCACGACGCTGTGGTGATGAACGCTGCCGCAGGCCTGGTCGCGTACCGCCCGACCAACGGCGAAAGTTTTGAGGCTCGCTTCACACAGGCATTGGCTGATGCACGCGAATCTATTGCATCCGGTGCAGCAGAGCGTGTGCTTAACGCCTGGGTAGAGTTCAGCTCTAAGCACGCAGAATAAGCATGCAGAATAAAGAAGCTCAGTAGCTGATGATAGGCACCCGAGATGGGGCGCACTGAATGGTGTGAGCTTGTCTCGGGTGTTTGTCGTTTAACGGGACGTACTGAGGAGTCAGAGGTTCGGAGCATGTGAGTGTACGGCTAGCTGAGGTGCGCTGAGCGCAGAGAAAGATGCGAGGGGTGCGGATCCCGAGCTCCCGCATGGAACAGTGCAGTCGCAACAGTTTCATTATCAGGAGTCCCGGTTTGGTCCGTGCCAGCTAGAGCGTATAAACCATCCGTGGGCAGCCGGTGGGGTAGTGAAAAATAGGTTTACTTTACATAATGTATATTATCGGCTTTTTAGGGAGGTCTAGAATGAACCCAAGATTCCCCGTATCTAAATAAAGTCTTAACAGTTCATGTATTAACCTCACCCGGTCACCAGAACCGTCGACAGTACTCAATCCACCTGGAATAATGGATATACCCCGCATCACGAAGGTGTCGTTGCCTCGTGTACAGATTCAGTGTCAACCACGCCGGTTGATGTACATCAAAGGAGAAAACTCGTGGATTGGCTTTTTGGGACACCCTGGACACTCTGGGTCGCACTCGCACTCGTTTTCGCCGTCATAGAAATGCTCAGCCTCGACCTGTTCTTTCTCATGCTGGCAATTAGTGCAGGCGTCACTGCAGCAATATCACCCTTCGTGGATAACATGTTGATTCGAACCGTTATTTTCGTGGTAACCTGCCTGATTCTGGTTCTTGGTCTGCGCCCGCCGCTGCTGAAAAAACTTAATAAAACAGCCACCGGAGCTGTCACTAATGCCGAAGCGCTCATTGGTTCTGAGGTGCGCGTCACTCAAGATGTGACTAGTGAAACTGGCTTGGTGGTACTATCGGGCGACACTTGGACGGCGCGCACCGCCTCCGGAACGCTTGTTGCAGGATCACACGTGAGGGTGCGAGCCATCGAGGGTGCTACTGCAATCGTAGAGCCTCTCCCCTACGCTTAAGACCCATCTGAATACCGGCTCTAGAAGCAGGTTCAGATACAAAAACACACCATATAACTCACCCATAAGGAGAAACAATGCCTATCAGCCTTATTTTGACAGTCCTACTCATTCTCTTTGTACTGACAATGCTCGCAAAGACCGTGCGCGTTATCCCGCAGGGACGAGCCGGCATCGTCGAACGACTGGGTAAGTTCCACGCCGTTCTCAACCCCGGCCTGCACATCGTCATCCCCGTGATTGACCGTGTGCTGCCCCTGATTGACCTGCGTGAACAGGTCGTTTCCTTCCCCTCGCAGTCTGTGATCACCGAAGATAACCTCGTGGTTGGTATCGACACCGTCGTGTACTTCCAGGTCACCGACCCCCGCTCGGCGACCTACGAAATTACCAACTACATTCGCGCCGTGGATGAACTGACCAGCGCAACTCTGCGTAATGTCGTCGGTGGCCTGAACCTGGAGCAGACCCTCATCTCCCGCGACCAGATCAACGCGGAGCTGCGAGGGGTACTCGACTCGACCACCGGACGCTGGGGCCTGCGCGTCTCCCGCGTGGATATCAAGGAAATCCAGCCCCCGGCATCCATTCAGGACTCCATGGAGAAGCAGATGCGTGCAGAGCGTGACCGCCGCGCCGCAATCCTCACCGCAGAAGGCCAGAAGCAGTCCGACATTCTGACCGCAGAGGGCGAATCCCGCGCAGCCATCCTGCGTGCAGAGGGTGAAAAACAGGCACAGATCCTTCGTGCAGAAGGGGACGCACAGTCCGCAATCCTGCGGGCAAACGGTGAAGCAGAAGCCGTGCAGAAGGTCTTCGCGGCAATCCACGAATCCAACCCCAGCCAGCAGTTGCTCACCTACCAGTACCTGCAGACCCTGCCCAAGCTCGCCGAAGGTGACGCCAACAAGCTCTGGTTCATCCCGACCGAACTCGGCGATGCACTGCGCGGTCTGGGCAACGCATTCGGCACCCTGCCCGCATCCGACCTGGCAGGCGCACCGAAGAAGCCTGCAGCGGCGGCACCCAAGAGCGCACCGCAGGCATCCGGAAGCTACGGCATCAACAGCTAAACGCGAAATCTAACGCATAAAAAGGCGTGAATTACCAAAAATCACGCCGAATAAACACCACCACGCTGGGCGGGTGGAGACTATTACCGATATAATAGATGTTTTGTAAACGTTCGAGGGAATAGCTCTCCCCGCCCAACGTTACGCCTAAAGCGCCAAAGAGCGCACCCGACGACACTGGAGGAAAAATGAGCGATCGTAGCCTGCGCGGTATGCGCCTGGGTTCCCAGTCGATGGAAACCGAATCGAACGTACAGCCCGCGCCCCGCCAGCGCGTCGAATACCGTACCGCAGACGGTGACCGCGTTTTCGTGACCTTCGCGGCAGAAGCAGAAATCCCCTCGGTATGGACAGCAAAGTCCGGTAAGGAAGCCTACCTCGTCAACGGCGACTCCACCGCAGACGCCGAAGAGGGGAAGCCCGCACGTACCCACTGGGATATGCTCATGGAACGTCGTAGCATCGAAGAGCTGGAAAAGACTCTGGAAGGCCGCTTGGAATACTACCGCAAGCACTACGCGCTCTAAAAGCACCGTAGACATGCTGTAGAAGCCCGCTAAGAGCAACTCGCACTTTAGTGGGCTTCCACCCCGTTTTGGTGCTGACTCCGTCGGTACATGAGCCAGGAAAGAGCGCTACACAAAGCGTAAAAAGATAGAGGCGGATAGTTACGTATCCGCCTCTATCTTTCGTTTAAAGCTTAGGCGCGAGAAGCATCTGCGCAAAAAGCTACCGGCTTACTTGCCCAGGGCCTTCTTCAGCTTCTGAACGCGGTTAGCCATGCCCCAGCGAGTCACCTTAGACATAGAGTCAAAGATAATGTTGCCGTCCATCTTCGAAGCGCCAATCTCACGCTCAACAAAAGTAATCGGAACCTCAACAATGTTCAGGCCAGCCTGCTCAGAACGCCACGCCAGATCAACCTGGAATACGTAGCCCTTCGAGTCGATACCCTCAAGGTTCAGACGCTGCAGGGCCTCACGACGGTACGCACGGAAACCAGCGGTGATGTCCTTAATGGAGGTACCCAGAATCAGGCGGGTGTACAGGTTAGCGCCGCGAGAGAGAATCTGGCGGTGAGCCGGCCAGTTCTTGGTCTTGCCGCCGGGAACGTAACGCGAACCAATAGCCAGGTCAGCGCCTGCCTCCACAGCACGAACCAGAGAAGGAAGCTGCTCAGGCTGGTGCGAGCAGTCAGCGTCCATCTCAATCAGAACGTCGTAGCCTGCTTCAAGGCCCCAATCGAAGCCAGCGAGGTATGCGCCACCCAGACCGTCCTTAACGGTGCGGTGCAGAACGTGAATCTGGGAATCCTTAGCTGATAGCTCATCAGCAATCTGACCGGTACCATCGGGGCTGTTATCATCCACCACGAGAATATCCACCTCGGGTGCTGCCTTGCGAAGACGCTCTACCACGATGGGCAGGTTCTCCTTCTCGTTATACGTTGGGATGACAGTTAGAACGCGCATATTACTCCCTCACAGGTGCATATAAAACAGGCAGTTTAGGTATCCATTATACCGGGTAAACATTTGAGCAACTGAACCATTGGGGGCCTCTACTGCTCTAAACCGCCTAAAAAGTGTTGACAAGCTAAAAATTATTTACCTTCAGTGTAAATAGATTCCAGGACGGGCAGTTCCACATGCTCATCCAGCACCGGAAGCAGCGGAATGCGAGCGCGAGGGTCAGTACTCCACGATGCTACGCGGGAGTCGGGCGCCTGGACCATGAGGGCTTCGACGCGCCACTGTGCTACGTATGCGGGGGTGTCGGGGGTTAGCTGGCCGGTGAAGGGGTTTTCTTCGTGTGCGAGGCGGTATACGCCGCGGGTGAGGGCGGCGAAAGCGCTGCGGGCGGAGATGCCATGTTCGTCGTTGACGAGTTCGCGGATGAGGGACCAGGTGCCGGGTGCGTAGAGCTGAGTGTCAGAGCCGAGCGCAATGGAGGTGCCAACTGCGTTTGCGCGGCGTGCTACGGAGGCTACCGACTCACGCGCCTCTCCCCCAGCGTGTGCGAGGAGTGCCTGGACGGTGTCGCTGGCTGCTTCATCTTCTTCGGGTTTGCAGACGCTCAGACCGAGGTTGATGCGTGCTTCTGCCAGTTTGGTGAGGTATTCGTCGGTGACGGGGTCTTGCGGGGTGCTGATTGCTGCGTCGAGGCGTATGGACAGCCAGGGGTGGTTTTTGCGTACGGTGAGTGCGGCATCGGCTGCGGTGGTGAAGCCGGTGGATGCATCTATAGAGAGCAGGAGTGCGGCGTCTTCGGCTACCTGCGCTGCTGCGGGGGCCTCGGTGGGTGCGACAAAGATGCCGACCAGCTGCAGGCCCTTGACGGCGCGTTCGCCTTCGGTGAGGGGGCGTAGTGCCTTGATGGCACTGATTAGTTCGTCGGTCTCAATGCCGGTGGCGTTGAGGATGAAGCGGATGTCGGGTGTGCCGTGTTCGGCGCTGTAGTAGCTGAGAGCGGAGACGAGGTCGGGGACGTCCTCCATGCCGGCGAGTAGGGTGTGCGTGTGGTAGCCGGCTGCGCGGTATGCCTGCAGGTAGTCGAGGATTTCGGGTGCTTCCTTGCCTGTGACCGGTGCCAGTGCGCGCGCGAAGGCGGGGGTTAGTAAGGCGCCGTCAAGTTCGGTGATGGTAGCTGACTCGTCAGCAATTGAACGTGCGCCTGAATCGGAACCAACCCAGCGGACGAATCCGTCTTCGACTAGCATTGCGGTTGCGTACGGGTCGACCGGGCTGTACACGCTACCATCTACAAAAATACGGGTAGACATTAGAATCCTTTCACCGTTGAGGCGCGCCGAAAGCGCACACGAGGGCGGGTACTTCAGTTGTGCCCGCGTAGCTCAGCTGAGCATCTCATTTGAGTATAGAAGCACCCCCGCTACCTACGGTAGTTCGTTCGTCCTTAGATGAGGGGGAACTTAGATGATGCAGAACAATGCACAGTGGCGGGGGTGGTAGCCCGAACCGGTTGGGTACGGTGTAGCACTGAGGTGCGGGTTAGACGTCCAGGGCGACCACACCGCGGCGGACCGCCTCAATCGCCTCTTCACAGCGGGCGCGAATCACCGGGTCCAGTGAGCGGATGTGCGCGATCTGGTCCAGTGCGTCCAGTACCTGCTTTGCCCAGCGCACGAAGTCGCCGGCGGCAAGGCCGGTGTCCTCGATTGCCTTTGCGAGGTGCGCGCCGTTCGCCCAGGCGTACATGGGTTCGACCAGACCGAAGTCGCATGTCGGGGTCGGGGTGACCTTGAACTGTTCCTCAGCTGCGTTCAGGTCGGCGAGGCGCTGCGTAATCGTCGCAATGGGTGCGCGCAGGGACGGGTGCGGGTAGTGAGCCAGGTATTCCACCGCGTCGCGCTTACCCTGGTAGGTCAGTGCGGCAACGGTTGCCGCGATGGCGGCGGGTTCCAGTCCATCGAGGAAGTGCGCGTCTAGGCACAGAGCGGTCAGCAGGTCGCGCTCGCCGTAGATGCGGCGCAGAGCCTGGCCGCCGGTAGTTAGCGATAATTCGTTATCCGCGGTGCGCTCGACGTAGCCGTAGCTTTCCAGCAGGCGCGCAATGCGGTTGAAGACCTGCGCGATCGTGTTGGTGCGGCGGGCAATCTGACGGCGCAACCCTTCCGTTTCAGAGTTGAGCTTCTGCCAGCGCTCAGCCCAACGCATGTGGTTCGCGCGGTCGGAGCAGCCGTGGCACGGGTGGTTACGCAGCTGAGCCTGCAGAGCCTCCAGTTGTGCGTCAACGCTGTTCTGACGAGTCGGGATGTTCTGCTGCGCGAGCGCTCGAGGGGCGCGGCCGTCGTAGAGTGCCTGGCGCATGCGGCTTGCGGTATCACGGCGTTCCTTGGCGGTTTTGAGGCTCAGGCGCTTGGGGATTTTGATGCGTGAGACCGGTTCGATGGCGCCTTCGAAGTCGCGGGTTGAGGCGGTGCGCTGGTGCGCGTCCTCGGTAACGATGCCGATGCGCGGGTCGGCGTGCGAATCGGAGCGGGTGATGACGACTGCGTAGCCGCGGGAGCGGCCATGTGGAATGTAGATGATGTCGCCCGGCAATAGCTGCTGGATGCTGTGGTGTGCCTGCGCGCGTGCGTGGCGTTCGTTGCTCTTGGATGCCTTCTTTTCCAGTTCGGCGATGTGGCGGCTGAGCTGGACGTATTCGGTGAAGTCGCCCAGGTGGCATGCCATTGCTTCGCGGTAGCCTTCGAGGGCGTTTTCGTTTTTGCGTACGCGGGAGGCGACGCCCACGACCGATTTGTCTGCCTGGAACTGTGCGAAGGAGGATTCCAGGATTTTGCGGGTGCGTTCGGCGCCGTAGGAGGCGATGAGGTTTGCCGCCATATTGTAGGTGGGGCGGAATGAGGAGTTCAGCGGGTAGGTGCGTGTTGAGGCAAGGGTTGCCACGTGTTCCGGGGACATGCCGGGGCGCCACATGACGACGGCGTGGCCTTCGATGTCGATGCCGCGGCGGCCTGCGCGTCCGGTTAGTTGGGTGTATTCACCGGGGGTGATGTCTACGTGGGATTCGCCGTTGTATTTGGTGAGCTTTTCCAGGATGACGGTGCGGGCGGGCATGTTGATGCCCAGTGCGAGGGTTTCGGTGGCGAAGACCAGCTTGATGAGGCCTTGTGCGAAGAGGGTTTCTACAACCTCCTTGAAAAGTGGCAGTAAGCCGGCGTGGTGTGCGGCGATACCGCGAATGAGGCCGTCACGCCACTCGTAGTAGCCGAGGGTGTTCAGGTCGCGGGTGTCTAGGTGGGATGTTGCTTCCGCGATGTAGGCGCGGATGGTCTGCTGCTGTTCAGGGGTGGTCAGTGTAATATCGGCGGATACGCAGTGGCTGACTGCGCCGTCGCAACCGGCACGGGAGAAGATAAAGCAAATGGCCGGTAGCAGTCCCTGCTTGTCGAGGGCGCGCACCATCTCGGGGCGGGTAATGCGCTGCGGGCGCAGGGGCTTCTGCTCACCGCGCGCATCAAAGTCCCGGTCGTTACTGAAATGATTATTATTGAAGCCATCGCGACGGTTTGCGCCGCTGCTGAATGTCTCATTCAGCCAGCCCTCACGACGGTGACGGAAACGTTCACGCTTGCCGCCGTAACGTCCACGGCCCGGTGCGGAACGGAAGCCGGGGCGTAGCGCTTTCAGCTGCGGGTTTAGGCGCAGACCGGCCAGCAGGGGGTTGGTGCCCGACTCTACGGTTGTTCCGCGCTGCTTAGCTTTCTGTGCCTTCTTCGCCTGCTTGCGTGAGAGCTTCTCCTCCGGCTCCTGGGTCTTGCCCTGTGCGGAGTTGTCTTCGGGTACGAACAGGTCCACCACACGGTGACCGACCATCATGTGCTGCCACAGGGGCACCGGACGGTGCTCAGAAACAATAATGTCCGTGCCGCCGCGTACCGTATCCAGCCACGCGCCGAACTCCTCAACGTTCGACACCGTCGCCGATAGAGAGATAACGTTTACATGCTCGGGAAGGTGAATAATTGCCTCTTCCCATACTGCGCCGCGGAAACGGTCCGCGAGGTAGTGCACCTCATCCATCACCACGTAGCCTAGGCCGGTTAGTGTGGTCGAGTTGGCGTAGAGCATGTTGCGCAGGACCTCGGTGGTCATCACGACCACGGGTGCTTCCGTGTTGATGCTCGTATCGCCGGTCAGCAGACCCACGTAATCTTCACCGTACGCGCGCACAAAGTCGTGGTACTTCTGGTTGCTCAGCGCCTTAATGGGGGTCGTATAGAACGCTTTCATGCCGCGGCGTAGCGCCAGGTATATGCCGAATTCACCCACAATGGTCTTACCGGCACCGGTGGGTGCGGCAACGAGGACGGAGCGGTCCGCCTCCACGGCGGCACACGCCTGACGCTGAAAATCATCCAGCGGAAAATCTAGGGACGCCTCAAAAGCGCCGAGGGCAGTCTTTGCGTAGGCGGCGCGCTCTCGGGATGCGGTGTAGGCGGCAGCGTAGTCGATGTGCTGCGCCGGAGTCTGTGCGTTAGAAGTGTGTGCGTCGGATGTGTGCTGTGCGTGGTGCTTGCTCATAGTATGTCCAGTGTAACGGTTCGCCTGCCGCGAGTCTCCAGAAAGCATCCTGCACGGGTACTAATCCGGTATGGGCGAACAGCGAGCGTATCGGTGGCGTGCGAGAGGGATGCGGTTTTGTGGAACATGCGAAAAGGGGCGGGATACAGGTTCTCTGTATCCCGCCCGTTGCAGCGACGTTGCTCAAAGCAAACTCTATTTAGTTAGGAAGTCTTCTCTTCCTCAAAGTAACCCATCTTAGCTAGGTCTTCACTGCTGGTTGCGGTGTTCAGGCTTGCTTCATCCGTACCCTGAGCCAGCTTGACAAGCTTGCGGTCGCGGCGCTTGTCGTTGATCATGCAGATGCCGATTGCTGCGAAGAAGAAAATCAGCAGCGGCGCCATGAGTACGAACATCATCATGATGTCGCTACCGGGTGCGGTCAGTGCTGCAATCACTGCGACGAGGACGACGACCCAACGCCAGGACTTCAGAATGGTCTTGCCTCGGATGAGGCCGAGCATGTTAACGCCAACTAAAATCACCGGGATGATGAAGGCGCAGGAGAACGTCACAACAAACTTCAGGATGAAGGAGATGTACACGCCCGCGTCAATGTAGTTACTTTCGTTGACGGGGGTGAACTTCAGCAGTGCGTAGACTACACCGGGGAGGGTGAAGTAGGAGATGGCGACACCGCAGGCAAACGCGAAAATAGATGCGGTGAGGAAGCCGAAGAGGTACTTCTTTTCCTTGGTGTGCAGTGCCGGCAGCAGGAATCGCAGTGCCTGGTAGAGCCAGACGGGAGAAGCGATGACCAGGCCAATGTACATACCGACCTTAAGCAGCTGGTCGAAAGGAGATGCGACGCTACCGTAGTTCAGGTTTGCGTTGCGGCCGGTTTCTGAATTGATCTGCTGCAGGGGCGCAGAGATCATTTCAATGAAAGGCTGGTAGAGGAAGACCGTACCGATGATGGCTGCGATGATGGTTGCGATAGCCGCTTTGATGAGGCGGTCGCGGAATTCGCGTAGGTGTTCCTTGAGTTCCATGCGCGCTTCAGGGTTGAGTTTGCGGTTGCGCACGTCCTGGTCGGGTGTTGCCACGTGGTGTCCTCTGGGTATCGGTGCCGTGTGTGATTCGGCTGAGGGGGCTGGTGGGGTTTTATGGGGTGGTGCCGCAAAACCCGTGCCGGCCGGTGGGCTGGCACGGGTTTGGTGCGTCGGGGGCGAGACCGTTACTTAGTTTCGGTCTTGCCGTTGTCTACTACCTCAGCGGTGACGACCTCTTCGCCGTCCTTCTCGCGGGGGTCCTTCTTGGAGTCGTTCTTCAGGCCCTCAACTTCGGTCTTGAAGATGCGCATGGACTGGCCGAGGCTGCGTGCCATGCCGGGCAGCTTGGGTGCGCCGAAGAGCAGGACGATAAGGAGGATAACGACGATGATGGTCGCGGGGTGGCTGAAAATCTGGCCCATGGTGTGCCTTTCTGGTTAGAGCAGGTCTCCGATGTTTTGAGGTTGGCCGAGTCGATCTCGTCGGGAGACCCGTCGCTTGATCCGCTCAGACCTGCGTGTCTGCTTACCTTGTTCGTAGTTATTGTATGCCTCGGTGATGGGCGTGAATACCCCGAGGGTGGTGTCTCGCGGGAGTTTTCGGCTTGCGTTCGCTTGCGCTGCGTCGAATTGTCCCTCGATTGACTCGACCCAGGTTACGGTTTCGTCAAGGAGCGTGAAACCGCGAGTGAGTGCTTTGTAGGTGAACCATGCCAAATAGAGGAGCGAGCAGATGATGAGCGCGCCCCATAGCAAAATCCAGAACCACCAAGACATGAGCCCATTATACAAGTTTTAGGTTAATGTTTTGGCGCCTTAGATGGGTTTTGGGACGTTTTTGCTTGTGGGTGAAGTGCTATTTTTCTGTGGGCGCACTTGCGGGCACACCGCTGCGGCTGCTCGCCTTAAGTGTTTGCAACTGGTCAAGCAACGCCGCGCGCAGGTGCGCCGGACCGATGAGTTCGAGGGCACCTCGGTGCGCGATGACGGTGTCGAGGATGTTCTTATCGCCAGCGCCGTGGGCGTTGTTGTAGTAGTGGATGCGCACGTATTGGGTGCGTGAAGCCTTCTTCACGTGGTGGGTGCTTCGGCGCATGTACGTTGCGGTGAGAGTGCCGAGCGGTTCGCCGTTGGGGATATGTTCGGTCGGGTGAATACGCAACTCAGCAAAGGGGTTGCTCTGAGTGTTGTGCTGTTGTGCGTGCCAATGAGGGACAGTGTCACCGGTGACCGGGTGGGTACGACCCTCACCCGCCTCGTGAATATGGTTGATACGGGTGAGGCGGAAGTTACGCCAGAAAGTAGGGGGCTTCTCCCCCGCCTCGTTGCCTGCAACCTCCCCGGTGGCTGCGTTAGCAAAAGCCTCAGGTGCATACTCAGGGACCTCTTCACCGCGCGCGGTATAGTAGCGTTCCTCAGCGGTACGGCACCACGCATGCAGATACATGTGGTCGCGGTGCAACACCAACGCATACGGGTCCACCAGACGATCCGCGGCACGCTCAGAGGTACCGTACCCAATGGTCACGGCGTTGCCGCTACTCAGAGCGGCAGTCGCCTCCTGCAGCAGAGGCTCCTCCGGGGCAAAGTACAGGTGCTGCGCATAGACGGGTGCGTTCGGGTACGCGGTGGCGAGCGCTGCCCGGATACTGCCCAGGCGCCCATCAGCCGGGTGCAGAATATCTGCGGTAGAGAGAGTAAAGGCCAGAATGGCGAGCTCGGTGTCGGTGAGGCGCGCGTAGTTCAGTAGCGTGTTCGGGGTGGCGCTGCCAAAGTCCGGTAGCAGGTTAATGTATGTGGGTTTGAGCGCGTCCGGGTTCTTGGGGTCAGAATCGAAGGGCACAGTGTTGAAAGGAGATGTGTCTACCTGCGCGAAAATCTCGGCAATAGTTTTGCCGAGGGCACGATTTTTATCGGTGTCTACGCTGTAGAGGGTGTTGAGCTGGTTCAACGGCATGGGTGCCTCATCATGGGTGCTTGCCCAACGGTCAGCGTGGTGCAAACCCAGGAGCAGATCCACAAGGTCGTCGAGAGAGTTGTTACGGTTGCGCGGGTTAATATCTGTCCAGGTGCCGGGGTCTTCAACTGCGCCGCTGTGCAGGTCGGTGAGGGTGCGCAAGAGCTGCTGCTGGGCGGCGTAGCTGTCACGCTGGCGGGTAGAGGCAGCATCGGAGCTCGAATCAGCAGAGTCTGATTCAGCGGGCGGCTCAATTACACAGCTGTAGCTGGTTGCCGCCACAGCGCTATCAATCGTGCCGTACGAGGGCACGGTGAAAGGCTCCGAAAGTGTGGAATCGGCGCTGACCTCCACGACGGACAGGTACTCTTCGTATCCCCTGATGTCTTCTAGCCAGTTCTTAGCGTTGAACGTCGTGTTGATGGGGATCGAATCGATACGCGAGAGCATCGTGAGCTTCTGAATACGGCTAGCACGGAATGTGTACTCCTTACGTTCCGCACTCTCGGTATAGTACCCGACGAAGTACCAGGTGCCGTAACGGTAACCAATACCGGCAACACTGACCTTCTCCTGCATACGGGTTGCACCGGCAGCCGTCTGATAGGTGAACGTGACCGTCTTACGCTCCGCGTAGGCGGTAAACAGTTCATTTAGGTGGGGGTTATCGCTAAAGTAAATGCGCTGAAGGGGCTCACGGTAGGTGTGCAGGTTCTTCGCGCGCTGACGCTTGCCGGTCTTCGGGTCCTGGATCTTCGCTGCGGCGAGTGCCTCGTCAGTGAGGTTCTTGCTGGTGAGCGCAATCTTACGCAGGATGCGGTAGGCATCATCTTGTAGCTCGGTGCCTTCCCAGCCGCGCAGGATGGTGTTGATGAGGCGGAACTCCTCAGCAGTGGGGTTCCAGGCGGGCAGCTTTGCGGCGTTGCTGGGTTCGAGGCGGTAGCGCTCCCCCAGATCCGTGGTCACGTGGGTGATGTGCGCGCCGGCATCACGCAGGGTCTGCTTGGCTCGTTCAAAGGCGCGTTCCTGGGCCTCGTTGAGGGAGCCGTTAGCGCGTGTGCTAATACCGAGCAGGGTCAGTAGCTCGTTGCGGCTGATGCCCTGGGTTCGGGTCGCGGTGTCGGGTGTCTCGGCGGCGGTGGCGAGGCGGTGAAGAGTCATGTAAAGCTGAGCTGCGGTGGACATGATTCCATCATAACCTGTGTGTTCCGCAGCACTTACGTAGCGTATGGGGTGGCTGAGGCAGAAACACGCGGGTATAAAATCTCGCGGATGCGCTGATAGCCCGACGCCCAAAACCACGGTACACAAAACCCGGTACATAAAGTCGGGCAGGCAAAAGCCCGGTGCCCCTCCCACAATCGGGAGAAAGCACCGGGCTAGATGTCTCTTATGCGAGAACCTGGCTAGTCCTTAGCGGACGTCCAGCAGGTCCACCACGAAAATCAGGGACTCACCGGGTTTAATGACCGAACCTGCGCCGCGGTCACCGTACGCCATGTCGGCGGGAATCTCCAGGCGACGACGGCCGCCGACCTTCATGCCGAGCAGACCCTCATCCCAGCCACGGATAACCTGGCCAACGCCCACCTGGAACGGCAGCGGCTCGCCGCGGTTCCAGGACGCGTCAAACTCTTCACCGGTGGAGAATGCCACACCAACGTAGTGGGTGAGCACGCGGGAGCCGGCAACAACCTCAGCGCCTGCACCCTCGATCAGGTCGGTGATGACCAGCTCGGTGGGCGCGTCGCCCTCGGGGAAATCGATTTCAGGCTTTTCGCGGTCGAGGTTACGCTGACCGAAAGACATGGGTGTCTCCTTTGATTGGTTCGAAATACATCGAAATAGTGGGTGCGCCCGCCGCCTAAGCCATATAAGCGGCGAGCGCGGTATAAAAATGTGACGTAAAACGTGGGTACCGGGCTACTGCGCGGTAGCCGAAGCGGTAGCTGCCGGGGTTGCGGTCGCAGAAGCGGTTGCCGAGGCGCTCGCCTGCGCAGCAGCCGCGCTAGAAGCTGCCTGAGCACGCTGCAAGGTCTGCGGGTTCTCCTCCGCTCCCAGAATATCAACCACGAACACGAGGGTGCCCGAAGGCTTGGAGCCGCCGGCGTCGTTACCGTACGCCAGATCCGCCGGGATAATCAGCTCAACGCGGGAACCGACCTTCTTGCCCTTCAGGCCCTGGGTCCAGCCCTTGATAACACCCTGCAGGGAGATGCCCGTCGGGGTGGCAGCGTCGTAGTTGCTGTCAAAGACCTTACCGTCAGAGTACTTCACGCCAATGTAGCGCACGTAGACGGTATCGGTTTCCTTGACTTCAGCGCCCTCGCCCTCAATGAGGTTCTTGGAGACGAGCTCAGTGTATTCCTGCTTGGTGTCAGGCAGCTTGATGTCAGCCTTGCCGGTGGACTCGTCCAGCGTGAAGGACGGCAGCGACGGGTCAGCCTCAACAGCCTTACCGGTTGCGTACTTGGGCAGCTTCGTCTTCACGGTGTACACCTCAACGTTAGTTGCGGTACCGGGCGAAGCGGTCGTAGTGGTCACGCCCGCGGTGCTACGCTGCTGCAGAACGTTGGTGGTGTACGAGAAGGAACCGCCAACCTTAATCTTCTTGAGGGTTTCGTACACCTGCGGTGCAGCCTTCTTCAGCTGATCGTTAACCGGTAGCAGAATCGGCTCGCTGGAGTAAGTGGAACCGTTGAGCTTGCCGTCGGTGCCGTTGAATACGGCAGCCTCAACAAGCACGTAGTCACCATCGTTGATGGAGTCGCCGTTACCTTCCTCAATCACGTACGCGGAGGGGCTAGAAGCGGCGAAGGGAGTTGCGAAGGACGCTTCAGGCTCAGCGGTCGCATTCTTCAGGGTGTACTGCACCTTGGACAGGTCGCCATTATTAGACTGTGCGCCACATGCAGACAGTGCGAGCGCGAGAGCTGCCGTGCTGGCACCGAAAATAGTGAGCTTAGAGCGTTTGGTCATAGTGTTATCCTCTGGGGTTTTCTGTGAGAGTGGGGCGTATGAGTGCCCGTGTGCCACAGAACAGTTTACAGGTATAGGTTTAGCTGTTTTATGCTACGGCACGTAGCTGTGTTCAGGCTGTGTCGCGGCGCGGGGTGCGCTGGGAACTTTGGGCGGGAACACACCGTGCCGTGGTGTGGCGAGCCCGGGGCTTTAGCGGCGCTGTTTAGCAGGGCGGCGGGAATGCCGCCTCCTGATGCTGACGCTCCTTAGACGCCAGCAGGCTCAGCACCTCCTCCAGCTCCTCGCTGCCGGTAGCGAACGGGTCCTTACACACCAGCGTGTGCTGCGGGTAGGCGTTGAGCTTCAGATGCACCCAATCCACGGTGAACTGCTCCCCCGCCGCAACCGCCGCGTTAATGAAACGCGAACGCTGGGTCGCGCGAGTGTTCGGCGGCTGAGTCTTAGCCGCCTCCGCAACGCCCTCGGGCAGGATGCGCTTGACCGCACCGCGACGAACCATCGCATGGAAGACACTACGCTCCGGGTCAATGTCGTGGTACGCCAAGTCCAGCTGACGGATGCGGGCACTCGCATAATCGGCAGGCTGACCGGCCGCGCGGGCACGGGCAATGTACGCATCCAGAAGCTTCTTCTTAATCGCCCAGTCAATCTCAGTATCAATGCTGCTGTAGTCGCCGGACTCGATAGCATCCAGGGTGCGCTGCCACAGGTCCAGGGCGTATTCCGTATGGTGGTGGTGCACGCCGTACTGTTCCACATACTGACGGGCGGCGTCCAAGTAGTGACGCTGAACGCTCAACGCCGTGTAGTACTTACCGTCGGTGGTTTCGAAGGTCGCGGTGCCGGTCAGATCGTGGCTGATAGCTCGCAGAGCCGCCGGAACAGACACAATATCCAGGCTCGTCACCGGGAAGCGATCCTCCAGCATGCGCAGCACCAGGTCGGTGCTGGCAATCTTCAGCAGGGTCGTCGGCTCCGCCATATTCGAGTCACCATTAATGACGTGCATGCGGCGGAACTTCGAAGCGTCCGCGTGCGGCTCGTCGCGCGTGTTAATGAGCGGGCGAGCGCGCGAGGTGGAGGTGGATGCCGCCTCCCAAATATGGTCGGCACGCTGCGAGAACGAGTACGAGGGCACACCCGTGCTGGACGCCGGGTCGGTCGAACCGGGCACCGGGCCGCCGTTCGGGTGGGTCTTACCGGCACCGACCAGAATCTGGCGGGTCACCAGGAAGGGCACGAGCTGCTTAATCAGGTCGTTGAACTGCAGTTTGCGGCTAATCAGGTAGTTCTCATGGCTGCCGTAGGAGTTGCCCGCCGAATCCACGTTGTTCTTGAACAGGTACAGTTCACCGTCAAGGGGACGGCCCTCCGAACCTGCGAGCAGACGCTTGCGGGCGGTACGCGCCAGATCAGCGAAAAGCAGCTCACCGGCGCGTTCCTGCGCGAGTAGCTCGTCAATGCTACCGCATTCGGCGGAGGCGTACTCGGGGTGCGAACCCACGTCAAGGTAGAGCCTACCGCCGTTGGGTAGGAAAACGTTCGTTGAGCGCCACTGATCCAGGACGGGCTTGAAAAGGGCAACGGCGGATTCTTCGATGCTCAGCCGACCGAGCCCATGCGGGACGTAGCTGAGCCCGAATTCGCTTTCAATGCCGAAAATACGGTGTTCCATGATGCTGACCCGGCGTGCAGGTGCGCCGGTTACTCGCCACCCTTCTGGACGAAGCCGGTGACGAAGTCTTCAGCATTCTCAGCGAGCAGGCCGTCAATTTCGTCGAGCAGGTCGTCGACCTCGCTCACGTCAGAGACAACGTGGGAGGCGGCGAGGGTCAGTTCCTGCTCCTGCTCCTGCTCGGCTGCGGTGGTTTCGGTCTGCTGTGCGCTGATGCGTTCGCGGCTCATGGTTCTCTCCTCAAGGGGTTTTCGGTTGTGGACAAATAAGTTTTTAGTGGTGTCGGGTGCGGGGTGTAAGGGTTGTAGTACCCGAACCTTCATGCACCCTACCTGTGGGTTATGTGGTTTTTACTCTTCCAAATGGGGGATTCGCCCCGGGGAAGAATATGAGTTCATGTGGGTTTAGGGGATGCTACTAGCGCAGGCGGTTCAGCAGCTCATCCGAATGGTTTACCTCATCCAGCAGCGGTTCCACCGCGGCGGCACCGTACCGGGTCGGTTCCATCATCGTAAAACGGGTAAGATCCTTCGAATACCTGCCACGGCAAGACACCGTATCCCAGTTAATACCCAGAATCTCCTCCGGCCAACGCGCCATCAAAGTACCACGCAAAAACGCCCGCGTCTCACGCGGCGGCTCAGTGGTCGCATGCTCGATCTGCTCCGCAGAGAACAGCGTACGTATACGGCCACGGGCCACCAGACGGTGATACAGACTCTTCGACGGGTCAATATCAGCGTACTGCAAATCCAAAGCCTTCAACTTCGGATTCGCATAATCTACGCCCTGAGCGACATAGCCGCGCACCAGCGCATACTTCGCCACCCAATCCAGACGATCCGCCAGCGAGAGCGGGTTAGTTTCCAGGGCGTCCAGCACTTCGCCCCACAGATCGAGAATCTGCGCGGTCGCAGCATCCACACCCGCCGGGTTCGACTCCTCGTGCGCACGGGAGGCCTCATAGTAGGCGCGCTGAATCTGCAGGGCACTTGCAGAACCACTCGTGGACACCGGATTTGGCAGGGCCGCCGAAGACGGCGCCAACGGCAGCTGAACCGATAGTGACAGGTCGTGGCTGACCGCGTGCATCGCCGCCACCGGATCAGACAGGCGCACACCCGGCAGCACCGGAGTCTGCTCACCGTGCGACTCAATCAGGTTCATCACCAGCGCCGCCGTACCAAACTTCAACAGGTTCGAATAGTGCGACATGTTTGCGTCCGCCGGAATCACGTGCAGGCGGCGGTACTTCGACTCATCCGCATGCGGTTCATCGCGCGTATTCACAATCGGGCGGCGAATCGTGGTTTCCAGACCAATCGTGCGCTCAAAGAAATCAGCACGCGAACTCATCTGAAAACCCGGAACCTCACCGTGCGTACCAATACCCACACGGCCCGCACCCGTAAAAATCGCGCGGGTCGCAAAGAACGGCAGGAGCGCATCCGCAACCTGCTCGAACGGAACATCACGGCTAATCAGGTAGTTTTCATGGGCGCCGTACGACTGGCCCTTCGAGTCGGTGTTGTTCTTGTACAGCTTCACCTGCGGCAAATCCTGCGCGTGGTTACCCAGCTCCACCAACGACTCATACGCCAGCGCGTCACCGGCAGCGTCATAGAGCACTGCAT
The DNA here is from genome assembly GCF_029850985.2 of Rothia similimucilaginosa. NCBI lineage: Bacteria > Bacillati > Actinomycetota > Actinomycetes > Micrococcales > Micrococcaceae > Rothia > Rothia similimucilaginosa. Next base: position 1,097,618 of record NZ_CM138149.1, on the reverse strand, counting down.
CGGCGGGGGTTAGAACCTCCGGCGAGGAATACTCCGGATGCGCATGATCCACATACAGGCGCGCACCATTGGGTAGAATCGCGTTCATGGTCACGCGGTCCCAGTCCAGACGCTCCGGGAAACCACCGCGGCCGTGCACGCCGGCGAGCGCATCCAGGGCGCTACGCGGCTCGGCGGGCTCACCCGGTGCCTGAACGCCCGCCTCACGCATAATCTCCAGGGCAATATCTTCGCTGGTCAGCTCGGTGCGGGTGTGCGTCATCTGGCTTGAGTGGGCGGTGGAGGCGTCCTGAACCTGACCGAAAGCATCACGCAGCGGCGACTCCGACTCACCCAGCCACTGACCCTCGGGGGTGGCGGTCGAGTAGTTCTCTGCCTGGCGGGCCTGCTCGGCGGTCAGCTCATCCGCCAGGGCGCGGCGCTGCAGCTCCTCACGGAAAGCGGCGCCGCGGCGGAACGCCAACTTAGCGTAAGTGTTGACCACCAGTGCGGACAGCACGGTCGGGTTGGTGCCCGGGGCGGAGGGGGCGATGACGCCGTACTCGGTTTCGGCACCCATAATGCGGTGCACGCCGTAGCTGGGGGTGGAGTTCATGGGGTTCTCCTGAAAAGTTCTATACCATCTAAAGGGCTGGACCTGCGGTCATTGAGGTTGATGCGGGATAAGCACGTTGAGCGCCTCCCGGCTCATGGTGCCGGAGACGCGGTTTAGCGCGGCGGCTCCACCGACACCAGACGGCCACGCACACCGGCAACGGTGAGTGCATCCTCAATATCGGGCAGTGGCGGTAAGTCCACCTGATCCTCAAACTCGGCGCGTACCGCCTCCAGCAGGTGGCGGGTGCCAATACCCACACCCGCTGCGTTAGCGCCGGCAGTCAGCGCCTGCAACTGCTCCTTAATCGCCGCCTTCTTCGCGCGGTCCACAATATTGCGAATCACCGCACCCGAGGTGAAATCGCCGCGGTACAGCGTGTGAGTGGACAGGTTCGCGCTCGCACCAGAACCAACGACCATGGAAGAATCCACGGTCGCCACAGCGTACGCCGTGGAGGGGGTGCGTGCGTACAGCTGACCTGCCGCCGCCGCAATCATCGCGGTCAGGGCGGCGCAGGTCGAACCGGCGGCTGCCACCTCCGCAGCGTCCAGGGGCAGGTCTTCGGTCAGGTACAGGCCGAAAATCTCTGCCGCACCGGCGGCATCCGGGCGGTTAATGCGGATTTTCAGGTCGAGTCGACCCGGGCGCATCACCGCGGCATCAATCAAATCTTCACGGTTGGTTGCACCAATGACGATGACGTTCTGCAGCGACTCCACGCCGTCAATTTCGGCAAGCAGCTGCGGTACGATGGTCGTCTCAATATCGGAGGAACGACCCGAACCGCGCATACGGAACAGCGACTCCATCTCGTCAAAGAACACGACGACCGGGTGGCCTGCCTCCGCCTTCTCACGGGCGGCAACGAAAATATCGCGGATCTGACGCTCGGTCTCACCGACGAACTTATCGAGCAGCTCGGGGCCCTTAATGTTCAAGAAGTAGCCGCGAGTAGCCGAACCCGGGTTCAGCGCAGCCGCACGAGCCGCCAGGGAGTTCGCCACAGCCTTAGCAATCATGGTCTTACCGTTACCGGGAGGACCGTACAGCAGAATGCCCTTGGGCGGTGCCAGGTGGTAGCGCTCAAAAATCTCGGGGTGCAGGTACGGCAGCTCCACCGCGTCGCGAATCTGCTCAATCTGCGCGCCCAGGCCACCAATCTGCTCGTAGGTGACGTCAGGAATCTCTTCCAGCACCAGCTCCTGCGAGCGGGAGGCGGGAACCTGCGAGGTCAGCATACGGGTGCGCGTGTCGAGGGTGACCGCGTCACCGGTACGCAGCTGCTCAATGTCGAGGGAACCAGCCACACGCGCCACCTGCTGAGCACCCGAGGACGTATCAACCAGCACGCGCTGCTCATCCAGCACCTCGCGCACGGTCACCACGTCACCGAAGGGTTCGGTGTCCAGGGCGAGCACCGCTTCCGTCTTGTCGTTGAGCAGCACGGTCATGCCGGGGGTCAGCATGGACAGGTCAATGAGCGGGGATACGGGAATACGCATCATACGGCCGCTCACCTGAACATCCAGGTAGGTGTCAATCTCGGCGGGAGTTTTATCGTCAGCGACCTGCTCGTAGGTCATGGTCTGACCCTCATGCACCGCCAGCACAATCGCCGAATTCAGCGGCGGCATAACGTTCTGCGATAGGGAGGCGCGCAGACGCTCCACCTGGTAGCGCATGCTGGTGATTGCCTCAACGAGCTTGCGGTTCTTCTCCCCCGCACCACGAATCTGTCGGCTCATATTGTCGCGGGTTGCCTCCGCCGCGGAGAGTCGACGCAGCACGGCGTCATACTCCTGCGCGCTGACGGGCTGACTGCCGGGCAGGGAGGTCGACCCGAAAGCAGCCGAGTAGTGCGGTGCCGCGCTGGCTGCACTGTGGGCGGTGCCGTACTGGGGGGTTCCTGCCTGATCTGCAGATTCGTGGGTGGACACGGTAGCTCCTTTAGCTGTTCGTCCTAATCGGTGGCTACTCGGCGCGGGTGGTTGTGCGCAGCGAGTAGCCCGGTGAGTGCACTGCGGGGGCTCCAGGTAACGCCCGTGCCCCCGCAGGTTAATGATTCATCAATTATTCGGCAGACTCAGATGCTTCGTTCTGCTCAGTCTCCAAGCCGTTCTGTTCCAGCGCAATCTCGTTCGCGCGTGCGGCGTGAGCGGCAAGGTTCTTCGCATCGCGGGCTGCGCGGCGAATCTTCTTATCGGTCACCTCACGCTCACCCACGTTCATGGGAATCCACGCGTTCATATCCTCTTCAGAGAAGTCAGTCTTGGACGCGCGACGCTTCGGCGCCAGGCGCACCGCACCGTCAGCGAGGCGACGAGCCACAACCAGGAATGCGGTGTGTGCAACCATGCGGTGGTCGGGGCGGACTGCCAGGCCCTCCACGTGCCAGCCGCGAACAATGGTTTCGTCACATTCGGGTTCGGTGAAGCGGCCGTCCAGGCGCATGCCCTCAACCAGGCGGGACATCTGGGTTACGGTCGCAACGTAGCAGATGAGCACACCGCCGGGTGCGAGCGCCTCCGCCACAGCGTCCAGGCACTCCCAGGGTGCGAGCATGTCGAGTACGACGCGGTCGACGCTGCCGGGCTCTTCAACCTGCGGCAGGGTGTCCTGCAGGTCGCCGATGCTCAGCTTCCACGCCGGGTGCGGTCCACCGAACATGGTCTCAATGTTGCCGCGGGCGACGTCCGCGAACTCTTCACGACGTTCGAAGGAGTGCACGCAACCGTAGTCGCCGACTGCACGCAGCAGGGCGATAGACAGTGCGCCGGAGCCGACGCCTGCCTCGACGACGCGTGCGCCGGGGAAGATGTCTGCCTTGACGATGATCTGCGCGGCGTCCTTGGGGTAGACGACGGCTGCGCCGCGCGGCATGGAGAGCACGAAGTCCTTGTAGAGGGGGCGCAGCGCCTGGTAGAGGATGCCGTGAGTGTTGGCGATGACGGTGCCTTCGGGTGCGCCGATGAGGTCGTCGTGCTTGAGGAAGCCCTTGTGGGAGTGGTATTCGCCGCCTTCGGCGAGGGTGATGGTGGTGATGCGGCCGCGTTCGTCAGTGATTTGGACGCGCTCGCCGGGGCGGAAGGGGCCGCGGCGGTTGATTGCGCCGGTGGGGGTGTGGGTGCCGCTGCTCACGGGGTGGTTCTCCTCGGGTTTGGGTCAGTCTGTGCTGTTCGCGCTTTGCGGCGAACTAGGGTACGGAAAAAGTCCTTTTCTATTTTAGCGGAGTCTGCATATCGGCTCTGGAGTATTACCCGCGGGCGTGATAACTGGGCGGCTGGTTTCTTGTGCGGTCAGCTGGTGGTGCGGTAAAAGCAGACGTATCGCATGGAAGGCGCAGAAAAGCGCAGGAGCAGCACCACGGCTTTCACACCGTAGCGCCGCTCCTGCTCTTCAAAAATATTTTTCAGAAGCCCTACGCTTCCTCCTGCGCCTCGTACGCGCGCACCTCAGCTAACATCTCTGCGGCGAGCGCATCGACCGTCTCACGGTTGTACGGGCGAAGAGCGTACAGCTCCTCCATGACCGACGAAGTCATCTTAGAGGACCACACCCAGGCGTGCCGCCAGGATGTCACGTACCAGCGCGCCACCGCCGACGGTGGTGTCCGCCAGAGCCTTCACAGCCCACGCATCCACAGCAGCCAACGCCGCCGGAGCGTTCAGGTCCTCACCAAGTGTCTCACGCACAGCGACCAGCAACTCAACCGCCGCCTCATCGCTCGCGCCCTCACGGCCCTCAGCCACCGACACCGCATGACGGTAGGTGTCCAGGCGAGCCTTCGCGTGCTCCAACAGCTCATCAGTCCAGAACCAATCCGAACGGTAATGCTGACCCATAATCGCCAGACGCACCGCGTTCGCATTCTCACCTGCTGCGCGCAGACGCGAAACCAGCACCAGGTTGCCGCGGGACTTGCTCATCTTTTGGCCGTCCAAACCGACCATGCCGGTGTGCGCGTAATGCTTAGCGTGCGGGCGCGCAGACACAGCCCACGAATGGCCCGCACCCAAATCGTGGTGTGGGAACGTCAGGTCGTTACCGCCAGCCTGAACGGTCAGCGAACCATCCACAAAACGGCGGGCAATCATCGTGCACTCGATGTGCCAGCCGGGGCGGCCCGCGCGCAGCTCGCCGGCATCCCAGCTTGGCTCGCCCTCACGCTCAACACGCCACAGCAGCGGATCCAGTGCGTCACGCTTACCGGCACGGTTCGGGTCGCCGCCGCGCTCAGCAAAAATCTCCAGCATCTCATCACGGCTCAGGTGGCTAACCTCCCCCGGTGCCCACGAGTAGCCCTCAGCGTTCGCGGGCAGCTCACGCACAGCCTTCAAGTCCAGGTACACGTCACCGTCAGGATGCACCACACCCTGCTCATCCGTGAAACCGGGCACGCGGTACGCCAGGCCGCAGCGTAGCAAATCCTCAATCAGCGGGAACAGCCACTCAATGGACTCCACCACACCCACATAGTGCGCCGGCGGAATCACGTTCAGCGCCTTCATATCGGTGCGGAACAGCTCCGTCTGATCCTCAGCCAGTTCACGCCAATCAACGTTCGTGGCAGTCGCACGCTCAAGCAGCGGGTCGTCCACATCAGTCACGTTCTGCACGTACGTCACCGGCACGCCCGCATCCAGCCAGGCGCGGTGCAGCAGGTCAAAAGCAACATAGGTGGAGGCGTGACCCATATGCGTCGCGTCGTATGGGGTGATACCGCAAACGTACAGGCTCGCCGCCTTGTCCTCCTGAACCTGAATAATCTCACCGGCAGAAGTATCAAAAATACGCGGCAGCGCAGCCTGACCGGGCAGAGTCACAGAGGCGGGGGCATCCCAAGCTCGCATCGGTTTCCTTTCCGTAAAAACGCCCACAACCGGTGGACGCGCCACACCCGCCGCCCAGCCTCAGGGCATTCGGGTGCCAAAAAATCTACTCCAATAAGAATACCCGCCCGTGAGAAAATCACGGACGGGTATGTCATATCACGCTGAGGGCTAAAGCCTTAGAACGCCGAAGAAGTAGCGTTCAGAACGCCAGTGCCCAGACCAACGAAAATCAGGATACCGAGCGCAATGCGGTACCAAATGAAAATGCCGTAGGACTTCGAAGACACGTACTTCAGGAACCAGCCAATCATCAGGTAACCCACCACGAACGCGACCAGAGTCGCAAGGATAGTCGACGGGATACCGTAGTAGCCGGTAGCCTCAGCACCAGTGAACACCTTGAACGTCTTGTACAGACCAGACATGAACACTGCCGGCAGAGCCAGAAGGAACGAGTAACGAGCCGCAGCCTCACGGGTATAACCCATGAACAGACCCGCGGTAATTGTACCGCCCGAACGTGAAACACCCGGGATCAGTGCCAGCGCCTGCGCGCAACCGTACAGAATACCGTGACGGAAAGTCAGGTCCTTTAGCTCACGCTGCTCACGACCAAAACGGTCCGCAAGACCCAGGAACACCGCGAAGACAATCAGCATGGTCGCCACAACCCACAGGCTGCGGAACTGGGTGTCAATGTAGTCTTCCAGGAGCAGACCCAGAACGCCGATGGGCAGGGAGCCGAGAATAATCAGCCAACCCATGCGGGCATCCGGGTCGTTACGCGGTACGCGGCCGGTCAAGGATCCGAACCAGGACTTCAGGATGCGAACAATATCGCGCCAGAAGAAAATCAGAACCGCAGTCTCAGTACCCAGCTGGGTGATTGCGGTAAACGCGGCACCCGGGTCAGCCCTCTCAGGCAGGATCTGGCCAACAATGTTCAGATGCGCCGATGACGAAATCGGCAGAAATTCGGTAAGGCCCTGAACGAAGCCCAAAATAATTGCTTGAATCCATTCCACGCATTCAAGGATACAGGAGGCGCGCCAGCCCGGAGCGGTTCACGGAAGGTGATGTGGGACTTCCGCAAACCGCCCCGTCCACACTGTGAAACGCTCAGGGTGCCGGTTCAAGCAGTACACCGCGGTGCATCCACGGCTCAAGAAAGCCGCGCAAACCGCCGATACACACAATGCCTGCGCACACTAAACGACTAAGGAGCGGGATACATACTCCCAGTATGCATCCCGCCCCTTACATCATGCACGGTTAACGGTCACACGTGAACCCCGTACAAAGCATAAACGGTCATCGCCTACGCCTGGCGCTCATCACGCAGTGCACGGTTCACAGCCGAAATCATCGCCTTCAACGCCGCACGAGTCGTTGAGTTATCCACGCCAATACCCCACAGCACGCGAGAACCAACAGCAGCCTCAACATAGCAAGCAGCGTTAGCAGTTGACGAAGCCGACATGGTGTGCTCCGAATAATCCATCACGCGAATATCCATGCCCTCACCTGAAAGGATGTTCTGCAGAGCATCCACCGGACCTGTACCCGAAGCAGTACGAGTGTACGTGTGACCATCAATGTTCAGGCCAACACGCAGAGTAGTCGCACCAGTATCAGCCGAATCAATATTAATCGACTCAATACGGTACTTACCCCAACGGTTCTGCGGATCCGGAGCCGGCAGGTACTCATCGGTGAAGATGTTCCACAGCTTCTGGCTGGTCATCTCGCCACCCTCAGCATCAGTGCGAGCCTGAACAATCTTCGAGAACTCAACCTGCGCACGACGCGGTAAATCCAGACCGTGATCCTGCTTCAGCAGGTACGCCATACCGCCCTTACCGGACTGCGAGTTCACACGAATAATCGCCTCATAGGTACGACCCAGATCGCGAGGATCAATCGGCAGGTACGGAACCTCCCAATAAACCTCATCCACGGTCTTACCCGCCTCAGCAGCAGTACGCTCCAGAGCCTCAAAGCCCTTCTTAATAGCGTCCTGATGCGAACCAGAGAACGCAGTGAACACCAGGTCGCCACCATACGGCGAACGCTCGTGCACCTTCAACTGGTTGCAGTACTCAACAGTCTTACGGATACCGTCAATATCAGAGAAATCAATCTGCGGATCCACACCCTGGGTGTACATGTTCAGGCCCAAAGTCACCAGGTCAACGTTACCGGTGCGCTCGCCATTACCGAAGAGGCAACCCTCAATACGGTCAGCGCCCGCCAGGTAACCTAGCTCAGCAGCAGCCACGCCGGTACCGCGGTCATTATGCGGGTGCAATGACAGCACAATGTGCTCACGGTGGTTCAGGTTGCGGTGCATCCACTCGACCGAGTCGGCGTACACGTTCGGGGTAGCCATCTCAACGGTAGCGGGCAGGTTTACAATCAGCTCGCTACCGTTCTGACCAATCTCCAGCTCTTCAGCCACAGCGTTCACCACGCGAGCCGCGTACTCAAGCTCGGTACCGGTGAAGGACTCGGGCGAGTACTCATAGATGACCTTAGTATCGGAGACCATCTGCTCTTCGTACTTGCGGCACAGGCGCGCACCCTGCAGGGCGATATCCAGCACGCCCTCCTGATCCTGGTTGAACACCACGCGACGCTGCAGCACGGAGGTTGAGTTGTAGAAGTGCACAATCGCCTGCGGTGCGCCCTCAATTGCCTCAAAAGTGCGGGCAATCAGGTGCTCACGAGCCTGCACCAGAACCTGAATGGTTACATCTGCGGGGATGTGGCCGTCCTCAATGAGAGTGCGCACAAAATCAAAGTCAGTCTGCGACGCCGAGGGGAAACCAACCTCAATTTCCTTGTAACCCATCTTCACCAGCAGCTTGAACATCGCAAGCTTACGGTCGGTGTCCATGGGGTCAATCAGTGCCTGGTTGCCGTCACGCAGATCCACTGCGCACCAGCGCGGAGCCTTCTCAATGACCTTATCCGGCCAGGTGCGGTCCGGCAGGTCAACAACAATCTGCTCGTGGAAAGGGCGGTACTTATGTACCGGCATGGGGCTGGGCTTCTGGTGGTTTTTCATGATGAATTTCCTGTTGGTTGGTCCGTCTCGCTCTACCCCACTTGTGGGGCTCGTACCGTGCCGGGTATCGGTTCCCGGCAGCAGTGGTCAAGGCGGTGCATCAGAAAGGATGCGAAGGTGAGATGCCGCGTGAAAAAGCCGGAACGGTTGCGGCAGATTTCTAGCGTGCCCCGTTCCGGCGAATAAGCAGCAGGTTCACTGCCTGGCGGGTAACCCCGCGCGTGCTCTCACCGTCAATAATCATGCTTCCACGCTATCACAGGGATCGGAGGCGGTGGCAGGGCACCTGGGAAGCCGTCCATCATCTGGAAAGAATCAACGACAAAGGGGCGTAGCCACCATTTCTGGCCCTACGCCCCTTCACTCAATATTCACGCATCTGCGCTATGTTCTACCAGCTACAACCTAGTAGGCGAAAGCAGTCTGGCACTTGTGCTGATCAGCAGTTTGACCGGTCGCGTTACCCGCAATCGCAGCCTCCTTCTTCTCTATCGCCTCACCGGACGGGAAGTCAGCGCCAATCGTCACCGACACGCCCAGAACCTCTTCGGTTGCCACCACACGGGTCACGTTCAGCTTCGCGGCGATTTCCTTCGCCTCCGCCTCGTAACCGGTCGAGTAGAAGACCGTGGTGAAGTTCGTCGGGCTAGCAGAGGTACCCGGAGTAACATTCGTGTAGCCCAGGCCCTTAACCACCGAAGCGATTGTAGCCGAGCGGCCCTCCAGACCGGTCGCGTTGTATACGCTCACCGGAACCGTATGATCGAGCTGAACCGGAGCGGCAGAAATAGCTGGAGCCTCCGGAGCCTGCTCTTCCTTCAGTGACTTATCATCACGCAGACGCTGGAACACATTCGCAGCATCCGCAGAAACCTGCAGGCGGTTCGCATCCTGGCTCCACGGCTCAGTCGGCACAGTCGCAAACACAACGTTTGACAGGTCCACGCCACCAAGAGACGCACCAACACCCACCAGAGTGCTGATATTGCTCAGGTTATTATCCACCGTCACATTCTGAGTAATCGCCTCAGCAATGTTAATCAGACGACCCGGATTCGACAGAGTACCCTCTCGCTTCACCTTACGCAGCAGTGAAGACAAGAAGCCCTGCTGAGCCTGAATACGACCAATATCGGAACCATCCGAGAAGCCGTGGCGGCTACGCAAGAACGCAAGAGCCTGCTCACCCTCAACCGAAGAAGTACCGGCAGGAAGCTTCAGGCCACTGTACTCATCATCAATCGGAGCGTCCACGCACACCTGAACGCCGCCAACAACCTTCGACAGCTCCTTCACAGCGTTAAAGTCGACCAACATAAAGTGGTCAATATTCACACCGGTCAGCTTGCTAATGGTCGCCACAGTACAACCGGGACCACCGCGAGACAGAGACTCGTTAATCTGAACGCTCTTCTCAGCCGGATACACAGTGCCGCTCTCAGGATCAGTACACTGCGGCACGTCAACCATCAGGTCACGCGGGAACGACAGCACGCTCACGTTCTTACGGTCCTTGCTGATTTGTAGCAGCATCATCACGTCCGCACGAGCCTCAGAATTGCGGTCATCCTCATCACCGTACGCACCGTTATTACCCTTACGGGTATCGGAGCCAATCACGAGAATGTCCAAGGCACCGTTCTCCAGGCCGTTCTTGTAATTGCTGATGTTCAGCTCTTGAGTATGCAGATTATTACGCATACGTAGAGCCACCACGCCACCAAAGCCAACAACAATGACGAGCATGCAAGTAGTAAGCAGAGCAATCCACTTATTGCGGTTTGATGTCAGCACCGTCGTGCGCATATGACGACCGGTGCTTCGTAAACGAGGTGCCTGGGGCATACCTTTTCTCTTTCTGCCGGTGAGCAAGTGCTTTCTCAGAGTAACACTCTTCCCTATGAGCGCCGAATAAAAACGAAAAGTTTCACCCGGAGGTATGCACATATTTATGCAAGCCACCGGGTGAAAACTAAGGATGCGCGACCGCCCCCGAAGGCCACCTCTCGGGGCGACCGCGCAGAGCAAATTCTCTGGGCGATGCGCTCAGGAAAGCTACTAGAATCCCAGTCGGTTCAACGCACGCGCGTCAGACTGCCATTCCTTCGCAACCTTCACATGAATATTCAAATAAATGCGGGTACCGAGCATTGCCTCAATCTGCTCACGAGCCTTCGTACCAATCTTGCGTAGATTCGAGCCGCCCTTACCGATAATGATGTACTTCTGCGACTCACGCTCCACAAACAGGTTTACGTGCACATCCAGCAGCGGGTTATCCTCCGGGCGGCCCTCACGGAACTCCATCTCCTCAACCGTTACAGCAATTGAGTGGGGCAGCTCCTCACGCGCACCCTCCAGGGCGGCCTCACGTACCAGCTCCGCGATGAGGGTTGCCTCCGGCTCATCGGTCAGCTCACCCTCCGGGTACAGCGGCGGCGACAGCGGAGTGTACTGCGCCAGCAGGTCAGCAACCGCATCCACCTGGAAATGCTTTACAGCAGACACCGGGATAATCGCAGCCCAGCCACCCTTACCGTCAACCGGCATCGGCTCAGCAACCTCACCGGCACGGCGCTTAGCCGCAGGACCCGAACCCTTCGCGAAAGGCACAGCATCATTCTTGCCGCCCTTACCCTTGGGGCCCTTAGCCTTCTGCTTCGCACGATGCGCGGCACGCTTAGCACGAGCCGCACGCTCAGCGCTCATGACTTCCTCGCCGAGCGCCTCAACAGCCAGCAACTGCTCACGCAGCTCCTCAGAGCTCACAGTGTCAGCCTTTGTCACAATGGCAACCACCGGCTTATTGCTCGACGCCACCAGCTGCGAGGCAATATAACGGTCACCCGGACCAATCTTCTCATTCGCCGGAATGCAGAAGCCCAGTACATCCACCTGTGAAAGGGTGCTTGCTACCAGGTCGTTCAGACGCTCACCCAGCAGAGTGCGGGGGCGGTGAATACCCGGGGTGTCCACCAGAATCAGCTGGTACTCGTCCTTGTGTACAATACCGCGGATCGTGTGGCGGGTCGTCTGCGGACGGTTCGAGGTGATAGCCACCTTCTGACCAACCATAGCGTTCGTTAGAGTAGATTTACCCGCATTTGGGCGACCCACCAGCGACGCAAAACCCGAACGGAAATTCTCCGGGTAGGTTGGCAGCGGGGTGCTTAAGTCCAGCATGCTCAAATCGAGCGGGGTGTACTCCTGGTCCATTGTGTTTCTCCTTATCAAACCTCGTGCGGGGTGTATGGGGTGCCAGCCTCATCTGCCTGTGCCTTCAGGGGTGGGGCAGCCGACTCAAAGTGCGTTAGAAAATGCGGCGTCTATATTCGATATCTAGCGCTTACCGTGCTTGTCGGTGGCAGGTTCAGCCTCTGCAGTATCTCCCGGAAGATCCGGATGCGCGTGAGGCTCAGCCACAGCGGGCGGATCGGTATCCACGGTGAGGATGTCAGCAACCTCAGACTTCAGGGAATAAGACTCCGGTGAATTAGAGATCAGGGAATCTTCAGCGTTCTGACGCTCATCACGAGGCGGCTCATACCACGCCTGCAGCATATCCACCTGGTGGCGGCGACCCGACGAACCAATCGCACGAATATGAATGCCATCAATCTCAACTTCAGAACCGATAATCGGCACCATGCCCAGATGCTTAGCGAGCAGACCGCCCACCGTATCAACATCTTCATCGTCGAGCTCACGACCAAAAATCTCACCCAGCTCATCAATACCCAGACGAGCAGAGAGACGGAACGTGCCGTCATCATTCAGCGTGTAATCGGGGCTCTCATGGTCATACTCATCAGAAATGTCACCGACCAGCTCCTCAATCAGATCCTCAAGGGTAATCAGACCGGCGGTGCCGCCGTACTCGTCAACAATGATCGCCACGTGCGTGGACTCGCGCTGCATCTCACGCAGCAGGTCCATGGCACGCTTCGACTCGGGCTCAAAACGAGCCGGGCGCATCAGCTCAACCACGGTCGGCAAAGCGGTACCCTCCGGAGACTCCGAATACAGGATGAAGGCGCGCATCGCGTCCTTCAGGTAGAGTACGCCCAGAATCTCATCGCTCGAATCACCAATCACCGGCATACGCGAATAACCCGAACGCAGGAACAGGCTCAGCGTCTCACGCAGAGGGGTGTCACGGCTGGCGGTGAGCATATCGGTACGCGGAACCATGAGCGAACGGATGCGGGTATCGTCCATTTCAAAGACGGACTGCACCATCTGTGCTTCGTTATCCTCAATGGTTTCAGCCTCGGAGGCACGGTCCAGAAACTCGCGTAGCTCCTCCTCATCGAACACGCCCACCGGGGCTTCCGCCGAACGTTCCGGTGCCAGGCGCGCACTGAGCTTATCGAGCAGACCGGTCGCCGGGCTCAGCAGAACCGACAGGTAGTGCACCGGGCGCGCCAGCATACGAATTGACGCGACCGGGCGGTTACGACCTAGAGCACGTGCCAGCACGTGCAGAATCGGGTAGCCCACCAGCGCAACGATCACGAGGGTTAGCACGGCGGCGAGTGCGTGCACCTCGACCAAGTATAGTAGGCAGGTCATGGTGGCAAGCACCGCGGCGGCAGCGGCAATGAGGCGGGTCAGGCGTAGCGGGTGTGTGTACGCCTCGGAGCCACCGTCGAGGGTGCGCTGTAGGACGCGGGCACCGAGGGTATCCGGGTGTGCCTCTACTGCTTCTGCAACTTCGTTATGCGGCAGGTAGGTGAACGCGGTTTCGGCAATTGCGGCGACCACGGTCAGACAGAGCGCGAGAACGGCAAGGAGGGCTGTGAGTAGAATATCCACGCCGCTCCCCTAGTGTCGGGTTTCGACCGGGGCGGGGCGCCCCAGGAACTCTTCGAGGATGGAGCGCTGAATGCCGAACATTTCAGCTTCCTCTTCGGCGGTGCCGTGGTCGTAGCCGAGGCAGTGCAGAATGCCGTGGGTGGTGAGTAGGCATAGCTCGTCGAGGGTGCTGTGGCCAGCATCTGTGCCCTGACGTGCGGCGACGGGTGGGCAGAGGATGATGTCGCCGAGCATGCCGCTGGAGGGATTCTCGGGGGTTCCCGGTTCCATCTCATCCATGGGGAAGCTCATCACGTCGGTTGCACCGGGCAGGTCCATCCATTCGATGTGCACGCGTTCCATTTCGTCTTCGTTCACGATGGCGATGGACAGGTAGGTGTCATCGGCAAGGTGCATACGCTTGAAGGCGTGCTCGACGAGGCGGGTGAGCACCTCAGTATCTACCGCTTCGAAAGATTCACGGATGAAGGCGTTGGTTGCCGGGTCGGCACCGGTTGCGGGGTCTTCACAGTCGAATTCGATCTCTGCCACCGTTTAGCGTCCTTCCGGGTGGGCGTTGTCAGTGTTATTCTCTGCGTTCTTTTCGGAGCCGCCGTTGATGCCGGCGCGGTCCAGCAGCTTCTCGGCCGCGGCCTCGATGGTGGCGCGCTTGACCTTACGGTTGCGCTTGCGTTCCATGGCCTTCTGATCTTCGCCCCACTGATCGTAGGCGGACACAATGTTCGACACCAGGGTGTGGCGGACCACGTCAGAGGATTCCAGGATGCTGAAGTGAATATCCTCCACGCCGTCAAGGATGTTTCGTACCTGCTTCAGGCCGGAGGCGGCGCCACCGGGCAGGTCAATCTGGGTGATGTCACCGGTAATGACCATCTTCGAGCCGAAGCCCAGGCGGGTCAGGAACATCTTCATCTGCTCGGCGGTGGTGTTCTGCGCCTCATCGAGGATGATGAATGCGTCGTTGAGGGTTCGACCGCGCATGTACGCCAGCGGCGCGACCTCAATGGTGCCCGCTTCCATGAGCTTGGGGATGGTTTCGGGTTCGAGCATGTCGTGCAGTGCGTCGTAGAGCGGGCGCAGGTACGGGTCAATCTTTTCGTTGAGGGTACCGGGCAGGAATCCCAGACGCTCGCCAGCCTCCACGGCGGGGCGGGTGAGAATAATGCGGTTCACTTCGTGGGTCTGTAGCGCCTGCACAGCCTTCGCCATGGCGAGGTAGGTCTTACCGGTACCCGCCGGGCCGATACCGAAGATGACTGTGTTCGCATCGATAGCGTCCACGTACTTCTTCTGGTTAATGGTCTTGGGACGAATCGTGGTGCCGCGGGTAGAGAGGATGCTGGTAGATAGTGAATGTGCCGGGTTGCTCAGTTCGTCACCGAGCATACCCATGAGGCGGTGAATGACCTGCACGGTAATCTGCGTGTCGTGGCTGGAGAGCACGCGCAGTTCGTTCAGCAGCTTAGCGGCGGTGTTCACGGACTCGGAGGGGCCGGTGATGAGTACGTCCAGGTCCTTGGGGTGCAGGCTAATCTGCTCGAAGTAGTCCTCAATAATTGCCAGGTGCGCGTCCTGCGGGCCGAGAACTGCAATCATTTCTGCAGCGCTTTTGAAAGATACGGTGCGCGCGGTCGATAGAGGTCGGGAGGTAGTCATATGGGCTCCTTGGCTAGTGATGTATTTACAAGTATAGATGTGCGTGATGTGCCACGCCCTGGTGGATTCCTACCGGCTGGGTTTTAGCAGAGGGGTGCTACCGGCTACTTTACCGGAGTCGCCATCGACGGCGCTCTACCAGCGACCCAGCACCACGTTCAGGGTGCACATAGCAGCAGAACCGGCGGTGGAGGAACGCAGCACCTCATCACCGAGCAGTGCCAGCTGCGCGCCGGCGTCGGTGAAGAGCTGCACTTCGCGGTCGCTAATACCGCCTTCAGGTCCGACGAGCAGGTAGATTTCTTCGGGTAACTTCTCTGCCTCGACAAGCTTGCGTGCCAGGGCGCTGAGGCGTTCGGTCGCCTGCTCATGCAGGATGAACACGGCGGCGGACTGCTCAGAGCCGGCTACTTCTTCAATGAGCTTCACCAGGTCGGTAGTGCTGTACAGCTCGTACACTACGGGAATGAGCGCGCGGCGCGACTGCTTCGCGGCGGCGGTGACGGTATTCTGCCACTTGGTGTGTGCCTTGGAGGTGCGCTCCCCCTTCCAACGTACGATGGAGCGGTCCGCACTCCACGGAAGCACACCGTACACGCTCAGTTCGGTCGCAGTTTCGATGGCGAGTAGGTCGCGGCCGTCCTTCGCGAGCGCCTGCACCAGGTAGATGGAGGGCACGCTGTGTTCCTCGCAAAGCTCCTGCACCTGCACGCTCACGCCGTCCGCGTTAATGGAGGCGACCGTACCGAGTGCGCGGCGGCCGGTGCCGTCACCCAGGTCAATGCGTTCGCCGAGCTCAAGGCGCTTGACGAGGGCGTGCTTGCCTTCGGAGC
Source organism: Rothia similimucilaginosa (assembly GCF_029850985.2). Lineage (NCBI taxonomy): Bacteria > Bacillati > Actinomycetota > Actinomycetes > Micrococcales > Micrococcaceae > Rothia > Rothia similimucilaginosa. The sequence goes on along the minus strand of NZ_CM138149.1, from coordinate 1,081,817 downwards.
CACCAAGCGCGTAGGTGGCGCCGGGGGTGAGTGCGTCGTATTCTTCCGTGCTGATGTAGAAGATGGGGGCGCTCATGGTTCTCCTTGAGGTGCGGCTTGCCGGTGCCGGTAGCGTGAAATATTGGGCTGTGTAGCAATGCGGATGCGGCGGGTGCAGGCTCAACTGCACCCGCCGCATCCTCAACTACATGGTGTAGGAATCCTACTTGAACTGGTCCTTCAGTCGGGAGAAGAGACCACCGCGGTGCTTGACCTGCGAACCTTCGGTGAGGGATTCACCGCGCAGGGCGGCGAACTGGCGCAGCAGTTCACGCTGTTCTTCGGTTATGTCGGTGGGAGTGACCACCTGGATACGTACCAGCAGGTCACCGCGACGCTCGGTGCCGAGCACGGTCGCGCCCAGGCCGTTGAGGGTAATCACGTCACCGCTCTGAGTGCCTGCGGGGATAGCAACTTCCTGGTCGCCATCAAAGGTCTTCAGCGGGATGGTAGTGCCCAGTGCCGCCGCAACCATGGGGATGTTCACGGTGGTGACCAGGTTGTCGCCCTCGCGGCTAAAGTACTTGTCACGCTTGACGTTCAGGTCAACGTACAGGTCGCCGTTGGGGCCACCGTACAGGCCTGCTTCGCCCTTGCCTCGCAGGCGGATACGCGCCTGATCGTGCACGCCGGCGGGAACGTTGAAGGTCAGCGGTACGTCTTCACGCACGCGTCCCTGACCGTGACATTCGGCGCAGGGAGTCTTGATGACGGTGCCGTAGCCGTGGCAGTCAGGGCATTCGACCTGCTGCATGACGGTACCGAGGATGGACTGCACGCGGCGCTGCATGAAACCGTGACCGGAGCAGGTGGTGCAGGTTTCGGGCTGGGTACCTTCAGCGGTTCCTTCACCGTTACAGGATTTACAGGTCACGGCGGAGCGACGCTCAATGGTCTTCTCAACACCGAACACGGCGTCCTGCAGACTGATGGAGACGGTAATCAGGTCGTCCTGGCCCTGACGCATACGGGATGCAGGGCCGCGGGTACCTGCCGCGCCACCGGTGAACATGTTCAGCAGGTCCTCGAAACCGCCGAAGCCGCTGAATCCGCCGCCCGGGTAGCCGCCTCCGGGGTAGCCTGCGCGGCCCTGTTCATCGCCGGTGGTGTCATAGTTGCGGCGCTTTTCGGGGTCGGAGAGCACCTCGTAGGCGAGGGTGACGCGCTTGAACTCTTCGGCGGCGTCCTCGGAGGGATTCACGTCGGGGTGCAGCTGGCGTGCCTTCTTTCGGTACGCCTTCTTAATCTCTTCAGCGCTGGCGTCGTTCGATACGCCAAGAGTATCGTAGTGGCTCATGCGTTTCCTTCCTCGCGAGACGATGGCGGTGCTCGATGAGTGCACCGCCAACAATGGTCGTATCAATTCTAGGGGATACTACCCTCGACCCGATACAATGGCTAGGCTGAATGGGGGTCGCTCCCGCTATCCGCTTAATCTGCGGTGCACCCAGAACCCCGTTTGAGTTCCCCTGCAGGTTCCGTCTCATAGTTCTATCACGTTGTTCCGGCGCTGTCACCGCCCTACTGGCTCTGCAGCCCCTGTTACCCCTACCGCCCCAAAGGAGAATACGTTGAGTACCCACCACTCCCCCTACGGCTGGGGTGCCCAGGATCTAAATACTGCCCGCATGAGCCGCCAGGCGCCGGCCCCGCGTAAAGTACCGCTGCAGCGCGGCCTACTCATTGAGGATATTAACGGCTGGGTGGGTGAGGTCGTGAAGGCTGAACGCATCGGCGGTGCTCTCTTCTTCGGACTCGAGGACGCGAAGGGCCGTGTGAAGAACTTCCCGCTGGGTCCTGGCTACCTGATCGATGGTGAGCCCGTTGAGATTGTCGCCCCGGTAGCTGCGAAGGAGCCGAAGCGCACGATTTCTCGCTCCGGTTCTATTGCGGTGAAGAATGCCCCGGCTCGGGTGGCGCGTGCCTCCCGCATCTGGGTTGAGGGTCTGCACGACGCCGAGCTTGTGGAGAAGGTCTGGGGCCACGATCTGCGCGTTGAGGGCGTTGTCGTGGAGCCGCTACACGGCGTGGATGATCTTGCCGGTGCTATACGCGAGTTTGGGCCGGGCCCAGGCCGCCGCCTGGGTATTCTGGTCGACCACCTGATTGAGGGCACGAAGGAGCAGCGTATTGTCGCGGAGGCATTGGCTGTGCCGGGTGCCGCCAGGCACGTGAAAATCGTGGGCCACCCGTTCATCGATATTTGGCAGGCAGTCAAGCCCTCAGCGCTGGGTTTGAAGACGTGGCCGCAGGTGCCGCGCGGTGAGGACTTCAAGAAGGGCACGCTGCGTCGTCTGGGTCAGCCGCACGAAACGCAGGCGGATGTGGCGCAAGCGTGGAAGTACATCCTCTCCCGCGTTGACTCCTACGCTGACCTGGATTCGACGCTGCTTGGCCCGGTCGAATCGCTCATCGATTTTCTGACCGAACCGGGTGCCTAACCGCACCGAAAACCCGTTATTGCGCCCTCGTCTGCGGGCGCAGATGTGAATTTGCTCAGAACCTTTCCCTCGAGGGCATTATCCTGTGGGTTTTGCCCGCTAAAGCGGTACAATGGTTGAGCGTGTGGCATTGCCCCTGCGGGGTTTGCCGCAACGTCACTACACTCTGGGTCACCATCGCTCAAACGACTTACCTCTTCGGAGGGTATTTCCACCAGCTTAGGTGATCACCACAAGAAACTTCTATCGAACCAGGATTTTCGTGACTAACGATGTTCGCCCGGCAACCGGGCCTCAGAAAACCCGTAAGATTAGCGTGATTCAGGATCGCAACCGTGCGACTCTCGCGCATTTCGGCGGTATTCTCGGCATCATCCCTTCCGCTGCGGTTTTCTACGTCAGCCGCAATAACGCACCCTTCGCTGAGCAGGAAGCTCGCGAGGCGATGAACTTCACCTTCGTACCCTCCATTGCTCTGATGGTGCTGTGGGTGCTGTCCTTCCTACCCGGCATAGGCAACATTGCCATGGTTTTGGGCACCCTGGTGTGGCTGTTCATGGCGGTTGCTTCTGTCCGCGCCGGTATTGAGGTGAACCGCGGTGAGCCGTACAGCTATCGTGTGAACCCCCGCTTGCTGGACCGCTTCTACCCCACCGAGAACGCAGAATCTACTGAGTCCTAAACCGCGCTAATAGCTTTTACGACGAACGCCCCGCACGTTGTGTGCGGGGCGTTTCGTGTTTAAGTACAACTGTTCTAAAGGCTACTGGCGGAGGCGCTACCCGGTGGGATCTACCTATTGCTTCAGTGTTCGTTGATTCTCTACCTGCAGGTTATACGGCTGTCGGGTGTTCTGTATCCGCTGGTTCTGCGCGTGGAGGGCTTGCAAGGTTCTTCTGCGGGGGTTTTCCTTCTGAACTCCTCTGATGCTCCTCCAAAAGCACCGAAAAAATTTTAAAAGTCTTTCAACCCCCGCAGAAACACCCCGAAACTGCCGAAATATTACGGCGGCCCGGAGTGCTCAACCTGAGAAACCCACCCTAGGAAGGGCAACTGGAGCGGGGCAAGATGCCGGCATGTCAGCGCATCACGAACCCACCCGAAACTCAGGGAGGCGTTGAGGCCCTCTAGGATCCCTCGTGCTCCTCACTAACTTCCGGAAGCAGCTCACGGGTAACCGCATCCCCCAGCAGGCGGCCCTTGAGGGTCAGGCGCACGTGGGCTTCAGGGTCAGGTTCAGCCTGAGAAGTTAAAGCGTCAGGCTCAATCAGAGCTTGAGAGACCAGCCAGCGCAGGGAGGCGCCCAGCTGCGCCTCATCGTGCACGGCAATCAGCTCGCGCATCGCCAAGCCCTCACGCACACGAATCATGAGCATAATCGTTTCAAAAGCACGAGTAGCGGTGTCCAGCACCTCACGTGCCGCCGCCGGGGACTCCCCCGCACGCACCTTCTGCGCGTACGGTACCGGGTGCTTCACGTTCCACCAGCGGGTACCGTTCACGTGCGAGTGGGCGCCCGGGCCGATACCCCACCAGTCCTGGTTACGCCAGTAGGCGAGGTTGTGGTCGCTGCGGGTGTCCTCGCTGCGTGAGTAGTTGGAGACCTCGTACCAGTTGTAGCCGGCTTCTGTGAGTAGCTCCTCGGCGAGCAGGTACATGTCCGCCATAAGGTCCTCATCGGGCATGGTGTATTCACCGCGGCGAATCTGCGCGGCAAGCTTCGTGCCGTCCTCCACGATCAGTGAGTAGGCGGAGATATGGTCCGGTTCGTAAGAGATGGCGGCACGAACGCTGCGCTCCCACTGCTGCAGGCTCTCCCCCGGCGAACCATAAATCAGATCCAGGGACACCTGCAGGCCTACCTCCTTAGCCCAGGCAACGACCTTCGGCACGTTCGACGGCGTGTGGGTGCGGTCGAGCACCTGTAGCACCTCGGGTACGACGGACTGCATGCCGAAGGAGACGCGGGTGAAGCCGCCGTCCTTGAGGGTCTGCAGGTCTTCGCGGGTGACGGAGTCGGGGTTCGCTTCGGTGGTGACTTCTGCGCCTTCAACCAGACCGAATACGTCGATGGCTGCCTGCAGGATGCGCACGAGGTCGCGGGCGGGCAGTTTGGTGGGGGTGCCGCCTCCGAAGAAGACGGTGTGCATGGGGCGTTTTGCGACGCCGGAGGTTTCGAGGGTGCGGGCGGCGAAGAGAATTTCTGCGATGGCGTCGTCAGCGTAGGTGCCCAAGCCGATGCCGTCGCCGAAGTCTTCGGTGGCATAGGTGTTGAAGTCGCAGTAGCCGCAGCGTACGGAGCAGAAGGGGATGTGTACGTAGAGGCTGAAGTCGCGGGTTTCGCATCCTGCCGCGCTGGTGGCGGGGATGCGCCCGTCGCTGGGTGCGGGGGCGCCGGTGGGCTGGGCGGGCATTCTGCCTCCTGGGACTAGATGTGGCGGTTGGGGGAATCAAATATGGGCACCGCGCATGTGGCTACGCGGGTGGCATCAACAGACGGTATATCAACGACAGCGTGCAGAGAACCCGGCGGTACACGAGGCACCAGCCGGGTTCTCCACTCAAACAGGTCAGCACACAGCCGGAAAAGCTACAGCAACGGAAGGCTACTTCTTCTTTTCCTTCTCCTCGCCCGAAGACAGTGCCGCAATGAAGGCTTCCTGAGGAACCTCCACACGACCGACCATCTTCATGCGCTTCTTGCCTTCCTTCTGCTTTTCCAGCAGCTTACGCTTACGCGAAATATCGCCACCGTAACACTTAGAAAGAACGTCCTTACGCATCGCGCGGATATTCTCGCGGGCAATAATACGCGAACCGATAGCCGCCTGAATCGGTACCTCAAACTGCTGGCGAGGAATCAGCTCACGCAGCTTAGAAGTCATCATCAGGCCGTACGAGTAGGCCTTATCGCGGTGAGTAATGGCGCTGAACGCATCCACCTTCTCACCCTGCAGCAGGATGTCGACCTTCACCAGGTCGGCCTCTTCCTCACCGTCGAACTTCCAGTCCAGCGACGCGTAGCCGCGGGTACGAGACTTCAACTGATCGAAGAAGTCGAACACAATCTCTGCCAGGGGCAGGCGGTAACGCATCTCCACACGATCCTCGGAGAGGTAATCCATGCCGCCGATCTGGCCGCGGCGAGCCTGGCACAGCTCCATAATCGCGCCAATGTACTCGCTCGGGGCAATAATCGTACACGCCACCATGGGCTCTCGGATGGTGGCGACCTTACCCTCAGGGAATTCGCTCGGGTTGGTCACTCGCTTAGCGTTGCCAGCCTCGTCCACCACGTCGTAAATAACGTTCGGTGCGGTCGAAATCAGGTCCAGGTTGAACTCGCGTTCCAGGCGCTCACGCACAATCTCCAGGTGCAGCAGACCCAGGAAGCCACAGCGGAAACCGAAGCCCAGAGCAGCAGAAGTTTCCGGCTCGTAAATCAACGCGGCGTCGTTGAGCTTCAGCTTATCCAGCGCATCACGCAGCGCCGGGTAATCCGAACCATCAATCGGGAACAGGCCCGAGAACACCATCGGCTTGGGGTCCTCGTAGCCCCCCAGGGACTCCTGCGCAGGCTTCGCGGCGGAGGTGACAGTATCACCCACACGGGACTGACGGACGTCCTTCACACCGGTAATAAGGTAACCCACCTCGCCCACGCCCAGGCCCTTCGACGGGACAGGCTCAGGGGAAATCACGCCGATTTCAAGCAGGTCATGCTCAGCGCCGGTGGACATCATCTTAATCTTCTGACGCGGCTGCAGGCTACCGTCCACAACACGCACATAGGTGACCACACCGCGGTACGAATCGTACACCGAGTCAAAAATCATGGCGCGAGCCGGGGCGGATGCGTCACCCTGCGGGGCGGGAATCGCCTCCACAATACGGTCCAGCAGAGCCTCAACACCCTCACCGGTCTTACCCGATACGCGCAGAACCTCATCCGGCTCGCAACCAATCAGGTTCGCCAGCTCCTCAGCGTACTTATCGGGCTGAGCTGCGGGAAGGTCAATCTTGTTCAGCACCGGGATGATGGTCAGGTCGTTCTCCATCGCCAGGTACAGGTTTGCCAGGGTCTGAGCCTCAATACCCTGGGCGGCGTCCACGAGCAGAAGCGCACCCTCACACGCGGCCAGGGAGCGGGACACCTCATAGGTGAAGTCCACGTGGCCGGGGGTGTCAATCATGTTCAGCGCGTAGGAGGTGCCGTCAACATCCCAGGGCATGCGCACAGCCTGAGACTTAATGGTGATACCGCGTTCACGTTCAATGTCCATGCGGTCCAGGTACTGCGCCTTCATATCGCGCGGGGCAACCACGCCGGTGGCCTGCAGCATACGGTCTGCGAGGGTGGACTTACCGTGGTCAATGTGGGCGATAATGCAGAAGTTGCGAATAATCGCGGGGTCGGTCGCCGCCGGAACGGGCGGGTTCTTCGACATGGGTGCCAATCACATCATCCTTTCGAGATGCTGGCTGCGGGTATGGGCATAGTTACCTATCATTTTCCCATACCCGCGCCATATGTGCGAACGGACCTAGCGTTCCGAAGAGTCCTCCGCGGATTCCGCACCACCATCGGCAGGATTTACGCTCTCGGAGGCGCCGCTGAGGGAATCCAGGTAGCCCTCAATATCCTCGGCAATCACCTCACCGGAGACAGTGCGCAGAGTCGAATCCATCTTCTGCTCAATCTCACGCACCAGCTCAACCTTCTCGTAGTCCTTCGACATTTCTTCAGCGAGCTCAGCCTCCCACTCATCAGCGTGGGCGCGCAGGCGGTCGTACTCCTCCGACTCAACCTTAATGCCGAGGATAACCTCCAGCGCCTCAATCAGACTCACCACCGCACGCGGGTTCTGCTGGTCAAAGCTCAGGTACCCCGGGATGCTCATATGCAGCATGACTGAGGATGACAGACCGTGCTCGGCGGCGAGTGCAGACATCGCCATCGTCGCCGAAGTGGGGCCGGTGTAGTCCTCGTGCAGAATACCCGGGATTGCCGCCAGCTTCTCGTCGTGAGTTGTCAGCGTGTACGGGTACGGGCGGGTGTGCGCCACCTGATCTTCAAAGGTTTCAACGAAGATCGCGTGGTCCACGTGGAGTTTCTTCACGTACTTGAAGAAGCGGGTCATGAACCGCTGCAGGCACAGGCTCGGGGCGGGGCCTGTCACTACGAGCAGGCGCAGGCGACGCTCCGGGATGGTGACCATGTTGTAGAAAACCTTGGGCCACACCAGAACCGTGGATTCGGAGTCGTCATTGTTCAGCAGCTGCGGGGCGACGGAACCGTAGTCGTAGAAGTCGTCCATGTCGAAGCCGGGGCTCTCATCGCACGGGTCGAACGCGCGGTGAATAATGTCGAGGGCATCCTCACTATTGCCCGGGGGTTCCTTCGCGGAGTTGAAGCCGACCAGCATGACGGTCGTGTAGTTGTCCTCTTCGGAGGATTCGCCCAGGCCTAGCTTGCCGAGCAGTCCCTTCTTTGCGGGCTGTTCTGTGGAGGCGGGCTTGGCGAAAGCATCAAAGAGTCGGGCGGGAGGGAAGTTCGGCTGGCTCATCGTTGTCCTTAGCTCGTGGTCGGTGGTTGTGTGGTGTGTATCGGCGGTGCTCACTCCCCCAGTACCGTCTATACGGCACTATTGCTAGGGCGCGGGCGGTGCTTCTCGGGTAGTCTCGGGGTGCTGGAGACAGAATAAACCCCCGATGCGCAACCACTGCGCACCGGGGGTTTACGAACTTCACCGATTTGTTCAACATTCAGAGAGGTAATACCGAGTGCCCCGTGTCGTTCCGACGGGAGATGCCCATATCGCACCACGGTTTCAGGTTACAACCTCACGATTTACCGAGACGGCCACTCGAACCAGGGGTTCTCCCCAGGTATACGGATATGTGGCACCACTCCGGATGGGTCGATGTGGAGCACTCTAAACAGGAGGTAGAAAACTACACAGACAATGATCCCTTTTACCATCATATCGAGCACGAAGCATAGACCCAATGCTATTCGCCTGCAAGTATTTAAATCCCAACTCATATACATCTTGCCGGTTCGTTCATGGTACCGGCGGTATACGTCCAAAAACGGGGCGATTTTCGACCCTTTTCTGAGCCACCCGATAGCGGCATCCACACCAGTAGATGCATCGGAAACCTTTACCGTTACATTGCTGGGGGAAGATACAGCGCTACCTCGATTATCTTCCTCTTCTGCCGTGTGCTCATCAGCGGGCTTTACTTCTTTAGCCACGAGTTAGCTCCAAAGCCTTTTGGTACGTCTTATCATCTTTTACCGCTGCGGGGTCAATCACAGGGCTGTCATTCATCCATGCTTTGTACCAGGGGCCATCCTCTGCATGGCTAATATTGACCAGATCAGCAGCAGTGCGGTGTCGGGTCGCTTCCCATACTCGTGCGAGCGCACCTGCAAAGAATGGCTCCCGAGATTCATCTACAATTTCAGACCCAGTGAGCGGATCTACAGCGTACTGAGTAATCGGGTTCCCTCTGTATGCTTTGAACTCATCGTATACAGAGATGAGTACCGGTCCGTAAGTCCAGGCTTGAAACGGTTCATAAAGCAGAGGACGACCCGTGTCTTTCTCATATTCGCTTGCGAGGAAGTAGAGGCTTTTCTGCAACTTGAGGTTTGTAATGGGTTCGCCTGCTTCAAAGTACTTTTTGAGCAGACTATTTGCCACAGTTTTTGCAGGGTACGACAAAGCTACCTCCTTATGCTCATGTGCTTCTTTAGGGTTACCTAACGCGTTGATGGTTTGCCTATATTTTACCTTGATTTATCTCCACTCCATAGCCCGACACGGCACGGGTGGGCAAATACACAACCACTTTCTGAGAGAGGACATTATCATGCCACGCGAGCGCCTACCCTTTGGCACCCATGGTTCTATTACCTTGCATAAGACGCGGGCGGTGTGCGATACCGCCGACAGTTCCCACTATACGGGCTCCCGCGCGACCCGCAAGCGGTTTCGTCACCGGGCGGGCGCCTCCCCGAAATCTGTGCCATAAAACCACAGCGTGCAGGTATAGCAAAAGGCACCCCGCCACTTAGCAGGATGCCTTTCACACAAGTTATGAGGAGTTAACCGGTAGTGCCCCCGATGTCTTCTAGACCGAAGCACAAAGCCGCGGCCGCCCAAGCATTATTGCCACACCAATAAGTGAGGCTCAGGGTTTCAGAGGGGTCGTTTAACTCCTTGAGCCCAAGTATACACGAAAAATCTATCTTCCTATCTCGTCATTTGTCTTTGTATTACTGGCTTGCTACTACTTCAATGGGTCGTAGAAGGCCAAGGATAAGGCCGAAGCTATGCATCAGACGGCTACAAGTCTAGAGGTCCGAATTAGTGGGTGGGATGATGTCCTTTCTGCCCCGATTCCTCGATAGTTTAATTTTTGCGATTTGAAAGATGTGCATACATTCTGCGAGGGTAACAATGCTGCTGAGGCAATTAGCTTCTGAACTGATTACGCGGGGACCTAACGTAGCCTGCAAAGAGGTTTGCCCCAAGTAATTTCACATCTTCCAGATACGGACGCATGATGCTGGCAGTTTCATAAGACATCAGAATATGTGGTTATCCTGATCAAGCTCCGTTTATTGGGGGAAACGGTGGAATTCTCTCTGGGATAAGAACCTCACCAGCTGCGGTACGCTCATCATACTCGCGTGCGATAGTGCGCATTTGGACATGCGACCCCCGCTTAAAGCGCTCCTCAAGAACCCATTGGCGTTTCATGGCTTCAGCCTTATTAGCTGGTGCCGGCGGCGTAATCTTAGTTACGCAGAAGGTGATAGGGTCGCTCAGCGTCGGAGGAATTTTTTCAGGTTCCATGTGAGTATTCTAGTCTAGCTTCTTACTGAGTTCTGTTGGCATGGTACACATGCACCGCATCTTTAGGATTCCTTCTGGGTATAGCAAAAGGCACCCCGCCACTTAGCAGGATGCCTTTCACAAAAAGTTATAGGGAGTTAGCCGGTGACGCCCCCGACGGTCTTCTAGACCGAAGCATAAAGCCGCGGCCGCCCAAGCATTATTGCCGCACCAGCAGGTGAGGCTCAGGGTTGCAGGGGAATCGTCTAACTCCTTGAGCCCAAGTATACACGAAAAAGAGACCCTCTGCATTCCCCTTAGAGGAGGGGGAACACAGGGGGTCTCAGCCCTAAACCAGAGAGGTACTTAGGTACCCCGCAAGTTTTAGAAAGCCTTGTTTACGAAAAAGCTGGGATTCCTTGATATTTCAAGGCAGAGAGCGGGTGCATCTGGGATTAGTCCCCATTTACTCCCCACTTTGACTTTATGAGCCCTCCGCTGTCTATGTACCTATTTATCGCCGCATCGCTCCTGGGTGCAGCAAGTGCATTATTCAGTTGGATTAGCACCCGACCCACAGAATAAAAAATAATGCCCCGGTTATGTCTTGCGGGACATAGCCGGGGGCATTACCCTACCTGCGCCTACTCAGACGGCAAATCCGTCCGCTCAGAGGTGCTAGAAGGCTCCTCAGAAGCCTCAGACGGCGACTGCGGCACATGAGCCGTAGCGACCACCAGGGAGCCCACAGCCACCAGAAGACCCGTAACCTGCGCAGCCACAGACTCCGTCACAATACCCGCAGTCGTGCACGCAGTCAGCACAGCCATAGCCACCGCATACCACGCACGACGCTCTGCAGGAGTATCCGTCACCTCACGCACCCACGCTAGGACGCCACGCATTAGGCGGTCCCCTCACGCAGCGCGTCCTTCACCGCGCGCTTGAGCTCATCATAAGTCATCGCGTTGACAGGGCGAGACTCCACCTGATGAACCTCCTCACGCATCGGGGCGGGCGGCGCATAAAAAGCGTACTCGGGGCAACCAGCAAGCATCCAGAAATCATCGTGGTCATTGCGACTAATACCGTCATTTGCATAATTGCAATGAAGGATAGTATCGGCACTGTCCTCGAACACACCAGTGTGGCCAAACGAGCCACCCGACGCGCCACGCTTACCCCAGATGAAGATACTACCCGCCGGCACGCTAGCGCTGCCAGACGCATCCAAGGGGATACGCTGCCAGCCCTCCGCCTCCAAATCACCAAAGAGAGTGTCCGTATTACCAATACGGTGCCCCTGAGGCAAGAAGCCCGCCTCAATCAGGGCAAAATACACGCTCGAAGAGCAATCGTAGTACACAGGCCCATTGCGCTGCTCCATCGAATAACCCACCTCATGGCCGCCGCCATTGATGCGATACCGGAACCAATCAATCAACTTATTGATATCACCCATGTGACACCATTCCTTTCCTATAGATAAACCCCCGCACTCAGACAAGTACGGGGGTATGAACATCTTTTTGAGTGTTTATTTAAGGAGAGGCAGATACCCCGCGATTGGGGTGTCTGCCTCTCCATCAAATATATGCCGTCTAGCGCGGCAATTTTGAACCCTGCTCGGGCAGTTTAGAGGTCCACAGCTCCCTGCTGACCCATTCCTCCACCTCAGTCGGCATTGGAGGCGGAGGAGGCGGGGACCCTGACGTGATGTGTGCGTCCAGGCGGTTAATGTGAGCTATGGCGATGCTCATAACCCAGCGCGCCTTATCGGCGGTCGCGTGTGCTTCATTCTCACGGGTACGCACCTCCTCCTCCAATGAGCGGCGGGCCGCGGTTTCCTCGCGCAGGTGTTGCTCTAGGTCACCTATTCGGCGCTCTAGAGCCTCAATCAAGGTTTTATTGGACTCGTGCTTAGCCTGCATCCGCCCATTCAGGAATCCAAAGGCAGCCGGAATAAGCGTGCCTAGAACGACTCCGGCGAGCGCCCATAGCTCCGGCGGGAACGTCCCAAAGCCCATCTACACCTCCCCTCCGTTCCGCCTCTGCTGCAGGATGCGGGGAATCTCAGGGAACATACTCGCGCCTACACTCCCACGGTAGTGTGTTCTTCGGCGCTGGGCGCCTTGAAGAGAACCCCAATGGCGTACATGATGTACTCATCCGTCACGCGGGCCGGGTCCGCACCAGGGGAAGCGAGCGCAGCACGCTTGGCGTTAAGCTCGGCCTGCGCCTCATCCAGTGCAGCCACAGCCTTGGCATGCTCAGCTACGGCGTAGGCGTGTTCGTCTGCGATGGTCTGGGTGGAGCCTGCCCCTGCGGGCAGGGAGACGAGTAGCCCAATGTTTGCTTCCACGGAGTGCTGCGCGTTGGGGATGCGCTGGCGCTGGGCGGCCTGGGTGGCGCGCTTGAGCAGGTCGGCGTCCTGGGAGGCAGCGAGTTCTTGTGCGATGGTAGCCATCTGGTTACCTTCCTTTCTTCGAAGTGAATATTTTTTGGCGTTCAGACGCTCCGTGTTTAGGCTGGGGTGCCTGGTAGCACGGTCGGGAACGGATCGGAGGCTGGGTAGATGAGCAGCCCGCACCGCAGGTTGGTGCGGTTTACGGGGGAAAGGTCGAGGTTTCCGCGGCGCCAGGTAATCCGATTCCCGTCACTCTTCGAGTGGAGGATGAGGACGCCTCGGAATTCTCCGTTGTCTGCGACCACGGGGGCTAGTACCGGTTGGTTGGTTTGCCACCCGGGCGGTGTGACAATGGCGAGACGAATTTTTCCCTCCGTGTCCCTATAGCTTTCATTTGTGATGTCGGGGAGGTCGTGGACAGTGATGGTATCCCAATTGCCGCCGCGTGCGGCGACGATGCACCAGTCTCCGATGCGACGGAAGAAGAGAGCTCCGGCGGCGAGGGCGGGGGATGCTACGCGCCGCCACCCGGTATCGCGCGGGGCTGCCCCTGATGCGAGGCGTTGCACAAGTGCGGTTGCTTCCGCGTCTAGTCCGCCACGCTCCCCCTTGGGACCAGGCTCACCACGCTCACCACGTGGGCCGGTGGCGCCATCCCGTCCGTCACGGCCAGGGGCGCCATCTGTACCGTCCCTGCCAGGTTCTCCCTTATCGCCCTTCGGCCCCTGCTCCCCTTGAGGGCCCGGGTCTCCACGTTCACCCTGCGGACCAGCAGGACCCTGCGGACCAGCAGGACCCTGCGGACCAACAGGACCCTGCGGACCGGGGGCGCCGTTCTCTCCACGGATGCCTGTCCAATGTGCTTCACCAGTCGGGGCGTGAGTCAGCCCGCGGGCTGCCAAATCCACGGTCTCCCCCGCCGATATCTCAAGGTATCCGGGCGGAAATGCCACCGGGTTGCGGCGTTCATCACGCAGAGAGGCGGTCACCTTATACGCCCAGGTCGACGGCTCCATGCCTTCACCGGGAGCAAGCAGCAGAATGCCCTCCGCGCCACCATGCGGTTCCTCACGCATCACGCCGTCAATCAGATACGCGGTGCGGCCACCGGGCACATACACGGTGTCCTTGTCGGTGGCGTAGCTCGTGGGGGTAAAGGTCACGGTGCCGGTGGCGGGCACTTGGGTGCCGTACTTCTGCTGGTGGGTTTTGAATCGCCCGATAATGTGGGCGTACTCTGCCATGTCTCCTCCTTAGGGGGTTTTCTTGTGCTGGGGGTAGAAGGCGTTTTGTAGTGCCCAGAGCCAGGGTGTGGTCATACCGGGTGGATGTGACCGTGTAGGTTCCGGAGCTGTAACTCTGGGGGACAAATCGCCGAAGAGGATTGCGTCTGCCATTCACTCACCCTCTCCGTTAGAGAAGTGCTCTGCGGCTTCGTTAACGCTCATCACGCGTGCGGTCGGCTGCGGGGCGGACGGGTCGATAGGCTCTGTATCGATACTCATCGGTTCCTCGGTGGGTGCGAGCGCAATCAGCCCGAGGCGGACCTGTGCGTCCAGGAGCTCTTCGCGGAGACGGTTATTTTCCTGCTGGAGGTAGATAGTCTTTGCGAGGAGCTGATCTTGGGTCAAAGTGCTCATTGGTTTGTGATCCTTTCGCTTTATGGTGAGCTTGCTCGGTTGAACGGCAGGAGGATTACGTCTGCCCAGACCACATCGGCGGTGCCGCGGCCGATATTGTAGATTCGGAGAATTCCACCCGACCGGTTCACTCCTGTCATTGTGGTGGTGAGTGGCTGATCTCCGAAGGCCTGGCTGATGAGATATGGCTGCTGGCCGATAGGTGCCCAGCTGATTTTTACCTCGACCGATTTGCCTGACTCGATTCGGTACGGTCCGACTGAGCGGACCCACATGTTCTTGCTCATCGACCAGAGCCCATCTAGGCGCATGTTTTGGCGTACGCGCAATGACTCTTCGACATTCAGGCCGCCGTTGGAGTCGATGGTAACGCCGTGTGCCTCCCCGAGTTTCTGCCCGGGGCGGAGTAGAACTAGGCGGATTGCCCCCTGGGTGCTGGTATACATGACGCCATAGTGCGCGCCAACGCTATCGTCCATGGGGCGCATCTCCACGAATGATTCCCGGTGCCCGGTGATGGGTTGCGGGTCGGTGGTATAAATCTGCACGCCTGCTTTGGTGGGTTCGTCGGTACCGAACCGGCCGCGGATATAGTGGTCGGACCCGGTGGCTTTAATGTGGGCGGTGACCTGCCCGGTGGCGTTGTAGGCGATAATGCCGTCATTGGTAAGTTTGATACCCCGGTTTGCCTCGGTGGATGTTTGTATAAGGCCACCGGCCACCATTTCGGCTGCAAGGTCTTTGGTCTTGACCTTCTTAGTAACAAGCTCCGGGGTGACTATGTTCTCGATGACGGTCAGATTGTTGAGGATTGCTTCCTCAGTGACTACAAGCTTTTTTGTTTCGGCGGACATGGAGCGCACGATGTTTGCTGCCAATTCGCCGGTGACGTTGAGCTGTCGGGTGTCGATGGTACCGGGGACGATGAGGTTCCTGCCGTCAATCCATGGGGTTTTCGACTGCACCAGGCGCTTCTGTACGTTGGTGGCGATAGCTTCTGTATCTACGTTGGCGCCTGCTGCCTCTGCTTCCTGGATGCGTCGTTCGGCTTCTTCCAGGCGGGTTTCGGTGGCTTCCAGGTTAGCGCGGGAGGCTTGCACGACCTTCACCGCGTTCTCCATGCGAGTGTCGAACGCTGCGAGGGTGTCCCCGTCCCAGCGTAGGGAGTCGCCCGCACTGGTTACGAAGGTGACGCCCTCCCCAGCCGATGCCACCTTATTGCCGAAAGGAACAGAGGAGGGCGTGCGCAGCTTGGTTACCAGCTGTCGGAGGGTGTCTTTGCCGTCTGGTCGCTGGTCAATGAATCCGACCATGCGGGTCTCCTTTCTACCATTGGGCTTCCTGAAAATCGATGGTGACCGTAGCGTCCAGGTTGCCGGAGAGCTTGATAATGCGCATGTCCTTAGTGCCGTCCGGGATAGAGAGCCAGTTCCGCAGCGTAACAGTGGCAATGTCCCCCACGAAGAAAGAACCAAGCGGGGTCTTCTGCGAGTTCGCAGGGAAATCAAGGGTGACCTGGTCGACCATTGCAGAGCGGGACGCGAGCGCGCCTTGGGCCTTGATGCGCAGGATTGTTTCATCTGTTTGGTCGCGGTCGTTTATGACTCCTTCGATGTATGGGAGCCCGTCGCGAATTGCGTTGGGGTTTTCGGCGTAGGCGAATGCGATTCCTTCGCCTTCCCCTGCCCCGGTGCACCAGACACGATGGAGGATATCTTTTGCGCTTGAGGTGACTTTTACGCTGATAATCTCGCCGCCGGTAGCTGTGGTATCGAAGTCAGGTGTCCAGGCTTGGGCGATGTATGGGTAGTCTTCGGTGCCGTGGACAAATTCCCACCGAATATATGTGTGGGTGTCGTCTGTCCATTTGGGACGCAGCATGATGTCTGGGCCGTTGATGACTTCGGAGAGTTCTTTCCAGCGTTTGCCGATGAAGTTGTTAGAGAGGTTCCATGCCTCGTAGGTGCGTTGGCGCTGTCCGGTGACGGTGCTTCGGGTGCCGTGGGTGATGGGTAAGCGGCCAGCGGGGCGGTCCATTCCGTGTTCGCAGAGTGCCCAGGCGATGTCACCGAGGGTGGAGCCAGTGTATTCGAGGGTTGCCCAGATGGTGCGGCGTTCGAAGATTTCTCGGATGCCGGAGAATTTCAGTTCGAGGGTGTGTTGTTCTTCGGCACCCCAGTCAGTGAGGACACCGGCGAAGATGGGGTATTCAATGCCGTCGGGCGCAGTGTGGGTTAGCAGGGCGCCGCCGGATAGGGGCGTGTAGAAGCGTGGCTGTACGGTCGCCAGGTCGCTCTTGCGTACGGTGAAGCTGAAATCTTCGGTGTCGTTGAGCGTGATAGACCAGGAGCCGCCGCCTGCTACCTCTACGGGTGAGCCGACGGCACCGGATACCGGGTCTAGCCAGTAGATGTGGTATCCGGTGCGGGGCGTCTTGCTCATTGGTTTACTCCTTTGCTACGCCCATATCGACCACTGCGAGCTGGTCGCCTGCTGCGTTGTCGCGTACCATCCACCAGGGGTATCCCCATTGGTGGCGGACCTTGTAGTAGATGCGGTGCACTCCAGCTTTGACGGTCCAGATACGGGCGAAATCCTCGGTGTCAAAGACATTGTTGTATGCGCGCTCTCGGGAGAGGATTTTCTTATCGTCCAGCCAGATTTCATAGGTGACCGAGCCGGTGTCGCTGATGCGCGCCGAGGCGTTATTCCCGCCGCCTACAGCGTTGGATACGGAAGAGGAGAGGCGGATATCGATGTTCCTATCGGTTGGCACGTAGAAGGTGCCCTCCCCGCGCCTGTATTCACCCCTGTTTACAGCGGACCGGTCCATATACCAGGAATGGTGCAGCAGACCCAGCAAACCACCCACGGGGCGGGAATAGACGATATTGCCTGCCTCGGGTGCTGCGCTGGTGGAGGTCATGCCCGCGCGAATCTCACGCTTGGAGAGCATGACCGCGTTCGAGGGCACCGAGGAGCCGATGCCCACGGTCGCGTGGATATTACCGCCATCCTGCAAAGTGTTCTGCTTGACATACACATACTCGGTGCGGGTACCGGTCGCCGGTGCCGGCTGGGTAGTCAGATCCTGAGCCAGCACAGGGACACGCACTGCGCGCCCCGGAGAAAGATGGATGACCACAGCCCCACCGGCGACCTTGTACTTCATGGTGGATGTACCGGTCACCTCACAGCCGGAGATAACACCAGCCTCCGGGTACTCTGCAGCGGTGATGGTCTGAATGTCCTCGGGGGTGGTGCCATTACCCACCATGTCGTTAGGGATACCGAAACCAGTAGCCATATATTTGCTCCTTAGATGTAGGTGTCTCGTAGATGAACATCCACCCAGCCGGTGGACGGTGCCAGGGACTCCACACGAGGCTGGAAACCACTGCGGGCAGGCACCGAATGCCATTCCCTGCGAGTAAGCAGGTACGACATGTCGAATCCGCCGATGTAGATAGCGCCCTTATGGCAATCCACCGTTACCGGCGCGGCAGAATGCACCTGGTAGGGGTACTCGACCACACGCCCGCTATTGACCAGACGGAACCCCGAATCCCACTCCCCCTGCACAACATAGGTGGGGTACGCGGTGGCGGTGCCCTCATGAGCGAGCGCGACGCTAGATGGTAGCGCCTGGTCGCCGAAGTGCAGTGTGCCCTCGGGTTTGGGTTTCTGGGCAAAGAGCGGGTAGCGTAGCCCGGTGCCCTGGCCTGCGGGGAATATCTGGGTGGTGAATTCCGGCCCGTAGAGCCAGGGCTCGGGAGCGAGGAGGGGCACTTCAAAATGTAGGCCCACATCGCTTAGCAACTCGGTCTTTACCGCCCCGTCGATACGTACGGCACAGGATAGCTCGCCCCAATCGGAGGAGACGGTGAGGCTGCCAAGTGCACCGTCCCAGAGCAGGGATGAGGTGAATCGGGCGGACAAGTCGCGGGTGTTCATGCCGGGGGCAACGATGGTGCCTTTGAGCGTGAGTGCACGTCCTGACCGGCGAGCTGGTACTGAGAGCATTCCATGTCCGAGCTTGCGCTGAATATCGGAGGTTTCTACGCCCACTCCTCCGTAGAAACCGTCTATGTCGGTGAGCCAGATTTCCAGCTCCTCCGCCGTCTCATAGGTTGAGAGCACCAGCTCCCCATGGGGACCGGATAGGGCTGCTCGCCATACGGAGCGAGCGCCGCCCTGAGCTAAATCGACCATTAGACCAGCACTCCGTTCATCTCATAGTTGATTGCCTGCATAACTCGCTTCCCGAAGCGATCTACGTCTTCGACGCCGGTAGGCGGTTCAACGTGGACGTGCAGCTGAGGCTTTGCACTGGGTACCGGGGCGGGGTTGTAGGCGGTGTTGGCGTTGATAGATCCGTTCAGGTTTGCCAAGGCTGGCTCGTTCACTGCCACGTTGAGGCTCCATTCAATGTCTCGCGGCGCCAGGATGTCGTAGAGGTCATCCATGGAGTTCTGCACGGAATCAATGGCTCCGTTTGCCATGCGGTGCACAGAGTCGCGGAGTGCTCCGGTTCCGTTCTCTACACCGACAGCGACACCTGCGGGGATCCAGCGGCCGACCTGGTCACGCATGACTCGTGACGGCGAGTGGATACCGAGGATGTCTTTAGCCCAGCCGGGGAGCATGCTCAACAGGTTGTTGAATCCTTGGCGGACTGCACCGATACCGTTAGCGATACCCTGGCCGATGCCTGCCATGATCTCTGAACCAATCTGGACCATCCTTCCGGGCAGACTGGACAGAGTATTGATGATGTCGGAGCCGAGGTTTCGGAAGAAGTTTACTACCGACTGGATGCCGTTGCTGACACCGGTGGTGATGCCGTTCATAATCGTTGTGAAGAACGATTTGATGCCGTTCCAGGCGGCTTCCCATACTGCCTTGATGAAGTTCACGCCGGCTTCAATAACGCTGCGGACAACGTTGATTGCGCCGGTGACGATGGACTTTATCAGGTTCCATGCGCCTTCTAGAATCTGCTTCACGGCATCCCATGCACCCTGCCAGTCACCCTTGAGCACACTGGTAAAGAGTTTGATAATGCCGGTGATAATAGCGATAGCTGCCTGGATAATCGGGACGATTGCCCCGATAACTGCCTGCACCACTGTCAGAACCATCTGGATTGCGGGCACCAGAATCTGAATCAGCATATTGACAATCGGCATGATTGCCTCGATGAGGCTCAGCACGATGGGAATAACCGTGTTGATGATTGCTGCAATCAGAGGCAGAAGCGCCGCTAGAATTGCGCCGATAACCCCGATGAGTGCCTGGAAGACAGGCAGGAGCACCGGGATAATCGCGGTGACAATATCAAGGAGCGCAGCTGCCAGCTGACCGATAGCACCGACCACGCTCACCACGACTGGGACAAGCTCAATAAAGATTCCGACAATCTGCGGGAGCATAGCCAGAATCGCGCCGATAGCCTGCATAATGACCGGCATAATCGCCTGGAAAATCTGCGCAATCTGAGGCAGGAATGACATCAGAGTAGTTGCCAGCTCCATAATTGCCGGCATCAGCTGAGACATCACCTGTTCGCCAATCGGTGCCAGCTGTTGCATAAGCGTCGTGCCGAACTGGACGAACAGCGGGATCAATGGAGACAGGGACTGCACAATCTGCGGGATCCATGCGCCCATACGCTCGAAGAATCCGCTGACTACCGGAATGACCGGTTGCAACGAAGCAACGATAGCCGGGCCGAGCGTCTCAAAGATGGGACCCACCATAGACGCAATCTGCCCGACCACGTTACCAATCACCGGGAGCATACGGGAGAAAGCCCCACCGATAGCTTCCACAGCAGGCATAATCGCAGGCAGCAGCTTACCGAACGCGGTAGCAACCTTCCCTCCCAGCTCTACCAGCTTAGGTGCAACCTGACTAATTACCGGTTGCAAAGCCTGAAGGATATTAGCGCCCAGCTGACCGAGCATAGGCACCACCGTAGCAATAACCGGTTGCAAAGCCTGCACAATGCCCTGGAACGCCTGAGACAGCATAGGCATAATCTGGTCGATAGCAGGCTGGATAGCCTGCATCAACGATTCCCACGCGGCGCGCCCAGTCTCCGTTTGCGTGAAGAAGTAGGCGAGCGCACCTGCGACGATGCCGATAGCACCGACCAAAGAGGTAAAAGGATTAGCCTTCATCAGGCCAAATGCTTTAGAGAGATTGCTCGCGATGTTCGCGGAAGCAGTGTTGAAGGCGGTTTGTGCTGCAGTTGCCGCACGGACAGCTACCTCGTAGACGGAGGCGGCAGTTGCACCCAGCTGGTAGTTCCTTCCGAGCTCTGCGATTTCTGCAGCGGAGCCTGCCCCGCTGGTTAGCATTTTGAATCCTTCGGCTACGCCCATGACGGTGTCCTTTGCGGCCGAGATGGTGCCCATAGCGGCGTTGTAGGATTCGATGGCGCTCTTTCCCAGCCCGATTGCGGTTGTCACGCCCTTGTATGCGGTGACGGCGGTGCCGAGTGCGAGGACGAGCCTACCGACTCCCTGCTGGTGGTTCTCGATGAACTGGGAGAGCTGGAAAAGTCCAGTCGAGAGCAGGCGGATGGACGACTCGAGAATATCGAATGCGGCCGTTGCTGTGTTTGCTCCGTCCCCTGCTCCACTGAAGCTGGGAAGGGCGGACTTGAACGCAACCGCCAGGGAGCCCACCACACGGATAATGTTCAGCGCAACCGAGACGAAGGAATGCAGCAGAGGAGGCAAGACGGTTCCAAGGAATGACCCTACCTTCTGGGCTACGCCGACAATGCCTGCGCCTTGGGTCTGGAATGCGGAGGCAAACCGGGCAATCTCTTCACGGATAATCTCGAAGGTGACCGTGAAGCTCTTGCCATCACCCATGGTGGACTTGAAGCCCGCAGCAAAGGCGCTAATGGCTTGTCCTGCCTTGGTGATACCCGCACCAATCTGTGTGCCGATAACCTTGCCGAATGCTTCGACCGGCTTCATCCACCCCTGGAATGCCAGGAAGAATTGGGTGAGCGCCGGATATACGCCGGAAAGGATGTTAGCACCGAAGCGACCGAGCGCAGCCTGTGCGTTGGCGAATGCACCGGGCAGGGTGTTACCCATTTCAGTTGCCACGGTACCAGCAGCCTTCGTCATTGCCTTTTCGAAGGTCTCAAAGTTGATCTTACCGTCGGAGGCCATCTTGAAGACCTCTTCAGTAGTCTTACCCAGTTCGTCCGCGAGTGCCTGGTAGATGGGGATGCCTCGGTCGGCGACCTGCGCCAACACATCATTCTGAGCCTTACCCACGGAGGCAACCTTGTTATAGATCGCGCCCATTTCTTCCATGCTGGAGCCGGAGGCAGCTGCGGAGTTGGATACGGACTTCAGGACTGCTTCCAGTCGTTCACCGGGCTGAATACCAGCCGCCACAGCACCGGCCGCAGCAGTCGCTGCCGCGTCCAAACCGAACGCGGTACCCTTCACGGAAGCAGACGCGTTGTCCATAATGACCTTCACGCTATCCGCATCATTTCCCAGACCACGCAACTTTGCCTGCGCAACGTCAATCGCCTTGAGACGGTTAAAGCCCTTGCTGAATGCGGTGCCAAAGACCGCGCCCAGACTAATGCCTCCAAGTGCTTTGGTGACCAGCCCGGGGACAATGGAGCCGAACTTTGAGCCGAAGCCAGCGGCTGCCTTTGCGCCCGCGCTGTCACCTGCAGAGCCCATCTCAGCAATAATCTGGGCACCTGCACCCTTGGTAGAGGCGATAACTGAGACATATGCCTTTGCGAGTTCGTAGCCACCGGCCATATATGTTTCTCTCCTCTCCAAGGGGTTAGGTTAGTCGCGTCTGAAACGATGCTTTGCCTCTTCCAGACTGACCACGGTTGTACCGAATTTCTTCTTATCTGCGTCTTCGACACCCGGTCTGGGTATCGGTTTGGGGCGCCGGCGGTTCTTCTGCCCGTCTGCTGAGCGTTGCCAGTTAGCGACTGATAGCTGGTCATAGATTGCCGCCAGCAGGTGGTCGGTGATACTCCAACGCTGGTTGATGCTACGCATGGTCGCGGAATCTTCCGGCAGGTACCGGATCAAGGCCGCGGTCATGAGCACTCCGTAACGGTGCAGGGTTTCCAAAAATGGCGCCCCGTAGTAGCGGATACAGTCAACATCTATTTGCTCCCTATAGCCCCTGCGTAGGGACAGGAGCGTTAGGAAGAAGGGTTCAGACGCTCCATCAGTTCCATAAAGAACTTGGAGTATGCGGAGAACTTCACCTTGCCGTTCTTATCGCGAAGAGCGTCCTTGACAGCCTTCACACCACCGTTAGTCACGATGGCATCGATAACGGTGAACATTGCCTTAGGGTTGCCGTTCTCGGACTCCACGAGGTCTTCCATCAGGTCTGCATCGTCCATGGCGTCCACATCGATTTCCCAGGTGATACCGCGCAGCTTGACTCGGCGCAGGTCCTTCTTGCCCTTACGCTTGTGGTCCTGGGGTCGTGCGATACCGTTTTCATCAACGACCAGGTCGTTCTTGCTCATGTGTTTCTCCTTCAAGGTCTAAGGTGTGTGTTTCTTCTTAGCCAATGTTCTGCACTCTGCCTGCCGGTTGTTAGCGCCGGAAAAACACACAAAGCCTGCGCTATAGGGCAGGCAGAGTACAAGCTTGGTTGCTTACTTCAGGTACAGGTAAGCCTTCGCACCGGTGGCGTCCGGGTACGCGGCAACGGTCACCTGGTAGCCGATGGCCTCATCAGTCTTGTAGGTGATTTCACCACGTTCGGTGACCTGACCGTCCGGGATGACAATTCGGATAGTCTTGTCGCCATCCAGCACATCCAGCACGTAGGAGTCATGCGCAGACTGTGCACCGGTGACCTTCACCGCGGTTGCGGTTGCGGTCGGGTCGGCGTAGTAGAGCTTGAGCACCTCTTCGCTGGTCTCAATCAGGGTGAACTGGAAGCTCACATTATGAGAGGTCTGAATAGTGCGGACGATGTCGCCGTTCTGCCACGCCTTGATCTCGGACTTATCAGAGTCGATAGTCTGAGTTACGCCGTCTTCAGAGATATAGCCTAGGTCCTTGAACCGGGCATCGATTGCTGCGGCGGCGTTTGCCGGTGCTGCGGTCTTCAACGGTGCCTTATAGATTGCACCGGTGACGCCCACGCGCACATTAGAAGCGGTAAGAGCCATAATGGTTCCCTCCATTCATTGGATTAATTGGTTTTGATTGCGGACTCCACAACGGTGCCCCTATACGAGATTGCCCAGTTCTGCCGATACCTGGGCTGGTTCGATTCATCATCAGGCATCCACACAATTGCACCCACCGGCCGTGTCCGATAGATTGTGAACCCGTCATGCACGCCGGCGAGCGCTTTGAGGTTTGCTCTGATAAGTTCGGACATCTCATATGCTTCTCTATCCCCTGCAGGCTTAGAGCCCCATACATCCAGGACGAAGGCTCGTTGCCCGTGGACGGGGCTGTTGTCTTCGCCTCCAGAGGGTGTGAGGTGCACGAACCGGGCTGGGCGTACGGTGGGCAGTCGCCCGACGTGTACGTCCAGCCCGGTGATCTGGTTGATGATGTGCCGGAGCGTTTTGAAGATGTCCTCGTAGAGGATGACTTCTGCCATTTACCAGCCTCCTACAGCCTTGGAGAGAGAGGCATGTTTGCGCTCTTCTCTGATTCCGGCTGCGCCTGCGGGGTAGACGCGGGCCACGGCGGTTTTTGCGCCTACATGCACGCTGTGCTTGTAGTTTGCTCCGGCGCGGCTCTGGATTGCTTGGGCTTGCTCATTGAGCAATGCCTGCATTTCGGGTGAGGTACGCAGTGCGTAGAACCCAGGTAGGTGCAGCTTCACTTTGGTTTTTTCGGCCATTGTTTAGCCTTCTACTTGTAGGAGGTTGATACGCACTGCGTTTTTGAATCCGAACGGACCGGTCGAGTAGTCTTCCGGGTGCCCTACGACTTCGAACGTCCCCGCTCCGGGGAGTAGTATCCTGTCGCCTGGTGAGGCGAAAGGTTCGGGGGCGTATAGGTCGCAGTCACGGCGGATGCCGGTATCCAGATCGCGCATGAGCTGGTCGGCGCTTGCTGGTGCCCAACCGTACACGGCGACTTCGGTTGGGTCGGCCCACACGGAGTGTTTAGTGCCCCAGCTGTCCTCTACTTCCTCAATCCTCGCCAAGTGCTGAATAAGGAATCGTTGAGTAAGCCACATTCGACACCTCCCGCCGGTTGCTGAGCATGTCGTAGGTGCTGAATGTCTGTGTGCCGATACCCAGCAGCTTCTTGTCCGCTTTAGTCAGGTACAGGTCGCCGTTAGGGTTAGCAAATGTGACCTGCTGGTTGAACGGACCGGCTGTCTGAGACAGAGACGATGCTCCGTCGATGAGCTGGCCGGCAGACATGCTGCGCTTGACCATTCGGCAGGCGACGATTGCGATTGCATCCGGGTCGAGGTCTTCCCAGTTCGGGGCGACCGCTCGGATGTACACGCCTGCGTCCTCCAGGAGCACCTCTGCGTGAGAGTCTGCCCCTGGAGGCATGTCAGGCCAGCGGGCGCGCAGGTCGTCGGCAGTCAGCTGTGGGAATCCGTAGACTGCCATTGCGTCTCCTACAGGGTGTACTTGACGAAGTGGGCGTTGGACTCGATAAGCCAACCGAACTCGGCCTCGGCGCGAATCGCAACCAGGTTGTTCTCCCACAGAGAGACCAGCTGGTTGCCAATCGTCACGGTGGACTCGGTGGACACATCGAAGTTGATGCCACCCACAGTGCCCCACAGCGCCTTCGAGAAGTCACCACCGATACCGACCACCGAACCGGCAGCGGTACCGTTCGCCACGGTATCAGCAAACGAAGCGGGACGACCCAGCACGGTACCGGAACGCACAGCAGCGGTTGCCACGGTCGGCTCAGGCACGAACAGCGGGCGACCGTTAGCATCCACCGAGGCGTTAAACAGCGGCTCAGCAACGTCATCGAACACGAAGCCGTTGAGCTTCTTCTTATCCTTCACCAGCAGTTCCAGACCCGAGTTCAGGTCGGCAAAGATACCGCCCTTATTCGCGGGAGAAGTACCGAGCTTCACAGCCTTGCTGGTGGAGGCAAGGTGACTGCCCACGCCGAACGGGTTCGAGGTGCCGTGAATAACGGCATCGTCGAACGCGCGAGCGAACGACTCCGCGATCTCCTGACGCAGAACTTCCATGTAGTTACCGGGGTTCGCACGGACGACCTCGGCGGAGACCACCGCGATGGCGGCAATCTTCTTAGGGGTCATGGTCTTCAGGGTCAGCCCCGCCTGGGTCGTGGGCTTCTTAGCGCCTTCTTCCACCCAGGAGGCGGTGGGCTTCGTAGTTGGTACGGGGATAGCCTCACCAGAGACAGAGAGAGGCACCTGACGTGCCAGAGACTGCACCACAGAAGCCTTCTGAACCTCTGCGAAGTATGCCTGCGCAATCTCGGGGCGGATAAACCCGGCGAGGTCGCTGGTCTTAGTTGCGGCGGTAATAGCCATAACGGTTTTTCCTTTCCTAGAAGAGGATTAGCTAGATGCCGAGGACGCCCTTGAGCTTGTCCAGTAGCGGGTCGCCATTGAGCGCAAGCCCCGCCCCTTCACCCTCGGTCTTGATGACGGTGCGGTTACCCGCCGCACCACCGGTAGCACCGCCGTGGAGCAGCTCAGACAGAAGCGCCGCGTGTTCGATTAGCTCCTTCTGCGTCTCCCCACGCAGGGCGGAAGCGGGAACACCGTACTCGGCGGCGGCGGCTTCACTCCATCCGCGCACCTTCTCCGCGTGCTCGAGCTCGGCTAGACGCCCTTCTGCCTGCTCGGCACGAGCGGTTAGCTCATCCACGGTGGCAGCCTTCTCGCGCAGGTCGGCGTAGTCGGCAAACTTTGCACGTTCACGCTTGAGTCGCTCGGCGATAATGGTGTCAAGCTGGCGCTGCGAGGTGATGGTGCGGAACGCAGGTTCCTCCATGTGCTCGTGCTGCGCCGCCGCGACATCCGCGGGGGTTACCTGCGGCTGCTCGGAGACTTCTGCCGTCTCGACTGTGGTGTTCTCACTCATAGGGTTGCTCCTTGCTTCGTTAAGCACCAACACCACCCGGTGCAGACGGAAACTCGTCTACACGGGTGGTGTTGTAAAAAATATGTTCTATATTCGGTTATGCCGCCCAAAACCCCGGACGGAAAGGGAAACTATGTTAGAAAGGCAGAAGCGCCAAATCGTATGGAGTGCCAGCATAAACATCTGGCAACTCACCATTAGCTACCTTCTCACGATACAACCTGGTTACTTCGCTATATCTGAAGGGGAATTCCTTAGCTTCGTTCCTACGCTTAATCTCTGCTAAACCCCACTCATATTCGGCACCAGGGCGTGCCACCGGAGCGTTGAAAAAACGCCCTTTCAACTCAGCACGCATCCACCCCTCCGGAGTATTTGCATCAGATATGGGCTTCGTAAAATCGAACGGGGCACGCCAATACTCAGGGTCTTCACGATAATCGTAAGCTTCTTCTGCGATCTCGCTACTCATGGGGAACCTCCTGATAATATGCAAAAACCAGCGGGGAACCGTCAGGCATACTCATGACGTCTATTATGTCTAGCATACCACCTCGTAACAACAGAATTTCTCGCTGGCCCCGATATTTCTCTGTGTGTGTCCACACCGGCGCGAGCCCAGACCCCGCAGGAACGTACACGTGCATCTGAACTCGTCCACTACTAGTTTTTACCCCACTAGGTTTATCAGCAGCAGCGATATACGGTCTGTGCTCTATGAATGAGCCTCGAAGCGAGTATATTTCCTCAATCTTGCCCACACCGAAAGTCTCTAATGGTGCCCATCGCGATACCGTAAACGACTCCAAGACCACAGACCGGTCAATCGCGCTATCCAACTCGCGACGAAGCTTTTTCAGCTCACGAGTCCAGGGAATCTCACCCAGAATCGCCTTCTGCAGACGCACATAATACGGTATCCCATCTGGCTGTTTACCTTCTGCCCAGCGCTGCAACGCTTGAGCATCCTGCTTGGTATGCTTTGCCGCCACACGTGCAGCAACACCATCTCCAAGAGGGATAGTCTCACCCTCCCATGCCAGAGCCGCCGATTTACGGCCGTACACCTCGGGAAACATCACACCCATCCGCCACGCCACATCCCGATCAACAAAGCGTGTTCCAGGCTTCGACTCCGCACGCAACGCCGCAACAGCCGCCTCATACCGAGCCTTATACACGCCAGGATCGTAACCCTCCACCGGGTTCTTGCCCTCAAACCCGGGCACCACCTGGCAATCGCACTTGTAATGGAACCGCATAAACATACCGGCGCTTTTAGGGCTAGTGTAGACGAACCCGCGCGAAGCGAGCATCTCGCACCAGGTGCAGGTGGAGCCCACCGGCACACGCCCGAAACGCTTCGCTGCCGGATCAGCCACCGCAAGCTGGGTAACCTTCTCGCGCCCAGCATGTTTGATGAACTGGTCGAGCCGCTCGGATAACACCGCCAGCGCACGCTCCACATCCACGTTCGGCTCTTCTAGCCACTGCGAAGCCCACCAGACAGCAGAGCTCAACTTCCTGCGCTCCACCAGCGGCACCTCAACAGAAGGCAACCCTGCGGCCTCCCCCACAGCGAGCTCCCGCAGATACCTGTACCATTCCTCCCCCGAAGCTTCAGCCTGCACACGGTATCCGTCCACCAGTGAGATGAACATGCGGCGTGCTTCTTCACGCACCAGCTCCCACGGTGCACCCTGCTCAACAAGCTCCCTGATGCGTGCCTCAAACAGATCTGTAGCTTCCGCCACGATACCGTTCAAGCCTTCGGCGAGGTACCTAATATCCTGCATATCCATACCGGGGGTACCTCGCCATCATTCCGTTATTCTGTTACTTCAAACTCACCCAGCGGTTGCTTCGCTAGCTTCTCCTGCCGCTGAGCTTGCTCAGCATCCTTACGTTCCTTGTACTGCTTATAGAACCCAAGAGCCTGGACGCCTTCGGCGCGGCGCTTATCGTTCATGAGCCGCTCCGCCGTCGTCGCACTGTACCCGAGCTTCTCCAGTACCACACCGGACTCCGCGAGCCACGGCATGACCTGCACCTGCTTCAGCACAGCATCTGCCGCAGCTGCATCCGATACATGCACCGTCGGTGCGAAGTGCGCCTGTACATTTGTTGCCTCCTGGGCGGTCTCCCACCCACGCCGCAAAGCTACCGTCAGCACAGCAACCTGACGCAACGCAGACTGGAACCCCCTGATACAGCGCTCCGCCGCCAGCCGCAACGGGTCGCGCTGCGACTGAATCGCCGAATCACTCGAAGGGTTATCAGAGGGAAAACCAAGCTCATCCAACGGGATAGACGACTCCGCCGCTAGCAACGCCGCCCACTGTCGCAACTGCTCAGTGTGCGGCTGCATCGACATCTGTGAGAACTGCTGAATCTGCGGCAACTCACCGTTCTCATCCCTACTAATCGCGAGCATCTTCGACATGACTGCGTCCCACTTCGACGCGTCCAAGGCCTCCGGGTCCGCACCCAAAATAGCGCGCTGCGGCGTCGAGAAAAACTCCGCCGCAACCTCGGAACGCACAATCGTACGCACCGCCGAATCCGTAAGCGACATGACCGCCCGCGTAATCCGCGAGCGCCCAAACGGGCGGCGCAGGTCAGCCCCCACCACCAGAGCGACCATCAAAGGACGCCCCACGGGGTTCGGCAGCACAACAGCGGTAGCCTCAGCACGCTCACCAGCCGCAGGGAACCCGAGCACCACCGTCTTATCCGGCAGGTACACGGTTACCTCGCGCACCGTCACGTCCCCAAACTCGTCCGTATCCGTACGAGTCACAGACAACCCGGCAGCGAGCGAGCGCTTGCGCTGATCCCACAGTCCAGTAGCCCAGTGAGCGCTACGCGGCAGCCAAAGAACCTCCGGCTCACCCGCCTCAGTATCGCCCTGAGTGACCGTGATGAACGCGCACGAATTAATCAGAGCGGAGGATGCCGCCTGGGCGAACACCTCCTGAAAATCGTTCTGCGCCACCAACTCATTCAAACCAAACGGGTCGATATTGCTCTCATGAGTCGAGATGAACTTCTCAAATCGGATACGGTCAGCAAGCACATCCACGGTCTTGGCAGGCCATCCGAGCACCGAATCGATATTCCGCAGCTGCGGAGGAATCGAGATACCCAGATCTTTGAGTCCTACACGCTGGTCGTAATAGTTCTGTCGCACCCGGTTCCTGGCGCGCTTGGCCTGTAGCTGGTCTCGCATGAGCCGTAGCTGCGCCAACTCAGTAGGCGTAAAAATATCCCCACCATCGGCGGGGATAGGGAAGAAGTCACTCATACGCTAATCCTTTGTTTCCGTGCGGGGTTGCGTTTGGTTACGCGTGCGCCCCAGTAAGCCAGCGTGGCAGCCTCAAACAGGGTGACGCTACCTCCCTCTGCAGCCTGCCAACCGAAACCTCCTCGGTTGCCAATCTTTCGGCGGGTACAGGAGAGCACCTGCTGGGTTAGTTCAGGCTGGTTGCTGTGAGTGAGGTCCTTGCCAATGATTGCCTGCTCGACCGTCGCGTGAGCAACAATGACCTGGTCCAGTGATGGCTGCCAGATGAGCGTCTTGGATTTCACGCCTGCTTCACGGAGCGCGTTCGTAAGGTAGCCGATACCCGCCTTGCCGTCGATAACAATCTGGGCAGCGCGGGAGGCATGCTCGGCGAGGAAGTCTACGAGCCAGCCGGTACCATTGGAAAGAGGTTCAGATCGCAGGCCCTCGATGAAGATTGGGCCGCCAGTATCCGGGCGGCGAGCGACAGCGAGCGCGACTTCCATACCGTCAGGAGAGAATCGCACACCGAACACGGTGCGGCCCTCCTTGGGGGCTTCGCCCTCGCATGCGTGCCAAGCTTCAGGGGTGAAGGCTGACTGGGTTGCTGTGGCTTCGTCCCAGATTCCGAGTGCCTCACGCCTGAATGAATCGGGAGTGAGGTTCTTTCGCATGCGTTCAATTGCGACAGCGCTGACTCGTGTCGGGTATGAGGGATTTGCCTTAGCCCATTGCTTCTTATCGTCAGCTCTACAGCCGGGGTCTGCTGCACATTCGATATAAAGCTTGTCCTTATCCCCAGCGAGAGACTCGGCGCGGTGCCGACTGAACACTTCGCTGGGGTCTGTCGGCTTCGGCGGCGTACCCATCATCAGCACTAATCCGTTCGGTGCCGCGTTGGTCGCAGGGAGCATGTCGTCCAGTGCCTTCTCGGTGAGAATCTGCGCCTCATCAAGCACAATGACATCAACCTTCGCGAAGCCACGACCAAAGCCGCTTTCACGAGCGCCGAAGAGAATTCGTGAACCATTCGCGAACTCTACGGCCTCCTGACCGGCACCGCGGCGGACATGGGAGATGAACGGGGCAACCGCCGGGCGAGCCGCAAGGCCCTGCATGGACTGGAACGTCTCGTTGTGGGTGCGAGCGCGGTGCGCCGACCAGAGGACGAGCGTGTTCGGAGAAGCGATGCAGGCGGCGAAGATGAAGCCAGCAATCATGTGGGTCTTACCTACCTGTCGAGGTAGACTCAGCGCGGCGCCACCCACGCCGGCGGCATAGAACCCGTCCTTGCGCTTCGCGAAAACCAGGCGGCCAATATCAATCTGCCAGCTATCGAGCGGGTAGCTCATCTTCATGAGCTGCCGAGCAATGGACGGCCAACCGGTCGCCACAATTCCAGTAGGTATCTTGAGCTGTGCGGCGACCTCAGAGAGTGGACGGGTCGAAGGGGGCATCTTCTTCATGATGGTGCTCTCCTTCAATCTCTGCCCCGTACTGCTGCTCTAGCTGTTCCAGCTCCTCGATGTCCTTATCGAGGTCCTGGAATCGGCGTGCGAGCGCGGCGAGGTCACGGGCCAGCGTGTTGGGGTTGTCGATGTGCGCGGCGAGTTTGCTGCGCAGGGCACGGAGCCTGTCGAGGCGGGTGCCGGTTGCGGTGGCATGAGAAAGGGAGCCTTCCTCTTGGGTGGCTCCCTCAAAATCGATAGATTCGAGCTGCTTAGGCTTGCCTTTGCTCAAGGTATCACTCCTTGTCGAACCCGTATTATGTGGAAATTTGCTGTGGATATATCGCTATCGCCGGAGGGCGCGAACTCACCCTCCGGGGGAGGGGGTACCCCCCTGGTCCTGTTTGCTCCAGGTGGTTTGCCCCGGTTGATGATGTCCCCCTTATCACGGCGAGAGGTCACCGGCTGGGGTGTGTGGTTGGGGTCAAAGAACCATCGTTGTTTTCGGCCTGATTGGTTCAGCGATTCTGATTGTCTTGCGTGCTTGAGAGCGTTTGCCTCCAAGCTTTCCGCCGAGTCGCTGGTTACATTGGCGGCAGATGACGCGAGTATTCTCCACAACATCTTTGCCACCTTCAGCGTGAGCTGTCACGTGGTCAAGCTCAGGCGAGTTCGGCTGCTTCGACCTGTGCCAGTCGTAGGCAACGAAACAAATAGGACAGCGCATGTCGCCGCGTTCAAAAGCGGCGGCGAGTTCCTGCTTTCGGAGGTTCTTCCAGCGGGCGGTACCGGTACGACTGGTCGCCATTACGCTTCCTCCTTCTTCCACTATTCATTTGTAGCTTGCGGGCTGGTACCTGGTGGGGGAGGCTGTATGCTTTCCCTCCTCCCCCACCAGAGGAAGAATCCGACACGATTGAACATGTCTCCCGCATCATTACCACCCCCCCTGCTAGGCAGAGGACACACCAGTGGTAAGCGGGATAGTCTAGCGTCATCATCCCTCCTTGTGCAACTACCAGCGTCACCCGCCAGAGGACAGTCTAACCAGTGTCTCCTCCTCCTCATCCGCAGACAGCAGATTCCACAGGAAAGCACGCGGCCAAATCGCAGAGCAGGCCGAACATTCGACACGCTGAACCTGCTCCCCCTCAACGTCCCAGACAGCAACCAGACACGGCTTCTGTACTGTTGCCCCGAATTCATCTCGACAGGTTCGGAGCTTCTGGTGGCAGACAGGGCACGCACGGTCTATCGGCGTGCGGCGTGTAGGTTGCAGGTGCTCCTGAATCTTTGACGCCCACTCGCTCCACTCCTCACCAATCCAGATCAGAACAGGAAGACTTGCATGGGCAATATGAGGGAGCACGGCACGCATGGTTTCAGGTGGTGACTTCCCTGCCGGCACACCCACAGCTGTCGCAGTCTCCGCAGCAGACCGACCCACCGCAGTCCACAAATCCAAAGCCGCAACATCCAGAGGCGAGCGCGAGCCAGAGGACGACGGACCCCTCCCATGCTCCGCACCCTGCTCAGTGACAGCCTGCCGAAGCTGATCTAGCAACGCCATCTCCAGCGGAGCATCTTCGAGCGCCTCAGCTGATGCCCCCATATCCTCAGCTCGAACATGGGCAAAGGCCAAGACATTCAGGATGGCTCGCACCCGGCGGCGCATCTCAGCGACATCTTGCTCAGTCATTGACTCAGCTCCTTCACAATTGCTGTCCACATGTCGGGTCTCCACACTCCAGCGTCCTGGCCAGCCGAAGCGAGCGCGTCGAGCCACTGGACTTGTGCAGCTGAGACTCGCCCCTTCATCGCCTTCAATTCTCTGAAGATGGTTCGCCTCTTGATGGGATGGACGAGTACCAGGTCAGGAAAACCAGCCGGCGACCGGCGGGAGTCATGGGTGTGGTAGTGCATCCATCCCAGGCGGGTTGCCAGGGTGATGATTGCTGATTGGAATTGAGCTTCCGTTACGTTTCGAGCGGTAAGCATCAAATAGTCTTGTGCTTTCACTTCTACCTCCTGGTTCGGCGGGGTCGAGCTCGGCGATGACGAGGGCGTTTCGATTCTGAAGTGGTTAGGTTCTTATCGGCTTTACCGTCCCGTCCCGACCCGGCGGATTCGAATCCGTCACCCTCATGATTCAAATCGATTCGGAGTAATTGGGAGGAATTCGCCGCCTGAGTCCCAGCGGAAGGGTCAGTTACAGGGGCACTCTGCTCGCTACCGCGAGCGGTGCCCTGCCCGTTCCCGTCCCGTCCCGACCCGGCGGATTTGAATCCGTCACCCTCCTGATTTGAATCGGCTCCCAATTCCTCCCAATCCTGTGAGGGGTCTTGAGAGGTGGTTTTGGGTACGACGAAATGGCCGGTGAGGCTTCCCTCAGCCACCGGTGCACCGGAGGCTGGGGTTGGCTCTTCAACGACCTCTGCAGCGGATGCTTGCTCGTTGATGAGGGCGAGCTCGGCTGCATCGATTTGCGCAGAGAATTCGTCAATCATCTGCTGCGCACTGATGGTCGGCAAAGAGCTGTTGGTGTGCACCACAGGCAAGGGTTCATCAATAACCTGCGAACCATCACCATTACCAGTGCCCTGGTTCTGGATCTGACTCCGGGAGAACTCTCTTACCTGCGAGTCGGTCTGCGGCTGCACCACAGGCAAGGGTTCATCAATAACCTGCGAACCATCACCATTACCAGTGCCCTGGTTCTGGATCTGACTCCGGGAGAACTCTCTTACCTGCGAGGTGGCCTGCACCGCCGGCAAGGGTTCATCAATAACCTGCGAACCATCACCATTACCAGTGCCCTGGTTCTGGATCTGACTCCGGGAGAACTCTCTTACCTGCGAGGTGGCCTGCACCGCCGGCAAGGGTTCATCAATAACCTGCGAACCAGTGCCCTGGCTCCGGGAGAACTCTCTTACCTGCGAAGCGGCCACGACCGACCTACCAACCGGCTTATCTGACGGAGCAGATGCCTTAGTAGGCACCCCATTCTCAGTCAGCCAAGCCGCGCTCTTTGCACTAAAATACGGCGTCTTCGGGGCAGGTAGAAGATCTACCGCCCAACCAGCATTGTCCTTGCGGGACGAGTTGCAGCTTCGACACGCCACGACCATGTCATCCGGAGTTTCTGCAGGAACTCCAGGATTCAAATGGTCATAGGTCGCGCCACGGCCGCCCTTCCGGTCCCCCCACCAAACGACGTGACCGCACCAACGACATGCATCGCCGTCGCGAGCACGAATCGGCACAATCAACGAAGTTTTTCGGGTGTCGTTACGCCGCCTGTTTTCCCAATCAATCTCCTCTCGTAGACGCATGTGGAACAAATCTTCATCCTCCACCAAACGATAGGCG
Source organism: Rothia similimucilaginosa (assembly GCF_029850985.2). Classification (NCBI taxonomy): domain Bacteria; kingdom Bacillati; phylum Actinomycetota; class Actinomycetes; order Micrococcales; family Micrococcaceae; genus Rothia; species Rothia similimucilaginosa. The sequence continues at coordinate 1,047,255 of NZ_CM138149.1, read as the reverse complement.
ATACGCCCATCATCCAGCGGAACTTCACCGGTCAGGTACCCACAGAAGACCGCATCAGCAATAAACTTCTCTGCAGCTTCTGGAGTACCGGTGAATTTCAGAATGGAGCCGCGTTCAATAATGTAATCAGTCTTGAACGCCGCCGCCTCAACAGCCAAAGCAAGCACCTGACCAAACAACGACCACATCGACTGCATGCTCGCGCCAGGAATCTCCAGCGCTCGCCACACAATGCGATGCTGAGCGGCTGTATCTGATACTTTCAGCCAGGGCATGAGGGGGGCTCCTTGCGGTGGTAGTAGTGTAGATCATCGTTCTCTACATCTGTGTCAAAATCAGCAGAAACCTGCTAATTAGTGATGGGGTTCTCAATAGCGGCATCCACCAAATCCTCAGCCATGAGGTCAAGCAGGTGCTGGATTTGGGACATGCGCTCGCGTATCTGACGCTGGCGCTTTCCGAGGTTTGCGTTGCGCAGTGCGGCGGGGGTGAACGGGGCGAGGCTCTTCTTCGCCTCTTCGACGCGACCGAGTACCTCTGCTGATTCCTGCGGCGATTCAGCAGCTTCAGCGGTGAGCGCCGGCGGCTGGGTGAGCGTCATAGGGAGAGTTGGTTCGTCCTTGGGGTCGGCTCCATGTGCCGCGGTGGTGAGTGCTTCGGCATGCCGGGTTCGGCGCGCCGCTTCGAGGGTGCGGATCTGGTCGATTGCTTCGCGCAGGCGGGGGTAGCTGTCGCTGTCGCGCTTCATCTTGAGGGAGCGTTGCAGGAGTCCTTCAGCGACCAGGTAGGTTGCGGCGCGGGTTGCTTTGCCGCCGCCGAGGTCTTCGCGCCACTTCCGCTTCCATTTGGTGGAGACGCCGGTGAGGAGGCTGCCTTTGGCGAGTGCCCCGATTGCTTCTGCGAGGTCGGTGTTGTGGACCCAGATGCGGTCGGCGTCGTAGATGTGGCGGATGGGGGTGCCGTTGATGGTGAGGTCTCGGTCTGGGTTGGCGATGGGGTGGTAGCGGTTCATGGTGTGTCCTTGGGGTGTGGGGGCTTATTCGGCGTAGTTGGTGTCGGCGTGGGAGCTGGCGTGGAGTTTGGCTTCTTCGCAGAGCTCTTCAAATGCGTCTTGGAGGTACAGGGAGTTGAGCGATTCCACGTCTTTGCCCAGCTCTTTTAGGCAGGTGACGCATCTGAGTCGGAAGCGCTTGCCTACGTTTTCTCCGTTTCGGGTGAGCCGGTCGACTCTGACGGTGAAGTGGAGGCCTTCGTATTTCATGTGGTCCTGCATCGGTATTTCTCCCTAGTTGATGATGGTGTAGGTTGCCCAGAGCATCTTGCTGCGGGGGTAGCCGCCGGTGTAGAGGTAGACGTCTCCGCCTGGGTGGACGTCGTAGGTGCTGCAGGCGCGGGGGGCGAGTGCGGTGGCTACTGCGTCGATAACTGCTTTGTTGCGTGCTTTTTCGCTGTGGCGTCCGTCCCAGTAGGCGTGGGTGTGGATGATGTCTTTTTCGCCGTTGGTGGTGAGGTTGGCGAATTCGATTGCGATTTTGTGGCGTGCCATGGTGGTGTTTCCTTGGGTGGGGTGTGCGGGGGTGGGGTCCCCGCCGCCGGTGTGGCTACTGTAGGAAAAGAATGGCGGCGGGGGAAGCTTGGGGCTAGACGTGGATGGAGGTTGTCATCATTGCGCGGTAGCGAGCTTTGCCTGCTGCGCGGTTGCGTTGCCAGACTTCGACGTCTGAGGTCTTGTACCAGTAGCGGCCGTCATCGTCTTTGGCTACGGGGCGGAGGCGGATGCCGGCGGCTCGGACGGCAGCGCCTGAGTAGGTTCGGACGGTGGAGACTTTGATGCCAGCGCCGGCGGCTACCTGGCTTTCAGAGACGAGCTTTGTGCCGGGGTTGCAGGCTTCGAACATGGTCTTGTGTGGTAGGTCAAGCGTCTTGGTCATTGAGGCTTCCTTTGGTGTGGTCGTGGACAAAGCTGCCGATGAGGATTGCGGCGGCGGCGGGGATGAGTGCGATGGTGAAGATGATGGCGCGGGCGGTGATTGTGGGCTGTGCGGTGCCGATGCCGATGATGAGGATGGATGCTAGGGTGCAGGCCCAGGTGAGGGCGCGGGCGGTGCGGATAGTGTGGTCGGTGGTCATGGTGTGTGTCCTTGGGTTAGATGATGAGGAGGATAAAGATGGTGAGTGCTGCGGCGACCCAGATGCCGAGGCAAATCCAGGCGAGGGTGATAATTTTCTTTTCCAGCTCCGCGAGGTCAGCATGCACGATGGTGAGGTCTCGGTTCTGGCTCGTCTGCTTTGCGTGGAGCTGCCGGGTGTACCTGTTGAGCTGGGCGAGTGCCTTGCCCTGGTTCTTGCTGGCGCCTTGTAGGATTCCGACTGCGCACTCGGTTTCGGTGAGCTTGCGTTCGTTCTCGACGATGCATTGCATTGCGAATCCGACGTTGGCGTTCACGTCCTTCGTGTGCTGTGCAACCTGTCCGTTGAGGTGGTCGGTGAGGCGGCGGGTCTCGCAGAGCTCGTCCTGCAGCGCGGCGATGCTGTTGTCGAGGCTGTCGATGTCGGCGCGGACTTGGTCGTTGTTGTCGATAATTGTCTGGATGGCGATGCGGCGGTGACGGCGGCCTGCGGAGCGGTCACGCTTAGTCTTGGAGGTTGTGGCAGTCATGGTGTGTCCTTCCTAGTTGGTGTGTGGTCGGTGGTTAGGATTGTTGGTATGGATTTCTCAACTCTTTTTTCTGGCGGTTCAGCATTTGCGGCTATCATCTCTGCCTTTTTCGCCGCTGTTTCCTGGTACCAGTCCCTTGGCTCTAAGAAAGCGAAGGAGAAGGCTGAGGAGGCACATCGGGCGGCGTTAGAGATGCGTGATGCCGCGGTTCGCTCTGCAAAGGCTGCGGAGGAGCGTGCCCGGCAAGCGGAGAAGTCGCTCAAGCAAATGGAGCAAATCGTTGCTGAAGAGCAGAAGCAGTCCGAGTCTCAGGCCAAGATTGAGTCTCACCTGTGGAGGCCCACATTTGAGCTGACTCCCTATAGCGGTGATACCTACCTGTTGAGCAACGTCACTAATGAATCCGTTGAGGTTCTTGAGGTGGCGAATCTTGATGAGTTCGTCCGCTGCGACCAGGTTCAGCAGGTGTTCCGCCCCGGCGAGTCGCTACGCATCTTCATGCTGGGTGCTTCCGGTAAGCCGTTGCCGTCGAACCTAGAGCTCCGAATCCGTGGGCTTGATGAGGTTATCCCCGTCCCGATTCGCCGATAGCTCGCGCTCTTTTTCCTTTTCTTTCTTCTTCTCTTCCCAGGAATCTTTGAGCGTCCTGAAGCAGAAGAATCCGGAGACGATAGCGCCGGCAACGCTGATGAAGAAGCAGATGGCGTTGAAGATTAGGGTGAATTGTTCGTTGTCCATTAGTGTTTTCCTTCCGGGGTGGTTAGAGGAGCTGCGCGATTTGGCTGCGGCGGTGACGCATCAGGTGCTCTGCGAGGCGGGTGATGCAGTGCTCTACCGCTTCATCTGAGAACTGGAGCGTGGCTTCGTCCTTGATCTGGTCGGCGGTTAGTGCGTCATGCAAGGTGACGCCGCAATCAATAGGGCAGGGAATGTGGATGTTCACGAGGTTCTTGAACAGCTCGTTTTCGTGCAGGGTGGGTCGCAGGTCAGGTCGGATACTGTTCCTGCGGTCCCAGCAGATGCGGGCGGCGTCCAGGCACTTGTTCGCGTGAGCAATAAGCTCTATCCAGAAGTCGGGGTGTGCCGTCTTGATGTGCTCGGCTGCGGCAGTGCCCATGACGTGGGCGATATTGCCGGGCTCCAACTCCGCGTAGACTTCCTGGCATGCCCCGCAGTGAAGTGCAGGTGCCTTCTTACCGCGGAGGCGCGGGTCTCGGTTGTGGACGGTGAGGTGCCGTGCCCACCAGATGGTGCGGGCGTGCTCTGTGGCGAGCGCTTCGGTGGGGGTTGGGTGTTTCTCGTTCATTGGTGTTTCCTTGGGTGGTGCGGTTATTTTTGCTTCAATTGGCTGAGGAGCTCACGGATCTTTTGCTCCTCCTTCCTTCTCTCTTCTTCCTCCATCTCTGGGGAGATGGGTAGGAGGTCTCCTCGGATGGTGAATTCTTTGACGTCGATGCAGTTGTCGTAGGTGATAGCGACTTCGACGTTGCCTAGGTGCATCCCCGCGGCAAGCTGTCGGATCACGCTGAGGTTTCTTTTTCCGATTCCTCGGAGAAATTCGTTCTCTTCGTTCGTGGTCATTTCCGGTTCCTTAGTTGGTGGTGTGGGTGACGGGGAGGTTTGAGAGCCAACCCGTCACTGCGGCCGATGTGTAGTAGATGCGTCCCCCGCCTTTGACGTATGCGGGGCCTGTCCTGGCTTTGCGCCAGGCGGCTAGAGTTCGGGGTGATATGCCGAGGTTGTCGGCAAGCTCTTCAGGACTCCAGACCGTGAGCGCGTTATCAGGGATAGTCAGCACTTATTCCTGTCCTTTTCTAGGAATAACTCCTAATTTTAGGAATGGTGGATAAAAAAATTAGACAGTGGCACCCAGGTCTGCAGTATGGTCTTCAAAAAGCCAGGTGACGGGCACCTGAAGAGCCTCTGCAATCTTCCACGCTTCGGTAATGCGAGGGTCTGCCTTACCGGTGGCGATTGCACTGATGCGACTAGGATGAAGCCCAGATGCTAGAGCCAGACTGTGCTGCGTCTTCGACTTCATAGCTAAAGCCATTCGCATGTTTTTGCTGAATATTTCCTCCTGCATCTCAGTGCCTCCTTTCGTTGGTATGCAACTAGCATATTCCTATTTTTTGGAACATGCAACCTGAAACAGGAATTTTTTTTATGAATCTTGTAGACTGTTCCCATGACAGACATTAAAGAGCTGCAATCCCAATCAGAGCTCTTCAACGATTTGGTAAACCGTGAAATCAAGATATGGATGATTCGGCGAGGTGAAGACCTGCTGACTCTCGCCGCAAAAACTGGCATCTCCAAGAGTAAGCTCAGCCGATCGGTATATCGGTCAGAAGGCTCACTTCCCGTCCGTGACCTCAAGACCATCTGTACCGCACTCAATGTGGATATGACGGTCATTATCTCTGCGGCAGACAACGCAATGCGAGAACAAGTGGCCACTCCTCTTACTGATGCTCAATTGGCTGCTGAGATTCTCGCGAGGGCAGAATCAGCGACCAAGTCGGGTTACCATCTTGCCGCCCACCCTGCTGACCATGTCCTTACTGACGATTCAAGCTGGGGCGCATAATGCGCTCCGTACCCTCGAATGAAGCAAAGCGAGGAAACCGCAGGGGAACTGGCCCCGCAAGCCGTTTCAGTCAATTGCTAAACGAAGAACTACGTGCGGCACAATCTCGCAGGCGCTTGACGTTGCGAGCATTGGAAGAGCTCACTGGTGTGAGTCGTAATCGGCTTTCCCTTACTCTGAACCTTGACTCCTCGCCCCTGAATACAAATGAGTTTGAGCTTATTTGCAGAGCACTCGAGCTCAATCCGGGGGAAGTCTGCTTCCGTGCTGAGGCAGCGCTACAGAAGGAGCTGGCGGCCAAGTCGGGTTACCATCTTGCCGCCCACCCTGCTGACCATGTCCTTACTGACGATTCAAGCTGGGGCGCATAATGCGCTCCGTACCCTCGAATGAAGCAGAGACGTTCAGTGAGGCCACCAACCGCATTATCAGGAATTGGAAGGACATCCGAGGTGAAAACCTACTCGATGTAAGGACACCCACCACATAGCTATCATGACTCAGCCAAAGAAAAAACGAGGAAACCGCAGGGGAACTGGCCCCGCAAGCCGTTTCAGTCAGCTTATTAATGCAGAGCTGCGTGCCGAGGTTGCAAGGCAACGTATAAGTCTGCGGATGCTGGAAGAAATGACAGGGATTAGCCGTGCTCGTTTGAGCACCACCATCAACCAAGATGCTTCACCCCTCAACACCAATGAGCTCGACCGAATCTGTGAAGCACTCAGCATAAACCTTGGGGATATCCTCCAGGTAGCAGAAGCCGCCTATAAGAAAGAGACAGAGCTATAGCCAGCTCTACCCGTCAATCACCGATTCACTCATGACTTCAACAAATACATACGACTACGACCCAGAACGCCACGCCGCGTCCCTGGGTATCCGCATCGTCGAAGCCCAACCACCAGCCGGCACACTCGCCCTCTGGGATGAGCAAACCCGGACCATACTCACCGCCCCTGGGCTCCTACACCGTCAACGACGATGCGTCATAGCCCACGAGCTCGCCCACGCAATCAACGGAGACGAACACTCCCCCATGGACGATGTCGCCTCCACCAAGCGCGAGCGGCGCGCCGACACCCTCGCCGCCGGGTGGCTCCTGCAGCCACATGCCGTGAAGACTGCCTTAGCGGTGGCTCCCGACTCTCTGCCTGCTGCGGCTGCAGAACTGGAGGTTACCGAGCGTATCCTCTCAGCATGGCTCTGGGAGCACAGCAAACGGGGCGGCCTGGATAGCTAATTCCAGCCCTCCCCGTCTGTGCATCATCAATCATGTAAGGAGAAATAAGCGCTTAGATCCGTCTGATGCGGTTCACTCACACAACAAGATACCGACTCAGCGCCCTTGCAGGTTCCGCCTCGTAGTTATCGGTTATTGCTGGAGCAGTGTAGCGTCAGTACGAAGCTATAGCAAGAAAGCCTGCGAACGGCGTGTTGCGGTTACTTTTTTGGCAAAAAGACAACCGCCCCACCTGCTGTATCCGGCAGTAGACGGGGCGGTTCCTGTGCAGTCCATGCTGAAGGGCTGCTCGAACGAGAGTGACTGAGTTTAGCGTCACCTGCGGTCGAGCGCAAGTGAAAGGAGAAGCGGGTGGTTAGGGACCCTCTTCCGATTGGTTCTCATGGAAAGATTATGGCTCGGCGGATTAAGCCGAAACGCTGGATGGCGCGTGTCTATTTTCGTGATAGTGCTGGCGTGCGGCGGGAGGTGACGGCGCAGGGGCCTACTCGTGCGGCGGCTGAGCATCGGGTGAAGTTGAAGCTGTCGAATCTGCCTGTGGCTGGTGCTGAGCTGTCCTCGGCGACGACGCTGAGGGAGGCTCTGGACCGGTGGGTGTCTGGTCTGGATGGGTTGGCGCTGAATACCTTGCGTAATTACAAGCTGTGGGCTGAGCGTCTTTCTCAGAATCTTGGCTCCCTGCAGCTGAGAGAGCTCACTGCTGGAACTTTGGATGCGTATCTGGCGGGTATTGATTTGCCTAGTGTGCGGTATAACCAGCGCTTGACGCTCAAAATGGCGCTCGATGAGGCTGTGCGTCTGGGCGCAATCCCCCACAACCCTGTTCTGGCGACTCGCCCGGTGAAGACCAAGAAGAAGGAAGTGCGAGCGCTGGATCTGTCGCAGGTTCAAGAGCTGCGGCGGCTCGTTGCCGCTCTGCCGGCAACGCCTACTTACAATGGGTATCTTCCTGATCTGGTGGATGTGCTTTTGGGGACGGGGTGTCGTTGGGGTGAAGGTGCCGGGATTCGTTGGCAAGATGTTGACCTTGAGGCGGGGACTGTGACCATTTGCGGTACGCTTGTCCAGAAGGCTGGCTGGCAGGCTGACACGAAGACACATGAGGCTCGTACTCTGCAGGTGCCGCCCTTTGTTCTTGATGTGCTGCGGAGGCGGCGGGCTGAGTCTTTGGATGGAGCTGTCTTTGTGTTCGAGCAGGGCGGTAAATCTCTGGCGTACAATTCGGCGAGGAATTTGCTTATGCGGGCGCTCAAGGGTTCGGATTTGGAGTGGGTGACCTGGCATGTGCTGAGGAAGACCACCGCCACGTTCCTGGATGAGAGGCTGGGTATTGCTGAGGCGTCCCTGCAGCTTGGTCATGCATCGGAGGAGATGACCAGGGCCGCCTATGTGCAGAGGAGTAAGCAGGCGGCGTTTGCGGACGCACTGGAGGGGCTGGCTGGCTAGAATTGGTCCCCATTTACTCCCCACTTTGAAATCTCTCTAGACTGCTATTAGACTGTCACCATTTGCAGTTTTGGCATGAAAAAATACCCCCGAAAACCCTTATAAATAAGGGATTTCGGGGGTATTTGCCCTAAACCAGAGGGATACTCGCGTACCCCGCAAGTTTTAGAAAGCCTTATTTACCAGCGCAGCAAGACCGGACTTCTTGTTTGCAGCGGTCTTCTTGTGCAGAACACCCTTGGAAACAGCCTTGTCCAGCTTACGGTTCACAAAACGCAGAGCCTCAACAGCTGCTTCCTTGTTCTGTGCCTCAACAGCAGCCTTGACCTTGCGGGTCGCGGTCTTCAGCTCGGACTTTACAATGTTGTTGCGCAGGCGAGCCTTCTCGTTGGTGAGGATACGCTTCTTCTGAGACTTAATGTTAGCCACAATTAAACTTTCTTTTTTGTCTTATTGGTCGGTGAGGGCGACGCTGGCCGATCATCGACTGAGCGGCGTGGGGATGCCTATGGCAACCGGCCAGCAGTGCCCGATGACCATCGGACACTCAACCACACATAATACCAGACGAACAGCCTCCATGACAGAGCATCGCGGAGAGAAAAATACTGTGAAGACCGCTACAGGCAGCCTCCACATCTAACACTGGTCACCCTCAGGCTCCAGGTATAAAGTATCCCGGCATAAAGCACAGGGTGTTAGCCGTTATGGCGAGTCCACGCATGCTCAATCAGGCGGAACGTATCTTGCGGCATCACCGCACCCTCACGGCGCATCGCATCCGGGCGAACACGAATCACGCGGTTCAGCTTCACCTCAGAGGCGCGGCCCTGCGAATCCCACGGACCTGAACCAATATCAAGGTAGTTCGAATCAGCGTGCTCACGGTTATTGTGATCCTTGCTGGTCATCATCAGCGCCAGCAGGTACTCACCGTCACGACCCACCAGAAGCACCGGGCGGTCCTTACCCTGCGAGTGGTCCTCCTCGAAGGGAACCCACGTCCACACGATTTCACCCGGGTCAGCGTCGCCGTCCAGGGAGGGCGAGTACTCAAAGTTGATCATGTCGCGGTAATCGCCCGGGTAATCCGAACCGTCGGATGCGCCGGTCGAAGCCGGTGTGGAAGGCTTAGGTGCCGAGGACTTTGCCGAGGAAGACTTCAAGGCGCTTGGCTTGGGTGCCGAAGAGCCGGAGGTACGAACCTCACCCTGACGAGATTTGCCCTTGTGGGACTCACTCTTTTGGGAGGATTCGGAGCCGCCCTTAGGCGCAGTAGCGTCGTTGAGGGCATCCTCTGCCGCCTTCTGCAGGAAGGGCAGCAGGGCAAAGAAAATTTTCTTCAGAATTTTGAGCATGGGCTCTATTATGCACTACAGACGCGGAGGTCGAGCAATCGCCAAAACAGCCCGCTCCACCGCATACACCGCATCCTGGGACTCGCCCTTCAGTTGGGCGTCCGCATCAGCCAGAAGCTGCACAATATGCGCCAACTGGGCGCCGGTAAAACGGCGGCCGTCACGCTGAGCCTGCTCAACCTGCCACGGTGCCATACCCACCTCACGCGCCAGCTCATTAGCGCTCAAACGCACGTGGTGTACGCGCGCAATATTGCGGATACGCATGGCGAGCGCACCCAGCATCGGAATCGGCTCCGTGCCGGTGGCAAGGGAGTGGCGGAGCAGACGCAGAGCCTCCGGGGCGTTACCGGAAATCGCGGCATCACTGACGCGGAACGCGGTGACTTCGGTGCGGCCGCCGTAGTAGCGGTTCACCGCCTCTTCGGTGATTTCGCCGGGCACATCTGAGAGTAGCTGCTGGCAGGCGGCGGCGAGCTCCGCAGTGTCGGAGGCGGCAGCCGTCAGTAGCGCCAGAGCGCCGCCAGTAATCGGGCGCTGGGCGGTGGCGAACTCTCCCGCCAAGAACTCGCTCTTCTCACGATCAGTCTTGAGCGCCTTGCAGTTAATGAGCACGAACTGGGAGCGCACCAGGTCGATAAGCTTCTTGCCACGGTTACCGCCCGAGTGGTTCAGAACGAGCATGATGTCCGGCTCGGGGGCGTTCAGGTAGGCGAGCGTATCGGTCAAAAAATCGTTGCTCATGGAGGCGACGTTCTCAACCTCAATGATTTTCGCCGAACCGAACAGGGAGGGCGAAGCGTGCAGGATCAGTTCCCCCGCCGTGTAGGTGGCGGCGTTAATCTGAACGCGGTCCACCTCCGGGTGGATGCTGCGGAACAGCTCACGCAGGCGTGCTGCAGCGCGGGAGGCGAAGTACTCCTCCGGGCCGTAGAGCATGACGGCGGGTGCCGGGGTGACGGTACGCCACGCGGTGTCGAGGGCGGGGCCGCCTCGGCGGGCGTAGCCTCGGGAACCACCACGCTGGGTTGAACGCTTACGCTCGGACACGGTTATCACTCGCCTTTATCTGCAGGGTACGGGCTGAACTCGGCCCCGCTGCGCACGGGGGTGCTGCGTGGGTAGAGTCTCGAGTATCCATCATAGCGTTTTCTTCTCAGATGCCTCCTAGCGGTGGTTAGGGGTAGTCGGTTAGGGTTATATGCCCACAGTTAGTCGGTCAGGAACGGGCGGGCTGATTGGGGCGCTGATAGGAGGGCGCGGTTTGCGGTACCACCCGCAAATACTGCCGGTGCGTGACCGCGCGGTAGCGGCATGCATCCACCCACCACAGGGCTATGCTCAACGCCAGCACGCAGAGGGCGCTACACGCCACCGCGGGCACGCCCGAACCGGGCTCCCACGGGTTACCCGGCGCGTGCGCGGCAGTGTGTGCCGCCCACTCGATGCCCCGCGCGGCAAGGCCACCGGCACGCAGGCACAGATCCGCCGCAGTGGGCAGGCCCAGGAGCATGAATCCGAGCGCAACCAGCCCGGCGAGCATACTCAGCGGCGACAAAGGAGCGGCAACCAGATTCGCCGGAACCGAATAGAGCGGCACCTTACCGCTCATCGCCAAAATCAGCGGAGTGCACCACAGGGACGTCACAATCGGCGCGGCGAGCATTTCCGCATAGAAAACCGGCATGACGCGCATGAGCAGACGAATCAGCGGCGGGCCTAGCAGGATCAGCGCGGAGGTTGCCGTCACCGACAGGGCGAACCCCATATCCACGGCGAGGTGCGGGGCGGCAAGCAGACACATCAGCACCGTTGTTTGCAACGCCGCTAAGGACTGGCGACCCGAACCGCGCAACATCGCGTAAGCACCGAGCAGACCCATGGCGAGGGAACGAATCACGGAACCCTCAGAGTCCAGCAGCATGGCGTAGGCGAGCACCGCCGCAACCCCGCACAGCACCATGACGCGGTGCGGAATGGCGAGGGTACTCAGCCGGTACACGAGCGGCGGCAGGGCGTGGGCGTTTGGCGGGGTAGCTTGTTGAAGCTGGGCGGGTCGTTGAGGGTATCCAGGGTGCCGGGGGTACGCGGAGCGGCGAGAATGACCCGTGCCTCTCCCCCGTAACCGCTGTACCCAGGACCGAAGCAGCAGGTATGCGCTGGCGAAGCGGTACGGGTGAATCGCCAACACCAGCCGGTACGCGCCCAGAAATACAATGGCAATATTCGCCCCGGACACCGCCGTAATATGGCTGAGCCCGCTGAGCTTATACTCCTCCCGCGTGGTGGAACTCATCAGAGAATCGTCCCCGTAGGCGGTGCCCAAAACCAGCGCCGCCGATTCCGTGCCAAGGGTATCTAAAGCGCGGATGCGCAGCTGCTCCTTGAGCGTGGACAGGTACGGCTCCTCCACAGTCCGGGCGACAGTGTTCGACCCGGCACCGTAGGCGGGCGCGGGAAAAATAGTCGCGCCGCTCAGCTTCGCCGTGGGGCCGTTAAACTCCACCGTGCCGAGGGCGGTCACCCTCATACCCGGATAAATCGCCTGCGAGCGCGCGGTACCGCTCCCCCGGTACCTAGCCGACGAACTCACCTCTGCGCTCGTCGCCGAACTTGCCTCCAGACGCTGCGCGGTGTTCTTTGCCGAACCATCACGCCGATACACACGCACCCGCTCATTCACCAGCGCACGCACGCTCCGCCCCTGAATGTCCTCCAGCTTAATAACCACCAGAGTAGTGCGTGGATCCACGCGGCGAACCTGCTCCACCGTGCCATTCAGACGAAGCGATGCCCCCTGCGCCTGCTGCAACGTGGCGCGGGATGCATCTACCCCCGTAGCGCACAAAAGCACTGCTTGAACAGTCACAATACACGCCAGAAAAACCAGCTGACCGGTCGTGCGAAAGAGCAAGCTGTAGGGCATCACCGCACGCGGCGGAAAGAAAAGCAGAATCGCCAGGCAACCCAGCAGGGCAATGAGCACACACGCTAGCGGATGCACCACCCGCCACGTGCCTACGGTCAGCGCCAGCGCGGTAAAAGCCCACAGTGCTACCACCGTAAAACTCAGGCGAAAGTCCAGGTGAATGAGGCTTCCCTGGGCGCGTAGCTCCTGTTCGTCACGGCGGGTACGCCACCGTTCAGCGCCGATGCTCCAGCGGTAGCGGGCACGGTCATACGTAGTAGCTGCGGACCGGGTGAGGCGCAAGGATCCGGGAAATAGTACCCGCTCCCCTGCCTGCTGGCGGTTCTGGCAACGCTTCTGCTGGCGGTACATTAGACCGTCACCAGCGGGCGCAGATTCTCCAGCATCGACGGACCAATGCCGGGCACCGCGTCCAGCTCATCCACGCTACGGAAACCACCGTGTGCCTCACGCCAGGCAATAATGCGCTGAGCCATCGCCGGACCAATACGCGGCAGGGTCTGCAGCTCCTCAGCGGTGGCGGTGTTAATGTTCACCGGGGTCGAGCCTTTCTGTGCGCTCCCCGAAGCGGTCAGCGTGCGTGCAGACTGGGGCTGAGAACCACCCTGAGATGCACCATTCGCCGCGTTACCCTGACCTGCATTCGCTGTGCCGCCATTGGGCTGAATCTGCGCTGGAGCAGCCGTCTCACCACGATGCGGCACATAAATCTGCACCCCATCACTCAACGCACCGGCAAGGTTCACGCGATCCAGATCAGCATCCGCGGCGGCACCGGAGGCGGCGGCAATCGCATCCACGGAACGACCCTGAGCGGGCAGTGTGTATACGCCGGGGTTGTTCACGGCACCCGCGACGTGCACCCGCACGGTAGCCTCACCGGAGGCGCCGCCCTGAGCGGATTCACTCGGGTTAGCGCCCGGCTGGGCGGTGGACTGGGCACCGGGTTGAGTTCCGGGGCTCTGCTGGGCACCCACCGCATGCGCCGACTCGGCGGTAGCACTCGGGGAGGCAAGCTGCTCGGCACGCGGCGCCGCTGAAAACTGGGTCACAGCCCACACCACGGCAACCAACGCCAACACTGCCACTAGAAGCAGTACGCGTGGCGACAAGCCCCAACGGGTACTGCGGGTGGTGCCGGGCTGATCAGCCTGCTCCCACTCCGCCCAGTCGTCCACCTCGTTCCAATCGGGCTGCTGATTCCAGTCAGCCCAGCCATTCGACTCCGGGCCGGATGCCGCGGGCTCGGCAGGTGTTTCTTCGGCAGGTACCTCCGCCGGTGTTACCTCAGCGGCAATAGCCAGCGGCACGGTGTCCTCGGCATCCGGTGCACCGTTCTTACGGGCGCGCGGGCTGCGGTAGAGGCTGTTCATCAGGGATCGGGCGCTACGCTGTGTGCCGCCCTGCTGGGCTGCACTATCCTGCACAGTGTTCTGTGCCGCATTCTGGTCGGGGTTGGGGGTCATGCTCGTCATACCCCTACCCTAGGCTCACGCGCGCGAACGCACGAGGGCATGCAAAGAACCTGTGGATAACTCCCCTCGCACAACGCGAAAAGAGCCATCCACAGGCTCATTTTTGAAAAATATGCGGTTTTTGTTCAAAAACAGCGGGTTATGGTTTGTCACAAAAACCGTCACACACACCTCAGCCACACGAGCTTCCCGCACCGTTTAAGACCAGGATCTAGCCCTCGCTTAGTCCTCGCGCGGAAGCTCAGTACCCGGAACACCCAGCTCCGAAGCACGCTTATCAGCCATCACCAGCAGGCGACGAATACGGCCCGCAATCGCGTCCTTCGTCATCGGCGGATCAGCCAGACGACCCAGCTCATCCAATGAGGCGTGCTTATGCAGCACACGCAGCTCACCGGCATAGCGCAGATGATCCGGCACCTCATGACCCAGAATCAGCAGGGCACGCTCCACGCGGGCGCTCGCTGCAACAGCCGCCTGAGCGCTACGGCGCAGGTTCGCATCATCAAAATTCGCCAAACGGTTAGCGGTCGCACGAACCTCCTTGCGGGTGCGCGCCTCACGCCACGTGGTCAGAGTACCGGTCGCGCCCATACGCTCCAGCAGCTGCGAAATGGTCTCGCCGTCACGCACCACCACACGGTCGGTGCCGCGTACCTCGCGTGCCTTCGCAATAATATCCAGGCGACGAGCCGCACCCACCAGCGCAAGCGCCGCCTCCGGGCCGGGGCAGGTAATCTCAAGGGAGGAAGAACGACCCGGCTCAGTCAGCGAACCATGCGCCAAGAACGCACCGCGCATAACCGCCTCAGCATCCTGCAACGAGCCGTTCACCACAGCCGGCGGCAGGCCACGTACCGGGCGGCCACGCAAATCCAGCAGACCGGTCTGGCGAGCCAGCGCCTCTCCGCCGTGATCCACACGCACAATGTAGCGGCCGCCTCGACGCAGACCACCACCGCTGACGCCGGTCAGCTCAGAGTCATGGCCGTAAATCTCCGCAATGGTGCGGCGCATGCGGTGGGCTGTTGCCTCGTGGTCGACCTCAGACTCCACCACGATTCGCCCTGAGACAATGTGCAGGCCTCCGGTAAAACGCAGAATCGTAGAGATTTCTGCCTTACGAGCAGAGACTTTCGTTGCCTCGTAGTTGGCGAGTTCGTCCTTGACGAGCGTGGTTAATGCCATAAACAGATCCTTCTGGGCGTAGTGTCTAAGTCTAAAAAATCAGGAGAAGGGCGCACCAAAATAGCCAGCTCAAGCAGTACACCTGAGCTGCACATCCAAGCCAGTCAATCTAAGAGCTCAGCTCAAACGCTTCGTTATACGCAGCCGCAAGCTTGAGCGGGTCGTGCACGTTCGGCTGGGAGCTCGAACGCAGATGCGCCCACACAACCTTCGCACCCATCGCAGAAGCCTCACGCTCCAGCTCGGACTGGTGATTAGCCTGCATGTCAGCGTCAGCAATCACCGCGTCCAGGTGAAGCTTCGGGGCGTACTGGCGCAACAATTCCAGATGCGTTGCCGGGGTAAAGCCGACCGTCTCCCTATCGTCGGAGAGGTTCATAACCACGCAACGGCGTGCCTCCGTGCGGATAATCGCCTCACGCTGAGCGTCCAGCAGCAGATGCGGCAGAACCGACGTACGCCACGAACCCGGACCCAAAACAATCCAGTCGGATTCTTCAATAGCGGAGAGTGCCTCTGGGCAGGGGCGAGCATTCTCCGGGGTCAGACCAATATCGTGAACGCGTTCCTCCTTCGAGAGGTTCACCTGGCCGACCACCTTCACACGCTCGATACCGCCACCGTTATACTCACGCAACACGGTCCCGTAAATGATCATCGGATCCAGCGCCATCGGCAGCACGCGGCCGCGCGCATTCAGTAGAGCACCCGCCCAGTCCAGACCGGCGACCGGGTCATCCAACAGTTGCCAGAGAGTAGCAATCAGCAGGTTACCGAGAGCATGGTAATCCAGCGGGAACTCATCCTCATAACCCTCCGGCGCGCTAAAACGATGCTGCATCACATCACGCCACGTGCGACCCCAATCGGTGTCATCACACAGCGCAGAAAGCGCCATACGCAAGTCCCCGGGAGGGAGAATACCCATCTCCTCACGCAAACGACCCGACGAGCCGCCATCGTCAGCAACCGTCACAACGGCCGTTAAATCAGGCGTGACGTGGCGAAGCGCAGAAAGGGAACCGTACAGTCCGTGGCCTCCGCCCATCGCAGTGACCTTAGGCGAACGGTGCGTGGTCTTCAACAGGCGCAGAGCCTGAGTCGGCAGAGTCGGCAGGCGCGGAATACCCTGAGTGTCATAACTGGTCGAATGGGTGGACATAGTAATACCTCATATACCCGGAAGGAATGGTATGCCGGCCCCACGGGTGCGGGGCCGGACGGCGGCTAATGAATTACGACGCGGTGGTTGGGACGCGCCGTGCGGAACTTACTCGCGGCCCTTGTCACGGTGCTGAACATTCACGTTCAGCTCACCGAAAGCAGAGAGACGACGAGCCAGTTCTTCCGTCACAGCCACGGAACGATGCTTACCACCGGTGCAACCAATTGCGATGGTGGCGTAGTACTTACCCTCACGGCGGTAGCCCTCAAGTACGGGGCGAAGAGCCGCAAGATAGTTGCTGATGAACTCCTCGGTACCGGCGTGCTCCAGCACGTAGTCGCGCACCGGGGCGTCCTGACCAGTCAGGGGGCGCAGCTCCGGAACCCAGTGCGGGTTCGGGATGAAACGCATATCAGCCATGTAGTTAGCATCCGAAGGCGCACCGTACTTGAAGCCGAAGCTCATCACGGTCAGGTTCAGCTTCTTATCTGCACCCTCAGCAAACATTTCACGCACAGTACGAGCCAGCTCGTGAACGTTCATGCCGGTGGTGTCAATAGTACGGTCAGATGCAAGACGCAGACCCTCAAAGAGCGTGCGCTCAGCACGGATGCCGTCGAGGACGCGACCCTCACCCTGCAACGGGTGCGGGCGGCGCTGAGCCTCATAACGGGCAATAATGGTCTCGTCCTTGGCATCAAGGAAGAGCATGGAGAAATCAATATCTGACTTGCGCAAAGTCTCAATTGCAGCGGGCAAATCAGAGAACAAGGCGCGGGCGCGAACGTCAATACCGAGCGCCACCTTTGGCACTCGTGCACCGTCGCGGGTCACCAGTTCAGCCAGGGAACCGAGCATCTGCGGGGGGATGTTATCAATGACGTACCAGCCCTCATCCTCCAGTACATTTGCGACAGTGCTACGGCCTGCACCAGAAATACCAGTAATGACCAGAATCTGAGGACGTTCCTCGCTCTGGACGGGCTGTACCGTAGTGGGCTTGCTCTGATTCTCGGACATGGTTCTTCGTCCCCTTCAACGCGAAATTGTCTCTATGCTATGATACTAGACCTTTATCTGACGGTTCGGGGGTACGGTCAGAAATTTCACCAGTATGACAGAAATATGAGGCGCTCTCCCGACAGAACCCCAGAAGAAAGAAACCCGCATCACAAGTGCTTGCGCATAATGCTCTACAAGGGGGTCTGCAGAAAGAGACGGGTAGCAGAGTCAAAGGGTACAGCGGAGCCACGGAGGGTACAGCAAAGCCCGCACTATACCTCCCACAGGGGGCACCGCACGGGCTCCACACTATAAACGCTGCGAAACTTTACGCGGATGCGCAGGTCGCCTCAGGCAGAAAGCTCAGGTAGGAAAGCTGCCACATGCTCCACTATACGCACCGACAGTTCCTTCTTCGAACCGGAGAACACCGGCGCCTCATCATTCAGAGTCGACAGCAGCGTAATCGCATTATCGTCCGTGCCGAAACCACGATTCACACCCACTGTATTAACCGCCAAGAAGTCCGTACCCTTACGCTGTAGCTTCTCACGACCCAGCTCCAACGGAGTCTTCTCCGCCGAACCGGTCTCCGCTGCAAAACCAACAATGAGCTTCGGACCGGGGGTGCTCTCCCCCGCCTCACGAGCCTGCTGGCGGCGAACCACGACCTCACGCAAAATATCCGGGTTACGCACCAACTGAATCACCGGCGCATCCTCAGAATCGGCGCTCTTCTTAATTTTGAACTCGGCAAACTCGGCGGGCCTAAAATCAGCCACCGCCGCAGACATGATCAGCACATCCGCCGCCGCGCTCGCCTCAAGGGTCGCCTCACGCAGCTCCAAGGCACTCACCACGCGGGTCACCTGTACACTTTCGGGTGCGGGAACCTCAAGGTTCGCGCCAATCAGGTGCACGGTCGCGCCCAGGTCGCGTGCCGCCTCCGCCAGGGCTACGCCCTGCTTACCAGTCGAACGGTTGCCGAGGAAGCGTACCGGGTCCAGCGCCTCACGGGTGCCGCCGGCGGTAATGACCACGAGGCGACCTGCCAGAGGACCATGCAGCGATTCAGATGCGCCAGTTGCCTGACCCAGCAGCACCGAAGTCAGGGTCGCCGCACGTGCCGCCGCCATACGCTCCTGCTCCGTACCCGTGTACAGGGGCTCAGTCGGCGCGTAACCGGGCATGTACACCGGGTGCACCCGACCCTTCGGGAAGCGAGCAATCACATCCAGCGCGACTGCGAAAATATCCTCCGGCTCAGGCATACGACCGGGACCAGAATCCGGGCCCGTCAAACGCCCAATCGCAGGCTCAATCACGTGATAACCCCACGAACGCAGAGTCTGTACATTTGCCTGAGTCGCCGGATGCTCCCACATCTGGGTATGCATCGCGGGTGCCAAAATCACCGGGGCGTGCGTGGTCAACACCGTAGAGGACAGCAAATCATCCGCACGACCAGCCGCCAAACGAGCCAGCAAATCAGCGGTCGCCGGGGCAATCACCACAGCGTCAGCCTGTTCAGCCTGACGGACGTGGTTCACCTCCGGCACACGGTCAAACACGTCCGTTGAGACGGGGTTGCCGCTCAGCGCCTCCAGAGTCGGAACACCCACGAACTTCGTCGCGTTCGGGGTGGGCATGGCGATAACTTCGTCGCCATTCTTCACAAAAAGACGAAGGAGCATCGCCGCCTTATACGCAGCAATGCCCCCTCCAATACCAACGATAATGCGCATGGTACGTTATAGAATCCTTATAAAAAGCAGATTACTCAGCGGACTCGTCGAGGATAACCTCTTCGATGGCAATAACCTCTTCGCTACCTGCGGGGATGTACTCCTCCTCGATAGCGCCGGAGAACTCAGCCGCGCTGAAATCAATCACAGCGGACAGATCCTCGGGAACGGGGTAGCCGTCCTCGTCAAACTTTGCGTCCGGGTGGTGCTCCGACACAACACGGTCAGCAATGATTTCACGCATTGCCACCGACAGGGACTTCTCGTTCGACTCAGCGTCAACCAGCGGGCCAACGTGCGCAGCAGTATTGTCCTGCAGGTTAGCGTAGTACGCGTTAATCTGGCGTGCACGGCGGGCACCGAAAATCACCAGGCCGTACTTGGACTCCGCCTTCTCAATCAGCGCGTCAGCGCTGGGGCTCACGATGCCCTCGGGAGCGACACCGTCAACGAAGTTGTAGTCCTCGTGTTCCTTGATTTCGTTTGCCACTAAAAACTCCAAATAGCTTGATGGAATGTACGTACCGAACGTCCCCACATACCGTTCGCGCCATGGCGCAAACCGGGCATACTGAGGGCACGGTCAAAACTAAAGAACTATTCTACCCTCTCAACGGCTAAAACGCACGTACCAGCCCATACAAAAAGGTGGGGGCCCGAAGAAAACTCTTCGAAACCCCCACCCTTCACAACATCTCACGGCGGAACTACAGGTCGGAAGAAATTCTAGCCCCATCGCAAACGCAAAACATGCAGATTAGGCAGCGCCAATCAACTCAGCAATCTCCTTCGCTGCACGCTCGACAGTGTCGTTGACAACCGTGATATCAAATTCCTTCTCGGCAGCCAGCTCAACCTTCGCAGTTTCAAGGCGACGAGCCTGCTCCTGCTCACTCTCGGTACCTCGACCCACCAGACGTGATACCAGCTCATCCCAGCTCGGAGGAGCCAAGAAAATCAGGCGGGCGTCAGGCATGGCCTCGCGGATCTGGCGAGCACCCTGCAGGTCAATCTCAAGAATCACCGGGTGGCCAGCGTCCAGGGCCTCCTGGACCTTAGCGCGCGGAGTACCGTACTTGTTCTTACCGTGCACCACAGCGTACTCAAGCATCTGACCGTCAGCAATCATCTGGTCAAACTCTTCCATCGAAACGAAATAGTAGTGAGTACCGTCAACCTCACCGGGTCGAGGATCACGAGTAGTAGCGGAAACAGAGAACCACACGTTCGGATAGTTCTCACGAATGTACTGGCACACCGTACCCTTGCCAACAGCAGTGGGGCCAGCCAGTACGGTGAGAGTCGGCTGAAACATAGCTTCCTTACTGCACCTTCATCGGCTGAAGGCACGAGGTATTAGGACTGAGAAGACTCGGAAGACTTACCAGCAGTCTTACGACGTGCGCGGTTCAAATACCGCGAATTACGGTTGAAGTACTCCACCATCTTGCGACGCTGGTGTACACCCAGGCCGCCAAGGCGGCGAGTCGGTGCAATATGAAGTTCTTCAATGATACGTTCAGCTCGAATGGCACCAATGCCCGGAAGTGCGCGTAACATTTGCCCCACCGGCATTTTAGCCAGCGCAGGGTCGGAATCGACCATATCGAGTACCTGACGCACAGAAAGTTCACGTTCACTCAGTGCACGCTTAATTTCCTGGCGGTGTGCTCGGGCAAGTACTGCCTTCTCGCGGGCGGAGGCGCGCGCATCCTCAGTTAGCGGAGTCAGCGGCATGGTTGGATCCCCCATTTCTGCGAGTTATAGAATTTTACCTATCAACTAATATAACACGGATAGCGTGAGAACCCTCATTCCATCCGCGGCACTCACACTCGCACCAACAATGCGTCTACGCACGTCAGCACGTAAATATCGGGGAGTACCCCTATAGCATAGCGGAGTATTCGCTCTATCAAAAGCGGAGCCACGCACACACCTCATAGAGCAGGCGTACTCCCCCACTACAGAGGTGAGCAAACTCGCATTGGCGCGAGTATGTAGCGGCAAAATATGCATCAGGATGTACAAAAAATGCGATAGAACAGCCACAATTGTAGTGCTATCGGCCCAAACCACCGGCAAGAAAAATGGGCACACAAAAGGGGCGCACACCCCGAACAGACCCTCAACAGAATCCACCCGGAGCACACGCCCCTCTCACACAACACGCAAACTATGCGCCGCGAGCCGCCAACAGGTCATTACGAGCCGCCTGCGCAGCCTGCGCCAAGCCCTCAACTGACGGGCCAGCAGCCAGCACGCCACGGCTGGAATTTACCAGCACCTGCGACTCAACGCCAGCAAACACGCGGTACAGATCAGCTGCCGAAGCACCCTGCGCACCATAACCAGGCGACAGAATCGGGCCGTTGAACACGCTCAGGTCAATACCCAAATCAACCAGCGCCTGACCAACAGTCGCACCAACGACCAGACCGCACGGGCCCATCTGCTCCCATTGGCGGGAAGCATTCTCAGCGGTAGCCGCAGCGATAATACGCTTAGCCACAGCGCCCTCAGACTCCGATGCGCCCACGTGCTGAACGCTCTTACCCTCAGGGTTCGAGGTCAGCGCCAGCACAAAAGTGCCGCGATCATTCTCATCAGCCAAATCCAGTGCCGGACGCAGCGACTCAAAACCCAGATACGGGCTCAAAGTCACCGAATCGGTACCCAGCGGCGACGAGGAGCCGAGCCACGCATCCGCGTACGCCTTCATGGTCGAACCGATATCGCCACGCTTAGCGTCAGCAACAATCAGCACACCATCAGCGGCAGCGCGGGCAAATAGTGCCTCCAGCACAGCAAGGCCAGCCGAACCGTGACGCTCAAACAGCGCCACCTGAGGCTTCAACGTCGCCGCAAACGGGGCGCAACCCTCATAGACTGCCTCAGTAAAAGCAGCCAGGCCGGCAGCGGAATCCTCAAGACCCCACTGCTCCAACAGGTTCGGATGCGGGTCAATACCCACACACAGCGGGCCGCGCTCCGCCATCGCCTTCGCCAGACGATCACCAAAAGCAGCGGACATTACTCCTCGCCACCCTCGGAACGAGCATCCACAGCAGCAGCCAGCTGAACGCCGTGCTCCTGCAGGCTCATGATGTCCCAGCTGTGTTCACGCAGAGCAGTAATCGCCTGAACAGCCGCAGCGAACTCAGAAATGGTGGTCATAACCGGGCAGCCCACCGAAACCGCAGCGGCACGAATCTCGTAACCATCGCTACGAGCAGCACCACCGGCAGGGGTGTTTAGAATCAGGTCAATATCACCATTGCGGACCATGTCCACAATCGAGTGGTCGCCATTCGCCTCAGCGAACTTCGAAGCCACCAGAATCGAGTTCAGGCCGTTACGACGCAGAATCTCAGCAGTACCACCGGTCGAAACAATCTCAAAGCCCAGCGACTCCAGCATCTTCGCGTAAATAATGACATTACGCTTATCGTGGTTAGCCACCGAAATGAACACCTTACCGGAGGTCGGCAGCGGCGAACCAGCACCAGCCTGAGCCTTCGCGAACGCGGTGTCATAGTGCTTATCCAGACCCATGACCTCACCAGTCGAACGCATCTCCGGGCTCAGCAGCGAATCCACCACAACACCCTCGGGAGTGCGGAAACGAGCGAACGGCAGAACCGCAGCCTTCACAGCAATCGCGGTTTCCTCAGGCAGGGACGCACCATCCATGTTCGACGGCAGGTAGCCCTCAGCCTTCAGTTCCGCAATGCTCTTGCCCAGACCAATCAGCACAGCAGCCTTAGCCATCTGCACGCCGGTAGCCTTCGACACGAACGGAACAGTACGAGACGCACGCGGGTTCGCCTCAATCACGTACAGGTTCTCAGACACGTACGCGAACTGAATGTTAATCAGGCCGCGCACACCGGTACCGCGAGCAATCTTCTCGGTAGCGTCCTTCACCTTCGCGATGATGTCCGGGCCGAGAGTAATCGGAGGCAGAGTACAGGAGGAGTCACCCGAGTGAATACCAGCTTCCTCAATGTGCTCCATGACGCCGCCCAGGTACAGCTCCTCGCCGTCGAACAGGGCGTCAACGTCAATCTCGATAGCGTCCTCAAGGAACTTATCAATCAGAGCAGGCTGCGAAGGCGAAACCTCGGTAGCGTTCTCCAGGTAGCGTGCCAGGTTCGCCTCATCATAGACGATCTCCATGCCACGGCCGCCCAGCACGTACGAAGGACGAACCAGAACCGGGTAACCAATCTCGTCAGCGATACGCTTAGCACCCTCGAAAGTGAACGCGGTACCGTTCTTGGGCGAAATCAGGCCGCCCTCCTCCAGCACGCGGGAGAACTCGCCGCGGTCCTCAGCCAGGTCAATAGCCTCGGGGGTGGTGCCCAGAATCGGCACACCCGCATCCTTCAGTGCACGAGCCAGCTTCAGCGGAGTCTGACCGCCCAGCTGAACGAACACGCCCATTAGACCGCCGGTACGACGCTCCGACTCAACAATCTCAAGTACATCCTCAAGGGTCAGCGGCTCAAAGTACAGGCGAGTCGAAATATCGTAGTCAGTTGAAACAGTCTCAGGGTTGCAGTTGACCATGACGGTCTCGTAGCCGAGCGAACGCAACACCAGCGAAGCGTGCACACAGGAGTAATCGAACTCAATACCCTGACCGATACGGTTCGGGCCCGAACCCAGAATCATAATCGAGGGCTTCTCGTGGTGCGTAACCTCATCCTCCAGGTCGTAGGAGGAGTAGTGGTACGGAGTGAATGCCTCAAACTCGGCAGCACAGGTGTCAACAGTCTTGAAGACCGGGCGGATACCCAGAGCGTGGCGCACACCGCGCACAACATCCTCAGAAGAGCCGATAATCTCAGCAATCTGAGCATCCGAGAAACCGTGGCGCTTAGCCAGCTTCAAGGTCTCCGGATCAAGGTGGTCACGCTTAGCGTGAACCACACCGGCAACCTCATTCAGCAGCACCAGCTGATCCAGGAACCACGGGTCAATCTTAGTAGCCTCGTGCAGCTGCTCCACGGTAGCGCCAGCCAGCAGAGCCTGCTGAACCTGGTAGATACGCTGAGTGGTAGGAATCTTCGTCTTCTCAATCAGCTCGGCCAGCTCAGCCTCAGACAGGGTCAGCGGCTTGAATGAGAAGGACGCGCCCTTCTGCTCCAGCGAACGCATCGCCTTCTGCAGAGCCTCAGTGAAGTTACGGCCCAGGGCCATAGCCTCGCCAACGCTCTTCATGGTGGTGGTCAGGGTCGGGTCAGCAGCCGGGAACTTCTCAAATGCGAAGCGCGGAACCTTCACGACCACGTAGTCGAGGGTCGGCTCGAAGGATGCCGGGGTCTTCTGGGTGATATCGTTCGGAATCTCATCCAGGGTGTAGCCCAGGGACAGCTTGGTCGCAATCTTCGCAATCGGGAAGCCGGTAGCCTTCGACGCGAGCGCCGAGGAACGAGACACTCGCGGGTTCATCTCAATGACGATGATGCGGCCGGTCTTCGGGTCAATCGCGAACTGGATGTTACAACCACCGGTGTCCACGCCAACCTCACGAATCACGTTGATTGCGATATCGCGCAGCTTCTGGAACTCGCGGTCGGTCAGGGTCAGTGCGGGTGCCACGGTGATGGAGTCACCGGTGTGCACGCCCACGGGGTCGAAGTTTTCGATGGAGCAGACGACCACGACGTTGTCGTTGGTGTCACGCATCATCTCCAGCTCGTATTCCTTCCAGCCGAGGATGGACTCCTCCAGCAGGACCTCGCTGGTGGGCGAGTACTGAATACCGGCACCGGCAATACGGTAGAGGTCTTCCTCGTTGTACGCCATACCCGAGCCGAGACCACCCATGGTGAAGGAGGGGCGGACCACCATCGGGTAGCCCAGTTCCTTAGCGACTTCCAACGCCTCCGGCATGGAGTGAACGATCACCGAGCGTGCAGACTCGCCGCCGGCGCGTTCCACCACGCCCTTGAATGCTTCACGGTCCTCACCGAGGTTAATCGCCTCAATGTTCGCGCCGATGAGCTCAACATTGTACTTGGCGAGCACGCCGCGCTCATCCAGGGAGATTGCCGCGTTCAGTGCGGTCTGACCACCCAGGGTCGGCAGGATTGCGTCCGGTTTTTCCTTAGCGATGATCTTCTCAATCACCTCGGGGGTGATGGGTTCAATGTAGGTGGCGTCCGCGAACTCGGGGTCGGTCATGATGGTTGCCGGGTTCGAGTTAACGAGGATGACGCGTACGCCCTCCTCCTTCAGCACGCGCAGTGCCTGAGTGCCGGAGTAGTCGAATTCCGCTGCCTGACCGATGACGATGGGGCCGGAACCGATGACGAGGACGCTATTAAGGTCAGTACGACGAGGCATTTATGCTTCCTTTGCAGTCTTGGTTGCGACCATCAGGTCGATGAAACGGTCAAAGAGGTAGGCGGAATCGTGCGGGCCAGCAGCAGCCTCGGGGTGGTACTGCACGGAGAAGGCGGGGATATCCTTACAGGTCAGGCCCTCAACCACGTTGTCGTTCAGACCCACGTGGGAGACCATGACCTGACCGAATTCGGCGTTCGGTGCGGTCACGTAGTCGCCGATCGGCGCGTCCACAGCGAAGCCGTGGTTCTGCGCGGTGATTTCAACCTTGCCGGTGGTTTTATCCATGACCGGCTGGTTGATGCCGCGGTGACCGAAGGGCAGCTTGTAGGTGCCGAAGCCCAGCGCACGGCCCAGCAGCTGGTTACCGAAGCAGATACCGAAGAACGGGGTGCCCTTACGCAGCACGCCCTGCAGCAGCTCAACCTGCTCGTCAGCGGTTGCCGGGTCACCGGGGCCGTTGGAGAAGAACACTCCGTCGGGGTTGTGGGAGTAGATGTCCTCGAGGGTTGCGCTTGCGGGCAGCACGTGCACGCGCACGCCACGCTCAGCAAAACGCTGTGGGGTCATCGACTTAATGCCCAGGTCCAGGGCTACGACGGTTGCAACCGGGGGCGCGAACCAGTTGAACTGGTGCGGCTCAACGGTGTAGGCGGTATCAACCGAAACGGAGTCAGCGAGCTTACGGCCGGCCATCGGTTCGGAGGCGCGCACCTCCTCCAGCAGTTCAGCTTCAGAGCGTTCTGCGTACTCACCGGAGAACACACCAGCACGCATCGAACCGCTCGAACGCAGACGGCGGGTCAGAGCGCGAGTGTCAATGCCCTGAATACCGATGATGCCCTGCTCGATGAGCTCTTCGTCGAGGGTGCGCTCAGAACGCCAGTTGGATGCCACACGTGCGGCATCGCGAACCACGTAGCCAGCAACCCAAATCTTGCGGGATTCAGCGTCGGTGGTGTTCACGCCGGTGTTGCCAATATGCGGAGCGGTCTGAACCACAATCTGACCCGCGTAGGAGGGGTCGGTCAGGGTTTCCTGGTAGCCGGTCATGCCGGTCGAGAAAACCGCCTCGCCCAGGGACGCGCCGGTTGCGCCGTAGCCATAGCCGCGGTAGACGGTGCCGTCCTCCAGGACGAGCAGCGCGCGGTCCGTACGCAGGGCGCCGGATCGTGTCATGTCAGTCATGCTCTTCTTCCTTTTCTCTGGTGTTCTCCCCCGCTTCCTGTGCGGCCTCTACCGTGCAGGTTCCGGGGTAGTCTATGGTGCCTTCGGCGGGTTGTTCCCCTGCCGCTAGGCCAAATCTATACGTTTCGCGGTTTGTCCGGGGGTTAGGCTTCCGGTTCTGCCGCCCACTTCTCGGGCGCATCTACCGCGTTCGGGGCGATGCGGCGTAGCTCCTGCAGTACCGCCTGCTTATCCTCGGCGTAGCGGGTGCGGAAGCCAGTCTGCACGCGGTGACCGTCCAGGGTCCAACCAATCACAACCAGGCCGTTCTTCTCCACAACCTTGCCTGCCATACCGCGGTCGGTGGTGATGACTGCGAGCTTCTTCGCTGGAATCCACAGGTCCTTCGCGCCGTTACGGGTGAAGATGATGCTGTCCGGATAAATCAGCAGGGTGGACTTGCTCTTAAAGCCGAGCGAATCGAAACCCACGCGGTCCAGCCAGTTACCGAATATCGTGGTGCTGACGTACTCGCCCTCGAAAGCAGCGTCAGCGGTCATGCCCTCGTAGCGTTCGGGAACTTCCTTGAGGGAGCCGAACATGTTCGCCTGGCGTGCCAGGCGCGAGCGCCATCCATGCCACATGCCGTAGATGCATAGCGCAACCAGGGCGATGCAGATGATGGCGGTCAGGAACTTTCCCACGAAGGTTCTCTCTTTCGGTTGGGTCTCGGTCGATTGTCTCGGCCTGGGTTGATAGGGAGGGGTGTTTTTGCGCTGGTGGTTCCGGTCGTGTTTCGGGGAGGTTTTTCCCCCGCTACTAGCCGTTACTAGCTCCCACGAGGCTGTATTCCTCGCGAGGCGGTGGCAGGCGTGAACCTACCACCGCCAGGCACGGTTACTTCGTGGTTCGCCTCGCGGGTTAGCGGCGCGGGGTTGCCAGCTCGCCATTCAGCACGGTCGGGTGGCCGGCGTAGAAGGTTGCACGGATCGAGCCGGGCACCTCCATACCGCGGTAGGGGTTGTTCTTACCCTTGGTTGCCTGCTCCTCCGGCTTGATCACGCGAGTTGCCTTCGGGTCAATCAGCACAATATTTGCCGGTTCACCTTCGGCCAGCGGGCGGCCCTGCTCATGGTCCAGGCGACCAATCTTCGCGGGCTCCTCGGAGAGAATGCGTGCCACATCGCGCCAGGTAATCATGCCGGTGTCAACCAGAGTCATCTGGATGATGGACAGTGCCTGCTCCAGACCGGTCATACCGTTCGCGGCACACGCCCACTCGCACTCCTTGGTCTCTGCCGGGTGCGGTGCGTGGTCGGTACCAATCACGTCGATGATGCCGTCAGCAACTGCCTGACGCAGCGCCATGACGTCTTCTTCGGTGCGCAACGGCGGGTTCACCTTGAAGACCGGGTCGTAGGTGCGTGCGGTCTCGTCGGTGAGCAGCAGGTGGTGCGGGGTTGCCTCCGCGGTCACCTTCACGCCGCGGGACTTAGCCCAGCGCACAACCTCAATGGAGCCCTTGGTGGACAGGTGACAGATGTGCAGCTTGGAGTCCAGGTGCTCAGCCAGTAGCACGTCGCGGGCAATGATTGCCTCTTCAGCGACGGCGGGCCAGCCGGCTAGACCCAGGTCAGCGGACACCTTACCTTCATTCATCTGGGCGCCTTCAGTCAGGCGTGGCTCCTGCGCATGCTGCGCAATGACGCCGTCGAAGGTCTTGACGTATTCGAGGGCTCGGCGCATCACGGCGGGGTCGTACACGCACATGCCGTCGTCGGAGAACACACGCACGTTCGCGATGGAGTTCGCCATACCGCCAATATCGGAGAGACGCTCACCCTTCAGGCCCACGGTCACTGCGCCGATGGGCTGCACGCGGCACCATGCGGATTCCTTGCCGAGGCGGTCAACCTGTTCAACCACTGCGGCGGTGTCTGCCACGGGCATGGAGTTTGCCATGGCAAACACTGCGGTGTAACCGCCCAGGGCTGCTGCGCGGGTACCGGTCTCGACGGTTTCGGATGCCTCGTAGCCGGGCTGACGCAGGTGGGTGTGGATGTCGACCAGGCCGGGCAGTGCCACCTGGCCTGCAGCCTCGACAACCTGTGCGTCTGCGGCGTCGATGTTCTCTGCGATGCGGCTAATCACGCCGTCCTCGATGAGGATGTCGGCGACCTTTTCGCCGTAGAGGCTTGCGCCCTTGATCAGGTACTTGCTCATGGTGTTGGTTCCTCTCGTTAGGAAGGTCGTTTAGGATTCGTCGCCGGCGTAGAGTTTGGCGCTGGAGCCGTCGGTTAGAAGCAGGTAGAGCACCGCCATGCGCAGCGCCACGCCGTTGCTGACCTGGCGCAGGACCCAGGAGTTGGTGGCGTCGGCGGCTTCGGAGCAGATCTCCAGGCCGCGGTTCATGGGGCCCGGGTGCAGGATTGCGACCGGCTGCGGCTGTGCCTGCAGGGTTGCGAAGCGTTCGGCGGTCAGGCCCCACAGGTCGGTGTACTCCTCTGCGGAGGGGAAGTACGCGGCGTTCATGCGTTCCTTCTGGATGCGCAGCAGCATGACGGCATCGGGGTTGGTGGCAATGGCTTCGTCGAAGTCGTGGAAGATTTCTACGCCAGCTTCTTCAACCCAGGAGGCAGTGTTCAGCGGCAGTAGGGTCGGCGGTGCGACGAAGACGACCTGCGCGCCGAGGGTGGTCAGCAGCCAGAGGTTGGAGCGTGCCACGCGCGAGTGCAGGATGTCGCCGACGATGAGCACGCGCATACCGGACAGGTCGGTGCCGCGGGGGCTATCGAGGCCGTCGCGTTCTGCCTTGTACTGGCGCAGGGATACGGCGTCGAGCAGTGCCTGGGTGGGGTGCGCATGGGTGCCGTCGCCCGCGTTGAGCACGGGGATATCAGTCCAGCCTGCCTCGGCGAGGCGCTGCGGTGCGCCGGATGCCGAGTGGCGGATCACGAACGCATCCGCGGCAATCGCCTTGAGAGTCTGCGCGGTGTCCTTGAGCGACTCGCCCTTAGACAGGGAGGATCCAGAAGCAGAGAAGTTCGTGACGGTTGCACCCAGGCGCTTCTCCGCGGCTTCGAAGGAGAGGCGGGTACGGGTGGAGTCCTCAAAGAAGAGGTTGACGATGGTCTTTCCGTTGAGTACGTTCAGGGTGCGGTTTTCGGCTTTGACCTGCGCCATGTAGTCGGCGACGTCAAGGATTTCGATGGCTTCTTCGCGGGTTAGTTCGCGGGTGTCGAGCAGATGCTTCATGAGAGCCCTCCCAGCTGGATAATATCGACTCGGTCTGTTGCGTTGTCAGTTTCGGTCAGTACGACGCGCACCGTTTCGCTGGCGCTGGTGGGCAGGTTTTTGCCCACGTGGTCGGCGCGGATGGGTAGTTGCCGGTGTCCGCGGTCTACGAGGACTGCCAGGCGTACGAGGGCGGGTCGTCCGTGGGCGTTGAGTGCGTCAAGGGCGGCGCGTACGGTGCGGCCGGAGTAGAGGACGTCGTCAACGAGGACTATGGTTTTACCTTCAATGCCGATGCTGGGCATGATGCTCTCCCCTGTGTTCTCTGGGGAGGTGGTGCCGTTGGGCGAGGCAGGCTGGTCGTCGCGGTAGGCGGTGATGTCCAGGGCGCCGAGTCGTGTTTCTGCGTTGAAGTTCGGCTCGATGGCTTGGATGCGGGCGGCGAGTCGTACGGCGAGGGGTACGCCGCGGGAGCGGATGCCGATGAGTACGAGGTTTTCTACGCCTTTATTGGTTTCAATAATTTCGTAGGCGATGCGGGTGAGGGCGCGGCGGATTTCGTCCTCGCTGAGGATGGTGCGGCCGACGGTGGTCGCGTCCACGGAGGTGCTTTGAGGGGTTGCCGAATGTGGGGCTGCGGTTAGATTTCGCCCCTGGTTCACGCCGGATGTGGGTACAGTTGACCCAGGCATAGCCGTCTCCTTCCCCGCCTCACGGGACGGATTTAAAGGTTTTGTGCTTCTAGTAGGGTACCACAGTTCACAGGCTACGTTCAGGTTCGGCGAGAGACCGCTCACGGCGAGACGGAGCTGGTATGGAGCGGGGCGGGCTCTATCCTCGAGGCGCATACCGGGCACGCGGGCGGGGGCTCCGTCCTCAAGGCGCTCAGCGCCGCAGAGGGGGCACTCCCCCGCCTGCGTTGTCCGGTGAAACCTCGACTGTTGCCGCCTACCCCTACCCACGGGCTCCGATTAAACCTCAACTGTTGCTAACAAACCCTGCGAGCGCATCCGCCCCCAATACGGAACCCCACGCAGAACTGCACCAACCAAGCGCAACCTAGACACAGAAAACCCCCGCCGTCCTGTAGCGAACTACAGTACGGCGGGGGTTTCACGTACGCTCCCCTGCGGGTGCATCCTCAACGGCGGCAAGCCAACCAGCTATAAGAGCCAGCGGCAGGCCGCGGCGGGATGTCTTACGCGAGCAGGGTCGGCTTCACCTGACGGAGCTTATCCAGCAGACCGTTCACGAACTTCGGAGATTCATTCGTGGACAGCACACGCGCCAGACCGACAGCCTCAGAAATTGCGACAGCATCCGGAACTTCGTCATTGTACAGAAGCTCCCAAGTGCCAATACGTAGCACGGCACGGTCCACGGCGGGCATACGCTCGAAGGACCAGTCACGGGCGTAAGTCTCAACAAACTCACGGATTTCTTCATCGTGGTCGCGGACGCCACGAATGATTTCCTCAGAGTAAGCAGAAATCTGCGCTACCGTGTACAGTCGGCGGCGGCGGAGTACCTCAATATAATCTTCGTTGCGCTGATCCGCTTCGAAGAGCACTTCGAGGGCGCGCAATCGGGCTTTAGTACGTGAATTCATTAGTCGTTCACGCGACCGAGGTACTCACCGGTGCGGGTGTCAACCTTGACCTTGGTGCCGGTCTCCAGGAACAGGGGAACCTGGATCTCGTAGCCGGTCTCAACGGTTGCGGGCTTGGTGCCGCCGGTGGAGCGGTCACCCTGCAGGCCGGGCTCGGTGTAGGTGATTTCGAGGACCACGGATGCGGGCAGCTCAATGTACAGGGGGGTGCCCTCGTTCAGCGCGATGGTTGCGGTCTGGGACTCGAGCATGTAGTTTGCTGCGTCGCCAACAACGGTTGCGGGAACATTGATCTGGTCGTAGGTCTTCATGTCCATGAAGACGTAGTCGTCGCCGTCCTGGTACAGGTACTGGTAGTCGGAGCGGTCAACGGTTGCGGTTTCAATCTTAGCGCCAGCGTTGAAGGTACGATCGACGACCTTGCCGGAGGTAACGTTGCGCAGCTTGGTGCGGACGAATGCGCCACCCTTACCGGGCTTAACGTGCTGGAACTCTACGACGGACCAGAGGTTGCCGTCAATCTTCAGGACGGCGCCGTTCTTAATATCGGTAGTGGATGCCATGGGGCTCTCCTTCGTGTCATCGACGCTCACGCCGTAGTGGTACCCGGCGCGGCGCTAAGTTTTCAATGAGCAAAAATATGTCCCGTACATTCTACAGGATGCGCACGAATTTGCCTAGCAGGGGCACCACAGATGCTGTGGCACCCCGCCCTGTTGCCGCATGCTGACTGTCATATGTTGGCAGTCGTGTGGCGGGTGCGTGGCGGTGACTGTACGGGACTCAGGCCTACTCGGAGATAATCTCCTGGTAGGTCATGTACAGGATTGAGTCGTCCGGCACCTCGTAGACGCGCGGGCGAGCCAAACCGTCAAGAATGATGAAGCGCAGCAGGTTGCCGCGTGCCTTCTTGTCGCGGCGCATTGCTTCGAGCAGCTGGGGCCATGCATCTGCCTTGTAGGAGGTGGGCAGGCCCAAGGATTCGAGGATGCGGCGGGTGCGTGCCACGAGTTCTTCGTCGGCGTGGCCGGTTGCCAGCGCCAGTTCGGCGGCGTAGACCATGCCGACGGACACTGCTGCGCCGTGACGCCACTGGTAGCGTTCGTTACGTTCAATGGCGTGGGCGAGGGTGTGGCCGTAGTTCAGGATTTCGCGGCGGTCGGATTCGCGCAGGTCCTCGGAGACGACCTCAGCCTTCACACGCACGCTACGCTCAATGAGTTCACGCATGATGACGGACTGCGAGTCACGCACGGCGTTCGGGTTCGCCTCAATCAGGTCGAGGATTTCGGGGTCTGCGATGAAGCCGCACTTGACGATCTCACCCATGCCGGTCAGCAACTCGTTCTCGGGCAGGGTGCGCAGGGTGCCGATCTCGCAGAGTACCGCGGCGGGCGGCCAGAACGCGCCGACCAGGTTCTTACCCTCGGCAGTGTTGATGCCGGTCTTACCGCCCACAGCAGCGTCCACCATGCCGAGCAGGGTGGTCGGAATGTGAATAACGCGCACGCCGCGCAGCCAGGTTGCCGCCACGAAGCCGGCAACGTCGGTAATAGCGCCGCCACCCACGGAGATAATCGCATCGGTGCGGGTGAAGTCGTTCTGACCGAGCACCTGCCAGCAGAACGCCGCCACCTGGTAGTGCTTCGCCTCCTCAGCGTCCGGAATTTCGGCGCTGAACGATTCGTAGCCCATGGCACGTAGATCTTCCATGACCAGCTCACCGGTGGAACGCAGGGCACGTGGGTGAATCACGAGCACCTTCTTGGTGCGGTTGCCCAGAATTTCGGGAATCTTACCGAGCAGGTTGTGGCCAATGAGAACCTCATAGTTCTCACGCGGGGAGCTGCCGGTCACCGGGATGCGGGTGATATCTTCCGCGCCGGAGGCACCGAAAGTGGGGGTGGGCTGAGTGCTCATCATGTGTCCTTTCACAGGTGAGGGGTTATGCTTGGGGGTGCTGCGCTCGGGAAGTACGGATTGCGGTCACGTACGCCTGGATTTCTGCGGTCATCTCCGTGATAGGGCGGCCGCCTCGTGCGTCCAGGGTGAAGTGCGCCAGCTCTTCGTATCGGCTGCGGCGACGCTCAAAAATTTCGGTCCACCGCTCCACCGGGTTCGGCTGCAGCAGCGGGCGGGTTTTGCTGCCGGTAATGCGCGGGGTGACGGTGTCAGCATCAACGAGGATGTACACCACGCATTCGTCCTTGAGCAGCTCCGCAACCGAATCGGTCATAGGTGCGCCACCGCCCAGGGAGAACACCGTATTGCGGTACACCGGTGAGGTGAGGACCTCTTCGATGGTTTTGCGTTCGAGCTCGCGGAAGTACGCCTCACCGAAAATCTCGAAGATTTCGGAGACTTCGCCGTAGCGTTCCACGATGAGCTGGTCGGCGTCGAGGAACTCGTAGCCGTAAAAACGCGCCAGGTGCGTACCAATATAGGTCTTACCTGCCGCCATGGGGCCGATGAGCACGATGGGGCGGGCGCGTTCCGCGAAGTTCTCGTGCATTTCACGCACCTGCTGCGGGTGTATGCGAGCGCCGCCGGCAGACTCGTCTTCTGCGAGCACTTCTGCGTGGGTTTCTTCCGGCGCGCCCAGTTCTTCCGACGCTGCAATATCTGCAGGTGCCGCAGATTCAGCGGAAGTTGCGGGCAGTTCGGAAGCTTCGAGGGGATTCTCCTCTGGTTGGCTCTCTGCTTCCGCGGCGGGTACTGCGGGTGCGACAACCTGAACCTTGCCGAACAGTGCCGGGGTCGGACGAACCGGCTTGGCGGGGTCAGCCGCGGGCACAGCTACGGGAGTTGCGGATGCGGCTATGGGGGCTACGGGGGCAGACTGCGGTTCAGTCTTCTGCACGGGAGCGGTAGCCCTCTCCCCCGCCGCCTCTGCAGGCTGTACCTGCTTTACAGGTGCCGGCTTGGGCGCGGCAGGTTTCGGTGCAGCCGGCTTCGGAGCTGCAGGCTTGGACACAGGCGGCTTAGGTGATTCCGCCTTCGCGGGCTCCTTGCGGGGCTCCTCTTCGTCGGTGCCCATGCCCTGCAGGACGCTGAGCAGCTTCAGGCTCAGGTCCTCGCCCAGACCGAGTGCCGGGTCAGCATCCTCAGACACCGAGGAAGCGTACAGGCGCACACCCTGCGTGCTCGCCATAGTAGCGGCAGGCACGGGGCGGGTACCAGAAGGCATCAGGTCAGCCGGGGTGGGCACGCGAAAGGCCGGACGGGAGGAATCCTCACACTCAACAGCCTGCTCAGCCGTGGCAGATACGGATTCCGATACACCAGATTCCGGGCGCGGCGAAGCGCCCCCTCGCGCACGCTGCGTTGCCGCAGCAATACGCGCGAGGGGGCTCGAAGCGACCGGGCGGACACTCTGTTCCACAGAAACCACCCCGGAACCACAACCGTTCACGCCGCTGCCCTCAGACTCCGCAGGAAGGGGCACTACGCGTCCCAACCAGCCACGTTAGACTCCCAAGCCAGAGACGCCGGAATAGCGTCCAGGTAGGAATCCATGTTGCGGCGAGTCTCACCCATGGAGTCGCCACCAAACTTCTCCAGTGCCGCCTCAGCGAGCACTAGGGCGACCATAGCCTCCGCCACCACGCCAGCGGCGGGAACAGCACACACGTCCGAACGCTGGTGGTGGGCGCGGGCCTCTTCACCGGTGGACGTGTCAATGGTCTTCAGGGCCTTCGGCACGGTCGCAATGGGCTTCATTGCCGCGCGCACACGCAGCAGGTCACCGATGCTCATACCACCCTCAATACCACCTGCACGGTTGGTATCGCGGGTGACGCCATTTTCGCCAATGGAAATCTCGTCGTGAGCCGCAGTGCCCGGGCGGTCAGCGGTCGCGAAACCGTCGCCAACCTCAACGCCCTTAATGGCCTGAATACCCATCAGAGCCGCGGCAAGGCGCGCGTCCAAGCGGCGGTCCCAGTGCACGTACGAACCCAGTCCGGGAGGCATACCGTACGCGAGCACTTCAACCACACCGCCGAGAGTCTCACCGTCCTTGTGCGCCTCATCCACGCGCTGAACCATCGCGTCGGAGGTTGCCTTGTCGAAGCAGCGCAGCGGGTCAGCGTCCAGCTGCTCAACGTTGCGGGGCGAAGGTACCGGGGCACCCTCAGGAGCGTGCACGCCACCCACAGCTACGGTGTGAGAAACCAGCTCAACACCCAGAGCCTTCAAAATCTGTGCGGCAACCACGCCAAGAGCCACGCGGGTCGCAGTCTCACGCGCGGAGGCGCGCTCCAGCACCGGGCGAGCTTCAGAGAAGTTGTACTTCTGCATACCCGCAAAATCGGCATGACCGGGGCGCGGACGAGTCAGCGCAGCGTTACGCGCACGACCCTCAATCAGCTTCGGATCCACCGGGTCGGAGCTCATCACGTCAGTCCACTTGGGCCACTCGGTGTTCGCAATCTCAATCGCGACCGGGCCGCCCTGAGTCAGGCCGTGACGCACACCGCCCAGGATGCGCACGCGGTCCTCCTCGAACTTCATGCGGGCACCGCGGCCGTAGCCGAGGCGGCGGCGAGCCAGGGCGTCACGCACCATGTCGCTGGTGAGTTCCACACCGGCGGGTACGCCCTCAATAATGCCGACGAGCGCCTCGCCGTGGGATTCTCCGGCAGTGAGCCAACGCAGGGCCATAGGTTAACCTCTTTTCATCGCACCCGCACCGCAGCGCAGGAGGAAGGAATAATAATTCTTCACGTGTATAAATAGTGTATAAAATGCCTGTTTACTGAGCGAGTGAAAGCACGCTTTTTTCACGAAACGGAAGCACGAGACGCAAGATCAACCGCCGCACACATCGCATTCACCAAGCCCAGCAGCTCACCCTCAGACAGGGTGCGGTCAGTAAAAATCAGCACCTGCTCCACCGCCTGATACAGCAGCATCTCCAGGCCAGAAACCACCGTACCGCCGTTCGCCTCCCAAGCGCTCGCCAGCACCGAAGGCCACGGGTTATACGCAACATCGAGCAGTACCGGCCGGTGCGTCGCGGAGGCACCTTTCAACCCGCTCAGCCAGCTCGCCCACTCATCCGCCGCATGAGCAGGAAGAGTAGACACCACCGGGTGATGACCGCGCTCAGCAAGATTCTGCGGCAAATCAGCCAACGTAATCTGTTCCAGCTGAACGCCCAGGCGGCCCGCCGCCTCCTGCACACTACCGAGCTTATGCAACGAACGGGCGTACACGCTCACGCGGCGGTACCCCAGCGCGTGCAGCGCCGCCAAAGCAGAAATAGCGGTCGCTCCCCCACCCACAATCGCGGCAGAATCCTTGAGCGGTTCCGGTTCCAAACCGGCGTGGCGCAGCGCGTTCACAATGCCAATGACGTCCGTATTATGCCCCAGAATCTTCTCACCACGCGGATACACCGTATTCACCGCACCGGTCACCTGCGCCATCTCGCTAATCTCATCGCAATACTGGATGACCGCGGTCTTCAACGGCATCGTCACCGACAGACCTGCAATATACGGAGCATCCTCCGTACCGTCCGGGTGTCGCACACCGTGCATCATCGCCGGCAAATCATCAGGCAAAGTATCGCGGCGCTCATACCCCAAATTCTGCTCACCCAAAAAGTTATACGCCGCACGATGCAACGCGGGTGACAGGGAATGGGAAATCGGGTGCCCCAGCACGTAGGCACGGCGAAGATACGGGGCTTCACGGTACGGCTCAGTCTTCATCGGTACTCTCTCGCTCTCAACGCTGGGGAATGCTCTCAACGCTTGGGGCTTTGCGGACACGCACGCCACGAACCCACGTTCATAGGCGCACTCTACCCATTTTAAGGGACAAACCACTATTCGGGTACAGCCCACCACTCGAGCACGACCCAGCATTCGGGTACAGCAAAGGCGGGCACCTCCCCCACTCTCGTGGAGGCGGTACCCGCCTCAGCAAAGAACCTTCAGTCCAAAGCTACCGAATCGTAGCTACCTGCTGAACCAATCAGCTACAGCTTAGCTACAACGGTTCGGGTGCTTAGAACACCACTGGTTGTACTCTTCAACATAACGCTGGTGCTCAGCATAAGTGCGGGAATACTTGGTCTCACCGGAATCCAGATTCACAGTCACCCAGTAGAAGTACGGGTTCTTCTCGGGAGCTGCAGCAGCCTTAATCGAAGCCAGCTGCGGGGAACCAATCGGACCCTTAGGAAGACCCTTATTCGCATAAGTATTGTACTTATTGCTCTTATCGGCCTTCTGCTCTTCAGTCAGGTGGTACGAGCGGACACCCAGACCGTAGGTCACGGTCGCATCCGACTGAATCAGACCCGAGGTCTCACCGTCGGGGTTGTTCAGACGGTTCTCAATGATGCCTGCAACCGCCACGTAGTCCTTCGGCTGAGCCTCAAGTTCCACGATAGAGGCAATAGTCAGAACCTCAAAGATCTTCTGATCGCCGCTCACACCGGCTTCCTTCAGGTCAGCCTTGGTCTTATCAACCATGGTCTGAATAACCTTCTTGATGTCGGTATCCTTCGGGAAGCGGTACTCACCCGGGTGCAACCAGCCCTCAATCGACGGGAAGTTGCTCGGCACGCCGTACTGGGTGTAGTTGCTGATCGCGTCCTCAACCTGCTTGCGGGTGAACGCGCCATCGGAGCCAGAAACAATCAGATCGATGGTCTCGCTCACGCGCTTACCCTGAGGAATAGCCAGGTACAGTACGTTGCTGTTCGCCTGAATAATCGTGTTGATAGCGTTCGAGCTGCTCATGTGCTGCTGCAATTCATAGGTGCCAGGCTGCAAGTACTTACCCTTGCTCTCCTTGGCGTACACCTCAAGGAACTTATCAGCATCAGCAATGACGCCAGCATTTTCTAGCTCAGCAGCCACCTGCGCGGTGGACTGGCCGGAACGAATCGTGAAAGTTACGGTCATGCCGTTACCGCCACCCGAGTAGTCACGATTCTTGAACGGGTCGTAGCGAGTAATCAGGGCACCAGAAATGATGACCAGAGCCACGACAAACAGGGAAATTGCGCTCAGGAAAACGGCGCGGCGGCGGCGCTTACGCGCACGCAACGTAGCCACCGACACGATTTCCTGTTCCATCGTAATGCCGGTAATACCCTTACGTTCGTCCTCAGCCGTAGGCCTAAAGAGGTCGAGCCCGCTCTCTTCGGGCTGTTTATTCTGTTCGGTCACTGAAGGTTCTCCGTTTCGTTGACGGCACCAACCGCGGTCCCTTCTGACTCGGACGGTCGGTTTTCTTCGTGGGCCGGATCGCTCACCTTGTACCCGGCTACGGACTGCCCCGCCTTGAGGGCATCCAGGCTGTACTGCAAAATGTTCACAGCCGCCACCTGGTCAACCATAGTCTTGAAATCTCGGCTGGAAACCCCAGCCTCGTGCAGTGCACGGTGAGCGCTCACGGTGGTGAGTCGCTCATCCACCAGCCAAATATTAATATGTGTTTTCTCTTCGGCATCCAGCTCGGAGCGCAGAGCCTGCGCGTACTCCCTAGCCATTTCCGTGGAGGGAGAATCCCCACCACGCATGGTCTTCGGAAGCCCGACGAAAACCTCCACCACCTCGTTCACCTCAATCAGCTTGCGCAAAACACGGCGGTCAGAGTTCTTCTTCGCGTCGCGGCGTAATGTCTTGAGCGGGGTGGCAAGGATGCCGTCGGGGTCGCTGAGGGCGGTGCCGACGCGAGCATTACCCACATCGACGCCCATCCGCACTCCCCGCTGGAATTCTGCCATATTTAGGCCTGAGCCTGTGCGATAGCGTCGCGGACAGCGTCCAGTGCAGCACCAATCTTGGATGCATCCTGGCCACCACCCTGAGCGACGTCGTCCTTACCGCCGCCACCGCCGCCGAGAACACCGGCAGCGACGCGGACCAGAGCGCCAGCCTTCACGCCAGCCTCACGAGCGCCCTCGTTGGTTGCTACCAGGATAACGGGGTGACCATTAGCCACACCCACCACAGCAACAACCGCAGCCTCGGAGCCGAAGCGCGAACGCAGATCCAGAGCCAGCTCACGAACGCCGTTAGCGTCCAGTTCGCCAGCGTCATGCGCCAGAACGCGAACAGAACCGATGGTCTGTGCATTCTCCAGCAGCTTGCCAGCCTCAGCCTGCAGCTTCTCGCGGCGCAGCTGAGCCAGTTCCTTCTCAGCAGCCTTCAGCTTAGCCAGAGTCTGGTTAATCTTCTCCGGCAGATCAGCGGAGGACTGAACCTTCATCAGACCGGTCAGCTGGTTCACCAGGGTACGCTCAGCAGTCAGGTGGTTGAAGGAGTCCAGACCCACCAGAGCCTCAACACGGCGGTTACCGGAGCCAACAGAACCCTCAGTCAGCAGGGTCAGGGAACCAACCTCAGCGGACGAACCAACGTGGGTACCACCGCACAGCTCGCGGGAGAACTCGCCACCGATTTCAACAACACGCACCACGTCGCCGTACTTCTCGCCGAAGAGGCTCATAGCGCCAAGAGCCTTAGCCTCAGCCAGTGGCATCTCACGGGTAATCACCTGGTGGTTATCGCGAATAGCGAGGTTTGCTACCTCTTCAACCTCACGCTTAGCAGACTCGGACAGGCCCTCGCCCCATGCGAAGTCGAAGCGCAGGTAGCCTTCCTTGTTGAAGGAGCCGCGCTGAGTTGCTTCATTACCCAACACCTGGTGCAGAGCTGCGTGAATAATGTGGGTACCGGAGTGTGCCTTCTCACCGTCGCGGCGACGCTGAACGTCAACCTGTGCCACAACCTCAGCACCGGTGTGAACCTCGCCCTCACGTACAACGGCGCGGTGAACACTCAGGCCCTTCACGGGCTGCTGAACGTCCTGAACGTCAATGATGAAGCCGTTGCCGGTAATAACACCGGTATCAGCTGCCTGGCCACCAGCCTCAGCGTAGAACGGAGTCTCATCCAGGACAACCTCAATCTTGTCGCCGGCCTTAGCTGCGGGAACAGATACGCCGTCCACCAGGATTGCACGCAGGTGAGTCTCAGTACGCAGCTCGGTGTAACCGGTGAAGATGGAGCCACGCTCATCCACGAGCTTACGCAGCTCGGACAGGTCAGCGAACGCGCCCTTCTTCGCCTTAGCGTCAGCCTGTGCACGGTGACGCTGCTCAGCCATCAGCTCACGGAAAGCCTTCTCGTCAACCTTCACGCCAGCCTCAGCAGCCATCTCCAGGGTCAGGTCAATCGGGAAGCCGTAGGTGTCGTGCAGAGCAAACGCCTCAGCACCGGAAACAGCGTTGGAGCCGTCCTTCTTAGCGGCAGCAACTGCCTCTTCCAGACGCTCAGTACCGGTCTCAATGGTATGCAGGAACGCCTTCTCCTCAGCGTAGGCAATGCGGGAAATACGCTCGAAGTCATCACCCACGTACGGGAAAGCACCCTTCATAGCCTCGCAAGACGCCGGGAACAGCACGGGCAGGCAAGGCTCAGTCACGCCCAGCAGACGCATCGCACGGATAGCGCGGCGCATCAGACGGCGCAGAATGTAGCCGCGACCCTCATTGGAGGGGGTGACACCGTCAGCAATCAGCATGAGGGAGGAGCGGATGTGGTCAGCCACCACGCGCATACGCACGTCGTCCTCGTAGCCTTCGTCCTCAGGGGACTCAGAGCCGTGGTACTTCTTACCGGACAGTTTGGATGCTGCATCCAAAACCGGGCGAACCTGGTCGGTCTCGTAGAAGTTCTCAACACCCTGCAACAGCATTGCCAGGCGCTCAACACCCAGGCCGGTATCAATGTTCTTCTTCGGCAGCTCACCCAGAATCTCGAAGTCATCCTTGCCGAGGCCCTCGCCACGCTGGTACTGCATAAACACGAGGTTCCAAATCTCAATGTAACGGTCGTCGTCAGCCGCCGGGCCGCCTTCCTTACCATAGGCGGGGCCACGGTCATAGAAAATCTCCGAGTCGGGACCTGCAGGGCCGGGCTGACCAGTGGACCAGTAGTTTTCCTTCATGCCCATACGCTGAATACGCTCAGCGGGGAACCCAACGGTCTTAGTCCAAATCTCGAATGCTTCTTCGTCACCCTCGTAGATGGTGACCCACAAACGCTCGGGGTCCAGGCCAAAACCACCCTGATCCTGAGAGGTAGTCAGCAACTCGTAAGCGAAAGGAATCGCCTTCTCCTTGAAGTAATCACCGAAGGAGAAGTTACCAGCCATCTGGAAGAAGGTACCGTGACGCGCAGTCTTACCGACCTCTTCAATGTCCAGGGTGCGGATGCACTTCTGTACGCTGGTCGCGCGGGAGAACGGAGGGGTCTCACGGCCCAAGAAGTAGGGAATGAACGGCACCATACCGGCAATGGTGAACATAGCGCCGGGCTCGTTCGAAATCAGCGATGCCGAAGGCACCACAGTATGGCCGCGGGAAGCGAAGAAATCGATCCAGCGCTTGGAAATCTCCTGTGAGAGCATCTCGTTCCTTAGAGTAATCTGTGCGAAATTCTAAATTAGTCTACTGACCTATGGTGCCTGCCCGAGAGCAAAATGGCTAATTGAGCCAGTCTCGTACCGTGGTTTACGGGCGAAGACACCACGTTTTAAAACCTAGTTGAAGAAGCCATCACCGAGCTGACGGTCACGCGCAATGCGCTGCTCACGCGCTCGCTTCTGCGCCTCTTCCAAGGAGGCAATCTCAGCCTCCACCTCAATAAGTTCACGCTCAGCCAGGCGGCGGTTCGTGGACTCAATCTCAGTCGAGCTCATCTTGCGCTCCCAGGTATCCAGGGAGCCAGGACGCAGATCCTGCTTCTGGCGCTCCACCTTAGCGTTGAGCTCCATCTCCTTTTCCTGCATGCCCTCACGCACGCGGGCGGCGAACTCAACAGCACGCAACGCATACGGCTGCAGGGGCTTGCCAATCGGCGAATCGAAGAACTTTCCCATCTGAGACTCCGGGTTGAGGGCCAGTTCACCGTGCTCACGCATGAGCAGGGCGCTGCCGGGGGTACGCTGAGCAGGTTCGGAGGCGGTGGCACGCTTGGAAGCAAAGTAACCAACCGCCGCGCCGGCGCCAAGCAGAAGAGCTGAACGAAGCAGACCCATTAGTTCTCACCACCTGCAGAGTAAGAGGACTGTGCCGAACCATACTGACCGCCAGCGTTGTTGTTGCCGGTGCCGTGTGCGTCGCCGGGCTTACCTCCGCGGAACGCCTGACGCACACCGTAGGAGAAGGACGCAACCTTAATCAGCGGCTGACCCACAGTCGAGGTCACCAGCGAGGACAGCGCAGAAACATTCGCAGACGCATCTGAAACGTTCGAGGTGATGTCGTCAACCTTCTCCAGCTGCTCATTGGTGGTTACCACAGTGCGGGTCACCTCTTCAATGAGGGGGCCGGTGCTCTGGTTCAGCGAACGAATCGTCACGATAAGCTCATCAAATACTTTAGTCAGGCGAATAATGGGTAGCGCAAGAAGAGCCACCAGAATCGCAAAAACTCCTGCTGCAATCAGGCCCGCAATATCTCCGCCGGTCATCTATAACCCCATTCCGCTCAATGCATGATGCTTATCAAATAGTCGTACAGGACCGCATGCCACCGTGGCATGCAGCCGGATTGTGCGTACAGTTCAGGACTGTACACACAGTTCAATCCCTTATTTTAGTCGAAAAATCCTTCAAGCGCCCCCTAAACTCTCATGAAACTCCCAGCGACGGAAGATTCACAGGTTCAGTGGCGCCACTGCTCTCTGGTGTATATACCCAAAAACCCGCGCGTTAAACGGGAACAACCCGCCCCCCACCGAACGGTGCAGGACGGGTTGCTTCTCGAAAATCGAGATTATGCCAGACGCGAGTAGTACTCAACGACCAGCTGCTCGTCGCAGATCACGGGGATCTCTTCGCGCTTGGGCTTACGCTCAAGCTTTGCGTGCAGCTTCTCAATCTCAACGTTCAGGTACGCGGGAACCTCGGGCAGAACTGCCTGGTTCTCACCTGCAGCCGCAGCCTGGAAGGGGGTGGTCTTCTCAGCCTTGGGGTGAACGTGGATCAACTGGCCGGGCTTAACCTGGAACGAGGGGCGGTCCACGCGAACGCCGTCAACCATGATGTGACGGTGAACAACCATCTGACGCGCCTGTGCAATGGTGCGGGCGAAGCCTGCACGCAGAACCAGAGCGTCGAGGCGGGTCTCGAGCAGCTCGACCATGTTCTTACCGGTCTGGCCCTCAATACGCTTTGCCTCGAGGTATGCGCGGCGCATCTGTGCCTCGCGAATGTTGTACTGAGCGCGCAGACGCTGCTTTTCCTTCAGCTGGGTAGCGTAGTTGGAGTCAGCCTTCTTGCGGGCACGGCCGTGCTGGCCGGGGCCGTAAGGACGACGCTCGAGGTACTTTTCTGCCTTCGGGGTCAGTGCAATGCCCAGGGCACGGGACTGACGCACGGTACGGCGGGGGCGGTTGTGGTTTGCCACAGTTCGTATTCCTTTTCTTTAGCGGTTGGCACGGCTCATAACGCATATACGGTGATGTGCTGAGCATTTCCCATGGGTGTGGGTGTGCCATTGTTCTGGTGGTCTGGCCTCCGGTAGGCCGCCCACGGTTTGGGCGGTGGAGAGTAGAGAGCAGCCGCACTCTCGGTACTATGAGCTACCCGATGATCAGTTTCTACCCCGTTACCGGGACGGACGCTGCGTTTTGGGTAGTCTGCCAGCCACCTTTCTAGTGTAGCCACTCAAGGTAGGTCAGGGAGGAGGAACTGACTAT
The DNA here is from genome assembly GCF_029850985.2 of Rothia similimucilaginosa. NCBI lineage: Bacteria > Bacillati > Actinomycetota > Actinomycetes > Micrococcales > Micrococcaceae > Rothia > Rothia similimucilaginosa. The sequence continues at coordinate 1,003,363 of NZ_CM138149.1, read as the reverse complement.
GATATTAAACATAGCGTCTACTGTATGCTCAACAAGCTTTTTCTGGTTTACAAATATAAGAAGTCGGCTCTAAGGGAAAAAAATCTCCTAGAGCCGACTTACTCTCATATAGGTGGAACCTTAAATTTCTTAGATGCCGTAGCCGTAGTTATCGTAAACGCTGGTATTGTTAGCAGTGTTGGTGTCTACAGCAGTGTTAGGGATGTAGTCGGTGGTAACCACAATCTTGTTACGCTTGGAGTGGTTCAAGTAGTGGCCATGAGCCCAGTCAAGACGAATCTGCTCGCCGGGACCCAGCTCACCGCGGAGGGTTACCATAAAGGTGTGGGAGTTGACACGAGCAATCTTGATCTTGGTTGACATGGGAGTAGTGAGGGTTAAGAGGTGTTCCGGACGGGGGCACCGCTCATATCCTCGACGGTTACGTAGAAACGAGTTCCGCTGGGCAGGTTGCCTGAGGCGGAGCCTGCATTCCCTAGATAGAGCTGGCCGATGGTGGCTAGGCCGGGAACCGGAGCGAAAGAACTTACGTTGGTGTAGGCATTAACAGAGGTAGGTGCGGTAGCTGCCTCTGCAGGAGTCAGGGCTGCACCGCCCAGGGCTAGAGCGCCTACAAGGGTTGCAGTCAGGGTCTTTTTCATCATAAGTACATCATCCAATCTCTAAAGATGCGAAAGCGTGAGCAATATGTCGAGGAGGGGCCGACTACTAGGTCTCAACCAATCAGTGGCACACCTAAGATTTTAGCAAGCTAAAGGCTGACTATGTATTCGGTTTTTACTCCCTTTTATAGGGGGCAAAAACACTCCATTTGCGCCTTATCAGCCCCCATGCGGGGCTTTTAGAGGATATCACAGAGCGGGGGAGGGATATGTAACCCCTCCCCCGCTTAACCCTTTCCCTATGAGTCTAACTATAGACACAAAGAGTTGGATTTACCTTTGATCTTACCAGATACCATCGGCATACATGAGCTGGTAGCCAAGCTGGGTGTCCTGGCCACGAGTGAGTCCAACCAGCTGGGCGTTGAAGAAGGTCACAGCATTGGAGGTGGAACCATTGAAGCCGGTACCGGCAGCGCCTGCAGAGGTGGTCTTCTGGAAGGCACCAATCTCGTTGGAGTAGACGTAGCCGCTACCGGTGTAGGTAACAGCCTTGGTGTCACCGCTGGTGTCGTGAGCCCAACCAGAGAACTGGATGGTGGCACCGGCGAAACGCTTTTTGCTGTTGTTCCAGTTGTCTACACTCTTGGTGTAGGCGTTCAGCAGGCAGGCCTCGTCAACAGAGGAGCCAACGGAAGAACGGACCTCATCGAAGCTGGGGGGCAGGAAGCCAACGGGGCGAACACCAATGGCAGTGTAGATTGCGCCAGAGCCAATAACGGTACCATCACGCCAGTGGGAGTTAACGAAGTCAACAGCGTCGCCCTTGGTGGCTGCAGTGTTGGGCTTGATGGCGAAGAGCCACTTGAGATGGTTACCCTCGGCAACACCGGTCTCTTCACCGAACTCGCCAGCACCCAGGTTGTTGTAGCGGCCGTCAGCAGAGTAGACGTCGATGTAGGAAGAGGCATGGGAGACATCGCGCTGGTTAGGAGCATTGGGATCATCCACGTTGACAGCTGCGGGAGAATCGTCAGCTACACCGGTGCTGGTGTTCCATTTGTTGTTGGCAGGCCATTCAGCAGGCATCTGGGCGGAACGGATCTTGCCGCCGCCGAAGAGCTTGTTGATAGCGGGAGAGGTGGCAACGTTACGCTGAGCGAACTCGAAGCCGAAGGGCAGCTGAGGAACGTCCAGAACACCACCGTTGGTTACCTGCACACGCAGGTTGGAGGTTCCTAGGGCACCGTTGGAGCTAGCGTTATTGTTGTACCAGAAACGAATGGTGGTGTTCTGCAGGTTGGGCAGAGCGGCCAGACGCCTCTGGAAGACAGCCTCTACCTGTGCGTCGATGTCAGCGGGGCAGGGAGAAGAAGCCGCGTAAACGGGAACCGACGCAGACGCAACAACCACAGGAGCTGCCCAGGCAACACCCTTTGCTAGGGTGCGTCGGGAAAAACCGTGAGTCATGTGTAACTTTTCCTTAAAGTATTTAGGGAGAAATAAGATGTGCAAATACCACAAAGCTCTATGAAAACACAATGCTCTCACAGATGTACTTACAACTCCATTATAGACCCGTAAGCTAGAAAAGCAGACGTAATCGCCCAAGTTTCTTTCGTATTCTGTTAATCACAGAGCGTCTGGCTTCCTCTCTTTTCTTTGCAGATTTTCACTAGGCGGGCTCGCGTAGGCAGGCTATTTTTTTCAGACGCTCCCCTATCTGTCCCTCAGCCCCAAAAACTGTGGGAGTATAGTAGACCTTCCCCACCAGAGCCTCAGGGGCATATTGTTGGCGGGCCACCCCGTTCTTCTGATCGTGAGGGTAGACATAGCCCTTACCATGCCCCAGTGCAGTAGCCCCCGGGTAGTGACCATCGCGCAGATGAACCGGAACCGGCCCTGCCAAGCCCGCACGGACGTCCGCCAACGCCCCATCGATAGCCCGGTACACGGCATTCGACTTAGGGGCAGACGCTAGATGAATCGTCGCCTGCGCCAAATTCAACCGAGCCTCCGGCAGCCCCACCAGCTGAACAGCCTGAGCAGCATTCACCGCAGCAGTCAGGGCCGTGGGGTCAGCCATACCGATATCCTCACTGGCATGAACAATCAGGCGGCGGGCAATAAACCGGGGGTCCTCCCCCGCCTCAATCATGCGCGCTAGATAGTGTAGGGCAGCATCCACGTCTGAGCCACGAATCGACTTAATAAAGGCACTGGTGACGTCGTAGTGCTGATCGCCCTGCTTATCATAGTGCACCACCGACCGATTGACCGCCAAGCTCGCGTGCTCTGCCGTCACCGGCAGGGGCTGCTTGACCGAATACTCAACCCCGGCGTCCTCAGCCTCACTAAACGCAATCGCAACCGCCGCCTCCAGCGAGGTTAGGGAGCGGCGAGCATCGCCTCCAGAAACTGCCGCGAGGTGGGCGCGCGCATCCGCATCAATGACCGCCGCGCCGCCAAAACCGCGCGGGTCAGCCAACGCACGGTCAATCAGGTGCTCAATATCGGACTGCTCCAGCGAATGAACCCGCAACAGCAGCGAGCGCGAAAGCAGCGGCGAAATAATGCTGAACGACGGGTTCTCCGTCGTAGCCGCCACCAGAATCACCCAGCGGTTCTCCACGCCGGGTAGGAGCGCATCCTGCTGAGCCTTCGTGAAACGGTGAATCTCATCGAGGAAGAGTACGGTAGTCGTGCCGTACATATCGCGGTCGAGCAGCGCCTGATCCATGACCGCGCGAACATCCTTCACGCCCGCGGTAATCGCCGAAAGCTCCACGAACTTACGACCCGGCGCGCGCGCAATCACATGCGCCAGGGTGGTCTTGCCCGTACCCGGAGGGCCGTATAGAATCACCGAAGACGGGCCAGCCGGTCCGGCGTTCTCCCCCGCCAATACGCGCAAAGGCGCACCCGGAGTCAGCAGATGATCCTGGCCGAGAACCTCATCAATAGTGCGCGGACGCATACGCACCGCCAACGGTGCACGAGACGCCGAACGGGAAGAGTGCGCACGCGACGCAGAGGCACGCGAGGAGGGCTCCTCAGCGGGCGCGCCAATCAGGCTCACGCGGTCCCCGTCATCGGGCAATTCAAGATCAAAGAGGGAATCAGCCATAGTCTTACTCTATCGTTTTGCAGGCTTGAGGTGGGCGCGGGGTGCGGATTTAGCTCGCGGCGTGACGCCATACGGGTTTTCGATGGGGTTTCGATAGGTTAGTGTCTTCGCCGTGGGTTTTACACCCCGGGGCAATCCACTAACCTATCGAAAGCGCCGGCCTAGAGGGTCTCACTATCTAGGATCAGGGTTACCGGACCGTCATTGACCAGCTCCACCTGCATGTCCGCACCGAATACGCCGGTCTCCACGTGCAGGCCATGCTCACGCAACGCCTGAACATAATCGTTGAACAGCGGCTCACTCACCGCGCCGGGCGCAGCAGCAGACCAGGAGGGGCGGCGGCCCTTCTTCGCATCCCCGTACAGGGTGAACTGGCTGACCGCCAGCACGGGTGCACCCTCATCGAGCAGTGACTTTTCTCCCTCCAGCAGGCGCAGGTTCGCGGTCTTATCGGCAAGCTTCGCAATCTGCGCCGCACCGTCACCGTGCGTGATGCCGACCAGAATCAGGTAGCCGGGCTGCTCAATCGCGCCGACCGTCTCACCGTTCACGCGCACCACCGCGCGGGTCACACGCTGAATAACAGCTCGCATCGTTCACCTTTCAACTGGGTTCATCTTTCAACTTGGAGCCGGCCTTCACCGGGCTCATACATCTCACTCAACACCGCTCTCGGCGGCTGGTTTAGGGCAGCCGCCTCAGAGCACGCCGCGCAGCTGCACGGCACGCAAAAACTGGTTCGCCGCCCGCGGGGTACGAAACTCAATAAAACGCTTCTGCAGATGCTGCCCGCGAGCCTCCGCCAGCAACTCACCGACGTGCGGGTAGCTCCTCCACGTGTACCGAATCATGTTGTCCGGGTCACGCAGAATATTCTTCAATGGCGGCTCCACATTATCAGCCCACAGCCTCTGACCCGTCACCGCACGGCGCACCGTCCGGCGAACCACACGCCACATGACTACCGCACGGCTATAGCGCAAGTAAATCACCACATCCGCACGCTCCAGCAGGCGGCCACGCACCTGCGGATACTGCCACTCCGTAATCCACGCAGGCCGATCAATGAGCGCCTGAACATCCGCCTCAAAACTAGGGCGCGGAGTCCAGTTCGGACCCCAATGCAACGAGTCCATCTCCGTATGCGGAATGTCCAGGAGGCGCCCTAACCGCGCCGCGAACGTCGTCTTACCGCTACCGCTCGGGCCGGCAACCAGAATACGCATGCTCCCCTCCCCCTTTACTTAGTACACAGATCGGCACGCACGCCAGTTGAGACAAAGGGCGGGCTGTGACCCTGCACAGGCAGAATACACAGCCCACCCTCAACGGCGACCCCGGCACAACTCAACGCCCGCCGGGTCCACGCCGCACAGGCCCACACCCCTACGGGGCGCATGACCAAAGACTAGAGAAGACTAACTACTCTTCGTCCTTCTTCTTCGGCTTGAAATCAACGCCAGCTTCCTTACGCTGCTCCGGAGTAATCGGTGCAGGAGCCGCAGTCAGCGGATCGTAACCATTACCGGTCTTCGGGAACGCAATAACCTCGCGGATCGAATCAACGCCAGCCAGCAGAGACACAATACGGTCCCAACCGAACGCAATACCACCCATGGGCGGTGCGCCGTACTTGAACGCATCCAGCAGGAAGCCGAACTTCTCCTGAGCCTCTTTCTCACCAATGCCCATCACAGCGAACACGCGTTCCTGCACGTCACGGCGGTGAATACGGATCGAACCGCCACCAATCTCGTTACCGTTGCAGACAATGTCGTAAGCGTACGCCAGAGCCGAACCCGGGTCGGTGTCGAAAGTATCCATGAACTCGGGCTTCGGGGAGGTGAACGCGTGGTGCACAGCAGTCCACGCGGAGTGGCCCAGAGCCACGTCACCGGACTCAGTAGCGTCAGCAGAAGACTCGAACATGGGAGCGTCAACAACCCACACGAAGGACCACTCGCCGTCCTTAATCAGGCCGGTACGGTGACCAATCTCAACACGCGCAGCACCCAGCAGTGCGCGGGAAGCCTTAGCCTCCCCAGCAGCGAAGAAGATGCAGTCGCCGGGCTTCGCGCCGGTAGCCTCAGCCAGGCCAGCACGCTCAGCATCAGTAATGTTCTTAGCAACCGGACCGGTCAGCTCGCCATCCTCCTGAATGAGGACATAAGCCAGGCCCTTAGCACCACGCTGCTTAGCCCATTCCTGCCAAGCGTCCAAAGTACGGCGAGGCTGAGAAGCACCACCGGGCATGACCACAGCACCCACGTAAGGAGCCTTGAACACGCGGAATGTGGTGTCCTTGAAGTACTCGGTCAGCTCAGTCAGCTCCAGACCAAAACGCAGGTCAGGCTTATCCGAACCGTACTTCTCCATCGCATCCTTGTAGGTCATGCGCTGAATCGGGCGGGGAACCTTCACATCAATCAGGTTCCACACAGCCTCAACGATGCGTTCGCCCAGGTCAATGATGTCTTCCTGATCAACGAACGAAGCCTCAATGTCCAGCTGAGTGAACTCAGGCTGACGGTCCGCACGGAAATCCTCGTCACGGTAGCAGCGAGCAATCTGGTAGTACTTCTCAATACCGCCCACCTGCAGCAGCTGCTTGAACAGCTGCGGGGACTGCGGCAGCGCGTACCAAGAACCCGGAGCCAGACGAGCCGGCACCAGGAAGTCACGCGCACCCTCAGGGGTGGAACGGGTCAGGGTCGGGGTCTCAACCTCAATGTAGCCGTCCTCGGCCAGCAGGTTGCGTGCCGCACGGTTCGCGTCCGAACGCAGACGCATAATGCGGGCCGGCTCCGGGCGGCGAAGATCCAGGTAGCGGTAGCGCAGGCGCGCCTCCTCACCCACCTCAACGTGCTCGTCAATCTGGAAAGGCAGCGGAGCGGCAGTGTTCAGCACCTCAACAGTGGACACTTCAACCTCAATCTCGCCAGTCGCCAGGTTCGGGTTCTCGTTACCCTCCGGGCGCTTAGAAACCTGGCCGGTCACGCGCAGAACGTACTCATTACGCAGGTGCTCAAAGTCAGCCTCATTGTGGAAAACGCACTGGGTGACGCCCTCGCGGTCACGCAGGTCAACGAAGGCGACACCACCGTGGTCGCGGCGGCGAGCCACCCAACCGGTCAGGGTAACAGTCTCTCCAATATTTGCGGCGGTCAGCTCGCCGTTGGTGTGAGTGCGAAGCACAGACATTCCTTTCATAGCGCGCACCTCACGACTATAGACAGTAGCCGGGTACACGCGGTTGATGATATGCGCACACTGCGTGCGCCTCATATATTGTATCCCCTCTAGGCAGGTCGAGGGCAGAAAATGGGGTGAGGAGGCAGGACGCGGGTTTGTACCATAGGTTAGTATCTTTTGTCGTAGTTAAAAACCATGGCAGAAGACACTAACCTATGGTCGAAATTTGTAGCGTTAGCCTTACCGTATGAGCAGTCCCCGAAGATGGGCAATAAATTCCCGCTCTTTCTGAAAAATATCAGCTCAGGTTAGATGCACGATTCTCCAGCCGGCGCGGGTTAGAGCGCGGTCACGGGCAGCCTCGTAGCGGTCCCTGCCGGGGTGGTCCACGTATTTCTGTTCACCGTCGAACTCGAGAATCACCCGCGCCTCGGGCCAGGCGAAGTCCACCCGATAGTTACGCCCCTCGCACGAAATCGGGTACTGCGTCATGGGGGTAGGTAACTCATGTTCCATGAGTAGGCACCGGGTGAGGCTTTCACCAGCCGACTCGCTGGATGCATCCACCGCCTGTGCCAGGAGGGGCCCTGCGGAACCGCCATAGCCGGTGAGATTCAGCAGAGTCTCGATAACTTCGTGGGGTTCCATTAGTCCCCGCCGCATGATGGAGTCGGCGAGGACTACCGCCTCCCGAAAGGGCATAGTGCGAGCGCAATCCTGCAGTGTACGAGCCACCGTTGTCGCCATGACGTGTGTACCGGGTATTGCGGTCACTGCATTAGGGTCAAAACCTCGCCTATGCCTGCAGATGCGCCCTCTATCGGATGGGCTAGTGGCGGTACTGTACACATGCACGATTGAAGGCACGTTGAGTACATCTAGCCCCCAGAGTGCAGCTGCTGATGTGTGTGAGAAAACCCCCTGAAGACCCATGAGGTAGGCGGCAATGCACCGTACCGCGAGCCGCTCATCGGGAGTGAGCACCTGAGCATCGCGGGTGTAAATATAGGCTCCTCGCTGAATACGTTGCAATGTTCCTGCCGCTATCATCGCACGGATATGCCGGGCTCCAATGCCTCGTGAGTTAAGGATGCGAGGGGTGAGCACGAGAGGGTACAGCTCGGCTGCACGTGTGATTGGGCCTTGCACGGCTGGGGTTTGGGGATTCAGGATATTTACGGTATTCATGGCTTTATCCTGACAGTCTCTGCGAAGTCGTGGAGTCTATTCGTGAAATCTGTGGATAACTTCGCTGTTTTTAGGGAAATATCCACTATCCACAGGTTTAGGTTGTATCTCAGAATTTTTGTGCCATGGGTTAGTGTCTTCTGTCGTAGGTAAAAACCATGGCAGAAGACACTAACCCATGGCACAAATCTGCACAGTACAAATCCACACAGCGCAACAAAAACCCGCCCGGCAAGGAAGTCAATCCTCCACACCAGGCGGGTACATATCCAGGCTTAGAGTAGTCAGATACTACAGTGGCCAAACCCCACAGGGTATGACGGGCCCCTACTATTTACCTACTATTTACAGGCCCTCAGCACGTACAATCTGAACGTGCAGATCCTCAGCCGGCGGCATCCACGAAGCCGGATCAGCAGCAACCTGCTCACCCGAACGGATATCCTTCACCTCGTGAACCGGGGCACCCGACTCATCCGAGGAAATGAACCACACGAACGGAATGCCGCGCTTCTCAGCGTACTTAATCTGCTTACCGAACTTCGCCGCATTCGCAGACACCTCGCAGGCAATACCGCGGGCACGCAGCGCATCCGCAACATCATTCGCAGCAGACCAGCCCTCATCATTCGTCAGGGCAACAAACACAGCCGAAGGCACCTTACGGCTCGCCTGCGCAAAACCCTGCGACAGAATACGAGCCACCACACGAGTCACACCAATCGACAGGCCAACACCCGGGTACGTCTTCTTACCATTCGACGCCAGCGACTCATAACGGCCACCCGAGCAGATCGAACCCAGCGACTCGTGACCAACCAGCACAGTCTCATACACGGTGCCAGTGTAGTAGTCCAGGCCACGAGCAATCGACAGGTCAGCCAGCACCTTACCCGGCGCACGGCGAGACGCCTCCTCAATGACCTCAGCCAGCTCAGCAAGACCCTGATCCAGCAGCTCATGCTCCACCGAATACTTAGCGGCAAGCGCACGCACCTGCTCCACAAAAGAAGCATCCTCAGTGCGGATCTGCGCCAGCTCCAAGGCGGCAGCGGCAGCATCCGCGCTCGCACCAGCCTCAGCCTGCAGCTCCTCAGCCACGCGCTCAACACCGATCTTCTCCAGCTTGTCAATAGAACGCAGAACAGCCGCAGTATCAGTCAAACCCAGACCCAGGTAGAAACCCTCAGCCAGCTTGCGGTTATTCACACGCAGCTTGAACTCAGGAATCGGCAGCTTCGACAGCGCATCAACAACAACCAACGCCAGGGTCACGTCGTAACGGAACGGCAGCTCGCCGTCACCAACCACGTCAATATCAGCCTGAGTGAACTCGCGGGCACGACCCTCCTGCGGACGCTCACCACGCCACACCTTCTGAATCTGGTAACGCGAGAACGGGAAATTCAGGTAACCGGCGTTCTCCACCACGTAACGGGCAAACGGCACGGTCAGGTCAAAGTGCAGAGCCAGCTTTTCCTTAGCCTTAGCAGCCTCATCCTCCTGCAGGCGAGAAATTGCGTAAACTTCCTTGTCAATCTCACCCTTGCGCAGCAGCTGCTCAATAGTCTCTACCGAACGAGTCTCAATCGGGGAGAAACCGTGCAACTCAAAAGTCTCACGCAAAGTGTCCAGAACATGATTCTCAACCAACCGCTCAGCCGGAAGGTACTCGGGAAAACCAGACAGCGAAGCCTTGCGAGCCATACGCGATACTCCTTGACAAAGAACTCGACAACAAAACCCCCGGAACACCTCCGGGCATATCTACCCATCATACCAACACCCACCCCAGCACAGCACCCACTCCCCCAGCACAACCCGCACAAACCCGCGGCTAGCAGGTTCGCCCACAACACAACACGACCAGACACTACTCACACACACCCCACAGAGGCTATGCTTAGGAGGTGCACACGCACACCCAAACGGGTGCCCACCACTGGGAACAGCGCATAGGCGCCCCACCCCCAGCACCCCCGAGTGAAAGAGTTATAGCGGTGACTACCAAACCCGACGACACTGTAAACCTCGAAAAGGCACGCCAGTACGGCCGCGTCTCCGAGGACGGCCACGTCTTCGTCATTGTCGACGGCGAAGAATACGCAGTAGGCCAGCTGCCCGGCGCCTCCGAAGAAGAAGCACTCAGCTACTTCGCCCGCAAATTTGAAAATGTCGAGGCGCAGGTTTCCCTGCTCGAATCCCGCCTCGCCAACAACGCCCCTGCCGCAGACCTGCAGAAGGGCATCACCTCCATCGGCGCACAAATCGGTGTGCGCAACATGGTCGGCGACTACACCGGCCTGCAGAAGCGCCTCATCTCCCTCGCAGAGCAGATCACTGAACTCGGCGAAAAGCAGCAGCAGGCACGCAGCGAAAACCGTGAACGCGCCCTCGCCGTCCGTGAAGAAATCGTCGCCGAAGCCGAACAGATTGCCGGCCAGGACCCTGACCAGATTCACTGGAAGAACTCCCACTCCCGCATGAACGAACTGTTCGAAGCGTGGAAGAAGGCACAGCGCGAAATTCACCTGGCAAAGAGCGTAGAGGACGAGCTGTGGAAGCGTTTCCGTGCAGCTCGCACCACCTTCGACCGCAACCGCCGCGCGCACTTCTCGCAGCTGGACGACCGCAACGCACGCATCAAGCGTGCCAAGGAAGAGCTGATTGCTCGTGCGGAAGAGCTGTCCACCTCCACTGACTGGTCTGATACTTCCCGCGCATACGGAGATCTGATGCGCGCCTGGAAGCAGGTACCCCGCGGCCACCGTCGCGAAGACGACAAGCTGTGGGCACGCTTCCGCGCGGCACAGGACGTGTTCTTCAACGCCCGGAACGAAGCCGAAGCAGCGCAGGACGCAGTCTACGCCGAAAACCTCAAGGTCAAGGAAGCACTGCTCGAAGAAGCACGCGCACTCCTGCCTGTCGAAGACATTGAGGCTGCAAAGGCAGCCTTCGAAAAGATCCTGGACCGCTGGGATGCGGCAGGCCGTGTGCCCCGCAACGACCTACGCCGTATCGACGGCGAACTGCGCCGTATTCAGGACGAAATCAACGGCGCCGAAGAAGCAAAGTGGAAGCGCAACGACCCCGCCAAGGCAGCCCGGGCGAACTCCCTGCTCGCACAGATTGAGGACTCCCTCGCCGAACTGGAGGCAGAGCTCGCCGCAGCTGAGAAGGGCGGCGACTCCAAGAAGATCGCCAAGGCTAAGGAAGCTCTGGAGGCGCGCCGCGCCTGGGCAGCAACCCTACAGGGCTTCGGCAACTAGGGTCTAGCCGGAGTTCTAGCCGACAGGTAAGTGCCCGGGGTGCTGGCTGCTAGAGGCTGGCGCCCCGGGTTACTTGTCTCAATTAACACCGAGAAGCCACATGTGTTTTGAGAAGCTACCATTATCGTGGCTTTTCGAAACATATGTGGCTTCTGGGCGGATTACCTCTGGGCAAATAACCGCAGGGTTAGTTGCCACCGAGGAACGGCATGAAGCGAACGATATGCTTCTCCAGCTTCTGCTTCACACGCTTCGCCTTGGTTGCTGCGTCCTCAGTCTTCGCGCCGCCGAGCTTGCCGCCAAAGAGCGAAATCTTACCCTTGACCAGGCGGCTGATCTTGCCGGGAATGGTGCGGCGGTTTTCCTTGAGCGCACGGTTGACGACGCGCTGGGTCTCTACGGAGTCCAGCTCTTCATCCTTCACGATAGTGTCTTCTTCGCGGGTGCGGCGGTCGGTCACGTAGTGGTGGAAGTGTTCCTGCACGTCGTGGTCTTCGGACTCGTTCAGGTAGGTATCGAAGTAGTCCTCGATGATGTCGCCGCTTTCGCGCAGGTCAGCGTCGTTACGAATTGCGAGGCGCACGCGGTCACGGAAGTACTCCACGCTGTCCTGGGCGGTTTCGGCGGTGCTGTTCTCACCTGCCGCGTCGGCCTTGCCATGGCGTACGGCGCGGGCTGCCTTGACGAGCTCAAGGATGTAGAGCACACCGACTTCCTGCTGCTTCACCAGCTCAGTGAGGAAGTGGACACCAGCGAACGGGTCGACCTCATCAGTCCTCTCCTCGCCCTCATCGGTTCCTTCTTCCTGTGCCTTGCGCTGTTCACGAATCTCTTCGTAGATGTCGTTGTAGACACCGGTGTAGCCCTGCATGTCGTAGTCGCTGATGAGTTCGTTGCCGCCGTCGCGGATGAACTCGTCGTGCACGCGCAGTTCCTGCTGCAGTTCAAGCACATCGTTCATGAGCTTGATGTAGCGGGCCTTGTCTTCGGGGGTGTCCACGGTGATGGAGCCGCCCTCATCGATGGGGAATTCTTCGCGCAGGTCAGAGACAGCCTGATCGTATGCGGCGTAGGCTTCCTTGTAGGGTCGGGTGAAGGCGATATCGAGGGCGGACTGGCCGTTGCTGTTTTCGGTGTCGCCGAAGAGGGTGAAGGCGTCCTTGGTTGCCTGTTCGAGGTCGCGGAAGCACACGATGTTGCCGGAGGGCTTGAGCGAGTTGAGGATTCGGTTGGTGCGGCTGTACGCCTGCACCAGGCCGTGCATCTTCAGGTTCTTGTCCACCCAGAGGGTGTTGACGGTCTTAGAGTCGAAGCCGGTCAGGAACATGTTAACGACGATGAGCAGGTCCAGTTCGCGTACCTTCATGCGGCGGGAGACGTCCTTGTAGTAGTTGTCGAAGGAGTCACCGTCGGTGCTGAAGTTGGTGCCGAACATGGTGTTGTAGTCTTCGAGGAACCCGTCCATGCGGCTGCCGGTGTCTTCGGTAGCGAAGGTGAAGTTTTCTTCTTCACCAAAGGTGTCGAAGAGCTGCCCACCGTTGCCCTGCGAGTAGATGATGGCAACCTTGAGCTTCTGTTCGGGGCGCAGTGTGCCGTCTGCGATGCGTTCTTCTTGCAGGGTGTTGATGGCGTCGTAGTAGGTGCAGGCGGCATCAATAGACGAGGTTGCCAGGATCGAGTTAAAGCCGCGCACACGCTGTACGTAGTGTTCGGTGACGCCGTTGATGGTGCGGGTCTTTTTGATGTCGTAGCTGGTGGCTGCGCTCTGGTTGGTTTTGCGGTCGTAGTTGTCCAGAATGTAGGTGGCTACGGCTTCGATACGTTCGGGGCTTTCGAGTACTTCCTTGCTCTTTGCGAACTTGGCGAGTTCCTTTGCGTCGGGGGTTTCAGCGTGTTCGGCGGCGATTTCTTCTGCGTAGGAGGTTTCTTCGAGTTCGGCGAAGTGGGGGCTGGTGTTGGTGTATTCCAGGTGGAATTTCAGCACGTTCTTGTCGTTGATGGCGTCAACGACGGTGTAGGTGTGCAGGCAGTCGCCGAAGACTTCGACGGTGGTGGTGCCGGGGCCGCCTGCGGAGTTCTTGTCGAAGATGGGGGTTCCGGTGAACCCGAACATGCTGTACTTCTTGAAGCTTTTCTTGATGGCGGTGTTCATGCGGCCGAACTGGGAGCGGTGGCATTCGTCGAAGATGATGGCTACGCGCTGGCCGTAGACGGGGTGTTCGGGTTCGGCGGTGATGAGGTTAGACAGTTTGTGGATGGTGGTGACTACGATGTTGGTTCCACGGTCGGCGAGGCGGTTGCTGAGTTCGCGGGTGCTGCCGGTGGAGCTGACGGAGTCTGCCTGGAAGTTGTTATATTCGAGCATGGTCTGGTAGTCGAGGTCCTTGCGGTCCACGACGAAGAGTACCTTGTCGACGAGTCCGGTTTCTGCCAGGCGGCGTGCGGTTTTGAAGCTGGTGAGGGTTTTGCCGCTGCCGGTGGTGTGCCAGATGTAGCCGCCGGCTTCTTTGGTGCCGAGCAGCTTGGGGTCGTTGTTGGCGATTTCGACGCGCTTAATGATTTTCTCGGTTGCCGCGATCTGGTAGGGGCGCATGACGAGCAGGTCCTGGCCTACGGTGAAGATGCAGTAGCGGGTCAGGATGTTTGCGAGGGTGTGGCGGGTGAGGAAGGTGCGCGCGAAGAGGATCAGGTCGTTGATTCGGTTGTTCTGTTCGTCTGACCAGTAGCTGGTGAAGTCGAAGCTCTTGCCTGCGGAGCCGCCGGAGGCAGTCTTACGGCCGGTTTTCTGCTGGTCTTCGACGTGCTTGTGGCGCACGGTATTGGAGTAGTATTTGGTTTCGAAGCCGTTGCTGATGACGAAGATCTGGGCGTATTCGAAGAGGCGGTGCTTGTCCTGCTGGAAGCCTTCGTTCTGGTATCGCTCGATCTGATTGAAGGCTTCGCGGATGCTCACGTTGCGCTTCTTGAGTTCGATGTGTACGAGGGGCAGGCCGTTGACGAGGATGGTCACGTCGTAGCGGTTGAGTACCTTTCCGTTGGCAGTGGGCACGCGGTACTGGTTGATGACCTGCATGCGGTTGCGTGCGGGGTAGGCGGCGTCGATGAGCATGATGTTGCGCAGGGTGCCGTTGTCGAGGCGGAAGTCGATGAAGCGTTCTTCCTGGATGAGCTTGGCCTTCTCCAGGATGCCGTCGTTGGAGCGGGCGATGTGTTCGGTGAGTAGGCGGTTGAATTCTTCGTCGGTGAAGTGGAAGCCGCTGTTGGGGCCGTAGGCGCCTTCTTCGGCGCGGGTGTTGAGGCGTTCGAGCTGTTTGCGTAGGTTACGGATGAGCGCGGCTTCGTCGGTGAGGTCCGGCTGGTAGTCGTAGCCCTGGGTTTTGAGGGTTTTGATGAGTTCGGCTTCGAGCTGCGCTTCGCTCTGGTGCTCGCGCTTCTGCTGTTGCTGGGCCTTCCATTCCTCGTGGAGGTCTGATCCCTTGAGCTTAACGATGACGGTGAAGTCGTCCGAGCTGAGGATGCTTGCGGTGCGTCCTTTGGCGGGGCGGGGGTGGTTGGGTACGGTTTCCACGGGGTGCTCCTTTGCGCAGGGATTGAGTGTGTGGATGGTTGGGCTCAGGATTGGTGAGCCCGGTTTGTTGAGTGTGTTGAGGTATATGGTTGAGGTCTAGCGGCCCGTGCAGGGGTGGCGGGGTGCCGCCCCTGCACGGGGTTCACGCATGATGCGCAGTTGATGCGCGGGTGGCTACTGGTTTTCGCCCTTGCGGAGGAAAGAAAGTAGCTGGTCGCGGTAGTACTCGTACTGGCTGCGACGCGCTGCGAGCTCTGCGGGTAGACCCTCGGAGAGGCTGGTGGTCAGGGCATCAAAGCGGTCAAGAATATCGACAATGCGCTGCTGCTCCTCCAGAGGCGGAATTGGTGCTTCAAATTCAAGGATTTTTGTTTTATTTCCACGAGGCATCTTACCTCCTCTGGAATGCGCAACGTTGTATCCAACAAATTCATTTGAAGCCAGCAGATGATAGAGATATCGAGATGAGATATTTTCCGAGAATTCGTCACGGATTCTTACAACGAGAACATCGGGGCTTGCAACGCCATCAGAATCAGCACGCCACATTTTCCTGAGGTACGGTCGAATATTTCCAAGAAGAATGTCATCCTTTCGGAAAATAACCCCAGGATTTGTGCTTTCAGTTGGAGTACAACCTTGGAAATCGCTTTTTAGATTCTCTACCCCAACATATGCCGTTACCGTAGAGTCGTCCTTTTTTCGGTCTTTCGAGTATTGAGCAAAAGAGCCTAGCGGATTACGGGGGCAGTTGAGGGTTTCGAAGAGTGAATCACGGTAGTACTCGTATTGCAGAGTACGCGCTTCCAGCTCCGCTTCCAGCTCCGCTTCCAGCTCCGCTTCCAGGTTCGTGAATTTGTCAAGAATTTCAACAATCGCTTCCTGAATCTCCAAGGGAGGAACAGGAAACTCAAACTTCTTGAAACGTTTCATATCCACGCTGGCAAAACTAGACTGCGTAGTATTTGCAAGGCACCAACGGTCCAGGACAAACGAATAGTAGTAGAGGAATTTGGGAGACAAAAGGTTCTTAAATTCGTCTTTAAGAATCAGAACAGTAAACCTTTGATTGCACAAAAAATCTACATTAATCAGCGCGTGCTCACCAATCGTCGCAGAAGTTGCCACAATGATTGAACCTGAGGGGAACATCCCGCCCTTTTTCAAAGCGCTTTCATGAACGGATTGCAAAGATTTTGAAAGAATTCCGCCATTTTCACGAATATCTTCCATGCGGAACCAAGGAACAGTTCCGTTCGCCCAATAGCTGCTATTGGACTTAGACGGGGTATAGCCATTACGGGTAGTGAACAGTTCCTCAATAGGGCGGTACTCTACCCCGTCCGGGCAGAGCTCAGCCACCAGGCGGTCAATATAATTCGTCACCTCGACCACGACTACTTGCCGCCTTCCAGGCGCGCCACAATAGCGTCAATCTCCACACGCAACTGCGCCTGACGAGCCACAATACCCTCAATCCGAGAATTCAGCTCAACAATATCCACACGCTCACGGGTATCCTCCGGCTCAACCCAGCTCGACACCGCCAGGTTCGCCTCCTGCTCCAGCAGCTTCTCCACCGGAACCAGCGCCGAGAAATGCTCACGCTCCTCACGAGCCGCCAGCACCTCAAGAATCTTCTCGCGGTGCGACTTACCCAGAATATTCTGGTTCGTGCCCTTATCAAAGAGTTGCGAAGCATCTACGAACAGCACCGAATGGTCCTTTCGACGACCCTTCTTCAACACCAAAATGCAGGTCGCAATGCTCGTACCATAGAACAGGTTGGCAGGCAGCTGAATCACAGCATCCACCACGTTCTGCTTCAACAGATACTCACGAATCTTACGCTCCGCACCGCCACGGTATAGCACACCCGGGAACTCAACGATAGCAGCCGTACCCGCCTCATCCAGAGACGCCAACATATGCATCGTAAACGCCAAATCAGCCTTCGACTTAGGCGCCAACACAGCCGCCGGGGCATAACGGTCATCATGAATCAGGGTCGGGTCATCATCACCCTTCCACTTCGTCGAATACGGAGGGTTAGACACAATCGCACCAAACGGCTCCTCAAAATCACCGCCCGCACCACCACGATGCTTCGGATCAATCAGAGTATCACCGTGCGCAATACTGAAATCATCCACCGGCACACCGTGCAGCATCATGTTCATACGGCACAGGTTATAGGTCGTCAGGTTAATCTCCTGACCCACAAAACGCAGGCCGTCCGAGTTCTTACCCAGCTCACGCTTAAACTTCAACAGCAGCGAACCCGAACCACACGCCGGGTCATACACGGTACGAATCTGCTCAGCCTCACGGCCATCCATGGCAATCTTCGCCAGCAGCTCCGAAACCTCCTGCGGAGTGTAGTACTCGCCGCCGCTCTTACCCGCATTCGCCGCGTACATGCCCATCAGGTACTCGTAGGCGTCACCGAATGCATCATTCTCGCTATCCTCGTAGTCCTTACCCAGGTTCATATCCGCCACAGCATCCATGAGCTTGAGCAGGTTCTCGTGACGAGCCGCAGGGCTCACACCCAGCTTGTTTGAGTCCAGTACGAAGTCGTCGAAGAGGCCCTTCACGTTGTTCTCAGACTCAGTACCGCGCGCCGACTCCTCGAATGCCTTGAACACGTTCGCCAGGGTCTCATTCAGGTTCTGATCCTGACGCGCCTTCGCATGCACCACAGAAAACAGCTGAGAGGGCAGCAGCAGGAAGCCACGCTCCTCCACCAGCATGCGGCGAGTATCCTCATCAAAAGCTTCATCAGGAATCTGTTCAAAAGCCTGATCCAGACCGTACTTCTTCTCCACAAAGCGCACCTGGCTCTCAGAGAGGTAACGGTAGAACAGCATACCCAGCACGTACTGCTTAAAGTCCCAGCCGTCTACCGAACCGCGCAGGTCATTCGCAATACGCCAAATCGTAGAGTGCAGCTGCGCACGCTCAGCGTTACGGTTACGGTGCTCGTCAGTGGTAGCGGAAGAATCCGTAGACTGCGTCGTCATAGGGGCGGTCAACCTCTCATTAGTTATCGTTTCTCGTCGAAGAAACGTCAAAGTTCGGGACCCGTGCGGTCCCGGTCGTACACATACGCCAGTGTGGGTTCAGAAGCCCTACTCGGTGGGAGTGTTCATAGCTTCCACAAGCTGATTCGTACCCGGCGGCGCGAACTCTTTCAGTATACGGGTTCCCCAGACCCCATACTCGCTGGTTCGTCATCGCTGAGCCACTGGTTGTCTCGATAGGTTAGTGTCTTCGCCGTGGGTCTTTAACCCGTAGTGAAGACACTAACCTATCGAAGGAGCCCCAGCCCTCCCCTATAAACGATGAAAAGCCACATGTGTTTCGAGAAGCCACCAAAGAAGTGGCTTTTCGAAACACATGTGGCTTCTGGGCGTAGAAAAGTATTTACGCTTCCGAGGGTTTCGCGCCGGTCAGGCGGTACGCCTTGTACACGCCCGTCACGTTACGGACCACGTTCAGCACGTGCTCCAGCATGAAGCGGTCACCCAGCTCCAGGGCGAAGCGGTCCACCACGGTACGATCCTCCGAAGTGTGCACGCGCGCATCCAGAATGTTCACGCCCGATTCAGAAATTGCACGGATCAGGTCGCTCAGCAGGCCCTTACGGTCCAGCGCCTCCACCTGAATCTGCACACGGTACGTAGCGGTCGGCGAAGACGCCCACTCGACCGTAGTCACGCGCGGCTCCTCGTCAGCGTTACGCATGTTCGGGCAGTCACGGCGGTGCACCGAAATGCCGTTGTAACGGGTCACAATGCCGATAATGTCATCCGGCGGAACCGGGGTGCAGCAGCGCGCAATCTTCGTCAGCACACCCTCAGCACCGGGCACAACCACGCCGTTATCGCCAATCGCCTTGCGGGTCGACTTCAGCAGCGTCTCGTCAAAGTCGCTGACCTCAACCTCGGGTGCCGGCTCGTCGCCGCGGTGCACCTCAACGAGGGTGTCAATGACCTGCTTCGGCGCGATTTCGTGCTCACCAATTGCACGGTACAGCGACGCCACATCGTTCTTGTGCAGCAGTTGAGCCACCTGAGTCATGATCTCCGGGCTCATCATCTTCTGCAGCGGCAGCTCACTGTTGCGCATGCTCTTCGTCAGCATCTCGCGGCCGGCGAGCAGCGCCTCCAGGCGGCGTTCCTTCACAAAATACTGACGAATCTTCGTGCGAGCGCGTGAGGAGCGAACGAACTTCAGCCAGTCCTCGCTGGGGCCAGCATCCTCGTTCTTCGTGGTCATAATTTCCACGGTGGCGCCGGTGGGCAGGACCGTGTGCAGCGGTACCAGGCGGCCGTTGACCTTCGCGCCGACGGTGCGGTCGCCGACCTCGCTGTGGATGGCGTAAGCAAAGTCCACGGGGGTGGAGCCGTTAGGCAGGGCGATTGCTTCGCCGTTGGGGGTGAGTACGACGATTTCGTCGGTGTCGAGGGTGTCTGCCAGCGACTCGTAGAACTTCTCCGACTCGGGGTTGGAGTTCGAAATTTCGGCGATGGACTGCAGGATGCCGACGTTCATCATCGCCGAGGTCTGGGTGCCCGGCTCCTTCGGGTCCTTCGCGGGCGCGCCGCCACGAGTTGCGACTTTCTCACCGCGCGACGCGGCCTTATAACGCCAATGCGCCGCCACACCGTACTCGGCCTCTTCGTGCATCTTGTAGGTGCGAATCTGAATTTCAAGCGGCAGGTTACCCGGACCGTACACAGTCAAATGCAACGACTGGTAGTTATTGTTCTTCGGGTTCTTAATGTAGTCCTTGAAACGGCCGGTCATCGACGGCCACAAGGACAGCACGTGACCGAGCACGGTGTAGCACTCTGCCTCTTCCTCAACCATGATACGCACGGCGAGAATGTCATTAATCTCGTCGAAGCTGCGGCCCTTCGTCTTCATCTTCTGATGAATCGAATAGTAGTGCTTGGGGCGGCCCGTCACCGTCGCCTCAATACCGACCTGCGCCAGGCGCTCCTTAATCTTGGTGCGCGCCTCGTTCAGGAACTTTTCGAGGGCGGGGGTGCGTTCGCCGACCATGCGCACCATTTCGGCGTAAATTTCCGGGCTCATAGCGGCGAAGGACAGGTCCTCCAGCTCCCACTTGATCGTGTTCAGACCCAGGCGGTGCGCGAGCGGCGCGTAAATCTTCAGGGTCTCTTCTGCCTTCTTCGCGGCAGAAGCCTGCGGCACAAAACGCCAGGTGCGGGCGTTGTGCAGGCGGTCGGCAAGCTTGATGAGCAGCACACGGATGTCCTTGCTCATAGACAGCACGAGCTTACGAATCGTCTCAATGGAGGCGTTCTCGCCATAGGTCATCTTGTCCAGCTTGGTCACGCCGTCGACCAGGTAAGCGACCTCCTCACCGAACTCGTCAGTAAGCTGCTCCATCGTGTAATCGGTGTCTTCCACCGTGTCATGTAGCAGGCCAGCGGCGAGCACGGGGCCGGTCGCGCCCATCTCCGCAAGAATGGCGGTCACCGCGACAGGGTGGGTGATGTACGGGTCGCCACTCTTACGCTTCTGACCCTCGTGACAGCGGTTCGCCACCTCGTAGGCGCGCTGCAGCATCTGGATGTCTTCGTCCGGGTGGTAGCGGCGCACGGCACGTACGACCGGCGCAATCATCGGGGAGAAACGGATAGTGCCGCCGTGCGAATCGGGCGCCTCTATCTTGCCGCTGCGGCTACCGAAGACCAGGCGGTTCGGCACACGTCCGCCAGCAGCCATGACGCGGTGCGAGCCGCGTTTCTTCTTTGCGTCAGACGAATCAGTTTCAGGCAGAGGAATCGGGCCAGCGGGCCGAACCGCGGGCTTCTCGGCGGTCCCTGCAGAGTTCTCAGCGTTGGTGTTCACGGCAGGTTCTGCACTCATTCCAGGCTCCTTTGGACGTAACAGCGATGGCCTGAGCCCCCGAATCTGCTCGTCGTTGAAAGGCGTGGATGCGGGCGCGCAGTATCTTCTACCCTTATCCTACCCAGCACGCGGATATGAGCCAAAATATGTGCGTAAACTATGCCGCGCTGCGAAATATTAGGCCGGTGAAACATTAGCCCGGCGAACATGAGGTTCAGCGGGGAACAAGGAGGCGCCACTCCCCCGGCTCTGCTACCCCACGCCACTGCTAGAACAAGCCATGGGGGAACAGACCAGCGGATATAAAACCGCGGGCACGCTAAAGGGGAGCCGACACCTCTCGGTATCGACTCCCCTATCGTTAGCGATGCCAGTGGTGCTGGCGGAACGTTGGCTAACCGTTCAGGTTCACGCGGTGAATCTCAATGGTTGCGCGTGCTGGCTTCTTAGCGGGCTTCTCGGTTGCTTTCTTGACCTCTGCGGAATCCTCGGACTTCTGAGCCTTCTCAGCCTCGTCAGCATCCTCAGCGTCCTTGAAGCTGCCGCTCTCCACCTTCGCGGTGTGCTCACGAATCTGATCCTCACCCAAACGCAGCGAAGCATACAGCGGCGCAGACACGAACAGCGTACCGAACATGCCCACCAGAATACCCACAAACAGCGACAGGGACAGGTCCTGCAGAGTACCCGCACCCAGGATGAACGCACCAATGAACAAGATCGCGCCCACCGGCAGAACACCCACAATAGCGGTGTTAATCGAACGGACCAGAGTCTGGTTCACCGCCAGGTTAATCTGCTCGGCAAAGGTCGTGTCACGGCGTTCCAGCACATCCTCGGTGTTCTCACGGATCTTATCGAACACCACCACCGAGTCGTACAGCGAGTAGCTCAGAATCGTCAAGAAACCAATAATCGCACTCGGAGTGATCTCGAAGCCGAACGCGGCGTACAGACCAACCGTCACCACCACGGTGAAGAACAGGCCCGCAATAGACGCCAGCGACATCTTCCAGGTACGGAAGTAGAACGCCATACCAATCAGCGCAAGCACCACAAACGCGACCAGACCCCAGAACGCCTGACGGGTCACATCCGCACCCCAGGTCGGGCCCACAAATGAAGAGGTCACGTCATTCTCAGAGACGCCGTAACCCTCCTGCAAAGCGGCCTTCACCTGCAGAGTCTCATCATCGCTGAGCTTGCTCATCTGGGCACGAATCGTACCCGGCGCAATATTGGTCACGCGAACATCCGAAGCATCCTTCGCCTTCTCGTGAATAATGCGCTCACCCGTAGCAGTATCAACGTGCGCGGTCTTCGAGACCACGAACTCCGAACCGCCACGGAAATCAATACCCAAGTTGAAGCCGCCACCAACAGCCGGAATCAGAACCGAAACCGCCATCAGCACAGCCGCAAGCAGCAACCACAGGCGGCGCTTACCCACGAAGGGGTACGAGCGGGCACCCGAATGCAGGTCATTACCGAAGCGGGCAAAAGCATTAGGTTTCACATCGGTAGCCATGCTTAGCTCTCCTTCTTCTCATCAGAAGCAGACTCCTCAGACTCAGCGGCAGCACGCTCTGCACGGCGACGCTCAGCAATGCTCAGCTGCTTCTCCCCCGGGCTGCGGAGGCGACCGGCACCACGGTACAGCGGCGTAGCTCCCAGCGACTCAGGCGACAAGCCTGAGTGGCGGTGACCCTCACCGAAGTAGCGGGTATTCGCCAGCAGAGTCAGCATCGGGTGGGTGAACAGGTACACGACCACAAGGTCAGCAATCGCAGTCAAACCAAGGGTGAACGCGAAGCCCTTCACCGAACCGACGGACACCACGTACAGCACCACAGCAGCCAGCAGGTTCACAGCCTTCGACGCCAGAATAGTGCGGGATGCACGCTGCCAACCGTGGTTCACCGCCGACGGGATCGTGCGGCCCGCACGGATCTCATCACGGATACGCTCAAAGTAGACGATAAACGAGTCAGCTGTAGCACCAATCGCCACAATCAGACCCGCCACACCAGCCAGGGACAGGCGGTAGTTCAACGCCCAACCCAGCAGAGCAATCGCCTCATACGAAATAATGCCAGCCACAACCAGCGACATCATCGTGACAAAACCCAGCAGACGGTACTGGAACAGTGAGTACACAAACACCAGCAGCAGGCCAATCAGACCGGTCAGCAGACCCACACGCAGCTGCTCCGAACCCAAGGTTGCAGAAATCTGCTGCTCCGACTGGATCGTGAAGCTAATCGGCAGGGCACCGTACTTCAGCTGATCGGCAAGAGCCTTCGCCTCCTGCTCGGTGAAGTGACCGGTAATCTGCGGCTTACCATCAGAAATCACAGCCTGCGACACCGGGGAAGACAGCACCTTGCCGTCCAGCAGAATTGCGAAGCGGGCACGAGGATCCGAAGCGTTCTGTGCACGAATCGCGTTCAGACGAGAAGTAATGTTCTGGAACTTCTCACGGGCCTCATCGTTGAACTGAATGTTCACAGCCCAACGGCCCGTGGTCACGCCCTGGCCGCTCGTCTCCTGCGAGTGGCTTGCGGTAGAAATATCACTACCATTCAGCTCCACAGGACCCAGAATATACTTCTCCTGACCGTCAGTGGAGCACGCCACCATCGGCTTAGTCGGGTCCGCACTATCGGCGTCCTCATTGCGTGCCGCGGTGCAGTCCTTCGCCTCGTACTGCTTGTACAGGTCCGCCGTAATCCAGTTGCGGTCCGAACCATTAGTCGGTTCCGCGGAGGGCTTGGGCAGCTTATCGTCCGCAGTGCGGGCATTCTCAGCTACCGCAGTACCGGCGCCAGAAAGCAGCACCGGGCGGAACGTCATATTTGCAGACGCCTGAATCAGCTGACGAGTCTCAGCGTTCATCGTTCCGGGAACCGAAACAACCACGTTATTACCCGAGCCGAAGGAGGTGGTGACTTCCGCCTCCGAAACGCCAGCACCATCAACGCGCTGACGAATAATCTCAACCGCCTGATTCAACTGCTCCTGGGAGACGTTCTCATCCGAAGAGCCATTGACCTTCGGAGAAAGAATCATCTGAGTACCACCCGAAAGGTCCAGGGCGAGCTTCGGTGCCCAAGAACCTCCCGAGTAGGTGGTGCCGAAAATACCGGCAGCCATAACAACCATGAGCAGGACCATCGAGAGGAGCGCCCCTCGCGCGGCTGCAAGCGGTGAACGCTTAGCCATAATGTTCCTTCTATGAATATTTTCGTGTGTAGATTTGGTGTTCTACAGATTCCGTAACGCGAAAACCCGACGCCGCTGATGGGGGCGCCGGGCTCATACGCTCTGAACTACTTAGCAGTATCAGAAGAGGTATCGGAAGCGGGAGCTTCGGATGCGGTAGCCTCGTACACGTCCTCAGTCAGGGGTGCTGCGGGGGCCTCCTCCTCAACGACGGCCATAATCGCGTTCAGTGCCAGAGTAATAACAACACCGTCCGCAATCTGAAGCTGCAACTTATTGTTCTCAAAATCAGTGCTGACAACGGTGCCGTAGATGCCGGAACCAGTCATCACCTGGGTGCCGGGGACGAGAGACTGCTGCATTGCGCGCAGTTCCTCCACCTGCTTACGCTGACGCTTCTGGGCGGAGAACATCATCCATGCCAGCAGCGCCATCATGGCAATCATAATCAGGAGGTTAAAATCCATGGTCTCACTTTCACATCCGCACCCGTGCCGCTCACCGCGAGGGTTGAGCCTACCAGAAGGTGTGGAATCGTAGATACAGTACGTATCCATCCTACGCGAGAGCATGAGCTTTAGCGCCCCGAACCAGCATTTTTGTGAGGTTAACCTGAGTTTTGGACTCTCTCGGCGTAATTTCTGTCCCCAGAAGAAGCCCGGCAGAGCCCGATGGAACCCAAAAGCGCCTGCAGAAGAGTTGCAGAAAGATACGTTGCCGAAAAATACAAGGAGCGCACACAGAAAAGCCCGCAGGAGGCTGATACCTCCCACGGGCTACTGCTGTTTTATCAGTTGATGCGGGACTAGAGCTGAATTTCGGGTGCTTCCAAGCCGAGGTGCTCCCACGCCGCGGGCAGAGCCACACGACCGCGCGGGGTGCGACCAATCAGGCCCTCACGCACCAGGTACGGCTCGGCAACCGTCTCCACGGTCTCAGTCTCCTCACCCACCGCAATAGCGAGGGTAGACAGACCTACCGGGCCGCCGCCGAACTTGTGAATCAGCGCCTCCAGCACGGCACGGTCCAGGCGGTCCAGGCCGCGTGAATCCACCTCGTACATGTCCAGCGCGGTTGCGGCATCATGCGCGTTAATACGATCCACGCCGTTCACCAGCGCCCAGTCACGCACACGGCGCAGCAGACGGTTCGCAATACGCGGCGTGCCGCGGGAACGACCAGCAATCTCGGTGAAGCCCTCGGAGGTGATCTGCATGTCCATCAGACCCGCGCTACGGCGAAGTACCAGCTCAAGCTCCTCCACCGAGTAGAACTCCAGGTGACCGGTAAAACCAAAACGGTCACGCAAAGGGCCGGGCAGCAAACCTGCACGGGTCGTCGCACCCACGAGAGTGAACTGCGGCAGCTCCAGCGGAATGGAAGTCGCACCCGCACCCTTACCGACCACAATGTCCACGCGGAAATCTTCCATCGCCATGTACAGCATTTCCTCAGCCGGGCGGCTCATACGGTGAATCTCATCCAGGAACAGCACCTCACCGGGAGTCAGCGAAGACAGAATCGCCGCCAAATCACCCGAATACTGAATCGCCGGGCCGGAGGTGATGCGCAGCGGCGCCTCCATCTCTGCCGCAATAATCATCGCGAGAGTGGTCTTACCCAGACCGGGAGGGCCCGACAGCAACACATGATCGGCGCTACGGCCACGCATCTTTGAAGCCTCCAGCACCAGAGACAGCTGCTGACGCACACGACGCTGACCCACAAAGTCGTCCAGGGACTTAGGGCGCAGTGCTGCCTCAATCATCTTCTCTTCAGGCTCTTCTTCCATCGCCACCAGGCGCTGGGCGGGGGCTGAAGATGCCTGAGTGCCGGGCACCTGACCGGGAAAATACCCGCCGGAAACCAGGGACGCCGCGGGCTGCGGCTCATAGGGATTCTGGCTCATAGAATTCTTCTTTCACAAAAGTTTGAGTGGGATACGTCGAACAGGGCGCGCCGCTTAGTGGCGACCCACCGTGTTCTGAGTACCCAAAGAGGCGAGCACACCGCGCAGAGCCACACCCACCGGCTCAGTCTCTGCGGCAGGGTTGTGCTGCACGTAAGCGTCAATAGCGGCGGAAGCGTCCTTCTCACTCCAGCCCAGGGAGGTGAGAGCGTCAAGCACCTGCGGCTTCCAGACGATGCCCTGACTCAGCGGCAGCTCATCGGTCTGGCCATCACTGAGAATCAGCTTGCCAGCAAGCTCCAGCACAATACGGCGGGCACCCTTCGGACCAATACCGGGAACCTTCGTGAACGCCTTATCGTCACCGGTCGCCACGGCGCGCTCCACCTCTGCGGCAGTGTGAACGCTCAACACCGCCAGGGCAATACGAGGACCAATACCGGACACCGAAAGCATCATATCGAACACTTCACGCTCGGCAGGCTCCGAAAAACCATAGAGAGTCATCGACTCTTCACGCACAATCATGGTGGTCAGCACGGTAGCTTCCTCACCGGTGCGCAGCTTGGAGAGAGTACGCGCAGTCGCGTACACGAGCATGCCGAAACCGTTCACGTTAATCACCGCATGATCAAGGCCCACCTGAGCCACACGACCGGTCAGGGATGCAATCATTTTCTCTCCACCTTTCAACACCGCGCCCACAGATGGAGGCTCGCGGCAGTGTGAGGGCACCGGGAACTCCGGCACCCACAGAACGCGCTCCCCCAATTCAACGGGGAGACACTACAAGTATATTAGAATATTTCTTCTGAAATCAAGCATATATTCGAACTTCTTAGCGAATATACGCGAGCCAGTGCGAGGGGTACAAAAGCCCACAAAGGCACCTCTAGCGGCGAGCGCGCGTCTCCGCCTCCATCCAGGCACGCTGCGCCGGAGTCAACGACCCGCCACGACGAGCCTGAACAGGGCGTGAACCCTGGTGAGTCTGCGTCTGAGCAGACATGTTAATACCCGAACCGATGCCGCCGCCACGCCAACCGTGACAAATCGCAATCGCCAGAGCATCGGCAGCATCGGCGGGTTTCGGCATGGAATCCAAACCCAAAATACGGGTCACCATGCGGCCCACCGATGCCTTATCGGCACGGCCGCTACCGGTCACGGCCGCCTTCACCTCCGAAGGGGTATGGAAGAACACCGGCACGCCGCGCATTGCAGCCGCAGAAATCACCGCACCCGAAGCATGCGCCGTACCAATCACCGTGTTCACCTGTTCCTGGGCGAAGACACGCTCAATGGCGAGGGCGTCCGGCTTGTAGGTGTCGAGCCAGTGGGAGGCGGCGTTGAAAATCCAGAAAATACGCTGGTCCAGGGACTCCGCCGGGATCGTGCCAGCAACACCCACGTTCACGAAGTGCGCCTTACGATTAGCAGTCATATCAAGCATGGAGAAGCCACAGCGGGTCAGACCAGGATCAACGCCCATAATGCGGGTCGCACCCGAAACACGCTCCACAGCGGTGGCGGTATGATTCTCACGCATGCTATCGCGTGCGGCAGGTTGAGCGGCAGACATCATCTCCCCTTTCGACAAACTCCCTCTAGAATCTCTAGATTCTAGCCCTTCAGAATCCTAGCACCCGGCACCAGGGCACGCCACGAGAACGGTCACCACGAGTACGGCCACTACTCGTGCCATCCCCAAGACGCTAAGAAGCCACTCCCCCAACCAGCCACCCTACGGCGGCTCGATTAAAGGAGCGGCTTCTTCAAACGTCAGATATCAGAATCCGAGGGATTACTCAGCTTCCAGCTCTGCCATAACCTCAGCAGAAACATTAGCGTTAGAGTAGACGTTCTGAACGTCGTCAAGCTCTTCAATAGCGTCTGCCAGCTTCATGAACTTCTTAGCACCCTCAGCGTCCAGGTCAACCTGCATAGTCGGGCGGAAGACCGGGTCGTCATTGTTATACTCGAGCTCAGCCTCGTCCAGCGCCTTACGGATCTCGGGCAGGTCGGTTGCTGCGGAAACAACGGTGAACACGTCGCCCTCGTCCAGAACCTCTTCAGCGCCTGCATCCAGAACAGCCATCAGAACGTCATCCTCGGTCAGGCCGTCAGTCTTGGTGACCTCAGCAACGCCCTTACGCTCGAAGAGGAACGCAACCGAACCCTGGTCAGCCATGGTACCGCCGTTACGGGTCACAGCCAGGCGAACCTCAGACGCTGCACGGTTACGGTTATCAGTCAGACACTCAATGTACAGAGCGGTACCCTGCGGGCCGCGTGCTTCGTACATGATTTCGGTGTAGTCAATGGTCTCACCGGTCAGGCCAGCGCCACGCTTGATTGCGCGGTCAATGTTGTCGTTAGGAACGGAGTTCTTCTTCGCCTTCGACACAGCCAGGTCAAGAGCGGGGTTACCAGCAATATCAGCACCGCCCATACGTGCTGCAACTTCAATTGCCTTAATGAACTTCGCGAAGGCCTTCGCACGCTTAGCGTCAATAGCGGCCTTCTTGTGCTTAGTAGTCGCCCATTTAGAGTGACCGGACATTCGTATCTCCCTTAGTCAAAACCTCCGTGCGGGCACGGCGAAACGTCCCACGCACCGTACTGTACTCACATAACTATACCGTAGCGGAGGCGCACACCACCTCAGAAAATGCACGCCACCGCCCGGAATAGGGTGCTAGCGGGGGCGAGACGCAGCCGAAGCGCGCGCCTTCTCCACCAGCGAGTCGTCAATAGTGTTCGGCGTGAACTCGCCAAACTTACGCTTAGCCGCCTGCTCAATCAGGTAGTCCGAAATCTTCGGGTTCTTCGGCAGCAGCGAACCGTGCAGATAGGTACCAATCACGTTATGCGCGCGCGCACCCTCATAAGTGTCAGTCACGTTGTTGCCCTCGCCCTTGGTGACGGTAGCCAGCGGGGTGCAGCCAGCACCCAGGTAGGTCAGGCCCGAGTGGTTCTCAAAACCAATCACGGTGCCGAACTCCTCAGACTCCTCAACAATATTGCCGATTAGGCGGTCATCACCACCGACCGTGTGCGCATCAAAAATGCCGATGCCCTTCAGCACCTGACCCTCACGGGTGCGGAATTCCTTGCCGAACAGCTGGTACAGGCCACAAATGACGAGCATCGGCACGCCGTCCTCAGCCAGCGAGCGCAGCGTGTCACCGTTCGCGTGCAGGTCATCCTGAATCACGGACTGGCCGGAGTCCTGACCGCCGCCACCCAGAATAATGTCAACATCTTTCGGGAAGGGTTGACCTGGGTTGTGGTCCAAAATCTGCACGTCAAAGCCGTGTGCCTGCGCGCGACGCGCCAGCGCCAGGGTGTTGCCCCAATCGCCGTAAATGTTCATGTCGAGCGGGTACAGCTGCAGAATACGCAGAGTCTTACCGTTATTGGGGCCGGAGGCGGGGGTGCCCTCAAAAGTGTGAGTTGCCGTCATTAGGAAACCCTCTCAACGTCAGTGATCTTTGCGAGCTCTTCACGCAGAGCCAGCATTGCGGTGTAGGTGCAGAAAATACGCATGGGCGCGTTACCGCTGGAGGCAATGAAGCCCTTGAGCGCATCGGCGAGGTTCTCGTTGACCTCGTCAACCTTCACGCCGTCATGCTCCAAGCGCAGCGCCATATCCCAGGCACGCACACCCGAAACCATCTGCACGCCGGTCTTCTTCAAGCTGTCGAAGTCAACATCCCACAGCCAGGACACGTCACGACCGTCAGCGTACTGATCGTTAATCGTGATCATGGTGGCGTAGTCGTCAGCGTTCGCGCTCGCCAGGGACAGGCGGAAACCGCTCGGGTTCTTCACCAGCAGCAGCTGCAGCGGGCGGCCGTTCACGTTCAGGGTCTCACCGCGACCGAAGGCGGGGGTAATCTTCGTCAGCTCCGCAATGAGCTTATCTTCGTTGAGCTTCTCACCCATGACGGCGCGGGTCAGAGCCATAGCGCCAGCCGCGTTGAAGATGTTGTAAATGCCGTAGAGGTTGATCTCGCCGACTCGCTCCACACCCGCCAGGTCGAAGGTTGCGGAGGTGCCGGAGAACGCGGTCAGGGTGACGTCTGCCTCGGGCAGGGTTGCCTTCGCGACGGTGCCGCCGCGCATCTCATCGTCCGAGGGGAAGTACGAGCGCAGGGACTCATCCAGGCCGTAATACTTGACGGTCACGCCCGGCTGCACGTTCTCAGCGAGGGAGCGGATACGCGGGTCCTCACGGTTGAGCACCACGGTACCGGTCGTTGCGGAGGCGACGGTCGCCAGCATGCGGCGGGTCGTGTCAATCTCACCGAAGCGGTCCAGCTGGTCACGCAGAACGTTCAGCAGCAGGGCGTAGTCGGGCTTGACGGCCTTCACGAAGTGCACGGCGTGCGCCTCATCCAGCTCAAGCACAGCGATATCAGCGTCAAGCTTGCCGCCGAGGGTCATCTCGCCCAGCAGTGCCGCAGCGACACCGCGCACAAAGTTCGAACCGGTACGGTTAGTGAAAACCTTCAGACCCTGAGCTTCAAGCAGCTGCACAGCCATCTTCGTGGTGGTGGTCTTACCGTTCGTGCCGGAGACAACAACGACGCCGTAGGGCAGCTTCGCGAGCTCTTCAGCGACGAAGTCGGGGTGCAATTTTTCCATGACAAGGCCGGGGAAGGCGGAGCCGCCGCCGCGAAGCTTAGTCGCGGCGCGTACGCCCTGGCCGAGAAGACGAATGAGGGGTTTGGACATGCTTACCATTTTAGTACACGCACGCCAGCGGCTGAATGGTCCGCCGGGCTCGTTCGCTCATGCCGGACGGGGCGGGGTGCGGGGATTTTGGTGCGGGGGTGCGGGGTTTTGGTTCAGGGGGTTTGGTGCGGGGCTCCGGCTAGGGCGGCGCACCGGGGGTATTAGAAGAGCGAGCCCTTTTAGAACAGAGAACCCTGCACCCTCACCCGCGTGAACTCCTGTGCCGGCTCCACCAGCACATTCCGCCACGCGGCAGTATTCACCAGGAACGCCGCGTCAGCATCGCCGGTGTGGGCGCTCAAAAACTGACCCGCCGCGCCCGTGCAGAAGAAACCAGCCGACCCGCTCTCAGTTCCGGAACCACCCAGGCCAGGATCACCCAAACCGGAATCACAGGGCGCCAGCGGTTCGGGCGATTGCGCCCGCAGAGCCGCGTACGGGCGGTTCATGGCGAGCGATGGAATCCACGGCTCATCCAGGGCGGTGAGCGGCACCTCCGGGTCGGTGTGCGCCAGTTCGGCGAGCGCTTCGCGGGCGCGGGCGACCGCCTCCTGATGGGCAGTGCGAAGCTGCGCGCCGGGCAGCGGGTTCGTCCAGGCGCGGTACTTGCTCGCCACCTGCTTGACCTGCGGAATCTTCGCGAGGGCGGTCACGGCGTCTTCGGCGCGGCGAATGGCAAGCCCATCGGGTGCGAGCGCAATGTAGGTGGCGGTGGCGACCGCCTGCTCATCCAGGCGGCGCGGGGTCGAATGCAGGGAGCTCGTGCCGACCTTGTGCGTGCCGTCGGGGAAGGTCGCGATGTAGAGGCGATGCTCCAGCCTGGCATAGGCGCGCATGGATTCGGTGAGCGTTCCGGGGTACAGGTGCGCGCGGTGCAGGGCGGTAAATTCGTCGCGGGCGGTGCAGCGCGGGCACTGCTGGCCACTCTGGATGCGGGTGCCCTCGGGGCAGGGTACGCGGCGGATTCCCGCGGATTCGGGGGCGGCGTCATTGCTCGTGCCGGTGGTGTAGCCGGCGCAGTAACGGTAGAGTTCCCCCTCGCTATCGCGCGGAATACGCAACCCCAGATAGGCGCCGGGAGTCAACGGAATCTGGATGCGAACCCCGCTCGGAACGCCACGCTGCGCGGGACTGCTTTCCTGGCTAGGGGCGCTCTCCCCCGTCATATAGGGCACCCCTGCCGCTTGAGATGCCCGGTTATGAGCTCCTTCAGCACCCCCGCCGGGCACGACCGGTTCCACCTCAATGAGCGGGCGGCGGTTGGACCAGCGGATCTGCCTCCAGATGAGCAGCTGCGGCGCGCCTACAGAATCACCGGCGGCGGGCGCAGCAGAAAACTCGTCGAAAGCAGTCTCAAGCAGGTTGGGGTAGTCCATAGCATTCCACTCTAGCGGGTCTGGCTAGTTCTCTCACGGGGTGGGGGCGGTGCATCCGGGTATCGCACCTTCGGTGACGCATCCTCATGCGTTCAGTACAGGCGCATATCCTCGGAATGTTGAAAGAGGCCAGCGTCCTTCACGCTGATCCGCACCCTCGCAGTGTTGCCGTGCGTTCACGCACGACGGGGTGGGTTCTCAGCTGAGGCGCTGACCTCTGTGGTTGAGGCAGGGCGCTTACCCTGCCAAGTCCGAAAGCGATCGGTGACCGCTATTTTTCGGTGAGCTATGCGGTGTTTCTGGAAGCCGGAAGCTTCCCCGCAGCGTCGCTGCATTTAAAACTTTGCCATACATAGCAGACGTAACATCATTCAAATGAGCGTTAAACGCCTAATCTACGCATTTATGAAGCAAATTTTTTCTGCACTGGTTTGCAAATTGAAGCAATTAGTGCAGATTCGCAAACTCACCAAGCCTGCCAACCGGGTCGCCGGACTATCTGACGGATGAGCCACACCATCTAGCTGAGGCGGGCAAACCCCTCCGCAATCGCAGAGCGCATATCGTCCAGCGTGCGGGACATAGTCTTGGTGTGAGCGATAATCGGCAGGAAATTCGTATCCCCACTCCAGCGCGGCAGAATATGCTGATGCAGGTGATCAGCAATGCCCGCGCCGCCCACCTTACCCTGATTCATGCCGATATTGAAGCCGTCATTATGCGACACCTCACGTAGAACCTTCATGGCGAGCTGGGTCAGCTGCGCAATCTCAATAGTTTCCGCCTCGGTCGCATCATCGTAGAACGGGATGTGGCGGTACGGGCAGATGAGCAGGTGCCCGGGGTTGTACGGGTAGAGATTGAGAATCACAAAAGCGTGCTCGCCACGGTGCACAATCAGCGACTCCTCGTCACTGCGGCTGGGCGCAGTGCAGAAGGGGCAGGTCTTCTCGGTGTAGTCCTTCTGGCCGCCACTCACGTAGGCGGTGCGGTGAGGGGTCCACAGGCGCTGGAACTGGTCCGGTGCGCCGGGTAGCTCGAAGGAATCCTGCACCGAGGCTGCGGTGCTGTGCTCGGGGGTCGTGTTCTCGCTCATAGTCCCATTCTATAGCCCGCACGCAGCAACGGGAATGCCCGGTCCGTCATGCGTGCCAGATATGAGATAACTCCCCCGGCAGCGCGCCTAGCCGTGAAGCTTTTCCAGGCGAATGATACGGGTGGCACCCTCAAAGGTCATGGGGAAAAACAGCACGCCGTCTTCTAGGATGAATTCCTTGGCTTCCTGGTCGGAGGCGTTATTCGTGCGGATGCGCACGCGGTGAGGGTGAGCGCGCCGAGTATTACGAGCGCACTCAGAGTGGACTTAGGTGCCAGAAAAGTGTCCTAACAGAGTATGTGTTTGAGTGAGTTTGTGAGTTGAGTGGTGCCTCCTGCCCGTGAGTGAGGTGGGGATACGACAACACCCCGTAGCGTATTTGGGCTACAGGGTGCTCGGTCATCGGCACATAGCTAGTTTATATGCTCTGGCTAGGAGTTTCATTAGTGACGGTTATTTTTTAAAAGATCGTTTGGTTACATTAGACCTTAAGTTAAGTGGTTTATTCACACAAGAACCCCAATGTGCCCTCTGCGCGGGCTCATTTTGCTCCGACAAGCCACAACATGACATCTGGCGAAGGCTTTCCGAATTTCTACCGCGGATTTCCACCACACCACAGGCAAAACCCACGATTTCGCTACAGATAACAGCAGAACTCAACAACTATTTGTGAGAGCGCAACGCGAACTTCTCACGAATAATCGTGAGCGTCTGGCGAGTCTCCTCCAGCAGGGCGACCGGCTCCTGCTCACACACCGCAACCTCATGAGAGGTCGAGGGATTGGCGGGTTCAGCATCATCTGGAGCAGCACCCACGGCGGTAAAATCGGCGGCACTAAAACCGGCGCGGCGTGCCGCCTCCGGAGGGATCGGGTGCACGCCGTCCTCATCCACAACCTCACGCAACGTGTAGTCGTGGGCTTCACGGCGCGCATACTCACGAGCCAGCAGGGCACGCAACTCAGAAATCTCCTGGCGAAGATCGTCCACGTCAGCCTTGGTTGCGGGGTACTCCTGCTCCTCCCTGCCACCAAACTTTTCGATAATCCAGCTCGCGAGCGCACCGGTAGCAACCGCGACCAAGCCCCCGCCGTACAGCATGACGATCACGGCGATGACCCTGCCGATACCGGTGACCGGGTAAACGTCTCCGTAGCCGACCGTGGCGAGGGTCGTGAACATCCACCAGTAGGCGGTGGGCAGGTCACGAATCATCGCGCCCGGCTCGGAGGACTCCACCGAATAGATCGACAGGGCAAACATGATGATGAAGATCGCGGTGTAGCCGAAGAGCTTCATCCCCAGTTCGGAGAGCCTCTTATATTGGCGGTTGGTGGTCAGGTGCATCATGGCGAGGAAGCTGACAATACGCCACGCGGGCAGCAGCACGATGGCCAGGTTCATCAGGTTGTGCGTGATGAAGTAGAGTCGCCGCGGCGCCAGGTACAGGCGCACGCAGTAGTCGGCGGCGAAGAGGCCCCACAGAATCATCTGAATGATGTTGAGGTACCCGTCGTACGGCTCCTGAATGCGTGTGCTCATGATGGGCGCGGCGAACGCGAGCAGGTACAGCACGGACGCCACGAACATGGGCGTGGAGGAGCGGTCTTCCCACGCGGCCAGGTTCTTCTCGCCGCGGTACTTGCTGAGCGTGCGGAAGAGGCGGGTTCGCGGAGTGCGACGCGGCGGGTCCGTGACGGTGCGGGTGACCGTGCGAATGGTCGTGGTGTGCGTTTCAGGTTCGCCTACATCAATAATCTCGGCGTCACCATCGGGGTTACCCTGGGTGCCCGCTTTCTGGTCGCCCTTGCCGTGCGGGTGATGCGTGGTGCGGGTGATGCGACGCTCCTCGCGGTGCGTACCGTCCGGCGCGTCGGTGGTGGCGTATTCTTCGACGACCTCTTCGTAGTCGTCGTCGGGGTCCAGGTCGGTGGAGTAGACGGAGTGGGTGCTGTCCAGGCGGGCGCTATCAATCTGCACGGCATCAACCTGTACTGCCTCCATGCCGGGGGCGGTAGCCTCTGCGGGGCTACTTGCTGCAGCACTAGTTTTGGCGGCACTGGATTCTGCCGGTGCCGACTGGGTATAACCAGCCTTCGTGGTATTCTCAGCGGCGGCTTCAGATGCGGTAGTTTCAGATGCAACAGTTTCAGGGCGCGCAGACGCACCCACCGGGCTGTTCCCCGGAATATTGCCCGAGGTATTCCCCGAGGTATTGGGTGCTGTGCCGTTCTTTACCGTGTTGTCTGTCTGGTTCTGTTCTGCCTTATCCATAGTGTGAATGATACTCCACGCCGTTGCGTTTGCGTTTCTATTTCGTTGCACTGTGGTCTTCGTCTGGCGGTCTTTACGCCGTGCTGTGGTCTTTGCACGGTGAGCATTTAACCTGACACAATATGTGGTGTATCCATCACGTCGGTTGCGCCGCCCCGCAATGTTACTGCCTCGCAGTGTTGCTGCCCCGTTGCGTTGCGGTCCCGTTGCGTTGCCGACCCGCACATCGGAGTGCTTCATGCCTTCACACACCGCCGCTTTCCAGACCCTGTTCTTCCGCCAGTCAGGTTTCCGCCAGCTGGGCGCGAGCCTCTGCCTGTCAGGTGCGCTCGCCGTCGCCCTGGGTGGGTGCGCCACCTTGAATTCCTCCCCTTCTGCTTCTGCGGAGGCTTCGTCTGAGCCGACGGCGGCGAGCCACGCAACGGCGCCGGTGATTCAGGATTCTGAGGGTTTCCGCCTGTTTACGGGCCGCGGCGCGGTTGAGGAGGCGGTCTTTGAGGGCCCCGCGGCTCCCGCTACTTATTCGTATGTGGAGTTTGAGCGTCGCGGTGAGCCTGAGGGCACTATGAAGGTTTCGGTCGCGGACGGTTCGGGTACCACGGTTGAGGTGATTGCTGGCGGTTCGGGTGAGGGTGCGGGCGTGTGGGTTCGTAATACGGCGAGCGCGACGGCGCCGAGTCCTTCTAGTACCGGTCCTTCTGGTTCCGCTAAGTCTGCCGGTGCGGTGAGTGTGCCGTATAGTTCGGCGCGTGTGACGGCTTCGACCTCGCAGCTGACTGATGACGCGCAGTGGATGGTATCGGTTCGTGCGGCGGGCGTGGATGCTTCGGGCAAGTTCACTGCGCCTGATGGTGTGCCATTGACGAGTCAGGGCGCGGAGGTTGGTGAGATTCAGATGCAGGGCAGCCGCGGTTTTGTGCACGATACGGGTGCGAGCGGCGGTTCGGTGGCTGTGGAGAACCGTTCGGGTGCGAAGATGACGGTGTATTGTGCGGGTGTGGATCGTAAGGAGCGTAGTGTGCCTGCGGGTGGTCGCGTGTTTGTGGAGGATTTGGGGGTGCGTGCTTCGGCGGGTTCTCCCCTGTTTTGTGGTGTGGTGACTTCTGATAGTGCTGCTAGCTGGAATGTTACGGCGCTCGGCGGTCGCGCCTAACAGCAGCCGCAGCGTTCAGAGTGTGGTGGGTGCGCCTCCGCAAGCCCGCGCTTACTCCCCCGGAAAACCAGCAAACACGCGGCAAAGCTACGCATCAGCACGGTGTATAACCCACTCCCCTTATGGTGACAAGTAGTCGCCAAGCTTAGCCATAGCTAAGCGGAAAAGACGGCGTTCAAAGGAAGATACTGGAATAAAGACAGCATTCACACACCTGTCACCAGTAAGGAAGCAAGATCATGACCGTCGTGTCAAATACATCTGAAGCCCTCAAGTCCCCCTACGCGGACACCCTCAACCGTCTACTTTCCGATGCACGCGCAGAAGCCGTCGAATCCAGCGTCTCCGAGCTCGAACGCCTGGCAATCTCCCACGACGCATCCCACTACCTGCTCGTGCCCGCCGGCCTGGTCCGCCCCGACTCCGCCGAAGACGTCGCAAACATCTTCCGCGCAGCCGGCGACCTCGGCCTGCCGCTGACCTTCCGCTCCGGCGGCACCTCCCTCTCCGGCCAGTCCAGCGGCGACGGCCTGATGGTCGACACCCGCCGCCACTTCAAGAAGATTGAGGTCCTTGAAGACGGCAAGAAGGTGCGCGTGCAGCCCGGCGCGACCATCATGATGGTCAACAACTACCTGGCACCCTACGGCTACAAGCTCGGCCCCGACCCGGCATCATGGTCCGCATGTACCATCGGTGGCGTGGTCGCTAACAACTCCTCCGGTATGTCCTCGGGTACCCAGTACAACACCTACAACACCCTGGACTCCATGGTGTTCGTGCTCCCCAGCGGCACCATCATTGACACCGCCGAGCCGGACGCCGACCAGAAGCTGCGCTCCCTCGAACCTGAACTCCACGAAGGCCTGCTGCGCCTGCGCAAGCGCGTGCTTGAGAACCCCGAATCCATGGCGAAGATTCGCCAGCAGTACTCCATGAAGAACACCATGGGTTACGGCCTGAACTCCCTGGTCGACTTCGAGACCCCCGTGGACATTCTGCAGCACCTGCTGATTGGTTCGGAGGGTACCCTCGGCTTTGTTGCTTCGGCAACCTACCGCACCCTGCCGATTCTGAAGAACATTTCCACCGGCCTGCTCGTGTTCGACAACCTCATCGATGCGGCACGCTCCGTACCCGAACTGGTCGCCAACAAGCTCGCGACCGTCGAGCTGATGGACGCCACCAGTATTCGTGTGGCTCAGCGTACCGGTCAGGCTGCGGAGGCGCTCGCCGCCATCGACGTGAAGGATCACGCCGCGCTGCTGGTTGAGTTCCAGGGCAACTCCGAGCAGGAGCTGAACGACCTTGCCGCCGCTGCAGCGCCCATGTTTAAGAGCCTGCCGGTGGCATCGCCCGTGTCGATGACCAGCAAGCTGTCCGAACGTAACGCCCTGTGGGCTGCACGCCGTGGCCTGTACACCACCGTCGCTGGTAACCGCCGCTCCGGCACCAACGCACTGCTCGAAGACGTGGTCGTGCCCGTCGAGGTTCTGGGTAACACCTGTAGCGACCTGACCAAGCTGTTCGACGCCCACGGCTACCAGGACTCCGTGATTTTCGGTCACGCGAAGGACGGTAACATCCACTTCATGCTGAACGAGCAGTTCCGCGACCCGAAGCAGCTTGACCGCTACCGCGACTTCACCGAAGAAATGGTTCAGCTGATTCTTGCCGCTGACGGCTCGCTGAAGGCTGAGCACGGTACCGGCCGTATTATGGCGCCGTTCGTGAGCCGCCAGTTCGGTGACGAACTCTTCGACGTGATGCGCCAGATTAAGCGCCTCATTGACCCGAAGGGCTTCATGAACCCGGGCGTTCTGCTTGCCGAGCCGGACACCGACTACGTGACCGACCTGAAGGTCGCCGAAACCGTCGAGGAAGAAGTCGACCGCTGTGTGGAGTGCGGCTACTGTGAGCCGGTCTGCCCCTCCCGCAACCTGACTTTGACCCCCCGTAAGCGTATTGTGCTGCGCCGTGAGATTGCTGCCGCTGAGGCGAACGGCGATCACGAGCTCGCTGAGCGCCTGCGTAAGGAGTACGAGTACTACGGCATTGAGACCTGTGCTGTGGACGGCATGTGCCAGACCCGCTGCCCCGTGAACATCAACACCGGTGACCTGATTCGCCGCCTGCGTTCTGAGAACCAGGACAAGCTGGCCGCTACCGGCTGGAAGATCGCCGCACAGCAGTGGGGCATCATGGATAAGGTCGCCGGTAAGTCCCTGACTGTGGCTAAGAAACTGCCGTTCCCCGTGGTACACGGTACCACCAACATTGCCCGTAAGGTCATGGGTGACGACATGGTTCCTTCCTACAAGAAGGACCTGCCGGTTGGTGGCCCGGCACGTAAGCCGCACAAGGACGCAACCGCTGAGATTGTGTTCTTCCCCGCCTGCGTGAACTCCATGTTCGGCGGCGTGGACGGCGACGGCAAGCATGACCCGGTCAACGCAACCCAGGCGTTCATCCGCCTGTGCGAGCGTACCGGCGTGAAGTACCGCATCCCCGACAATATTGGTGAGATGTGCTGCTCCACCCCGTGGAAGTCGAAGGGCTTCACTGACGGCTACTCGATTATGAGCGACCGCGTGCTGAAGTCCCTGTGGGAGGCTACCGATGGTGGCCGCCTGCCGGTCGTATGTGACGCTTCGTCCTGTACTGAGGGTCTTGAGGTGATGCGCGAGAAGGTTATTAAGGCGCTTGAGCACAAGATCGTGAACGGCCTGAAGCCGGGCGAGCCGGACTTTTCGCGTCTGCGCATGTACGATGCGGTTCAGTTCGCCGCGGACAACATGCTGGATAAGCTGAACGTGTCTGCTCCCCTGCCGTCGATTGCTCTGCACCCGACCTGCTCCATGACGCATCTGGGTACTCAGCCTGCGTTTGAGAAGATTGCGAACGCGATGAGTGACGACGTGTACGTGCCGAAGCACTGGGGTTGCTGTGGTTATGCGGGTGACCGCGGTATGCTGCACCCCGAGCTGACGGCGAGCGCTACGGAGGCGGAGGCTGCGGAGCTGAGCGAGCAGAAGCAGTTCGCCGCATACATTTCGGCAAACCGCACCTGCGAGCAGGGTATGACCGAGGCGACCGGCCACACCTACCAGAACGTGCTGCAGCTGCTGGAACGCACCACCCGCTAACAGGGGTTGAGCGCATAGCGGCATAAAAGAAGGGACCCGGCGGGCTATCTTATGTGATAGCCCGCCGGGTCCCTCGGTCCATATATACCCTCATTGCAATTTTCATTCTTATACACCATAAAATAATACAAGATAAATATATTTTTCATGGTAACATTAATACAAAATATATTTATTATTAATAATAGCCTCCATTTATATTGTAAAAAATGTCGCTAGCTACACCTATTCAAGAAGGGACTAACTATTTTGAATATTGAAGATACTGAACAACTTTTCAAAACCTTGGAAGATACTGAGCTTTTCAAAACCTTGGCTTCTCTTAGTCAAAAAAGAATAGAGATACTTATACTAATTTTAGTTTTATTTGCCGCAACAATCATACTTTTATTTATCAATAAATTCACAACAAAAAATAAAATCTTGTCTACAATATATATTGCATCTATATTTATTGAGGTTTCTTTTGCTCTACCAATTACACTAAACCTAAGCTTTCAAAAAGATGGACCTGGACCACTCCTACTCCAATCACTTCTAACTATAAGTGGTGGACTAGTCGTTCTACTAGGCTATATAGAAAATCGCAGGAAAAACGATATTGATGAATTAAAAAATGCTGATGAAAAAATTCAAAGAACACAATCATCTCGATACGAAAAAAGCATAAAATCAATTGAACTCCTCTCCTCCCCGAATACATTTTCTGCAATTTCCGCAGTCCACAACTTATGCAGACTCGCAGATGAATGGATCAATACTCCAGGTGAAACCTATCGCAAAAGCGAACAAGAGGCTCAAGCAATTGTAAATGTATTGTGCACATATATCCGAGAATCCGGAAATTCGAATCACATAAACTACAAAGATGCAGTAGGTGAAACCATAATGAATGAAATATATAACAGGCTTGACAGATCGGATAATTCACATTCGCTTTGGGGCGGTCTCGACTTTAATTTCAAGGGAGCTAATTTTACATTTCCCATTAAACTTAAAAAAATTGCTAGCGTTGAGGGTATGGATTTTAAAGGATGCACTTTTCATGAAGATTTAGAAATATCCCTATTGATCGAATATAAGGATAAAATGTATAAGACTAAACCAGGGAAAATCATCCTCGATGACTGTATTTTTAAAAAATCTGTCACCCTAGAAGCTGCCTACCTAGATAATTATTCCCCCCGTCAAAAACTCATCCCTTGGTGGAAAGTATTGTCCATCTCTTGGTGGACAACATGGGCCACCCCTTGGTGGGAAATATGGTCCAAGTATGAAAAACTTCCATACTATATCGAGATGTCAGAGATTAGTCTCCAAGATACTCAATTTACAAATAACTCCCATCTCACTATAAGAAGATTTTCAGGAGAAATTGAATCTGATGATATAGTGAACATAAATATTAATGGCATCTTACCTGGTAAAACTTTATTGCATATCCTCTCTCACGCCAAAATTACTATTGATGAAAAGCCGGGCTTGGGAAACAATAGCGCTTCAAGTAAGGTGCAAAAAAAATCAATTAAAGATAGTGTAGCTATCCAAAGTTGTGAGGAGATAGATATCGAGATACCTAGCGAGAATTATTCTAAACACATAGATTTGCAAAACTAGGCATAATAAAATTATATATAGACTAAAAATCATTATTACCCGCCCCTTCTCCTTAAAACATAGGAGTTAAATCTAAAAATTTACAGAGCATGGAAATCTTATTGACTGTATACATATGTATATATCATCAAAAAATTATTTAAAATGGTCTGACGACTCTCTCTATGTATGTCCGTCAGACCGTTTTATATTTATGTAAATATTAGTGACAAATACTACCGAAGGCGGGCAGAAAGCTTCCCGTCAGCCTCGGTCACAATAATGATCGGCTTGCCGTCCGCAACCTTGCGTGCACGGTCGAGTACATCAGCCTCATCTTCGCCGGGAGCAACAGGGATAACGTGGCACTCCCCTCCCGCCTTCTGCGCAGCGAGCGCTACGAGTGCCTGGTGTTCCGGATTGCGGCGGGCAGACATGTTGAAGTGTCCCGCGATGCGAGCTCGTTCTTTCATCACTTCAACGCTTGCCATACCTCAGCCCTTTCAAATGCGCTTCAACAGCAAAGCCTACTACTTCTTCATGAACAAACTTTGCTTCCCGAAAAACCCGGCGGGCTATCTGATGGATAGTCCGCCGGGTCCGTTTTCGTCTGCTACAGCACTTATTTTCGACTATTAAATAGTCCAATAATCAATACTGCTATTGAGATGCCGTAGAGAATTCCAAGCACCAGGTCGCTGACATTTGACACTACATTCAAGACAATTGCCAGGATCAAGAACAGCATCCCAACAGGAACATACTTATTCGACTTCATACGCTCGTGCTCCCTCAATAATCAACAGCGATACATCATTTTCAGGACTATCCAGCTACCCATTTTTCTGAATGACTATGGACGTTCGCCTTGCTACCATATTAGCAGTCTGGAGCTAAGTCTGACGAAGAAAAGGTGACCTGTAGAAAATAGCGCCTGCTGCCTCGACATCAACAAAGTTCATGGCTTGCAACTACTGGTCGGGTTATTTGTTAGATTCCTCCTTACAGAACTTTGAAGGTTCTCAGGGCTAACTTATTCCCCAAGATACATAAAGGAGGACCCGGCGGGCTATCTTATGTGATAGTCCGCCGGGTCCCAAACACGTTTCAGAGATACCTTATTCGTTATTTTTTAGTTCCAGCCATTCCTTCAACGCTACATATCTCTTTCGACGCGCCGCCAAATCAGATGAATTCCGGATTCCCTCTGAATATTCCTGAGACTTTTCCACCAAAACATCCTTATACTTTGATGGGATTTGATTAGTTTCCAGTTCCTTAAGGACTTCAGTCTCTACCTGACTAGAATATTCATCTACCCGCTTAATTATATTAACAACTCCTTGGAATACAGTTAACATATCTTTATATTCCTTTAGTTTATCTGCATCACGAACATTAAGCTTCCAAAGAGTATATATCAATGTATACAAATCAACAATATTTGACCATCTAGTCCTTTTTTTCCACTCAAGTGAGGATCCCAGGCTTTCAAGAATCTTCAAAAATTCTTTTGATTTCTCCCTATACGGTTCAAAGTCTAGGGAAACAGATTCATAATTTTCTGCAAAACCAGCTTTTTTGTTTTTAATACCAAATAGGCAAGTAAGGAATACCTCAGCAAAGAATTCCAAATCCCCCCCTCGCAACCGACGAGACCCACTAAATACTCCAGAACGAATAGACAGACTACTTGCTGCACAATCCTTTAAGAAATCATAGAATTCACCTGGATATAGCGCCTTCCTAAGTTCCTGATCGCTCAATATTACATTGACTCGGTTTACTCGAGCAAAGACTGTTCGGATTGTCATCTCATCTATGTTCGATAATTTACGCACAGGAATCTCATATTCCCAGAAACTCAATTTTTCAGATTCAGTAAGATCGGAGAATTTTTTTCCAGCAAAATTATCTATTGAATACCTATATTCAAGAGACTCCTCATCAAGCTCCAACTCATCACGATAGAATTTTATAATTGTTGATAATCTTTGCTGACCATCCACCACTTCAACAGACTGATTACCTTCAGAATCAGTTTCATATGCCAGATATATTTCAGGCACAGGATAACCCAGAAGTATCGATTCAATCAGAGAGATTTGAGCCTTCACAGGCCACACAAATTCCCTCTGATATTCAGGCCTCAAGTTTAGGGAACCGGACCTTTCCCTCTCTTTTATAGTAGATAAATTTATTGACTCAATCCTAAAACCTATATTTGAGTAACCATCAAAATTCATATCAGCCAATTGTAAAACCTCCTTAAATAACTAGGAATCTTCAGAAGAAATAATATTCCTATAGACTTTTTGAACATTATCAATATGATAACGCAAAATAGCTTCATGTGTTCGATATATCTTAAACACTATCTCATTACCATAGAACCCCTTTCCTAATTTCAATGTATCATCTTCTGCAACATTAGCCCAAGCTTCCTTGTCTGGAACAACATCCATAACGTCACTTCTAATTAATAAACTCTCCCGAGATAACATCTTTCTATAAAATACCTCATTACTTTTAAGTTTTGAGTTAACTTTACCATTGATAAAAATTTCATTAAACCTTTTCCAAACTTTCTCAAACAAAAATGAGTCCACAATAGCGACATCAATGTCAGATTCCTCGCAGAAGCTAGAAAACAACCTATCCTTTTCCCTATTTGTATTTAAAGAATAGCCAGTCCTTGAGCTTCCAACCACAATTATGGATGTTGCCGGAATGTTTAGCTTCTCTGCTAAATTATGCCTCCACTCAGCATAGTCGATAGAATCTGGCCACATCACTGGGGTTCCCTCTAAGATATTTGATACAACATACCATGAAGGAGTTCTTTTATATTTTTCGTATTCTTCTAGAAATTTTTTTCTATTGCGAGCTTTCTCTTCAGAAAGATTTTCCATTACCCTCCTTGGATATTACTAATATTATTTGAATTCAAATAAATTACTATCTTTAATACTTGCTACTCCTTTGATTCTTTGGATATAAATATCAAAATCAGCTAAGTGAACACAGGCTACCTGATACGTATCAGATATCATTATCCGAATCGTACAGTTACCGGCACTTCCGAACGACAACGAACGTTAGCACCATCACTTACATTAGCACGAAGACACCCACCCGGACTAGGGAAAACTCCACCACAACACAGTTTTCTGCACCCCCAACCGCACTCCCCCACTCTCGCCTCCTC
Source organism: Rothia similimucilaginosa (assembly GCF_029850985.2). NCBI lineage: Bacteria > Bacillati > Actinomycetota > Actinomycetes > Micrococcales > Micrococcaceae > Rothia > Rothia similimucilaginosa. The sequence goes on along the minus strand of NZ_CM138149.1, from coordinate 958,805 downwards.
AAGGCGCACAAAAACCACCCCCTCCGCAGCTTATCGCCGCAAAGGGGGTGGTTTCTATATATAGGCTCAGTGCAAGTCCGCCGGCTCAGCTAACCGCAGATAACCGCAGTCAGCATCGCCAACGAACCCGCATCCTAACCGCTACTACTCAGCAGCTTCAGCGCTGGGCTTGGGGTCTTCGTTCACGCGGTTGCGGATATGCTCCACAATACGTGCCACAGCCTCATCCACAGGCACGCCGTTCTCCTGCTTGTTGCCGCGGAAACGGAACGAAACAGCGCCGTGCTCCGCATCCTCACCGCCAGCAATCAGAATGAACGGAACCTTCTCAGTAGACGCAGTACGGATCTTCTTAGTGAAGCGGTCCGAACCGTAATCCACCTCAACACGTACACCGTGCGCACGCAGCTTGTCCGCGATCTCGGTCATGTAGTCGTTGAACGCCTCAGCCACCGGCACACCAATCACCTGGACCGGTGCCAGCCACGCCGGGAACGCGCCCGCATAGTGCTCAGTCAGCACACCCAAGAAGCGCTCAATCGAGCCGAACTTCGCCGAGTGAATCATGACCGGCTCCTGCACGGTACCGTCAGCAGCCTGGTACTCCAGACCGAAACGGCTCGGCTGGTTAAAGTCGTACTGCACAGTCGACATCTGCCAGGTACGGCCAATCGCGTCCTTCGCCTGAACCGAAATCTTCGGACCGTAGAACGCAGCTCCACCGGGATCCGGGACGAGCTCCAGGCCGGTCTCCTTCGCAACCTGCTCCAGAACGGCGGTAGCCTCTTCCCACTGCTCATCGGTACCGATGAACTTGTCCTTCTTATCGCCCTCAGTGTCGCGGGTGGACAGCTCAAGGTAGAAGTCAGTCATGCCGAAGTCCTCAAGAAGGCTCAGCATGAACTTCAGCAGGTGACGCACCTCGTCCGGTGCCTGCTCCTTCGTCACATACGAGTGGGAGTCATCCTGAGTAATCATGCGCACGCGGGTCAGGCCCTGCAGCACGCCGGACTTCTCGTCACGGTACACGGTGCCGAACTCGAAGAAACGCAGCGGCAGCTCACGGTACGAACGGCCACGAGAACGGTAAATCTCGTTGTGCATCGGGCAGTTCATAGCCTTCAGACGGTAGTTACCGTTATCCAGCTCCATTGAGGGGAACATGCCGTCCGCATAGTACGGAAGGTGACCGGAAGTGTAGAACAGGTCTTCCTTCGAAATGTGCGGGGTGCTGACGTACTGGAAACCCTCCTGAATGTGGCGGGTACGCACGTAATCTTCCATCTCGCGCTTAATCACGCCACCCTTAGGGTGAATCACCGGCAGGCCGGGGCCAATGTTCTTCGGGAAAGAGAACAGGTCCAGCTCACGACCCAGACGGCGGTGGTCACGGCGCTCCGCCTCAGCGATACGCTCCTTGTACGCCACCAGCTCGTCCTTAGTCGGCCAAGCGGTACCGTAAATACGCTGCAGCATGGGGTTCTTCTCAGAACCGCGCCAGTACGCGCCACCGGCACGCATCAGAGCGTAACCGTTAGCGATCAGCTTGGTGTTCGGCAGGTGCGGGCCGCGGCAGAGGTCCTTCCAGACGGTCTCGCCGGTCTTCGGGTGCACGTTGTCGTAGATGGTGATTTCACCCTCGCCGACCTCCACGGATGCGCCCTCGGCAGCATCCGCACCAGAACCGGGGCCCTGGGTCAGGGAGAGCAGCTCCAGCTTGTACGGCTCGTTCGCCATCTCGGCGACAGCCTCGTCGTGGGTGACCACGCGGCGGCGGAACAGCTGACCGGACTTGATGATCTTAATCATCGACTTCTCGATCTTCTTCAGATCTTCCGGGGTGAACGGCTCAGCCACATCAAAGTCAAAGTAGAAGCCGTCAGTAATGTACGGGCCGATGCCCAGCTTGGCGTCCTTGCGGTACTCCTGCACCGCCTGCGCCATCACGTGCGCAGCGGAGTGGCGCAGAACGTTCAGGCCGTCCGGTTCGTGAATGAAAACCGGCTCAACGGAGTCGCCAGCAGACAGCTCGTGGGAGAGATCAACCAGCACGCCGTTCACGCGTGCCACAACGATCTTCGGGTCGTCAGCGAACAGCTCAGCGGCAGTCTTCGCGGTGACCTCGCGCTCCTCACCAGAAACGCTAATAACAATTGCTGAAGAATCAGCGGCAGACATAAGTCTCCTTAACTCAGGCGCAAGCGTGCCACTCGGGGCGCCGCGGGTGCGCATACTATTCCGCACTGTACAGGTGCACGGACACACACCATCTTACAACGGCTCCCAGCCAACGCTCAGCTTGAGGGCAGACTAGTCCGCATGATGCTCACGCGTATGCTCATAAACATCAAGCACAATGTGGCTAATATGGTGGTCTTTCAGGCGGTAAATCGTGGCACGTCCCCGCTGCTCACGGTCAATCACGTGCGCCTCACGCAGGATACGCAGGTGATGCGATGCGAGCGGCTGCGAAATGCCCAGGCATGTGTACAGTTCGCTCACGCTATGCGGGCGGTGCATCAGGTGGTGCGCAATCGCCAGGCGTAGCGGGTTCGCAAGCGCAGAGAAAATCGCCACGGACGGGCCGAACTGTTCCTCCCAGTCTTTGGGGCCACTGCCTTCGAGGAGGGGAGCGTTAGCGGGCACCTCATGGGCATGCTCAGCTACATGCGCCGCCACATGTTCTGCGGGGTGGTGGGTGTTAGTTTCGGTCTGTTTTGTGTGATGGTGGTCTGTGTGATGGCTCTGAGTCATAGTATTTTCACCTTAAGTACAGAAAAGGGGGCACGTCAAGAAAGTGCCACTTGCAGAGCTACCCAGCTGCAAAGTTACAATGCTCCCGCCTCCGAACAGACATTCACCAGTTCACCAATACCTTCAATGCGGGTGCGCACCGTCTGACCCGGTTTCAACCACTGACGCGGATGTAACGACAGGCCAACCCCGGCGGGGGTACCCGTCGCCACCAAATCACCCGGCTCCAGAGTCATGAACCGCGAAATGTAGGACAATAGCTGCGCCGGGGTGAACACCATATTCGCCGTCGTGCCGCGCTGACGCACCACGCCATCCACCTCGCAGACCAGCTCCAGGCCAGCAACCGGATCAACCTCATCGGGGCTCACAATCACCGGGCCGAAGGGGGTCATCGCATCCCAATTCTTGCCCTGGAACCATTCCGAGGAACGGCCCTGCCAGTCACGCACCGACACATCGTTCATGATCGTGTACCCCATCAGGGCCTCGAGTGCCTGCTCTTCCGTGGCGTTACGCAGGCGAGCGCCAACGACCAGGCAGAGCTCAACCTCCCAATCGATTTTCGTGCTGCCGGTGCCGTCATCGGCGGGCATGCGGATTTGCTCACCGGGACCAATCAGTGCATTCGGGAACTTTGCGAACAGCGCTGGGTGCTCGGGCACTTCAAGGTTCATTTCCGCGGCGTGGTCGCGGTAGTTCAGGCCGGCGCACACAATCTTGCCGGGCTTATCCAGCGGGCGAATAAAGGGCAGGGAGTTCCACAGTTCCTCGCCGTGACCCATAACAGTCGCGCCGTTCTCCTTCAGGATTGCCACGGCGTTCTTCGGATCGCCAAAGTTCAGGCGGAACCGGCTGTAGAAATTTAGTAGCGGGCTGAGCTTCGCCGGAAGCTCGTACACGGTCTCTTCGAAAAAGCAGACCGCGCGGCTGCCCTTCGAGTCTTTAATCTGTGCCCAACGCATAGATGCTCCTTCGCTTCAGGTAGGGGTAGTTTGAGGTGGGTTAGGGGTAAAAGTCAGAGGTAAAAATGAGTGAAATCAGCCCTGTGAATCACTCCAGCGAATCGCTCAGTAAGCCGCTTCAGCGAAAACCGTTTTGGGCGTACACCTCAACAATGGCGTCTTCCAGGTCTTCCATAAGCAGGGCGGGGTTCGCATCCTGCGCCGCACCGACCGTGGCAGGGTCCAGCTCCATGCCGAGGGCACGGTACACATCCGCGGTGACCGCCCGCAGTGGTGCAGAATCAGAGACCACAATGCCGGTGCTGAACCACCAGCCGCCGGTCACCACACGCTGGGCGGTACCGACCAGCTTAATCCGGCCACCATCTGCGGAGGCGGGAAGCTGCGCGTGCACCGAATACTCGCCGGGGCAGTACTCCCCCGGGATTTCGCCCATGCGTGCATCCACGCCAACTTCGCGTAGCGCCTGTGCATACATGGAACCGAACAGTTCGTAGCGTAGGGTGTTGCCGCTGCGGGCGTCAGAGGCGGGCTGAAAATGGTCCACGACCAGGCACCCCTGATGGTAGGCGGCGGCATGCCCGCCGACCTTGCGCACCAGCACCTCAAAACCGTGCTCGGCGCACGCCGCGGAGGCAGCCGCGAAGCCGGGGTTCAGTTCGTCACGGCGGCCGAACGCAACCGTCGGGTTCGGCTGATATATGCGTAGGGTTGCTTCACGCTGCCCGCTTGCCACCTCGCGGAGCATCTGCACCGTCTGATCGTGGTGAATGAGGATATCGCCGGATTCGGGGCCGGTCTCTCGAATAATCTGCACGTTCCTATTTTACGGTTACGCCCGCCACAGGTCCTACGGCTCCCCACATTACGGAAACGCCCACCTGGGTAGCTAAAACCTAGTAATCCCCCTCCCCCTCCGCTAGGGTAGAAGAAAAGCCCAAAATACCTTGGAGGATGCCGCGCATCAGTACCAGCACATCACCGCCCAAACCACCGCGCTCCCGCGCGTCAGCACTGAACAGCGCACTAGCCCGGCGGTGACTGAGCCGCAGCCGCTCGGCACGTTCCCTGACGGTTTTCTCTTCGGAGGTGCCACCGCCGCCAACCAGTTCGAGCGCGCCTGGAACGAAGACGGCAAGGGCCCCAGTCTGCAGGATGTGCTGCCCGCCGGCGGCCTGTACCCGCGTACCGCCGAGCCCACCGAGGACAACCTCAAGCTGGAGGGCATCGACTTCTACCACCGCTACCGCGAAGACATCACCCTGCTCGCGGAGATGGGCTTCAAGGTCTTCCGTTTCTCCATCGCCTGGTCGCGTATCTTCCCTCGTGGCGACGAAGAAACCCCGAACGAGGCGGGCCTCGCCTTCTACGACCGCGTGCTCGACGAGCTCGACAAGCACGGCATGGAACCGCTCATCACCCTCAGCCACTATGAAACCCCGCTGCACCTGGTCGAGCAGTACAACGGCTGGACCAGCCGCGAACTCATTGGTTTCTACGAACGCTACGCCCGCACCGTGTTCGCCCGCTACGGCAAGCGCGTGAAGTACTGGCTGACCTTCAACGAAATCAACTCGATGCTGCACCTGCCTTTCATGTCCGGCGGCATCAACACCCCGGCAGATCAGCTCAGCGACACCGACCTGTACCAGGCGATGCACCACGAGCTGGTCGCATCCGCGTGTGCCACCGCTGCGGCACGCAAACTGGCACCGGGGGCACAGATCGGCTGCATGATTCTAGCCATGCCCACCTACCCGCTCACCCCCGACCCCGCCGACGTACTCGCCGCACTGCAGGCGGAGCAGGCGAACTTCGCGTTCGGTGACGTGCACGTGCGCGGCACATACCCAGGCTACTTCCTGCGTGCCCTGCGTGAGAAGGGCGTGGAGCTGAACATCACCGAGCAGGACCGCGAGGACCTGAAGAACACCGTAGATTTCGTGTCGTTCAGCTACTACATGTCTACCTGTGCGACCGGTGATCCGGCACGAGGCGAGCGCGGCGAAGGCAACATCCTCGGCGGCGTAGTGAACCCGACCCTGCCCGCCAGCGAATGGGGCTGGCAGATCGACCCGACCGGTCTGCGTGTGGTCCTCAACCAGTATTGGGACCGCTGGCAAAAGCCGCTGTTCATCGTGGAGAACGGCCTGGGTGCCCGTGACGAGCTGGTCAAAGTGAACGGTGAGTTCACCGTGGAAGACGACTACCGCATCGACTACCTGCGCCAGCACCTGCACGCGGTACGCGAGGCGATTGAGGACGGCGTGAACGTGCTCGGCTACACCACCTGGGGTTGCATCGACATGATTAGCGCCTCCACCGCGCAGATGTCCAAGCGCTACGGGTTCATCTACGTGGACCGCAACGACGACGGCACTGGCACCCTGGCGCGCTACCGCAAGAAGTCCTTCCACTGGTACCGAGAGGTGATTGCCAGCAACGGCGCGGAGCTGTAACCGGTCAGGCTCTAGAAGTTGTTCCTTATGCGGCGACTCTAGACTCTGAACCCCGCGAAATGAGCACATAAAAAGCCCCCGGGACTCTGAATCTCGGGGGCTTTTTCATATATAACACTTAGTCCATGGGCAGGTCATTCAGACTGGTCGAGACGTACTCCCACCAGGTCGGCACCAACCCGGCATTCATCGCAACCTTCTGCGAGAGGATGTGCGACGGGCTCGTACCGTAGAACGGCAGGTACCCCTCCGCCAGGGTCAGGTGGGCCGCATCACGCACCAGCACGCTGGCGATGCCTGCGCCACGCCAGGCGGGCAACACGTCAATACCAATCTGGCGCATAATCGGCGAATCGTCACTCACGCCAACCATAGCGATAGGGTCTACGAGTGCGAGGCTCTCCCCCGCCGCGGGTGCATCAGGTGCCTTAGATGCATTCTCATCCACCGGGTATGCAGCGAGTACCAGCACATCCGGGCGGGTCACGCTAAAGCCCAGCGCGTTCGAGTAGCGTTTATCCCCGCGGAAGCGCTCAATCTGCTCAGCGTCCAGCAGCTCCACGCGCAGGTGTGTTACGCGCGCCTGTGTGTCCTGTGGGTCAACCTCAAGCGCCCCCGCGGAGGCGTTTGCCTCCCGGCGGATGCTGCGTTCGCCGGTGATTTCGGCAAGCAATGCAGCCTTCAGCTCGGCGGGGTCAACGCGGCGCATCATGCCCACACCGGGCACGGCGCACTTGACCTCCTGCGCCTGAACGCCCTCGGGTACGACCGAGTTCAGCAGAGCGCGACCGGGCGTGTAGTAGATGCTCGTGCCGCTGACCTGCAGCGTGTAGGGGGTGACCAGTTCGTTGAGCTGGCGCAGCTGCGCGTAGTCGCCCAGCCAGTTCGACTGGTCTCCAAGCATGTAGTCGATAGCCCTGTCGAGCACGCGCGGATTCTTGGCGCAGAGAATACCGACGCTCGCGTAGTTGGCGACGCGCAACTCCCATATGTCGTCGTTGCGGCGGCGTGCGGCGCCCATCTTCTCGGAGGGCGGCTGCACGGTGGCGAGTAGCGGCAGGCTTTCGGCTTCCAGGTAGTCGCGTAGCTCTTCGAGGGCGCGGCTAATCGAGCCGGGTGCCTGGCAGAAATCCGCCTCCAGCTGGGCGTGCAGGATGTGCCGGGCACGGTCCGCGGTGGTCACAGCGCCTCGGTTCATAGCTCCCCGGTTCACAGCGCCGCGGGTTGCCTGAGCTCCCCGAGTGGGTTCGGTTCCTTGAGTATCAGTCACGTAGGTTTCCTCTAGGTCAAGTTCTCGACTAGTTCAGGATCTCGGCAAGGAACACGCCGGTATGCGAGCCCTTCACCTGAGCCACCTGTTCCGGGGTACCTTCAGCAATCACGGTGCCGCCGCCACTACCACCTTCGGGCCCCATGTCGATAATCCAGTCGGCACACTTGACCACGTCCAGGTTATGCTCGATGGTGATGACGCTATTGCCCTTGTCAACCAGCGATTGCAGCACGGTGAGCAGCTTGCGGATATCTTCAAAGTGCAGGCCGGTGGTCGGCTCATCCAGCACGTAGATGGAGCGGCCGTTGGAGCGCTTCTGCAATTCGGTTGCAAGCTTCACGCGCTGCGCTTCACCGCCGGAGAGGGTGGTTGCAGGCTGGCCCAGGCGAATGTAGCCCAGGCCCACATCCACAAGGGTGTTCAGGTGGCGCGCAATCGGGGTGAATGCGGCAAAGAACTCTGCGGCTTCTTCCACGGGCATTTCGAGTACGTCGGCAATGGTCTTGCCCTTGTAGTACACTTCGAGGGTTTCGCGGTTGTAGCGCTTGCCGTGGCAGGTTTCGCAGGGTACGTACACGTCCGGCAGGAAGTTCATTTCAATCTTCAGGGTGCCGTCGCCGGAACAGTCCTCACAGCGGCCACCCTTGACGTTGAAGGAGAATCGGCCGGGGGTGTAGCCGCGCATTTTCGCTTCGCTGGACTCTGCGAACAGCTTGCGGATATGGTCGAACACGCCGGTGTAGGTGGCGGGGTTCGAGCGCGGGGTGCGGCCGATGGGCGACTGGTCCACGTGAATGACCTTGTCCAGGTGTTCCAGGCCGTCGATGCTCTTGTGGCGGCCGGGTACCTGCTTGGCGCCGTTGAGTTTGTTTGCCAGGGAGGTGTACAGAATGTCATTGACGAGGGTGGACTTACCCGAGCCAGACACACCGGTCACCGCGGTAAATACGCCCAGCGGGAAGGACACGGTCACGTTCTTGAGGTTGTTTTCGCGGGCGCCGCGCACGGTCAGCTGACGCTTCTTGTCCACGGGGCGGCGGGATGCGGGCACCTCAATGCTGCGGCGGCCAGCCATGTAGTCGCCGGTAATGGACTTGGTGTTCTTCAGCAGCTCCTCAAAGCTGCCGGAGTGCACGATTTCGCCGCCGTGCTCACCGGCACCGGGTCCTACGTCCACAATCCAGTCGGCTTCGCGCATGGTGTCTTCGTCGTGCTCAACCACAATAAGCGTGTTGCCCATATCGCGCAGCTTAGTTAGGGTCTCGATGAGGCGGCGGTTATCGCGCTGGTGCAGGCCGATGGAGGGCTCGTCGAGCACGTAGAGCACGCCGACCAGGCCGGAACCAATCTGGGTTGCGAGGCGGATGCGCTGCGCCTCACCGCCGGAAAGCGTACCGGCGGAGCGTGAGAGGGTCAGGTAGTCCAGACCCACGTCCAGCAGGAACTGCAGGCGCCCATCGATTTCTTTGAGGACCTGTTCACCAATCTTGGCTTCGCGTGCGCTGAGCTGCAGGCCACGCACAAAGCTAAGTGCGTCAGCTAGGGACAGGTCGGTAATATCTGCGATGGACTTGCCGCCAACCTTCACGCCGAGGATGGTCGGGTTCAGGCGCGCGCCGCCGCAGGAGGGGCAGGCGACCTGACGCATGTACTGTTCGTAGCGGTCGCGGGCGAAGTCCGATTCGGTTTCTTCGTGCTTGCGCTTGATGTACGCCTTCACGCCCTCGAATCCGGAAGTGTAGCGGCGTTCGCGGCCGAATCGGTTGCGGTAGGATACCTCAACCTTATAGTCCTTGCCGTCCAGAATGGCAGCGCGGGTCTTGGCGGGCAGGTCTTTGAAGGGGGTGTTCAGGTCGAAGCCGAGCTCCTCCCCCAGACCCGCGAGCAGGCGCAGCCAGTATTCGGTGGTTGCTTTGCCCTGCGACCAGGGAGCGATAGCGCCCTCGCCGAGGGTCAGGTCGGGGTTGGGTACGAGCAGGTCAGTGTCCACTTCCAGGCGCGAGCCGATGCCGTCGCAGGCGCTACACGCACCGAACGGCGAGTTGAAGGAGAAGGCACGCGGCTCAATCGTGTCGATTTGCAGCGGGTGGTTGTTGGGGCAGGCGAGGTTTTCGCTGAAGGAGCGGGCGCGTTCGGGGTCGTCCTGCTCACGATCCACGAAGTCGATGAGCACGCGGCCATCAGCAAGCTTGAGCGCGGTTTCGATAGAGTCGGTCAGGCGCTGGTGAATACCGTCCTTGATGACGATGCGGTCGACGACCACCTCGATGGTGTGCTTGTACTGCTTGGCGAGCTTGGGCGGGGCGGAGAGCTGCACGGTTTCACCGTCCACGCGGGCGCGCGAGTAGCCCTGGGTCAGCAGGTCCTTGAAGAGGTCAACGAACTCGCCCTTACGTGCGCTGACAACGGGCGCGAGGATCTGCAGGCGGGTGCGTTCGGGGTACTCTTGCAGAATGTCCACGATTTGCTGCGGGGTCTGCTGGGTGATTTCTTCGCCACATTCGGGGCAGTGCGGGTGGCCGATGCGCGCCCAGAGCAGACGCATGTAATCGTAGATTTCGGTGATGGTACCGACGGTTGAGCGCGGGTTTTTGGAGGTGGACTTCTGGTCGATAGACACCGCCGGGGAGAGGCCCTCGATGAAGTCTACATCGGGCTTATCGACCTGTCCGAGGAACATACGCGCGTAGGAGGACAGCGACTCAACGTAGCGGCGCTGACCTTCCGCAAAGATGGTGTCGAAGGCGAGGGAGGACTTACCGGAGCCGGAGAGTCCGGTGAAGACGACCATTGCATCACGCGGAATGGTAAGGTCTACGTTCTTGAGGTTGTTTTCGCGGGCACCCTGAACCCGGATGCTGGTCAGATCGTTCGCTTTGAGTGCGGTGCTACCGTGTGCAGGGCGGGGTGTCATCGAAAATCCTTTCGTCTTATCTTCGAACTTAAATTCTACACCCTCATGTCTTTCACCGGCGGGATTATGCGACCGGTGAAGGCCTGAGGGTGCAGTACTTATATGAGGCGGACTGACAGGCACGGTTTACCAGCCGCGGGTTGCCCAGTCTTCCAGGTGTGGGCGCTCGTCACCGAGAGTGGTGGAGCGGCCGTGGCCGGGCAGCACGATTGCGTCATCTTCAAAGCCGCCGAAGAGCTTTTCGAGCACATTGGAGAAGAGTTCACTAAACTGCTGCGGGGAGTCGGTCTTGCCCACGCCGCCGGGGAAGAGAGTATCACCGGTGAATAGCAGGGTTGCGGGGGTGCCGTCTTCCCAGCTGGTTTCGAGGGTGTAGACGATGGATCCGGGGGTGTGGCCAGGCACGTGCAGCGAGCGGATGACGGTGTCGGAGCGGTAGAAGTCGAAGCTTTCGCCGCCGGCCAGCTCCTCTTCGACGGTGTAGTCTTCCTGCTCCTTAATAGCGGCTGCGTCAGCTGCACCTGCGGAGGTGACGGCACCGGTGAGGTGGTCGAGCTCCTTAATAGCGCGAATATGGTCCCAGTGGCCGTGGGTGACAAGGATGCCGGTCAGACCCATTGCCCGGGGCCTAAGGGAGTTGAAGTCCTCTTCCTTCTCCATAACGCGCACGCGACGGTCTTCCGAGTCAGTCAGTTCCAGCTGCGGGCAATCGTTCAGAAGCGCATCGAGGGTGTAGGCATAGAGTTCTTCTGCCTCGTCTGCGGGGTCAATGAGCACCTGCTCACCGGTGGCGCGCATGGTGATGAGGTAGACGCTGTTGTCCATCTCGGAGACGCTGAACGCTCGGACAGTCAGTTCGGGGTTTTCAAAGATGAGGGTGGGTTCGGGGTAAGTAGTCATAGTTCCAGTGTAGGGGTTCCCACATTGCAGGAGGAGTCTATATAGAGCACTTCCCTGTGAGCGCATTCGGCATTGACTGTGCGGGATGCACAGGGAACAGATACTGGAGCACGCTCGGAACAAGCTCTAGCCAGGTCCCGTCTATCTGAGACTCCAGTGAAATTCCAAAGTTAAACAGAGAAGCGACTGCGCATCGATACACAGTCGCTTCTCATGACACCCAGGGGTATCTATCACTCACTCAAACACAAGCAACCCGAGGACTTTGGAAATCTCACGATTACTTGATGACTTAATGGTAGCAAACTTTTTGGGATTGTTTTGCCACTCGATTTGGCGCGGGGAGCCGGTTTTGGCGACTTGAGTCTCAATATAATCGTTCTGTAATAAAAATAGGTATTTTTTGGCTATCCATACGTACCAATTTCATTTTACGGGTTTTGGCGTGACTTATTTCACCTAAAATAGGTTTAATATTTCCCCCATTTGGCGCTTCTGCACACCTTTGACCCAAGCTTCACACTTAGTAATTTTGAAGGCTCAATCCCCGGTTTTAGCCCGGTATTCCGCGGAAGTAGAGCTTTTATAACAAAACGATAACAGCAGCCCTACCTTCAGGTTCACTGGGCACACCCACTGAAACTCCATTCAAAGAGCAAAACACCTAGTCAAAACTATATTTTCACAAAATACAAGATAGTGTGTCACTAAAAATCAACCTCTATAGATTGTTGATAAAACTTGACACTCAAGCAAGCATAGAGCCCAATTATTAACCCATACGTACCATTTACAGTCTCCGCAGAGGCCTCATTCGAGTCTCCATGAAAGGTTACAATCCCCTTCCACTAGGGGTTTTAGATTCCTTCAGTACCACACCGTTCAGCACCGAAAACGCCAACACGCTCCCCCTTTCACCGGCAACCACCCTGGGTGTTCACCCCATTTGCCGGTACCGGGCACGGTAAACTGCCGGGCACAGCAAAGCGGCGCCTCTCCCCCGCTGCGGGGAAGGAGCGCCGCCTCCACTAGCTATAGATTAGCTAACACAGTCGCCTTAAGACAGGCCGACCATCACGCCGTTCTCATCGAAGCCGATGCGCTCAGCTGCGGGGCTCTTGCTCAGGCCCGGCATAGTGCGCATGGTGCCGCAGATAGCGTAGACGTAGCCAGCACCAGCAGCCAGGCGAACCTCACGCACGGGGAGGGTCCAGCCGGTCGGCGCACCCTTCAGAGTTGCATCCGACGAGATGGACAGGTGAGTCTTAGCAATAACCACCGGCAGGTGCGAGTAGCCCAGCTCAGCGAAACGCTTCAGCTGCTTAGCGGCAGCGGGAGCAATAGAGATGCCGTCCGCACCGTAGACCTTGGTGGCAACCTTCTCAATCTTGGTCTCGATGGAGTCCTCAAGATCGTAGGTGTACTTCAGGTCCGAAACGTCGTCACATGCCTCAGCAACCACGTTGGCCAGGTCGGTGGTGCCCTTACCGCCCTCAGCCACACCACGGTGGATAGCGACGCGAGCGCCAGCTTCCTCAGCGATACGGCGGATGGTCTCGTGCTCGGACTCAAAGTCGGTCGGGAAGGCGTTGATTGCCACAACCGGCTGAACACCGAAGTTGCGCACAATCTCGATGTGCTTCTTCAGGTTCTCTGCACCCTTCTCCACGTCGGAGGGGCTTTCCTGCAACATACCTTCGGGCAGAGGCTTGCCCGGAACAATCTTGTACAGGCCGGAGTGGGACTTCAGGGAGCGCACGGTGACAACGAGCACTGCTGCGTCCGGCTTCAGGCCGGAGACGCGGCACTTGACGTTGAAGAAACGCTCCGCACCCATGTCTGCGCCGAAGCCAGCCTCGGTAATCACGTAGTCGGAGTACTCCAGACCAACATAGTCTGCGACCACGGAGGAGTTACCGGTTGCAATGTTGCCGAAGGGACCGGCGTGAATCAGAGCGGGGGTGTGCTCCAGGGTCTGCAGCAGGTTCGGGTTGATAGCGTCTGCCAGGATGACGGACATTGCGCCGTCAGCCTTCAGATCGGCTGCGGTGACGGGCTCGCCGTCGTAGTTCAGGCCGATAACGATCTTTGCCAAGCGCTCGCGCAGGTCCTTGAAGGAGGTTGCCAGCGAGAGAATCACCATGATTTCGGAGGCGCTGGTGATGTCAAAACCGGTCTCGCGGACCACGCCGTCCATGCGTTCGCCCAGGCCCACGACGATGTTGCGCAGGGAGCGGTCGTTCATGTCGATAACGCGGCGCCACTCGATTGCACGCGGGTCGATGCGCAGCTCGTTGCCGTGGTGCAGGTGGTTGTCAATCATGGCGGCAAGCAGGTTGTGTGCTGCGGTGACGGCGTGGAAGTCGCCGGTCAGGTGTAGGTTCAGCTTCTCCATGGGAACGATCTGGGAGTAGCCGCCACCTGCTGCGCCGCCCTTGATGCCGAAGGTCGGGCCCATTGCAGGCTGACGCAGAGCCAGGACTGCCTTGCGGCCGGTCTGGGCGAAGCCCTGTGCGAGGGAGACGGAGGTTGCGGTCTTACCTTCACCGAGCGGGGTGGGGGTTACTGCGGTAACCACGATGTACTTGGAGCCGCGCTTGCGGGCGGTCTCTGCGTTGGTGGTTTCGTCGAGGAGGACCTTAGCGACGTACTTGCCGTAGGGTTCAAGGCGATCTTCGCTGATGCCGTTGTCCGCTGCGATCTTATTGATAGGCCAAAGATCGGCGGCAAGTGCGATTTCGAGGTCGGAAGGGAAAGGCTTCTTCGTCATTGTCATCCTTCGAGTTGTACGAATCATGCTCTTTTATTCTATGCCTTGGCTCACCCATTTGTCCCTCACCTCGCCGGAAGGTGGCGAATAAACTCAATTTTTAATGCACTAATCCCCGCAACCGGGGCCCTACTCTCACGTGGAACGAGCAGGGTCAGTGCGGGGATCAGTAGCTCTTACATGCCGGTTGCCGGTGCAAGAAAGCACAAGAACCGGCAATACGATCGGCTATTACGGCATAGTCAGCAGAACCTTGGTGGCGGTACGCTGGTCCATTGCCTCGTAACCCTTAGCTGCCTCGTCAATAGGCAGAACCAGGTCAAATACCTTACCGGGCTCAATTTCACCCTTGTAAATCAGGTCGATGAGGGTCGGCAGGTACTTGCGCACGGGGGCGGGGCCGCCCTCCAGGTGAACCTGCTTGCCGAAGAGCTTATCGGTGCCGATGGAGCTGTCGTGCGGCACACCTACGAAGCCGATGTAACCGCCGTGGCGTACACAGCCGAGTGCCTGGTCGAAAGACTGCTGGGAGCCAACAGCTTCCGCGACGCCGTGCGCGCCCACGCCGTCGGTGAGCTCCAGAACCTTGGCGATACCCTCTTCGCCGCGCTCTTCCACGATGTGGGTTGCGCCGAATGCCTTAGCGAGCGCCTGACGTTCCGGGTTGCGGGACATGATGATGATCTTCTCTGCGCCGAGCTGCTTAGCGCCGATGACTGCGCTCAGGCCGACTGCACCGTCGCCAACAACGACGATGGTCTTACCGGGGCCTGCCTGCGCTGCGTCTGCTGCGTACCAGCCGGTGCCGAGCACGTCGGATGCCGCCATCAGGTGCGGAATCTGCTCTTCGGTGGGGGTTGCGGGGGTCTTGACGAGGGTGCCGTCTGCGAAGGGTACGCGGGCGTATTCTGCCTGGGTGCCGTTGGAGCGCATGCCGACGAAAGCATCACCTGCTACGATTGCCTTGAGGCAGCGGGAGGGATAGCCTGCGGTGCAGGTTTCGCACTCGCCGCAGGAGATGCAGAAGGAGCCTACGACGAAGTCGCCGGGGGCTACGGTGGTGACTTCGGAGCCGATTTCTACGACCTCGCCGATGTATTCGTGGCCCATTGCGCTGTGGTCAACGGGCTGTGCGCCGCGGTAGGGCCACAGGTCGGAGCCGCAGATGCAGGATGCTGCGAGCTTGATAATGGCGTCGGTGGGTTCGAGCAGGGTCGGCTTCTCAACTTCGTTGACGACGACTTTGCCGGGAGCTTCCATAACAACTGAACGCATGATGTTCCTTTGGGGGTTGTGGGATAGTAGTCCAACAGTACGCCCCACGCGCAGATATATCAATAATTTTTTATGCTACCGGATGAAGGTAAAAATTCCGACAATCAGCACCAGCAGATCGTTCCCGCTCCCCTGCTTCTCCGTAGCTTCTCTGCCGCTTCCGCGCCTGGTTAAACCGGGGAATCCTGGGTATCCCGGCACGTTGAATAGCCCGGTTAAACGGCGGAATCCCCGCGCATCCATAGTGGACACGCGGGGATTCCGCTCGGTTTATCTCAGCCTATATCTGAAGGCGAGAAAGGGCTTAGAAGTCTCAGACTTAGAAATTTCAGCCTTAGAAGTCCCAGTCCTCGTCCTCGGTGTTCACAGCCTTACCAATCACGTAGGAAGAGCCGGAACCGGAGAAGAAGTCGTGGTTCTCATCAGCATTCGGGGACAGCGCCGACAGAATTGCCGGGGACACGTTCGTCACGGACGCCGGGAACATCGGCTCGTAGCCCAGGTTCATCAGAGCCTTGTTAGCGTTGTAGTGCAGGAACTTCTTAACGTCCTCGCTCCAACCCACACCGTCATACAGGGAGTGGGTGTACGCCACCTCATTCTCGTACAGTTCGTACAGCAGGTTGAAGGTGTACTCCTTCAGCTCTGCCTGACGCTCCGCAGACTCCTTCGCCAGGCCACGCTGGAACTTGTAGCCAATGTAGTAGCCGTGCACTGCCTCGTCACGAATAATCAGACGAATCAGGTCAGCGGTGTTGGTCAGCTTCGCGTGCGAAGACCAGTACATCGGCAGGTAGAAGCCCGAGTAGAACAGGAAGGACTCCAGCAGGGTGGAGGCAACCTTCTTCTTCAGCGGGTCGTCACCGGTGTAGTAGGACAGAACGATCTTCGCCTTCTTCTGCAGGTACTCATTCTCAGAAGCCCAGCGGAACGCCTCGTCAATCTCCTTAGTGGAGGCGAGGGTCGAGAAGATTGAGGAGTACGACTTTGCGTGCACGGACTCCATGAACGCGATGTTGGTGTACACGGCCTCTTCGTGCGCGGTCACAGCGTCCGGCAGCAGGGACACTGCACCGACAGTACCCTGGATGGTGTCCAGCAGGGTCAGACCGGTGAAGACGCGCATGGTCAGCTGCTTCTCTTCCTCAGTCAGAGTCTTCCAGGAGGGTACGTCGTTGCTCAGCGGCACCTTTTCCGGCAGCCAGAAGTTACCGGTCAGACGATCCCAAACCTCAAGGTCCTTCTCGTCCTCAATACGGTTCCAGTTGATAGCCTCAACCACGTGGTCGACGAGCTTCACCTTTTCGCTCATTAGTAATTCTCCGATTCTTAAGGGGCGATTACGGTCCCACGCGCGCTCAGCCAGTCGCGCAAGCGGTTTGCGTGTTCACCGTAACCGCCCCTTCCAGTCTTTAGTTATAGTGTGCCAGCTCAGGCTGAATGCGTCACAGCATTCAGGCTAAAGCATGCAGGATACGCAGCCTTCAACCTCAGTACCCTCAAGAGCCATCTGACGCAGACGGATGTAGTAGATGGTCTTGATACCCTTACGCCACGCGTAAATCTGGGCGCGGTTAATATCGCGGGTGGTTGCGGTATCGCGGAAGAAGAGAGTCAGCGACAGGCCCTGGTCCACGTGCTGGGTTGCCACAGCGTAGGTGTCGATGATTTTCTCGTAACCAATTTCGTAGGAGTCCTGGTAGTATTCCAGGTTCTCGTTGGTCATGTAGGGCGCCGGGTAGTAGACTCGGCCGAGCTTGCCTTCCTTACGGATCTCAATCTTCGAAGCGATCGGGTGAATCGAAGAGGTCGAGCCGTTGATGTAGGAGATGGAGCCAGTCGGCGGAACAGCCTGCAGGTTCTGGTTGTACATGCCGTACTGTGCCACGTCAGCAGCCAGCTGAATCCACTCTTCACGGGTGGGGATGTGGTGCTTAGCGAACAGTTCGCGGGTACGCTCGGTCTGCGGTGCCCATTCCTTCTCAATGTACTTGGCGAAGAACTCACCGGATGCATACTTCGAGTTCTCGAAGCCCTCGAAACGCTGACCGCGTTCCTTAGCAATCTGCATGGAGGCGCGGATTGCGTGGTAGGCGACGGTGTAGAAGTACATGTTGGTGAAGTCTAGTGCTTCTTCGGAACCGTAGTAGACGTGCTCGCGTGCCATGTAGCCGTGCAGGTTCATCTGGCCCAGACCCACGGCGTGGCTCATGTTGTTGCCGCGCTCGATGGAGGGTACGGAGCGGATGTCTGACTGGTCGGAGACGGAGGTTAGCGAACGAATTGCGGTTTCCACGGTCTTGCCGAAATCTTCTCCGTCCATGGTCAGTGCAATGTTCAGCGAACCGAGGTTGCAGGAGATGTCCTTACCGACGGTCTCGTAGCCAAGGTCAGCATGGTAGGTGGACGGCTCAGAAACCTGCAGGATCTCGGAGCACAGGTTGGACATGATGACCTTACCGGCGATGGGGTTCGCGCGGTTAACGGTGTCTTCGAACATCACGTAGGGGTAGCCGGACTCGAACTGAATCTCTGCGATGGTCTGGAAGAACTCGCGTGCGTTGATCTTGGTCTTGGTGATGCGTGCATCATCGACCATCTCGTAGTACTTCTCGGAAACGTTGATGTCGGAGAAGGGCACACCGTAGATGCGTTCCACATCGTACGGGGAGAAGAGGTACATGTCCTCGTTCTTCTTCGCCAGCTCGAAGGTGATATCGGGGATGACAACGCCCAGGGAGAGGGTCTTGATGCGGATCTTCTCGTCAGCGTTCTCACGCTTGGTGTCCAGGAAGGCGTAGATGTCGGGGTGGTGTGCGTGCAGGTACACGGCACCGGCACCCTGACGTGCACCGAGCTGGTTTGCGTAGGAGAAGGCGTCTTCCAGCAGCTTCATGACGGGGATAACGCCCGAGGACTGGTTCTCAATCTTCTTAATGGGCGCACCAGACTCGCGCAGGTTGGTCAGAGCGAATGCCACACCGCCGCCGCGCTTGGAGAGCTGCAGTGCAGAGTTAATGGAGCGGCCGATGGACTCCATGTTATCTTCCATGCGCAGCAGGAAGCAGGAGACGAGCTCGCCGCGCTGCTTCTTACCTGCGTTGAGGAAGGTCGGAGTTGCCGGCTGGAAACGGCCGGAGATAATCTCGTCGACAATGTCTTCGGCGAGCTTCTCGTTGCCTTCTGCCAACAGCAGTGCGACCATGCAGACGCGGTCTTCAAAACGCTCCAGGTAGCGCTGACCGTCGAAGGTCTTGAGCGCGTAGGAGGTGTAGAACTTGAAGGCACCCAGGAAGGTCGGGAAGCGGAATTTCACGGCATAGGCGCGCTTGAACAAGTTCTTAATGAACTGGAAGTTGTACTTGTCGAAGAGTTCCGGCTCGTAGTACTGGTTCTCGATCAGGTACTCAATCTTCTCTTCCAGGTCGTGGAAGAAGACAGTGTTGTTGTTGACGTGCTGCAGGAAGTACTGACGTGCCGCCTGGCGGTCTGCATCGAACTGAATCTGGCCGTCCTCATCGTAGAGGTTCAGCAGTGCGTTCAGCTCGTGGTAGCTCATACCCTTGAACTTCTCGGGCACGCTCTTGCCGCTGTGGCTCGCACCGAGAGTTTCTAGTGCTGAGGGCAGTTTTGCGTCCAAAATGCTTCCAATCCTTCGTTGACTTTTTCTACATCTGAATCGGTGCCCATGAGCTCAAATTTGAAGAGCACGGGCACATCGCACTTCTTGGCGACAATGTCTGCCGCAATACCGAAGAGCGGACCAAAGTTGGTGTTGCCGGAGCCAATCACACCGAGCATGTGGTTGCGATTCTGCTCCATGTTCAGGAATTTAACCACCTGCGGGGGAACGTTACCGGCGCCTTCAGGCTTGCCGTAGGTGGGGACTATGAGCACGAACGGCTCATCAAGAATGAGGGTGTCTTCGCCGGTGCGTAGCGGCAGGCGGAGGCTGCGGGCACGAATCTTCTCCACGAACTTATGGGTGTTACCCGAGATGGAGGAGAAATACACGATGAGCGGCGCTGAGTTGTCCAGGACCTCGGTCGCTCGACCCTCGGAAGCATTGCGTGCATCCATAAGAATTTGGCGGATTTCTGCGTGCTCATCGACGGGGTTGGGCGTGAGGATGGTACTCAACGTGTACTCCTTATCTCGTGTGCCGGTGTGAGTTCCGTGCCAATTTTTCCGTTTGTACGGGTTCGGCAGGGTTGTTAGGCTGCCAGAGCGTTGATCTTGTCGGGCTGGAAGCCGGACCAGTGCTCGTCACCTGCAATGACAACGGGTGCCTGCATGTAGCCGAGGGACTTGACCATTTCGAGGGCCTGAGCGTCTTCGGTGATATCAACCTTGGTGTAGCTGATACCCTTCGCGTCGAGGGCGCGGTAGGTCATGTTGCACTGGACGCACTGGGGCTTGGTGTACACGGTCACTACCATGGGAATGCCTCTTACTTTCTCCCGCTCAGGCGGGCTTATCTCGTGAATGAATCGGGTGTGTTTCGTTTATGGCTCACCATGTGTTGTTTACGGCGGGTGCGGTGCCGTCCGCTGCCCCCTTCTAGTGAGGTGTGGCGGTTTCCTGCGCTAGGGCAGTGCCCATAAAAGTACCGTAGTGGTGGAACCGAGTATTAATACTACATCTAGTGTCGAGATTTTTCTTCGCCACAAGATGATGTGGTGCAAGGGTCGTGTTTCGTTCGATAAACCCACAGCTGAACCCACTTAAGAGGGGGTACCTACAGCTTATCCACACCTTCCCATAGGACTGGTTCGCCGGATTTTCGCGGAGTACGCCGGGTTATCCACAGGTGGGGTTTAAGTTGGTCAGGATTTTTAAGGGTTCATTCGCCCGCCAAGTTGAGGTTCAGTTAACCTCATGTATGCTTTCGGGGGCATAAAACCCGACAGATCCGGGCTTGATTTTAAATAGATCTTAACTCTCACGCGTTCTTGCGCGGAACAGCGGGGTTTTAAAGCAGAACGGACTTTCTTAAAGACGAGGGTTGACCCCCTTCGAGCGGGTTTAAGCTATGTGATTAAAGCTGTAGAAAAGATTTTTAACTCTTTTCTAGTAACCGGTGTGTCGTGGGTTTAAGTTGTTTAATTCCGCTGAAACAGTAAAACCCACCGCAGATACCGCTATTTCACGGTACTCACAGTGGGTTTACAAGCCATAGGCACAGATTTTAGCAACCGGTGAGCAGTGGCCGGCTAGAAATCGATCAGACCCAGCTCACGCAGCTTCTTACTCAGCGTTATGCCGTCAGTGGCTTCAATCCACAGCGGCGAGCGCATCATCTGTTCGGCACGATAGTCACTCCACACGCGACCGGAGGCGAGCATGCTCTCCCCCACCGTCAGATTGCGGATGACGATTGCCGCCACGTTGTCCGGGTAGCGTACCGCGAAGCCGTTGTAGATGTACGGGTCACGCTGCCCGTCGTCACCGACGAGGATCCACTTCATCTGCGGGAATTCCTCGGCGAGGCGGCGTAGGGACTCAACCTTGTGATTGGTGCCGGAGCGGAACCAACGGTCGGGGGTGGGGCCCCAGTCGGTGAGCAGGAACGTGCCGCGCGGGTAGCCGTTGCGGCCGAGGAAGCGGCGCAGGGTCGGGGTGATGTTCCAGGCGCCGGTAGACAGGTACATGAACGGCGCATCCGGGTGGCTGCGGCGGATACGGTCGGTCATGACCGCCATGCCGGGGGTGGGGATGCGTGCGTGCTCGTCGAGGATGAAGGAGTTCCAGGCGGCAACCATGGGGCGCGGCAGCATGGTGACCATGACGGTGTCATCGACGTCCATGATGACGCCGAGCTTCTGGCTTTCGGGAACGATGTAGACGCTGGTTGCTACAGCACGAGAGCCGGGCACGTACATGATGACTTCGTGTATGCCGGGTTCGAGGTCGATGCTAAGTTTGACGTCAAGCACGCCGCCGTGGTCGGTGTACGCCTCATACTTGGTGCCGTCAATGACGATGGTGACGGGTGCATCGGACATTGCGGTTGCAGTGAAGGAGCGCCAGCCGCGCATAGGGTTGGCGGTGTCTTGGGTGCCTTCTACAACCTGCAGGAGGCGTTCGAGGTTGACCGTCTTGTAGACTGCGCGGGCGATGACGCGGACCCAGCCGGGGTTGCCGTCGGAGGCGGTGCGACCGTAGCCTTCGGTGGGCACGAGGATAGGCTCACGGCCAGCGGCGATAGCGTGCTTTTCGCGCCACCTGTGCAGCCGGTCAGCAACACGGTAGCCGATGTTGACTGCCTCGTCGGCAGCATCGTTCACAAGGTTGCGCAATTCGTGAGTGCCCAAATTCTCCATCCCACTAGTGTAGCGGAGCGTTACCGGCTTGAGGCTTCTTAATTTTGTGTTCTTATACCTAGTTTTATACCTATTAATACTGTGGTGCTGAGCGTGCGGTGTGATGTGCACATTATTTAGGGGTGTATTCGCTGTTCAGCTTCGTTCCTTGCAGGTGGGGGCGTTATCCTGGAGAGTATGACCCACTCACAGCCTAACCGCCGACTTTTTGTGCTCGGCACTGCTATGCTTCCGCTGCTTGCTGCCTGCTCGAAGAAGTCAAATGACTACGACGGCACCAGCGGCAATTTCACTCCGTATCAGGCTGGCGGCGAGACCACTGCTGCTACTCGCCCCGCAGCCACGAATTCACCGACCGTTGCTGCTGCTGGCAACCCGGTTGATAAGCCGCGCGAATGGCCCGGCATTGGCAATTCCCTCATTGGTGACGGCAAGTATATTGCGTGGACTGTTGATGACGGCGCGAGCCCGGAGGCGATTCGCGGCTACGCTGAGTTTTCGAAGCGTACGAATACGCGCCTGACATTCTTCATTAACGCTTCGTACACCGGTTTTAAGGAGCATGTGTCATTGCTGCGTCCACTGGTTCAGAGCGGCCAGATTCAGGTTGCGAACCACACCTACAGCCACGCCGACCTGACCACCCTGGACGCTGAGGGTGTGAAAGAAGAGCTGCAGCGTAACGAAGACGAAATTATGAGCATGTTCGGTGTCTCGTCAAAGCCGTACTTCCGCCCGCCCTACGGCCGCTACAACGATGCGGTGCTGAAGGCTGCAGGCGAGATTGGCTTTACCCGCCCGGTCATGTGGAACGGCACTACCGGCGATGAGGCGAAGACGAGCGCCCGCGTGATTTACACGCGCTGCATCCGCTACATGCTGCCGCAGCAGATTGTGCTGGGTCACTTGAACTACGAGACGATCATCCCGATTCTCGATAAGGTGAAGGGCCTACTCGATGACCGCGGTCTGACTGCGGTGACGATTCACGACTACTACGGTGACGCATCCGAGGAAGAGATTAAGGCGGCAGCGCCCGAACCGACTCCTACCCCGGAGGAGAACACCCCGGCACCCGAGCAGACCGCTGAGGCACCGGAAACCCCTACCCAGAAGTCTACCGTTGAGGCTCCGACTCAGGCACCAACCACCCGCTATGAGGATGAGGTAGCGGCAAACCAGCAGGCTACGACTGCACCTGTGGCTACTGCCACTACCGCTCCGGCGGCTTCCCGTCGATAGGCTCGCGTATATCGTGTGTGCTAAGCCCCCTTGGCTCCGGTTCCCATGCGGAGCGGCACGAGGGGGCTTTGCCATGCCCGGCAGGAATAAACGTGGCAGCCGGGGTGTTAGGTGGTCGTACAGTTACGGCAGTTGCCGTGTCCTAGTGTGAGAGGAATAGATACTATGCGTATTGATATTTGGTCCGATATTGTGTGTCCCTTCTGCTACGTGGGCAAGCGTAACTTGGAGCTGGCGCTCGCCGAGTTTGAGCACCGTGACGAGGTGGATGTGGTGTGGCATAGTTTTGAGCTGGACCCGTCGGCTACGGAGCATCCGGCAGGTTCGCTGCCTGAGCTGATTGCCAGCAAGTATCAGATGCCGTTGGAGCAGGCGATTGCGAGCCAGGAGTCGTTGGCGGAGCGTGCCCGCAAGGTGGGTTTGGATTTCAATTGGCGGCAGGCACGTTACGGTAACACCTTTGATGCGCACCGCGTGATTCATTATGCGTCCGAGCAGGGTTTGGCGTCGGCGGCGCAGGAGGCGTTTAAGATGGCGTACTTCACGGAGGGCCGTTCGGTGCAGGATCACGAGTCGATTCTGGATATCGCCTCTGAAGTTGGTTTGGATACCGCCGAAGTTGAGGCGGTGTTGAAGAGCGATCGTTATGCGGCGGATGTGCGTGCTGATGAGCAGTTGGCGCACCAGCTGGGTATTAACGGTGTGCCGTTCTTCTTGTTTGAGTCGAAGTGGGCGGTGAATGGTGCGCAACCTGCGGAGGCGCTGTTGCAGGCGCTGCGTCATGTGTGGGAGGAGACTCACCGTGTTGAGTTTTTGAACCCGCTGGCGGGCGCGGCTGGTGACACGGCGGGTGACGGTGCTGCGGAGGCGGGCTCGGTTGTTGCTGGCGCGTCCTGCGATATGAACGGCAACTGCTCCTAGAGCTACTGAGAGGTGCGTGGCGGGGGGCTACTCCCCTAGCGCCCCCAGCTAATGCAGCCCCAGGTATAGCGAAGCCCCCTCGTACTATTTCTAGTACGAGGGGGCTTCAGCATATCAGCATAGAATCCGCACAGGGTAAGAACCTGCGGGTAGCAGGGAGGTTAGCGCGGCTGGTAGGCGCGAGCACGCTCAGCGCGAGCACGGCGCGCCTCCGCATCCTGCAGAATCGGCACCAGCATACGCACCAGCTGGCCCATGCCGCGCACCACCAAATTCAGCCACAAACCAACAGACCACACCGCCGCCACACGCGGATGCCCCGTGCGCATCCACCGCACACCCAGAAAAGACAGCGAATAATACAGCAGAAGCAGCAGCGGCTCACGGAAACGGTACACCTGTCGAAGGATAGGATTCTGAGGAAGCTTCATCATGCCTCCCAGTATACCCACCACAACCCCCGCCAGGACTCCTCCGCACTACCCGTAATAATCACGAATCGTCACCGTCGTCAAACCGCGCCGATCTAACAACTCCCGAATACGGTCCAACTCAGACACCACACCCCGATAATTCAAATGCCCAATCACAATATGCTGAGCCAAAGCGTACTTCTCCGCGTAGGCATACACCTCAGCCGAAGAAATATTAGACGAATCCGCCAACGACCCGTACCACAGAACCGGGCGCGTAAAACCACACGAGGCCGCAGCCGCCAACACGCGCGCATCATAATACCCGTACGGCGGGCGGAAATACGGCTTCGAAGACACCCCAAAAAGCCGCATAATCTCCTCATCATTACGGGTCAGCTCACGCACAATCTGCTCATCCGTCAAACTCGTCAACGCCGGATGACTATACGTATGGTTTGCAATCTGCAACTGCCCACTCTTCACCAGCGGCAACAACAGGTCACGATGCTGCTTGAATGCCGGATACTGACAGTTCACAAAAAACGTCAGACGTGTACCGGTACGGCGGGCAAACTCCGCGTAGGCGCGCACCACCTCCGGGTCGGCACCGTCATCAACCGTCCACGCAATATACTTGCCCTCACCGGGAAGGCCGGTCTGCGGGCCAGTCCAGGTGTGCGCTACGGGAACCGGGTTTGACGAGGCAGCAGTCGCAGAAGCGGTCTTAGACACCGCGGCGGTTGGCAAAGGAGTCGCAGAAGCATTACCCGACGCGCTACCCGAGGCAGAACCACCAGCCGACGCCCCGTGGGCATCTTTCGCCGCGGGCGGGGTGCAGCCGCTCAGTCCAAGACCCAGCAGACCAAAACCCGCAGTACCCAGACTATAGGTACCAATATGCTGTAAAAGTTCCCGTCGACCGATGGAGGCACGGGTAGAGGCGCCCGATATCATGTGATCAGTCGCGGGGTTGGCGATAGCAGATTGACGAGGAGTGATAGGTGTTTCTGGGTGTGGAACAGTGTTCATATTATGAGTGTATAGCGGGGCATGCCCTGAGCTATCGAAAAATTCAAAATATTACATTATGAACAATAAAGCCCCTTCCCGCAATGCGTTCACTTCAGAACGCACCCCGGAAAGGGGACTTCAAACACGCATCCGGCAGCCAGCCGCACAGATACGACCCAGCTCAGAAACACACCTACTCAGATTCTGAAGCTACCGACTGCTGCGCCTCAGCAGGCTCCAGCGCATTCAGCGCCTCTATGGCCGCCGCCTCCGCAGCCTCTTCAGCATCAGCCTCAGCCACACGCTCACTATCCGACTCGGCAGAAGTCACCGCCGCCGGGTTCGTCAGAACCTTCACGCCCATACTACGTAGAGCATCCGTATCAGTAATCGTCTCATCATTATCAATCAGATACACCTTGTACCCGTCATTCCGCAGGCGACGCATCAGCTCCAGGAGCATGCTCTGAGCGACCTCATCCACCGCGTACACGCGAGTAACATCCAGGGCGACCTTCGAACCCTCTAACGGAGATTCCACAATCTCACGAATCACACGCTCCGCACCCGCAAAACGGATACGGCCCTGCAGCTGAATCAGGCGCATAGACTCATCACCCGAACCGACCTGGTAGTTCGCGCGCAACGCCGAACGAGCCACCGTCGGAACGTTCATCACATGCATGCCCATGTCATCAGAGAACTGCTCAAACAGCTCCACACCACGCACACTGTTACCGTGACCATCCAGGCGCGGCGAGAACGTCGCCACACCCAGCTGACCGGGCACCGCACCAATAATGCCGCCGCCCACGCCGCTCTTAGCCGGAACACCCACCTGGGTCGCCCAGTCGCCCGCAGCGTTATACATACCGCACGTGAACATGACGCTCAGCACCTGACGCACCACGTCCTTAGGGACCACTTGCTCACCCGTCACCGGATGCACACCATAGTTCGCCAAAGTCGCCGCCATCAACGCCAAATCCTTGACCGTCACCATTAGCGAGCACTGGCGGGTGTAACCCTGCACCGCCACGGTCGGGTCACCGGTCAGGATGCCGTGACCGCGCAGCATGTGCGCAATCGCGTAGTTGCGGTGCGCGTGCTCCAGCTCAGACTCATACACGCGCTCATTCACCGACAGGCGGCGGCCTGCAAACGCAGACAGACCAGAAATGACGCGTTCCATGCGCTCGCCCTGAGTCGCACCGGGAGGACCCACCAGCGAATGGGTGGTAATTGCGCCGGCGTTAATCATCGGGTTCAGCGGCTTACCGGAGTCATCTTCCAGGGACAGCTCATTGAACGGCTCGCCGGAAGGCTCCACGCCCACCTTCGCAAGCACGTCATCATAGCCGCGGTCCGCGAGCGCTAGGGCGTACACGAACGGCTTAGAAATCGACTGGATCGTGAACTCCACATCAGAGTCACCGGCGGCGTACTGCTCACCATCAACCATGGCGATGGACGCGGCAAGCTTGTCCGGGTCCACGGCGGCAAGTTCCGGAATGTAGTTTGCCAGCTCACCGGAGGTATCAGAAGCGACCGACTCGAGGGTCTCGGTCAGGTAAGTGGCAATAGGTGAATGCATAGTATTCCGTATCTGCTGCTAATCGTGGTTTTTCTCGTCAACAATTCGAGGATGCGACTGCCGGCTGTGCCATTACAGGCCGGCTAGTGCGGCAATCCCCCACAAGCTGCGAAGCCTGTCAATGTATGCGGGTGAGGAGCACCTTTTGCTCCCTAATGAGTGTATCTTTTGCGTAGTTGAGCTACCAAATATACGGTAGGCACTCCCCTGCCATTTCGGCCCGCAGAAATCATACACGCAGGGTTTTCAGGTGGCTTAGGGGTGGCGAATCGAAGCCGGCTCACGACCACCCAACTCGGCAGTCTCCAACTGGAACGTTGAATGCTCCACCGACACCTCAAAATGGCTCGCCACACATGAACGGATACGGTCCAAAATCGCCACCGCAGACCCGTCACGGAAACACGAATCGGCAACCACCACGTGCGCGGTCACCACCGGCAGGCCGGTCGCCACCATCGAGGCGTGCACATCGTGCACTTCTACAACGCCGTCAACGCGTAGCATGTGCTCACGCATCGCATCCAGGTCCAGGCCGTCCGGGGTGAACTCCATGAGCACCGCAGTCGTCTGCTTCATCAGACGCATCGCACGCGGCACAATCAGCGCCGCAATAAGCAGACCGGCAAGGGCATCCGCCTGATAGAAGCCGGTCAGCCAAATCACGATAGCTGCCAGAATCACACCCAACGAACCCAGGGCGTCATTGAGCACCTCCAGGAACGCGGCACGCATATTGAAGTTCGTGTTCCTCGCCGTAGCCAGCACCGCAATACCAATAGCGTTCGCGACCAGGCCAACCACACCAAAGATCAGCAGTTCGGTGCCGGGTACCGCCGGCGGGGCGAACAGGCGATGCACGCCCTCCACCGCCGTGTAGATACCCACCGCCAGCAGCAGCACCGACTGTCCGAGAGCGGCAAGCACCTCAATGCGCCGGAAACCCCATGTATGGCGGGACGTCGCGGGCCGGGTCATCAGTGAAGCCGCTGTAAGTGCTACCAGCAGACCTGAGGCATCCGCCAGGGCGTGCGCCGTATCAGTCAGCAGCGCAAGACTTCCCGTGACCAACGACCCAATCGCCTGAGCCAACACAATAACGACCGCCAAGCTGAACGCAATCAGCAGACGCGGACGCATCGAAGCGGCGTCCTCCGGGCTCGGGGCATGCGAATGGTCGTGCCCATGGTGATGTTTGTGTGCTCCCATAAGTGGCTCCTCAACTACTCACTACACCGTCAGCTCTAAAGAATTGTCGGCTACCAAAACCTACCGGCAGATAGCAAAATCGCCCGAGTCACAAGAACCGGGCGAAAAGCTCCTCAACCGAGGAAAACGTGGAGATAAGGGGACTCGAACCCCTGACCCCCTGCATGCCATGCAGGTGCGCTACCAGCTGCGCCATATCCCCATATTCTGTTAGTGACCTCAATAAGGCAACATGAATATATTACACACACCACGGAGAACGTTGCAAACCAGCACACCCAAAAATACAAAAAAGTTCCGGAGCAACCGGGCATACAGAAACACCCACAAACACGCAGAAAGGGGCGGACCCCGCGGGCACCATACAGCGCCAGCAGAGTCCACCCCTCATCAGCTAAAAATAAGCGGAAGCTTACGCCTCATCCTGAGCGGGAATAATGCGTGCAGCATCCTCCTCAGTCTCACCCTCGATGTCGAAGGGAGCCTCGTTCTCAACGCCCAGCTCAATACGCGGAGCCTCAGCCCACAGACGATCCAGAGCGTAGAACTCGCGGTCCTCCTCATGCTGAACGTGCACAACAATGTCGCCGAAGTCCAGCAGAATCCAACGACCCGAGGAACGCCCCTCACGGCGAACCGGCTTCAGGCCTGCCTGCTCACGCAGAGCATCCTCAACCTCATCCGCAACAGCGTTCACGAGGCGCTCATTGTGGGCAGAAACCACCAGGAAGCCATCAATCAGACCCATCGCGTCGGATGCATCCACAGCGAACAGGTTAGTTCCCTGCTTCTCCTCCGCAGCGCGGGCGGCAATGCGCAGAGCCTCAATCGAGGACTGTGCAGCAGTCATATTTTCCTTCCTTGCCAGCAGAACACCCACCGGCAGCACCCGCAACAGGGGTGCATTGTTCACGGCCTACTTAGGGCCAAAAATCATAATCAAACCAACAACGAACAGGGCGAGCAGCAGCACAATCCACAGCCACGCCAGGGAGGTCTTCCGCGCAGGCTGCAGAACCTCTTCACCCTTCTCAACAGCGCTCTCAGAAGCAGACTCTTCCTCAGCTGCCTCCGAAGCCTCAGCAGAAACAGTCGAAGCAGACTTCGGCTCAGCCGGTTCAGACTCTTCATCCTCAGAGTCCTCTTCGGACTCTTCAGCAGTCTCCTCGACCAGTGCCTCTTCGGGATTCTGACGATCCACCATGCGCTGCAACAGCTCCTCAACCTCATCCGGGCTCAGAGCAACAGTCGGGTCGCCGTCCACCGAATCCACGGTGTCACCAGCGGAGGCACTATCCAGCACGCTCAGATCAAGACCCTGCGCGTCCACCGCGCTCACGCGGGTGGGCAGCTCGTCAGCAGATTCTTCAACCTCAGCAACCTCAACGGTCTCTTCCTCAACGGAAGCAGCCTCGGTGTGCTCAGCCTCAGTGTCAGAACTGTCCATCTTCTCAACCTTCGGCTCATCGCGCACCAGGTACTGGTGCAGCTCAGGCTCGGGTTCCGGCTTCTCCTTCTTGACCACGGCAATGATCGGGATCGAAGAATTCATCGGGTTATCCACCGCGGAGGGGCTGGTCGCATCCACACGGTTCTGCGCGATGTCTTCGGGGCGCAGAACACGCAGGCTAGTGGTCAGAGGAGCAGGCTCGTGCAGCTTCTCCTCATCGTTCGCCTCAGTGTCAATCTTGCCCTGAGCAGCCAGCGCTGCAAAACGACGCTGAACAGCCAGAACCCGCGGGTCGATAGCGTCCGTATGAACCACTGAGCCCATGTTCGCAACAGGCTTCGCGGGCTCACCGCGGCGGCTCGCACGCAGGTACTCGGCAACTTCTTCACGGTAACGGGCAAGACGGCGCGGACCCATCACCTTAGTAGGCGGCGGCACCTCAATACCGTCCTCGGTCACGTACGTCTCGTAGAGGTACGCTTCGTCCTCGCTATAGGGCTTCGAACCCGTAGCTTCACTCATGTGTTCCCTCATTATTCGTCCATTGGGGGTGCCTGCCCAGACTCATCCTTCACGCGGGGCAAGCCGTCACGGTACGCCGTCAAGGCGTCCTTCTTGTACAGGCCGTACTTAGTAATGTACTGCACCACGCCATCCGGCACCAGGTACCAGATGGGGGCATCTTCAGCTGCGCGGCGACGAATATCGGTCGAAGAAATCGCCATCGCAGGAATCTTTAGGGTCGTAATATGACGACCCTCTGCCAGCGGCGGATCCAGCTCATGATCGGGGCGGGTCACGCCCACAAAAGTCGCCAAATCCCACAGCTTATGGGCATTGCGCCAGGTCATAATCTGGCTAATCGCGTCCGCACCGGTAATAAAGAACAGGTCAGCATCCGGGCGCAGGGCGCGCAGCTCGTTAAGCGTATCAAAGGTGTAGGTGGCGCCGCCACGGTCAATATCAATACGGCTCACTGTAAAACGCGGATTCGACGCGGTCGCAATCACCGTCATCAGGTAGCGATGCTCAGCGTCACTCACATGCCGCTCCCCCACCTTCTGCCAGGGCTGACAGGTCGGAACGAAAACAACCTCATCCAGGTCGAACACGGCGGCAACTTCACTAGCTGCCACCAGGTGTCCGTGGTGAATCGGGTCAAAGGTTCCACCCATCACGCCCAGACGCACCCGGCCGGGAGTGCGCGGGGGAATCGACTCGGTGCTCAAAGCACCAAAATCAAGGTGAACAGGCTGGTCAGTCACAAATGCCGTCCTTGCTGGGGACAGAGACCGCGCCAGGGCAACTTAAAGAGCCACCACAGGTGCGGATGCGGGCAGGTATACAGAAGGTACGCAACACCGAAAACGGTGCCCGCGTACATTCTCCTCTATGCTACCTGCTTCCGGTTAAAAAAACCGAAATGACGGGGGTGAGCTAAGCCGCCGGTGGAATACCCAACCAGCATGTCCGATCGCAGGTTCGCCACAGGCTCACCCGCATGTTCCGACACACACATCCAGCGCGAGAGGCAACCGCAGAGAACACAAGAAAGCATCGCGAACACAAGAAAGTGCCGCGCACCGGAGCAAACCCCGATGCACGGCACCATTCACTGTCTATGCAATAGCTAACGCTTCAGCTATTAGTCGTCGACGTTCGGCATGTCGATATTCTCGTCGACCTTACCTTCCTTCAACTTCTTGCGGTACTCAACGGACTCAGTCCACACGCCTGCAACGCGCTCGGACTCTAGCTCGGCACGAGCCTCCGCCTTCGCGTCCATACGCTCCTTGTACTCCACACGCTTCTGCGCACGAGTCGGGCGAATGAGCTCTTCCAGACGAGCGTCCGTACCACGCGGGGAGGACAGCAGCTCAGCGCCACCAACCATGGTCGGCTCCCAATCGAAAATCACCGAGTTATCGTTCTCGCCAATCACCACGGCGTCACCGGCACGAGCACCAGCCTTGAACAGCTCGTCCTCAACACCCAGGCGCGCCAGGCGGTCCGCCAGGTAGCCGACAGCCTCATCATTATTGAAGTCAGTTTGCTGAATCCAACGCTCAGGCTTCTCACCAATCACGCGGAACAGCGGCTCAAGGTTACGCTCCTCGCGGCGAATAATGAACTCCTGCTTTTTCTTACCGCGGAACCCCTTCGGGCGAACCACAGGAGCCTCAACGACTACACGCTCCGCTTCCTTCTCGGCAGCGGCACGAGCCACGCGGTCCTCCTCCACGAGCTTTGCCATCGCAAAAATCAGAGACTTCAGACCCTCATGGGAAGCAGTCGAAATCTCAAAGACCTCGAAGCCCATCTCCTCAAACTCAGGGCGAACAAACTCAGCCAGCTCACGAGCCTCAGGAACGTCAATCTTATTGAGAACCACAATCTGCGGACGCTCATGCAACGGCACGGTCACACCTGCAGTCGGGTCAACCTCGTAGTTTTCCAGCTCGCCGCGAATCACCTCAAAGTCACTGATCGGGTCGCGGCCC
The DNA here is from genome assembly GCF_029850985.2 of Rothia similimucilaginosa. Lineage (NCBI taxonomy): Bacteria > Bacillati > Actinomycetota > Actinomycetes > Micrococcales > Micrococcaceae > Rothia > Rothia similimucilaginosa. The sequence continues at coordinate 926,828 of NZ_CM138149.1, read as the reverse complement.
GGCTCCAAAGTAGCGCAGTCAATCACATGCACCAGAGCCGAAGAACGCTCCACATGGCGCAGGAAGCGGTGACCCAGACCGCGGCCCTCCGAAGCGCCCTCAATCAGACCGGGAACATCCGCGACAGTGTAGCGAACATCGCCCGCCTGCACCACACCCAGGTTCGGGATCAAAGTGGTGAATGGGTAGTCAGCAATCTTCGGACGCGCCGCAGAAATCGCAGCAATCAACGAAGACTTACCCGCCGAGGGGTAACCCACCAGAGCCACATCCGCAATGGACTTGAGCTCCAGAACAATATCAGCCTCTTCACCGGGGGTGCCCAACAGAGCAAAACCGGGAGCCTTACGCTTAGCCGAAGCCAACGCAGCGTTACCCAGACCGCCCATACCGCCAGGGGCAGCAACGTACTCATCGCCCACACGCAGCAGGTCAGCTAAAACATTACCCTCGCGGTCCTTCACCACAGTACCCTGCGGCACGGTCAGAATCAGGTCCTCACCGTTAAAGCCGTGGTGCATATCGCCACGACCAATATCGCCATTCGGGGCGTGCTGGTGCGGGCTGTGGTGGTACTCCAGCAGGGTCGTGGTCTGGTTATCCACGCGCAGAATCACCGCGCCACCATTACCACCGTTACCGCCGTTAGGGCCGCCCAGAGGCTTAAACTTTTCACGTCGCACGGAGACGCAGCCGTTACCTCCGCGACCGCCAGATACATGCAAGACCACGCGGTCCACGAATTCTGCCACGGGTTCTCCTTATCTTGGAAAATCTTCACTTCGCCACCGCACGGCACACACCAATCATGCTGCGGATGCGGCGGCAGGCGCGACCGGGTTGGGGTGCGCCTCATCGTGGAGCCCAGCACAGGCGGGCATCCACGGCATTCGAGGTCATAGCGAGAGGGGGTAGACTAACGCCTACCCCCTCTGCCCTAGCGGTGAGTATTACTCAGCTGCTGCCAGGATGTTAACGACCTTGCGGCCCTTGCGGGTACCGAATTCGACGGTGCCTGCTGCCAGAGCAAACAGGGTGTCGTCGCCACCACGGCCAACGTTCAGGCCGGGGTGGAAGTGGGTGCCGCGCTGACGAACGAGAATCTCGCCTGCGTTGACGGACTGGCCGCCGTAGCGCTTAACACCGAGGTACTGGGGGTTCGAGTCACGGCCGTTACGGGTGGAGCTTGCGCCCTTCTTATGTGCCATTCTGTATTCCTACCTTAGGGTTGAATTCCGGTCGTTTCGATTACGCGTTGATAGCGGTAATCTTGACGGTGGTCAGCTCGGCGCGGAAGCCCTGACGCTTCTTGTAACCGGTCTTGTTCTTGTACTTCTGAATAACGATCTTCGGACCGCGCAGGTCCTCAACCTTCTCAGCAACAACCTTGGCGGAAGCCAGGGACTTTGCGTCAGCGGTGACCTTGTCACCGTCGACGAGCAGCAGCACGGGCAGCTCGATGGTGCTACCGGGCTCGCCTGCAACACGGTCAAGGGTAACGAGGTCGCCTACGGAAACCTTCTCCTGGCGGCCGCCAGCGCGTACAATCGCGTATGCCACTATGGGACTCACTTTTCTCGACAACTTTGCTTCTTGAATCTCACACGAATGAGCAGCCTGCGCTTTCATTGCTGTGCGCCCTCCCCCGCCAGTCGAATGACCGCGAACAAGGAGGAACGGCCCGTGCGTTCCGGCGGGATTGCCCGCTGAAGCCAACACGCGAGGCTCACCGGTGGTGTCTCTCTCCCGCACGTTCAAAACTCAGCCGCTTACTCGACCGCGCCGAAGACGATGCGGGTGGGAGCGGTGTCTCCCGCTGGCCCTGCGTCGATAGGGCTTCACTGAGATAAACACCAGTCCTTAAGGATACGGCATGATCTACGTGCCACGCAATAGATAATTTTGCGGAACGCTCGAAGTCGGCACGTGATACTACTCAACCTGCACACGCACCGTACATAAACCACACGCAACCCGTCCGTATCAACAACGCTGAGACAGCCGCCCATAGGCAAGCCCCGGCAAGGTGGATTACTCCACCCCACCGGGGCTCGACATACACACACCATCGTAATTCCGATGATTGGAAGCTAAAGACTAATCGCCCTTACCTTCACGCTTAATGTCGGCAGCGGCCACGCCAATGCCGAACAAGACAGGGGCCGAAGCGTCATTAGACACCGGAGCCACATCCGCAACAGAAGCGGAAGCAACCACGGAACCCTCAGCACGCTCGGAAGCGTCCACGGTCACGACCTGAGCACCGGCACCGGCGCTCGAAGCCGCACGGCGAGTGCGACGCTTACGCGGGGTCAAACCGGGCACCTGAGCTACAGGCTTCTGGAGGTCCTCAACCGGAGCCTCAACCGCTGCAGGAGCTGCGCCCACCACGCCGGTCACAGCCGGAGCACCAATCACGCCGGTCACAACCGTACGAGACTCAGACTTCTGAACCTTATCAGCCTTCGCGGGTGCCTGCTCAGCTGCCTTCTCGGCGCGCTTCTCATCAGCGGCACGACGAGCACGGCGGCGGGACGCACGCGGAGTCTCGCGAACATCCTCGATGCGCAGGTCCTCACGCTCAACACGCTTGGATTCCTGAGCCTTCTGCTCGCCGGAGGTTGCCTCCGCACCCTTATGCTCCGAGCGCTTCGCCGCACGGTCCTCACGGCCCGAACGGAACAACTCACCCTCAGCGCGGGCAATACGGCCGGCCTTCTGAGAAGCACGGGCCTTCGCCTCGCCGGCGCGAATCGCCTCAAAACGATCCGACGAACGAGTAAAGCGCGGGTCGAGCTCCGGGTCAACGTGGTGCTCATCCTCCAGAGCACCCGCACCGGAATCCTCTACAGCGGCAATATCTGCATCAGTCAGCTCGCGACGCTTATGGTTACGAGAAGACTTCTTACCGCCATGCTTGGACGAACGACGCTCATCCCAACGGTCCTCAGCAGAGTCCTTCGAGGAATCCTCAGCGGACTCCTCTTCCACGCGGTCGAACGCGTTTGCCAGCTGCTCCAGGGAGAAACCGCCCTGCTCACCGATCCAGTTGCCCTCGGTGACCTCCGCGACCTTGTCTTCACGCTGAGCGACCTCCGCGTGAGTCTGCTCGCCGGCAGCCTCGGCAATACCCTGAATCTCCTGCTCAAGCGAAAGCTCAGCGGTCTCCGCGCGGCGTGAACGCTTGCGGCGCTTACGCTTCTTACGGGTCGAAGCAGTTTCCTCCGAAACGTCCTCACTCGGAGCGGATGCGGCAGCCACCGCAGCCATAGCATTACGGCGCTCAGCCTTCTTCGACTCCAGAGCGTCCTGCTTCTGCTGGTCACGAGAATCCTCGCGGGCAGCGGCACGGCTACGCTTACGGTCATTACGCTCATGGCGGTGGATATAATCCGACGCGCCACCGTTACGACCGCTCAGCGGCTGATCATGAACCACCAGGCCACGACCGGCGCACTGCTCACAGGGCTCCGAGAAGACCTCAAGCAGACCGGTACCCAGGCGCTTACGGGTCATCTGAACCAGACCCAGCGAAGTCACCTCAGCCACCTGATGCTTGGTACGGTCACGGCCCAGGCACTCAATCAGACGACGCAGAACCAGGTCACGATTCGACTCAAGCACCATGTCAATGAAGTCAATGACGATAATGCCACCAATATCGCGCAGACGCAGCTGACGGACAATCTCCTCAGCAGCTTCCAGGTTGTTCTTGGTGACGGTCTCTTCCAGGTTGCCGCCGCTACCGGTGAACTTACCGGTGTTCACGTCCACCACGGTCATGGCTTCGGTACGGTCAATTACCAGCGAACCACCCGAAGGCAAGTACACCTTACGGTCCAGAGCCTTCGCCAGCTGCTCGTTAATGCGGTAATGATCGAAGAGGTCGTCATCACCGTCCCACTGCTGCAGGCGGGACACCAGATCCGGGGCCACGTAGGTTACGTACGCCTCGATGGAATCCCACGCGTTCTTACCCTGAACAATCATCGCGGTGAAGTCCTCGTTGAAGACGTCACGCACGGTCTTAATCATCAGGTCGGGCTCCTGGTAGAGCATCTCAGGAGCCAGCACCTTGCGGGAGTTAGCCTTCTCCTGAATCTCTTCCCACTGCGCACGCAGACGGTTAATATCATGAGTCAGCTCCTCCTCAGAAGCACCCTCCGCCGCGGTACGAACAATCACGCCAGCACCCTCGGGCAACTTGTCCTTCAGAATCTTCTTCAGACGAGCACGCTCAGTGTCGGGCAACTTGCGGGAAATACCGGTCATCGAACCACCCGGCACGTACACCAGGAAGCGACCGGGCAGGGAAACCTGGCTGGTCAGGCGGGCACCCTTGTGGCCAATCGGGTCCTTGGTGACCTGCACCAGAACCGAATCGCCGGGCTTCAGGGCGTTCTCAATCTTGCGGGGTGCACCGTCCAGGCCGGTGACATCCCAGTTGACCTCGCCCGCGTACAGCACAGCGTTACGGCCGCGTCCAATGTCAACGAATGCAGCTTCCATGGACGGCAGAACGTTCTGTACCTTACCCAGGTACACGTTGCCAATCAGGGAATCCTGCTGGGTCTTGGACACGAAGTGCTCAGCCAGCACGCCATCCTCGAGCACGCCAATCTGGATGCGACCGTCCTTCTGGCGAACCAGCATCTGACGGTCCACGGACTCGCGGCGGGCCAGGAACTCGGCTTCGGTCACGATGTGCCGGCGGCGACCCAGGGAACGGGACTCGCGGCGGCGCACGCGCTTCGCCTCCAGGCGGGTAGAACCACGCACACCGGTCACAGTGTTGGATGCGTGAGAGTCAGCCAGGCGCGGTGCACGCACCTTGGTGACGGTCTCAACCTCATCATCAACTCCGCCCTCAATCTCAATATCTTCGGTACCGCGGCGACGGCGACGGCGACGGTGGCTCGTCACCTCAGCCTCAGCGGCAGCCTCCTCGCGGCGGCGCTCCATGCGCTCCTTACGCTTCTGCTCCTCGGCAGCGGCGCGGCGTGCCTCACGCTCCAGCTTGGCGGCGATAGCGAGATCACTCAGCTCCTCCGGCTCGGGAGCCATGAACAGCGGCATCGCACCCATGGGGGTACGCGAGCGTAGCTCCTGCAGCTTTTCGCGCTGTAGGTCGCTAATGGTCTTTACCGGCTCGGGAGCTACTTCAGACTCCTCAGCTACGGGTTCCTCAGCTGCGGGCTTTTCAGCAGATTCTTCTGCGGCGGGTGCCTCAGAAGTAGCTTCTTCGGTTGCAGATTCCTCCGCAACTACAGCAGTCTCAGCGGGCTGCTCCGCGGCGGGTACAGACACCTCAGCTGCGTTAGCCTCGGCAACTTCCGCCTTCTGAGCGGCAGCCTTCTTCATAGGGCGCTTCTTCTCAGCGACCTTCTCGGTAGCTTCCTCAGCCTTTGTCGGGGTTACGACCTCAACCTTGGCGGTCTCTTCCTTCATCTCAACGGTAGACTCAGCAGGCGCAGCGGCGGGCGTAACAACTTCCTCAACCTTCGCGGTCTTCTCGACAGTCTCGACCTTCGCGGTGTTCTCCACGACAGCAGACTCAGCCGCCTTCTTTTCAGCAACCTCAAACAGGCTATCTAGAGTAGAAGCAACCTCGGCCTCAGACACAGCGGGAGCGGCAACCTTCGGTGCTGGCGCGTGCTTAGCCTTAGCGTTACGCAGGTTAGTCAGGCCAGTAGCAATCGCCTCATCCAGGGGAACCTCAGAAGCCTTCTCCTTCTTCGGGCGACCCGGGCGGCGGCGCTCAGTACCCTGCTGGGCCTCAGAGCTCTCACGAACATTTTTACGCAGAGTTTCACGGGTCTCTGCAGAGGCGTTCTTCTCCTCCGCGAGGGCGTTCAGCGCCTCAAAAACCCCAAGTTCGACGTTCTTCTCGTCAGACATTAATCTTCTTTCGTTACACCCTGCTCCGCACCGCAAGGATTTTAATAGCGCGCATACAGCGCAAAGCCTAGTTGCTGTCACCGCGGCTCAAGCTTCACCTTACAGTGCACATTCATTGGCGCTACCGGGCACTATCTCGTTCAGCGCTTCTGCAGTAAGGGGCGAGCGGGCGGAACGCAGAGCGCGCCGCGACGGTCACAGCCACCTCGCTCTCGAGCACGGCACGCTCACACCCTTCCTGGGTGTTCTGCCGGTCTTCGGGTTTCTTCGCCGTGGCGGGCGGCTCGCGCGGTGCGACAGTTATGCTCCGCGGCTTATAGCCGGCGCTCTTCGGGTACTCTCCCTCGATGCGTTGGTGGGGATCTTTATGCGCGTGCGGGGCGCACAAGACACCGCGTTCCATTATACCCGGTAGAGTGTGCTTCTAAGCCACCCTACCCTTCGTATCCGGGCTCCACTTCCGGGCAGGATGCGTGGGACAGATTATGGCGGTCATCTAGCGGGCACAGCAAAGCCGGGCGTGCCACTACGCACCACCCGGCTTCAAAAAACTTTGAGAGGAGGGGCTAGTCCAGACCCAGCTCCGCATCACGCGCCTCACGAGCCTGCTGAGCAAGCTTCGGGTCGGTCGGCAGATACTCCGGACCGGAACCGGTCGCAAACGGAACACCCAGAATAAAAACAAACGGAGAAACCACCAGCAGAATTACCCACAGCAGCGAGAAGTGACCGGCGGTCAGCAACAGCAGGGCAGTCAGAAAAATAACGGCAGCAGCGCCCATTGCGGCAATTCCGGCAGTCTTCACGGTTCTCCTCGAAGGGGTATCAAGAATCTAGTCTCCAGCAGAACGGCAGGCAGTCAACGTCGCAGGTGAACCCCGCGGACGGCTCCGTCCGATGCCGTTCAAGAATATACCTGACCATTATACGCACCCACTCCGCCTCCCCGCTGGCCGCCACCGGCCCCTCCCCTCCCCACTACCCGGCGTAACCAGCCCGGGCCCCCAACCCTGCACAGCCTCACCCGCCCGCAGACACAGTAACGCCCCGGCACCAACAAGTACCGGGGCGTTGCATGTTCGGGGTATCGGCCCTCAAACCAAGTTCAGAGATGAACGCTTAGCGCATCATATTCATAATGACCTCAAAGAAGCGGATCACAATAATGCCGAAAATCAGGATCAGCCACAGGCTAACCGCAAACCAGGACCAGCCGCGAGCGCTCTCACACATCGACTGCGACGCCGGAATAACACCCGCCGAAATATTGCGGACCGTGGTCTTCACAAAAAGCATGATGGTCATAATCCACACGATCATACAGAACAGGCACAGAGCGTTAATCTGGAAGGTCGTCTGGTACCACAGCCACATAGTGAACGCGGTCGCTGCAGCCAAACCAATGTTCATGCACACCCAGAACCACTTCTTGAACTGTGCACCCGCCATCATCGCGCCGCCGATAGTCACTACAATCGAGAAGCCCACCATGCCAATGAACGGGTTCGGGAAGCCGAAAGCTTCCGCCTGCGGCGAGCGCATCACCGTGCCGCAGCTGAGCAGGGCGTTGATATCGCAGACCGTTGAGTGGCCGGCATCAATGTAAATCTGCAGGCGCTCATACACCAGAATCGCTGAAGAAATGAGTGCAATCAGGCCGGCACCAACCAGCCAGAATCCGAGCTGTCGGTCTGAGTAGCTGCCCGGGGTTCCCGCGTGCCCGTGTTGCGCTTCTTTTTCAGCGTGGGTGGGCTCGGTAGTACTCGATGCGGCAGTACTCATACGACTCCTTTAGATAGTGTTTTACGGTGGTACGTTCACGGCAGTACCGTCTTAGCTCTGCCAGAAAAATTGGGGTGTTCGGGCGCCTGGCAATCTTCAAGCCGACAGGCACAGGGAGGGTTCGCTAGGTTCCTCTAGGAGGTTCCTGAAAGTCGCGCCCCCCCGCTTGTCAGGAGGTATTCACCGACGCGGCATAGCCAGCACCCCGGAAGCAGTACTCCATTTATCCTAGCCTCTCACATTGCCTCTCACATTGCTAAATAGCACGCCATTAGCTTTTACATTCCCCATATGACGCCTCACATCATGCAAATAGGCGCGTTTTTGTGACGTACCTTAAACCCAGAAAACCCCGGAAGGAGCCCGCAACGTAGCGGCGGGCGGAACCTTTCGGGGCATGGTGCGCATGTTTTCTAGGGCATTCGCCTCATCAACGCGCGGCGGCTCCCACGGCAACTACCGTGGAGCGCACAGACAGCACGTTAGGGCAGTGCGTTAGGGCAGCGGGTGGGTGTACGACTCATCAAAGAACAGCTGCTCCAGCTCCACCGCACGGCTAAAGAACTCACGGGCACGCTGCGCATCCGAGGGGCCCACACGGTCCAGTTCGCTGCGCAGGAAATCAACCAGCTCACGGAACTCCGGGTAGTCGTGCAGGGTAATCCACTCGTGATGCACAAAAGAATCGGGGCGCTTGGTGGGAGCCTTTGACGCCCAATCCAGGTACAGGCCCTCGCAAACCACCAGCACCGATAGAATCGCCGCGTAGCTGCCGCTTGCCGCAGCGTCCAGGAAGAGACGCTTAAAGCCGGTGGTCGCCTCTGTATCGGGTATGGATTCACGCTGATGCTCGGTCACGCCCAGAGTCTCAAAACAACGCAGGAAGTAGGTGTTCTCATCACCGGCAATTTCACCAGCAAACTGCGCCAACCGCAAGCGCCCAGAGAGAGTGTCAGCATTGGCGATTGCGCCACCAATCAGGGCGAGGAAGGTATCAAGGAAGCGGTAGTCCTGCACAAGATACCCCGCCATGACCTGCGGGGCAATCGTGCCCTCAAAAAGTTCAGTCACAAAGCGGTGATTCGTGGCAGAAAGCCAGGTATCAATGTTCTCCTGGCGCAACGTTTCAGTGAACGAATCAGTTCCATTCACATCAGCAAAGGGCGCGGACATAAGAGTTGCCTTTCGAGATAATGCATACCGTCGCTGGTATACGCATATATGCGGGTTTATTGGTGCAGCCTCAGACAATGGGGCCGGTGCCTCAGTGAATATAGCACCGGGATACCACGGTGTGCCCGGTTTTGTACCCCCGGCACCCGAAAATTTTCGTTCTTTTCGTTTTTGGGGTGGATGAGGGCTCTTAGGTTTCAGGTAGGGTTTCAGGTAGGTTTCAGGCATGAAGCTACTCTTTTTCTCCCAAATACAAAACGGGCCCCAAAAACAGCACACAAAAAAGGCAGGGCGCAATTCCTCTAGCCGGTCAATACTAGCTCAGCAGCCAAAAGAACCAGCTCAGCCAGTAAAACCAGCCAGAGAACGGCACCCCGCCTCATGTCGATGACCTCAACAGGTCAATTTAGTGATCCGCCTCGTCCTCGGAATCATCACCACCGAAGAAATCATCGGTGTACGAGTCACCCAGCGGCAGACCCAGCGAATCCTCCAGTGAAGAACCCGCCGCAGACTCGCCGCCCAGCTCAGCCATGATGCCGTCCAGCAGCTCATCCGGCTCAGCAGAGGCTGCCGCAGCCGCCGCGGCAGCCAGAGTCGAAGCCGACGCCGCGCCCGCAGAACCCGCATAAGCGCCCTCGGCACCCAGCTCATCCGGCAGCTCCTCAGCCTCAGCGCCGGGGGTCTTCGCCTCCTCATGCGCCGCCAGCAGGGTACGTGCCTCACCAATCACCGTAATCGAACCGGTAATCAGCACACCCGCCGACTCCTGCTCAAAGAGGGCGTTCTCCATGGCGGTGGCAATCGCCTCATCCAAGTGTTCAAACACCTCGATCGAGTCTTCATCCAGTCCCGCATCCAATGCCAGCTCGTGCAGACGCTCCGGTGCAATCGCACGCGGCGAATCCGACGCCGCCAAGTACAGGCGGAAAGTGCCATCAGAAGCATCCACGTACTCTTCGCGCATGGTCTCGAACATACCCAGAGCGTCCTTCTCGCCCAAAATTCCGACCACGGAATGCAGATGCGACAGCTTGAACGCCTCAGTCAGCGCAGCCGCGGAAGCACGCACACCGTGCGGGTTGTGGCCCGCATCCAGGATGGTCAGCGGCTCGGTGCGCACAACCTCCAGACGGCCCGGCGAACGCACCGTCTCCAACGCGGTACGGACCACGTCCTCGGGCAGCTGACGCCGACCGCCGAAGAACGCCTCCACAGCGGCGAGAGCCACCACGGCGTTCTGCGCCTGATGCGCACCGTGCAGGGATAGCGGCACATCCGGGTACTCGCCAGCCAGGCCGCGCAGGGTCAGCAGCTGACCGCCGACCGCAAGCTCACGGGAGACAATGCCGAACTCCACCCCCTCGAAGGCGAAGGATGCTTCCTTCTCCCGGGCAGAGGCGAGCAGCACATCCGCCGCTTCCGGGTCCTGGGCGGCAGAAACTAGGAAGCCACCGGGCTTGATAATGCCAGACTTTTCAGTTGCGATCTCGGCGAGGGTTTCACCGAGCATATCGGTGTGGTCCAGGCCGATCGGGGTGACCACAGAAACCACGCCGTCGGCAACGTTTGTGGAGTCCCAGGTACCGCCGATACCGACTTCAAGCACCACCACGTCCACCGGCTCGTCCGCGAAAATCGCGAAGGCAAGCACGGTAATGGACTCGAAGAAAGTCAGGGCGGGCTCGCCGCGGGAGGTCATCTCCGCGTCCACAATCTGCAGGTAGGGGGCGATTTCATCCCAAATGCGCACGAAGGTGGCATCCGGTACGGGCGCGCCGTTAATGCAGATACGTTCGGTGACGCTTTCGAGGTGCGGACTGGTAAAGCGGCCCACGCGCAGGTCGTGGCCGAGCAACAGGGCCTCAATCATGCGGGCGGTGCTGGTCTTGCCGTTCGTGCCGGTGATGTGGATGACCGGCGCGGCACGGTGCACGTCGCCGAGGATTTCGACGGCGCGCGCCACGGCGTCCAGGCGCGGCGCCATCTTGTTTTCGGGTGCTCGCGCCAGCAGTTCACCGTAGACCCGCTCCACGCCCTCGGGGTCGGGAATTGCGGGGTAATTCTTCTCGCTCATTGTTCTCCTCACTGGGATAGCCGGTCGGTGCCGGCAGGTGGCCCGCCGTGTGGCGGGATAGACGACGGGCCGCCCCGCCCAATAAAGGGGCGAGACGGCCGTACGGTTCAGGCGTTTTATGCCTTGGCTACGCTAATGCTCAGCTCGGCTGCTTCGCTCAGCTGCAGGGACACGGCGAGGGTTTCGCCGGTCACCAGTGCTTCGTTGGCGCGCAGAGCTGCCAGAGTTTCCTCCGGCGCCGCGATGTTCAGGTTGATGCGGTCCGAAACGTTCAGGTCGGCGTCCTTACGTGCCTGCTGAATAGCGCGGATGGTGTCGCGGGCGATGCCCTCGGCAACCAGCTCGTCGGTCAGCTCAATGTTGAGGACCAGGAAGCCGCCGGGCAGAACCGCAGCCGCAGTATGCTCAGCACCCTCAGCATCAGCGGCAACCACGGTTGCCAGCTCGTATTCGCCCTCTTCCAGAGCCAGGCCGCCGTCCAGAGCTGCCACGCCGACTAGGACAGTGCCGTCCTCGGTCACGGCCCAGTCACCGGACTTGGACGCCTTAATAGCAACCTGCACCTGCTTGCCCAGGCGCGGACCTGCCGCACGTGCGTTGACCTTCAGCTGCTGGGAGATGCCGTAATCGGCGGGGTCGACGGTGTCGGCGCTGACCAGCTCCACCTGGCGCAGGTTCAGCTCGTCCTCAACGATGTTCGCAAAGTACTCCGCGCCCTTCTCGCCGAATGCGGTACCCAGGGCAGCGAACTGCTCGGGTGCGATTGCCACGGTCATCTTCTGCAGCGGCTGACGCACACGGATCTTCTTTTCCTTACGCAGTGCCGAACCGGCGGAGCAGACCTCACGCACGGTCTGCATGAGAGCCAGCAGGTTGGACTCGTCAGCGAAAGCAGATGCCTCGGGCCAGTCAGCCAGGTGCACGGAGCGTTCACCGGTGAGGCCGCGGTAGATTTCCTCACTGCTGAGCGGCAGCAGGGACGCAGCAACCTTCGACACGGTCACCAGTGCGGTGTAGAGGGTGTCGAATGCGTCGGTGTCTTCGTTGAAGAAGCGCTCGCGGGAGCGGCGCACGTACCAGTTGGTCAGTGCGTCGGCGTACTGGCGCAGGGATTCACAGGCGTTCCAGATGTCGTAGGAGTCCATCGCTGCGGTGACCTGCTCGATGAGTTCGCGGGTCTTGCCGAGGATGAAGCGGTCCATCACGTGCTGTGAGTCGTACTTGAGCTTCGCGCTGTAGCCTTCGCCGTTGTTGGCGGCGTTAGCGTACAGGGCGAAGAAGTGGTAGACGTTCCACAGCGGCAACATGACCTGGCGAACACCTTCACGGATACCCTGCTCGGTCACGATCAGGTTGCCGCCGCGCAGGATCGGGGAGGACATCAGGAACCAGCGCATCGCGTCGGAGCCGTCGCGGTCGAGGACCTCGGAGACATCCGGGTAGTTGCGCAGGGACTTGGACATCTTCTGACCGTCCGAGCCAAGCACAATACCGTGGCTGATGACGTTCTTGAACGCGGGGCGGTCGAAGAGTGCGGTCGCCAGGACGTGCAACACGTAGAACCAACCGCGGGTCTGGCCGATGTACTCGACGATGAAGTCTGCCGGGTAGTGGTTCTCGAACCATTCCTGGTTCTCGAAGGGGTAGTGCACCTGTGCGTAGGGCATGGAACCGGAGTCGAACCAGACGTCAAGCACATCTTCCACGCGGCGCATGGTGGACTTGCCGGTCGGGTCATCCGGGTTCGGGCGGGTCAGCTCGTCGATGTACGGGCGGTGCAGGTCGGGTTCGCCGTCCTTGTTCAGGGGCAGGCGACCGAAGTCTGCCTTGAGCTCTTCGAGGGAGCCGTACACGTCCATGCGGGGGTAGTTCGGGTCGTCCGAAACCCACACGGGAATCGGGGAGCCCCAGAAGCGGTTACGGGAGATGGACCAGTCGCGCGCGTTCTCAACCCACTTGCCGAACTGGCCGTACTTCACGTTTTCCGGAATCCAGTTGATCTGCTTGTTCAGCTCGTACATGCGGTCCTTGAAGTCGGTGACCTTCACGTACCAGGAGGTGATTGCACGGTAAATGAGCGGGGTCCGGCAGCGCCAGCAGTGCGGGTAGGAGTGCACGTAGGACTTCTCGCGGATTAGCACGTCATCTGCCTTGAGGGCGTTGATGATGGTGCGGTTCGCGTCGAATGCCTGCACGCCTGCAATCTCAGCCAGGGCGGTGGCACCGGAGGCGGTGGGCTCGGCGAAGAGGTTCAGGAACTTTGCGCCTTCGTCGAGGGAGAGAATCACGGGGATGCCGTAGCCTTCACAGACTTTCTGGTCGTCTTCACCGTAGGCGGGTGCTTGGTGGACGATGCCGGTACCGTCACCGGTGGTGACGTAGTCGGCGACGAGGATCTGCCAGGAGGTTTCGGTGCCCCACTTTTCGGTATCTGCGAAGTAGTCCCACAGCGGGGTGTAGCGCACATGCTCGAGCTGGGAGCCGGTATAGCGTGCGGTGACGGCTGCGGCTGCGTCCTTTTCGGGCTGGTCGCCTTCGTAGTCGAGGTCCTTAGCGTAGGAGCCAAGCAGCTCGGAGGCGATCAGGAAGGAGCGGCCCTCGAACTTGCCTGCACCGGGCACGACGGAGTATTCAATCTCGGGTCCGACAGCGAGCGCCTGGTTGGTGGGCAGGGTCCAGGGGGTGGTGGTCCATGCGAGTGCTTCGACGCCGTCGAGTTCTGCGGCGACCTTCTCGTCAGCACCGAGGGCGGTGTCTGCGGTGAGACGGAATGAGACGGTGACGGTCTGGTCCTGGCGGTCCTTGTACACGTCGTCGTCCATGCGCAGCTCGTGATTGGAGAGAGGGGTCTCGTCCTTCCAGCAGTAGGGCAGCACGCGGAAGCCCTGGTAGGTCAGGCCCTTGTCATAGAGGCGCTTGAACGCCCAGATGACGGACTCCATGTACTCGACGTTCAGGGTCTTGTAGTCGTTTTCGAAGTCGACCCAGCGTGCCTGGCGTGTGACGTACTTTTCCCACTCGTTGGTGTACTTGAGCACGGATGCGCGGGCAGCATCGTTGAAGTTGTCGATGCCCATTTCGAGGATTTCGCGCTTATCGGTCATGCCGAGTTGCTTCATTGCCTCGAGTTCTGCGGGCAGGCCGTGGGTATCCCAGCCGAAGCGGCGTTCTACCTTGTGGCCGCGCTGAGTCTGGTAGCGTGCGACGAGGTCCTTAGCGTAGCCAGTGAGCAGGTGGCCGTAGTGGGGCAGGCCGTTAGCGAAGGGAGGGCCGTCGTAGAAGACGAATTCGTTTTCGCCGTTTTCGCCTGCGGGGCGGTTCTCGACGGATGCGGAGAAGGTGTTGTCCTTCTTCCAGTAGTCGAGGACTGCCTCTTCAAGTGCGGGGAACTTGGGCGATGCGGTGACGCCGCTTCCTGCGGCTTCGAAGGCGCTCGCCTTGGGGTATACATGGGACATGTGTTTGTGCGCCCTTATCTGTTGTTCTCAACGCTGAGAGGTTGGGGCGACAGGGTACGTTGGCACTCGTCGTCCGCGCCCTTTCAGCGGGTGAGGATTGACATGACGGGTGCAAGGACGCCTGGGCATCGCTGACTGATCCGGGCTGTGCCGGGGCAGGATGCGGCGCGGTACCACCTTGCTTACTGATTTAACAGCTCAACGCACCGAACCCTCCCGGGGCTACGGGGTGCCACGGCTCATGACCGCGATACCTAGCCACCGGAAGAGCGGCGCGTTGGGCGGGTATCAGTCGCTTATTACAGCTATATCGGGCTTAACCGTCCGGTTCTACTGGGACTACATCTCTTCCGCTAAGACACCCTCGCCGCAGCGATTGGCGGGTGTCCGCAGGTGCGGTCCGTTCTTCCGAATTGCTCGCCGGTGATGGCCGGGTCGTTGCAAACACTAATAGTTTATGTGGCTTTTGTGTCTGTATGCAACCCCACGGGGTGTGGGTTTGAACAGCACTTTTCTAATGTACCGATACTGAAGGTGTAAAACAGAATGGTTCTTCGTTCGGCGATATCTAGAGCGAGTAGGGGGCTTAAGGGGGCTCGACTCACCCCACACTCGGGCGTGTTTAAGGATGTATGTTTTTACATTCCTCAAGTGTTGCTTTAAGTGGGTTTTGATTTTTTTAAGGGAACCTGCAGAATTAGTGCCGGTACAACCACAAGATATAGGGTGAACACCGATGTAATTCCACTAGATATTCACCCCTATAAGTTTCCACACCCTCGATATCCCGTGTGGGAACCCGTTTTCCTGGATTATTCAGCAGTGCATAGCGGGTGAATAGAGTGCATATTTGGGGATTATTGAGCAGGTTTTCCCCTTATTGAATCGGGTATTTCTTCTGGACTATTGAAGACTTCCTTAGGGTAAGAAGGCTGAACCAACCACCCTCCGCTCCCCCATCTTTTGGAAATGCTGAAGTGCAGTTCTTTTATTTTTCAAGTCATAAATATGACTGAAATCACTTAGCTCGACATGCATACAACCCCCTCGCTGAGTAGTCGCCTCTATCAAATAGCCCCTCACCAACAGGGAGTAGCCGTAATACTTTACAGTAACTGACATCTTGAGTGTCCCATAGGCTCCCAGAGATTACTAAGATTCTTTTTCGTGCATTTTGAGCTCAAAATAATCTAAAATGAATCATGCAACAGATCAATGGCGATTCGGTAGTATCTACCCTCTCAGCGGGGGCATGACCACAGCAGTTTCACCAGTACCCCTCGCCCACGACATGAGGTACACCCGAGGTCACTTCCGGACCTCACCGTGAGGAACCGACCTTTCAGGGTGTCTACGAGACGTTGCACGCCTACTACAGCGCTCAGATTGCCACACTCAAGGACGGACGCTACATAGACCAGACGAATGATTTGACCTACCCGGCTGATAAGCGTGCCAGTGATGAGGTCAAAGTATTCAAGGAACTGCACGAGAAGAATGGCTGGTACATGAAATTCACGTGCAGCATTGTCATGCAGAACACCGAACCGGACAGTGCCTTGAAAAACGGTGACGGCTACGTAGAAATCGTGATGGACGCCGAGTATTCTGCCGCTGCCATTCATCAGCCGGATGGCACCGAGCGCAAGGTTCCGGCGATTACTCAGGTATTCGTTTCGCACGTGATGCTCTACACCGAAGGTAAGTGGTGGCGCATTAGCAACGACTACCTGAGTGAGCGTTTTATCGGAGGCAAGGGCTCTTCTGGCTCCGGAGAATCCAGCTCTACCGGTTCGAGTGGTTCTTCGTCCTCGGGTCGCGGCTCCACTAAGGTCTAATGAAGCTTTAAACCAATCTTCTATAGTAAAAAATGGATACTTCATACCGCCGCAATTTGCGCTCCGACACACCCGTATCCCGGTACCTCCTTTGTACTGCACACCATACAGAACGATGAGACGGATTCTTTCGTACGCATCACAGCGTTGTGAAGTGCGCTACCTCAATCAACCATTTTCAGGAAATACCATGTGCTTCCGGTCGAGCGCACACGCCAGCTTCTCTGCTAACGACCGAAACGGATTGACCCGCTGCACTGTTCTTTTTGGTGGTCTGACCGCCTGTGCTTTGGCTCTAGCAGGATGCGCTTTCAATAAGGATATTCCACCCCACCGGTACCGGTGATACTTTCTCCGGCTCCCCGAGCGCCTCCGCTTCCCTCTCAGCTTCGGCTTCGCCTTCTGAGTCTGCCTCGGCTTCGGCAAGCAATTCCAGTGGCTCCGGTAGCAGCAACGAATTCAAGATATAGGCTCTGAGAGCAACGCCCCCGACGAAAGCGAGGCGAGTATCAACTGATACCCGCCCCGCTTTCGTATGTTTTTATACCGCGGCGTTCCCGGCGCTACTGCACCTGCGAGCGCCTCAGTTACCCAACATCTAGCATCTGCACACGCAACAATAACAGCAGGCACAGCAACAGCCCCGCTCCTTGGTAACTAGGAAACTAAGGATGCGGGGCTGCGCAATACTATCTAGCGGACCGCCTCTAGGAGGTGGAACGCTCACGCAGACGCTCGTGAACCTCGCTCACAAAGCGGTTGTGATGATCGCGAGCATAATGTACGACCTCGCCGATGACGGTAATAGCCGGCGGTTTGACCGATGCGCAATCTCCCTGAGCGTTCTGAAGGGTCGTGACAGTCACGCGCTCCTTCTCAGAGAAACCGTTTTCAATGGTTGCCAGCGGCGTGTCAGCCTCAATCCCACGAGAGAGCAGAGACGCCACCGTATCGGGCAGAGTACGAACGCCCATCAGCAACACCACGGTGCCCTGGGCACGCAGGGTCGCCTCAACAGCCGACACTTCGGTCTCCGACAGGCCGGAGTGACCAGAAATGACGGTGAAAATCGAGGACACCTTACGCAGGGTCACCGGAATCGCCGCACGCGCAGGAACCGCAATGGCACTGGTAATCCCGGGAATAACCTCAGCCTCCAGGCCGGCTGCGATGCATGCATCCAGCTCTTCAGCGCCACGACCGTACACGTACGGGTCGCCGCCCTTCAAACGCACCACGGTCTTACCTGAGAGCGCGTAATCAATCATGAGCTGCTGAATACGGGACTGCGGAACAGCATGCTTACCAGGAACCTTGCCCACATCAACGATGAGAGCGTTCGGTGCATACTCGCCGTACTCCTGCGGGGCGAGGTGATCTAGAAGGACCACGTCCGCCTCGCTCAGGGCACTTGCTGCACGCAGGGTGAGTAGGTCGGCGGCGCCGGGGCCACCACCGACAATGTAGACCTTACCGGGGTTCTCGGCGGGCTCGCCGGGCAGGGCAATACCGCGTTCCGTCACGCTATCGTCCAGGGTGTGCCCGGGCGCCCCGCCCGCGAGTATTTCATCAATAGTGGCGAATTCACGGGGCGGGAACGGAGGAATCTTCGGGCACATACTATGCTGCCGGGACCGGGTTGAGGTCACTGGGCTTACCCACGGGAATCTTGGCACCGGTCAGCAGGACGGTATTGGACTCGCCAGATTCTGCTGCCGCAATCTCCTCCGGGGTTGCGGGGCGAATCTGCTCGCGCTCCAGCACGTACAGGTGCGAACCCTCGTCGCTACCGTTGGGTTCGTTGATGAAGGCACGGAAGCGGCGCAGGCGGCGCTCGTCGCGCAGGGTTGCAGCCCACTCGTCCTCGTAAGAGTCAACGTGACGCTGCATATCGCGCTCCAGGTCCTCGCACACACCCAGGGAGTCCTCAATGAGGACGGACTGCAGGTGTGCCAGACCGTCGCCGTGCTCCTCATCCAGATCCTCAAGCCAGCGAGCGGTACGCTGTAGCTTATCTGCGGTGCGGATGTAGTACATCAGGTAGCGGTCAATGTAGCGGATGATGTCCTCGCTGGAGGCGTCCTTGACGAAGAGGCGACCGTGAGCGGGGTTTGCACCACCGTTACCACCCAGGTACAGGTTCCAGCCGTTGGTGGTTGCAATCAGACCAACGTCCTTACCCTGTGCCTCGGCACATTCACGGTTACAACCGGAAACACCGAACTTGAACTTGTGCGGGGAGCGCAGACCACGGTAACGGTTCTCGAGCTGGACTGCCATGCCGGTCGAGTCCTGAACGCCGAAGCGGCACCAGGTCGAACCCATGCAGGACTTCACGTTACGCAGGGACTTACCGTATGCCTGACCGGACTCGAAGCCAGCATCCACCAGGCGCTCCCAAATGTAGGGCAGCTGCTCCAGGCGAGCACCGAACATACCGATACGCTGAGCACCGGTGATCTTCACGTACAGGCCGAACTCTTCAGCGACCTCTGCGATGACGCCCAGCTTCTTAGCGGGAATCTCACCTGCGGGAATACGCGGAACGACGGAGTAGGTACCGTTCTTCTGCATGTTCGCCAGTGCACGGTCGTTGGTCTCCTGCAGGCCACCGCGACCAGCGTCCAGAACGTAGGAGTTGCGGAAGGAGGAGAGAATCGATGCAACGGTCGGCTTACAGATTGCACAGCCGTCGCCGCCATGACCGAAGCGTGCCAGCACGGAGTCGAAGTCATCCAGGCTGGTCAGGCGCACAGCCTCAGCCAGCTCTGCACGGGAGAAGTCGAAGTGCTCACACAGTGCCTTGGAGACGGTCAGACCCATCTTCTTCATCTGCTGTTCCAGAGTCTTCTGCAGCATCGGAACACAGGAACCACACTGGGTACCCGCGGTGGTGCAGGACTTCAGGGAGGCAACATCGTGGTTGCCGTCTACGATTGCCTCGCGGACAGCACCGAAGCTGATGTTGTTGCAGGAACACAGGATTGCGTCGTCGGGCAGTTCGGTGTCGGGGATGCCGTCGCCGCCGCCAGCTGCGGTCAGGTAGACGTTCGGCTCAGCGGGCAGTTCGCGGCCGAGCAGTGGCTTGAGGGAGTCGAAGGGAGCGGTGTCACCGACGAACACGCCACCGAGCAGGGTCTTTGCGTCGCCGCTGGTCACGATCTTCTGGTACATGCCGCGTGCGGGGTCTGCGAACAGAACCTCGAGGCAACCCTCGGTGGTGCCGCGGCGGTCACCGAAGCCAGCCACCTGAACGCCGGAGAACTTCAGCTTGGTTGCGATGTCGAACTCTTCAACCTGAGCTTCTTCGTTGTCGTTGAGCAGGTTAGCTGCCACAGCGTCAGCCATAGCGTTAGCCGGCGCAACCAGACCCCAGGTGCGGCCCAGTACGCAGGCGACCTCACCGATAGCCCAAATGTGCTCGTCGGAGGTGTGGCATGCATCGTTGACGAGAATACCGCCGCGCTCACCCAGTGCCAGGTCAGCGTCACGTGCCAGCTCGTCGTTAGCGCGAATACCGGCACCAAAGACCACCATGTCGGCGGGCAGGGTGCGGATTTCAGCGTCCTCAGAGGGAGAATCTGCGATGGAGACGGAGACGACGTTACCGTCAGCGTCCTTGTTGATACCGGAGATGAACACGCCGGTCTCAATCTCAATGCCGGTTGCCTTAATCTGGGCGTTCACGGCGTAACCGCCACCCTGGTCAACCTCAACGGAAAGGAGCCAGGGAGCCACGTCCAGGATGGTGGGCTCTGCACCCAGGTCTTTCAGACCCTCAGCTGCTTCGAGGCCGAGCAGACCGCCACCGACGACGATACTGCGGGGCGCGCGACCGAGGGTGGACTGCAGGCGCTTGACCTCGGAGACCATGTTCTTCACGTCATCGATGGTGCGGAAAACGTGTGCGGCGTCCGAGTTAAGAATGGGGATGCGAACCGCGCGGGAACCGGTTGCGAAGACCAGCACGTCGTAGGGGTACTCGTTGCCCTCGGTGTCGATGACGACGCGGCGGGTGCGGTCAAGCTTCTCTGCGTGGCAGTTGTTGACCAGGTTGATGTTCTCTGCATTCCACAGTTCGGGGTCACCGAGGGTCAGGTCTTTCTCGGTGTCCTTGAAAATCTGCTCGATAGCAACGCGGTCGTAGGGGATGTAGGGCTCATCGTTGAGGATGGTGACGGTGTCCGTCGCGCGACCTGCAGCTTCAGCGCCTTCGTGGTATGCGCGTACGAATCGCCACGCTGCGGGGCCTGCGCCGACAACGAGAATGTTGCGGGGAGTGTGCGACATGGATTTTCCTTCCTAGTTGTAATGCAGGTAGTTCATGGCACGTTCCTACTCTCGATACGCGGTGGTGGCGTGCCTTCGGCGGGAACTCCTAGTTTCCCGGTTTTGGGCTCGTACCGGTGCGTACCGGATAGTTGAGGCGCCCGCTTCTTTAGAATGCATATGAGAATTACGAAACACTTTTATGTGGGATTGTGTTGTTTTCTCCAGGCAGTCAAAAGGCGTTTTTAACTACGACTTTTATCGTACACGTTCTCAGGTACCTCAGGCGTCGAAAATTGGCATTTTTTGGGAAAAATTTTCTAAAAAATCCGCGGAATACCGGGCTAGAATAGGGTACTCTTACCTTACCGGCACTTAATTTAGGTAAGGCTAATCTACAAAAATCGGACTTGAGTTTTAGGGTAAAAATAACCTTTAGCACCGTCCGCGTGCCCCATTTCCAAATGTGGGTTTTATAAGGTAAACTCCAAACAAAGAACACACGAACCGCTATTGTATCCTGCACCCCGCGCGGCGCAGACCACCACTTCGAAAGGAAACCCCCATGGCTGAGAACTGGGTACGCATCTGCGCCGAATCTGACCTCGAAGAAAACTGGGGTGAAGTCGCCCTGATCGACGGCTACCAGTACGCCATCTACAAGACCAAGCACGGCATCTTCGCCGGCGACCACCTCGACCCGCACAGCCAGGCACTGGTCCTCGCACGCGGCATCGTCGGCGAGAAGAACGGCAACCCCACCATCACCTCCCCCCTCTACAAGGAGGTCTACGACCTGACCACCGGCGAGTGCCTCTCCGACCCCTCCTACTCCATCAAGGTCTACCCAGTAGAGGTCCGCGACGGCGACGTCTACCTCAAGACCGCCTAAGCACTCAGCCGCCTACGGCTCTCAAAAACAGCAACACAAAAAACCTCGGGAACATAACGTCCCGAGGTTTTTTGTACGGATTTTTAGAAGCCGCCTCATCAGGTGAGTGAACAGCGAGCGCACTAACCTGATTTTAAGTCATCTAGGCAGCGTCCAGCTGCGCAATAGCCGCATCCATGCGGTCAATAAAGCACTCCGCCACCACGGCAGCAGAAGCACCACC
The DNA here is from genome assembly GCF_029850985.2 of Rothia similimucilaginosa. Lineage (NCBI taxonomy): Bacteria > Bacillati > Actinomycetota > Actinomycetes > Micrococcales > Micrococcaceae > Rothia > Rothia similimucilaginosa. The sequence continues at coordinate 905,218 of NZ_CM138149.1, read as the reverse complement.
CTGCGCGTTCACCAGCGGCGCGGCAACCTTCACCGGCACACCGGTCGACTCAGCATCACGGCGCATCTTACCGGAGAAGAACCCCTCCGCCAGAAGGTAGGTTGCAGCAAACTTAGGCTGATGCTCAGCAACCACCTCGTGGAACTTCGGATCGATAGAGGCAACGAAGCCGTGATGCACCGGAGTATTCAGTTCCTCAGCCAGCAGCTCAGCGGCACGGCTCATATCCGCGCGACCATCAGCGCGGGAAGAACCGGCCGCGCCCTGCACCACAGGGCCATCACCGGGAGCCCAGCCGACCTCCTCCAGGCGGGTGCGAGTCAAAGCGGCAAGGCGAGGATCCGGACCCAGCGACTCACCAATGCCGATACGCTCAATGCCGCTATTACGCGCGGCACGGCGCAAATCCACCTGAGTGTGAAAGCCGGTCGACAGCAGAATCGGCACAATCACGCAGGGCTCATCATTGGGTAGAGAGGCTGCGGCATCATCAACGCTGGGAGATTCCACATCCACATATGCGGCATGGATACGGTATTCCACGCCGTCATTACGCTGCGCGAGCAGGAACTTAATCTGCTCACGAATCAGCGTAATAGCCTCGCGACCGGCGGCCGAGTCGGTGCCGTGCGAGGTGGCGATTACATTCAGAATAGTCATACTTCCATTGTATGAAAGGAACACCCCGCTTCCCCACTCATGAACACGAGTGACGAAGCGGGGTGTTGCACGAAAGCTAAATATTAGCTCTTGCGGCGGCGTGCCACAACCAGTACGGTACCTACCGCCAGGGTGATAGCACCAGCTGCTGCGGCAAACATAGCGCCGGATGCGCCGGTCTGCGCTAGCTTCGAGGAGGAGCTACCGGAGGTCGAGGAGCCACCTGCGGAAGAACCACCACCGAGGGAGGAACCGCCGTTAGAGGAACCGCCATTGGAGCCGCTCACACCCAAGTTGTCGGATGCTCCGGAACCCGCATCAGAACCACCGTCGGAGCCACCCTTGTAGCCGGCAGCGTTCTGGTCGGCGGTGCTGCTCTCAGAAGCGGAAGCGCTCGCAGAAGTGGAAGCACTCGAAGATGCCGACTCGCTCGCCGAAGCGGTCGCCGATGCACTGCTGGAGCTGCTTGCGGAACTCGATGCGCTCGCGGAAACACTCGAAGAAGCGGACGCACTAGCGGACGCCGATGCGGACTCGCTCGCTGAGGGGGTCACGGCGGGAACGCTCGGAACCGAGGTCGGGGATGCGCTCACCGATGCGCTCGGGGTTACAGAAGCGCTCGGGGTTACAGAAGCGCTCGGCGCAACAGAAGGCACCACGGACTCGGTCGGCAGAGACGGCGAGGTGGGCTCCTCCGAAGGCACTGCGGTGGGTTCTGCGGTCACGCTAGGCTTAGCGGTTGCAGAAGGCTCCACGGTCGGCTCAGCGGTTGCAGAAGGCTCAGCAGTCGGTTCTGCGGTGGTAGAGGGTTCTGCAGTTGCGGTAGGCTCCACAGTGGGTTCAACGGTCGGCTCAGCGGTTGCAGAAGGCTCAGCCGAAGGCGCGACGGTGGGAGCAACGGTAGGCTCAGCGGTCGGTGCCTCGGTGGGAGCAACGGTAGGCTCAGCAGACTTGGTCGGTTCCGGTGCCTTGGTCGGCTCGGGTGCCGGGGTCTGTTCCGGTGCCGAGTTCGTTGCCAGGCGGTTCAGCCACAGCTGATCCTCGTAGGTGGTCGGGTTCTCGAAGCTGGTCGGGTAGATAATATCGCCGTTGGGCAGTTCGAGAGCGTTGTAGCCGCCGCTCTTATCGGTCTTGCGCATCGAGGAGAGCACCACCTCGTTCACCTTGTTCAGGGTGTCATCCATGAACACCAGGCGGGAGCCGGAGGCGTCCACCACAACCACGTTACCCGCGCGGGTCAGGAACATGGTGGCAACCTCAGTCTTCTCGAAGCCCTCAAGAGTTGCGGACTCGCGGACCACGCTGAAAGTGCCGTTCTCGTACTTGAGGATCTGCACCTTACCGCCGTACCAGTTGTTCCAACGGTAAATGTAGCCCTTGGGGCTGACCAGGGTCGAAGGCAGGGTGGTGGTGTAGCCCTCGGGCGAGGAGTTCGGCACCAGGGACACGCCGTTGCTGCTCAGGTGCAGCAGGTGGCCCTTCTGAACAACCTTTTCGCCGGACGCATCGTAGATGGAAGTCGACGGTGCGTAAACGAAGCTGCCGTCGGGCAGCGGTGCGAGGGTCAGGGTGTTGTTGGAGAACGAGTCGCCGTAGTACTCGTCGAGCGAGTAGGCTTTCACAACCTGCGGGTCGATGGAGTCGGGCTTCGGCAGAGCCTCCGAGGTTGCCTTGCCGGATGCGTCGATAATGGTCAGTTTGCCGCCACCATGGCCGTCAATGCTAACGATACCCCAGGTGTTATTGGCGGGGTTGTAGCCGATTGCTTTGACGGTGTTGGTGCCGAGCTCTGCGTTGGAATAGATACCGGAGGAGACGAGCTTACCCTCCGCGGTCACGGTGTACAGCTCGGGCTTGTTGGTCTCACTGCCGATGACGAGCATGCGGTTGCCGTCAGCGTCCACCGCGAAAACGCCCTTATTTGCCTTCAGGACGCCGGTGTCGGTCATCTTCAAGTTGGAGCTGGTCAGCACGGTGTAGGTGGTGTCGCCGCCGAAGCTCGGGGGTGCGACGTGCACGATGTGGTTCCGGCCCAGACGTGCGGTGTTCTGGGGCTGGCTCACGCCCGCGCCGGTGTTGTAAGACTCGGCGACGCTGTAGGCGCTCTTGGGGGTGTTGGCTGCGCTACCGGTGTAGGAGATGCTCAGCGGGTCGAGGCTAGCGCCTTCGTTGTAGAAGTCGGAGAAGGCGTGGTTACCATCGGCGGTCAGGTTCGCGGAGATGCCGCTGATGCTGACCACGCCGCCCTTCTCGCTCTGCTTGGCGGTGCCGGTGCTCAGGGTCGCCATCTTGACTTCCGCGGGGCCCTCGAACTTGCCGGAGGCGTAGTTCTTGGTGCGCACGGTCATGTAGAGAGAGCCGGTGCCGTCAGCGAGGTTCAGTTCCACACGGGGGTTGGAGAAGGTAAGGTTCAGGGCACAGCCGGTTTCGGGGTCCTGACCTTCAGCGCAGTGGCCGGTGAACCAGAGGCGGCCTGCAGCATTCAGAGTGACCTGCTTGCCGTCTTCAGAGACGGTGGTGGAGGTCGGGGTGAAGGTGAACTGCTTTGCGGTTGCGTCCCAGGCTGCACCGTCGGTCATTTCGCGGGGCATACCGTTATAGGACAGGAAAGATGCGCGCACGCCCCACCCGAAGGACGCGCCAGCAGTTGCCTGATCGCCTGCAGCGACGTTCTGTGCGGCAACGTTCTGGGCAGCGACATTAATGTTCTCGGCGAGAACGGGTGCCAGGGGCAGAGTGACAGCGCCAGCGACGACGAGGGCGCAGGCTCCCTTGGAGAAGCGGGTGCCAGATGTGAAAATCTTCATTGGTGTGTATCCATACTATCGACATTGTTAGGACAGGCTTACTATATCGACAGTGTAAGCATTTCTCAACATCAGATTCCAAGAAACCGTTTTGTGACAGCGCGCGAAATATACCGCATCACCTAAATACCCTCGCACGCCGACGGCTACACTCCGCCAGGTAGAGCGCTAAGACGGCTTCTACTCCCCTAGCCTCGTTTCACCTAGTCTCGCTTCCAAGAGTTAAAACGTGACACACCCAGGGTGCCAAGAATCAGACCGCCACCCAAAATCACCAAAATCGGCAACAAGGGCGAGGACTTCTCAACTCCGCGAGTAATTTGCGCCTCCGTCTCCTTCACACCATTCGGTGACCCCGACTCAGTGCGCACCTTCGACGAGGAGCCACTCAAAATCGCGGCGCGACGAGACTGTGCCGCCGAATCATTACCGGACGGCAAATCAGACTCAGGGGTTGCCTGCACAACATGTGCCTCCCAGTACGGTACCCCAGAGCCGAAGAAGATTCAGGGCTCGAAGAGCGCGAGGAGCGAGGAACAGAAATCATGGCGTCCCGAGTTCCCGGCGCCATAGCAGTATCGGAACGGATACCGCGGACCTTGTTGCCGCCCGCAGCACTATTTACGGTAGAATCGCCGCTAGAAATCGCAGTAGGGCTCACAGAAGGTACCCTACCGAACACGCAGGCACCCGGCAGAGCCTCTCCCCCTCAACAACTCCCCTACAGAGAGCCACGCCTCACAGCACCAAGAAACAGATACGCTAAACTACTCCGCACCTAACCCTTCAGCACCTTCAAGTCGACGACGATGCACATTCACCGCCACAGCACTACCCACAAAAGCCACCAACCCAGCAGGGCAATATTCAACAGCAACGTACTCTCCAGCAGCGTGCCGTTATCATGAGCGCTCGCCTTCAGCTTCGAACCGGAAGAATCACCACGCAACTTCGAACTACGAGCATAGAAACTACCCAGATCAACAGCACCCACACTCTCCTGAGGAGAAGCAACATTCACCGTTTCAGACTCCGAAGACTGATAACCCAGCAGGTTCACCACAGTACAGCCGCGCAATAGCGTGCATGACCAGACATAATCATCGTCTCAGGAGCCTGCACAGAAGTATCCGCCACAGAGCTTCGAGACTGCGCAGTAATCCGCACGAGCAGAACGCTGAGCCTCAAGCCGCGCCTCCACCTTTACGGCGCGGGGAACTCCGGTGGTGTCCGGGAAAAATGTTCTGGCAGCTAGCCATAATCTCGTCGACTGTTACACCAGGCTTGGGCGTAAACTCAATCGAGACAGTCTCACTGTTGCTCAGATTCTCAATTTCCGCCATGTACGGCTGCTCAACATTGAGGCACTGGTGTATGCTCAGCTCCAAGTTGCCTTCATCATTCTTTTGAGACAATCAGATGAGCTGCGGGCACGATCATGAAGGGAATTGCTCTATTTATCGGTAATTCCACACTAACAATACTTTTTTATTTATTGTGGTAAATATGCTTTACCTCCCAAGTATTTTACTGTGCAATAACCCACATAGCATATTTTTTATCTTTCAGAACTCCATCAAGAGCACTCAAAATACATAGACTAGATAAAACTTTTCAACTCCACCTTGAGAGTCAAAGTTTTATTGCATATATATGTAGATTAATGGATTTGCAATAAAAATATTCTGTGCTTTAATGCATTTAATTTATTTATTTTAAGTCAAAAAATAGCAGGTCATGCCACTTTTCCTACATTGTTTCACAAAGAGTACAGACCGATACTCCTGATAGAACCCCCCTCACCATTGAGCGCAACAAGCCAACCCCTCAACCGACACGCCCCCTCCCCCAAGCATCCAGGCACAGAAAGCAAGGGAAAGAAAAAACACAGATACGCAAAAGTGCCACTAACACTCTGTCTAAAGTATTAGCGGCACTTACTTCACACACCTCGCGGTGAGCATCAGATGTTTAGAGCCTGGGCTATTAAAGCCTAAGCTATTAGAGGCTGCGGCGGCGCAGGAGCATCAGTGCGGCACCAGCAATCAGAGTTGCAGCGCCAACGCCTGCGATACCTGCAACACCTTCAGCACCGGTGTTAGCCAGCTGCGGCTTCGAGGAAGCCGAAGAAGAGGTCGAAGTCGAACCCTTAGTGCCGGAGAAGCCTACGGTGTGACCCTTGGAGCTAGAGGAGGTAGCAGCAGAAGCGTTGCCAACCTTAGCCTTGGGTGCCTGAGAAGTGGGCATGCGGGTCTCGGTTACGACAACCGAACCGTCTTCGCGCATTTCAGCGGTGAAGACGCTGGTGGTACCGTCGCCGTTATCACGAACAGTGGTATTGTCATCCTCGGTTGCTGCCGGCAGGGTCGGTGCTGGGTTGTTCGCATCGCTCACAGTAGCGGTGGTGACTGCAACCTGGTGAACCAGACCATTGGGGTCGCTGGTTGCCACCATTGCGTATGCGTAACCGGGCTGCAGCAGTTCAGCAAGAACGCCAACCTTGACACGGAAGGTGCCGTTCACGATTTCAGAAGCAGGCACATCGTGGGTTGCCAGAGCCTCACCGGTGATGTTGCCGCTTGCATCCAAGCGGAAGATCGCGATCTGGACACCGTTAGCGACGGACTCGTGGGTGAAGCCGGAGCCGTTGAAGGTCAGAACGTTGTACTGGTCGTTCGGATCTAGGGAAGCATCCTCGGTGGTGAGGGTTGCGTTCTCAGGTACCGCGGGAGCCTCGGGCGCGGGGGGCTCTTCCTTGGGAGCTTCCGGTGCGGGGGGCTCTTCCTTGGGAGCTTCCGGTGCGGGAGTCTCATCCTTGGGCGCCTCGGGTGCCGGGGTCACGGGTGCAGGAGTTTCTTCCTTGGGGGTCTCCGGTGCGTGGGTAACGCTCTCAGTAACCTTGAAGGAGGAGATAGCTACGAGCCTCTGATCGGGCTGACTCTGCGGGTTGCTTACAGCAGACAGTGCGTAGGATGCGCCGGCGGGCAGCTTGCTTGTTTCAACGGTGATGGAACCTTTGAAGGTGCCATCCTGAATCTGGTCTGCGGGTACCACAACGGTAGCAAGAGCCTCGCCGGTGATCTGGTTGTCTGCATCCAGTGCGTAGATGCTGACCTGCACACCGGGGCCAACCTTCTCGCCGTAGAAGCCTGCGCCAACAATGTTCACAGTGTTCAGCTGTGCATCAGCGGGGAAGCGAGCATCCTCAATAACGATGGAGGGGTCAGCCTGCTTCACCTCGGGAGCCGGGGTGTCGGGACTGGTCGGCTCGGGGGTTGCCGGAGTGGTGGGGGCATGAGTCTCAGCCTTGGGAGCCTCAGTTGCGTCTGCCTTGGGGGTTTCGGTCTTAGGTGCTTCGGTTGCCTCAGCCTTAAGGGCTTCAGCCTTGGGAGTCTCGGTTGCGTTGCCGCCGGGCAGGGAAGAAGTCTGAGAAGATGCCTTCTGATCAACAACCTGCTGCTGATCGGCGGGTGCTTCTGCCGCAAAGGTTGCCGGGATTGCTGCTACAGATCCAGCGGTAAAAGCTGCCGCAGCTGCAATCTTGTAAACGCGACGGGTAGTCTTCGACATTTTTCCTCGATCTCTGAATTATCGATGGTGAACCTAAGCGGCGCGCCTCCGTCATTGAGGGACGCACAGATTCACATATGGGTGTGATTGCTAAAAGGCTAACACCCGACTCTGAGTCTTCTACTCTTTTAATATCCACTTTAAGTAACTGTAATGAAATCGTTATAAAACCATCTCTTAAGTTGAGGGTTATTGCAGACCAATTGTGGTGTTTTCCAGTCATATACTGACATATGAGCGCCGACGACCTTACACTTTGATTGCATTTTAGGAAATTAGGATACTTTCCATGAATAATTTCATCCCAACTATTTCACCATAGTGAACCATAAGTCTCATGTACCACTTTATGGTTCTATTAAGTACTCTTGGACATCTCTCCCCCACTCTTTCCCACCCCGCGTAGCACCCCAACCAAAGCTCCATACAAGCCGCAGACCTCCCGCGCACACGAACAAAAAGCCTCGCATCAGCGGACGCAAGATCACAAAACTTAGCTCTCTTTGCGAATCACCTTGAACTGGCTGGGCTGCGCCACCGGGCGAATAGTAATACGGTCGAGGTTCACGTGGTGCGGAACGTTTAACGCAAAGGTCACAGTCTGCGCCACATCCTCGGCAGTCAAAGGTTTCTCGACTCCGGCATAAACACGCTCAGCCGCCTCCTTAGAACCCAGACGATTCAGGGAGAATTCCTCGGTATGCACCATGCCCGGGCAGATCTCAATCACGCGCACATTATGCTCTGCCTCTTCCAAGCGCAGCGCCTCCGTCAGGCCGCGAGCGCCGAACTTCGCCGCGTTATATCCGGCGCCACCCTCGTAGCCGTGCTCAGCAGCGGTGGAGGTCAGATTCAGAATCGTGCCGTGGCCATTCTGCCGCAGTGCCTCCGCGAAAGCACGCACCATATGCAGAATACCGAGCACATTCATCTGGTACATCTTCAGATAATCATCAGGCTTACCCTCTGCGACCTTGTCCACACCAATAGCACCACCAGCAATATTGACCAGGTCATCAATAGTGCCCTGCTCTTCCAAAATCTGCTCGGCAACGAAGCGTACGGAATGCTCGTCGGTCACATCACACGTAACCGGATGTGCACCAGTCTCGGTGTAAAGCGTGTAGAGGCGGTCAGTACACCGCGCCACTGCATAAACAGTCCATCCGCTAGCCACCAGCTGATGCACCGTAGCTCGCCCAATACCACTGGAGGCGCCGGTCACCACGGCAACTTTGCCAACACCGGTATTGGGCAGGAAAGGAGATACAGGAATGTGGGTGTTCTCAGTCATACTTTAATCCTAGTAGAGCGATGCCCGCGGGTGCTCTGTTCGAGCAGACCCGCGGGCATATATTTTGAAATGTTCGATAGCGAGATAGATGCCGACAATGCCACTATTCAGGACGAACGGTACAGGCACTGTCACACCTACTACTTGCGGCGGCGAGGCAACCCCCAACGGCTCCTGCCGCCGTCACGGAACCCAAGGCGGTGCTCAAAATAGACGGGCGAGCTACTACCGGTCCTGATGGTGTCCGGAGGGACTGTACCTTCACGCGCCGACATCAGATAAAGAATCGCGGCACCGGGCATAAACACAATCAGAGGCAGTACGAAACGCATACGCGCCTCACCGTAACCGCTACACACAGTCAAATGCCAGACGCACAACGCAACCAGCACCAGGTGCAGTATCAGCAAAACAGTTTCAGGCGTACCCAAACCAAAAATACTCAGAGAACTCATTGGCAACTCCTCGAAGGTCATGTACTTTCAGTCTACGCCGCCTCCGCGCTACTGAGAAGGATTCACCAGCTGTTGATACTCAAGATTTTCGCGCCTACACTGCTGGTAATCGAGGGTAGATAATAGGGGGGTTCTCTCCCCCTCGCCATTTTCCGCTGAGTTTACCGTTGAATCCCCGGTTACTCCTCATACCGCATACTCCTCATGTAGGGAACTTCCATGACAGCAATACCGCACGAGCGCATCACCGCGCTACACGAGCAACGCCGCACCCTACAGCAGAGAGCACACAGCATCCGTGCCGCCACCGGAACCCCCTACAGTTCTGAGGTTCACCTGCTACTCGGGCAGAGCTACCTCGACCCCGCCAGTTGGCAAGAACTCACCGCCTCCAGCGGGATACGTGCCGCAGCACGCAGGGCACAATTTGCGCGCCGGTACCGGCACCTCCTGGCGCGTCTAGAAGCCGCCATCGAGCGGTACGAACAGCACAGCGCAGCGCGGAATTCCCCTGGAGCTGAGAGAATGCCGTGAATATGAGAAAATAGCCGTTATGGCTGAAAACATTTTGGGCTCAGACTCGCCCGTACAGATTAACGTTCCCGACCGCCCCGCCCTGGAAGGCCTCGAAGAGAAGCTCTCGCAGCGCTGGACCGACGAGAAAACCTACGCATTCGACGAGAACACCACTCGCGAACAGGTCTACTCCATTGACACCCCGCCGCCGACCGCATCTGGCTCCCTGCACGTGGGTCACATGTTCTCCTACACCCAGACCGACGTCATTGCACGATACCAGCGCATGACCGGCAAGAACGTGTTCTACCCGCTCGGCTGGGATGACAACGGCCTGCCCACCGAACGCCGTGTTCAGAACTACTACGGCGTTCTCTGCGACCCCTCGGTGGCAGACAACGACTCCTTCCGTGACCTGATCACTTGGAAGGCAGACGGTACCCCCAAGCCTGACCGCAGCCAGGCAAAGTGGCCGCGTATCTCCCGCAACAACTTCATTGAACTCTGTGAAGAGCTCGCGGTTGAAGACGAGAAGGTCTTCGAAAACCTCTTCACCACCCTGGGTCTGTCCGTTGACTGGTCGCGCACCTACCGCACCATCGACGCGCACTCCCGCAAGGTCTCCCAGCTCGCCTTCCTGAAGGATCTGGAAGCAGGCAACGCCTACATGGCAGAAGCACCGACCATGTGGGACGTCACCTTCCGCACCGCAGTGGCACAGGCTGAGCTGGAAGACAAGGAACGCCCCGGCGCGTACCATCGCATCAGCTTCCACCGCCCCAACGGTGAGAAGGTCTGGATTGAGACCACCCGCCCCGAGCTGCTGCCCTCCTGTGTGGCTCTCGTGGCACACCCGGACGATGAGCGTTACAAGCCGCTGTTCGGCACCACCGTCACCTCCCCGCTGTTTGGCGTTGAGGTCGAGATTAAGGCGCACCCGCTGGCACAGCCGGATAAGGGTGCCGGTATCGCCATGATCTGTACCTTCGGTGACACCACCGACGTCACCTGGTGGCGTGAACTGCAGCTGGACACCCGCGCCCTCATCGGTCGCGATGGCCGTTTCTCCCGTGAAACCCCCGAGTGGATTACCTCCGCCGAGGGTCGCGAGCGCTACGAACGCATGGCAGGCACCACTGTCTTCACCGCGCAGAAGACCGTCGTGGAGATGCTGGCTGAGGCTGGCGAAATGGACGGCGACCCCAAGCCGATTACCCACCCCGTGAAGTTCTACGAGAAGGGTGACAAGCCCCTCGAAATCGTTGCTTCCCGTCAGTGGTACATCCGCAACGGTGGCCGTGACGCGGCACGCCGCGAGAATCTCATCGAGCGCGGCCGTGAGATGAACTGGTTCCCCTCCTTCATGCGTAGCCGCTACGAGAACTGGGTTGAGGGTCTGAACGGCGACTGGCTGATTTCTCGCCAGCGTTTCTTCGGCGTTCCCTTCCCCGTCTGGTACCCGCTGGACGCTGAGGGCGAGCCGGACTACGAGAACCCGATTCTGCCGACCGAAGAGATGCTGCCGGTTGACCCCGCATCTCAGGCTGCTCCCGGTTACACCGAGGACCAGCGCGGCGTAGCGGGTGGCTTCATCGCTGACCCGGACGTTCTGGACACCTGGGCTACTTCCTCCCTGACCCCGCAGATTGCGACCGGCTGGGGCGTGAACCCGGACCTGCATGCGAAGACCTTCCCCATGGATCTGCGCCCGCAGGGTCACGACATTATCCGTACCTGGCTGTTCTCCACCGCTGTTCGCGCGGAGACCCTGGCTTCCTCCGTGCCCTGGTACAACACCGCGCTTTCCGGATGGATCCTTGACCCGGACCGCAAGAAGATGTCCAAGTCTAAGGGCAACGTTGTGGTCCCGAACGAGGTTCTGGAGAAGTACGGTTCGGACGCTGTACGCTACTGGGCTGCTTCCGCTCGCCTGGGTGCTGACACCGCCTACGACGAAGGCCAGATGAAGATTGGCCGCCGTCTTGCTATCAAGCTGCTGAACGCATCCAAGTTCGTGCTGAACCTGGGCGCTACCGAGAAGTCCGTGATTACTTCTCAGGCTCAGGGTCGTGTGCTGATCAACGCTCTGGACCGTTCCCTGCTGGCTCGCTTGGCGTACCTGATTGAGGAAGCAACCGCCGCATTCGAGAAGTACGAGTACGCTCGTGCCCTGCAGATTTGCGAGAGCTTCTTCTGGTCCTTCACCGACGACTTCGTTGAGCTGATTAAGGACCGTGCGTACGGTGCTCGCGGCGAGGAGGAGCAGGCTTCTGTTCTAGCTGCGCTGGCAACCACCCTGGATGCTCTGCTGCGCTTGTTCGCGCCCTTCCTGCCGTTCGTGACCGAAGAGATTTGGTCCTGGTGGCGTGCAGGTAGCGTGCACCGCGCCGAGTGGCCGCAGGCACTGCCCATTCTGGAAGGTACCCTGCTGGCTGAGTACTCTGCACAGAACCCGACTGCCGGCATTTCTGCCCAGTGGGTCCTGGCGGATGCTGACCCGGCTCAGATTGAGTCGCTGAAGCAGATTCTGCCGGATGTTGCTGAGGCTCTGGGTGGCCTGCGCAAGGCTAAGAGCGACGCGAAGGTTAAGCAGCGCACCGAGGTTGAGTCCGCAACTATTGCGGCTCCGCAGGCTCAGCTGAATCGCATTGCCGCTGGCATGGCTGACTTGAAGGCTGCCGGTAACGCTCGTGAGCTGTCTCTGGTGGCGGCTGAGGGTGAGCTGGAGGTTCGCGATGTTATGCTCGTTGTGGAAGAAGCAGCTGAGTAATTTCGCCAAATTTTAAGCGTTCTTCGTTTAAATTTATGACGCTGTTTGAGCGTTGAAGACGGGGCGGTACCGATTGACGGTACTGCCCCGTCTTCTGTGCCTCTGTATGTTAGTTTTCTATTTTCTGGGGTTGGGTTTAGGTCCGTTAGACCATGGAATATTCAACTTCGGCAGACGCATAAGTCTGCCCAGGCTCTACACGCCAGCTACACCAACGAAGTGTATGAGCTCTGGCATCAACACATCTCCACCAGCGCCGCCACCGATGAGGCGAGCATCGCCTCCGGTTCTTTGAGCGCTCAGCAGCTTGAGGCCTGACCCGCAAGTGGGTGCGCTTCATGCGCGAAAACTGCGATATGCTGCACCACGAAAGCTCCATCACCGCCGCACGTGCCGCGGTTGAGACTAAGCCCCCCCCAAGTAGGGCCACCCCATATTCTCTTTCGTGCGGCAACACTAGCACTTTCGCGTTGGTACCGCGTTTTTCTGGGGCGGGGCAATCGAGCCAAGCAATTAAGCCCTGCCCGGAATGCATACTTCACACAACCCGTCCCTTGCTATAGTTATGGGTATTCAAAGACCCTAACTATGTTTTGCAGAAAGGGCGGGAATGCCCCACCAAAAACGCGTCCTGCGGCCTATACGTAGTGACGTTGCTCCCCCAGTTACCTCTCCACCGGTCTACCGTGGCGATATTGACACACGCGGCTCAGCTCAAGACCTCGTCCCGCGCAGCTTGTGGGTCAATTTCTGGGATATTCTGTTCTTCATCTTCGCAGGCATCGCGGCTCTCGTACTGACCTTCATGATTCTGGCGAATACTGTCGGCCACTCTTTTTGGGGTTTCCCCATCGCCTTCATTTTCTGGGCGGTCACCGCATACCTGACGCTACCGCGTTTTCACGCCATCATGACCCGCATCTACGTACCCGACTACTTTATTGGCCGTACCCGCACCCCGGACGGCCTGCTCGGTGACCCGGTCAATATCGGTCTGATTGGTACCGAGGAGCAGATTCACCAGGTCATGCAGGACGCCGGCTGGACTCGCGCTGACGACGTTACCCTCGTCTCTTCCTGGAAGATTATTCTTTCCACCATCACCCGCCGCTCCTACGCGGAGGCACCCGTCTCCCCGCTGAAAATTTTTGGCAAGACACAGGCTTTCGCCTATCAGAAGGAAGTGGACGGCAACCCCGAGAAACGCCACCATGTGCGCTTCTGGAAAACCCCGGACGGCTGGTTGCTGCCGGGCGGTCACCAGGTGGATTGGTTGGCAGCGGGCACGTACGACTCCGGCGTGGGTTTCAGCTTCTTCACCCTGCAGGTCACGCACCGCATTGACGCTGAAACCGACTTTGAACGTGACTACATTGTGGAGTCCATTCAGTACGCTCACCCGGAAACTCACGTTGAGATTCTGCACGATTTTTCCTCCGGGTACCACGCCCGTAACGGTGGCGGTGACGCAATCCGCACGGACGGCGCGCTCCCGGTCATCGTGCTGAACAACGAGGGCCTGGAGCCGCAGGAGCAGGAAGAAATTCACCTCTCCAGCGCGCACGACCTGGCGTACCGCATGCCGCTGAGTCTGCTGGTCGGCTCGGGTATGCTCATCGCCGTGACGCTCGCAGACATTATCAATAGCATCATTCTGGCGCTCAGCCGCCCGGCAATGCGCGCCAAGTTGCTGGAGGAAGGCTCCGGCAACGATGTTGAGTTGTTAAGCCTTTTCGATCAGATGGATAGCGACGTACTGCTGACCATTACCAGTACGGTGCTGGTTGGTTTCGTAGCGATTTATTCGGCGGTGCACCTGTTCCTGCTGTGGAGCACCTTGCGAGGCTCGTCGAAGGCTCGCCGACTGGCTCTACTATTAACGGCTCTGAACTTCACGGCGATTACCGGCGGCGTGCTGTTGGGGCGCCAGTCCCTAATGCTGTCCACGATTTTCTTCCAGTTGGGCGTTGCCGTGTTCGCGATGCTAGCTTTCACCTCGGACGCGGCAGTCCAGTACACGGCAACCCGCACCTTCCATATGCGTGATACGAAGATCGTGCAGCGCGCAACGCACCCGAAGGTGCTCGAGCACAGGGCTCAGCACAAGGCACAGAAAACGCAGAAGGCGCAGAAGGCTCGCAGGGGTACCTCTGCAAGCCGCACTCACCGCGCGTAGAGTGCACGCTTCAGGGATTGTACGCTTCAGGGCAACATAGTGAATAGAAAAGTACCGCCCGGTCAGTAACCGGGCGGTACTTTTATGCTCTGCAGCCGCAGACTCTAACGAGCCTCAGCGCAGTGCAGGATTCTTAGGCTTCGCCGATTTCGCCGTGGAAAATCGGGCCCACGTTACGGGGGCGCTTGAGCTCAAAGAAGCCGGGGTAGGAAGCCAGCGCCAGGGCGCCGTCGAAGAGCTTACCTGCCTCTTCACCGGCAGGGCTCGGGGAGATGACCGGGCCGAAGAAAGCGGTGCCGTTGATAGAGATCAGCGGAACACCAACATCGGTGCCGCCCACGGTCTCCAGCGCCAGGTTCAAGGAAGCGCGCATCTGCTCATCGTACTGATCGGTGAAGGCGACATCTGCCAGCTCTACGGGCAGGTTGACCTCCTCCAGTGCCTTGACGATTGCGTCGCGGTAGGAATCAGCCTTGTTGCTATTGTGGTGAATCTGCTCACCCAGAGCGTCGTAGAGGGGCTTGATGACCTTGTTGCCGTGCAGCTCCCGCACAGCGGTGATAAGGCGGGTCGGCGCCCAGGACTGGTCCATCATTGTCTGGTAGTCAGCGGGCAGCTCGCGACCCTGGTTGTGCATGGACAGGGAGAAGGGGCGCCAGGTCACCTCAACGTTGCGGACCTTCTGCACCTCACCAATCCAACGGGAGGTAATCCAGCACCAGGGGCAAATCGGGTCAAACCAAAAATCAACCTGTGCGGGTGCGTTCTCAGCCATGAGTGTTCCTCTCTCATATGATTACGCCAGCCGCTTCTATGAGCCGGCGCTTATTCTTGGGTACATGCTCTTCAACATATGCTCTTCAGGACATGTCAATGAGAGCGGTACCTGCTAGTGAGCCGTCACCCCATACAACCAGGGCGACGGCTTCTTTATTCCCTAGCCTTATCGGCTGGAAGTATTCGGTTATGCTGCCTGACGGTCCGCATCTTTCAGGGAGGCGGTCTTCGCTCCCCCCTTCACGGTGCGGGTGGCCTCGGCTTCAGGGTCGGGCGCCTGTAGCACGTAGCGGGGTTCCGTGCCGTTGAGCACGGTGTCCTCACCAATGACGATAGATACCACATCGGTACGGTCCGGGATGTCAAACATAATCGGCTGCAGAATCTGCTCCATCATGGAACGCAGGCCGCGGGCACCAGTACCGCGCTCGGCAGCGAGGCGCGCAATAGCCTCGACTGCTGCGTCATCGATGATGAGTTCTACTCCGTCCAGGGCGAAGAGGTGACGGTACTGCTTGAGCAGCGCGTTCTTCGGTTCGGTCAGCACGCGAGCCAGCTCTTCTTCGTTGAGCTCGCTCAAGGTTGAGATAACCGGCAGACGGCCAATCAGCTCGGGGATGATGCCGTAGTGCGCCAGGTCCTCGGGCATGATCTGGTCCAGCGGGTTCTTCACGGAACCGCCCAGTTCAGCACCGAAACCGATACCGCCGGCACCCACGCGGGCTGCGATGCGGTCATCAATATTGTCGAAGGCACCAGCCACGATGAAGAGAATGTTTGAGGTATCAATCTCAATGTTTGCGTGCGCGGGGTGCTTGCGTCCGCCCTCCGGCGGTACGGTCGCCACGGTGCCCTCAATAATCTTCAGCAGCGCCTGCTGCACGCCTTCACCGGACACGTCACGGGTGATGGAGAGGTTCTCGCCACCCTTACGGGCAATCTTGTCGATCTCGTCAATATAAATAATGCCGCGCTGAGCCTTGGCAATATCACCGTCAGCAGCGTTAATGAGGCGCAGCAGAATGTTCTCCACGTCGTCACCCACGTAGCCCGCCTCGGTGAGGGTGGTTGCGTCGACCAGGGCGAAGGGCACATCCAGCTTCTTCGCCAGGGTTGCCGCCAGGTAGGTTTTACCGCAACCGGTCGGGCCGAGCATCAGAATATTCGACTTGCCCAGCTCCACCTGCTCCCCCGCGGTCGCCGAAAGAATGCGGGAAGTCAGTACTGGGTTATCAATATCGTGGATGCGCTTGTAGTGGTTGTACACCGCCACCGCCAGGGTGCGTTTCGCCGCGTCCTGACCGATGACGTAGTCGTTGAGGTAGCTGTAAATTTCGCGCGGAGTAGCCAGCTGAGCCGCGGGGGCAGCTGCGGGGGCTTTGACTTTCAGACGCTCTTCCGCGAGAATCTCTTCGCACAGCTCCACGCATTCGTCGCAGATGGAAACGTTCGGGCCGAGCACAATCTTGAAAACCTGCGCGCGAGTCTTCTTGCAGAATGAGCATCGCATGCTGGCGTTGGGCTGTTCGGGAGGCACAATGATGTCTGTGGCCACGAAAATTCCCTTTCAATCGGCGTGGTGAAATCGGTACAGAAGGGTCGGTGACCTGATATCTGCGGTGATTTCTCAGGAGGTGCACCGGCGGGTAGTGGGTGCCTTAGTTTGAGTGAGAAAACGGTATGAAATACTCGAATTTTCTCCTTCTCTAAGGCTACCGGAGTTCACCCCGGAACCAAGAATTACGCACCGCAAATGCACGGACTTACCGGGCATATGACAAAGCGCGTCTTTTATGACGGCGCCGGGGGCTGATACTCCGGCATGTGACGCGACAACCCGGCAGAGGCTAAAGCCTGGCAGATCGCAAAACCTTACAAGAAAGCGCAGGCCAACGCCACCTATCAGCTGATCTCGCCGCACCCCACCCGGCGGGCACAAATCAGCGGACACAAAAAGGGCGGCACCACACCGCGCACCAGCCCGAAGGCTCGCACACGGCACGATGCCGCCCCTCCCCTAAAAAATGCTCGGGGATATTCCTCAAAACTAAAGTTTAGGTGTGGGAAATAGCGGTGTTGGTCGCAGGCTTACGTAGCTTACGAGACTCCAGCACCTTATCGACCAGGCCGTACTCCAGGGCAGCAGCCGCAGTCAGAATGTTGTCACGCTCAATGGATAGGTCAACTTCCTCGTAGGTCTTGCCCGAGTGCAGTGCCAGGGTCTGTGCAGTCCACTCACGCATACGCATAACCTCGTTTGCGTGAATCTCAATGTCAGATGCCTGACCGCCCTGCTGGCCGCTCAGCGCGGGCTGGTGAATCAGCACGCGAGCGTTCGGCAGTGCCAGACGCTTGCCGGGGGTACCGGCAGCCAGCAGAACCGCCGCAGCGGATGCCGCCTGGCCCAGGCACACGGTCTGGATTTCGGGGCGGATGAACTGCATGGTGTCGTAGATGGCGGTCATTGCGGTGAAGGAGCCGCCGGGCGAGTTGATGTACAGGGTGATGTCACGCTCGGGGTCCTGTGCCTCCAGCACCAGCAGCTGAGCCATGATGTCGTCAGCGGATGCGTCATCCACCTGGGTGCCCAGGAAGATGATGCGGTCCTCGAACAGCTTTGCGTACGGGTCCTGACGCTTGTAACCGTAGGGGGTGCGCTCCTCGAAGCTGGGGAGCACATAGCGGTTGCTCGGCATAGCCGGCGCCGAGGTGGTGATATCGTTCGGCAGGTAGTTCATGTGCATCTCCCTTATGCGTTCTTCGATTCGGGCAGCTTACCGGCGGTGGTGGCAATGTGGTCGAAGAAGCCGTATTCCAGGCCTTCTTCCGCGTTGAACCAGTTGTCGCGGTCGTTATCCTTCAGGATGGTTTCCAGGCTCTTGCCGGTGCGCTCAGCGGTGATCTCTGCCAGGCGCTTCTTCATGTCCAGAATCAGCTCAGCCTGGGTGCGGATATCCGATGCGGTACCGCCAATGCCACCGAGGGGCTGGTGCATGAGGATGCGGGCGTTCGGGGTTGCGTAGCGCTTGCCGATGGTGCCTGCAGTGAGCAGGAACTGACCCATGGATGCTGCCATACCGGTCACCACGGTCACCACGTCGTTCGGGATGAGCTGCATGGTGTCGTAGATAGCCATGCCGGCGGTTACAGAACCGCCGGGAGAGTTGATGTACAGGTAGATGTCTGCCTCGGGGTCTTCAGCCGAGAGCAGCAGCATCTGGGAGCAGATGAGGTTAGCGTTGGAGTCGCGCACCTCGGAGCCGAGCCAGATAATACGCTCCTTCAGGAGGCTGTTGTAGACGTAATCTTCCTGGGCACCAACGATGGGGGTTGCCATAGACGGCGCGGGCGCCACGCCGGCTGCCTGGGAGGCGCCGATGGGCAGAGGCATGTAGCTGGACATTCTTCCTCTTCTTCTCTAATGGGTCTTCGCTGCGTCTTTGCGCGATTTACGCGCCGGAGCGCACGCGAAAAGTTTCGTTGCTACTACCTTACCGATAGTTGCTCTCCCCCGCTTCTCTGCACGTTGTTCGTTCGCCAGGGGGTGAAGCATAGGCAAAAACTTGGGGTGGAATAGATTGGGGGGTGAAAAGAGCCTCAGCGGGCACCCAACCGATAACTCGGTGGATGCCCGCTGAGGCTACACGTTTCAACCAATCAGCTCACGCCCTCTAGCGGGGTGGCTTCTTGCAGACCATGGCGGGATTTAGGCAGCTGCCTCTTCGCCCTCACCCAGGTACTTGGACAGGTCAACAACGTTGCCCTTGGTGTCCTTGACCACTGCGGTCTTCAGCACAGTTGCCAGAGCCTTGGAGCGGCGAACCTCGCCGACCAGTGCGCCAGCCTGGCCGGAGCCATCCAGCATCTGTGCGAACTGGTTGGGGTCCATGCCGTACTGGGAGCTCATGGTGATGATGTAGTTGATCATCTCAGCCTGGTCAACGGTCACTTCTTCCTTGTCCGCAACAGCGTCGAGAACCATCTCGTTCTTGAATGCGGTCTCGGTGTTCTCGCGAACCTCGGCGCGGTGCTCCTCGGTATCGTGAGCTGCTTCAGCGTTGGGGCTGTTGAAGTGCTGCTCGAGCTGGTCTTCGATAACCTTCTCGGGGACGGGGATCTCAACGAGCTCAACGAGCTTTGCGAGGACCTTGTCGCGTGCCTGGGTGCCCTGCTCGGCAACCTTAGCTTCTGCAACCTGCTTCTTGATGTCTTCCTTCAGCTCGTCGATGGTGTCGAACTCGGAAGCCAGCTGTGCGAACTCGTCGTCAGCTGCGGGCAGCTCGCGCTCCTTAACTGCCGAGAGCTTGACCTTGATGACTGCCTGCTCGCCTGCGTGCTCGCCACCGGAGAGCTTGGTCTCGAAGGTTGCGTCCTCGCCAGCAGACAGGCCGGTCAGAGCCTCGTCGATGCCGTCAAGCATGGTACCGGAACCGATCTGGTAGGACAGGTCGTTTGCTGCGTCTACCTGCTCGCCGTCGATTTCTGCGGTGATGTCGATGGTCACGAAGTCCTTGTCAGCTGCGGGGCGCTCAACGGTCTTCAGCGTGCCGAAGCGCTCACGCAGAGCGTCCAGTGCCTGAACCTCGTCCTCAGCGGTGACCTCTACCTCGTCAACCTCAATCTCGAGGCCCTCGTAGTTGGGCAGCTCGATTTCGGGGCGGACGGTGACGGTAATGGTCAGCTTGACGTCTGCCTCACGGTTCTCGGTGGAGGGCTGGGACTGAACGTCCAGCTCGGGCTGTGCCAGGGGGGAGAGTTCGTTCTCGCCCAGTGCCTGTGCGTAGTAGTCGTTCAGAGCGTCGTTCAGGGATGCCTCGACGATGTAGTCGAAGCCCGCACGCTGCTCGATGAGCTGCTTGGGCAGCTTACCCTTGCGGAAGCCGGGAACGCTGATCTGGCCTGCGAGGTTCTTGTAGGTGCGGTCCAGGTAGGGCTTGAATTCTGCGAAGGGAACCTCGACCTCAATCTTTGCGAGGGTCGGGTTGAGCTTCTCGACGGCGGTCTTCACGTCCGTGATCTCCTCATATCGTTTCGGTGCGGCACGAATCGTGTGTGCCGCGGTTGCTTACTGGAAAGAGCGCCGCGACACGATACGATGTCGCGGCGCTCGTTTCACGTCGGGGCGACAGGATTCGAACCTGCGATCTCCTGCTCCCAAAGCAGGCGCGTTAGCCAAGCTACGCCACGCCCCGTGAAACTGACCATGCTAAACATATACATGCATAACACAATCAGTGCTCTAGTTTACCTGTTTTCCTGCTAAATGCCCAACACAGCGGCTCGTGCACAAATTATTTCCACTCAGCGCGTACTCTTCTGTCTTCCTTGGTTTTGTAGGGTGTTTTGTGTGGATGCGCGGTGAGGGGATGACGAGCTGGAGCATGCGGATTCCGAGCGCGCGAGGAAACAAATCCGCATGCGGAAGGGATTCCCGTCATCCCGCAACGAAAAAGGCCCCGGTGCTTACGCCGGAGCCTTTGAAGTGGAGGGGATGACGGGAATCGAACCCGCGTAATCAGTTTGGAAGACTGAGGCTTTACCATTAAGCTACATCCCCGGAATGGAACTTGACTATAGTAGCGAGGTTCCATCTGGGCTGTCAAATATATGAGCAAATGTATGAGTAGTTTTTAGACCTGGCAGCCGGGGCACCAGTAGAGTTTGCGGCCGGCGATTTCTTCCATACGGATGGTGGTTCCGCAGCGACGGCAAGGCTCGCCGTGGTGCATGTACACGTAGTTGGCGTGCTCGGGCCAGGCTTCGGTTTCGAGTATGCCGGGGCGGTCTTTGGGTTCGGTGGTGATGATGCGACCCACGCGCACGCCGATGACCAGCAGATGCTTATTGTCTTCCCAGAGTCGCTTCAGCTCCTCGTCGCTAAGGCTCTTGCCGGGGCGTAGCGGGTCAATTTCCTGGCGGTAGAGCGATTCGGCGCGGAAGATATTGCCCACGCCGGAGATTGCTGCCTGATCCATCAGAATCACACCGATCGGGCGGGAGCTCTTACGTGCGGCGCGGTAGAAATGTTCGGGGTCGGCGTCCGGGTTGAGCGGGTCGGGGCCAAGCTTAGAGCGGACGGTGCGAACCTCATCCGGCGTAAGGGTGCGGCAGATAGTCGGGCCCACCAGATCCGCCCAGCCGTGTTCGGAAACAATACGGCAACGCACCGTGCTCTTCGGCTCGGGAGGACCGGCGTAGGGCTCTCCCTCCCCCGCGGCGTATTCTTTTTCGCCAATCTTGCGGGGCGCACCGATGCTCGAAGCACCCGTGAACGTTTCGTCTCCGCCGAAGCTCCAGTTACCGTAAATACCCAGATGCACATTCAGGGTCAGGTCGTTGTCGAAAGTCACGAACAGGTGCTTACCGTGCGCGTATGCACCGGTGATGGTGTGCCCGTCCAGCAGGGCGGCACCCTCAGCGTAGCGGCCCTGCGGGGAGGAAACCTGCACGTGCTCGCCGGTGAAGACGTCGCTAATCTGGCGGGCGATACGGTGGATGGAGTGGCCTTCGGGCACGGGTTCTCCTCGAAAACTTGCTGGTTAGAAATAGCGTGGATTATATGGGGTGCAGAAATAACTGAGGCGTATAGCCTGCACTATACGCCTCAGATTTTAGAGCTTAGGCAGCGTCAATCTGCTTGCCGGCAATGTCGCCGGTCTGCTCGTACTCAGCCAGCTGACCGATACGGCGTGCGTGACGCTCTTCGTTGGTCCAGGGGGTAGCCAGGAAGACCTTGATGATTTCCAGTGCTTCTTCCTTGGTGTGCTGGCGGCCGCCCACAGCAACGACCTGTGCGTTGTTGTGCTCGCGAGCCAGTGCCGCGGTGTCATGGTTCCATGCCAGAGCCGCACGGATACCCTCAACCTTGTTCGCAGCCATCTGTTCGCCGTTGCCGCTACCGCCGAGCACGATACCCAGGGAGTCCAGGCCGCCCTCGCGGTCGCGCTTCACGCCAAGGGCTGCGTTAATACAGAACGAGGGGTAGTCATCCAGCGGGTCGTAGTCGGCGGGGCCATGATCAATCATTTCGTAGCCCGCAGCGGTGAGGGACTCGATCAGATAGTGGCTCAGTTCGAGGCCAGCGTGGTCGGTTGCGATGTGTACGCGCATGGGTACTCTCCTGGTGATTTTGTCTTGGTGTGACGTGCGAATGTGTGTTCGTGGGAGACGCCGGTTCTCAGTTCTGAGCACCGTTGCTAGAGTGCGCCGCGCATCCATCAGGTGGGATGCGCTTCCCCGTTTAGGTTTTTCTGTCTTAACTGTATCGAATTCGCGTTGGTTCGGGTAATGGGATGCCTTCTAGACCCCCGCCTATGCGGTAGACTGTGGGATATGGCACTTTGAGTGTCCCGATTCACCGCGCCTGAGTTTCAAAACCTCCAGCACTACGTATGCAGCGTCGCAGGAGCCGCACCTCGGGAACCAGGACACCATGACAGAGCGTGCCAGCACGGCACGCTATTCACATCTAAGGAGAGGGAGCTGTATGCCCGGCCTGAACCTAACCCGCAATGAGGCAATCGAACGCGCATCCATTATTAAGCGTGTGCACTCGTACCGTATTGAACTCGACCTGCCGAAGGACAAAGACGTCTTCTCCTCGAAGGTTGAAATCCGTTTCGATGCTCAGGAAGGTACCTCCACCTTCATTGACGCGATTACCTCCTCAGTTAAGTCCATTAACCTCAACGGTGAAGAGCTGAGCACCGAGCTGGCTGACGGCGAGCGCATCCAGCTGCCGAACCTGGCTGCTGAGAACACCCTGGTCATTGATGCAGAGATGTTCTACACCAACACCGGTGAGGGCCTGCACCGTTTCGTGGATCCCGCCGACGGCGAAGTGTACCTGTACTCCCAGTTTGAGGTGCCGGATTCCCGCCGAGTGTTCCCGGTCTTCGAGCAGCCCGACCTGAAGGCTGAGTTCGAGTTTATTGTGCGTGTTCCTTCGCACTGGGTGGTTGTGTCGAACCAGCCCGAGGTGAAGGTTGAGGATAAGGAATGCGGTTGCGGCCGTGCGAAGACCTGGTTCTTCAAGCCAACCCCGCGCATGTCTTCGTACATTACCGCGATTGTGGCTGGCCCCTACGAGAAGGTCACCAGCGAACTGACTAACTCTGAGGGTCGCGTGATTCCGCTGGGCGTGTACGCTCGTAAGTCTCTCATGCCTTTCGTGGATGCTGAGGACATGTTTGAGCTGACCCGTCAGGGCTTCGAGTTCTACGAGGAGCAGTTCAAGACCCCGTACCCGTTCGAGAAGTATGATCAGCTGTTCGTGCCCGAGTTCAACGCAGGTGCAATGGAGAACGCTGGCTGCGTGACCTACCTGGAGACTTACGTCTTCCGCTCCAAGGTTGCGGAGGCTCTGCGTGAGCGCCGCGCTATCACCGTTCTGCACGAGCTGGCTCACATGTGGTTCGGCGACCTGGTCACCATGAAGTGGTGGAACGACCTGTGGCTGAACGAGTCTTTCGCTGAGTTCATGTCGACTCTGGCTGCTGCGGAGAACACTCGCTACGCCAAGGAGGCGTGGGCTACCTTCGCTGCTTCGGAGAAGACCTGGGCTTACCGTCAGGATCAGCTGTCTTCGACTCACCCGATTGTGGCTGAGATTCGTGACCTTGCCGATGTCCAGGTGAATTTCGACGGTATTACGTACGCGAAGGGCGCTTCGGTGCTGCGTCAGATGGTGGCGTGGGTCGGCCAGGAGAACTTCATGGCTGCGCTGAAGGTGTACTTCGATAAGCACAGCTGGGGTAACACCGTTCTGGATGACCTGCTGGTTGAGCTGGAGCGCACCTCCGGCCGTGACGTACGCGCGTGGAGCGCTAAGTGGCTTGAGACTGCTGGAGTAAACACTCTGGCTGTTGAGGTTGAGAACGACGAGGCAGGTAACATCTCGTCTCTGGGTATTCGCCAGTCCTACGCTGAGGGCTTCGAGACTCTGCGCCCGCACCGTGCCGTCATTGGTTTCTACAACCTGGTAGACGGCAAGCTGACCCGTACCGACCGCATTGAGCTGGACATTGACGGCGAGCTGACCGTGGTTGAGGAGGCTCTCGGCAAGAAGCGTCCTGACCTGCTACTGCTCAACGATGAGGACCTGGCATACGCAAAGATTCGCCTGGATGAGCGTTCCATCGAGACCGCGATCAAGCACCTAGGTGACATTGATTCTTCCGTGGCTCGCGGCGTAGTCTGGGGTTCGCTCTGGGATACCGTGCGTGACGCTCAGATGCCAGCACGCAAGTACGTTGACTTGGTGCTGAACAACATCGGTCAGGAGACCAACTCCACCGCTCTGCGCACCCAGATTAACAACCTGTCTGCTACCCTGCACTCCTTCGTGGCTCCCGAGGCTCGTGAGGAGACTCGCCGCCGTGCTGCTGACCGTCTGTGGGAGCTGGCTAACGCCGCAGAGCCCGATTCGGATGCTCAGTTGCAGCTGGTGCAGGCGTTTATCAACCAGACCCGCACCGAGGTGCAGTACGACAACGTGCAGCGCCTCTTCGAGGGCGAGCTGGCCCTTGAGGGCCTGGACATTGATGCTGACCTGCGTTGGAACCTGGTGTGCCGTCTGGCAACCGGTGGCCGCTTCACCGCGGAGCAGGTCGCTGAAGAGCTGGAGAACGACAACACCGCTAACGGCCAGCAGTATGCTGCTCAGGCGTACGCTTCCATGCCCTCTGCTGAGGCAAAGGCAGAGTACTGGAATAAGATTATGGTTACCGGCGAGCTGTCGAACATGATTCAGCGTTACGCTATTTCTGGTTTCCAGTCCGGCAAGCCCGAGCTGATCAAGCAGTACCACGAGCCGTATTTCGAGCAGATTGAGGGTATCTGGCGTTCGCGTTCGCATGAGATTTCCATGCAGATTATTAGCGGCATGTACCCGAGCGAGCCGACTGCTGAGCTGTTGGAGCGCACTGAGTCGTACTTGGCTTCTTTACCTGATGATGCTGCGGCTCTGTACCGTCAGATTGCGGAGGCACGTGATGGCGTGGCTCGTGCCTTGAAGGTTCAGGCTGCTGACATCTAACAATGCTTGTGAGTTGAGGTGGGTTGACCGTCTGCTCTCATAGGTTTTGTTCGTCCCCTTCTGCCCCGTTCTGGGGTGGGAGGGGACGTTTTGCATCAAGTGTTTAAAATCTTGTCACTGCGGTGCATATTTTTTGTTATTTTCATTTGATTATCCTTCAAAGGCTCTCTACTTGGGGTTGCGGCTATCGTATACTGTTGTGCATGCCTTCTATCCAGTCTCCTATCGCGAAAGTTTCTCTGACCGGCGCAATCCTTGCTGTGGTTGCCACCGGTTCTGTTGGCGTGTACTACTCCGCAGGAGGCTTCAACTCACCTGGTAGCACCGCCGCAACTGCTGCGGCGAGTGCTGATCCTACCCAGTCAGCGCAGGAAAGCCCGAGTGAGTCCCCCTCCCCCGAGCCGACTCCGGAACCGACCACCCCGGCGCAGAAGATGGAACGCACCGCACAGAACGCCTTCGGCAAGGAGGGGGCGCAGGCAACCAGCGAGGCTCAGGTGCCGTTCTCTACCTCCGCTGATACCGCCGACATGCTGGTTCAGCAGTTCAAGGGTGGCGTGGTCATGTACACCCCCAAGTACGGTCCGGTTGCGGTGGAATCCGGTGTCTACGAGCATTGGTGGAAGCAGCGCGGGTACAGCGACTTTGCCGCTTGGGAGGGTCTGCCGGTGAGCTGGCGATCCGAGAACGGCGTACTGTACACCAAGTTTGAGAAGGCTGAACTCTACTGGGATAAGGCGAATGGTCTGCCGCGTAACGCGAACATCCTGGGCGCTCAGGATGCCCTGGTGATTGGTGACTCGCAGGTGACCTCAACCTCATGGGTTGGTTTGGGTCTGAAGCAGGCAGGTTTCATTCCTTATCTGTTCCGTTGCGGCGGCGTGGGTTTTGTGATCGCCCGCGACGGTGCATGCCCCTCCTACTATCAGGGTGTGATGGGTGGCCGTTGGGCTCTACCGAGCGGTAACCCCGGCGTGATTTATCTGGATGCCTCCGGTAACGACATTTATATTCACGAGGATGAGACGAAGGCTCGTGAGCACGTGAACGCGCACCAGACTCAGGTCATTGAGCAGTTGCGACGCATGTACCCGTCTTCGAAGATTGTGCTCGGTGGCGTGGTGTCTATGGATGAGGCGTCTGCACCGGATAAGCAGCTGGCCCATAAGCGTCACGTGGCGAACGAGGTCGCACAGCAGGGTGCCCGCGAGACTGGTGTACTATTCATGGACACCGCGGGCTGGCAGACCATTTATCTGGCTGAGGGTGACATGGCTGATAGCGTGCACCTGAAGGATGAGGCACAGTACAAGCTGGCGGTACCCTTTGCAACTCGCCTGCGTGAATTGCTCGGCACCGCCTAATCAGCTGCGTACATCAGCTTCAATCAACGCATATAGCATCAAAAATGAGGCGCCGGAAGGATTCAAGCCTTCCGGCGCCTCATTTGTTTGACCTGTTCCCGTTTATACCGCCATGTCGCGAATACGGTCAGCAACTTCAACGTTAACAGTTGCGTGGCGAATCGCCTTGAAGAATCGGCAGTAGCTGGCGAAGAGACCGGTCAGGTATTTGTCCATCTAATCTCGGTTACTGGCAAGAGTACCGTCGATGTTGACTGCCATCAGATCCATAAAGGTCTCACGTTCGATCTGTACGGGAAGGATACGCCTGGTTAGGGTGCTGCGGAAGAGTTCCCGTGCGGTGTAGCTGGTAATCGGCGTGTCAAAGATGCCCCGGTGAAAGGGCGTGTTTTTTCTAGAAAACCCTATTTTTGTAAAGTAATGCCTCATCGAGCATCATATTAAGCTCGTCATCTTTATTTTAATGCGTCTAGAAAAACCGCTGGTGGTGCAGGCGAAAATCCCACGCCACCAGCGTAAAGAGTCAACAAGTGTCTCAAGGAGCGGTTTAGAGCAGCGAACCGGAACCGCGGCGCACCAGCACCATACCGGCGGGCGCCACAATGCGTAGCCACTCTTCCGAACCTACATGCGCCGCGAACAGCGGCAGATCACCCGTGAAGCCTTCCGGGATGAAACCGAACACGCGCAGGGCAAATGCTGCACCGGTCGGTACAAGCACGATATCAAATTCTGGTAGGTACTCCAGCACCATATCGGAGGACCAAATACGAGAGCGCACCGTGGAAAGCACCGCGGCGCCGGGGTTCTCGGGCAGGGCGCGTTCTACCGCCTCCAGGCCTTCTGCGGTGGCCCGGTGGAACTCTTCAACCGGGACGGTGCCGACCTCGTACCAGCCGCTGAGCGGGGCTGACTTACCTGCCCAGCTAGCGTTGACGGTCACCGGCGGCATGAACAGCACCAGCTGCGGGTTCCCTTCGTTGCGCTGTTCTTCTGCCTGCTTCTGCAGATGTGCCAGACGGTCCAGCAGCGCCTGCGCCTGAACAGTCATGTCCAGGGTGGAGTCAGCCAGCAGATGCAGGGCACGCAGACCCATGATGACCGGGGTATCCGAGGATGCGTCCTCCGGCTCCAGGGAGCAGGCGAATACCGCCACCACGCGGCCGCGCGCGGTCAGTCGGATAACGGCGTCCGGGTTCACCGCCAGGGCGCGAGAAATGTAGGTGGCAAGGTCCTTAACCACTGCGGCCCCCTGGGCTCCGCCGGGCAGAATCAGGTAGGGTTCCTCCACGCCTTCGTGGGGGTTGTATTTGAGTTCAATAGGTGCTGCAGCGTTCGGCACGCTGTTCTGGTTGGGAGCGTTCTCCTGCACGGGGGTATTGTCAGGGGTGGTTTCAGACGTCGTAGTCATCTCTGCTCCTTCTCGGCGTTGGCCTGCTCGGTGGCAAGTTGGTGGGTGATATTGTGCGATGGTGTGTTAGGTAGGCGTTCCGGATCGACAATCCGGGTCAATGTTCACAGTCAATACTCCAAATCAACCCGTCGTGGTTATCTCAGAGTATGCTCTCCCACTCTACGCCAGAAACCGGTTCCTTGAAAACGTGCGAGAATAAAATCATGACCAAGCCCACTGTGACCCAAAACCTTATGCGAATGCTGGACCTCTCCCCCGTGGAGGTGGCGCCCGCCTCCTTCGGTAGTGATGAAGTGTCTACCGGCGTGACACTCACCCGCGAGCAGCCGCGTACTTTCGGTGGTCAGGTTCTTGCCCAGTCGATTATTGCCGCCGACCGCACGGTGGAGGGCAAGGGCATCCACTCGATTCACGCTTATTTTCTGCGCCCCGGCGATATTGAGCGTGAACTGTTCTTCGCCACTCAGCGCCTAAACGATAGCCGTTCCTTCTCGACCCGTCGTGTGCAGGTGTTCCAGGATGAGGTGCCCATGTTCTCGGCGATTATGTCTTTTCAGTCCGATAGCCGCGGCCCGGAGCACACCGCGGTAACTATGCCGGAGGTTCCGGACCCCGAATCGCTGCCGATGGTCAGCGACTACCTGGGCCAGCTCCCCCACCCCATTGCACAGGCGGTCGCGTGGGAACGCCCCATTGATATGCGACACGTGGACGCACCCCTGTACACTCAGGCGGATGCTTCCTCGACACAGCCGCGTGCCTGTGTGTGGTTCAAGACCTTTGACCGCCTGGTGCATGCTGATGGTTCTGAGGCCTCGGAGGCGGAGCACCGCGCCGCTATCGCCTACGCTTCGGATTATCTGCCGCTGGAGCCGGCTCTGCGCCGTCACGGCAAGTTCTGGCTGGAGCCGGGCCTCAAGAGCGCCTCGCTAGATCACGCAATGTGGTTCCACCGTTCGGCACGTGCCGATAAGTGGCTACTGTACGTGCTGGATTCCCCGAGCGCGCAGGGTGGCAGGATGCTCGCGCAGGGGTCGATTTTTAATCGTTCCGGCGAGCTGGTGGCAACCGTGGCGCAGGAAATGATGTTCCGCCTGCCCGAATACCGCTAAAGTCGAGCACCGCTAAAGCCGAATACCTTTAGAGTTTCGGCACCGTAACAGCGTAAAACGTCAGAGCATACAG
The DNA here is from genome assembly GCF_029850985.2 of Rothia similimucilaginosa. NCBI lineage: Bacteria > Bacillati > Actinomycetota > Actinomycetes > Micrococcales > Micrococcaceae > Rothia > Rothia similimucilaginosa. The sequence continues at coordinate 876,194 of NZ_CM138149.1, read as the reverse complement.
AAAGACCGTGTGAGGTGGTTGTCTCACACGGTCTTTCTTATGTTCTAGTGTACGGTCTAGAAGCCGTTTGGAAACTCTTATTTGGTTTCGACGTCAATCACACCGTCCGGAGAAATATGCACGGTGCGCTTGGTGCGGCGGGAAACAAAGAAGTCACCCACAAACACCAGACCAGCCAGCAGGAGCACCAGGGCAATCAGCCACACTGCCACCGCGCCGAAGAACATCGGGAACAGCAGCACGAGCAAACCCAGGATCAGGGTACCGATAGCAGAGAACTGCAGGTGGCGTCCGGCGGCGAAGCTCAGGTACTTCAGGCCCTGAGCAGCCATCAGACGAATCAGCGCCCACGCAATCAGCCATACGCCCACAATGGTCGGGATGTAGGTCGCCTGTGCGCCCGCCGAGGCTGTCAGCAGAATCAGGCCAACCACCATGGTCAGGATGCCGTTGATTAGGTCCCAGCCGGTACGTACCTGCTTCAGCGCACCGAAGTAGCGGACCACTTCAAACACACCACCGAGTAGCACCGCAATGGAGAACACAAAACCCAGAACAGCCAGCGGGGTGGCGGGGTTGGCGAACATGTAGATTGCCGTTGCAAACAGCAACAGACCGGTAATGAGGGACATCCAGTTATATTTTGAAAGCATGAGCTCCAGTCCTTCGTATCAAATGTGTTAGTTATACACACCCATTAAACCATGAATGTGAACTCCGCCATGACGCACCGGTCACCACTGGGCGAACTATTTCTACCGGCGAACACACACTCCTTCCCTCACCAGCGCATACGGCATCTAGCGTGCACAGCAAAGCCCCGCCTCCTGCGTCATAACAGCATCAGGAGGCGGGGCTCGCTACCGAACTAAACCCTATCGGGTCAGCTTGCGGTGCACCACGCGGTGCGGCTTAGCAGCCTCAGGGCCGAGGCGCTCAATCTTGTTCTTCTCGTAGGACTCGAAGTTACCCTCGAACCAGTACCACTGATCCGGGTTCTCATCGGTGCCTTCCCACGCCAGGATGTGGGTTGCCACGCGGTCCAGGAACCAACGGTCGTGGGAGACGACCACTGCACAGCCGGGGAATTCCAGCAGCGCATTTTCCAGGGATGCGAGGGTCTCAACATCCAGGTCGTTAGTGGGCTCATCGAGCAGCAGCAGGTTACCGCCCTGCTTGAGGGTCAGCGCCAGGTTCAGACGGTTACGCTCACCACCGGAGAGCACACCCGCCTTCTTCTGCTGGTCCGGGCCCTTGAAGCCGAACGCGGAAACGTACGCACGCGAAGGCATTTCTACATTGCCGACCTGGATGTAGTCCAGACCGTCAGAGACGACCTCCCAGAGACTCTTCTCCGGGTCGATGTTCGCACGGTTCTGGTCAACATAGGAGATCTTCACGGTCTCGCCGACCTTCAGGTTGCCGCCGTCGAGGGGCTCCAGACCAACGATGGTCTTGAACAGGGTGGACTTACCCACACCATTGGGACCAATCACACCCACGATGCCGTTACGGGGTAGGGAGAAGGACAGGCCGTTAATCAGGGAGCGGCCGTCGAAGCCCTTCTGCAGGTTCTCAGCCTCAATAACCACGTTACCCAGGCGGGGTCCCGGAGGAATCTGAATCTCTTCGAAGTCAAGCTTGCGGGTCTTCTCAGCCTCCGCAGCCATCTCCTCGTAGCGTGCCAGACGAGCCTTTGACTTAGCCTGGCGGCCCTTAGCGTTGGAACGGACCCAGTCCAGTTCCTCGCTCAGGCGCTTAGCGAGCTTAGCGTCCTTCTTGCCCTGAACTTCGAGGCGGGAGCGCTTCTTCTCCAGGTAGGTGGAGTAGTTACCCTCGTAGGGGTACAGGTTACCGCGGTCAACCTCAGCAATCCACTCGGCCACGTGGTCGAGGAAGTAACGGTCGTGGGTAATCGCGATGACCGCACCCTCGTAGGACTGCAGGTGCTGCTCCAGCCAGAGCACGGACTCTGCGTCCAGGTGGTTAGTGGGCTCGTCGAGCAGCAGCAGGTCAGGCTTCTGCAGTAGCAGCTTGCACAGCGCCACGCGGCGGCGCTCACCACCGGAGAGGTGGGTGACGGGCATGTCAGCGGGCGGGCAGCGCAGCGCTTCCATTGCCTGCTCCAGCTGGGAGTCGAGGTCCCAAGCGTTAGCAGCGTCGATAGCTTCCTGCAGCTGACCCATTTCTTCCATGAGGGCGTCGAAGTCAGCGTCGGGCTCAGCCATGAGGGCGGAGATTTCGTTGAAGCGGTCCAGCTTGGACTTGATTTCGCCCACGCCTTCTTCAACGTTGCCCAAAACGGTCTTCTCTTCGTTCAGCGGCGGCTCCTGCATGAGGATGCCCACGCTGTAGCCTGCGGTCAGGCGCGCCTCACCGTTGGAGGGCTGGTCGAGGCCAGCCATGATTTTCAGGATGGTCGACTTACCCGCGCCGTTCGGACCAACCATACCGATCTTGGCGCCGGGGAAGAACGACATCGTCACGTCGTTAAGGATGACCTTGTCACCCACAGTCTTGCGGGCCTTGATCATCTGATAAATAAATTCAGCCATAGTTACCTATTTTAGCGTGAATTCGATTGAGGGTACGAGAGTTTTGGATTACATGCTATGCGGAGTACCACGCAGGCACTATACTCGAAGCTATCACAAGAAGACTTAAAGCAGGAAGCACTGAGCCTAGTGTGTGAAAAGCGGTCCTTAACGGCGGAGCGGGTGAGCACCGGTCCGGACCACCGGCTTACTCACCCGCTTTGCAAAGCACATTCCTATCCGCATTGGGTGGGTCATCAACCACGATGAACGCTCGAACCACCAAGCTCCCATCCCATATATTGCGGGGTTTTGTACCATGCACCACTTGTGTGAATACGTGATAGTTGAGTTGGCTCCCTTGCCAGAGCTTCCTATGGAGAGGAAGGGCTCACATGGGTGCGCTGAATATTTCCCTTGAGTGACTCAACCACATCATACGACATAGCTGAGAGGGGATCGCTGTCTTCGCCCGAACTACCGGCACGGACGAATGTATGCTCTCGGGAACCATAATAACCTTTTTGCATCAAGGTGTCACTTTCAGGTTGAGGTATTCCACCGATTCCCGTTGAGCACATTTCAGGTGCTTTATAGTGCCGACCCCATATATCCAGCCAGGACAAAACACCCGCGGACTATAACCCCTGAAAAATCAAGGAGGGGCCACCCTAAACCTTCCCTATATCACTCCACCTGGGCTAATACCCACCTAAAGCAATATGCAGAAAAGTTAGTGCAGCCCCACACTGTTTGAGATAAAAATGAGATAGAACCCTACTCAGGGCGATAACCGGTGGAGTTTATCCGTAGTTCTCCCGAGTGACCGGTTACTCGCCGAACTCCACCTTCTCGAAGCTCATGGTGCCATCAGCGTGAGAGACAACAGTATTGGGGTCACGCTCACGACGAGCCGCCGCGTACGCATCATGGCTTGCCTCATCAACCCAGCGGGTCACCACAAAGTAGTCGCCACCCTCATCCAGGGGGCGCCAGAGCTCAAACCCCTCAAAGCCGGGGAAAGAGTCAGCAATGTGGCGGGCAGCAGCAAAGCGGTTCTCCAGCTCAGCGCGGTTGTCGCCAACGACAGTCAAACGGTGAACCTTAACAACGGACATATGTCCTCCTTCTGTTGAGTACGTACTTTCAACAATGAAAGCGGGTTACAACCTCGCGCCAGCTATAGGTAGACTATGCTCTTAGCGAGGTTAACCTCAGCATAACGGTTCATGGACACAAAAAATAGGGGTTAGCACCAACTAACAGTTATATGACGCTAACCCCCGTTCAGAGAATCACAAGGCACTCACGAGCACCCGTTCAGCTTAGGATTCCGGCTGGGTCTGCACGGTATCAGTCTGTGCTGTCTGAGCCACGATATCAGTCTGAGCCACACCATCAGCCTGAGGTGCGGGGTTCTTCTTCGCCTTCTTCTGAGCAGCCTTCGCCTGGTTCGCAAAATGCACCCCACGCTCAGCCAAGAAGCGGCGGTCCTTCTTATCCCACTGCTCCACCGGGTACGCCTCCAACAGGTCGGGGCGGCGCTCCAGGGTGCGCTCAATCTGACGGTCACGACGCCAACGCGCAATCGCACCGTGATTACCCGATAGCAGCACCTCCGGCACCTCACGGTTACGCCACACGGCGGGCTTCGTGTACACCGGATACTCCAGCAGACCACCCGTATGCGACTCCTCCTCCAGGGAGGCGGGGTTACCCATCGCACCCGGAATCAGGCGGGTGATAGCCTCAATCATTGCCATGACTGCAACCTCACCACCGTAGAGCACGTAGTCGCCCAGGGAAACGGGCATCACGCGGAAGCTCTCCTGCGCCCAGTCCAGCACGCGCTCGTCAATGCCCTCGTAGCGCGCCGGGGCGAAGACGATATGCTTCTCCTCCGCCAGCTTGTACGCCATTGCCTGATCAAAAACGGCACCCGCCGGGGACGGGACAATCAGTAGCGGGCGGGTATCAGCCTCGGGCCCAGCACCCTCAGACTTAGCACCCTCAGGAGCATCTTCGGTAACGTTCAGCGGGGAGGCGGCAAGCACCTCATCCAGCGCCAAGCCCCACGGCTCCGCCTTCATCACCATGCCCGCACCACCGCCATACGGGGTGTCATCCACCGTGCGGTGACGGTCAAAGGTGTGCTCACGCAAATCGTGCAGGTGCAGGTCCACCAGGCCCTTCTCGCGCGCCTTACCCAGCAGGGACAGCTTCAGCGGCTCCAGGTACTCGGGGAAAATCGTGACCACATCGTAGCGCACGGACTACTCCCCCGCCTGCTCGGTCGAATGCTCAGTCACCTGGGCAGAATCCTCAACCAGGTCAATCAAACCCGCCGGAGGAGTCAGCAGTACAAAGCCGGGCTCATTCTCGGTCGAGGGAACCACCTCGGGCACAATCTCCTCAACAAAAGGAATCATGATCTCTTCACCCGCACCGGATGCAAGACGCGGCGAACGAGCCAGCTTAATCAGCAGCAAATCCTGAACCGGCATGGTCTGCAGACCGGTCACCTTACCCAGCGGCTTGCCCACAGCCGGGTTATCCACGGGGCTCTCACCCTCGGGAACGTCCGCCAGCAGGTACACGGGCAGGTTCACCAGCTCCTGCTCGTAGAAGCCCTCTTCATCGCCCTCATCCTCGGGAACCTCGTAGACCAGGCGGCTACCGCGCAGCTCCTCAGCCTGGTTGCGGGTAGTCACCTCATCAAAACGGACCACCAGAATCTTCTTGTTCCAGCGGGCACCGGCAACCGTCAGCTCACCGGTAGGCGCCACCGAAGCGGCAGCAGAGCCGGGCTTGAAATTCTCGATACCGAGCACCTCACCGCGGGCAAAACGCTCCTGCGGGGCATCAGTAAAGAGCTGAACCGTCACCTCACCACGAATACCGTGAGGCTTACCGATACGAGCCACCACAACCTGCATAATTTTCCTCCGCTGGATACAAGTTAAAACCTACGCCGTGCGCGTACACGGCTCCCACTATTCTACCGGGCACTTAGGACGGGCGCATTCTGCCGCCTCTCCCTCGCCTCCACGGTGACCGGGGGCGAGCGCTCGTACAGATAACTCACAGCAATAACTCGCGCAGAGAAAACGGGTACGCAAAAGCCCCCGCCTTCCGGAATAATTCCGGGAGCGGGGGCTTCAAGCGTTTACGAGCTAGCGTCGCTTTTTGTCGGTGTCGATAATGTCGATACGCATCGGCTCGCCATCAGATATCGCGTCCATCACCAGACGGATGCTCTTGGCGGTACGACCGGACCTGCCGATAACTCGGCCCAGGTCATCCGGATGCACGCGAACCTCAAGGGTTTCACGGTGACGCTGGGTGCGCAGGCGCACCTTTACGTCCTCCGGACGATCGACAATCCCTCGAACCAGGTGTTCGAGTGCATCAGCCAACATAATTACTCAGCTGCTTCCTCAGCCTCAGCCTCGGGTGCTGCTTCTTCAGCAGCCTCTTCAGCCTTCTCAGCCTTGGGGGTGATAGCCTCGGGCAGGATCACGGAACCCTTTTCGGGAACAACGAACTCAGCCTTAGCTTCAACGGGCAGAACCTTGGACTCTGCCTTCTCGCCCTTGAATGCAGCCCAGTCGCCCGAGAGCTTCAGCAGAGCCAGAACCTGCTCGGTCGGCTGTGCGCCGACGGAGAGCCAGTACTGAGCACGCTCAGAGTTGATCTCGATACGCGAGGGGTGCTCGGTCGGGTGGTAAATACCGATCTCTTCGATGGTCTTACCATCGCGCTTGACGCGCGAATCAGCGATCACGACGCGGTAACGAGGATCGCGGATCTTACCCATACGCTTGAGACGAATCTTAACAGCCACTTTAGTGGTTACTCCTGTTTCATAATATTGGTGCGAGGCACACGGTTCAGCACCCGTGGGGCGGGCCGTTCACGGCACCTCTATGGACACAACAGCGCGCGAAGAGAGGGGTCGCGCGTCGCCGGGTACTCAGCTAGGGTATCAGAGCCCAAGATTTTAAGCTAGCGCCACGGAAAAATAATTGCTCAAGGCACCGAACATCACTTTTAAACAGCGTTCTGTGCCCGGTGATGCACCCGTGATGTGCCCGGTCATTAGGCTGTTACTCGGCTCAGATAGCTATGCCCGGCGAGCCGCAGCATAGCCGCCACTAGTCAAGGTTGCTCATCTCCAGGGTCTCCCCCGTCTCTAGAGCGCGGTAGCACTCACGCAGACGCTCCACCATCGACGGACGCACGTAGCCATCTAGGTTCTCCGGAGCAACCCACTCGTAGGTCACCAGCTCAGCATCCTGCAGGGTAATCTTCGTATCCGCTGCTATCACGCCGCCGTCATACATGTAGTAGGTCGAATCGCCCCACACGCCCAACGCCAGGCCGTGGAAAATCAGCAACACACGACCCAGCTTCACACCCAGGCCCAGCTCCTCCGTAATCTCACGCTCACAACCGGGCTTGGGCGCCTCGCCTGCCTCCACGGTACCGCCGGGAAGAATCCAGCCGTCCTTATAGTTCGGCTTCACCAGCAGCATCTCGCCACGCTCATTACGAATCAGCGCGCCCGCCGCCAAACGGCGCGTGGGCAAGGTGGCGATAAAAGCCTTCAGCTCTTCATTGCTCAGATAGGAATCCTTCATGGCTTCTTTCCTTTAGCGTTCGGTTTTCTTCGCAGTACGCTGCCTGATGCTACGCACTATACCCAGGGCACGCTCGCGCAGTCCAGAGGGTGCCTGCTCCGTGGACGGGGTAGCATCCTCCACCGTGCGGTAGTGCCCCTCACGCAAATCATCAATCAGAGTGCGCTTCTTGGTCGAGCGCTCACCGCTCCCGCTAACACCCGGATGCACCAGCTCAGCGTCCGCCACCGTGTGGGCATGCTTCTTCGTCTGAGTACGTTCAAAAGAACGCAGCACAGTGGGAATCAGCGCAGATTCCACGGTGGCATTCAGAGCAAAGAGCGCTGCGGCCACCGAGCACTTACGGCTCGCCTTACCCTGAGCGCGACGGCGGCGTGCCACATTCGCCAGGATCAAGGCGATAGCGCTCTGAGCCGTCACATCAATACTGAGGGCAATGCCCACGCGGCGGGTCTTGGCACGAATCTGCTCCGGAGTCAGACGCTTGCAGCGCGAACGTGGTACAAGGCTCTGCACGAAGGAACCCTGCGGTGCGGAGCTCTGAGATGCACTCATCTGCGGGGCATTCGGCTCATTTCTTTCACTCACCACAGCGTTCTTCTGAGGCACGAGCCCAGCAGAACCCTCGAAATCCTGCTGACTCACCATCACCTCCTGCGATACGATGCCATACCCCTCATCCACCGCGGAGTCAGCCTCATGCAGGGCGCTGTCAAGAGTCAGGTAGCCTTCTTCAGTCTCCACAAAAGAGTCCGACTCAGAACCTTCCGGGGAACCCAGGTGGGTGTACTCGTAAGGAATATGAGCGTTATTGATAGCGTCCGTCCACTCGGCAAGAGTCACGCGGCGGCCAGTCGCCACGAGGCGGTAGCTACGATCCAGCGGCGAGGTGTAGCCGCCCGGGTAAGGTGCGACCTCCTCATCCTCCTCAGAGAACGTACCTTTAGACACATCGGCAGTTTCAGCCGCATCTGCAGGCTGCGTGAAGCCCTCATCCTCATTGCCGAAGACGCGCGCCGTACTAATCGACGCCACATCAAAACCGGTGGTCGGCACCAGCGCCAGCTCCGTGGGAACACCCAGCAGCTGCAGCACCGACTCCAACGCTAAGGTATTGCTCGTATCGCGCAGGTACGCATTCAGGCGGCGACTGGTAATGGAGTCAACCTCCACACCAAACATCGCCATGACATTAGCGATACCCTGCTCGATTTCCTCCTCCTCGGAACCGAAAATCTTCGAACCCGACAGCTCCGGGGCGCTACCGGGAAGCTCCGAAAGCAGGTCCTCCAACACACCGCCAAAACGTGCGATTTCCTCACGACTGAGAGCACGGTTCAGGCGCTTAGGGACACGCTGCCAGGTGAACTCCTCCACGATATTCTCGTAGGGTTCGCCGAACGCCTCCAGGTACCACTCCTCATCCGAGTAGGGTTCACGGGCAGGCTCCTCATAGACCACCAGGTGCTGCTGGTTCGCGTTGCCCTCAGCAATCAGGGCGTTACAGTTCAGCAGGCCCAGCAGGCCCATCAGATCCACCGGATCGGCAGAAATGAGGGTCCACTCCCCCGCCGGCGCGGCAACAACCTGCCGGGTACCAGCAGGAAGGTACGCCAAAAGAAGCCCCGTAATCATGTCAATGGGCAGGTCAATGAGCATGGCGGCGTCGCCGTCCACCAGGAACTCCAACTCACCCTGTCCATTGGGCAGTTCCTCCCACACGGTCGCCTCACCCTCAAGGGCGGCACCGGTAACCGGCAGCTGATCCACCAGCTGCGCCACGTAATCCTCAACCGGAGTACCCACGTGCAGGTGGCCGTCAGCGACCTCCAGCACATTCATGTAACCTTCATCATCCACGGCGCACAGCACGTAGAGCTGTACCTGATGCTCGCCCACCTCGTAGGCAATCAGTTCCGGGGAGGCGGCGGTCGCTTCAATGAGGGCGACAATCAGCTCCTCATCGGTGGTGGAGCGAGCCATGATGCGGCGGCGCTGAATGTTCTCCTCCAGCTCCATGGTCTGCTCGATGCGCTCATTGCGCTGCTTCTTAGCGGTTCGCTCCTCATTCTGGGCGCGCAGGTACTCTGGGTTATCCGATTCGCCGGTTCCGGCGGGTGCGGGGGCGTCGTCCCACATGCCGGTGAGCTTATCGACGGTCCACTCTTCGCTCTCCAGGGCGGCGGCTAGGCGGTCAACCTTCGTGCGGTCGTTCCAGGTGCGCTGCTTATCGTGGTCTTCCGCCTTCACCTCATCGTGTATGCTGCGGGCTTCACGAATGAGGTTCATGATGGTTGCGGCAACGTCGTCAACGGCGGGGTCTTCGCTCTCGCTGGAGTAGATGAGGTCGCCCGTCAGTTCGGCGGAGTGCTCCCCGTACTCGAGGGCGATACGCGCCCAGACGGGGGTGTACCCGGGAAGGATGCTCGAACCATCGTCGAAGCCATCCGCAAAGTCCTTTGAAAAGTCACCTGAAAGGTCGTCTTCACTGCCCTCTGCGGGAGCATCGGAGAAGCCCAGCGAGCCCTCCTCAGCTACAGGCTCAGCTGCAGACTCAACTGCAGATTCGCCGGCGGGGTCCTCTACAGCGTCATCAGCGAAGGCGCGCTGAGACCACGGCATGACCTGCTCATCCAGCTGATCATCCGCGTTCTCTCGATTCCAATTCTGCTCGTTCTGAGCCATTGATACCTTCCCTTCACACACCCGTTCATATACCCAACCCGGGCACCATACCGGTACGGGTGCGCCCCGTCACCACGTGCGCACCCGTACCACCCCTTACCGGGGCTCATATTTGCTCTTACTGCAGGAACTTCTCGAAGCCCTTCGGCAAGTTCATGCTGGACAGATCCATCTCCTGGCTCTGAGCCTGCTGACCGAATGCAGCACCGGCGCGGGCCTGCTGTGCCTTAGCTGCTGCCGCCTCCTGAGCCGCACGCTTCTGCGGGTTGCCGGAGCGAGCCTTCTTCTTCTTGTTGTTCTTCGCGTTCTTACGAGCGCCACCGGCTGCAGCCGCCATACCGGGCATCTGCATACCACCGGGCATGCCGGGCATCTTGCCCGAAGCAAGCTTCTTCATCATCTTCTGAGCCTGAGCGAAACGCTCCATCAGCTGGTTCACCTCAGACACGGTTACACCCGCACCCTTAGCAATACGGGCACGGCGAGACCCGTTAATGATGCGCGGAGCCACACGCTCGTGCGGGGTCATGGAGCGAACAATCGCCTCCACGCGGTCAATTTCGCGCTCGTCAAAAGCCTCAAGCTGCTGACGCATCTGAGCCGCACCGGGCATCATCATAAGCAGCTTCTTCATGGAACCGAGCTTACGAATCTGCTGCATCTGAGCCAGGAAGTCCTCAAACGTGAAGTCCTCCTGATCGATGAACTTCTTCGCCATGCGGTCGGCTTCAGCCTTATCCCACTGAGCTTCAGCCTGCTCAATCAGAGTCAGGATGTCACCCATATCCAGGATGCGGCTTGCCATACGGTCCGGGTGGAACTGCTCGAAGTCAGTGACGTTCTCACCGGTGGACGCGAACATAATCGGCTTGCCGGTGACCGAAGCCACCGACAGTGCCGCACCACCGCGGGCATCACCATCAAGCTTAGAGAGGACCACGCCGGTGAAGTCCACCCCCTCGTTGAAGGCGTTAGCAGTGTTCACGGCGTCCTGACCAATCATCGCATCGATGACGAACAGAACTTCGTGCGGCTCAATAGCGTCACGGATATTACGTGCCTGCTGCATGAGCTCAGCGTCAACACCCAGACGACCCGCGGTATCGACGATGACCACATCGTGCAGCTTAGCGCGAGCCTCAGCTACGCCGTCACGCGCCACCTGCACGGGGTCGCCGGTGGGTACGTCAAACTCGCTGGTCACACCGGGGTGCGGCGCGTACACGGGCACGCCCGCGCGCTCACCGACGACCTTCAGCTGAGTCACCGCGTTGGGGCGCTGCAGGTCGGATGCAATCAGCATCGGGGTGTGGCCCTGGCCCTTCAGCCAGTGAGCCAGTTTGCCAGCCAAGGTGGTCTTACCAGCACCCTGCAGACCCGCCAGCATAATGATGGTCGGGCCGCTCTTCGCCATGTTGATGCGGCGGGTAGAGCCGCCGAGAATATTCACCAGCTCCTCGTTCACAATCTTGACGATCTGCTGGGAGGGGTTCAGCGCCTCGGAAACTTCCGCACCGAGAGCGCGTTCCTTCACGTGGGCGGTGAATTCGCGGACCACGGGGACAGCGACGTCAGCGTCGAGCAGGGCGCGGCGGATTTCGCGGACGGTTGCATCAATGTCTGCCTCGGAGAGGCGGCCCTTGCCGCGCAGGTTCTTAAAAGTTGCCGTCAAGCGGTCTGAGAGAGAATTGAACACGAGCCGTGATCACTTTCTTAACGTTGAGGTGGCCCCCAGCCGCGAAGGCGAACGGGGATGGTTAGTCAGTCTTTAAGGATACAGGATGAGCGCTTTCTCCCCCGCCTCCACCTGTGGATAAGCTCCACCGGTTCACCCTCAGCTCAGGATTTAGACCGAGGGGCGCCTCTAGCTAAGGCGTATCAGGAGCACGGCAAATACCTTCAACAGACGCTCCGCACCCCGCAGTACCCTCAACATGTCAGATGAATTAGATTTTCTAGACAGCCTGGGTTAGAATTCTAAAGGTGTTACGCACTAGTGCGTGATACGCCCGAGTGGCGGAATTGGCAGACGCGCCTGACTCAAAATCAGGTTCTTCGGAGTGTGGGTTCGAGTCCCACCTCGGGCACTCACACTGAAGCGGCGGGAAAGTTTGAAACTTTCCCGCCGCTTTTTCTATACCTGTGCATGCCCATACCTTCGCATAGCCAGCCGAAGGTAAACACCCGTAAGCATAAGAAACCTCCGCCCAGCCATGATAGTTCACGACCGGGCGGAGATTTCTATACATCGGGCAGTATGTTCCGGGAACTAATCCGAGCTACCCCTCAAAAATTCACTCAGAAAGAGTTAGCGGCTTAGCGCTTGACCTCGTTCTCCTCGTAAGGACGCAGGTCCTCACGCTCACCCTCAGCACCGGAGACGCGGTGTACCTGAACCATGTTGGTGGTACCTGCGTGGCCTGCAGGAGCACCAGCAGCAACGACGACCAGGTCGCCAGCTTCTGCCAGACCATTCTCAAGCAGGTACTCATCCACGTAGTGGAACATATCTTCCTGGTTGGTAATCATCTCAACCTGCTCAGCGTCAACACCCCACAGCATGGACAGGAAGGAGCGAACCTTCGAGCTGGTGGTGAACGCAACAATCGGAGTCTCGGGGCGCAGACGTGCCAGACGACGTGCCGAGTCACCGGACTGGGTGAAGGTTACGATGAGCTTTGCATCCAGCTGGTCTGCGATGTTCACTGCTGCACGGGTGATTGCACCACCGCGGGTTCGGGGCTTGCGGTCCAACTCAGGTACGCGGTACAGGCCGTCCTTTTCGGTGTCCTTGACGATTGCAGCCATTGCCTGCAGGGTCAGAATCGGGTACTTACCGACCGAGGTCTCACCGGAGAGCATAACGGCGTCTGCACCGTCGAGGATTGCGTTAGCGCAGTCAGAAACCTCTGCACGGGTGGGAACGGGGTTGTCGGTCATGGACTCGAGCACCTGGGTTGCCACGATGACGGGCTTTGCCCAGCGGCGTGCCATGTCAATAGCCTTCTTCTGGACGAGGGGAACCTCAGAGAAGGGTAGCTCAACACCGAGGTCACCACGAGCGACCATAATGCCATCGAACTTGTCAATGATGTCCTGCAAGTTCTCAACTGCCTGGGGCTTCTCAATCTTTGCGATAACGGGCACGCGGATGCCCTCTTCGTCCATGATCTTGTGGACGGGGTCAACGTCTGCACCGGTACGAACGAAAGAGAGTGCAATAATGTCTGCACCCATCTTCAGTGCGAAGCGCAGGTCGTCTGCGTCCTTCTCGGTCAGCGCGGGCAGGGAGACTGCTGCGCCGGGCAGGTTAATACCCTTGTTGTTAGAGATGGGGCCGCCGACAATCACGCGGGTGCGAACGGTGGTGGGGGTGACCTCAATTGCTTCGAGGCGAATCTTGCCGTCATCGAGCAGGAGCTTGTCACCGAGCTTTACGTCGCCGGGCAGGCCCTTGTAAGTGGTGCCGCAGATTTCTGCGGTACCTTCAACGTCTTCGGAGGTGATGGTAAAATCTGCACCGGGCTCAAGGTATTCCTTACCGTTGGCGAAACGCTCGAGGCGAATCTTGGGGCCCTGCAGGTCGGCGAGGATTGCAACATCCTTACCGAGCTTTGCGGATTCTTCACGGATAGTGTTGTAACGCCCCTGGTGCTCGGCGTGGTCACCGTGGCTCATGTTCAGACGGGCGACGTTCAGGCCAGCCTTGATTGCCTCGGAAATCTTCTCGGGGGATTCGATTGCCGGACCGATGGTTGCAACGATTTTTGCGCGCCTCATGTACCTAACCTTTGTGTATTGTTTTGCGTGACCTCTAGGGTTCACGCTGATTTTCCAGGGAAGACTAACGTCAAAATTCCCAACTATTCCCACATGCTCTAACAGGTCACCACGTGCCAGATGCGTGGGGTTCCTTCTTAATTATAGGCGTTTTGGCTCTAGTTGGGTATGCCTCACCCAACTCTTTCCACTTGAAGAATAGTGTTTCACATCGCATTTTATTTACCCCTCCCCACTGGACACATCAGAGGGAGCCAACCGTCACCCCATTCACCCTCATTCCCCGGAAAGTAGATTAGGGTACTTTTTACTCATGCATAGCCCCTACTGCACAATATTTAGTTACATTCGAGAACGTTCGAGCATATTTCAAAAACATAGAGACACTCAGACTGGGCTATGAGAAAATAGATAGGGCATCCAAGAGCTAGGCGATTTCACATTTTCGCGCGCCTAGCCTATATTGGAACCCATAATTAGTATTTGAAATGCGAAATATATCTGGAAGGTTCACAGATGACTACTCGCGTGCTGATTATCTTCGGCTCCACCTACGGCTACACCGAACAGTACGCCACCTGGTTGGCAGAAGATTTACGTGCACTCCCGCAGGCTCCCGAAGTTGAGACTGTCCCCGCCTCCAAGGTCACCCCCGAGCAGGCAGAGGCATTCAACGCTTTCGTAATTGCCGGCAGCGACTACGGTGGATTCCTCAACGGGGCACCGGCACTTCGCAAGAAGATTCTGCCGATTATTGCACCCAAGAAGAACCGCACCGCATTCTTCACCGTCTCTTTCACCGGTGAATACTCCAAGAAGCTGCTGGACAAGGCCGTCGCCAAGAGCTACACGCCCGAACTCACCGAAGGTCGCCCCGTCTACCACCTGCGTGGCGGTATCGACTTCGACAAGATTTCACTGGCTCATAAGACCGCACTGAAGGGCCCGGTACGCGCATGGCTCATGGCGAACCCGCACCCCAACGAAGGTATTCAGCAGATGCTCGAATGCTACAAGACCGGCAAGGCTGAGTACATCGACCGCGAGACTCTCAAGCCGCTGATTGAGGACATCGCGAAGTTCCTCTAAATCCTTCAGGATTCACTAGCTTTCGTTGACCCCCACCCGCCCCTCTCGGATAGGCACGGCAAGAAGCCGAGAGGTCGGGCGGGGCTCACCGAGATAAACGTGCCAACAGGCACCATAGCGTGGTCGATGACTCTTCATCTCTCCTGCATCGGCCATGTAACTCCGGATGCTGGATGCGAGGCCGCACCCCAACAGTAGCCGGACGCTGAGGGGGTGGGTCTTTGTGTGTGCGGCCCACCCCCCCTTCCTTCGCGCTCCAAGAGGTATTCCCTCAGGCCGATCACACCGCGCTAGACACCTCCGACAGACACCTCGACAGACAGTCGCCCGATAGTGCGGTCCGCACAGTAATGAACACACGAACCGGTGCCACCTCCCCCGCTTTTACCACAACTCTGAGCGGTATTTCCACAACCCGGAGCTCCGCACAGGGTCTGGCGGCTGGTCAGGGCCTGGCATCCGGTCAAGCGCTGGCGCAAGGCCGCTCCTTCTAGATTCCTTCCGGCGGAACCCTCGGCATGGACGTCTCCTCACACCAGCAGAACGTGAACTGGGTGAGTGCCTACGCCGTAGATTCCCGCTTTGCCTACGCGAAAGCGACCGAGAGCACCTACTACACCAACCCCTACTTTGCTCAGCAGTACAACAGCTCGGCGCAGTTCGGCACTCTGCCGCTGCACCTGGCAAGCTACTCGACCGTGGTCGATGCAATTCCGGCGGGTTGGAGCAGCTACAGCATGTGGCAGTTCACCAACTCCGGCCCGTTCGTGGGTGACTCGAACTTTTTCCTCGGCACCGTGAATGATCTGAAGGCTCTGGCGAAGAACCCCAACGCGGTGCACCGCAACTGGGTGAACGGCCAGGACCGCGCAGCGTGGAATCTACCAAAGAGCGCGTCAGTTACTAAACAGCGTGGAATCTACTCAACGATAAAACGCACATATAAGAACGAGAGGCACCTGGCAGAGGTGCCCCTCGTTCTTTCGCTACGGGACGCATCTTTTGAACAACACAAAATCAAGATGTGCTCTGTAGCGGGTGGGTTACCGAGTGAGTAGAGAACTCGGTTATATTACCCGTGCCTGCAGATAAATTTATGTCGAGGCAGTGCGCCGCCGCAAAGCGTTGGTGCGGTATCGTCCAAGAATTTCGGATTAGTGTGGCGGACATAGTCCCCATTGACTATGTCCGTGGGGCCCACACTAATCTTTCTGAGACCTCTTCCGCAGGTATCTTAGAGGGGTGCCTGGCCGGAAGTAAGGACTCAACGGTGAATAACGGCACGGTACGAAGATGCTGAAATTCACCCGGGTATAACGTTCTGGGAGAAGGAATCGATATCTAGGAGGCCGAAACCTTCACACGTTACATCCCGATACATCAAGGGTATGCGCAGGGGCGTTCGAAACCTATCTTTTCGGCAAATATTACACTTCAACCAGTGATTAAATGTTTACAATGTAAGTATGTATTTTAAGGTCAATAGATGTCAAATAAGGTACTCTAATGAACTAATATGGTGGGATTTTTGAGATATTCTCCGATATTTTCAAAATAAATTCCCGTACATATTACGTTTATGAACATAGTACTCACACAGATTTTCAGCCCCTTACGATAACGGCTCTCAAAAACCCGGCACTAAAACATCTAGCTAAAAACACTAGGACGCACCCCGCGTCGTATGCACGGCAGAAAGAGTACCCCTACTCCCCCGCCACACGGGATGCGCCCTAGACGTTATAACCATCGAAACTACCGGCAGGACCCCAGCCGAGTGAGACCTTGAAGCCCTACCGAGGACCTGGAATCATCCGCCAGCTTAGAGGCTGGTGAAGTCCAGAACCATACGGCCGGTAATCTTACCTGCCGCCATTTCCTCGAAGACAGCCGGTGCTTCGTCAACCTCACGCAGCTGAACCACCGGAACCACGATGCCGTCAGCACCGAACTGGAACGCCTCCGCCAGATCCTGACGGGTGCCCACCAGGGAGCCCACCACGCGGATGCCATCCAGAATAATCTTCACAATGGACAGCTCCATCATCTCCGAGGGCAGGCCAACAGCAACCACAGAACCGCCCGCACGAACCGACTCGACAGCCTGGTTGAACGCGACCTTCGACACTGCGGTCACCACAGCAGCGTGAGCGCCACCGCCGGTCAGCTCACGAATACGAGCCGGAACATCCTCAACCTTACGGCCGTTGATGACGTGGTCAGCGCCGGTCTCACGAGCCAGAGCCAACTTGTCATCGTTGATGTCAACAGCGATAACCTTAGCGCCGAAAACCTTCTTAGCGTACTGAACAGCCAGGTTACCCAGACCGCCAGCACCGTAAGCAACCAGCCACTCGCCGGGGCGAACCAGCGACTCCTTAATCGCCTTGTAGGTGGTCACACCGGCGCAGGTAATCGAGCTTGCCTGCGCCGGGTCAAGACCCTCGGGAACCTTCACAGCGTAATCAGCGGTCACCAGGGTGTACTCGCTCATGCCGCCATCAACCGAGTAGCCTGCATTCTTCACCGAACGACACAGGGTCTCACGGCCCGAGGTGCAGTACTCACAGTGACCGCAGCCCTCGAAGAACCAAGCCACCGACACGCGGTCGCCTTCCTTCAGGGACTCAACACCCTCGCCTACCTTGACAACACGACCGATACCCTCGTGGCCCAGAATACGACCCGGAACCTCACCGAAATCGCCGGAAGCCACATGCAGGTCAGTGTGGCACACACCCGAGTACTCAATTTTCACAAGCGCCTGGCCGTGACCGACAGCCGGAACGGGAACCTCACGGACAACAACCGAACCGTCAACCTTCTCAGGGACGACAACAGCCTTCATGGTTTCCTTGCACATGACCTAAACTCCTTAGTCATTGGTGGCCGCGCTCAAGCCGCAATTTGCGCTGTACAACCTAACGGGGTGGGCGCGCGTATTCTTTACATTTCCACCGTAAAATGATGAGCCGCCAATCTAAAGGTTTACCCCCGAATATGACAGAGGGGTTACTTAGTGGTCGGCACGCGAGCGAGGATAAGCTTTCGATAAGGTCTATTCCTACCAATGCACTAAACCGCCAAAGGTTTATATGACGCTATGACGAAGTGACACAGAAGATGAGAATGCTTCCTAAACCAGAGGCCTGGGAAGCATTTAGAAAAAAATTTAAATATTAAGTTTGAGGCGCATACCACCCTAAAGAAAGGGTTCAATCTGCACCTATACAATCCCTACAGGCTCATAGCCGCTCATAGCCACCGTCTAGAAGCAGAATACAACCCTAATAGCCTGCACCGCCGCGCTCACCCGGACCATTCGGAGCGTTCAACGCCTAGCCCAGATCCATGAACCTACTACCGCTGCCAGCGCCACCGTCAGCCAGCTGCACCGGCAGTCGCAGTACTCACTAGCTTCTGGGTGCAAGTGCTCGAAAAATCAATCACCGAACCATCAGCAGTCGGCGGCGTGACAGGGCAGATGAAGCATCGGCAAGTACAGCAAACCCGCCGTGCGGAGTGCACCTCCACACGGCGGGTTCAATCAAGATGAAATTTAGACGAAAGCTAGAAGACGAAAGCTAGGAGCCCTTCCTCGAAGACTCAGAAGAGTCAGAATCCTCGGCGGACTCTACCCTCTCGGATGCCTTCTTCTCAGCGTCCTCTGCAGACTCATCTGCGGCAGGCTTCAGAACGAACTCCGCAGGAGCTGGCTCAATACCCGCAGCAGCCTTCGCCGCCGCACGACGACCAGCCACCACAAAACCAGTAGCACCCAGCAGAACCAGCAGCAGAGCAGTCCACACGTGAATACGAACACCCCAGAGCATCTCCGAGGTATCAATACGCAGGAACATCTCAATGAAGAGGCGCCCTATACCGTAGTAGAGCACGTACAGCCACAGGGTCTGCCCCAGCTTCAGCACGCCCTTACGGCCCAGCCACAGCAACAAAGCCACACCCAGCAGGTTCCACAACGACTCGTACAGAAATGTCGGATGGAACAGCGTACCCGCCGGATACTGGGGCGGGAAATTACTGCTCGACGCGCTAATCTCCAAGCCCCACGGCAGAGTCGTCGGCTTGCCGAACAGTTCCTGGTTGAACCAGTTACCCCAGCGGCCAAACGCCTGAGCCAGCAGTATACCCGGCGCTACCGCATCCGCAAAAGCCGGGAAATTAATCCCGTAGCGGCGGCAACCATACCAAGCACCCAATGCGCCAACCGACACGGCACCCATGATGCCGATGCCGCCCTCCCAAATCTTCAGGAAAGCCCACGGATCAGCAACATTCGGACCGAAATAGCTACCCGGGTCAGTAATCAGCACGTGGTAGGCGCGAGCACCAATAATGCCCGCTGGAATAGCCCACATCGCCACGTCAAAAACGCGTTCAGGGGTGCCACCCGCCGCCTTCCAACGGCGAGCGCCCAGCCACAAGCACACCGCCATACCCGCAAGAATACACAGGGCATAGAAATGCACACGGAACGGGCCCAGCTGCAGGTACGAAACGCTCGGGGAGGGAATCGAAGCCAGCACGTTAGCTACCGGCACGCTCGCCAGAGAGAGTACATCAGACATTAGCCTTCACACCCCGCCAGCTCACGGGTCAGCTTAGCCACCGCATCAACACCGCCAGAAGCCAAAGCCTTCACCAGTGCGGTACCGACAATCACGCCGTCCGCATACGCACCAATCTCCTCAACGTGAGCGCGAGTCGAAACGCCCAGGCCCACGCACGCACGAGGCGCACCGGCAGCCTTAATGTCCGCAACCAGGGTACGAGCCGCCTCCGACACGGAGGTACGGGCACCAGTCACACCCATCACCGACACGGCGTATACGAAGCCGCTCGACGCCTTCGCAATAGTCGCCAGACGCTCCGGCGAAGAAGAAAGAGCCGCCAAGAATATACGATCCAGACCGTACTCCTCAGAAGCCTCAAACCACGCCGACGCCTCATCAGGCACCAAATCCGGGGTAATCATACCCGCGCCACCGGCGGCTACCAAATCACGCGCAAAATTCTTCACACCGTACGCCAGAACCGGGTTCCAGTAAGTCATCACTACAACCACCGCGTCGGTCGCCTCGGTAATACGGCGGACCGCCTCAAACAGATGAGGAAGCTTGAAACCGTTCTCCAGCGCCACGCCAGTCGCCTTCTGAATCACCGGGCCATCCATGACCGGATCAGAATAAGGCACGCCCAGCTCAATAATGTCCGCGCCGTTATTGCCCAAAGCGATCGCCGCGTCAATCGACTCATCCAGGGTCGGAAAGCCCACCGGCAGGTAGCCAATCAGCGCCGCGCGGCCCTGCTTCTCACACTCAGTCAGACGAGCTGCCAGCGGCGAATCGGGGTTAGAAGTCGGGAACGTACCGTCCAACACCTCAAAGGGGGCAGCATGCGAAATAGCGTCCTGGTAGCTCATTACTTAGCCTCACTTTCAGCCTGTGCGTTCTGTGCAGTGGATGCGGCAGCTTCCTTATTACCGGTCATCAGGGTTGAAGAGGGAATAGCCTTACCCAGGCCGAACCACTTCAGGGCGGTCTCCATGTCCTTATCGCCACGACCAGACAGGCAGACAATCATCGTCTTCTCGCGTGCGGCTTCCGGGTCCTCCGCAACCCAACGCTGGCACACGCGCAGCGCGCCCGCCAGAGCGTGCGAGGATTCAATCGCCGGGATAATACCCTCAGTACGGCACAGCAGGCTCAGGGCATCCATCGCCTCGGTGTCAGTCACCGGCTCGTAGGTCACGCGACCAATATCAGACAGGTAAGAGTGTTCCGGACCCACACCAGGGTAATCCAAACCAGCCGAAATCGAGTGGGACTCAATAGTCTGACCGTCTTCATCCTGCATCAGGTAGGTCATCGCGCCGTGCAGCATGCCCGGGCGTCCCAGAGTAATAGTCGCCGCGTGACGGCCCGTCTCCACGCCGTCGCCACCAGCCTCAAAACCGTAAATCTCAACCGACGAATCGTCCAAGAACGCGTGGAACAGGCCAATCGCGTTCGAACCGCCACCCACGCAGGCAGCAATACCATCGGGCAGGCGGCCGGTCTCAACCAGAATCTGCTCGCGCGCCTCCTCACCGATAGCGTCGTGGAAGAAACGCACCATCGCCGGGAACGGGTGCGCACCAGCAGCAGTACCCAGCAGATAGTGGGTGTTCTCAACGTTCGAAACCCAATCGCGCAGCGCCTCATTAATGGCATCCTTGAGAGTGCGGGAACCGTTCTGAACCGCAATCACCTTCGCACCCAGTAGCTGCATACGGGCCACATTCAGCGACTGACGCTCAGTGTCTTCCTCACCCATGTAGACCACGCACTCCATGCCGAAGAGCGCAGCCGCAGTAGCAGTCGCAACACCGTGCTGACCCGCGCCAGTCTCCGCAATCAGACGGGTCTTACCCATACGCTTAGCCAGCAGAGCCTGACCCAGCACGTTATTAATCTTATGGCTACCGGTGTGGTTCAGGTCCTCACGCTTGAGGAACACACGCGCACCAGCATGCTCAGAGAACTTCGGAACCTCCGTCAGCAGCGACGGACGGTTCGAATACTCAGCAGAAAGACGCTGGAACTCAGCAATAAACTCGGGGTCGTTCTTCGCCTCGTTAAAGGTCGCCTCCAGCTCATCCATGGCGGCAATCAGCGACTCGGGCATCCACCGCCCGCCGTACTCACCAAAATAGGGGCCGGGGGCATTCTTCAACGACTTACCGTTGAGGAAAGCATCTGCCAGGTTTTCGCTCATCACTATTCCTTCCCTGGATGGTTACCGCCAGATGCGCGCCGCGGGTAGGGCGGGGCATCAGGCCTAATCACAGCGAAACACCACGCAGCCGCGGGTAGGGCGGGGCGACGTTCGCATATATCCCCCTATAGTACCCGGGCGCAGGCGGTGAACAGTACCCTGGGGTGCACATGACCACCCCTAGGACATGTGACATTCTCCGGGGTGGGTGCGCTCAAGGGTATGTGAGGCTCACCTGGGAAGATTTCAACGCTACGCAAACGAGGGTAGGCAGAGGTGTGCGGCAAGAGCGCACAGGTTAAGGGGTGCATAGTTTGAGGGGCGCGTCGAGCTACAGCAGCTCGCGCAGCTCCTCCATCTGCTGAGAAAGCACCGTCGATACGCCACCGCGCATCGATACCCCGTACAGGGTCTCCGCAATCTGCATCGTGCGCTTCTGATGCGTAATCACAATCAGCTGCGAACGCTCCCCCAACTCCCCAACCACCTGCAGCAGGCGCGACAGGTTGCGGTCATCCAGCGCCGCCTCAACCTCATCGAGGGCGTAGAACGGCGAAGGGCGAGACATATAAATCGCAATCAACAGCGCCAGCGAAGCGAGCGAACGCTCACCGCCAGACAGTAGCGACAGGCGCTTAACCTTTTTACCCGCCGGGCGCGCGTGAATCTCCACACCCGAATTCAACGGATCGGACGGATCGTCCAGCTCCAGGTGGCCCTCGCCTCCCGGGAATAGGGTCTCAAAGATACGGCGGTAGTGGGTATTAATGTCCTCCATCGCGGCGGTGAACACATCCGCAATGTGGCTGCTGACCTCATCCATGACCGTGTTCAGGTCACGGCGGGTAGCCTTCAAATCCTCAATCTGCTGGTTCAGGTAGGCGTGGCGTTCAGACAGCGCCTCATACTCCTCCAGCGCCAGCGGGTTAATGGCACCCAGCGCCTCCAATTCGGCGCGGGTTGCCTTGAGGCGAGCGCGGACGCTCTCGGTGGAGGCTTCGGTAGTCTCTGATGCCGTTTCAGCGGCAGTATTTTCGGAATCCGCGTTTTTGGACATCTCCTGAACGGGCGCGTCAACCGGCAGCTGCTCGGAGTACTCCTCCTCCAGCTGCTCCAGGGTCAAACCGGTCACCAGGCGGGCACGCTCAGCCAGAGCCTGCACACGCTCCTGCACGCGCGCCGCCTCCGTCTGGGTGCGCGCCAGCAGGGTCAGCGCCGCCGCGTGTGCCCCTTGCAAATCCTGCACCTCGTCATTGGTGCTGGTCAAGCCCTCCTGGGCGTTCTTCAAGTCGGTGCTCAACTCGTGCAGCTGCTGCTCACGCTCGCTCACCTGCTCGGCAAGCACCTCACTCAGACGCTGGGCGCGGCACTCAATTGTCGCCGCGGGAGCCTGCTCCCCCGCGCCCGCCAGGTAGGAATCCTCGCGGGTGCGCACCGACTCATAGGCGGTACGCGCCTGCGCCACGGATTCCTCTGCGGCGGTAAGGCGCTCGTTCAGGCGGGCGCGCTCGTTCTGAATGTTCTGCGCGGATGCTTCCAGGGACTCTGCCTGGGCGCGGGCACGCGCATGCTCAGCACTCGCCACGCCCGCTGCCTTCGCAGCCTCGCGTTCTACTTCAACCGCTGCCTCTGCCGCGGCCTGAGCCTTCTGAACGGTCTGCTCGGTTTCATCCAGTTCGGCGCGGGTGTGGGTCACGACCTGGGATGCAGCGCGGTATGCGGCGGCAAGTTCCAGGGGGCTGGCGCCCTCAGCCGGGTAGAGCAGGCTGTAGCGGGTGTGCTCGGTGCCTGCGGGGTCAAAAATACGCCAGATAGTGCGCTGACCTGCGCTCTCTGCGAGCAGATGCAGGGCGTACTCTGCGGAGGCGGCATCCGGCGCAAACAGCACGCCCACCAGGCGCTCGCCCAGCGCCGCGGTGATGCGAGTGAGGGTATGCTTGTCGATGCCTGCGAGCGCGGCGGCGTCTTCACTGAGCGGCTTAATCATCTCGGTTGCGGGGCGGATACCCAGCTCACGCAGCTCAGCGGCGCAGGATTCGGGCAGTTCTGTTGAAAGTTCCTTCGCGGCAGATTCGCCGCTTTCTTCACCCTCATTACCGCGCAGCTGCGATACCTCGGCGCCCTCAACCGGCACGCTCAACGCCGCGGTTGCCAGCGAGGTCAGTGCCGCAGATGCCGCGCGCGCATACTCGGGGTTAATCTGCACGGCATCCAGCACACGCAGCAGGCTCGCGCCCTCGCTCGCAGAATCCATGAGCTCACCAGTCTCAGGGTCGAACAACGCCTCGGCAGATTCAGTGCCCAGCTCGGCGGGTACTTCCCCCAGGCTCTGACCCAGCGCCTCACGCAGAGTTGCTGCACGCTCAGCCGCCGCCGCGTAGGCGCGGGTCGCCTCCACCGCAGCGGCGCGGGCGGTATCGAGCTGAGCCTGCGCGCGGGAACGAGACTGCGCTGCCTCACCCGAGACACGCTCAGTCTGCGCCACCTCAGATGCCGCCTTCTCAACGGTCTTCAGTGCCGCATCGTAGCGCTCTTCAAAGCTAGAGTAGATTTCAACTGCGCGTTCTGCCTCTTCGCGGCGTTCCTCCAGCAGTTCCAGGGTACGTTCGTATCCGGCGCGGGCGGCGGCGGTTGCCTCGGTCAGCTCCACGCGGTAGGTGCGCACACGTTCGGCGGCGATGGACTGCACGGTGCGCACGCGCGCGGCGGACTCGCGCAGGGTCGACACGGCCTTCTGGCAAGCGGTGACCTCAGCGTTCAGACGGTTCTGCTCCTGCTGATGCTTCGCGGATGCGGCACGCGCCGCCTCCAGCTGTTCTTTCAGGGTTTCGGTGCGACGGGTACCTTCAGACTCGGAGGCGAGAGCCTGCGCTTGCTCAGCCTGCAGAACACCCAGCTGACGCGCCAAAAGTACCGCCTCCAGCTGGCGGATGCGCGCCTGCAGCTGACGCGCGGTCGCGGCGGATTCCGCTTGCTCGCTCAGCGGCTGCAGCTGCGAATCCAGCTCGGCCACCAGGTCGCTCAGGCGGGTAACGTTCGATGCTACAGACTCCAGCTTGCGGCTGGTCTTCTCCTGGCGGCGGCGGTACTTGACCACACCTGCCGCCTGCTCAATCATGTCGCGGCGCTGCTGGGCGGTAGCGTGCAGAACCGCATCCAGCTGCCCCTGCCCGACGAGCACGTGCATCTGCTGACCCAGACCCGCCTCCGAGAGCAGGTCCTGAATATCGGCAAGACGCGCCGGGGAACCGTTAATCTCGTACTCGCTGCCACCTGAGCGGAACATGGTGCGCGAAATCTGCACCCGGTCAGCGGGAATGCTGAGGGTGCCGTCGGAATTATCGAAAGTCAGGGTGACTTTGGCCCGACCCAGGGGCGCACGCTGGGCCCCGTCGCCCGAACCAGCCTCGCCGGAGCCCGCGAAAATGACGTCCTTCATGCTGCCACCACGTAGGCTCTTAGCGCCCTGCTCTCCCATCACCCAGGCGAGCGCATCCAACACATTGGACTTACCGGAGCCGTTGGGTCCGACCACCGCGTTAATGCCGGAGGTGAACTCAAAAGTGGTGGCGGAGGCGAAAGACTTGAACCCGCGCAGGGTCAGCGACATCAGGTGCACAAGGGGCCTTTCTGCAAAAGAACTGGTGTGTGCCAGGCACGTTTTGTGGTGCGTGGCGGCATCCCTCTAGTGTACGCGGTGCGGGAGGCGGGCGGCGTTAGCGTGCACCGGGTGAAAGCGTGCACCGGGTGATGGGGAGTCAAAGTTCGTCATTGTGCATCATCTTACGCGCGGGGTGAACGGGGGCGTCCATATTGGGTCTACGGATACGGGTCCGCTCGACCGGTGCGGTATGTTGGAATGAGCATCGCGAATTCTGCGGGAACGCAGTGCGTATCCCCGCCGTCTTTGTATACCACTGACATCTATTTTCAAGGGCCACACCATTGTTGAAAGCACCCGCCGAGAAGGTCGGCACGAACTCTGACATTCGTCACGCTAATGCAGCTCTGCTGTCCATTACTCATGAGCTGCCTCCGGAGGTCGTCACAAGCGACTACTTCGATGAGCAGCTGGCCCAAACCTATCAGCGTCTGCGCATGCCGAAGGGCCTGCTGGAACGTCTTGCAGGTATTAGCACTCGCCGCGGCTGGACCGAGGGCCAGACCTTCGAGGACGGCGTGGTTGCCGCAGCCGAGAAGGCTATTGCGGAGGCGGGTATTGACCGTTCCCAGATTGGCCTGCTGATTAACGCTTCGGTGACTCGCGATAACTTTGAGCCCGCCGTTTCGGTGGGTGTGCATGACCGCATGGAGCTGCCGCGTCACGCCCTGAACTTCGATATTACGAACGCCTGCCTGGGCTTTGTGAACGCGATGACTGTTGCCTCCACCATGATTGATGCGGGTGCTATCGACTACGCCCTGATTGTCGCTGGCGAGGATCCCTCCCCGTGGCACCGTACCGCGGTGCGCATTCTGAACAACCCTGATTCGACCCGCGAGGATGTGCTGGCACAGTTCGCGACCCTGACCCTCGGTTCGGGCGCGGCGGCGGCTGTGATCGGTCGCGCTGACCGCCACCCGGAGGGTCACCGCATTGTCGGTTCGGTATCCCGTGCGGGCACTGAGCACCGTAACCTGTGCATCGGTGGCGAGGCGGATCAGGGCATGAACACTGATGCTGAGGGCCTGCTCAAGCACGGTCTGGAGCTGGTGGCGCAGGCCTGGGAGCAAGCGCATCAGGACGGCTGGGAGTGGAACGACATGACCTCCTACGTGACCCACCAGATTTCTAACGCCCACACGAACGCGATTATTGAGGCGGTCGGTATTGAGCGTGAGCGCATCCCCATGACCTTCCCGAAGTGGGGCAATGTGGCTGCGGCAGCTCTGCCGATGACTCTTGCGGAGTGCGCCCCGACCTACAAGGGGGGCGACCGTATTTTGTGCATGGGTGTGGGTTCTGGTCTGAACACTGCCCTACTTGAAATTCAGTGGTAGCCCGTTAGTCGGCAACCTTTAGCCGGCAGCCCCTTAACCTTTGTGCGGTAGACATTTACCGATTCGATCCGGAAGGATTCCCCCAGCATGCGCCATTTGAACTTCCCTAAGGCTCAGCCTCCCTACAACCCGGAGGAATGGGCGGGCGTGAACCCGCGCTACTCCCACCTTCTGGAGGTGCCCACCACCGCTCCCATTGAGCAGCGGGCGCAGCAGGCTGGTGCGCGCCGCTGGCACTACCTAGATAACCTTCCGGTGCTGGTCGAGCAGGGTTTGGAGCCGATTGGCACAATCCTCTGTGTGCACGGGAACCCTACCTGGTCGTACCTGTGGCGTACCGTGCTGGATGCGGGTGTGAATGAGCGCGCTCCGTGGCGTGTGGTTGCGGTTGATCAGATTGATATGGGTTATTCGGAGCGAACCCACCTGGATTTGGAGGGTGAGCGCCGTACCCTGACCGACCGTATCACTGATCTGGGTGACTTTACGAAGGCGCTGGGTCTGGATGAGACCAACAAGCCGGTCGTGATTCTCGCCCATGATTGGGGTGGGCTGGTGTCCTTTGGTTGGGCGCTGGAGCATCGTGAGATTCTTTCGGGCGTGATGCTGACGAACACCGCGGTCTACCATGACGGCATTGAGAATATCCCTGCCGCCCTACGTCTGGCGTTGGGTGTGCACGAGTGGGGTACTCACGATTCGACCGCGTTTATTGATGTGACTTTGGGCTTGGCTCAGAATGAGGGCCGCCTGCCTGTGCCGGGTTCTGCCGGTGCCGGGGCGCTTGATGGTGCTCTACCGCAGCCGGTAGGTAAGCAGCCTAAGCGCCTGTACCCGAGCCCTCTGAACGAGGCGATATACCGTACATACCGTGCGCCGTACGCTCATTCGGCGTGGCGTGAGGGTGTGCGTAATTTTGTGGGTGATATTCCGACCGGTACTGATATCCCCTCCTATGCTCCGATGCAGCATATTGCCGAGCAGATCCGTGAGCTGGATGTGCCCGCGTTCTTCCAGTGGGGGACGAAGGACCCGGTGTTCCAGCGCCGCTACCTGTTCGATCTGATGGAGCGCATGCCGCAGGCGAAGGTGCACCGTTACGAGAAGGCGTCGCACCTGGTCATTGAGGATTACGATATTGCCACCCCCATGATTTCGTGGCTTGCGCAAACCTTTGGCACGCTGGAGGATGGCGTGTTGGTTCCGGCGCGTAATGCGGAGGCGGAGCATCGTGCCGCACGCGCACGCCGCCACGGCCTTACGACCGGCGAGGGCGCTGCCGCTGAGGAATCTGAGGGTACTATTCCCGCGGCGTTCCGCCCCATGCTCGCCGCTCTCACCGAACGCGCCGACGATGCCTCCATCGCCGTGGTGGATATGGACCCCAAGGGTGACGGCACCTCCGTGTCTGTGACCCTGACCTGGACTGAACTGAACCAGCAGGTCAACGCCACCGCTACCCGCCTGCACGCCCTAGGTGTGCGTCCGGGCGACCGCGTGAACCTGATGGTGCCTCCGGGTGCCCGCCTGACCACTCTGATTTACGCTTGCATGAAGCTGGGCGCTGTCATTGTGGTGGCTGATACCGGTCTGGGTCTGCCGGGTCTGACTCGCGCGTTGAAGGGTGCTAACCCGAGCTTCCTGGTGGGTATTCCCGCTGCGCTCAGTGCTGCACGTACGCTGCTATGGCCGGGTGTGCGTATTTCTGTGGATCCGCTGGGTCCGGTGCAGGAGAAGCTACTAGGCGTTGCCGGTTCGGTATTTACCGCGCCCGCCGCTGACGGTACTCCGGGTGCGCCAGTGCCCACCCCGACCGTGGTGGAGTTCCCCTCCCCCGTGCCGGATGCTGATGCAGCGGTGCTGTACACCTCCGGTTCGACCGGCCCGGCTAAGGGCGTGGTGTACACGCAGCGTCAGCTGGCGGGTATGCGTGATGCCATTGCGAATACGTACGGTTTTGCGCCCGGTAGCGGTCTGGTGGCTGGCTTCGCGCCTTTTGCTCTGTTGGGCCCGGCGCTGGGTGCTACCAGCGTGACTCCTACGATGGATGTGACCCGCCCGAAGACTCTGACGGCTTCTGCACTGGCGTCGGCTGCGGCGGCTATTGATGCGACGGTCGTGTTCGCTTCCCCTGCCGCTCTGGTGAATGTTGTGGCAACCGCCGATGAGCTGAACGGGGAGCAGCGTGCGGCATTGGCTAAGGTTCAGACCGTGCTGAGCGCTGGCGCACCAATTCCCGTGCCGCTGCTGGAGGCGCTCTCCGCCCTGGTGCCGAACGCTTCCCTGCACACTCCGTACGGCATGACCGAGGGCCTGCCGGTGACCGATGTGTCTTTCGAGATGATTCGCCAGGCGATTGCTGAGGGCACCCCGAATGCTGCCGGTGAGGTGCTTGACCCGTTCGCCCGTGACGGCGTATGCGTTGGGTTTGCGGTGTACGGTGCGGCGGTCGCTATTGCGCCGCTGCTGCAGGACGGTTCGGTGGCGGATGAGCTGACCCATGAGCCGGGTGTGACCGGTGAGATTCTGGTGTCGGCACCGCATGTGAAGGACCGCTACGACACCCTGTGGGTGACTGAGGAGCAGTCCATTAGCACTCCGGGTTGGCATCATACCGGTGACGTTGGACACCTGGACGCTTCGGGTCGCCTGTGGGTTGAAGGCCGTCTCGCGCACGTACTGCTGACTTCGCAGGGTGTACTGACCCCGGTTGCGGCTGAGCAGTCCGCCGAGTCCCTGCCGGAGGTGCGCCGCGCCGCCCTGGTTGCAGTGGGCCCTGCCGGTACTGCCGCCCCGGTGCTGGTCATTGAGGCTTCGGCAAATACTGCCGCTTTGGAGGCACGCCAGTCGGCATCGGGTCTCAAGCGTGCCCTGCTCAATCGCGTGCCTGGCACCAACCGCTTCCCCATTGCAGAGGGTGTGGCTCCCTTCGAGCTGTCGCAGCTGGTGCGTCAGAAGGTTGCCGAGGATACCGGTGTGGAGCTTGCCGCGGTGCTGGTGGTGCACGAGCATCCGACCGATATTCGCCATAATTCAAAGATTAACCGCCCCGCCCTGGGTGAGCGGGCGTCGAAGGTTCTTGCGGGGGCGTAAGCGCCTGCCGGATCCCCCTAAGTCTAAGGAGTATGATGTCCCCTCATTCTTCGCGTGAGTCCTCTTCCCATGAGTCTGTACCCCGCTTATCTGAACCGCGCCTGTCGACCTCGCATGCGGTGACTTCCCCGACGGCTCGGTTCCGTAAGCCGGCGCAGCCGCTGGCGGCACGCTACAGTGATCCCGCCCCGCGTTCGCTACGCCCAATTGAGGAGCCTGATTTTGCGCCGCGTATTGGCGAGCGCATCCTCTTTACCGGTGCGAGCGGCCTGCTAGGTCGTGAGAGTGTGTTGGCGTTGTTGCGTGCCGGCTATGATGTGCGCGTTTTTCAGCGTGGTGATTCGGGTATTGCGGCTCTGTTGCCCGATTCGGTGCGCCCGCGTTTTGAGCAGGTGCGCGGCGATATTACGAACGCGCAGGCTGTGGATCTGGCGATGACCGGTATGAAGGGCGTGGTGCATGCTGCGGCGAAGGTTTCGGTCAGCGGCGAGTGGTCTGATTATGAGCGCATCAACATTGAGGGAACCCGCACCCTGTTGCAGGCGGCACTGAACCATTCGGTGGGTTCGTTCCTGTATATTTCCTCGCCGTCGGTGGCTCATGCCGGTGCGGCAATCGTGGGTGATGGTGCCGGCGTAGCGTCCCCGGAGCATGCGCGCGGTAACTATGCGCGTTCAAAGGCTGCCGCTGAGCTGCTGGCGTTGGAGGCGAACGGCACTGCCCTGCCCGACGGCGGGGTGTTGCGCGTGGGTGCGTTGCGTCCTCACCTGATGTGGGGTCCGGGCGACACCCAGCTGGTGGAGCGTATTCTGGAGCGTTCCGCCGCGGGCCGCCTGCCGTTGCTCTCTGGCGGTACGGGGCTGATTGATACGCTCTACATTGATAACGCCGCGGATGCGCTGGTGCATGGCTATCAGCGCATCGACGCTTTTGCGGGTCGGGCGCTGGTGGTGACGAACGGTCAGCCGCGCACTATCGCTGAGCTACTGGGTGGTTTCTGTGAGGCGGTCGGTGTTCCCGCTCCGCGTTTCTCGGTTCCAGCGAAGGTTGCGGCTCTGGCGGGTAAGGTTATTGAGCGTGTGTGGGAGCGTCTGCCGAAGAACGTGACCGCCGGTGATGAGCCGCCGATGACGGAGTTCCTTGCGGAGCAGCTGTCGACCGCGCACTGGTTTGATCAGCGCCGCACCCGCGAGCTTCTGCATTGGGAGCCCGCCGTGTCGATTGAGGAAGGCTATGAGCGTCTGGGCTTATTCTACGGCAACAAGTACAGCCGCTAAGTGCTTCTTTTCGGGGTGGCTTTCGGGTTGGCTCCCCCACTCTCGGTTTAAATGAATGAGGTTTAAGCGAATGACGGCGTAGCTACATCCCCCATATGGGAGAAACGTAGCTACGCCGTCATATGCATAACTAGCGTGAGTTTGTGCCTACCGTAAGCCTTATCGAGAGCCCTCAACTTGTCGAGAGCGCGGTGCCCGCTGGCAGTGCGGGCAACGGTAGGACGAACGGTTCTGGAACGGTTCGCGCACTATCAGGGATGTGCGGCCCGCCTCCGCGCAACGGTGGCAAGGCTCCCCGGCACGGCCGTAGGCGTTCAGCGAGCGCGCAAAGTAGCCAGACTCCCCCAGCACATTCACGTACAGGGCGTCGAAGCTTGTGCCGCCAGCCGCCAAGGACTCGCGCAGCACCTGGGTGACAGCCTCCAGCAGTTCGCGGGTTTGAGCGGCGCTGAGGGTGCGTGCGGGCTTCGCATAGTGCAACCGCGCACGCCACAGCGCCTCATCGGCGTAGATATTGCCTACGCCAGAGATGACCGACTGGTCCAGCAGCACCTTCTTAATCCCGCTGGAGGTACGCAGGAACTTGCGACGCACCGCCGCGGAGTCGAAGAATTCGTCCAGCGGGTCGCGGGCAATGTGCTTGACTGCTTCCGGCACCAGAAAACGCTCAGATACTTCACCCGCCGCAGCTTCATTCACTGCTACCACCGCGGGTACGTCCGGTACCATCGGGCTGAGGAACATACCACCGAAGATGCGCTGATCCACGAAAAGCAAGCGCTGCCCGGTACATGCCCGGTTGGTGCTCACCGCATCGCCGGTGGCTTCCGCCGGTCCTAGCTCTAGCGCCACGCGCAGGTGCCGCGGCTGCTCATCAAAGGCCGCACGCGCCTGCAAATCATTACCCGAGTCACTGCCCAAATCTCTGCCCGGTTCATCGCGCACAAGCAGCTGACCGCTCATGCCCAGATGCACCACGAGTGCCTCGTCGGCAAGTGTGCCGTCCGCCTCGCTCAGGGTCAGCCACAGGTACTTGCCGCGGCGGTAGGCACCGCGCAGCACCCTGCCGGTCAGTGCCACCTCAAAGTGGGCGGGACCGGTCAGGTGTCTGCGCAGCGAACGGGCATCGACCACGCGCACCGCCCGCACGGGGCGACCCAAGGAATGATTGGCGATGCCCGCGCGAACGGTTTCTACCTCGGGTAGTTCGGGCATGATTTACTCCCCTCAACAGGATTGCAGGATCAAGAGCCCCGCAGAGTTAGCAGACCTGCAGGATGATTGAACGAGCCTAAACCAGAACGCGGTACGCCTGCTCAGCGGCAAGGCGCTCCGCTTCCTTCTTGCTCGGACCCACACCGGTACCGGTCTGCTGGTTCGCCACAATAGCGACCGCAGTGTACACGCGCGCGTGGTCGGGGCCCTCACCGGTGACCTCATAGCGCACGTCTCCCCAACCGCGGGCGGTGGCGAGGTTCAGCAGCTCGGTCTTCCAGTCTCGTCCAGAGTTCAGAACCTTCTCATCATCGAGCAGCGGGGCGATCAGGCGTAGCACCAGGTCACGAGCCGCCTCGCGACCGCACTCCAGGTAGGTCAGGCCGAAAATCGCTTCCATGGTGTCGGCAAGGATCGAGTCCTTGTCGGCGCCGCCGGTGTGAATCTCGCCCTTACCGAGCAGGATGTACCGGCCCAGATCCAGGTCGCGTGCCACCTTCGCCAATGCCACAGTAGACACCACCACGTGGTGCAGCTTCACGAGCTCTCCCTCGGGCAGGTCGGGGTAGCGTCGGTACACTTCTTCAGCAATTGCCAGGGAAAGCACCGAATCGCCCAGGAACTCCAGGCGTTCATTATGCTCCACTCCGGGGTTCTCGAAGGCGTAGGAGCGGTGGGTTAGGGATAGCAAAAACGTCTCGGCGTCGATATCGACCCCGAGACGTTTACGCAACTCCCTAGTATCAACACTAGGAAATTCAGTCATAAGGATTCACCGCTTCTTAGGCGTCTGCAACCTTACGGCCCTTGTACTCCAGGAACAGGGTGTTGCCTGCAGCGTCGGTTACAACCTTTGCCTGGTGGGGCAGGCTGTAGGTCACGCGACCATTTTCAACGGTCTTAACCAGCTGGGGCACGGATGCCTTCCACTGGGAACGGCGTGCGCGGGTGTTAGCGCGGGACATCTTGCGCTTGGGAACAGCCACAGCTATCTCACAATCTCTAGTAACAACAATTTAGTTTTCGGTATCTGCGCCGAGCAGGCCCTGTAGAGCCGACCAGCGCGGATCCAACACCTCGTGATGATGCCCGGGGTCATCCTCCAGGCGCGCACCGCAATCGGCGCACAGACCCTGGCAGGTATCCCTACAAACAGGCTGGAACGGCAGTTGAAGGATTACTGCGTCCCGCAGAGCCGGTTCAAGGTCGATGGAATCATCCTCAACGGCGTACTGCTCATCTACTTCGTCTTCGGGGCCGCCAGCCGGGGCCTTCTCAAAGACGAAAAGCTCTTGAATATTGGCCGACATCTCATAATCAATCGGATCCAAGCAAAGGCTACACTCGCCGTGTACATCCACAACAACGGAGCCGGTTACTAGGATACCATCAACAACAGACTCCATACGAATATCGAGGTCAATATCCGAGCCCTCTTCCACGCCGATGAGCGTGTTACCCAGGTCTGCCGGTGCGGGCAGAACCTCAGCGAGAGTTTCCATGGTGCCGGGGCGGTGAATCAGGTTAGTGACTGATACAACCAGCGGCGATGCGTCTGCACGTGAAATGGCGTTTCTCCTTACGAAATGTATAAACCAAAGTCCCATTTTAGAGGTCATTCGCACCGTTAATCAAGATTAAGCGCCTTTTAAATCTCTTTAAGTGGCGCTCACCTCTTAAAGATCCTCTTAAGGAGACACCGCGCGGCACTTAACCAGCCGGTCGGGGCATTCCAGAGGTAATTAAGCGCCCGGTCGGCGGTACAGTTTGCTGTGCCGTGTGCGTATCTGGCGTATCGGACGGGTGCGCATCCGGGTTGCCCGGGTTGATTAGGCGTTTTTCAACGCGCGGGCGACCGCCTCCGGCACGAAGGCAGTCACATCACCACCCAACGACGCCACCTCACGAATAATCGTGGACGACACCGCACCGTAGCGGTCCTCACCGGCCAAGAACACCGTCTCAACCTGCGCCAAGTGGCGGTTCATACTCGCCATCGGAGCCTCATAGCTGTAATCCGTCGCCGAACGCAAACCCTTCACCAGCACCTTCGCACCACGCTCCGCCGCGTACTCGGCAAGCAGCACGCCCGGCGGAATCGGCTCCACGCCCACACCCTCAATGCCGAGCTCCCGCAAAGACTCACGCACCAGCTGCACGCGCTTCTCCAGGGAGAAACGGTACTTCTTGGAGCTATTGTGCGCCACGCCCACGATCACCTCGTCAAAGAGCTGAGCGGCGCGGGCAATGATTTCCAGGTGGCCGTGGTGCACGGGGTCAAAAGATCCGGGGCAGAGGACAATCATGGCGGTCCCTTCACGAATAAATATCAGACGTTGGAATGACTAGATACGGGCGAATTTAGGATGCGGGATAGCGTCATGCGGGCGAGCGCAGGCTGAGGCGGAAAGATTGATCGGTGAGATGAGACAGAAATCTTAGGCAGCGATCTCTTCAGCGTCCTCACCAGATTCGTTGCCGAACTCGTCGCCCGCTTGCTCCTCCACCTCGTCAGGCTCCACATAGTAGAGAACTGTCTCGCCGTGCTGACGGGTCGAAAAACAGTACAGGCCCTCGCCCCACACCGGCTCCGGATCGCGCGAAGAACGCTCCACCACGATCACGGCACCCTCGGCAAGCTTAGAGGTGAGTTCCTCCAGCAGCTCGCTGACCTGCTCATTTGGCACGGCGTAGGGCGGGTCAACAAACACCAGATCCCACGGACCGGAGGCGGACTTCACGTAGGTCAGCGCCTGAGACTGCTGCACGTGTGCCACAGAACCGGTAGCGCCAGAAGGACCAGAGCCGGTGCACCCCATTGCCTTCTCCACCGCGGCAAGGTTCTTGCGAATCACCGCAACAGCCTTCGGGTACGTATCCAGCAGAGTCACGGAGGCTGCACCGCGCGAGAGCGCCTCGCAGCCAAGCGCACCCGAACCGCCAAAGGCGTCCAGCACACGGGCGCCACGAATAATGTCGTAGCTCTCTAGTTTGGAGAAGAGGGATTCCTTCACCCGATCGGTGGTGGGGCGAGTATTATCCCCCGGAACCGAGGTAAGGCGAACACCTCCGGCGGCACCGGAAATAATACGGCTCATAGGGATTCTCCTCTTAACTAGTGCGGTGTGTTAACGTCACGGTTTCGGTGGGTTATGGTCAAAGCAAGTTGGTGGGCGGGGCTGGCAGAGCGTTCTGCCCCGTTGAGCGCTTATCCCCTGCCGAGGAACGCCTCACGGTCAGCGTCCAGGGCACGGTCAATCGTACGCGCCAAAGACGGATGCTTAGCCAGCGTCGGATCCTTCTCCACCACCGAGCGGGCATCCTCGCGGGCACACTCAATAATGTCAGCATCGGCAAGTGCCCGCAAGAAGCGCAGAGTGCTCTTTGAGCCCGATTGTGCAGCACCCAGAATATCACCCTCGCGGCGCTGCGCCAGGTCGATACGAGAGAGCTCAAAGCCGTCCGTGGTGGAGGCAACCGCATCCAGGCGCTCGCGGGACACGCCACCTGCCTCCTGGCGGGTAACCAGCAGGCAGGTGCCCGCGTAGCCGCCGCGGCCCACACGACCGCGCAACTGGTGTAGGCCCGAGATGCCAAAGCGGTCGGCGTCCATGATAATTATGAGCGTGGCGTTCGGAACGTTCACGCCCACCTCAATGACGGTGGTGCTGATGAGCAGGTCAATTTCACCGCGTTCGAAAGCGGTCATGACGGCCGTCTTCTCCGCCGGGTCCATGCGTCCATGCAGGGTGCCGATACGCATACCGATGAGGGCGTCCTCAGCGCTCAGGTACGAGTACATTGAGGCGACCGAGGTCAGCTGAACCTTGCCGTCGCTGCTGGCGTTACCACCCTGACCGAAATAGCCCTGGGCTGAGTTGCCCGTGCCTGTTCCCGCACCATTCAGACTGGATGCGCCAAAGAACGCGGCACCTTCCTCCAGGCTGTCGCCGTCCTCCCCAATTTTGGGTACGACAACATACACCTGGTGGCCCGCGTCGATTTCTTCGCGGGCACGCCTCCACAGCCGGGATGCCCAGGCAGGCTTCTCGGCGAGGGGCACCACATGGGTTGAGATTTTCTGGCGACCGGCGGGCAGGGTGTCGAGCACGGACACATCCAGATCACCGAACACGGTCATGGCGACGGTACGCGGAATGGGCGTTGCGGTCATGACTAGGCGGTGCGGCAGAGCGCCGTCAGTGCCGCGCAGACCGTCGCGTTGCTCCACACCAAAGCGGTGCTGCTCGTCCACGACGACCAGACCCAAATCGTGGAAGCGCACCTCATCGGAAAGCAGGGCGTGGGTGCCAATCACAATCTGGGCGGCGCCGGCGGCGAGCTCCTGCAGTACCTTGCGCTTAGCGCGGGTACCCATGGAGGCGGTCAGCAGGCGCACACGCACACGGCGGGGTTTCTCCCCGCTCCTCCAGGGAGTTTCATCGGCAGAACCGGCGGCTGAATCGTCAGTATCAGAGTCTTCGGACGCCGCCATATCCCCCAGGATGTCTAGTACCGAACGCAAATGCTGCTCAGCGAGCACCTCGGTCGGGGCCAGCATCGCGGACTGGCCGCCCGCATCAGCAACCTGCAGCATGGCACGCAGAGCCACCACGGTCTTACCGGAACCCACATCACCCTGTAGCAGGCGGTTCATGGGCGATTCGCTCGACAGATCGGCGGCAATCTCAGCGCCTACCTTCTGCTGCCCCTCAGTCAGCTCGTAGGGCAGAACCTGAAGCAGCTGATCGGCGAGTCCACCCTCCACGGTGGGGCGCGGCTGAGTCAGGTGCGCGGCACGCACCGAATGCAGGCGGGCAAGCGCACTCTGCAGCACGAATGCCTCGCGGTAACGCATCTGCGCCTGCGCGGCACGCCAGGTGTCCTCCGAGTCGGGGGTATGCAGGGCGCGATACGTCCACTCCAGCGAGTGCACCTTGCGGGCGCGACGAATCGTGTAGGGTACCGGGTCTTCGAGTTCTTTGAGCGGCACCTTTTCGAGCAGCTGCGCCATGTAGCCGCTGATGCGGTCGGTGGGTAGCTTCACTGGGGCGCGGTAGACGGGCACGGGGGCGGTGGCGGCGTCGGTGACGTCCGCGCCGGAGGCGTCCTTCGATAGCAGGGCGTAGTGCGGGTTGGTGAGGGTGTATTCGCCGCGGTAGATGCCGACCCTGCCGGAGAACATCATGGTTTCGCCCTCACGGATTTCACGGGCGGCAGTCCAGGCGTTGAAGAAGGAGAGCTTGATCTGCGAGCCGATGAGCGCGCCGGGGTTCGTCATGCTAGGTGCGGGCACGCCAAAGAGGCCTCCCTGTGCAAAACTATCCTGTGCAAAACTATCCTGTGCGAAGCTATCCTGACCGTAGCTGTCTGCGTAACCGCTGTAGGAGGCGGGTTGCACTCCCCTGCCCTGTATCGGGTTCTGGGCGCTGGGAATCTGTGCGGCTGGGTTCTGCGTGGAGTTAGCGAGCGCGTTGATACGCGGGTTGTGCATCCCGGTTGCTTGCCAGTTCTGCGCGGGCACACCGGATACTCTGGATACGCCGGACGCGCCGGGGCGGTTAGCACGGCCGGGCACCACGGATACAGGACCACCTGCATTGAGGCCAGCGGCACCAAAACCGGCGGGTGCTTCCTGCCCGGTGGCGTCGGAAAGCCGGTCAGTGATGGTCACTTCCGTGATTTTGCCGCGGCGCGCCGCCATATTTCGGGTGCTCACGTGCACCACGCGGGCGATGATGGTGACGTCTTGGCCCTCAACGAGTTTTGCGAAGGAGCTGAGCTCACCGCGCGGCAGGTACTTGCGAGGGAAGTAATCGAGCATCTCCCCGACGGTGTGCAGGTCCAGGTGCGTGGAGATTGTCTTGGCGCTGGGCGCGGGTAGGTACTTTTTGAGCGGCGCATTTTCGATGCGGTCTTCGGAGGCGTAGCGCGCCAGGGCACGGCTCTTAGCCTCCGCGGTAGCTGATGCG
The DNA here is from genome assembly GCF_029850985.2 of Rothia similimucilaginosa. Taxonomy (NCBI): domain Bacteria; kingdom Bacillati; phylum Actinomycetota; class Actinomycetes; order Micrococcales; family Micrococcaceae; genus Rothia; species Rothia similimucilaginosa. The sequence continues at coordinate 838,131 of NZ_CM138149.1, read as the reverse complement.
GGCTTCTCAGCCACAACCTTCTCAGTAGTTGCCTTCTTCGTCGAAGCTTTCTGGGCGGGGGGTTTCTGTGCAGGCGTTACCTTCTTGGATGCGGTTTTCGGCGCTGCGGTTTTCGGCTTTGCCGGGATTTTCGATGCCGAGGCTTTAGAAGCGGGAGCTTTCTCCGCGGGCGCAGTCTTCTTCGCTACAGCCTTTTTAGGTGCAGGCTTTTTGGTCGCGGACTTTTCAACTTCTACCTCGGGCGCGCTCTTCTTCGGCGCAGGCTTCTGCTCGGCCTCTTCGCTCGCTTTCGTTATCTTCTGCGGGCGCGCCGAAGTAGCCCGGGCGGCAGTTTCGCTCTGCTGCGGGTTGGGGTCGTTCTGAGCTAGTTCCTTCTGTGCAAGTTCCTTCTGAACTGCTTTCTTCTGAGCTGGCTTCTTCTGAGCTGGCTTCTTCCGGGCGGGCGCTTTCCGGGCAGGTTCCTTCGGTTGCTGTTCATCCGGCTGAGTTGCCTGCCGCGCCGCCAACGCAATATCGACCAGCTCGTAGATAGCGTCGTCGGTCATGGTGTGCGCTGCGGGGCCCAGCGAATGCTTGAGCGTCTTGAGCGCCTTACGGTAGGGGGCACTGGCGCGCTGCGCGGCGCGTTTGCTCAGCTCAGCGCGGCTCACCTCGCCTCGGGCGTAGGCGGCAAGATCACGCACGGTCAGCTCGGCGGTGGTGCGGAGCTGCTCATCGCTCAGTAGCGGCGCGTCTTTTTTCCCATGATGAGCTCGGGTCGCAGAACCGGCACGGGTATACTCGACACCCGCTGAATCTACGGGCTCACCCTGCGCTACTTCAACCTTCGCAGGTTTAGTATTTATCGGCTTAGTTTTTTCGGGCGCAGGCTCAGGAAGCCCCAAGTCCAGGGCTTCCTGCTGCGTGTTCACGGAACGTCGGGCGGGGCTCATACGCCGCCCTCCGCACCGCACGCGTGGTCGGTGTGGTGACCATCCGCGAGGGAAGAAATACGCTCATCCGACCACTGACCGTAGCCCATAATCAGCTCGCGGGCGGGGTCGATGTCGGGCACATGCACGTGCAGTGTCCAGAGCCCAGCCGCCATGTCCAGGGGGGTAATAAGCAGGCTGTCACCCATGGCTTCAAGTTCAGGGCGCAGCTGCGCCAGGGCCAGAGGTTCGCAGCTCAGTGTACCCATGAGCTCCCAGCCGCTCTGCCCCACCTGTTCTGTGTGCTCAGCAGATTCAGAGCCCGTTCGCACCGCATCTACTGCAGAAGGCGCACGGAGCATGGACTCCACCTGCGCCTCGTTCAGGGTTGCTGCCTCCCAGCGCGGGTTGGAGTGCACCACGGCAAGGTAGAACCCGAGCGCACCGGCATCCACGAAACCGGCAAGCTCTGGCGAGGGCGGAAACTGCGCGGTACGTTCCAGGGTGGCACACATCAGCGCACGTCGACGCTCTTTCAGCGCCTCGTCAGCGGCTTCTGCGTCCTGTAATGCATCGTAGTGTGCGTCCAGGCGGGCGAGCTCCACCATAACCGACAGCATTGTGGAGGGCACCATCTGCTCCCCCACGCTGGCGCGAATCCGCTCCGCCGCGAACGCCATCGCGCGTGCTTCCGCGTGGGCGTACTCCAACTTCACCTCACGGTGCTTCGGCAAGCAGCCGCTAGCAATAACGCGCTCGTAGTCTGCCTCCAGGGCTCGCACGAGCGGCAACTCATCGGCTGCGTCACCGAGCTCCCGAGCAAGGTTTCCAGGCAGGAACCAGTAGCTGCGCACTGCCTCCAGCGCCCAGGCACAGAGCAGAGTACCCGAGTTGCCGCGCGCCACGCGGGATGCGCGCATAATCGCGTGCTCGTAGATACCGCCCAGCTGAATCCACAGGTCGGCGAGGGTTTCGGCTTCGGAGGCACCCGCCGACTCGGGCACGCACGCACCCTCCCCGCCAGGAATTTCGTTAGCTGGCAGAACCTCACCGGACAGAACCTCACTAGGAAGAATTTCACTGGGCAGAACCTGCTCCATACCCCGCTCAAACTCTTCAGTCAGGGTCAGCAGGGTGTGGGCGATATTGGAGCCGGTGTCCTTATCGGGCACGGGGAACCCATTGAGTTCATTGAGCGCCTCACGGTAGCGTTCGATGGTGGTGCGGGCGGCGGTGGACCACGCTATACCGAAGCGGTAGGCGCGCACGCAGGCGCGGCGGTAGATCTCGCGCTCTTCGGTGCGCTGGTTCTGTTCTGCGTTCACGCTACCCTCCCTATCAGTTTCACCTGGTTCTCGGCTGATTTCTCAACTAGTTCTCGGCTAGTTCCTGACTGATTTCTCAGCGTCCGCGGCACGGGCGGTATCCAGCCTATTTCGTACTTCTATTCTAGTAAATTTTCGGTTAAATGTACGGTATTGTCCGCCATTTGTCCCGCGGAATGAAAGCACAGAGGGAACGCACAAACCGCACGCACCTCACGGCCCTCAACCAAGCTCCTACGCGGAAGCTCCGTAGTGCTCCCAACCCATGCCGTCCAGGGAGCGGCCGTCCATCACGACCGCCGCGCCGGTTACCGTATCGTGGCGGCGCTCGGCACCGTAGAGCTCAGCACTCAGACCGCGCTCCGGCACGTCCGCAACGCAGGTTCCCAGGGGCACGAACTCTTCGGGTACTTCGCTGGGGAAGGTCGCCAGCAGACCGTGGTCTTCTCCACCGACCAGCACGAAGGCGCGCGCCAAGGATGCAGGGCTCTCCCCCGCCTCATTGCGCTCACCAATCGCCAGTAGCAGGCGTGCCAACGGTAGTAGCGGCTCGGCGAACGCATCCACGGCGGCGCGGTCAAGGCGCATCTGCACCCCGGAGGCGGCGGCAACTCGTCCAGCGTCCTTGACGAGGCCATCGGAGAGGTCCAGCATGGAGCTTGCCTTGTGCTGGCGTGCCACCTCTCCTGCGGGGATGGGGCTGACGGGGTGGTGCTGCGAGTCGACGGCGCGCTCGCAGACCGCGAGCATCTGCGCGGCGTCTTCAGGGGTGAGAGTGCGGGCAAGCTCGATGAGTCCTTCGGGAAGAGCAGCAAGTGCAGCCGAACCTTCAGCCTGCTTCTCAGTGTGCTTTTGAGCCCACGCTTGAGCCACCGCACTCAGTGCCACCTCAGCATCCTGACCTGCAACAATGGCACATAGCAGTGCCGTAGCGGGTAGGGAAAGGGGGTTGAGCAGCAGACGCAGACCGGCATCGGACCAGGCGGTACGTCCCGCCAGGGCGATAGTGTCACCGGGTCGCGCACCGGAGCGCAGCACGGCATGATCCGTGTAGCCGAGGGCGGTAACAGTCACCGACATTTCGGTGGAGTCGCCAATATCGCCGCCGCCAATCACGCATTCGGTGGCTCCACAGGCATTGATTCCATCCACAATGCCGTGGGCGAAGCCGTCAATCCAGCCGTAAGGAGTGCTACCGGGCAGACTCAAGGAGATGAAGAGGCTTGCCGGGTGTGCACCCATGGCGGCAACGTCGGCAAGGTTCTGGGTCGCGGCTTTGCACCCCACATCGTAACCGCTGCTGCGGGCGGGTTCCAGAATGAACTCGCCACCCTCACCCGTCCGCGCGATGCCGCCGGGCCAAAGGTTCATGAAGTCCTGGTCCTCAACGAGAGTGTCGGTGGTGACCACTGTACGCTGACCGGGTGCGGGCGCGGCGAGGACGGCACAGTCGTCGCCGGGACCCACATCGAGGGGTTCAATGTGCCCAGCCTGGCGTGCCGTAGCGGCGACCTGCTCGTTGTGGGCGTTGATAATCGGCATGAAAGCGCGCAGAACGCGGGACTCCCCCAGCTTTGAGAGAGGTGTCTCTCGCATGGGGTTGTCCCGCGTATCGCTAAAAGTCTGAGGATTCACATCCTCTATTATCGCGTATTCTTACGCGTTATGTTCGCCTTATGCTCCGCGGCTGAAGTAGCGGATTGCCAGAGCAATCAGCACCAGACCGATGAGTGAGAAGAGAATCAGCGGTGCAATGCCGGAAAGTCCGGAATCGTCAGCGTCCGCATTCTTCACGGCCTGCTCCTGGGCGGCGTTCGCGCCGTCAGCCTTTGCCACGCTCTTTGCGGAGTGGCTGACGATAGCCGAGGTGGAGGAGCTGGACGACTTCGAAGCTGATGCCGAGCTTGAGAAGTTCGAGGGGCTTGCCTCCTGGGAGTGGTCTTCGTCGGTCGTATTGCGCGAGAGGTATCCAGCAACCCAGTCTGCCGCCCCCGGGATGGAGTCATTCGAGCCATTATTGGCTGCGATTCGTCCGAGGGTGGTGCCGCCAGAACGCAACGGATCATCCTCGTCGTCATCAAGCCCGTCATTCGGTGCCTTGGTACTCGATGAAGAGCTTGAAGATCCCGAAGAGGAGATGGAGGATTCAGAGGAACCGCCCGGTCGCGGAAGCTCAATCGAAATAATGACATCTTCCCCAGAGATTTCCTGACGGTTGCCGGGAGTGGTCACCTGGTTGTTCGCCGGAGGAATCGGAGCAACAGGCTCAGTCTCGACCGGAGCAACCAATTTGGAGTCCGAGTCGTTACCTGTGTCCTTTACCGGAGCTACGGGAGCTACCGGAACCACGGGGATTTCTGCTTCCTTAGAGGGTTCCTGAGTTGGCGCGGGCACTACCGGAGCCTGAGTCGGCTCCTCGGAGGGTGCCTCGCTCGGTTCCTGAGTCGGTTCGGGAGTTACATCCTTGGTCAGCTCCGGATTCGGTTCGGGAGTATGCTCCGGTTCCGGAGTCGGCTGCGGTTCCGGAGTAGGCTCTACCTTCGGATCAGAGGTGGGTTCCGGGGTCAGCTCGGGAGTTACGTCCTTAGTGAACTCAGCGGTAGGCTCTGCCGTAGGTTCCGGGGTTACGTCCTTAGCGAGCTCATCGGTAGGCTCTGCAACAGGAGCTACGGTGGGCTCGGCAGTCGGCTGTACGGTCACGTCCGGGGTAGGTGTCGCGTCCAGAGTGGGCGTAGCGATCGCAGAAGGTTTAGCACTAGCAATGGGCTGAGGGTTGGAAGAAGTGCTAGGCTGAGCGGTGGGCTCTGACTGCGCGTTGTCAGTCTTATTGTCCCCCTGCTCGGTGGGCCATGCGCTTATGGTAGTAAGCGCGGGTAATACCGTCTGGGAGGAGGATGCCGCGGTCGCGGCGGAATCCAGGGTTTGTTCTGCGGTGCCAACAGGGTTCGGCGGAAGCTGTGATGCTGCCTCCTGCATATCTTGAGCAAACGAGGCTACGCATGGACTTCCGGAAGCAACCAGTGCTGTCGCCAGACTCGCAGAGACCACCTTACGGCTTCGTTTTCCCAAAGGTTGTCCTTGACTTTCTAATACGTTGTGAGTGAATAGATATCCGGTCATTAGGTAAACCGGAGTTGCCTTCGTCTATTCTACCGAATCAGTTTTTTCTTCATTACTCATTTTAGTGCTTTCCTGGCAAGCTTTGAGCTTTGCCAAGTGCTAGGACTACCTAGCGAATCTTTTCGCCATCTAGAAGCATTATTTCATGCACTTATGAACAGAATTACATTTCACCCTATCAATGCCGCTTTAGAACTTACACTCCCCCATTGGAGTACCCCAAGATAGACATTAGTGATTTGCTCATGAATGAAAAACAAGCGATTCTCATCAGCATATATGCGGGAAATACATACCAATTCACCGTTTTCCCCGGCAACTAACTTATCAGCCGCGCAAGAAACGCCCCGATGCAGAGTCTCAAGAATCCGCACCGAGGCGCCTTCCAGCAGGGACACTCCTCCACCGTTAAATATTCATACGCTGAGCGTCAGCTCAAGAACTTAGCCCACTCAAAGCTTAAGCACTCTCTAAAACTAGCGCAGACCCAAAGGGCGTTCCATCGCCAGGGTCAGCAGCTCGCTAATCAAATTAGTGTAGGAAATACCAGTGTTCTCCCACATGGTCTTGTACATCGAAATCGGGGTGAAGCCGGGCATGGTGTTCACCTCGTTAATGATCAGGCGGCCATCCTCGGTGTAGAAGAAGTCCGCACGCGACAGGCCCTCGCCATCCAGCGCCAAAAACGCCTTCACAGCCAGCTCACGCAGACTATCTTGCACATCCTGCGGCAGGTTCGCCGGGCACACGGTCACAGCAGAAGACTCAGAAACATACTTCGCCTCAAAGTCGTAGAAGCCGTGGTCCTCGTCCACAACCTCAATCTCACCGGGGTAGGATGCGCGAGGCATCTCGCCGTGGTGACCATCAAGCACAGCGCACTCAATTTCACGGCCCGCAATACCGGCCTCAATAATAATCTTCGGATCGTGGCAGCGAGCCTCTTCAATCGCCGGCACAAGCTCCTCCACCGAATCCACCTTGGTAATACCGAAAGAAGAACCAGCACGAGTCGGCTTCACAAACATGGGGAAGCCCAGCTTCAGCACGCGCTCCAGAATCTGCTCGCGGTCCTCGTGCTCCCACTGGCGGTTAGTGACAACCTCGTAGGGTCCGACCTCCAGGCCAGCAGATTCGAAAGCAACCTTCATGAAATGCTTATCCATACCCACAGCGGATGCGGTCACACCGCAACCCACATAGTGCAGGTCAGCCATTTCCAGCAGACCCTGCACGGTACCGTCCTCACCAAATGGGCCGTGCAGTAGCGGGAAGACAACGTCCACCGGTGCGGTGCGGGTAACGTTACCCTCAGCATCCACCAGGGTCAAACGGGAATCACCGGCACCCATCGGCAGGAACACCTGCTGGGTACCCTCGGGAAACTCTGCGGTACCGCGTGTGCCAGCGGTCAGCTCGGCGAGCTGTTGCTCGTCGGTCAGATACCAGCGGCCGTCACGGGTAATGCCGATAGTGATGACCTCATAGGCAGTGCGGTCAATGGCGCTCAGCACACCAGCGGCGGTAATGAGCGAAATGGGATGCTCGGAGGAGCGGCCACCGCACAGCAGGGCGACGGTCTTCTTCTCGGTCATATATTTCTCCTAGTCAATGTTCCCCTACCCTCAGAGCCGGAAGGTGGAACGGCAATGCGTCAATAATCCTAACGCACGAATACCGTCGCGGTCACTGATGCGTTTCTCACGCACAGGTCTTCCGCAACGGTATCCGTCCTCGGATGTCTACGTTCAATCTTCTTCTAGTATGTCCTGGCACACATCACTAATTAGGGGTTACCAGCACACCAGATAGCTTCAAAACCTAGTGGCTCTCATGCTTGAGGCGGCGACCCAACAGCTGAGGCGCCAACTCCTCAATGCCAATACGACCCGAAAGCACAGCCACCACAGCCTCAACAATGGGCATCTCCACACTGTGACGACGAGCCAACTCAGCCACCACCGGCGCCGACTTAATCGACTCAGCGGTCTGGATCATATGCTCATGCAGGCGGTCAGGGGTAATACCCTGGGCCAGCAGGCGCCCCGCCGTGTGGTTACGAGACAGCGGCGAAGAGCAGGTCGCAATCAAGTCGCCCATACCGGCAAGACCGCTCATCGTCGCAGCCTCGCCACCCAAGGCCACCGCCAGGCGGGTAATCTCCGCCAGACCGCGAGTCATAATGGACGCCTTCGAGTTATCACCGTAATTGCGGCCCTCGCAAATACCCACGCAAAGGGCAATCACGTTCTTCACCAGGCCGCCAATTTCGGTACCCACCACATCCGTGTTGGTGTACGGGCGGAAATACGCGCACGCAATTGCGTGAGCAACAGACTCAGCTACCGGCAGGGTACGAGCCGCAACCACGGAGGCGGTAGGCTCCTCCCCCATGATTTCCTTCGCCAGGTTCGGGCCCGAGAGCACGCATACGCGGTGCGGAATATGACCAATCGCGCGCACATCAGCACCACGCAGAGCCATAGATTCTTCCAGCTCCTCAGTAATGACCTGCGACATGCGCAGACCCGTACCGGTTTCCAGGCCCTTCGCCAAAGACACCAACATGGCGTTCGGCTCAATATAGCGGGCGAAGCTCTGCAACTGCGAACGCAGAACCTGCGCAGGCAAAGCAAGAACCACCATATCGGCACCGGTCAGCGCGGCGGGGGCATCCGCAGTGAAGTGCATGTTATCTGGCAGCTTCATTCCCGGAAAATAGCGAGCGTTCTCGCGGGTGCGCTCGCACTCAGCCATCACCTGCTCATCACGACCGATGAGAGTCACGCGAGTGTCATCGCCGCGCTCGCGGGCAGCATCCGCTGCAATCTTAGCGAAAGCGGTGCCCCAGCTACCGGCGCCCAACACCGCAATAGACTGCACGGTTGCCGGAGGGGTAAATTCAGGGCTTGCTGCGGGGGTGCGTCCAAAGAAGGTCACGAAAACACCAGCTTCTCTTCCTTGTGAGGTCCTTAGGTGAGCCACCGAAGGCACCCGGTCGGGCACCTATCGGTGACTCTCATATGTTTCCCAGTGGGAATACTACTTTTCGTCCGGTTCGCCGAGTGGGCCACCGACCGGACCGGAGGGGGTGCCGGAGGCTTCACGACGCTTAGCGCGCGGATTCCAACGACCCTCAGGAGCCTTCTCACCGCGGATCTTCTCCAGCTCGGCGGTAATAGCATCCAGCATGGCGTCCGTGACCACGCCCAGTTCGGTGCGGGTGTGCTTAGCATCGGGGCTGATGTCCTCAACGAGGGAGGCAATATCCAGTGCCTTGCCAACCTTCACTTGGACGGTCTTGCGCGGGAACAGCGAAATCTTACGCTTCTCCTTGATGCGGCCATCCTCGCCGTCCTCATCCACGTAACCAAGAATCTGCTCGTCGCCCCAATGCGCCACCGGGTAGACGGGCGCGCCGGTCGCAAGAGCCAGACGAGCCGCACCGGTACGCGCCTGCATGGGCCACAGCTGCGGATCGTGGGTGGTGGTGCCCTCCGGGAAAATCACAACGGCACCGCCAGCCTCAACAATCTTGCGGGCAGTAATCAGGGACTTACGCGCATCCACCGAACCGCGAACCACGGGAATATGCGCAAGCTTACGCATAATGTAGCCGAGCACGGGAGCGCGGAAGAGTGAATCCTTCGCCAAGAAGCGCGGCAGGGCACCTTCAACGAAAACAGGGAAAGCCACAGTCACCGGGTCAAGCTCGGTGGTGTGGTTAGCCACGATAATGTACCCGCCACTCTTAGGCAGGTTCTCACGACCGGTAATCTCAACATGCGCGATGAGCTTGTACAGCCCACGCGTAGCGTTACCGAGCACCTTGTACAGAGCGTCACCATAGGCGGTGGGCTCAATCTCAGACAGAGCCTGCTTTCCCTGCTGTCCGCTCACTAGTCCTGAACCTCAACTTCCTCGGGCTCAACAACGACTATTGCAGCATCGGGCTTGGGAGCCTTCGACACCTTGCGTGTCAGCACCTCAAAGTTGGCGCCCAGGCCCTTGAGCTTCTCCTCAAAGTTCTCGTAGCCACGAGCAATCAGCTCAACACCGCTCACGTGAGAGGTACCCTTAGCAGCCAGAGCAGCAATGATGTGGGAGAAGCCGCCGCGCAGATCCGGAACCTCTATGTCGGCACCGGTCAGCGGGGTGGGACCAGAAATAATAGCGGAGTGGCCGTACCCCTTACCCTCGAAACGGCAGGGCGTGCCGCCCACGCAGTCACGCATGACGACAATATCTGCGCCCATCTGCTTCAGGGCGTTGGTGAAGCCGAAACGTTCCTCGTACACAGTCTCGTGCACGATAGATGCACCCTTAGCCTGGGTCAGCGCCACAACAAGGGGCTGCTGCCAGTCGGTCATGAAGCCGGGGTGCACATTGGTCTCAAAGACAATGGGCTTCAGCTGAGCACCGGGGGTGCGCTGAGCCGGGTGGGTGAAGCGAATACCCTCGGCGGTCACCTCATACAGGCCGCCCATCTTGCGGAACTGGTTGAGGAACGCGGTCATATCCTTCTGATCTGCGCCGCGCACAAAAATATCGCCGCCGGTAGCCAGTGCAGCAGAAGCCCAGGAAGCGGACTCGTTACGGTCGGGCAGGGACGTGTGATCGTAGCCGGTCAGCTCGTCCACACCCTCAATGACGATGGTGCGGTCCTCATTGATGAAGATAATGGCACCCATCTTCTGCAGAACAGCGATCAGGTCAATAATTTCAGGCTCAATCGCTGCGTTGCGCAGGACGGTTTTACCCTTAGCTCGCACACCGGTGAGCAGAACCTGCTCGGTAGCACCCACGGAGGGATAGTTCAGTACAATCTCTGCACCCTTTAGGCCCTCTTCAGGAACGATCAGAGTGGTACCGGTTTCATCATCCTTTTCAACAACTGCGCCGAACTTGCGCAGAGCCGCCATATGGTAGTCGATGGGGCGGTCGCCAATCTTGCAGCCACCCAGGTTGGGGATGCGTGCGGTACCAAGGGTGTGCAGCAGCGGGCCCACCATCAGAATCGGGATGCGGGAGTTACCGCCGAAGAGCTGAATCTCCTCCGCGTTCTTTGCAGCGGTGGTTGCATCCTGTGCGGGGTTGAGGGTCAGAACACCAGCTTCGCGGTCGTAATCAACCTTTGCGCCGTGCAGCTCCACGAGGGTGGTAACGATTTCGACATCGCTCAGGTCAGGGACGTTACGCAGGGTCGAGAGGGTCGAACCGTGCAGTGCTGCGACCATCGCCTTGGGCACCAGGTTCTTGGCGCCTCGAACGTGGACCTCACCAACGAGCGGAGTGCCACCTTCAATGCGAAGCTTGCTGATGTTCTCAGTCATTAAAAATCCTTTATGGAGTCGGCTGGTTTAGGCCGAACTTTAACAGTGTGCCAATGCGCCGCGTTCTCATACGTGCCCCTGCCGGTAGCAGGGTGAAACGGGCGCACATATTCATCATTATTCTAAGCCCTGTATATAGGTGCTCCAAACGATGAATAATCTTTGGCAGGGCCGACGAGGATTTTGCTCTGCTATGTATGTGAAGAATCGGTCTGAACCTTCAGATTCAGTGCCGAAAAATAAAAAAATACACAAAAAATCACAATAATACAAACATTTTTGGGTTCTTCGCGGAAATTTGACGTTAGTTTCGTCTTTTTAACGTCCGAATTTAAATTTGAGAGCAACCTCACCCCTACAATAGCGTGCACACTTGTGCCCGCTGAACGGCACCTCCGCTCTCTAGGAGGAGCCAATCAGCTCTACACTGCGGCATCGGCGCCGGCACCGCCTTTGCAACCGCGCAGTATAGAGTCCCACGGGAGAGCGCGGGGCGTGCATTCACCGCATACACCTTTGCGATAGTGCCCACCCAAAATGGTTCGGCTTCCTGATTCACTTCAACTTCAAAAATTCATCTCAACCTCACCGTTAAATATTCGAAAGTCAACTAAAAACCATGGGCACATCACAACCAACCACAGGTCACTTCGCGCCTGCATCCGCGAACTGCTGGAGGACCCAATATGACACATCACAACACTGCGTCTGCCATTTCACGCCGTCGCCTCGTACAGGGTGCGGCATGGAGTGCCCCCGTTATCCTCGCCAGTGCAGCCGTCCCTGCATGGGCGGCAAGTAGCGAGCCCACATGCTCCCCCGTCCTCACCCTCAAGCCAACCGCAACCGGCTTCGACGACAAGGCTGGTGCGTACACCGAATGGCTCGTTCCTGAAGGCGTTGGACGAGTACGATTCAACCTCGTGGGAGGTGCCGGCGGTGCCGCATCCTCCTTCACCCCCAGCTACCTGACCAATGTCACGAACGCATCCCTGGCTGGCGGCGGTGCTGGCGCACAGCTCAGCGGCGTTCTGATGGTCAAGTCCGGCGATATCCTTCGCGTCTGGGCGGGTAACGGCGGTGTCGGCTCCGCGGCCGGCGCGCAGCCCGCATACGGTGGCGAAGGCTACGCAGCCGGTGGTGACTCCACCGGCTCCAGCACCGCAACCGGCAGCGCACAGGTAGTGGGCACCAGTAGCGGTTACGTCTACGGTGCTTCCGGCGGCGGATCCTCCGCTGTCGAGCTGGTCCGTGACGGTGCGGTCACCGTCGTGGCTGTTGCGGGTGCAGGGGGCGGCGGTGCCCAGCTGGGCACCCTCACCACCCACCAGCACGTCTTCAACGTACAGCCCAAGGATCAGCTGAACCCGGCACTGCGCGTGGCATTGGACCGCCGCGACGCATCCACTACCGCAGGCGGTAGCGCAGGCAGTGACTTGGGCACCGATAACACCGGTCAGGGCGGCATACTCATGGCAAGCCCCTACCAGGAATTTAAGCCTCTGGAAGAGGGGGACAAACCCTTCGATATGCGTTTCGTGGTCACCGGCGGTACCGCTGGTCGCTCCGGCACACCCGGCACCCTCGGTGAGGCACTGACCGGCATCCTCAACGAGAACAATGAGCTAAAGCTTCAGTCGATGTCCGACCCCTGGTTCGATTCGTACAGCTTCCCGCGCTACTACTTCTACGAGGGTGACTCCGTACATGAGGGCGAGAAGGGCACCGGTGGCGCGGACGCTACCGGCTCCTACCGCGGTAAGGGTGGCTCAGGCGCTCTACTCTCCCACACCCACGGCAGGCTCTCCCTCACTTCCGTAGCATCCGGCGGTGGCGCCGGCTATGGTGGAGGCGGCGCAGGTCTGAACATCTGGACTATCGGCGCATACTACGAGAGCGTTTTCGGCCGTCAGGTACAGTTCGAGGGCGAAGGCAACATCTACTCAATCAGCTCCCTGAGCAGTGGCGGCGGCGCGGGCGGCAGCTACATTAACTACGAGGTGGTCTCTGACTTCGCTCTTACCACCGCACAGAACGCGAACCCGACTGCAGGTGTGCGCTCCCCCGGTTCGGCGGCACTGTACAAGTGCGCCGAGAATACAACCTTGGAAACCCCCCATCACTGAGGGTCCCTAATCTCTAGGCATTGAATAAATACGCCTCTCCGGGAGCTGATGCTCCGGGGAGGCACTTTTATCTGCGTGCCAAGGGTTTTAGGTACAGAAAAGCTCGAAGGCGGCGACTGATTCAGTCGCCGCCTTCGAGCTTTATATCCCTAGGTTTTAGAACGCTCGGCGTAGATATTCCCTATATAGAGTTCTCTACTTAGAGCTCCTGAGTGCGGGGCATCCAGGAGGGGCGCTTCGCCTCGTACGCCTCAATAGCGTCCAGGTTCTGCAGGGTCAGACCAATATCGTCCAGGCCCTCCATGAGGCGCCAACGCACGTAGTCGTCAATCTCGAAGGGAACAACCAGCGCACCCGCGGTTACGGTCTTGGACTCCAGGTCAACGGCGATTTCGGTGCCGGGCTCGTACTCCAGTGCCTTCCAGATCAGCTCAATATCATCCTGTGCAACCTGCGCGGTAACCAGGCCCTGCTTACCGGAGTTGCCACGGAAAATATCGGCAAAACGAGCGGAAATAACGACCTTGAAACCGTAGTCCTTCAGCGCCCACACCGCGTGCTCACGGGAAGAACCGGTACCGAAATCTGGGCCCGCCACCAACACGCTACCGTGCTTGTAGGGCTCCTGGTTCAGGATGAACTCGGGGTCCTTACGCCAGTTAGCGAAAAGGGCATCGTCGAAGCCAGTCTTGGTCACTCGCTTGAGGTAGACGGCGGGAATGATCTGGTCGGTGTCAACATTCGAAGAACGCAGCGGCACGCCAATGCCGGTGTGCTTAATAATGGGTTCCATAATGGCTCCTTAGCTATAGCGGCGTGCTAGGCCACGACGTCGGACGGGGCGGACAGGGTACCGCGTACAGCGGTTGCGGCGGCAACCACCGGGGAGACCAGGTGGGTGCGGCCACCCTTGCCCTGGCGGCCCTCAAAGTTACGGTTCGAGGTGGAGGCGCAACGCTCACCGGGTGCCAGCTGGTCGGGGTTCATACCCAGGCACATGGAGCAGCCAGCGAAACGCCAGTCGGCACCGAAGTCCTTGAAAATCTTGTCCAGGCCTTCTGCTTCAGCCTGTGCACGGACCTTCTGCGAGCCGGGCACGACCATCATGCGCACGTTCTCGGCGATGGTGCGGCCACGCACGATGTCCGCCGCGGCGCGCAGGTCCTCGATGCGGGAGTTGGTGCAGGAGCCCAGGAAGACGACATCCACAGGGATTTCCTTCATGGGGGTGCCCGCCTCCAGGCCCATATATTCGAGGGCGCGTTCTGCTGCGACCTTATCGTTCTCGTCCTCGAAGTCATCCGGGGAGGGAATGGCGTGGCTCAGCGGAATACCCTGACCGGGGTTGGTGCCCCAGGTGACGAAGGGTTCGAGCTCGTCAGCGTTAATGAAGATTTCCTTGTCGAAGATGGCGCCTTCGTCGGTGGGCAGGCTCTTCCAGTACTCGACTGCTTTGTCCCACTCTTCGCCCTTGGGTGCGTGCTGGCGGCCCTTGACGTACTCGAAGGTGGTCTCATCGGGGGCGACCATACCGGCGCGGGCACCCGCCTCAATGGACATATTGCACATGGTCATACGGCCCTCCATGGAGAGGGAGCGAATCGCGGAGCCACGGTATTCGAGCACGTAGCCCTGACCACCGCCGGTGCCGATCTGGGCGATAACAGCAAGGATGATGTCCTTCGCGGTCACACCGGGCTTGAGGGTGCCTTCAACATTGATTGCCATGGTCTTGAAGCGTGCCAGGGGCAGGGTCTGGGTTGCCATGACGTGCTCCACCTCGGAGGTGCCGATACCGAACGCGAGAGCGCCGAACGCACCGTGGGTGGAGGTGTGGGAGTCGCCGCAGACCACGGTCATGCCGGGCATAGTCAGACCCAGCTGGGGGCCGACTACATGCACGATGCCCTGCTCCTCGTCGCCGAGGGAGTGGATGCGCACGCCGAACTCTGCAGCGTTACGGCGGAGGGTCTCAATCTGGGTGCGGCTGGTCAGGTCGGCAATGGTGCCGAAGATATTGTCGGTGGGGGTGTTGTGGTCCTCGGTGGCGATCGTCAGGTCGAGGCGTCGCAGGGGGCGGTTCTCGATGCGCAGACCCTCAAATGCCTGGGGCGAGGTCACTTCGTGCAGTAGCTGCAGATCGATGTAGAGCAGGTCGGGCTTGCCGTTTTCACCGGGGACGACGACGTGTGCGTCCCAGACTTTTTCTGCCAGGGTGCGCGGACGGGTGCCCGCGGTGGTTGCGTTCTGTTCGCTAGTCATGCTTTCTCCTGCTTGATGCGTTCCTACGGTGGATGCGTTCGGGGTGGTGCGTGCCGCCGGTTTTGGGGATTGAGAGGCGGATTATGTACCCGATGGGACCCTCAAACCGGTATTTCCCTGCGGCGTGTCGCGTATTTTTTCACGGATTCTTAGCCTGTGAGACAGACCGGAATCACCCCGAGATAGCGGGTGATTTATTGTGGGTTTACACTATGACTCCGTGGTGATTTTGCGGGGTTGCACGCACTTTTCTGCGACTCTTTCACACATTTTCACCCATAAACCCACATAAACACTTATTATGACAAATTCATAATTTATCCCGTAGGGGGTGATTCCATCTTCAGCTGTGTGCCCGGAAGAGTCCACAAAGTCCAGGGCATCTTTCATATTCTGAGATAGAATATAAGAATGACTCTTTCCGCCTCACGTTTTAACGCATACGGAATGCGTCACCCCAACGCATCCACACACCACAACGCACCGATTGTCGACCCCGTCAAGCCGCCCGAACACATGGCCGCCGACGAGCAGATGGTAGAGGTAAACTCCCACGGCTCCTCCGGCGTTGGCGTACTCGACAAAGCGACCCTCATTCTTGATTGCCTCGAGGCAGGACCCGTATCTCTAGGCGACCTTGTCAAGGCAACCGGTCTGGCACGCCCCACCGCACACCGCCTCGCCGTGGCGTTGGCACACCACCGCCTCGTAGCCCGCGACGTGCAGGGACGCTTCATGCTCGGACCCCGTCTGGCCGAACTCGCATCCGCAACCATTGCTGACGAGCTCATCACCGTGGCAGACCCGATTCTGCAGAAGCTCAGCCTCGCAGCTGACGAATCCACCCAGCTGTACCGCCGCCAGGGTGACTGGCGCGTCTGCACGGCGACCGCGGCACGCCCCTCCGGCATGCATGAATCTATTCCGGTCGGCACCCAGCTGTCCATGCAGGCTGGCTCCGCCGCCCAGGTACTGCTGGCTTGGGAAGACCAGAACCGCATTGTTGAAGGCCTGCGCGATGCACACTTCAGCGCCGCCATGCTCGCCGCTGTACGCCGCATCGGCTGGGCACAGTCCGTGGGCGAGCGTGAGCGCGGTACCGCCTCGGTGTCTGCTCCGGTGTGTGCTCCCGGTGGCAAGGTGATTGCGGCAGTCTCCATCTCAGGTCCGATGGATCGTATGACCCGCCAGCCGAACCGCAACTACCCCGAGCTGGTCGTCAAGGCTGCTCAGGCGATTACTGACGGTTTGCGTGAGCTTTCTGCTTCTCACTCGGCATCGAATGTTGAGGAAAGCTAAGGCTCTGTTCTGGATAGTTTTCATGAAAAGGATCCCTCTCCACCTCGATTTGAGGTGGGGAGGGATCCTTTTATGCGCTCTTAGCCTGATACTGTTTTTCAGATAATACGCCGCTAAATATCCAGCGCCTTGCGGTAGGAGTTGAGGCGCTTAGCTTCCAGCTGCACAGGGGCAACCACGCAGGACTGCACCGCCTTCTCGACACCGGTCTGCAGGCGACCTCGCAGCTTACGTCTGTAGTAGCGTGAGCCCATGGCGGTGAGCAATCTGCCCACCCCCGCCGAAGCGATGCCAAGGAGTATGCCCAGCAGCAGAAGCAGGGTCGGCAGGGGTACCGGGGAGCCTTCGGGGGTCGGGGCGGGCGGTAGCTGAATCTGCAGGTACGCCATGCCGGAGATGAGTGTCAGCCATCCGACGCCTACCAGGGCACTCAGTAGCGCGATCCACTGCAGCGCGTTGAAGAGGACCCAGGGGGCGCGGGTACGGCCCAGACCGTAGTCGATGCGCATCATGTCCCGTTCGAGCAGTTCGGGTAGATCCGCCTCGCGGGAGAGAGCGGCTTCCTTCATACTGCGCTTCCACGGGTCTTCGACGCGGTCCGCCATCTGATTGCTGTATTGGCGCACGGCGTTCGCCATGCCTGCCTTCTGTGCGGCGCTCAGCGGGGGTAGCGAGGATGCCACCAGCTCGGGTGCATTCTCACTATCGGAGCCAAGCATACCCGAGGATTTCTCCGCCTTAGACGCGCTCTTCGTTTCGTCCTGCTGCCCCAAGTGCAGGCGGCGCAGGGGGTCAGCTTTCAGACGGCTCATCCAGCGGGTGAGGATCCAGCCGGTGTGCTGACCTGCGGCGCGACGGTAGGAGGCGGTTGCCGCCTGCAAAACCTGCTCTGCCTGGCTGGAAGTGTAGCACGCCTTCGCGAGCTTCTGTTCCGCTTCGAGGGCGTAGGCTCCGGCGAGCACGGCTCCCTCTCCCCCGGCATAGGTGCGCAGCTGGGATGCAGTGGCGTGCAGCTGTGCGTCGGTTCGTTGGAGGGATAGGCTCTTGGCGGCAGCTACCTGCGCGAGCAGGTCGCGTAGCACGTCGACGCCCTCACCGGTTCGTGCGGAAACGGCGATGGGTGCGGCGAGCAGGTGCGCTTCGGTGCCCTCAGCCTGAAGCAGGCGGGTGAAGGATGCGAGCACGGCGGGCACCTCGGCAGGTGCAAGCTTGTCTGCCTGGTTGAGCACGCAGAGTGCTTGCGCGCCGGAGGCGGCAAGCGGCACCATGAAGTCGCGGTGGATAACGGCGTCGGCGTATTTTTGGGGGTCGACTACCCAGACGAGTACGTCCACATAGCGCATCATGCGGGCGGCGAGGTCGCGGTTCGTGGTGGTGACTGAGTCAAAGTCGGGCATGTCCAGCAGAATGAGGCCGCCGGTGCGGGTACGCATTTCGCCGCGTCCGCCTGCTGCGCGGCGTATGCGGTTGAAGAGTCCGGGTGCCGGTTCGGTGACGGCGTTGGGTGCCGCCGCTCCCCCGGCTGCTTTATTGTTTCCGCCTGCTTCATTCCCCTCGGATACGTTTCCTTCGGCCGCGAGCGCCTGAGTTTGCGGGTAGACGCGCTTGTCAATGCCGAGCCAATCGAGCAGTTCTTCGCTGCCTTCTGCCTCCCAGATTGCCGCCTGCACGGTGCAGGTGGTCGGGCGCGTGGGGGCAGAGAGGGCGATACTCTGCCCGGCGATAGCGTTAAATAGCGTGGATTTGCCGCTACCGGTTGCACCGAAGAAGCCGATGACGGTGTGTTCGGTGGAGAGTTCGCGGCGCTGGCTGAGGCGTTCGAGGGTTTCTGCGGCGTCGAACAGCACGGTTTCGGGGACCCGTCCTTCACCGTAGCTAATGGCATCCTTCAGGGATGCAACGGAGCGCGCGAAGGGCGAGGACGCCACGACAGAGGTGGCGCCTCGCTCCGCGTTGCGCTCAGCGGCTTTGTTCTCGAGTTTCTTCTCGGGGGTAGTCATAGTGTATTTTTCTTCGTCTGTGGTGCGCGGTGAGGTGGTGCGCGGTGGAGATGATCTGGTGACAGGCGGTTGACCGCGCTACCCCGACTATGCTGTAGCCGACCAGGGGGTCTGCACATTCTTTGCCTGGGCAGCTTGGCTCTGCGCGCTCATTTCTGCGGCGATTTTCTGCACCTGCTCCGCCGCACGATGAATGTCCTCAGCCTCAGCCTGCGGGTCGGTTTCTTCGAGTACAGCAGTGAAGGGCTGAGCATGCTCGGTGAGCAGATCCGCCATGCGTTCGAGCAGGTCGGTGCGGGCGCGGGTTGCCATGCGGCGCACCGCGTCTTCACCAAAGATGGACTCGAGCAGCTTGGTGCCGACCACGCCGCTACTGCCCGCAATACCCGCTTCAATACCGGTAATGCCGCCTGTGAGGCTGAACGCGGCGACCATGAGTATCACGGCGGTGGCGTTCACACCCAGGGAGAGGAAGCGGGCGCGTTTGCGCTTGTCGGCGCCTTCTTTGCGGATCATTTCGAGGACGGAGCCCTGCCAAAGGCGAATCTGCTCGGCAACGGCTGCGGAGAAGATGTCGTCGGCGGACTGCACCTCACCCTTAGCTTCTGCATTCTGTTTGGACGCGGCAGAGACAGTCTGTGGCACATCCAGGCGCGCAACTAGCGAGCGCCCGGCGCGGCTGGCACGCCAGCGGGTGCGGGTGTTTTCGGAGGCGCGGGCGGCTGCATCCAGCACGACGGCGTGGATGCCACTTTCGAGGGCGTCTTCTACCTTCTGGGCAGCGGCGGGCTGACCGCGCAGGGCGGAGCCGACGCGATCGCGCAGGCGACCGATGGTACTGTCGAGGGATCGGAAGAAGTCGCCGGTTCCCACGAAGTCGTGCCAGCGTGAGAGTACTTCGCCGCGTAGCAAGGAGCCATCGGAGAGGGCACCGTCGATGGTCGTCAGCGCCTCTTCGTATTCTTCGGCTGCGATGGCGGCAAGCGACTGGTGTGCCACCTGCTGACGTGCCTGTTCGGCGGCGAGCACCTGCAGGTTACCGGCGAGGGTTTCGACGGCACCGGCGAGGGTCTGCCGGGCGATGGCGGCGCGGGCGGGCGCGTCGGCGCCGAGTTCGCGGATCCACAGGGTCAGCGGGGCAAGGCTGACGGGTGCGAGCATGCCGCTTTCATCGCGCGGCTGTTCGGTGACGGTGTGAATCAGTACGGCGTGGATTCCGGCCTCGTCGAGCATGCGTCGCAGGTCTTTTTCGATGGCTTCTTCATCACCTTCGGGCACGCGGTTGAGCACCACGACAATAGCGATGGAGCGTGCGGCTGCTTGGTGGAGTAGTTCCCAGGGCACGGCGTCGGCGTAGCGGTTGGCGGTGGTGACGAAGAGCCACAGGTCAGCGGCGGAGAGTAGCTCCTTGGCGAGGGTCCGGTTTTCCTCGGAGACGGAGTCGATATCGGGTGCGTCAATAAGCGCGATGCCCTGTGGTAGTGCCGAGGTGGTAATAGGAATGAGGGCGCGCGCAATCTTCGGGTCGAGGCCGGGTAGTGCCTGCACTCCTGCGTTCATGCCGGAGGTGCGGGTGCGCGGCAGGGTGGGTAGGAAGCGTTCGGGTGACAGAGCCTCCTCATCTTCTGCGCGGTGCAGGAGTACGGGGTGGCGGGTGGTGGGTCGAATCGCACCGGACTGGGTGAGCGGCTCGCCGAGCAGGGTATTGACGAGGGTGGATTTGCCGGCACCGGTGGAGCCTCCGACCACGATGGTGAGGGGGTTGTCGACGCTGGCGCTACGCGGCAGGATGTAGTCATCAAGTTGGCGTGCCATGGCGGCGAGCAGGGTGCGCGCGGTGGCGGTGCCGTGCTCGCCGGTGCCGTCGTGGGTGACGGTGTAGGGCGCGCCAGGGGTTTCGCCGGCTTCTACGTCGAGTGGGAGGGGGATTCGAGTGAGCAGTTCGCGAGCTGCTTTGAGCTGCGCATAGTCAGTGGTAGTCACAGCGCTATTGTCCCATAGGGCGCACCTGCTTCATGCCATGTTTGGGTGTTGGCGCGCCGCCATCTTCTTACTCTCACATCTGGTACAGCTTTGAGTGCGCCCGCAAGCGCGTGCAGCAACACTGCAGATTCTCATTCTCATTCAGTAGTAGAGCCGTCCCCCCCATCTCAGCACCACAAGGTTCTCAGGAGGTACGGTCAAACTCCTAGCGTAGGGTCCCTAGCATTCGCCAGGTAGAGCCCCTGCAGTTATCGGCTTTGGATGGCTGGTTTCTACGAATAACCACCCCTGTGGCTAACTCTGAACCATCCACGAATACTCCGAGTGCACAGCCAACACCTCACATGAGCAGCCTCTCGAAGGCGACTCGTTACATTCGTGACTCAGCCTAAAGCTTCTTTCCATCCGTGCCTTGAAGAACCCTCCATATTGGGTGATATGAGGCACGGATGAGGGCTTTTATTTGTGTGCCACGCGCGAAATCTATAGGCTAGGGCTAGATGAGGTCGGCCCATTTTCGTCTCAATCCGTCTCTACCCGCCCCGCGGGTGACTGCTTCGCACCCTCCTGTAGGGGCGTGATGTTAGGCTGAGGATTAGGATGTGAGCCCTTCACTTATCACCGATATTTCCGCATCACAGCACATTCAAGGGGATCACTATGATTCACAGCCGCCGCCACTTTATCGCGCTCACGGGCACCGCTGCCATGGGTACTATGCTTGCCGCTTGCGGTTCCAAGAAGACTGCGGAGGCGACCGCCTCCCCCACTGCTTCCGCTTCGATTGCGGGTGCCTACGACAACCTGTCGGGCGAGTTGAAGTGGACCAAGTACATTCCCGGTCATGGTGCAGCTCCGATGAGCAGTACCGATCCGGAAACCGGTCAGGTGTACACGATTGAGCCTACTGCCGGTCCTGCTAGCACAGATTCTAAGGCAAGTGCTGTGCCCATCCCCATTGAGGATGAGAGCATGTACGACAAGAACGCCCGCGGTCTGCGTGCCACTTTCGCGTATTTTGCGGCGGCGGTGAACTATGCCCGTATGACCGGTGAACCCGGTCCGGCTCTGCAGGTGGTGCATGAGCATAATTCTGTTCAGCGTGCTTCTTTAGAGAAGCTGCGTGCGTTCTATGCGCCCGGCACGAACTGGTTGGTTGATGGCGAGTGGACTTTCCGTCTGACCGAGAAGCAGCCGACTATTCGCGGTACTAAGTATTCGTGGGCGTGTTCTGTTACTCAGGCGCACGGCTTGCAGGTTGAGAAGTCGACGAACGCTACCAAGCCCCTGGAAAATACTGAGGCTGCGGAGACCACTGCTCTGTACGCTGAGTACGATGAGGAGGCGAAGCGCTGGTTGGTGATTGCGCCTCAGCAGTATGATCCTGCGTTGACTCCGAAGCCTACTCAGACTCCGCGTGCTCAGCCTTCTTCGACCTATACCCCGACGGTGACTGATGACAGCACCGTGGCGGCTAATGGTGGCGCGAACGACGGTGCGAACACCTCGGGTAACAGTGCCGCGCAGGGTACCACAAATAATGGTGCTGCGCAGGCGCCTGCCGCCCAAAACAGTGGTGGACAGAACGGCGGCGCACGACTGGACACCGGCTCCCAGAATGGTGCGGCGCAGAATAGTGGCGCGCAGAACGGTGGAGCACAGGATCCTCAGCCTGCCGTTGCGACGGCTCAACCGAGTGTAGCTCCCGGCGCTCCTGAACCCGGTGTTGCTCAGCCCGGTGCCGCTGGTGCAGATACTGCTCCCGCCGGGGGCGCCCAGTAGCCCCTCCGCTATAGACAATGAACGCGTCCTCTCCTTCACTATGTCCTGTGCCCCTTCGCTGCCCTGCTGCCACTGGTTGCGGTAAGTTCGCTGATGGGCGGCATATCACGCTCAATCGAGCGGTGGTACACACGGGTGTGAAGGCGAGGGCGCGTTATACTTAGGACTGTCTCTAGAGGGATATCCGCGTGTGATATCCGTTCGACGAGGCACACTCTCACTCGTCTCTCACCTGAGATTCTCACCTGAAAGGTACTCCGTGGCGCTTTTCCCTTTGACCTCTGGGCTTTCTGGTAGTTCCGCTACCGGCATCAGCCGCCGTTCTGCTCTGCGTTACGCCGGTGCGGGCGTTGCAGGCGTGTCATTGAGCGCCCTGCTGGTTGCCTGCGGTGGCTCTTCCCCCACCACCGAGGACACTGACGTGAATACCCCTCAGTTTTCCTCCTCTGCTTCTTCGCGCACTGACTTTAGCGGCGAGGTAACCTTCGATAACTATGAGAATAAGGGCATTTTCGTTCCGGCGACTGAGTCTGCTCCCGCACAGAACGTGCCGGTCCCGAAGCGCCCGCCGAGCGCTTCGGAGAACTCGGTGCAGGGTCTGTACGATTCGATTGCGTTTGTGTATGCGGCGATTAACTACCTGGTGTTGACCGGTGATGCAGCTCCGCTACGTGAGTCGAAGGCTGATGAGAAGTTCGTTGCGTCGTTCTCATCGTTCATGGATGAGTCGGATGAAAGCTCACAGGTGCGTAATTGGTTTGTGTCGCCGAAGGTGACGATGTCTGCATTCACTGCTGTTCCGACCTTGGTGAAGAAGAGCGTGCAGTGGACTTTCGATCTGGTGATTGATTTGGGTCCGACCGTTGTGGTTGAGGGCGCTCCTGCGGAGATGTCTGAGAAGGTTCGCCGCACTGAGCGTGGCCTGGTGGTTACAGGTGTACGCGACGATAATGATTGGACTTTGACTATTCAGGACGAGTATGAGGCTCAGGCTTCAGCTCAGCCTAAGAATGGTGGCGCTAACTTCGGTAATGCTGGCAATTCCGGTACCTCCGGTAATGGCGGAAATTCTAATGGTGACAACCTTTAAGCCCTCAGATGGATGAGGCATCATGCCCTAACTCGCACTCGGGTTAGGGCATGATCTGTTTTACTCTGGTAGTAACGAGCTTTCCTGGATTGAAGGTTTTTCTCTTATGTCTTCTTTTTCTCAGTCTTCTCTCTCTCGCCGCTCCCTGCTGCGCCTGGGTCTGGGCGTTTCTGCTGTTGCTGGTTCTGCAGCACTGTTGAGCGCTTGCAGTTCGGGTGGATCTAGCCGCCAGTCTGGTTCTCAGGGCGGTAACCTGAACGGTTCTAAGTCGAGCACTAACCCGAATGGGTACAGTGATGATGGTCAGAACTATTCGGGTCTGGTGGAGTACACCCACTATGAGGGCACGCTGAGTTATGAGCAGGGGGCGGTGGAGCATCCGCCGCGTAATGCTCCGAAGCCGAAGGTGACTGATGCTCTGTCGGTAAATACGGTGACGGGTTTCCATGAAGCAATTGCTTATTTTGCGGCGGCCATGGATTATCTAGTGAAGACCGGTAGCACGGATGCGTTCTCGACCGGCATTCTGCTGTCGTCAAAGACTCGCTCGGAGGTGGATGCTCTGTCGGCTTCTATTCTTGCGGGTGTGGAGAAGGGGTCCTGGTATGTGAATCCGTCGGCTTCCTATGCGCTTTCGAGTGCGCAGCCGTCCATTATGAGTGATGGCAATCTGCTGTTTAAAGCCAAGTACACTCTGGACTTCGGTACGGATGCGGTGGCTGAGGGCAAGATTCAGCCGGTGGTCACCTCCGCGAGTATTTCTACTGAGCCTACTGAGTCTTCTGAGGATGCGCTGGTGTCTGATGCGCCGTCCCCCACTGCTTCTGCGACGGCGGCGGATCCGGTTTCTCAGGTGACGGTTCAGGAGTGCGATTTCCGCGGCCGCTACCATGCTGATTCTAAGATGTGGGAGCTGAGCGTAGCGTACGGTACGACACTCCAGGGAGGCGCTACTCAGGGCACCGCGAGCGCAGCGGTATCCGGCGCAGCATCTGCTTCCGAGTCTGTTTCGGGTTCTGCTGAAGCTTCTGTTGAGGCTTCCGCCACCTCCGCGGCGTGATAGTTCGTCATAACACTTTTATCTGCGAGGCGCTTCTCACGCTTCGCTTGACTCAACTCTGTATCCTGTTGGGTTTGCGGCTAAACTGGTTACAATCACCGACTGACTGAAAGGTATCACTATGTCCGAGAACCTGACCCGCCGCGCGGCGCTGGGTGTGCTGGGTGTCAGCTCCATGGCTTTGCTGGCGGCTTGTGGCTCTAAGACTACTTCTGAGGCGTCTGCTTCCGCTTCTGGCTCTGAGAGTGCTTCTGCATCGGCTTCTGAGTCTGCCGCCACCTCGCCCTCTGCATCTGCGTCTGCGTCGGCTACCACAGCGAATTCTCCGCTTCCTAACGACAATAAGGATTACAGCGGCGTAGCGAAGCTGGAGAATATGGAGGAGCACGGCGAGTACCAGCCGGGTAACGCTGAGCACCCACCACAGAATGTTCCCTCCCCGATCGTTCCGGAGACCATGCACCAGAACTCGGTGGCTGGCTTCGCGGCGGCTCTGGCGTACTTCGGTGCGGCATTTGAGTACCTGCTGCGTACCGGCGATATGCGCTATATGAACGAGGTCAGCACCGACCAGGAGACCCTGACTGCGATGAAGAAGTACGCGGACTCCACCAAGGCAGGTATTGACGAGAAGAAGACTTGGTACGTGAACCCGACCGCTACTTTGACCATTGGTACCAAGCAGCCGGTTCTGGCGCAGGGCGCGTACAACTGGACCGTGACTCTGAACGTGGATCTGGGTGAGAGGCTGTTCAAGGATGGTAAGGAGCAGACCGTGGCGGCTGATAAGCGTCACGTGAAGATGTTCGGTGAGTCTGTTGGCCGTTACTTGAACAACAAGTGGGATTTGCACATGGACATCAACTAGTCCTCTGGACTGGTTTTCTCCTCCGCTTTTGCATCTTTTCCATCTCAGGATGCGGTTTTTCACTGTTTTTCCATTGATGGCAAAATTTATGGCTCCAGATTGCGGTGAACAGAGTTCATCACTCCTCTTATACATTGAGGTTGTCTTTTGGGGTACATAATGTTTCTAGAGCGCCGCACATGCATCATCCTTTGTTGAGAAAGGGGTTGTGCGGCGCTTTTCTGTACCCTCTTCCCTGAACCTCGTTCCTTGAGGTTTTTCTTTGGCATTATTACGAACTGTGACTGCAGGTTTAAACCTGTTGCTGGCGAGTAGTAGAGTTGCCACGTAACCGATTATTCATTATGGAGACCCCCGACGCGGCCGGCCTCCCCCAAGCTCACAAAGGAGAGCACCCCATGGCAAAGATTCTCAACAGCATTGTTGAAGCAACCGGCCAGACCCCCCTGGTTAAACTGAACCGACTGGACGAGGGTCTTCCCGGTAACGTAGCGGTCAAGCTTGAGTTCTACAACCCCGCAGGCTCGGTCAAGGACCGTATCGGTCGCGCCATCATTGACGCCGCTGAGAAGTCGGGCGCGCTGAAGCCCGGCGGCGCCATTGTTGAGGGTACTTCCGGTAACACCGGTATTGCATTGGCTATGGTTGGTGCTGCTCGCGGTTACCGCGTCATCCTGACCATGCCGGAGACCATGTCTGCTGAGCGTCGCGTGCTGCTGCGTGCTTACGGTGCTCAGATTGTGCTGACCCCCGGTACCGAGGGTATGCGCGGTGCTGTGGAGAAGGCTAAGGAAATCGTTGCGACCACTGAGAACGCTATCCTGGCCTCCCAGTTCTCTAACGAGGCAAACCCCACTATTCACTACAACACCACCGGCCCGGAGATTTGGGAAGCAACCGACGGTAAGGTCGACATTTTCGTGGCGGGTATTGGCACCGGCGGCACCATCTCCGGTGCAGGCAAGTACCTGAAGGAGCAGAACCCGGACGTGAAGGTTGTTGCGGTTGAGCCGAAGGACTCCCCGCTACTCTCCGAGGGTCGAGTTGGTCCCCACAAGATTCAGGGCCTGGGCGCTAACTTCGTTCCCGACACCCTGGACCGCGGCATCTACGATTCAGTGACTCCGGTCAGCGCTGAGGACGCTATGCGCACCTCCCGTCTGCTGGCTACCCAGGAAGGTATTCTGGGCGGTATTTCTTCCGGCGCGGCTGTCTGGGCTGCTCTGGAGGAGGCTAAGAAGTCTGAGAACAAGGACAAGCTAATTGTGGCTATCGTTCCCGACTTCGGTGAGCGTTACATCTCTACCGCGCTGTACGAGGATATCCGCGGCTAATTGAGCTTCTGAGCCCCGGGAGGGGCTTATAGCACTACGCCCCGTCTACCGGTTACACCCGGCGGGCGGGGCATTTGTGCATCCTTGCGGTGTTTCTTGTGACCGCTTACCTGAGAGGGTTTTACTCCCGCAGTGAACCGTCGCCCCGTATTCTTTGCCGTATCCCCGCTGAGGGTCGCGGCGGAAATAGCCGAAAGGGTCCCGTTGTTGGTACCTTTGGAAGGGTCGCATACACAGAACACGACCGATGAGGGAAAGGGAACCCATGAGTTTTATTGCGCGTCTGCGTGAAGATATTGAGAACGTCCGCCAGCACGACCCTGCTGCGCGCGGCGCTGTCGAGATTGCGCTGAACTATTCGGGCATGCACGCCATTTGGGTTCACCGTCTGACCCACAAACTCTGGCAGAAGGATGAGACGAAGGCTCTGGCTCGTACTCTCTCGCAGTTTGCTCGTTTTTTGACCGGTGTGGAGATTCACCCCGGCGCGACCATTGGCCGCCGTTTCTTCATCGATCACGGCATGGGCATTGTCATTGGTGAAACCGCTGAGGTCGGTGACGACGTGATGCTGTACCACGGCGTGACTCTGGGCGGTCGTTCCCTGGAGAAGGTGAAGCGTCACCCCACCATTGGTGACCGCGTGACCATTGGTGCCGGCGCTAAGGTGCTGGGTCCGGTGGTTATTGGTGCCGATAGCGCTATTGGTGCGAACGCCGTGGTGGTCAACGATCACCCCGCCGATTCGATTATTACCGGTATTCCGGCGAAGCACCGCCCGCGTACCCCGGAGAAGAAGAAGCCCCTGGTGGATGCTGTGGAGTATATTGACCCCGCCATGTGGATTTAGCGCTTGTTAGCGTTTTGAGGCGGTAGAGGCGCACCTGGAGGCTCCTAGCTAGGTTCTTACAGGTCTTCCCCCGCTATACCCTAAAGATGCCCCTGACCCATCTCGCCCTGACCCATCTCGGTGGCGTCCTATATCAAGACATAAAAGCCCGCCTTTGGTTGGATTCTCATCCAGCCGAAGGCGGGCTTTGACGTATTCAGCTACGGGAGCTTAGTGAACGTGAATGTCCGCTGCGTTCACCTCGGAGCGGTCAGCGCTCCACATAGTGTGGAAGGCGCCCTCTTCGTCAATACGACCGTAGGTGTGCGCGCCGAAGAAGTCACGCTGACCCTGAATCAGGGATGCGGGCAGGCGGTCGCGGCGCAGGCCGTCGTAGTAAGACAGTGCGGATGCGAACACCGGCACGGGGATGCCCAGTGCGGTTGCCTTAGCCACCACGCGACGCCAGGAAGGAACGAGCTCCTCCATGAGGTTCTTGAACGCCGGTGCGAGCAGCATGTTCGCGGGAGCCTCATCAGCGTAAGCAGCCATGATGTCGCCCAGCAGCTCGGCGCGAATGATGCAGCCTGCACGCCACAGCGATGCAATGGTGTCCAGCTTCAGGTCCCAGCCGTATTCCTTACCTGCACGGGTGAGCAGGTCCATGCCCTGTGCGTACGCGACGAGCTTGGAGGCGAAGAGTGCGCGGCGCACATCCTCAACGAACTCGGGGTCGCCTGCACCGATGCCGGTGGTTGCGATCAGGCCCGCGGGCAGTTCGCGCTGTGCCTGCTCGCGCTGCTCACGCTCGGAGGAGGAGAGGGCGCGTGCGAACACGGACTCTGCGATAGCTGAGACGGGGGAACCGAGGTCCAGGCCAGCCTTAGCGGTCCACAGACCGGTACCCTTCTGGCCCGCTGCGTCAACAATAACGTCGACCAGGGGCTTGCCAGTCTTTGCGTCTACCTGTGCGAGCACCTCTGCGGTGATTTCAATCAGGTAGGAGCTCAGGTCGCCTTCGTTCCAGGTCTTGAAGATTTCTGCCTGCTGTGCCGGCTCAATGCCTGCGATGGAGCGCAGAATGTCGTAAGCTTCGCCGATGACCTGCATGTCAGCGTACTCGATGCCGTTGTGGACCATCTTCACGAAGTGGCCCGCACCGTCGGTGGAGATCCATGCGCAGCAGGGTGCGCCGTCCTGAGGTGCCTTCGCTGCGATCTTTTCGAGCAGCGGGCCCAGGTGCTTGTAGGACTCTGCGGAGCCGCCGGGCATCATGGAGGGGCCCCAGAGAGCACCCTCTTCGCCACCGGAGACGCCAACGCCTACGAAGTGCAGACCCTTTTCAGCCAGGGCGCGCTCGCGACGGATGGTGTCGGGGAAGTGGGAGTTACCGCCGTCGATAATAATGTCGCCTTCATCGAGCATGGGGGTGAGCTGTTCGATCACTGCATCGACGGGTGCGCCCGCCTTGACCATAATCAGGATGCGGCGGGGAGACTCGAGGGAGTCAACAAGTTCCTGCAGGGACTCGGTACGGATGAAGTCGCCGTCTGCGCCGTGCTCAGCCAGCAGTGCGTCGGTCTTCTCTACGGAACGGTTGTGCAATGCCACGGTGTAGCCGTTACGTGCCAGGTTGCGGGCGAGGTTTGCGCCCATGACAGCAAGGCCGGTGACACCAATCTGTGCCTTCTTGTTTTCAGTCATGTATATAAGGATACGCGCTTAGGGCAGACTATATATAGGTGGAGTGCAGTTTTATACCCCGGGGGCTGGCGCTGCCGACCGGATTTTCTTCTGAACCCTTGAGTGAAGTGTTTTTAACCTCTGAGCGAAACATTCTGGGGGGCCTGTACGAGGGTAAACAAAAACCCCGGTACCTTGCGGTACCGGGGTTAGCGGTGGGTCCTACCGGGATCGAACCGATGACATCCACGGTGTAAACGTGGCGCTCTACCAGCTGAGCTAAAGACCCATAGTTCTCACTGTTTCGTTTCCGTTCCAGTGGCGAACACAAGAAAAGACTATACGGACTTCTGGAGCAACATGCAAATCCTGAATACGTGTTCTATATCTCAGTATTTTTTTCATTTTCCCACGATACCCAACACTAAGCCACAGTAAGCCATGGCAAGCCATGTTGGGCCACTACCTTTTAGGCAGGCCATACCCCTTCATTCCGCGCCATTCCGCCAAGCCCATCATTCCGCGCTATTTAGGTGCAAAAATACCTTAACCAGTACTTTTGATGCGCGTATTTTCCACCCAGATTGTCACAATGCGAAACCCACATCACAAAAACCTTCATTTGAGACCAAGAGGAGCACCTTTAGGTCTAAGATAGTAGAGATAAGAAGCGAAGCAGGTCTCTTTGATCTACATCGCTTAAACATAAAGATTGTTCGACATCGCAACAAGGCGGGGCGGGCAATCTCACAACCGCACAGAAGAGAGGTTGGATTAGTTTGGCTAACGTACCGAACGAGCACTCCCTGAGCACCCTTCTTGATGGCCTCAAGGACATCGACGTAGAAGAGACCCAGGAATGGGCCGAGTCCCTCGAGGACCTTATCAAGACTCACGGCACCGAGCGTGCAGAGTACATCCTTCGCGCACTGCTCAAGGAAGCTGGTGAGAAGGGCGTAAAGGTTCCGACTCTGGTCAAGACCGACTACATCAACACCATCCCCGCAGACCAGCAGCCCGAGTACCCCGGTGATGAGGAACTCGAGCGCCAGTACCGCGCATGGATTCGTTGGAACGCAGCAATTATGGTTCAGCGTGCCCAGAAGAAGGGCATCGGCGTTGGTGGCCACATCTCCACCTTCGCAGGTGTTGCTGACCTCTACGAAATGGGCCAGAACCACTTCTTCCGCGGCCGTAACCACCCCGGTGGCGGTGACCAGGTCTTCTTCCAGGGTCACTCCTCCCCCGGTGTCTACTCCCGCGCATTCGTTGAAGGCGTCCTGACCGAAGAGCAGATGGACGGCTTCCGCCAGGAGAAGACCAAGGGCGCAAACGGTATTCCTTCGTACCCGCACCCCCGTTGCATGCCTGAGTTCTGGCAGTTCCCGACTGTGTCTATGGGTCTGGGCCCGCTGAACGCAATCCACCAGGCATCCTTCAACAAGTACCTGCACAACCACAAGATCAAGGACACCTCCGAGCAGCACGTCTGGGCATTCCTGGGCGATGGCGAAATGGACGAGCCCGAGTCGCGTGGTGCACTGCAGCTGGCTGCAAACGAGCACCTGGACAACCTGACCTTCGTCGTCAACTGCAACCTGCAGCGTCTGGACGGCCCCGTTCGCGGTAACGGCAAGATCGTTCAGGAGCTTGAGGCATTCTTCCGCGGCGCAGGCTGGCACGTTATCAAGGTCCTGTGGGGCTCTGACTACGACGAGCTGCTCAAGAAGGACAAGAGCGGCAAGCTCATCCAGCTGATGAACGAAACCCTCGACGGTGACTACCAGACCTTCCGCGGCGAAGACGGCGGCTACATCCGCGAGCACTTCTTCGGCAAGTACCCCGAGACCAAGGAACTGGTTGCAGACCTGACCGACGAGCAGATCTTCAACCTGCGCCTGGGTGGCCACGACGACAAGAAGATCTACGCAGCCTACAAGGAAGCTATGGAGACCAAGGGCAAGCCCACCGTCATCCTGGCACAGTCCATTAAGGGTGCGGAGCTCGGCCCGTTCTTCGAGGCACGTAACTCCACCCACCAGATTAAGAAGTTCACCATGGAAGCACTGAAGGGCTTCCGTGACCACCTGAACATCCCCATCTCCGACGAGGAGCTGGAGAAGGATCTGTACAACCCGCCGTACTACCTGCCCGAGGCAAGCCACCCGGCACTGCAGTACATGCAGGCACGCCGTAAGGAGCTCGGCGGTTACATCCCCGGCCGTGCAAACGCACAGCCCGAGATTACTCTGCCCGAGTCCAAGGTCTACGCACAGACCAAGAAGGGCTCCGGCAAGCAGACCGCTGCTACCACCATGGCGTTCGTCCGCCTGATGAAGGACCTCATGCGTGTGAAGGGCTTCGGTCACCGTATCGTTCCCATCACCCCCGATGAGGCACGTACCTTCGGTATGGACTCCTTCTTCCCGTCCGCTAAGCTGTACAACCCCAACGGCCAGAACTACGTGCCCGTTGACCACCAGCTCATGCTGACCTACACCGAGTCCCCCGAGGGCCAGATCGTTCACGTGGGTATTAACGAGGCAGGCGCATCCGCAGCGTTCACCGCTATCGGTACCTCCTACGACACCCACGGCGAGCCGATGATTCCGATCTACATCTTCTACTCGATGTTCGGTTTCCAGCGCACCGGCGACTCCTTCTGGGCAGCAGGCGACCAGCTCTGCCGCGGCTTCGTCATCGGTGCAACCGCAGGTCGTACCACCCTGTCCGGTGAGGGCCTGCAGCACGCTGACGGTCACTCCCCGGTCCTGGCGTCCACCAACCCGGCGTTCAAGATCTACGACCCGGCATACGGCTACGAGATTGCGCACATCATGGAGCGCGGTATCGAGCAGATGTACGGCACCAAGGACGAAGACCACAACGTCATGTACTACCTGACCGTGTACAACGAGCCGATTCACCAGCCTGCTGAGCCGGCAAACGTTGACGTTGAGGGCATCATCAAGGGTATCCACAAGATCAGCGAGTCCCCGCTGACCTCCGGCCCCAAGGCACAGTTGCTGGCATCCGGCGTTGCTGTTCCGTGGATCGAGAAGGCTCAGAAGCTGCTGGCTGAGGACTGGGGCGTCTCCGCAGACGTCTGGTCCGTCACCTCGTGGACCGAGCTGCGCCGCGACGGCATTGCCGCTGAGGAAGAGGCTCTACTGAACCCGAACCAGCCCGCTCGCGTTCCTTACGTGACCCAGAAGCTGGCAGGCGCTGCTGGCCCGATCGTCGCGACCACCGACTTCTCCTCGGATGTTCCCGACCAGATCCGCCAGTTCGTTCCGAACGACTTCGCAACCCTGGGTGCTGACGGCTTCGGCTTCGCAGACACTCGCCCGGGTGCACGTCGCTTCTTCCACATCGATGCAGAGTCGGTTGTTGTCCGCACCCTGCAGATGCTGGCAAAGCGCGGCGAGGTTGCAGCAGACGTCCCCGCGAAGGCATTCGCTAAGTACGACCTGCTGAACGTGAACGCTAACTCCGAGCTGGAGCAGCACTAAGCATTTAGCTGTAGAACCCCGGTTCTGCGTTAGACGCTAAACGAGGTCCCCGGTTGATGATTTATCAACCGGGGACCTTCTATTTATTGGTTTTTGAGAACCCACTCTTTATACCGAAGATTAACTGCTGATTTCTGCTGTCGCTGTTCTTCTAGTTTTGTTTCGTTATCTCGAATGAGTGGTTTTTGGTATGAGGCTACAAGATTGGCAAGACCTTGAGCCATTCCTGTATCTTTACTGCATTGTGCTTCAATGACGCTGAGCCGAATTTCTTCTTCCGATGCAGGGGCATTATCATCACCGCTAGCGCGGGTTGCATCTGATAGCTCTTTTGTACCCCATTCTTCGTCGCCCTTTCGTGGTGTTAAACCTTTATCCGATAGGCATTTCCACCATGCTTCACGGTATTTTTTCCATTCGGGATGATTCATGGCAGCTGCATAGGATTGGCCGTGGATTCGACGATAGGCTTCTGAGAGGCCACTTTGCTCTTCGAGGCTGATGCCCGCAATCTCTTTCAACGTGGCTAAGATTTCAGGCATGCACTGTTCCATGATTTTTGTGTCATAGCCCCCCGATGATGGTGCATTCCCAAATCGCTTGTAGTTTCCATATTTGGCGGAGTATTCGGGGTTCCAGAGACCAAACTCGCGACCGGATGAAAAGAATTTCCTATCTTCTACATCCGGGATATATATTTCGTAGGATTGGCCGTGTTTTGCGAAACAGCGCTGCCTGAGAATTTCCAAGGCTTGATTGTAATACTGGGAATTTTCATCGAAAATGTCATTGTATTCTTCGAGTGGAGTAATGATTTGGTTGTTTTTATAGTCTAGAGTTGCTTGGGCTGTTTCATCACGTTCTAGTTGCGGGCCTGTAGAACAGGATGTGCACGCTAGTGTGAATGCAAATGTTATGGCCATTGCGGGCTGAAAGAATTTCTTGAGGTTCATGATTTTTCCTTTCAAGAACAACAAGGGGATATATTTTATGGTTGGGTGGCATAGTACTTATGCAATACCACGCCACCCAACCATCTATACGGGGAAATTACTTTCGGTGAAGGGAAGTGATCTTATCGTTCCAGTCTCCGTTCCACCAATTTCGACCTTCATAGAAACCTTCGAGGCTGTTGAAGTCGCGATAATTGACATCGAATGAGAATCCCTGGTAGTTTTCATCCTGATAAACGACGTAATGTTCGCCATGGCTTCGGATGGAAGATACGCGATCATTCATATCGCCCAGGTGATGCACAGCCCAGTTACCGTGGGTGTCGTGAATACCGCCTGCCTCGTTATAGTTGCGCCAGTCGTAAAAGACTGCGGCGTTACCGGCGGGCATCGCTGCCATGGTAGCTGCCGTTGCAACCATCGCGGTTGCAAGAGCCTTGTAGAGCTTCATCGTAAACTCCTAGTGTTTTGAGAAGGATATCCTTCTGCGTGAGTGAAATACATTCTACGGCTTGGTGTATACCAAGTCGTTCTCTTAGCTACAATCCCTCTCTATGTAATCGGAATCATATTTAAGAGGTGGCTACAATGTAGCACTCATTAAGGAGTCTTTTCAAGCAACGAATGAGGCATGTGTCACAAAATCTAAGAGTACATGTATAATAAGGGCTGTAAAATTTGGTATTTTACACCATTTGCGTACTGATAATTTTTTGCACAAATATTTTATGTGACTAAAATCACTAAAAAATACTCTTTGTGATAATAAAGCGATGCCCCCGGTTGATGATTCATCAACCGGGGGCATTCGTTTTTACCTCAACCGCATGTTTTAACCGATGTAGCCCGGAGGTAACGACTATTACCTCCGGGCTACATCAGTTATGGGGAAATCAGTTATAGAGCGTTAGCTGGCGAAGTGGCCGGTCACCTCCGCCAGACGCGCCGGATTCACCAGGTCAGGGTGCGTGCCCTCCAGCAACACCGCACGGAACGACGACGCATGCGCCGCCCAACCCGCCGCATCCAGGTACGGCTGATCCTCATGCGGCACACCCACCAGCAACACATCACCATCAAAGAACGCCTGCTCAGCACCACGCATCAACGCCGCCGAAGCGCGCATACTACCCAAGCACACGCCCAACTTCTCCTCCGGTAGGTAACCCATCGCCGAACCCGCCCGCTGCAAACGCTCCAACGTACCCAGCAAATCAAGCTGCTCGTCGGCCGCCGGCTCCGGCAAACCACCCATACGCAGCAGCGCGCGGAAGCTCTCCTGCTCATCAGGCGCAGGCACACCCTGCCACTGCTCCGAAGGATACGCATCCAGCAGGATGACGCGCTCAACCTGAGCACCCGCAGCCTGCGCCAAAGCTGCCACCTGCACCGCGGCAGTACCGCCCACAGACCAGCCCATCAACGCAAAACGACGCGGCAACGAACGCTCCGCCAGAGTATTCTCAATCAGCTTCAGGTAACCCTCAGCCAGCTCCTGCAGGCTCGATGCGAAGCCAGCCTGCGGGTCAGAGAACGCCTCAGCCTGCAAAGCATACACACCCTGCTGAGCCGGAAGATGCGAGAGATACCCCGCATAGCACCAGCCCAAACCACCCGCAGGCGGCAGAATAAACAGCGGCGCGGGGGCCTCGGTAGTATCGGAGGCAACAGGCTGCTCACGCAGGGGCAGCACCGGCGCGAACTCCGCGCCCTCGCCACGCTCGCCCGCAATGGACGCCGCCAACGCCTGCACGGTCGGATGCGCAAACAGCGCACCGATACTCACGCTCAGGCCCAGCTGCTCCTCAACCGCGGCAATCACCTCAAGAGCCGCCAACGAATGACCGCCCGAGGCGAAGAAATCCTCATCCACGCCGAAACGCTCACGACCCAGCACGCCCGCAATAATCGAGCACAGCTGCTGCTCCAGCAGACCGTGCGGGCCCTCAGCGTCAGAAGTCTGAGGGGTCAGGTCGAGGGTCGCCAACAACTTGCGATCCGCCTTACCGGAGGGGCTCACCGGCAACGCAGGCAGGGTGTGCCACAGGGTCGGAACCATGTAGTCCGGCAGAACCTGCGCGCAATGCTCGCGCGCTGCTTCCACCAGCTGCTCGGCACGCTCGGCGGGCACGTCGCCCACCTCCAGCACCGCCGCCAGGGCAGGCTCACGCAGACCGCGGTACAGCAGAGCCACCGAAGCGGTTACGCCCTCAACCGCGGCAAGGGCCATCTCAATATCGCCCAGCTCCAGGCGCTGACCGCGCACCTTAATCTGATAGTCCGTGCGACCACGGTAGCCAATGACGGCGCGACCATCGGGAAGAATCTCCCAGCACGCCAAATCGCCCGTACGGTACAGGCGCTGACTCTCACCGTTCAGCAGCGCGAGCACACCGTCGGGAGTCTGCTCCACGAAAGCCGCCTCGGTCGCCTGCGGGTTGTTCTTGTAGCCGCGCGCCAGCTGCACACCCGACAGGTGCAGTTCACCCGTCACACCCACCGGCACGGGGTGACCGGTCGGGTCAAGAATCAGGGTGCCGGTGTTCCAGACCGGCTCGCCAATGGGCACGCTCTCACGCTGCGGGTCGGTGGAAGTCTCCCAGAAGGTGACGTCCACCGCCGCCTCGGTCGGGCCGTAGAGGTTCAGCGGGTACACGCCCAGAACCTCGCCCGCCGCCTGCACCTGATCCTTCTGCAGGGCCTCGCCCGAGCAGACCACATAGCGCAGGGGCTGCTCTCGACCCTGGCCGAAGCCGGCATCAGCCAGGATGCGGCGCGCCGCCGGCGACGAGGTCAGCGCCGACAGCATGGTCGGCACAAAGTGCACCGCCGTGACGGACTGCTCGGCAATCACGCGCGCCAGGTAGGCGGGGTCGCGGTGCCCATCCGGGGCGGCAATGACCACGGCGGCGCCCTCGGCAAGCGGCCAGTACAGCTCCCACACGTGCACGTCAAAGGAGATGGGGGTCTTGTGCAGAATGCGGTCACCCTCCCCTACCGGAATCTGGTGCTGCTGCCAGCGCAGGCGGTTATCAATCGCGCGGTGGCTAATGGCAACGCCCTTCGGACGACCCGTGGAGCCGGAGGTGAAGAGCACGTAAGCGTCCTCGTCCAGACCGGTTTTCACTCCCGGAAGCTCATCAGCGGCGGGTGCTGAGGAGGGGGCCAGGGCGGGATCGTTAGTGCTCAGCAACGGCAGGGTTTGTTCAGACAGCACGTGCTGGGGCAGGTTCACATGACGCTGCGGTTCCTGCGGGTTCAGAGCCTCCGCGCTCAGCGGGTGCAGGCCGGGGCCGTGCAACAGCAGGGAGCACTCGGCATCCTCCATCATCACGCCCACACGCTCGGCGGGTAGATCCGGAAGCACCGGCACATAGGTGGCGCCGGCGTACAGCAGGGCGTACAGCGCCACGTACTGCTCCACACCGCGGTGCACACGCAGACCCACCGCATCGGAAGGGCGAACACCCCAGTCCAGCAGCTGCGAGGCAAGCGCACGGGCGCGCTCATCCAGTTCCGCGTAGGTGAGGGCGCGGTCGAAGGCGTAGGCGCGCTCCGACTCGGGGGTGAGTACCTCGCCGGGTGCGGGGGCGGAATCCAGCACGGCGAGCGCCTGCGGATGTGCCACCACCGCGTCACGGAAACGACCCAGCAGGGTCTTGTACTCCATCGGGTGCTCGGTGCGCGCCGGGGCGGTCAGCTCGCGCAGGGTCGCCAGTTCAGCCTTGGTCGCCAGACCCAGGTTGTTCAGGGAGGCGCCCTCGCGCTGCGCTTCGGCGGCGTAGGCGGGCAGCCACTCGCTCAGGCGGGCGGCGTGGCGCTCCAGCTCCTCGGCGGTATAGAGCGCCGGGTTCATGTCAATCTCACAGGAGATGCTGTTGCCGCGACCGGGCATGCCGCGCAGGGTGAAGGTCGCGTCAGCAACGGGACCGGCGGAGATATTGTGAATGCGCGCGGTCGGTACCGGGGCCCCGGACTCGTCCTTGGAGGGCGCCGCCAGCGGCAGCACCGCGTCAAAGGGCACCACGTTAATCTGCGCACCAAACAGCCTGGACTGGGCGTTACGTGCGGTACGTTCCAGGTCTTCCTGGCGAGCCAGCGGATGCTCAGCGTTACGGGCGTACTGTTCCTTCACCGAGTGCAGGGACTCCGCGATGGAACCGGTCGCCGCAACCTGCACCGGCAGAACGTTCACCGCGGTACAGCCGGTCTGCGCGCTCGCCGCACCCAGGGCGCGGGTCGCCTCCGGCAGGGTGCGGGCGAACATGCGGTTCATCTGCGGCACACCGAACGAAGCCTGCGAGTAGCCGCCCACACGCGCCAGGTACGAGCCCACGGCAGCGGTCGCCAACACCGGCCAGGAGACGGCGTGCTGCTTTGCCGCATCCAGCAGAGCCTGCTGGGTGGGCACGTCAATGCTGAACGCCAGGCGCACAGACCGCGCCGACGGGGAAGCTGTACGACCCGCCAGGGAGGTATCTTCCTGCTCCAGGGCGCCGCTCGCCTCCCAGAAGGCGACGTCTTCGTCACGGGAGGTTGAGGCAGCATCGTCGGCATCGAGCAGCTGTTGCAGGCTCATGCGGCGGGTTGCAGGGACCGGCTGGCCTGCGGACAGGGCACGGTATATCGCCGCCACGCGGGAGAGACCGTTGAACGCCGCGAACCCGTCAGCAACCACATGG
Organism: Rothia similimucilaginosa; assembly: GCF_029850985.2. NCBI lineage: Bacteria > Bacillati > Actinomycetota > Actinomycetes > Micrococcales > Micrococcaceae > Rothia > Rothia similimucilaginosa. Next base: position 799,979 of record NZ_CM138149.1, on the reverse strand, counting down.
GAGAAAGAATGGTACACCCAGAGGAACCCGTCGTAACGCACTGCAGCGCTGCGTACGGTCACGCCCTCATCGGTGGTAAGGGGCTGGGCGAGCAGACGCTGTGCCCAGGTGCGCACCGGCGCAGGCAAGTCAGAGTTAGGCAGGTCAGAGATGTTCTCCTCCCCCGCCTCCGCGGTGTCGTTCAGATCCCCCTCATCCACGAGCAGGTCAATGCCCGCGAGGAATGCCTCAAGCGACAGAATCTGCTGGGAGGCGGCACCATCGGCAATGCGGGTGCGCACGCGGAAGCCCTCGTTCTCGCGGTAGAGCTGCTCAAAAGCCTCACGCAGCAGAGCGAGGTCGGTGTCTGCGGGGCATTGCAGAACCTCCGCGGTGTTGTAGCAGGGATTCGTCGGGTCAATCGCGGCGGCAAAATAGATGCCGCGCGCGTTAGTGGTCAGCGGCAGCCAGGGACTGTCAGCACTATGCTGTGCGGAGGGGTTCGCGGCGGTGCGAAGGTAGGAAGCAGTCCCGAAGCTAGCGGCTGCGGTAGTATCAGCTACGCCCATGGTGGCCTCTCAAGGTCTGGATCAGGGGTCTGAGTCAAGGATGATATGCGGTGTGTAAAAGGTAGGCTACTGCCCCGCCAATTCACGCTGGCAGAAGTAAGCTGACAAGGGTAAACGAGGCGAGTAGCAAACACCCCGAGCACCCGTCTGCATTCGCGGCAGGTAGGCGCTCGGGGTACGATGAAACTTAGCCCAGGCGGGAGGCGATGAACTCCACAGTCGGGTTCTCCACCAGCTCGGTAAACTCAATCACGGCGCCCTCAGCGGCAAGGTCGTCGAGCAGGGCGAAGGAGCCCATCGAGTCCAGGCCCAGAGAAAACAGGTCGGTGGTCGGTTCGTCAAACGCGGTCTGCAGAGAGTCGGGCTCGACGATGTACTTCTCCATGATGGGGCGCAGGGTCTCAAGTGCGGACATTTTTCTCCTCAATAGGGGTAGGAATACGGGCTTAAGATTTAGCCAAAAATTTCGGCAAGCTTGGCGCGCAGTTCGCGGCGAGAAATCTTACCCACGTTCGTGGTGGGCAGCTTCTGCAGAACCTGCACGCGCTCGGGAATCTTGAAGTCAGCGAGCTTCTTCGAAGTGAAGAACTCATGCATCGTGCGGCGCGGGTTTTCACCCAGGTCGGCGCCTTCCTGCGGCACAATAACCAGGCCCACACGCTCGCCCACGGTCTCATCCGGGATGCCCAGAACCACGGCGTCAAAAACGTCGGGGTGGGTTAGCGCCAGCTCTTCAATTTCATCCACGGCAATCTTCTCGCCGTTGCGGTTAATCTGGTCCTTCGCGCGGCCGGTCACCTCAAGGTACTTAGCGGCAACTAGGCGCACAATATCACCGGTGCGGTAGAAGCCTTCCTCGGTGAAGCCGTAGCGGTTCGCGTTCTCCTCCAGGTAGTAGCCGCGAATCGTGTACGGGCCGCGGGTGAGTAGGTGGCCGCTCTCGCCGCGCTTAACCGGCTGGTCCTGATCATCAACAATCAGAATTTCATCGTCGGGGCTAATCGGGTAGCCCTGAGTCCTCAGGCGCATCTCAATCGGGTCGGTCGAACGGGTGTAGTTCACCAGGCCCTCAGCCATGCCGAACACCTGCTGAACGGTGCAGCCGAGCACCGACTCGATCTTGCCCGCAACCGCCGGAGCCAGCTTCGAGCCGCCCACCTGCAGGGTCTGCAGGGAGGGCAGGGACACTTCGCGCTTCTCCGCGGAGGCGACCCACGCCTGAGCCAGCGGCGGCACCAGCGCGGAGGTGGTCACACCTTCCATCTCAATGAGGTGGAACGCAGTCTGCGGGGACGGATCCGCCGCAAACACCAGCTTGCCGGAGGCGCACATGACGCCCAGAATACCGGGCGAGCTCATCGTGAAGTTATGAGCGGCGGGCAGCACCACGAGCATGGTCGTGTTGTTGTTCAGCTTGCAGATATCGACCGAACCGCGTACCGAGTACAGGTAGGCAGCGTGGGTGCGAGGAATCAGCTTCGAAATGCCGGTCGTACCGCCGGAAAGCTGCAGGAACGCCACCTGCTCGCTCGCACGCAGGTTCTCGGTGTTCTGAATGACGCCGGGCACGAACTCTTCAGCGAGCTCCTCTTCGGTCAGCGGGGTCAGCGGCTCCGCAACGTCAATAGCAACCGGCGGCTCTTGAAAGTTCTTGCGCAACTCGGCGGCAACATCCTCGTGCAGGGCGGAGAAATCTGCACCCGGGGTTAGCGAAGAGAACACATGCGCCGCCGCGTCGGTGCGGGTCGCAAAGTGCACGAGCTCAGTGGTGCGGTGCTGCGGCAGGCAGAACACCGGCAGAGCAGCCGCCCAGAAAATACCGAGCAGGTACACCAGGTACTCGGCGGTGTTACCCAGCTGCAGCAGCACGCGGTCACCGGGCTGCACGCCAGCCTGAATGAGGCGCACCGCAGCGGCACGACCTGCCGCTTCCAGCTCACCGTAGGAGAGGCGAATCTGCTGGGGCTTGCCGTCCTCATTAAGCTGCGCGTGCGAGATCGCCACCAGCGCAGGAAAGTGCGGCTTCGCTCGGCAGGCATCCAACAGGAACTCGGGGATGGTCTGGTCAATCCAGTAGCCGGCTTCGCGGTACTTCGCGGCAAAAGACTCGGGGATGAGCGGTGTGGGGGCCAGGGGGCTACGTTCTACGGTCATCTTCTCTCGATTTCTGTGTCGTTTGCGGTTTCTATAGCGCTCACGTGCTGCGTGCGTTCGCAGCGTGATGCCATCTCGTCAATGAGGGCGGGTGCGCAGCCTACACCGGGTACCCTTCGGTACCCCTCGTGGCACGGTAGTGCTACATCTACCAAGAGACTACGCATCTCTTATGCTGTCCTTTTCTAGGATACGGGCGCGGCGGTGTTTACCCTAACGGGAACCCCGCATGCCCACCATGCGCCCCCAGCGGGCGGGGCAAACCTCAGCAGGCGAGGGGTCCGGGGCGCCCAATCATCGGCAGCGGTACAAGCTCTACGCTACTTTTCGTGCATCTTTCTCGTAGTTCTGCTCGCCACGCTCAATATTCCGCTGGTGAGCATCAATGATGCGTTCCAGGGTCGGCACAATCGCACCGCGCCAGCACGCATAATCGTGACCGCCGTTAAAGGTCGTGCAGCGCGCTCTCTCCAGACCAAGCTTTTCCAGGCGCACCTTCAGCTCACGGTGAGGAGGCACCAAAACCCACTCCTGCTCCCCCACCTCAATCTCAAGGTACAGGTGGCGCAGACGATCAATCTCTCCCGCCGCCTCCAGCTCGTCCAGGCGGTCCATGACCTGTGGCTGCCACAGCGACGATGACTGCGCGATCGCACCGCCAAAGGCCTCCGGGCGGCTCAGCACCGCCAACAGGGAGGACAGGCCACCCAGCGACTGACCGTTAATCACAATGTTCTGCGGCGCGGTCTTAATACCGTGCACCGCTTCCAGGTGCGGGAAGGCAATCTCCACCAGGTAGTCGGCAATCGGGTTGTCACCGTTCAGTTCCTTCCAGCGGTTCTCACGACCGCCAGAGTGAAGGAAGAACACGTGCATCGCCGGAATACGGCCCACCTCATGGGCGCGATTGAGGATACGCTCCATGCCCTGACTAAACCACATTTCGCCGTCGAACTGGATGAACAACGGCGCATCCGGGGCGGGATCGCCCACGCGACCGAGCACGTACTGGTGGCCGTCAGGGGTATGCATCCACTCGGGGGCGGGCAGTGCGTCAATCTCTTCCTGAGTCAGGATGAACTCCTGCACCGGCGCGTGCTCAAGCTGCACCACACCCATGCAACGACCGATGCGGTTGCACACGGTCTCGGGGTTCAGCGGGTCGCCCTCACCGGAGTCCAGCGCGGCGCGCAGGCGCACCTGGTCGTCATCACCCAGCCAGGCGGGGCGCTCGCCGGGCAGCACCGGCAAGAAGTTGTAGGAGGCACGCCAGGTAGTTTCCATCTGCATGCTCAGCTGCCACCATCCGGTGCCCTCGATGCGGGTCATGAGGGAACGGTCAAGATTCTTCTCATCGGTCAGGCGGTTGATGAACATGAGCACCTGCTCCGCCTGCTCGTTGTGGTACAGGAAGGTAACGATGCGCTCGTTCTCACTGATGCTGCCGTCTTTACGGTGCACCGGCTCGATGATGGGGGTACCTTCGGAGACGACCTCAACGATGCGGGCGTTCAGCTCTTTGGAGCTGACTGCCTCGGCGATGAGGGCGCTGATGAGGGGGCTGTCCACGCGCGGTGCCGGTACGGGGCGCGGGGTTTTGGGAGGACTCGGGCGCACAGCCGGCGCAACGGTACACGGCTGCGCAGAGGTAGCCTGTACAGAAGCAGGCTGTTCAGAAGTGCCCTGTACAGAAATGCCCTGTACAGAAATGCTCTGTGCGGGAACGGTCTCGGTGGGTTCGTGCTCGCCCAACGGTTCCTCCTTGGTCTGTGGAAACACTCAATTGATGAGAATCGGTGAGGAGGCACATTATCGTTAGTTAGCCTCTACTACCTCACTCTATGGTATCCCTTACCCAAACTCCAGCCAAAGGGAAAAACGAAAGAACCAAAAGATGACAATCATGACAGCCAGCACACACTACTAAAACCCAAGCACGAAGCCACCACAACCCTGCCCAGCCCAGCCCCACCTAAAACCAGCCTGTCCACCCCAAAAGTTAAAAGAGATGAGGCACCGAGACCGTGCATCAAACCTCTCAAGTCGTAACTTTCAAAGCCTCATACGGCAGTCTCGGTGCCTCATCTACGGGTTCCCAAAATGGAACCTACCCAGTGCTCGGATCCGTTCATGCGTCAAAGACGGGCGAGCACCGGGTAGGCGCCCTACGCGCAGGGGATCCTGGGTCCCTCAGATCCTAACGTTCGCTACTCGGCGCAATGCCGAGCTTTTCCACCCGTACTGAGACGATTGGCGCCAACTCCCACGCGGCTTAGGGGCGAAAACTATTCGCTTTCGCGGGCCGCCGAAATAGCATCAGCGGCAATATGAATTGATTGGTTCTCCTTCGGAATAACCAAAGGAGTACCAGTGCACGGATCAGGAATAATAACCGATTGCAGGTCAAAAACTTCCTGAATAAGTTCCGGTGTAATTATCGCACGCGGATCACCCTGAGCGATAATCCGACCCTGCTTCATTAAAACAACATGAGTAGCATACCTGAAAGCAAGGTTCAGGTCATGCAACACCACGGCTACAGTCCGGCCTTCGGAATGCAATTTCTTCGTCAGGTTCAGCACCTCAATCTGGTGTGTGATGTCCAGGTAGGTGGTCGGCTCATCGAGAAGAATCAGCGGGGTCTGCTGCGCCAGGGTCATGGCAATCCACACGCGCTGACGCTGACCGCCCGAGAGCGCCTCAATGGGACGCTCCGCAAGCTCCAGCACGTTCGCTGCCTGCATCGCCTCCACGCAGGCTCGCTCGTCCTCATCAGACCAGGAACGCAGTAGCGACTGGTGCGGGTAGCGGCCGCGCGCCACCACATCCGCCACGGTCACGCCACTCGGCGCCTCCGGGGTCTGCGGCAACATCGCCAGGATCTTAGCAATGGCGCGGGACTTCATCTGCGGCAGCGGGGTGCCGTCTAGGCGAACCTCGCCCTCTTTGAGCGGGTTCACGCGGGCAAGAGCCTTCAATGTGGTCGACTTACCACAGGCGTTGGGGCCCAGGATAACGGTCAGCTCCCCCTCCGGCACCTGAAAATCTACCCCGTTGAGCACCGTATGCTCACCGTAGGCAACCACCATGTTCTCGCCTTCAAGGCGGGTCGTCACACTAGTGTTCACTAGCTCTTCTTCCTTTCGAGGTAAATCAGGTAAATCAGGTACAGGCCACCAATCGCGCCGGTCACCACACCCACCTGAATGATGCGTCCGGAAACAGCGAATCGGCCAATCAGGTCGGAGCCGAGCACCATGAACGCACCCATGAGTGCCGCGGAGGTGAAGCCCACCCCACCACTACGGGAGAGAGTCTTCGCAATGTGCGGCGCAGCCAGGGCGACGAAGGCAATCGGACCGGTCGTCGCGGTCGCCAGCGAAACCAGAAGCACACCGATGAACAGAGCCGCCACACGGTACGCATTCACGCTCACACCCAAACCGGATGCCACCTGGTCACCAAAACGAATCGCGCCCAGCGGGCGGACCAGCATCAGCAGCAGCGGAGTCACCACAAGCAGCAGACCCAGTAGCGCGTAGGTGCGCTCCCAGGTGATGTCATTGAGCGAACCGGCAAGCCAGGACGCCGCGGTCTGCGCCTGAGTCAGCGAAGCACGCACCACCAGCAGCGCGTTGAACGCCGCCAGAGTCGAACCCACACCAATACCGACCAGCACCAGACGGAAACCGTACAGGCCCGTGTGCCGCGTCAACAACCACACCAGCACCGAGGTCGCTAAGCCACCAACCACAGCGCCCAGGGCAACCTCAACGGGGCCGGAATTGAACACAATAATCTGCAACAGCGCACCGGTTGCGGCACCATTTGTGAAGCCGATAATATCCGGTGATCCTAGGGCGTTACCCGAAATCACCTGGAAAATCGCACCCGACAGACCAAGCGCCGCGCCCACCAGAAGCGCCGCCACAATACGCGCCGCACGCTGCTGAGCAAAAGTCACCGTAATCTGCTTACCCTCACCTAGCAGCGCCGGGATCAGCTTCTCCGGGGCAATCTTGTAGTCCCCCTGCAGCATGCCCCAAAACGCCAGCACCGCAATCAGCACCACCAACGCCACATTCAGAATCAGCACACGCCACGGCACCTGAGCACTCAGCGGACCGCGCACAGTCAACACCGGGCGGCCACCCAAATCGCGGCCACGACGACGCGCAGAACGATTAGTCGCAGTGGTGGCGGCCTCCGTCGATAGAGCGGAAGAATTCGACATTAGAGAGCCTCCACCTTACGACGAGTCATCAGGAACAAGAACACCGGGGCACCGGCAAGAGTCGCCACAATACCCACCTGAGTCTCCTGCGGAGCCACCAGCACACGCGCCAACACGTCAGCACACAGCAGCCACACCGGACCCAACAGCGCCGAACCATAATTCACCCAGCGCACATCATTACCGAGCAGAGCACGCACCACAAACGGCACTGCCAAACCCACAAATCCAATCGGACCCACAGCAGCAGTCGCCGCACCAGCAAGCACCGTCACCGCCAGCAACGTCAAATTCTGCGTCGTACGCACACTCACGCCGAGGCTGGTCGCCGCCTCCTCGCCCATACTCAGAGCATTAATCGCAGGAGCCACAAAAAATGCCACCAGCACACCCAGCACAATCACCGGGCCCACCGTTGACGCGATATCCATACCGCGGCCCTCCAGCGAACCGGCAACCCACACACGGAACTCGTTATACGCATCCTGATCAGCCAAAATCAGGCCCTGCGCAATCGCCGACAACGCCGCAGAAATCGCCACACCCGCCAACGCAAGCTTCACAATCGACCCGTCACGGCCACGACCCAGCGTGTACACCAGCACCGCAGCCAACGCACCACCAATCGTCGCAGCAACCATGTACTGCCAAATGCCCATCACACCAAAAACCACCACGGAAGCAATCACAGCCACCGCAGCACCGGCATTCACACCCATCAGACCGGGCTCAGCCAGCGGGTTACGGGTCAACGACTGCATCAACGAACCGGCAACCGCCAACGCAGCACCCGCTGCAAGACCCACCAGGGTACGCGGAATACGCTGCTCCGTCACAATCGTCTGCGTCTGCTCAGAAGCAGTGCCATTGAAAACAGCCAGAACCTGATCCGGCGGAAGATTATTCGACCCGAACAGCAAAGAAGCAGCCACAGCCCCCACCAAAAGCACCGCAAACAGGAACAGAAAAGCCAGGCGCTTACCCAACTTCTGCCCCTGAATCACAGAACCCTGACGGGACGTACTCTCCTGCTGAACATCTCGGGACAATGAGCTCGTGCGGGCCACTATGCTCCTTATGCTCGATACAAGAAAACTAAGGAGGCGCGCCCGGCGCACCCACACCACGCGAGGGGTACCCGGCACACCGGTAGATAATGAGAGAAACGCCGGAGCGGGTGGGTTACTCCCCCACCCGCATCCGACGTTAAGTCTTAGCGCTTACGGGTCAGCAGCAACGCAGCGGCACCCACAACGCTTACGCCCAGAACCACCACGCCAATCCACGGGAACGCAGCACCGTAAGTCACGGTCTGAACGGTGGATGCGGTGTTAGCCGCGCCCGAAGCTGAAGCGCTCGGGTTCGACGCATTACCGCGCGCAACAGCCGAAGAAGATGCGCTCGCCGAAGCGGTAGCCTTCTTCTGGGCATTTGCAGAAGCCGAAGCAGCCGGCGCAGCGGAAGAGTCAGCTTCCACGTTCAGGCGGTCGTACTCCTCCTTGGTGATGGTGTTGCCGTCAGCGTCGGTGTACACAGTCTCAGCCTCAGCATTCGACTCATCACTCTGAGAGTTTGCGGAATCATCAGAACCCGAACGACGAGAGGAAGAGTTAGAAGATTCAGAACCGTTCTCGCCCACCACGGTGAACTCGGGGCTGCGGTTGCTGTACGCCTCGGTACCCAGGTACTTGCCGTCCTTGTCACGCTTCTCACGGGAAGCGAGGAAACGCAGAGTGTGGGTGCCAGGGCCTACATCCGGCAGCACGAAGGAACCGGAGACGTTACCGTTGCCATCGGTCTTCTGCTGATGCACCACGCAAGCGCCCTGAGCCGCATTGGAGGGGCACAGGTTGCCGTCGTCCACCTTCACGGACACCACAGCGTTCGCGGGGAAGCCGCTCACGCTAAAGGAAATCACGCCGTGCTCGCTCACAGAGGGGGAAACGGTTGAGGAGGTGTTATCGGTAGATGCCTTCGCACCACCCGGAGGCAGAGCGGATGCAGTGCCAACACCCAGGCCCAGTGCCAGGGTTGCGGCGGCGCAGGCGGTCAGTGCCTTAGAGGTCAGGGATGCCTTCGGGGTTCCCGAAAAAGGTGCACGCATGGTTGTCCTTTCAAATCTTTGCCAGGTTCATCTCTGGATATTCCGGTCCGTAGCAGAAACAACGGAGCGACGCTGTATATCTGAACCCAAGTAGTCGGAGGGGCACCCGGTTTACGCACCCCTTCTCCAGGGGGGTGAGCCGGTGCCGGTGTGAGTGTGCAGTCAGAAAATTTACTTCTTGGAGGTACGCAACACCAGAGCCGTAGTCAGAATCACCAAGCCAGCTGCCGAAAGCAGCAGGTTGTTGGCGTTATTGACTAGCCACTTGGTCATACCGGTTAGCTCAGTACCTTCAATGGTTGGCCCCTGCGCAGTCAGGGCCGTAGGGCTGGAGGTAGCACTTGCATTCGAACGCGGCGAGGCAGAAGCAGAAGGTGAGCTGATGGCTTTAACACTCGCATTAGCCTGGGGCGTCGAGGCAGCGCTTTGGGGAGCTGCTTCCTTCGCCTTAGCCTGCACTCGCTTCACAATAGGTTCGGCGGGAGTAACAACTGTGGCGAGTGACGGCTCCACATCGTAGGAGCCCTGGTCATCATTGGATACATCCTCGCGGGGTGCCACGACACGCTCGATAGTTATGTCAGCAAAACCAAGCACGGCATTCTCAGCATCCTGATTACCGTTGTGCACAACCACTCGGTAGGTGGTGGGAGACATAGTTCCGCTAGTCTCGTAGCTGAAACTGCGGTTGTTATCCAGGCGCTTCCAGCCGGAGCCGTAGAGGGTCTGCGGGGAGTTACCGAGATAGGTCGCGGCGTACACCCAGGTGCCCGGTTCAGCGTTCGGCACGGTCACGGTCACGGTGGAGCCGTCACGGCTCACCTGCACGCCATTACCAGCGGTCAGTTCGGAGGCGTTGACCGGCTCGGGTGCGTCACCGGGGGCGTACTCCGGAGCCTTGTCGCTGAGCTTAATCTTCTGTCGAATAGACACGCCGCGGTCGTAGTTTTTACCCTGCTCATCTGCTCCACCCAAGGAACCGGAGAGGATCTGCACGTTGTGCTCGGAATTTTCGGTAGCCCAGCCTGCCTCCACCAGTTTTTCGGCACTCAAACCGGTGTTTTCGGTGGTGGGCAGAGGAACCTCAACCTCAAAGGTACCGTCTTCATTGGCAATTGCCATGAAGTTTGCAGGCGAGTTGCCACCCTCCTTAGTCAGGGGATTAATGGCCTGGTGTGCTTTATCGGGGAGGGCATCCAGGAACTTGACCGCAAATATGGCGCCGCGGTCGGGGGCATTACTCACGAAGCCTTCACCGCGCACCACAATCTTGCCTTCGCGCCACTTTTCGGTGGAGATGGTCACACGTGCCTTCACAGGGTTCGCTGTCTTGGAGCTGGCAGACTTAGTCGGCTGAATACTCGATGACGCTGACGGGGTAGGCTCAGCGGTCTTGCTCGGCTCATCAGAGGGAGCAGCATTAGGGGTAGCCGAGGCTGACGGGGTCGCCGCCGGGTCCGAGGCGATACCAATCGGCAGGTTGGAATCCGCGAATGCGAGAGTGGTGCCGGTCAGCGCTGCTCCAGGGGTGATGAGCGCGCCGGCGAGAGCCACGACGGCACCGTAGCGGGCTGCGGTGCGCACGGGTCGAGTTTCGGTCATTGTGCTCCTTGAGGATGGTGTGGTGGGTCGTGCATCCCCTTCCCGCCGCGGTTTTCAGGTCGCGGTGGGAAGGGGTGTGGCGGAAGCTTCAGCGTGTGATTGCTTCACCGAGTGTTCAGAACGGGATGTTTAGAGCGGAAGCGCCTTCTTGACGTCTTCGATAATGCCCTCGAGCAGCAGCGGACCGCCGGTGGAGGTCCACTTGGAGCCGTCCACGAGAATCACGTGGTCGTCCTTGACGGCCTTCAGGTTGGTGAAGCCGGAGGTTTCCTTCGCCTTATTCAGTGCTTCTTCGGCGCCCTGCAGACCTGCGGAGCCCTGCGCGTTCGGGTTCTGCTGGCTTGCGCCGCCGAGGGTGCCCAGGAACATGTAGTCCGCGTCGATGGTTGCCAGGTTCTCCAGGGAGACGGGCTCGGAGTGACCCTGGCCGTTACGGTCCTGCGCCTCGGGGCGCTTAAGACCCAGGTCGTTGAGCACCTGGCCGGCGGGCAGTTCCTTGAGAATCAGGGCGGGGCCGTTGCCTGCCCAACGGACGATAGAGAAGGTCTTGTCGCCGTACTTGGGGGCGAGCTGACCCTTCAGCGCCGCGGCATTTGCCTCGTATGCCTTGATGACTTCTTCGCCCTTGTCGACCATGTTCATGGCGTTGGCGACGTTGCGGAAGTTGATTCGCCAGTCGCCACCCGCGTAGCCGCAGTAGACCACGGGGGCAATCTTCTTGAGGGTTTCGTAGGCATCGGAGCGCTTGTCCACGCCAGTGGAGTCGACGAGAATCAGGTCGGGTTCGAGGTTGCCGATCTGCTCGTAGTTGACCTGGGCGACGGTGCCGATGATCTGCACGTCCTTGGCGCGGTCGGCGAGGTAGTTGGGTACGCCGGACTGGCCGCGGCCAGAGACCGAACCGGCGGGGGTCACGCCGAGGGCGAGCAGGCCGTCGAGGGTGGGTTCGGAGAGGACGATAACCTTCTTCGGGCTGGCGGGAACTTCTACGTTCTCGTCGTCGATATCCTTGATGGTTCGGGTGCCGCCGTTGCCGCCCGAGGTGGAACCGCCGGAAGTGGTGGTCGTGGTGGTCTCGCTGCTGCATGCCGCGAGGGCGAGAGCAGCCGAGGAGGCAAGCGCCAAGCCGAAGAAGGCGCGGCGGTTAACGCCCGATGCGCCGTGGTTTTCGGTGTCGGTCAGATCGGTTTGGTTGAAAGGCATAGTTCCCCCTAGATATAACTAAACTATACCTAACCTTACAGATATCTGAGTGTTACATCAAGACGTATTCAGTTTGCATTCTCCGACCGTCAGGATGCCCAGGTTTGCCGCGGAATTCGGCGGGTTAACATATTTCACTCTTTGTCACTGTCTTGCTGACACTATGTCGCTTAAATGAGTGTCTCTCCCTCACCGTTATCTCGTTATAAAACCACGGTGGGCAAAAAGCAAGACATGCAAAACGCCCCGTTGCAAAGAACCGCGACGGGGTGCAGTCTTCGCAACGGGGCGTTGAGGTTTTATAGGTGCGGGGTTTTATAGATGCCGGGCGCCATTACTGGCGTACACCGTTATCGGCGAGTACCGCTAGCAGCCACAACCGGTGCCAGAGCGCTTGACCGATGCGGCCGCCGCACGCAGGGAGGCGATGGCCGCCTCCGGACCGCCGAGCGCCTCGTCCACACCGTAGACCGAGCTGCCGGCAACGAAGCAGGTTGCGCCCGCCTCCGCAGCACGCAGAATGGTCTCTTCGGTGATGCCGCCGTCCACCTGTACGGTCACCGGCAGGTTCGCGCCCTCAATCGCCTTGGCAGCACGGGCAATCTTCGGCAGGGTTACGTCCAGGAACGCCTGGCCGCCGAAGCCCGGTTCCACGGTCATAATCAGCAGCATGTCCAGTTCGCTGAGCATGTCCAAGTAGGGTTCCACGGCGGTTGCCGGGCGTAGCGCCATACCTGCCTTCGCACCCTCAGCACGCAGGGTTCGCGCCAGCTTGATGGGTGCGATAGCCGCCTCCGCGTGGAAGGTCACCGATTCGCAGCCCATGCTGGCGTATTCGGGTGCCCAGCGGTCGGCCTCGTCAATCATCAGGTGCACATCGAACGGCACCGGGGAGATTTCGCGCAGACGCTTGACCACCGGTGGGCCCCAGGTGAGGTTGGGGACGAAGTGGTTGTCCATCACGTCAATATGCGCGGCGTCTGCGGTGGAAATGCGCTCCAGCTCGCGTTGCAGGTTCGCGAAATCCGCCGAGAGAATCGACGGGTTAATGGCAATACCCATGGGGTTCCTTTCAAATCCGTGCCGTATGGCGAATGATGCTAGGCGGTGAAGCGGCTAGTTCTTGCGCAGCAGGGCGAGGAACATTGCGTCGGTTCCATGCACATGCGGCCACAGCTGTGCCGTGGTCGGGTTCTGAGAAGCCTTCACGTCCGGGGCACCCTTCTTGACCTTGATCTCGGGGGTGTGGCCGGGGTCCTTCTCCCCCACTAGTACGCTCACGGGTTCGCCTTTCGCGCCTTCAGTGTGCTGGGCAACTTCACGCAGTGCGGCGGCGGAGTCGAGCAGGCTGACCGCGCCGCTTTCGAGCACCTCAGCCACAATGTTCTGAGTTTCTGCCGCGTGCGGGGAACAGGTCACGTACGCGATGACGCCGCCGGGGCGGGTCGTCTCAATCGCTGCATCCAAGAGCTGACGCTGCAGGGGCAGCAGCTCTGCAATATCGCGCGGGGACTTGCGCCAACGTGCTTCGGGGCGGCGGCGCAGGGCACCCAGGCCGGAGCAGGGCACATCCACCATGACGCGGTCGAACAGCTGACCGGGTTCAATGGAGCCGGGCAGGTCGGAGGTGTTCCTGCGCAGGGTCTCACGGATCTGGCGGCCGTCGCCGGTAAGTACCGTGTAGCTGTCCTCGGGAAGAGGGCGCATAGAGGATTCCACAAGCTGAGCGCGGTGCGGTGCCGCCTCGTTGGCGACCAGGGATGCGCCGCGCTGAATACCGAGCGCGCCGAGCAGCGCCGCTTTACCGCCGGGGCCTGCGCACAGGTCGAGCCAGGCGGTGTCGGCGCCGTCCAGGGGTGCTGCGGCGAGCGCGCGTGCTACCAGCTGGGAACCGGCATCCTGGGCGCGGACGGTGCCTTCACGTACGGATTCCAGGCGCGCTAAGTCGCCGGAGGCGTACAGTGCCGACCCGTCAACCAGTTCGCCGTCGACGGCGCCCTGGTCGCGTGCCTCGTCGAGGGTACCCAGACCGGGCAGTGCAACCAGGTTGACCACGGGGGCGAGGTTGTCCGCTTCGAGCAGCTGCTCAATTTCGGAGGCGGGGCGGCCATGCGCGACGAGTGCCTGGCGCATGGAACGCACAATCCAGCCGGGGTGCGAGGCGAGCAGTGCCATGCGCTCGGTGTCGTCTTTCGCGTCCTCAATGATGAGTTCGTACCACTCTTCAGGGGTGCGTTCAGAGACTCGGCGCAGCACCGCGTTGATGAAGCTTGCCGGGCCCGCACCAATCTTTTCGCGTGCCAGGGACACACTCTGGTTCAGTGCCGCGTGGGCGGGAACGCGCATGTTCAGCAACTGGTGCACGCCCATGCGCAGCACGATAAGGGTGGTGGTGCCGACCTTCTCGATGGAGCGATCTACGCAGCGGCTGAGGATTGCGTCGTAGGTGCCCTGGTGGCGCAGCGTACCGTAGGTCAGCTCGGTTGCGAAGCCTGCGTCGCGGTGGTCGAGGCGGTGGCTACGAATCGCCTTGGGTAGCACGAGGTTCGCGTAGGCGTCAGATTCCGCCACGGAGCGCAGTACGTCGAAGACGGTTGCGCGTGCGGTATCTGCGGTACGCGAGCGTGCGGAGGGTGCCGCAGCGGAGAATTCGCGGGCGGACATAGAGCGGCGGTTGCGTTCGTGGCCGCTCTTATTGCGCCGGGAGGTGCCGCCGCCACCGCGTTTGGTGTCGTCGTGCTCGGTCTTGGCGCGGCGTGCGGCGCGTTCGACGCTGGTCAGGCCGTCAAAGCGGCGACCGGTGCGCGATTCGGGGCGGGAGTTGTCATCCCACTTCTGCGGGCGGCTCTGAGAGCGGTGATTCTGCGAGCGCTGATTCTGCGAACGCTCGGAGTTCTGAGACTGCTGGCGGTTCTGCTCACTCACACCAGAGCCGGTACCTGCACCGGAGCGGCGGCGACGCTTACGCTTCGCACCGCCCTCACCCTGGCCGTAACCCTGGCCGCCACCCTGATTGGGCTTGCCCTGGTTGAACTTGCCGTTACCGGAGTGACCGGACTTGCCGTGTCCACCCTTGTAGGGGCGCTTTTCGTTGCTCATGCGAGTACCACCAGGCCTTCCGCCATGTCCTTGCCAGCGCCGCGAGCCCACGCGGGCGCATCCATCATTTTCTTACCGGCAGGCTGAACCTGCAGCAGCATCAGCGGTTCGGTACCGGTGCCGACCAGTACCTTCTTCGCGTGCAGACGCACCGCACCGGGTGCGAGGGGGCCGCTGTTCGCCTCGGTCAGGGACTGTACCAGGCGCTCGTCGGCAACCGCCAGACCACCGATCTTGAAGCGGTTTTCTCCCAGTTCGCACCATGCGCCGGGCTCGGGGGTCACGCCGCGGAAGCGTGCCAGGATCTGCTCGGCGGGTTCGGTCCAGGTGAGGCGGCCGTCGGCAATGCTCATCTTGGAGGCGTAGCTGACCGACTCGTCCTCGACCTGCACGGTGCCGCTCTCGCCCGCTTCGAGGCGTTCGAAGGTGCGTTCAAGCAGTGCGCCACCGCTGGTGGCGAGGCGCATCAGCACGGTGCCTGCGGTGTCGTCGGCGGCTACGGGTGTGGATTCCTGTTCGAAGGTTGGGCCGGTGTCCAGGCCTTCTTCAAGCAGGAAGGTGGTGGAGAAAATTTCCTGCTCACCGGCGATGAGAGCGCGCTGTACGGGGGCGGCACCGCGCCATGCGGGTAGCTTGGAGAAGTGCAGGTTGACCCAACCGTAGCGCAGGGATTCGAGCGCGGGCAGCGGCAGCAGGGCACCGTAGGCAACCACGGCGGCTGCGTCAGCGTTCAGTTCGGCAATGGCCGCGGCGGCTTCGTCGTTCCAACGATTTGCTTTCACGATGGGCAGACCGAGCTCTTCGGCACGCTGTGCCACCGGGGAGGGGGTGAGCACGCGCTTGCGGCCCACGGGGGCGTCTTCGCGGGTGAGCACGCCGACCACGCGCACCTTATCGGAGTTCGCCAGGTAGTCGAGCGGGGGCACGGCAACATCTGGAGTGCCTGCGTAAATAATGTTGAGCATGTGAGCCTACTTTCCGAAGCTACCGAGGGAGGAACCGGCACCGAAGGCGCCACCACCACCGAAGGCACCGCCCACGCGGGTTGCACGCTCGGTCACGGTCTTAGCTGCGACCGTGTTGTAGTCTGCGGCGCGCAGGGCACGCATCACGCGCTGCCGGTCTTCACCCACGAGACGGTCGATGAAGAGCTTGCCATGCAGGTGGTCAGTCTCGTGCTGCAGCATGCGCGCGAACAGGCCCTCCCCCTCCAGCACGAGGGGTTCACCGTGTCGGTCCACGCCGGTCACGCGCGCCCAGTTCTTGCGTGGGGTCGCGGATTTCTGACCGGGCACGGACAGACAACCTTCGCCACCTTCCTGATTTTCTTCGCCGACCTCAAGCACGGGGTTGATGATGTAGCCCTCGCGGTCGTCAATGCCTCCGAAGGTGAAAATCTGCTTGGAGATGCCAACCTGCGGGCCAGCAAGGCCCACGCCACCCACGTCGTACATGGTTTCTAGCATGTCGTCGATGAGTCGTGCCAGGTCGTCGTCGAAGACGGTGATGGGGTCACAGACGCTGCGTAGCACAGGGTCGCCTACGGTGCGGATGCTCAGGATGGTCATGATTCTCCTTTGCCGGCGGGTGCCGGGAATGTGCTTACGGATTTCAAAATGGTGGCAGAACTGCGCTGACGGTTTTCCCAGCAGGTTTTTCCCAGTGGGAGCGTGCCGTTCTGCCTATTGTTCTATTGTCGCCGATTCAGTAGCGCGAATCTAGAACGAATCGAGGCATTGGAGTGAGGACTGAGCCTCACCTCCCGGGGGTTACAGCCTCTCCCCTATACCGCAGGCGGGGGTACTGATCTATGCCGCGGGCGGAGGTACTGATCTATGCCGCGGGCGGAGGTACTACGGGCATGAGCGCGGGGTCTTCAAATTCTTGAACCTGGCGATCGAATTCCCAGACCCGGCGCAGGGCGCAGAACTTGTACCAGTTGCGTTCGAGTACGGCGGGGTTTGCCTGCTGCGGCAACACCTGCGTTTCGCCGAGTGCCACGCCCATGAGGACGGGTGCGTCGCCGTATTTCCAGGGTTCCCAGGTGCCTTCGTCGGGGTCGAGGAGGGATTCTTCGGCTTTGAGTCCGGCGACGAGTTGCATAACGACTTTTTCGTCAAGTGCTTTGACGCGACCGCGTTTGTCGGTGCCCTTGGTTTTGTAGTCGATAATGCAGGTTCGACCTGCGATCTCTGCGACGAGGTCGAGGGTGCCCGCGTAGCCGACGGTTTCGTTCCAGATGGTAACTTCGGCAGCGAGGGGTCGGGGCTTGAAGGCTTCCCACCATTCGTCGAAGCGGTCAGCGTAGGCTTGTTCCCCGTTGATGATGAGCTGTTCACGGCTTTCATCGAAGTTGTGTTCGCGTCCCATGGTGCGTAGGGCGACTGCTTCGGCGTAGTTGTGGACGCGGTCGCCTCGGGCAGCAGCTGCGTCGCGGTATCGTTCGGAGGCGCTGGCTGCGTCGCGGATGATGGCGAATTTGAGGCCGTGGGATCCGGTGGCGCGGTATGCGCGCTGGTCTTCGAGGGCGGCTTTGGCTGCCATATACCCGTGCCAGCCACTGAGATCGCTGGTGTGCTGCCCGATGACAGTGGTGATGGAGGGGACGAGGGGTTCTCCTCCGCGGACGCGTGCGTACATGCGTCCGTAGTCGGTGGCTGCGGCGAGTTCGGGTGTTGTCACGGGGTACCTCATTCTCGGGTGGTTGTGTCCGCGGCTGAGTTTGTACTGTTTGTGGGCACAAATACCGGTGGGCATAATAAAACCCCCGTTCCTTGAAACGGGGGTTATTGGTGCGTGATACTGGGTTCGAACCAGTGACCTCTTCGGTGTGAACGAAGCGCGCTACCACTGCGCCAATCACGCTTACGGATAAGACTATACCGGGGCTTGGCATGAAGGTCAAATTTTGCGCGCCACCCCCTTTTTTATTCCTGTGTTGCTCCCCGCCGAGAAGCCACTTGAGTTTCGATGAGTACACGGCGGCACCGTAGAATCTAAAACCAGTTTCGCCGAATAAATAAATAAGCCCCCAGTCAGAAGACTGAGGGCTTATTTCCTAGTGGTGACCCCAACCGGATTTGAACCGGTGTTGCCGCCGTGAGAGGGCGGAGTACTAGGCCGCTATACGATGGGGCCGCAACCTCTGTTAGGAGGTTAGCTGGGATACCAGGACTCGAACCTAGAACAAAGGAACCAGAAACCTTCGTGTTGCCAATTACACCATATCCCATTACTCTACTGAGTTACCGTTCCGCTTCTTGCCTTTCGGCTTTTCACCGGAACGAGTAATAACTATACGGGTCTTTCAGGAGGCGTGCAAGCCGAAACCTGGAGAGACGTCTCACATTCACGGCTTTACACCCGCCAATTCCGCGTATTTCCGGGGTTTTTAGGGCTAAAAAGTTTTTTAAATTTCTTCAAAAAGAAGGTTTTGGGGCCACTTTTCACCCCTCAAAGCAGCTTCAAGGGAGCTCAGAGAGCAGCTTTAGTCTCTCCCCCGCACATTTTGCATCTCAAATTTTTTTGAAGATTTTTTCTTTCTGCACCACCTCCCGACAGCCGGGTATTCGAACAGTCAGTCAGGCAGAAAATCAGATAGCCAGACAGTCAGCTCACCCAAGCAGTCACCTCGAGAAGATCACAAGACCTCTATCTCACTCCCAACCCACGCCTTCAAAAGCTAAAACTTCTGCAGACAACAAAACCCAGAGACAACGAAAAAGCCCCGAGGCGAACCTCGGGGCTTCAGTGGAGCGGTTGACGAGACTTGAACTCGCGACATCCACCTTGGCAAGGTGGTGCTCTACCAACTGAGCTACAACCGCATGTTTTCGCTTTGAACTTTTCAGTTCGTCGCAACAACAGGTACTACTATACGAGTCTTTACTGGGGTACGCAAACTAAATTCTTGCCGCACTCCCCCAGATAGAACCAGATTAACCCCCATAAAATATACTGACTAGCAGTCTTGCAGGAAATACCCATCACAAAAAATATTCTCAAATTTATAAAAAATCCCCTTATCCACCGGGTTTCTTCAGACTTTTCGGTCCTCTGATTCCCGCTGGATAAGGGGATTCTCTTGAAACGTGGGTTCTCGCCGGGCTCTCACAGTACGCGCCACACACACCTGAGGTGCCTGCGAGCGCGCGCCATGAGTAACTACGCCATGTAGCTACGCAGAGAGTAGCTGCATCAAGAGTAGCTAGAGCTTAGTCGCTGCCTCCACCGGAGTCGCCTCCGCCAGAGTAGTCGGAGCTACTGGAGCTTCCAGCGTCGAAGTCGCCCGCCTCCGGGTCGGGGCCCGGGTCCACGAAGTCGTCGCTCTCTTCCTCTTCTTCGTCCGAAGGGTCCGAAGAATCAACAACAGACGAGGAGGTGCTTACGTCGCCGCCGTGAACCGCGTTCTGCATGGCGCGTGCCTCCAGGAATGCGGTCACGTAGGCGAGCGCCGCAGCGGCAATAATGATGACGACCATCCACACGGAGCGGTCAAAGCCAGCAATATAGGCGAACAGCCAGATAATGCAGGCGTTGGTGAGCGCCATGATGGAGCCCTTCAGCAGCGCCTTCCCCATGATCGGCTGTTTCATGGTTAGCTCAGTTCAGCGGCAAGCTTGCGCAGGCGTGCGAGGGAGGATTCCTTGCCCAGGATTTCCATGGATTCGAACAAAGGCGGGGAGATGCGCTCACCGGACACTGCGATACGCACGGGGCCGAATGCGAGGCGTGGCTTGATTGCCAGGCCGTCGACGATTGCGGCGCGCAGGGCTCCCTCAATGTTGGCTGCGGTGAAGTCCTCGAGGGGCTCCAGAGCCTCGATAGCGGCGGCAAGAACCTGCGGTGCGGATTCCTTGAGCTGCTTGCGTGCATCGTCTGCGGTGCTGATTTCTTCGTCAGCTTTAAAGAGGAATACGAGCAGGCCGGGTGCTTCGCCAAGCAGCTGCATACGCTCCTGAACGAGGGGGGCAGCTTCGGTGAGGACCTGCTCTTCACGCTCAGTGAGGGTTTCGCCGAGTACGCCTGCGGCCTGCAGATACGGGATGAGTCGGTCGCGGAAGTCCTTGGGATCGAGCGCACGGATGTGATCGCCGTTGATAGACTCTGCCTTCTTCACATCGAAGCGTGCGGGGTTGGCAACAACGTCGTGCACGTCGAAGTGCTCGACGAGCTCGTCGATGCTGAAGACGTCCTGGTCTGCGGAGAGGGACCAGCCCAGCAGCGACAGGTAGTTCAGCAGGCCTTCCTTGATGAAGCCGGAGTCACGCAGCAGGAAGAGGTTCGACTCGGGGTCACGCTTGGAGAGCTTCTTGTTACCCTGGCCCATGACGTAGGGCAGGTGGCCGAATTCGGGGATGAAGCTGGTCACGCCGGTGTCGATGAGCGCGCGGTATAGCGCGATCTGGCGCGGGGTAGAGGAGAGCAGGTCTTCGCCACGCAGCACGTGGGTGATGCCCATGAGTGCGTCGTCGACGGGGTTCACGAAGGTGTACAGCGGGTCGCCGTTGGAGCGGACGACCACGTAGTCGGGTACGGTGCCTGCCTTGAAGGTGATTTCGCCGCGAACGAGGTCCTTGAAGGTGATGTCCTCATCGGGCATGCGCAGACGCCACACGGGCTTGCGGCCTTCTGCGCGGTAGCCTTCCTTCTGCTCTTCGGTGAGGTTGCGGTCGTAGTTGTCGTAGCCGAGCTGCGGGTCCTGACCGGCTGCCTTGCGGCGTTCCTTCACCTCGTCGGGGGTGGAGAAGTCTTCGTACACGTAGCCGCCTTCAACGAGCTTTGCGAAGATCTCGTTGTAGATGCCTGCGGTCTTACGCTCGGACTGGCGGTAGGGCTCGTGGGGGCCGCCGACGCCAACGCCTTCATCCCAGTTGATGCCGAGCCAGTGCAGGGATTCGAGCACCTGGTTGAACGACTCTTCGGAGTCACGTGCCGCGTCGGTGTCTTCGATGCGGAAAATCAGCTTGCCGCCGGTGTGGCGCGCGTACGCCCAGTTGAAGAGGGCGGTACGGACCATGCCCACGTGCGGGGTGCCGGTGGGCGAGGGGCAGAAGCGGACGCGGGTGTCTGCGGGGCTGTTGAGTACGGGACCGTGGTATTCGGTCATGATGTCTCCTTAACGGTGTGTTTCAGGATGTACGTTACGTTGTTGGGCGCGGTCAGCTTAGTCGCGCACGCGGGTGACGAGAGAGCCGATGCCTTCGACTTCGACCTCTATTTCGTTGCCGTCGCGCAGTACGCTGATGCCGGCGGGGGTGCCGGTGAGCAGTACGTCGCCGGGCAGCAGGGTGAAAATTTCGGAGGCCGCGGCAACCTGTTCGGCTACAGAGTAGTGCATTTCGGAGGTGTTGCCTTCCTGCACGACGTCGCCGTCAACCCAGGTGGTAATATTCAGCGAGTCGGTGTCCAGGTCGGTTTCGATCCAGGGGCCGAGCGGGGTGGAGCCGTCGAAGCCCTTGGCGCGGGTCCACTGGCGGTCTTCGAGCAGGTCTCGGGCGGTGAGGTCGTTGGCTACGGTGTAGCCGAAGATGACTTCGTGCACGCGCTCAAGAGGCACAGACTTGGCGATACGACCGATAATGACGGCGAGTTCACCTTCTGCGCTGACAGCTTCGGAATACTCGGGCAGGGTCACGGGGTCACCGGGACCAATGACGGTGGTGTTGGGCTTGAGAAAGAACTGCGGGGAGGCAGGTGCTTCGGTTCCTGCCCAGTTTGCGATCGCTCCAATCACCTTGGATCGGGGGATGATCGGGGCGAGCAGGCGCACCTGGTCGATGCGGTAGGTGGTGCCGGTCTGTTCGATACCCGAGTAGAAGGGGTCTCCGGCGAGCACGCGCAGGGTTTCTTCGCCTGCATCGCCTTCTACCAGCCCGAAGTGGAGCTCATTATTTACGGTAAATCGTGCAATACGCATACCTTCTAGGGTACCAGCCTTCGAGGGCGGGGCGGCGGGTGGGGTTCGCCTCCCCTCCCCTATCTTCGGGGTAGCAACGCCGCACGCACTATTGACCGGGCACAGCATTTACCGGGTACAGCGAATCCCCGCGGGCTACTCGCCGCGCGACGTGCGGGGTCGGGCGGGGCATCCTGCGGGGATTTCGCGGGTTACGTTTGTTGAACGTTTAGATGAGGCAGGTCATCCAGCCGTGGCGGTCCTCAACGGTGCCCAGCTGAATACCGACGAGCTCTTCGCGCAGGCTCTTAGAGATTTCGCCGAAGTGCTCGGTGGGTGCCGGGATTTCGAAGTCTTCAGCCTTGAGCTTGCCGATGGGGGCGACCACTGCCGCTGTGCCGCAGGCGAAGATTTCGGTGATGTCGCCGTTTGCCACGCCTTCACGCCATTCGGTGAGGGTGATGGCGCGCTCTTCGACGGTCATGCCGCGGTCCTTGGCGAGCTGAATCAGCGAGGAGCGGGTCACGCCTTCGAGGATGGTGCCGGTCAGTTCGGGGGTGACGATCTTGTTTTCCTTGCCGAAGACGAAGAAGACGTTCATGCCGCCGAGCTCTTCGATGGCGTCGCCGCGGTGTGGGTCCTTGAAGATGACCTGCTTGCAGCCGTGTTTTTCGCCTTCGGTCTGGGCAATCATGGATGCTGCGTAGTTACCGCCGCATTTTGCCGCACCGGTGCCGCCTTCGCCTGCGCGGGCGTAAGTGGTGGAGAGCCAGATGTCTACGGGTTCGGGGGTGCCAAAGTAGTTACCTGCGGGCGAGCCGATGACGTGGTACTGCACGTGCTTTGCAGGGCGCACGCCGAGGTACGCTTCGGTTGCGATCATGAAGGGTCGGAAGTAGAAGGCTTCACCGTCGCCGGTGGGTACCCAGTTTTCGTCGACCTTCACGAGTTCACGCAGGGATTTGATGAACAGTTCTTCGGGCAGTTCGGGCAGGGAGAGGCGGCGTGCGGAGTTCGCGAAACGTGCCGCATTCTTCTCGGGACGGAAGGTCCATACGGAGCCGTCAGCGTGGCGGTAGCCCTTAATGCCTTCGAAGATTTCCTGACCGTAGTGGAAGACGGATGCTGCGGGGTCAAGGACGAGCGGGCCGTAGGGATGAACTCGTGCGTCGTACCAGGTGCCGCCGGTCTTGTAGTCGCCTTCCCAGTCGATGGTGACCATGTGGTCGCTGAAGTAGTCGCCGAAGCCGGGGTTTGCAAGGATTTCAGTGCGGCGTTCGGCGGTGGCGGGTGACTGGTTTGCTTCGTGGCTGAATTCGATGGCCATCGTTCTGCGTTCCTCTTCGTCTAGTTGCCTCTGTGGGCGTTCTTTGAGTGGCGGTTCTCGCGGCGGGGCGAGGGACCAGTGTGTGCCGCCGGGCGCGTTGTCGTACGGGGCAGATGGTGCATCTAGCGGTCTGTGCTAGTCGGATGCATCAAAGCTAGTGGTGGATGGTGTCCACCGCCGAGGTGCCAGGCGGGTGTGCCTGACCTGTTTTAGAGTACCGGAAAGATGCGTTTGCCGCATGTGCGCCTTTTCTCCCATTCAGGATATGAACAGGTGAAGCCCGGAAGGTATGTTCCTTCCGGGCTTCACGGGTGTTTCGCATTCAGCTGCTACGGCTGATAAGTTTTAGCCGCGTGGATTTTAACCGAGGCGTGCGAGCACGTCTGCACCGACCTGATCGGTTCCGCGCATGCTCGCGCCGTTTTCGCGCATATCTGCTTCGACAGCGTCCTCAATGCGGGCTGCGGCAGCATCGTGACCAAGGTGACGCAGCAGCATCGCGCCGGCGAGGATTGCGGCGGTGGGGTTTGCTTTGTTCTGGCGGGCGATATCCGGTGCGGAGCCGTGTACGGGCTCGAACATGGAGGGAAACTCGCCGACGGCGTTAATATTGCCGCTTGCCGCGTAGCCGATACCACCGGTCACTGCACCGGCGAGGTCAGTTATGATGTCGCCGAAGAGGTTATCGGTGACAATCACGTCGAATCGGGCAGGGTCGGTGACCATGAAGATGGTGGTGGCGTCAATATGCAGGTAGTCGGTCTCAACCTCGGGGAATTCAGCCGCGATTTCGGTGAAGTAGCGGTTGTAGAGGCGGCCTGCGTGGGTGAGCACGTTGGTCTTGTGCACGAGGGTGACCTTCTTGCGGCGGGTGGAAGCCAGCTCGAAGGCGTAGCGCACTAGGCGCTCCACACCGTGTGCGGTGTTAAGGGAGACTTCGGTGGCGATTTCGTGGGGGGTGCCGCCGCGGATAACGCCGCCGTTGCCGATGTAGGGCCCTTCAGTGCCTTCACGCACGACGACGAAGTCGATGTTTCCGGGGTTGGCAAGCGGAGAAACTGCACCGGGGTACAGGCGGGAGGGGCGCAGGTTGATGTAGTGGTCAAAGGCGAAGCGCAGCTTCAGGAGCATTTCGCGTTCGATGAGACCGGAGGGAATCTTGCCGCTGCGCGGGTCTGCACCGATGGCACCAAAGAGGATCGCGTCGTGCTGCTTGAGGGCGTCCATGGTGGAGTCGGGCAGAGTTTCACCAGTTTCCAGCCAGTGCTCAGCACCGAGCTTGTAGTGGGTGGGGGTCACGGTGATATTTTCGAGCTCGCAGGCGCGGGCGAGGATGCGCTGGGCTTCGGTAATGATTTCGGGGCCGATGCCGTCACCGGGGATAACGGCGAGGTCGATGCTACGTGCTTCAGTCATGCCTCTACCGTAATACGCGCCGCGGGTGGGCGGTAGAGTGTACGGGCGGGGTCTCAGACTCTGGGCTAATCCCTATCCCTGCCCGGCAACGTCTCCTGAATTCTAGGGTTCTGGATTTTGTGGCGTTCAGATCCCACCGGTTAAAACAATATTCCTCGACTGAATAATCAGCCGGGGAATATCGTTATGATTTCTCACTCAGTGTGAGAGCCCTAAGGGTCTATGCAATTACGCGGTGCGCTTGCAGAGGGAGACCTTGACGTAGCCGTTACCACGTGCGCCACGAGCGGTCGGAGCGTTGCCTGCGGACTCGATAGTACCGCCGGAAAACACCGGGAGCCACGTAGGAGCCACCAGCACCACCGAACTGTGCGAAGCCGGAGCCACCCTTATCGCCAGCGGTGGAGGAGCTGAAGGGCTCCTGCTTGTTCTGCGGGTAAACCCCAGAACACCGTAGATGTTAGCCCTTGCTGTACAGCAGGGGCTGCTCGCCACCGACGCCGCCGTTGCCATAGTCCATACCGCCGGTTGCGGAGCGAGTCTGCCAAATCGCTGTGCTGTCAATGCAGGGCTCGGACGCCAGGTAAGCTACACCACCTCGATACACTGGAAATATGCCTCTCAAGTACACCGAATCCCAGCAGAACCCACAACACAGCACAGCAA
The DNA here is from genome assembly GCF_029850985.2 of Rothia similimucilaginosa. Classification (NCBI taxonomy): domain Bacteria; kingdom Bacillati; phylum Actinomycetota; class Actinomycetes; order Micrococcales; family Micrococcaceae; genus Rothia; species Rothia similimucilaginosa. The sequence continues at coordinate 774,728 of NZ_CM138149.1, read as the reverse complement.
CAGCCGAACCCGGCTACGCCGTAACGCATACCCGCGGCATCTCAGAAAGCAACGACCTGCCCGCTGACGCAATCACTGCCTCCAGCCGCGTGCAAAGCTACCTCAGAGACAAACGTGGCTGGATGAACGTCATCGTCGTCGCACACATGCAGTTCTTCTGCTGCGTGCTCTCCACTGCCTTCATCAACAGCTACGGCTGGATCCCGGTCATCTCCGCGGTCTGCAGCACCACCGCACTCTACTTCCGCTACCGCTTCCCCTACGGAAGCATCTACGTGGTCATCGCGGCGCTCTGCATCACCCTCCTGTCTCCCTTCCCCAACTCACTCGCCATCACCTGCTACCCGCCGGTCAGCCTCGCCGCATACCACACCGGCAGGCACTGGGCCCGCCGCGGCCGCTTCCGCTCCCTCATTCTCGGCTGGGTCGGCGCACTCGCCGTCACCGTACAGACCTTACTCTCACTCCTCTACCACTGGGACGACATACCCGCCCGCATCTTCATCTCCCTGATGCTCGGCGTACTCTGCGGATCTATCTTCACCGTCTTCTGGTTCCTCGGCGACTCCCGCCGCATGCGCGAACTGCGCAGCGAAGAATTCGAAGAACGCGCCCGCCGCCTCGAATACGAGCAGGAACAGGAACGCCGCCTCGCCGCACAGGACGAACGCACCCGCATTGCCCGCGAAATGCACGATATTGTGGCGCACTCACTGTCCAGCATTATTTCTCAGGCGGATGGGGCACGCTACGCCGCCGCAAGCGCCCGCACCGCACGCGCACAGCAAACGCAACAGGAAGAGCAGGTTGAGCAGCCCGGTCAAGCTCAGCTGCAGAGCGCACCGGACATTGCGGAGCAGACCCTCGAACTCATCGCAGATACGGCACGCGACTCCCTCACCCAGATGCGTTCCCTACTCGGGCTACTGCGCACAGACGAGGCAACCTCCTACGTGCCCGTGCCCACCCTCAGCGATGTACCCGCCCTCGTGGAGCAGAGCCGCCGCGCCGGGCTACCCGTCACTTTCACCGGAATCACCGGCACCATGGCGCGCACCCTGCCGCAGGGTGCCGAGCTGGCGGCGTACCGAACCGTGCAGGAGGCGCTCACCAACGCGCTCAAGCACTCCCCCGGCGCGGCAACCGCCGTCACCATTCACTGGGGTGAGGACGGTCTGCACATGCGGGTGCAGAACGACCCGGTTTCTGCTGTTTCCTCTGTCTCGACCTCAGCCTCGAATCAGCACACCAGCAGCCCGGTACCCGGTAGCGGTAACGGTCTGCGCGGCATGAGCGAGCGCATCGCCCTCTACCACGGCACCCTCACCTACGGTCTGCAACCCGATGGCGGCTGGCTCGTTGAGGCAACGCTCCCCTACCGCAACCTCTAATACCTCTATACCCTGTTCGCTCCTCTTATTCCTCTACCCCACCACTGTGACTAGGATTGAAACTATGTACTCTTCCGTACCGCAGAACGCCCAGCCGATCCGCGTGATGCTCGTTGACGACCAGCGCCTGGTGCGCGGCGGTCTGAGCATGCTCGTCAACTCCCAGCCGGACCTGCAGGTCGTCATGGAAGCTGATGACGGCCTGGCAGCTATTGACGTTTTTGACCGCATGGTCTCTGAGGGGCAGGCACCGCAGGTCATCCTCATGGATGTGCGCATGCCGCACTGCGACGGGCTAGAGGCGGCGCGCCACATTCTGGAGCGTGACACCCAGCGTGAAATTTCCGAAGATGAGCGGGTGCGCATTATTATGCTCACGACTTTCGATATTGATGAGTACGTGTATTCGGCGGTGCGTGCCGGGGCGAGCGGTTTTTTGTTGAAGGACACTCCGCCGGAGCAGCTGCTGGAGGCGATTCGTACGGTGCACCGCGGCGATGCGGTAATTGCGCCGTCTGCGACTCGCCGTCTATTGGAGCAGATGATTCCGGTGCTGGATTCTCCCGATCCTGCCGCTCCTGTTACCGAGTCTGTTGTTCCTGCCGCCGAGTCTGTGCAGGCTGCTGGTCCTGAGATTCCTAAGGCGACGTTTATTTCGGCTGATTCTGCGAGCTTTGAGCCTGTTGCGGATTATCCGCATCGCGAGTTGATTGAGCAGTTGTCACCGCGTGAGTTTGAGGTGCTGGGTCTGATTGCGCGCGGCTTGTCGAATGCGGAGATTACGCGGGAGTTGGTACTTTCGGAGGCGACGGTGAAGACGCATGTGTCGCATGTGTTGGCGAAGCTGGGTGCGCGTGATCGTGTGCAGGCGGTCATTATGGCGTATGAGGCGGGTATTGCCCAGTAGCCGTTCCCTAATATATAGGAATACGGCAGGCTAGAGAGCACGGCAAGCTAGAGGACACAGCAAAGCCCCGGCGGGCGCCTCCTAATCGAGGCACCCTCCGGGGCTCTATTAGTTAGGTGATTTCTTGTATCGCGTCGATGATTCGTTCAAAGTCGCTCATCAGCTCAGGCAACTTATTCCGGGCGACGTCCCATAGGACAGCAAAATCAACACTCACATAGCTGTGAGAAATGATGTTACGAATAGCAATGAGGTACTGCCACTCAGCCCGTTCATACCGTTCATAATCTTCTGGGTATTTTGAACGAATTCTATTGAGGGTTTCGCCAATGACCTGAAAGCGCATGCAAAGCGCGTCCTGGACTACCCCGTTTGAGCCGTCTATCAGGTCTTCATATCGCTCGGGCGTAAAAGCGTAGATACGCTGAGCTGACTCAAGAATCAGAGAGAAGTCATCAAGCGAGCTTTTCATAGCGGCAGCTCCACCATGTCCGGTTCTGCTTCCGCATAGATGCGGGGGCGCAATTGGGTAGCCATATCAACGCTACGGCCGGTCAGTTGTTCAATGCGGTGCTGAGCATCCACCATCTGCATGAACTCATCAAAAGGGGCTACACCCGGCATCTGCACCAGAAAATCCAGGTCGCTGGTTTCGGTCAGCTCACCGCGGGCGGCGCTACCGAAGAGTCGGGCACGGCGCACACCGGCATCACGGAGGATCTGAAGAACCTCCGCTTCATGGGGTAGCGTGTACCCGCGACGCAGATTGGGGTGGCTAGTGCTCATACACCCATCATACGCGCAAAGCCAGGCTGCAGGTCAGCTCCAAGAATCTGAGAGTACAAGCACAACAGAATAAAGGACACAGTGAAGCCCCGGCGGGCGCCTCCTGATCTAAGGCACCATCCGGGGCTTTACTTTCTCACACCCTATATTTGGTTGTTAGCCGCGCATACCCTCAACCGGGGACATGCGAGCCGAACGAGCCGCAGGCAGCGCCGAAGCGAGCATCGCGGCGAGTACACCCACAATGAGGATGACCACGTACCAGATGTACGGCAGGTCAAGCACGAGCGGGGCGCTGGAGCTTACGGCAGCCATCACAATCTTCGCGGAGACCGCACCGATGACCGTACCGGCAATCATGCCGAGCACCACTGCGGCGAGCGTAATCAGAATCGCCTCAATGGAGATCATGCGGCGCAGCTGCTTGCGGGACAGACCCAGCGAGCGGAGCATCGCATTCTCACGGCGGCGTTCGTTGACCGACAGGGTCATCGTGTTCGCCACACCAATGATGGAGATAACCACTGCGAGCATGAGCATCACCAGGGTGAAGGTCAGCATGACGGTCAGCAGCTGGTCAAACGTCTGGCGTTCCTGCAAGCCACCGGTGAAGGAGCTGTCAGGGCTGGCACGGTTCAGTTCAGTCTGCAGGGTCACGTTCTCGCTACTGGTCAGCGGGGATACCGCACGCACCAGAATGACGGTGTCGTTACCGCGTGCCTGGCTGGTGACGGTCAGATGTGATGCCTTTGTCTGAGCTTCCTGATCGCCGCTCGCGATTGCTTCTTCCAGTCGCTTCTGAGCTTCCTCAGCGGCGGGGTTGGCAACTGCCTGCGGGGTCTTGGCGTCCTGCAGCTTGGCAGCGGTGGCAGGGTTGACAATCAGCAGGTGCTGCTTGGTTTCGGACTTGACGGGCTTGAGTTCCAGTTCGCCGAGCGGGCCGCGCGCCTTCAGACGGCTGGACTCATTCAATCCAGCGGACTTCCAGAGTCCCTGAGGTACGAGCACGGTGTCGTCAGCAAGGTTCGAGTTTTCGTTCGGCAGGATTGCCTTCAGATCGGAGGAGCTCAACGCCACCAGGTCAGCGTTCTGGTTGACACTCTGGCCTTCGTACTCGACGGTGTAGTCAACCACGCCAGCGGCGTAACCAACAGCGGATGCCTGAACGTTCTTAATGCCCTTGACCTTGGAGGCAATTCCCTCCGCCTTGGTCACGGTAGAAGCCGCCTCAGACTGGTCATACGAGCTGTACTTCGCCTGCGCAGAAATCGGGTACTGCTGATCCAGCGCCTTGACGAACGATGCGCTCAGAACCGTGTAGCCGGTCAGCACAATCGACACGACCAGGGTGCCGACAAGCACAGCACGGCCGGTGGAGACGGTGCGCCTGGGCGAACGCAGAGCGTTGGCGAGCGCAAGCTTACCGGTCTGGGTGCGGGTGACCATGCCGAGGGCGCGTACCAGCGGAGGTAGCATCAGCGGGGTGATGAGGAAGATCGCAATACCGAGCAGCAGTGCTGCGATCATACCGAGGAAGATTGCGGAGTTACCGTCACGGTTCGTGCTGGTTGCCTTATCGAGAGCAGTCACAACAGCGACCACGCCACCGATGGCGAAGAGTACACCGATGATCGGGCCGACCTTACCGGGCTTGCTGACTTCGCGGTTGGTGTGTTCGCTCATTGCGCTAATGGGCGAGATGCGCAGGGCACTTCGTGCCGGGGAGAGCGACGCCAGCACCGTCACAATGGTGCACAGCAGGGTACTGATAATCACCGGGGTGATCGAGTACGAAATCATGATGGTCGGAACCATGCTTCCCACCAGCATGCCGACCGGGAAGGTCAGCAGAGCACCGATGAGGGAGAACACCACGCCCACGGTAATGGATTCGACGAGCAGCATCCGTACGAGGGAGCCGCCGCGGGCACCGAGGGTGCGCAGCAGGGCGAGCTCGCGGATGCGCTGGCCGACCAGCACCGCAAAGGTGTTGGAGATGACGAAGGAGGAAACCAGCAGCGCCAGGGCCGCGAAGGCACCCAGGATCACGCTAATGGAGGTGAAAACCTCAGAGATGCTCTTCTGGAAGTCTTCCAGCAGCTTCTGACCGGTCATAACGCGCGGGTCGTTCTTAGTGTCGCCGCTGCTGAGGGAGTCCTGCAGGCTCTTGAGTTTGGCGTCGGTTACGCCGTCCTTGAACTTGAGGTAGATGAGGTTCGCGCCAGCCATGCTACGGTAGCCTGCCGCCGAGCTACTGTTTTCTGTCTCGGCTGCTTTCAGGGTGGCTTCGCCGAGGCTGGTGCCGCCCACGAAGACAGCCCGGTTAGTGGTGGAGCCTTCAAATCCGGTGTCGAAGATACCGACGATGGTGTATTCGGCGGTCTTGTCAGTACCGGGAGCACTAACGGATTCTACAACGTCGGTTCCGGTGACCTTGCCGTTCAGCGAAAGGTTGTGCTCCTTCGCGAAGTAGGTAGAGACCATGATTTCACGGTCGCTGCTGGGGATTTTGCCCTGCACTTTGTACGGGAAGAGGCTAGAATCGGAGGGCAGCTGGTTGTACTGCATCTGGGTTTTCTGGTCACCAGTGCCGAGCGTACCGGTAACGGCATACTGTACCCAGTAGCCGGAGAGCAAGTCGCTCTGCTCCACCTTCATAATCTGCTCACGGGTCAGGAAGATGGCGTTGCTGTCTTTACCGTCGCTGGTTGTAGCGGCGGAGGCGACGACCGCCTCGGCGCGGGAGAGCACGTCACCAATGGAGGAGTTGACGGTCGCCTGCAGCGAGTTGGTGAGCATCATAATGGCGGCGATGAAGAAGGATGAGATCGCGATGCCTATGCCCGTGAGGACGTATTTTCCTTTGGAGGCGCGCAGGTTGGAGCGCGCCACCGTGTTCAATGTGGTTGCCACGGCTTATCGACCTTCCAGCTGTGCCATTGCGCCAAGGACGGCGTCGTAGGTGGGTTCGATCATTTCGCCGGCGACCATGCCGTCCTTGATGAAGACCACGCGGTCTGCGTAGGAGGCGGCGTTTGCGTCGTGGGTGACCATGAGGATGGTCTGTGCGTGGTCGGTTGCGGCGGCACGCAGCAGGCGTAGCACCTCGGCACCGGAGTTGGAGTCGAGGTTACCGGTCGGTTCGTCGGCGAAGACCACTTCGGGGCGTGCAAGCAGGGCACGCACGATGGCGACACGCTGCTGCTGACCGCCGGAGAGCTGTTCGGGGCGGTGGTCGAGTCGGGTTTCCAGGCCGAGGGTCTTGACCAGGTAGTCGCGCCACCGCGGGTCGGGCTTCTTACCGGCAAGGCCCAGAGGCAGATCAATGTTCTGGCCCGCGGTGAGGGTGGGGACCAGGTTGAACGCCTGGAAGATGAAACCGATGTGTTCGCGGCGGAACTCGGTGAGGGCGTTGTCCTTCAGGCCGAAGAGCTCGGTACCGCCAATACGGATGGAGGTCGCCGGGTTCGGGTCGGGAGTGTCCAGGGTTGCGATGGTCTGCATCAGCGTGGACTTACCGGAACCGGAAGGACCCATAATTGCGGTGAACTTACCCTGCTCAAAGTCAACGGAGACGTTGTTGAGGGCATGGACAGTGGCTTCACCGATGCCGTAAGTTTTGGAAAGGTTTCGTGCGGAGACGGCAGGCTGTGCCGTCTGTGCGTGATGAGTTGTCGTAGTCATGCTTAAATTATTTCACACAGCGTGGCGCTGACTAGTGGTTTTTTCTCATCCTCCAGGTTGATTTTGGTGGGTGGGCACCGGGTCTTTATCTATGGATTCAGAGTGCCCCACTAACTCCGCGGGCTGAGCTGAGCCTGTGCCGGGCTGGGCTGGATGCAGGCCTCATCCTTAAGGATGAGTGGCGGCTCAATCGGCGTTCTCACAGTGCATCCTTACCCCGCTTCCCTTACCCCTGCTTCTCTGCCTCGTACCCGTACCTATATATGCGAAAACCCCCGGCTCCTCCCCCGTCTGGGGTGGGGAAGCCGGAGGCTTTCATAGACTATCCGTTATAGCGCTATCATTGCAGCGCTATCTCAGGCGCTGTCCACTAGTGTTCAGGCAGTTGTTATGCCTCGGGCGCTTCGTAGCGGGGGAACACCGGTGCGGGTGCGGGCAGTTCCGTGCCGGGCACGAGCGCGGTACCGATGGCTGCGAACTGGCGTGCGTCGCCTTCGGGTACGCCGAGCAGGGTCAGCAGCTTGGCGGTTGCGTCGGGCATGACGGGCTGCAGCAGCAGGGCGACCTTGCGTACGACTTCGAGGGTTACGTACAGTACGGTGTTCATGCGGTCGAGTTCGCCGTTCTTGCGCAAGGTCCAGGGTTCCTGCTCTGCGAAGTAGGCGTTGGTGTCTGCGAGCACAGTCCAGATGCGTTCCAAAGCGCGGTGGAATGCCTGCTCGTCGAAGTCTGCACGGACCGGCTCGTAGAGGGCTGCCGCCTCGTCGAGAATCTTGCGGTCGGCTTCGGTAAATTCGCCGTGAGTGGGCGCCGCGCCGCCGCAGTTCTTAGCGACCATGGACAGGGAACGCTGGGCGAGGTTGCCGAGGTTGTTTGCCAGGTCGGAGTTGATGCGGTTGATGATGGACTCTTCGGAGTAGGAGCCGTCCTGGCCGAAGGATACCTCGCGCATGAGGAAGAAGCGTACGGCGTCCAGGCCGAATGCGTCGACGAGGTTTGCGGGGTCGACGACGTTGCCGACGGACTTGGACATCTTTTCGCCGTTCACGAGCAGGAAGCCGTGGCCGAAGACGCGCTTGGGTAGCTCCAGGCCGGCAGACCACAGGAATGCAGGCCAGTAGATGGAGTGGAATCGGGTGATGTCCTTACCGATGAGGTGCAGGTCGGCCGGCCAGTACTTGGTGAACAGTTCGTTGTCGGTATCGGGGTAGCCGAGGCCGGTGAGGTAGTTGGTGAGGGCGTCAACCCACACGTACATGACGTGCTTGTCGTTGCCGGGTACGGGTACGCCCCAGTCGAAGGTGGTGCGGGAGATGGACAGGTCGTTGAGGCCGCCCTTGACGAAGGAGATCAGCTCGTTACGGCGCGATTCGGGGTAGACGTAGCCTTCGTTAGCGTAGAGCTCAAGGAGCTTGTCACCGTACTTGGAGAGGCGGAAGAAGTAGGACTCTTCTTCGGTCCATTCGACTTCGGTGCCGGTGGTGATGGCGTAGCGCTGGCCGTCGCGCACTTCAGTTTCATCTTCTGCGTAGTAGGCTTCGTCGCGTACGGAGTACCAGCCGGCGTACTTGTCAAGGTAGATGTCGCCGTTTTCTTCCATGCGCTTCCAGATGGCCTGGGATGCGGTGTAGTGGTCGGGGTCGGTGGTGCGGATGAAGCGGTCATAGCTAATGTTCAACGCATCGTTCATTGCTTTGAAGCGTGCGGAGTTCTCGTCGGCAAGTTCCTTAGCGGTCTTACCGAGCTTCTCTGCGGTGGTCTGCATCTTCTGGCCGTGCTCGTCGGTGCCGGTCATGAAGCGCACGTCGAAGCCGTCGAGGCGCTTGAAGCGGGCTAGCACGTCGGCTGCGATGGTTTCGTAGGCGTGGCCGATGTGCGGGTTGCCATTAGGGTAGGAGATGGCGGTGGTGATGTAGAACGGAGTTGCAGTCATAACTTTCAGTTTACCGCAGTCTTAGGCTAGGCTCTCACCCTGGTTATGTATAGTCTGAAATGCGACGGCCCAAACACCAAGCCGCCAAGCAACAGACCAAACCGTGACAACCCTCCCCACCCGGTTCGCTAGGCACGGGGTGCACACGAAACTACCGTGCACCCCAACAAACCGGCGGGATAACGCGCCCCTGCCCAACCTGCAGAAACCACCTGAGGAATCGGTGTCGTCCGTAGTGACATCAGGGTGTCCGAGCTCTGCGAGGACAGGTCCCCCTGTAGGAACAAGGAGAACGCAAAAATCCCGCCAATTCCGAAGAATCAGCGGGATTTTCTTTGATGTGCGCCCCCTGGGACTCGAACCCAGAACCCATTGATTAAGAGTCAATTGCTCTGCCAATTGAGCTAGAGGCGCTTATTTATTTTTCAAGGTCTCCCTTGCAACGATTAAATACTATACGGCATTTTATGAATGCCTGCAACTCAATTAATAATGAACTGCATCACACATTTGCCAGGTGGTGCTTTTCAGCTTGAAATAGCAAAGAATCCGGCGCTCCACCCCTCCTCTATGTGGGGCGAGAGGTGAAACGCCGGATTCTTAGAAAGCTATTGCTGAGCTACCGTTTAGCGAGCGACGGAACCTTCGGTGTAGTCGTCGTCAACGGAGTTCCAGGAGAACAGCTCGCGCAGCTTGCGGCCGGTTGCCTCGATGGGGTGTGCCTCGCCCTTTGCGCGCAGTTCCTTGAACTCGGGTGCGCCTGCAGCCTGGTCTTCCATGAAGCGCTTTGCAAAGTTGCCATTCTGGATGTCTGCCAGGACAGCCTTCATGTTTTCCTTGACCTCGGGGGAAATCACGCGGGGGCCGGAGACGTAGTCGCCGTACTCTGCGGTGTCGGAGATGGACCAACGCTGCTTAGCGATGCCACCCTCAATCATCAGGTCAACGATGAGCTTGAGCTCGTGCAGAACCTCGAAGTATGCGATTTCGGGCTGGTAGCCAGCTTCGGTGAGGACCTCGAAGCCGTACTGGACAAGCTGAGAGGTGGAGCCGCAGAGGACTGCCTGCTCGCCGAACAGGTCGGACTCGGTCTCTTCGGTGAAGGTGGTCTTGATGACGCCTGCGCGGGTTGCGCCGAGGCCCTTTGCGTAAGACAGCGCCAGTGCGAGTGCTTCGCCGGATGCATCCTTCTCAACTGCGACCAGGGCGGGAACGCCGCGGCCTGCTTCAAATTCTCGGCGGACGGTGTGGCCGGGACCCTTGGGAGCAACCATTGCCACGTCGACACCCTCAGGTGCGGTGATGTAGCCGAAGCGGATATTGAAGCCGTGTGCGAAGAACAGTGCGTTGCCGGGCTTCAGGTGGGGTTCGATGCTTTCTGCGTAGACCTTTGCCTGGACCTGGTCCGGGGTCAGAATCATAATGACGTCTGCTTCTGCTGCTGCTTCTGCAACGGTTGCGACTCGCAGGCCTTCTGCCTCAGCCTTGGCACGGGACTTGGAGCCCTCGGACAGACCGACGATGACCTTCACGCCGGAGTCACGCAGGTTCAGTGCGTGTGCGTGGCCCTGGGAGCCGTAGCCGATAACTGCTACAGTGCGACCCTGAATCAGGGAGAGGTCTGCGTCGTCGTTGTAGAAAATGGTTGCTGCCATTTCTTCTCCTCAGTAAGTTTGGTATGCGGCCCAGGCTGGGCTCAACATTGACTATTCTACTTGATAGCTTTTGGGGTGCAGGCTTACGAGAGTGCTTCTCAGATTTTGGCTGAAAGTATTTGTACCCTGCTTGATCGGGGGGGCCGGGGTTTTCGGTGCCGGATTTTCTGTACCGAGCTTTTCAGTACCTGGCACTCCCCCGCCCGCACTGTGAACTGGTGTGTTTCGGTGGTACGGGCGGGACTGCTACAAGGGTAGCGTGGGGAGCACTAGATGCACTCGTGCTAGATACGTTCGCTCATGGCGCGCGGGCCGCGTGCCAGGGCGATGGTGCCTGCGCGAACAATTTCGCGAACACCATAGGGTTCCAGAACGTCCAGCAGTGCGTTGAGCTTCTCCGCAGAACCGGTTGCCTCGATCACAACAGACTCGGGGGAAACGTCGATCACAGATGCACGGAACAGGTCTGCCGCCTGGACGATCTGCAGGCGTGCCACTGCATCCGCCTTAACCTTAATCAGGATGTGGCCGCGCTGGGTGGAGGATTCGGCGGGAAGCTCGACAACCTTCAGCACGTGAACGAGCTTGTTCAGCTGCTTGGTAATCTGCTCGATGGTATGGGCGTCACCCTCGGTCACGACGGTGATACGGGAAACACCGGGGTTTTCGGTGGGGCCCACAGCCAGGGAGAGGATGTTGAACAGACGGCGGGAGAACAGACCGGAGACGCGGGTAAGAACGCCCGGCTTATCTTCTACCAGAACGGACAGAGTGTGCAGAGCCATTAGTTCTCTCCCTCACGATCGAACTCGGGCGAAGTGTTCTTCGCAATCCAAATCTTGTCATTAGATACGCCTGCCGGGACCATGGGCCAGACAAGGGCGTGGGGGCTGACAGTGAAGTCAATGACGACAGGGCGGTCGTTGATTTCCAGGGCAGCCTTAATGGTGGCATCCACATCCTCGTCGCGCTCGCAACGGAAGGTTGCACAGCCATATGCTTCACCAAGCTTGACGAAGTCGGGGATACGTACGGTGCCGTGACCGTCCTTCAGGTCGGTGTTGGAATAGCGCTCGTTGTAGAACAGAGTCTGCCACTGACGCACCATACCGAGGGAGGAGTTGTTGATGATGGCAACCTTCACGGGAATGTTGTTATGTGCGCAAGTGACCAGTTCCTGGTTGGTCATCTGGAAGCAACCGTCACCGTCAATAATCCACACGGTGGATTCGGGGTGCGCAACCTTAGCACCCATACCTGCAGGAACGCCGTAGCCCATGGTGCCCAGACCAGCGGAGCTAATGAAGTGGCGGGGGTTCTCCTGCTGAATGTAGTGTGCACCCCACATCTGGTGCTGACCAACGCCGGTGACGTAGTATGCGTCAGGACCGGTCAGAGCGCTAATACGCTCGAGGACGTATTCGGGCGAGCCGAGACCGTCGGTGGGCTTCTGGTAGCCGAGCGGATAATCCTTGCGGATAACGTTCAGCTCGTTCCACCACTCGGTGAGGTTCGGCAACTGGTCTGCGAATTCGGTGGAGAGCAGGTCGGTCAGCTCAGGCAGGACATACTTGAGGTCGCCGACAATCGGAACATCCGCGAAGCGAATCTTCGAGATTTCTGCCGGGTCAACGTCAATGTGGATGACCTTAGCCTCGGGAGCGAAAGAGTCAAGCTTACCGGTAACGCGGTCATCGAAGCGTGCACCGAGGGTAATCAGCAGGTCAGACTTCTGCATTGCTGCGACGGCGGGGACGGTACCGTGCATACCGGGCATACCGAGATTCTGGGGGTCCGAGTCGGGGAACACGCCAATAGCGTTCAGGGTAGTGACGACGGGTGCACCGATGAGCTTAGCCAGCTTGTGGAACTCTTCGGAAGCACCTGCACGGACCAGGCCACCGCCAACGTAGAAGACGGGGTGCTTGGACTCGGTAATGTACTTTGCGGCTTCGTGGATCTGCTTGGAGTGGCCGCGAGTGACGGGGGTGTAGCCGCGCAATTCGAGGTCCTCAGGAATACCGCGGTATTCCATCATGCCAACCTGTGCATCCTTGGTGACGTCCACGAGCACGGGGCCGGGGCGGCCGGTAGATGCGATATGGAATGCTGCTGCGAGCGCACGGGGGATGTCTTGCGGGTCGGTAATCATGAAGGAGTGCTTGGAGATGGGCATTGCCATGCCGACAATGTCAGCTTCCTGGAATGCGTCGGAGCCAAGCAACGCGGTGGACACCTGGCCGGTGATTGCGACCAGCGGGATGGAGTCCATGTTTGCGTCGGCGATTGCGGTCAGCAGGTTGGTTGCACCGGGGCCGGAGGTTGCGATGCACACGCCGGTCTTGCCGCTGGACACCGCGTAGCCCTGAGCTGCGTGGCCTGCACCCTGCTCATGGCGGACCAGGATGTGGCGAACCTTCTTAGAGTCATACAGTGGGTCATAGGTCGGCAGAATAGCTCCACCAGGCAGGCCGAATACGTCAGTCACACCCAAATCTTCGAGGGTGCGGACGATTGCCTGAGAACCGGTCATGCGTTCTGCGGGAGCGTTTACCGCGTCATCAGAAGTGGAAAATCCCATGGTCATGGAAATGCCTCGTGTCTTAATGGTTCTTCGTTATATTCAATGTTCTGCAGGAGGATTGTGTGGTCCTCACGCATCCTATGCCCGGGGGTACCAAGCTATAAAAAATGCCCCTCGCTGTTGGTGGTAGCGGTAGGGGCGCTCAGTCGCAGTGAATAGACCCTGCCACTCCCCTAGGAGACGAGTACAAGGTTGATAATTCGCTGGTGCATTGCTGTCTTCACCCTTCCATGATGAAGCCCTGGGCGGGGGTGAGTCAAATCTCTATGGGGTATCGTGGTGGTTTCTGCACGGAAACCCCCAAGTCAGCCTTCTTCTTTCATGATGTGGACACTTTGCGTGTGTACGTGGATTTTAGCGCAGGTTTTTGAACAGGTGAGAAAAACTCGCTTTTTTGGATGTCATGGCGCGTAATATGTACGAATACTCGTGACCTTCTTCCTTTGCCCCGGTAGACTGATTTCTATGACCGAACCGATTATCACGGTCGCTAATGAGCTGACCGAAGCAAGTAAGTACGCAGAGGTTATCGACCCCCGTAACTCTATTGAGAGTAGCGAGTTTTTGACGGGCGAGGAACTCATTCGGGTTCTGCACCCGGTTTTTGACGAGCAGATTATTAACTACGGTGCATACAATTTGGTATATGCATCTGGCCGCGCGGTGTACCGTAATCCTGATTTGGCGTTGCATCAGCATCCTGATCAGGAGCATTTTATTGTGGGGTATCAGGATGCGCCTGATGAGGTGATTATTGCTCCGGTGAATTTGCCGGCGTTGACGCCTGCGGGTACTGCTACGACGATTGATAATACGAATGCGCTGCATGCGTATCGTGTGGGTGACGATGCGGTGACAATCGAGTCGGTGAATGGTAGCTCATTCTTCTTGTCTTTTGAGGATAATGCAGAGCTTTCGACTCGCTTTGGCACTGGACTTTTGGAGCAGGGTCGCGATGTTGAGGATTTCCGCGAGTTTGTGACGCGGATATGGCCGGTCCTGTAGTCAAGACTTTTCGTATGGAAAGCCCACCGCACCCCTCTGGGTTTGCGGCGGGCTTTCCTATACCCAAACGCCAAGCCGCCAGGCAGCACACTAAACCACGACAGCCTTCCCCCGCCCCGCATGCAAAACTCCCAACCGCCACGCAACACGCCAAACCGCGACAGCCCTCCCCCTCCCAAGTTTGCTAGGCACGGGGCGCACATGGTGAACCACCGCGTACCTGCCGCAACCCCGGCGGGACCGAGCGTACCTCAAATACCGATACACGCGGAGGTGCATATATCCTCTGTCGCGACATCAGGGTGTCCGAGCTCTGCGAGGACAGGTCCCCTGCAGGAGCAAAGAGGATAATATGCACCTCAAGCCATGAAGACTGTATTTCAAGGGGAACGCAAAAATCCCGCTGATTCCGAAGAATCAGCGGGATTTTCTTTGATGTGCGCCCCCTGGGACTCGAACCCAGAACCCATTGATTAAGAGTCAATTGCTCTGCCAATTGAGCTAGAGGCGCTTATTTATTTTTCAAGGTCTCCCTTGCAACAGAAAAATACTATACGCGAGTTTTCATGGTGCACGCAAGTTGATTTACAGTGAGGCTGGACACATTGTTTGAGTGAGGTGTGTGAGACACTAGTGTGTACACTGTGTGGGGCGCGTCCGCACCCCTCCACTGTTATTTTGAGGAATTATTAATGAGTGTTCGTCTTGAGCCGGGTGCTCCGGCACCTGCTTTTTCGTTGGTTGATTCGGCTGGTATTACTCATAGTCTAGGTGACTATGCGGGCATTAAGGTGATTTTGTATTTTTATCCGAAGGCGTCGACTCCGGGTTGCACTAAGGAGGCGTGCGATTTCCGCGATAATTTGGCATCGTTGAAGTCGTTGGGTTACGTAGTGTTGGGTGTTTCTCCGGATTCGCCGGCGGCTATTGCACGTTTTGTGGAAAAGGAATCGTTGACGTTCCCACTGCTATCTGATGCTGATCATGCGGTTGCCGAGGCGTATGGTGCATGGGGTGAGAAGAAGAATTACGGCAGGGTGTACGAGGGTCTGATTCGTTCGACGTTTGTGATTGATGAGCGGGGTGTTGTTTCTGTGGCTCAGTACAATGTGCGTGCGACGGGCCATGTGGCGAAGCTGCGTCGTGATTTGGGTATTGACCCGAAGTAGGGGCATGTTTCCTAGGGCTTGCATATCGCCATTCTGATGCTTCTTAAGGGGGCTGCTGTTCGGCGTATTTTCGGGCTTTTCCCTATGGGGGCTTCTTTTACGGCTTGGAGAACCTTGGTTCCTGGTGTACACTAATTTTTTGTTGCCTCAGACGCATACATCTTCGGATGTGGGGTGACGCTACGCGCGAGTGGTGAAATTGGCAGACACGCAGGATTTAGGTTCCTGTGCCTTATGGCGTGGGGGTTCAAGTCCCCCCTCGCGCACAAACACATTTTACGTTGGGTCCGCCGTCACGGTTTTCGTGGCGGCGGGTTTTCTTGTATGTGCCTTGCCGGGGTGAGTGTGTCTCGCCCGGTTGGGTGTTGAACCGTTATCCTGAGAGGTAAGCATCCGCGACGGAAGAGAGGACGCTCCCGTGCAGCATCAGCCTTATGCATCATCAGCTGTTGGCAATTCTGGCGCACTGCTTCGAGCCACTGTCGGCTCGAGCGGCTTGAGTCGACGCGCCGTTTTGCGTTTTGGCGCGCTTTTTAGTGCTGGTTTAGCACTTTCTGCGTGTTCTGGTCAGTCTTCTACTGGTTCGTCTGCTAGTTCATTGGCGAGTGCGTCGCCTGCTGATGTTCGTCGTATGTTCCGTTTTGCACAGGGTGCGGCGCCATTGGGTTTGGATCCGGCATTGTTTCCTGTGGCGAGTACGTATCAGGTGACGGCGCAGGTTTTGCAGACGTTATTGGTGGCGAATCATTACACGGGCGATCCTGAGGTTCAGGATTCTTTGTGTGCTGAGTGGACGGTTTCTGATGACCGTTTGGTGCATACGTTTGTGCTGCGTGAGGCGCATTTTAGTAGTGGCGTTGCATTGACTGCGGATGCTGTAGTGCAGAATTTCCAGAGATGGCAGGCGTTAGCTACGGGGCAGGATACTTCTGCTCATGCGGTGCCTGCTCAGCCTTTATTTGCATGGGGTTTTGGTGTGCCAAAGCCAGGTTCTATTGATTCTTCGGCAGTGGAGCCTGCGCCTGTTCAGGCGTCTCCGTCGGGTGCGACTACTCCGTCTGCTTCTGCTAGCGCGTCTGTTTCTCCAAGTGCTTCCGCGGCTGATTCTCCGCACGCTACTCCATCGGTTCCTGAGCCTGCACTGCCGGATGATAAGAAGAGCGCACAGAAGGCGAATGCCGCTCAGTCGCCTGCGGTGCAGCCGTTTTTGCCGTTGGTTTCGTCGGTGGTAGCGAAGGGCAACTCTGTGGTGGTAACCCTGTCGCGTCCTTCGTTGGCGTTCCCGCGTATTTTGACGCAGCAGGCATTCGGCATTATTGATCCTTCGCTTTTTGGTGCTGATCAGAAGCTGACGGGCAACCCGGTGGGTACGGGTGCGTTCCGTGTGGAGTCATTCGAGGCTGGCATGGTGCGCCTGCTGAAGAACACCCATTTTGACGGTCCGGTACCTGAGCTGGATGAGATTCAGATTTCGACCCTCACTTCGTCGGATAAGCGTTATTTTGCGCTGATGGAGGGTCATATTGATGCGTGTGATCAGGTGAATTCTTCTGATCTGGGTCAGTTGGCGCGTGATGGTTATCAGACTCCTGGTCGTGACCCGTTCTCGCTGGTGTATTTGGGGTTGAATACGGCGCATCCGGTGTTGAAGAACATTTCGGTGCGGCGCGCTATTTCGCATGCGGTGGATCGTGGTGCGTTACATCAGTATTATCCGCAGGGCACCTCGGATGCGCAGACGCTGATTTCGCCGTCATTCCGTATTAAGGCTAATGACGCGAAGGATTACACGGACCGCAATCAGAATATGGCGCGCTCACTATTAGCGGCTGCTGGTTATGACAATCAGATGATTGAGTGCTACTACCCTGCCGATGTTTCTCTGCCGTGGATGGATACTCCGCAGAAGGTGTATTCGGAGATGGTGGGTTCGCTGATTGAGGTGGGTCTGAATATTAAACCGGTGCCGTTGCCGTGGGCTGAGTATTTGGAGAAGAGCCGTGATGTTTCTTCTGAGCGCGGTATTACGTTGGCTGGTTTCTACGGCATGTACCGTGACCCGTATGCGTTCTTTGGTCCGGTGTTGGCGCAGTTGATTGCGGAGCATCAGGTGCGTTCGTTGATTACGAATGCGCCGACGGATATGACGACAGGTTTGACGAAGAAGAATTCTGATTTTCCGTCGTCACATGGTGCGGATTCGAATGTGCAGATTTCTGCGACTCCGAACCCGCAGCCGAGTTATTCGCCGGATCCGTTGTCTCCGGAGGAGGTTTCTGCTTCACCGAGCCTTTCGGCGACTCCTTCACCGTCGCCTACTGCTGCAGCGGTGGCGCCGTCGCCTCGTTTTACTGAGGTAATGGAGGCGATTCGTACTGCGGATTCTGCTGTTTCGGTGGATTCGCAGCGTGAGTTGTATGCGAAGGTTGTGTCTCAGTTGGGTCAGTTTATGCCGGCTGTTCCGTTGTTGAATGTGACGTCTAAAGTGGCTGTGAGCCGTGAGGTTCAGGGTTATCAGACGGAGCAGAATGCGATTGAGCTGTTTGGAAAACTGCGTAAGTTGTAGACAGTTCAGGTTTGAGTGTTGCATTGTGCGCGTGTTTGGCATGCCTTGAAGGGTCTATGCCCCCAAAGAAACTAGTGTGTGAACTGTAACACCCTCCTGTTATTTGCTGATTCTAGCTATGCCTCCCCCGCTAAAAGGAGTAGGCTAGATGATGTACCCCACAGTCATTGTGCCCAAGGACGGGCACCCTCACCCTAAGGGAGAATTCAGTGGTAGCACGTACTGAACGAACCGACGTCGTCCTGGTCGGCGGCGGCATCATGAGCGCCACCCTCGGTGTGTTCCTCAAGGAACTCGAACCGACCTGGAATATTATCCTGCTCGAACGCCTCGACAAGGTTGCTCAGGAATCCTCCAACCCCTGGAATAACGCAGGTACCGGCCACTCGGCACTGTGCGAGCTCAACTACGCTCCCGCTGGTCCTGACGGTACTGTCTCCGCTGCCAAGGCGCTAAACATTAACGAACAGTTCCAGATTTCTCGTCAGTTCTGGGCATCCCTGGTGGAGAAGAATATCTTGACAGACACCAGCTTCATCAACCCGGTCCCCCATATGTCCCTGGTCTTCGGTGAGGACCACTCCAAGTACCTCGCAGCACGCTACGACTCTTTCCGCAAGGAGAAACTCTTTGAGCGTATGCAGTTCTCCACCGACCGCGAGAAGATTGCTGAGTGGGCTCCGCTGACTGTCAAGGGTCGTAAGGAGAACGAGCCGATGGCAGCAACCTGGTCCCCCGAGGGTACTGACGTGAACTTCGGTTTCCTCACCGAGCAGCTGGTCGCTTACCTGCAGACCAAGGGTGTTGAGGTTCGCTATGGATATCAGGTCACCAACCTGAACCGTGAATCGAACGGCTCCTGGCAGGTTGAAGCGATTAACCGCATCAACAAGAATGAGCCCCTGAGCATCAACGCAAAGTTTGTCTTCCTCGGAGCCGGTGGTGGCGCCCTGAACCTGTTGCAGAAGTCCGGCATTGAAGAGGGTAAGGGCTACGGCGGCTTCCCCGTTTCCGGCCTATTCCTGCGCAACACCCACGAGGCGACCGCAAACCAGCACAACGCTAAGGTGTACGGTCAGGCTTCGGTGGGTGCACCTCCCATGTCTGTGCCTCACCTGGACACCCGCTACGTGGACGGCAAGCGTGCCTTGCTCTTCGGACCCTACGCCGGTTTCAAGACGAACTTCTTGAAGCAGGGTTCCGTACTGGATCTGCCGAAGTCCCTACGCCTGCACAACCTGTACCCCATGACCCGTGCAGGTTTGGATAACGTCTCCTTGGTCAAGTACCTGCTCACCGAGCTGTTGCAGAACAAGAACGCTCGCCTGGAGACCCTGCACCAGTACTACCCCGAGGCTATCGGCGACGAGTGGGAGCTCATCGAGGCGGGTCAGCGCGTCCAGATTATGAAGAAGGACCCGAAGAAGGGCGGCATCCTGCAGTTCGGTACCGAGGTTGTTTCTGCAGCGGACGGCTCCATTGCGGCTTTGCTGGGCGCTTCCCCCGGTGCTTCTACTGTGGCTTCGATTATGCTGAACCTGCTGGCGAAGTGCTTCCCCTCCAAGATTGCTGGTTGGGAGCCCCACCTGAAGGAGCTCATCCCCGGTTACGGTGTGAAGCTCAACGATAACCCTGACCTGGCTGATGAGCTGATGGCTCACACCGCTAAAGTTCTGGGTATTCACAACTAGTTTTCAGCTAGTCGCAAACAGCACCTGACGAGTCTTTTTGGAGTTTTTCGGGGCGATAACCCTCTCTATCTGACTCACAGGCCAACTATCTGCATTCCCCGAAATATACGGGAGGGTCAGAAAAACCTATAATGTCACCGTAGGGGCGGGAAGGACAGCTCATTGTTCTCCTCGTCCCTTCTGTGCGCCCCACACGCTGAAGCTACTAGGCGCACCACTGTGTACACCCCACTCATTCAAGGAGCCCTATTGTCTGCACACACTGGCTCTTCCACTGATACCTCCTCAACCAAGGTATCCGCCGGAGCTCGACGCGGACTCTTCTCCCGTAAGAAGAAGCCCGCAGCCCCCAAGTACGCAAGCGTGAAACTGCGTGACTTCCCTAAGGGCAGCGTCCTCTACATCCTGCGCCGTGCTATCTTCACATTCGGTGCAAACGGCGCAAGCGACATGGCGGCAGCGCTCACTTACTTCACCGTGCTGTCCATCTTCCCTGCCCTGCTGGCGATTGTCTCCCTCCTGGGCGTATTCGGTCACGGTGAGGAAAGCGCCGCAGTCATCCTCGCATTCCTCAAGGACAACGCGCCCGCCCAGATGTACGCCATTATGGAAGACCCCATCAAACAGCTTACCGGCGACCAAGGCGCAGGCCTGGTGCTGTTGACCGGTATCCTCAGTGCGCTCTGGTCAGCCTCCGGGTACACCGGCTCATTCGGCCGAGCTCTCAACACGGTCTACAACGTACGTGAAGGCCGCCCCGGCTGGATTCTCAAGCCGCTGAATGTCTTCGTCACCACCGTGCTTATCATCCTCGTGGTACTCATGATCCTCATGATACTGCTGGGCGTAACCGTCCTCGATTTGATTGGTCAGTACCTACCCGAAACCGTCAATATGGAGCTCATCAAGCTCATCTGGCTCAACGGCCGCTGGGTGCTCATCCTGTTCATGGCAATCGCCCTGATCACTCTGCTCTACGCCGCCACCCCGAACGTACGCCACTTCAACCAGTGGAAGCTCTCCCCCGGTGCGGCGCTGGCGCTCTTCGGTATGAGCCTGGGCGGTTTCGGCTTCACCCTCTACACCAATAACTTCAGCAAGTACAACGCCACCTACGGCCTCATCGGTGGTGTGATTGTGATGCTACTGTTCATCTGGATTATGAACAATATGCTCCTCTTTGGAGCGCACTTGGACGCAGAAATCATGCTCATGCGTCAGGTCCTCGCCGGTGAAGACGATCAGGGGCGCCTGAAGGTTCAGCCGCGCAGCACCTCCGCGTCCCGTACGCTGGAAGAACAGCGCGAACGCCTCATGTACGCCGGACACGAACTGCAACAGCAGGCGGCAGGCCAGGGCATGCTCCCCAAGCCGAAGGGCCCCTCCATTGTGGCTCGCGTGAAGAAGGCAGTGGGCACCAGCACCACCAAGATTCGCACGTTCTTTGCCGGCGGTAAGAAGCAGCCCAAGCATGCGGAGGCAGACACCACGGCGGAAGCTACCGAATATAAGGCGAAGACTGACTCTCAGTAGCAGGCGCTCTTCGACCTCGGGCACCGATAAGTCCACCGGTGCGGCACAGAAGAACTAAGCGGCAGCTCAGCTAAGCGCATATCACCTCAATCTTTCAAGGGCGTGGGACAGAAACCCTGCGCTGGTCACTAAGATAGACATATGACCAGTGCAGATTTCTCTCCCGCGCCCTTTGCTGTACCCAACGCCTCTGCGTCCAATGTTGATGCACCCAATGCCGCCGCGCCCGCCATTGTTCTCCCCGACCTCGAGTACACCCTCTACCAGCCGCAGCAGCTTAAAAGCCGTATCCCCACCCTCATGATTCACGGCTTCGCCACCCGCGGCGAACAGCTCTACGGCGGCACCAGCTGGATCCGCCAATATCTGCGCGCCGGATACCCCGTACTGATCGTTGGCCTGCCCTACCACTCAGACGAATACCTCAAAGACCCCGAGTCCATGCAGGCCATCGACTGCAAGCTCCCCAACCACACGGGCGTGCGCAGCCACACAATTCCGTTCAATTCGGTGCTTTCTGTCGATGCTGCAGGTCAGCCGCTGCCCCCCATGCACCTGTTCACCAACCTGCTCGCCCAGTTGCTGCAAACAGTCGCCACCGAGAACGACCTCGGCGTTGAACTGGAGCCCCGCGCACACGTTATCGGTTTCTCCTTCGGTGCCCGCGTTGGCTGGGAACTCGCCCTCACCCACCCGGAAGCGGTCGCATCACTCACTCTGGGCGGTCTGCCTCTGCACGACCACCTCATCACCCTGCGCGCCATGCTCGAAGCGCACGAGGGTACCAGCGTCACGGCGGATAGTGAAACCCCGGCGGCAGACTCCACTGATGAGGCGATCGCCTCCTTCACCTCGATTATTGACGGGTCCCCCATTCAGCCCGACGCGCTGCTGAAGTTCGTTCGGATTCCCTTCGGCCCGTTCTTCGACGTGCCCGCCCTGCGTGCTGGTTCCCCGGACTTGCCGGCGGGCCACCCCGGCGCACATCCGCGTGTACCCGTTGCGGTCGTACTCGGTGACGCGGATACCATCGCCGCCGACGGTGCGGAACTCTACGATATGGTGCGCGAGGATGACCCGCTCAACCGTTTTATTCCCCTACCCGGCCGGGACCACGTGAACGCACTGACCTCGGGTGCGTTCCGACGCGGTGCGCTCGCCTTTGCTGCTGATGTGGAGGCGGCAGAGGTAGAAACGGCAGAGTAAGCAGCCGCAGGCTACGGTGTCCGGGCTCCGGGCGGAGTATCCAACAACGTCATAAAACGTCAAATTCGCATGGGGGCTTCACTATCAGCTTTATCGCGCACCAGGTACGCCAATGCTCGTAGAATGGGAACGTATCAAAAAACCTTTATCTGCGGTTGGGCTTCAACCGCACCTCAGCAAAGGAGCACCATGCACAAGGTTAAGGCTGTTGTAGCCCTCTCCCAGGACGCACCCGTCACCGTCACCACTATCAACGTACCTGACCCGGGCAAGGGCGAAGCACTCGTCAAGGTCCTCACCTGTGGTGTCTGCCAGACCGATCACCACTACGTCACCGGCGGCGTCGGCCAGGACTTCCCCTACCTGCTCGGCCACGAATCTGCAGGTATCGTCGAGGCTGTCGGCGATGACGTCACCGACATCGCCCCCGGCGACCTGGTCATCCTCAACTGGCGTGCAGTCTGCGGTGAATGCCGCGCATGCCGCAAGGGTCAGCCGCAGTACTGCTTCGCAACCCACAACGCAACCCAGAAGATGACCCTCGAGGACGGTACCGAGCTCACCCCCGCACTGGGTATCGGCTCCTTCGCGGAAAAGACCCTCGTCGCAGCAGGTCAGTGCACCAAGATCACCGCTGACATCAGCCCTGAACAGTACGCAGCAATCGGTCTGCTCGGCTGCGGCGTCACCGCAGGTCTGGGCGCTGTGCTGAACACCGGTGAACTCAAGCGCGGCGAGTCCGTCGCAGTCATCGGCTGCGGCGGCGTCGGCACCGCAGCAATCGCAGGCGCACAGCTCGGTGGCGCAACCACCATCATCGCCGTCGACATCGACGAAGATAAGCTGGCACGCGCACGCAAGCACGGCGCAACCCACACCGTGAACTCCTCCAAGGTCGATCCCGTCGAGGCTGTCAAGGAACTCACCGGCGGCTTCGGTGCAGACCTCGTCATTGACGCTGTCGGCATCGCCCCCACCTTTAAGCAGGCATTCGAAGCACGCGACCTCGCTGGCCGCGTCGTCCTCGTCGGTGTGCCCGCCCCCGGCACCACCTGGGACATCCCTCTGGATGAGATCTTCGGCCGCGGCGGCTCCATCAAGAGCGCGTGGTACGGCGACACCCTGCCCTCCCGCGACTTCCCCGAATTCGTGGACCAGTACCTGCTCGGCCGCCTCGACCTGGACGGCTTCGTCTCCGAGCGTATCCGCCTCGAAGACGTCAACGAAGCATTCGAAACCATGAAGACCGGCCGCGTGCTGCGCTCGGTCGTGGAACTCTAGGAGCGTAGTGTGAGCGAACGTATTGAACGAGTCGTCACCTCCGGTACCTTCTCGCTAGACGGCGGCTGCTGGGACGTCGACAACAACGTCTGGATTATCGGCAATGACTCCTCGGTGATCATCATTGACCCCGCTCACGACGTCGACAAGATTTCCCGTACCGTCGCAGGCCGCACCGTAGAGAAGATTCTGCTGACCCACGCCCACGACGACCACATCCGCAGCGCAAAGGAAGCGGCAGAACGCTTCGGCGCACCCGTCTACCTAAACCCCGCGGACCGTGTGCTCTGGGAAATGGTGTATCCCTCCTGGGACTTCGACCACGAACTGGCCGACGGCGATGTAGTACGCATCGGCGATACCGAGCTGAAGGTCCTCACCACCCCCGGCCACTCCCCCGGCTCCGTGTGCTTCTACGCCCCCACCCTCGGCTGGGAGAACAGCGAAGGCGTCGTCTTCTCCGGCGACACCCTCTTCAACGGCGGCCCCGGCGCAACCGGACGCTCCTACAGCGACTTCGACACCATCATCGAGTCGATTTCGACCCGTCTGCTGACCCTGCCCGAGTCCACTGCGGTCCTCACCGGCCACGGCGACAGCACCGGCATCGGACTGGAGGCACCCGAGCTTCCGGCATGGATTAAGCGCGGTCACTAAACCGGTAGCCTCACGCTGAGGTTCTCGCGCGGAGACTCTCATGCTGAGGCTCCTCACCACAAACCGAATACAGTACGCACAAGGCGGATGCCCCACCACCTGCAGAAGGTGGCGGGGCATCCGCCTTTACACATGCTCTAATTGCGTTCCAGCTGATTCCAAGGAGCCAGCTGCTCCTCACGCTCCTTACGCCACAAATAGCCAAACAAATGGCCCAAGGCAAAATACAGAGTCGCAATAATCACCGGAACCATAAACGCATTACGGTAATACGGAGCATCGCCCATATAGCCGCCCCACATGCTACCCAACGCCATACCAATGCCCAGCATCGAACGGGTAAAGAAGCTCGCCTGAGCATCCGAAATATGCTTGATCGAACGGTTCAACGACAGCTCCTGACCGGCAAAAGCCACACCCAGCGCCACACCGCAGAACACCAAAGCATAGAAAATCGTGGACGTATCATCACTCACCGGCAAATACAGGGCACCCATAATCAGCAGAACGCCGCTCACCAACCAACCATGCCACGGGTTCATCGAACGGGCGCCCAAAGCCACGGGCAAAGACACGAGCGCCATCGCGCCGGTACCGGTCGCAACCATCGCCATAAACAGGTTCATCGAACCATGAATCAGCGAGAAGCCCAGCAGACCCGAACCGACCGCACCCATATTCGCGCCCAGCAGCACCAGACCCAGGATCAGCACCACCGTCTGCTTATTCGGGCGGACCAGGTTCTTTGGCGAAGACATGCGAATACGCGAAATATCCGGCATCCACCTCGGCGCAGCCAGAACCACAGTGAACAGCAGCGCATCCAGAATCATAGTGATCCAGAAGCCCGCATACTCATGATTCGGGGTGATATATGCATCGCCCAGCCACACCAGCAGAGCAGCCAGCGGGTGCATCGACAGGGTCGCCGTCGTACCCCAAGAAGTAGCTGTCGACAAGCGAACATCAGTGTACTTATAGTTGCGGCGGTACAGCGACTCCAACGCAAACGGCGTCCACGGCGGAGTCGTAAAACCCATCGCCACGCAAGAGAGCGCAGTGTACATCGTACTCACGTTATTCGGGTCAACCGTCAAACGCCAACCAATGACCAACATATTCAGCACCGCAGCAATATTCAGCACCGACGTAATCGCCAGCAACGCCCTCAAACCCAGGGCACGCACCAGCATCGGGCCGAGCATAACCTGGACCGAATACGCACTAGCAAACGCCGCCACCGCATAGCCTCCATCATGCACACTACCCAGGTGGCTCGCCAACAGAATATACAGCGCAAACGCCGAAGAAGCCGCCGGAATGTGCAACAGAATCGTCAACACATTACGGGGAAAACCCTCATCACGGAGCACACCGCGCAGATGGTAACGCTGCTCCTTACCGTCACGCAGGAACAACGCCCAATGCTGACGCAAAATATCCGGCAACGAGGCGTTCGTATTAACCTCATCCGTAGCCGCCACCGGTCGCTGCGGCAACTCCTGCAATACGTGGTCGTTACTGCGCACCACATCCGTCAGGGACGTACCCGGAACCGTAGGAATACCCGTACCCGAAGCACGCAACTTATCCGGCAAATCGGAGGCGGGTGTCACCTTCATGGTGCGCGGAGGAACCTCCGGCGCAGATGCCTTAGCGCGCGCATCAGCCGAAGGTTCCACACGATACGTTGAGCTCGGGTCCCTACCCTGAGATGTCGAGGTCATCATCTCTTTCACGAATAAACCGCCGGACATGCTACAACAGCAACCCGGAAGCGAATTTATGCCTAATAGGAGTTTACCCTCACCGACGAGCCGTTCTGACCCTTTTCAACCACAATCTGGGCGGGAATACGGTTCTTCATCTCCTCCACATGCGAAATCAGGCCAATAGTGCGTCCACTATCACGCAGGGACTCGATCGTGCCCATCACCAGGTCCAAGGTTTCAGCATCCAGCGTTCCAAAACCCTCATCAATGAAGAGGGTATCCAACTCGATACCGCCATTATTTGCTTGAACAACCTCAGCCAACCCCAATGCCAACGACAGCGACGCCAAGAACGACTCACCACCGGACAGCGAGGACGCCTCACGCGGCTCGCCCGTCCAAGTGTCAGTAATCTCAAGGTTCAGGCCCCCACCGGAACGGCTACCCTTCGCACGGTGATCACTAAACACCATACCGTAGCGGCCCTCACTCATACGATCCAGATGCAGCGACGCCGACTGCAGAATACGCTCAAACTCAGCACCCAGCACATAGCTGACCAGGTCAACCTGATGCTCATAACCGCCCAGAGTGTCACCGCGGGCAGCCGCCGCCAGATTAGCCAGCATCTGCGCACGGTCATAACGCTGCGCCGTTTGCGCACGGAACGCCGCATACTCGCCACGCAGCACCTGCAAAGAACGCATCACGCTCTCCCGTTCACCCTCACGAAGAGTCAAACGGTGCGCCGCCGCACGCAACTGCTGAACCTGCTCACGCACATCCTGCAAATCATCCGGAGCCTGCTCACCAGCGGCAACACGCGCCACCACCGCAACAATCGCCTCACGACCAAAGCCCTCAAGGAGGCGGGCATGCTCCAACTCATACGTGGCAACAGCCTGCTCCAGCGCATCAACACGCTCGGGAGTACGCACCGCTGCCTGCACCAGCTCAGCGCTCTCAAACGAAGACTCAGCCAGCAGACGCTCAGCCTGCGCCGCAGTCAAATCATGACGCTCACGGTCCTGGCCCAACAGCAACACCGCACGAGCAAGACGCTGATGCACCGCACGGTAGCTTTCCACAGCCTCAACACGCTGCGCAAAACCCACCGCCGCACGAGCAGGCAGCAACTCAACCGCAGCTGCCTCACAGCGCGCCACAGCGTCACGGTGACGAGTCTGAGCCTCAACCGCCGCACCCTCGATGGTGCGTAGCGCCTCCTGAGCCTTCTGCTGCTCGGCCCGCACCCGCTCTACCCTCACCAGCACGCCGTCACGCGCGGTCACACGTGACTGAGCCTGCGCGAGGCGGGTCTGTGCCTGCTGCAGCTGGGTGGCAGTCTGCTCAATATCGCACTCGCCCTGAGCAACCAGGGTCTCGTACTGGGTGCGGGCGGCGGCAAGCGCCTCGGAGGCTTCCTGGTGTGTCCTGCTCGCCCGGTTCTTAGCCAGTTCGTGGGTGCGCGCCTGCTTGTGGGCCTTGTCTTCACGTTCCTTGGCGGCATCCAGGTCGGCGCGCTCAACCAGCTGCTCGCCCTCGGCAATCTGCGCTGGGGCAGGGTGCTCCACCGAGCCGCAGACCGCGCAGGGTTCACCGTCCTTGAGCTCGCGCGCTAGCAGCGAGGATGCCTGGGCAAGGCGCAGCACCTGCAGGTTCTTGAACTCCTCCGTCACGGCGAGCGCCTGCTGAGCCGAAGCCTGCCACTTTTCCAGTGCCTTCTGCTCAGCGGCGGCGGTGCGGTTGATCTGTTTCTGGGCCGCGGCGACCGCGGCAGAGGCGGCATCCAGCTTTTGCTGCATCTGCTGAGCGGCGTCATGCTTTTGCTGCGTCTCGGTGACCAGGTGCGCAGCGAGGGTGTGTTCCTGGTCGGCGGTGCTGTATCCCGCGAGTTCTTCGGCGAGCTGCCCGGCTTGGGCGGTGAGGTCACTCAGTGTCTTTTCGGCACGCGACTTGTCCTGTTCGAGGGAGTTAGCTTGCTTCAGCAGGGCGGCTGCGGCGGCTTCCTCCTCGGTAAGCTGCGCGTCCTTCTGCTGCAGGGCGCGCAGGGTGTCGAGGAGCGCCTCGAGCTTGGGTTCCTGTTCGGCGGGCTCAAGGGAAGGGAGTGCAGCGAAGATCGTCTCCTCGGGGAAGTTTATCTCCGGCGAAATGTCATGGTCGCGCAGTGCCGCAAGCAGGGCGTTGCCGTTCTCCTCCAGCACGGCAGCACAGGTTGTCTGCTCCTGCTGGCGGGCGGCGAGCGCCTGAGATTCGGCATGGACCTGCGCGTACTGTGTGTACAGGGGTGCGGCGGCACGTGCCTGCGCCAGCTCTTCACGCTGCGCCTTGTACTCGTCAGCGCGTTCGGTCAGGCGGATGCGGCGCTCGCAGAGCTGCTCGTATTCACGCCAGTCGGCCCGTAGCTGGGCGCGTTCGACGAGCAGGCGGGTGTTCCGGTCGGCTTCGTCGGTGAGGCGCTGCTGTTCCTGCTTTTCGCGCGCGGAGGTTTCTCGGGCGCGTTCTACCCCGCCGGCGACCCATGCGTCGAGGGTTTCGGCGGTGATGTTCTCAGCGGTGAGCTGTTCGGTAGTCTCCACCTCCGCTGAGCCTTCGGTAGCGGCACCCTCCTCTGCAGCATCTTCAGCGTCCGGATCCGCAGCATCCAGTAGCGCCTGCAGGGCAAGCATTTCTACACGCGCACGTTCAAGGTAGCCGCGCTGGGTATTTTCGTCCTGGGCGACTTCCTGCTGGGCGGTTTTCGCTTCTTCCGTGAGCTCGGCGAAGAGCTGCTCGTAGTGTTCGACGGGGAACATCTTTTTGAGCAGTTCTTTGCGTTCTTTGGGCTTGGACTTGAGGAATTGCGCGAACTGACCCTGCGGGAGGAGCACAACTTTGAGAAATTGTTCTTTGGTCAGGTGGGTGCGTTCGGCGATGGTGCGGTTGACTTCGGCGACGCTGCTAGAGATGGGGGTCCAGGCTTTTTCGTCAGCGGGGTCGGCGCCGGGTGCGAGTTCGGCAAGGGTTGCTTTGGCGCTTTCTTCACGCATCTGGCCTTTGCGGGCGCCTCGGGTGATGGGCTTGTTGTAGGCGGGGGTGCGGTCGATGCGCAGGCGCTTGCCGTGGAGGGTGACGTCGAGTAGCACGCGCGGTTTGGCGCCGCTGTGTGCCGCGTAGGTGGAGTGCAGCTTGGCGGATTCGCGGTCGCTGCTGGTTTCGCCGTAGAGGGCGTAGCAGATGGCGTCGAGGATGGTGGTTTTACCGGCACCGGTGGGGCCATTGAGTAGGAATACACCGGCGTTGTTGAGGGTGTCGAAGTTGATTTCTTGGCGATTGGGGTATGCCATGAAGGCTTCGAATTCGAGGCTGTGCAGGATCATGCGTTGTCCTTGTGGCTTGTGATGTGGTCGTTGAGGGTGGTGATGACGTCGCGTTCTTCGTTGGTGAGGGAGCGGTTGCG
The DNA here is from genome assembly GCF_029850985.2 of Rothia similimucilaginosa. Lineage (NCBI taxonomy): Bacteria > Bacillati > Actinomycetota > Actinomycetes > Micrococcales > Micrococcaceae > Rothia > Rothia similimucilaginosa. The sequence continues at coordinate 745,529 of NZ_CM138149.1, read as the reverse complement.
TACGTATTGGTGGAATTGGTCGAAGACGTCCACGGGGTTGTCGTCGCGGGTGGGTGGTGCGGCGGCGGGTTTGTCGGCGGCGGGTTGTGTGCTGCGGTAGCTGAAGTGGGAGATAGTTTCGTAGCGGCTGCGTAGGCGGTCGACGGCACCGACGGGTAGGGTGTCGTCGGTGAGTTCGATGCGGCAGTAGTAGCCCTGCTCGTAGTCGGTGTGTTCTGGGCTATTGAGTAGCTGTTCCATGGTGCCGCGCAGGGTTTTCATGTGTACGCGGGTTGCCCATTCGTGACTGCTGATTGTGGGTTCTTCACCGGGGTTGAGTTCGATGAGGTAGGCGCCGTTGCGGTTGTGTTCTTCGCTGAATGAGAAGCCGAGCGGGGAGCCGCTGTAGCGGATGGTATGGGTGACGGGGTAGCGCTTATGGATGTGGCCGAGGGCTACGTAGTCGAAGCCGTCGAAGAGGGAGGCGGGTACCCAGTCGATGCCACCGACGCTGATGTCACGTTCGGAGTCACTGCGGGGTGTGGTGTCTGCGCTGCCGGTGGTGTCGCTGACGGTTGCGTGGCTCATGACGATGATGCGGTCGGCGCCTTCACCGCGGGCGTGACGTTCTGCGGCGTCGGTGCGGATGGCGTCGGTGACGGCACCGAGGACGGCGTGATGGGTGGGGTCTACGCCGAGGGCGGTGGCATGGAGGCGCGGCGCGAGGTAGGGGATGGCGTAGACGTGTACGCGCAAGGTGCCGTCAGTGAGTTCGACGGGGCGGGTGGCGTCTTCGAGGGTGGTGCGCAGGTGCACGCCGGAGGCTTCAAAGAAGGCGGCGCCGTAGCTAAGCCGGCGGAAGGAGTCGTGGTTGCCGGAGCTGAGGATGACTTGCACGCCGGCGCGCATGAGGCGGGTGAGTGCTTGGTCGAGCAGAGTGGTGCTTTCGGCGGTGGGGATAGTGCTGTCATAGACATCGCCGCTGATGAGGAGAGTATCAACGCCTGCGGCGTGCACGTAGTTGAGCAGTTCGTCGATGAACTGCTGGTGTTCGCGGGTAAGGGGGCTGCGGTGGAAGGTGCGGCCGAGGTGCCAGTCGGAGGTGTGCAGAATCTTCATGGTTTCAGTATCGCACTGCATCATGTTTTGCGCCTCACAGTTCGTCATTCAGGGGTCAGAGCCCCACAACGGCGCTGGTACTCAATCCACGGCGTAGGTGCTCATGCGGAGCGGGGGCTCCGTCCGCAAGACATCCCGCGCCGCAGAGGGGACACTCCCCCGCGAGCGTAAGCACGAAACCGCCCGATACATCCCCCAGTGCATCCTAGCTACCCGTGGGATAATCACCCTATGAGTTTTTCTTCTGTTGAGTTCACACATGCACCTGAGGTTTCGGCTAAATTTGGGGGCAGAGTGCGTGGTTTGTTGTATGCGTCTGCGTTGGGTGATGCGTTGGGGTACCCGTTGGAGTTGTTGTCGGCGGAGCAGGTTGCGGAGCACGACCCTAAGCCGTGGGATTCGGCGTTTGGTGAGTTACTGGTCAGTGATGATACACAGCTGACCTGTTTCACTCTGGACGCTTTGACAGAGGTTTTGGAGTGGAATAATGAGGGTGCGGCGGCGGATGAGTTAGCGTGTCTGTGGTTGGCATATTTGCGGTGGTTCCGCGGTATTGGTGGGGCTCTGCCGGAGTCTGCACCGTTTTCGTTGGATCGTGAAATCGATGGTTCGTCGGAGCTGACGGCTCATCGTGGTCCGGGTGCGGCGACGTTGCGGGCGTTGGGTTCGGGTGAGATGCAGTTGGTATCAAAGTCGTTGAATCCTGATGCTTTGGGTAGTGGCGCATTGGTACGTTCGGCGGCGTTGGGTGTGTTGCCGGTAGCGCAGGAGCGTACGGTGGTTTTGTTGGCGGTGCGTGCGGCAGCATTGACACATGGGCATCCGGAGGCGTTGGCTTCGGCGGCGGCGTATGCGTTGCTGGTTCGTGACCTGTTGGCGTCTCCGTCTGGCACATTTGGTGCGTTATTGGAGGCGGCGCGCCGTGTGGTTTCGTGGTGTGGTTCAGTGGCGGCGGATGATTCGATTCCGGGTGATGCTTCGCGTACGGCGGCGGCGTTGAGTCGTGCCATCGAGCTGCTGGAGGGCGGTACGGTACCGGTTCCGGAGGCTGTGGCGGAGTATTTTGGTACGGGGTGGACAGCGCCTGAGCTGTTGGGGGTGGCGTTCTGGTGCTCGGCGGATGCCGCGAAGAGTCTACCAGCTGATGCTGACGATGCGACGGTGCGTGGTGCCCTGTTTGACGGGTTGTGCCGTGCGGTGTCGGTGGATTCCGATTCTGATTCGGTGGGTGCGATGACGGCGGCGTTGTGGGCGGCGGCTGGTTTCCCGGTGGGGGGCGATGAGGCTGATGCTTGGTCGGAGGCGCTGGGTCGTGTGCGTGGTTTGGATCAGGTGGAGGCGGTGGCAGAACGCTATCTGCACCAGCTGGGACTGTAGCGGCGCTAAACCTCAACGGCGTAGCGGACATGCGCAGCGCGGGGGCTCCGTCCTCAAGGCGCTCAGCGCCGCAGAGGGGGCACTCCTCCGCGAGCATTGTCCGCAAGCTGTCTTACGAACCCTACCCGCACGAATATCCTTCGCGACCTAATGTAGACATAGAAAGGGCTCTCCGGTATATCGGAGAGCCCTTTCTGTATGTGTTAGAACTAGCGAACCTGAACCTAGACAGCATAGCGGGCATGCATAGCGGGGGCTCCGTCCTCGAAGCGCCTCCAGTCGCTGAAGACGAGCATCGTCCGCGTGCCGGTCATGCGGAGCTGTACCGCGAGCGGGAACCTGTGCACCGTTATCGGAGTACTAGTCCAGGTAGTCGCGCAGTACCTGCGAACGCGACGGGTGACGGAGCTTAGACATGGTCTTGGACTCAATCTGACGGATTCGTTCGCGAGTCACGCCGTAGACCTTGCCGATTTCGTCGAGGGTCTTGGGCTGGCCGTCGGTCATGCCGAAGCGCATTGCGACCACGCCGGCTTCACGCTCAGAGAGGGTGTCGAGCACGGAGTGGAGCTGTTCCTGCAACAGAGTGAAGGACACTGCGTCTGCGGGTACGACTGCTTCGGAGTCTTCGATGAGGTCGCCGAATTCGGAGTCGCCGTCTTCACCGAGGGGGGTATGCAGGGAGATGGGTTCGCGGCCGTACTTCTGGACTTCGATGACCTTTTCGGGGGTCATGTCGAGTTCCTTGCCGAGTTCTTCGGGGGTGGGTTCGCGGCCGAGGTCCTGGAGCATCTGGCGCTGCACGCGGGCGAGCTTGTTGATGACCTCTACCATGTGCACGGGGATGCGGATGGTGCGAGCCTGGTCTGCCATTGCGCGGGTGATGGCCTGACGGATCCACCAGGTTGCGTAGGTGGAGAACTTGAAGCCCTTGGAGTAGTCGAACTTTTCGACAGCGCGGATGAGGCCGAGGTTGCCTTCCTGGATGAGGTCGAGGAAGAGCATGCCGCGGCCGGTGTAGCGCTTGGCGAGGGAGACAACGAGTCGCAGGTTGGCTTCTAGCAGGTGGTTTTTGGCTCGCTTACCGTCGTGGATGACCCAGCGCAGGGCTTTTTGGAGGTCTTTGTCCATGTCGGGGTTTTCGGCGAGCTTGTGTTCGGCGTAGAGGCCTGCTTCGATGCGCATGGCGAGGTCGACTTCCTGCTGTGCGTTGAGCAGGGAGACTTTGCCGATTTGCTTGAGGTAGTCCTTGACGGGGTCGGCGGTTGCGCCGGGGGTGACGACGCGCTGTGCGGGTGCGTCGTCTTCGTCGTTTGCGGTGAGGACGAAGCCCGAGCCCTTGGCTGCTACTGCTTCTGCGGCCTTCTTTTCTTCTATTTTGGCTGCGGTTTCTTCGTCTTCTTCGTCGATTTCGTCTTCGCCGTCGGTGGTTTCGAGTTCTTCGTCGAGTCCGAGGTCGAATTCGTCATCGTCGCTCTTTTTGCGGCGGCCACCGGTCTTTCGCTTGGTTGCGGTTTTGGTGGTAGTTTTGCGGGTGCGCTTGGGCTTGTCTGCCTCGGTTTCGGCGGTTGCACCGGTGGTGTCTTCGGTTGCCGCTGCGGCTTTGGTGGTTGCCTTCTTGGTGCGGGTGGTCTTGGTGGTGGTTTTTGCGACAGTTTCTTCGGTTGCGTCGCCGGTCGCGGTCTTCTTGCTGGTTGCAGGTGCCACTAGAACCCTTTCTGGCTTGTGGTGGGGTGCTTTGTCTGCAAAACACCTAAGACCCTGTCAAGTCTGCGCTGGCGTCCTCGGTCAGGGTGTTTGCTGCGTTTGTCCGGTTTAACGCTGTGGGGGCGGGTTTTATTCCGCGTGCGTTGGGCGGTTTGCAGGGTTCCGTTGCTCGTTGTGTAGAGCGGTTTGAGGGCGCGTTGTAGCGCATTGACTGTACGGGGTCAATATATAAGTATTGCAGATTTTTGGTGGCTTTCAACTTGACGCGCTGTTTGGGTGGCTTGTGGACCTGGTTTTGGGTGGGTGCGGTTGTGGGAGGGAGGAATCAATAGGAGGGGCGTGCCCGGTGGCGCGCCCCTCCCCTGTTTGCACCTCGCTTTTAGGTACCGGTTTTAGGGTTTTCGGGGTTTGAGGGCACTGATAGGTTCGCGTCGTGTTCCGGGTTCGCCGCAGATGGTGTGTTTGATCCAGTCTGGTAGGTTTCCTGCGTTGAGGTGTACATCGAGGATATTGAGGTCCTTTCCGAATGTGTGGCGGCAAGCTTCATGGCGGAGTAGGCGGGCGTAGGTGCTGTAGCCCTTGTACCAGTTGGTCCAGGCTTGAGTGTTGCGTAGTGCGGCGTATTCTCCGTCGGTGCTGTGGGGTGTGAGCAGGCTGGTTAGTAGTTCGAGTGCGTTGAGGCGTGCCCAGTAGGGGCTGTCTAGTTTTCCTTTGAGGGCATTGAGGTAGTGGGTGTAGGCGGCGTGGTGTTTGGTGAGGTATTCGCTGGTGGTGCAGCTTTCGTCGATTCGTTGTTGGAGGTTTTCGAGTTTGTTGTGGTCGTTGGGGTGTTCGTCGAGGCGCGGGAGCACGTCGCGGCTGATGGCGTTGAGTTTGGCGGCGCTGGCGTGGTCGGCGGGGGTGAGGTTTTCGAGTGCCCAGTCGTTGAGGTTGGTGTGCTTGATGCTGCGGTTCTGCTGAATGGTGCCGCTCTGTTGGATAGTACGGTGGGTGCGGCGGATCCAGTCTTGCCATTGCACGCATTTTTCGGGCACGGCGCGTACGTATGCCTGTTCGATGCCGGGGGCGGTGCTGAGTGCATGGGTGAAGCTGGCGGGTATATAGGTTTTGCGGGTGATGCGGGTGCCGTAGTGGGGTGGTTCGAGCGGCGCGGGGTTGGGGCTAGTGCTGGGGTATTCGCCGCCGAAGGCGTGGTAGGTGTATTGGGCGGAGTAGTGCAGGTAGGCGAGCGCTTTTTGGGCATGGTTCAGCCTGTAGCTGGCGAGGTAGGTGAGCATTTCGGCGGTGATGGGGTTGAGAGTTACCGGTGCGATGGAGGCGCGTAGGTGCCCGGCGACTTCGGCGGGGATGAGTTCACGGAGTGTATCACCGATGGTGGGCACGTCACTGGTGGTGGGGTTGCCGGTGTTATCGACCGGGTGGGTGGCGAGCAGATGCGCGGCGGCGTTGATGGCGGCGTCCCAGTAGCACAGGTCGATTTGGGCTTGGCGGTAGATGGTGCGGATGCTCTGGCGGGCTTCGTCATGGCGGGTGGTGTGGGTCTGGTCCCAGAGTTCTACGGCGTTTTCCCAGTCGTGGCGGGTTTCAGGGTTGGTTGTGGGGTCGGTATCCCAAGGGCTGTGGGCGTAGTTGTGTTGGGCGGTGTCTGCGATGGTGTCGCCGTGGCGGGTGAGCCAGGTGTAGTAGTTGCTGTGGCGGATTTCTTCGATGGGCGCGAGGAGGGTGAGCGCTTGCTGTTCGGGGTTAAGCGCCCAGATACTGGCGCCGCCTGCGTAGATGACGTCTTCGCAGCGTAGTTCGCTGACGATGCGAGGGTCGTGGAGCAGGTGGAGCCATGCATTGATGGGGGTTTGTGTGTCGACGTCCTGTTGGATTTCTTCAATGGCGGCCAGTTGTGCGGTCTTGGAGTGCAGTTGCCGTTGGCGTACAGTGTTGTCGCCGTCGATAATGATGGCGTAGAAGCGGGTGAGGGTTTCGCCGTTGTGACAGGTGGGGAGTTTGGTGAAGGTTTCGTGCAGGAAGTCGGCGCGTTCACTGTGGGGGCAGGGTTCGTCGGGTAGGTTGACGCGCAGGCTGGGGCCGAGGGTGTTGTCGGTTGCGGTGAGGATGATGAGTGAGCGGTCGGGCCAGTAGCCGTGCTGGTGGAGGGCGCAGCTGAGCACGTCGTATTCGTTGCGGATGGGCGGGGGCGTGTCGTAGCTGCCGTGGAGGTGGTTGTTGTTAGGGGTATTGCCGCTGGAGATGTTGTTTGCGTTCATGCTTTCACGGTGGCATGGTTTACGTGGGTGCGCAGATCATACAAATAATTCTGTGGATACTTCGGTTCATGTGTCCGAAGGTTCCACAGATTTATTCGTATTGTTCGTTTGTGCACCGAGGTTTGTCCACAGCGGTGCGGGGTGCCGCGTCATAATCTGTCACACACTATCTGACGGGCGGTATTCGAAGGGCCAGATGGTAGCCCTGAGCCAGGTTCGTGGCGGGTACCCCTCCACTCCCCTATGACTCGCGCCCCCGCAGTCTCCTCTACTGGACGCACCTATTGTTCGTCGAGGAACCGTTCGAAGAGCGCACCAATCTCATCGCGGCTGGGCACGTTGTGCGCATCGCGTCGCGAGAGGGGAACCGCAATGTCGGAGGTGCGGAAGTTCTCGTCGTAGTTCTCTTCCATGGTCGTAATCATCCGACCGATTTCGGGGTTCTGCTTGACCTGATCGTTGATCTGACTATGTACGTGGCGTGCGGCTTCGCGCAGGTTCTCGGTGGGTAGGGAGAGGTGCGCTGCCATACCCACCTGTTCGAGGGCAGTTAGGGTGCCCTGCGGCAGGTCCGCCTCCGAAATGTACTGGGGAATGTTCACTCCGAAGCCGACGGTGTCGATTCCGTTTTCAGTGAAGAGCACTTCCAGCAGGTTGGTGACGGTTGCGTGTACGTCCGCGCTGGGCTTCCACGGGGAGATGCCGCGAATCAGGTCCTTGCGGGAGCCGTGCGCGGTAATCGGGAAGGGGCGGGTGTGCGGCACCGGCATGGGGAATGCGGAGACCAGCACGACCAGGGAGGGCTTGACCCGCTGGGCGATGGTCAGCACCGCCTTTTCGAAGCGCTGCCACTGCAGATCCGGTTCGGCGCCGGTGAGCAACAGGAACGGCTTGTCGAGGCTATCTTCTGCGGCGTAGAGCTTCAGCTGCGGGTATTGCGGCTTTTCGAAGTGGTCTTTTTCGTAGCGGATGTAGGGGCGGCGGGCACGGTAGTTGTGCAACTGATCGCTGTCGAACTCGACGATTTCAATATTTTTGAGTTCGCTGAGCAGCACCTGTCCGAGCTGGCCTGCCGTGGAGCCTGCGTCTTGCGGGCTGGAAAGGGCGATGATGAGGGTTAGCCCGTGCATCCTGGGGTCGTCCAATATTTTGGTGTTGGCTAAGTAGAGATCTTCGGGGTTGAGCATTACGCCTCCTCACTTCTGTCTAGTTCGCACCGTGTTCGGGGTGGGGTTAGTGTTTCTGCCGGCACCCGAGGTATTGGGGCGAAGGGGCGTCTTCTGTTATCTGACGCTTTCCGTAGTCTTTCATTTTATGCCACTACCGCCCTGTCTCGACAGTGTGCGGACTTTTCTCGCAGTAGGTGAACTTGTTTGGTGTCTCGTCGACGTTCTTAAAGCGCCGTAGCTCCGCTTCTTGTGCATTTTTCTGTTCTGCCAGCTGTTCAGGGTGAGAGCTGAACCTCACACCCTCCTACATATCCGTGTAGAGTAGAAGCAGTAGTCCGCGCGGCTTTGCGCGGCGGTATTCATCCTCACTCGTCGCGGGCCTACAGTTGAGTTTTTCGGGCGCGAGGATTCGGGCGCGAGGATGTGCCCCCCATTATTTTGAGAAGACATACGCAAAGGAGTAACGATGTCTCTGTCTCTGTCTATTCACAGCACTGACCTTGAGGCGCTTGAAGCAGACGTTCTGGTTCTGGGCGTTCTGAAGGGTTCGGACGGCCCGTACCTGGCGCCGAGCTCCCTGTCTGAGGACTCTTTTGAGGGTATTAACGAGCTGTTGGAGGCGCTGGGCGCTTCGGGTGCCCCCGATCAGCTGCTGCGTCTGCCCGGCCTTGAGGACACCGGGGCCGGCATTGTGGCGCTGGCGGGCCTGGGCTCTGATGCTGCTGAGGGTCAGGAGCGCCTGGATGCTCTGCGTTATGCTGCCGGTTCTGCGGCTCGTCAGCTGGTTGGTTCTGCTGAGGAGATTGCTTTTGATTTCGGTGTTTCTTCGGTAGAGGAAATTGAGGCTATTGCTCACGGCGCTGTGCTGGGTAACTTCGTTGAGGAGGGTCTGCGCGGCAAGACTAAGGATTCGGTCAAGGAAGAGCTCGATTCCATTCTGATTGTTTCGTCTATTGATCAGGATGAGGCTGAAGAGGCTCTGGTGCACGGCCTGGTTCTGGGCGAGACCGCTAAGGACGCTCGCCGACTGGTGAACCTGCCTCCGTCGCACCTGTACCCGGAGACTTTCGCTGAGTTCGCTGCTGAGGTTGCGGAGGATTACTTGAACATTGAGATTGAGCTTTTCCACCACGACCGCCTGGCCGAGGAGGGCTTTGGCGGCATTTCCGGTGTTGGTCAGGGTTCACCGCGCAAGCCGGTTCTTGCCGTTGTAAAGTACACCCCGGAGAACCCGAAGGCTCACGTTGCTCTGGTTGGTAAGGGCATCACCTTCGATACCGGTGGTAACTCGCTGAAGCCTGCCGCTTCGATGATGACCATGAAGTGCGATATGGCTGGTGCCGCATCGGTTCTGAGCGCTGTGGTTGCTTCCGCGGAGCTGGATATTCCGGTTGCTGTGACCGGTTACCTGTGCTTGGCTGAGAATATGCCCGGCGGTCATGCACTGCGCCCGGAGGACATTATCACCATGCGTGATGGTCGCACCGTTGAGGTGCTGAACACTGACGCTGAGGGTCGCCTGGTCATGGCTGATGGTATCGCTCTGGCTTCTGAGTCGAACCCGGACGTCATCCTGGACATCGCTACCCTGACCGGTGCCGCTATGGCTGCTCTGGGTCTGCGCACTGCTGCTCTGCTCGGTGACGAGGAGATTCGTGGCCGCGTGATTGCAGCCGGCGCTGCTGCGGGTGAGTCTTACTGGCCGATGCCGCTAGAGTCCTATCTGCGAAAGAGCCTGGAGTCCCCTGTTGCCGACCTGAAGAACATTGGTTCCCGCTACGGTGGCGCGCTGACTGCGGGCCTGTTCCTGAAGGAGTTTGTGGGCGAGGGCATCCCCTGGGCTCATCTGGATATTGCAGGCCCCGCGTTCAATGAGGAGTCCCCGTACGGCTTCACTCCGAAGGAAGGCACCGGTTTCGGTACCGCTACCCTGGTGAACTTCATCGAGTCGTACGCTAAGTAGTCTGCTTGGCTAGGCGTGGCTCCTAGCTGGCGCATCCTAACTGGTGCTCCTTATCTGGTGCACGGCCGCACAGCATAGAGCAGATCTGAGGAGGGCTTTCCTGTATTTCTATCGGGGAGCCCTCCTCTTTGTTTTGTCTTGTTCTTGACTGCGTTATATGTTCCGACTGTGGTGGTGCTGTCATCTGACTGTTTTATGACCCGCCCTTTTCTTGCGTGGTGAAAAATTTGCGGTGTTTAGGCGATTAATCGGCTAAAACCGCCCTGAGTGAACTTAAACGACCCTCAACGGGGGTATTGTTGTATTAAGTGTTTTTCTGCGTGCGCGGAGAGGCGCGCAAGTTTTTCGAGCTCGCGGGCCTTTCGCGCATGCTGAGGAACCTACCAGTAAATTGGTAAAGAACTCATTGCAGGGGTTTCAGCCCCAACAACTATGCAAGGGAGCAATATCGTGGCTCAAGAATTCGACATCCTCATCCTCGGCGGCGGTTCCGCTGGCTACTCGGCAGCTATTCGCGCACGCCAGCTAGGCTTCACCGTCGGTCTGATCGAGAAGGAAAAGGTCGGCGGCACCTGCCTGCACACCGGCTGTATCCCCACCAAGGCGTACCTGCACGCTGCTGAACTGGCTGAAGAGGCACGCGAGGCGTCCAAGGTTGGCGTTAACGCTGTACTGCAGTCCATCGAGATGGGCAAGGTTCGCGATTACAAGGACGGCATCGTCTCCGGTAAGTTCAAGGGTCTTGCGGGCCTGCTGAAGATGAAGGGCGTAGAGGTTATCCCCGGCGAGGGTAAGCTGACCGCTCAGGACACCATCACCGTCGGTGGTGTTGAGTACAAGGGTAAGAACATTATCCTGGCATCCGGCTCGGTCTCCAAGACCTTTGGTCTGCCCATTGAGGATCGCGTTCTGACCTCCACTGAGGCGCTGGAGATGGACTACCTGCCCAAGAGCGCTATCGTGCTCGGTGGCGGCGTGATTGGTTGCGAGTTCGCATCCATGTGGAACGCTATGGGTGTTGACGTCACCATCATCGAGGGCCTGCCGAACCTGGTTCCCAACGAGGATCCGGCCATCATCAAGGTTCTGGAGCGTGCGTTCAAGAAGCGCGGCATCAAGTTCAACACCGGCACCCTCTTCGAGAAGGTTGAGCAGGACGCTAACGGTGCTAAGGTCACCCTGGCTGACGGCAAGGTCTTCGAGGCAGAGATTGTTCTGGTCGCTGTTGGTCGTGGCCCGAACACTGCAAACATGGGCTACGAGGAGCAGGGCATCCCCATGGATCGCGGCTTCGTCTTGGCTAACGAGCGCCTGCACACCGGTGTTGGCAACATCTACGCTGTTGGCGACATCGTCCCCGGCGTTCAGCTGGCTCACCGCGGTTACCAGCAGGGTATCTTCGTTGCAGAAGAGATCGCTGGCCTGAACCCCACCATCGTTGAAGATGTCAACATCCCCAAGGTCACCTTCTGTGACCCGGAGATCGCTTCCGTTGGTTACTCCGAGCCCAAGGCTAAGGAGAAGTTCGGCGCTGAGAACGTTGAGACCGCTGAGTACAACCTGGCTGGTAACGGTAAGTCCGCTATCCTCGGTGCTACCGGCATCGTGAAGGTTGTCCGCCAGAAGGACGGCCCCATCGTTGGTGTTCACGCTATTGGTAAGCGCATGGGTGAGCAGATTGGTGAGGCTCAGATGTGGGTTGCTTGGGAAGCATTCCCCGAGGACGTCGCTAAGTTCATCCACGCACACCCGACTCAGAACGAGTCCCTGGGTGAGGCAGCAATGGTCCTGAACGGCACCCCGCTGCACAGCGCATAAATTTTGCTGACTGGCGTTAGCGCGTCAGCTTAGTATTGACGACCGTTGGTCGTTAGCGGTTGCGGGCGTATCCGCTGAACAACGCCCCCTATCCGGATGCGCGTCGACGTGCTTCGATGCATACGGCGCGCATCCGGGTCGCCGCTCACATTTTTCTAGTTCAAGCATTCACAAGGAGAACGGGAAAGATTATGTCCCACACCGTAGTACTGCCCGCACTGGGCGAGTCCGTGACCGAGGGTACCGTTACCCGCTGGCTCGTAGAGGTCGGCGACACCATTGAGGTTGACGCACCCCTGGTTGAGGTTTCCACTGACAAGGTTGATACCGAGGTTCCCTCCCCCGTAGCAGGCGTTGTTGAACAGATTCTCGTCCCCGAGGATGAGGACGTCGAGGTCGGCGCTGCTCTGGCTATCATTGGCGACGGTTCCGGCGCTGCTGCACCGGCTGCTCCCGCAGCTGCTGCTGCTCCCGCTCCGGCTGCTGAGGCTCCCGCAGCACCGGCTGCTCCCGCAGCTGCTGCTGCAGGCACCGAGGTTCTGCTGCCCGCACTGGGCGAGTCCGTCACCGAGGGCACCGTTACCCGCTGGCTGAAGGAAGTTGGCGAGCAGGTTGAGGTTGACGAGCCCCTGGTTGAGGTTTCCACCGACAAGGTTGACACCGAGGTTCCCTCCCCCGTAGCAGGTACCCTGCTCGAGATTCGCATCCCCGAGGATGAGGACGCAGAGGTTGGCCAGGTTCTGGCTATCATCGGCGACGCTTCCGCTGCTGCTGCACCGGCTGCTCCCGCAGCACCCGCTGCTGCTCCGGCCGCTCCCGCAGCACCCGCTGCTGCTCCGGCCGCTCCGGCAGCTGCTGAGGGCGAAGCATACGTGACCCCGCTGGTCCGTAAGCTCGCTAAGGACAACGGCATCGATCTGTCCACCGTCAAGGGCACCGGTGTTGGTGGCCGCATCCGCAAGCAGGATGTTCAGGCTGCTATCGCTGCTAAGGGTTCCGCTGCTCCCGCCGCTGCTGCACCCGCTGCAGCTGCTGCTCCGGCTGCTGGTTCCGCAAAGGCACCGCACACCTTCGAGGTTTCCCCCAAGCGTGGCACCGTCGAGAAGACCGCACGTATCCGCCAGGTTATTGCAAAGCGTATGCGTGAGTCCCTGGACGTCTCCACTCAGCTGACCCAGGTCACCGAGGTTGACGTGACCCGCGTTGTTCAGCTGCGTGCAAAGGCTAAGGACGGCTTCGCTGCTCGTGAGGGCGCTAAGCTGACCTTCCTGCCCTTCTTCGTCCAGGCAACTGCTGAGGCTCTGCAGCAGCACCCCGCTCTGAACGCTTCCATGACTGAGGACTACAAGCAGATCACTTACCACGGCTCCGAGAACATCGCTATTGCTGTGGACACCCCCAAGGGTCTGCTGGTTCCGGTCATCAAGAATGCTTCTGACCTGGGCATTGCTGGCCTGGCAAAGGCTATTGGCGACCTGGGTGGCCGCGCACGTACCGGTGACATCTCCCCCGAGGAGCTGTCGGGTTCGACCTTCACCATCACCAACATTGGTTCCTTCGGTGCACTGTTCGACACCCCGATCATCAACCAGCCGAACGTTGCAATCCTCGGTACCGGTTCCATCGTGAAGCGCCCCATGGTTGTTAAGGATGTTGACGGTAACGACGTTATCGCTATCCGCTCCATGTGCTACCTGTCCCTCACCTACGACCACCGTGTGGTCGACGGTGCAGACGCAGGTCGCTTCCTCCACACCCTCAAGACCCGCCTGGAGGAGGCAAACTTCGAGTCTGAGCTCGGTCTCTAAGACCTGCAAAGACTCAAGGAAGTTTCCTTGTGGGGGTACCCTGATGGGTAGCCAAGCGTAACTTTCCGGGATTTGCCGGACAGCGAGCAAAAGGCGGCGGCTCCATCCATTTCGGTGGGTGGGGCCGCCGCTTTTGTTGTGTCCGCGGTTCTCGCAGTGTCAGTTACGCGGTGTCAGCTATGCTTGGATGGGTTCGGCACGGGCTATCTCCCAACCTTTCTCCCCGCGGTGCAGGTCGAAGATGACTTTCTGGCGAGTGACGCCGTTTTCTTCGCTGAGCTTACGGGCTTCTTGCTCAGTTTTATTGGCGCGGTAGCCGGATGCGGAGACCACCGCTATCACGCGGATATTCTCACTATCGCGGCTGAGTTCTTCGGCTGTATCTAGGGTGAGTTCTGCGCCGCCTCGCATGCGCCGTTCGTGGTTCCGCTGATCGATGAGGGCTCGTAGGATTTGTTCGCCCTTCGTTGTCTTGTCCTGTGCACTCTGATTCTGTGTTGCCATGCCGCCGGGTGCTTGCTCCCCCGCTGCGTTCATGGTTTGAGAGGATACGGACTGTGCCGTTGCCGGGGCGTTCTGACCGTAGAGGGTGAACCCAAGAGGCAGCATGATAGCCCCCAGCACGAGCACAGCGATGCCCAGCCACGCAGCCAGTCCCAATCGCTCGGTGGGGCGGGTGAACGCACCACGTAGCATCATCAGGCGGGATGCATCCGTCGCATTTGCTTTCTTTGGGGCGGGTGTAGTCTTTACAGGGTTCTTTGTAAGGCTAGCCCCGGAGCTCGTTGCAGAGCTCAATGGTTTAGAACCTGCGACAGCTGCGAGCCCCAGCTTCTTCACGCGAAGCAAAGGTTCCGACAGGTAGCGTTGCGCCTTCTGAGCCTTTGAGAGCTTTTGCACCGGCGCAGGCTCCACAGCTGCGGGAATTAGGGCGCGGGCTCTTTCTGAACAGCTCAGGTACACGTTGAGTGGACGAGGCGGCACCTCCTCCGCGAGGGCGACCACGGAGCTGAGCCCTGCGAGCGCCGCCTCCTGGTCGGGTGCGTCAAGCAGGTATTCGAGGGCTCTACCTAGGCGCTCAATCCACTCGCTGCTGGGTGCTCCTTCGGGTGCGGTGCCGGTGGCTCCCATCCGCAGTGACACCATGCGCAGTGAGAGGGGTATGCGGGCAGCGGAGGGTTCCGGTGTGTGTCCGCATGCGGCTTGCCAGAGCAGGGCTGCTGCGGTGCGGGCGTAGTTGCCCCGAGCGGCGGTGAGCTGTTCCATATCTTGAGGAGCCGCTGCACGATAGGCCGTATCAGGAAGCAGAAGTTTGGGCACTCCGGAGGCGCTCAGAGCAATATATTCGGCGCTGAGTTCGGCGCGCCCCTCCCCTACCTTTTTGAGGGTGCCGAGCGCCCGGTGCAGGGTTCGCGCCAGGGTCATGATCTCGGCGGGTGTCAGGGTGCGAGCGCGCAGGAGCTTGTCGAGGGTGCCCGCGTCGAGGGGTTCGTACCAGAGGCACAGTCGATCGGTGCTATCGGCGCGGTCACCAGTAACGGCGTGGAGCTTGGCGAGTCCGGGCGCATTACGTAGGGCGGCGGCTACCTGTGGGGTCTGGGCGTGCCCTTGAGCAGATGCATCCGTGTTTTCCTCGAATCCATACCCGTTGAGTGCCGGCCGTAGAGCGGGAGCGGACAGGGCTGGCTGAGGAATGGTGCGCAGGGTGTAGCGTCCGGAGTGCGCAGAGATTACGGAGGGCGCACTCTCGGTAGCTTCACCCCGGTACTCGACAATCTGCAGAGTGGGTAGAGCCGGGTTGGCGATGCTTTCCAGAACGTGTGCTTCTTTGCTTATCATACCATTATGTTATCAAAACATATCAAATAATATCTTTAATCAAGCTAAAATACTTCAAGCACTCCATAGAATCTTATTGGTGGATTCAGGTATTTATCTACCTCTTCAACCCTCCTGCCCCTAAGCACACCCTCATGTAACATTGCGAGGTGTTCGCTCATCACGTGATTCAGGGCGCCCTAATTTTCTTCCCTCCACTAGCAGTACTAAGGTAGAAAGTATGTCTGTGACGATTGAACGCGTGGGCTTCGCCCCGAACTATGTGAACTATGTTGAGTGCCTTGACGAGCAGTACCGCATCCACGATGAGGTGGCTAACCGCACCCGCCAGAATACGATTCTTCTACTTGAGCACGAGGCAGTGATTACCGCCGGTAAACGCACGGAAGACCACGAGTATCCCGCAGACAAGTCCACCCCCGTCGTCAAGATTGACCGCGGCGGCAAGCTGACCTGGCACGGCCCCGGCCAGCTGACCGGCTACCCGATTCTGCGTCTGCCCGAGCCCATTGACGTGGTGGCGTATGTGCGTATCATCGAGGAAATCATCATTAACGTCCTGGCTGGTCTGGGCATTAAGGGTGAGCGCGTTGAGGGCCGTAGCGGCGTGTGGATTCTGGGCGACGGCATCACCCAGGACAAGAAGATTGCGGCACTGGGCATGCGCGTTTCGCGTAACACCACCATGCACGGCTTCGCAATTAACTGCTGCAATGACACTGCACCTTTCCAGCAGTTCATTCCCTGCGGTATTAGCGATGCTGGTGTTACCACCATTTCGGAGCAGCTGGGCCGCACTGTCACCCCCGCCGATATTTTGGTGCCGCTGGAGGCGGAGCTTCTGAAGTATCAGAACCGCTTGGCGGAGTCCTTCGAACCCGTGGCGGCGCAGAACTAAACACAGGGTTAGACGCAGCCCATAAGCATCGAACGGGCCATACACGTAACGCGTCCGGCTTTGTTCGTCATATACGACAATCAGTTTCACCTATGCCCAAGCGGGCGTAAAATAAAAGGTGGCCCACCTGCACAGAGGGCACACCGAGACCAAGGAGAAGACTTTTGAGCACCGCACCTGAAGGACGCAAGCTACTGCGTGTGGAAGCCCGCAACGCCGAGGTTCCCATTGAGAAGAAGCCTCACTGGATTAAGACCAAGGCTATTGTTGGCCCCGAATACAACGAGATGCGCGAGCTGGCTCGCGGTCAGGGTCTGCACACCGTGTGTGAAGAGGCTGGTTGCCCCAATATTTACGAATGCTGGGAAGACCGTGAGGCAACCTACCTGATTGGTGGCTCCGAGTGCACCCGTCGTTGCGACTTCTGCAATATTGCGACCGGCAAGCCCGTCGCTGTTGACTACGCTGAGCCGTTCAAGGTTGCTAAGAACGTGAAGGTCATGGGTCTGCGTTACGCAACCGTGACCGGTGTTGCTCGTGACGACCTGGAAGACGGCGGCGCGTGGCTGTACGCAGAGACCACCCGCCAGATTCACAAGATGTGCCCGAACACCGGCGTTGAGATGCTCGTCCCTGACTTCAAGGGTGTTCCCGAGCATGTTCAGAAGGTGATTGACGCTAAGCCTGAGGTATTCGCGCACAACCTGGAGACCGTCCCCCGCATCTTCCGTCAGATTCGCCCAGCGTTCCGTTACGAGCGTTCCCTGGATGTTATTACTCAGGCGAAGGAAGGCGGCATGGTCACCAAGTCCAACCTAATTCTGGGTATGGGCGAGACCGACGACGAGATTTACGAGGCGCTGTGCGATCTACACGATGCTGGCTGTGACATCATTACCCTCACCCAGTACCTGCGCCCCGGCCCGCTCTTCCACCCGATTGAGCGTTGGGTGAAGCCACAGCAGTTCGTGGACTTCGCGAACATGGCTGAGGAGATTGGTTTTGCTGGCGTTATGGCGGGCCCGATGGTTCGTTCTTCGTACCGTGCAGGTCGCCTGTGGGCTCGTGCAATGCGTAAGAACGGCTACCCGATCCCCGAGAACCTTGCCCACATTGAGAGTGAGGGCGCAGCCCTGCAGGAAGCCTCCTCCCTGGTGGCTGCAGGCTACTAAGCCTTTTCAGAATCTTTCTGAGAGCGTTGAGGCTCCTCGAACCCGATGTTCGTTCGGTGTTCAAGGAGCCTCCCTTTATACCCCGTACCTTGTGTGGGTACGGTAAACTAGAAAAATTGCAGGCTACACTGCATCGTTACGTCACTATGGTTCCGTGAGCGTTTGAGGCGCTTCTCGGGGCCGCGGAAGAACCAGCCGAGGAAGAATCGTGGCAGATAAGCGCGAAGAGAAGAAAAAGAAGAAGGAACGCACTCCGGGCACTTTCGCCCAGATGAAGCAGGTCTACCAGATGACCAAGAAATCCGACCCGAATATCGGTTGGATTCTGACTCTGTCGGCTTTGGGTACCCTTTTGGTTTTCCTCCTCATCGGTATTGCCCTGAATAACTGGATTACTTTCCTGATTCTGGGTCTGGGCGTTGCCGCTATCGTGGCGATGCTTCTGCTGGGTCGGCGCGCGCAGACTGCAGCTTTTGCTCAGATTGAGAACCAGCCCGGTCGTAGTGGTGCGGCGATGAACTCGGTGCGTCGCGGCTGGATTGTTGAGGAGCAGCCCGTTGCTGCGAACCGCAACCAGGATCTAGTGTTCCGTGCGCTGGGCCGTCCCGGTATTGTGCTGGTGACCGAGGGTCCTCACAGCCGTGTGAGTTCCCTGGTTAACACCGAGAAAAAGCACCTGAACCGTGTAGCTCCCGGCGTTCCGGTTCACGTGATTGAGACTGGTCACGAAGAAGGTCAGGTTGAGCTCAAGGACGTTGTGAAGACTATGAACAAGCTTCCGAAGGCGCTGACTCAGCAGGAGATGCAGGTTATTTCGGGTCGTCTGAGCACTCTGAACACGATGCGTAACCCGATGAATGGACTGCCTAAGGGCGTTGACCCGATGCGTGCTCGTCCTGACCGTCGTGCAATGCGCGGCCGCTAATTGAGGATTTTATGTAAGTGTGAAGGCTCTGCTTTTTCCTTTCGGGGAAACTCCGGAGCCTTTTACCATGTCCAGTGACTGTTCTCGCAATCAGGGTGTCTATCTGGTGCCTTGCGCTGTGGGTTTGCCTTTGACGCAACAGCTTTCCAAGATTTGTAACATTACCGAAACACGATAGTCACGCATACGCAAAAAATAACCACTATCCTGGATATGTCACAGGGTTTTGCCCGCGACCAACACTAACATCAAAGATTGACGCGTTACTCGGGAGATACCCTCCCCTACGTTCAATCGCACAAGGAGCAGTCCTCATGTTTACCAGCCCCCAGGAAGTTCTCGACTTTATCAAGAACGAAGAAGTAGTCTTCGTTGATATCCGATTCACCGACATGCCCGGCGTGCAGCAGCATTTCAACTTGCCCGCTAAGGCAATTGATGACGATTTCTTCATCAACGGCCAGCTTTTTGATGGCTCCTCTATCCGCGGCTTCCAGGGCATTGCAGAGTCTGACATGCAGCTGATCCCCGATGTTCAGTCTGCGTACGTTGACCCCTTCCGCATTGAGAAGACCCTGGTCATCATCTGCTCCATCGTGAACCCCCGCACCGGCGAGCCCTACCACCGTGACCCCCGCGGCGTTGCTGAGCGCGCTGAGGCTTACCTGCAGTCCACCGGCATTGCAGATACCGCGTTCTTCGCATCCGAGGCTGAATTCTTTGTCTTCGAGGATGTCCGCTACCAGGTTGAGCCGAATTCTGTGTTCTACAAGATTGATTCCGACGAGGCTCCCTGGAACACCGGCCGCAAGGAAGAGGGCGGCAACCTGGGCAACAAGACCCCCGTCAAGGGCGGCTACTTCCCCGTCTCCCCTGTCGACAAGCAGGCTGACCTGCGTGACGCAATGTGCGTAGCAATGGACGAAGTTGGTCTTGAGGTTGAGCGTAGCCACCACGAGGTGGGCGCAGCCGGCCAGGCAGAAATCAACTACAAGTTCGATACCCTCACCAAGGCAGCTGACGATTTGCTGAAGTTCAAGTACGTCATCAAGGGCACCGCAGACGCATGGGGCAAGTCCGTAACCTTCATGCCTAAGCCCGTCTTCGGCGACAATGGCTCCGGTATGCACTGCCATCAGTCGCTGTGGCAGGACGGTGAGCCTCTCTTCTACGATGAGCGCGGCTACGCTAACCTCTCTGACACTGCACGCTGGTACATTGGCGGTCTGATTGAGCACTCCTCCGCTGTGCTGGCATTCACTAACCCGACCGTGAACTCGTACAAGCGTCTGGTTCCCGGCTACGAGGCTCCCATCAACATGGTGTACTCGCAGGGTAACCGTTCTGCCGGTATCCGCATCCCGATTACCGGTACCAACCCGAAGGCTAAGCGTCTGGAGTTCCGTGCACCGGACCCCTCCGCTAACCCCTACTTCGCGTTCGCTGCTCAGCTGATGGCTGGTCTGGACGGTATCCGTAACCGCATTGAGCCGCCGGCACCGATCGATAAGGACCTGTACGAGCTGCCCGCTGAAGAGGCTAAGGACATCAAGAAGGCTCCGGCTAACCTGGAGGAGGCACTGGCTGCTCTGGAGGCTGACCACGACTTCCTGCTCGAGGGCGGTGTCTTCACCGAGGACCTGATTCAGGCGTGGATTGACTACAAGCGTAAGAACGAGCTGGAGCCGCTCTCGCTGATTCCGCACCCGCTTGAGTACCAGCTGTACTACGGCGTCTAATTCCAGGCTTCTAGATTTGAGCTCTGAGCCCGGCCCCGCATAGGGCTACGTTCCGAATAGTATGCAATGGCCTATATGTTCCCTTGGGGGAGCATATAGGCCATTGTTGTGTGTTCTGATGGGTATCTGCAGGGATTCTGTGGAGTGCAGGCTCACCGAACCATTTTGGTGACGGTTCGTGTCTAATATTTATCTTCCTCGATGAGCTTCGTGTGTCTTAGTTGCGCTTGGAGTCGCTCTAAGGGCTAAGCTGTTGATGCTGGCGGTCCCTCCCTTTTTTGTTCTGCAACCGGAGGAAACATCAGTCTTTTTATGCCGTCAGCTCCCACCTAATAAATATTGGCAGAGGTGGGCAGGACAGAGGTCGGTATCGGGCATGTGGAGATGCTGTTGAAGCTCTAAAATCTCATAGCGGACGCAAAGAGCATGAGAGCATACTATAAGATACTATCTTTGCAGGTCCCGGAATTTTTCGCAGACAGGCGTACAATGAAAGTGCAAGCGTCCGGCCGGTGGCACCTCCGAATTCCGCGAGAAGCGACATCACATGGCCGTGTTCTCTCGACTAGGTATCCGGGTTTTTCATACACCGAAGCTAGTATCGCCGATGACCGACCGACCCGTCTGACGCTACTTCCAATGTCAACAAGGAGAATTCTCATGGCTTACCAGCCGACCATCCTAAACGGTGAAACTGTCTTCCGTAACGAAGTTTTTCAGACCGGTCTTATGTCCCAGCTGCTGGACGGTATTTACGACGGTGAGATGACCATCGGTGAACTCCTGAGCCACGGCAGCTTCGGTGTAGGTACCTTCAACGGTCTCGACGGCGAAATGGTCGTCCTCGACGGAGTCTGCTACCAGGTGCGTCACGATGGTTCCGTATCTATGCCGGATCTGACTCAGCAGACCCCCTACGCCGTGGTCACTAATTTTGTGCCCATGATTAAGCGTGAGCTACCGCAGAACCTGCTCCGTAAGTCTGCCTCGCAGATTCTGGATGACTTCACCGTCTCCAAGAACTACATGTACGCCATCAAGATTTACGGCGAGTTCGAATGGGTCCGCACCCGCACCGTGAAGAAGCAGGAAAAGCCCTACCCGAAGATGGTAGACGCAACCGAAAATGAAGACATCGTCCAGTTTGACAACGTGACCGGTACGATTGTTGGTTTCCGTACACCCATCTACGAGCAGGGTATTTCGGTGCCGGGCTGCCACGCTCACTTCATCGACGACGAGCGCACCCGCGGCGGCCACGTGGTCGACTTCAAGCTGCGCTCCGCAAAGGTCGAGATTTGCCCCGGTACCGGTCTGCAGCTGCACCTGCCGCTGACCTCTGAGTTCTCCTCCGCTAATCTCTCCCCTGAGGATTTGGCAGAGCAGATTTCTAAGGCTGAAAAGCACTAAGCTCCCCCCCCCCGGGATATAGCAACGAAGGGGCTGCCCTCTACAAATCTGTAGAGGACAGCCCCTTCGTGTTTATACGCACTGTAAACGGCGCTTACGCCTCGGGCACAAACTCACCGTAACCGCGCTCGCGCAGGGCGGCACGCACCTTCTCGGCGGCCGCATCCAGCTCTTCAGTGGTTGCGTCCTTCTTTGCATTAGCCGGATCGTAATCAGCCATGCCGTCAGCTGGGAACAGGTGGATGTGGGTATGCGGCACGTCGAAGCCCGCAATCATCAGAGCCACACGGTCCTTATCAAACGCCTGATCCAGGGCACCAGAAATCTTGTGCGCTACAGCAAACAGGTGCGCTGCCAGTTCAGCCGGCAGATCGGGCCAACGGTCAATCTCAGCGCGGGGAACGAGCAGTAGGTGACCTTCCGACAGAGGCATGATATCCATGAACGCCACGCACTGGTCATCCTTCCAGACGAAACGACCCGGGATTTCGCCATCAATAATCTTAGTAAAAATCGTGCTCACGATACTCTCCTTCATGCGCCGTCATCAGCGCGTTTGAATCTCAAAATTCAGACTCTATGCCTGAACCTCAATACTCTCACCGGGGTTTAGATGCTTCAGCTCAGTACCGTACTTCGCACCGAAATTCGTCACCAGGCCCTCAATAATGCCGGTACCGTTCTGGTTAATCATGCCGTTGTGAATCGGAACCACACGCTGCGCGCCGGTCGCAATCACAAAATCGATGACTTCCTGAACCTTCGACCAGGGGGCATGAATCGGCACCAGGACGGTATTTGCACGCACCCGGTGAGGAACCACCAGTGAATCACCTGGGTGGTACACGGCACCGTTAATCAGGTAACCAACATTGGCGATCATCTGAATCAGCGGGTGAATCAGGGCGTGCTGACCGCCGTAGGTCTTCACCTCAAAACCGGGGATGCTGAACTCAGAATCAGAGGAAACAACGGTAACCTCGGCAGCAGGCACAGCCTCCTTAATAACCTGGGCGACAGCCTCGGGAGCCCAAATCTTCAACGGGTTCTGCGATTCGGCGCGCTGAGCAATCAGCGGCAGCACCGACGGTTCATCAAAATGGTCCGGATGCGCGTGGGTCACGAACAGGTAATCCGCGCCTTCCAGCACGGTGACATGTTCGCCTTCAACAGCAAAGTTACCGGGGTCAAGAACGAGGGTGTGCCCCTCATTCTCAAGGCGGATACATGAGTGGGTGTACTTCGTCATTTTCATAGTTTTAGTCTACCGTTAACCCTCATTCATGCCTGTTGGTGACTTCACCTTTTGGAATAAAGCGCAAATCACCCACCTTTTGAACGCCTCTAGTGTAAAGTCGTAAGACAAGATCGACCACACAATGGGGCGGAGGTCCGCCCCGAAAGGTTCAGCAATGGACACTCATATTCCCGTACGGAGAATTACGAAGCCCGCCGAAGCCCGAAATACCCGCCAGCGTCGCATCATCAAAGCGACCATGGAAGAGCTCGGCGATTTCATCTCAGCACAGGATCTGCACCTGATGCTCGCGAACCGCAAGGAACAGGTCTCTCTCGCAACCACCTACCGTGTACTGCAGTCGCTGGCTAACGCCGGCGAGCTCGACTCGGTCAAGGGCATTGAAGGTGAGACCCTGTACCGCCACTGCCAGGTGAAAGATCACCACCACCACCTGCTCTGCCGCCGATGCGGCACAGCCATTGAGCTGGAAGCACCCGCCCTCGAGGACTGGGCGCTGGCGATGGGCAAGCAATACGGCTTCTCGGAGCTGGAGCATGTGGTAGAAGTGACCGGCTACTGCCCGGACTGCACTTTAGCACGTCGCCAGGAAGAATCGCAGGGCGGCGCTGCACGCTAATGTTGCAGGCTAAGCCGCAACCTCTAAGCCCCTCATTCTGAGGAGCTATCCCCATCCAGGGAAAACCTTCTCAACGAAGGAAACGGCGCCTTCAAAGATCTTTGACGCCGCGACAGCACGACACACAGGGCATCTGTACAAGACAACACCACACATACTAAGCCCCCGCCGCACCGGGACACCCCCCCCTTTCACCGCGGCACCCATGCACGACAATGAAAGAGCCCCACCTCATTCCTGAGGCGGGGCTCTTTCTTATAGGTTCTATGCCTTCTCAGTCAGCTGACGGCCCGACGCGCTATGGCGACGCTTCACACCACCAATCACACGGCACACCACATAAATTAGGAAGGAAATACTGGTCACGTAGGGGCTAATGGGCAGGGAACCGGCAAGAGCCAGCAGAATACCACCCACAATGGACGCCTCCGCAAACAGCACCGACAGGATCAGGGTGCGTACCGGAGAGGCAGTCACCTGCATCGCCGCAGCCGCCGGAGTAATCAGTAGCGCCAGCACCAGCAGCGAACCGACTACCTGCACCGACAGCGCCACAGCAATACCCAGAATCACCATGAACACCAGGGACAAAAAGCGCATCGGCACGCCCTTAGCGCGCGCGACCTCCGGGTCCAGGGAGGCGAAGCTCAGCGGACGCCACACCATCACCAGCAGGGAAATAATAACCACCGCACCAATAATCATGGTGTGCAGCTGGTCAGCATCCACAGACACAATCTGACCGGTCAGCAGACCAAACTTATTGGCGCTACGACCCTGGTACAGGGAGAGGAAGAGAATACCCAAGCCCAAGCCGAACGGCATGAGTGCACCAATCACCGAGTTCGAGTTACTCGCCTTAGAGCCCAAAAAGGCAATCAGCAGAGCCGAGGCAATCGAACCAACCATGGAGCCGGTCACCACGTCATAGCCGAGCAACAGGGCAAGGGCGGCACCAGCGAAAGACATTTCAGAGATGCCGTGCACCGCAAAGGCGTGGTCGCGCATCATCACGAAAATACCGACGAAACCGCCGATAAGGCCCAGAACAACGCCAGCAAAAATAGAGTTCTGCAGCATCTGCAGCAGCTCACCGTAGCGGTCAAAGACGAAGATACGGGAGAGCAAATCATTCTGCGCGACGGCAACCGGAGCCAGAGCAGGGAGGAAAGCAAGAATGGTCATCGAGTGGTTCCTCCCGGAAGGTGTAGGGTGCGCTGCGGTTCAGAAAGACCAGACTTCAGGTGAGAGCCATGACTGTTCTGGTCGGTGCCCACAAGATGGCAGTGGTCGCTGGCGTGAGTCTCACCCACCACCACATAGCGGCCGTTGGATTTGAGCACGCTCACCGGGGTTCCGTACAGGGAAGTGAGGGTCTCGCTGGTCATAACCTCTTCCACCGAGCCGACCGTGAAACGGCCATTCGCCAAGTAGAGGACACGATCCACATGCTCAATGATGGGGTTAATCTCGTGGGTCACGAACACTACCGCCACGCCGCGTTCACGATTGAAACGGTGAATCAGCTCAGCCACCGCGTACTGGTGGTTGAGGTCCAGGGAGAGGAGTGCCTCGTCAGCCAGCAGAATTTTCGGGTCGTTCGCGAGCGCCTGAGCAATACGCAGGCGCTGCTGCTCACCGCCGGAGAGAAGGCCCACCGGCACGTTCGCGTATTCGGTCGCGCCGACGGCTTCGAGGAGCTCGTCCACCTTGGCGCGGTATTTTCGGCCGTGCAGGCGGATGCCCCAGCGGGGCCCGTCCACGCCAAGTCCCACCAGGTCGCGGGCGCGCATCGGGGTGGAGGTAGGGATGGACTTCTGTTGCGGTACGTAGCCGACTCCGGCGTTGCCCAGGCGTGCGGGCTTGCCGAGCACAGAGATTTCGCCGGCGTTGAGTCCGGTCAGACCGAGAACGACTTTGAGGAAGGTGGACTTACCGGAGCCGTTGGGTCCGAGCACGGCGAAGTATTCGCCTGCACCGATGTCGAGGGTTAGATCTTTCCAGAGGGTGCGGGCCCCGAAAGCGAGGTTACCCCCGCGAATAGAAATCGCGGGGGTGGCACCGTTATTGTTGCCAGTCACTTAGGAGAGCGCCTTTTCGAGGTTGCTGACGTTGGTCTTCATCCATGCCAGGTAGTTGGTGTTCTCCGGCAGGGTTTCGGTGAAGGATACGTAGTTCACCGAGGCGTCCTTAGCTGCCTGTAGCACCTCATTGGTCTGGGAGGTAGAGGTCTGCTCGTTGTATGCGAGTAGCTGGACCTTCTTCTCGGTGACCATGTCCTTGGTTTCCTTCAGGACGAGGGCGGGAACGTCATTGCCGGCTTCGGCCGCCTCAACGAATTCGCTGGGGGTTGCGTTCTCTGCGCCGGTGGAGGAAATCAGATAGTCCGGTACGGGCTCGGTGGACAGGTACTTCTTACCCTCACCGGCGATTGCCTTAGCTGCTGCATCCAGTGCGTCCAGTTCCTTGGCGAAGGTGGATGCGTTGGTGCGGAACACCTCAGCATGTGCGGAGTCGAGGCCTGCAAGCTCTTCAGCGATCTGCTGGGCGATTTTCTTCATGGTTTCGAAGTCGTACCAGAGGTGCTCGTTGAATTCGTGTGCGTGGGCGTGGTCGTCGCCGTCTTCATGATGTTCACCGCCGCGGTGGTCCTCGACCAGGTGGGTGTATTCGGCGTCGGTGAGCTTACCGCTGATCTTGACCGCGTTCACAATCTTCTGGGAGGTGTTATCCTTGCCCGCGAGGTCTTCAAGGAACAGGTCGTAGCCTGCGCCGTTGATGACGATTAGGGATGCGTCCTTTGCCTTAAGGCGGTCGGCGCTGGTGGCTTCATAGGAGTGGGGGTCGGTGCTGGTGGAGGCAATCAGCGCGGTCACCTCAATGTATTCGCCGCCAATCTGCTTAGCGATATCTGCGTAGACGTCGGTGGAGGCGACAACCTTGACCTTGCCTTTGGAACCAGCCGAGGAGGATGAACTGGAGGAGGTGTTGTTCTCGGTTGCGCAGCCTGCCAGCAGCAGGGAGGATGCAGCGAGTGAGCCCATTGCGGTGAGGAAGTGCTTACGGGTAATCTTCGGGTACGACATATGGGCTCTCTTTCGCTTCGTTCTGTTCTGTAGGTTTCTTAACTACATCATGAGCACACCCGTATAAACAACTCTTTATTGGTCTCATTATTGGTCTCATTGAGGTGATGTTGGGCGGCTCATTTCTCTGTCAGGAGCTTATGGAGCAGGGATATATAGCCAGGCCCATTCCGCTCCCCCAATGCCGCTTCATACCGCCCCCTGAGACTACCTCTTACGTACCACCATCAACCGTTTTTGGCAGTAAAACAGCCCACCCCGCGCTCTTCTTCACGAGAGTGCCGGGCGGGCTGTGTGTTCAAGATTCCCCTGTTTTACTCGGGGTATCTCACGATGCGGTTATTGGGCTTTACGCGACTGCTGTCGGCGCACACGCTCACGCACCGCGTCCTGGGTGGTGTCGTTGATTTCGCCGACGAGCTCCTCCAGCACATCTTCGAGGAAGACCACGCCGAGGGTTACGCCATGCTCATCCATAACCTGCGCGATATGGGTTCGGCTACGCTGCATGGAGGCGAGCGCGTCATCAATATCGGTGGTCGGGGTGAGCGTGTCCAGGGAACGCAGCTTGTACCAGGGGAAGGGCTCATCGAACCGTTCGGAGGCGATGGCGAGGGCGTCCTTCACGTGCAGGTAGCCCATGTAAGTTCCGTCGCTGTCGGCAATGACGAAGCGGGAGTAGCCGCTGCGTGCCACGGCACGTTCCAGCTCGGCTGGGGTACTGCCGAAGGGCAGGGTGACGAGTTTATCGCCGGGCACCATGATTTCGTAGACGTCCTTCTCGGTGAATTCGAGAGCGCTTTCAATCACGCCTGCGTCGTCCTCCACTGTGCCTTCCGCGGTTGAGGTTGCCACGATGGTCTGCAGCTCACCCAGGGTGAAGGTGGAGGCGACTTCGTCCTTCGCTTCGACCTTCATGAGCGCCAACAGCTTATTGGACAGATTGTTCAGCAGGGCAACCACGGGGGCGAAAATTTTGGAGACGGTCACCAGAGTCGGCACGATCCAGAGAGCCACACCGCGGGCGGCGAGGGTCACGGCGGCATTCTTGGGAACCATCTCGCCGAAAATCACGTGCAGGTAAGTGACCAAGATCAGGGTGATACCGAAGGCGAGCACATCCACGATTGTGTGGGGCAAGCCGACCAGGTGCAGGGGCACCTCCAGCATGTGGTGCAGCGCCGGTTCTGAAACGTTCAGGATCAGCAGGGAGCAGATGGTGATGCCCAGCTGGCAGGTGGCGAGCATGAGCGAGACATTTTCTAGCGCGTAGATGACGGTCTGCGCTCGTTTATTGCCTTCTTCGGCGAGCGGTTCGATTTGTGCTCGTCGGGTGGACATAATGGCGAATTCACCGGCGACGAAGAAGGCGTTTCCGGCGAGCAGGATGATGAGCAGTGCTATGGCTACCCAGTCGTTCATGCTTTGCCTCCCTTTTCGGTCTGTTCCTGCGCACTAGGTGCGGGGGTGAATCGGATGCGGTCCACGCGGCGGCCTTCGAGGGTGTCCACGCGCAGGGTGCCGCCGGGTACGGGGACGCTGTCGCCTACTTCGGGGATGCGACCGAGCCGTTCCATCATAAAGCCGCCGACGGTTTCATATTCGGGGCTTTCCTCAACCTCGAGCCCGGGGATAAGGGTGTTGATTTCGTCGGGGCGGCGCAGACCGGAGAACACCCAGTCGCCGTTGCCGTAGCGTAGGGGGCGTTCGGTGCGGCCGCGGTCGTGTTCGTCGGAGACTTCGCCGACGATTTCTTCGACGAGGTCTTCAAGGGTTGCGATGCCCGCGGTTCCGCCGTATTCGTCGAGGACCACGGCAAGCTGCAGGGCGCCCTGGCGCAGCCGGGTGAGCAGCGTGTCCAGGTGCAGGGTTTCGGGCACCTGCAGCACGTCTTCTGCGAGGGCGCCGGCTTCAAGGGTTTCGCGGACCTCCGGGGGCACACCGACTGCCTTCTTCACGTGCACGACGCCCACAATGTTGTCATGGTCGCCCTTGTAAAGGGGGAATCGGGAGTGGCCGGTGGAGCGTGCCAGCTTGATGACTTCGGTAACGGGGGCGGTGTCTTCGAGCATGGCGACCTGCCCGCGCGAGGTCATCACTTCGGAGGCGGTCAGCTCGGAGAAGCGCAGGGTGCGGTCTACAAAGCGTGCCGTGTCGGAGTCAAGGGTGCCTTCTTCTGCGGAGCGGCGCACCATGGAGGAGAGCTCTTCGGGGGTGCGTGCCGCGGAGAGCTCTTCTTTGGCTTCCATGCCGAAGCGTCCGAGGATCCAGTTGGCGGAGCCGTTCATGAGGCGCACGAGTGGGGACATGACCCGGGTGAATGCCAGCTGTGCGGGGGCAACTCGGCGTGCCACGGTGTAGGGGGTAGCAATGGCGAGGCCCTTGGGCAACAGCTCGCCAATAATCATGGACAGCAGGGTTGCGACGAGCATTGCCAGCAGCAGGGTGAGCATATCGGTCACGCTGCTGGGCAACCCCATGCTGTTGATTACACCGGTGGTGAGCGCCTTGATGGCGGAATCGAGAGTGTAGCCGGTCAGCAGCGTGGTGATGGTGATGCCAATCTGGCAGCTGGACAGCTGAGTGGAGAGGGTTTTGAGGCAACGCAGGACAGCGTCTGCGGCTTTATCGCCGGAGTCTTTTGCCTGCTGCACGGTCGCAGTTTCGAGTGCCACGAGGGAGAACTCTACGGCGACAAAGAAGCCGGTACCCAGGATGAGGAGTAGACCGATGAGTAGGAGTATCAGATCCACGCAGTCACCGCCTCCACGGGGTAATTTGCGCTGTGCTGGTTCTGGCGTAGAGATTCAACAGGCATCTTGTCCAGATGCTGAGCGCCCGAGGAGGGGCTATTTTCGGGTGCGCTGATGCCATAGGGCGCAGCGTGTGCTGGCAGTATTCTGCATTGACTAGTAGTCAGAGTCTTACTCAAAGGGTCATCCATACCCCATATTTTAGCGAAGGTTTCATCTCTTCCAGATGCCTTAGAGCGCCTGCTCACAAGTGCAAGACTGAGATTGTTATGCATACGGCTCATAGCAAATCAGCAAGAGTAAAAAATTGCATTGCGGATATAGCGCGATGAGCTGGAAAGTTCACCGTGCTTCTCTTTACACTTATACATAGGAGCATGAGTGTGCCGCCATGCAAGCGGATGAACCCCGACGTTCACGGCACGCTAGGCAGGTTGGTACGGTGCACACCCGCACACACAACAGCCACCAAAGGCGATGCGCACATGCTCAGCGTGATGATTCGCCCCTCGAAGACGCGGGTCGTCTATGCCGGGCGAGCCCCGGACGCGACGGATAAATTCACACTAATTGGAAGAGGCGTTATAACGTGCCAAATCTGCCAGAACATCTGGTTCCTGAGGAATTTGCCGGTAACGAATGGTTCGTTGAAGAACAGTACGAGCGTTACCAGAAGGACAAGAACCTCGTGGACCATTCATGGTGGCCCATTTTTGAGACCATCGATAAGGCGCTGGGAGGCGCCGGTACCACTAGTGCAGCTCCTGCTGCGGCACCCGCTGTACCTGCTGCACCTGTAACACCTCCAGCTCCCGCGGCACCGAAGCCTGCGGCTGCGCCTGCTACCCCCACCCCTCCCGCTGCTACCAAGAAGGCTGAACCTGTGGAACCTGTTGAAGACAAGATTGTCCCCCTCCGCGGCCCTGCTAAGGCAGTCGTCACGACCATGGAAGAGTCGCTGACTGTCCCCACCGCAACCACCGTTCGTGCGGTCCCCGCAAAGTTGCTCATTGAGAACCGCACTGCCATCAACAAGTACCTGGCAAGTACCCGTGGCGGCAAGGTCTCCTTCACTCACATCATCGGTTACGCAGTAATTCGCGCGGTAGCAGCGATGCCTTCGATGAACGTGACCTACGGTGTGGATGAGAAGGGCAAGCCCGTTGCAATCCACAACGCACACGTGAACTTTGGTCTGGCTATTGACCTGCCCCGCCCCGATGGTTCCCGCAACCTGGTTGTTCCGAACCTGAAGGGTGCTGAACAGCTGAGCTTCCGCGAGTTCTGGGATGCGTACAACGACATCGTTAAGCGTGGCCGTAATGGCGCGCTGACCATTGAGGACTTCCGCGGCACCACTGTTTCGCTGACCAACCCCGGTGGTATTGGTACCGTCCACTCGGTGCCCCGCCTCTCCAAGGGCCAGGCGGCCATCATTGGTGTGGGTGCTTTGGAGTACCCGGCTGAGTTCCGCGGCCTGTCCGAGAAGCTCATCACTCAGCAGGGCCTATCCAAGATCATCACCCTGACCAACACCTACGACCACCGCGTCATTCAGGGTGCAGGTTCCGGTGAGTTCCTGAAGCTGGTTGAGCACTACCTACTCGGCGGCGACGACTTCTACGATGCAATCTTCCGCGATCTGAAGGTTCCTTTCGAGCCGGTTCGTTGGGCCCGCGACAACCACGTCGATGACGCTCAGGAAATTTCCAAGGTTGCACGTATTCAGCAGCTGATTCACGCTTACCGTGTGCACGGCCACCTGACCGCAGCAACCAACCCCGTTGGTTACAAGATGCGTTCGCACCCGGACCTGAAGCTGGAGAACTACGGCCTGACCCTGTGGGATCTGGACCGTGTCTACCCGACCGGTGGCTTTGGCGGTTCTGAGCGTCTTCCGCTGCGCACCATCCTGGAGCGCCTGCACGAGGCATACTCCGGTTCTCTGTCCGTTGAGTACATGTACTCTGAGGACCCCGAGGTTCGTGCATGGTTCCAGGAACGTCTGGAGCGCGGTGCCGCTAAGCCCACCCGTGAGGAGCAGTTGCGTGTTCTTTCCAAGCTGGTTGAGGCTGAGGCGTTTGAAAACTTCCTGCAGACCAAGTACCTGGGCCAGAAGCGTTTCTCCCTGGAGGGCGGCGAGTCCCTGATTCCGCTGCTGGACGCTGTTCTGGACAAGGCCGCTAACAACGACCTAAAGGGCGTTGCGATTGGTATGGCACACCGCGGTCGCCTGAACGTGCTGACCAACATTGCCGGTAAGTCCTACGCTCAGATTTTCCGTGAGTTCTCCGGCACCGCAGCACCTTACGAGGGCGGCTCCGGTGACGTGAAGTACCACCTCGGTACCGAGGGTGTCTTCACCTCGGATTCCGGTAAGCAGACCCAGGTGTACGTGGCTGCTAACCCCTCGCACCTTGAGGCTGCAAATACCGTACTCGAGGGCATCGTCCGCGCTAAGCAGGACGTCTACCGCGAGCAGGGCATTGAAGGCCACCCGGTCCTGCCGATCCTGATTCACGGTGACGCAGCGTTCGCGGGCCAGGGCATCGTCATGGAGACCCTGCAGATGGCTGGTCTGAAGGCCTACACCACCGGCGGTACCCTGCACGTTGTGGTGAACAACCAGATTGGCTTCACTACCCTGCCGAACGATGGCCGCACCGCAACCCACGCCTCCGACATTGCGCGTATGACCAAGGCTCCGGTCTTCCACGTCAACGCTGATGATCCAGATGCTGTAGTTCGCGCCGCACGCCTGGCATTCGAGTACCGTGAGCGCTTCGGTTGCGACGTTGTCATTGACCTGATTTGCTACCGCCGCCGCGGTCACAACGAGGCTGACGATCCGTCGATGACCCAGCCGAAGATGTACCAGGATATTGACGTCCTGCCCTCGACCCGCACCCTGTACGCACAGGATTTGGTCGGTCGTGGCGATGTCTCTCAGGAAGAGGCAGACGAAGTTCTGAACTCCTACCACTCGAAGCTGGACGCTATCTTCGTCGAGACTCAGTCTTCGGCACCGGCTCCTGCTGGCGCACATGTTTCCGGTCTGGAACTGCCCGCATCCCAGCAGAATACCGAGGTCGTTCACTCCGGTAAGACTGCAATCTCCCGCGACACTCTGCAGCACATCGCTGACGCGTTCGGTAAGGCTCCCGAGGGCTTCACCATCCACAAGAAGCTAAAGAAGCTCATGGACCAGCGCGTTGAGATGGGCCGTAGCGGCAACGTGAACTGGGGTATGGGCGAACTGCTCGCCTTCGGTTCGCTGCTGATGGAGGGCACCGACGTTCGTATGAGCGGTCAGGATGTTCAGCGCGGTACCTTCGTTCAGCGTCACGCTGTTCTGCACGACCACATCACTGATGAGGAATGGTCGCCGCTGGAGCACCTCTCTGAGGATCAGGGCAAGTTCCGTATCTACAACTCTTTCCTCTCTGAGTACGGCGTTCTCGGCTTCGAGTACGGCTACTCGGTAGAGCGCCCCGACTCGCTCGTGGTGTGGGAGGCTCAGTTCGGTGACTTCGCAAACGGTGCTCAGACCATCATTGACGAATTCGTGTCCTCCTCCGAGCAGAAGTGGGGTCAGCGTTCCTCGCTGGTTATGCTGCTTCCTCACGGCTACGAGGGTCAGGGTCCTGACCACTCCTCGGCTCGTGTTGAGCGTTACCTGCAGCTGTGCGCTGAAAACAACATGACTGTGGCTTGCCCGTCGACCCCGGCTTCGCACTTCCACCTGCTGCGTCGTCATGCTCAGCACCGTCCGTACAAGCCGCTGGTGGTGATCAGCCCCAAGCAGCTGTTGCGTCTGAAGGCTGCTGCATCCTCGATTGAGGACTTCACTGAGGGTTCGTTCCAGCCGGTGATTGGTGACCGTTCGGGCATCAACCCGGCTCAGGTTGAGCGTCTGGTCTTTGTTTCCGGTCGTCTCTACTACGATCTGGAGGCAGAGCGCGAGCGCCGCGGCGACACCAAGACCGCTATTGTCTCGGTGGAGCAGCTGTACCCGCTGCCCGAGCAGGAGATCAAGGAGCAGCTGGCTCTGTACTCGAACGCTACCGACATTGTGTGGGCTCAGGACGAGCCCGCTAACCAGGGTCAGTGGCCGTTCATGGCAGTGAACCTGTTGCCGTTGCTGGACCGCCGCGTGCGTCTTGCTTCCCGTGCTGCTGCGGCTTCCCCGGCTGCTGGTACCGGTAAGCTGCACACTGCTGAGGCTGAGGCCCTGTTCAACCAGGTCTTCGAAGGCTAAGGTCTTCTGCGGCTAAGCAGCTAAGGTTTTAGCTCTTCAAAACCCGTCTTCCCATCAGATGTTTCTGGTGCGAAGACGGGTTTTTTAGTCTCAGATACTTACCGGAGAGGATATTAAGTTCGAAAAGAGGCTCAATAGCGCTTATCCTAGATATGAAGACTATTACTCACGTGCCTTGCCGCCTCTACGGCGGGCGCATCCTGCTGAAGAAAGAATTCCGTGGAGCAACGCAATATTCGAATTGTGGCAGTCGGCGATGACCTGCTCGCCGGTGTTGGCGACCCCCGTACCCTCGGCTGGTTTGGCCGTGTTATGGCGCGCACCCCGCAGACCACTGCATCCATTGCGGCATATAACCTTGCCGCGCCCAATGAAGGTAGCGAGCAGCTGAATGCACGCTGGTTTGAGGAGGCGCGCCGCCGCTTCGTTCCCGGTGCTGATAACCGCCTCATTATTGCTCCGTCGACCTTTGACATTGATTTGGGTCTGACCAGCGCTCGTTCGCGTTTGAACCTGGCAAACATTGTGGACATGGCGTCGCAGAACAACATTAAGGTTCTGGTTGTTGGTCCGCCGCCGACCCTGGACGCTGAGCGTAACCGCCGTATCGCTGACCTGTCGGCGGCATACGCGGATGTGGTGACCCGCCGTAACCACGTGTACGTGGATACGTTCAACCCGCTGCTTCACCATGAGCAGTGGCGCAACGATCTTGCTGCAAATGATGGTCGCCCGGGTCAGTCCGGTTACGGTCTGATGGCGTGGCTGGTTCTGCACCGCGGTTGGTACAACTGGCTGAACATTCCTGAGCACGGCTAAGAGCCTGCTCCCCCGGCTGGGACTGCGAGTTGATGCGAAGAAAGTTCGTGTTTTTTAGCTCATATCCCGGTTCCAAGATGCAATCATGCCGTTTCTATGAAAAAATAGACGGCGTTGCCCTTATAGCGTGGGCCACCGGTTTTCGGTGGCCGCCTCTGCTAGGGCAGGTAATAGGGAGCGCGCACCGCGAAGGTGGGGCGTGCATCCATGAACACTATAAGGAGGCTCTGATGAGCAAGCGCGGTCGTAAGCGCAAGGACCGTCGTAAGGGCGGCGCAAACCACGGTAAGCGCCCCAACGCATAAGGTATCTTGTATACACTTTAAAACCCCGGCGTTTCGGATATTATTCGGACCCGGGGTTTTGCTTTACCCGTAGATGTTTGTGGGTGTTCTGCGGAATAAAGAGAAGAATTCTACGTTATGGATGTGAACGCCTGGCGCGTTCCTGTAGAGGAGAAACATGGCTGAAACCAACACCGCGGCGGATACCCGCGAGCTGCGCGAACGCTTTACCGCGGATGCTATGCAGTATGTGGATCAGCTCTACGCTGCCGCCCTGCGGATGAGCCGCAACTCTGCCGATGCTGAAGACTTGGTGCAGGAAACCTATATGAAGGCTTTTGCCTCGTACCACCAGTTCACCGAGGGTACGAACCTGAAAGCGTGGCTGTACCGCATCCTGACGAATACGTACATCAATCTGTACCGTAAGCGTAAACGTGAGCCGCAGCAGTCTCAAGGTGAGACGGTGGAGGATTGGCAGCTAGCTCAGGCCGGCGAGCATGATGCGGTAGGTCTGCGTTCTGCTGAGGCGGAGGCGCTGAGCGCCCTGCCGAATACGGAGGTTCGTGAGGCTCTGAACGAGCTGTCTGAGGATTTCCGCATGGTGGTGTACTACTCCGATGTGGAGGGTTTCGCGTACAAGGATATTGCGGAGATTCTGGATATCCCCATGGGCACGGTGATGTCTCGTCTGCATCGTGGCCGCCGGATTTTGCGTGAAAAGCTACTCGATTATGCGCGAGAGAATGGTCTGCGCCCTTCGACTATCGCAAAGGTAGCAGCGAAGACACATGCTAAGGCGCAGCCGGCTAAGGCTACCACAGCCAAGGGCGTAAAGTCTCCGCCGGCGAGCTCTCGTTCCGAGGCGCCTGCGGATTCTTAACTCCGTTCTTCTACCGGTGAGATAGCCCCATGAGGTTAAGGCTAGACTTCCCCTAACGCTTTATACCTTCCGTGTGAAAGGAACCCCCGATGTCAAGCACAGACAAGAATTTTTCCGTCCCCCAAACCCCTGCAGCTTCCGTAGCTTCTGAGCCGCTAGAGGATTGCGGAGGCCTGCCCTGCTCATCGACCCTCAAGCGCCTCTACGAATTCCTCGATAGGGAGCTGAGCCCCGAGCAGCTACACACAATTCAGGCGCATCTGAATGCCTGCCCCGAGTGCGCGGATGTAAAGGACTTTGAGCTGATGGTGCGTGAGAAGATGCGTTCTTCGTGCGCTCAGCAGGCGCCCGAGCAGTTGAAGGTGAGACTGTTGCAGGATGTGCAGAATTTCTGCGCCAAAGCAAACCTCTAAACTGCCCCAAGTTGTTGTCCCGCTGAGGTAGAGAAATCGAATGATGAGTAAAGGTGGTGCACCAATGACGGTGCGCCGCCTTTACGCGTATTGGTTGGTTCACGCTGTCTAGCTCGTGTTACCTGGTTCGTTCGGGCCGCATATCTCAGCGTTGGAGCCCTCAGCGGCTCGCAAACCCTCAACCGGTAGAATAGTGGTAGACGTCAACGGGCGCAGCGTCTCTGAGTCTGCGCCCCCATGATTTGAACCAGAAGAGGATGTATGAGCGACGCAGCAGTGCAACTTTCCCCCGGCGATTGGCCCGCTCCCCTGGTGCCCGCCTCCAGCGAAACCGCTGGCAAGAATGCGCTGGTGCATATTCCGGGTTCTAAGTCGCTCACGAACCGTTATCTGCTGCTTGCTGCTTTGGCCGATTCCCCTTCGTATTTGCGTGCGCCTCTACATTCGCGCGATTCGGCGCTGATGATTGAGGCGCTGCGTCAGCTGGGTGCGGGTATTGAGCTGGTGCCGACCGATTCGCCGTTTGGTCCGGATATCAAGGTCACTCCCCTCAACTTTGCGCAGGCAGATTCCATACAGCCGCAGGCGGTGTCGATTGAGTGCGGTCTTGCCGGTACCGTGATGCGTTTTGTACCCGCTCTGGCGGCACTGCTGCCGGGTGAGTTTGCTTTTGACGGTGACCCGCATGCCCGTCAGCGTCCGATGGGTCCTGCCCTAGAGGGTCTGCGTCAGCTGGGTGTGCAGGTGGATTATGAGCAGGGCGAGAACGCTCTGCCCTTCGTGCTACGCTCCCCCGGTCTGGCGAGCGCGGAGGGTGTCTCTGAGGCGCCTGTGGTTCGTATTGATGCTTCGACCTCGTCTCAGTTCGTTTCGGCTCTGCTGTTGATGGCCCCTCGCCTGCCGCAGGGCATGGTGCTGGTGCACGAGGGCTCTTCGGTGCCGTCCATCCCGCACATTCAGATGACCGTGGAGGCACTGCGTCAGATGGGCATCGAGGTTCAGGAGCACTACCCGAGCCAAGGCAACGAAGCAGAAGGTGGCGAGTACCGTTGGACGGTTCACCCCGGTTCTTTCCCCGGCTTTGAGATGACCATTGAGCCGGACCTGTCGAATGCCGGTCCGTTCCTTGCCGCTGCCGTGGTTACCGGCGAGTCGGTAACTATTCCCCACTGGCCGGAACCCGCGGCTGATTCTTCGGCGGGCACGACCCAGGTGGGCGATATGTGGCGTGAGCTTCTGCCCGCACTGGGTGCGCAGGTTCGCTACTCTGAGGGCCGTCTGACCGTAACCGGTCCGGTGCAGCTTCCCGAGGGTGATTTCTTCTTTGACCTGTCTGCCGGTGGTGAGTTGGCGCCGACTATGGCGGCTGCCTGTGCTTTCGTGAAGGGTCGCGTGGAGCTGACCGGTATTGCGCATCTGCGCGGTCATGAGACGGACCGCCTTGCCGCGCTCGCCGCTGAGATTAACCGTCTGGGAGGCAGCGCCCACGACACCGCCGATTCGCTGGTGATTAAGGCGCCCATCCCCGCTACCGTTGAGGCTGCACAGGTTCTGGCTCGCACCTACGACGATCACCGTATGGCGACCTTCGCAGCGATTATTGGTCTGCGCCGCCCCAACGTGGTGGTGCAGAATGTGGCCACCGTGGCTAAGACCATGCCCGAATTTACCGTAATGTGGGAGGATATGCTGGTGCAATGGCAGACCGGCGCTTCCACCGTTACCGCCGACCAGGAGGTCTTCTAAATGGGTTCTTCCCGCATGAACGTGCGCGATTTCTCCGAATGGGATGAATCGGATGTGCGCGTGCGCCCGAACAAGAAGGGCTCCCGCCCCCGCACGAAGGACCGCCCGACCTTCAAAGAAGCGATTCGTGGCAGGGTCATTACGGTGGACCGCGGCCGCTGGTCGGTCGTTGTTGATGAGGGTACCGAGAAGGAGCGTACCCTCATTGCGGCGCGCGCTAAGGAGCTGCGCCGCACCGCGATTGTGACCGGTGACTTTGTGGATTTGGTGGGTGACACCTCCGGTGCGAAGGATACCCTGGCGCGCATTGTGCGTCTGGGCGAGCGCACCTCGATTCTGCGCCGTAGCGCCGATGACACCGACCCGTCGGAGCGCGTGGTCGTGGCGAATGCTCAGCAGCTGGTGATTGTGGTTGCTGCGGCGAACCCGGAGCCGCGCACCGGCTTCATTGACCGTGCCGTGGTGGCGGCGTTTGATGCCTGTATTGAGCCGATTCTGTGCATTACGAAGACCGATGTGCGGTACCCGCAGAACCTGCTGGATTACTATGCGGCGAGCGGTTTGAAGATTGTGCTGTCTTCGTCTTCGGATGGTTTGGCGCCGAGTCAGGAGGGCGCTGCCGGTTTGGAGTCGGCGCCGGTTCAGGAGCTTCTGCAGGAGCTGCTGGGTCAGGTGTCGGTGCTTCTGGGCCATTCGGGTGTGGGTAAGTCGACCCTGGTGAATGCGCTGACCGGCTCTGAGCGTGCAACCGGCCATGTGAACGCGGTGACGGGCCGTGGCCGCCACACTTCCTCGTCGGCGTTGGCGTTGCGTCCGGTGAATGCGAATGGGGATCCGATGGAGCCGGGCACCTGGATTATTGATACTCCGGGTATTCGTTCTTTCGGTTTGGCGCATGTGCCGCAGGAGACCGTGGTGGAGGCGTTCGTGGATCTGGCGCCGGGTGCGGCGGATTGTGCGAAGGCGTGTACTCACGCAGCGCAGGCTCCCGAGTGCGGTCTGGAGGCGTACGTTGCTGCCGGTCATGCCGGTCAGAGCGGTCCCGCCCGCCTGGAATCCTTGCGTAAGCTGCTGCTGTTGACTCCTGAAGAGGGCGATTCGGAGAAGGAACTGGGCGCTCTCGTCTAGGTTCTCTCCCCTGCACTACACACACATTTTTGCTGACTACATCACCGAACACTGAAGAAGATCATTACTATGAGCCGTCCCCAGCAGTACACCGACGATTTGCGTCTTGCGCATATTCTTGCCGATAGCGTCGATCGTGTGAGCACCATGCGTTTTCGTGACCGCCCGGTCTTCTCCCCCGCATCCGAGGTAGTGGAGCCCGCCGAAACGGCACCGGCTGCGGCACTGTTGGCGCCGTGGCAGCAGGCTAATCAGCAGCCCGCAGAGCCGCAGGCACCGGTGCAGGAGCCTGCAGATTACGCCTCGGGTGTGGCCCAGGAGGTTGAGGAGCTTCTGCACGCGCAACTGTCGCGTGTGCGTACTCGTGACGGTATTGCCGGTACGCATGCCGGCTATAACGGTCAGGCGTCGCGCCAGTGGGTGATTGCACCGATTGCTGAGCTGGATAATTTTCGCCGCGGCGTACCGGTATGGGCGACTCTGATTGCTCTGCTGGATCAGGGTGAGCCGGTGGTGGGTGTGGTGTCTGCACCCGCGCTGGGTCGCCGCTGGTGGGCTGCTCGCGGCTCGGACGCGTATACGGGTAAGTCTTTGGCGCAGGCGACTCGTCTTGAGGTGTCTTCGCTGACTCAGCTGGATCAGCTGTCTGCCGCGTACACCGACCTCTCTTCCTGGAAGGCCGCTGCTGAAGGCGCTGTGGACCGCTCTGGGGAGCTTGTACAGCTTCTGGGTTCAGTGGGTCGTTCCCGTGCGTACGGTTCGTTCTGGGCGGCGTGTATGCTCGCTGAGGGTGCCGTGGACACCGTCGTGGACGCATCCCTGTCTTTCTACGAGGTGGCGGCGCTACTGCCGCTGATTCGTGAGGCTGGTGGCGTCGCCTCCACCCTAGAGGGTGATTTGCCCAAGCATGCGGGCCTTTCAGTCTCCGGTGTGCACCCGGTGTCCCTGGTGGCAAGTAATACGGCGGCGGTCCAGCAGCAGGTGCTGGAGGCGCTCGCACCCCGACCCTAGTCTGCACTCCCCTCCCCGGTAGTGGTGACAATATAGCGAGGCGGCGGCTTTCCGGTAAGTGGAAAGCCGCCGCCTCGCTGTTATCGCGCTGAGAGCAAGTGTTGCCTGTTTTAGGACAGCATCGTGAGGGTGCCGAGCAGACCCAGCAGGCTCAGACCCGAGATGATGTAGGCCAGAATGTTGAAGGTCGTCATCTTCGAGGTGTACTTGGTGGTGTGACCGACGTTCACCTTCGCCGAGTAGATGGCAAGCCAAATCGAGACGCCCACCGGGATCAGACCCACGAGCAGTAGCGCAATCACCATGATGTTGGGGCTCAGGCTCAGGCCGGAGCTATACGCAGAGCTGTAACCGCCGGAGCTGCCCATCGATTCGGTGTGGAGTGCCGCGACCTGAACCCACGCGTAGAGGGTCAGGGCCAGGGCACCCAGGGAGGCACCGAACGCACCGATGGAGTAGAAGTAGCCGGGGCCGCGGAAGTCGCCGGTGGTCTCACCGTAGGGGCGGCGGTGCTCAGCCGGCACCCGGTAGATGTCCGGGATGCGCTGGTAGCTGTCGTCCCGGTCGCGCACGTTAGCGGGTGCCACGCCCAGGGCGGGTGCGGGTGCTACGCCTGCAGGTACCGGCTGCGGGGAGTTTGCGTTGTTCTGCTCCGGGAAGGAGGGGGCGGGAATCTGGTTCTCCATGGTGTGTCCTTGAGTGGTCGTCATAGCGGCTGTGTGGCTACCGTATCGTAGCGTTGGCGTCACTATGAGCGGCTATGCTATATGACCGGCTACTTTGTGGCTCGTTTGGTGGCTCTGTGGTTGCTCTCTAACGTTGCCGGTGAGATTGAATAAACAATCAATACCGAACAACGGTATCTACCCTT
This sequence comes from Rothia similimucilaginosa, assembly GCF_029850985.2. Classification (NCBI taxonomy): domain Bacteria; kingdom Bacillati; phylum Actinomycetota; class Actinomycetes; order Micrococcales; family Micrococcaceae; genus Rothia; species Rothia similimucilaginosa. Next base: position 705,219 of record NZ_CM138149.1, on the reverse strand, counting down.
CGATACTACGGCATAGGACGCGTTTTCGTCTTCTCTGATGGCGTTCTCATTACAATGCGGTCACCTGAGCGCCCTCGGGCACGCCGGTACACCCCAGAACGGACCGGCAATACAGGACCGACCAATTGGGTATAAAAATACCCGGCAGGTGACGCCGTGGGGCGTCCTGCCGGGTGGTAGAAACCTACCACGGTTCTTCCTCTGGATTGGAACCGATAATCACCGCCGCACCCCATACGGGATAGCGGACGGCTGGGAGATCGTGGAGATGCGGGGAACGCGGTGTTCGTCAAAGACCAGGTGTTCTGTGGTGCTGATGGAGCAGGTGTTTTAAGACCAAACCAAGATAAAAGACTCATATATTACCTTTATATACAGCAAGATGTGGCAGCAGTTTTAAAACTGCTACCACATCTCGTTGACCACTTAGAAACTTCTAAGCGATGTTTTACACACTAGGTCCTTTAGGGGGTCCCTTAGGGAACTTTGAATCACTCTCAAGCGTCCTTCTGGCTGCAAAAGTGACCAAAAGACCTCCTAAAATTGCACTTAGAATTGATACTGGATTAAAGAACTCCCCGTCTCTGGCAAATGAGATAATCACCCAGAACACCGGAACAATAGTGAGAAAAAATCCTAGTGTAAATATATTCTTCGTACGCATTGGACCTCTCCCAGGTTAAAGAGTGAGAGTGCAGGACACTGCTGGAACAGCTAGCGCAGCGGCAATTACTGCCGGACCTCCAAGGGCTTTTCCAAAACCACCAACAAATGCTGGCCCTAAAGCTCTTGCAATCGTGGAAGCAGCTAGCCCCCAATTCCAAGCAGAAATTGCGGTTGTGAGTACAGTCCAAGTCCCATACGTGAAAGCAGTCGCAGGAATACCTAACGCATTAAGAACCACGCATTTTGCATAACTGCCTGCGCTGTTAGTAGTTGCTACGCCCCTACTCCCTTCGGGTCCAGCAGAGAACACTGCACCTGATCGATTTGAAGTATCGTTGAAAGCTGCTGCAACTGTACGAAAATCTTCAAGTTGATCCGCATAACCATCTTCAATGATGGCATCTTCGTTTGCAACGTATTTCCCATCAACTTGAGGTATATACCTGGTGAAGAGCTTTTCCAAGTCTTCAGCCAATTTCGCAACGTTAGCTTCAGGCATTACTGCACTGCCGCTTTCGTAAAATTTGCTGTTGCCACCAAGATTAGCAGCATATGCCGTTCCAGTGACACCTCCTGACCCCAAAACGAGAGCAACAGCAGTTCCAGAGCCAACCAGTGCTTTAAAAGCACCTCTTAGAATTTTTGTCATTGTAATTCTCCTTGCGTTTCCTTCCGAATTTCGGTGTTCGTGTAGGAGATGTGCGTGAAATTTCTTATTCCTCATAAGCTTTATGATGAATGCATTCCCACGTCACATAATGACGTATCTGACATCACTATGTGATGTATATTACGCCACTACTCAGTAGTGTATCAGAGACTCTCATCAGATGCAACACGTAAAGTGACATTACATGAAAAACATGTCTCTTCTGTCATACACGCTCTCAGTGGCGGGTCCACAGCCGCATCTAATCGCGCGGTCGAGGCCCACGGCGTCCAAGTTTTGGGTCATCTGGACTGCTCCCCACCGGTCGAACGCAACCTCCCGCAACTCGTAGGTTTCAGAAATCTGCTCTTGCTAGTCAATCAGTTCGAAGGGTTTGCCGGCCCAGCGGCCCTCCGTGTGGGTCAATGCTTGGATGAACGCCACCGCATAATCAGCAGCGTGTTTGTCATAGTGGGAGCTGGCGGCCATGAACCGGGCCGGCAATACAGGACCGACCAATTGGGCATAAAAATACCCGGCAGGTGACGCCGTGGGGCATCCTGCCGGGTGGTAGAAACCTACCGCGGTTCTTCCTCTGGATTGGAACCGATAATCACCGCCGCACCCCATACGGGATAGCGGGAGGTTGGGAGATCGTGGAGATGCGGGGAATCGAACCCCGGTCCGATGTGGCGTCAACGGGGCTTCTCCGTGCGCAGTTTATGCGAACGCTACTTTTCGGCTCCGGTACTTGCATAAACACATATACCGACGAACCTAGTCACGTAAAAGTCCCGCCAGCCCCCGCAACAAGGGCTAGCAGCAGTGGCCTTTTAAGTCGATGCCGGTAACTGAGCCAAAGGCATGCTCAGGCCGACAGACGGCAACTCGCGCTTAGGCAGCGAGTGCGAAGTCAGTGCGCTTAGATTCTGCACTTAATTTTTTTGCAGAGGGCGTTAACGAGATAACCCTGCATCCTCGGCACGCTTCACCCATCTCAACTCACATCGTCGAAACCGATCATCCCCCTATGCTTTTATCAAAAAGCCCACCGTCTTCTGAAAGTTTTCCTCAACATACCTTGATGCCGCGGTGCCATTCAAACACGGTAGAGATTCAGTATATCGGAGGTGTTTAACGGTGTGCAAGTCCCCTACCCCACACGCAGGGTGCGCTCACTGACAGAGAACACCCGCCAAGAACAGACGCAGAGAACGCTGCCTGCGAAGAGCGCACCTCCACCGCCGAAACATCCGCCACCGCACACACCCGAATCAACGGCGGGCCCAGAAAATCGGTGCAGAAAATCGGCACAGAAGATCACGGGCACAGCAAACGGGGTGAGGCGCCCCAAATCTTCTGGGAGCCTCACCCCGTTCGCGTACCGCACTAGGCTGTCAAACCTTAGCGGTGAGCCGAAACAGTCATGCGGTTGTTCGGGTTGTCACCAATCTGGCAGACCACGTTACCGTGACCATCCTCGGTACCAACCTCAAGGCACTTCTGAGTAGCCTGAACTAAAGAAATGGCTACGAAAAGCATGCAAATCGAAATCAGGACAGACACCGCACCAGTGATAATACCGGTCAGGGCGAATGCCTTACCTGCGCCAACTTCCTTCGTCTTCTTGAGGGACAGCACGCCCAGAATAATCGCGGCGATACCCAACAGGGCACCAAACACAAGGAAACCTGTCAGTACAGCCGCGATACCGAGAATCATCGCCGCCAGTGCCATGCCGGGAGCCTTCTTCGTCACCGGAGCCGCATACGGGTAACCCGCGGGCTGGCCGTAACCGTAAGCATCCTGCTGAGGCTGCTGCTGGTAAGAGTTCTGCTGGTAGTTGTAGTCAGCGGGCTGCGCCTGGTAGGAGGCGTCCTGACCGTAGCCATACTGCTGCTGGACGGGCTGAGCCTGGCCGTAGGGGTTCTGCGCTGCAGCACCCTGAGCCGAAGCGCCCTGGGCAGAAATACCCTGAGCAGCGTTCTGGCCGTAAGCATTCTGAGAAGAAGACTGCGCACCGAACTGACCGTACTGGTTCTGCTGGGGCGCGTTCTGCGCAGTAGTGTTCTGTTGAGTCTGGCCGTAGCTATTCTGGGCGGATGCGCTCTGACCGTAATCCTGGCCGTAAGTACTCTGCGTTGCAGGAGCCTGGCCGTAATTCTGACCGTAAGAGCTCTGGGCTGAAGAATTAGGCTGCTGAGCAGCGTAGGGGTTCTGTGCGTTTCCCTGGTTGTTTCCGTAGTTATTCTCAGACATCCGTCGTTCTTTCCATCACAGTTACAGCGAACAATTTATACTCACCCAATGCACCATTGCGCGCTGAGTTCAGTTCCATTATATGAATAAGCCATCACCTGGGGCATCTATGAAGTCTAAGATTCCAGAATCATCCCCCAGAATCCACCAATCGGGCAGATTCAGCGCCGAAAAAGAGCAAGGGACCGAATAGTTCACCACTATTCGGTCCCTCAACGTTTCAAAGACTCAACGTGACTTAACGGCGGACAGATTCATATTCCTTAGGGCTCATCGTCATGGTTTCACCATGAACGGTGCACACATAGTTACCGCTCGAATCCTGCACCGCATTCTCAGCGCAGTCGCTGAGCATACCAATGCCAATCAAGCCCAGAATCAGCACGCCAACAGCAACAATCATGCCCAGCGCACCGGTGACAATACCACCAATCGCCATACCCTTACCGGAGGCGGTACCATTCTTCACCTTCACCAGGGCAACAATACCCAGAATCACGCCAACCAGACCCAGCACGCCACCGAAAATCAGCCAGCCAGACAGCAGACCAATAATACCCAGAATCAGCGAAGCAATCGCCAGAGCCGAGCTCGGAGTCGGCTGGTAGCCGGGGTAGCCACCCTGCATATTGTATGCGGGGGCCTGCTGCGGTGCGGGGATGAACTCGCCCGGGTTCTGCTGGTAATTCGGGTTCTCAGACATATGTCTCCTCATAAAATATGGTGCTCGCGGTACGCCACGATTTTCCAACAATTATACGCGAGGAACCGTGCCCGCATCTACCAGAAGTCACCGACTAGATAGGTTCCCGCCGCCGCCTCAGCTCTAGCCGAGGTTGCGGTAACGCATCGCGCGGCGCGCCTCCAGGTCATCCTGACGCTCACGCAAAGCCTGACGCTTATCGTACTCACGCTTACCGGTCGCCAAAGCAATCTCAACCTTCGCACGACCATTCGAGAAGTACAGCTTCAACGGAACCACCGTGTAACCGGTCTCCTTCAGCTTCTGCGCCAACTTATTAATCTCAGAACGATGCAGCAGCAGCTTCCGGCGACGACGAGCTGCATGGTTCGTCCACGTACCGTAACCATACTCCGCGATATGAATACCCTCGAGCCACATCTCGTTATCGGTCACCTGGCAGAAACCGTCCACAATGGACGCCCCTCCATCACGCAGAGACTTCACCTCAGTACCCAGCAGAACAATGCCCGCCTCATAGGTATCCACAATGTTGTAGTTGTGGCGAGCCTTCTTATTCTGGGCAATAATCGCGTTATTCGGGTCCTTCTTTGCGTCTTTCTTCTTTTTCTGAGCCATCACTCAATCCTTATACGTCTTAGCTCTCTTCAACCGCGCGCCCCGAAGCACGCCAGCGAATACCAGCATCAATAAAGGCGTTCAAACCGCCATCCAAAACATTAGAGGTATTACCCTCCTCATAGCCGGTACGCAGATCCTTCACCATCTGGTATGGATGCAGAACATACGAGCGCATCTGATCACCCCAGCTTGCCTTAATATCACCGGCAAGCTCCTTCCTCTTCGCATCCTCCTGCTCCTTACGCAACAGCAACAGGCGAGACTGTAGCACACGCAAAGCCGCCGCACGGTTCTGCAACTGAGACTTCTCATTCTGCATCGACACCACAATACCGGTCGGCAAGTGAGTCATACGCACCGCCGAATCCGTCGTGTTCACCGACTGGCCGCCCGGGCCCGACGAGCGGAACACATCCACCTTAATCTCGGACTCGGGGATCTCAATAGCATCCGTCTGCTCAATCAGAGGAATTACCTCAACCGCAGCAAACGACGTCTGACGGCGGCCCTGATTATCGAACGGAGAAATACGCACCAGGCGGTGAGTACCCGCCTCCACCGACAGGCGACCAAAAGCGTACGGCGCATTAACCTCAAAGGTCACCGACTTCAGGCCCGCCTCCTCAGCGTAGGAGGTATCCAGAACCTTCGTCGGGTAGCCGTTCTTCTCCGCCCAACGCAGGTACATGCGCAGCAGCATCTCCGCGAAATCAGCAGCATCCACGCCACCGGCGCCCGAACGGATCGTCACCACAGCCTCACGCTGATCGTACTCACCCGACAGTAGCACCAGCACCTCAAGCTCTTCCAGTTTGGCGCGGATTTCACCGCACTCACGCTCAGCATCGGCGAGCAGCTCGGCGGCAGTCTCCTCATCCTCAGCTTCTGCAAGCTCCACCATCACCTCAACATCATCAATGCGAGAAGACAGCAAACGCAGACGATTCAGTTCCGACTGCTTATACGACAGTGCGCTCGTCACCTTCTGCGCATTCTCCACGTCATCCCACAAATCGGGTGCAGCAGCCTGCGCAGACAGGTCCTCAATGGCGCGCTCAATCCCCTCAATATCGCTCACAGCAGCAATAGAGGTGAAAATCGTGCGAAGCTCTTTAATCTCAGCAGAAAAGTCGAAGGATGCCATAGCTTTTAACACTATCGCGAAACTGCCAGAAAGTCCCGCCGTTACAGCCCGCAACAGCCCACAGCGCAGAAGGACAGGTGGGTAGAGGGCAAAGGCCGCGGAACGAAGATGTAAAAGAAGGCAAAAAACGAGGGTGCATCCGCTAGCCGTTACACTACCTTACGGATGCACCCTCGCAGGCTATGGGGGCTCACAACACACCAATAAGAGAGTGAGCTGATAAGCCCTTGCGCCGTTGATAGACGCACTAATCGGTGGAAGGGCCCTGGCTCATCTTCAAACGCGACGAACCATGAGCGGTCACCTCAATGCCATCAGGCACCAGAATCGACAGCAGCGGCGGACGAATACGAGCCGACAGGTACACGTGCACGCTGTGATCAGAATCCACGGACACGTTCTCCAGACTCAACCTATGAAAATCCTGTCCCGGCTGAACCTCAGCCAGGTACGCGCTCGCATACTCCCACGCCGCCGAACTATTCGTCTCCTCCGGAGTGCCGATCGTGCGGGTAATCGAGTTCGCCTGAGCGTCCGCCACATCCTGCAGATGCTGAGTCTGCAGATAGGCACCGGTAATCGCCACCGTCACCGAGCCGATGAGCAGAAGCAACGCCAGCATGCCCACAATCAGCGGGGCAATACTGCCCTCTTCCGGGTCTGAGGCGAGCGCCCGGCTCTGCACACCGGCATGAGCCGGTAAACCATTAGGAATCAGCATGACCAGACCCCCAACTCGTCGCATGAGAACTCACCGGAATCACACCGCCGCCCATAAACGAAGGCAACAGCGGCAAACGCGCCTGAACCGTCACCGTGGCGTACGCCTTCGTACCCGAGACGCACTCCCCCGACGAACAGCTCAACGACACGCTCACATCGGAGGGCTCAACCCCGTAATCAGCGGCAGCATGCACCGCCAGACGCTGAGCCAAATCCGGGCCAACCGACGAATCCTGCGGTTGCTCCTGCACATACAGCACCACCTGGGCGCTCGCAGCATGAGCCGCCATCACTGAAGACTGCAAGCTAAAGATCGTCAGAATGCCGTAGAGCACCGGGATGAGCAGAGTAATGCCCAACCCCAGGAACTCCACAATGGCGCTACCCTCTTCAGGATTGTACAAATCGGAGCGGTTCTTCAGGTGTTCCTTCACACACCGCCGAAGCGAAAAGCCACTAATCACCGGAACGATGCTCCGCATAAATCGCATGCCCCTTCACCTCAATGGAATCCGGAAAACCCCACGGGCCCAGCACCGGCAAAGGCGACTTCACCGTCACCTCCAAGGTGCGCACCCCCGTAGAATCACTACTCTGATGGTACGAAATATTCTCAGCATAGGAAGACGGAAGAACCCCCTCAATCATCTGACGGGTACGCTCCATGCCCTCCTGCGGAGTGCGGTCACGCATCGTACCGTAACGTGCCCCAGCCGCCGCAGCATCCACCAACATGGTTCGTGCATACAGAGCGAAAGAAACCTGCAGAATCGCCATGGTTAGCAACACCAACAGCGCACCGACCATGACGAATTCCGTGCTGGCGTCACCGCGCTCGCTATCCTCCACAGAATATTCCGCGGAGGATAGCTCAGCGGCAGTCAGCTCAGAAGCGATGCGGGGCTTACACATTACTGGTGAACCAGAGCAATCGCGTCGTTGAACATCTTGGTCAGAGCCGGCTGAGCGATCGCCAGGATAGCGGCAACCAGCACGGCACTCATCATGGTGATCATGACCCAGCCGGGCACGTCGCCGCGCTCGGGGTCACCCTGCTTGTTCTTCAGGCGCAGAGCCAGCACGGATGCGATAGCCAGGGCAATCAGCACGGTGAGGGTGGTGCGGAAACGACGGAACATGATTTTCTCCTTCATCAAAGGGTGTAGTGTGTGGTTGGTGCGGTGCACCGGGCAATCAGCCCAGCCCATCGCGGCGCAGCCGGTACGGTGTGTACCCGCCGCAAAATCTAAAAGTTCAAACGCATGAGCGACAGGCCCGGGAAGACCGCAAAAATTACGGTCAGCGGCAGGATGAAAAACACCACCGGGGCGAGCATCGCAATCTCCTTCTTACCGGCTGTTTCCATCAGCTCACGCTTAGCGTTATCGCGTACATCCTGAGCCTGCGCACGCAACACATCAGCCAGAGGGGTACCGCGCTCAATCGCAACAGCAATACCCTCAACAAAGCGGCTCAACACCGGAACGCGAGTACGCTCCGCGAACTCCTGCAACGCGCTCAAGAGCGAAACACCGGTGCGGGTCTGAGCCAAAATATCAGAAAACTCACGAGCCAACTCGCCGCGAGAAGTCAGGCAGATACGCTCCAAAGCCGCCAGGGCCGACTCGCCCGCCGTCACCGACAGCGCCATCATCTCCGCCAGCGCCGGGAACTCAGCGACCAGCTGCTTCTCGCGCTTAGTCACCGCCTCGCCCAGCCACCAGTCACGCGCCAGAAAGCCGCTCAAACCACTCACCAGCACCAGCACAAGAGCCACCAGAATGGAAAAACGCTCCTGCACCACGCCGATGACAGTCAGGGCACTCATGACGGTCACACCGGCAAGAGCCCACAGCAGCTGCTCAGCACGAAACGCGCTCACACTCTGCGAAGAGCCAGCCCGACGCAAACGCTCCTGCACCGAACTATCACTCAGCGACGAGCCGCTCAACGACGAGGACAGCGAACGCAGAAGCGGCGCACAGAACGCCGAAATCGCCTCCAGCAGGCTCGGCTCGCGGCGCTCCTGCTCCTTCAAGAGCGACTCACGCAGAGTCTCACCGCGCAGCTGCGACGCCACACGATCAGAGAACGAAATACTGCGAGTATTCAGCACCGATGAGAGAATCAGACCCACGCCGGTCGCTAACAGCAGACCAAAAATCAGAGGTAGGTTCATCCGAAAACCCTCCGTTCACGCGGCAACTCACCAATACGTAGCATCAGACGGTACGCTGCCAAAGAAATAGCGGCGCCGGCAATCATCAGTGTCGCACCTGCAAACGAGTTATAAACCATGCGCGCGGCAGGCTGAGTTGCCATCAGACACAGCACAAACCAGGGCGCCACGCAGGAGAGGCGAGCCGCATTCACAGTCCACGACTGACGCGCCAGAAGCTCCGAACGGGTACGCGCATTCTCACGTAGAAAATCACTCAGCGTGCCCAGCAACTTACCCAGGTCCGACCCACCCACCTCGCGGGCAATCTTCAAGGCCTCGATAATGGTGTCTGCCACCGGGTCAGAGAGGTACTCCTTCAAACGGTTCAGTGAGGTCACAAACTCACCGGACGCGCGGTAGTCACGCGAGAAATGGGTGAAGGCATCACGCAACTCTTCCGGGCCGCGGTAAGAGAGCTGAATCAGCGCCTCGGGCAGGGACAAACCCGCACGAATGGCCGAACGCAGGTGGTCCACCGCATCCGGCCACAACTGCCAAATACGGGCATCCGCTGCGCGGGCACGATGATTCACGACTACGCGAGGCGCCACAAAACCACCAATCAGGCCCAGCAGACCCAGCGGCAAAAGCTGAGTAAGAATCAGCAACAGAACCGACGCGCTCACACCGCTGGCAACACTCACCCACATAAACGTTCGTGGAGTCAGCGAATGCATACCTGCCTTACGCAGTGCCACAACCAGCGCCGGGTCGTTACTCGGCTTCGGCGGCTTACCATTATCAGGAAAGCAGGAAAGGTAAATCAGGCAGACGCCCAACGCCAAAATCAGGCTCAGAAACAGAGGCATTACTGACCCGCCTTCGCCGCCGCCAGCACCTGCTCGGGATGGTGACCGACACGAACCCAACGGTCCGGGTTCGGCAGCTCCAATGCCACGCACACCATCTGCCCTTCACGACGCACAAACAGCGGAGACATCTCAATCACGCCGTCCTCAACGCGGCCGCCCAGCATGCTAATCTCTTCGACCTGACGCTGACCGTGCGAATCGCGCCCGCAATGCACCACAATGTCAAAGCAGGACGCCACGGTCGGCACCACGAATGTCGAGGAAATATTCTCGCCCGCCAGCAACGGCAGAGTGCAAATCTTGGTCACCGCGTCACGCGCCGAGTTCGCGTGAATCGTGCACATACCCGGCAGACCTGCATTGAGCGCAATGAGCATATCCAGGGATTCCGCCTCACGCACCTCACCAATGAGGATGCGATCGGGGCGCATACGCAGAGCTTCCTTGACCAGGCGGCGCAGCTCAATCGCTCCGGTGCCCTCAAGGTTCGGTTGGCGGCACTGCAGACCCACCACATCGCGTAGCGGAACTGCGAGCTCAAAAATTTCTTCGCACGTAATCACACGCTCACGCGGCGGAATAGATGCCGATAGGCAGTTCAGCATCGTGGTCTTACCCGCTTGGGTTGCGCCCGAAACGAGGATGTTCATGCCGCTCTCCACCGCCGCGTGCAACAGGGACGCCGCGCCGGCACTCAGCGAGTTCATGCGCACCAGGTCGGGCAGGCGGCGGGCACGCACCACGAACTTACGGATATTGATGCTCGTGTGCCTGCGGGTAATATCCGGAATCACCGCGTGCAGGCGGGAACCATCCGGCAGGGATGCATCAACAAACGGGGAGGAAAGGTCCACACGACGACCCGAAGGCTTGAGCATGCGCTCCAGCAGGCTATTAATCGCCTCGGCACTCAGATGCAGACCGGTCAATTCACTTTCGCCGTTGCGGGCAATAAAGATTTCGTCGGGAGAGTTGATCCAAATTTCTTCAACGCTCTCATCATCGAGGAACGGCTGAATCACGCCAAAGCCGCAGATTTCATTATGCAGGCGCTGAATCACGGATTCACGGTCACCCAAATCGGGCAGAGAAATGCGGGTACGTCGCTGTTCGTAATCGTTTAGGTGCTCGTCAATAAGCCCGCGAACGGCGTGCTGGTCCTCGTGCGGGTCCAGGCTGCGGTGGCGCATTGCCTCACGAATATTTTCTTCGAGCAGATTTAGATGCTCCGCCCGGGTATCCAGTACGGTATTCTCCATTGAAGTGATCCGATGCTGTGTGTGGTTATGTGGTTATCTGGAATACGGCGAAGTAGTAATATCTCAACGCCACCATCATCCTACCCTCAGCGCATCAAATTTATCAAAATGTAATAAAACACCCCTTAATATTTACGAGTATAATATTTGAGTATTTTTGACGCATAGAAATGCACATATCGTTACCTAACGTGTGCTAAAACCCAAAACACCTAGTCGGTTGTGACTTGCAAAACAAATGCATGTGCATCCCTCGAACCAATTACCGTTGGCCACCGCCATATTGTGCACGGTGCACACGTAACATTTCGTCTTAAATCCCCGCAGCCGCCTCTGTTGAAACGCTAGAACCTTATCGAGCAACAATAGATTCTCAGGCACAACTTCTGGGCATAGCAAAGGGGCGTGCGCTCCCCCATCGGGAATACACGCCCCATCACCAGCAATCATTTAGCAGCTAGTCGCCACCGCGAATCACCTTCACAGCTTCCTTAATTGGGCCGTCAAAACGCAGGTTACCGTGCTCCAGCACCACGCCACGGTCACAAATCTTAGAGACCAAATCCAAGTCATGGCTCACCACGGCAAGAGTTCTACCGGCAGAGCACAGCTCCTGAATCTTCGCAATGCACTTCTTCTGGAAAGGCTCATCACCCACCGCAAGAATCTCATCCACCAGGAAGATATCCGGGTTCGTATGCACCGCAACCGAAAACGCCAGACGTAGGTACATACCTGAAGAGTAGAACTTCACCTCGGTATCAATAAAGTCGTGAATCTCAGCAAAATCCACAATCGAATCGAAGGAAGCCTCAATCTCTTCCTTGGACATACCCAAAATCGCACCGTTGAGGTACACGTTATCGCGACCAGTCAGATCCGGGTGGAAACCAGCGCCCACCTCAATCAGACCCGCAATATTGCCGCGAGTGAGAACCTCGCCCTCGTCGGCGCGCATCACGCCAGAAATCATCTTCAGCAGCGTGGACTTACCCGAACCGTTCAGACCGAGAAGAGCCACACGCTCACCCTGACGAATGTCCAGGCTCACGCCGTTGAGCGCATTGAACTTCTCCGAAAGATCGCCCTTGCGGCCCTTAATCAGCCACACAAAAGCTTCCTTCATCGAACGGGTGTGGCGCAGAACGAAGCGCTTCACCAAATTCTCCACGTGAATCACCACGGGAGCGTCCGGGCTCACCGGCGGGAACTCAAGCTTCTTAATATCCACAGAATCAGAGCTCCTGGGCGAAGTTGCCTTCAAACTTACGGAAGAGCAAATCACCAATTAAAACGGTCAGCAGAGAAATACCAAGGGCAATCGGAGTCCACAAGCTGAAGAGATGCGGAACCACCTGCGAAGCAGGAAGCGCCAAATCCTCAGGACGGAGCGTCGGATGCCAGAAGCCATAGTGGAACAACTCCACCGCAACCGTCAACGGGTTCATCATGAACACGTTGAACACCCATGGGTAGAGAGTTTCACGCACCATGGTCCAGGAGTACAGCACCGGCGAGAACCAGGTAGCCACCATCAGCAGCATGTCCACAATGTTCTCCGAATCGCGGAAGAACACGTTCGCCACGCCAAAAATCAGACCCAGACCATAGGACAGCATCATCACGATAAGCATGCCCACCAGAATCGACCCAAATGCAAGGAAGGTCGGGGACCACCCCACCAAGAAGCAGGCCAGTAGCATCACAGCAATCTGAGGCACAAAATGCACCAGAGCCACCCACACCGTCGACAGCGAGAACAACTCACGCGGCAGGTAAATCTTACGAATCAGCGCGCTGTTAACCACCATTGCGCGAGCACCATTACCAAAACCCTCCGAAAAGAAGTTAATGGCAATCATGCCCGAGAACAGGTACACCGCATAGTTGTGCATACCGCGTTCCAAGCCAAGGAACATACCCATGGCAATGTAGAACACCAGGAACTGCACACCCGGCTTAATGTACGACCACAAAATGCCCAGCACCGAGCCGCGGTAGCGGACCTGGATTTCCTTATCGACCAGCAGTCGAAGCAGGTAGCGGTTCTTCACCGCATCCAGGATGCCGCGCCCACGGCCGGGCGCCTTCAGGGGAACAGACTTCAGATCGTTCATCGGGTCAGCTCAGAATCCGTGTGCTCAGCGAAGGTCTTAGCCCACGCATCGTAAGAGGCAACCTCAGCAGCCTTCGAACGGTACTGCTCACGCAACTTATCCCAACCGGTCACTAGCTGAACGTGCAGCTTAGCGGCCTGAGCCAGCTTCGACTTGAGCTGCTCGGGGTCGCGGCGGTACCAGAACAGACCGGTACCCTCAGCGTTAGTAGCCAGAGCCGAGTCGAACTTCGACAGGGTCCACCAGTTAGTCTCGCCGTAGTTCAGCTGAATCTGCGGGTGAGTCTTCGCCTCTTCACTCACCGGCTTGAGCAGCTGACGAGCAACAGTCTTCGCGGTCCACGAAGCAAGCTTCGTGTAGCCCGGAGACGAGAAGGAACGGCGACCACGGAACGGAGGCTTCTTTGTCTGAATAGCCGGGAAGTCATCCACGTTCGGCTTCACCTGAGATTCCGGGTACTCCTTAGCCATCGCACGAATCACCGGCAGACGCTGCGAGAGCGAGGGGTGCAGATGATCGGGGCCGGAGAGCAGATCCTTCAGCGCCATCAGGCGGCCAGCCTCGGTGTAGTACTGCATGGACAGGGTATGCTTGACGTCCAAGAACAGGGAGTCCAGCAGCACGCGGCCGCCCTTATCGAAGGGCGAGTGTAGCAGCGCCGTAATGAGGCGGTTGCGCTCGTGGTAGTACGCCTGCCAGCCGACGGAGTCATCCTTATCGGTCCAGGACACGTGCCACACGCCCGCACCGGGAAAGGACACGGTAGCGAAGCCCGCAGCCTTAGCGCGCAGACCGTACTCAGCGTCATCCCACTTCAGGAACAGCGGTAGAGACAGACCGATTTCCTTAATGACAGTGGTCGGGATGAGGCACATCCACCAACCGTTGTAGTCCACGTCCACGCGGCGGTGCAACCACGGGGTGCTACGCAGGTTATGGTAGCCCAGGTTGTGACCCATGCCCATGTCTTGGTGCGGCTTAGCGTAAAAGTTGCGCCACGGGTCAACAACCTCACCAAATGCGTGCAGGACCGAACGGTCATACATGTCGAACATGTGCGCACCCACGATAGTAGGTTCCTTGCAGTAGTTCGCAAAAGTCACCATACGCAGAATCGACTCGGGCTCAACGATGACGTCGTCATCGAGCAGTAGCACGTAATCGGATCCATTGTTGACAGCCTCGAACATGCCACGCGAGAAGCCGCCGGAACCACCCAGGTTGCCCTGGTTGATAATGCGGAACTTACCGGAGAGGGGCTTGACAACCTCTTCGAAGTCCTCGTGGTCCTGCACCTTCTGGGTGCCCTGATCCACAATCAGGAACTCGTGCACAGCATCGAAAATCTCGGGGCTCTCACCCAGAGCACGAATGTTGTTGATGCAGTACTCCACCTTGTTCATGGTAGTAATCTGGACGGTCGCCTGACCAGCCTTCACGTCCGCGCGGGGCTCAATATTGCCCAACCAGTTCGCTTCAATCAGCTCAAGGTCACCGGTGCCAGCTAGGTCGAACCAGTACCAGCCGCCGTCACCGAAGGGTGCCAGGGGCAGGGTGAAGGTGCTGGTCTCCTCGCCGGAGAGCAACTTCGCATCTACGCGCTGAATCACGCCACGGCCATTGGACTTGTACACAATGACCATGCCCTCGCCGCGAGTCTGAACGCTCAGCACGACCTTCTGCAGGTCGGTCCAGCGGCGCCAGTACGAAGCGGGGAACGCGTTGAAGTACGTACCGAAAGACAAGCTTTGGCCTGCATTCACGGTGATGGAGCGGCGGCTGTTCAGACTGTTCGCGGCATCACGGTTCGCTCTGGCGCTCGAAACAGACTGACCGGAGATGTTCATAGCCTCCGCGATGGAGGTGGAAGCATCACCGTCAATACGGGTGGGCATCTGAACGCCGGTTGCAACACCCGCATCCACGTACAGGGGGACGACGTCGGTCTCAACTGCGCTCGGGAAAATAACCCGCTGCAGGTTCTTCAAAGTCTTATCAGCCATGGTTATGCGTCGACACCACCGGACTCGATCTTCGCCCCGTTAGCGAAGTGCGGGCGGATCTTGTTGTCGAACATGGACAGTGCAGCACCGATAGCCATGTGCATATCGAGGTACTTGTAGGTACCCAGGCGACCACCGAACAGCACGTTGTTCTCGCCCTTAGCCAGGTCGCGGTACGCCAGCAGCTTCTCACGGTCCACGGAGGTGTTGACCGGGTAGTACGGCTCATCCCCCTTGTTAGCGAAGCGAGAGTACTCGCGCATGATGACGGTTGCGTCCTTAGTGTAGTCACGCTCGGGGTGGAAGTGACGGAACTCGTGGATGCGGGTGAACGGAACATCAGCATCGGGGTAGTTCATCACGGAGCAGCCTTGGAAGTCCTCAATCGGCAGGACCTCTTCTTCCAGGTCGATGGTACGCCAGGACAGGTCGCCCTCAGCATAGTCGAAGTAGCGGTCAACCGGACCGGTGTAGACCACGGGAATCTGACCCAGGACGTTCTCGCGAGAGTACTGGTGGCCGGGTTCGAAGAAGTCAGTGTTCAGGTGCACCTCAATGTTCTGGTGCGCCGCCATACGCTCCAGCCATGCTGCGTAGCCGTCAACGGGCAGACCCTCGTACTTGTCGTTGAAGTAGCGGTTGTCGTAGTTGTAGCGAACCGGCAGACGGGAAATGATGGATGCGGGCAGCTCTTCCGGCGGGGTCTGCCACTGCTTAGCGGTGTAGTGCTTGATGAACGCCTCGTACAGGGGGCGACCAATCAAGGAGATACCCTTATCGTTCAGGTTCTGCGGGTCGGTGCCAGCCAGCTCACCAGCCTGCTCAGCGATGAGCGCCTTTGCTTCTGCGGGAGAGTAAGCTGCGTTGAAGAACTGGTTGATGGTACCCAGGTTAATGGGCATGGGGTATACGATGCCGTTGTGGCGGGTGTACACGCGGTGTACGTAGTTGGTGAACTTGGTGAAACGGTTCACATACTCCCAGACACGCTCGTTGGAGGTGTGGAACAGGTGCGCACCGTAGCGGTGCACCTCAATACCGGTCTGCTTCTCCTTCTCGCTGTATGCGTTACCACCGATGTGGGAACGGCGGTCCAGCAGGGCAACTTTCAGGCCCAGCTCAGTGGCAGCCTGTTCTGCGATGGTCAGACCAAAGAGGCCCGAACCGACTACTACGAGGTCAGCGGTCAATGTTTTCTCCTGTATTATCACGGCGCACCGCCGCTTCTGCGAGGGCGGTATTCACCTACCAGATTGGACACATCCGAGGGTTCTCAGTCGCGCCGCAATCCGCACGGGCGGGTACAAAAACCCCTCCCGTGATGGATATAGTCATAATCTAAGATACCTGTTTATCAAGCACTACACATACTTATGACGTGCTTTTAGGGACTTTTGGACTATTGTTCGCGCCCTCTTTCTCTGGGTGGATATTCTTCACAAGCCCCGAGGTCAAACGGGTCTAAGAAAGTTCTTTCTTCTGCGCATTTTTACGGCCTGCTCACAATAAAAGAATTTTATTTATGGGTAAATATTCACCCCACTCTATTTACTACGGTAATTAGCCGCCACATAGGGCTGCAAACACAAGCAACAGATCAGAGCGGGCACTTCAACGCTCTCACCCGCTACAAGAAAAGCACCCCTGCCGGCATATTTGGGGAGGCGCGCCGGTGCATACGAGAGGTGATTGGGACGGTTTATCCACAGCTTTTTGAAAATTGGGGTGAAAAATTCAAAAAATACGAACATATTAGTTTATTTACAGATAATTTATTGAGCTTTGATAGTTTTTAATATTTTCTGAGAGTATGACTCTCTTCTTTCTCGACCACCACAACACCACCGACGCGCTCCCCTACCCTCGCGTACTCCGACTCGACGGCGAGGTGGCATCCAACGGAATACAGCTGCACCCCGGTAGCGCAGGTAACGCAAACCAGCAGGCTCTAGAGCAGGCACTCAACCACGCTCTGCAACGCTCTGCACCCGGCGCGCGCGCTAAAGCACAGGAGACGACATTCCAGCTACACCCCGAGCACAATAAGGACCCCCTCAACGCCTCGACAACGCTAAATATCCACATTCCGAACGAATCTCAGTCCCTGAATTCTCAGCCACTGAACGCGCCCGCCGTCAGCCTCCTGAACATTCTGCGGGGCCCCAACGCGGGCACAACCTTCCCCATCAGCCGCGGCCGCACCAGCCTCGGCAGGGCAGCGCTAACTGCCCGCGGAGGAGACCAACCACACCATATCCATCTGCAGGACCCCTTCCTCAAGCCGGTGCACGGCAGCTTCTACGCCGATAGCTCCGGCATCCGTTGGATCGAGAAGCATCCCGCCACGAGCGGGGGTAGCGAGAAAATGCAGGGAAGTAAGAAGGTACAGGGCAGCATGAGGGGGCAGAACGCCGAGCCGTACATCCTGCACTGGAACGAGCCCTTCCGCCTCGGCTCTTCACTCTGCGTACTTACCTCCCCCAGCACCGACGGCGAACACACCGCGCAGAAGGCAAGTGTCACCGCCGCTACCCCCGGCTCTTCCTCCGATTCTTCCTCCGATTCTTCCTCCGGCGAGCCCGTGCAAACACTCGCTCCCCTGGGCAATACCAGCAATCCCTTTGAGCCGGTGGGGGTGAACCCTCCCGTACCGCGTAAGCTCAAGCAGATTCTGTTGAGCGTATGCCTGCCAATTGTGGTGGGTCTGATTATTGCGCTGGCGACAGGCATGTGGTTCCTTCTGCTGATGTCTGCGGCATCTTCACTGCTGATGCTTCTGCATTTCTTTGGTGGTCAGGCGGAGAGCCGTGCCGCATCGCAGCAGACTCATCAGGCGGCGTTGCAAGAAAAGGAACGTGCTCTCGCCCTGCCGACCGCGGGAGACCTGGCGATTTCAGGTCCCTCTGCCCTGCATGATGCCGCCTACCTCGCTATTGTGCTCGGGTGCGGTCCTCGCCACCCCTACCTGCGCGGCCGCAACCTCCCGCTGGGCGCTCTGGAGAAGCAGGATGCACCCCACTATCTACCGCTCCCAACCCCGGCTCTCGGTCACTACCTGAAGCTGGAGGAAGCGCATCTGCGCGCCTACCTGGTGCAGCTAGTGGCAGGCTATCCCGGTTCGATGCACATTCTGCTGGGTAGCGCTGATAGCGCTGGCCAGCAGCGAACTAATCGTCTGATGCAGACTCTGGCTGTGGTGCCGGGGGTGAGTGTGCATTGTCTGCCGGGTGTACAGCAGGAGAAGTATCTGCAGGCCCTACAGAGCAGCTTGCAGTCGGAGCTTTCCGCATCTTGTCCGCCGCTGATTCTCATGCCCCAGCAGGCGAGCGCTATCTACGCTCCCCTGCTGACCTCGCTGACCTCTGAGGCGGTCGCGGAGTCTTCACAGTCCCGTGCATTCACTTCCCCGCGTGAACAAAAGGTGAATGCCCCAGCGCTCTGCGTGCTGGATAGCGCTGAGGGAGATAGTTCCGCCCATGCACCCGGTGCGCTTTTTGGTGCCGCCTGGGTTGAGTGCGCGAGTGAAGGTAGCCATCATCAGAGCATCCGCTACCGCGCGCAGGGCTATGCGGCGCCTCCGATGCAGCCCATCGAGGGTGTCTACCAGGTGCATCCTCTGGCGTGTGAGGGTCTGTGTCAGCACGCCGATGGGCTCAGCGTTAAGGCGTTCTGTGCCGCTCTTGAGAACCTGTACCGCGTCGGGTGCGAGCAGGAGCAGGGCGCGCTCAGTGAGGCGCAGGTGCACCAGTCGGCACATCTTTTCTCTTCTCTCCAGTCGCAGAGTGCGCGGCAAAGGAACCGCGCCGATGACATGGCGGTGGAGTCTGTTCTGCAGCGCTGGTCGGCTCAGTGTTACGCCTCCGATATTCGCTGCTACCTAGGTGTTTCTTCGGGTGGCTCGCTGAATATTGGTTTGTCTGAGCACGGTCCGCACTGGTTACTCGGTGGCACGACCGGTGCAGGCAAGTCGCAGCTGTTGCGTTCGCTGGTGCTCAGCGCTGCGCTACGTTACCCGCCCGAACGCCTCGGCCTGATTCTGGTGGATTTCAAGGGCTCGGCTGGTTTGGGCCCTCTGGCTCAGCTGCCGCATGCGCTCAGCGTGTTGAGTAATTTTGATGTATCCGCGGTGGAGCGTGCGCTCGAATTTTTGCGCGCCGATATTCACCGCCGCGAGGTGGATCTGCAGGCGCTCGGCATAAACTCCTACCGCGATTACCTGGCCTCCTGTCAGGCGGCGGGCACGACTCCGCACTACCCCGAGCTGCTGATTGTGGTGGATGAGTTCCGAATGCTCATCGATTCCATGCCGGATGCTATGGCTGAGCTAATGCGCATCGCCACGATTGGTCGCTCGCTGGGTCTGCATCTGGTGTTGGCGACTCAGCGTCCGCAGGGTGCTATTTCGCAGGATATTCGCGCCAATATTGCCGCGAGTATTTGCTTGCGCGTAGCGAGCGCGCAGGATTCCTATAACCTGCTGGAGCATGAGTCTGCGGCGTATATTTCGGCCGCGCATCCGGGTGCCGGGTATGTGCGCCTGCCGGATGGCCGTTCCCTACCGTTCCGCGCCCCGCTGGTGGATGCGGTCCCCTCGAGCAGCGATGCCCGCCCGGTGCAGGTGTTGAGGCTAGAGGAGGGCGGCTGGCGTGAGCTGACTGCCACTTCTGCCATTCAGAAGGGCAGCAGAAATGAGGATGAGCTGCTGATTCGTTCGGCGCAGCAGATTCGTACGCTCTATGAACGCGAGTACGCGCCGAGGAGTCTTCAGAAGAATGCGGTGGTTCAGGATGAGTATTGCCCGATTCCGCCGGAGCTTCCCGAGAACACCCTGCTGCCTGTGTTGGAGGCGCCGGTTAGCGAACCGGTAGCGTACGGCATTGACCGGGCCGCCACCCCGCAGGAACCTGCAAACTCTGGTGCTGCCTCCGAAGGGTATCTATTGGGTGAGCTGGAGATTGCCCGCTACGGCGTGCGCCGCCCGATCAGCTGGTCGGGTCAGCAGGCGCTGGCATTGCTGGCGCAGAGCGCCGAACGAGCCCCGATGCTCTACGGGCTTTTAGCTCAGGCGTTCGCCGCCCGCACGCCGGTTGTTCTGCTGACCTCTGACGGCGCGCTCTACCGCGACCTGGAACCTTACGCCGGTGCCTTTGAGGCGCTCGTGGGTGCGCAGGAACTTTCACATCTGCGGTTCTGCCTGGAGGAGCTGCGCACCCCGAACCTGTGGGGTGCCGAGGCTTCCACCCGCCCGCTCATTGTCGTGGATGGTCTAGACACTTGGCTGGAGTCGCTAGTTCGCCAACCCGATACGGAGAACCTGCTCTATGATCTGCTCTCACAGGGGTGCCGCCGCGGCTATTCGGTGGCGTTCACCTCCGCGTTGAACCCGCGCGGTCGTTTCGCCGCTGCGGCGCATTCCACGCTGTTGAGCCGCCGCTTCCTGGATGCTGACCTGATGCGTTCAACAAACAAGGACTACCCGACTCCGGCACAGAGCCACTACTGCGTGGAGGGTGCCATTAATGAGGAGTTGATTGGGGATCAGCCGCTGAGCGCTTCAATTCTTTCGCCCTGCGTTGCGGGTTTCCAGGAGCTGGTTCAGGTTCTGCGGGGTAACGCCGCGAGCGCTTCTAAAGGGTCAGACACTCGCCCGGGCACTCTTCTGCGGCAGTTCCCCGAGTACTATCGCATGCCCTCGGCCGAGTACGTGACCGCCACCCACGCCACCTGCAATCCACGGGGCGCTAAACTGTTGGTCGCCTTTGACCGCGGGCAGATGCCGGTCTGGTTGAACACCCCGGCTGGCGCGGTAGTTCCGGTGCAGGGTTCCCGGTCGGCGGGTAAAAGCACCCTGCTGGAAAGCATTGCTCAGCTCAACCCGCAGCTGAGCACCCTCGTCCTTGAGGGTTCGGGCGGCACCATGGATGAGCCACCGAGTGTGGAACATACCCGTGCGCTCCTGGACTCGGTAAAAAACCCCGCGCGCACGCTCGTATTCATCGATGACCTGCAGTATCTCTCCCCCGCCGTTCAGCAGCTACTTCTGGAGCGTCGCGGTGAGTTCCGCGCCATGCTGGTCGCCTACACGCCGTGGCCGAGGCGCGCCTCCTCACCCCTGCTGGCTGCGCTCATGGGATGCTCGCGTGCGCTTCTGCTCGCACCCGCATCCTTGGCGGATGCTGACATGTGCACAGTGACCGCACTGCCTCTGGATCGATTCACACAGGGCGAGCAGCCCGCTGGTCGTCTTGTGGTAATGGATGGTGCCTCCGTGTGCGCGGCACAGGTTCCCCTGGCGCTGGCCACGGCTACACAGGCTGTAACAGCTACGCAGAAGGTGCCGGTAGCAGTCTAGAGCTGAGCACTCTAGAGCCAGCTATCTAGGGTTTAGCGGCGCTAGGGTTTTACGCTCTAGGGATTTAGCGGTATCGGCGGCTGTACTTCTCTGCTTCTTCGCCCGACGCCTCGGTGACCGCCTCAATATAGCGGCGGCTACTGGGCATAAGCACAAAGATGAAGGCAGCCGCTGCGCCAATAACACCCGCAATCGTGATGGCCTGGCCAATATTCAGGCCGTAAGCGCTCATGTTCATGACGAAGGTGCTTGCGGTGACCCACAGGGCACAGAGGGTAATTAGGATCATGGGCAGGCGCGAACCGAAGCGGCCGCGGTAAAAACGCAGGCCGAAGTAGGTCATGCCCGCAGCGATAAGCACCTGGAGTACGCCGCCCACAATCGCCTGAGCGGTAGACATGCCGCTGACGATAAAGGGGTAGAGGATACCGCGAATCAGAATGTATGCCGCGAAGACTTCGGTCAGAACGAATGCATAGATGACGTTGAACGGGCGTGACGTCACGGTGGGCTCCTCATGGTAGTGTTGGGGCAGACCGGGGTGTATTCGGTCCGATGGGCTGGCATTTGTCCGATGCGCTAGTGCGTTAGCGGGGGTGCTCCCCCGTCTCAGGTTCACCGCCTCGTCATCGGTGCGGTATTTCAGGGGTAGGTACCGCTTTATATTATGCATGAGGCGCCGCTCCCCCAGCCGCCCGCATCTCATCTATGAGACGCGGCGCAGGATATGCGTGTCAGCATGCGATTCCCCATCCCCTCAATTAGACAAAGGTTTACCTAAGTGATAGATGACTCAGTGTAATACTGAAGTTTTTAGAGAAAAGTACTTGTCACATCCGCTCCAACATGCGAAAGTTGATAAGTCAATTTTCACCCTAACGCTGGGTGAGCATCCCATCAGCGGATGTATTTGACACGCGCACAGGAAAATAGATGTGTCTTGCCACCGCGTGAGACCGTAAATCATGAAGGAGGTCCACCGTGGATTGGCGTAGTCGTGCAGCTTGTTTGGATAAGGATCCGGAGCTGTTCTTCCCCGTAGGAAACACCGGACCTGCCCTGTTGCAGATTGAAGAGGCAAAGACCGTCTGCCGCTCTTGCGAGGTTGTAGACGTCTGCCTGAAGTGGGCCATCGAGACCGGCCAGGACTCCGGCGTATGGGGTGGCACCAGTGAAGACGAGCGTCGTGCGATGAAGCGTCGCGCAGCTCGTGCCCGCCGTGCATCCTAACTTCCGGAGTATTCAATAGGGCATCAAAAGCGTGGTGCAGTGATTTAGAGTTACTGCACCACGCTTTTGCCATATACAGAACCCTTCGAGACAGCAAACTGCCGCCACCCCGTACTCGGGGCGGCGGCAGTTCCATATGTCATGTAAGAAGAGGCTTAGATGAGCACCGCGGTAATGACCACGCGGGTACCGGTCGGTTCGTTAGCCTCCCAGCGGATCGAGCCGTTCAGCTCACTCGCTACCAGGGTGCGCACAATCTGCATACCAAGACCTTCCTTGCCGGTCACCGGGCGGTACGCGTCGGGGCCGGATTCTTCAATCTTCTTATCACCCATGCCCTTACCGTCATCGGTAATCACAACGGTGAGGATGTTCTCACCCTCATCATTGATACCGCGAATGCCCTCAAGGGTCACAGTGCCGGTCTCACCGTCCAGGCCGTGCTCCACGGCGTTCGCGACAACCTCGTTGATAACCAGTGCCAGAGGGGTGGCGAACTGGCTCGGCAAAGCTCCAAAGGATCCAATCAGCTTGGTGGACACGTGCTGACCGGGGGAAGCAAGCTCAGCGGCAAGGTGGAACTGACGCTCAATCAGCTCGTCAAAGTCGACGTTTTGGGTCAGACCCTGCGAGAGCGCCTCGTGCACGGTAGCAATCGTTGCCACGCGGCGCATCGCCTGCTCCAGGCCCTGACGCGCCTCGTCCGTGGCCATACGGCGCGACTGCAGGCGCAGCAGAGCAGACACAGTCTGTAGGTTGTTCTTCACGCGGTGATGAATTTCGCGAATGGTCGCATCCTTAGTCATGAGTTCCAGCTCGCGGCGGCGCAGCTCGGTCACATCGCGGCATAGAATCACGGCGCCTTCACGTTCGATACGGGTACGCTTCTGCGCCAGCAGTGGGATGGATCGCATGGTCACGCGGGCACGGGCAATGACCAGTTCGGTGCGCAAGTCACTACGACCGGCAAGGACCAGTTGCAGGGTTTCATCCGCCTGTTCACCAGCGGGGAGCATCGCGCGGGTGACATCGGCAAGGTTTCGCTTTTCGAGGTAGCCGGTCATGCCCATACGGTTGTACATGGAGTTTGCGTTCGGGGAAGCGACGACCACACGACCGGAAGGGTCGAGCACAATAATGCCATCAATTACGCGGGGATTGCCCTGAGTGTTGTTTCCCTCCGCGAGGGGATCGGGCCACAGACCGGAGTGCACCATGGAAAGCATGGTATCGGCAACATACTCGTAGACTTCGCCGCTGATGCTCGGGTAGCCGCTCGGGGCGGCGACTCGGTGGCTGGTCAGCAATGCGATGGTGCGGTTATTGCGCACGATGGGAACGAAGGTCACGTGTACGCGCGGGCGGGCGCCAAGGCCTTCACCGCTTCCTTCGTCGGTGTAAGTGCTGATGTTCTGGTCAATCCAGACGCGGTATGCCTCGTCGCGGATTGCCTCATCCATCTCGTGCTCAATGATGTCGTGGTGGAAGAGGGTTCGGACATTGGAGGGGCGCACGTGAGCAATGGCACAGAAATTACTGGTTGCGCTGGGGCCGGATACGGCATCCGGAGAGCTACCGTCGGCAACAATGTAGTTGGTGGGGAACCATAAAACCAGGTCACTCTGGGCAATATCAGAGATGACCTGCCATTCACCCTTGATGAGGTGAATGCGTTCAGTATCGCCAGGACCGAAGTCGTAGGCGCTCAGAGTCGCTTCTGTAAAAGACATATGTTTGTGTGCTTCCCATGAGTTCGGGTGGATTCAACCATTTTACGGCTTGTTCGCCGCAATTCCCATTCAAACGGCAATACGTGGAATAGTTTACAGAGCATTTCTTGGAGCGCACTTTTAATCGCATATATTACGCAGCGCAATGAGATACCCCCTCAATTTTAAGGTGAAATATTCGCGCTACTCCCCTACCCTCAATATGCGTGAGGCGCAGAAAACCCGACCTGGTGGCGCTCCCAATTTCGGGATCTTATACCGGTAGGTCGGGTCTTCTTGTGCTCGCTTCTAACAGACAATAATTTTAGCGCTTTAGGCTCACGCTACGCGCCGGGCTTGACGCATGCGCCGACGCGTACAGCGTACATGCCTTCAAGCATCACTTCCAAGGACTGCACAACCGCGTGGCGGGGCGACACCTCCAGCAGCGCTTCACCGTTACGGCGCAAACGGTCCATGACCTTACGCTCATACGGAATCACACCGGTAAGCGGAACCGACAGGTAGCGTGCCCAGTTATCACGCATCTTCGCCTCGGGGTTGAATCCGGCGGCTTCGCGGCGGCTGCGGTTGAGCCAGTACTGCACATCCGTTTCGGGGGCGAAAAGATCCGGGCGCGACTGCACCTCGCGGGCGAGGTTAATCAGGCGTGGCAGGCCGATAACGTCCGCTTCTCCAAGCGCAATCACGCGGTCGGCGCAACCGAGCGCGGTGAGGGTTGCGGCGTTACGGCGCGGTGCCGGACCATCAAAGGTCAGTTCCTCGTCGACCTCGATGGGGGCGGCAACATCGCAGATGACCAGATCATATCGGTGTTTGAGCCATTCGAGTACCTCGGCGAAGGCGCGGGCGCGCACCTCGGGCCAACGCGAGGAGGAAGTAATGCCGCTCAAGAAGTCGAAGGTGCCGTTTTTGAGGGGCACACGCTCCATAATGGCGCCGGCTTTTTTCTCGTCGAGCTGGGCGCGGTCGGCGTCCGAGCAGAGAATTGCCAGGCCGGAGCCGGTATCCTCGAGTGCCATGAGCGCATCCAGGCTGGGCGCGTAGGTGTCTGCGTCGATGAGGCAGACCTGCTGGCCCTGCTGCGCGGCGAGGGCGGCGAGGTTGAAGGCAATGGTGCTTCGACCGGGCGCACCGTGGGTACCCCAGACGGTCACAATTGTGCCGAGGCGGTGGCCGGGCTGGTAGGGGGAGGGCGCGGCGAGGTCCTGGTTGATGTCCGGGAGCTGAGGCAGGGTGCCGTCGTTATTGTCGTTCTGCACGTGCAGGGCGTAGTCATTACCGGGCGCGAAAGAGTCGACGATGGCGGCGGCCTGGCTGAGCACGGATTCTTCGTTGCTGGGCACAACAGAGGAGGCTTCTACCGGGTCGTGCACGCCGGGTGCGTTTCCAGCGGATACTGCGGGGTCGATTCCGTAACTTCCGTAGGGCACGACGGTATTTGAGGAAGTGCCTGCGGCGGAGTCGTAGCCGTAGCCGCCCGATCCATAGCCAGCAGCGCTATAATCCTGACCGTAGCCGTACCCTGCATCGTAGCCGTAACCGGCATCCTGACCGTAGGCGGCCTCGGGACGGCGGGCAATAGGCTGATTGGGCAGCTGAGCCGGAATCTGCGCAGGCACGCCGTATCCTGCGGTGGGCCGGGCGAGCGCCGCATCCACAGCCTGTTCGAGCGAGCCCAGGATCTCTTCAAGGGCTGCTTCGGGGCGGATGCGGTGTGCCTGCGTAGACAGCGGCAAGTTATCCGGGGCAATAACCGCCAGGAGCACTTCAGAAGCGGCGAGCGCGTCTACGGTGGAGGCGCTCATTTCGGCAGGCACGTGGGCGCAAAGCAGTACACGGGCGATACCTGTGTGCGCCATTCCGACGGCTTCGCTGAAGTCCTGCACGGTGCGGGCCACGGAGACGCGGCCGCGCTGGGATTCGATGCGGTTCAGGAGCGAGCCGTCATCGCCGTAGAGGATAACGGGGATGTTCACTGACCCTCCCCGTAGGTGCCGGGGATGAGGCTGATCTTGGAATCGCTATTGCTTTCCTTAACGAGGGCGGCGAGGGCTTCTTCCTTGACCCACAGCTGCACGGTTGCCTTGCCGTTGGCGCCGAGTACGCCTTCATCAACCGTTACAGCAACGATTTCGGCGTTGGTGACGATGGCGCGGGCACCATTTTCGTTGCGGTTATCGCTCTTAGTGTCGGGGTTACGCGGGCCGGAGGTCCACACATCCACACGCTCACCTGCCTTCAATGCGGAGGCGGCGGTGCGGTCAACGCTGACGGTGGCAAGGCGGCGTCCCGGGGAGGTTTCGGTACCTACAGATTCTTTGCTGATAAAGTTGCCAGCGGGGATGCGCTGGGTGGCGATTTTACCGTTTATCTGTGCGGCTTCGGCGCTGGTGAAGTACTTGTCCTTGGCGGAGTCGATGCTCGCTTCGACTCGGGCGAGTTTGTCTTCGGTGATCTTCTCGCCGAGGCGGATTTCGCTTTTAGCCGTGTAGTACTCAGTTTTGCTGTTGTTGGCTTGCACATAGAGCTGCACACCGGTGATGGAGACGAGCACAAGAAGTACACCGAGGATGAATCGCCAGTCTTTGACGGTGGGCTTTTTGAGGCGCTTGGTATGGGTTTCGGTGAGGGTGGAACGCTTCGTCGCGTTCTGTCGTATGCGCATGATGTGGTTGTGCCTTTCGGTGCGGAAGCCGGCGGTGATTCCGGTGTTGTTCAACTGATCGATGAGCGATTGGTGTGCTTTCGATAGCGCTTTGTCTGGTTCTGACACTAACCCTAACAGTATATTTCATTTAGTACTCTCTCTCAAGAGTCGCGTTTATGAAATATTTTTGAGTCTTGCCCCTTTTGAATGGGTAATTAGATAACTTTTCAGCTCATATAAGGCTTTTTGCGAGCAAATTTCACGGTGATGACATATACTGAAAGTACTCAATAGATGTTCAGTACGGACTCTATAGAAAAGGCCACTAACGTTGGCTAAGGGACCCAGGATTTCACTCACGGAAAGGAATAATTTGATGACTGCACCTCGTTTCCTCACTCTGAGCGACGTTGCCGAGGAACTGCAGGTTTCGCTTTCGCAGGTGCGTGCTCTAGTGCGCAGCGGCGAACTTCCCGCCATTCAGATTGGTGGACGTAACCAGTGGCGTATTGAACGCTCTCGCTTTGAAGAGTACATTACCGAGCGCCACGAGCAGACTCTGGAGGCGATTGCTTCCGGCAAGCTCACTCCTAAGGCTAAGGTTGATTAGCATTTCGATATGCACCTCGCGGGCGTAATGCTTGAGTGTTTTAGAAAGGTCCGCTCCTTTCGTTGAGATTTCAATGGAGAGGGGCGGACCTTTTTGTGTGTACTGTTGCTTCTATAAGGGCATTTATACTTCTCGAGGCGTTTTTACGGGAGTTCCCACGAATTGCACTGTCCACTATTTACCTTATGCTTTTAGCGTGAGATACGGGCAATGACTGCGCTAATACGAGCCAGCGGAATGGTGCGCACGCCAGCACCGCGAGGTGCACGGGAGTACCCCGAGGCCCCCTGACCGTAACCACCCTGCACGCCATAGGCTGCACGCGAGTACTGGTCGCGTTCATAGATGCGCGGGTACTGGCCACCGTTGAGTAGGCGCAATTCCAGGAAGTCGGCGCCGACTCGCTCAATCACACCATCGTAGCTGACGGTGCCACCTTCAAGGGAGAGGCGGACGGGCTCACGCGCCATTGCGAGGGAGCGGAGGGCGAGCTGGATTTTCATGCGGTAGCGTTCGGGGCGAACATCAGCACGTCCAGGAGCGATGCCACCTTCCCACCAGAGCATTCCACGCAGGAGGATGATAATGTTTTCGCCGCGCGCATCGATGCTGACCCATTCTTCGCCGACCATTTCGAGCTTACCTTCATAGGTTTGCATGTCGGTGGCGCAGATGCGGATAGGGCCACCAACCTGTGCGAGGAGGCGGTCGTCGAGGGTGATAGTTGAATAGTGGACACGGGCGACTTGACGGGCGTCTTGTTCCATATCCCAGGCGCGTTCGGAGGCGAGGCGCGCCTCAATGTCTCGTAGGAACTTTTCCATGCTCATACTATGACCCTACCTGAGGAGGGGTGCAGATACGAACCGGAGCATTTTCTGGTCAGATGATGATTCTCAAGCCTGATTTTTGAAGCAAATTCTATCAAATTATATATTTTTCATACATTTTAATGCGTTTTGCTTTATTTTTTGCGCACCCTCCTGTATAAATGAAGCAACATCAAAAGCTATCAAATACATCATTTGGAGGTCACTGTGGACCATCTTCCCACTCCAGGCTCAGCCCCCGCAGCCTTCGCTTTACGCCCTGTCACCGTCGCTTCACGCTCTGCAGCCGCGCCTCGTACTGTCAGTGCAGAGGTAGCCGCCGCAGCAGACTCTGCAACCGAGTCCAGTGCTAAGGCAAACTACCAGGACGCACTACTCTTCATCATCCCTCCCCTGCTTTCGGCAGCAGTCTTGGGCGCGTTGAGCGTGAACCTGCACCGCATCCCTTCGGCGCACCCTCTTGCTGACGCTTCGTTGCTCTGCGCTGGCGCGGCGGCAATCCTCATTACCGCCTGGTGGTTCATCAGTTTTATCTACGCGCTCTTCTACGCTTGGTCTTTGCGCGTTTCGAGCCACAACGCTGACCGCGCAGTTCTGAAGGTTCCGGCGTTTTTCCGTCCGCGCTTTATGCGCCGCATCGTTCTGACGCTCGGTGGCACGGCTCTTGGAGTGGGGGCGGTCTTGGCTCCCGCTCAGGCTACGGTAGTTACGCCCAGCAACGCCGGAGCAAACGGCACGGATGGACTGTCTCAGACAACTATTTCGGCAGTCATGACCACAGATTCAATGGGTGCCGTAGCATCAACGAGCACCGCGGCGGCAGAGACCAGCCCAGCCACCGTCTCAGATGCGGATCCTGCCAGTACCACCATGGACAGCACCACCCCGGAAGCGCCCTCCGCTCCCCTGGCCCTCTCTGCTAAGATTCCCGATATTCCGTTGGCTCCTCACCCCACGGAAGTGGCAGGCTCACTGCAGGATCGCAGCCCGTTCTTCTCTCCTCTCCGCGCTGAGGCGGGCACCTACTCCTACACGGTCCAGACAGGCGATACCCTCTGGTCTATTGCCGCTGAGCAACTGGGGGAAGGCACCGACGCCTCCACCATTTACAACTACACTCTCGATATTTACGAGGTGAATAAGGACGCTCTGGGCCAGAACGCCGAACTGCTCTACGCAGGGCAGGTTCTGCAGATTCCCGAACAACCCGTTCATTAGCCTTTTCTCACCCGATAGCTTTTCAAACACTCAATCTCATTCGCTCAACCCACCTCACATTCCCTGCCTTGAAAGGAGCCGTCATGAGCTTCGCCAACCTTCTCCCCCGCGCCCCGTGGACGCCGCCGCATGCTCAGTCTGCATTGCCTGCCTCCCGTAACGATCAGCCCGTCCGCCCGTATTCAAAGCGTCAGGCGGCACGTACCTCCCATCCGGTGGCTCAGCCTGTGCCTGCCTCGCAGGTCGCTCCGCTACCGGAGCAAGGGCAGGGCACGATGGCACTGGTGCAGAGTAGGAACAACTCGTCGGTCTATTCACTATTGCCGCTGCCGCGTTATGAGCAGCATTCGGCGCAGCACCCGCCGACTGCGTTGAGGGGCCGTCCATTGCGCCCTGCGGATACGTTGACTCGCCAGCTGGAGGGTCGTTGCGCGGGTGTGGCAATTGCTTATCTGGAGATCATGTCGGCTCGTCGTTCACGTCAGCAGCTGGCGCAGTGGGTGTCAGCGGATTGTTTCCACCGTCTGCTACCATTTTTCCCCAAAAATCCGCGCCAGGTGCGCAAGGAGATGCTGTTGACTCTTCCGCCGGTTCTGTTGCGGGTACGAGCGCAGAAGGTGCACGAGGAGCTCTACGAAGTGGTGGCGCTACTGCGTTGTGCGGATAAGGTTCGCGTGGTGACCATGCAGATGCGCCTGATTCACGGTATGTGGCTGATTACCGCGATTGAGCAGCCTCAGAGCCGAACGGACGAAGACTAAGGTATCCCGTACACAACACGCACAGACATGCAGAGACACGCAGAGAGGGTGCAAATCCGGTATTGGATTCGCACCCTCTCTGTTGCGTCTATAGCGTTTTCGAGTTTACGCCGAGGCTAGCTCTCCTTGGTGCGCTCAACGTGAACCTGCTCGTGGCCGTCCTCATCGGGGGCGGAGTACTGCAGGAACTTCGGGCGCGAAGGTTCAGCCAGACGTACGGCAGAAGCCTGAGTACGCTGCTTGGACAGGTCCAGGTTAAACAGGTAGGTTACGGTCTCTTCACGGACCGCGCCGAGCATCAACTGGTACATGTCGTAGCCTTCACGCTGGTACTCGACCAGCGGGTCACGCTGAGCCATTGCACGCAGGCCGATACCTTCCTTGAGGTATTCCATCTCGTACAGGTGCTCGGGCCAGCGCTCACCAATGACGGACAGCATGACGCGGCGTTCAATTTCACGCATGCTCTCTTCGCCGATGCTCTTTTCACGCTCATCGTAGATGAGGTGTGCGTCCGCCAAAACTTCCTTCACGATCTGGTCGCGAGTAATCTTGGTGCGGTCTCCAGCGTCCTCTGCTAAGTCGTCCACGGTGATGGAGATGGGGTACACCTGCTTGAGTGCATCCCAGAGTTCGTCGAAGTCCCAATCCTCGGCGTGACCTTCAGAGACACGGGCGTCAATGATGGTGGTCAGCACTTCGTCCACGAAACCGGAGATCTGGCCCTTCAGGTCGTCACCGTGCAGGATGCGGCCGCGGTCCTTGTAGATTGCTTCGCGCTGGCGGTTGAGCACATCGTCATACTTGAGCACGTTCTTACGCTGCTCAGCGTTACGGCCCTCAACGTTTGCCTGCGCGGTAGCGATAGCGCGGCTAACGATCTTGGAGTCCAGTGCGGAGTCCTCGGGGGCTGCCGACATGAGGCGGGTTGCCATGCCGGTGTTGAACAGGCGCATCAGTTCGTCGGTCAACGACAGGTAGAAGCGGGACTCCCCCGGGTCACCCTGACGGCCGGAACGACCGCGCAGCTGGTTGTCGATACGGCGGGACTCGTGACGCTCAGTACCGAGCACGTACAGGCCACCGAGCTCGGTGACTTCCTTATGCTCTTCTGCTGCGGCGTCTTCGCAGGCCTTCAGAACCTCGGGCCAGCGTGCCTCGTACGCCTCGGAGTTGGTGTTCGGGTCCAGGCCGAGCTCACGCATCTTCTCGACGGCCTCAAATTCGGGGTTACCGCCGAGCATAATGTCGGTACCACGACCAGCCATGTTGGTTGCCACGGTGACGGCGCCCTTACGGCCCGCCTGCGCAACAATAGCTGCCTCACGCTCGTTGTTCTTTGCATTTAGCACCTCGTGGCGCACGCCTGCCTTCGCCAGCTGGCGGGACAGGTATTCGGAGTTCTCCACGCTTGCGGTACCGACCAGAATCGGCTGGCCCTTTTCGTGGCGTTCCTTAATGTCCTTGACGACCGCCTTGAACTTGGCGATTTCGTCGCGGTACACCTTATCGGGGTTGTCGATGCGCTGCACACCCTTGTTGGTGGGGATGGGCACCACGCCGAGCTCGTAGGTGTTCATGAACTCTGCCGCTTCGGTTTCCGCGGTACCGGTCATACCGGACAGCTTGTCGTACATGCGGAAGTAGTTCTGCAGGGTCACAGTCGCCATGGTCTGGTTCTCAGGCTTGATTTCGACGCCTTCCTTCGCCTCAATCGCCTGGTGGATGCCGTCGTTGTAGCGGCGGCCCGGCAGAATACGACCGGTGTGCTCGTCAACAATCAGGACTTCACCGTCAATGACCACGTAGTCCTTGTTGTTGGTGAACAGCTCCTTCGCCTTGATGGAGTTGTTCAGGAAGCCAATAAGCGGGGTGTTCTTGGATTCGTAGAGATTCTTCACACCCAGGTGGTCTTCCACCTTGTCAATACCGGGTTCAAGGATACCGACGGTGCGCTTCTTCTCATCTACTTCGTAGTCTTCACCGCGCTTGAGCAGGGTTGCGGCAATACGCGCGAACTCTGCGTACCAGCGGTTCGCCTCACCGGCTGCGGGGCCGGAAATGATCAGAGGGGTACGCGCCTCATCGATCAGGATGGAGTCCACCTCATCGATAATGGCGAAGTTGTGACCGCGCTGAACCTGCTCCTCCACGGTCCATGCCATGTTGTCACGCAGGTAGTCGAAGCCAAACTCGTTGTTCGTACCGTAGGTAATGTCTGCGGCGTACTGCTTACGACGCTCATCAGGTTCCATGGAGGAGAGAATAACGCCACACTCCATGCCGAGGAAGCGGAACACACGACCCATGAGGTTCGCCTGGTACTCAGCCAGGTAGTCGTTAACAGTCACAATGTGAACGCCCTTGCCGCTCAGCGCATTCAGGTACGCGGGCAGGGTCGCGACGAGGGTCTTACCCTCACCGGTCTTCATTTCGGCAATGTTACCCAGGTGCAGCGCTGCACCACCCATGAGCTGAACGTCGTAGTGGCGCTTGCCCAGGGTGCGCTTGGATGCTTCACGGACTACCGCAAAGGCCTCCGGCAGCATAATGTCGAGGGATTCGCCGTCGTTGACGCGCTCGCGGAACTTGTCAGTTTCCGCTCGCAGTTCCTCATCGGTCATAGATGCGAAGCTGTCCTCGAGCGAGTTCACCGCCTTAGTGTACGCTTCGAGCTGTCGCAGAACCCTCTTATCGCCGGTTCGGAGGATTTTCTCCAAGAAAGATGCCACTGAGCTTCTACTCCTTGCTTGTTTCGGTACCCTCACCAAGGGCGCGCAAAAGTGCGCGCGGTGAGGCCTTCCTACATATTGTATGGCAGAGCCGCCTAATTCACCCGTCCGAGCTATTTTTTACGCTGTACGCCCAGAGGTAACATTTTGTGACGTTGCGCGTCATTCATCCTCTGCTGAGGTGGAGGGAGCACCGGGTTCCGGGGTCGGGCGCAACCCCGTACTGAGAATCCGAGCTGAGAACCTCAGCTGTAGAAGGCAGAGAAAAACCCGGGAGCCTGAAGATTCACAGTGCGTGTTTCCAGACCGCCCGGGTCTTTAGCCTGCTCACTGGGCATGCCGCCTCAGCAGTTAGCAGGTACCTTGGATTTTACTCGTCGTCCAGAGTAATGATGCCGTAGCTCCAGCCCTTACGACGGTATGCCGCAGCCGGTGCCCCGGTCTCGCTGTCAATGTACAGGTAGAAGTCATGGCCGACCAATTCCATACGGTCAACAGCTTCTGCGGGAGTCAGACGCTCGCCCTTGAAGCTCTTGTGGCGAATCTCAATGGGAGATGCTGCCTCATCGGCGAGGGTCACCTCACTATTATCGAATGCTGCTTCTTCCACCGGAATATCCGGCAACAGAATCTCGGTAATTGCTTCGGTAACCACGGGAATCGAGCCGGTAGCGTCCGCCACGGATACGGGGTGCTTGCCACCGCGCTTGTGCAGCTTGCGGCGGTCACGTGCACGGCGCAGACGCTCCAGGAGCTTGCCGTAGGTTTCATCGAAGACCGCGAACTTATCGTTACCCTGGGCTTCGGAACGGAGGACAGGACCGGTACCAACGACGGTAATCTCAACGCGGATGGACTCGCCACCCAGATGACCGTCCTTGCTGAACTTGACGTCAATGTCCTTCACGTTATCGCCGAGCTGAGCGAACTTCTGAACCTTGTCGCTCACGTATTCTTCCAGGCGTTCGGTGACCTTGATATTGCGGCCGTAGATGTTGACTTCCACGATCATTCCCTCCAGGTTGGGGGCTTATACCGCGTCCGGTTGGACCCGGTACGGGGGATTCGACTCCGGTGCCGTTCCCTTACACACATTTTAGTACGAAACATGCCGTATATCACTGTATGTGACAAATATTTAGCCCAAATAATAGCTACTCGTCCGTCTGCGAACTTTAAGAGCTAAAAATCGTGTATCTCTTGCAACTAATTACAAGAAACGCTATGTCAGCATTCTTTTCGGTACCGCAGCAACCGCACACACACCCAGCACCCGCGAACCTGATTCCTGTAGCACGCGCACCATCTCAGAGGCGGTCGCTCCGGTGGTTACCACGTCATCACAAATAACACTGAGCTGCCCCGAACACAGGGCAGGCTCCATGACGCGTAAAGCACCGTGCATCCGCTCGGCACGGCCCACAGCGCCCAGGGTCTTCTGCTCGTTCTTTGCCTCAGAAGCACTCAGAAGAGAAGACACTATGTGAGAAGACCCCACACGTGAAGATAAGGAGGCGCCGCTCCCCTGCCGATTACGAGGCGCGTAACCAATGACGTCCACAACCCGCACCCGCACCGAGTCGGGCAGACGCTGATTGAGCTGACGCGCCGCCTCCTGCACCAAAAGATTCGCCGGCGCATACCCGCGGTGGCGCACACTCTGCGCCGAAGACGGTACCGGAATCAGCAGCACCTCAACCGGTGCTGCAGAAGCATCTACAGGAGAGATAGAAGACGCCGGTGCGCTCTGAAGCTCAACCCGATGCGCCCGAAGAAGCTCATACACGCTACGCGCCAGCCCCTCGCCTAACAGTGGCAACAAATCAGTGCGACCAGCGTTCTTCAACGCCAACAGGGCACGCGGCATAATGCCCACGTAACGGGACGCCGCACGCACCTCAGGAGCAACCGCGCCTTCAAGAGGTTGCAGAACCTGCACACGTTCCACATGCGCCAACGCCGAACGTAGCTGCGGCAAGCATTGTTCACACAGCGGCGAGCCGGCACCGTAGAGGACCGGCACCGCACAGCACGGGCAGGTACGCGGCATCAATACCTCGCCCAAAGCCCCGCTGGCATTCTTGAAAGCCCCGGCAAGGCGGGTCAAAGGCTCGTTCAAGGGCACGTTGCTAGAGCGCGCATTGTTTGAGGGCACGCTGGAGGAATCGTTCAAACCACGCTGTTCTGAAGTCACCGAGAGCACCCTTTCCTCGCTCGCGCCTGCCCACGGCTAACCGGCGTAACTAATCTCATGCAGAGTCGTGTCCAGACGGATCCAGCCGCGCTCCTCCATCAGGTAGCATGAACCGTCAGAACGGTGAGCAATAATATTCGACGTATTATCCGCTGTCGAAATGGTCATTACACCATCCAAACGGTCCAGCTTCGTCTCTTCACCACTGAGGGAAATCACCTCAGACTCACCATTCTTCACGTTCACCACCACTACGCTCTGGTCGCCAGCCCAACGGGCATTACGCGGAGTCACAGAAGAACTCAGACGCACTATCTCCGTCAGGCGCAGAGGCTTACCGGCATCATCACGCACAATACCGGAAATAATCACAGCTGACGCACCCTCAGTAGAGGCCACAATCGCCATGCGGGCACCATCATGCGAAACGTTCACGCTCGTAAAGATCAAATTACGCTGCCAGGACAGACCAATATCGACACCGCGCTCACGCTCGGTTGCATCCTCAGAACCCGGTTTGAAGGCACGAACAACACCCTCACCATCGGCAACCCACACCCAGCCATACGCATCAAAACTGGGAGCAGTCAGAGCGGTACTCTGCCACACACTGCGGACACTGCCCTGATACACCGTGTACAGGCTCGCGGCATCGTTCGCCAAGCAGGCGTAAACATCCGCAGAGTAGCCCATCGCTGGGGAACTCAACTGGCTCACACCACTCAGAAGCAACTGTTCGCCCGTATTGCTCATATAGTCATCGCGCGCCACCATCTGGCCGTTCGAATTAATAGCGACAGTGCGGGCGGGAACACCCGGATTCAGCTTCACCGCAGAGAATCCGCTCGGATCAGAGTCAGAAATCTGGGCGCCGTTATAGAACACGTCGGTCTTACCCAGACCTGAAAAGTTCGTCAGACCGTGCACAATCTGCTCACGCACACGCGCCAAACGGTTATCGTCTAAGTGTTCACCGGAGAGGCGAACCAGCATATCCTGGTTATCGCTCATGCTCACAGCTTCAAGGCGCATAGACTCGTTCAACGCGGAGAACGCAACATCCTTTAAATAAGACGCAGGGCCAGCCATCAGGGTACGCACCAGTAACTCAAAATAGCGGTCCGTATGCGGGAACCAACGGATATCCGGCACAGCATAACGGAACGCACGGTCATAGAAGTACAGGCGGCACGGGCTAAACACGCGCTCAAACTCGGTACCGTCCAGCCACAGACCGTCCGGGCAGGAGCTAATACGCCACTGCTTGTCCTCCATGACCATCTTGAAATCATGGGTCTCAATCTGAGCCTCGGGGAAGGTGCTCGTAATACCCTGACTGCTCACCGTAGCAGTCTGCTGGAAACGCATATGATACGTACCCTCAGCATTGCCGCTATCGTCACTACGCGCCTGCACCGTATTACGGTACACGCGGGTGGCACCAATCGGGTTCCAACGGCCCGCAAAAGAAGAGCTCAAATACTGGCGCGCCACTGCATAGTTCTCGATGCTATCCACACCGGCACGCACAAAACCCTCAATAATCGCCTCTGGAGTCGCACCAGCCAGCGGACTGGGAGCACGAGCCGGAGAAGTGTTAACGCTCTTCACATCCAGGCCGCTGCTATACTGAGTCACTCGATTGTTTGAGGGAAGACCCGCGCAAGAGCTCACGAGCGTCGCCAAGGACACCACCCCCAAAGACAGCGCGGCGCGTCGAGAAACAATAGCCCTGTGAGACATGGAGGTCTTAACCTTCCTCTACGAACCTTGATAAGAATCCACTCCATCTAACGTTGTGGGCCATCGCAACGGAGTGAAAATATATCTGCCTTGATTGTACTGGTTTGCCGGTGCAAATACGCAAGGATAAGCGCAAATGCTCATTAGTTAGCATCAGCACCCTAACCTGGACAGAGTCGAAAACCCTTATACCCGGCAGGAAAACCCACACTCGTTCGTGGAGCTTCCCACCAGTTTCAAACTCTGCCGCTAATACTGTCCATAATGCCTGTCGGTGTGAGTCGCTAAGCGTCGTCCTCCACATTCACACGAGGAGAAATAGCCGGCAGCGTATCCTTCGCAGTCGCCGCACGATGTGCGCTTGCTTCAGGCTCACCAGTTACAAGAACCGGCGACTCGCCCAAAGGTGCACCGTGCACCAACGGCAGGTTCATCGTGAAGCAGGCGCCGCGGCCCTTCTCGCCCCATGCCTCAATCGTGCCGCCGTGCAGACGCACATCCTCGGCAGCAATCGACAAGCCCAGACCTGTACCGCCCAGGGTGCGCTTACGCGAAGTATCAGCACGCCAGAAACGGTTGAACACCTGAACGGCTTCATCCTCAGACAGACCGATACCGTGGTCACGCACCGCAACGCCCAGGTTCGTGGCGTTCGCGCCCACATACACATCAATCGGTCGGGATTCGCCGTGCTCAATCGCGTTATACAGCAGGTTACGGAGCACACGCTCAATACGCACACGGTCCATATCCACCATGATGCTCTCATAGCTCGTATGCACGTTCAGCTTCGTATTTGTACGCTCCAGGTGCGGCAGAGCCTCCTGCAGAATATTTGACAGCACCCATATGAAGTCTTCAGTATCGATGGTCAGCATTGCGTTACCGGCATCGAAGCGAGAAATTTCCAGCAGGTCAGTAAGCATCGACTGGAAACGATCCACCTGATCGCGCAGAAGCTCCACAGTGCGGCTCAGCGGCCGCTCCATATCCTCACGCGAGTCGTACAAAAGCTCGGTGCCCAAACGCACCGTTGCCAGCGGGGTACACAGTTCGTGCGAAACGTCAGAAACGAATCGCTGCTGCAGAGTCGACAGGCGCTCCAGCTGAACAATCTTCTCCTGCAGCGAGTCAGCCATCAGGTTGAAGGAATAACCCAGACGCGCCGCCTGATGCTCACCATGCACAGATACACGCTGATCCAGGTTACCGGCAGCCAGCTTTTCAGCGGTAATAGCGGTCTGAGTAATCGGGTGGACCACCAAACGAGTCACAATCCACACTACAGAAAGCACCACAGCAAGCAGTGCACAGAAACCACCAAAAAGAACAAAGTTATTATGCGCAATCGTGGCGGAAGAATCTGTCATGTCGTACACAAGGAACAAACCGTAATTAGGGTTCTGGGCAATAGAAATATGGGTACCAACAATAAGCACTGGATAGGTACGCTCACGGTTATTTTCAATAGTAGTCACCGTAGACGTCTGCCAAAAAACACCGTTCTTATCACGAACAGTTTCTTTAAAATCATTCGGAATGCTCGAAGAATTCAAAGAATTATTACTACTCTGCTCAGGAATAAAACCCTGTTTACCTTGACCTTCCAAAGACACAAGAATCCAATTGCGCTTACCCGAACCGCCCGCGTCAAGAATGGTCAGGGTACGGCTCACGTTACGGCGAATTTCGCTATCACTACGAGCTTCAGAGGAGTCCAGCACACTCTGAACGTTGCGGAAACCGCTTGTCGATTCTTCCAGCGCCTGAGTCTTCTGATTCTCAAAAAGACTCGTCGCAATCTGGTTCGACAAGGACCAACCCACCATCAAGAAGCTCAGGAACATCATGATGCCCGCAGTGCCAAGAGCACGGAACTGCAGGGATTCTTTCCACAGACGCTGAACGCGCTGAGGTAGCCTCTTGCCCTGCTTCTGCACCTTACGCGGCTTAGATGAGCGGGTACGCGAAGAGGCGGAGGCGACCGCCTCCGCCGTCAAAGCGCGGTGCTCATGGCTCGACTTCGCAACAGACAATCAGGTTATCTCTTCGCCTATGAATAGCTTCCGCTTAGCTGCCGGAAGATCCTACTAGCTCGGCCGGAATCTTGTACCCAACACCGCGAACAGTCTGAATAAAACGCGCCGCACCCAACTCATCGAACTTAGCGCGCAGACGCTGGACATGCACGTTTACCAGAGAATCGCTCACATCAGTGTAGCCCCAAACCATTTCCAACAGCTCCTGGCGGCTCAACGCCTGGCCGGGGTGACGCACCAGCGCAGCCAACAGGTCAAACTCCAGAGGAGTCATGGGAACCTCGGCGCTGTGGTACTTGACGGTGCGACCGTCCATATCCATGGCAATATCTCCAATGGACACGACCAGCTGGCGGCTCTCACGCGGACGCAGACGAGTACGAATACGCGCCAAAAGCTCAGCATGCTTAAAAGGCTTAGCAATGTAATCATCAGCGCCAGCCTCAAGACCTTTCACAACATCTTCTGTGTCGCTTTTAGCAGTCAACATAATAATCGGCACATTAGAAGAGCGGCGAATTTGCTGACAAACTTCGATACCATTCATGCCA
Organism: Rothia similimucilaginosa; assembly: GCF_029850985.2. Lineage (NCBI taxonomy): Bacteria > Bacillati > Actinomycetota > Actinomycetes > Micrococcales > Micrococcaceae > Rothia > Rothia similimucilaginosa. Next base: position 665,402 of record NZ_CM138149.1, on the reverse strand, counting down.
GGAAGCATCAAATCCAAAAGCACCAAATCAGGAGTGGAGCGCATAAAAGTTTCAAAAGCGCGGCCGCCATTTTCGCAGAAAACAGCGTTAAAGCCCTCTTGTGCGAGCACGAGGCCAATCATTTCCGCCAGAGCATCATCATCATCAACCACCAAAATGGTGTGTGTGTCGCTTGCGCTCACAGTACCTCTCTAAAGAAATATCGTAAATGCTTACATAAAAAATCTGATTCTCCAATCATACCGTGCACTCAGACAATGCACGGGCACACTCTGCCACCCGAGCCAGCGAAGCCGTGGCGTCCAGCACACTCACCGTACCCGGAGTGGAGGCAGAAGGCACTGAACCCGTTTGCGGACGCTCATCAGCCATTAAACCCACTGCACTCAACTGCTTCGGCTCAAGGCCAACCTCACGCCACAGGCTGTACAGACGGCGCACCTGATCAGGAACCCGTACAGAAGTCACCACCGGCAGCCATAGCTGAGCCTGAGCCTCCAAAAGCTGCGCCACAGGTTCCCAGGAACGAGGGTCACTTAGCGGCGGAACCTGCAGCATGCCCGGCCCCTTCAAACGGGCACGGTCAGGATGCAACAGCAAAGCACCAGGAGCAGCACCCTCAACCTGCATAGCTTTCAACAGCGCCAAAGTGTCAAGGGCGGGACGGGGCCGGGTGAGAAGCTTCAGCTCCTGCACCGGTTTGAGCACAGTGCCATCCACGTCCAGGATGAGCTGCAGATTGAGTTCAGCAAAACGATCCGCCACCCGACGGTACACCTGCTGATAGTAATGAGGCTGCAACACCGGCAGGGAGCGGAAACCACTGACGGTAGGAATGGAGCCCTCCATCAGACGCTGAAACTCCGATTCCTCCAGTTGCACGGCAATCAGCGCTTGGGGAGCCTGCAGAGCCTCACGTAGAGAGTCCGACCAGCGTTTCAGTCCTTCCAGGAACGATTCCAGTAGGTCACGGCTCGCCCCTGCATCACTGATGGCACGCTCGCCGCCGGGTAGGTAGATGCTGGCTGCAAGGGTCAGCGGACCAACCAGCTGAATCTTATACACCGCAGCGGAATCCTCAACACCGGAGGTGAACCTCTTCTTCTGCACACCCACACGGTCAGCTAGAAGGTTGATATCGGAGAGCAGACGGTCCTGCGCTAGGGCAGACTCGCGCGCTCCTCTGCCGCCGCTATGCACCATGCGCCAGCCAAACGAGGCACCGTCAAAGGCAAGTCCCTCGCACACCGCCAGGGTGCGTGCCAGCGGGGTAGTCCGCCAGCCCAGCGCCGGCAGATGCGGCAGGAACGGCAAGTGCGGGGAACCCAGCTCGCCTTCTACACGGGACATCGCCTCAGCCAAATCATTGCCGGGAAAATCGCCCCGACCGCTAGCACGCACCAGCGGACGCTCAGTAGCGAGTGCGGCAAGATCTTGCTCGGTCAGTTCGTCTCCTTCGGGGGCACGGTACTCACCGGGCAGTAGCAGGCGCTCTGGCACCGGCTCGGTACGGGCATTCTGGCGGGAGGAAGATTGAGGGGGCATAAACAGGTGAGGTTAAGACCGGTTAGGGAAAAGTGCGGGCAGGTCAAAGCTCTGCCGCTGGATGCTCAGCACGGATGAGAGCAGGGCTTTTCGAAGAGGCTGAGCTTTCAGAAAGTCATAGCCTTCCAGGCTCTTAGCTTTGAGACTTTTCAGTCTCTTTGTCATGGTCAGCATGCTCGTTCGCGATGCGCACGTGGTGGCGAATCACCTCAGAGATGATGAAGTTCAGGAACTTCTCCGCGAATTCCGGGTCCAGGCTGGATTCCTTCGCCATGGCACGCAGGCGAGCAATCTGTGCCTCTTCACGGCCGGGGTCACCGGCGGGCAGGTTGTGCTCAGCCTTCAGGACGCCCACGCGCTTGGTTGCCTGAAAACGCTCCGCAAGGATGTGCACCAACGCTGCATCGAAGTTGTCGATGGAGCGGCGCATGGCGAAGAGCTCCTCGTAAACCTCCGGCGCGACTTCATCGCCCATGGAGGTGGCGTGGGGGTCAAATTCGCAGGAAGTGTGTTCGGCAGTCATCGGTCTCTCCTCAGTTCGGTTGTGGTCTTCTGTGCGTTGTGTTCAAGCAGGTTATTGCGGCAACAGCTGGGGATAGCGGGGTGTGCAGCTATTCTGTGCGGCTAGTTGGCGTTGGTAGAGGCGCCACTAGACAGGGTTTCCTGAATGTCTTCGCGGTCCAGCGAGTAAGCGCGGGCGATGGTGGACTGACCCAGTACGCGGGTGCCCTGGTAGAGAACCATGGTCTGTCCCGGTGCCACACCGGAGAGCGGATCCAGTAGGCGCACTACGGTTTCCAGGCGCAACACATCTTCTTCTTCAGCTTCGGGGTCGGATGCCCAGGTCATGTATGCCTTGGCGCGGACCGGGTCGGCGTGCGCGCGCACCTGTGCGGTCACTTCGAACTCTTCGCTGCGAGTACCAGCCTGCGGGGGCTGTTCCAGGAAGCGTGCCGCCTGCTCTACGGGTACGCCCGCCCAGGTGGCGCGGATACCACGGATTTCGTGCACGGCAAGCAACTCACGGGAGCCGACGATAACTTCGTTTTCCTTGGGGCGCACCTCCAGAACGAAGCGGGGCTTGCCGTCGGCGGCGGGGCGGCCCAGTGCCAGGCCCTTGCGCTGACCTACGGTGTATGCCTGCGCGCCGGGGTGCTCGCCGAGCACCTCGCCGTGGGTGTCCTTAATGAGGCCGGGGCGCATCTTGATGTGGTCGCCCAGCCAGGCGCGAGTATCACCTTCGGGGATAAAGCAGATGTCGTAGGAGTCCGGCTTCTTCGCCACGGAGAAGCCGCGCTCTGCCGCCTCCGCACGTACCTGTGTCTTGGAGGGGGTGTCTGCAAGGGGGAACCAGGCGTGCTTAAGCTGTTCGTGGGTGAGCACACCAAGTACGTAGGACTGGTCTTTTGCCCAGTCGGCGGCGCGGTGAAGTTCGCGGTTGCCGTCTTCGGTGGTGATGACGCGGGCGTAGTGTCCGGTCACCACGGCGTCGAAGCCGAGTGCGAGGGCCCGTTCGAGTAGCGCGGCAAACTTAATCTTTTCGTTGCAACGCATGCAGGGGTTGGGGGTTCGTCCGGCTTCGTATTCGGAGATGAAGTCGTCGACGACATCTTCCTTGAAGCGTTCGGAGAAGTCCCAGACGAAGAAGGGGATGCCCAGCTGGGAGCAGACGCGGCGGGCGTCCATGGAGTCTTCGAGAGTGCAGCAGCCGCGGGAGCCGGTGCGCAGGGTGCCGGGCATGCGGGATAGGGCTAGGTGAACGCCGACTACTTCGTGTCCTGCTTCTACGGCGCGAGCTGCGGCGACTGCGGAGTCAACGCCGCCACTCATAGCTGCAAGAATTTTCACTGCCTATCCTTCTGTTGTGTTGAGCCTTTAGAAAGGTACGCCGTATTTGTGTGGGCGGACTTTCCGGTACTGTAGCTACCCATTGTACGCAGGGGCTCGGCGGAATATTGGGCAGTGCACCCTCAGCCAGCCCTCAGCGAACGCTGAGATTCCAGGCTGAGGGCAGTTGGGTCTCTTCTCTCCTGGTTTTCTAGTGCCAGCGGGAGGCGTCCGGCAGCTGCGAGGAAAGCCCGGCCTTTGCCGCCTGTTCGTAGGCGGCGGGTAGTGCCGCGATGAGGCGCGCAATATCGGCTCCGGTGGTGGAATGACCGAGGGTGAAGCGCTGGGCGCTGCGGGCGGTGTCTTCGCCCATTCCCATTGCCATGAGCACATGGGAGGGGCGGGTCACCCCGGCGTTGCAGGCGGAGCCGGTGGAGCTGCTGATGCCCTGCATGTCCAGCAGGAAGAGCAGGGTGTCACCTTCTGCGTTTTCGAAGGTGAAGTGGGCGTTACCGGGCAGTCGCTTCTGGCCGGGGTACTCTTCAGTGAGCGGATTTTCTCCGCTCAGGTGCGCCTGCGGGATGAGCGCGCTAATTGCCGCAATGAGTTCGTTGCGTAGCGCGGCGATACGGGCAGATTCTTTGTCAAGGTACTGAACCGAGTGTACGGCGGCCTCTGCAAAACCTGCTATCGCGGGTGCGTCGATGGTGCCGGAGCGCACGGAGCGTTCCTGGCCGCCTCCGTGTAGGACGGGGGTCATCTGTACGGCGCGGGTTGCAACGAGCGCGCCGATGCCCATGGGGCCACCGATTTTATGGCCTGAGATTGCGAGGGTCGCCACCTTGCTGGCGTGGAAGTCAATGGGGATTGCGCCGAATGCCTGTACCGCGTCCGAGTGCACGGGGATACCGTATTCGGCAGCGATAGCGGCGATCTCGGGGATGGGCTCTACGGTACCGACCTCATTGTTCGCCCACATGACGGTCACGAGTGCGACGTCTTCGGGGTTCTTTTCGATGAGCTCGCGGACGGTCTGCGGGTTGACGCTACCGTGCTCGTCTACGGGGATCCATTCAAGCTGCGCGCCTTCTGCCTTTTCGAGCCATTCGCAGGTTTCTTCCACGGCGTGGTGTTCGATGGAGGAGACGAGAATTCGGGTGCGCTGCGGGTCTTCTTCGCGGCGCTTCCAGTAGATGCCCTTGACGGCTAGGTTGTCCGCTTCGGTGCCGCCTGAGGTGAAAATAACCTCGGCGGGGTCGGCTCCGATGGCGCGGGCGATGCGTTCGCGGGCGTATTCGACGGTGGCGCGGGCGTCGCGTCCTACGGCGTGTAGGGAGGAGGGGTTGCCGCCGTTGCGCATCTGTTCGACCATGGCGTCGATGGCGGCAGGCAGTACGTCGGTGGTGGCGGCATGGTCGAGGTAGACCCGGCCGTTCTGAGGGTTGGTTTCTGCGCTCATGCTTCCTCCTGCTGGGTTGTCGGCGGTTTTTCGCCTTGCTTATTTTATCGCGCTCTATCCGCACTCTTCTAGACATGTTCATCTCGGCAGGGTCGGCGAGCGCTACTCTCCCGGGACGCTCAATGATGGTCGTGGGCTGCGCGGTACACTTAGGAACGTGTTCAAGATTCTTTTCTATACCCCTGAGATTCCCGGCAATACCGGCAACGCTATCCGTTTGGCGGCGATTACTGGCGCTGAGCTACACCTGGTGAAGCCGCTGGGCTTTAACTTTGATGATGCGCATCTGCGCCGCGCGGGTCTGGACTATCACGACCTGGCGGTGGTGACGGTGCATGAGACCCTTGAGGATGCGTGGGAGGCTCTGGCTCCGGAGCGTGTTTTTGCGTTCACGACCACTGCTTCGACTTCATATGCGGATATTGAGTACCGTCCAGATGATGTGTTCATGTTTGGTCCGGAGTCGGTGGGGCTCCCTGCTGAGGTTCAGCAGGACCCGCATGTGAGCGAGCGTGTGAAGATTCCGATGAAGCCGGGCCGTCGTTCGCTGAACCTGGCTAATTCTGCGTCCATTGCTGTGTTTGAGGCGTGGCGTCAGAACGGTTTTGAGGGAGGCGCCATCTAGCATGACTGCAACACACCATAATCTGCCGGAGCATCTGGTTCAGCAGATTCTGGAGACGGACCCTCCCCTGGCTGAGCAGATTCGTTTGGATCGGCAGAATAGGGAGTTTACGGGACGGGGCTGGGCGCCGGTCTTTTCAGCCTCCCCTCATGCTCGTATTGTGGTGATTGGCCAGGCACCTGGACGTGCCGCGCAGGAGAGCCGTATTCCATGGAATGACCAGAGCGGCGTGAAGCTGCGCGAGTGGATGGGCGTAACGGACGAGCAGTTCTATAATCCTGAGCTGATTTCGCTACTACCGATGGATTTTTACTACCCCGGCAAGGGCACACACGGTGATAACCCGCCGCGTAAGGATTTCGCCTCCAAGTGGCATCCGCACTTACTGGAGCTCATGCCGAATATTCAGCTGATTCTACTAGTGGGCGCATATTCCCAGAAGTATTACCTGGATGGTGTGCACGCCCCGAAGGCACAGAAGAACCTGACAGAGACGGTTCGTGCGTGGGAGTCTTATCTTCCGAAGTTCCTGCCTCTGGTGCATCCTTCGCCGCTGAATTTTAGGTGGCAGGCAAAGAACCCATGGTTCGAGCAGGAGGTTATCCCAGCTTTGAGGAGGCGTGTGGGAGAGGTCCTCAAGGACGCTTAGCCCGCCCGCTCTGCAGTATCACTATAGTTCTGCCTTACTAATAAAGATGCTCCCACCCCATATATGGGGTGGGAGCATCTTTATTATGCACGTTGTTTAGGCTAACTAAGCAGTCCCAGCTGAGCGGGTGTTTCTCAGCTACGCCGTATTGTTAGTTCAGACGCGAGGGGTTACTTCTGACTGTCGGCGTTGCCCAGAGTCACGGTGATGTCCTGGGTGGAGGAGCCGCGCTTGATCTTCAGCTTCAGGTCGGAGCCTGCCGCTGCGGCACGTACGGTACCGTTGAGCTCTTCGCTCTTGGTGACAGCATGGCCGTCGGCTTCAATCACGACGTCGCCGGATCGCAGACCTGCCTTGGCGGCGGGACTGTTGGATTCTACCGAGACAATTTCAACACCACCGGGGATGAGCTTGGATGAGCCCGAACCGGTGTCCGCGGGGGTGTTCTTTACGCTTGCGCCCAGGTAGCCGTGAGTTGCTTTACCCTTGGCAATAATCTCGGAGGAGATGCGCTTGGCGTAGTTGGAGGTAATGGAGAACGCCATACCATCAGCGGTGCCACCGTCCTGACTTGCCTGGCCCTGCGCGTTAATACCGATCAGTTCGCCCTTGAGGTTCACCAGCGGGCCGCCGGAGTTACCGTGGTTGATGGGCACATCAACCTGAATCATGGGGATGTAGTTCTGGCCCTTCGAGTCAGCAGGCTGCACGCGGTTTGCATTTGAGACTACGCCGGCAGTCACCGATTCGCTACGACGATACGGTGCACCGAGGGCAACCACAGCCTCGCCGGAGACCAGCTTGGAGGAGTCGCCCCAGGTGATGGGCTGCAGATCCAGGCCGGAAGGGTTAATCTTCAAAACCGCCAGGTCAGCTGCAGAGTCCAGGCCCACCACTGTTGCGGTGCGCACGGTGCCATCGCTTAGGCGAACCTCAATGATGTATGCTTCTCTGGAAGATTCGAGGGTGACCACGTGATGGTTGGTGAGGATGTGGCCGGCCTTATCGAGGACAACACCACTACCTCCGCCGGAGGCGGAGCCATTTGACGCCATGATGGTCACGGTGGAGGGCAGGACCTTCTTCGCGGTTTCTGCTACGCCTGCCACGGTGGAGGAGTTACTGATATTGGAGCTAACGGAGCCGCGGGAGGAGGTGCTGGAGGAGCTGTTGTTCGAGGCAGCGATACCGCCTCCGACGCCCGCACCGACACCACCACCGACGAGGGCTGCGAGTAGGGCTGCAGTGAGCACAACGCCGGCACCGTAACGCTTGTTGTTATAGGTATTCTGGGGTGCAGCCTGTGCCGCGCTAACCTGAGCGGCGGCTTGGGGGTAGGTGTATCCGGGAGAGGCGTATGCCTGCGGGTATGCGTTCTGGCCTTGCTGGTAGCTTGCCTGTCCGTTCACGTTCTGCATGGGACGGGTTGCATCCGTGACGCCGTCATTGCCCCCGTAAAACCATCCGTTGTTTTGAGTCATGAGTTCTCCTAGAGTTGAGCGTGTACCTCACCCTGAGCGCACGCTATGTTTCTACTGTAGAGGGTGTTTTATAGCATTCTGTATCTTTTTGCTGTTAGTAATCGGGGAGTTCGCTGGGAATTTTTCTCGCCCCTTTCATTTGGGGCAGATTAGCTGGTCTGAGCTACCCGGCGATTCATTCGGCGGCTAGTTTATTTTGGGGTTTTGTCCGCTACTCACTCTCAGGTTTGTCTTTTAAAGCGCCCAATTTTTCTTCACGGTTTACACAGCCTGATGCTTCTTGGTACACAGCTTGGTCACAGGGTTGCTCCGTAATGTTTCAGGTGCATAGAGACGAGGACAAAGGAGGAAACCCATGATGATCGGAACCCTGATTTTTTGTGCGATCTTGGCAAGCTCCATCGGTATCGGTGCGGGTATTGTGGCCTGTTGCTCGGGAACGGTGCACCGCCGTCATCGTGCGGAAAAAACTGCCGAGTTGACGCAGCCACTGGCTACACAGGTGTTGACCACCGGTAGGTAGCGCATAGAATTTGATAGTTTCCGGGGCGGGAGATAAGAGCCCTGCACCGGAAGGGACGAGAATCCCCAGTATGTCCCGAAGGGGCGGTGTGAGGACCTGCCCGGGTACGATAGTGAGTTGAGTGATGATCGATGCGGCGTGAACCCTTGCATGAGGGCTTACGCCGCATCGTCTTTTAACCGTGGTGCGAGCGCAGGAGGCACTGGGCGAAAGCACCCGGTACCCGGGCTACTTCCCTTTTAGTATGCGGTAAGGCGACGGCGTTGCGGGCACCCAGGATTTAGCTGGGTTATGGTGAAGTTATGAGGATTATTTCTGCTGTTTTCGCTCTTGTTGGCGCGCTGCCGGTCACATCTGCGGCGGTGGCGTCTTCTGCGGACGGTACAACACGTCTGTACGCGTTGCTTATCTTTGTTCTGATCTACGCAGCGGTAGCGTTGTTCGCGTCGTTGAGCCCCTCGCGCCGTCGCGCGTGTGAGATTAGACAGCAAGTGTTGCAACAGCAACAGAACCAGTCGATGAATCAGCAGGTACCGCACCCGCAGGCACCCGATCAGCAGGGGCCTTCACAGCCTGCGCCGCAGCAGGCACAGTCTCAGCAGATTCAGGGCACGGTGAGCTACCCGATGCGCTACCAGCCGAAGCAGGCTCAGCCGGGTCATAGTGCTCAGCAGCCGGTGGCGGTGCCATCGCCTCTGGAGCCGATGCAGGTAGGTGGCGCCTCCGGTTCTTCAGCGCAGAGCCATTCAGCAGAAAGCCAGGTGCAACAGAGCACGCCCCTGAGCACCCTGGCGCAGCCTGAAGAGCGCCCGCAGCAGGAGGTTCCCCAGCAGGCGCCTGAGAGCAAGCCCTCCGATCGTTTCTCTTTGAGTACCAATCACAAGCTCATTCCCCCGCTAGAGGATGCGCAGCGCAGCCGCTACCCCATGGTGCTTTCTGTCAGTACATCAGAGGATGAAGTCTTTGCACTGCCGTCGATTAGCGGTGTACCGGAGCATCTGCTGGTGGGCGCGCAAGAGAATCATGTTCCGCTGAATCAGCGTCCGCGCTGGCAGCAGGTCGATATTCTAGAGAACTACCTCATGCGTGCGGTCATGAACCTGCAGACGCTGGAGCGTGCGCAGTTTTCTCCGCTACACAGTTTCAAAGAGACTGCCCAGGCTGACCGTACGGGGCTTGCCGCCGAGCTGGAAGAAACCATCCGGATGTCTCAGCTGAAGCTGAGCGGGGCGTTAGAGTTCTATACGTCCCTACCTCGTCTGGCGGATGCCCCGAGTTCTTACGCTTTTGCTCGTGATCATGCGCTCTCCCTGAGCGCCGCCGTCATTAGCCTGACGGAACAGTGCTTTGAGCGTACCTTCAGTTGGCGTCTGTTGGAGGATACCCTCCCGGACTCTTTGAACGACCGCCTCTACGCGGTGCGTTATCTGCGTGAGAGCGCGCAGAAGCTGGCGGCTTCTGTGGAGCTGAGCGATTTTGACCGCGCCATGCAACTTGCCGAGACCTGGAAGAAGACTGTTCGCAAGGACTCGAATCTCGATGAGGTCAAGGTCTGGAATGAGATGACGGAAGTTGCCTTTGACGTTCTACCCCACTTGCGAGAGCGGGCGTTGAAGGGCGTTCAGTCTACGTTGGAGTTTAGCGAGCTTTTCTACCGTTCCAGCGAGGACGGTACGCACCGCATGCTCCACCCAGAACAGCTGAGTGAGTTTGAGCTCAAGGGCGTACAGTCCACGCTCGAAGAGCACCTGGAAAAGGTGCGTCTTGAGCTTCAGGATGCGGAGTTCTGCGCCGCAGTTTTGAGTCTGCAGGCGCGCTCTATCATTGAGCTTATCCAGGAGCTTCTGCAGGTTGAGCAGGAAGGCGTTCTGGCGGAGGTTGTAACCGATTTGCGGGCACTTGCTCATTACTCGCCCCACCTTGCCAAGCAGCCTATCCATACGTTGATGTTCAGGCGCGAACAGTACGCCCCCGATCGGGAGGATCTGCCAACCATTGGCGAGCGCATCCGTTCTCTCTCAAGTGTCCCCGAGGTTCTGGCGTTCGTTCATTATGAGGGAACGGTGCTTCTACTGGGCGTCTCAGATCCGTATCAGGCGTTTTCCGGGGAGGGTTCCCCCGAGGGTCTGCTTTCGGAAGAGATGAAGTTATCCTCCATGCCGCTGTCTGTGTTGCGGACCCATTCGCGGCTTCTGCAGCAGGTGCTTCGCCTACAGAATCTGCGTTTAAAGCTGGCGTGGGTGAGTAGCTGTAGTGGCTACATGTCTTGGCCCCTGGTTGATCGTCATTTCGTTGGTCCCTCTGCCGCTGATGAGGATTTGAAGGAGCTGACTGAAAATATTGAGGCGCTCGCTGAGCTTCTGGACGCCCGTTCTAACTCCCAGATGTATAAGGGCCGTAGCGTGCCGACTACACCCTTTTTGTGGTCGCAGATGCGGGAACAGGCAGATTCCAGTTCTAGGTTGCTGAATTATGTGCAGTTCTTAGGCTGGATGTACACCTTGTCTTCGCGGGTTCAGGTGGTGAACGGTGTGGTACAGAGTATCCACGATGTTAGTGCCGCGGAGGTAGTGGAGCATCTGATAAGTAATCTGGAGATTGCGCGGCGGCGCTAATTAACTGAATAGCCGGTGAGCCGGGATCTAGCGTGAGGCTAGCCCCCGGCTTTCCTGTATAAATCCTGGGAAGTCGGTAAACGGGTGGCAAATAGCTGCGCAATATTCTCGTATCTGTGCGTCTGTGTGACTAGGCCACCGCTACACTAATAATGTGACCGGCACTAAGGTGTGCGATGAACAAGCACGCCGTGAAGTGCAGGTCCGTTCGTACTTCACGATAACGGAGGAAAGACCATGACCGAGCACGCCTTTGCGCGTCAGATTCGTCCCGCACGCCCTCGCCTGCGCACTATCTTGGGTGCCACCGTGCTGGCGGCTGGTCTTTCTTGTGCCCCGGTGGTTCTGCCGGCTGGTTCTGCATTTTTGAGCACGTCGGCGTTGGCTGTTGCCCCGATGCAGATTACGGGCACCACCGTATACGATTCCACGAACTCTTTGGGTGATACCGCTACCCTAAAGTCTAAGATTTCGGCTCTGTCGAAGAAGCACAACGTGGATTTGCACGTGGTGGTTATCGATAAGTTTGAGAACCCGTCTACTTCTTCAAGCTGGACGAAGGCGCTTGCTACGAAGAACAATTGGGGTTCTGCCGATGTGGTGCTGGTGATTGCTACCGAGTCTCGCCAGGCGTATTTCTTGGCGGGTAGCGCCAAGACTCTTTCGAGCGACCAGCAGACGAAGGTGTATCAGAACTACATCAAGCCGAAGCTGCAGAATAGCGACTATATGGGTGCGGCACTGGCTGCGGTTGAGGGTATCGAGGCTCAGAAGGGAGGTAGCTCTTCTGGCCTGGTGACCGGCGTGCTCGGTGTGGGCGCGGCGGCAACCGTGGGTGCCGGTGGTTACGCGATGTACCGCCGCCGCAAGAAGAATAACGCGCAGCAGCAGCCTCAGCGTTCCTACGGCACGCCTCGCAACTACTCCCCCCTTCCGGAGGTTCCATTGGAGGAGCTGCACACTCGTGCCGGTAGCGCCCTGCTCCAGGCTGATACGACGATGAGCCACGCGAAGCAGGAGCTTGAGTTCGCGCGCGCCCAGTACAACGATCAGCAGGTCACCGAGTTCGCTCAGGAGATTGCGCGTGCTGAGGATCTGATGAGTAGGTCCTTCCAGCGTCAGCAGCTTCTAACCGATAACATACCGGATACTGACGCTGAGCAGCGTGCTTGGTTGACTGAGATTATTGATAACTCTCAGGAAGTCACCCGCATTGCTCAGGAGCAGGACGCTAAGCTGGCTCAGTTGCGCAACCTGGAGCAGGAGGCACCTGCGGCTATTGAGGCTCTGGCTCAGCGCCTACCGCAGCTGCGTGCCTCGGTGGAAGAGATTGCCGCTCAGTACCGCGCACTGAAGGAACGTTACCTGCCCAGCGCCCTGGAGCCCATTTCCAAGACTCCTACCCTGTTGGAGTCGAATATGGTGCTGTGCGCTGCGGAGGTTGAGAAGGCTAAGGCAACCGTTGCTACGGCTCGTTCGGAGGCGGTTGCTCATCTGCGCACCGCCGAGGAAGCAGCCTCGCAGATTCAGGCGCTGGGTGCGGCCGTGAATACCCGTTCGCATGAGCTAGAGCAGGCTCAGCTGGGTCTGAGCACCGACCTGCTGAGCATTCAGCGTGACGTGGCTGAGGCGAAGAGCCTCGCGGCTTCTCGACGTCGCGATGATTTGGGTGCGGTCGCCGCCGGTATGGAGGCGGTACTCAACCAGGTCACCCAGAGCGCTTCGACTCGCCCGAATGACCCACTAACTCTGGTGAACCAGTTACATCAGCTCTCCGCTGAGCTGGATAAGGCAATGACGAATATGCGTGCTACCCGCGAGCGTTCTCGTGCGGCATCGCAGAACCTGGATCGTACAATGCGTTCTGCCTACGCTGCTGTGAACGGTGCGCGTAGCTACATCAATAACCGCCGTGCTGCGGTGGGCCCGATGACTCTGACTGCTGTTTCTGAGGCGGAGCGTCACCTGGATCAGGCTCAGCGCTTGGCTTCTTCGGATCCGCTGAACGCTATGAAGGAAGCCAATATGGCCATCCAGAAGGCAACCGATGCACAGAACCGCGCTCAGAGCGAGGTCGGCAACTACTACAACAACCATGACCGCGGCGGTGGCTTCGGCGGTGACCTTGCGAAGGGTCTGCTGCTGGGCGCTCTGATGACCGCGATGAACTCCGGCACCAGTAGCTGGGGTAGCAACGGTGGCCACAGCAGTGACGGTAGTAGCAGCGGAAGCTGGGGCGGTGGCTTCAGTGGAGGCGGCGATTGGGGCAGCGGCGGCGGCGACGGCGGTAGCTTCTAACCGCCTCCATGCTAACGATCCTGCCGGTCGGTTTCTGCAGATTTTTCTATACCCTGACTGGCGAGGGTACGTAGCTTACCTCACCGGTTTCTTCCCCAGCCGGAAAACACCTAAGGTAATTTACTAGAAGTTTAGGTAACAGAAATCAGGCGTGTATCATGTTCACAGCATGCACCCAGAAATCTGCCACATAATTAGCTATACGGGCACGGCTCACGAGGAGCGTAGTGCTCCCCCGCAGCCCGTGAACAGAAAGTAGGAGATTATGGCTAAGCAGACCATCTTCGGCCGTATTGCACAGCTCGCTAAGGCAAACATCAACTCTCTGATTGATGCAGCTGAGGACCCGGAGAAGATGCTGGACCAGATGGTTCGTGACTACACCAACAACATCCGCGAGGCGGAGGCTGCAGTAGCACAGACCATCGGCAACCTGCGTCTGCTCGAGAAGGATCACGCAGAGGACGTCAAGGCTGCTCAGGAATGGGGCACCAAGGCTCTGGCAGCTTCTAACAAGGCTGATGAATTCCGCGCAGCTGGCGACGTTGCCAATGCTGACAAGTTCGACAACCTCGCTAAGATCGCTCTGAACAAGCAGTTGCTCGCTGAGAAGGCTGCACAGGCTGTTGAGCCCCAGCTGGCTTCCCAGACTCAGGTCGTCAACCAGCTCAAGGACGGCCTGGAGAAGATGCGCTCCAAGCTTGAAGAGGTCAAGTACAAGCGTGATGAGCTTACTGCACGTCAGAAGACTGCAGCAGCTCAGGCTCAGGTGAACGACGCTCTTAAGGCATTCGATGTCCTGGACCCGACCAGCGAGATGAGCCGCTTCGAAGAGAAGGTTCGCCGCGAAGAGGCACGCGTCATCGGTCAGCAGGAACTGGCAGCTTCCTCCCTGGACGCACAGTTCAACACCCTGGACCAGATGGAGCGCGAGACCGAGCTGGACGCTCGCCTGGCCACTCTGAAGGCTAAGAACGCTCCAGCAGCTCCGGCTCCCCTGGCTGTGGAATCCCCCACCCAGACTCTCTAAGCCTGGTCTAGCGCATAGCTTCTTAGGCTAAACCTATAAAGATCCGCCCCGCTCCTGAACTCATCAGGAACGGGGCGGATCTTTATGCGTTAAGGGGTGCGAGCTTTAGTTCGCGTAGATGTACAGGTAGCCTGCCATAGCGTCACGGGTGACCGCAGCATTAGAGGTGGAACCGGTACCGATACCGTTGGAGGCAGCCCACGCCAGAGCCTGGGAGGCATAGCCGCCCTGGTCCTGTGCCGGGGAACCAGCTGCACGGTACATGAACTCAGCCATGGTGGACTCGGTGACGGCCTCCAGGGGGCGGAAGTCGCTACCGCTGATGCCCTGCTGGCTCAGCCAGAAAATCTCCTTGTATGCGGGGTGGTTGACCGGGACGTCGCTGAACGGCGAAACAGCCGGTACGTTCACTGCGGGGCGACCAGCCACGCGGTACAGGTAGGTTGCCAGCTGTGCACGGTTGACCGATGCGTTCGGGCGGAAGGTACCGTCCGCGAAGCCGATCATGATGCGGTGATCAGAGTGCCAGCTAATCTCGTTGTAGTTCGGGTTCGAATCGGACAGGTCGCTGTAGCCCAGTGCGGGGGTCTTACCCGCGAAGTCCAGGGAGGACGCTAGGATGTGCGGCAGATCGTAGTCGTGGTGGCTGAAGCCGTCAATCAGCTTCACACGGGCGTCGGAGAAGCCTGCGCCAAGGTATGCGTTGTAGCCGGACTCGACTGCGCCTCGTGCGCTCCAGGTGACGGGGTTGGTGTTACCGGAGGTGTCGTTCGCGCCAACCCACCAGTACATGGGCAGACCCTTGGTGGTTGCGTCAGCGTCGATGGAGCCGTCCGAGTCTCCACCTGCGACCATGATGGAGCCGCCACCGTTACGCCATGCGGTGTTGTGGTCGGTCAGCTCATAGGTGATGAACTCAGCGCCACCAGAATAGCCCATGGTCCACACCTGGGAAGCGTCCAGGTTGTTCTGGCTGATGAAGGACTTCGCGAAGGATCGGAAGAACTCACCGTTGGTGTTCATGTCTTCCCACCAGGTGATGCCGTCGCCGGATGCATTGGTGTCCGGGGAGATGACCGGCACGAAGACCATGTTGCGGGTGTTAGCGATCTTGCCCATTGCCGCGAGCATGCCCTCGTCGGGGGTGTAGACCTTGGACTCGTTACGCTGCCAGTAGTCACCATCGAAGTAGAAGACCACGCCAACAGGCTTGGAGTAGTCTAGGTTGTTCGCGTACACGTGGTACTGGGAAGTAGTACCTGCCGGGGAGGTGTAGCTCTGGTAGGTTGCGGAGCGCATGGTGCGGGCGCGCTGAGTGCTCTGTTGCTTCTGTTCGGTCTTCTGCTCGACCTTAGGGGCGGCGGTTTCCGTACCCTTGGTGAGCGAATTGCTCAGAATCTGCGAGAAGTTGTAGTCGAAGTGACCCGAGCCGTTCAAAACGGTCGCGGAAACGTTGGTGTAGCCGGCGTTGCGGTAGGCGTTGTAGCCGCCCTTAACCGCGCCTCGTGCGCTCCAAGTCTGCGGGTAGGTCTCGCCGGTACCGTCATTCGCATTGGCGTACCAGTACATGGGCTGGGACTTCAGCGCATCCGAGGGGGTGCCCTCGTCCAGGCCACCGCCGGCGACCATGATGGAGCCGCCGCCGTTACGCCAGGTCTGGGGTTTGGTGTTCAGTTCGTAGGTGATGAACTCAGCGCCGCCAGAGTAGCCCATGGTCCACACGTTGGAGGAGTCCACACCGTTAGCCGCGATGAAGGAGGATGCGAAGGCACGGAAGAACTCACCGTTACGATCCATGTCTTCCCACCAGGTCACGCCAGCATCGTAACGGTTGGTGTCCGGGGAGATGACGGGCACGAACAGCATGTTCTGTGCCGCTGCGGATGCAGCCATCTGAGCCAGCTCGCCGGAGGGGTCGTAGACCTTGGACTGATCGTTGCGCCAGTAGTCGCCGTCGAAGTAGAAGACCACGCCAACGGGCTTGGAGAAGTCCACGCCCTCAGCGTAGACGTGGTACTGCGAGGTGGTACCAGCCGGGGAGGTGTATGACAGGAAAGTCTGGTTGGTGCGGGTTGCCGCCACACCGGATGCTGCCTGAGTAGCCTGTGCGCTCTGCGCGGGCTGAGCGGTGGGGGTTGTAGCATTCTGGGTAGCTGCGGGGGTCTGGGCAATCTGTGCCAGGGTGGGCTGAGCGGTGGGGGTTGCAGCATTCTGGGTAGCTGCGGGGATCTGGGCAATCTGTGCCAGGGTGGGCTGAGCGGAAGGCTGAGCCGCCTGGGTAGCCTGAACAGCCTGTGCAGACTGGAAGGTAGCCGAGGGGGTCGCCTGCTGTGCTGCCTGAGTTGCCTGAGCAGTGTAGGTTTGCTGGATGGGCTGAACCGCGGTCGTTGCGGGAATCTGTTGAGTCTGCTTTGCCTGTTCTGCCTGCTGGCGGATCTGCACAGAAACCTGCGAGAGGGTGGGCTGCACAGTGGAGGTGAACAGGGGCTTGGGAGCGGTGGTTGCGGTAGCTGCGCCGGGGATGTCCTGAACAACGGGTGCGAATGCGGAAGCGGGTGCTACCAGGGTGCTACCGAGTACGGAGGGTACGGCGATAGCTGCCAGGGAGCCAGCCTTAACGGTACGGGGGCGAAGTGCCATGGGGTTGTCCTCATTGTTAATGTTTCTGGGGCGCAAAGGCCCGTAAGTGGTTGAGTGATAGATGGTCTATAGGTGAGACGTCCTATGGGCGGTCGGCCTGCGGATGTGACGCTACCCGGAACGCTTCCATCAACCAGCCCGTACGTGTTGCGGGGGTGTCTGATGTGATGGAGGGCGCGGGGCCAATCCGGAGAACTGCGCGGTGAACCGCGGTGACCATGTACTCAAAGCTACCAGGTCAAAAAGCCTTTTCCAGCGGTTTTTTGGGGCTATTTTTGGGTATCGAACAAAATTAGATCTTAACTAGAGTTTTTCTTCAACTTCTAGCCGAACTTAAGCCACCCTCAAGTAGAGGTTGAATGGGCTGTTTTTCCTTGATTTTCCGGGGTTTTTGAATGTTTCTTGAACAATTTTCAAAAACCCTATAATTAACTCGAATGTTTCACCTGTGACTACAATCACTTTCATAGTGAATTGTTGCACTCGAAGCCCATTTTTTGCCAAAAACCCCGGAATTCCGGGATAAAACGGGTGATTTCCAAGCCAGGAATATAGGCAACTTTCGCATATTCCACTTTGAGAATGCACTTTGAGGCAAAAATATCCCCTCACCACTCCCTCACTCAGGTATCCTTTTGGACCCCTTATCACGTTCTTGAGCCCCACCCCAGAACCCCCTTCAGAGCCCCTTTTTGAGGGACCCAAAAGCAACACCTCAAGAAGGCATAACCGCTGGCCAATAACTGCCCAAAAGCAGCTCTGCCCCACCCTATGAGCACACCCGCCTAAGCCTCGATAGAGACACTGAGGAACACCTCGAAAGACACATCGGGAGACATTCAGAGGACCAGCCCAAGGTGCTTTCAAAGCAGTTCTCTAAGGAAGTTTCGAGAGGCTCGAAGATCCACGTTAAGCACCTCTGAAGGGTCAGCAGGCAAGTCCCCGCCAACTTCTCCGAAGCGCCCTCATAAAGGGCAGGTCAACCTCGACAAGGCTCAGAAGATCCCCTCCACGGATTACAGAAGGCATGAGATAAAGAGAGCCGCCCAACAGGCGACAGGCAGGCGGCAAAAGAAGATAGGCAGGCGAGAGCACAGGTTTTGGTGAATAAAAAAACTCCCGATAGCTAAAAGCTATCGGGAGTTATCCGTTGCGGGGACAGGATTTGAACCTGCGACCTCCGGGTTATGAGCCCGGCGAGCTACCGAACTGCTCCACCCCGCGGCGACTCATATAACTATACAGACCCAGAACCGGTCACGCAAGCCAAAATCATTATTTGTAACCAAGCACACAAAAACGGGGTGGAAGCCATTGCTTCCACCCCGTTCCATCAGAGACCGCTAGAGGTAGCCAGTAGGAGCCGTACCCAGTGCAGGCTCCGGTTCTAGGTCGAGGACGCTAGACCCAGAAACCCAAGCGCCTAGTGGGTGTACTCCCCCACTACCCCAGCACCTTGTACTTCACAGCACCTTAACGAGAAGCCAAAGCGCTGGCGCTGGGCTTCGCGCTTGCAGGGGCGCTTGCAGAAGCCGCAGCACTTGGAGTCGTAGAGGTACTGGGAGCTGCCGATGCAGAAGCCTTAGCGGAAGCTGTACTCTGCGCCTCCTCAGCCTCCAGAGCCTTCTTCACGGCTGCTTCCAGACGCTTCTGAGCCTCACCATAGGCTGCCCAGTCACCCTTCTTCATTGCCGCATCAGCATCGGTCATCGCCTTCGAGGCATCCGTCAGAGCCTGCTTCAGCTCCGAAGACTGCGAAACAGACGAAGCCCCGGTCGAAGCGCCCGAAGAACCAGAAGCCGAGGGGCTAGCCGACGATGAACCGTCCAGCTTCACACCCGAAGAGCCATCAAACACCTGGTTCAGCGCCTCCTCCAGAGTCGGTGCGAAACCGACCTTGTCGCCGAAGCTTACCAATACACGCTGCAGACGCGGGTACTTAGCGTCACCGCTCGACTGCACATACACCGGCTGAACGTACAGCATGCCACCGCCCACCGGCAAAGTCAGCATATTGCCGTTAATAACCTCAGACGAACCGCGGCGCAGAAGGTTCAACTGGTTCGACACCTCAGCATCAGAGTTAAAAATGTTCTGAGCCTGACCCGGACCGGGAACCACCGAAGAACGTGGCAGCTCCAGCAGACGCAGCTTACCGTAATCGGGGCTACGCTCGCCGTCCTTACCGGTACCAGCATCACCATTAGCGGCAAGGAAGCCGTACATCACGTTACGAGAGTTCGAATCGCTCTGCTGAGGAATGAACGTAGTCGTCAACGAGAAGTGCGCACGAGAATCCCCAGGCATCTGCAGGGACAGGTAGTAGGGCGAAATCGGCTGGTTACGATCATTGGTCGGGTCGTTCGGAATCGACCAGACATCATCACCGGCGTAGAAGCTATTGGCGTTCGTCACGTGGTACTTGTTCAGCATGGTGCGCTGAATATTGAACATGTCAGTCGGGTAACGCACGTGGCTCATCAGCGAAGCGTTCATCTCACGGTAGCTCTTCACCGTGCCAGGGAAAACACCCTGCCACGCCTTCAGCACCGGGTCCTGCTCATCCCATGCATACAGGGTCACCGAACCGTCATACGCGTCCACGGTAGCCTTCACCGAGTTACGGATGTAGTTCACCGAGTTAGAACGCTGAGTACCCGCAGCAGTTGCTGCATCTTGGGAACTACCCTGCGCGTAGGGGAACTGATCGCTCGTGGTGTAAGCATCTACTATCCACTGCACGCGGTTATTCACAATCGCCGGATACGGCTTAGAATCGACGCTCAGGTACGGCGCCACCTTACGCACACGATCGAGCGGATTGCGTTCGTACAGAATCTGCGAACCCTCACGCACCGCATCCGAAAGCAGAATGTCAGAGGACTGGAACTTAATCGCGTAGGACAGGCGAGCCAGCAGCGAATCAACGCGCGGACCACCATAACCGGCGAAAGTGTACTTCGCATCGGAGGCGTTAGTTTCCTCAGCAGAGAGCGGACGGTCCAGCTCCAGGGTATCGCCCTTACCGCCCACAATCGAATACTCTGGTGAACTCATGCCAAAGTAAATACGAGGCTCGTAGTCCTCGCTCAGAGCACCGGTCGCCTTAATGCCGGACTGCAAGAACTTCGGGTTACCCGCAGAATCCACCTGGTTACCGTACGCGGCGATCACACCGTAACCGTGGGTGTACACCACGTGGCGGTTATACCAAGAATCGCCACTCGTCTGCGCCGGGTTCAGCTCACGAGCCGCCAACACCGTATCCTGCGTGGTGTTACCCACCGAATAGCGGTCCACCGCCAGCTGCGAATCAAAACGGTAGTACGGACGGAACTGCTGCATCTGAGCAAACGCCGAGGACACAACATTCGGATCCAACAGACGAATATTCGCAATGGTCGCGCTCGAAGAGCTCAACGCACCGGCACGGGTATCAATCGTCGCGTCATACGGGGTGGCCTCAATCTTATCCAGACCGTACGCGTAACGGGTCGCATCAATATTGCGCTGAATGAACTTCGCCTGAGCACCCTGCTCATTCGGAACCACCTGGAACCGCTGAACGATCCACGGGTATAGGCCGCCAGCAACCACAGCAACAATTACCAGCATCGCGGTGCTAATCAGTGGCAAACGCCAACGATTCATCGAAGCCGCCACCACAAACATGAGCGCCACCAGCAGAGCAGAAATCGCCAAAATAGCGTTCACCGGGATTGACGAGTTCACGTCCGTGTACATTGCACCAGCCCAGCGGCCCACCTGCTGCTGAGTCGACGAATAACGATCCAGCCAGAAACTCACCGCACGAGTCAGCAAGAACGCAGCCACCACAATCGCAGCGTGACGACGGAACGCCACGGTAGTGCTCATACCGCCCGGCTGCACCTTAATACCACCGTAGAAGTAGTGCATGAACAGGCCCGCGAGCGCCGATAGCACCACAGCGGAGGTCACCAGAGTCACCACCATGCGGAAGAACGGCAACGCAAACAGGAAGAACCCGTAATCCAGGCCGAACTCGGGGTCAGTCTTACCGAAGGACTGCTGGTTGAAGAACAGCGCGACGGTGCTCCACTGAGTCATCGTCGCCGAAGCAATGAACAGACCCAGCAGTAGCGGAACCGCAATCAGCAGAACCTTACGCGCCTTATCCACGCTCTCATGATAGCGGCGCATGCTCTCTTCAGCACGCTGCTGACCAAATACGTCACGCAGCATCTGCTCGGCAGCATCCGTGCCGCTGGTCGGTACGCTCTGATTCGGGTTCGGCGTCGCCTGCGGCTTCTTCTCGGGGTCCGGAGCCACATCAGCATGACGGACCGCGTAGGACATCGAAGTCCACAGCGGCACAGAAACCACCAGGGCAGCCACAACAAATACAGCTGCCTTCAACAAAATCTGGGTAGTGAACACGGTGCTATAACCCAGCTGGTCAAACCACAGCCAGTCCGTGTACACCTGGGACGCACCCACAAACGCAGCAATGAGCACCGCCACCACAGCAATCGTTGCCTTCAGGGGGCTACGGCGCTTGGGGGCAGGATTCGTCGGCTTGGGATGCGCGGTGTTATTGGTCGATTCAGACACAATTCCTCGCTCATCATATGTTCAGAGAAAATAACTGCCTTTAAGTATCTCAGAGGTACAGCAGAAGGGCAGAAACTCGTAGAAGCTCGGGGCGAAATATGACCGGGTTAAGAGATTTTGAGGGGCGAAATAATGAGGTGAGGACAGAGAAAAGGACGCAGAACAGCCCCGGTACCGTAAAGTACCGGGGCTGACTTCTACGTTATACGGGTTAGAACCTCTCGGAGATAAACGTTACGTTAGGAGCCGCAACGGGGCAGGGAATCATCCGGTGTACCGGACTTAATCGCCTCCACCGTCTTCACCGCCTCATCCAGGGTCGACACCGGAATCACAGTCATCGTGCCGCTCACCTGACCGGCGTGATAGTAGTTGAACAGGTCGGGGTCCTGCGCCTGCATCTTCACAATCGAATCGCAGTTCTCCTTCGGCGCCAAGAAATAACGCGCACCGTAACGGCCCGTCGCCAGGATCTTATACTTAATGCCGCCAATTGCGCCGACCTTACCGTCAGCATCAATCGTGCCAGTACCCGAAATGTAGCTGCGGTATGGGTCGCCTCCGGCGTCCTCATCGGCGAGCAGAGTACCCTCACTCAGTTTATCGACCGTACCCAGCGCGAGCATCAGACCCGCGCTCGGACCGCCCACACCGTCCAGGTTGTACTGCACGTGCGCCGGCAGGTCATAGCTCTGCTTCAAGCCAGCACCCAGAATCCAGCGGCTATTGTCACTGGAACGAACCGGGGTCAGCTTAAACGTCTGCTGCGTGCCGTCACGTTCCACGGTCACGTCAATCGGCGAACCGTTCGAGGCGTTTACCGCCTTCGGAACATCGGTGAGGGTCTCAATTTGCTTCTCCCCCACCTTCACGATGCGGTCATCAGCCTTCAGCGCGCTCGCGGCCGGGGAACCCTCCACCGTGGAAAGCACCTGAACCTTCTCATTCACTGCCATCTTCAGCTCGCGCATCGCCGCGACCTTCGCCTGAGTCTGCGAATCAGCCATCTGCGCGCCGGTCGCCGCCGTTGCCTGTTCATGGCTCACGTGCGGGTACAGGGCATCGGTCGGCACCACGAGACTACGGTTACCGTCAAACGCCAACCAGCTGTAGAAAGCCTCCGCGCCGGACAGCTCCGTGTACGGGCCACCCGAAACCGACACCGTGGTCATGTTCATCTTGCCAAACGTCTTATAGCTGGGAGCGCCAGAAACCTCAATGACATCCTTCTCCTGGTACGTTCCGAGCACGTCAAAGAGCGGGCCGGGGCCCTCCTTCACATAGGAACTGGGCAGAATAAAAGCACCAGCCAGCAGGGCGCACGTTGCCACAGCGCTGACCGAACGCAGGTTCACACGGCGCGGGGCAAAACGCGAAAAACGCTTAGCCGCCTTCTCATCACTCTTCACACTCGCGGAGACGGCGTTCGATTGTTGCTCAGCATCAGGGGTGGACTTAGTCATGGTTTCTACAGTACCGGATAAACCTGCTTTTCAACACGCGGGCGGTCACCGTTACCCCGCTAAAAATAGAGTAACCGGGAGGCGGTCACGCTCTGACCCGCACCACGCTTTGTCAGCACCTGACCGTGACAACGGCACGAAAAAACTCCCAAACCCTGACCCCAAAGACAAGATTGTGAGCCCTTAGCTGATTAACCCGCCTCCACAGCAATGACACGGGAAATTCTCAGCAAAAATCGGTAGGCTGGACAGCGAGCGGGCCAGCTACGCCCACCCCCGGATTACGAAAGGCTTCTACATGTCTGAGAACCCCACCGGCGGCGCCTCCAACGAGCGCGACCCCCTCGAAGAATTCATTAAGAAGATGCAGGAGCAGGGCTTCGACCCCTCCGCGGGGGCAACCGGCCAGGTCGGCAAGGGCACCTCCTCCAACGCGCAGAACCCCTTCAGCGCACTCTTCGGCGAAGGCGGTCAGAACCCCTTCGGCATCAGCATCGACCCTGAAGACCTGAAGAACATGGGCATGGGTTTCGACCCCGCAATGATGCAGAGCATGTTTGCGCAGGTGCAGGCGATGTTCTCCGGCGCGGGCGCATCCGACAGCCCCAGCGGCGTGAACTGGGACAACGTGAAGAACCAGACACGTCAGATGCTCGTCTCCATGGGTGAAGACCCCTCCGTACCCGAAAATCTCAAGCACGCAGTAGAAGACGCGGCGAACCTCGCCGACCTCTGGCTGGATGCGGTGACCACCATTGAGCGCCACAACCACCCGGTGCAGGCATGGTCCAAGGCGGAATGGGTTGAGCATTCCTTCGACTCCTGGCGCGAAATGGTCGAGCCGGTCGCAGCCGAAGTCACCCAGTCCATGGTCATGCCCGGCGCGTCCGAAGACGTACCCGAAGAAATCTCTCAGATCCTTAACAGCGGCTTCTTGAACAACATTGGTTCCGTGATTTTTGGTGCGCAGATGGCGCAGGCACTCGCACAGCTCGCCGGTGAAGTCTACTCCTCCACCGACGTGGGCTTCCCCCTCGCGCCCGGTTCCTCCGCGCTACTACCTAACGGCTACCAGCAGCTCGCCGACAGCATCGAGGTTCCCCCACAGGAGGTCCTACTCTACCTCGCAGTGCGTGAATCTGCGCTCATTCGCCTGCACAAGGCAAACCCCTGGCTGCGTGAAGACCTGGTTCAGCTCGTGGCGCGCTACGCCCGCGGCATTCGCGTGGACATGAACCGCATGCAGGACGCCGCATCCCAGGTGGATATGAGCAATCCCGACGCCGTACAGGAAGCATTCGAAGGCGGCCTGTTCAGCCCCCAGCGCACCGAAGATCAGGAACTAGCGGTGCAACGTCTGGAGAGTCTGCTCGCGCTCATCGAAGGTTGGGTATCCGTCGTAACCGAGGACGCGACCCGCAACCTGCCCAAGGCACCGCAACTGACCGAAATTATGGCGCGCCGCCGCATCGACGGCGGCCCCAGCGAGCAGGTCTTCGAGAACCTGGTCGGCCTGGAACTGCGCCCCCGCCTAGTGCGTGAGGCACAGCAGTTCTGGCGCTGGTACGAAAACGCCCACGGCATTGAGGCGCGCGACGGCCTCTGGGACACCCCGGAGACCCTGCCCACCCCCGCCGAGCTGGAAGACTTCACCGCATACGATGCGCGCATGAACGAAATCAGCCTGGACGACGTAGACTTCGACTCGGAGCTACAGAAGCTACTGGACGGTGGCTTCGGCGACGCGCCCGAAGAAAAGTAACGCTGAGCGCAGTAACATCGCGGGAAACATCGGGATTTTGAGCCGCAAAAAGTAGAGCGGCACAAGTAGCGCGGCGAAAAGTAATTAGCTGACACCTTGAGCGGGGGTGGCTTGTGAATGTACAAGCCACCCCCGCTCAAGTGTTCGGTTGGTTTTTGCTTCGTTGATTTTCGGGAAGCGCTTTAGTCGGCGGTGTTTTCACCCTGCCCATCCCCAACGTGTTCGCCCTCAGCACGCGAGCGCCCCAGCGCGTAGCCCTCCAGGTAGGCTTGTGCCCGCAGCAGCTGCGGGTAGCGCGCCTCCAGAGTACGGAACGCCTCCGAATGATTCGGCTGCAGCAGGTGGCAGAGCTCGTGGTGAATCACCGAATCCAGCGCATACTCGGGTACGCCCTGCAGCTCCGAGGAGATGCGGATCTGCGTGTTCGCGTAGGTTGCCGAACCCCAGCGCTGACGCTGATTGCTTACCCAGCGAATCGACAGTCTCTCCAGCCTGCCCGAGGCAACCAGCTCCGGCAGATGCTTCTGCGCCAGATGCAGGGCACGGGAGCGCAGGTACTCGTCTGTGACCGTCAACTGTGTGGCACGCTCACGGCGGGCGGCACGACGCTGAATGCGCGGCAGCAGGCGGGCGATATGCTCGTCAATCTCTTCGCTCGTGCTGGCGGCGGGAATGAGCAGACGGTAGGCGGGGTTGCCGTGCTCATCCACGCCGTCGCGCTGCATACTGATGGTGCGGGTGCGGCGCGCCGAGCGGACCAGCTCAATCTGCGGGCGGTCCTCGGTGGCGGGCAGAATTTCACGCTTAAAACGCTGAGCCATATTCTCCTCTTCCCTTCGACGAACGGCGAGCCGGTGCCGAGCGAACCTGGCTATACGACGAGCCGGCGCTTTCAGCCCTGCGGCGGCGCTTCGCCGGATCAATATCGTCCAGGAAACGCGAACGCTTCCGCTGACCGCGACCACCCACGGTGCGAGTCATCGTCCAGGTCAGCCACAGATACTTGCGAGCACGCGTAATGCCCACATACAGCAGGCGGCGCTCCTCATCCACCTCATCCGGGGTGGTTGCAAAAGTGATCGGCATGAGGCCCTCGTTCAGGCCACATAGGAACACGGCATCCCATTCCAGGCCCTTAGCCGCGTGCAGAGAGGCGAGGGTTACGCCATTGACCTGCGGTGCATCATTGAATTCGCTGCGATGGTTCAGAGTCGCCACAACCTCGTGCATGGTCAAAGGTAGCGGCTCGGGCACACCCGGGCGCGGGTTTGCGCGATGCTCTTGAAGCTGCTCTTGGCGGTTCTGCGCCATCATGTCCACCATGTGCACGAGTGCGGCTAGGGATTCCCACTTCTGGCGGGTGGCGCCTCCCGAAAGGGGGGCTTCCTCCTTATAGCCGATGCCGCCGAGCACATCGCGGGTGTAACGGGTGACGTCCTCGGTACCGTCGGTGGACTTGGCTGAACCACGCAGGGCAAGCATCGCCTGCTTGACCTCGGGGCGCTCAAAGAAACGCTCCGCGCCGCGCAGCTGGTACGGAATGTGGGCGGTAGCCAGCGCAGATTCAATCGCCGCCGACTGCGCGTTCGTGCGGAACAGCACCGCAATCTCTGAAGGCGGCACACCGTCCTTCTCAATCAGGTCGCGGATATCCTCGGCGATGCCGGCGGCCTCCTGCTCATCGTCCGCGTAGCCGAACCATTCCACGTCCACGCCGGGGCCGCGCTGAGACATCAGCTCCAGCGGCGGCGCCCACGAATGCGGGCTCGAATCCGGATGCGGTCGACGCGCCGCCAACAGACGGTTCGCCAACTCCACCACCTGCGAATGGGAACGGTAGTCGCGGGTCAGCTTCACCGTATGCGCGCCGCGGTACCGGCGCGCAAAATTCAACAGGTAACGGCTGGTCGCGCCGGTAAAAGAGTAAATCGTCTGGGAGGCATCACCCACCACGCAAATATCCTCGCGGCCGCCCAGCCACACATCCAGCAGACGTTGCTGCAGCGGGGACACGTCCTGGTACTCGTCCACCACAAAATGGCGGTACTGGTTACGGACGGTCGCAGCAAGCTTCTCGTCCTCCTCCAGCATGGCGATGGTCAGCAACAGTACGTCCTCAAAGTCGATGAGGTTACGCTCATCCTTCAAATCCTCATACGCCTGGAAAATACGCTGCATATTCTGCGGGGTAATCGCCGAGGGCAGCTGCTTCTCACTCAGACGCTGCATGATGGTGTCCGGGGTCAGCAGCTGAACCTTCGCCCACTCAATCAGCGATGCCAAATCACGCAGCAGGGAACGGTCAGTGCTGATGCGCAGACGGTTCGCCGCCTCCGTAATGAGCGTTGCCTTATTCTGCACGATAGATGGGAAGGTACCGCCCACCACCTGCGGCCAGAAGTACACCAGCTGACGCAGTGCCGCCGAGTGGAAAGTACGTGCCTGCACTCCGTGCGCACCCAGCTGGTGCAGGCGGGTACGCATCTCCTCCGCAGCACGCAGGGTAAAGGTCAGGGCGAGTACGCGCGGGCCCTGGTAGCGACCAATCGCAATACCGTAGGCTATGCGGTGCGTAATCGCGCGGGTCTTACCGGTACCGGCACCGGCGAGCACGCGCATGGGGCCGTCCAGCTCGGTGGCGACCGCACGCTGATCCGGGTCGAGCCCGGCAAGAATGTCGTCTGCGGAGATCATATGCTGAGGCTGCTGAGGTGTGGCGGTCATAATGCTCCATCAGTAAGGCGGGCGGTACGGACAGGCGGTATACGCTCTCGCGGGGCATACGGGTGCGCGAGGCGGTGATAGCCGGTCTTCCATTGTATTCTCCCAGCCTGTGTTCTCCAGACCCACCGCGGCTTCTTAACTGTTGCTTTCGTTCAGGGCGTGAGGAATCAGGGTGTGAGGAACCCGCCTTGGACCCGCACGGTTAGAAGCTCAACGAAATGCGCAGGAATACGCAGATAAGCACGTTTAGGCTTGTCCACAAGTATCTTCACCGCTTGACATAAATATCCCAAAAACTACTAAACGGTACATATTGGTTTGGTAACCTTAACCCGTGACTTTATCTCCCCTTCAGCTAGCAGCCATTGTCTCCGCCGGAGTGCCCGGGATTTACCCTGTCGGCGCCGAACCAGTCCGCGAAGACAGCGACGACTTCGACTCGGCAATCATCGCCGACTCCACCGGTCGCCGCTGGCGAGTGCGCGCTCCACGCCGCCCCGACGCCAGCATGCGTCTTGAAGCTGAACACCTCATCCTGCAGTCGTTCAGCCCCGGCCTTCGCGCCCGACTGCCCTTCGCCGTACCCACCGTCGCCAGCACCGTACCCTACGCGAGTGGCAACGTATTCGTGTACACGCACATCCCCGGCACCATCTACGACGTGGACCAGCTCGCCGAGCTGAGCCGGCGCGAAGTTGCAGCGAACCGCCCTTCCCTGGCATCCATCATCGCCAAAGACATCGCGACCCTGCACGTGATGCCCGAAGACATTATTTACGAAGCCGACCTGCCCTCCTACTCTTCGGAGCAGATCCGTCGGCGTAAGAACGCCGAGCTCGAGCGTGCGGCCGCAACCGGCAAGGTTCCCGCCGATCTGCTCGCACACTGGCGTACCGTGCTCTCCCCCGGACCCCTGTGGCAGTTCCGCCCGCGCGTGGTCCACGGTGACATGGGCGCCGAGAACCTCGTACTGCACGTCACGCCCTCGACGGCACGCATCGTAGAAGTCACCGGCTGGTCCGATGTGCACGTGGGCGACCCCGCGCAGGACTTCGCCTGGCTGTACTCCTGCCAGGACATCGACTTCACCGACGAGGTAATCGAGGTGTACCGCCAGCAGATGCCTCAGCTACCCGACGCCTACCTGGCGCAGCGCGCGAACTTCTACGCGGAGTTTGCAATCGCCCAGTGGCTCACCCATACCGTAGAGATCGGCGACCGCGACGGCGCAACCCACGCAGTGTCCATGCTCCTGGACATTCAGGACGACCTGCGAGCTTCCGGCGAACTGCTCGGTCAGGAGGAGGTCGGCCCGCTGGTCGGTCCCACCGAGTAGCTGTTAGATTGCTGCCCGCTAGGTTATTGCCCGCCAGGGTGCCACCTACCGCATAGGTTTTCGTTTCAGCCCCGCAGTACTGCACTGCGGGGCTGAAGTGTATCTATTGGGTTTATATCCTCTGACCTGTGCCCAGTGAAATCAGTTGTCCTGGGTATCTGTCAAACCGGCAGAATCATGTCTATAAGGGCTAGCGGAGGGGCTTTAGCGGGCTTTTTATCAATATTTTTTATGTGTTTCCCATCACCTTTTGACTGCCAGTTTTGCATTTTTGTACAGGAATGGCTCAAATTAAGGCTGAGACTTAAAGGTGCGGTAAAGATGCTATTCACAATATTTCCTGGGCGCAAATGCACTATAAATCCACATAAACCAACTTTTGATTTCAAGAGTCCACAGAGCCTCAATTTGACCTTGAGCTACGCTCAAAATAGTGCATTTTGGGGCAAAAACTTTCCCTATAGATTTTTTCAAAAACTCCTGGAATACTTTTGCTGTGCCGCAAGAAAACCTGCGGACACATTCCCCATAGCGCACTGACCAGTGCTGATATCGTGGCAGCGATAAAAAGGGGAGACAGATTGGACGGGGCCCTGACCAGTCATGTCAGACCCGAGCCGGATTCATGCACCGCGCAACCAATCACCGATGGCAGAAAACTATAGAGCTACTTTCAAGGTTGTGTTTGAGAGTATAGACGCACGCAAACCCCACGGGGCGTCGGCGGCGCGAGTGAGGTCGCGAGAGCGGCAGTCGTTCGGCGCGATTCTTTCCCGGACAAGGGCACGAAGGAGCTCTATAGTTCTTCAGCGGCTGAGGACGCCTCCTCACCCTAATGCAGTGGGGTGAAGAGGCGTCCTCTGGCATTACCCCGTAAAAGTCCGCACAGAAAAGCAGCTCACGAGGCGCAAAGCCTACAGGAGCTGCTTTTTCTATATTCGGTGACAGCTTGTGCTCGCACTGCGCAGACTGGCACGGCGCATACTAGCGGGGCACGCTAGTACGCGAGCGCCGCCTACCTGACGCTGTTTAGACCTGCTACCTAGCCCTTGCGCGCCTCACGAATCACCTTCGCCAGCTGTGCCTCCGTGGGTAGGCCGCCATGGATCTGGTGATCCCACACCTCCGCAACGCCCTTGCCGCCCAGGTACACGAACACGGTGCTGATACGCTCCGGGTCCACGCCCATAATGCGGGAGAACGCGATACGGTACAGACCCAGCTGGAAGCGTCGAGACTGCATGGTCGCCATCTTTGGGCGGGAACCGCTCTTCCAGTCCACCAGGACCCAGCGTTCACCGTCCTCGTCCTCGGTACGGAACACCGCGTCAATACGGCCGCGCAGGCTTACGCCCTCAATATGGGTTTCGACCGGGTACTCGACCGCCCAGATGCGGTCCTTCCACTCGTCGCTGCCCCACTCGCTATCGGCGAAGCGCTCCCAGAGGCGCTGAACGGAGGCCTCCAATTCGCTCTCGGACTCCTCGTAGGCATCTTCGAAGGTGAACTCGTCCTGTTCCTGCAGGTCTGCAAAATCAGAGGAGTCTGCAGGCTCAGCGGGCGCGGTGGAGGCGGCAGCGGAACCAGGCAGGTCAACGCCCACCGTGTCCTCCGCATCGGGTGCTTCCAGCGGGTCAGCGCTCGGCACTACCCCGAAGTGCTCCTCAATCAGCGCGTGTACCGCCGTACCAATCGTTGCCGCACGCGAGGGACGCTGAGGCACCGGGCGCATCAGCTGATGCACCGTGCCCTGCGGGTCCTCGCTCAGGCGGATGAACGTGGAGGCGGACAGGTGCCCCGGCAGCTGATCGCTGAGCAACGGGTCGGTCTGCCACCTCATGAGCAGCAGCAGATCGGCTTCGCGTTCCCAGTCCACCACCTGCTGGCGTAGGGATTCTGGAATGGCGGACTCACCATGCGCTGTGGATGCGGCGGGTACAGGGCTGCTTGCGCTCTCCCCTGCCGCCCCAAACTCGGTACCCTCATACGGGGTACCCTCGTCACCCGCGCCGACGGCGAGCTCCACCGCCAGGGCGGCACGCTCCACCGCCTCGCGACGGCTCGAGGAGTTAATCGCAATCTCACGCTCCAGGTGCTCATGCTGACCGCAGCGAAGCACCTCCTTCGTGCCCTGCGTGAGAGCGTCATCAGAAGCCCAACGCCAAATCACGGGGCGCTCCAGCGGGTCAAAAGGCCACATGGCGGTCAGCACCGCACCCAGGTTCGGGTTCCTGTCTTCGTAGTTCTTCTGGGCGAATTGGCCGCGCACCTCAATCGGCAGCGCCGCCGCCACCGTGGGCGAAAAACCGGGCTGAGGCGGTTGCGCCTCACTCCATTTCTCCCGCTCGGTGGCTTCGATGATCCATTCGGGCACCGGCAGGTTCAGTCGGGTGCAGTTCTCCGCTACCGTGCGTGCTCGTACGGAAGGAGCCGCCAGCTGCCAATCCTGCGCGAGGGCGGGAGCCATGACCTCAACCAGCGCCCATGCGTAGCATTGCACCTGCTCGGCGTAGGTTGCCCGAGCGTTCGCGCGTGCCTCCACCTGCTCGGGGGTGAGCTCATCAGCGTCTACGGGGTAGAGGTCCAGACCCTCCAGCAAGGCCGCCTCATCAGGGGTGGGCGGCAGATTCGAGGGGTCCACGACCGTACCGTGCACCAGGGTCACCGGCTCGGTCAGGCGGTACTTCGACTCAGCCAGCTGCTCAACCCAGCGGCGCACATGGTTCAGGTGCACCTTTTTGCGCTTATCAGCGGGGTTCGGAATCGTATACAACAGGCCCATACCCACCAGTTGGGGCGCCGCCCAGGGGGTATCCATCGTCTCCTCGAAGCGCACAGAGGGCGCATCTACCGTGGGCGTGCCCATGCTGAAGAGCGACTTGAAAAGCATCTCCATCAGCTCCTCCCAGAAGGGCTGCACCGGCTGAGGTTGCGTAGCGGAACTCTTCCAGCGGTAGGCGCTCATCGCCAGCAGGTTACGGGCACGGGTCATCGCCACGTACATGAGGCGGCGGTCCTCCATGCCGGCGTGCTCGGCGGCATCTTCCTTATGCTCGTCCAGGTAGTCTTCTAGGTCCTTCGCCTTCTCGAAGGCGGTAATCTCCTCCGCACTCTCAAGGATTGACGGGAGGTACTCGCGGTCGCCACGCAGCGGCCAGGGCAGAGCCGCATTAGCCGACATCTGCCACAGGTTCGGGGTCTGCCCGCCGGTCGCAGTACCGCACAGACCAGGCAGAAGCACATGATCCCATTCCAGGCCCTTCGCGGCGTGCATGGTCATCAGCTGCACCGCGTTCGGGTCAGGTTCCACCGTGCCCAACGCCAAGCCCTTCTCCTCATCATCGGCACGCTCAAGCCAGGCGAGGAAGCCCATCACGTAGCTCACACCGCCCGAAGACAGCAGGAAGCGGCGCGCACCCGGATCGTCCTCCTCCGCGCTCACACCGTCAGAACCGGCGTAAATCATCGCGTTAATACGCGGTGCCGACATACCGTAGGCGGCAGCAACCTCGTGGAAAGCGTCCAAGTTCGCGCGCGAACCCAGCGGGTCGGTACCCGGGCGAACCGCCAACTCAATATCGAGAAGCATAGTCCGCTCAATCTCGTACAGCAGCGTGCCCAAATCCTCACTCAAACCGGCACGCAACACGCGCATCTGCTCAGCAAAAGCACGCAGACGTTCCAGCGCCGCCGGGGAGAAACGGCGGCCACGGTACTGCTCACCGTAGAGGGGTTCACCGTCCACACCGTCCTGCGGCAGGTTCTCCACCGCCTCGATGAGGGAGGCGTAACCGGAGGAATCCTCCACCGCACCCTTGAGGGTTTCGTCCAGACGTTCCTGGGCGGCACGCAGGTGCTCCGCCTGCAGGTTGATAGCAGCTGCGTCGTCGGCGTCTTCAGCCTCGGCGAGCATACGCAACGCCATCTGCTCACGCAGGGCACGCTCACGCTCACGCACCAGAGACTGCGCCCAATCGCCCAGCGCCAACATATCCGCCGCACCCAAACGCCAACGCGCACCCGTCAGCAGGCGCGCCAGGGCATCCGAACGGTTCGGATCAGCCAGCACACGCAACGCCGACACCAAATCCACGACCTCCGGCTGGGAGAGCAAGCCGCCCAAACCCACCTGCTGCACCGGAATACCCAGGCGCTCACACTCCACACGAATCGGGTCCAGCTGACCGTGCACACGCGCCAACACCGCAATCTCGGGCATCTTCAGACGCGGACGCACTGAACCATCACCGGAACGATGCGCCGCGTAGGCACGCTCATACTCGCGCACCGCCTGCGCACGCATCGCCGCAATACGCTCGGCGATAGCCACAGCCTCCTCGCGGTCAGAGTCATGGTACGTCAAATCAACACGCCCCACCATGCCCGCGGCAGCCTGCTCAAAAGCGGGCGAACCAGGCTCCCCCATCAGGGCGCAGCGCGGGCGCAGGTCAGGAACCTGAGCGGCGGTAATATCGCCGTCAGCGGCACGCACCCACTCGGGAACCTCCTTCAGCTTCTCCGCCACGTGGTTTGCTGCGTTCAGCACCGAAATATCGTTACGCCACGCAATGGATAGGAACAGCGGCTGCACATGCTCAGTCGGGAAATGACGGTAGAAGCTGAACATCTGACCGTCCGAAGCACCACGGAAACCGTAAATCGACTGCTTCGGGTCGCCCACAGCCATCACCGGATGCGCCGGAATACCCGCCGCCTCATCGGCACCGTAAATCGAGGAGAACAAGCTCATCTGCGCGTGCGAAGTGTCCTGGAACTCGTCCAGCAGAACCACCTTGAAGCGGGCACGCTCACCCTCACGAATCGCCGGGTCAGACTCCGCAATGCGGGCGGCAAAACGCATCAGGTCACCGAAATCCAGCACCTGCATGCGCGACTTCACGCGGGCGTAGCTGACCGCCATACGCGCGTACACTCGGCGGTTACGCAGCAGACGCTGAACCTTCAGAATGTCCTTCTCAGTCTTCGTCTCACGGCGAGGCTCGGGCACCGCCGCGTACGCCGCTAACTGCTCGGTGCAGAAATCAATGACCTTTTGCGGCTCCACCAGGTGCTCCGCGCACTCGTCAGAGAGTTGCAGCATCTGGTTAATCATGGTCGCCGCAGACACCGGCACGCCGTCCTTATCGAGGGGAAGCTCCCCCTCCCAGTACTGCACAATCTGCGCGGCAAGCTGCCACTTCTGCGCATCGCCAAGCATCTGTGCGTCCTGCTCCACGCCCAGGCGCAGACCGTACTCCTTGACCAGGTTATTCGCGTAGGAGTGGTAAGTGAGCACGGTCGGGTCAGCGACGCCCTCGCGCAGCTCCTCATCGGTCGGGGCGACGCGACGGCTACGGCGCAGCGTATTCAGGCCGGCACGCATACGGCTGCGCAGCTCGGTTGCCGCCTTGCGGGTGAAGGTCACGCCGAGAACCTCTTCAGGGCGTACAAAACCGTTATCGACCAGCCAAATCACGCGGTCAACCATGGTCGCAGTCTTACCCGAACCGGCACCGGCAATGACGAGGGTCGGGGCAGGGCCCGCCTCAATCATGCGTACCTGCTCGGGGGTCGGTTTCTTACCGTCAGCGTCGTTGAGCATCTCGGCAATGTCAAGGGCACTGCGGTAGTCGGTAGACTTCAGCGCGGGGTCATTCGTGACGGCTTCTGCCGAGAAGAGCACGCCGTTGGGCAGCTGCCAGCTATTGTGCTCGCACCACTGGGCGGGGGTGAGCATGTCGGTGCCAGAACCGGGGTGAGCGCCGAGGTTAGTAGCACTGTGCATATCAGCGCCGTATGCGCCAGAGTCAATCATGATTCCTCTTCCTCATGGATCATTCTCATGGGAGGTTCAGTGTGAGTGATATCGAAAGTAAACGGGGGTACGCGGCTACTAGGGTTGTGTCACCTGACGGCCGCGCGTACAAATCGGGCAAATCTCCGGCAGACGACACCCGTAGCCACCCTCACGGTGACGAGCCTGTACCTGCGAGCCAGCAATCAGCTCCGCGGCGTGTTGCACCAGCTCAGCCGCCCACGAATCGTGCTCCGTCAGGGCGGGCTGAACCTGCAGGCGAGTCTTGCTCTCATCGTTCACGCCCGAGGCGCCCAGCTGCACGAGCGCCGCGCCTGCGGAATGACCCGTATAGCCGGTGTACTCCAGCTCCTGGGGGCGGGCATCCGGTAGCGGTTCGCCCGCCTCCAAGGCGGCAGCTTCGGCACGGTAACGCTCCTCCAGCTGTTCACCCGCACCAGCCTCCACCGCAATCTGGTAGGCGGCAAGCTGCGGATGCGTCTCCATCTCCGACCCACTCGGCTTAGACTTGCCGGTTTTCAGGTCGACAATGGCGTAGCGGCGGGTGCCGTCCTCCGCCGGGGCGGTACCCTCGAGGCGGTCCACACGACCGGTGAGCAGCGCGTCCAGCTCGCCGACTTCACCGGCGGGGTCGAAGGGCACGGGCACACGCACCGCGAAGGAACCTTCAACACCGAGGTTCTGCCAGCCGGCGTCGCCCATGTGCTGACGGTAGTAGTAGCTCAGGCGCAGAATCATGCGCTTGGCGCGCTCGTAGAGGGCGTAGGATTCCCAGGGCACGCGCTCGCGGTACTCTTCGTCGGTTTCGCCCTCCTTGCGGGCGGGCACGCCGAGGGAGCTAATGCGCTCGTCGAGGGCGGTTTGGAGCTCTTCGAGGGTGCCGGTCGGGTACTCCTCGGCGATGGCGTGAACGAGCGTTCCGAGGGAGCGGGACAGGTCGGTTTGGGCTTCCGCGCGGGCGGCGGAAACCAGCCAGTCCAGCGGGGAGCTGTGGATGGTTTCCAGGCGCGAGGGCGAAAGCGTAATGGTGCGGCGGCCAGGGTTTTCGGCAGGGTTTTCAGCCTGTTCTTCGCCGTGTTCTTCACCGTGGTTTTCGTCCAGCTCAGCGTGGTCTGCCGGGCGGTGCGCAAAAAGTAGCTCAGTGCTAGAAAGCGGCAGCAGGCCCCACCACTCGTCGGGTGCGGCGCCGGGTGCCTGGGCGTTCGCCAGGCGCGCCAGAGTGCGGGAGGCGGCATCGAGTCGGTACGCGGAAGCCTCCGGGGTGAGCGCCTCTTCCTCCGATGCGTTGTGCATCGGTGCGCCGTTCTGCTGTGTGTCCTCCTGCTGGGCGTCTTCGGCGCGCATTGCGTTCATCGATTCCTCAACGAGGGTGCGGCGAAGCTCCGCCACGAGGGAACGCAGGGTGGCGGGGCGGCGCACGCGGGTGATGGGCACGTCCGTGGAGTCGCCGACCGCGTCGGTGGGCAGCACAAAGTCGAAGAACTCACCGGGTGCCTGATCATCGTTGCGTACGGCGGTGAGCACGAGGCGGGTGCTGGCTCGGGTGGCGGCGACGGCGAACATGCGCAGCTCGTCGTGGCGGGTGTCGCGCACGCGTTCGGGGTAGCTACGGATGCGGGCGGGCGGCACCGGCTGCTCGCTCTCCCCCGCCTGTTGTTCTGCCTGCTGTGCGCGCTGGCGGAGGCGCGCATCGCACAGGTCCGTAAGGTCGCCGGTGCTCAGCAGGGAGCCGCGCACAGTGGTGTTGGGCCAGGTGCCTTCCTGCAGACCGCATACATATACGGTGCGCCAGGACTGACCTGCGGCGAGTGCGGGGGTGAGAATCTCGACCGCGTCTTGGCGTACGCCGCGGGCGGCGAGGGTGTCCATGGGTAGGTCCTGCGCGTCGATGAAGTCGAGGAACTGCTCGGCATCGGCGCCGCGCATCTGCTCATCGAATCGGTCGGCGGCTTCGAAGAGACCGATCATGGCGTCGAGGTTTCGGTGGGCTGCGTCGGCGTCGGGGCCTGCGCCGCACGACTGGGCGACCCAGGTCTTTTCGAGGCCGCTGGCTTCCCAGAGTGCCCAGAGCACTTCGGTGCTGGTGGATTCGGGCCGGGCGAGTGCTTTACGTCCGGCGGAGAGCACGGCTGCGATGCGGTGCACTGCGCGTCCTACGCCCTCTTCGGGGAGGGTTTCGGGGTGTAGCAGGGCGCCGAGGAGCAGGTCGTCGCTGGGGCGGTGGCCGCCGCTTTGCAGTTCGATGGATCGCAACTGCTGGCGGAGTCGTCGCACGTCCATGCTGGATGCGCCGCCGAGTCGGGAGGTGAGCAGGGTGATGGCGCTCTGCGCGCCACCGAGGGGGTTGGCGCGGCTTTCTTCGGCGATGACGTCGTTGAGGCTTCGGCGCATGAGCTCTTCAGCTTCGGAGGCGCTGAGGGTTTCGTAGCCACCACGCTCCGCCGCCTCCGAACCTTCCGCGCCTTCTGCGGTGGGCATGTGCACGGCGGGGTTGAGCGCCTTCTCGCCGCGCTTGCGGGCATAGACGAGCAGGCTGAGCGCGTCGAGGAAGGGGCGTACGGCGGGCTCGTCGCGCACCGGTACGAGCGCCGCGGAGGTACGCGAGGGAATACCGTTCGAGGAGAGCACGCGGCGGATGCGCGCCACGTCCGCGCTGCTACGCACGATGATGGCGGACTCGCGGTAGGGGTGGTTGCCGTAGATGCGTTCTTCGAGCAGCATTTGGGCGATGAGGTTCGCCTCGTCCTGAGAGCTAGAGAGCGCATACTTATACACACCGGCGGGTGCGGTGCGGTAGTGCGCGGGGTCGAGGATTTTGCCGTCGGCGCCCAGGTGCAGCAGCGGTTCGTCGGCAGCACCCCAGGTGAGGGCTTCGTCGGCGGGGGTGGTGTTGATGCGTCCAAAGGTTGCGGGCGCACTGTTCTTTGCGCCTCCCTGCGCACGGTCCTTCGCTCCCTCCTGTTCAGCGGTGAGCGGCACGAACCGGGTGTAGCGCGGCAGGCGGCGGCGAATATCCGCCACAAGCGGCATCATGAGTGCGGGCAGGCGGTACGAGGTGGTGAGCGTGCGGGTGCGCATGCTGGGGAAGCTTGCCTGCAGGGTGGTGACGAGATCGGGGCGGGCGCCTCGGAAGCCCTGGACGACGGCTTCGTCGCTGTAGGTCATGACAACCTGGGGGCCTTCAGCGAAGAGGTCGGGGTGGGTTTCGGTCAGGTGCGCGGCGTCTGCGGGGGCGACTTCTGCGGCGATGAGGCGCAGCAGCCGGTAGATGGAGGGGCTAAGTTCCTGCACGTCGTCGATGAGGATCAGGTCGTAGCGGCGGCGTTCTTCGGCGAGGAATTCGGGGGCGCGCAGCAGTAGCCGGCAGGCGTCATTGATGAGTACTGCCGGGTCGTAGGCGTTTTTGGCGCGGAGGGCTCGCACGGCACGGTATTCGGTGTGCAGTTGGGCGAGGGCATGCCAGGCGGGCTGGTTGTGTTCGGTGGCGAGGGCGTGTACGTCTTCGGCGGTGAGGTCGTATTCTGCCATGCGGTCGAAGAAGTCGCGGATTTCGTGGCGGAATCCGCGGGTTGCGAGGGCGTCGCGGAGTACGTCGGGCCAGGCGGGTCCGGGGGCGATGCCTTCGGCGTGGTTGGCGAGTAGTTCGCCGATGATGACGTCTTGTTCGGGGCCGGAGAGGAGTTTGAGGTTGCCTTCTACGCCGCTGAGTAGCCCGCGGGTTTGGGCTCGTTTGAGCAGGTCGAAGGCGTATGCTGCCCAGGCGCGGGTGGGTGCTACGGAGAGGCTGCGGTCGCTGGATGCGGCGATGGTGTCTCGCATGCGGGTCGCGGCGGTGCGGGTGGGTGCGAGGATGAGCAGGCGGGCGGGGTCGTTCCCGTCGGCGAGGTAGCGCAGGGCGCGTTCGGTGAGGTGATGGGTTTTACCGGTTCCGGGGATGCCGGTGAGAAGTTGGGTTGTCATGGTTTCAGTCTATCGGGTGGGCGGCGGGTACGCCCCGCCGCCCGTCATTATTCTCCCGGTTAGGAGTTCCCTATGTTCTATCCGTATAAAACCTTATTCCAATAAATCTGCATATGTCCGGTTTCATTATTCTGCACAATATCTCCAGGGCCAAATTTTGCAAAATTATCTGGAGTATTTTCAACTATCGCTTTAGATTTAATATTCTCATTTAAGGGAGGAACAACTCTTCGTTTAGGTGATCCCGCCGACCTATGCCCCTTTTTAATTCCTGAGCTACCTTCGCCCCCTAAACCATATATACACACATAGCGAATCTTATATTTATGAGATTCATATGTTTGATTACACCATTCGCAAGGACAGGTACATTTCTCAACATCCCCACGTTCGGCAAAAATTTTAATAACAGATTCGCAATATTTTAAAAAAGCTTCTCCCCCTTTCAGTTGATTAATTATATCAGCTCTACGCTTTCTTATATTCCCACCTTTCAGCTCAATAACGCACGCGATAGAATTCTCAGGGTCAACAATCAGATAATCAGGACGCTTTGCTTCAGAGTGGCTTCCATTAAATATTCTCTCCACACTAAAATTATTATCCAAATCAACCATATAAGCACTTCTTGGAAGTCTTGCTATGTCTAGAGCGTACCCAGCATAATCTTCCCGCTCCTGCTCACTCAAAATAAAGGTTTGATCTTCATTATTTGAGAATTTAATTGCATCGTCATGAAAAAGATTTTCAAAAAGTGTAATCACTCTAATCCCCAATAGATGTAATCTTCCAATTTATTCATTTCATCTATTACACTATTAAAGGAGTCCATCTTTATTCCGTATTCACTGACTTCAACCTTGGACAGGGTATTTACATTTTGCCTTCTTAACCTTTTAGGTGCAGGTTCTTTGGGGACAAAAATGCTAGCAGGACCTGTCACGTAGACATTCATTTCATCATGTCTCATCAGCATAGATTCATCGTACCCTGAAATAATATCTGGATTATTGGTGATCGCTTCTTCCCATACGGACTTCATGCGAATCAGATAATTCAATTCTCGAATAATATACTCACTATGAGTTGTAATAAGAATATTAATTCCCGCTCGAGAAATCATTGCCAAAAGACGGGCCATAAGACGTTGATTTCGGGGATGAAGATTCAATTCAGGCTCATCAATTATCAACAAATCCCCTTTACGGGCATAATAACGAAGATAGAACCACAAATCAACCAACGCTCTAACCGAACTAGACACTTCATCAAGGCTAAAGCGATTATTTCGCTTCTTTGTTTTAGTCTCACCCCTCGAGGGTTTAGCCTCTCTCTTTGAGAAAAAATAACCAATAGATGAACTTGAATATCGATATTCACCTTCACTAATATTTAAGAAATACTCAAGGATATTTTCATGTTTTTGATAAATGTAACTATCCTTCTTGACAACAGTTTTAATCCTCGTCATAAAGTCGATATTAGACTGAATCGCAGAAGGATATTCAAAATCATACTGTGGATCAACAGAAATCTCCTCACTAAACAAGGAATCACGCATAGCCCTATTTCTACTATCACCGCGATTTTTCATCTTAGACACTATTGATGAAACAAAATTCTGGCGAGCAACCATCAAGCTCTCTTGGAACGTGACAATTCCTGTCCTCTCAGCACTTGATATATATGGCCGAGGAAACACAGATTTTAGAATGCATCTTATAAGTGCAAACGATATCCCATCATCAATTCTCCTAATTTCTTCAGAACTGAATGCAGATAAAGCCAAAAGACCATTACTTGCCATGTCTTCCATCCTGAAATACACACACAATTCGCCTTCTTTTTTCTCGGCAGAGATAGCTACATTCTCCCAATCATCTCCATCTTCCGACGGGACAGGAATATTTACATCCAGCACCCATTGTGACTCACGTATTTTCTGAATATCCGATTCGTCCAAATGGATTCGCAAGTAACTATCAGTAAATTTAGTGCCTTCGGCAGCAAATATAGCATCTAAACTCCGCGAGTAAACATTACATAACCCATCTAGAAACTCCTGCAACAAAGAAACATCTCCCGAAGATGGATTAACATACTCTCCTAAATCAACCCTCGATTCTCTTGTCTTCAAAAGACCTTTCAGATTAATTGATTTAACTTTGAATCCACTACGAGATGCAAAAGAGTCAAAAATCCCTTCCCAGCCACTTAAAAACCCAAACAAACTATACGTGACATATGTTTTACCAGTGTTATTCATGCCACATATAATATTGAATGTCTCGAGAGAGTATTCAGCATACCGGACTGGCCCCATATTATGAATACAATATTTCACAATATCCTCCTAAACAAAAAACAAATGGAACTATTTAGAATAGTTAAAAAATATCTTATCTCTTAAATTTGGAACCTCCATGTCCCGGGGCGCAAAACTTCAGTAAATATATGATACCTTCAAATTCTCTCATCACCTCATAAGGTGGTTTATCTTTTCGGCTTCTCTAGACAGAGATTCCATAGCCAAGCTAGGGGTCACCTGAGCTAATTAAGGCTCCTCATCCAAGGCATACATGCGGATATTAGCGTTGCTTCTGAACACGTTATCAAGTAAGAGAGAACCGCTTCTCGCTTATCCACAGCCGCGTGACGACCGGGCGCGCGCCTCCTTCTCCGCTGGGTTAGTCTTATAGCATGACCTGGATGAACGGCCTGCGCGCCACTTTTGACCTTGAAACCACCGGTGTGGACGTTACCACCGCCCGCATCGTGACTGCTTCCCTGATTCTGCTGGATCCTCAGGGTAATGTGGTGCGCCGTGGCGAGTGGCTGGCTGACCCCGGCGTTGAGATTCCTGCCGGTGCCGCCGCCGTGCACGGTATTACGACCGAGTACGCACGTGAGCACGGTCGTCCCGCCCGCGAGGTCGTGTGGGAGCTTGCCGGCGCGATTGGTGCGCTAAACCTTGACGGCGTGCCGACTATTGCGTTCAATGCCGCCTACGATTTTTCGGTGCTGCACCACGAGATGCTGCGCCACAATATTGCCAACGGTGAGCTGCCGCCGGGTGTGGTGCTCGACCCGTACGTTCTGCATAAGCACGTGATTCCGCGTAAGCGCGGCAAGCGCACCCTGGAGGTTCTCGCCGCCGAGTACGGTGTCTCCCTGGAGAATTCGCACACGTCCGCTGATGACGCCCTGGCAGCGGAGCGTCTGCTGGTGAAGCTCACCGAGCAGTTCCCCGAGGTCCTCAACGTGGATGCGCGCCAGCTGCATGAGCAGCAGGTTCAGTGGGCGGCGGAGCAGGCGGCAAGCTTCCAGGCGTGGTTGCGTACGCAACCGGGTAAGGAATCTGAGGTCATTGACGGCCGCTGGCCGGTGCGTCGCTAAACTCACCTCGGCTACCCAACTATCTCGCCTTTGCTGACAGGCTGACGCTATCGTCGGCTGGCCATCTCCCCTATGCTAAAAAGAGTATGCACAACGCATTGACAGAAATTAGCCCGGGAGCGCCCTCAATGGACCATCACCGCAACCCTTCACACGAACCCTACCCGGATACAAACACGCGCAGTATCTATCTGGGCTCTACCCGCCTGGCGCATGAGCATTTGGTGGCGCAGTCTCAGGTGGTGCTCCGCCTGGGTCGCATCCTGATGAAGTCGGGTGCGAGCGCCTACCGTATTAAGGCGTCGATGGCGCGTTTGGCGAAGGCTGTGGGGTTGAAGGAGCATCACGCGCAGGTGACCTTCACTGAGATTTCGACATCTTCGTACACGGACGGTAATTTCCGTACTGAGGTGGCTGAGCAACGTACGATGGGCATTAACGCTCATAAGCTTGACCAGTTGGGTAAGTTCATTTCTGAGCTTCCTGAAAAGATCACCCCTGCGGAGGCAAACGCTGAGCTGGACCGTATCGATTCGGCAAAGCCGCTGTATACCCGTTGGATGCTGGCGTTGGCGTCGGCTGTGGCCTGTGCCGGGTTCGCCTTCTTGAACCGTGGCGGTCTGGTGGAGTGCTCGGTTGTGTTCTTGGCGGCGGGTGCTGGCCAGTATTTGCGTTCGACTCTGCTCAAGCGCGGGGTGAGCCATATGGCCACGTGGATGGCTTGTGGTTTCTTGGCGGCGAGTCTGTACATTGCGATTGTTAATGTGCTGGTTGCGGCAAGTTGGATTAGTCCGAACCATATGATTGGTTTTATTTCGTCGGTGCTGTTCTTGGTGCCGGGTTTCCCCATGGTGACGGGTATGCTCGACATTTCTCGTATGGACTTTTTGGCGGGTATTTCACGTCTGACGTATGTGGGTTTGTTGCTGATTAGTGCGTCGTTTGCGGTGTGGGTTTTGGGGTCGCTATTCCATTTGCCGCTGGCTGCTCCGGCACCTCTTAATCTGCATCCTACCCTGTATTTGGTGTTGCAGGTGCTTTCCTCGGGTGTTGCGGCGGCTGGCTTTGCGATGCTTTTTGCTGCCTCTCCGGTGGCGTGCCTGTGGGGTGGTGTAATTGCTGCGGTGGCGAACCCCGCCCGTATTTACATGGTGGAGGCGGGTATGCCCGCACATATGGCGGCGACGATTGCAGTGTTTGGTGTGGGT
This sequence comes from Rothia similimucilaginosa, assembly GCF_029850985.2. Taxonomy (NCBI): domain Bacteria; kingdom Bacillati; phylum Actinomycetota; class Actinomycetes; order Micrococcales; family Micrococcaceae; genus Rothia; species Rothia similimucilaginosa. The sequence continues at coordinate 622,453 of NZ_CM138149.1, read as the reverse complement.
ATTTTGGCTGAGATTGTGGCGCCGCTGCATCATCGTAAGTACACACGTATTTCGCTGTCGGTTCCGGCGGTGGTGACGATGGTTCCGGGTGTTCCGTTCTATCGTTCCATGTCGCATTTTGCCAGCGGTGACATGTATTCGGCGACGACCGGTTTTGTGCAGTCCATGCTGATTTTCATGGCGTTGGGTATGGGCTTGGCGTTTGTGCGTCTGCTCTTTGATAAGAACTGGTTGTTTGATCAGGACACTCAGGTGCTGCACCGTCTGGATACTGACCGGCATATGCGTTAGTTTCTGAGTTTCTTCACCTATCTGTTACCTAATCTGCCGGTTGTGTTTTATCGTCACCTTTCGGTACGTTCAGGTGCTTGTCACCTGCGGTTCATCTGTAGCGCCTATGATGGTTAGGTACGGGACGTTAGTAGCGTACAGGCTCTGTCGCCCGGTGTGTATCGTCCCCTGTAATTCTTTAGTTCGCCGTCCCTGTTGAAAGGCACCGATACGATGACTTCTTCCTCTACCCACCCGCTACACCACGAAGCCAGCGAGAAGCTGTTTGAGCGTTCTCGCGCGGTAATTCCTGGCGGTGTAAATTCCCCGGTGCGTGCTTTCAATTCTGTGGGCGGCACCCCTGCGTTTGCGGCAAAGGCTAAGGGCCCCTACCTGTACGATGCGGACGGCAACGAGTACGTTGATCTGGTCTGCTCGTGGGGTCCGTCGATTCTGGGGCACGCGCATCCGCAGGTGGTTGAGGCGGTTCAGCAGGCGGCTGAGCGCGGCCTCTCCTTTGGCGCGGCGAGCGCGCCGGAGGCTGAGCTGGCTGAGCTGGTGGTCAACCGTATTAACGCGGCAATTCCCGGTGCGATTGATCAGGTGCGTATGGTGTCCACCGGTACTGAGGCAACCATGACTGCGATTCGTCTGGCGCGTGGTGTGACCGGTCGCGACAAGGTTATTAAGTTCGCGGGCTGCTACCACGGTCACGTGGATGCTCTGCTTTCCGAGGCTGGTTCGGGTGTGGCTACCCTGGCGCTGCCGGGTTCTGCTGGCGTAACTGCCGCAACCGCCGCGGAGACCATCGTTCTGCCCTACAACAACCTGGATGCTGTGCGTGAGGCGTTCGCGAACCATGAGGGTCAAATTGCCGCAATTATTACTGAGGCGGCGCCCTGCAACATGGGTGTGGTGACTCCCGAGCCCGGTTTCAACCGTGGCCTGCACGAGATTGCTCACGCGAACGGTGCGCTCGTCATTTTTGATGAGGTGCTGACCGGTTTCCGTGTATCTTCGGCTGGTTACTGGGGTTACACGGCTCCCGAGGATGGCGGCTGGGTTCCCGATATTTTCACGTTCGGCAAGGTCATTGGTGGCGGTATGCCCATCGCGGCACTAGCCGGTAAGCGTGAGGTCATGGAGCACCTGGCGCCGGTCGGCCCCGTCTACCAGGCTGGTACCCTCTCCGGTAACCCGCTGTCGGTTGCGGCGGGTATTACGACCCTGACCCTGGCTGATGCCGCCGTCTACGCGCACCTGGATTCGCGTAGCGCCCAGCTGCAGCAGGCTCTGACCGAGGCGTTCAACGCCGCCGGTGTGGACCACTCCATCCAGAGCGCCGGTAACCTCTTCTCGGTGGCGTTTGGTACCTCCGAGGCGGGAGTGCACAACTACGCCGATATCAAGGCCTCGGCAACCAGCCGCTACAACGCGTTCTTCCACTCCATGCTCGAATCCGGAGTGTACCTGCCGCCAAGCGCATTCGAGGCATGGTTCGTTTCTGCCGCCCACAATGATGAGGCGATGGAACGTATCATCTCGGCTCTTCCGACTGCCGCCGCCGCTGCCGCATCCGCGTAAGGGTTTGCGAGAAGTAAGGAGGTGAGCCGCTCATGGATCTGAGCGCCTTGGGACTGCCCATGGAGCAGCTACGCGATGTGTGGCTGATCGCCTTCATGGTGTACTTGGGCTTGTGCCTGCTGGTAGATATCGCCTACCCGGTGCCCATCAAGAAGGAGAAGGCAGCCGACCTGTACCTTGAGGTATCCGGTTCGCCCGTTGATGAGGTGCTCCGCTCCACTGCGGAACGTACCGCGATGGGTGCGCCGTTGAGCTCTTCCCGTAAGGGTAGCGCCACGAAGAAGGCGAAGAAGAAGCTGGATTCTATTAAGGGCGCTGGCGTGTTTAGCGGCTGGTTCCACGTGGTCATGTACCTGTGGGGCTGGATTGTGGCGGTCTCTATCTTCACCCTGTACTGGGATATCGTGTACGACGGCATTCTGTTGCCGGCGCTGATTCTGCCGTTCCTCATGGTGTACGTGGGGGCGCGCTGGGGTCGCCGCGGCTGGCGCGAAGCACGCGGTTACAGCAAAGACGACCGTGTGCTGGGCATGCCGCGCATCTACTCGGCGACGCTGGGTAAGCTGAGCGCACCGTTCCGTGTGCACGGCACCGTGCCGGGTGTGGAGCCGATTCGTAACGACCGCACCGCCTACTGGGTGCTCAACGGTATTGCGTTCCTGCTCGCCTCTGTCTTCTTGATGTCCTTGGCGGGCTGGAGCATCGACGAGGATTTGGAAGCGATCTATATCGGTCACGCCTCCTGGTTCTTGGCGGCGGCGTACATTCCGCTGATCCTCGTGCTGCTGATGTACAACCGCGATTACGTGGTGTACAACCCGGATTCGTTCCAGGCTGGGCGGCTGTTCCTTCCGGCGAAGTCCCGCCCCTACTCTGAGGTTCGCGCGTTCCGTGTGTACCCGAAGAACCCGGACGCCATCAAGCTGAATCCGAAGGACGCGAGCCAGTGGAGGCTGGAGATTCTGCTTCCCAGCGGCCGCAAGCACGACTATGCGCTCAATGATCACCAAATTGATTGTTTGGTGGCGCAGATTGCGTTCAAGATTGAGCAGGAACGCTGGGCGCAGCTGGATTCGCCGGCGGACCGTGAAATGTTAGCGAAGTACTTCGTGGACGGCCGCGTCATCTGTACGACCATGGGTTACAAGCCTGCCGGTAAGCATGCAGAAGAGGCGGCACGCCGCGCGTCCTTCCAGAAGGCGCAGTACAAGTAAGCGGACTACTCTTCACCGCTCTAATACCGCTCAGAAGCCACATACTGTTTGTATAGCATGTGGCTTCTCGGCATTAAATGAGGGAGGGGTTTAGGCGTCCAGATCGCGGAGCCAGCGTGCTGCCTCCGTACCGTAGTAGGTCAAGATGACATCCGCACCGGCACGGTGAATCGAACGCAGCGACTCCAGCACCACAGCCTTACGGTCAATCCAGCCGTTCGCAGCGGCTGCCTCAATCATCGCGTACTCACCCGACACCTGATACGCCGCAACCGGTACCGGCGAAAACTCCGCCACCTCACGCACAATATCCAGGTAGCTACCGGCAGGCTTCACCATCACCATATCCGCGCCCTCCTCCAGGTCAGCGCGCACCTCCAGCAGCGACTCGCGGCGGTTCGCCGGATCCTGCTGATAGGTCTTACGGTCACCCGTGAAGCTGGACTCCACCGCATCACGGAACGGACCGAAGAATGCTGAAGCGTACTTCGCCGAATACGCCAGAATCGACACATCCTCAAAGCCAGCCTCGTCCAGGGCGGTGCGCATCGCCGCAATCTGGCCGTCCATCATGCCTGACGGGGACACCGTATGCGCACCCGCACGAGCCTGCGAAACCGCCATCTTGCAGTACAGCTCCACTGTCTGATCGTTATCCACCACGGGCGTGCCGTGGCCGTTATCAACCAGCACGCCGCAGTGGCCGTGGCTCGTGAACTCATCCAGGCAGGTATCAGCCATAACCACCAGGTCATCGCCGAACTCCTCCCGGCACACCGCAATCGCACGGTTCAGGATGCCCTGCGGATCCCAGGCGGTCGAACCGACCTCGTCCTTATCCTCATCGCGGGGAATGCCGAACAGGTCAATGCAGCGGATGCCCGCCTCGTACGCCTCACGCACGGCGGGGATGATGCTCTCCAGGGTGTGCTGGTACTGACCGGGCATGGAACGAATCGGCTGCGGCTCGTCGATGCCGTCGCGAACAAAGAACACCTGAATCAGCTGCGCGGGGCGCAGGGTGGTCTCAGCGACGAGGGAGCGCATAGCTGCGGTGGTGCGCAGGCGGCGCGGGCGGCGGGTGAGGTTCATGATCTCTCCTGAAAAGTTCTTTCGAAATAATGTGAAGTCTTAGCTGAAGGATGCGCCTAAATCAGGGCTACGGCGGCGCGCGCCAAATCCTGCGGTAAGGGCGAATCGGCCTGCACGTGGCGCAAGTTCAGGGCGCGGCATGCGGAGGCGGTACTCGCCCCAATCGCCACCACCGGCGGCACGGATTCAGACGATAGCGCGGGGGTGCCGTCCAGCAGGGCGTGCAGGCGGGAGGGGGCGGTCACCACCAGCACATCCGGCGCGGGGGTTTCCGGGTTGGTGGCATCTGCGGCAGTCCCCTGCACGAGCGCGCGGGCGGCGGAAAGGCTCAGCTCTCCGGGTGCCACCTGCTCGGCGGGCACCATGCCGTAAAGCACGCAGCGGCGGCTGTCCCAGCCCAGGTTCTTGAGGCCCTCGCGCAGGGTCGGGCGGGCGTTGAAGCCTTCCAGAACCAGCACGGCGGCATCAGCTGCAGGCTGTTCAAACTCCGCGAGCATACCGGCGGCGCTCTGCACCTGCGGCTGAAAATCTGTGCCCAGCCCCAGCTGGGTGTGCACAGCGCGGGCGGTTGCCGCGCCCACGCAGGCGATGCGCACTCCCCCACTCGCGCAGGCGCGGGCGAACTTATCGCCCCACAGCTCGGTGCAGGCGCGGACCGTGTTGGCGCTCGTGAAGCTCACCCACGCGTACTGGCCGGAGGCAAGCGCCTCCAGCACGGCTGCGTGTTCTTCGCCCGGCTCGACAGTGCGCGCCTGTTGCAGCGGGGCGAAGAGTACCCGGCATCCTTCCAACTCGTTCTGTGCGCACTCCTCGGCGAGGGCGCGCGCGAAGGCCGCGCCCTGCGCGGCGGAGCGGGTCAACAGAACCGTGCACGGGGCTTCAGCAGGCGGGGTGTCGCCTTGCCAGGATTCAGAACGCGAGGCAGACATGGCGTCTACTTCGCCTCCAGTCCGGCCAGGGCTGCGGCACCCATCTGCAGCAGGTCTTCTGCCACGCGCACGCCCAGACGTTCGGCGCCGGGCACATCCAGCTCAGCAGTTGCCGAGGTGTGACGCAGCATGTCGGTACCGTCCGGGGATGCCACCACAACGTTGAGCACCAGGTCGCCCTCAACCACCTGCGCGTAGGCACCGATGGGGGCGGCGCAACCGGCTTCGAGGCGGCGCAGCAGGGCACGCTCGGCGCTGACAGCCAGGCGGGTTTCGTAGTGGTTTGCGGCGAGCAGGGCGCGGCCCAGGGCACGCACCGGGCGCGCCACCTCGGCGTCGGCCAGCGCGGCAGGGTCCGGGTTTTCGAACTCGCTTTCGCGCACTTCCAGGGCAAGCGCACCCTGACCGGGGGCGGGCAGCATGCGGGTGGGGTCCAGGTACTCGGTGATGAGGTCTTCCTTGCCCAGGCGCTTCAGGCCGGAGACGGCAAGCACCACGGCGTCGCAGTCGCCGCTGCGTTCGGTGCCTACCCCGTGGTCGGCTCGTTCGGAGGTTTCAGCATTCTGGCGGAGTACGACCTGCTTGCCGGCGTGTTCTTCAAGGCCCTTCACGCGGCCGATGCGGGTGCCCACGTTACCGCGAATGTCCACGATTTCAAGGTCGTGTCGCAGCACACGTAGCTGGGCGGCACGGCGGGGTGAGCCGGTGCCCACGCGGGAGCCGGTGGGCAGGGTGTCGAGGGTCAGACCGTCGCGTGCTACGAGGGCGTCGCGGGGGTCTTCTCGTTTGAGGGTTGCGGCGATGACCAGGCCGGGGCAGGGTGCGGAGGGCAGGTCCTTGAGTGAGTGTACTGCCATGTCCACGCGGTTTTCTTCGGAAGCGTTCTCGCCGTCGAGCAGACGCTGGCGCAGTGCCGCCGCGAATACGCCGGTGCCGCCGAGGGTTGCCAGGGGTCCGGTGAGTACGTCACCTTCAGTCTTGACGGTGCGCAGGGTGAAGTCCACGACCTCGGCATCTGCGGCGCTGTGGTGTGCCTGGTGTTCGGTGTAGAGGGAGGTAACGGTTTCAGCAGCAATACGGCTTTGGGTTAGGGCGAGAGCAGACCCGCGGGTGCCCAAGATGTACTCGTGGTGGCTCATATCTCTCCTTATCGGTGATGTGTGTGATAGCCCGTAGGCACATGCGCTCCGACCCGCCCGCGCACCCTCTTCAGGGGCGTTGGGGCGAGCCGGAGCTACAGGGGTGGTGTTAGTGGGAGCAGCATCCGCCGGAGCCGCAGCCACCGGAGCGGCTGGCCGGTGCGTTCTCAGAAGTGCTGGGTGCAGTAGCGCTGTTATCAGCACCGGCTGCATACTCAGCAATGACTGGCTTCGGCTCACCGCGACCGGGCTTGCAGCAATCAGGTTCGCACTCGTCGAACCAGCCGTACTGACCGCTCGCGCTCGGGGCACAGACGCTCTCACGTTCGGGGCGTAGGTCGGCTGAAACGCCGTTCTCCACGCGCTCCTCAATCAGGCGGCGCAGCGACTCCACGTACGCCGGGTGCGTGCCGGGGGTGGGGGTGCGCACGGCGACCACGCCCAGGCGCTGGCAGGTGTCCAGCGCCTCGGTGTCCAAATCCCACTTGACTTCCATGTGGTCGGAGACGAATCCGAGGGGCACCAGCACGACGCCTTCCACGGGGGCTTCGCCATCCTCCGCCGGGTTGGCGGGGGTGGGCAGCGCCTCCAGGGCGTCGTTGACGTCCGGCTCGAGCCACGGCATGGACGGCGGGCCGGAACGAGACTGGTACACCAGCTCCCACTCGACGTTCTGCAGAAGCTGGGGAGCCTCATCACGCACGAGCGATAGCACGGCACGAGCGACCTGCAGGTGCTTCTCTACGTAGGCGGAGCCGCCCTCATAGTTCACACCGCGCGGGCCTGCCTCATTCGCCGCGGAGGTCGGCACTGAGTGAGTGCAGAACATGATGCGCAGGCGCGGGTTCAGCGAACCGCTATCGCGTGCGGCAAGCTGCTCACGCACCGTGGCGAGCCCGTCCTTCAGCCCGTCAGCAAAAGCGCGGGAGAATCCGGGCACGTCAAAGAACTGACGGATCTTACCCACGTGCACGTGCCCTTCCAGACCGAGCTGCTCAATCGCCACACCGTAGTCTTCACGGTACTGGCGGCAGCTCGAGTAGCCGGGGTAGGCGCTGGTCGCCAGCACGAGCACGTTACGGTGACCGTTCTCGTAGGCTTCGGCGAGCACGTCCTTCACGTAGGGCTTCCAGTTGCGGTTCGCCCAGGTGATCGGGATGTGCGGGCCGCGCTCGGCGAGTGCCTGCTGCAGTGCGGCGAGCAGGGCACGGTTCTGCTCGTTAATGGGCGAGACGCCGCCGTTGGCGCGGTAGTGGGTGGCGACCTCTTCGAGGCGCTCATCTGGGATGCCGCGGCCAGCGGTTACGTTGCGTAGGAACGGGATGACGTCCTCCTGCCCCTCGGGTCCGCCGAAGGAGGAGAGAATCACCAGGTCGTAGGGGCGTGCCTCTTCGGCACGTTCACGGGTGATACTGCGTTCGCTTCGGTAATCACCGAGGGTCTGCTCATTGAGTGCAGCGGGGCCGTTGGAGGCGGTGTTCGCCGGGTCGGTGTGGTTGGGTACCACGTCGTCCGGCAAGAGCGTGCCGTTGAGGGTTACGCCGCCGTTTGGCTGATGGCTCACGCCAGGACCTCTGCTACTTCGTCTGCGCCGATGCGGCGGCCGGTGTAGAAGGGGGTTTCCTCGCGCACATGCAGGCGTGCTTCGGTATTGCGGAAGTGGCGCATCATGTCGACCAGGTCGACCAGTTCGGGTGCTTCAAGGGCGAGGACCCATTCGTAGTCGTTCATGCCGAAGGTTGCGACGGTGTTTGCCAGTATCTGCGGGAAGTCGATTGCCTTCATGCCGTGGTTCTTGAGCATTTCTGCACGGCGTTCGGGGTTCATGTAGTACCAGTCGTAGGAGCGTACGAAGGGGTAGACGCAGACCCATGCTTCGGGTGCCTTGCCGCGCGCGTATGCGGGGGCGTGGTTGCGGGTGAATTCTGCTTCGCGGTGTACGCCCATGGTGGACCAAACGATGGTGGTACCGGTGAAGAGTGCAGTGCGGCGAATCTTGCGGACTGCTGCCTGCAGCTTTTCGGGGTTCTGGCCGTGGGTCCAGATCATGATATCTGCGTTGTCGCGCATTGCGGAGACGTCGTAGATGCCGCGCAGGGTCACGCCCTCGGCTGCGAGCTGTTCGGTGAGCTGCTCGAATTCTGCGCGGGCTTCGTCGGTGTTAGCTTCTGCGGGGCGTGCGCCGGAGCGTGCGAAGACGGTGTAGAGGACGTAGTGCAGGGTTTCGCCTTTTTCGCGGCCGCGGCGGTTCTCGTCAGCTGCGGAATGCTGGACTGCGTAGCCCTTGGGTGCGCCGCCGTAGCCGTGGCCGGAGTGGCTGTAGCTGCCGTGTGCACCGTGTGCACCGCTGTGGCCATGTGCTGCGTGGTCGTGAGACATTGTGTGTTCCTTTCTTCAGCGAGGGTTCGCTGTCTTAGAGGCGCAGCGTCCGTAGCCGCGCGTTTTCTCAAATTATGGTTTATGGTGCGCTGCGTATTACCGGTTATTGAGTGTCGGCAGCGTTGGGGGCGGTGACGCCTTCCCAGTCTTGTGCGGCGTGATAGATGAGGCGGTCCATCTGCTCGTAGGTGTCTTTGACGGTGAGGACTAGGCCGGAACCGGCGGCCCAGGAGCCAACGGTGCTGAGGGTTCCGAGTTCGCTGGCGCGTTCGCGGAATTCTTTGACTCGTTCGCGGTGGCCGGGAGTGGAGGCGGGCAGTACGCCGCGCCACCGTACAACGTCCGCGTCGACGAGGTTGCTGTGGGTGAGGGATACATCCATCATGCGGCTTGCATCACGCAGGGCGAGGGTGATGAGCTGCTCGTCGGCGAGTGCCACTTCAGAGAAGCGGGAGTCTTCGCCACCGCGGCCGTAGGAGAGGCGCACAACGTGGCGGCCGGGTTCTGCTGCGTCGGCGACCCACTGCCATTTGGCGGTGGCGTGGGTGAGGGCTTTGGCCCGGACGGCGGTTGCTTCTTCGGAGACGAGCAGGCCGGTACCGCGCGGGTGCTTGTTCAGGTCGGGGGCATCGGCGACAAGGGTGACGAGGGCGACTTCGGGGCCGGGCTCCAGGGCGGGTAGCGCCGTGGAGACGTGCGGGCCGATAAGTCGGGCTACGGTCGGGCCATCGGTTGCGACTACCAGGTAGTCGGCGTAGAGGGGGGTGTTTTCGCCGTCGGTGGTGTGGCGCTGAATGATGAACCATTGGCCGGTGGATTCGTCGCGGTCTACGGCGATGACGTCGAATCCGGTGACGATGCGTACACCGGCTTCGTAGAGTTCCTCGACGAGACGTTCAGAGAGCTGGTTCATACCGCCGATAATGCCTGCTACCTGAGAGCCTGCAGGTGCTGCGGAGCGGAAGGCTGCCGCTGCTGCGGCAAGGGAGCGGTGCTTGCGCAGTGCCGCGCGCAGCCCGGGGATAGTGGCGTCCACGTCGAGCTTGTCGGGGTGGGTGGAGTACACGCCGGAGACGACGGGGGCGACCAGGTTGTCCAGGACCTTCTGGCCCATGCGGATACGTACGAGCTCACCGAGAGTCTTTGCGTTTTCACCGGCGGAGATGGGTAGGAATTTGTCTACCTGGGCGCGGCGCAGGCCTTTCTTGCCGATGACGGGAATCAGTGATTTGTCGTTGACGTTGCCGGGGATACCCATGATGCCGGTGCTGGGGGTGCGGCGGGCGCCTTGCGGCAGGTATAGCCAGGAACCGTAGGAGTTGGGGGTGACAATCTGGTCACCCAGGCCGAGTTCTTTAACGAGGTCGCTGACGATGGGGCTGCGGGTTGCGAAGGATTCGGCGCCGGAGTCTAGGAGCAGGCCGCCAACTTCGTGGGCTCCGACAGCGCCGCCGAGGTGGTGCCGTTGTTCGAGCAGGGTGACGCGCATGCCGGCTGCGGCGAGGCGGCGTGCTGAGATGAGGCCGGAGGGGCCGCCACCGATAACGATGGCGGTGGGCACCTTCTCGTTACGGGTGAAAGTTCGTGCGGTCTGGGGCGCAGTGGAGGAGCTGGCCTGTGCGGTCCGGTTTGGTGCCTGGTTGGTGTGCTGGCCCATGGTGGTTCTCCTTCGGTCTGTCAGCGGGTCTGCCCTGTGGCGTTGGCGTTATCAGCGGGTGCGGTGGCTGGGGCGGTGTCTCGCAGCGCTGATATGTGTTAGCCCCGCGGGTCCGCTGCTTTAGCTTGCCGTTTTCTCGTGGATGTACGCCACGAGGTCGGTGAGCACCTGCGGGTCGGTAGTCGGGGGTACGCCGTGGCCAAGGTTGACCACGTGCGAGGGGGCGGCGTTGCCTTCGGCGAGCACTTCGTCTACGTGTGCGTAGAGGTTTTCGCTACCTGCGGCAAGCAGTGCCGGATCGATGTTGCCCTGCAGAGGTACGGCGCCGTTGAGCAGGGTGTTCGCTGCCGATAGCGGCAGGCGGTAGTCTACACCGATGACGTCTGCACCGGCTTCGTGCATGGCGGGCAGCAGTGCGGTGGTGCCGGTGCCGAAGTGGATGCGCGGCACACCGTATTCACGCACCATGTCGAGGGCGGTTGCGGAGTGTGCCTGCACGTAGCGGCGGTAGTCATTTTCACCGAGGGAGCCTGCCCAGGAGTCGAAGAGCTGCACGGCGGAGGCACCCGCCTCGATCTGGGCGCGCAGGAACTGGCCTGCGGTACGCGATGCCCAGGCGGCGAGTTCATGCCAGGCAGCGGGGTCGGCGTGCATCATGGTGCGCGGGTGCAGGTGGTCGCGGGAGGGGCCGCCTTCGACCATGTAGGCGGCAACGGTGAAGGGGGCTCCGGCGAAGCCAATGAGCGGGGTGTCGCCGAGCATTTCTACGGTGGCGGCTACGGCTTCGCGGATGGGATCGAGGTCGCTGTCTTTGAGTTCGGGCAGGGCGCGCACCTCGTCGAGGGTGCGTACGGGCTGGTCGAGTACGGGGCCCCTGCCGGGCACGATATCGACGTTGACACCCGCAAGCTTCATGGGGATGACGATGTCGGAGAAGAAGATGCCGGCGTCGACCTTGTGGCGGCGGACGGGCTGCACGGTGATTTCTGCGGCGAGGTCGGGGGTGAGGCATGCGTCCAACATGGGGATGCCTTCGCGTACTTCACGGTATTCGGGCAGGGACCGGCCTGCCTGGCGCATGAACCAGACGGGTCGGTGACTGGAGGGGCGGCCGGTGAGGGCGCGGAGCATGGGCGAGTCGGCGGTGGTGCCTGCGCGCAGGGGGTGGTTGGCGGGTAGGTGTGCGAGCTGTTCGTCGGTGAGCAGGGGTCGCTGGGCGTCGGTGGGGTGTGCGGGCAGAGCGGGTGCCTGTGCGACAGCCGATGCGGGGCCCTTTTCCGATGCAGGAGTTGTGTGCTGGTTTTCGCTCATAGTGTCTAGTGTGACAGGTTTATGCGGGTGTTTTTGCGACACTATGTCATGGCGACTCTTACCTAATGGTAGCTTTCTTAGTGGTGAGGAAAACCTTAGTTTGTGTCTATTCATCGTACTCAGTTCCCCGACCGTGCAGATACTCTTGACCCCTACGATGGTGGAACTTAGGTTCTGTAAGCTTTACAGGGGCTTAGCCGGCGTGGTTATGATTAGTCTCTAGTGAGTACTTATGCATTTGTGGCATCGCACCACACCGTTGATTTGACCACCGTCGCTGCGTTGAGCGCCGGTGCTTCCGGCGTACCCGATGTTCTGGCGGGCGAGATGACGCGCCAGCTGGGTGTGAAGGGTGCAGTCGTTCTTGCCACCTGTAACCGTCTTGAAATGTATGTTCAACTACACGTATCCGCCCATGTCCCCATGGTTCGTGAGCGGATTGTCGACTCTATTGCGCACACCTCCGGGCTAGACAAAGAACTGGTTAATTCCAGCTTCGACGTGTACGCCGATGATGAGGCTACACGCCACCTGCTGACGGTCGCCTCCGGCTTAGAATCTGCTGTGGTTGGCGAGCGTGAAATCACCGGTCAGGTGCGCCGCGCCCTGGCTGTTGCTCAGGCGAAAGCGCAAGAGGACGGCGTGCCCCTTCCCGGTGAGCTGGTTCAGCTATTTGAACACGCGGCGCATACAGCTCGTCAGGTGGGTCAGCATACGGCTCTTGGTGCTCAGGGCCGCTCCATTGTATCTGTTGCCCTCGATCTTGCGGATGAGGTTGCCGAGAAGGATTGGTCGACCCGCCGCGCCCTGATTTTTGGTACGGGTGCTTACGCCGGCGCGACCATTGCGGCTCTGCGCGACCGTGGTTGCACCGATATTTGGGTCAATTCCCGTTCGGGCCGTGCCGCCGAGTTCGCAGCAAAACGCGAGGTTTCTGCGGTGCCGGTGGACGGCATGGAGCAGGCCATGGCTTCTGCCGACGTCATTATTGGTTGCTCCGGCGGCTCTGATCCGTTGCTTCCCGAACAGATTCCGGGCGGTCACCACACGATCCTCGACCTGGCACTTTCGCGTGACTTTGATCCCTCGGTTGCTGACCTGCCGAACGTTGAGCTGATTACCCTCGAATCGGTGCGCCTTGCCGCGCCCGAGGAAACCGAGGAATCCGTGGCGACGGCTACGCGCATCGTGGAATCTGAGCTGGCGGCGTTCCTGTCTCGTCAGCGTTCCCGCACGATTGATTCCGCGATTGTTGCGCTGCGCTCGCACACTATGGATGTGTTGGATTCCGAGCTGGAGAAGGTGCGTAGCCAGTTTGGTTGCGGTGCGGCGACGGAGCAGCTTGAGCTGGCGATGCGTCGCATGGTGAAGTCCCTGCTGCACACCCCGACAGTGCGCGCCAAGAAACTTGCGGCGGAGGGCCGCACGGAGGATTATGTACAGGCACTGGAGACTCTCTACGGTATTCAGGTGGAGGACTCTTAAGAGCCTCTCCCCGATCTTTCTGGCATTCTTCGCATACCTAAACCCGTTTTCGCACGGGTTTTGTGTGGGTTTTCGCGCGCTTTTTCACGCATCCGGCGGCAAGTATTTTATTAGCCCCCGGCGAAGTACCGCCCGTTCACGGTGCCGATGGGCGCATTCACGCTAGAGTAGATGCTAGATAAGACAGTTCCTATACCCGGCGCGCGTTTGGCGTCGCCGGACTATTCTGCGAGGAGACTCATGGAAATCAAGATTGGCGTTCGCCACATCGCCCGCGAAATCGTTGTTGAGACCACCGAATCCAAGGACGTTATCACCGAGAAGGTCGCAAAGGCAATTGAGGACGGATCCCTGTTGCAGATTACTGACGATAAGGGCAACACCACCCTGATTTCTGGCGCTCAAATTGGCTACGTTGAGCTGGGTTCCGACGCGAAGCGTCACGTTGGTTTCGGTATCAGCGCCTAATTACTTCGGTAGCTGTTTCCCCTTTAGCTTTAGCTCTCCCCGCATCCGTCATGATGCGTAACCGCGCTTTATGCGCTGTGTGCGTGCGCTTTATGCGCCGTAAGGTTACGCCGTGCCGGATGCGGGGATTTGTGTTTTAAGCCGCCCACCCAAAAACCTCGCGACACCCGGTTTTGGGGCGGTATATCGCCCATCACGGGCGCACGCCACAACCGCTTGGGGGTGCACCAGAAGCAAATCCGGGTTAATATTGAGGGGTTAAGTGAATGACCGGTCGTACCCCTTTCAAGACCCCAAGGCTGCACCGCCTTCTCATCATGAATGAACCATGCGTGCAGGCAGCGTCTCGGCAAGAATTTCCCGTGTAAGAATTTCCCGCGGCCGGCTTTCGACGCCCGCCCGTCACCGCCTCCACCGTTGGGGCGCTGGCTGGTACACCCCAATTCGGGGAGAAACACACCCCGAACAGGGGTAGAAAGATACGGTCCAGTGACTGAAACGAACACGCAGGAAACCACTCAGACTGCAAAGTCCTTCGCCGACTTCGGCGTTCGCCAGGATATTAGCGACGCCCTCGCGGCGGTTGGCATTACCTCCCCCTTCCCCATCCAGGAGCTGACTCTTCCCGTGGCTCTGTCTGGCCAGGACATCATTGGTCAGGCGAAGACCGGTACCGGTAAGACCCTCGGCTTTGGTCTGCCAACCATTCAGCGTGTGGTCGGCCGCGACGATGAGGGTTGGGATGATGTGGAGTACCCCGGCGCACCTCAGGCGCTGATTCTGGTTCCGACCCGTGAGCTTGCTATTCAGGTGGGTGAGGATCTGGCGATTGCTGCGAAGCTGCGCAACGCCCGCATCGCTACCCTGTACGGTGGTGTGCCGATTGAGCCTCAGGCTGAGTTGCTGCGCCGCGGCCTGGAGGTTGCAGTAGGCACCCCCGGTCGCATTATCGACCTGTACCAGCAGGGCTTCCTGAACCTGAAGCAGGTCAAGATTGTGGTCCTCGATGAGGCTGACGAAATGCTGGATTTGGGTTTCCAGCCGTCGGTTGAGAAGATTCTCAGCTACCTGCCCGAGGACCGCCAGAGTATGCTGTTCTCCGCAACCATGCCCGGCCCGGTCATTGCGATGGCCCGCCAGTACATGACCAAGCCCATGCGTATTAGTGCCGCTAGCCCCGAGGACGCATCGAAGACTAAGGCATCGATCCGCCAGGTCGTCTACCGTGCACATCACCTGGATAAGGACGAGATGATTGGCCGCATTCTGCGCGCTACCGGTCGCGGCCGCACCGTCATCTTCACCAAGACCAAGCGTGATGCTGCCCGCGTGGCGGAGGAGCTGGTGCACCGTGGCTTCGCTGCCGCGCCTCTGCACGGTGACCTGAATCAGGTTGCGCGTGAGCAGGCGCTGAAGGCGTTCCGTTCCGGCAAGGTCGATATTCTGGTCGCGACCGACGTGGCGGCTCGCGGTATTGACGTTGAAGATGTGACCCACGTGATTAACCACCGCGTGCCCGAGGATGAGAAGACTTACCTGCACCGTACCGGCCGTACTGGCCGTGCGGGCAATGAGGGTACCGCCGTGACCCTGGTGGACTGGGATGACCTGCCGCGCTGGAAGGTCATTAACGACGCCCTGGAGCTGGGCGTTCCTGAGCCTGTAGAAACTTACTCTTCCTCTGAGCACCTGTTCTACGACCTGAACATTCCGGCTGGCACCAAGGGCCGTCTGCCGCGCGAGGAGCGTGTGGCTGAGGGGATGGGCGAGGAGTTCTTTGAGAGCGCCCGTGATTCTCGTGATGGCCGCCCGGCTCGTTCTCACGGAGGTCGTGATGGTGGCCGTTCTGGCGGTCGTGACGGTGAGGGCCGTGGCAAGCGCCGTAGCCGTTCCGAAGGCCGCAAGCGCACTGAGCGTACCGAGCATTCTTCTGAGCGTTCTGAGCGTGCGCCTCGTAAGCGTCGCCGTACCCGCCGTGTTGAGGGTCAGCCGCTGGAGGGTGAGGGTCGCCGCACCCGCCACCGCTCTGAAGGCTCGCGTGCTAAAGGTTCTCGTGCTGGGGACTCCGGTCCTGAGAGTTCTCGCAGTAAGGGCCGTGGCGCTGACCGTGCTGGTTCTGAAGGCTAGGGCCGGGGTTGGGTATTTCAGCATCCCCGGCACCTGCCGCGCCCTCCTCTACCGCTAAGACGCACCCCGCGGATTCGGCTGTTTTCGATCCGCAGGGCCCGTCGCTGCTAGTGCAGGCAGATAACCTAGGGTATCTGCGTGACCTGCCCGATGGTGCGTTCACCGTGATTTACATTGACCCGCCGTTCAATACGGGTAAGAAGCAGACGCGCCGTACTTTGAGCGCGGAGGCTTCTGAGAAGGGTGACCGCACCGGCTTTAAGGGCAAGAGCTATTCGAGCACCCTGCAGACTCTGGCGAGCTATAACGACTCGTTCGAGGATTATTGGGCATTCCTAGCACCGCGTATTGAGCAGGCGCATCGTCTGCTTGCGCAGGACGGCACCTTGTACCTGCACCTGGATTGGCGTGAGGTTCATTATGTGAAGATTATGTGCGACATGATTTTTGGTCGGGAGAACTTCATTAATGAGCTGATTTGGGCTTATGACTACGGTGCGAAGTCTACGCGCCGCTGGCCGACGAAGCACGACAATATTTTGGTGTACGCGAAGGATTACCGCAGCTATTACTTCAATACTTCGGAGGTTGATCGTGAACCGTATATGGCTCCCGGTTTGGTGACTGAGGAGAAGGCTTCTCGCGGTAAGCTCCCTACGGATGTGTGGTGGCATACTATTGTGTCGCCGACGGGTAAGGAGAAGACGGGGTATCCCACGCAGAAGCCTACAGGTTTGTTACGTCGTATGATTGCGGCGAGTTCCCGTCCGGGTGATTGGGTGTTGGATTTCTTCGCTGGTTCTGGTTCTACAGGTGCGGCGGCAGCTCAGTTGGGCCGTAAGTTCGTGTGTGTGGATCAGAATCCACCGGCTATTGAGGTGATGGCTAAGCGCCTGGGTGTGGATCCGGTGTCGTTCGCTGAGTATCGCGGTGTGCCGCGTGGGGCGAGTGTGTTGTTCACACCGAAGCGTACGGTGGGTGTTCGTGGCGGTACGAGTCGTGATGCGTTGACGGCGGCGAGCCGTCATGCGCTAAAGGCTGTGTTGGATACGCTCACCGAGACTACGCAGCCGGTTGAGGGTGCGTCGTGCCGGTTTGTGCGTCACCGGTCGATGGATGCGGTGGATAAGAAGATGCGTATTGATGGTCGTGATGAGTTGCGTCGTCAGCGTCAGCATCAGGCGCGGGCTAAGGCTCGTGCGGCCCGGGCTCAGCGGGATGCGGTTGCTGCGGGTGCGGTGTTGCAACATCATGCCTCGCGTGAGAGCGTCTAGGCTGTCTTTTCTGCGTATTCGTGAGAGCACGTGTTAAGAGTGTGGGGCGGGTTCCTTGATTAGGAACCCGCCCCACACTCTTTCCCCTAGCTACTGGTCTTACTACCGGGCTGCCAGCAGCTCGCGGATACGCGCCACCGTCGCCGCATCCGTCGTATTCTCACCCAGCAGGTTCGGCTTGCCCGCACCGTGATAATCACTCGAACCTGTCACCAGTACCTCACGGCCCGCCGCGCGCTGACCCTCAATGAACTCCAGCAGACGCGCACGGTCCTGAACCGAATTCTCACGGTGATACACCTCCACACCCGCCAGGCCAGCCTCCACCATCAAACCCAGATACTCCAGGCTCAACGCGGGCCCACGCATCGTACTCATCGGGTGCGCGATCACCGGCGCACCCCCAGCCTCACGCACCAGACGCACCGCCTCTAAAGGATCCAGCGCGCCCTGCGGCACATAGTAGGGGCTACCCGTGTATAGTAGCTTCGCAAAAGCCTCAGAACGATCAGCAACCACACCAGCAGCCACCAGCGCATCAGCAATATGAGGGCGGCCCACCGCCGTGTTCCCCGCCCCCACCTGCGCCAACACGTCATCCCATGTCAGCCGGTAGTCAGGGGCAAGACGGTCCACAATAGCCTGTGCACGGCCCGCACGGCTAGCGCGAATCGCCTCCACACGGCACGCCAACTCCGAACCCACCGGGTCAAAACCATAAGCGAGCAGGTGAATAGTCTTCGTGCGTGCGCGGCCCTCACCGTCGGTGTACCGGTAGCGGCAAGAGAACTCGGCACCCGGCAGAAAATCCAGACCGTACTCATCCGCCAGCTGAGCCGCCTGCGCCCATCCAGCCGTCGTATCGTGATCAGTCAGCGCAAAACCCGCCAACCCAGCGCGAGCAATCAGCGGCACCAGCTCGGCCAGGTTCTGCGTACCGTCAGAAATAGCGGAGTGAATATGCAGATCATAGCTCCCGGTAAGGTTCCGGTTTTCAGGCGCGCCCGATTCAGCGGGCTGCGGTGCCTGCTGCGCATTATTTTGCGGTGCACTATTTCGATGTTCTGTCTGCGTCATTTTCTCTCCTTCCCCGCCCTTGCTAGTTCCTCGCCACCTCAGCGGGGTTTTAAGGCATGTCATCTACTCTTCTGATTCAACCCTACCAATATCGGCGGCGCAATATCGGGTACCCGGTCGCAGGTCAAAGATATATTCTGCCCCACCGGCCCTCTCTTATAGTCAAAAGCGCTAAAACATCTGCCCACTTGTGGTGAAGGCGATATGATTAACCCATGACTGAGAACAATGAGAAGAGCACCGAAGCTCAGAAGAACGACCACCGCAGCACCCCTAAGGCATCTGCGTTCACCGAATTCATTGCCGCAAACTGGGCACCTGCCGAAGATGACGGCTACACTCGCGAGCCCGTAGCAGACTACGCGGCTGAGCGCCGTGCCAAGATCTCCAAGGCATTCCCCGGCGAGCGCCTCGTCCTGCCCGCAGGCCCGCTGAAGGTCCGCTCCAACGACTGCGACTACCGCTTCCGTCCCCACTCGGCGTTTGCGCACCAGACCGGTCTGGGCATCGACCACGAACCCGACGCTGTGCTGATCTTCGAGCCCGTCGAAGAGGGTACCGGTGACAACGGCTCCAACCACGAAGTCACCCTGTACTTCCGTCCGCTGGCTGGCCGCGACACCACCGAGTTCTACGCAGACGCCCGCTATGGCGAGTTCTGGGTTGGTCCCCGCCCCACCCTGAAGGAGTTCTCCGAACGCTTCGGCATCCGCACCCGAGACCTATCCGAGCTTGAGGTAGCTATCACTAAGAACGCCGGTAACCAGGGCCTGGGTGGTGTGAACATCCGCCTGGTCCGCAATGTTGACCCGGCTGTTGACGCACTGGTTGACACCTCCCGCTACAACACCGGCGTGGAGCTGGAGCAGGCTGACAAGCTGGACTCCGAACTGGCCGTGGCTCTCTCCGAGGCTCGCCTGATCAAGGACGCTATCGAGATTGAGAACCTGCAGCGTTCCGTTGATCTGACCGTCAAGGGCTTCGAAGAGGTCATTCGCTCCCTGCCGAAGGCTAAGGAACATCACCGTGGCGAACGCGTCGTTGAGACCGCGTTCTTCTCCGTGGCACGTACCGACGGTAACGACTTGGGCTACGACACCATCGCAGCGTGCGGTAACAACGCAACTATCCTGCACTGGATCCGCAACAACGGCACCGTCGACGACGGCAAGCTACTGTTGCTGGACGCAGGCGTTGAGGACGACACCCTGTACACCGCAGACGTGACCCGCACCTTCCCCGTGAACGGTAAGTTCACCGAGGTTCAGGCGAAGGTCTACAACGCTGTGCTGGAGGCTGCTGACGCCGCATTCGCTGTCGCTAAGCCGGGTGTCAAGTTCTACGAAATCCACGAGGCTGCCATGAACGTTCTTGCACACCGTCTGGAAGAATGGGGCCTGTTGCCTGTTTCCGCTGATGTTTCGCTCACCGTTGAGGGCGGTCAGCACCGCCGCTGGATGCCGCACGGCACCAGCCACCATCTGGGCCTGGACGTGCACGACTGTGCGCAGGCAAAGGCTGAACTGTACATGTGGGCTGAGCTGGAGCCGGGCATGGTCTTCACCATTGAGCCTGCACTGTACTTCAAGGACGAGGATCTGTCCGTTCCCGAAGAATACCGCGGTATCGGTATCCGCCTTGAGGACGACGTGCTCTGCACCAAGGACGGCAACGTGAATCTCTCCGCTGCACTGCCGCGCACCGTGGAGGGCATTGAGGAGTGGATGGCGAAGCTGGCGAAGTAACGCCTACCCCCAGATGCGTTAGTAACGGCTCATAGGGAAAGCCCCTTACCAACTCGTTCGGTGAGGGGCTTTCGCGTGTCTTCTATGGTTGTTTCCCACCGTGATGGGCGGCTACTGCCGTTGCGGGTTCGGTTATTCGTAGTCCTTCGAAGAATTATCGTGCGAGGACTTATCGTGCAGGCCCTGCGGGCGCGGGGTCGGACGCTGCGGCTTGGGCTGAATCAGCTTCGCGTACTCTTCCGGGTCGTCCACTCGCAGACCGTACCGCTGAGCCGGACGCTTCTGCGTATCTGGCTTCTGACCGGTCGTCTGGTCAGTACTTGCCTGTTCCTGTTCGGCGGACTGTGTGGACTGTACGGGGGCAACCGGTGCGGGCATATTCTGCGCCGCGCTCTGAGCCACCGCGTTCTGCGCGGTCGCATCACGCACGGGCAGGTTCTGGTTCGGTGCCGGCTGGCTACCCGCCTGCGCACGGTACGAGGGCGCCTTCGGGGCGCCGGTCGGAACCGGTGCACCATTCATCGAAACGGTGCTCTGTGCCGCACGAGCCTGCGAAGCTTCCGGAGCTGTAGCCGCACGCGCAGCCGCAACCGCCGCCGAGAAGCGAGGATGCGCACCCAGCACGCGGCGCGCATCCTGAGCGTACTCCGGCAGAGCGTACATCACGGTGCGCGAGGGAATCGCCTCAGTACGCATCGGGTAACGAGCCCCGCGGCCGCGGCGCAAATCAAACATACGCCACAGGACAAAAATGGCCACAGAGATAGGCACCGTAGACATTGCCGCAGAGATAAAAGAGGTGCCGTTCAAAGACACAAATGCCGAATACAACAGGCCAATCACCACACCCTGAATCGCTGAAGAAATCAGGGCACGACCATAACCGGGCTGTACCGGGTACTCCACCTGGCGGATACCGTCATTGACCAGGTATAGCGCCGTGACCGGATAATCCTGCTCGCTGAGCACATCAAAAGCGGCGAGCGCATCATCGTGACGAACGAAGGAGGCAATCGCCTCACCGGCGGGCAGAGGCTTGCCCTGAGCCTGCGACAGGCGCGACGCCAGATATGAAGAAGGCGGGGTCGAGGGAATATTCGGCAGGTGAGAAGTCATGACTCCTATTCTACCGCCCACCCCAACCCTGGGCCCGGTGGGCAGTCAGCTCCTCTACAGGCGTAGCAAACACCTCTTCAATTAGGCTTCTCAAAGTGCGAATCCCCACGGCAGAGCGTACCCTAGAGAGGTGAGCAATTCGAAGTTCAGCACCCCCAGCAAGATTTACATTGCCCGCCTTCTGGGCCTCGACGTTTTTGACCCCTTCGGTGACCGCCTCGGACGTCTCCGAGATGTTGTCGTGCTCAAACGCGGCCTGGGCGCATCCATTGCGGGCGCCCGCCCCGCCAAGGGCAGCGAACCCATTGTTGTCGGCATCATTATTGAGGTGCTCGGCAAGAAACGCGTGTTCATGCCCATGACCCGTGTGCGAAGTATCGACGCTTCACAGATCATTTCAACCGGCCTGGTGAACCTGCGCCGCTTTGAACAACGCAACTCTGAGACTCTCATCGTTGGTGAGCTTTTTGACCGCCGTGTGCGCCTGCTCGACGGCAGCGGCGACGCCGTCATTGAGGACGTCGCCATTGAGCAGCGCCGCAACGGCGACTGGGGCGTGACCGAGCTGTTCGTTTCCCGCGTCAGTTCCTCCTCCAACACGTGGCGCCGCCGCTCTAAGGAGACCCTCATCGTCGACTGGGACGAAGCGGTGCTCTCCACCGATGTGGAACCGCAGGCAGCAACCGCGTTCGTGGCGAACTATGAGAACTCCAAGCCCGCCGACCTTGCGGACGCTATCCACGAGATGAGCGATAAGCGCATGGTCGAAATCGCCGCCGAACTGCAGGATGAGCGCCTCGCGGACGTTCTGCAGGAGTTGCCCGCCGAGGACCAGGTGCAGATCCTCTCACACTTGGATGACGAGCGTGCCGCGCAGGTCCTCGAAGAAATGGAACCGGACGACGCCGCCGACCTGCTCATCGAGCTGGACGACGCCCAGCGTGAAAAGCTGCTCGAACTCATGGAACCCGACGAAGCAGACGATGTGCGTCGACTGCTCGAATACGACGAAGGTACCGCCGGTTCGCTCATGAACCCGGTACCGATTATCCTCTCCCCCGAGGCGACCGTCGCAGAGGCGCTCGCGCACATCCGCGCCGAGGAAATCCCTCCGGCGATGGCGGCTGCTGTGATGGTGACCCGCCCGCCTCTGGAAACGCCGACCGGCAAATACCTGGGCCTGGTGCACATGCAGAAGCTGCTGCGTGTGCCGCCGAGCGAGCCGATTGGTCACATCCTTGATACCGGCACTGAGCCCGTCTCTGACCAGGCCAGCTTGGAAGAGCTGGCACGCGTGCTGGCAACCTACGACCTGACCATCGTTCCCATTGTGAACGAATCGCACCGCCTGGTAGGCGCAGTGACCATCGACGACGTGCTCGATGCGCTTCTGCCCGAAGACTGGCGCACTTACGATGATGGAACTCCCGTACGAAAGGTAGGACGACGCTTTGCCTGATTCGAACCGCCGTGACGCAAACCGTACCGAAGAGAACCCCCGCATCGATAAGGCTCGCATTCTCAAAGACCGCTTGGAGAAGAAGTACGCTGAACGCAACCGCGAGCGCGGCGACTCCCGCCCGCAGCGTAACGACTCGCAGCTGAGCACCCCCGGTACCCGTAAGCCGAAGCTGTTCTCGAGCCCCAACCCGGATGCTTTCGGCCGCATGACCGAGGGCTTTGCACGCTACATGGGTACCCCGCAGTTCCTGATGTGGATGACCGTTTTCTGTGGCGTGTGGCTTGCCTGGAACTCCCTGGCGCCGGAGGAGATGCAGTTCGACCCGCGTAGTCTGAACTTCACCCTGCTGACCCTGATGCTGTCCCTGCAGGCTTCTTACGCTGCTCCCCTGCTGCTGTTGGCGCAGAACCGTCAGGATGACCGCGACCGTGTGGTGGCATCTGAGGACCGTAAGCGCGACCAGCAGAACCTGGAGGAGACCCTGTACCTGACCCGCGAGATTGCTTCGCTGCGTATTGCTCTGCGTGAGGTTGCGACCCGTGACTTCGTCCGTAGCGAGCTGCGTGACATTCTTGAGGAACTGCAGAACATTGCGCAGGAGCAGGAGCGTCACGCCGAGCAGCTGCAGGACATCAGTGAAGACATTGAGGACTTGGAGGAGGCTATCGACGATATCGATATCTCCGAGGGCGAGGAAAAGGACGCTGAGGGCACCGAGAACGGCACCGAGCAGCCCTCTGACAAGTCTGAACGCTCTGCGAAGGACTCCGCACAGGATCATTCCCACCGCGGCGATCTGAGCCAGCCTCAGAGCCGCGAAGCTCAGCAGGCACAGCAGCAGGCAGAGCGCACCCGTGAAGGAGGCGCCCATGACCGCTAATTCACCCCTGCAGGATGCGCTCTACGCGGCGCTCGCCCGTGTCGAGGATCCCGAACTGCGCCGCCCCATTACGGAGCTGGGTATGGTTGACACTGCGCTCGTGCATCCTGAGCTGGATGAGCTGGGTGCGCCGATTCCCGGTCGCCACTGGGCTGAGGTCACGGTGCTACTCACCATTGAGGGTTGCCCGCTGAAGAACACCATCGAACAGCAAGTTCGTGACGCCGCCGCCACCGTTGAGGGTGTTGAGCGTGTGCAGTTGGTGGTGGGTGCGATGAACCCGCAGCAGCGTTCCGCCTTGCGTTCGATGCTCAAGCCGGAGCGTTCCAACCCGTTTACCGCACCCGGTTCGCTAACCCGCGTGTTCGGTGTGGTGTCCGGTAAGGGTGGCGTGGGTAAGTCCTCTATGACCGCAAATCTTGCCGCCGCGTTCGCTTCACGCGGGCTTGCGGTGGGCATTATTGACGCGGATGTGCACGGCTTCTCCATCCCGGGTCTGCTGGGTATTACTGACGCCCCGACCCGCCTGGATGATCTGATTCTTCCGCCGACCGTGGATGTTCCCGCCCCCACCCAGCGTTGGGGTGAGCAGAAGGTCAGCGGCGGCTTTATTCGTGTGATTTCTATCGGTATGTTCCTCAAGGGCAACGAGCCGGTAGCGTGGCGCGGCCCCATGCTACACCGTGCCCTGGAGCAGTTCATCATGGACGTGCACTTCGGTGCCCTGGATGTGCTGCTGCTTGATTTACCGCCCGGTACCGGCGATATTGCCATCTCCATGGCTCAGCTACTGCCCAATGCGGAGCTGGTGCTTATTTCCACCCCGCAGCACGCCGCGGTGGATGTGGCGGAGCGTGCCGGCACCCTGAGCCTGCAGACCGGTCAGAAGGTCGTGGGCGTGGTCGAGAACATGGCTGCCATGACCCTACCGGACGGTACCGTACTCGACATGTTCGGTTCTGGCGGCGGTCAGGTGCTCGCTGAGCGTCTTTCGGAGGCGCTCTCCTACCCGGTACCACTGCTCGGTTCGGTCCCGCTGGACGTAAACCTGCGTACCGGCGGCGACGAGGGTACCCCCGTGGTCTGGAGCCACCCGGATTCGTCCGCTGCCGAAGAGATTCAGTCCATTGCCTCGCAGCTACTGCACTCGGGCGAGTCGAGGGCGGGTCAGAGCCTGCCGCTCTTCGTCTAAAGCTGCAGCAGTCTAGAACCAAGCTTCTAGAAGCTGCGGCCAAACAGCAGATATACAAAGAACCCCGCACCATCACAGTGCGGGGTTCTTTCATGTCAAAATCTTAGGTTGCGTCCACATCGAAGGGGGCGTATGCGCCTCGCGGAAGAGCACGGCTCTCCGACTTTTCCTTCTCCTTCAGCAGCGCCTCTTCACGTTCCTTCGCCTCACGCTCACGCTCGGCGTCATCCTCAGCGAACGCCTGCTTCACAATCACGCGCGGGTCGTACTGGCGGGGGTCGTACTGGCGCCAGTTAATATCTTCCAAACCTGTCTCGCCCAGGGCTTCCTTGAAGTCGTCCTTCGCGTCGAACGCCATACGGCGCACCATCTTGACGAATTCACGGATCTGTCGGGCGTATTCAGGCATGCGTTCGGGACCGATCACAAAGAACGTGATAACGGCCAAAATAATAAACTCGGTGCCACTAATACCAAACACGGAATATAGATTATCAGTTCCGAGCCAGCACCGCCGAACCCGCGGCGCTTTCTGGACGTGTCTTTAAAATCTGGACAGGCAAAAGGCGTATGCTACAGCACCGCAAAGGGGCATTGCGCCCACGGCTAAGAACACAGGAGACTGCCGGCTACACACCGGCGGTCTCCTGACACAATATTCGGTTTACGGCGGGTAGTCTCCACCGCCGGGGAGCTGTTTCCAATGCCACAGCCAGCCAACCCAGCCCCACTGCGCGCACGCACCTGCCACCAGCAACGCCCAACGATACGCCCGCGAACGGCTCACCGCCGCCACCACAATCACCAGCGGGAATAACGGCAACAACAGACGGAACGTCGAAGACTGCGGATTCAAAAACAGAATCAAATACGCAAAATAGCTCAGACACCACAGGTTCAACGGAGCCGCCAAAACCCTACGTGCCAACGGGCTCAAGCACAGAGCGATAAAGCCCAGAATCAGCAGAGTCAGCAGTACCGGAGCTGCATACCCAAAGTACAGGTAACCCTGCGAAAGCCACGGCTGAATCAGCGCCAGATGGGTGCCGCGCCACGCCGTCTCCGTGGCGGTGTATGCATCCACACGGCCCGTAACCCACCATGCAATCGCAGGCCACACCAGCGCACACGCACACACCACCAGGGCGCTCACCAGCTGCCCCAGATGACGTACAAACGCCGTGCCCATACTCGACTGGCGGCTTGAACGAACCCAGCACGTAAACCACCACAGACCGGCAGTCGCGCCTAGGGGCACACCCACCGGGCGGGACAGGCACGCCAACGCCGCCACAGGAACCAGCAGACCGTAGCGTCCCTGAACCAGGCACAGCAGGGCGCCGGCAAGGAACACCAGATTCAGCGACTCCGCATAGGGCACCTGAAGCACCGGCGCAACCGGCAAGAATGACACCAACGCAACAGCCCACTTAGACAGCACAGAAGGCAACTCCTCACTCTTGAAACCGGTCGCCTTCAACGACGCCTCAAAGAGCAGGTAAATCACCCACGCGGCTGCGAAACCGGCAAGCAGAGCAACAGTCGCCGCCACCGGGTAGTACCCGATGCCTGTCGCATGGCTAATAGCACCGGAAAGCTGCGGGAAAATCGGATAAAAAGCCCACTGATTCTGCTGAACCACACCCGCTGCATTCACCGGCAACTCACTCGGGTAGCCCTGTACCGCAATCTGCTCATACCAGCCGGCATCCCAGATACTAATGAACGACAAATAATCCAGGTGCTCACCCCACGGACCTCGTAGCTGCTGCTGACCGACCACGGCAAACACAATGAAGCCCCACACTCGGGACAGACCATAAATCAGTAGCACCGACAGCCACGCGGGCAGGGCACACAGACGCTCCCACACACGGTGCAGGCGCTCACCGGCAGCGGCGTACGCCCAGGTCAGTAGCTGGTCAAAGGACTCACCCTGCTCCGAGGAGGTGCGGGGTGCCGAGTCAGCGGCAGAGTTAGCGCGGGCAAGCGGAACAGGGCTAGGGTGCTGAGAAGGAACACTCACAGACGCTAATTCCCCTCAGCCGGAGTAGCCACCCGACCGGAGGAAGCCGCCCGGACGTTCTTTCGCTTCTCCACAAGGTTATGCGCGCTCAAGGTGCTCTCCGCATCATCAGCCCGCGGAACCGCGACGCGACACACGGGTTTCTGCTCAACAGCAGGCTCAGCAGCACCCTCAGCGGATTCTGCGGCTGCTTCGGCAGAAGCATCACCGGATACCGACTCACTCGCAGACGCCTTTTCGTCCTCGGGATCGCCGAAGAAACGAACCGCGGTAGTCAAATCCTCCAGACGGTCGAAAGTTCCCAAACCGTCACGGCCCACACCACTAAAGAATGCGGCACCGGGCACGGCACGCTCACCGGTGAGCGCCACAACGGAGAGCGCCGCGATGCCCGCAATCAGCAGGGCAAGCAGAATCAGCAGAAAGTTCATCTCAATCTCATATCATGCAGGACCATCAACCCCTGACGGTCACCTAAATTCAAATAGTAGCGTCAGCACCGGCAGAATCAGCGCCGCGACTGGTCCTGTTGTGTCTAATCCTCGTCACGGTCGCTGAGTAGCCAGGCACGCAAATCCGCGTGGCACCGGGTCAGCTGACTAAAGCTCACATGCTCATTATCGGTATGAGCCAGCAGAGCATCACCGGGGCCGAAGTTTACGGCGGGAATACCGATCTCACTCAGGCGCGCCACGTCCGTCCAACCATACTTCGGCTGCGGCTTCTGCCCCACCGCCTCAATCAGGGAAGCTGCCAGCGGGGTGTCCAGGCCGGGGCGAGCTGCCGGGGAAAGATCCACAAAATCCAGCTCGTAACCGGCGAAGACCTCACGCACATGGGCGACCGCCTCGTCCAGGTTCTTATCGGGTGCGAACCTGTAGTTCACGTGCATTGCCGCTGCATCAGGAATCACATTACCGGCAACACCGCCAGAAATCTGCACCGCGTTCAGGCCCTCACGATAATCCAGGCCCTCCACGGCAATAGTTTTCGGATCATAGGAGGCGAGCGCCGCCAATGCCGGTGCCAGGGCGTGAATCGCGTTCTCGCCGCGCCAAGCGCGTCCCGAGTGGGCGGCAAGGCCGCGGGTGCGCACGAAGAAACGCATGGTGCCGTTGCAGCCGCCCTCAATGGTGCCGTCGGTCGGTTCGAGCAGCACACCGAAGTCTGCGTCGGTGATGAGCTCACCGTGGTTGCGGATCAGGCGTGCCAGGCCGGAGAGTTCGCTGGCAACCTCTTCATTGTCGTAGAAGATGTAGGTCAGGTTGTAGTCGGTGTCCTGCGCGGTCAGTTCGGCGGCAAGCTTCAGTTGCACCGCCACGCCGCCCTTCATATCGGTGGCGCCGCGGCCGTAGAGCACGTACCCGTCCTCTTCTTCGCGCACCGTGGACGGCACGGTACCCAGGGATCCCTCAACGGTGGGCAGGGGAACGGTGTCCAGGTGACCGGCAAGGATAATGCGGGTACGCTCGACCTTAGCGCCGGGCGGCGGCGGGAATTCAGTGCGGGCAATAATGGCGTCCCCGTCACGAGTCAGGTGCAGGTGCGGGCAGAATGACAGCGCCGTGTGCACGGCGTCAGCAATTAGCTGCTCGTTGCCAGAAACCGACTCGTAATCCAGCAGGGCACGGGTCAGCTCGGGCATGGATACGTCCAAGTTCAGGGGCGGAGCCGGAACCGAGTGATGCTCAGAAATATTCGGGGAAACGCTCATCCTTCCACCTTACAGGTTCCCCCGCGCACACAACGCCCATATCGAGGATATGGGACGCTCTTGAAGGGACACCAATCCCCAAAACTATAATGGACGGTATGTCTGAAAACACTCCCCGTTACGCCTCCGGCGTTGCACTGGTTAATGTTGTTATCTCTGGCGAGCACGCCGGCACCGTCCTGGATGCTTGGTTCCCCGCCCCCTCCCTCACCCAGACTCCTGACCTGTCCATCGCGGACGAGCTGGAGGAGCTGGCCGCTGAGCACCCGGCACGCAATGCTCGCACCGAGGTACGCACTGCCTCCATTAACCTGGATGAGGCACCCGAAGACGCAGTTGACGCATACCTGCGTCTGCACCTGCTCTCGCACACCCTGGTTCGCCCCAACGAGCTGAACCTGGACGGCTTGTTCGGTACCCTGGCGAATGTTACGTGGACCAACCACGGCCCGGTGCTTGCCGCCGAGTTCCAGAAGCTTGCGATTGGTCTGCGCAAGCTGGGCCACCTGAGTGTGAGCCACATTGATAAGTTCCCTCGCCTGGTGGATTACGTGGTTCCCGCCGGTGTACGTATTGGTGACGGTGACCGCCTGCGCCTGGGTGCGCACCTGGCGTCCGGCACGACCGTGATGCACGAGGGCTTCGTGAACTTCAACGCCGGTACCCTGGGCACCTCCATGGTTGAGGGCCGTATTTCTCAGGGGGTTGTGGTGGGTGACGGCTCGGATGTGGGTGGCGGCGCCTCGACGATGGGCACACTCTCCGGTGGAGGTACTCAGCGCGTGTCTATTGGTGAGCGTTCCCTGTTGGGTGCGGAGTCCGGTATCGGTATTGCCCTGGGCGATGACTGTGTGGTTGAGGCTGGCCTGTACGTGACCGCTGGTTCGCGCGTGAGCGTTCTGCTGCCCGGTCAGGAGGCGCGCGTGGTGAAGGCTGCGGAGCTGTCCGGTGTGTCGAACCTGCTGTTCCGCCGCAATTCGGTCAGCGGCGCGATTGAGGTTCTGCCGCGTGCGAAGAACACCGTGGAGCTGAACGAGGCACTGCACCTGAACTAGTCTGCACCTGGACTAGTCTGTACCTGGAATAGTACGGGTCCGCCCGTGAACTTTGGGGTCGGGATGTGTGAATCATCCCGGCCCCTTTTTCTCTGCCCGGTGCTCCCCTTTTTCGCCGCTCTCACAGGCTGGGAGCAGATCCATTGCGGTTACGATGACCATTTTCGGGGCGGGATGCGCGGGCTTTCGCTAGGCTGGTAGTGTCGGGTACAGCCCACCCGCCATTGCAGGCGATAGGTACCGTTCAGAGAGGAGCCCCCATGTCCGAGTCAGCAGCGTCCGAATCAGTAGCATCCGAATCAGCAGCATCCGCGCCTGCGATGAGCGACACCTACCGGCACTTTACGCGCCTCTTCCCCTACCCGCACGAGCGTATTGCGGTGGGCGCTGCGGCTACTGATGCCATGGCCCGTTACGATGAGCTGGCTAAGCTGGGACGTGCGGAGGGGTTCGCCCCCTTCTTCCTGAACCTGAATGATACGGTGCTTGAAAGCATGGTCATTGCGGTGTCCCTTGAACACGACATCATTGACGATGTTGAGACGCTGACCCCGGAGCAGGTGAGTGCCTACACTCGTGCTGTTCTGCAGCGTTACCGTACCGCCCGGGGTGGCGCCTCCGCCGAAGAGTATGGCAGCGCCGCCATTGCCCAACAGCTGCGCAGGGTTGTCGATGACGGCGAAGATACTAACGAGGACAACTCGGACGAGTTCAACCTCAATGAGTTTGTTGACGAGTTTATGAGCTCCGATTTTCTGCCCGATGAGGAGCCTGAAGATGAGGCCCCGACTCTTTCTGCTCTGCTCTGCTACGAGCTCCTGGATGAGGAGGAGCAAGGCGAGATGCTCCTGTTGCAGATTCCGACCGATGACCCCGCCGACATTCCCGCGTACTTGCCCTTTGGCGGCTGGAATGACTGCCCGGACGCTGAAACGCAGCTGGCGTTCACCCACTATTGGCGTGAAAAGTATGGTGCAATCCCGGCGGCTCTTGACGGTGCTAATTGTCTGGAATTTCTGGTGGAACGCCCCGTGGCAGACCCGCTGGAGGCGAAGAAGGTGGCGGTCGAGCAAATCGCGTTCTGTTCGGATCTTCCGTTCCAGGTGTTTGAAGATTTTGAGCCGCTGACGGAGTTTATTCACCAGAGCCGCCAGTGGTATTTCTGGTGGGATTAGAGGTCGGCTCAGAAATCAGCTGAGAGTCGGGTTCAGACGCTGTGTGAAGGCGAGCGTCGACACATCTAAATAACGCCTCCTACATGCTCACACCAGCGTGCACAAGCGCACAGTGTCCCGCAGTACTTACACATCGTGTGCGGCTGTACTATTAGATACAGCTCAACAGCTTTTGTCCCCCATCCGGAGCAATTGTTCCGGATATATAAAGCCCGAAAGGACATCATGAAGGTACTCGTTACCGGCGGCGCCGGCTACATCGGCTCCCACACTGTACTTGAACTGCTCAAGGCAGGTCACGACGTCGTCGTCATGGATAACCTCGCAAACTCTTCCGAGGAGTCCCTCAAGCGTGTCGCTGAACTCGCTGGCCGCGCCCCCGAGTTCCATAAGGTTGACCTGCTCGACTTTGAAGGCATGAAGGCTCTCTTCAAGCAGGTTCGCCCCGACGCTGTGATTCACTTTGCGGGTCTGAAGGCTGTGGGTGAGTCCGCAGAGAAGCCGCTGTGGTACTACCAGACCAATGTGGCTGGCACCCTGAACCTGCTGTACGCAATGGATGAGGCTGACTGCCACTCCATCGTGTTCTCCTCCTCCGCTACCGTGTACGGCGAGCCGGAGTCCATGCCTCTGATTGAGAAGATGAACATGGATGCGCAGTCCTGCTACGGCCGCACCAAGGAGCACATCGAGGATATGTTGGTCGACCTGGCTGCTTCTGACCCCAAGTGGAACATTGCTCTGCTACGTTATTTCAACCCCGTTGGTGCGCACGAGTCCGGCCGTATTGGGGAGGACCCGGCTGGTATCCCGAACAACCTGGTGCCCTTCATCGCGCAGGTTGCTGTGGGTCGCCGCGAGCACCTGAACGTCTTCGGTAACGACTACCCGACCGTTGACGGTACCGGCGTGCGTGATTACATTCACGTGGTTGACCTGGCTGACGGCCACTTGAAGGCGCTGAACTACATTACTGAGCACTGCGGCCTGCACACCTGGAACCTGGGTACCGGTAACGGCTACTCGGTTCTGCAGGTTCTGCACGCGTTCGAGGAGGCGTGCGGTAAGGAGCTGCCGTACAAGATTGTGGATCGTCGCCCCGGTGACGTTGCGGTCTCTTACGCTGATCCTTCCTCTGCTCTGGCGGATCTGGGTTGGAGCGCTAGCCGCGACATTAAGACCATGGTTCGCGACCACTGGAACTGGCAGAAGAACAACCCCAACGGTTACGAGGCCTAAGCTGTTTTAGCCCCTTGTGAGGGGTGTTGAAGAGTGCCCGATAGGTGTTATCTCACCTGTCGGGCACTTTTGTGCGCTTTTTTCGAAATTTTTGCCAGCTTGTGACGCATACCCTGGAAACAGTTGACAAGTCGTGGGAGAAAACGGAAAGGTGAAGCATTCCCCCTAGTCAGAGCCCTTTACATAGATGAGGTGTTTTTCACCCATATTTTTACGTCAAAAATACTATAACTATGCATTAGGGCTTAAAAATTCACATAACTTACACAGTAAAGCGAATATTTTACACACACGTTACCTGATGAGGCGTAATCTAAAATCTCAGCATATACACAACCCACATCATAGATGCACCTCACATGAAAGGGTTCATGATGTCCGCACAGACAACTCCCGTAGAGCAAAAAAACCTCATCGAAATTGCTGATGTCAACAAATACTACGGCACCAATCATGTTCTGAAAAACATCAACCTTTCCGTAGGCAAGGGCGAAGTTGTCATCCTTCTCGGCCCCTCTGGTTCCGGCAAGTCAACTCTCTGCCGAACCATTAACCGCCTCGAAACTATCACCAGCGGATCCATCACGATTGATGGCGAAGAGCTCCCCGCAGAAGGCCGAGCCCTCGCGAGGCTCCGCGCCGAAGTAGGTATGGTTTTCCAGTCCTACAACCTTTTCGCTCACAAGACCATTCTTGATAACGTAACCCTTGGACCTCGCCGAATCCGCAAAATGTCCAAGTCAGACGCAGAAGCAGAAGCTATGAAGCTACTCGCAAAGGTTGGTGTGGATTCCCAGGCACATAAAATGCCCGCAGAGCTTTCCGGTGGTCAGCAACAGCGCGTCGCTATCGCCCGCGCCCTCGCTATGAAGCCCAAGGTCATGCTCTTTGACGAACCCACCAGTGCACTTGACCCCGAAATGGTCAACGAAGTGCTCGACACCATGGTCTCCCTCGCAAAGGAAGGCATGACCATGATTGTTGTAACCCACGAAATGGGCTTTGCCCGTAAGGCGGCAGACCGCATCGTCTTCCTTGCCGACGGGGAGATCGTCGAAGAAGCACACCCGGACGAGTTCTTCACTAACCCGAAGAGCGAGCGCGCCAAGGACTTCCTCTCCAAGATCATCAACCACTAAAGCGGAGGGCCCGACATGCAAAAATATTCACGCAAGCTCGCAGCACTCGCCGCGGCATCATCCCTCGCTCTAACCGGCGTCCTCACCGGATGTTCCAGCGCAGACAGCGGCAATAAGATCCGCATCGGCATTAAAGTAGACCAGCCCGGCCTCGGTTATCAGGACGGCAACACCTACACCGGCTTCGACGTGGAGGTAGCGCGCTACGTCGCCG
This sequence comes from Rothia similimucilaginosa, assembly GCF_029850985.2. Lineage (NCBI taxonomy): Bacteria > Bacillati > Actinomycetota > Actinomycetes > Micrococcales > Micrococcaceae > Rothia > Rothia similimucilaginosa. The sequence continues at coordinate 589,490 of NZ_CM138149.1, read as the reverse complement.
GTAAGCTTGGATACTCCGAAAGCCAGATTGAATTCGTCGAGTCTCCAGCGTCTAACCGCGAAAATATGCTCAATACCGGCCAGGTAGACATGATTTTTGCGACCTACTCTATCTCTGAGAGCCGCAAGAAGACCGTAGACTTCGCAGGTCCCTACTACACTGCCGGTCAGGATTTGCTGGTTCGTGTCGATAACAATGACATCCACGGACCGGATGATTTGAACGGAAAGAACCTCTGTTCTGTAACCGGTTCTACGAGCGCCAAAAAAGTCCAGGACAAATTCGCCAAGAATGTGAACCTGGTCAAGCAGAATAGCTACTCCGACTGTGTGGTTGCCCTCAATGGTGGCGTGGTAGATGCCGTCACCACCGACGACATTACCCTCGCCGGTCTAGCAGCAACCAAGGCAAACAAGGACAAGCTAAAAGTGGTCGGCTCCCCCTTTACCGCTGAACGCTACGGTGTGGGTCTGCCCAAGGGGACCGACAAATGTGAAGCTGTGAATAATGCCATCAACGAAATGGTAGCTGACGGTACCTGGGAGAAACTCATCACCAAGTACACCGAAGACACCGGCTACCACTACAACACGGAAACCAACCCACCGCACCTGGGCACCTCCTGCGCCTAGGCCTCTAGAGAGGTTCACGAATGTCATTCTTTGACCAACTCGGCGCTCTCCTGTCCAAGTACGATGTGGTTGGCGCCTTCATGACCAATATTCAGCTGACTTTCTGGGCGGCTATTGGATCGTTCGTCCTCGGTACCGTGCTGGCGCTCATGCGCATCAGCCCCGTCCCGTCCCTGCGCTGGGCGGGCACCGCCTACGTACACACTGTCCGTAATACTCCGCTCACCATCATGATGACTTTCGCCATTCTGGGTGTATGGACGCAGTTCCAGCTCTCCTTCTCACACGATTTCGACACGAACTTCTTCGTGTACGCGGTCATTGCCCTGTCAATCTACCATTCAGCATTTATCTGCGAGGCAATCCGTTCGGGTGTAAACACCGTGCCGAAGGGTCAAGCAGAAGCAGCCCGCGCTATCGGCCTGGGTTTCTTCGATACCGCCCGCCTGGTGATTTTCCCTCAGGCTCTACGCGGTGCCATTACCCCGCTTGGTAATACCCTAATTGCGTTGACGAAGAACAGCACTGTCGCCTCGGTCGCGTCGGTGGCTGAAGCCTCCGGGCTAATGAAATCCATGATTGAGTTCGATGCGAACATGGTGCTCGCTATCTTTATTATGTTTGCGATAGGCTTCGTCATCATTGTTGTTCCCATTGGTGCATTGACCACCTGGTCATCCCGTAAGCTGGCGGTGAAGAGATGAAAAACCCCTTTATCAGTGATGAAACCCGCGCCACTTCTTCGGTGCTTTTCGACGAGCCAGGTCCTATTGCTCAGCGTCGTATCCGTATCTTCAACATTGCTGCGGTAGTCCTTTTTGCACTATTTGCGGTCTATGTGCTGACCGTTATGGGTCAGAAGGGGCAGCTGGAGGCAGAAAAATGGACTGATTTGTTCACCGCCCGCGCCTGGAGTTCCTACTACCTGCCGGGCCTTGCCTCAACCCTGTCGGCGGCAGCGGTTTCGGTGGTTACCTCGGTTGCGTTCGGTGTGGTCTTCGGTATTGCTCGACTATCCCAGTACCGCATTACCCGCTGGTTCGGCACCGTGGTCGTGGAATTCTTCCGCGCCGTGCCGGTGCTGATCATGATGATCTTCTTCTGGCTCTTTTTGGGCAAGTACAGCGGTCTTCCGCCTGCTCAGCTACCTTTCATCGCCGTGGTTGTTGGTCTGACCCTGTACAACGGTTCGGTGATCGCTGAGCTACTCCGTTCGGGCGTGAAGCAGCTTCCACGCGGCCAGGGTGAGGCGGGTCTTGCGATTGGTCTAACCCCGACCCAGACGCTGATTCGGATTCTCCTTCCTCAGGCTTTCACTGCAATGATGCCGTCGATGCTCAGCCAGTTCGTGGTGATTCTGAAGGACACCGCGCTCGGTTACATCATCTCCTACCCGGAGCTGCTGGCTTCAGCCCGACGCATCGGTTCCGGTGACGGCAACGTACTGCAGACCCTGATTCTGGCGGCGGCGATCTTCGTGACGGTGAACTTCGTGCTGACCGCGGTAGCAACCGGCATTACGGATCGTTTGGCTTCACGAACCTCAGCTAAAGTGACCCGTAACCTGATCCCGGATGCCTTGGACAACCCGAACCCGCCAACCGTCCAGATGTTCGTTCTGCCCGGCGGCCGCAAGTAGCTTCCTCCCCTCCCTATCGTCCCGGCTCCCCAGCCAACGACGATATGCAGATACCGCAAAGCCCCCGCACTCCCCTTTCAGGAGGGTGCGGGGTTTTCTCTGTCTCTCGGGCTAGTTAGCTGCCGGGGCTACACAGCTACTGGAGCCGCACCGCTGCCCGGATTACAGAGCAGCAAAGCTACTGAGATACAGATGCCTTCAGACGCTCGGCAGCCTTCGCTACAGCCTCATCGGAGGCGGTCAGGGCGATACGTACGTAGCCTTCGCCGTCCTCGCCATAGAACACACCGGGACCAGCAATAATACCCAGCTCCGCCAGACGGCCAATTGAATCCCAGGTGGACTCACCGAAGGTGGTCCACAGGTACAGGCCCGCCTCAGAATTCTCGATGCGACCACCGGCGACAGTAATCGCCTCCTCCAACACCTCACGGCGGGCACGGTACAGGTCCTTCTGCGCCGCCACATGCGCCTCATCAGCCAGCGCCACCATCATGGCAGCCTGCACCGGGGCGGGCACAATCATGCCGGCGTGCTTGCGGCTATTAATCAGGTTCGGCATCAGCTCGGGGGCGCCGGCAATGAACGCGGCACGGTAACCGGCGAGGTTCGACTGCTTCGAAAGTGAATACACGGCGAACAGGCCAGTGAAGTCACCATCGCACACGCGAGGATCCAGGATGGACGGCACCGGCTGACCGCCGCACGCCTCATCCCAAGCACCCCAACCGAGCTCCGCGTAGCATTCATCAGATGCCACCACGGCACCAATTTCACGCGCCTGCGCCACAACCTCACGCAGCTGCTCCACGGTACGCACCACACCGTTCGGGTTCGCTGGTGAGTTCACCCAAATCAGCTTCACACGGCTACGGGTGTCAGCATCCAGCTCGTCCAGGCTGTCTGCGGGAACAGACTCGGCGCGAGCAAAACGGGCGCCCATATCGTAGGTGGGGTACGCAACGCGGGGATACACAATCACATCGCCCGGGCCCAGACCCAGCAGGAACGGCAGCCACGCAACGAGCTCCTTCGAACCAACCGTGGGCATAATAGCTTCCGGGTTCAGACCGGTCACGCCGCGACGGCGCGCAAACCATTCGGCGATAGCCTCACGCAGGGCGGGGGTGCCGTGGGTGGTCGGGTAGCCGGGTGCGTCGGAGGCTGCCGCCAGCGCCTCACGAATGGTCTGCGGGGTCGGGTCGACCGGGGTGCCGATGGACAGGTCCACCGGACCATCCGGGTGGGCGGCTGCGGTTGCGCGGTAGGGGGCGAGCGCCTCCCAGGGGTATTCGGGCAGGTTAAGGCCGTAAGTCATAGTGTCACCTGGTTGGTTGGGAATAGTTTTCGTCATTTTAGTCTAGCGTCCGGGCGCTGGCGTGCCTATAGCAAGAACCTCCATTCCAGCGCGTAGACGGTGTGTGGGCACCGGGTGCTAGATGGAGGCTCTTGGCACCCTATAGCGGGTGCGATCAGTCTATGCGGTTATAGCTATTATTCAACGCAGGTTATTATTCGCCACGAGGAGGCAGCGCCGCGATGAAGGGCACGTCCTTACCGGTAGGGCCGAGCTTTGCTGCGCCACCGGGGGAGCCCAGGTCATCGAAGAAGTCTGCGTTGGCGCTGATGTATTCGGTCCACTCTTCGGGGACGTCGTCTTCGTAGTAGATTGCTTCTACGGGGCAGACGGGTTCGCAGGCGCCACAGTCCACGCACTCATCCGGGTGGATGTACAGGGTGCGTTCGCCTTCGTAGATACAGTCGACGGGGCATTCTTCAACGCATGCGCGGTCTTTGACATCCACGCAGGGAAGCGCGATTACGTAGGTCATTGGTGTGCCTTTCTACAAGCTGTTCGCCCCGTGCCCGCCGTTCTGCGGGTCGTCTGCTGCAGGGCAGAATCTACAGAGTAAACCGCCGAGTAGTTGGTACCCGGCGGGGAAGTCTGTGTATAGTCTATCGCGCACCGGCTGTTTAACCGTATTTTCGTGGCGTATCAGACAGTGGTCTCATGGGTTTGTGGGGGTATTTTTTAGGCTAGGCTGACCTGGTATTTCTTTGCGTTATTGCTAGTCCGCAGGCTTTTAAAAATAGATTAAGCCAAAAATGAAATCTTCATCACATGAATTTTTTGATGAAGTCATCGCTATTTCCACCCCGCACAATTCACCGAATAACGCATATATTTTCTTTCCTATTGCCCTCTATCCGACGGGTTTAGAAGACAGCAGCGGTGTAGCACCCCAAAAACGTCAGACGGGTGTCCCGGCTAACCGGAACACCCCTCCCCTTAGATTATGACGTAGTGATAGGCTTCAGCCTACTTCTTGGCGCGAGCACGCTGATGCGCCGCACGCGGCGAGAAATACTGCGCGTCCTTCACGCGAGCGCGCGTGTACACGAGCATGCCAAGCATCGCCGCGACAGGGGCGCCGAACCACCACAGGGCACCGTACAGGCCAATCGCCGAATGGCCCGGATTCACCAGAACAAACGGCGAATCGGGACGACTGTAACCGAGCACGTACACGGTCACGAACACCGCAACAGCCACGACAGCCGCAGCGTAGCCGCGACGCAACGACAGGGCACACCACAGGGCAGTGAAGAAGACCGTCAGGTACGCGACCAGCAAGCCGAGGGGCAGGGCGGTTTCCCCCACGTATACAACCCAGGCGTGGTAGATCGACCCGGCAATACCAGCAAAAATACCCAGAATCGAGCCGGTCAGAACGCCCGCCACCAGACCAGCCTCCTGCGGCTTCGGGTGCACGGTCGCGGTCGGATTACCGTCGAGCACGCGGAAAGTCTCCACGGCAGAAATCTTCTGCGGCACCTTATTTGAGTACTCAAAAGTCTTCTCGTCCACGACCGTAATCTGGGTGCGGTGCGCCTCCATTGCCTTGCGCTTGGTGGTGCCGTCACCGTAAATAGCGGCCTGCAGGCGCTGATCATCCGCGTCAAACTCACCCTCAATACCCCAGGTAAGAATTGGGCGGTCCTCGTCGTCTTCAAGGATCTGCAGGGCACGGCGCACAATCTCGTACACGCGCACGTGGTCGGGGTGGCCGTAGCCACCGTCCGAATCGTAAGTAACCAGAACGTCCGGGGTGAGAGCACGGATAGCGGCAACCAAAGCCTGAGCCTGCGGTTCCAGCGGCTGGGCGGTCAACGACTCCTCCGCCGCTACCGGGTTAGCGACGGGTTTACCCTCCGGGCCCCACGCCATGCCGGAGTCACGGTACAGGGGTAGCGCACCCTCAGCGACAGCAGGCTCCTGGCCCAGGAAGAACTGCTTCCTCACGCCCAGAGCCTTAACAGCGCCGGCAAGCTCACCGGTACGGTACTCGCCCAGCGCCTCACCGTTATCACGGCAGCCGAGCTTACCGACCTCCAGGTGGTGCAGCTCCTCGGGGATGACCTCGCCCAGCTCACCGCGGGTAGCGGTCAGCAGGTACACCTCCGCACCCTTCTGTGCGTAGTACGCCATGGTTGCGCCGGTCGAGGAGGTTTCATCGTCCGGGTGCGCATGCACGAACAGGATGCGCGCCTTCTTCGCATCGTAGTTATTCGGCAGCAGGTCACGGCGCGAGCCGGGGGCGATGCGCTCACCCTGCGTGGGGTAGCTGGGGGTCGCAGAATCAGGCTGAGTGTTCTCGGTTTCAGACACAGGCTTTCCCTCTCATACGCAGGGTTGGGTTTCTTGAACGGTCAATAGGGCGCCGGCAATTTACATCGTTGGCGGCAGATGTTGAGCGGCGGACGGGTACCGCCACCTTGCAGGCGCATTATTTTTATCTTACACACTCGCATGTACAGCGCGAGGTGTTCGGGCTTCTCGGAAGGCGGTTTTTCGGCAGAAAGCAAAAGCACCGTCTCTCCTCTCCATTCTCCCCCGCCGTTATTTCCCAAACAGATCGTGGTGATTAAATTAAACAGAACCGCCGTTACCTCCTCTTCGGAAGGTAGCGGCGGCTCTTGGGTAACGACACGATTGAGCAACGACACCCGCTACAGCAGGTGAGTCGCTAACGCACTACTAACACTCATAGTCGCGCTGTATTAATCGCTAGCGCTGTATTAGTCGTTCGCACGGGCGCGGCGGCGGAACTCGCGGACACGCTCGTTGGAATCCAGGATGACCTTACGGATACGAATTGCCTCGGGAGTCACCTCAACGCACTCGTCTTCGCGAGCGAATTCCAGGCTCTCTTCCAGGGTCAGCTTCTTCGGCGGGGTCAGGTTTTCGAAGTTATCCGCGGTCGAAGAACGCATGTTGGTCAGCTTCTTTTCCTTGGTGATGTTAACTTCCATGTCGTCTGCACGGGAGTTCATACCAACGATCATACCCTCGTACACCTCAGAGGTGGGCTCTACGAAGAAGGTGCCGCGCTCCTGCAGGTTAATCATCGCATAGGGGGTGACCACGCCGGCACGGTCAGCAATCAGCGAACCGTTGGTACGGTACTCAATGTCGCCAGCCCAAGGCTCGTGCTCAATCGAGTAGGAGGAAGAGATGCCGGCACCGCGGGTCTCAGTCAGGAACTGGGTGCGGAAACCAATCAGACCACGTGCGGGAACAGCGAACTCCATACGAACCCAGCCGGTACCGTGGTTCGCCATGTTCTCCATGCGGCCCTTACGTGCAGCCATCAGCTGGGTGACAGCGCCCAGGTACTCCTCGGGCACGTCAATAATCATGTGCTCCATGGGCTCGTAGACCTTGCCGTCGATGGTCTTGGTCACCACCTGGGGCTTACCCACAGTCAGCTCGAATCCTTCGCGGCGCATCTGCTCCACGAGGATAGCCAGGGCGAGCTCGCCACGACCCTGAACTTCCCACGCGTCCGGACGCTGGGTGGGCAGAACCTTGATGGACACGTTACCGATTAGCTCGCGGTCCAGGCGGTCCTTCACCTGACGTGCGGTGACCTTTGCGCCCTTGACGCGGCCAGCCAGCGGGGAGGTGTTAATACCGATGGTCATGGAGATCGCGGGATCGTCCACCTTGATTAGCGGCAGGGGCTTGGGGTTTTCAGCGTCGGTGAGGGTTTCACCAATGGTGATGTCCTCGATACCAGCCACTGCGACAATCTCGCCGGGGCCAGCGGACTCTGCGGGAACGCGCTCGAGAGCCTTGGTTGCCAGCAGTTCGGAGATGCGGACGTTCTTGATTTCACCGTCGTGACGTGCCCACGCAACGGTCTGGCCCTTCTTCAGGGTGCCATTGAAGATACGGACTAGTGCCAGACGGCCCAGGAACGGGGAGGAGTCCAGGTTGGTCACGTGTGCCTGCAGAACCTCATCCGGGTTGTAGGTGGGGGCGGGTACGTGCTCGATGATGGTCTTGAACAGCGGCTCCAGGTCATCATTGTCGGGCAGCTGGCCGTCTGCGGGCTGGTTCAGGGATGCAGCGCCAGCCTTACCGGATGCGTACACCACCGGAACGTTCAGCACAGCGTCCAGGTCCAGGTCGGGAACTTCGTCCGCCAGGTCAGATGCCAGGCCGAGCAGCAGGTCCATGGACTCGCCAACGACCTCGTCAATACGGGAGTCGGGGCGGTCAACCTTGTTCACCACGAGGATCACGGGCAGCTTAGCAGCCAGTGCCTTACGCAGCACGAAGCGGGTCTGGGGCAGCGGGCCTTCGGATGCGTCCACGAGCAGCACAACGCCGTCAACCATGGACAGGCCACGCTCCACCTCGCCACCGAAGTCGGCGTGGCCGGGGGTGTCAATCACGTTAATGGTGATGGTCTCACCGTTGGCGGAAGGGCCGTTGTAGAACACGGTGGTGTTCTTCGCCAGAATGGTGATGCCCTTTTCCTTTTCGAGGTCGCCGGAGTCCATGACTCGGTCTTCAACATCTGCGTGGGCAGAGAAGGCGTGGGTCTGCTGCAGCATCGCGTCGACGATGGTGGTCTTACCGTGGTCAACGTGTGCCACGATAGCCACATTGCGAAGGTCGGGGCGCGAAGCGGTGTTTTCAGACATGCGTTAAGTTTCTCGCTTAAATCTAGGGGATAGTCTTGCCAACGGGTGCGTTCTAGACAGCACAGGAGGTCACAGGGCAGTGCCTACAGATAGGTATCTGGTGGTCGTTTGCCGGTTTGGGTATTTGCCGATGGACCCGCTCTGCGATGAGAACGTTTCCGGGCACGCCAAAACGGACCCCCTCCGTTGGGCTTAGCTACCAGTGTATCACTAGGGCTTTTCCGTGAGCCACTCATCAATCATGCGGCGAGCGACAGCGTTCGTGCCGGGCAACTCCAGTTTTGCGGGGTCGTCCTCGTCGCTGTTGCCGCGCTCCTCCGAAAGAGCAATTGCCTCACGCAGCTCAGCGGCGGTGAACCAGCGTGCGGCACGAATCTCGCCATCGTGGTGGATGATGGTTTCGTTCTCATCCACGTGCACCCGGTAGCAAATCATGAGCGAACGCGGGAAAGGCCACACATCGCTCATGCGGTACTCGGTGCTGAGGGCGTGCAAGCCGGTTTCTTCGTAGACTTCGCGGGCGATTGCCTCCTCGAGGTTTTCGCCAGGGTCAACGAAACCGGCGATGAGAGCGAAGCGGTTGGGGTGCCACTGGCGGTTATTCGCCAATAGCACGCGCTCGCCGTCACGGCTGGTCACCAGCGCCATCACGGCGGGTTCAATGCGGGGGAACACCATTTCGCCCGAGGCGGTGCGGCGGATTCCCTTGGAACCGAGGGGCGCCTCCTCACCGCTGTAGGCGGAGTAGCGCATGTCGATGAGGTAGTCGCGGCGTGCCAGGGCGGTGGCGTAGTGGGCACGACCTTCCGGGTCCTCGTGGACCGGGTAGTAGCGGAAGCCCCTGCTGGAGGCGCGCACCCGAGGGTTGTTCAGCTCGGTGGCAACCTGCGCGAGGGTTTTGTCCTCGCAGTAAATCACGTGCACCTCTGCCGTGCCATTCTTCTTCACGTCATCGCTGTAAGCGGCGGGACGGATTATGCTGTGCGCCAGGATAGCTTCCTCAGGCAGCAGTTCGGCAGAATCACTACCGGTCAGATAGTGCACGGTTCCCTCATCGTTGAGGAGGGTTTCCCCTTCGCGAGAAATGAGCAGGTAGCGCAATGCGCTCTCAGAAATAGTCTCATGCGTGTGTTCAGGTGAAGAAGTCATGGGGTTTACTCTACATCTTGATACTGCAAGGCACACAATGGCGTGCCAGGTTTCGATTTTTTCGCAGTATCGTCCTATCTCACCCTCGAAAGAGGTGACATAGGCACCCGAAAATAAGAGAATGGAACCATGACTACTTCTATTGACCCTACGACCACCTCCGCGTGGTCTGCTCTGTCCGCTCATCACAAGTCCCTCACTCCGAACCTGCGCGAATGGTTTGCCGCTGACCCGGAACGCGCGCAGAAGCTCAGCTTCACCGCCGACGAACTGCACGTCGACCTTTCCAAGAACCTGATTACCTCCGAAACCCTTGAACTGCTGGTCAAGCTCGCTGAAGAGGTCAAGCTGGAGCAGACTCGCGAGGCAATGTTCTCCGGCAAGCACATTAACGTCACCGAGGACCGCGCAGTACTGCACACCGCTCTGCGCCGCCCCGAGGGTTACACCCCGGCACTGACCGTTGACGGCCAGGACGTAGACGCAGACGTACACGCCGTACTGAAGAAGATTTACGCATTCGCTGAGCGCGTGCGCAACGGCCAGTGGACCGGCATCACCGGCAAGCGTATCGAGACCGTTGTGAACATCGGTATCGGTGGCTCCGACCTGGGCCCGGTCATGGTGTACGAGGCTCTCAAGCCCTACGCTGATGCAGGCATCACCGCACGCTTTATCTCCAATATTGACCCGACCGATGTGGCTGAGAAGGTCTCCGACCTAGATCCCGAGACCACCCTGTTCATCGTCGCATCTAAGACCTTCGGCACCCTCGAAACCCTAACCAACGCGCGCGTGGCACGCGAATGGCTGCTGTCCGCACTGGCTGAGGCTGACGCGCTGGAAGGTAAGGAAGCTTCCGAGGCTGTGGCTAAGCACTTCGTGGCTGTCTCCACCGCACTGGATAAGGTTGCAGCATTCGGCATTGACCCCGAGAACGCTTTCGGCTTCTGGGACTGGGTTGGCGGCCGCTACTCCGTAGACTCCGCTATCGGCACCTCCCTGGCTATCGTTTTCGGCCCGAAGGTTTTCACTGACTTCCTCGCGGGCTTCCACGCAATAGATGAGCACTTCCGCACCGCTCCCCTGGCTCAGAACGTGCCCGTTCTGATGGGTCTACTGAACATCTGGAATGTGAACTTCCTCGGCGCAGAGACCCACGCGGTTCTGCCCTACGACCAGTACCTGCACCGCTTCCCCGCCTACCTGCAGCAGCTGACCATGGAGTCCAACGGTAAGTCCGTTCGAGCGGACGGCTCCTTCGTCAACTACGCAACCGGTGAAGTGTTCTGGGGCGAGCCCGGCACCAACGGCCAGCACGCTTTCTACCAGCTGATCCACCAGGGTACCCGCCTGATTCCCGCAGACTTCCTTGCCTTCGCTAACCCGGTCCACCCGACCAAGGACGGCGAGCAGGACGTTCACGAACTGTTCCTGGCTAACTTCTTCGCACAGTCTCAGGCTCTCGCATTCGGTAAGACCGAGGAAGAGGTTCGTGCAGAGGGCACCGCAGAGCACGTGGTCAACGCACGTATCTTCAGCGGTAACCGCCCCTCCACCTCCATTATGGCGCCGCGCCTGACCCCGCGCGTTCTGGGCTCCCTGATTGCCCTGTACGAGCACATCACCTTCGTTCAGGGTGTTGTTTGGGGCATTGATTCCTTCGACCAGTGGGGTGTTGAACTGGGTAAGAAGCTGGCGCTGGATTTGGTTCCCGCTATTGAAGGTGACCGTGAGGTTCTGGCTCGTCAGGATTCTTCGACCGCTTCTCTAATTGACTACTACCTGAAGAACCGCACCAAGTAGTAGTGTGAGCCTGCATGTGCCGGTGTTATAGCCTGGCTGTGTTGGCCCAGCGCAAATTAGCTCAGCACAAATACACAAACCGCCGGATAGGATCCCAGTGAGGGAGGCTATCCGGCGGTTTTGTTGTACGGGTTCTAGCTCAATGCCGTGCTGTTAGTCCACTGCGGGCAGGGTGTCGGAGGCGACCTCGGCAATAATGCGCACCACGGTGGATTCAGGTAGCTGCGGGATGCCCTGCTCGTCACGGACTACGCCACCGGCGTCACGGTGAGCGGTCATACCGATGCCTTCGGTACTCTCTTCGCCGTCGGCGCACGTTGCGGGCACGTGCACGAATCCGGCGGGAATGCTCAAACCCAGTTCACGGCTAATGCGCTGCCCCTCGTAGAACACGTGGTTACACACGTATGTTCCGGCTGTGTACGAGATCTCGACCGGCTCTCCTGCCGCACGCAGGCGCTCAAAACTGGCGCGCACCGGCAGGGAGGAGAAGTACGCCTCCTGACCTCCCGGGGCGATTGGCTCATCGCAACGTTGGTCGCCGTCGTTATCTTCAATACCGGCAGAATCCAGGTTGATAGCGACCTGTTCGAGGCTGAGCACGTCGCGGCCAACCGCCACACCCAGGCTGATGAGCGCATCGGGCTGTACCTCCTGCAGGGCGGTGCGCAGGGCGGTGCTGGAGCCGTCGTAGCTGACGGGCAGCTCGCGGATGATGACGTTCAAATCCGGGCGCATCTGAGTCAGCAGACGCTGAGCACCTTCGGCGAGCACTACGGTGGGGTTCACGGGCACACCGGGGAACGGGCCGAAGAAAGTCAGCAGCAGGGTACGTGCCTGGCTCGGGGTGGTTACCATAGTCAATCTCGTTTTCTGCGTTGGTTTTATGCAGTGTTGGTTTTATTCAGCGGCGTTCTTGTTGGTGGCGCGGCGCTCCAGGTCCTTGGCGAGCGCCTCCAGTAGCTCTTCGGGGGTGGTGGCGATGATGAGCTCATCCAGGTAGCGTTCGTTGAGCAGGCCGGTGGACGCCATGTAGTGCATGGCGTCGATAAGCTTATCCCAGTAGCCGTTGACGTTTAGCAGGGCCACCGGCTTGGAGTGAATGTCAAGGAACTGCCAGCTAAAAACTTCAAAGAACTCTTCGAGGGTGCCGGGGCCGCCGGGCATGGCAACGAATGCGTCGGCTTTCTCAATCATGGCGATTTTGCGCTGGTGCATGGTGTCCACAATTTCGAGGGTGGTCTGGCCGGGGTACACGCCCTCCAATCCGACCAGTTTGTGGGTGACCACGCCGTAGACCACGCCGCCGGCATCCAGGGTTGCGCCCGCAATGGTGCCCATGAGGCCTGTGCGGCCGCCACCGTACACCACGCCAATATTGTTCTGGGCGCAGAGAGTGCCGAGCTCCTGGGCGCGGGTGGTGAAGAGCGGGTCGTTGCCGGAGCGTGCACCGCAGTAGACGGCAAGGTTGTAGTCAGTCTTCTTCATGGTTCTCCTTGGGGTGTATAAGGGTTTCCGGGGTGGAGCGCCTCTATGCGTTCTACCCGCGATAGATGTTGCCGTGTTGAGAGTACCGGATGCACCTGTGTACCTCATGTGTGCCACCCGCCAGTTCAGAGGCACGTTGGGCTCAACGGTTAAGGTAGCGGGGTGCGCGCCAGTAGCGGGAAAATCTGCTCTGTATTCAGCGGTGCCTGCGCATCAGAATCGGAGGGGCTGCTCATGGCAGGGTTGACCCAGCGCAGCTCGGCGATTTCAGCCTGCGGCACCAGCGTAGCCAGCTGTTCGTGCTGCTCGTCGGTGGGTGAGTATTCGTAGGTTTCGGCGCGTACCGTAAAGCCGACCTCATTCAATGCCGCCGCCTTCAGAATGCCCAGGTAGTGCATCCGGATGGGGTCGGGGGTGAGTCCGATTTCTTCGCTTACTTCACGGCAGGCGGTCTGTAGCGGGGTCTCCCCCGGTTCAGGTTTGCCGCCGGGCATCATAAACCCGTCACTACCCTGCTTGCGCACGGTCAGAACAAGCCCGTCCTTAGTGCGGATGGCTACAGCGCACACGTTCACAATACGATGTGCATTATCGATAGCGCCATGTGTAGCGGCGGGCTGCCCGGTGTGTGACGCGCCGGCAGGGGTATAGGGGTTGTTCTGCATGCTTTCCACCCTAGCATCTGGACGCTTCAAATTCTTGACTCAGCCCACGGATAAAGACGTTCATCTCCTCGATGGGGAACTCTCTGCATCAGCAGAGCCGCCGGCTCCCCTCTTATGGGGGAACCGGCGGCTCTTCACGTATCAGCTATTGCAGCCAATAGTTCTGCATGTTCGCATTACTTCGAAACCTTAACATCAATGCCGCTCACGTCAATCTGCTCCAGCGGAATGATGCGGTCACGAGTGACCACGCGGTGCACCAGCCAGACCGCAATAATCACGGGCAGACCAATGTAGGAGCTGAGCACGCCAGCCCAGTCACCGCTCAAGAACGCCTCATAGTTCTGGCCACCAATAACGACCAGGCACATGAGGAAGGCTATAATCGGGCCCACGGGGAAGAACGGCGCCACATAGGGCAGATCCTTCAAACTGTTGCCCTGCTTCAGGTATGCGCGGCGGAAACGGTAGTGAGCCACGGCGATACCCACCCAGGTAATGAAGCCAGCCAGACCGGACACGTTCACCAGCCACAGGTACGCACCATCCGGCGAGAGAAGTGCGGCGATAAAGCCGACCGCACCGATTGCGGCGGTGGCCAGTAGCGCATTCATGGGCACGCCACCGGAGTTGATGTGGGTGAACATCTTCGGTGCCTTACCCTCCTGGGCGAGCGCGAAGAGCATACGTGCCGAAACGTATAGGCCCGAGTTACCTGCAGAGAGCACTGCGGAGAGGATCACGGCATTCATGATGGCTGCCGCAAAAGCAATACCCGCACGTTCGAAAATGAGGGTGAACGGGGAGATGTTGATGTTGCCGTCCGCTGCAGTGAGCAGGTTCGGGTCGGTGTAAGGAATTAGGAAGCCAATGACGACCATCGCACCGATATAGAAGAGCATGATGCGCCAGAACACGCTGGTCAGTGCGCGGGGCACGTCGCGGCGGGGGTTCTCAGATTCGCCGGCTGCCACACCAATCATTTCGGTGCCTTGGAAGGAGAAACCAGCCACCATGAAGATGGCGAGTACGGCGGGTGCGCCGCCGACGAAGGGTGCCTCACCAACAGTCCAGTTGGAGACGCCCGGGGAGCTACCGCCCAGGATGCCGAAGATCATGGCGATACCTGCGATGAGGAAGACGACCACGGTGACGACCTTGATGGTGGCGAGCCAGAATTCACTCTCACCGTAGGAGCGTGCCGAGAGGGCGTTGATGCCGGTCAGCAGCACGAGGAATCCTGCCGCCCATACCCAGGATGGGACGTTCGGGAACCAGTACCTCATCACCTCGCCGACGGCTACGAGTTCGGCAGCGACGGTAATCGCCCAGTTGAACCAGTAGTTCCAGCCCATGGCGAATCCAAAGGACGGAGACACGTAGCGTGCCGCGTAAGTCTGGAATGCGCCGGGGACGGGCAGGTGAGCAGCCATCTCGCCGAGGGACTGCATGAGGAAGAGCACCATGATGCCGATGAGGGCGTAGGCGAGGATTGCGCCGCCGGGGCCTGCGGTGGAGATGGTCTTACCGGAGGCAACGAAGAGGCCGGTGCCGATTGCGCCGCCGATTGCGATCATCTGCATGTGGCGGGCGGAGAGGCCTCGCTTCAGTTCGCCCTCTGCGGAGGTGGCTTCCGATGCAACGCCGGAAGTCTCTGTAGGCTGTGCCATGTCAGGTCTTCTTTCTGAGGCTCTTGCTTCGTGCGTTTGCTAGCGGTC
Source organism: Rothia similimucilaginosa (assembly GCF_029850985.2). Taxonomy (NCBI): domain Bacteria; kingdom Bacillati; phylum Actinomycetota; class Actinomycetes; order Micrococcales; family Micrococcaceae; genus Rothia; species Rothia similimucilaginosa. The sequence goes on along the minus strand of NZ_CM138149.1, from coordinate 574,399 downwards.
TAGTCTGGTGTCCAGTCTAGTCTTGCTGCGGGTGGTGTCGCCGAAGGTTTAGCCTGCTGTCAAGAAATTCTTCAATCATTAGGGTTTCTTACGTATCGTAAGTTTTTCTAATCTGAGGGTCAATCCTACTCGCTTTTCAGGCTCTTTTCCACCCCAAAACCACAAAAACACAGAAAAACCCTCCCGCACCATCTCATCACAAGCGGTACAGGAGGGTTCAAAACCTGTTTACTAGGTTCCCCTGGCTTATCTACTTCGCCAGGCTTTAGTCAGCCAGGTTGTAGAACGAAACGTTCGTGGGGTGTTCCACGGTACGAGAAACGGTGCAGTCCTTCTGCTCGCTGAGCTGAATCAGACGGTCCACCATCTTCTGCGCCTTAGCACCCTGCTCATCCTCAGGGAAGCGCACGTCAAAGTCCACCTCAACGTCGTCGAGGCGCACCGCGCCATCTTCGGTCTGCTTCAGTGCTGAGGCGAGCACTTCGAACACCTCGGGGGTGGAGCGGCGGGAGGTGCCCGCGTCCACATCCACGGAGGAGCATCCGGCAATAGCGGCGAGTAGTAGCTCGACGGGGGTTAGCAGGCCCTCACCCACACCGAAGTCGAGTGTTGCGCCGTTGGCACCGTAGGCACGGTAGTGCAGGCGGTCGATGCGCTCAATCTTGGTCTGGCGGTAGTTGTCGAGTTTTCGGCGTTCCTGCTGGCGTTCATAGACTTTCTTCTGCTCTTCTGCAGTCTGCCCGGTGTTGTTCTGCTCAGCCATTGAGATTCCTTTCGGGTTGCTTGTGCGGTCGCCAGGTTATTCAGCGCCGCGCTGTTTAGTGTCATTCACTATAAGCGTGTTTCTCGTATTTTATTCCCGGTCTCTTTTTCTCGACGGCCATCTAAGCGCTCCTATACACTGGAAAACCGCGGTGGGGCTTCGAAGCCGCTCGCGCACACAGCAAATTTTTTGAAAAGCACAACGCACACAAGGAACTCTTTGATGGCACAGACCCCCGGCACTGAGCGTACGACACATAATAATATCCGTCTGGTTATGGCGGATTCTTCCGTGGTGATGCTCGGTATCGCGGTGCTGGGTTTGGGTTTGGGTGTTATTTTGAGTGCGCACCATATGCCTTTTTGGGCGGCACCACTGATTTCTTCACTGGTGTTTGCCGGCTCGGTGGAGTTTTTGATGGTGGGCATGATTTCTGGTGGTGCCTCTATCACGTCGATTGCGTTGACAGTATTCCTCGTGAATGCCCGCCATCTAGTGTACGGTCTTTCCTATCCTCTACACAGGATCAAGGGTTTCTGGGCTAAGCTTTTCGCCATTCACACTCTCTGTGATGAGGCGTTTGCTCTCAACTCCGGCCCTGACCGCAATGACCGTTCCGGTGCACGCATCCTGTGGGTAAACACTCTGATTTACGTCTCATGGATTCTGAGCGTAATCCTCGGGTATGTGCTCGGTGCAAGCTTCTTGAGCGATTTAAAGGGCGTTGATTTTGTGATGGTAGCACTCTTCACGGTGCTTGCCATGGACGGTTACCGTGCTAACCCGGATCGTGTGGCAGCATTATTTATGGCAATTTCTGCCACGGTAGCCCTAGTTTTTGCGCCGTCCTCTTTCCTGGTGATGGCGTTGGGTTCGTATGTGGTGCTACTGTTGGTGCGCTTCCCGGTAGCGAAGCGCCGCGGCACCCTGCCGCATCGTACTGTTTATGCAGAAACAACTGAGAGTAGCGACACCACCACTACCGCTGATGCGCCCGCTTCCACACAACAGTAAGAACATTACATATGTGTTCAAAACCCGCTAGGATAGATGAAGAGCACCGCTCTCCCCTCTTTCTATTTCTAGGATTCAAAAGACGCCTTCACATGCGAACCTGCACGGAGGCCCCCAGAAGTTGAGGTACCCATGACTCAGATGAAAGACACCGCTAAGGAAACTAGCGACGCAGAACGCTGTGCCGCCCCGGAGTAACACCGCACCGGGAGCGGCACCACCCGAGGTCATACAGAGATGTAGTCTCTGCCCGGAAGGAATACCCCTCCACCTCACTATTCGCGGCTTTCATCAACTCACGTACCTACCGCACTACTGAGCGCCTTCTCTATGAGTAGGCTCTCCCTGCCCTTTTTTCACGGCTTCACCCACACGCTTCGTTCAGGGTTCTTTCACTCTTTCATGGGTCTTTGGGGGAGGTAGTGCAGAAAGAGATAAACCTTATGAACAGTGAAGTAACCACCGGATATATTCTTGCTGCGGTGTTCATTGCTGCTGGAATTACTTTTCTGTTGCGCCTGCTCCCCTTCGGTCTGAAAAAGGCTCTGGCTGGCTCCGAACTACTGGATGCGCTCAGCCACTGGATTCCGCTCGGCGCGGTCGCACTACTTGCCATCTATGCGGTGGCGAAGATTAATTACTCCTCGTTCGCTACGGCAGCGCCGTACCTTGCGGGCCTGGTGGTGACCGTGGGGGTGCACCTGTGGCGTAAGAATATGGTGCTGAGCATGGTGGCGGGTACCGTCACCTGCGTTGTGTTGGCTAACTGGGTTTTCTAGGGGGTCATGATGAACATCTCTAAGAATTCTGCTTCTTCTCAAACCTCACCTCAGCAGGCAACCCAGCAACAGGTTGAGCAGGTTATTGCCTCCGCTCTTCCGCTAACCGGTATGCTTCCCGTGGTGGAGGCGCCTACCTCCCCCGATGCGCAAGGCTCTCAGCAGCCGCGAGAGAGCGGCTTCACAGAGGCGGTGCGCATCGCCGGTGTGATTATGCTGGGTTTGTTCTTTGTCGGTATTGGTTTGGGTGTGCTTGTCCACAGCTACCATCTACCGTTCTGGGTGGCGCCTCTGCTACCTACCGTTGTTTTTGCTGGCTCGGTAGAGTTCGTGCTGATTGATATGGTGTCGAATCATGCCTCACTGTTCTCTATCGCCGTGATGACTCTGCTCATTAATTCACGTCACCTCATGTATGGTCTCTCGTATCCGATTGAGCGGGTGCGTGGTGGGTTGGCGAAGTTCTACACCGTGTACACGCTCATCGATGAAGCGTACGCGCTGAACACTGGCCCGGACCGCCATAAGCTGCGTGGTTCCCGTATCCTATGGATTCATGCGGGCCTACATCTGAGTGTTCTGGCGAGCGCAACGCTCGGCTATATGCTGGGTGCAAGCTTCTTGAGTGAGCTCAAGGGCGTGGATTTTGTGATGACGGCGCTCTTTGCGGTGCTCGCCATCGATGCTTACCAGGCGTCAAAGGATCATTTGATTGGTGTGATGGCTGCTGCGTCTGCGGCGGTTGGTTTGCTGGTGGCACCACAGTCGATGCTACTGATTTCGATGGTGGTGTACATTCTGTTGCTGGTGTCGCGTTTTGTTGTGGCTAAGCGCCGCAGCACCCTGCCGGAGCATATGCTGGTAGCCGATGAGGAACCTGCCGAAGCCGGCGTTCCCGGCCATCCCGGCGCCCCCACACACTAAGTCTGGGTCGCGCACTAAGTCTGGATATAGTAAAGCGCCCCGCCGACCCGGTACTTCGGGTGGGCGGGGCGTTACGCTGTCGCCAGCCGCATGTGTGAATGAACCCCATCGTGATGCGCTGTAGACGTTCAGTATCTGCTGTGCTGTTACCGCCGAGCTGGTTCCTCGGGCGGAAGTACTGTGCGGGAGTCAACGCTTATTGCTTTGGCTCCCGCCGGATATTGGTTCGATAGCGACCAAATCTACGATTACTTGATAGCTGCCAGGGCTGCTTCGTAGTTGGGTTCGTTAGTGGTCTCGGGAACCAACTCGGTGTAGACAACCTCACCGTCGGGGTTCACAACAACCACGGAGCGTGCCAGCAGGCCAGCCAGGGGGCCGTCCACGAGCTTCACGCCGAAGTCCTCACCGAAGGAGGAGCGGAAAGCAGAGGAGGTGACGACATTCTCAATGCCCTCGGCTGCGCAGAAGCGGCCGATTGCGAAGGGCAAGTCGTTGGAGACGCACAGCACGACGGTGTTCTCCAGGCCTGCAGCCTGCTTGTTGAATGTGCGGACACTGGTTGCGCACACACCGGTGTCGACGGAGGGGAAGATGTTCAGCACCAGGTTCTTACCTGCGAAGTCTGCGGAGGAAATCTCGGAGAGATCAGCCGCGAGAACCGAGAATTCGGGCAGCTTTGCGCCGACTGCGGGAAGGTCACCGTTGGTGTGGATTACGAGTTCATTATGTAGAGTTACTTCAGCCATACCTTCATTGTCCCTTGGATGCGGCGGGTGTGCAAGGGGGCACAGGTACTAGTGGGCGGAGTTTCCGCATAGCTGATTTCCTGCTACGTTACTTCACTTCTTCTGGCCCTGCTGTAGCGGCTGTCTAACGGTAATCCCGGTCTGTGACTCTACGGTAACGAACGGCACTGACCGCACGCACCGCGCGCCCGCCTCTTTTTCCCTATACTGGACGAGTTCACTATTCGCTTCATGACCAGTACTGATGTGCGCTGATGCGCATCTGAGGAGTATTCATGTCTTCTACACGCCGCCACTTTACCGGTCGTACCTCTTTAGCTCTACCTGCGCTGGGCGCCGCTCTAGCTCTTGTTGTCACTTCTTGCTCGGCAAGCACTGATTCTGCTGTTTCTGGTACCGTGGTGTCTTCTTCTGGTAGCGCTTCTGCTTCAGCGAGCGCTACTTCTACGCAGGAGTTGTTCCCCACCCCGTCGGCGAGCCCGAGTGCATCCGTGAGTGCTTCGTCACCTGCTCCGGCGCCGTCGGTGGTGACGATTACAGTTCATGCTGAGCCGACCGCCTCCGAGTCGAAGAACGCTGATCCGAAGTCTGACCTGAAGAAGGACTCCACCTGTGCCTCTGATTCTGCATCGACCGTGGTGTCTAAGGCGCTGCGCAATTTGAAGAATAAGAGCAGGTGGGATCAGTGGACGAACGTTTCCAGCACTTATGAGGGCTATGACCCCTGTGCTGAGCTGTCGTGGATTGACGCGATTCCGGGTTCTTCCCCGTCTGATTGCTGTATCTCTTCGATGGCGCACCACATTCTGCTGTTCCACCGCAGCAAGTTCATTGGTACCGCAACCTATGAGCCATACTCATTCTCCCCGGTGATTACCCGCACCTCGGACAGCTCGATTAGTGTGGCCTACCGCTATGTGAAGGGCGATGAGAGCTCCGCCAGCGCAAGCGGCCGCACGACCGCTGAGTTCAGCTGGAGCTCATCGCAGAACAAGGTTGTGATGACCGGTGAGGTTCCGCCGAGCTACTAGGCCGAGCTACTAGGCCGAGCTACTGGACAATCCGTCTCATAGTCTCGCAACCCAGAATCTACGCGTTTAAAACTCAGGAAGTTGGGCATACAAGAAAACCCGCCGTCTCGCATATGGCGCATATGTGAGACGGCGGGTTTTTCGTTGCTCAAGGATATGTAGAGCGCCCGAGGGCTAGCTGTTTAGGCAACGAACTTCTTGTAACCGAAGTATGCGGCGCCTGCCAGGATAGCGATGCACAGAATCTTCTTCACGGTATAACTCCTTTGATTGTTCCGGTAGGCACCCGGTGTTTTGCTCCCCTGGCGACTCACCCAAAGGTGAGGGCAGGCGGGGCGTCATCCGCACGTGATGCCATCGCTTCCTATCTTACCTGCCTTTGAACAATGTTTTTCTGTGTGACGTGCTGAGTCCGCATTCTAGACAATCAAACACGCAGTGGTTCAACATGCCCTTGAACCAAGGAATACGCCTCTGACAGGCGCATAATGGGAGCATGAGTATTTTTAAGAAGAAAGAGTATAGCGCTGAGCGCTCGGCTACTCGCATGGCTCGCGCCCTCGCTGTGATGGGTGCTCTGCACTTCATCATCCCGGATCCCTTCGACTCGATTGTGCCGAAGTACCTGCCGGGTCCTCCCCACGCATACACTCACGGCTCGGGTGTAGCTGAGCTGGGCACCGCTGCCCTGCTGGCTAATGACAAGACCCGCCGTGCCGGTGGCCTGCTTGCGGCTCTGCTGTTTGTTGCAGTATTCCCCGCAAACATTCAGATGGCGCTGGATGCGCGTAACCAGTCCACTCAGCGTAAGGCTATTGCGTACGGTCGCCTACCCCTGCAGCTGCCGATGATTTGTAGCGCACTGAAGATTTGGCGTAAGTCGAAGTAGCCAATACATTCACCATTCGATACATTCGACACTCATCTCATTGAAGAGAAAAGCACCTTAGTGTTTTAGAGATAAAACATTAAGGTGCTTTTAGCTTAATAAAAGCTCTCATAAGTTCTTCTTGCATTATATTTACGTATAATTGATAATTGAAATCAACCTACTATCTGCCACAGTGGCAGATATATTGACCCAAGGAGATGACAATGGGTACTTTTATTGGCACTATTATTACCGGCGCAATCATTGGTGCACTTGCACGCTTCTTTATGCGAGGCCGTCAGAATATTTCAATTCTTTGGACCATTATCTGCGGTGCTGTCGGCGCGGCTATCGGTACCTGGGCAGCAACCCAGCTGGGTGTTGCAGACACTAGCGGCATTGACTGGATCCGCTGGATTATCTCAATTATTGCTGCAATGCTAACTATTTCCCTGTACATGGGCTTGACCGGTAAAAAGTAAAGAGATATTTGTCAATTTCTTTTAAAACCTAAGCAATTTTTATAAAGCAAAAGGCGGCACCTCCCCTAGCGCGAGCTAGTGCGGTAGGTGCCGCCTTTTCTGCATCTAATGCGAAGCGCTTTATGCCTTCTTCACCACAGAGGACTTCAGGTACATCTGGCCTGCGCCAGGGACCTTCGCCTCAATGTCGTGGCCGTTCACGGGGGATTCGAGCAGGCGGATGCCACGCACCTTGGTGCCCGCCTTGATGTCTGCGCCGCCCTTAACCTTCAGGCCCTTGACGATGGTGACGGAGTCGCCGTCGACGAGCTCGTTACCGACGGAGTCCAGAACCTTGGAGCCTGCTGCTTCTTCAGTTTCGCCGGCTGCAGTGCGTTCCCATTCGTGGCCGCACATGGGGCATGCCCAGAGTGCGCCCATTTCGTAGGTGTAGTTTTCATTGCATTCGGGGCAGGCGGGTGCTTCGATTTCGTTGAGGTTTTCGCTCATAGTTCCTTCTTCGATCTGTGCGGATGTGCCGCTCTCCTGTTACCGCGGTGCTACAGCGGTGGTGCTTCGGCGTGTGGGCGCGCGTCAGCCAGGCAAGGGGTGCGACGGTGGAGGGTACGAGGATTCTCGCGTTCGTGCTGACTATACCATTTGGCGGGTGTGAACCGCATGTGCGGGGCTGGTTTTTGTTGGTCTTTAGGGGCGGATTCGGGGCATGGGTAAATCCGAAAATAAAACTTGCATAGTTGGTGCGTAATATTTTGGTTGGAAGATACTTCTCAATGGCTACGGCGTGTAGAATGCTTGGAGTATTTGTACGTTTATTGAGTGAAAGGCACGGCTTCATGAAGCTTTCTGCACGTAACCAGTTCGCTGGCAAGGTTGTTGAGATTACTGAGGGTGCAACTAACGGCATCGTTAAGATCGAGATCGCTCCCGAGGTTGTTATCTCTGCGTCCATCACCAACGAGTCCATCAAGGAGCTGGGCCTGAAGGTTGGCGAGACCGCTTACGCAGTGATTAAGGCGTCCAACGTGATGGTTGGTGCTGACCACTAATCCCGGTCAATAAGACTTACACCCGGTAGCTGCTTTTTGTGGCGCGCGAGGGTTAATAGGGCGGAGCCCCGCACTACGAGCTGTAGTGCGGGGCTCCGTTGTTTTCTGAGGTTGACCCCCCCTACAGGAGGGACTGGACCCTCACCCTAACCTGCGGGGTATTGTCGTTATCGCTACCGGTTGAGTCTAAGGTTTTAGAGTTTGTATGTTCTTCGTCGTATTGTTGCGATTGAGACAGCGAATGAATGACAGTCTCTTGGATATCTCGTACGATATCTTTGACCGGCCTGGATCCATCAATACTGACCTCAATAGTAGCTTTGCGCAAGCCTGATTCAATGATGACGCCAAATCGGGCCTGCGGCATGCGGCTACCAATTACTTTCAGGGTGCTACCCAATCCAGGTTCGATTCCTCGTACTCCGGGAATGGCAGTGACAAGCCGGAGTAGCTCGGCAGCAGAGAAGTTAGTCGTCATGATGAATATCCTCGATATGTACGTTGACCGTCGGGGAGATTCCCAGGTTCTCATAGCAGGCTTCGCGGACGGCATCACGGACTTGCTGGGCCAGCTGCGGTAAGCTTTTAATGGGAGCGTACGCCGAGATTCGGCAAGATACACCCTCCGGAACCCCCAGACCGCGATGTTCTTCGCTTGAAGGTGCGTGCTCGAAAGAAGAACGCAAGGAACGTGCACCGGGTACTGAGTCTACAATGCGGCGAATAAGGGCCCTCAACGAAAACTCAGACATGCTGTAGGGACCCAAATCTGTATCGGGCATTTCCACCTGAGTACCGTGTCGAGTCTCAGCGATAATAGCGTCCATTATGGAACGGGGTCGCGGCATAACCGAGGTACTTCCCATAGCCTCTAGCCGGTCCCATTCCTTGTGGAGGGAGGCGATGAGACTCAGATATTCATGGGTGTCCAGATTGTCCTGCTCATGCGAGCGTGAGAGTGATTTTGCCGACGCTGCTGAGTGTCGGACCTTATTTGAGAGGTTGTTGGATTTACTCAAGCCCACTCCTTCATCAGGCGTATGATGAGAGAACGGGCTCGTGCCAGCCTCCCACGGACGGTCGAAACTGTCAGGTTTAGTGTCTTGGCAATCTCTTCATATGACATTTCATCGATTTCTCGAAGAATCCACACTACACGCAGTTCAGGCTCCACGGACGCCAAAAGATTGGCAAGGGCCTGAATCTGCGCATTAACTTCACTGGAATCAGCCGGGTCAGCGGTACTGCTCGACGTCATCTCAGCCGCACCGCTCACGCCTTCGAGCCCTTCTGCGTCATAAGGATCAGTGGCTCGACGCTGACGCTTACGCACCATACTAGTAGCTTTATTAGTGCAAATCTGCATAATCCAGCCACGAAAAGCTGCTGGTTCCCGAACTAGGTGAAGGCTACCCCAAGCTTGGACAAGGGTGTCTTGAACAATATCCTCACTGTCCTGACGGTTCCGAACAATCATATATGCAGAGCGAAAGAGACGCCCTTGATAACGCTTAACAAGCTTCTCAAAGGCGTCAATATCTCCGTCCTGAGCACGCAGAACGAGGTATCGATCCTCGTCCTGCGTTGATTCAGACAAAGCACTCAGCTGCGCAGTGGGGTACTGATGGGGCTGAGGTTCCAGCGTCACCTCGCTCTGAGGGTTACGCGCCAATGCTCTCTCCCGTGATTTCGGGTGCATGATGGCCAGTTACAGACTCGGAGACATTACGCTGCTTCGAAGAACGCTCCAGCCGTACTAGAACGTCAATCTGCTTGGGGGTCGCGCCGAAAGATACTGCCACATCATTGTTAAGTCGGTTCTTCAGTTCAGCAATAGCCCACTCAACCTCACACCCCTGAGAGACAGTAGCCTCTGCCTGAACCCACAGGCTCTTCGGGGAACCAGTAACCCAGACAGCGCACTTTTCTACACCAGGGACTTCTCGAGCACGCTCAGACAGAGCCTGCGCCAGAACCTCAGGTGCCAAAGTAGCCATCAGCACACCCTCAGAACCGCTAAACTTCAAAGGAGAAGTAGTAGCTTTACGGGGAACCTGTGCAACCAGCATGAACAAGCCAGCAATGATAATAAGTACTGATACCAGTGCTACTACAGGCAGGAACCACGGTGTGTGCACCATGGGTCCGATAAAGCTAGCTATCGGGTCCTGTGCAGAGGCCAGGTAAGGTGCAATTTCAGGCCAAGTCTGACCAGCATTGAAACCCGAAGCTAAAAGCCAAAAGGACGCTACTACAAGGAGAAGCCCAAAGATGGCCAGGACAGTTCTATTCAAAACACCAGAAACTGAACGCATATTCGTATCTCCTTTAGCTAATATGCTTAATCCGCACGCGAGTACGTACAATACCCACGGGTGCAAGCATCTTTAGCACTTCGTTGGTCTTCTTCCGCGCAGCTTCACGCACGGGGCCGAGGTCGTCCAAGACGCTATAGACAATAACGTCTACGCGGGAGCCGCTAGCAGTAACGATAGCGGAGTGGACGCCGTCAAGCTGCTCAATCTGGGTCTGAATGAGGTTAGCCAAGTCTCGGCGTTTTGCGACAGTCTGACCGGGAATATCGTCGGGGAAAATTTCCAGGCGATCCGGAAGTCCAGGCCACACAGCGCCAATGATCATAGCCAGACCGCACCCCGCCAAGATGATGGCGAAGATAATAGCCGTGATGGAGCCAAGAGTGGTAGAACCAATAGCGGTGAGGGTACCCACCATAGACTCAGGCCAGGCACCGTTCACCATTCGGTGAACCGCAAGCCAAACCACCAGTCCTCCCAAGGCGAGCAATACCAGAGCCAACAGGATGTTAGGGATGCTTCGCGAGGGACGACGAATTAGTTTCGGAACAGGTGTACTCATTTAAGGCTCTTCCTAACGTGGCTACTCGGATTGAGCCAGGATATCTCAATGTTAATCTTGCCCACACTAAGCCCCGTGAGGTACTCAACGCGATTACGCACGTGTGTGCGTAGATGTTCGATGATGGGGGACAAAGGTGCGGGGAAGACCAGTCCGATGTCCAGGTGCAGGACTGCTACCTGGCCGTAGAGTTCACATTGGGCTTCAGGGCGCGAGTCGAAGTTGTGGCGGGTACCAATTCCCAGTACACCTCCAGCATTTGAGCCAACATTGGCGCTTTCGTTTGCAGCCTCAGCTGCAATCTTTGCAACGAGTCGCGCGGGGATGGTGGTGGTGCCGCGGTGCTCCCAGGAAGAACGTTCTTCCTGGGAAGCACTTAGCTGCGTGTTTATACGCTGGTTCGCGGTCACCATCGTCACTTCTTTCGCCCGTCCAGGAGGCTTCGGACATCGACCCGGCCCTCCATGCAGAGGCCTACGGCCCATCCGGCAAAGCCACACAGGGCTACCAGAACAAACGTTCCGAAAGAACCGAAGGCAAGAACGGCTCCAAGGAACAGGCCCACTAGGAGGGCCAGGTGCGTTGTCTTCATAAGAACTCCTTAGATTAAGGCGTTGGATGCGGGTTACTTGAGGTCGGTGTCCTCAGACTTGTCAGAGTCATCCTCGGGCAGGTGAACGTCGGTAACGTTGATGTTGACCTCAACAATCTCAAGACCGGTGGTGCCCTCAAGCTGCTCGATAACGTTGCGACGAATTGCGTCGGAAACCTCAACGATGGAGACACCATACTCGACGACTACGGTAACCTCGATAGCTGCCTGGGTCTCACCCTTCTGGACGCTAATGCCGCCAGCGACGTTGGTCTGAGCGTTGGGGATACGGTCGGTCACAGCGCTAAACGCACGGCGAACAGCATTGCCCATGTCGTAGACGCCGGGGATTTCACGAGCTGCCATGCCAGCAATCTTTGCGACGACGCTCTCATCAATGGTGGTAATACCGTGCTCGGTCTGGAGAGGACCGCGGGGTTCCTTGGTCTCTTCAGCCTTGTTCTCGTCGTGCTCGCGCTGCTTTGCAGTCTGGGGGATAGCGTTGTTGCTCATTTGGAGCCTCTTTCGTAAAAATCCGAGATGGTTAATAACGGTTATGCACGATGCAGTAAGCAATATAGTCAAGGTGCCCTCGGTGGCATCCACAATCAGCTTTCTCTGTTGACTGATCTGACTGGTTTTGCTGCCCGTCATATTTGCCGTGCTAGTAGTTAGACGCTACCAGATGTGGTTTCGTCATAACTTTATTTTATGCAATGAATCACACAGCTCAAAAAAGGTCATATTTTGCGTGCAATAATCTGTCACAAATACTTCGGAAGACAGCTTTCTATCTTGTCATCCTATAGAGTCAAACAAGAAGATATCCCAACCAGATTCTTCAGAAGAAGCCAACAAACATAAAAGCGGAGCCCAGCACTGTGCACAGTGCTGGGCTCCGCTTTTATGTTTTTACGGCTTAGACGTTGAAACGGAACTCGACCACGTCGCCGTCCTGCATGACGTAGTCCTTGCCCTCCATACGGACCTTACCGCGAGCCTTCGCCTCCACCATGGAGCCAGCCTCATCCAGGTCAGTGAAAGACACAACCTCAGCCTTAATGAAGCCACGCTCAAAGTCAGAGTGAATCACGCCAGCAGCCTGCGGCGCAGTATCACCCTTATAAATAGTCCAGGCGCGGGCCTCCTTCGGGCCAGCAGTCAGATAAGTTTGCAGACCCAGGGTCGAGAAGCCCACACGAGCCAGCTGGTCCAGGCCGGACTCATCCTGACCGTTCATCTCCAGCATCTCGCGAGCCTCCTCCTCAGACAGCTCCACCAGATCAGCCTCCAGCTTCGCATCCAAGAACACAGCCTCAGCCGGTGCCACCATGTCACGCAGCTCCTGCTGCTTCTCCTCAGAGGCCAGAATGCCCTCATCAGCGTTGAAAACGTAAATGAACGGCTTAGCAGTCAGCAGGTTCAGCTCCTTCAAGTGAGCCAGCTCCAGCTTCGCGTCCTTCACACGAGAAATGATGGTGTCACCATCCTCCAGGATCTTCTGCGCGGCTTTGTAGGTCTCCAGCTGAGCGGCGTCACCCTTCTTAATCTTCACAGCCTTCTCCAGACGCGGAATAGCGTTCTCCAGAGTCTGCAGGTCAGCCAGAATCAGCTCAGTGTTAATGGTCTCCATATCGGAGGCGGGATCAACCTTGCCGTCCACGTGAATGACGTCCGGGTCATCAAACGCACGCACCACCTGGGCGATAGCGTGCGCCTCACGAATATTCGCGAGGAACTTGTTACCCAGGCCCTCACCCTCAGAAGCGCCCTTCACAATACCCGCAATATCAACAAACGAAACAGTCGCAGGCAGAATACGCTCCGAACCAAAAATCTCAGCCAGGCGGTTCAGACGCACATCCGGCAGGTTCACCACGCCCACGTTCGGGTCAATGGTCGCGAACGGGTAGTTAGCCGCCAGCACAGTGTTGCCGGTCAGAGCGTTGAACAGGGTGGACTTGCCCACATTAGGCAGGCCAACGATGCCGATAGTTAGAGCCACAAGTTTTCCTTCGAATCATGTACCCCGCCATACACTCAGGATGCGCCGCGTAAGTGATGCGGCGGGTGTGGGAGGGCACAGGGCGAAAATGGTGCCCGCTTCCAAGCGCGGCACCGCAAGTCTCAGGAAGAAACGGGTGCGGGGCGCCTGCGGACATAAACACTACCATTCTACCGTGTTCACGCAGGAGCCGCCCTGGTTGATGAGATCAGGGGGCTAGAGCCAGCCGTTCTCCGTGGCTATACGCACCGCATCCTGACGCGTCGACGCACCCGTCTTCGCCATTGCCGCCGACAAATAATTACGCACCGTACCAGCCGACAAAAACAACGCCGCTGCAATCTGCTGAGCCGTACCGCCCGATGCCGCCTCACGCAGCACCTGCGCCTCACGCTCCGTCAACGGAGAAGCACCCGTCACCAAAGAATCCGCCGCCAACGACGGATCCACCACACGCAACCCCGCATGCACACGACGAATCGCCTCCGCCAACTGGCGAGCACCCGTATCCTTCACTACAAAACCACTCGCACCAGCCTCCAGCGCGCGGCGCACATAGCCAGGGCGGCCAAAAGTCGTCACAATCAGAGTGCGCACCGGCTCACCCGACTCGCTCAAAGCACCCGCATTACGCAGCGCCGCAGCCGCCTCAATACCATCAGTCAGCAAAGTGCCGGGCATCTGCACGTCCAACAGCACCACGTCCGGCTGCAACAGTGCGACAGCACCCAGCACCTCGTCGCCACTACCGACCTGACCCACAATCTGCAGATCAACCTCCAGACCCAGTAGGGCGGCAAGAGCCTCACGGATGAGCTGCTGATCGTCAGCGAGCAGAACACGAATCATGGAAGCCTCCCAGGGCTGAAGACGGGCAGAACATACCGGGCGGAACAACCGTGATAGGTTGTCTACCACCACCATACAGGGGTGGGTAGCTTACCCGTCTAGGGCGCGGCACTAAGTTCCACAATCTGCAGCATCTACCTACAGCAGTGAGGTATCGCCATCCATGCTCACACGGATGCGGGTGCCCACCCCACCAGCAGGGTTCTCCTCCAGCCACTGCTCAGGTGCCGTCTCAATCACCACGCTACCGCCGGAGGCCGCCACACGCTGACCCATACCCGTCAGACCGTTACCACGGGCATCACCCACACCCACGCCGTTATCGATGATGTCCAGACCGGTTGCGCTCAGACGCACCCGAGCCGCGTTCGCGCCCGAGTGGCGCACCATGTTCGTCACCGCCTCACGCAGAACCCAGGAGAACAGCTTCGCGTTCACACCAGCCACCGCGAGCGCACTCTGAGCCTCCGGCAGTTCGGCGCGAATACCGGCAGTCTGTAGGGCACGACCCGCACCCTCAATCTCGCCCGAGAAATCAGGCACACGCAGACGCGTCACGGTTGAACGAACCTCCGCCAGGGATGCGCGGGACAGCTGCACGATAGCCTCCATCTCCGCATCGGCGCGGGCGGGGTCAATCTCCAGCAGGCGCTGTGCCAGCTCCGCTTTGAGGGTGATGACGGTCAGGGAGTGGCCCAGCACGTCGTGCACGTCACGGGCGATCTCTTCACGTTCCTCAGAGAGCGCCAGGGAGGCACGCGCTACGTCCGCACGTTCACCGAGCTCAATCAAGTAGGAGAAGCCCAGCAAGCCCGCCATCGGCGCACCAATAAAGAGGGAACTACCGCCATGCGCGGTGACATCAAAACCGGTACCCGCCACAAAAATTAACCAGCAGGCCACGGCAATCGTCGCCGCTACGCCCAAGCGTAGGCGGTACGGGGCGATTGTGCCAAAAATCCAGAACGCCACAAAGTACATACTGAACGCCAGGAACACCATATATGCCGATTCCACCCGCAGTACCGTCAGACCAGCCACGGGCAGTGCCATCAGCATCGTCCAGATGACGTTTCGGCGCATTGTGGAGGCGACCGGAACCAGCCACGGCACCGCGTACGCTGAGCAGTTCACCACCGCGAACAGCGCCACCAGCGCCACACCGATCCAGCGCATATGCGCCAGCTCCGGGGCGGTGAGGAAGCTATCTAGCGGCATGAGCAGAAACACCAGCCACGGGGCGCTGAAGCCCAGCGCCAGCCAGTTCACGCTGCCGCGGCGTTCGCGGTGGAGGAAACGGAAGCGGTTCTTGCCCAGGGTGTGCTGCGCGGCGGAGGGGGCCGCCTCGTTCTCTGCATGAGGGTATTCGTTCGGGTGGGTGTGGGTTTCGGTCATGGGTCTAGCCTAACGTGCGGGTGCCTCGGGTGCAGATACCACCGGCGCGGCTGTGTTAGTCGATGTGGTGTGAGTGGGTATGGCTTCCGCCGCAGCCTCAGGAGCCCCTGATACTACGGAACTCTTGAGACTGCAGCGGAAAGAAGCATTTAGCGGCGGGTTGCGCGGCGCATCAGCAGGGCAGAAACACCCAGGAAGATCGCCGCCCACACGACCAGGCTCACCACGGCGTACCAGAGAGGCTCGGTGACGAACCAGTCCTTACCACCCAGAATAATGGTCTGACCTGCGGCGAATGGGTAGCGGGCAATCTCAGCGGCACCGTACAGCGGAGTGAAGCGGGCGTAGTTCAGCAGGTCGGTGCTTAGTGGGGAGAACACGGTACCGAAAAAGCTCATAACCACCAGCAGACCGTTCGCAATAGACACGGCGTTCTCGTTACGAATCAGCAGACCCATCATGATGCCGTAGAAAGCGAATACCAGACCACACATCACCGTCAGGGCACCAGCCGCAAGCTGCTGGTTCAGCGGCATCTCCACACCGGTAAACATGCCCACAATATTCACCGCAATCACCGGCACCGCAGAAATCACCAGCGCGGTCAATGTCTTCGCACCCAGGTACTTGCCGGTGGTCAGCGGGGTCAATGCCAGCTGGCGGTTCCAGCCGCTCGACAGCTCGGTGACGGTGCTGCCGCTAATTGCTACGGTGTTCTGCACGGCACCGTATAGCGCCATGCCAATCATGACGTATGCAGCTACGTTGCCCTCGCCCATCGGCTGGGAGGCATACTCCTGCATCGCGCCAAAGAGCAGGAAGAAGACGATAGGCAGTGCCACGCCGAAGAAGAAACGGTCCATAGAGAAGAGAGAAGCGCGGATGTCGTAGAGTGCGTAGCGGAGCATGATATTTTCCTTGAAAGTATGTAACGGCGGTGTGATGTTGAGGCGGTGTGGTGTTTAGGCTTCGGATGCCTTGGAGGCGGCGGCCTGCTCAGTCAGCAGGGTGAAGGAATCGTCCAGGGAGGGCTTGGTGACCTCCAGGTCGGTGATGCTGTAGTTGTTCAGCAGAGTGCGCAGTACCTGTTCAATTTCCAGCACGGAGATGCGGTGGCGGTACCCGCCGGACTCTTCGGTAACCTCAACCGGCACGTCCAGGTCGGTGATGGGTGCGGCTGCGAGGAAGCTGAGGTGGCGGTGGCCGGTCAGCGCACGGATCTCGTCGGAGGAGCCGTCAGCGATGATAGAGCCGGATTCCATAAGCACAATGCGCTGGGCGAAATTCTGCGCTTCTTCCAGGTAGTGCGTCGCAAAAAGAATGGTCGTTCCACGCTCGGCGATGGCTTCCATACGCTCCCAGAAGGTACGGCGCGCATTCACGTCCATGCCGGAGGTCGGCTCGTCCAGGATTAGCAGTTCCGGCGAGTGCATAGTCGCCAAGGCGTAACGCAGACGCTGCTGCTGACCGCCCGAGCACTTGCCGACCTTGCGCTTAGCAATCTCGGTCAGGTCGGCGCCGGCGAGTACCTCATCCACATCAATGGGCTTGGGGTACAGGGCAGCAATCATCTCGACCGTGGCGCGAATCGTCAAGTCCTTGAGCAGGCCACCGGTCTGCTGAACCGCACCGAGTAGACCGGCGCGTGCCACCTCGGAGGCGTTGCGGCCGAAGACGCTCAACTCACCGCCGCTGGGCTGGGTCAAACCAAGAATCATGTCAATGAGGGTGGTCTTGCCTGCGCCGTTGGGGCCGAGCAATGCGATGATTTCGCCGCGCTTGATGGTCAGGTCAATCGAGTCGACAGCGACCACGGTGTCTGCCGCACGGGTGGAGAAAACCTGGCGGAGGGAGCGGGCGGAAATAACGGTTTCTGCGATATTTTGTTGCGTGCTGTTCTGAAGTACTGCGGTGTTCATGTTTCTATTACACCGCCGGTTTTCGCACCGGTGCGGTACAGAGTGTCATGACCTGCCCATGACAAATGTCATGAGTTGAGGATATGCGAACGTCGCGGTCAGTTACGCGAAGCGGGCACTCCGTCCTCAAGGCTCCCCAGCTCCGCAGAGGGTGCACTCTCCCGCGTAGCGTGAACGTGAAGCTGCGCAAGCGTCCTTGCCCGCTCATCCTCAGACACGAAAAACCCCGTGTCTTCTCCCCACACGGGGAAGAGGACACGGGGTCATAAGCTAAAAGTATTAGCGAGTGGGCTTCGCGCCACGGCCACCGAGCTGGCGGCCGACGTTCTCGTCATTCTTCAGGGCGGAACGCAGTTCCTTCGGCAGGGAGAACAGAATGTCTTCCTTCGCGGTCTCAACCTCTTCGATAGTGCTGTAGCCGTACTCAGCCAGTAGCGCCAGCACCTCCTGAACCAGCACCTCCGGCACGGACGCGCCCGAAGTCAGACCCACGGTCGCCACGCCCTCGAACCAGGCCTCGTCCACCTGGTGTGCGAAGTCCACACGCTCGGCACGCTTAGCGCCGTATTCAAGTGCCACTTCCTTCAGGCGCACGGAGTTCGAGGAGTTCGCCGAACCAACCACAATCACCAGGTCAGCGCGCGGAGCGATCTCTTTGATTGCACCCTGGCGGTTGGAGGTTGCGTAGCAGATGTCGTCCGAGGGCGGGTCCTGCAGGGAGGGGAAGCGCTCACGCAGACGCGCCACGGTTTCCAGGGTCTCATCCACGGACAGGGTGGTCTGAGAAATCCAGACGACCTTCTCCGGGTTGCGGACGGTCACCTGGTCCACTTCGTCGGGTGAGTTCACAATCTGGATATGCTCGGGTGCCTCGCCGGCGGTACCTTCAACCTCTTCGTGGCCGGTGTGGCCAATGAGCAGGATGTCGTAGTCCTGCTTTGCGAAGCGTACGGCCTCACGGTGCACCTTGTTCACCAGCGGGCAGGTCGCGTCAATGGTGTTTAGGGAGCGCTCACCGGCTGCGGAAACCACTGCCGGGGACACGCCGTGCGCCGAGAACACGGTCACGGAACCTTCGGGAACTTCGTCCACTTCATCAACGAAGATAGCGCCCTGCTTCTCCAGGGTCTCTACCACGTGGCGGTTGTGAACAATCTGCTTACGAACGTAGACGGGCGCACCATAGTGCTCCAGTGCCTTCTCAACAGCAATCACGGCACGGTCAACGCCTGCGCAGTAACCGCGCGGGGTGGCGAGGAGGACTTTCTTCTCGCCATTGACAGGTGCAGCGGCTTCAACCTCGGCGCGACTGCGGCGCTCGCGGGGTACGGGCGGCAGGCCCAGGGCAATAGTTTCAGTGGACATGGTTACTATCCTACGTTGTTCGGACTTTTAGTGTGTGATGGCTGTGGCATCGCTCGCAGGGTTACGTCCCAGGGCGATGAGGCGGATCAGAATACCGAGCAGCAGGGCGATGATCGCCAGGACCGGCCCGTAGCTTGCCGCCGCCTGCAAATGCTCGGTCAGTGACGGTGCAAGCTGGTTCCATATCCCGGTAATCAGCGCCGTTCCGGCGGTGCTGTGGCTGGTAATTCCCAGGGATTCAGGGCTCTGACCGCCAAACCAGGATGCGGCGCCCCAGCACAGCAGGGCGTAGAGCAGAGCCGTAACCACCGGCACCAGGATGCGGTGTCTGGGTGCCAGCAACGTAGCCAGCAGCAGGCTCAGCACCGAAATGATGGTCAGCGGCACCGTGGACTTGCCCAACGCGGCGGCACGGTTAATGCCGGCGTGCAGGTACCAATCCTGCTGACCCTGCTGGTTGCTGCCGTCCTTTACCCGGTCAATGTTGAGGGTTTCAGGGCCGAGCTTCGTCAGGTCCGGGTCGAAGAAGCCGATAGAGCCGATCTTCGCATCCAGCGCGCGGTAGAAGGGGGTGAGCACAATGACGGCAGGGCCGTCCTGGTGCTCAAGGTTGTAGCGGCGAGTTTCCTCAGCTATTTCCTTCCAGAGGCTTCGATATTCTTTAGTTTTTGATAGCTCAGCCGCGGAACGGTTGAGCAGGGAACGTATGCCGTCTTGTGTCGGCTTTACAAGAATGGAGTATAAGCCGCTTTCTTTGGTGCCGTCGAGGAAGGTTGTCATAGCCTCGGAGTTCATGAGGTCTTCCACCGCTCCGTCGGCGATGCGTGAGGCAAGCTCTGGGTCTTCCGCCAGGTTGGAGGAAATCTGCGAGAAACCACGCTCTGACATGAGCTTTGAGTTCACCCAGGCACCCGTGGTTGCCCCCAGACCGGTGACCAGGGCCAGGGTGCACAACACAACGGTCAGGAACCTTCGCAAACCTGCCGCGAAGGGAGGCTCCGGGGCCGCCTGCAACTCAGCTTTGGTGGGGGCTGCGGTGTGGCCGAGCGTGCGGGTGGGCTGTAGCAGGGTGGTGTCTTCATCCGCCGTATAGTAGCCGTCCGTGCGGGTAATCCGGGTGTCGACGACTCGGGTCGTATCCGCCGGGTAGTTTTGGGTGCCAATACCCGCCGCTGACGAAGCCGCGGCGGTGTTGAGGGCATTGTTCTGGTGTGCTGACTGATCGGGTGAGCGCATGAGCCTAGGGTACCCGCTCACACTGTTCAAAGCCGATTCGGACCCGCAGAATGCGCCAGAAGCTAAGTCTTTCTGGTTGCGTGCAAGATACCCCGATTCGCTTGACTGACCTGTGAGCAGGCGCATAACTCACCAATCAGGGACAATAGAGGGTATGAACTTCTACAACCTTTCCGCAGCGCAGCCGGCACCCGCCCTGGTGGTGCCACCCGTGCACGAGCGGCAGCTTCCCGGGAAGTCTCAGGAAACCACCGCAACCAACCCCTGGCCCCTCGCCCTGCTCGCACAGAACCTCAAAAACTACGTAGATAAGGTTCCCGAGCTCTGGGTGGAGGCGCAGGTTGCCTCCCTAAATGGCCGCGGCGGCAACGTCTTCATGGAGCTCAAAGACCTCAACGAAGACTTCTCCTTCACCCTCGCACTCTTCGGGCGTGCCGGTAGCGGCCTGGCAGCTGATGTGACCGTAGGCGCTCGCATCGTCACCCGCGCCAAGCCGAGCCTGTGGAAGAACGGCAAACTCTCCCTCATCGGCAAGGAAGTGTACGCGGTCGGCACCGGCAACCTGCACGAGCAGCTGCAGCGTCTACGTGAAGCTCTCGCCGCCGAGGGGCTGTTCTCTGACGCGCGAAAGAAGCCGCTACCCATGCTACCGAACAGGGTCGGTCTAATCACCGGTCGCGATTCTGATGCGGAGAAGGACGTTATCCGCAACGCCTCCCTGCGCTGGCCCGGCGTGGTCTTCGAAGTGCGCAATACCCGCGTTCAAGGTGAAGGCGCGGCGGCTGAGGTCATTGGGGCTCTTACCGAGCTGGATGCCCACCCGGAAGTGGACGTCATCGTCATCGCCCGAGGCGGCGGATCCTTCGAGGACTTGTTGCCCTTCTCCGAGGAAGCCCTCATCCGCGCTGTCGCAGCAGCCACCACCCCGGTGGTCTCGGCAATCGGTCACGAGGCGGACTCCCCCATCCTCGATGCGGTCGCCGACCTGCGCGCCTCCACCCCCACCGATGCGGGTAAGCGCATTGTGCCCGATATTTCGGAGGAAACCGCCCGTATCATCGAGGCACGCGCCCGCCTGGACCGAGCGGTGCTCGGCTACGTGGGCATGCAGATGAACTACATTGCCCAGCTGCGTAGCCGCCCGGTGCTCACCCATCCGGAGTCCTCCCTGCTCATGCGTGTGGAGGAGCTGAGCCAGCTGCGCGAGCGTGCGCACCGTTCGGTGCATCACCGTCTGGAGCGCGAGTCAGCAACCCTATCGCATACGTTGGCACGGGTGCGGTCGCTCTCACCTGCGCAGACGCTCAACCGCGGCTACTCCATCGTTCAGGATGCCGCGGGCGCTATTGTGCGTGACGCTTCAGCGCTGAGCGAGGGCGAGCAGATTACGGTGCGCGCGGCGGTCGGTTCGGCGCAGGCGACCGTAAACTCCACGGATCCCTCAAACATCTCCTAAACCTCGATACCCCTAAGTTTTACCCCTAGTTTTTACCTCTGAAAGGTTCCTCAATGAGCGAGAACATTAGCTTCAACAGCGCCGAACTGGGCGCACCCATCGAAACCCTCGGCTATGAGCAGGCGCGTGCCGAGCTGGAGCAGGTCGTGCGCCAGCTGGAGTCCGGCGCCAGTGACCTAGAAACCTCCATCGCCCTGTGGGAGCGTGGCGAGGCACTAGCCGCCCGCTGCGAGGCGTGGCTGCAGGGCGCACAGGAGCGCCTGAACGCGGCACGCGGTGTGCAGGCTGGTGCGCAGGGCGGGGAGCCTGCGGCGAACTAGCACGCCCCCCCCCCGGCGCGTTCCTCGGCTCTCTGGCGCATCACGCATCCGCTAAGCCACTAAAAATAGCCTGCCCCGTAGCTCATCAGAACTGCGGGGCAGGCTACTTCTGTCTATATGTAGCAGAGGCGGGAGGGCTAGTGCTTCTGCTTGTAGTCAGCCATGAAGTTACCCAGACGCTCCAGGGCGCTGGTGAGGGTCTGCGTATCGGGCAGGAACACCAGGCGGAAGTGGTCCGAATCCTTCCAGTTGAAGGCGCGGCCGTGGCTGAAGAGGATCTTCTGGCTCTTAAGCAGGTCCAGGACGAACTGCTCATCGTCAGTAATGTCGAAGCGCTCAACATCAATCTTCGGAAACAGGTACAGTGCGCCTTCGGCGTTGGTGCAACTGATGCCGTCAATCTCGTTGAGCATCTTGTGCGCCAGGGTGCGCTGCTCGTACAGGCGGCCGCCGGGAATAATCAGCTCGTTAATGGACTGGTAGCCGCCGAGCGCGGTCTGGATTGCGTGCTGTGCCGGAACGTTGGAGCACAGGCGCATGGAGGCGAGCAGGTGAATACCCTCAAGGTAGCTTGTGGCGTCCTTCTTCGGGCCGGTGATAGCGACCCAGCCTGCACGGTAACCGCAGACGCGGTATGCCTTGGACAGACCGGAGAAGGTCAGGCAGAGCACGTCGTCGCCGGTGAGGGTTGCCATGTTGACAACCTCAACATCGTCATAGGTAATCTTTTCGTAGATTTCATCAGCGAAGACCACCAGATTGTGCTCGCGTGCCACGTCCACAATCTGTTGCAGGACTGCGCGTGGGTACACGGCGCCGGTGGGGTTGTTCGGGTTAATAACCACGATGCCCTTGGTGCGCTCGGTAATCTTCGACTTAATGTCTTCAATATCCGGGTACCAGTTGTTTTCCTCATCGCAGAGGTAGTGCACGGGCTTGCCGGCAACCAGCGCAGTGGATGCGGTCCACAGCGGATAGTCAGGCATGGGAACCAGGATTTCGTCGCCGGTCTCGCACAGTGCCTGCAGGGTCATCGGGATTAGCTCAGACACGCCGTTGCCGAGGTAGACGGCGTCGGTGTCAAGATTCATAATGCCGCGGTTCTGGTAGTGCTGCACAATGGCGGTACGTGCCGAGTAGAGGCCGCGGGAGTCGGAGTAGCCCTGGGTTTCGGGCAGGTGACGAATGATGTCCATCATGATGGCGTCGGGCGCTTCAAAGCCGAAGGGGGCGGGGTTACCAATGTTCAGTTTGAGGATGCGGTGACCCATCGCCTCCATGCGATTGGCCTCGTCCAGAATGGGGCCGCGGATGTCGTACAGGACGTTGCTCAACTTTGAGGACTGACGGTACTTCGTCATGATGATTTACTTTCTAGGGTGATCCAAAATGAATTGCGCTGCGTCATCATCTGCGATGGGGTTGGATCCGCTGGTCAGACGCAATAGGAACGAGAGGTTACCCGTGTCTAATGTAGATGATACGCGGTTAATTGCCGTACGGGCGCTATCTGGCAGGGCACGACGAATAATGGGCACCAACTGCTGCTGCAAAAGTGCCGTTGACGGGTCTTCCAGGATAACCAGGCGGTTCTCTTCAATCGCGGAGTCGCTGCTGTGCAGCAGGGTCACCTGCACGCTGTCGGAGGTCAGGGCTTTAACGCGCTCGGCAGGGTTGTCCTGAATCTTCGGGTTGTGCACACGGTAGCGGTAGAGGCTATGCAAAGAATCCACGCCGTAGGTGCCGCTGGAGTACCCGGTCGGAATGGAGAACGCCAGAGAAGAGTGTACCTCACGCAGGTTCGCGAGGGAGTTGAGCTTGTGGCGGGCACTCACGGCGCGGGTGGTGACCAGTACATCCTTGTTGGTGGCATGGGCACCGTTGAGGAGCATGAGCTCTTCGGGCAGGATACGCGAGATGGCGTTGGTCATGTCGGTGGTGCTCATGGCACGCAGGTTGATGGGGTCTGCGGAGCGGGTAGAGCTTGCCGTGGGGCTCGCGGTTGCGTCCGTAGCATGCGCGGAGGCGGTGCTCTCCTCCGGGTTGGGGGTAGCTGCCGGGGGCAGGGTCACGCCTGCGGCTTGAGCGGAGGCGCTCATGGAGGCCGCGATGCGTTCGTTCTGCGCTGCGGCGGGGCTGATTTTTCCGTCGTCGGTCAGGTAAAGCAGCAGGTCGCCGCTGTAGTCGATAACCAGGTCCAACGATTCAAGCGCGGCTGCGGTGCTACCGGTTTCCTCATCGTCGGGCAAAGTTGCGGTAGGGGTGGCGGAGTTAGCCGAAGGAACCATGAGCCCGCGCAGGGCGGTAGCGCGGCTGTTGTCGGTGTCAACTAGTTCAACGGAGTAGCCAACCTGTCGCAGGGCGCGCGCGTACAGGTGCGCCACAGCACGCATTTCACGCAGGGCACCGTAGCCGATGCGCAGAGTACCGTAGCTGGATGCGGAAAGGTCCATCTGGGGGGTTGCGTCATTATTCCCGCAGGCGGCGAGCAGCGGCATGAGCACCAGGGAGGTGAACACCGCACGGCGGGTGATGGTTAGTCGGTTCATTAGGGAAGCTTCCGTGCATTTTCGTCGGCAAGAAATTCGCGGTATTCGCGTGCCCAGCTGGCGGCATTGGAGTAGCCCATCATGGAGGCTACCTCGTCTATGAGAGTACCGTAGCGGATGGTATCTAGCTCAGCGATGGGTACCCAGCGTGCGGTGTCGGAGGAACCGTTAATTTCATGGCGCAGTTCGCCGGTGACAATATGGGCACGGAAAACCACCCGCAGGGCGCAGAAAGGCAGCGCTTGCGGGTCTTTCTGGGTGGAGCGCACGGGGAAGTGCCCGGCGTGCACGCCCAGAATGTCTTCAATAGCGACGCTATAGCCAGTCTCTTCAAGGGTTTCCCTCAGCGCGGTTTCATCGGCCTGTTCGCCGGGTTCCATGCCGCCTCCGGGCAGGGACCAGAGAGGGCTGAGTGCGCGGTCTTCGGGCACCCAGCGGGTCATGAGCAGCTTGCCCTGCTCAATGATGACTGCGTAGGCTGCGGGGCGGGTTTCCATTGCTAATGCCATGGTTTGATTTTACCGTCTATCGTTCTTTAGCGTTTCTTGCCGCGGCGTGCACTGGCGGCTTTGGCGGTCTGTCGGGAGTGCTGGCGTGCGTTACCGTTTTTCTTGGCGTTGGCGCGTTTTTTATCGCGTGCTTCACGGCGGGCGTTGGCGGCTCGTGCCTTCGCTTTTGCCTTTGCTTTTTCGGCGGCGACGCGTTCAGCGCGTGCCTGCCGGGTTTCGCTGCCGCGGTCACTGGTTGCGGTGCGGCCACGCACAATACCGATGAAGTCCTGCAGGAGCGCTTCAAGCTCTTCGCTGCGCGGCTCGCCCTTGGGGGCACGCGGCCACACCAGGTGCACCGGGTAGACGTCCAAGCCCGCAACGGGGCGGTAGGTGAGGTCCTTGCGGTGGTAGAAACGCGCAATGGACATGGGCACAATGTACAGGCCCACACCGGCGGCAACCAGCTCGATGGTTTCCTTATCGGTCAGACCTTCGGGCACAATGCGACCTGCGTTCTCACGCCAGGCGCGGGATACTTCCTCATAGGCGGGAATATCGGAGGCCGGTTGCAACAGGAACTCTTCGGCAAGCTCCTCCACGGGCACCTCATCAAGTACGGTGAGCACATGATCCACCGGCAGAATGACCACGGGCAGTTCCTCGTAGAGGCGGATGCTGTGGTACTTCTCGCCGTCGGTGCTTACCGGTTCGCGGTCGGGGCGCACAATGCTCATGTGTGCGAAGGGATTCTCGGGTACGTCCTTACACTCAATGGGAGAGTGCTCGGCAACTTCGGCAGGCACCTCGGAGGTTCCCTCTTCTGAAGATCCAGCAGGGAGGTTAGCGGCGGGATCAATCAGGCACAAATCCTGATGTAGGGAGTCCAGGCCGCGCGCCTCACGCACGGGTACCTCCGCCAGCTGCACGCGGTCGCCGTAACGCTCATGCCAGCGGTTGAACCACTTGCCGGGCATAATCGCCGGAACGTAGCTAACACGCAGCACAGAGCGCTGTATCACGGGGATGGGCAAAGCCTCCGGAGTCTGAATCATTGCCAGCTGCTCGGGATGCAGGTACACGCGGGTGGGGGCCTCGGTGAGCGCTTCGGTTTCTACCTCGTCGGTAGCGTTTTCAGGCGCGCTCAGCTCGGGGTCGATTGCGGTGAGAGCGGGGTCGTTGGCGGGCTGCTCTTCGGGGATACCTACGGTGGAGGGTGCGGATGAAGTCATCCCTCCACGCTAGCACATCTTGGGCGGGGGTATTGGGGTCAGGTAAGCGGCCTCAACCCGGGGAGATAGTGCACCTATCCCCTGCTGGGGGCAGGACTAGTTCTCGGTAATGTTTGCTGTAGCGTTCTCAACGGTTTCGCGGTTAATGCGGCGTTCGCGCAGCTGAGCCGCAATGACCAGCACCGTAATAACAATGGCGAGGGCGACCGGGAACATCCACGGTTCCAGGCCGAGCGCGGCAAGAATTGCGAAACCGATGGTGGTGTAGATACACGCCCATATGAAGGTTCCGACCAGCATCGCGGGAACCCAGCGACGCAACGGCATTTTCGTAAAGCCGGTCGTGATGATGACCGCGGTTTGCAGACCCACGGTAAGAAAGCAGAGGGGCACGGCAATAACGCCCCATCGGTTGATGAAGGCGCGCGCTTTGCGGTAGAGCGGGCTATCCATGGCTTTGCGGATGCGGTCAAAGCGGGATCCCCCTTCTGCGGTCAGCACTCCGAGGCCGTAGACAATGCTGGTGCGAACAATGCCGACACCCCACATGATTGCTAGGGCTACCTCAATCGGGAGTGCGTCAAACCAATCTTTCATCTGGCTATTTTCTCATGAGTGGGCAATATTAGCCTGATTGAAGGTTCTTTGAGGCTTCTTATTCAACGTACGGAGGGGGCTAAAATTTTTTTTAAATTTTTTTCAGCCAGGGGTTATTGCCCCTTGTCGCCTGCAATAACAAGGATTTTACTTAGGTAAACCTTAGTTTATTGACAGGGTGTCACTATTTTCAGCTTGTACCAGGTGCAGGAATTAGGATATATTTTTATTACCGAATAGGGCAGGTCTTGTGGGAAGGCCTTCCTAGTCGGTCTAGAAGGCTTTCTTCCTGTGTGTGATGCTAGAAAAGGAACCCCATAGACGGGGTTCCTTTTTCTTTAACCGTCCCTATTACCCAGGGACGCGAAACCCCCGACAGTACGACATGTCGGGGGTTTTACATGTAGTGACCGCAGAGCTTACTTCTTATCCTGATCCTGGCGGTGCAGGGCGCTCAGCGGCTTGGGCAACTGAACCGGGTTCCAGGTGTTGCTCACAGCCTCAAAGGAGGAGCCAGCACCGGGGTGACGGCTCGTCGAACGAACACCAACGGTCGCGGTAGCACCGGTCGAGAGAGCCGGGTCGTTCAGCGAGGCGATATCCAGCGTATCGAACTCGGAATCATCCAGGATATCCGGCAGAGGAATCTCTTCAGGAATCGGCTGAGCGGCAGGAGCCTCAGCTACCTGGCGGACGGGTGAACCGTCGCGCAGAGCCTGGCGAGCCACCGGCTGATCAGGATGAATTGCCGGCTGCTGTACGGCAGCTGCCATCGACTGTGCAGGTGCCTGAGCGGAATCCTGCTGAACCTGAGCAGGCTGAGGCGCTACCGGCTGGGCGACAGGTGCCGGAGCCTTCTGAACGGGCTGATGCTGTGAAATAGGAGTCTGTACCGCCTGAGCCTGCCCAACATACGCCTGTACAACCTGAGGTTGCCCCGCGGTACGAGGCGCAGCCGCGGAGGAAGTAGCCGAGCCACTCTCCTGGTCGAAGAGCACGCTACCGCGGCGAATCGGCTGGAAGCGGCTCGGACGCTGCTGGCGATGCTCAGGGTGATGAGCCGCAGGCGACTCGGCAGAGCTAGTTGCGGCAAAACGAGCGGGTGCCGGGCGAACAGGACGAACAGCCTGAGAAGGCGCGGGCGCCTCCTCGCGAGCAGCCACCTCGGGTGCACCCTCAGATGCCTCCACTGCAGCATGTGCGCGGCTCGGGCGTGCTGCCTCGCGGTTCATGCCGTGTACGGGCTTGCGGGTAGCGGAGCGAGCGGGGGTTTTCTCTTCTTCGATCGGGTCCTGAACCGGCGCCTCCGCAGACTCGTCGGCACTACCGGCAGGCACTTCGTCCTCATCAGAATCTTCTGCATCCTCTTCACCGGGCTCCTCCTCAGATGCCGCAGCAAGACGAGCAGCACGACGAGCCTTAATCTGATCACTCGCAGACTCCAGCAGACCGAAGCGGCTCACAGCCCACACGCCACCGGCAAGAATCAGGAAGAGAACAGCCCAACCCCACGCCGCAACACCAAAGAGAGCAAGAACGCCACTCAGAAGGCCCAAACCAGCCAATGCAACAGCAACCAGCAGGCCAATACCACTCGGGCTTGAGGTGTCAAAGTAAGACAGGGCGGAGGGCTTTACCTCCTCCACTACAGGGATTCCATCGGTATAGGGCGCAGTGGGAGAAGATTCGCGAATCTGCGAAATAGAAGCCGTATCCAGAGCAGGCTGAGCGGAGTCATCGACAGCGTGAGAGGAAGAAGCCTGCGAAAGAGCAGAAGAGGGCAGAGAGGTACCCGGCGCCACCGCATAATCGGAAGACTGGTACGCATCCGACTCATTCAGCAGCACACCTGCAGAGGCAAGAATGTCCTCAGCGGTACGCTCGGCGCTAATCAAGGGACGCTCAGGCTCCATGACGGAACCTGCGGGCGCTCGATGGAGACTCCTGGGTACAAACCACAGCAGCAAAATCACGGTCAGAATTACCAACACACCAGAAGTGTTCAACAGCGTCATATCAGGTCGCCCTCTATAGTCCCTTTATCCCTAGACTTTAATCATACCCTTATATTCTCGATGCTTTCCATAAGGGGCAAGAATCGGTCTAAATATGCGCATATACCCTAGAAGGAATATGCATCCGAAGATGCAATACATGTTCGCAGCAGTACTCTCATTGACCCCTCACTCAACAATATCCCACGTACGACACAAAGGAAGGCGCCCCCCTTCTTGGGCTAACGCCCACAAGAGAGAACACCTTCCTCAGCGTGGTTGGTATTTATCGGTTGCCCTCGCTAGAGAGCGGATGCAGAGTGCTTAGCAGTTCTCTGCGACAAAGTCCTTCAGCCATGCGCGCAGGTCCTCACCGAACTCGGGGCGCTCAGCAGCAAGAATAACGTTTGCCTTCAGGTAGGACAGCTTGTCACCGGTGTCGAAACGGCGGCCGGAGAAGACCACGCCGTAGACGCCTTCGCCTTCGCCCTCCCCCTGAGCCAGGGTCTGCAGAGCGTCGGTCAGCTGAATCTCGCCGCCGCGACCCGGAGCAGTGTTCTCCAGAACCTCGAAGACCTTCGAGCTCAGAACGTAACGACCAATCACAGCGTAGTTCGAGGGAGCCTCATCAGCAGCAGGCTTCTCAACCAGACCGGTAATCTTTACAAAATCGTCCTCACCCTCAACAGCCTCAATAGCAGCTGCACCGTAAGCAGAAATAGCCTCACGGGGAACCTCCATCAGAGCAACGACGGAACCGCCGGTACGCTCCTGGACCTCCACCATGCGAGCGAGCAGGTCTTCCTTCTCGTCAATCAGGTCATCGCCGAGCAGAACAGCGAATGCCTCATCGCCGACGTGGCGCTTTGCGCGCAGAACAGCGTGGCCCAGACCCTTGGGGTCACCCTGACGCACGTAGTGCAGGTCGCCGCCCATCTCATTGGTAGCTACCACGGATGCGAGCAGGGCGTCCTTACCCTGCTCAGCAAGCTGCTGCTCCAGAACGGGAACACGGTCAAAGTGATCCTCAAGAGCGCGCTTGTTACGGCCGGTAATCATCAGAACGTCGTTCAGACCGGCACGGATTGCTTCCTCCACCACGTACTGAATCGCGGGGCGATCGACGACGGGGAGCATTTCCTTCGGGGTTGCCTTCGTGGCGGGCAGGAATCGGGTGCCCAGACCAGCAGCAGGAATAACTGCCTTAGTAACAGACTTAATTTCAGTAGCCATGCCACAAGAATACCCTAAGTTATAAAGTACTTAAGCTGATTTATCGACACTATGACATGAAAAAATCTTCAACGTGACTAACTACATATCAGTGAAGCTACGTTCTTCGGGATGTAGAGAAAATACGTTCTTCAGAACCCAATGCTATTTTCTGTAATCCCTATACTAAAAAGTAGATTCTACAGCCCAGCAGAGTAGGTTACTTTTTGCCGCCCGCATAGATGTTTTCGCCCCACCTTAAACGCCCCTCAGAGCAGAGGCACCACGATTCAAACCAGCCAACCTAACCCATAGAGCCACTCTCCCCCGCCCCTATATTAAGACCTCACCCGCAAGACGATGGGACACACCATGCCTCTCAATACCGCAGCCGCAATCAGCAACTCCGACACCGGTGCCAGCGCAGAAGATATCTCCCTGGATAAAGACATTCTCCGTTCCCAGATTCGCCCGCACCGCCTCACCGCACGCAGCCGCCGCGGCGAACATGACCAGCAGCAGATGGCTGACCTTTTCACCCGCCACATTCTTGAGGCGGTCGCGCAGCGCCTCCACTCCCCCGGCACCATCGCGGCATACCTGCCCACCAAATCTGAACCGCCCATCGTTCAGTCACTAAACGCTCTCCATCAGCAGGGACACCGC
This sequence comes from Rothia similimucilaginosa, assembly GCF_029850985.2. Classification (NCBI taxonomy): domain Bacteria; kingdom Bacillati; phylum Actinomycetota; class Actinomycetes; order Micrococcales; family Micrococcaceae; genus Rothia; species Rothia similimucilaginosa. The sequence goes on along the minus strand of NZ_CM138149.1, from coordinate 543,988 downwards.
ATCCTCGTACCCGTCGTGCGTCCCGGCCGCAAGCTCGCCTGGGTGCACTGGGACCCCGCCGTTGAGCATCCGCTCAGTCCCATGGGAATCCCCGAACCCGAGGGCGAAGAACAGGACGAGCAAGCCTTCGTGAACGCCGATGTGCGCCTCATCCCCGCTCTCGCCTTTGATGCTGGCGGGCACCGCCTCGGTCAGGGAGGCGGCTACTACGACCGCATTATCCCCCTGCTCAGCGCACAGCAGCTGAATGAGCAGACCATCGGTGTGGTCTTTGCCGATGAAATTTATAAAGCTATTCCCTACGACCAGTGGGACGCTATTCTGCCAGTCATCCTCACCGAAGAAGGCATTTTCCATGCCTCTCAGCAGTCATCAGTGTAGCCGGTTGACCAGCACCGCCCACCTCCTGCTTGACACCCCAAATCTTCATGCAAAAGCTCAAAGATATGCAGGAACACTCCAACAAAGTCGCTCAAGAAAAAGGCAAAAAGAAACCAGCAATAGCTTTTGAGAAGAAACCGCAAATAGCCCAGAGCATTTCAAAAGCGGTACACTCAAACCACTGTTATTAAACCCGCTCAGCTAAAAAATCGATACAGAAGGACAATATGCCGGTCTACGTTTACCAGTGCAAGAATTGCAATCACGTCTTTGAACAGCGCCAGTCCTTTAGCGACGCCGCACTGCGCGTCTGCCCGCAGTGCGGCGAAGAAACCCTGCGCAAGCGCTATAACACCGTTGGCGTGACTTTCAAGGGTTCCGGCTTCTACAGCACCGATAAGGGCAACTCCTAAGCGAAAGTTCCACACCAGTCATAAGAGGGGCGGGGCAACACAAGTTGCCCCGCCCCTCGGCGTTCAAGAAGCACTCCCGGCTCGGATGCACTACACGATATTGTTACCCCAGTGCGGAGGACACTGCTGACGCATCCACTCCAGACGCTCACGCTCCTCCGGTGGCAGCGGCTGCGCGGAGGTAGCCGCTTTCTGTGAACCCGCCTTCTGAGAGGTCAGGTTCTGAGCATCAGCTTTCTTCACGGAAGTCCCCGCAACAGACGAGGTACCCGAAGCCACCGCCGGAGGCGTCGTTACACCCACCAGCAGAGGCTCAGCCCCACTCACTGAGCCGCCGCCGCTCACACGGCGGTGGCCGCGGCGAGGCTTCGGCGTCGACGAATAACTAGCCACGGACCTCAGCGCCCTCATCCATATCCAGGTAGTGCAGCACACGCGCCACCACAGCATCCGGATCAGCGAACACCTCCAGGGTGCCCAGCGTAATGTAGTTCCAGCCCGTGCGGCTCAGACGCTCCGGCAGCAGACGGGTCCGCTCACGCACCGAAGCCCGCGCATAATTCTGCTCGCCATCAGAGCACGCCACCAGCGGCATAGCCGCCGGGACGCTCGGGTTCGACGAGACCACGGGAGCCACGCCCAACGCAGGCACCGGCTCAGCCGCCAGCTTCTCCGGGGCGTGCGCAATCAGAGCGATATCGCCCTCACCGCGGCTCACACGCACACCGCAATCCTGCAGACGCGCAACCAAATCGTTCAGCAGCCAGTCGCCCAAATCCGGGGTGTCCACATCGTCAGCTGCCAAGAATGCGTTACGCGGCAGGCTCTCCGGTACGCGCTGTGCCTTCGCCTCCACTTCTTCACGCGCCTGACGTTCCGCATGCTCACGCAGCAGATGGTAGAAGTCCACCGCACCATGATGTAGCTTCTGCGGGTCCAGCTCCGACGGGTCAATGCACGAAACGATGCGCAGGGCACGGCGTGCGCGAGTCAACGCAACCACAAAGCCCTGGCGACCGTGCTCGGCAGACAGTTGACCCAAATCGTACGACGCCTGGCCCAGGCGGGCACGGCCTACACCCAGGGAGAAAATCACGGTATCGCGTTCAAGGCTCTCAGCGCGGGTCAGGTCGACCACACGGAAAGACTCCTCGCCGGCGGCAAAGAACGGTGCCAGCTGCGGGTACAGGCTCAGGGCGTGACGCACCGACTCAGCCACACGCTGAGCGTGCTTCGGGCTAGCGGTCACAACCGCCAGCGAACGGTCCGGGGCGCGGTACGCGTGCTCCAGCACCAGGTTCGTGACGCGCTCCACCTCAACACCGGGCGAATCCAGGTTCGCGTTATCGCTGACCTTACCGCGAGTATCAATGCACTCAACGGTCAGCGAACCGGCAGGCTGGGCGGAGGCGCGGCTCACCGGAGCCGCATGCAGCTGCGAACCGTAGAACTCACGGTTCAGGTAGTCGAGAATCACCGAGTCCATGCTGCGGTGCAGCATCGCCAGGGTACGGTTGGGCAGCACGGTAGCGAGCACGTCGAAGGTGCTGTCCAGCTGCTCATCGGTCGGCTCAGGTGCACCGAAAGTCGGCGCAGACACGATGAACGGCGAGGGGTAACCCGAATGCGGGTCGCCCAGGGCGATCACCTGGTCGGCGCGGGTAATCGCCGGCAGGTTCGCCGCCAGCGGGGTTGACTCGGAGTCCAGCAGCAGCACCGTATCAAAACGCATGGAGGAGGAAACCTTACGCGCCAGGGCGAAAGGGCTCGCAGTCCACAGCGGAAACAGGGTACGCACCATGACCGGGGCGTGAGTCAGCAACTCTTCGAGCATGAACTCGTAGCCACGCAGCTGACTCTTCAGGTACGCCGCCTGGTCATGCTCAGACTCAATACGCTCAGTCCACACGCGAGCAACCTTCGCCAGCAAACGGGCCGGAGCGCTAGTCATGTGGGCGTAATCGGCACGGCGGAAACGTGACTCTGCATCGCGCAGACGGTCACCATCCAGCAGTTTACCTTCGTGATGCTGTAGCAAGAATTCCAAGGCAGACTGCCACCAGGCAAGCTCCAGCTCAGCGGAAACAACCTCGGTCGGAACCTTACGCGCGTACAGGTCATCGAGCAGTTCCGACAGACCGCGCTCACGCAGCTTCTGGGTCAGGGCGTCACGCTCCGGCAGGGTCATCAGCAGCACGCGGTCCGCCATGAGGGCGTCCAGACGCGCATCCAGTGTGTCAAGGTTGGTGCGCACAAAGTCGGTGCCTTCAATGGTGTCAGCCAGGACAATGCCCAGGCCCGCCAGCTCAGAAACCAGGGAGTTCAGGGCGTCAGCCAGCTGATCCAGGTTCTCCGGAATCTGCGGGGTGCGGGGCGCCTCAATGTGGCGAATCCACTCGGCACGCTCCGACTGAACCACCTTCAGCTGCTCGTGCAGCTCACCGATATTCACTCCGGGCAGGATGTACTCCTTCGCCGCGCGGCGCAGGCGGGAACGTTGCATACTGCTCATCTCGATGCCGTTCTCACGGCGCCACGAACCGGAGGCAGTCGCCGCGATTAGGTCGGTCACCGGGCGGTCGTAGACATCCGCACGGAAACGCTTGAGCGTCTCACGGATGCGCATCAGAATCGCCAGCTGCGACTCCCACTCAGCGATGGTACGACCCGGGCGCAAACCCAGCATGGCGCTGGTGTGGTTCATCGTCTCACGCAGGTTGAGCAAGGACGACTTGAGGGTAATGACCAGGGCGTATGCCTCGGCAGCTTCCTCGTCATTGACCAGGCGGGCACGGTACCACGGGGAGGTACGCGAAGCTGCCGCAAAACCATCAATCTCGCCCAGACGCACCAGCTCGGCACGCACCTGCTCACGCTCCATGAGCGAATCAAGCATAGGGCGGTCAAAACGCACGCGGGTTGCCGGGCCGTCCTCGGAGGCGGTCAGCTCAGCCAGACGCTGCAGCGCCGAGTAGACAGAAATCTGCCAGTTCGAGTCCTTGTTCAGCAGGGCACGAGTATGGTCAAGCAGCGCGGCACGGGTTGCCATGAGCTCTTCGTTCAGGTCCTCGGAGTTCGGTTCTTCGGCGCCCTCATTACGCACGATTGCGCGGATGAACTCGGCGCGCTGAGCCTCAGCATTATGCTCGGCAAGCAGATCGTATCGCAGGTTCTCAATGCCGGTGCGCTTGAGCAGCGCCGAAAAATCGGCAAGAGTGGAGCGCTTCTCGCCCACCACCAGCACTGACTTGCCGCGCCCCATCAGGGCAGAAGCAATATTCACAGCAGTACGTAGCGGCTCGGTGCCGGGCGCCGCAGTGATAGTGAAGGAGAATCCACTGACCGCTGTGTCAACAATTTCCTGAGCGTTTGCGTCCGCATCCAGCAGGAGCATTTCCTCTGCAGGGTCACGCTGATCCAGGGGTGGTTGCAGGTTGTGGGCGTTGAGCTCGCGGGGCTTCACGCCGGGCACCTTCAGCGCCGCCAGGTCACGAACCAGCGGGGTGATGGCGGTATGCGGCAGCTCGCCCAGGCTTTCCTTCAGGTCAGCAAAGGTTGAGATAAAGTACTTCGACTCGATGGTCATGCCCGGAATACGGCCTGCAGAGGCGCGCATACGTTCGATGACCGGCTCAGGGTCCAGACGGGACATGGAGTTCGCCAGCTGCGCCACATCCATGGTGCCCAGATCGATACCGTATTCCTGCTTGATCTGTCGGACCATCGCGGGGTTCAGGCGTGCGGAACCGGCGAGGCGCAGCTCAAAGTCATCGTCCTTCGGGTGCGGAGTGATGCTCAGCGGTGCCATAAGAATCGGTGCGATGAAGCGCTTCTCGTAGGCGGCGGTATTCTCGCGGGTGTCGTGCGAAAGCCACGAGGCGGTACCCGCCACGAAGTAGCCGGAGTCCAGGCCGTGGTCGGTGGCAAGCTCGTAGATTTTGGTGCGCAGGGTGCGTGCGGAGCGCATGCCTGCCTCCAGCTGCGACTTTTCGCGCAGAATCGTGGAGAGGCGAGTCTTACGTCCAGCGAGTAGCTGAGCCAAACCGGAGGGGTTCGCCTCGGACAGGTCGATGTGCACGTAGTCGACCTGGTTGAAGTCGAGCATCGCGTCGGGACCGGTGTAAATGTCCATCTGTTCTGTCCAGCGCTCAAGCCCCGCCGAGGGGTCAAAGTCCTCGTGGGCGGGGTTCAGGTGTGCGGGCAGCTCGGCGATGTTGATTTCGTCGGCTACTTCGTGGGTTTCCTCTGCTGAGGTCGCGGCGGCTACGGCGGGCTGAGCAGTATCAGCCGGAGTGCCGGGTGCGTGGTGCGCGTCGGTAGGCTCTGGAATCTGGTTCACGGTGCGAGTGTCCTTGTGGATCAGTACGGTGTACGTTTGCGCGTACACACCGAAGATTGTAGTTCTTCCGGGGTCCTCTGCCCGGTGTGCCTCAAAAGGGCGAGTGTCAGTGTGTGCCTGTATGGTTACTGCACTTTTGTGCTTACTGTGCCTGTGCGCTTACTTCGACCACATTGCGATATTGACGGCGAACAGCACTACGGTCACCAATACGTAGAAGAACAGGGCAGGCAGAAGCACCCAACGGTACTTGGGCGCCAGTTCGCTTTCCAGGTTGCCGAAACGCAGGGAGCGGAAGAGGAAGAAGCTCAGGATTGCGCCGGGCAGGTTACCAATAATGACCAGCAGTACGGTCAGGTACAGGGCGTAGGCCCGTTCGGTACGTTCGTTCTCTGCACCTGCGAGCTTGAGGGTGCCACCCAGCAGCAGGCTGAGGCAGGCATTCAGAAACGCCACGGTGAAGAAGGGAATCTTCAGGGCTGCTTGGAAGTCCATCTGGGAGTTCGCTGCGCCCAGCACAATCCACAGCAACAGCAGTGCGGGGATGATCATGAGGTACCAGAACAGGTACTTACGCATCTTCTCGGTGTTATCGATGAGCGCGAAAATTGCGGTCACAGGGTGTCTCTTTCAGATGGTCTCAGGCGGATTCGGTCGGATTCAGGAGGAGTGAGTAAAGGAGCAGACGGGCACAGTCACGCCTTGTCAGGCGTCGATTTCGCCCCCGCTGTTGAGAGCGTCGTCCACCTGGTCCTGCAGGGTTTCACGGCGCTCGTGTTCAACGAATTCAATGTAGCGGCGCACGATGTAGTCCAGCAGCACCGACAGCGCCACGAACGAATAGTAGGGCTTGCGGTGGGTGCTGATATGGGTGGGAGTGGTCTGGTAGTGCAGAGAGTACTCGGCGTGCGAGGACATGTAGTTCACGCCAATGGCGGTCACCGCAATCATTGGGATGCGGCGTAGCGCCAGCATCTTAATGTGTTCACGCATGTTCTCGGTCTGGCCGGAGAAGGACACAATGATGACCACGTCGTCCTGGGTCATATTGTTCATGGCACTTTCGAACTCATTACGTGCCGGAATGACGTGGCAGAACTTACCGCAAACCTGCATGGACTTGGCAAATTCCTGCACGGCGTTACGCTGAGCGTAGCCGGTACCGAAGCAGTACACTGTGCGAGCCTCATGAATGCGCTTAAGCAGTCCGCTCAGCTCCATATGCTCGAGGTAGTCGTAGGTCCGCTGAATGTCTTCGCGGCCGCTCTCAATGAACCGTGGATTGAAGGGTTCGCTGCGGTTCAGAGATGACTTAATGAAGTACTTCAGCTCAGCAAATCCGGAGAAGTTCAGTTTCTTCGTCAAACGGATAATTGAGCTGGTCGAAGTATAAGTTTTATGCGCCAGGGAGTTGATCGTTGACTCTGCAACGAACTCTTCATTTTCCAGCATGAATGCCAAAATTTCCCGCTCAGTTTCACTGAATCGGTGCTGGTTCGCATTCACGACGTCTTGTAAATCCACTCAAAGCTCCTGAATCCGATGGTGAGCAATATATAAATAGTACACGCTCTAGGGTTATCGGCCAGGGTGGGTGAGGATAGTCATCTCTCACTTAGGGTGAGTGTGTCTACAGATTTGAGCTGGGTATACGTCGGGTATGTATCCGGGTACAGCTTCGCCGGCGGTATCGGTGTTATCCGATACCGCCGGCGAAGTCTATACCTTATGAGGCGTCATGCCGTCAGGCGGCTGAAAGCTGAATCCTCTTAGGAGAGGGTCTTAGCTTCGTTCACCATGGTCTCGAAACGCTCGCGAACCTGGGGAACGTCCATGCCGACGATAACCTGGAATGCCTTACCCTTGCGGACCAGACCCAGAGCGCCTGCATTCTTGAAGTCTGCGTCCGAAGTGCTGACGAGAGACTCATCAGCAACGGAGACGCGCAGGCGGGTTGCGCAGTTGTTCACGGTGGTGATGTTCTCTGCGCCACCGAGCAGTTCGAGGAAGCCTGCTGCGCGAGGTGCGTAGAGGTCACCGTCAGCTGCGGGAGCTGCTGCGCCGCCGTCCTTCTCAGCAGCCTTAGCAGCCTTGTACTCTGCCTTGCTGTAGAGCTTGGTCTCGCCGCCGTCTTCTTCACGACCGGGGGTCTTGAAGTCGAACTTCAGAATCATGAAGCGGAAGATCACGAAGTACAGGACGGTGAAGCACAGGCCCACACCGATCTGCATGAGGTAGGTGCCGGAGTGGTTTGCCCACAGCGGGATCCAGTTCTGGAATAGGAAGTCCAGCAGACCGCCACCCATGTAACCAACCAGACCCAGCTGGTACATGATTGCTGCCATGGTTGCTGCCAGGATTGCGTGGACCAGGAACAGCGGGGGTGCCAGGAACAGGAAGGTGAACTCGAGGGGCTCGGTAATACCGATCAGGATTGCAGTGAGGCTGACGGGGATCAGCAGAGCAAGAACTTCCTTGCGCTTCTCCGGGCGAGCAGTGGTGTAGAACGCTGCGGCGATACCGATGGGTGCGAAGACCTTGGAGTTACCGTGCAGTGCAAAGCCGCCGCCGGGGAACAGTTCCTTCAGGGGCTTGTCGCTCTTAGCGAACTCGCTCAGGTGGCTCGGCCAGTCCTTAGCGATACCGTTCGGGGTAACAACGTTACCGAAGACGAACGGGGAGTAGATGAAGTGGTGCAGACCGGTAGGAATCAGGAAGCGCTCCAGGAAGGTGTAAACCCACACACCGATTGCGCCGGATGCGATGAAGAAGCCCTGCAGGGAGGAGATGCCGTGCTGAGCGTAGGGCCACAGCCAGGAGAACAGGAATGCCACGGGCATCATCAGGAAGAAGCAGACGCCGTAAACGTACTGCGAGCCCTGGAAGATACCGAGGAAGTCCGGCAACTTCTTGTCGAACCAGCGGTTGTGTACCCACACCACGATTGCGGAGATGATGATGGCACCGAAGATACCGGTGTCCATGGTCTTGATACCGGCAATCATCTTCAGACCGGTACCTGCCGCGCTCTCAGAAATGTCGGTGGTGTAGTCCAGGTCGAAGAAACCGGTGCCGCCTTCGCCCTTACCCCATACCTTGAGCATGGTGCCAACGAAGTAGTTGAAGGTCAGGTAGACCATGGCAGCTTCCATCACTGCACGTGCGTTAGCGGTCTTTGCCAGTGCAATGGGCAGACCGATCACGAAGAGCAGTTCCATCTGGTTGAAGACGGTCCATGCGCCAGACTCCCAAACAGACCAGAAGTGGTTCCAGGGGCTGTTCTTGTCAGCGGCGAGGGGGATTAGGTCGCCGTTCTGTGCAATGATCGCAATACCGACCGCGAGGCCAGCGAATGCGAAGAGAAGAACGGGTGCCAGCATGGCAGAGCCGAACCTCTGTACTTTTTCCATCATGAGGCTATACGCCCTTTCGGGTTGTCGAGTGCGCGGACGCAGGGGTTGGCGTTCATTGCCAACCTGCTGTTCATGCATTCGAGCGCCGTATCTTTATACCTCTAATTAATTGGAAGTGTATGAAATCGGCGCCACATGACCTGCGTGCGCTAAATGCCGAATGTGTTTTTAGACAGAAACAATAATGCCAGCTTTTACGTAGTCAGAGATACCAATTTATGAAGTTTTGAAAGAGTTTTTCAGAACCTGAAACATCTCCCGGCACTGGTTAAAAATACTTGCTGTAGATGAGACTTTTTCCCTATTACCCAGCGCACAGAATCGATAGCATAAACAGTGCACCCATAGGTCCAGAGCCCCCGCTGTGCTCCCAACCTTCAACAACGGGGTGCGTCCCTCAAACTTCTTTCTCATACACTACCCCGGACTTAGTTATATGCGCTTCCTCACCCTCAACACCCATAGCTGGTGCGAAATCCACCAGATTTTGAAAATCCGCATCCTTGCAAAGTTCATCATTGAACAGCAGGTAGATGTCATTGCGCTGCAGGAAGTCAACCAGCTCACCTCCACCCCCGTTGTGAAGGAGCCCCTGAACTACCGCGGCGGCGCAGGCGTGCCGGTCCGCGAAGATAACTACGCCCTGCTACTCGTACAGGCACTCAACGAAATGGGTGCAAGCTATGAGTGGACCCTCACCGAAACCCACATCGGTTGGGACCTCTACGACGAATGCGTCGCAATCCTCTCGCGCCTGCCGATTCGCGGCATCAAGCCCATCGAGATGTCCCCCGACTACGTCTACCACCAGGTACAGCGCCGTGCAGCCCAAGCTGCGCTCATCGAAACTGAGACGGGCACCTTCTGGTGTGCCACCACCCACATGTCCTGGTGGGACTTCGACGGCGAACCCCTCTTCGCGCAGGAATACACCCGTCTCTCGCAGGCACTCGCAGAATGCGCCCTCACCGCACCCGTGCTACTCGGCGGCGACTTTAACTCTGCCGCGCATCTGAGCGATGAAGGCTACGCATATGTGACTTCCAGCGGCATGATTGACACCCGCATGCTGGCTGAGCACACGGACGGTGAGAATACCGTCCACCGCGAAATCGCCGGTTGGGAAGGTAACACTGACGCCAAGCGCATCGACTTCGTTTTCGCCGACCGACTGCTCACGGTCAACTCTCACGCGGTAGTCTTCCGCGACAACTCCCCCGAAGCGATCTCCGATCACAGCGGTCTGCTCCTGGACATTGACCCCTCCAGCTGGGCACCGCAGAGCCTCCTTACGCCTCTCACCAACCAGCGCTAATCAGACTTTAGCCGCCCACAGAGCGGCCCCACGCAACCATACCAAGGGAAGGAACAATCATGACGACCCAAACCCAGTGGTGGCAGGAACCGGTGGTCTACCAGATCTACCCCCGCTCCTTCAACGATTCCAATGGCGACGGCATCGGCGATCTGCCCGGCATTACCGAGAAGATTCCGTACCTCGCCAAGCTGGGTATTCAGGTGCTGTGGCTCTCCCCCATCTACGCCTCGCCGAATGATGACAACGGCTACGACATCTCCGACTACCGCGCCATCATGACTGAGTTCGGCACCATGGAAGACTTCGATGAGCTACTCGAAACCGCGCACAAGCACGACATTAGGCTCATGATGGACCTGGTTGTCAACCACACCTCCGACGAACACGAATGGTTCAAGCAGGCACGCTCCTCCAAGGACAACCCCTACCGCGACTACTACATCTGGCGCGATCCCAAGGGCTTCGATGAGGACGGCAACCCGATTCCGCCGAACAACTGGATTTCCTGCTTCAGCCCCTCCGTGTGGGAATGGGACGAGGCGACCGGCCAGTTCTACCTGCACTACTTCTCCATCAAGCAGCCCGACCTGAACTGGGAGAACCCGAAGGTCCGCGAAGAGGTCTACGACATCATGCGCTTCTGGCTGGACAAGGGTGTGGACGGCTTCCGCATGGACGTCATCAACCTGATTTCTAAGGACCTCTCCTTCCCCGAGGACCCTGCGGTCCTCGCTGGCGGCCTCGACAACTCCCTGGCTGTCGCAGCTAACGGCCCGCGCGTGCACGAATTCCTGCAGGAGATGAACCGCGAGGTCTTGAGCAAGTACCCGGTCATGACCGTGGGGGAAACCCCCTGCGTGACCGTGGACGACGCCGCGCTCTACACCGGTTTCGACCGCAATGAGCTGCAGATGGTGTTCCAATTCGAGCACATGGACGTAGACGCCTCCGAAGGTGGCGTGACCGGCAAGTGGTCCGACCGCCGCTTCAACCTGGTTGACCTCAAGAAGGTCCTCACCCACTGGCAGGAGGGTCTGCACGGCCGCGGCTGGAACTCCCTGTACTGGAACAACCACGACCAGCCGCGCACCGTCTCCCGCTTCGGTAACGACTCCCCTGAGTACCGCACCGTCAGCGCCAAGATGCTGGGCACCGTACTGCATCTGATGCAGGGCACCCCCTACATCTACCAGGGTGAAGAACTGGGTATGACCAACGTCTTCTTTGACGATGTGAAGGACTACAACGACCTGGAGATTCACGACTCCTGGCGCAAGTACGTTGAAGAGTCGGGCCGCGTCTCCGCGGAGGATATGCTGCGCTACATCAGCGCCTCCGGTCGCGATAACGCACGCACCCCCATGCAGTGGACCGCCGGCGAGAACGCAGGATTCACCTCCGGCACCCCGTGGCTGAAACTGAACCCGCGCTACACCGAAATCAACGCAGAGGCAGAGCTCGCTAACCCGGATTCCGTGTTCTACCACTACCGCGACCTGATTAGCTTGCGCCGCGAGCACCCGATTGTCCTGACCGGTGAGTACCGCCTGTTGGATGAAGAAGACGAGCAGGTCTACGCCTACCTGCGCGTGAACTCCGACGAGGACGCCGAAGCAACCGGCGAGCGCACCCTGCTGGTTGTCGCTAACTTTACCGATGACACCGTTCAGCTGAACTATGCGGGCGGCAACCTGGACTCAGTGGTGCTGACCAACTCGCAGGCTCTCTCCCCTGCTGAGCTGAAAGCAACTGAGAACAGCCCGAAGCTGATCAGCTCGAACTACCGCGACGAGAACCGCGAGTTCACCGACGAGGGTACCCTGTTGCGTCCCTACGAGGTGAAGGTTTACCTTTTCGGTAATGCGTAAGTAAGGCTCTTGCATTTGGGTGCGGGAAACCCCCATAGTTTGGGGTTTCCCGCACCGGCGTGGGTTTCTATCTTTTATTTTTCACCGTCTTTTATTTTTCACAGACAACTTGTTCTCTTTTTGGCTGGTTAGCCGGTATAGAAAGGCAATTATGAGCAACTCCGAGGCATACGAGGTTCCCTCCTACGAAGGCCGCCAGTGGTGGAAGGAAGCCGTGGTGTACCAGGTGTACCCCCGCTCCTTCAACGACGCAAACGGCGACGGTATCGGTGATCTTAAGGGCATCACCGAGAAGCTGCCCTACCTGGCTAAGCTGGGCATCAACGTCATCTGGCTCTCCCCCGTGTTCGATTCGCCGAACGTGGACAACGGCTACGACATCTCTGACTACTTCGCGATCATGAGTGACTTTGGCACCATGGAAGACTTCGACGAGATGCTCGAAACCGCTCACGAGCACGGTATCAAGATCCTGATGGACCTGGTCGCAAACCACACCTCCGATGAGCACCCCTGGTTCAAGGAGTCCCGTTCCTCGAAGGACAACCCCTACCGCGACTACTACATTTGGAAGGACCCGAAGGGCTTCGACGAGGACGGCAACCCAATTCCTCCGAACAACTGGGCATCCGAGTTCGGCGGCCCGGCGTGGGAGTGGGACGAGGCGACCGGCCAGTTCTACCTGCACATCTTCTTCAAGGAACAGCCCGATCTGAACTGGGAGAACGAGAAGGTTCGTGAGGACCTGTATTCCATGGTCCGCTGGTGGCTAGACAAGGGCGTTGACGGCTTCCGCCTGGACGCTATCAACATCATCTCCAAGCCCGAGGGCTACCCGGATGACCCCTCCACTGACTTTGAGAAGCACACTTCCTCAATTCCGTTCGTCATTGCGAACGGCACCATGGTACACCCGTGGATGAAGGAGCTCACCCGTGAGACCTTCAGCCGCTACGATGTGATGACCGTGGGCGAGACCAGCGCAACCAGCCCCGAGGACGCTAAGCTGTGGGCTGGCTACCACACCGGTGAGCTGAACATGATCTTCCACTTCGATCACATGGGCGTGGATAACGACCCGAACGGCAATCTGGGCGGCAAGTGGTCCTACGCGCCGTACAAGCTGACCGAGCTCAAGCGCATCCTGAACGACTGGCAGACCACCTTGGCGGGTAACGCCTGGGGTTCGCTGTACTGGAACAACCACGACCAGCCGCGCGTTGTCTCTCGTTTCGGTAACGATTCGGATGAGTTCCGTACCCTGTCCGCTAAGCAGTTGGCGACCACCCTGCACTTCATGCAGGGCACCCCGTACATTTACCAGGGTGAAGAGCTGGGCATGACCAACGTGAAGTTCGATTCGATTGAGGATTACCGCGATGGTGACTCGATCCGCTTCTACGAGGATATGCACATTGACCACAAGCGTCTGAGCCACGAAGAGGCGATGCAGGCAATCTACATTAAGGGCCGCGACAATGCTCGCACCCCGGTTCAGTGGGATGCATCCGCTAACGGTGGTTTCAGCCCCGAGGGTGTGACCCCGTGGATTGCCGTGAACCCGAACTACCCGGCGATTAACGCTGAGGCTGTTCTGGCTGATGAGGATTCGATCTTCTACCACTACCAGCAGCTGGTGGCTCTGCGCCGCGGCAAGCTGAAGGACCTGATGGTTTACGCGGCCTTCACTCCGGTGGACTCGGTTCAGGTTCCGCACAACGAAGACGAGGCTGTGTACGCGTACACCCGTACCGGTGGTGCGGACGGCAGCCCCGCGAACGAGTCTTTGCTGGTGGTTTCGAACTTCACTGCCGAGGAGCAGGAGCGCGACTTCGATGTGCTTGCTGAGGCTCTTGAGGCTGGTGCTCGTGTTGAGCTGGTGAGCTCGAACTACAAGGACGACGCGGATTCGACCCTGCGCCCCTACGAGGCGAAGGTGTACTACATCGTTCGATAAGCGCTGTAGCTCGTTGAGTGCTACCGCGTGCCGATAAGGTATTAGACAGCAGAAGGAGGGTGAGGCTTATGTCCCGCCCTCCTTTTGTGTTGTCCTTTATTATTCCGGCGTGCATTCTTAGTGCCGCTTAGCCGGAGAACATCAGCTGCAGAATCGGCACGGCGAGCGCTATCATTCCCAGGCTGACGACTGCCCCGGCAGCAATAACCGGAGCTGCAGTCCCCTCGTGCCGGTAGTGGGTTTCCAGAATGACGATATTAGCGGCTGGCGGTAGCACTCCGAGGATAAAAAGTACCTGCGGGTGTGCCAGTAGCTGATCGAGGTGCACTCCGGTATGCGTGTGCATCCAGTATGCAGCGGTTAGTATGCCGACACTGTAGACGCTCACGAGCACAACACGAAGTACTGCCCACCCGAGGGCTTGTTTTAGGTCGGTTCGGTGCAGTCGGGCGGTGCTCAGCCACATGCCTAGCACCATGAGCCCGACGAAGCTGAAGACCCAGGTGATGAGCCGGTAGATACCGGCGGCGTGGGTGTTGAGAAACGGTCCGGTGGGCATGCATATCAGCCCGATTGCTACGGCGACAATGGGGCGGTTAGTGAGCAGGGACCGTAGTACCGCACTAACGGCAGCTTTTTGTGTGGGCTTGGTGCGGCTAGTCGTGAGTCCATCTGTATTGGTTTCTCTGCGCATGAGTGAGGTGCCGAGAATATTACCCATGACGGAGTTGCCGATATACGCGCCGACGTATAGGCGTACGGCTTCCTCACCCCAGAAGCTGGCGACTACGGGGATTCCGAAGATTCCGGCGTTGAGGTAGACGAGGGCGAGCCGTTGCACCGGGTCGTTAGTGAAAAAGCCGGAGCAGCGTACGAGAAGCGCCATGAGCACCATGGTGGAGGCTGCCATGAAGAAGAGTTCGGGACGGCTGGTGGCGACGATATAAACGATGACGGTGGGGATAATCCAGCAGGTCAGCAGGGCGGAGGCGCTTTCTTTCAGGTGGTTGCCCCAGTGCTCGGGTAGCAACGTTGCGAGCCCGAAGCCTACCCCTAAGTAGAGGAGTGGGAGGATCATTCCCATGCTCGTTCCTTTCGCTGTTGCTGTGTCTGTGCCGTTGTTTTACGGTTAAGGTCCCTGTCTAATAACCCTACCCTGAACCTTCAGATTGAGGTTTATTAATTTTTCCTTGTATTTTTCGAAATTTTTGCGTCATATTGCATCTTATTCGCTGATACTCTCATTTTTTAGACGGTTCGCTTCTAATCTTGAAATATAGAGGGAATATATTTTCCACCATATTCTTTCGTTCTATCACTGACACTCATTCCTTACGAGATTAGGAACTAAGCTGTTTCTTCTCCCGTGAGGCTAAATATGCAGGAGCCCGCAATGCAACAGCCGTATCTTTCATCCCCTCCCGAATCTGGTGGTGTCCCGCAGCGTCCGGCGAAGGCTTCTAGCCAGCATGCTGATGCGCATATTCCGTGGCGTTCTCCCGCTATGTCTACTACCCCTGCTACAGCTTCTGTAGCCGCCGTGCCCACCCCCGAGGGCCCTGAGCAGACCTTTAGGGTGCCTCACCCGGTATTGAGCATTATCTCGTGGCTGATTGCGGCTGCGAGCGCCATGTGGCTTGTGATCTTGGGTTTCTCTTTGGCCCTAATTGTGGCATCGGATGTGAACCATGATTCTGAGTTCATGATGCTGACCTATGGCGTCTACATGGCGTGCGCGTTTGGGTTCTGTTGCTTTGGAATATTCTTTGCGTTGCATTTTGGATTGGGTTCGAGCGCTCATTGGCGTGATTCGATTCGTCACCCGCATCACCCGCATTAAAGGGTTTTCATTTCCCCGTGTGGTTTTGTGGAGATTTTTTAGTTCTTTTATTTGAACTCTCGTTTTAAATATTTCGGCGTTTTTCTTTAAAATTTATGCGAAAAATCTAAGCTACGGAGTTTTTTTAGAAACGCTCACATGAAGAAAGCCGCCCAGCGCATCCACTAACAGGATGCACCGGGCGGCTTTCTTTATAGACTCTCACTACCTCAAGCAGCTACGAGCCTACCGGTGGAAGGATTACTCCCACTCAATGGTTCCCGGGGGCTTGGAGGTAACGTCCAGCACCACTCGGTTAACGTCCTTGACCTCGTTCGTAATACGGTTCGAGATCTTAGCCAGCAGGTCGTACGGCAGGCGCGACCAGTCAGCGGTCATTGCGTCTTCCGAAGAGACCGGGCGCAGCACAATCGGGTGACCGTAAGTACGGCCGTCACCCTGAACGCCCACGGAACGAACGCCAGCCAGCAGAACCACGGGGCACTGCCAGATGTGCTCGTCCTGACCTGCTGCGGTCAGCTCTTCACGCACGATAGCGTCAGCGGCACGCAGGGTCTCCAGGTTCTCGCGGTTAACCTCGCCGACAATGCGGATGCCCAGGCCGGGGCCGGGGAACGGCTGACGTGCCACAATCTTCTCGGGAACGCCGAGCTCACGACCGATAGCGCGAACCTCGTCCTTGAACAGGGTGCGCAGCGGCTCAACCAGTTCGAAGGTCAGGTCGTCAGGGAGGCCGCCCACGTTGTGGTGGCTCTTAATGTTTGCGGTGCCGTCGCCGCCGCCGGACTCAACAACGTCCGGGTACAGGGTGCCCTGGACCAGGAACTTGATGTCTGCGCCCTCTTCGCCTGCTTCAGCAATCAGCTTGCGCTGTGCCTCTTCGAAGGAGCGGATGAACTCGCGGCCGATAGCCTTACGCTTCGCCTCGGGCTCGGTGACACCCTCGAGGGCGGAGAGAAAACGCTCCGACTCGTCGATGGTGATGACCTTGATACCCATGGAGGCTGCGTAGTCCTGCTCGACCTGTTCACGCTCGCCCTCACGGAGCAGACCGTGGTCGATGAAGAAGCAGGTGAGCTGGTCGCCAACAGCCTTGTGCACCAGTGCTGCCGCCACGGAGGAGTCAACACCGCCGGAGAGCGCGCAGATGACGCGGTCGCTACCGACCTGCTCGCGAATCTTTGCGACCTGCTCTTCGATGATGTTGCTGGTGGACCAGGTGGGCTTCAGGCCTGCCACGTTGTAGAGGAAGTTCTCCAGGGCAACCTGGCCATAGTCAGAGTGCTTCACCTCGGGGTGCCACTGCACGCCGCCGAGTTTGCGGGACTCGTCCACGAAGGCTGCCACGGATGCACCGGGGGTTTTTGCCAGCACCTCGAAGCCTTCGGGGGCTTCGGTCACGGAGTCACCGTGAGACATCCACACGTTCTGGGTAGTGGGGGTGCCGGTGAGGAAGGAAGAGTTCTCAGCGCAGACCACAGCGTCGGTTGCGCCGTATTCGCGCAGACCGGTCTGGGCGACGGTGCCGCCGAGGGTCTGGGCCATGACCTGGAAGCCGTAGCAGATACCGAAAATCGGCACGCCGGCTTCAAACAGGGTCTTGTCACCCTTGGGTGCACCATCGGCGTAGACCGAGGAGGGGCCACCGGAGAGCACGATGGCTGCCGGATTCTTGGCGAGCATCTTCTCGGTGCTCATGGAGTGGGGGACGATTTCGGAGTAGATACCGGCTTCACGCACGCGACGAGCAATGAGCTGTGCGTACTGTGCACCGTAATCTACCACCAGGACGGGACGCTCTTCGAGCTGGTCCAGGTTCACAGAGTTGGTCACGAAAATTACCTCAACGTGTTGGTACTAATCCGCGCACTTGCGCGGGGATATATCTATTTTACGCTATCGCATTGTGGGGTTGAACGCCCGCGGCGCGGGAACCCTTCAGCGAATGACCGTTCTTTTCAGCAAGTAAAAATAAACCCTGTATAAGAAAGTACCGCCCGGCGACGGAGTTAACGACTCCATAGCCAGGCGGCACATTGCAAAAAACAATCCTCTTCGTTTATCCCTTGAACTGAGACATATCAATACGCCGGTCGCAGAAGTCCGCCACCGCATCGCTGTGCGTAGCAATAATGGCACAGGCCCCGGCGTTCACCAGCTCTCGCAGAATATCAAGCACCTGCGCCTCGTTCTCGGCGTCCAGCGCGCCGGTCGGCTCATCTGCCAGAATCAGGGAAGGCTGCTTCAACATAAGCCCAGCAAGCGCCACGCGCTGCTGCTCACCACCCGAGAGTTGGTAGATAAGAGACTTCTCTCGCCCAGACAAACCGACCCGGGCGAGGACGGACTCTAGCTCTTTGCGGCTCGGACGCTGCGAACGCGGCATAACCGCGAGCGGTCCGAGGATATTCTTTTCAACGCTCTCCCCTTCTACTAAGGCATAGTTCTGGAAGAGATACCCTAGACTATCACGGCGGAAATGACGGCGGGTTCGCGCTGAAGCTCCGCTTAACCGTGCACCACGGAATGAATACTCGCCCTCACTAAAATCTGCGAGGGTTCCCAGGCAATTGAGTAGGGTGGTCTTACCGCTTCCCGAAGCACCGGTAAGGGCTATCATTTCCCCCGGAGCTACAGCAATATGGACATCAGCAAAAATAGGATGTCCTGCAATACGCACAGACCCCCCGCTTACGGCCAGCAGATTCTCTGTTTTTAAGATGGACGTCATCAGTACATTTCCTTTCGCGCATGATTGGCAACAGTAACTCGGTAGCCTCTACCAAAGGACCATAAACTCGTACCAATCGACACAATAACAGTGGATGTGAAGAGTACCGTTGCCAGTACTGCAATAACAGATGCAGTCTCAGCCCCAGCATTGAGATACTGCTCGTGGGCCAAACTCGTTAGTTGGAGGACTCCATAGCTAATGACAAGAATCGTCAAAACCGCCTCCCCAATGAGAACCCCACGGAAAGTCCGGGTCGGATGCATACCGTAGGTAAAGGAACGAGCGATACGCTGCTGATGTTCTGCGCAGTACACACGTGCGTACTCCAGAAGGGTCACAAGACACAAAACGGAAAGGATGATGAGCGCATACAAGCTAATGCGTTGTTCGCTCTGCATCCTGCTTGTGAGACTAAAATATTTTTCGCTCACCGGCAGAATTTCACCTACGTAGCTTCGAGCTGCACTACCCTTCAGAGAATCAAGAGCTTTCTGCCGGTCCTTAATAAATGCCCCGTTCTGACTGAAGGCGGCAACGAGCATCTCCGTTCTGTCAGTCAGCACAGTTTTCGGGACATACACAATGATGGGGTTCTGCACAAAGTAGTTCGCTTTAGTACCGTCACCATATGTATAGGATCTCGTTACAGACTCATATGCCCTCAACTCCGAAAGCTCAGCACGTGAAGCTTCTAAATTATTCGAGGAAGAAGAGCTATCAGCCGAGTCAAAAGTACTAGAAGCAAGGTGCCTTATATCATCAGTGTGCTTTTCCAATTCCTGGGGATAGTAGACGCTAAGACCGCTACGACCTTCCAGGTCATCAAGAGGAGGTAAGCCTGCTGGCAGGGATTCAGGATTACTGTCCAGATATTCACGATTCACGTACAGGAAGGTACGGCCCAAGCTCTGATCAGATTTCAGAGAGCCTGATTCATTCTTTCCGGCTCTATAAGCTTCAATCGATTCATAGGATGTATAGACAAGGTTCTCTGCACTAGCGAGGATGACGTTATCAGATTCTATCTGTTCTTTACTCCAGCCTTGAAGGTTCTGGATGTCACTAGTCTTATATCGGAAACCATTAAAGGACACACTATATCCGTTACCCTGAAGCACCGCGGGGCGGGCTTGATTGAGTGCATGGACTTGCTGAGTCGCATAAGCCAAAGTGGTCAGAGTAGCAACAACAAGAATAAGCGCCAAAGAGCGGCACGCCCAGCTAGCCGCATAGGTAATACGCGTGGGTACCTTTCCTTTAAGGGCTTGTCCAATAGGTATAGCTACAGTAAGTGCACAAGCCACATAATGCAACAGAAGCATAAGGCCTAACATCCAGCACAGCAGAATAAGCTGAACTTTCAGTGTCAAAGCCGCAAAAGCCCACGAATTGTACAGGGCGAGGAATATATAGAAAAGGGCATAGAGGCTCAGAATTCCACAAAGAATAGCAGGCCCCGACTCTAGCAGCTGTGCACCGTAGACACGGTTTAAGGATGCTCCATGCAGACGCAGGCGCGCGCTTTTTTTCGTCTGCCGGAATATGGCACCAATCAGAGCCGTACTAAGGGCTAGGCATGTTGCAATAAAGGCATACCCGCCTGGGGTTCCCATGTAGTACCCTGCAATACTTCGGAGATTGAGAACATCGTATTCCGTTGTATGCGCACCATTTTCACGCAGGGTAGCGAGTAGCTGGGCGCGTTGTTGCTCACTACCGCCATAAAGGTTGTAGAGACCTCGCGCTTCTGCAACCTTGCCCGGATTAAACCTTTTGACCTCAACGCGGTCTTCAGGGGTATAGGAAGGGTATCCTGTTTGTTCCCACCCACGTACAGTATTTTCGGCACCACAGAATTCGAGTACGATACCGTGCCGAGTATCTGACACATCAAGGGTGCGACGAGCTATAGCGATACTGTTCTTCTCCGCTTCCTGACACATATCCTCTAGAAATTTGCGAGTATCTACGCCTTCACTGATTGAAGCAATCTGGAGGTTACGGGTATGCCCAAGAGACATCTCCGAGTTGATACTCAGAAGCATGAAGAAAGGGAACACAATGGAGGCGAGGGTCGCCCATAGATAAACTGAGGTGAGGACCGATACATACCGGCCAAATCGGAATCGACACTTAAGCATGGGGATTCATTTCTGTCACATGGGCGGACCGTCTGATAGATTCACTCAGACGGCCCGCCAAATATTTTGTATATTAGCCGCCTGCATCATTTGCAGGGCCATATTGCTAATACGCTATAGAACATCCAACGCGCTCATCTCTAACAATGGTTGTTATAGTAAGACTCGTTAGTGTGGTCCCAGGAACGACCAGACCAAGCCCTAGCAGTGGTAAAGGGCTTCTGACATCCGGAGTAAACCCAGTTACTTCCCCAAACGGTTGCGCTATGCCGTTCTTCTTTGTGGTAATAACGAGACCACACACCCCAGACAGATGAGCCATAGTCCCAAGTACCACCATGCACATCAACAACAGTCGCCACAGCCGGGACAGTTGCGACAGGAACGGCAGTCAGTGCCGTCGCGCTCAAGGCGATAGCGGTAAGCACCTTTTTACCAGGGGGGCGAAGATACCCATTTCTAATCTCCTTCGATAGGTATATCCATATGGTATTGAACTTGCAGTTTTGCAGAAGTTCTTTCAAGGAATATAGACTTTAGCCATATCCTTGCCAGATATACTACAGTGAAAATATAATCTCAGTCACCATAAAAATGAGAAAGTTTCACAATATGTCATAAATTCCATTCTCCCAAAGGCAGTGACTCAACCCCTACCTAAAAGAGCAGGTCAAAACAATACCGCCCGGTAGTCGGAGGGATAAACCCACCAACCACCGGGCGGTGATTCTTGAAGCTACATTAGCCGCGGTAGGAGGGAACCACAGTCAGGTCAGCCTTCTGGAACTTCTTCAGATCCAGGTAACCGCAGTTAGCCATTGCGCGCTTGAGCGCACCAACAATGTTGCTGGTGCCGTTCACGTGGTGCGAAGGACCGTACAGGACCTCCTCCAGGGAGCCGACAACACCCAGCGGGGTGCGCACGCCGCGCGGGAAGTCCAGCGAGTGCGCCTCGTTGCCCCAGTACCAGCCCTGGCCGGGAGCCTCGGATGCGCGAGCCAGCGGAGCGCCCAGCATGACAGCGTCAGCGCCCAGTGCAAGCGCCTTCACCATGTCGCCGGAGCGACCCAGGGAGCCGTCAGCGATCACGTGCACGTAGCGGCCGCCGGACTCATCCAGGTAGTCCGAACGTGCTGCAGCCACATCAGCGATAGCGGTTGCCATCGGTGCAGAAATGCCCAGGCCCTGACGGGTGGTCTGTGCAGAACCGCCGCCGAAGCCCACCAGCACGCCGGCTGCGCCGGTACGCATCAGGTGCTTAGCCTGCGAGTAGCCAGCCACGCCACCAACGATGACCGGAACGTCCAGCTCGTAGATGAACTTCTTTAGGTTCAGCGGCTCGTGCGAGGTCGAAATGTGCTCAGCAGAGACAGATGCACCGCGGATGACGAACAGCTCAACGCCAGCCTTCACCACGGTTTCGTAGTGCTCCTGGGTGTTCTGCGGGCTCAGGGAGCCGGCAACAACCACACCGGAGTCACGGATCTCTTCCAGGCGTGCAGTGATCAGTTCCGGTTTAATCGGCTCGGAGTAAATCTGCTGCATGCGGGTGGTCGCTGAGGCGGGGTCCGCCTCGGGCAGCTCAACAATCTCGTCCAGCAGCGGCTGCGGGTCCTCATAGCGGGTCCACAGGCCCTCGAGGTTTAGAACGCCCAGGCCACCCAGCTTACCCAGTGCGATGGCGGTCGCCGGGGACATGACCGAGTCCATGGGCGCACCAATAATCGGGGTGTCGAACTTGAAGGCATCAATCTGCCAGGAGGTGTCAACGTCACGGCGGTCGCGAGTACGGCGGGTAGGCACCAGCGCTACATCATCCAGGGAATAGGTGGGGCGGGCGTTCTTAGAGAGGCCAATCTGAATTTCAGACATGGGGTGAATCCTTTCGAATTCGGTTTGAGGGGTGCCGCTGGGCGTTATTCGCTCCGATGCCCGCCCGATCCCTGAACGGGTATGGGGCGGGCTCAACGGCGCATGGTGTGCACACCGTGCGGCGAATCATCGTTGGTGAGGCGTTTTAGCGGCGGTAGTTCGGTGCCTCAACGGTCATCATGATGTCGTGCGGGTGCGATTCCTTCAGACCTGCGGGGGTGATGCGCACGAACTGACCCTTGTACTTGAGCTCCTCGATAGTGCGGGAACCAACGTAGAACATGGTCTGACGCAGGCCACCTTCGAGCTGGTGAATCACTGCGGAGAGCGGGCCGCGGAAGGGAACCTGACCCTCAATACCCTCGGGAATCAGCTTCTCTTCGCTGGAGACGTCAGCCTGGAAGTAGCGGTCCTTGGAGAAGGACTTGTGGCGACCGCGGGTCTGCATCGCGCCAAGCGAACCCATGCCGCGGTATGCCTTGTACTGCTTACCGTTCATGAAGATCAGCTCACCGGGAGACTCGGTGGTACCAGCCAGCAGGGAGCCGAGCATCACGGAGTCAGCGCCGGCAACCAGTGCTTTGCCAATCTCGCCGGAGTGCTGCATACCGCCGTCAGCAATCAGCGGCACACCCGCCGGGATTGCTGCCTTAGCGGACTCGTTGATAGCGGTCACCTGGGGAACGCCAACACCGGCAATAATGCGGGTGGTGCAGATGGAGCCAGGGCCAACGCCGACCTTCACGCCGTCAGCGCCGGCGTCGATGATTGCCTGTGCGCCCAGGCGGGTTGCAGCCTGGCCACCGATGACGTCCACGTGTGCTGCGGCGGGGTCCTTCTTCAGGCGGGCAATCATGTCGAGCACGCCCTGGGAGTGACCGTTTGCGGTGTCCACGAACAGTGCGTCAACGCCTGCCTCAACCAGGGTCATTGCGCGCTCGTAGCCGTCGCCGAAGAATCCGATAGCGGCGCCGGCACGCAGGCGGCCGTCCTCGTCCTTGGTGGCATTGGGGTACTGCTCAGTCTTGACGAAGTCCTTGAGGGTAATTAGACCGGCGAGCTTGCCTGCGTTGTCGACCAGAGGCAGACGCTCAATCTTGTTGTGGGACAGCAACGCAAATGCTTCGTCCTTGGTGACGCTGGGGTGCGCGGTGACCAGCGGCATGGGGGTCATGATATCGCGGACGCGAATGCCCTCGTAGTCGGAGCGGGAGATGTAGCGGATATCGCGGTTGGTGATGATACCTTCCAGCACGCCCTCTTCGCTAACGACGGGCAGACCGGAGACCTTGTAGTAGCCGCAGACCTCGTCGTATTCGGCAATGGTTGCGTCAGCACCGATGGTAACGGGGTTAATGATCATGCCGGACTCGGAGCGCTTAACACGGTCCACATGTGCAGCCTGGTCCTCGATGGAAAGGTTGCGGTGGATAACGCCCATACCGCCCAGACGTGCCATAGCGATAGCCATAGCGGAGTCGGTCACGGTGTCCATTGCGGCGGAGATAATGGGGGTGTTCAGGGTGATGCGCTTGGACAGGCGGGTAGAGGTGTCCGCATCGGAGGGGATGACGTCGGTGTTACCGGGCAGCAGCAGCACGTCATCGTAGGTCAGGCCGGTGAAGCCGAAGGGATCCTCGGACAGAGCGGTGGGAATGGTCATTGTCTACCTTTCGGATGCTGGCTTCATCGGTGAGAAGCTCAGCCTATACGTTGCATATGTCAAGATGCGGTACGAACCGTCTGCTCGCACCCCACAAGGTGGTTTGAGCGCAAACGGGAACAGCTTACCTTCTATAGTAAACCGCTAAAGATTTCTTTGCTGAGAAGCACTCATAGTAAGCGTCCTTCAGCGGGAGGCTGTCGGCAGGTTCTAGCGCCCTTCGAACGCGAGCGCGCCCGAGCCTACCGACAGCGAGTGCCCGGTACCGCCTCCATAGTGGAGGGGGCGGTACCGGGCACACACACTATTTAGTCTTCTTCAGTTTCTTCAGGCTTCTCAACCACCAGGGTCTCGGTGGTCAGCACCAGAGCCGCGATGGAGGAGGCGTTCTGCAGAGCCGAACGGGTCACCTTCACCGGGTCAATCACGCCAGCTTCGATGAGGTCCACGTACTCGCCGGTCTTGGCATTGAAACCGTGACCCACGGGCAACTCGGAGACCTTGGAGACGATGACGTAGCCGTCTTCGCCAGCGTTCTCAGCAATCCAGCGCAGCGGCTGAGCCAGGGCACGGCGAACGATCTGTACACCCACGTTTGCGTCGTGATTACCCAGGTCCATGCCGTCCAGTGCCTTCAACGCGTGAACCAGTGCGGAACCGCCACCGGAGACGATGCCCTCTTCCAGAGCGGCACGGGTGGAGGACACAGCATCCTCGATACGGTGCTTGCGTTCCTTCGCCTCAACCTCGGTTGCGGCACCAACCTTGATGACCCCCACACCGCCGGCGAGCTTAGCCAGGCGCTCCTTGAGCTTCTCGCGGTCCCATTCGGAATCCACGCGCTCAATTTCGCGGCGTAGTTGCTGCACTCGATCCTCGATTGCCTCAGGGGCGCCGCCGCCATCCACGATGGTGGTGTGGGACTTGGTGACGGTCACGCGGCGTGCCGAGCCCAGGTGCTCCAAGGTGACCTGCGGCAGGTCGATGCCCAGCTCACCGGTCACGACGGTACCGCCGGTCAGAATTGCCAAATCCTGCATGATTGCCTTGCGGCGGTCACCGAAACCGGGAGCCTTCAGAGCAACCACGTTGATGGTGCCACGCAGCTTGTTCACGACCAGTGCGGAGAGCGCCTCACCGTCAACATCTTCTGCGATGATGGTCA
This sequence comes from Rothia similimucilaginosa, assembly GCF_029850985.2. Lineage (NCBI taxonomy): Bacteria > Bacillati > Actinomycetota > Actinomycetes > Micrococcales > Micrococcaceae > Rothia > Rothia similimucilaginosa. The sequence goes on along the minus strand of NZ_CM138149.1, from coordinate 518,884 downwards.
GCGGCTTCTTGGCCTGAACAATCTTCTCGAGCACGGGCATGATTTCTGCGATGGTGGAAATCTTGCCCTGGTAGAGCAGCACGAGGCTGTTCTCCAGCACTGCTTCGCCGCGCTCAGCGTCGGTGACGAAGGAGGGCGAGAGGTAGCCCTTGTCGAACTGCATACCTTCGGTGATGTCCAGTTCGATTTCGGTGGAGGAGCCGTCTTCAATGGTGATGACGCCGTCCTGGCCGACCTTCTCGAAGGCGCGAGCCAGCAGCTCACCAATCTGCTCAGACTGGGCGGAGATAGCGGCAACGTGAGCCACCTCCGAGCCCTGCACAGGGCGTGCGTTCTCGAGCAGGCGTGCGGAGACCGCCTCCACGGCAGCCTCAATGCCGCGCTTGACGTCGGCGGGTGCCGCGCCGCTGGTGACGTTGCGCAGGCCCTCGTTGACCAGTGCCTGTGCGAGCACGGTTGCGGTGGTGGTGCCGTCACCGGCTACGTCGTTGGTCTTGGTGGCGACTTCTTTCGCCAGCTGGGCACCCAGGTTCTCGTACGGGTCATCCAGTTCAATTTCACGAGCAATGGACACGCCGTCGTTGGTGATGACGGGTGCACCCCACTGCTTGTCGAGCACAACGTTGCGCCCGCGCGGGCCGAGGGTTACCTTGACCGCGTTTGCCAGCTTATCGACGCCAGCCTGCAGGGACTTGCGGGCGGCATCGTTGAATTCAAGCTGCTTAGCCATGTGTTCGCTACTCCTAGTGCGTCACAGAAAAGGAAATTTTGAGGGGCAGATGATAGCTCATGCGCCGTACCGGATGAGCGGTACGGCGCATGAGCATCTGAAAGTATTAGTCGACGATTGCCAGAACGTCGCGTGCGGAAAGAATCAGGTATTCTTCGCCCTGGTACTTGACCTCGGTGCCACCGTAGCGGGAGAAAACGACAACATCGCCTTCCTTGATGTCTACGGGAATGCGGTTGCCCTTCTCATCCACGCGGCCCGGGCCAACGGCGACAACGCGTGCTTCCTGCGGCTTTTCCTTCGCAGTTTCGGGGATGACCAGACCGGATGCGGTAGTCTGCTCAGCCTGCTCAATCTTGATAACGACGCGGTCTTCCAGGGGCTTGATAGCCATAATCGGTTCCTCCGGGTTGTGGATTTACGTTTGATGCGAGATAGCGGCGCAGTGGCGCGCCCGATAACTGTCTCGAGTGCTACCTCAACTCTAGTTTCACCTGTGCTTTCGGTCAAGAAAAGCGCCCCTCTGTCGGAGTGTTTCACCGCAAGGCGAACGCTGAGCAAAAAGCTGGGCGAATCAGGCTCCCCACCTGCCGAAACCGGCACCCCGTAAAATGAGGAGCATGCCTATTCCCGCATCCCCTTTTACTCCCGCCGCCACGCTTCCGTTCAGCGCCGAAGCGCTCGCGGCAGCCGATGAGCTCTACCCGCTGGGCTCGGATACGCTCAGCACCGTTACTTCTTTGCGTTCGCAAGGTTTCAGCCCCGAGGAGTCTGCACAGATTATTTCGCTGGCGCAGGCTCGTACCCGTGCACGCGCCAAATTCGGCGAGCGCGCCCGCACCCTCATGCTGACTCAGGAGGCGGCGGAGCAGGCGACCCGCCCGGTGATTGCGCATTATCGCGCCCAGCGTCTGCGCCCGGTTGCCGGCACGGTGGCTGATTTGGGTTGCGGTATTGCGTCAGATTCTGCCGTGTATGCGGCAGATCGCGGTGCCGTGGTTGCGGTGGAGTTGGACCCGCTGACGGCTTCTTTTGCGGCGAAGAATCTTGAGTTTTGCCCGCAGGCGCGCGTGTATTCGGGGGATGTGACCGGCTATGTGCACGGTGAGCTTCTGGACGCTGCCGGTGAGCCGGTGGGCATGGTGTGGATGGACCCGGCACGCCGCGAGTTGCGGGGTGCGAAGAAGGCTCATACGGAGCGTCTTTTTGATCCGGAGGCGTTCTCTCCCCCGTTCTCGTTCGTGCTGAATCTGGCTCGTACGGGCGTGCCGATGGGCGTGAAGTTGGGTCCCGGTTTTCCGCATGAGGGCATCCCCTCACCAGAAGATATTGCGTCGGAGGCAAACCCCAACCCGTGCGTTGAGGCGGAGTGGATTCAGTCGGAGGGTTCGCTTGCCGAGTTGGTGCTCTGGTTTAACGCGCTAGCTCAGGAGGGGGTGGCTCGCACGGCCACCTCAGTGCATGAGCTGCCTATGGAAGAGACTATCCCTCATGAAGGCACCGCCGAAACCGGTGCCCTGATGCCGGCGTATGAGGCGGTGAGCTTCCGTAGCCCATTGACGGCGGAAGAGGCGAAGCAGAGCGTTGATGTTCCGGCGTCTCTACCTCAGCCTGGTGATTACCTATTGGAGCCTGCCCCGGCGGTTGTGCGTTCACATCTGGTCGCTGAGTTTGCGCAGAGCATTGGCGCACATCTGCTGGATGAGCATCTTGCATATCTGTATTCTGCCGAGCTGGTGGAGCATCCGCTGGTTGCTTGCTACGAGGTGCTGGAGGAGATTCCTCTGCAGGAGAAGCAGCTGAAGCGTTGGGTGCGCGAGCAGGGCTTTACTGCGCTGACGATTAAGAAGCGTGGCGTGGATATTGTTCCGGAGCAGTTGCGTGCGCGTCTGCTGGGTTCTGCGGGTTCTAAGCCTTTCAAGAGGAAAAAGAAAAAGAACAATATTTCTTCTTCAGATGCACAGGCGGGTGCGCAGGAGTCCTCGTACCGTCCGGCAACGCTGGTCTTTACCCGCATCGGTTTGGGTAGGGATTCACGACGCGTCGGCTGGCATGTGCGCCCGCTCTAACCTCACCAAACCTAACTGCCCAGCCGTGACTACTCAACTCTGGCTGCTCAGCCCTGACTGCCCAGCCCCGAGGACGGGTTACCGTTCTTAACGATTCGTGACGTTTCCCGTTCCGGATTCTGCGCTCGACAGGGCGCTGGGCACCGCAAGACCGTACACTAGATACGGTGCCTAGTAGAGGTACTCCCCCGCGAAAGCGATCTCTCATCAGTTAGCGCACGACCGGGTAGAGCCCACCGATAATAACTTCCGCAGTCGGCACCATGCACGACCCTATTTCCAGACGCAGGAAAGGCAATATGATCGACTTTGCTACCTCCCCGCAGTCCACTCTCGGCGTGGAATGGGAGATTGCGCTCATCGACCGTGAAAGCGGCGAACTGACACAGCGCGCCAGCGAGGTGCTTTCCATTCTGCGCGAGCGCCACCCCGAACTGCTCAAGCCCGCCTCCGACCGGGCGCACGTAACCGGCGAATTCCTGGAAAACACCCTCGAGGTGGTGACCGGCATCTGCCGCACCGTCGCTGAGGCATGCCGTCAGCTGCAGGATTTGACGGATACCCTGCGTGAAATTACCGATGAGCTCGGCATTGAGTTCTACCCCGCCGGCACTCACCCCTTCTCCCATTGGGCTGACCAGCCGGTCGTGGCGAAGGAACGCTACCAGCGTGTGGTCGAACGAGCCCAGTATTGGGGCCATCACATGGTCATTTACGGTGTGCACGTGCACGTGGGCATTGACTCTCGCGATAAGGTTCTGCCGCTCGTTGACGCGCTGACCAACTACGGTCCGCACCTGCTGGCGCTTTCGTGTTCTTCCCCCTATTGGGACGGAGTCGATACCGGTTACGCTTCGCACCGCACCCAGCTTTACCAGCAGCTCCCGACGAACGGTTTGCCCTTCCACTTTGATACTTGGGAGCAGTACAGCGACTACCTGGATTCGCTCGTGGCAACTGACGTGATTACCGATTCGAGCGAAGACCGTTGGGATGTTCGCCCGGTTCCGCGTTACGGCACCATTGAGATGCGCTATTGCGATGGCCTCGCTTCCCTGCCGGATGTTGCGGCGATCGTGGCGTTCACGCAGTGCCTGGTGGAATACTTCTCCCGCCGTATTGAGGCGGGTAAAAGCATTGAGGTGCTCGCCCCCTGGCACGCGCAGGAGAATAAGTGGCGCGTTGCCCGCTACGGCCTGGAGGCTAAGATCGTGGTCTCTAACGAGCCGACACAGCGTACTCTGCATGAAGATTTTGAGCTGCTTCTACCCAAGTTGGAGCCGGTGTCACGCGACCTTGACTGCGAGGTAGAGCTAACTCAGGTACGCCGCATCCTCGCCGAGGGTACGGGCGCGGATCGTCAGCGTGCAGTCTTTGAGAAGACCGGCTCTCTGCGTGAGGTGGCGCTAGATGTCGCCACGCAGTCCCGCGCGCGAGCACTGCGTTAGACCCTCCCCCGTAACTAAAGCTTGAATACAGAAAATGCCTCGGCGCAGTCCTTTGGGAGACTGTGCCGAGGCATTTTTATGAGCATTTTCGAGGCGAGCCGCTTCAACGTGCTCGCATTGCCGTTTAGAAGCAGACCGCTTAGAAACAAACGGTGGTCACCGGCAGCGAGGAATCCGTCGTGAATTCCACTCCCGAGGGCTCACGACCGGCGGCGACCAGGCGAGCGCCCAGCGCCGCAACCATCGCACCGTTATCGGTGCACAGGGTGAACTTCGGAATAATCAGGCGCACCCCCTCGGAGGCGCATCGAGCGGCAAGCAGCTCACGCAGGCGCGAGTTAGCCGCCACGCCGCCGCCAAGCAGCAGAGTCTTCATGCCCTGCTCGCGGCAGGCAAGCATCGCCTTCTTGGTGATGACGTCCACGACCGCCTCCTGGAAGGACGCGGCAATATCGGCAACCGGAACCTCTTCACCGGCTGCTTCAAAACTTTCTATCACGCGCGCCACAGCGGTCTTCAGACCGGAGAAGGAGAAATCGTAGCGGTGCGCGCCGGGCTCCTCGGCGGTGCCCATGAACTTGCGGTTCGACAGGCCGCGAGGGAACACGAAGGCGTTGCGGTTGCCGTCAGCGGCGGCGCGATCAATCGCGGGGCCGCCCGGGTAGTCCAGGCCGAGCAGTCGGGCGACCTTGTCATAGGCCTCGCCTGCGGCATCATCGAGGGTCGCGCCGAGCAGACGCACATCGGAGGTAATGTCGCGCACCTGCAGGATTTCGGTGTGACCGCCAGAGACCAGCAGTGCGCCCAGGCCACCGGAACCGGCGTTCGCCAACAGGTCGGAGCCGTCCTCGGTACCGTTATCTTCCAGCAGGCCAACACCAACGTGGGCGACCAGGTGGTTAATGCCGTAGAGGGGCTTACCGGTGGCAATAGCGAGCGCCTTGGCCGCGGAGACACCCACCATGAGTGCGCCCGCCAGTCCGGGGCCCGCGGTGACGGCGATAGCGTCCACCTGATCGAGGGTGATGTCCGCTTCGGCAAGTGCCGCTTTGAGCGCGGGAATCATGGCATCCAGGTGAGCGCGGGAGGCGATTTCGGGGATTACTCCACCAAAGCGCACGTGCTCCTCCATAGAGGAGGAGATGGTGTTGCTGAGCAGCTGTGCACCGCGCACAATGCCGATACCGGTCTCATCACAGGAGGATTCGATGCCCAGAACGAGGGGTTCGCGAGTGCTCATAGTTCGTCTTTCTGTTGCGCTGTCTGCGCGTAGTGCTTCTAGTTGCAGTGGTGTAGGGATGCTGTGATGCAGAGATGCTGAGATATAGAGGGCGGCGGAAGCATGCCCCTACTGCGGGGATTGCCGTTTAACCCAACGGACTATTTAGAACGTGCATTCCATAATGATGGCGTCTGTTCCGTCATCGTAGTAGCCGCGTCGTACGTGAATCGCGCGGTAGCCGTTGCGTTCGTAGAGGCGCTGGGCGCGCGGGTTGTCGGCACGCACCTCCAGCAGGATGCGCTCGGCACCCTGCTCGCGGGCGCGCTCGTGCATCTGCTCAAGCATGGTGCGACCGTAGCCGTGGCCCTCATACTCGGGAACCACACCGATGGTTTGAACATCGGCGGTGTCAGCTACGACCATGGTTCCGCAGTAGCCGACAGCGCGCCAGCTGCCCTCGTTATCTTCCGAACCTTCAGTTGGCAATTCAAGTATGTAGTAGGTGCGAGTCGGGTGGGTCAGCTCTTCGAGGAACATGTCGATGTGCCAGGCGTCGACGGGGAACAGGATGGTTTCCATGCGGTGCATGGCCTGCACGTCGGCAAGTTCGGCAATGCGCAGACGGGCACCCAGAGCCAGGTTATTCAGTGCCAGGTCATCTCGCGCGATATTTTCGGTAGCACTCATTTAGCTCTCCTCCTGCGCGGCAGTCTGTGCAGCAATTTGTGCGCCCTGCTTCTGCTGGCGGGCAAGCATTGCGGCGGGGATCTTCGCGTCCGAGTCGCGCAGGTACTGGGCGGAGGTGTCATCACTCAGGTTCTTTACGCCCAGGCGTGCCGCGGCGGCAACCAGGTACTCGGCGTGGGGGTGAACCTGACGGGCAGAATCGATGATGGCCCAGCCGTGCCCTTCGAGAGTTTCGGGGTACAGGCCAGCACCGTAACCGTATGCGTAGGCGGGATCCCCACCGGGCAGAATTTCGGAGGCGGGGCATACGTTTGGGCCGCCCACTAGGTTGTAACCTTCGGCGTTCACACGGTAGCGGGCGGAGTAGACTTCGCGGCGGCGCGCGTCGGAGAGTACGAGCAGTTCAGCACCTTCGACAAGATCAGCAGAAGCGAACGCTCGTTCTGTGTTTTCTTCCCCGGCGACTGCGCTAGCTTCCCCGGTAGCTGCGCCAGATACAGCATGCTCAGCCAGGGCGGTCAAGCTCATCAAGCCGTACACCGGCACCGACCAGGCAAAACCCAGAGTACGCGCAGTAACGATACCGGCACGCAAACCTGTAAAAGGCCCCGGGCCGGTACCGGTCAGAATCACATCCAATTCTTCTCCGCGCACGCCAGCGTCCTGCAGGGCAGCCTGCGCGTAGGGCCCCATCACCTCGGCATGGGAGCGGGTATCTTCACTCTCATAGCGGGCGAGGATTTCGAAGGATGCACCGGCTTCGGAGCCGTGCACACGGGCGAGCGCCACGGATGCGGTGGCGGATGAATCAAGGGCAAGTACTAGCACCCTATCATTCTAACGCGCGGGCTCTAGGCGCTCTGCAGGTCCTCTTTCAGAGCGTCGAAAGCATGCTCCCAGCGGGGGCCGAAGGCGCGCACCCGCAGCAGACGAGGTTCGGGGGTATCCGCGTCCTCGTCACTTTCGTCCTTGTCTTCGTCGTCCCAACTGAACTCTTCGGCACCCGAGTAGGCGAAGCGTGCATCCGCACCGGTCAGTCGGGTGAAGTCCAGCTCCAGGCGAGAATCGCTCAGGTGCTCAGCCTTATCGCGGCCCCACTCGATGACGGTCACAGAGCGCGGCAGGGAGAACTCCAGGTCGAGGTCGTCGAGCTCTTCAGCGCTGGAGAGGCGATAGGCGTCCACATGCACCAGGTCGGGGCCACCGGGGCGGGGGCCATCCGTCAGGTTCGGGTGCACGCGCGAGAGCACGAAGGTCGGTGAGATAACGCCTTCGCGCACGCCCAGCCCGTCACCCAGGGAGCGGGTGAACGTGGTCTTACCCGCGCCAAGTTCACCCGAGAGCAACAGTACGTCCCCGGCATTCAGGTGCTGCGCCAGAGTGAGCGCCAGGCGGCGGGTATGGTCGGGGCCGGTCACATCCAGGTCGAAGACGGTAGAAATGTACTCAGTGCTCATTAGCCCTCCTGCTCCTGACCGGTGCCCCACAGCTCGTTCAGTTCAGCTTCAACCCAGGAGCCACCGATGTAGAGGCGCTCCACGCGGGGTGAAATACGGGTTACGATTTCATAGTTAATAGTCTGCGCGGCATCCGCCCACTCTTCCACGGGCGGGTTCTCACCGGCACCGAAGAGGACTGCGGGAGCACCAAGGTAACCCAGCTCGGGGTCGCTCAGGCCGGGTTCGCCCAGGTCAACGACCATCTGGTCCATGGCGATGCGACCAACCACGCGGTAGGTCTTACCCTCCGCGTTATTAGGCACGCAGCCGTTCTCCACGTTCTGCGCGCCCGGATAGATGCGCACCGGCGCGTTCTCCGCAATACGCGGCACGCCGTCAGCGTAGCCGAGCGGCACCAGCGCCAGGGTGGTCGGCTTTCCGGTGTGGTAGCGCAGACCGTAGGAAACACCCTGACCTGCAGGAACTTCCTTCACGGCGGCAATATAGCTACCCACCGTCATGACGGGCTTTAGGCCTAGTTCCTCAGCGGTGACCTCCGGCAGCGGGGAAAGACCATACAGTGCAAGGCCGCAACGCACGCCGTCACCGAGCATACGCTCCTCCGTATCCCAACCATCCAGCGAGGCGGTCAGGGTCGCCGGAGAGTTCGCCAGATGCACAATCTTCGGGTCCAGGCCGGCTTCACGAGCCTGAGCCACAAAAGCATCCAGGGTATCGAGCTGCTGTGCAGTCTCGGCGCGGGTCGGCTCATCCGCAACCGCCAGGTGACTGAAAATACCCTCAACCGCAATCAGCCCAGACTCCTCCAAGGATGCGGCGCGAGCCACCAACGCCGGCCAATCCGAAGCGGTGGCACCGTTACGGCCCAGACCGGTATCAGCCTTCAGATGCACGATAGCGCGCTCGCCGGCGCGTTCAGCGGCGGCGGCTACCGCCTCCAGGTCCCAACCAGAAACACCCAGGCGGATTTTCTCCTGCAGTGCAGCCTCAAAATCGGTGGAGGGGGTGTGTAGCCACGCCATGAGCGGCGCATCAATACCGTCAGCACGCAGTTCCAGCGCCTCGTTCACGTGCACCACACCCAGCAGGTCAGCACCGGCGACAATAGCCGAACGTGCCACCGGGTACGCGCCGTGACCGTACGCATCCGCTTTAATCACTGCAATGAGCACGCGGTCGCCAATAAGTTCCTTGAGACGGCGCACATTATGTTCTAGCGCATCAAGGTCAATCGTGGCGCTTCGCTCTACCTCTACCGGGGTGCAGGGCGGGCAGTAGATCGGTTCGGCAGGCTGCTGAGGGTGAGTCACGGTCCTTCACGGTCCTTCTGACGGGCGGGTACTACAGGCTGTACTTGGGCAGCCTCTCTTGTACTAAATTCTAGACCTCCCGGTGTGCGAAAGTCCTATCGCGCTACACTAGGTCAGGTACACCTTTGAGAGAGGAAAGCATCGATGAGCACTCTGCCGCCGGTTCGGACGGTTCACGTGTATTCCATGCACACCGACCCTTTTGCGCAGCCCGGTAGCGGAGATGCAGGCGGCATGAACGTCTATATTGCCCGGTCGGTACATGCCATGCTGGAGCTGAATCCCGAGTTGCGGATTGAGGTTTTCACGCTGGACCGCGGTGAGGCGCTTCTGGCTGATTCGCTGTTCCATCAGCCTCCTCAGCCCAGCGAACGCATTGTGCACCACAGCCTTGATCTTCCATCCGCCCGTGGTCTTTCGAAGAACGAGTTGGTTGCGGTCACCGATGATTTTGCGCAGGCATGTGTGGAGCAGGCACTGTACACCCCGGATATTATTCACGCCCACTATTGGCTGTCGGGTCAGGCTGCGGCTCGTGCATCCCAGCTGTGGTCGGCTCAGGGCGTTGGATTCCCGATTCCTGTTCTTTTTACTCCGCATACGACGGCTGCCGCTAAGGATACGCGCCGCGGCGAAGGTGAAGCACCCGAGCCTGAGGAACGTTATACCGCCGAGCGCCTGATGAGTAGCTCCGCCAGCCGGGTGATTGTGAATACTCCCCTGGAGGCACAGCAGATGGGCGAGTACTACGGTACGGAGGCGCAGAAGCTGGCCATTATCCCACCGGGTGTTGATACCTCGATTTTCCATACGATTCCTGGCGTGCATCCGCTCAATGACACCTCTGAGACTCGTTCCCGCATTATTTTTGCCGGTAGGCCTCAGGCGTTGAAGGGCCCGCATCTGCTGGTGGAGGCGCTCGCGTTGCTCCCCGATGATTTGGAGGTAGACGTGGATATTATTGGTCGTTCCGGTTCGGATTATGAGCGCCGCCTGTTGCAACGTGCAGCTGAGCTGGGTGTCGTAGATCGGGTGCATTTGAAGGACCCAGTTCCGGCGTCTGAGTTGGCGAATATTTTCCGTGCCGCCGATATTGTGGCGTCCCCGTCGTCATCTGAGACGTTCGGTTTGGTGGCACTGGAGGCGCAGGCATGCGGCGCGGCGGTGCTCGCTACGGATGCTGACGGTCTGCGCTATGCGGTGGAGAACCACCGTACGGGTCTGCTGGTGGCACCTCGTACTCCGCAGCGTTGGGCTGCGGCTATTGAGCGTCTGGTGCGTGCCCCGTATCTGCGTCATTCGTTGGGTGCGAACGCCGCGGCGCGTGCCCGTACGATGGGTTGGGATCAGACGGCGCGCCGAACCCTTAAAGCTTATGCCGAGGTACGTCAGGGTATCTCGCAGTAATGTATTTTTCACGTTGTGAGGAGTTTTAATGTCTTTCTCCATGAACCGCGATGAGTTCGCCGCGTACCTGGATTCGGTGCGTATTACCGGTGAGGTGGCGACCGCCCGAGAGAATAACCTGGACCATATTCAGGGTTTCCTGGATGGTAATGAGCACCTTGAGTTTGGTGTGCAGTGGAACCGCAAATGGGATTATGATTCGGTGTTTGAGGTGATGGTCCGCCGCGCGGGCCTGAACCCGGATCGTTCGCATACTCACGGTCAGGACACTATTGGTGCCGAGCAGTGCATCAGCGCGCTGGAGGAGTACGCCCGCATCTTTGGCGATGCGGTGCGTGCGGGTTCTCGTATTCTGTTTGCGACCGGTCACCCAGCGGGTCTGTTCCCCATGTATGCGGTGATGGCAGCGGCGGCAAAGGCTGCCGGCGCTGAGGTTCTTCAGATTGAGGAGGGCGAGCGCTTCCTGGATGGCGATGTCCGCCAGATTATGAATGTCGTGATGTTTGAGCAGTACGGCAATCTGCAGCATACGCATTTCCCTGGCCCGATGCGCATCGCGCTGGATCAGTTGAAGGCTCGCGGTGTGACTCCGGATCTGGTAGTTTCGGATCACGGCATGGCTGGTTATGCTTCTTCGACCTGTAAGTTGTTGACGATTGGTATTGCGGATTGTAATGATCCGGGTTTGTTTGTGGCGGCTGAGCAGGGGAATCTGCCGGTGTGTGTGCCGATGGACGATAATGTTCCGCCGCGTCGTTATGAGCCGATGATTGATTTCATTTTGGATCGTGCGGGGCTTGAGCGTCCTTAATGTCCCTTTTACACCGCGTGTAGGGTTTGTTATTGAGCCTCAGGGGTTTGTCGTTTTATATGCCGGTTATTGTTTTTCTGCAGGTGTGTGAAACAGTCTGGTGTTTTTAGGAGTTTCTTAGCTACACTAGGCATTCTTCTCGTGGGCTCTTATTCTCTTCTTTTTTGTGATTGATTTCATCACACGGGAGCGACTTTACGGCTTTATTCTTCGAGACGTAAGACCCCCGACCCCGTAGAATAGTTTACGGAACACGTTTATGCGCTCTGTAGGTTCATATAACGCTCCATTAGGCGTCTAACCAGCGCCTTTACCGTAATATCTGCCATTATTCACTCAGCAAGATTAAGTCTTCACTCATTCATTCATTCAGAACATAGACTAGGACACGGCTCCCTTACACCGATAATTAGGGGTAAATGTGCCTATTCGCCGCTCTCAGTCCACGACACAGGGCAAATTTCCGGGGAAGATTACACCGTTGAAAGTACAAGATCGTCTTAAAAAAATGTGGGGTTCAGACTTCGTCGTCAAGCGAAGCTGGCATCCTAAGGTTCAGCGTGCCCTTTACTGTGGCGATTTTCTCGCCGTTGTTATCGCGGTTGTCGCTGCGCATCTGATTCGTTTCGGATGGGAGAATGCTGACCTGCCCTATGTGAACGTTTGGCCTATTAACGCCTTGGATGGCCGTATTCCCGCTATCGATTACATTTTCCTGGGCGTCGGTATGTTCGTCGGCTGGTGGTTTATCCTCCAGCTGAACGGCTCCCGTAGCCTGCGCATCATGGGTTTCGGCAATGAGGAATACCGCCTCATTACTCGCGGTAGCACCTATTTCTTCTGCCTGCTGATTATTGTGGCGTTCTTCCTCAAGGTTGACGTCACCCGCATGTACTTGTTGATTGCTTACCCGCTGGGTCTGTTCCTTCTGCTGACGGAGCGTTGGCTGATTCGTCAGGGTCTGGTGCGTTCCCGTACCCGCGGTCGTGCACTCACTCGCGTCATGATTATTTCTGATGTGACGACCGGTCAGCACCTGTACAAGAACCTGGAGGGCGTGGTTGCTTCCGGCCTCTCCCCCGCTGCGTTCTATCTGCCCGGTTTCACTCCGGGTACCACTGTTGCTGGCGCACCGATTCCGGTGCTTGGTTACAGTACTTCTCCGGCTGACATTATGGAAGCCATCCGCGAGAACGATATTCACATGGTTGCTGTTACGAATGGTCACCACTTGAGCCCGGGTCAGGTTCGTCTGCTGGGTTGGAAGCTGGCTGATGCGCATATTTCGCTGATTATGGCTCCTGCGACGACCGATATTGCTGGTCCGCGTATGCACATGCAGCCGTTGAACGGTCTGCCGCTGGTGCACGTGTCGACTCCGCGTATTACCGGTCTGTCGGCGTTCTTCAAGCGCGCCGTGGATGTTGTGTCTTCGGGTCTGGGTTTGATTCTGCTCTCTCCGCTATTTCTGGTGGTGGCACTGCTGGTGAAGCGTGATGGTGGCCCAGTCTTCTTCCTGCAGAACCGTGTAGGTCTGAACGGTGAGCTTTTCAAGATGGTGAAGTTCCGTTCAATGCGTACTGACGCTGAAGAGGTCAAGAAGCGCCTCATGGAGCAGAACGAGGGTAACGGCGTGCTCTTCAAGATGAAGGACGACCCGCGTATTACCCCCATTGGTAAATTCATCCGTAAGTACTCGATTGATGAGTTGCCTCAGCTGTGGAATGTGTTCATTGGCGATATGTCGCTGGTGGGTCCGCGTCCTCCGCTGGTTGAGGAAGTCGAGCAGTACGAGGACATTGCGTACCGCCGCCTGCTGGTGAAGCCGGGTATTACCGGTCTGTGGCAGGTTTCGGGTCGTAGTGATCTCTCCTGGGAAGAGTCGGTTCGCCTGGACCTCTACTATGTTGAGAACTGGTCGCTTACCGGTGACTTCATTATTCTTCTGCGTACTGTCCGTGCGGTTTTCGCTAAGGAAGGCGCGTACTAAGAAAGATGGTGGGAGTTTCTCCCGCTGGTGCATATGCCGGTTTTTAGTGATGCTGTCCCGGCACAGGCAGCTCGGCATCGTGCATTGATATAAGCACGTTGAAGGGGCGTGAATCCATTTCCGGTGGATTCACGCCCCTTCTGTGTGCCCAGGGTGTCTGGTCAGCTCTTCGCTTCTAGACAAGCGTCAGAACATCAGGGCGCTAGTTCCGCTCCCCTATTCCGCGATGAGGCGCGCGATGACTTCGGGGAGCATCTGCGCGACGCGGGTTGCGGGTGCCGGGCCGGGCAGAGCGTCCTTGACGCTTCCGGTGGCACTGGCACGTGCGGCTTCACCGTGCAGGTAGACTGCGAGCGCACCGATGGAGCCGTAGGTGCAGTCTTCCAAGATTTCTCCTCGGGCTTCGAAGGCGGCTACGGTCTGGGCAAGCAGCGCGCCGTAGATGCCGGTGAGGGTGTCTCCGCTGCCTGCGGTGGCGAGCCAGGGGCTTCCTCCGGCAACGCTGTAGGTGGCGCCGTTGGGTGCCGCAATGAGCGTGTAACCGCCCTTGAGCATGACGGTGGCGCCGGAGAGTTCGGAGGCGGCACGCACCCAGCGGAAGGGCTCTGCATTAATGTCTTTGCAGCTAGGTACGATGGCGTCACCCAGGTGCTTCTTCCAGGTTTCGGGCGCGAGCTCGTGCACGATGCGCAGGAATCGTTCGAGCTCTGCCGCGTGCGGGGTGAGGATCTTGTGGGATCCGAGGTGCTTACCGGTTGCCATGTATTCTGCCGCCAGGTCGCAGGCACCAGCATCGAGGATTGCGGGTTCGGGTGAGTGGAGCAGGTAGCGGTTCTTGTCCAGCGAGTCATAGCTGGAGCCGGAGCCGCCGGCCCACACGGTAACTCTCTGCAGGGCAGGTGCGCCGCTGAAGTAGACGGTTTCGGGGTTGTGAGCGATCATGAGCTGGCGGAGCTCGTGGGAGTTGGCGCCGAAGCGAACCATACCAACGCCGGTGTTGAGGGCAGCACGCACACTCATGAGGGCTGCACCGGGGTATTCGAGGCTTCCGGTGAGCATGCCGAGTACGCCACGGGTGTACTTGTGGGAGTGCTCGTCGGGGATTTCAATGAGTTCGCGGTAGTCTTCGCGGTCGAGAACGCGCAGGGCGGGCTTGTGGGCGTCGAGGGCTTCGGGCACACCCAGGTCGTAGAGTTTAATATCTCCGGAGTGGACGCTATGGCTGGTGCCTGCCGGTAGCTTGTGACCGATGAAGGTGACGGTGCGGTCGGCGCGTAAGGATGGTTCGTGCACGGTTCCGCGGTTGTTATCGACCCCGGAGGGGGTATCAACGGCGAGGACTGCGCTGAGCTTACCGTCGAGCTGCGCGGCGCGGAGGACTCCCAGGTATTCGCCGGCGTTACCGCGTACGGCACCGCTGGAGCCGGTACCTAGGATGCCATCGATGGTCAGGTCGTAGCCTGCAAGCTGTTCAAGGGCGTGTTCGGGGTCGAGCACGCGGGTGCCTTCGCCGCCTTCGCGGGCGATGAGTTCGAGGTTCTTTTCGCTGGAGTCGAAAATGACTGCATCAACGCGGTGCCCCTTGGCGCTGAGGCGGGCGCCGGCGTAGATGGTGTCTGCACCGTTGTTGCCCGGACCGATGAGTAGCAGGATTTTTGCTTTGTCTTTACCGTGGAGCAGCTCCTGCGCTTCGGCTGCGACGGCGTCTGCGGCGCGTTGCATGAGGTAGCCGTCATAGTCGGCGGCTTCAATGTAGGGCTTTTCTGCTTCGCGTACCTGGGAAGCAGTATAGATGAGCTTCATTGCTGTCTCCTTGGGTTGCATCGTACGGGCCTTAGGGGGGGGTCACCGGGTGTTGTGTTGATGTGACTCTGCGTTAGTTTTCGTCGGTAGTATCGTCACCGGCGATGACGCTGAGTCGGTAGCTTTCGGGGTTGAACTTTTGCAGGTGCGCCAGTTCTGCGTCACTGAGGTATTCGGCGGTTGCGATTGCGATGGCAACAGGTTCGTCGTGGGTCAGCGAGAGGTGGATGCGGTTGATGCCGAGTTCTTTGACACGGCGGGCGATGGTGCCCTGAACTATAAGGTAGGGCTGGCCGCTTTCGGCGGTGGCGACTTCGCAATCTTGCCAGTTGAGTCCGGCGGGTGCTCCGAGTACTTTTGCGACGGCTTCTTTGGCGGCAAATCGTACGGCTTGGGAGCGTACATTTCGGGTGCGTTCGTTGGGGGTGAAGATGCGGCGGACGAAGGCGGGTGTTTCGGTGACAATTCGTTCGAATCGTTCAATGTTGACGGTATCTACGCCGATTCCCATAATCATGAGCTGCACCTTTTACGTTAGGGGTGGTGACCGCGTCCTGTTTGCGGTTTCTCTTGTTTTAAGTCTAGCGAGATTCGTTTCTTTTAGGTGGGATGGCGTCAAATATGACGCATGATTGATACCTGTTTCACAGCGTCTATTTTTGTTGGGTCATCCACGAATAACCACCAGATTAAACGACAAGGGCGGTGGTTGAGTTTTTTAAGAACTCAACCACCGCCCTTTCGTTATCGCTGAGGCGATTTCCGAAGATTACTCCACGGTCACGGACTTTGCGAGGTTACGCGGCTGGTCAACGTCCAGGCCCTTAGCTTCTGCCAGTGCGCATGCGAAAATCTGCAGGGGCACCGTTGCCAGCAGGGGCTGCAACAGCGAGGGACATGCTGGGACGGTGATGAGGCGGTCCGCGTAGGGCTTGACGGCCTCGTCGCCTTCCTCGGCGATGACGATGGTGAAGGCGCCGCGAGCGCGCACTTCCTGGATGTTGGAGACGACCTTGCCGTGCAGAGAATCGCGACCGTTTGCGGAAGGAACCACTACGATGACCGGCTGGCCTTCATCGATCAGTGCGATGGGGCCGTGCTTGAGCTCGCCTGCTGCGAAGCCTTCAGCGTGGATATAGGTGATTTCCTTGAGCTTGAGTGCGCCTTCCATTGCGACGGGGAAGCCCACGTGGCGGCCGAGGAAGATCACGGAGGAGGCATCCTTCATTTCGACGCCCAGTTCCTTGACCTGGGTGTCGTTGTCGATGACCTTCTGGATCTTTGCGGGCATGTTCTGCAACTCGGCGAGGATCGAAGCAATTTCGTCCTTGTACTTGTTGCCGCGCAGCTGTGCTAGGTACAGGCCGAGCAGGTATGCTGCGGTAATCTGTGCCAGGAATGCCTTGGTGGATGCCACTGCGATTTCGGGGCCTGCGTGGGTGTACAACGCGGCGTCTGATTCGCGGGGCAGGGTCGAACCGTGGGTGTTGCAGATGGAGATAACCTTTGCGCCCTGTTCGCGTGCGTGGCGCACTGCCATCAGGGTGTCCATGGTTTCACCAGACTGCGAGAGTGCCACGATGAGGGTTTTCTCGTTCACGATGGGATCACGGTACCGGAACTCGTGTGCCAGCTCAACCTCGGTGGGGATGCGGCACCAGTGCTCGATGGCATAGCGTGCCACCTGGCCTGCGTATGCTGCGGTACCACATGCGACTACGATAATCTTGTCGATGGTGCGCAGCACCGAGTCGTCAATGTTCAGTTCGTCGAGGGTGAGGTTGCCGTTTTCGTCGAGGCGGCCCATGAGGGTTTGCTCAACTGCGGTGGGCTGCTCGTGGATTTCCTTCTCCATGAATGAATTGAAGCCGCCCTTTTCAGCTGCTGCTGCGTCCCATTCGATATGGAAGGGCTTGCCCTCTGCGGGGGTGCCTTCGAAGTCGATGATGGAGTAGTCGGTGCCGGTGATGGTCACAATCTGGTCCTGACCCATCTCGACGGCTTCCTTGGTGTAGTCAATGAACGCGGAGACGTCCGAACCGAGGAAGTTCTCGTTCTCGCCCAGGCCAATGACCAGCGGGGAGTTACGACGGGTTGCCACAACGCGGTCCGGGTGGTCTGCGTGCACTGCCAGGATGGTGAATGCACCTTCGAGGCGGTTGGATGCGACGCGCACTGCCTCGGTGAGGTCACCGGTGCCGAGCTTATTGTAGATGCTTGCGATGGTTGCTGCAGCTACCTCGGTGTCGGTCTGAGATGCGAACTCTACGCCTTCGGCGAGCAGTTCGGTACGCAGCTCTGCGAAGTTTTCGATAATGCCGTTGTGTACGACGGCGAGGCGGCCGTTGTCGACGACGTGGGGGTGAGCGTTGTTGTCGGTGGGTCCACCATGGGTTGCCCAACGGGTGTGACCGATACCAATCTGGGATTCCGGCAGGGGGTTTTCCTTGACCTCATTTTCGAGGTTCAGGAGCTTGCCTGCCTTCTTACGGAATACGATGCCGTCGGGGCATACGAGTGCCACACCGGCAGAGTCATAGCCGCGGTATTCCTGACGGCGCAGACCTTCGAGGACCACATCGTACGCGTTGTGGTCAAACTTGTTACCGTCCGGAGCAGTGTCCAGACCTACATATCCTACAATTCCACACATGCTATAAGTTTATCCCACAAGTATCCGAATATGCGCACGGTGAAAAACCGTTATGCGTCACGTTTACTATGGCTTTTCCTACCTTTTTCGGTTGTGTCCTTTTCTTCTCATAAATTTATTTCGTGAAACAAACGGTGAGGGCGGGTATTTTCCCCGCGGGCTGAAAGTTCGTACACTTAGATAAATGAGCACCGCACCGTATATTTCTGGCGATGACCGCTTCATGCATCTTGACCGTTCCCGTTGGTCGCACCTAGCCGATGAGATTTCTGTTCCCCTCAGCGCTGAGGAAATTGAGTCTCTTCGAGGTCTGGGTGAAACTGTCGACCTTGAAGAGGTGCAGCGTATTTATCTGCCGGTTTCTCGTCTTTTGAATCTGTATGTGACTGCTGCTTCTTCCCTGAACCATATGACAAATGATTTTCTGCATGTGTCTCAGCGGCGTGTCCCGTTCATTATTGGTGTGGCGGGTTCTGTTGCGGTGGGTAAGTCGACCACGGCGCGTATTTTGCAGGCTCTTTTGAGTCGTTGGCCGTCTACTCCTAATGTTCAGCTGGTGACGACGGATGGTTTCTTGTACCCGAACGCGGAGCTTCAGCGTCGCGGCATTATGCACCGTAAGGGTTTCCCGGAGTCTTATAATCGCCGTGCTCTGTTGAATTTTGTGTCGCAGGTGAAGTCCGGTGCTGAGCGTGTGGTTGCGCCGAAGTATTCGCACCTGTATTACGACATCATGCCGGATGAGCATATTGAGGTCACGGCACCGGATGTGCTGATTCTTGAGGGTTTGAATGTTTTGGCGCCTTCTCATACTGAGGGGCCGGAGACTTCTGATCTGACGCTGAGCGATTTCTTTGATTTCTCTATTTATGTGGATGCCCACACTGAGGATATTGAGCGCTGGTATGTGAGTCGTTTCTTGACTCTGCGTTCTTCGGCTTTTACGAATCCTCAGTCGTATTTCAAGCGTTATGCGGAGTTGAGCGATGAGCAGGCAGTTGAGATAGCGACCGGCATTTGGAAGAGCGTGAATGAGCCGAATCTGTTGCAGAATATTTTGCCTACTCGTGCTCGTGCGCATTTGATTCTACAGAAGGGCGCCGAGCATACCGTGGAGCAGGTTCTTCTGCGTAAGAACTAGAGGTTCTTTAGGTTTTTATTGTTCGTGTGCGGCTTTAATTGCCCGTGTAGCGCGTTTGTGGTGCATTCTAGTAGAAGGCACCGGAGGCTCCACTCCCTCCCGGGGCGGGTTTAGGCTTCCGGCGCTTTTGTATGCATCTACGCCATGATGAGGAGTTATTGTGAAGTCCCTGCACCGTACGTCTACCGCCCAGGAGTCTTTTGATAGTTCTGCGGTGAACCGCCGTACTCTCTTGGGTGCCGCTTTGGGTGTTGGCGGTACCGCCTTATTGGCGGCTTGTGGTTCGCAGGGTCAGGGAGCGTCTTCTTCATCTTCTGCAGCGAGCGCTTCTGCCGCTGAGTCTGCGACGGCTTCGGCGGCCTCTTCTGCCGCACCCTCTCCTGTTGTTTCTGCTACCAGTGCTTCGGCTTCTGCGAGCGCATCTTCTTCCCCATTGGCGCTTGCACAGCCGAGTGTTGAGTCTCAGCCGCACTCATTGCGTTGCCTCGTGAATAAAATGCGCCCCTTTGCGCAGCAGGATTGGGAGCCGAGTGACCTGGTGGAGTTCTATGGTCATCAATTGCGCGCTGAGGCGGCTAAGGCGGCAGATACGATGATTGATGCGGCTGTTACTGATGGCGTGACTCTGCTTGTTTCTAGCGCGTATCGTTCGTATGCGGTGCAGCAGCAGACCTATCAGTATTGGGTTTCGGTGAACGGTCAGCAAGTGGCGGACCAGTTGTCGGCTCGTCCCGGCTATTCGGAGCATCAGACGGGCTTGGCGATTGATTTTGCCTCTCCTGAGGGTTGCCGCTTGGAGGAGTGTTACCGCGATACGCTGGCTGGTCAGTGGTTGGCGAAGAACGCTCCGCGTTACGGATATATTTTGCGCTTCCCTAATGGTCGGCAGTCGGTAACCGGTTATCATTTTGAGCCGTGGCATTATCGCTATGTGGGTGTGCAGATTGCTCAGGAGTATGTGTCTTCGGGCGCGAAGACTTTTGAGGAGTTTATCGGTACGGGTGCGGCACCCGATTATGCAAGTGCGAACTAGGCTCTGAGCTAATCTTTCGGCTTTACCCGGTGCGCTGGGTGGTGATGCGTGTCATATTTCTAGCTTCCGTGTCGGAATTAAATAGGCACAGTAGATGTATATTTTTTCGCGTATAAGTCCTGCAAATCCGCGGTTTTTCGCAGGTTTTAGAGATTTTCACTCAGCTTCATGCGACCTAAACCTTAAGTACTGGGCACATTAGAAGTCCTGTGAAGAAAAACACATATTTTACAGCGAAAATTTTCTCAGAATATGGCATTTTGAACATCTAAAAGGCGCTATTCTATATCTCATGCTTAAGGGTTTTAAAGATTTTCTGATCCGCGGTAACGTCATCGACCTCGCAGTTGGTCTGATTATGGGTACGGCCTTCACCGCTGTGGTGACCTCGCTTGTCCAGGCAGTCCTGATGCCGGCTATCTCCATGCTGATTGGCTCCCCCAACTTCGACGACTTCCTGGTCTTCGGCCAGGTCAAGATTGGTGTGTTCCTGACCGCTGTTGTCAACTTCGTTCTGATTGCAGCTGCTGTATACTTCGCAGTTGTTATCCCGGTTCAGAAGCTGACTGAAATCGCACTGGCTAAGCAGAAAGCTGAAGACGAGGCTGTTGAAAAGGAAGAGACCGAGCTCGACCTTCTGAAGGAGATCCGCGACGCTCTGGCAAAGAAGTAATTTGCTCTGCTCTCTACCACTAAGTTTCAAACCCCCGTATCCCCTGTGGATGCGGGGGTTTTCCGTACCCTCTTCCCCCTGCACCCACTCAAGATAATGCAGAAGGGCTGGGAAAGTGTTACCTTCCCAACCCTTTCTCAATCCTCCGCTAGGGAAGAATACGTTTAGAGTGCCAGTTCCTTAGCCACCACGTCTGCCAGTTGCTGAGCAACCTCATCAGCCTGCTCCTGGGTTGCAGCTTCAACCATGACGCGAACGAGAGGCTCAGTGCCGGATGCACGCAGCAGCACGCGGCCGCTGTCACCCAGTATGCCTTCAGCCTTGCTCACAGCGGTAGCAAGTGCCTCGTTGGTCTTGACCGCCAGACGGTCAACGCCCTTAACATTGATCAGACGCTGCGGGGTGGGCTGCATGCGGGTTGCCAGCTCGGAGAGGGTCTGGCCGCTTCGGGCAACCTCTGCAGCCAGCTGGATGCCGGTCAGAACGCCGTCACCGGTGGTTGCGTAGTCGCTCATAATGACGTGGCCGGACTGCTCGCCGCCGAGGTTGTAGCCGTGCTCGCGCATAGACTCGAGGACGTAGCGATCGCCCACAGCGGTACGGCCGAGGGTAATGCCGTGCTCGCGCAGGTACAGTTCCAGACCAAGGCTGCTCATCACAGTTGCGACGAGGGTGTCCTTTACGAGCTTACCTTCGCGCTTAGCTGCAACAGCCAGAATAGCCATAATCTGGTCGCCGTCTACCAGGTTGCCCTTTTCGTCAACTGCCTGGCAACGGTCAGAGTCACCGTCGTGGGCAATACCGAGGTCCGCACTGTGCTCAACGACAGCTGCCTGCAACTTCTCGGGGTGAGTGGAACCCACGCCATCGTTGATGTTGGTGCCATTAGGCTCTACAGCCAGTGCGATAACCTCTGCACCCAGTGCTTCGAAGGTTTTCGGGGATGCCGTGTAGGCTGCACCGTTTGCGCAGTCCAGAACAATCTTCATACCTGCGAGGGGCATGCCTTCGGGCAGGGTGGAGACCAGGTGCTCCACGTAAGCCTCGGTACCGTTCTCCAGGGGCTTGACGGTACCCACAGCACCACCAGTCGGGTAGCGGAAGGACTTATCGCGGTAAACACGCTCAATAGCGTCTTCAACCGAGTCTTCCAGCTTCTGGCCGCCGCGGGCCAGGAACTTAATACCGTTGTCCGCTGCGGGGTTGTGCGATGCAGAAATCATCACGCCGAAGTCAGCACCGGTGTGTGCCACCAGGTAAGCTGCTGCGGGGGTGGGGACAATACCGGCATCCAGCACGTCAACACCTGCGCTAGCGAAGCCAGCCTTCATCGCAGAGACAATAAAGTCTGCAGAGGATCGGGAGTCATTTGCGATCACGGCACGGGGGCGTACACCCTCTTCTACCGTGTCAAAGCCCAGAACAATAGAAGCCGCCTGCGCGAGCTCCATAGCCAGGGCGGGAGTAATTACATCGTTTGCCAGACCGCGTACGCCGTCGGTTCCAAAAAGTCGTTCAGTCACCCTTTTATTTTACGATGCGCATAACTCTGCTTAGGTGCATACACCGTAAATTCTTCATAATCAGAAAGTGATTTTCAGCGGCTACATATCTGCTTCATAGCTAATGTTTCTGCAGACGCACAAAGGTGCCTGCTCTCCGTTCCCGCGGTTGGGAAAAGAGAGACAGGCACCTTCATAATGCAAGCTGTTTAGCTGTTCTATCGCCGTAGGGTTGAGTTGTTGCTCTCCCCTATCTATCAACGCTTACTTGACGACGGGGAATCCGTCGGGGGAGTCACCGGACTCGTCCTCGAAGACGTGTGATGCGGAGCGGACAATCAGCGAATCGAGTTCACCCACGACACCCTCATCCTTGGAGGGGTAGTCGAACTGGGAGAGCACATAACGCATTGCTTCCAGACGTGCTCGCTTCTTGTCGTTGGACTTGATAACGGTCCAGGGGGCGTCACCGGTGTGGGTGTAGAAGAACATTGCTTCCTTCGCCGCGGTGTAGTCGTCCCACTTGTCCAAGGATGCTAGGTCGGTGGGGGAAAGCTTCCACTGACGAACCGGGTCGGTACGGCGGGAGGTGAAGCGTGCGAGCTGCTCTTCGCGGGTGACGGAGAACCAGAACTTGATGATGTGGATACCGGAGTTCACCAGCATGCGCTCCAGGTCCGGAACTTCGCGCATGAACTCGAAGTACTGTGCCTGGGTGCAGTAACCCATAACGCGCTCAACGCCGGCACGGTTGTACCAGGAGCGGTCCATCAGAACGATTTCGCCGCCGGAGGGCAGGTGCTTGATGTAACGCTGGAAGTACCACTGGGTCTGTTCGATATCGGTCGGCTTCTCCAGTGCGACAACGCGAGCACCACGGGGGTTCAGGTGCTCGGTGAAGCGTTTAATGGAGCCACCCTTACCTGCTGCGTCACGGCCTTCGAAAATGATGAGGATCTTCTGACCGGTGGACTTAGCCCAGAGCTGCAGCTTCAGCAGCTCGATCTGCAGGGCGCGCTTTTCCTTCTCGTATGCCTTGCGACTGAGCTTGGTGTCGTAGGGGTAGCCCTTCTTCCATGCCTGAGAGGTTTTGTCGTCCTTCTTGTCCTTGCCGAGGGCGCGGGTGAGGGAAGCCATTTCGTCCAGCTCTGCCGAGTAGTCTTCAACGACGGAGGTGCGGCGTGCCTGGGGCTTCAGAGCTTCCTTGATGGCTTGTTTCTTCTCAGAATCGGTGTATGCGTGTGCGCCTTCAGCGGTGTGCTGCTCGGCTTCAGTCTGAGGAGCCTCCACTGCCTGCTCTTCGGGCTTGGTGGAGGGATTCTGCTCTGCCATGAGTACTCTTTTCTTCCTGTCTGCTTTGACTCTTTAACTCTACCGGTGTGCTCTTCTATGAACAAACGTAACAGTTACAAACACCCTTAACGTTTAAGGCCGGTAGATACGCAGAACGCCCCGTCTCTCCCAATGGGATAGACGGGGCGTAGTGCTTCGTAAAACCAGCGATTAACGCTTGGAGAACTGCGAAGCCTTACGTGCCTTCTTAAGACCAGCCTTCTTACGCTCGATGACGCGTGCGTCACGGGTCAGGTAGCCAGCCTTCTTCAGTGCGGGGCGGTTATTCTCGCGGTCAATCTCGTTCAGTGCACGAGCGATACCCAGGCGCAGAGCGCCTGCCTGACCGGAAGGGCCACCACCGTTGATGCGTGCGATTACGTCGTATGCGCCCTCGAGCTCCAGGAGCTTGAAGGGCTGGTTGACGTCCTGCTGGTGAAGCTTGTTGGGGAAGTACTCTTCCAGGCTACGACCGTTGATGGTCCAGTTGCCGGAACCGGGCACAACGCGAACGCGTGCCACTGCTTCCTTGCGGCGACCAACTGCTGCGCCTGCAACGGTCAGTGCCGGACGTGCTGCCTTAGCCGCTGCGGGGGCAGCGGACTCCGAGGTGTAGCTGGTCAGCTCTTCCTCGACTACGATCTGCTCTTCGTTCTGAGCCACGATTTCTCCTATTGTTTCTTCGTAGGCCCGAATTACTGGGCGACCTGGTTGAATTCGTAGGTCTTGGGCTGCTGTGCCGCGTGCGGGTGCTCGGGGCCAGCGTAGACCTTCAGCTTCTTGAGCTGCTGTGCAGCAAGCTTGTTCTTGGGAAGCATGCCCTTAACAGCCTTCTCAACCGCGCGAACGGGGTTGGTCTCAAGCAGCTCTGCGTAGTTCACGGACTTCAGACCGCCGGGGTAACCCGAGTGGCGGTATGCACGCTTCTGCTCGAGCTTTGCACCGGTCAGGGCAACCTTCTCAGCGTTCACGATGATAACGAAGTCACCGGTGTCAACGTGGGGAGCAAAAGTCGGCTTGTGCTTACCGCGCAGCAGGATAGCGGTCTGGCTTGCGAGGCGGCCGAGAACAACGTCGGTGGCGTCAATGACGTGCCACTGGCGCTCGACTTCGCCGGGCTTGGGAGTATAAGTGCGCAAAATATTGGCCTTTGTCTCGAAATGTACATACGGCGCTTAGTTGGGTATCGCGCCTTTTACTTACGTGCATGACGAACACCCGGGTGAGGACCGAGCTGCCGCCCGTTCTGCCCGTACTCTACACCGCCTTAACGTCCTGCAACTAGACAGCGATTTAGAGTGCGCCCGGGTAGAACACGCACAACATATCAACACTATACAGGACGTCGAGTGCTTAATCCACCGCCAAAGCCTTAAAAATAGGGCTTTTTTGTCTTAAACACATTTTTAAATTCCATTCGTGTAATTCACCCTCGACGGTTGTGCTCCTACGTTGAGCCCCTTATCACTTCCAGCACATGACGGTGCTCAATATACACAGGGCGTTAAACGCTCTGTGCCTCGTGGTCTTCACGCATTGCTCGAGCACGCTCAGCTTGTTCTCCGTACAACTCCGGCGCAGGGTAGTAAATCTCAGCCAGAGCAAGCGCGTGCGGAGGTGCCAAAGTCAGCGAAGCCTCGCGTCCAGGGTTCTCAATCCGCTCACGCAACCAGGCGGCGTCACGTTTACCTGTACCGTAGAGCACCAGAGCACCCACGAGCGAACGCACCATGTGATGGCAGAAGGCATCAGCCACCACGCGCACCTCAATAAGACCACTCTCTGTGCGAGTGAAGCTAAGCTCTCGCAGCTCACGAATCGTGGTCGCACCTTCACGCGGTTTGCAGAAAGAGAGAAAATCACGCAGACCGAGTAGCTGCTGTGCCGATTCATTAAGATTAGCGCAATCCAGATACTCAGGCACTGCCCAGGTGTAGGTGCGCTGCAGAGGGTTAAGACCGTCCGCCGCACCATCTACAATGCGATAAACGTAGCGGCGGCCGGTAGCAGAGAAGCGTGCATCAAAATCGAAGGGAACCTCAGCGACCCGGTGAATCTGAATAGCACCCCGCATAATACCGCGGACGTTCTTCGGCAAGTTCAACTGCTCTTCCGCATCGTAGAGGCAACGTTGCAAAGCACCGGTGAGGCGGCGACCTAGGGCAGCCGTCGGGTCATCCTCCCCCGTTCGACCTTGCAGGCGAGTCCAATCCTCATCGCTCAGATCGCAATGCAGGGTCTGAGCTTCCGCATGCACACCGGCATCAGTTCGGCCCGCGACCACCACGCGGTGAGATGCACGCAAAATCAGCTCAAGAGCGTTCTCAATAACTCCCTGCACCGTGACAAGGTTCGGTTGGGCAGCCCATCCGCTGAAAAGGGAACCGTCGTAGGCGCAATCAATTCGTACGCGGTGCGTAGCAATGAAAAGCTGCTCTTCGTAATTCTCTAAAGCAGTAGCATTCTGCATTGGTGTGCCTTTCAGCAGTAATAGTGTACGAAAATATTGGCAAAGTTCTTGAAGATTGGGTACCCTCAGGAATAGATTCATCTTAAAGTATGCAGATATGCCAATCCGCCGCCCACTATAGTGGGCGGCGGATTGGCATATTTTAGGCTTAGCCTAAATCAGCTGGAATCCGTATTACTCGGAAACCTTCTGTGCTGCTGCGCCACCTGCGGGGGCATAACCTGCAGCCTCTGCCGACTCAGCGGAGTCGAACCAGATTTCAGCCTTGGTGCTGGTGTACCAGCGGGAACCGGGCACGTGGTACTTCATGGAATCGGCGTTACCCTTAACCTCGAAGCCCTCGGGAGCCTCGCCGGACTCCAGGGGTGCGTGAGAACCTGCGGGCAGACCCTCAGCAGCTTCAGCCTTGGTACCCTCAGCTGCCTTCTCAGCAACCTTGGTTGCCTCAGCAACTGCACCCTGGGTTGCAACGGGCTCCATTACGAGCTCGATGACTGCCATGGGAGCGTTGTCACCCTTGCGGTTACCGATCTTGATGATGCGGGTGTAACCACCGGGGCGTTCTGCCATTGCCGGAGCAATAACGGTGAAGAGCTCGTGCACGACGGACTTGTCGGTGATGGAACGCAGCACGCGACGGCGAGCAGCCAGGTCGCCCTTCTTACCGAAGGTGATGAAGCGCTCTGCCACCGGACGCAGGCGCTTTGCCTTGGTCAGGGTGGTGGTGATGCGCTTGTGCTGGAACAGCTGCGCCGACAGGTTGTTGAGCATGTGGCGCTCGTGGGTCGGGGAACCGCCGAGGCGGGGACCCTTAGTGGGAGTAGGCATAGTTAAATCTCCATAGTTGCGTTCCCTAACGCCCCAGCAGCGGAGCCTCTTAGGGAATCAAGTTTGACTGATCCCGGTGGAACCGGGTGAACTATTCGGTCGAAATTATTCGCCGGAACCGTCTTCGTCATCAAGCGGGCGTGCAGCAGGCTCGAAACCGGGAGGGGAGTCCTTCAGGGACAGGCCGAGTTCGATGAGCTTTGCCTTGACCTCGTCAATGGACTTAGCACCGAAGTTACGGATATCCATCAGGTCAGCTTCACTGCGGGTCACGAGCTCACCCACAGTGTGGATACCCTCGCGCTTGAGGCAGTTGTAGGAACGAACGGACATATTCAGTTCCTCAATCGCCAGTGCCAGATCAGCTGCCATGGACTCGTCGGCGGGCGACGGGCCAACTTCGATACCCTCAGCGGCAATGTTCAGCTCACGTGCCAGGCCGAAGAGCTCGACCAGGGTGCTGCCTGCAGAAGCAACAGCGTCACGCGGTGCGATGGCTTCCTTGGTTTCGACATCCAGAGTCAGGCTGTCGAAGTCGGTGCGCTGCTCAACACGGGTCGCGTTCACACTGAAGGTAACCTTCAGAACCGGGGAGTAGATGGAGTCAACCGGGATACGGCCAATCTCGCCATCGCCGGCCTTGTTCTGAGCTGCAGTCACATAGCCGCGACCGCGCTCAATAACCAGCTCAGCGTTGAAGTTTGCCGAGGCGTTCAGGGTTGCCAGGTGCAGTTCCGGGTTGTGGATCTCCACGCCAGCGGGAACCTCGATGTTGCCTGCGGTCAGTTCACCTTCGCCCTGCTTGCGCAGGTAGGCCACGACGGGCTCGTCGTTCTCAGAAGAGATGGAGAGCTTCTTGATGTTCAAGATAATCTCAGTGACGTCCTCGGTCACGCCGGGAACGGTACTGAACTCGTGCAGTACACCATCAATGCGGACGCTGGTAACTGCGGCGCCGGGGATGGAAGACAGCAGAGTACGGCGAAGGGAGTTACCCATGGTGTAGCCGAAACCGGGCTCCAGAGGCTCGATGGTGAAGCGCGAGCGGTTGGGCGCTACGACCTCTTCAGTCAGAGTGGGGCGCTGTGCAATAAGCACTTTGTTTCCTTTCGGTGAGCTCCGCTATATGAGCCCACAGGTTGGGGAAAACATATCTTAGGAAGCAGACGGGTGTCTGTACTCTCCGGGTACGGCTCCGTGCGGAGTGTGCCCGTCGAGGGATTAGGTCGAGACCTAATTAGACGCGGCGGCGCTTCGGGGGACGGCAACCGTTGTGTGCAACGGGGGTAACGTCCTGGATGGAACCGACCTCGAGGCCTGCAGCCTGCAGGGAGCGGATTGCGGTTTCGCGACCGGAACCGGGACCCTTGACGAACACGTCAACCTTGCGGACGCCGTGCTCCTTGGCGCGGTTTGCAGCAGCCTCAGCAGCCAGCTGTGCGGCGTAGGGGGTGGACTTACGGGAGCCCTTGAAGCCCATGTCGCCAGCGGAGGACCAGGAGATCACTGCACCGGTGGGATCGGTGATGGAGACGATGGTATTGTTGAAGGTCGACTTGATGTGAGCCTGACCAGCAACGATGTTCTTGCTAACCTTGCGGCGGTTGGTCTTACGAGCTGCCGCAGCGCGAGTCTTGGGAGGCATTTTTGATTCTCCTACAAAGGTTTTCTAATACGTTGGTCGGATAGGGATATCCAACAGAGCAACGTTGCTTACTTCTTCTTACCTGCGACGGTACGCTTCGGGCCCTTGCGGGTACGTGCGTTAGTCTTGGTGCGCTGACCGTGAACCGGCAGGCCGCGGCGGTGGCGCAGGCCCTGGTAGGAACCGATTTCAACCTTACGGCGGATGTCAGCTGCAACCTCGCGGCGAAGATCACCTTCAACCTTGTAGTTGCCTTCGATGAAGTCACGAAGTGCCACGAGCTCCTGGTCGGTCAGGTCCTTGACGCGGGTGTCAGGGTTGACGCCGGTAGCAGCGAGGGTTTCATGTGCACGGGTCTTGCCCACGCCGTAGATGTAAGTGAGAGCAACTTCCACGCGCTTTTCGCGGGGAATATCAACTCCAGCGAGACGTGCCATACTGGCTTCTCCTTGTTGTTTTCCAGAGGTCTATAGCATCACTGCCCGAGTTATTCTGCCTCGGTCCCCGGCCTCTGAGTCCGGAGGTATCCGAAGGCGCCTTTTTGGGCGTTGCTTCGGAGCGGTGCCTATGACAATTCCGCCCTCTGTTGAGGCGGTTACAAAGTCAGCTACTAGGGATTAGCCCTGGCGCTGCTTGTGGCGCGGGTTTTCGCAGATCACCATGACCACACCGTGACGGCGGATCACTTTGCACTTATCGCAGATCGGCTTAACGCTCGGCTTGACCTTCATCGCATTCCTTTTGATTGCAACTTGATTACTGGCGAGATAAGAGGTTCCCTCACTTACGTTGGGGAACTGCGTTATCCCTTTGAACACGATTTAAACGCCGCCAAAGGCGACGTTTATCTCGGGTTTACTTGTAACGGTAGACGATACGACCTCGGGAAAGGTCGTAGGGGCTCAGTTCCACTACTACTCGGTCCTCAGGCAGGATGCGAATGTAGTGCTGACGCATCTTGCCCGAGATGTGTGCGAGAACCTTGTGGCCGTTATCCAGCTCAACACGGAACATCGCGTTGGGCAGAGCTTCAACCACAGAGCCTTCAATCTCGATGACGCCGTCTTTCTTAGCCATATCCTCCGCTAACGTCGGTGCCCGTCGCAGGTGCGGCGGGCAAATGTATCTTCTGTCTGTGAGCTCACCGCGGTGAGGTGCTAGGGCGTTTTAAGGTGCACTTAACACTGGCACAAACAACCAACTCTTAACTCTACGGCAAAGAGCGGGGAAAAACAACCGTGATTTTTATGACATCAGGCACTTAAGGTTTAAAAGGTTTAAGCCCCCCCACTCCAGAAAGCCTTAAGGACTGCCAACCGGCGGAAAGGGGCACACCTTATCGAGCAAAGCTCAGTTGCCTAGTCTTCCTTAGCGGCAAGCTGACCGCATGCGCCATCAATATCGGAACCACGAGTATCACGAATAGTCGTCGGAATACCGTGGGCACGCAGACGCTCCACAAAGTTCTGCTCAACGCCCTTACGGGATGCCGTCCATTTCGAACCCGGGGTCGGGTTCAGCGGAATCGGATTCACGTGCACCCAGCCTCGGCCTCGCTGAGCCAGCTTCTTACCGAGCAGATCCGCACGCCAGCCCTGATCGTTAATATCGCGAATCAGCGCATACTCAATGGAGACGCGGCGACCGGTCGTACGGTAGTAGTCGTACGCAGCGTCCAGAGTCTCGTCGACCTTCCAACGCTGGTTAATCGGAATCAGCTCATCACGCAGCTCATCATCCGGAGCATGCAGAGACAGCGCCAAAGTAATGGGCAGCTTCTCCAGCTCGAACTTACGAATACCCGGCACCAGGCCCACGGTCGACATGGTCAGACCACGAGCAGAAATACCGAGGCCCTCCGGCGAAGGGTCAATCAGACGATGCACAGCACCCATGGTTGCCTTGTAGTTAGCGAGCGCCTCGCCCATACCCATGAAGACAATATTGGAAACACGCAGCGGACGAGTATCCTCAGAACCACCTTCTGCTTCTTCCAGGCCCTTCATCTGCTTCAGATAGCGAGCACCGGCAACGACCTGCTCCACAATTTCTGCAGTGGAGAGGTTACGGGTCAAACCCTGCTGACCGGTCGCACAGAAGGGGCAGTTCATACCGCAACCAGCCTGCGAAGAGATGCACATGGTCACGCGGTTGTCATAGCGCATGATAACGGACTCAATGAGCGCACCATCGAAGAGGCGGTGCACAACCTTCAGAGTGTCGCCACCGTCAGCCTCGAGGGTACGGACCGGGGTCAGAAGCTGAGGCATCGCCTGTGCAACTATCTGCTCGCGGTCCTTAGCCGGCAGGTCAGTCATCTCGGCAGGGTCAGTGACTAAACGCTCAAAATAGTGCTTGGACAGCTGGGATGCACGGAACGACTGATGGCCAAGTTCCTTCAGAAATTCGCGGCGGCCAGCCATGTCGAAGTCAGCGATATGCTTGGGCGGCTTCGCACGGCGCGGTGCTTTCAGGGTGATCTGGCCGGGTGCGGGGCGAATATTCGAGATTTCAACCGGCACCTTGGTCGCAGCGGGTGCGGTTGTCTCGCCGCTGTTGAGAGTTTCGCTCATGGAGCTTCTTCCTTGTGATGTGGATGCTTTCGGATACGTTATCACGCACCGGACCGGATTCGCCGGTTTCTTCAGGTGGAGGTGAGGCAGCTAAAGGTGGGTTCCCCTACCCTAGCGGTGAGACTTAGGCGGGAATCGGAACCGGGGTTACGCCAAAGCGAGCAAGTTCGCTTGCGCCACCGTCTTCTGCAGTCAGGACCCAGATACCTTCACTGTGCACAGCAACGGAGTGCTCCCACTGGCATGCATCGGAGCCATCAACGGTCACAACAGTCCAGTCGTCGGAGAGCACGTTAGTCTCGATGGAGCCGGTGACAAGCATCGGTTCGACAGCGAAAGCCATGCCGGGCTTAATCTTCGGACCCATGTCACGCACAGCGTAGTTCAGTACGTCCGGTGCCATGTGCATCTGGGAGCCGATACCGTGACCGACGTAGTCTTCAATGATGCCGTACTTATCGCCGTATTCTTCGGTCACATACGCTTCGATGGCAAGGCCGATTTCGCCGACCTTTTTTGCGGTTGCCAGAGCGGCAATACCATGCCACATTGCCTCGCGGGTGACAGCGGAAAGCTCGGCGCGTGCTTCGCTCACGTTACCAACCAGTACAGTACGCGCCGAATCGCCGTGCCACTGACGGTTGGTAGCGGGATCAATGACGTACGCGCCACCGTCGATGGAGAGAATATCACCGTCCTTGAGCACGTAGTCGCCGGGGATACCGTGAACAACCTCATGGTTGACGGAGGTACATACAGTTGCAGGGTAGTCGTAGTAGCCGTAGAAGTTGGAGGTTCCACCCAGTTCCAGCATGGTGCGCTCAAAGGCGGCGTTGACCTCTGCGGTGGTTATACCGGGGCGGGCTGCAGCCACTGCCGCATCGAGCGCGCGGCTGGTGATAACGCCTGCACGAGCCATCTGCTGAAGCTGTGCGTTGGTTTTAATTTCGACTCGTGCCATTCTGGCTCCTTAGGTATGTGGGGCGGTACGCCCAAGCTTAGAACTCTACAGACAGCACTGTACCCCCGCAAGTCTTTGTGATGCATCATGCACCTCAAATTGCGGGGGTACAGCAGAAGATTACTTCAGAGCGTCGAGGATGCGCTTGGTGACTTCAGCAATCTCGCCGAGGCCATTAACTTCCTTGACGATGCCGCGTTCGCGGTAGATTGCGATCAGCGGTGCGGTTTCTTCTTCGTAGACCTTCAGGCGGTGACGGATGACCTCTTCGTTGTCATCGGTACGACCCTGCTCTGCTGCGCGGTTGAGCAGACGCTCGACGAGTTCGTCGTTGTCTGCAACCAGCAGGAGAACGCGGTCGATCTTCTCGCCCTTGGCCTCGAGGATGGAGTCCAGCTCGTGCACCTGGGAGGTGTTGCGGGGATAGCCGTCGAGCAGGAAGCCGTTGACGACGTCACTTTCCTCCAGGCGTGCGCGCACCATGTTGTTGGTGACAGAGTCGGGAACCAGGTTGCCGGAGTCGATGTACGACTTTGCTTCCTTGCCCAGTTCGGTCTCTTCCTTGATGTTCTTGCGGAAGATATCACCGGTAGAAATCGTGGGAATCTTCAGCGCTTCAGCAATCTTGACGGCCTGGGTGCCCTTACCTGCACCGGGAGGGCCGACGATGAGCAGACGGTTCATCGGAGCAGTCCTTCGTAGTTTCGTTGTTGGAGCTGAGCATTGATCTGCTTGAGAGTATCAAGACCAACACCCACCACGATCAGCAGCGAGGCGCCGCCGAACGGGAAATTCTGGTTTGCGTTGAATAGGATAAGCGCTACCAGGGGAATCATGGAAATTACACCCAGGTAAAGTGCACCAGGCAACGTAATTCGATTGAGTACGTAGCTGAGGTAACGCTCGGTGGGCTTACCGGCGCGAATACCGGGGATGAAGCCACCGTACTTCTTCATATTGTCCGCTACTTCTACCGGGTCGAAGGTGACCGCCACGTAGAAGTACGCGAAGCCAATAATCATGAAGAAGTAGAGAGCAATGTACAGCGGGTGGTCGCCGCGCACCAGGTATGCGTTGATCCAGTTAACCCAGTCCGGTGGAGTGGAGCCGTCGGTCGGGGTGTTGAACTGGGCAAGCAGACCGGGCAGGGTCAGCAGGGAGGAGGCGAAAATCAGCGGGATCACGCCGGCCATGTTGACCTTGAGTGGAATATAGGTGTTGGTGCCGCCAATGGTGCGTCGACCAATCATGCGCTTTGCGTACTGCACAGGGATACGGCGAACGGACTGCTCCACATAGACCACAGCGAGCATAACCAGCAGGCCGATGCCGCAGACAGCTGCGAAAATACCCCAACCGTGGGTGCGCTGGATGGAGCCCAGAGCGCTCGGGAAGGAGGAAGCAATTGAGGTGAAGATCAGCAGGGACATGCCGTTGCCGACGCCACGCTCGGTAATCTGCTCACCCATCCACATGATGACGGTGGTACCTGCACACAGGGTGACGATAATCAGCAGGATGTGCAGTACATCGTCCTGGGGGATGATGCCGGGGCAGTTACCCAGCAAAACGCCGGAGCGCGCCATCGAGACGATGGTGGTTGCGTTCAGCAGAGCAAGAGCGATGGTCAGGTAGCGGGTGTACTGGGTGAGCTTTGCCTGGCCCTGCGCGCCTTCATCGTGTAGCTCCTGGAATCGCGGGATGACCACGCGCAGCAGCTGGATGATAATGGACGCGGTAATGTACGGCATCACGCCGAGGGCAAAGATCGAAAGCTGCAGCAGTGCGCCACCGCTGAAGAGGTTGACGATATCGTAGACGCCACCGCTCGTAACATTGGCTTTCAGACACTGCTGTACATTTCCGTAGGAAACGCCTGGCGCGGGGATGAAAGTGCCCACGCGGTACAGCACAATCATTGCCAGGGTAAACAGCAGCTTACGCCGCAAATCGGCGGTCTTAAAGACTCGCCCGAATGCGCTCAGCACATGTCCTCCTGTAAGTCTATGGGGCGCCCATCCCTCTCGAGGAGTTTTAGGGCGCAGTAAACACATCTTCCAGTCTATCGTGTTTGGAGCGGGTAACGATAACTCCCTAGCAGATTATGTAGCTTTTATATTCTCTTAGCGTGATTTCTGAACACTAAATGTGGCGTGTACCAAGCGTTCAAATATACGAATACAGGAATATACCCCTGTTGTGAGTCTTTTCGAGCAGCAAAAAGCCCCCGCCGTACAGTGTACGGACGGGGGCTTTCTCGTCTTGAAGACTACTTAACGGTTACAGAACCGCCAGCGGCCTCGATCTTCTCGATAGCGGAAGCCGATGCCTTGTCGACAACAACGTTCACCTTAACGGAGATTTCGCCGTTGCCCAGAACCTTCACGAGCTCGTTCTTGCGAACGGCACCCTTAGCAACCAGTGCCTCCACGGTGACGTCGCCACCGTTGGGGAACAGTTCCTGGATTCGGTCCAGGTTAACAACCTGGTACTCGGTGCGGAAGGGGTTCTTGAAGCCGCGCAGCTTCGGCAGGCGCATGTGCAGCGGCAGCTGGCCGCCTTCGAAGCCTACACGAACCTGGTAACGTGCCTTGGTACCCTTGGTACCGCGACCTGCGGTCTTACCCTTGGAGCCTTCACCGCGGCCAACGCGGGTCTTTGCCTTGTGGGCACCCGGTGCCGGGCGCAGATCGTGAATCTTGATAGCTTCTGCCATCTTTACTTGACCTCCTCAACCTTCACCAGGTGAGCAACGGTGTTAACCATGCCAACGGTGATGGGGTCAGCAGTGCGGACTACCTTGTTGCCGGGGCGCTTGAGGCCCAGGGAACGCAGGGTGTCGCGCATATTCTGCTTCTGACCAACATAGGACTTGACCTGGGTGATTTCCAGCTTTGCGTCGCTGGGCTGAATACGCTTGGCCATTACTACGCACCTGCCTTTTCAGACTTGGTGTTGCGCAGGTAGCTCGGGATAACCTCATCGGTGGGCAGGCCACGGCGGGCTGCCACTGCCAGGGGCTCCTCGAGCTGCTTGAGTGCTGCAACAGTTGCGTGAACGATGTTGATCTGGTTCGAGGAACCGAGCGACTTGGACAGCACATCGTGAATGCCTGCGCACTCGAGTACTGCACGCACGGGGCCACCTGCGATAACACCGGTACCAGCGGTTGCCGGACGGAGCATCACAACGCCTGCAGCTGCTTCACCCTGCACACGGTGCGGGATGGTGCGGCCTTCGATGCGGGGAACGCGGAAGAAGTTCTTCTTTGCTTCCTCGACACCCTTGGAGATTGCTGCGGGAACTTCCTTAGCCTTACCGTAGCCAACGCCGACCAGGCCGTTACCGTCACCAACGACGACCAGCGCGGTGAAGCTGAAGCGACGACCACCCTTGACGACCTTGGAAACGCGGTTGATGGTCACAACGCGCTCGATGTACTTGTCCTTCTCCTCCTCGCGAGCGCGGTTGTTGCGGCGCTCACCACGGCCACGACGCTCGCCGCGGTTGTTGCGGCGCTCCTCGCGCTGGTTGGAGGTCTCAGCGGTTTCAGCTACTACTGCTTCGCTCACCTGAGTTTCCTTTACGTTCTGCTCGCTCATTAGAGTGCAAGACCTCCCTCGCGTGCACCGTCTGCAACGGCTGCAACACGGCCGTGGTACTTGTTACCACCGCGGTCGAACACGACTGCCTCAACACCAGCTGCCTTGGCACGCTCTGCTACGAGCTCACCAACGCGCTTTGCTTTAGCGGTCTTGTCCAGGTCAGCTGCACGCAGCTCTGATTCCATGGTGGAAGCGGATGCCAGGGTTACGCCCTTAACATCGTCGATAACCTGAACGAACATGTGACGGGTCGAACGGGTGACACACAGGCGCGGACGCGCAGCGGTACCCGAAACGTACTTGCGGACGCGAGCGTGACGACGTGCACGCTGCGCTGCCTTCGACTTGATAGCCATGTTTACTTACCAGCCTTTCCGACCTTGCGGCGGATGTGCTCACCTGCGTAGCGAACACCCTTACCCTTATAGGGATCGGGCTTACGCAGACCACGAATGTTTGCTGCAACCTGACCAACGAGCTGCTTGTCGATACCCGACACAGTCAGCTTGTTAGCACCCTCCACTGCGAAGGTAATACCCTCAGGAGCGGTGATGTTGATCGGGTGGGAGTAGCCCAGAGCGAACTCCAGGTCGTTACCCTTCGGGGTCACACGGTAACCGGTACCAACAATTTCCAGCTTCTTTTCATAACCGGAGGTAACGCCGATAATCAGGTTCTGAATCAGGGTACGAGTCAGACCGTGCAGCGAGCGAGACAGACGCTCGTCGTTCGGACGAGATACAACGATCTCGTTTTCGTTCAGAGCCACGGTGATGGGGGAAGCTACCTTGTGGGAGAGCTCGCCCTTCGGGCCCTTAACAGTGACCAGGT
Organism: Rothia similimucilaginosa; assembly: GCF_029850985.2. Taxonomy (NCBI): domain Bacteria; kingdom Bacillati; phylum Actinomycetota; class Actinomycetes; order Micrococcales; family Micrococcaceae; genus Rothia; species Rothia similimucilaginosa. Next base: position 482,700 of record NZ_CM138149.1, on the reverse strand, counting down.
TGCCATCGACCTTAACCTCAACGCCGGCGGGAACCGAGATGGGGAGACGTCCAATACGTGACATTATTCTCTTCCTTTCTCTTCTAACCGACTACCAGATGTAAGCGATGACTTCGCCGCCCACGCCCTTCTTCGCAGCCTGCTTGTCAGTGAGCAGACCCGAAGAGGTGGACAGGATTGCGATGCCGAGGCCACCCAGAACCTGGGGCAGGTTGGTGGACTTTGCGTAGGTACGCAGGCCCGGCTTGGAAATACGACGCACGCCAGCGATAGAACGCTCGCGGGACGGACCGTACTTGAGGACGAGGGTCAGGGTCTTGCCGACCTTTGCATCCTCAACCTTCACGTCGGCGATGTAGCCCTCAGCCTTCAGAATCTCAGCAATGCGAGCCTTCAGTTTGGAGTAGGGCATGGATACGGTGTCGTGGTATGCGGAGTTTGCGTTACGCAAACGGGTCAGCATATCTGCGACCGGATCAGTCATAGTCATTGTGGGCTTTAGCCCTTCCTCGTTGTGGTTTCCCTACCCCGCGGTAACGGGGTCTGGACCTACAACGTAGTCGTTAGTTGGTCTTGAACGGGAAGCCCAGTGCCTTCAGGATTGCACGGCCTTCCTCGTCGGTCTTCGCGGAGGTCACCACGGTGATGTCCATACCACGCACGCGGTCGATCGAGTCCTGATCGATTTCGTGGAACATGGACTGCTCGGTCAGACCGAAGGTGTAGTTACCGTTACCGTCGAACTGGCGGTCCGAGAGGCCGCGGAAGTCGCGGATTCGGGGCAGTGCCAGGGTGACGAGGCGGTCCAGGAATTCCCACATGCGGTCGCCACGCAGGGTGACGTGTGCGCCGATGGGCATACCTTCGCGCAGCTTGAACTGTGCGATGGACTTCTTAGCGCGGGTAACAATCGGCTTCTGACCGGTGATTGCGGTGAGATCGCGGATTGCGCCGTCCATGAGCTTTGCGTCGCGAGCTGCCTCGCCAACACCCATGTTTACGACGACCTTAACGATCTTCGGGGTCTGCATGACGTTCTCGTACTTGAACTCTTCCTGCAGAGCGGGAACGACGACCTCAGCGTACTTGGTCTTGAAGCGGGGGGTGATCTTGGTTTCGGTCATTAGATGTCCTTACCCGAACGCTTAGCAACGCGCACGCGAACGGTGCGCTCCTTGCCGTCACGCTCTACAGTCTCGAGGCGGAAACCAACACGGGTCGGCTTCTTGGTCTCGGGGTCAACAATCGCAACGTTAGAAACGTGGATCGGTGCCTCAACCTTCTGGATGCCGCCTGCTGCGCCGGTCAGGGGGTTAGCCTTGGTGTGCTTGGTGATGACCTTGACGCCCTCAACAATCACGCGGTTTTCCTTGGGGAGAACCTTCAGAACCTTGCCCTGCTTGCCCTTATCTGCACCGGAAATAACCTGAACCAGGTCGCCGGACTTGATCTTAGCCATGAATTAGAGCACCTCCGGAGCCAGCGAAACGATCTTCATGAACTTCTTATCTCGAAGCTCACGACCCACGGGGCCGAAGATACGGGTACCACGGGGATCACCATCAGTGTTCTTCAGGATCACTGCGGAGTTCTCGTCGAACTTGATGTAGGAACCGTCGGGACGACGGGTTTCCTTCTTGGTGCGGACGACGACTGCCTTGACAACGTCACCCTTCTTTACGGTACCGCCGGGGATTGCATCCTTGACGGTTGCGACGATGATGTCGCCAATGCCTGCGTAGCGACGCGAGGAACCACCGAGAACACGGATGGTCAGGATTTCCTTCGCACCAGTGTTGTCGGCGACCTTCAGTCGCGACTCCTGCTGAATCATATTTCTCCTGTCGTCTCGCCGGTTCCGACTCGCTTTAGGCGCGAGCCAGCCTTGCGGAACATTTTTACGGGATTGGTTGACGCCCCGGGCCCCATCTCTATGGAAGGGGTTAGCGGAAACGCCTGGGGCAAACCCATGCCAGAAGCATTTGGACCCGCGTGAAGCGGGCGTATCCCACCCGTAAGTAGCGGCATTATGCACTGGCACGAGAAGCCCGTGGTTGTGCAGCTATTTGGATACAGCCACACAGTCTTAACACTGTACAGGAAGCAGGTATGTAGCGCAAGAGTTGATCGACTATGATTTCGGTCTCCTCCACCCTATCTCTGGAGATAGCCGGGTTTATAGAGTAAAACCCCATATCCCACATCACCATCGATTGAGAAGGTCCATTATTTGACACTTAAAGCAGGAGGCCCCTTCGTGTAGTTCCTGACGCATAAGAAACTGAAGGGGCCTCGAGAAATCTATCAAACAATGTGTAAAACAAGGAAGATAGATATTTATATTTTACTACGCTTTACTGTACTTCCACGACAGACTTGCCGCAGCTAGCAAGAGATCACCCCAGTCCTACTCTCCCACCTCACAAGCGCACACACAGCATCAGAGGGAAGGCCGGGACTGTTTTTAGGTATATCGACCGCTCTTCACTCAGTAGCCAGGACACATATACTTCGCGGTACCGTCATGGACAAGAGGCTTCTCCCTACCAATTCTCTTCTAGAGCCTCGCAGTATTCATCAAAGCGCACATCCAGCACGCGGGGAACCTTAATCTGCAGGGTAGTCCTCTGCCTTGTTCATAGCAATGGCGCCATATTTCGCCACCCTTGAACTCCACCAAAGCAGTGCTCTGAAAAAATCTGCTTAAAAATTTAGAAATTAAGGGTCGTTTTTTCAAAAATCAAGTTTTTTGGTAATAAATGTGCTTCAAGGTGCGAAAATCAGCAAGATGTACCATAATAGAAGAGACGCATGCGTCAAATAAGAGGTTCGGTCCTTATCGGACAGATTTCTTGGGTCCCTTTTTCCTCGCTAATCCGTTTGTCTAGGGACCGAACCTCGCTTTGACACAAACCCGCACTTCGGTGCGGGTTTTCTTTATATCTGAGGTACCAGAACCCTACATTTCATCTTTTACGGGCTGTTAACTGGTCAAATATGGACGGGCGAATGCAGAAGGTCCGCCTCGCCCTCCCCTATTTCTCTCATTCCTTCTCTCTCCCCCGTCTCGCTGCTACTTCTGACTCTGGTCTAGGCCTTCCACCTCTATAACAGACATATGGACAAGCTGAAAGGGGCGGTACCCATCGCTTTGATGGGTACCGCCCCTTTCAATGTCTACCGGCAGTTTCAGAGGATAAATCGGGTTCTTAAATATCCTGCAGATCCCGCCCTACCTCTTTAGTTACTACAGAGCGGTAGTATCGTGAGCTACCGTGGGGTACGGACTATGCCTTGCGACGACGTGCTACAAGCACAGTTGCGCCAACGATCAGGGCAAGAACGCCAACTCCAGCTGCAACGACGACGCCCGAAGCACCGGTGTTAGCCAGTGAAGATTTCGAGGGGTTCGAAGAGGTGGAGCCGTTGCTGGAAGAGGTAACATTCTGCGACAAAGAGCCGGAGGTCTTCGGGGCGGTGCTGTCCTTCTTCTGCGCCTCGGACTTCAAAGAATCCGCGGGAGCCTTGGACTGATCATTAGCAGGCTGCTCCTTTGCCTGTTCCTTGGCATCTGCAGGTGCAGACGGAGCATCAGAGGGGTTGGTTACAGGTGCGTTGGCCGACTCGGATGCCTTCGGCTCCGATGCCTCAGGTGCAGGTACCTTATTTTCGGTGCTGAAGGTGTACTCTACAGCAACGCCGCCACGTGCGTTATCGTTCTCTGCCAGGGAACCGGAGAGCAGATAGATAGCAACGCTATCGCCGGTCTTCAGCTCTTCAGACAGGTTAGAGTTCGCTACAGTGGGGCGGTCGATGGTTGCGGTGAAGTTACCGTTTTCATCCGCCTTGATATAAGCCCAGATGCCTGCGCTATTGCCTTCAACACCTTCAAGCTTAGGCTCTTCCTTTGCAGAGATAGCGCCCTTGTTCAGCTTGACAGCGATAATGGAGCCCTTACCATCCCGAGTCTTGAAGCCTTCACCGCGGAAGGTCAGCTTCTGGCCGTCCCAGGTCTTGGGGAAGTAGACCTTTGCGCCATCCTTGTACTCGTGCACAATCTCGTTGGATTCTGCACTTTCGGAGGGTGCCGGGGTACTCGGTTCGGGCTTAGCAGACTCACTCGGAGCCGGAGTAGTCGGCTCAGGCTTAGCAGACTCACTCGGAGCCGGGGTGGGCTCGTTGCTATCAGGCAGACTCAGCTTAGTACCGACGGGGTAAGTGGTAGTCACGCCAGAAGGAGCAGCGGCGACCTGGGTGGTTTCCGCCGGTGCGCAGGTCTCAGTGGTGTCTGCCTTCTTCTCTGCAACAGTTGCGGAGAGCGCTTCACCACCACGTGCGGTATCACCTTCAACCATGGAGCCGGAGAGCAGGAAGACCGATACCTTATCGCCGTTCTTCAGGTTTTCCGTCAGGTTGGAGTTCTCAGTGGTCGGGTACGGCAGTTCAGCAGTAAAGTTACCATTCTCATCTGCCTGGATGTACGCCCAGACACCCGCACTGTTGCCGTCAACGCCGTTGAACTTCGGCTCTTCCTTGGCAGAGATGCGGCCCTTGTTGAGCTTGACTGCAAGTACGGAGCCCTTTGAACCGTCCTGAGTCTTGAAACCTTCACCACGCAGCTTCAGAGTTTCACCGGTGGTCCAGTCCTTCACAGCGTAGAGCTTAGCGCCGTCGGCGTAGGTCTTCACCAGTTCTTCAGAAGAAGTCTGCGCGGTAGGCTTCGCGGTGGTTTCAACGGTGGTGTTGATCTTCACCATAACGCCGGGAACGATCGGGGAATCTGCGTTGTCCTTGCCCTTGGGCTCCGTGCTAGAGGTGCGATATTCGCCGGTGGTCTTATCGATGGTGTAGTCGGTTTCGATAGCGGAAGTGCCTTCGATGCTGCGGGCTACAGCGTATGCGCTGCCATCTGCGGTGACCAGAACATCATTTGCACCGCTAGTTGCGCCGGTAGACACCTGAGAAACAACGGTACCAGTTCGTGCATCAATAACACCGACATTGCCGGTACCGTAATCGGTCACGTACAGCAGGTCACGGGCTTCATCGGAGGCGAGGGCGAGGGCCTGGGTACCGAAAGGAATGGTCTTCTTGTAGGCACCGGTTTCCAGGTCGTAGGCGGTGATACCGGAGTTAGTGCCCTTACGGTCACCCTGGGAGCTGACGTAAATTTCCTTCAGGGACTTGTCTACAGTGACGTCCGATGCGTTCAGAGCAGCTTCAGCATTTTCCTTGTGCAGCTGAATGGTCTTCTCGACCTCGTAGCTCTTGGTGTCAATCACCTTCACGGTGCCGGCGCTCAGGGAGGGCACGTAGAGCTTGCCATCGGCGGAGTCCACGTGCATGTTCATTGCGATGTCCGATTCTCCCTTGGCGTCGGTGAACTCAATCTTCTTGACCAGGGTGTGCGAGGTAGTATCGAAGACGCTAATGCCGCCAGAGCCAGATACAAAGACCTTGCCACTAGAGGGGTCGATGCGTACCTCACGCGGGTGATTGACGTCGCCTTCTGCGCTACTCCAAATAATCTTATTGGTCGCGGGATCGAAGACAGATACCTTGTTGACACGGGTCTGGGTCACCCATACGTATCCGGTTGCTTCGTCGTAGGCAATACCGTAGGGAGATTCGATCTGCTTACCGGTCGGTGCAGTAGCACCACGTCCAATAAAGTCCGCGGTCGGGAACTGGTAGACAGTAGAAAGGCTCGGGGTGGATGCAACGTTCCAGGTGCCGACGCCACCGGTCAGAATCGGCGGGCGTCCGGAAGAGAATGAAGTGTAGAGGGAGGAGGTTGCCGCCGAGTATGCCAGCTGGTACTGGCCGGGCAGACCCTGGTACTGGGTAGCGCTCACTGCAATGTGACGGCATTCCTCAGTAGAAGTCTGGGAGTTTCCGCCGGGAACGGATGCGGAAACGTTTGCCGCAAAGGTAGCGGGAACGGTAGCGAAAGAGCCTGCAACAACGGAAAGTGCGCCTGCAATGGCGAGCAGCTTACGTGAGGGCTTGGGCGAAGAAATCATGCTGATCCTCGATAATATGTAGTGGTACTTCTCCAAAGGTCGTGCAACCTCTGGAAGATGCAAAGCCACCCCACTGATTATTGGGCAAGGTTATGCTAAGCAACTATAAAGTTGATATTAAGTGCCTAGTTAGGTTATTTCAAGTGCTTTTCATCAGGTGTCATAGTTCCTAGACACCTTACTCCCGCATTATTCTTCATTTTTTCATCACAATTCCGTCTCCACATGCGCTTTCTTCTCTAGCAGCGTCTACGCATGGATTGCACCATCAAAACAAGAGAAAAATATTACTCTCTCGTATGACGTATCAAGACATTTATGACAAACATTGTCTTAGCGTCTGTTATTAGCCCATGCCATAGGGCGCGCCCCACCACAGTTCTTCTCGCACGAAGGTTACGAAAAGAACCCCTCTCCTACCTAGGTAGGAGAGGGGTTCTTTTACTGCTCTAACAGAGAACCATGAAAAGGGCTTACTTAGCCTTTTCGATGATCTCCACGATACGCCAGCGCTTGGAAGCGGACAGCGGACGGGTCTCTGCAATCAGAACGAGGTCACCGATGCCAGCAGCGTTCTGCTCATCGTGTGCCTTGATCTTGGAGCTACGGCGAACGACCTTACCGTACAGTGCGTGCTTCACGTGATCCTCGACCTCGACGACAACGGTCTTGTCCATCTTGTCGGAGACAACGTAGCCGCGGCGGGTCTTGCGGTAGCCGCGCTCTTCGTTCTTTACTTCACTCACTTGGACTCACCTTCAGTTGCGGGACGAATACCGAGCTCGCGCTCACGCAGCACGGTGTAGATACGTGCGATGTCGCGCTTGATAGTGCGGCGACGACCTGCGTTAGCCTGACCGGTGACTTCCTGGAAGCGGATGTTGAAGAGTTCCTTCTTCGCTTCGCTCAGCTTTGCAGCCAGCTCTTCGTTGGAGAGCTCTGCGAGCTTATCGATGCTCAGGTCCTTGGATCCTACTGCCATCTCGCTTATTCACCACCTTCGCGGCGACGCACAACACGTGCCTTCATCGGGAGCTTGTGGATTGCAAGGCGCATTGCCTCGCGAGCCACTTCTTCGGACACACCGGAGAGTTCAAACATGACTCGACCCGGCTTGACATTTGCGACCCACCACTCGGGCGAACCCTTACCGGAACCCATACGGGTTTCAGCGGGCTTCTTGGTCAGCGGACGGTCGGGATAAATGTTGATCCAAACCTTACCGCCACGCTTAATGTGACGGGTCATTGCAATACGTGCAGCCTCAATCTGGCGGTTGGTCACGTATGCGGGCGACAGGGCCTGAATGCCCCACTCACCGAAGCTAACCTCGGTGCCGCCCTTTGCGAGACCATTACGCTTGGGGTGGTGCTGCTTGCGGTACTTTACTCGACGGGGAATAAGCATTTATGCCTCACCGTTCTCTGCAGTCTTGGCCTCGACCTTTGCCGAAGCGTTCTCGTTGCGGCGCTCGCGACGAGGACCACGGTTGCCCTGGCGGCGGCGGTCACCATCGCGGCGGTTGCCACGGCGGTTGTTTGCTGCCTGCTGAGCTGCCAGCTCCTTGTCGGTCAGGTCGCCCTTGTAGATCCAGACCTTCACGCCGATGCGACCGAAGGTGGTCTTAGCCTCGAAGAAGCCGTAGTCGATGTTCGCACGCAGGGTGTGCAGGGGCACACGGCCTTCGCGGTAGAACTCGGAACGGGACATTTCAGCGCCACCCAGACGGCCGGAGCACTGGATACGGATACCCTTTGCACCTGCACGCTGTGCGGACTGGATTGCCTTCTTCATGGCACGGCGGAATGCAACACGCGATGCGAGCTGCTCTGCGATGCTCTGTGCAACCAGCTGAGCGGAGAGGTCGGGGTTAGCAACCTCGAGGATGTTCAGCTGAATCTGCTTGTTGGTGAGCTTCTCGAGCTCGCCGCGGATGCGGTCTGCTTCTGCGCCACGTCGGCCAATCACGATACCGGGACGAGCGGTGTGGATGTCCACACGCACGCGGTCACGGGTGCGCTCGATCTCGACCTTTGCAACGCCTGCGCGATCCAGGTTCTTTGCCAGCAGCTCGCGGATCTTTACGTCCTCGCGGACGAAGTCAGCGTAACGCTCGCCGGGCTTATTGGAATCAGCGAACCACTTGGAGACGTGGTCAGTGGTGATGCCCAGTCGGAAACCGTTCGGGTGAATTTTCTGACCCATTTAGCGGCCCTCCTCCTTCTCCGGGGTAGCAACTACCACGGTGATGTGGCTGGTGCGCTTGTTGATTCGGTATGCGCGACCCTGAGCGCGGGGCTGAATGCGCTTCATGGTCGGGCCCTCGTTCACGAATGCTTCGCTGATGAACAGCTCTTCCTCGCGGAAGGGCAGACCCTGCTGGGTTGCCTTCTGACGAGCGTTAGCTACTGCCGAAGCAACGATCTTGTATACCGGCTCCGAAGCTGCCTGGGGGGCGAACTTCAGAATCGCCAGAGCCTCTTCCGCCTGCTTACCACGGATCAGGTTGACGACACGGCGGGCCTTCATAGGCGTAACGCGAACGAAACGCGCTGATGCCTTGGCTTCCATTGCCTATCTCTCTTTCGTCTATTGCCGAAAGGGAAACGTTAGCTTATCGGTGTGAACCGATTAGCGACGCTTGCCCTTACGGTCGTCCTTCACGTGGCTGCGGAAAGTGCGGGTCGGAGCAAACTCACCGAGCTTGTGACCAACCATCGACTCGGTGATGAACACCGGCACGTGCTTGCGACCGTCGTACACTGCGATGGTGTGACCGAGCATGTCGGGGATAATCATCGAGCGACGCGACCAAGTCTTGATTACGTTCTTGGTGCCCTTCTCGTTCTGAGCTGCAACCTTCAGGTAGAGGTGCTGATCAACGAAAGGGCCCTTCTTCAAACTACGAGGCATGTTTCAGGCTCCTTAGCGCTTCTTGCCAGTACGACGGCGACGAACGATGAGCTTGTCGCTTTCCTTGTTGGGACGGCGGGTACGACCCTCGGGCTTACCGTTGGGGTTAACGGGGTGACGACCACCGGAGGTCTTACCCTCACCACCACCGTGCGGGTGGTCAACCGGGTTCATGACCACACCACGGACGGTCGGGCGGATGCCCTTCCAGCGGTTACGGCCTGCCTTACCCCAGTTGATGTTGGACTGCTCAGCGTTGCCAACTTCACCAACGGTTGCGCGGCAACGAACATCCACGTTGCGGATTTCGCCGGAGGGCAGACGGAGCTGACCGTACTTGCCTTCCTTAGCAACCAGCTGTACAGAAGCACCTGCGGAACGAGCCAGCTTTGCGCCGCCACCGGGACGGAGCTCGACACAGTGAATCACGGTACCAACGGGGATGTTGCGCAGGGGCAGGTTGTTACCGGGCTTGATGTCAGCTGCGGGGCCGGACTCGACGATGTCGCCCTGAGCGAGCTTGTTCGGAGCGATGATGTAGCGCTTGGAACCATCGAAGTAGTGCAGCAGCGCGATGCGAGCGGTACGGTTGGGATCGTACTCGATGTGTGCAACGCGTGCGTTAACGCCGTCCTTGTCGTGACGACGGAAGTCGATGAGACGGTACTGGCGCTTGTGGCCGCCACCCTTGTGACGGGTGGTGATGCGGCCGGTGTTGTTACGGCCGCCGGTCTTGTGAAGCGGACGAAGCAGGGACTTTTCCGGGGTGGAGCGGGTGATCTCGGAGAAATCAGCAACGCTCGAACCGCGGCGACCCGGGGTCGTCGGCTTGTACTTACGAATACCCATTTAGATATTTCTTCCTTCGTTAAAGTGGTCTCCGCGGGACTTATGCCTGCGGACCGCCGAAGATGTCGATGGTGCCTTCCTTGAGGGTCACAATCGCACGCTTGGTGTTCTTGCGAGCGCCCCAACCGAAACGGGTGCGCTTGCGCTTGCCCTGACGGTTGATGGTGTTGACGGAAGCAACCTTGACGTCAAAGATCTTCTCGATGGCCTGCTTGATTTCCAGCTTGTTGGAATCGGTTGCGACCTCGAAGGTGTACTTACCTTCGTCGAGCTGACCGTAGCTCTTCTCGGAAACGACGGGAGCGAGGATCACGTCGTATACAGACTTGGTGGAAACGCTCATTACTTAGCGCCCTCCTTCTTCTGAGCTGCAGCAACGAATGCGTCGAATGCTGCCTTGGTGAAGACCACGTCGTCCGAAACCAGCACATCGTAGGTGTTGAGCTGATCTGCGTACAGAACGTGGACGTTCTCCAGGTTACGTGCGGACAGAGCCACAACGTCCTCTGCACGAGCAATCACAAGAAGGATGTTCTTGCGCTCGGTGATAGCTGCGAATGCAGCCTTTGCAGCCTTGGTCGAGGGGGTTTCACCGGAGATGAAGTTCTCGACAACGTGGACGCGGTCGTGACGAGCGCGATCGGAGAGAGCACCGCGCAGTGCAGCGGCAATCATCTTCTTGGGGGTGCGCTGTGCGTAGTTACGCGGGGTCGGACCGTGAACAACGCCACCGCCGGTCATGTGCGGTGCGCGGATGGAGCCCTGACGTGCGTTACCGGTACCCTTCTGCTTGAAGGGCTTACGGCCTGCACCGGAAACCTCGCCGCGGTTCTTGGTCTTGTGGGTGCCCTGGCGTGCAGCAGCGAGCTGTGCAACGACAACCTGGTGCAGCAGGGGCACGGATGCCTGCGCGTCGAAAATCTCTGCGGGCAGGTCTACCTTAAGGGTCTTAACAGCCATGATGTATTAGGCTCCCTTCACAGCGGTACGAACCAGAACAACGCCGCCCTTGGGACCGGGGATTGCGCCCTTGATCAGCAGGACATTGTTCTCTGCGTCCACACCCTGGATAGTCAGGTTCAAGGTAGTGTGACGTGCTGCGCCCATACGGCCAGCCATGCGCATACCCTTGAACACGCGTGCGGGGTAGGATGCGCCACCGATGGAACCGGGCTTACGGTGGTTCTTGTGCTGACCGTGAGACGCGCCAACACCCTTGAAGCCGTGACGCTTCATAACACCTGCGAAGCCCTTACCCTTGGTCTTACCAACGACGTCGACCTTCTGGCCTGCTTCGAAGAGCTCAACGGTCAGTTCCTGACCGAGGGAATACTCAGAAGCATCTGCGGTACGCAGCTCGACGATGTGGCGACGGGGGGTAACACCGGCCTTCTCGAAGTGACCAGCCAGGGGCTTGGTAACCTTGCGAGAGTCGATTGCACCGAAACCAATCTGAACAGCTTCGTAGCCGTCAGTTTCCTGGTTACGGATCTGGGTAACAACGTTAGAATCAGCCTTAACGACGGTGACGGGCACAAACTTGCCGTCCTCGTCCCAGACCTGGGTCATGCCGAGCTTGGTGCCCAACAGGCCCTTCACCTGGCGCTCGAATTTATTAGTCATTAGATGCGATCCTCTACAGCTTGATCTCGATGTTTACGTCTGCCGGCAGGTCGAGACGCATGAGGGCATCAACAGCCTTGGGGGTCGGATCAACAACGTCGATCAGACGCTTGTGCGTACGCATCTCGAAGTGCTCGCGGCTGTCCTTGTACTTGTGGGGAGAACGGATAACACAGTAAACGTTCTTCTCGGTCGGCAGCGGCACGGGGCCAACTACAGTTGCGCCTGCGCCCTTTACCGTTTCGACGATTTTCCGTGCCGAAGAATCGATGACCTCGTGGTCATAGGACTTCAGACGGATGCGGATTTTCTGTCCCGCCATCTGTCGGACTCTCTTTCTTGATGTATTCCCTGTATCGGAGCTTTTGCCCCTTTGTTATAGCGCTTAAGGAACGCGATATATTCATCACGTGCGCCACTCAGAACGGACTGAATCCGGCTTTGCCGGGTTCCTCACCCCGCCTGAGTACCGACCCCCGAACTCGGGCGTGTCGCCTATTTTCTAGACAGACTCATCCCGTCATCCTTCGGACCGGGTCATACGTGGGCCTACCTTTAGTGCAGGTAGACGCTTTGACAACGTCGTCAATTCTCTCAGAGATAGAGCGCTTGCGCAATACAAACACGAGTTAAGTGCTTAAGAACACTTAACTATCTCTATCAGCCAGGGGGGTGCCCCCCCCCCCCCGATGTAGCTCTCAGGGAGCTTTCAATCTATTTTCAGTAAGTTCCATGCGCTTTATTGCCCGCAATAAAGGTTTTAGTGCTGAAAGCTCTCGTATTGTAGAAGTATCACTACAGCCTAAGGAGAAACTATGTCTCAGTCGACACAACCTCATCAGGCGCCCTCTAGCTCTCACTCATCAACCCAGAGCCCTCAGCTTGTTCAGCAACCGGCTCTTGGTACGCATACTCCCTCTACGGTAGCGGGCGTATATTCTCAGCCTCCTGCACAACGACGCCGAGTCAATGAAGACATCTTCCTCAATATTGTTCTGTACATTGGCTCGCTCTTGCTTATAGGTGCCGCTGGTCTTTTCGTCACCTCGGTTACCTCTTCTAAGGATGAGACTGCTATTGTCCGCGTCGTCGCATTGGGTCTCGGAGCCGTCCTCTTCTATTCTGCCGGTCTGCTCACCTACCGTTTCGTTGAGCGTTTACGTATCGCCTCCTACTCTTTTGCAGCGACCGGTCTGGCGTTTATCCCTCTGACCGGTATCGCCGTCTATGTCCTTGAGATTTGGACAGAGGGACGTTACATCTGGTTTCTCACCTCCCTAGTTGGCACAGCCGCCATTGTGGGAGCCTGTACTCTCATGCGCAACCGCGTGATGGCGTACCTGCTGATTTCGTTTATCGTTTCGGACTCTCTGTCAGCAACAAAAGTCGCCTACCTGCCTTTTGTCTGGTATTTCGTCTCGTTGACCGTTGTTGCCACCGTACTGGGACTGATTTTGCACTTTGCGCCGAACGCTGCGCCGAAGGGCATCCGCGAAGGTCTCGTTGATTCTTCTCGTATTTTCGTTCCGGCTACGGCCATCGCTATTTTCTTCTTCACTAACGATCTGATCTACACGGACGCGGGTATTGCTTTTGCGCTTATGTCTGTGCACGCCATTCTGTTCACCTGGCTGAACGGTACAGCGGATAACTACGCTCAGGCTCGTATCTACCCCATTGCTTTAGTCCTGTGCTTCGTTCTGGATTTGAATCACGGCCCATGGTTCCCGAGTATTTTCTTTGTTTCAGTTCTGCTTGTGAACATAATTTCCGTATACGCTTTTGTCCCGCGTTTGCAGCAGAACATTGGTGAGATGGTTGACTCTCACGAGTATTATGTCGCTCCGAATCAGCAGATGCCCCCTATTCCCTGGGCTCAGGATGCTCTTCAGCCTCGTACTGGCAAGAAGGCATGGCTACCTGCCGTTGATGCGTGCATCGGTGTTTTCTTCTCCTTCTTGACGGTCCTGGATGCATTCTACGCAGCTTATGCGACTCACAGCTCGGCACATGTAACACGCTGGAGCACTTTCCTTCCCTATGCAGAAGGCCAGCAGGGGCTCTTCCCCGCTCCCTGGGTTATTGGCGTCCTGTGCATTGTGAGTTTCTTGCTCTACCGCAAGGCAGTTCAGCCTCTGGTGCTCATGATTTTTGCGGCAGTCATTCCTGTGATTGCCATGTATCTCTCCCCCAATAGTCAGGGCACCTTCTATCTCTTCTTTGCCGCTGCTATTGTTATCTACCTGCTCAGTGCTAAAGCCCCTGAGATGCGAACTGCTGGAGCTGTGCTCAGCAATATTGGTTATGCCATCGGCATGATTCAGCTCTTCCTTGCTCTCATTCCCGAGATGCAAACTTCTGAATCGCCTCTGATGTTTGCTATGGTCTGCTCAGCTATCGCGCTACTGACCTTTGCGTTCTCTCAGAATGGGGCAGCGCAGAATGCGAGCTACCGACTCAATGAGATGGCGGCATACCTCATCTTGGGCGTCTTCGCGTTGTTTGCAGGATATAGCATCAGCATTATTGACGGTGCCGTACATGACCGCTTCCGGATCATTTTCTCCCTGTTCGCTGGAGCCGTTCTTTTCGTCAGCACTCTGAGCGCTCTTCTGCTGGGCCGGGCCCTGCAACTTCCGGATATTGTTGGTTCTGTCCGCTCCACCGTGGTCAGCGCCGTGCGTATCGCGCTCTACACAGCCCTCGCCATCGCTATGATTGGCTCTCGACACTATCTGCTCTTCGGTCCGAAAGAATATGTTGCAGTAGCTTTGCCTGCCGTTCTGACGGTCATTTACGTGGCACTTGGCCTTTTCATTGCTGCAGGTTCTTCGGTCCGTTCCGAGCTACTCACTATTGCTCGTTTCCCCATCTGCTGGTCTGTTGTTCTGCTCGCCATCAGCGGCAACGTGAAGGATTCTGTAGTCAACTTCCTGTTCATTGTTCTGCTGGTTGGTCAAGCTCTGTGTAGCGTACTGCTCTACGCACGTTCCAAGCGAATCTACGAGGCGTACGCAGCAGCGAGCTTCTTCACCCTTGGCGCTGTACTGAGCGCAGTCCACACTATGGCAGATATTAATCAGCTTCTGCTTTCAGTAGCTGCTCCGGCTCTCCTGATTGTTCTCTGGGCGGTGGCAATCTTCTTCAAGGCGCCTTACATGCAGATTGGCGCTTCCATCAGCGTTACCATTTTCTACATTGGCTCCCTGTGGAATCTCTTCCACCCTAAGAAGAGCATCATGGAAGTCACTCTTCTGGGGTACTACACGCTCTTTGCCGTTATTATCCTTTTCGTTCTGAAGGTGATGCTCCCGGTCGAGGTCTCTGGTGCAAAGGCTACTATTCGCCCGTACATCTCTGTCCCGGCCGGTAATAGGACGGTTAAGCTGCCGATGCACGGTCCGCTCGGTTCGCCCTATCCGCGTTTTACGCCGCGCCGCTCCCTGGCCCAAGCGATCTACGCTCCGGTCAATACGTTGCTGATGATTCCGGCGCTGTGCGTGTTGGGATTCATGACGTTCTTCGGCTTGATTTTCGATTACGAGCAGGTGGAGCTCAACGCCCTTCTTTGGGGTTTGTTTGCTCTATCCTTCGTATCGGTCTCTAAGCCTAAGAGTCTGCCAGCTATTGGCACTGTTGCGTTCAGCCTTTTCATTGCCCGTCTGGTCCTTGATTACTTAGACTACAACCCGCTGAGTGTGATTCTTGAGGTTATTCTTCTGGCGCTCCTGGCGTTCACCGCTGCGAAGGTCCTCAGCAACCTCATTGTAAAGAAGCCGTTGGATACGCAGGTATCGGACGCTCCCTTGTACTGGGCTTTGGGTCTGCAGGTATTCCTCACCCTGGTAACGTGGGCAGTTCCTGCTGACGGTCCGGATATCGTGGTCCTGGTACTCGGTATCGCGTTGACTCTTCTGAGCGCTCTGCTGCTCGACCGAGTCTGGACCTATATTGCGGCCGCCCTGGTCACCCTCGACCTAGCGATTTTGCTCACCGGTCTGAACCCGCTCACCCTGTTCATCATCTCTATTCTGCTCATCGCAGGCGTTATCTGGCGTCTGCTGGCTCGACAGAATAAGCAGGATGCTGTCGCATCCCAGCAAGGTCCCGCTCAGGTTGTTGGCTACCCCCAGGAGCCCCAGACTGAAGGTACCTACCCTCAGAACCAGGTGGCTAACGCTCAGGTGCAGCAACGCCAGGTTGCTCCGCAGGGCTACCAGCCTCGTGACGAAGAAAATATCTAGCCTGCTGCAGATATAGGTTATGCTACTGCAGCATTCTGTAGTAGGACTACCTATGTCCCTTCCGAGGGGGCAGTCATTCGAATTGCGGTTCCCAGCCTTCGGGCTGGGAACCGTTTTTCTTTACTCTCAAGCAACCAGCTTTAGTTTTTCTCTGCACCAAGAAATCAGCTTTTGTTCTTCGCTTCTCAGATCCTCTATCTTCACCCTCTCCGTTTGTGCTCGGCAAGAGCGCTTGTATGGTTCCTGAGTGTCACTTATAGGGGGATAGTATTCTTTGCGCGTAGGGCCCTGTGAGGCTTCGCAGTAGGAGGAAAATAAGAAGATTCACTACGGCTTGTAACTGCAGCCTCGGCGTCGGAGCCAGGGCTGTAGGAGGCCTTTGGTAAGTCCTTAAGAAGAAATATCAGCCGTACAGCATAGATGGCTCTCGCAACCCTTAGCTTTGGCGTTTTCTACCATGGCTTTCGGTTTTATTCTCTAGCTCCTCTCAGAGGTTTCTCAGCGGATCCCAGTGGCTTTTAGCGGCCGCTATAGGCCCATAACCGCTGTCGTGTATGGGTTCCACCGCTAAAAATCAGACAGCGCTTCGGCCTCCTTAGTTCTTCAAAAGGGCATAACAAA
Organism: Rothia similimucilaginosa; assembly: GCF_029850985.2. Taxonomy (NCBI): domain Bacteria; kingdom Bacillati; phylum Actinomycetota; class Actinomycetes; order Micrococcales; family Micrococcaceae; genus Rothia; species Rothia similimucilaginosa. The sequence continues at coordinate 466,427 of NZ_CM138149.1, read as the reverse complement.
AGGACCCCCGCAGATGCGGGGGTCCTTGAGTATCGCTACCTGATGGAGAGTTTCCGCTCCGGCAGATCTTTAGCGAATTGTCGTAAATTTACGGCAATTACTTGATGATCTTGGTAACACGACCCGAACCAACGGTGCGGCCACCCTCACGGATAGCGAAGCCGAGGCCCTCTTCCATTGCGATTTCCTGGATCAGGGTAACGGTCATCTCGGTGTTGTCACCGGGCATAACCATCTCGGTGCCCTCGGGGAGGGTGATAACGCCGGTCACGTCAGTGGTACGGAAGTAGAACTGAGGACGGTAGTTGGAGTAGAAGGGGTTGTGACGGCCACCCTCATCCTTGGAGAGGATGTAGACGTTTGCCTCGAACTCGGTGTGGGGGGTGATGGAGCCCGGCTCCACGACAACCTGACCACGCTCAACATCGTCACGCTTCAGACCGCGCAGCAGCAGACCACAGTTCTCGCCTGCCCATGCTTCGTCGAGCTGCTTGTGGAACATCTCGATACCGGTAACGGTGGTCTTCTGGATCGGGCGGATACCGACAATCTCGACCTCGGAGTTGATCTTCAGGGTACCGCGCTCTGCACGACCGGTAACAACGGTGCCACGACCGGTAATGGTGAAGACGTCCTCGATGGGCATGAGGAAGGGCTTGTCCTTCTCACGAACGGGGTCCGGAATGTAGGTGTCGACTGCGTCCATGAGTTCCTCGACCTTAGCAACCCACTCGGGATCGCCTTCGAGAGCCTTCAGTGCGGAAACGCGAACAACGGGAGCATTGTCGCCGTCGAACTCCTGCGAGGAGAGGAGGTCACGGACCTCCATCTCGACGAGGTCGAGGAGCTCTTCGTCGTCAACCATGTCTGCCTTGTTCAGTGCAACCAGCAGGGTGGGGACGCCAACCTGGCGAGCGAGCAGAACGTGCTCGCGGGTCTGTGCCATGGGGCCGTCGGTAGCTGCAACCACGAGGATTGCGCCGTCCATCTGAGCCGCACCGGTGATCATGTTCTTGACGTAGTCAGCGTGGCCGGGAGCGTCAACGTGTGCGTAGTGGCGCTTCTCGGTCTGGTACTCGATGTGAGCAATGTTAATGGTAATACCGCGCTGGCGCTCCTCGGGAGCGGAGTCGATCATACCGAAGTCGCGCTTCTCGTTCAGGTCCGGGTACTTGTCAGCCAGAACCTTGGAGATTGCTGCGGTCAGGGTGGTCTTACCGTGGTCAACGTGACCAATGGTACCGACGTTAACGTGAGGCTTGGAGCGCTCGAACTTAGCCTTAGCCAAGAGTGTTCCTCCTAGAACGATTGAAAACATGCACGCGGATCTTCGCTCCGGCGCATCCCGTTATAAAACGGTCTAGCGTCTACAATAGCGGATTACGCCGCAGAGATGAAACTGTTCATGCTCTCAATAATGGATTTAATTGAAAATTTTGGTGTGGGCCACAGGTTTTTAGCCCGTGGCCCACGGATAAGACGCGGAAATTACTCGCCGCGGCTCTTCTGAATGATCTCGTCAGCGACGTTCTTGGGAACCTCGCCATAGCTATCGAATGCCATCGAGAACACTGCACGACCCTGGGTCTTGCCGCGCAGGTCGCCAATGTAACCGAACATTTCGGTCAGGGGCACAATAGCCTTGATAATCTTAACGCCGGATGCGTCCTCCATAGAACGAACCTGGCCACGGCGGGAGTTCAGGTCGCCGATAACGTCGCCCATGTACTCCTCGGGGGTACGAACCTCAACGTCCATCAGCGGCTCGAGCAGGACCGGGTTAGCGCGCTTAGCGCCTTCCTTGAAGACCATCGAACCAGCGATCTTGAACGCCATTTCGGAGGAGTCGACGTCGTGGTACGCACCATCGATCAGGGTTGCCTTCACGCCTACCATCGGGTAGCCAGCGAGGACACCGAACTTCATAGCGTCCTGGATACCAGCGTCGACCGAAGGGATGTACTCGCGAGGAACGCGGCCACCGGTGACCTTGTCCTCGAACAGATACAGCTCTTCGCCATCCAGGGGCAGGGGCTCGAAGGAGACCTGCACCTTTGCGAACTGACCGGAACCGCCAGTCTGCTTCTTGTGGGTGTAGTCGACCTTCTCGACTGCCTTCTTGATGGTCTCGCGGTAAGCAACCTGAGGCTTACCAACGTTAGCCTCAACCTTGAACTCACGCTTCATACGGTCAACGATGATGTCCAGGTGCAGCTCACCCATACCACCAATTTCGGTCTGACCGGTTTCTTCGTTCAGCGAAACGGTGAAGGTGGGGTCCTCAGCGGAAAGCTTCTGGATAGCGGTGGACATCTTCTCCTGGTCACCCTTGGTCTTGGGCTCAATAGCCACGAAGATCACAGGATCGGGGAAGGTCATCGACTCAAGAACAATCGGGTGTGCGGGGTCGCACAGGGTGTCACCAGTAGTGGTGTCCTTCAGACCAATCGCAGCGTAAATGTGACCTGCGGTGATCTCTTCAACAGGGTTCTCCTTGTTGGAGTGCATCTGGAAGAGCTTACCGATGCGCTCCTTCTTACCCTTGGTGGAGTTCAGGACCTGCTGGCCCTGAGCTGCAACACCGGAGTAAACGCGGGTATAGGTTAGCTGACCGTAGAACGGGTGAGCTGCAACCTTGAACGCCAGCGCTGCGAAGGGCTCATCAGCAGATGCCTTACGGGTCAGCTTCTCTTCCTCGTTGGAGGGGTTGGAGCCGACAACGTCCGGAACGTCCAGCGGGGAGGGCAGGTACTCGATCACAGCGTCCAGCATGGGCTGAACACCGCGGTTCTTGAATGCAGAACCGCAGAGAACGGGGAATGCCTCGCCGGCGATAACCAGCTGACGGATACCCGACTTAATCTCGGGGATGGTCAGCTCGCCCTCTTCGAGGTACTTCTCCATGAGCTCTTCGCTGGACTCAGCAACAGCCTCAACCAGCTCAGCTCGGTACTGCTCAGCCTTCTCAACCAGGTCAGCAGGAATGTCCTGAACCTCGTAGGAGGAGCCCATGGTCACGTCGCCCTTGGCGTCGCCGGGCCAGACGTATGCCTTCATTTCGAGCAGGTCGACAACACCAAGGAAGTCGCTCTCAGCACCGATGGGGAGCTGAATAACCAGCGGGCGTGCGCCCAGGCGATCGATGATGGTCTGAACGGTGAAGTAGAAGTCAGCACCCATCTTGTCCATCTTGTTGACGAAGCAGATACGGGGGACATCGTACTTGTCAGCCTGGCGCCAAACGGTCTCAGACTGGGGCTCAACACCTTCCTTGCCGTCGAACACAGCAACTGCGCCGTCGAGGACGCGCAGGGAGCGCTCAACCTCAACGGTGAAGTCGACGTGACCGGGGGTGTCGATAATGTTGATCTGGTTGTCCTTCCAGAAGCAGGTGGTTGCTGCGGAGGTAATGGTAATACCTCGCTCCTGCTCCTGAGCCATCCAGTCCATAGTGGAAGCGCCGTCGTGGGTCTCACCGATCTTGTGGTTAATACCGGTGTAGAACAGAATGCGCTCAGTGGTGGTGGTCTTACCGGCGTCGATGTGCGCCATAATACCGATGTTGCGGACCTTGTTAAGGTCGGTGAACACGTCAAGTGCCACGTTATTCTCCCTAAATGAGATACTCCGAAAGCCTGCCGACTCGAATTGACTCGGCAGGCTCTAAACGGAGAATTACCAGCGGTAGTGTGCGAAGGCCTTGTTGGACTCGGCCATCTTGTGAGTGTCCTCGCGACGCTTCACAGCGGCACCAAGACCATTGGATGCATCCAGGATCTCGTTCATCAGACGCTCAGTCATGGTCTTCTCGCGGCGCTGCTTGGAGAAGCCAACGAGCCAGCGAAGAGCCAGAGCGGTGGAACGGCCGGGGCGAACCTCAACCGGAACCTGGTAGGTTGCACCGCCGACGCGGCGGGAGCGAACCTCGAGAGAAGGCTTGATGTTGTCCATAGCCTTCTTCAGAGTTGCGACCGGGTCAGAACCGGTCTTCTTCTCGACGCCCTCGAGGGCACCGTAGACGATGCGCTCTGCGACGGACTTCTTGCCGTCCAGCAGAACCTTGTTGATCAGCTGGGTGACCAGAGCAGAACCGTAAACAGGATCGTTTACGAGGGGACGCTTGGGAGCGGGACCCTTACGAGGCATTACTTCTTCTCCTTCTTAGCGCCGTAGCGGGAGCGAGCCTGGCCGCGACCCTTAACACCCTGGGTATCCAGAGCGCCACGAACGATCTTGTAGCGAACACCGGGGAGGTCCTTCACACGACCACCGCGAACGAGCACAATCGAGTGCTCCTGCAGGTTGTGACCCTCACCGGGAATGTATGCGGTAACCTCGACGCCGCCGTTGAGCTTGACACGAGCGACCTTACGCAGTGCCGAGTTCGGCTTCTTCGGGGTGGTGGTGTACACACGGGTGCACACGCCACGCTTCATGGGGTTGCCCTTCAGTGCGGGCGCCTTGGTCTTAACGACCTTGGGAGTCCGGCCCTTACGGACCAGCTGCTGAATAGTAGGCACGTTTTCTCCGTTGCTTGATCGGGTTCCTCGTTAGAAAATCCCGTATAAACTTACTGGCCCCCATCACGTTGGATGGGTGCTCTCGGTTATCAGAAACGCTCGGATGCATATCCGGTTGGTTTCTATAGGTTCCTCGACATCTCGGCGAGTTCTCAGGGCTAAAATTCCCCACCTTCAGAGGTGAAAAAGTTTTTGGGCACGCTTAAAAATGGCATTTAGGCGTCAGCAAAAAGCAACACCAAAGGACGGTATCCATACTGCCATTGATTCATCATGCCCGTACCCTCGGGAAATATCCCGCGTAAACCCACCGGGGGTGGATCCTTGTGCACCGAGCTCAAGTACTTCGCATAAGACTATACAGGTTAAATCCCACTTAATCTAGCGCCAGAGCGGGGATTCTTTGCTTTTAAGCCCCTACCTAAGAGCAAAAGCTGATGATGTGCCTCACTTAAATTACATTATTGGGATTTACTGCTCCCCCACTGCCTCTTCGGCTCGCTCTGTTTCTTTTGCCTCCTTGGAGTAAGTTAAAGCAGAAGACCACCCAGAACCCTCTCGATGATTCTCGGCAGCATCAACAGATGCGGGAGGCGAGCGCGTAGCTACATCCGCCTCCCGCAAGGGAGTATCCAGTTATAGGTCCACCACAGCGGCTGCTGGGCTACGCCACCTGGAAGACTCGAGTCTGGCCCTCAAACAGGGTAATAGTCTTCGAATTTTTATTGGCATTGCCGTAGTAGCGGATGCGGTACTACCCCTTATGAGTATTAGCCGACACCTTCCAGTGAACCGTCACCTGGGACGCCGAAGCTCATAATCTGCACTGGATACTTTTCCTGAATGACCGTTCCATTTTTTGCAGAGAAGAGAATGCCCTTCGGCTGCTGGCAACGCGTCTGCGCTGCACTCGGAGTGAACACCAAAGTAACCAGCATAGAGGGGCAACCAGAGCCTTCCCTATAGGCATCCCAGCCACCACCGCCATCCTCAGTGGAACCATAACCAAACGAAGTACTCAAGAAACCCTGACAGGTGCGCTCATTATGGCCACCACCGGTGTACTTGGCATCCACGTTCATACCCGATAAATTGAAGTACGAAATACGCAAATCCAGCCCCTTACCCACCGGAGTACCCGCACTCTTGAGCTGAGAACGCACAGCATTAGACTGCTTCTCACCCTGAATCTTCACATTCTTGAACCGGTCATTAGTGGGACCCTGACCAGGCTTCAACCAAGTATTCGGGGAAACATCACCAGCATTAGCATTGAGCACCTCCTGATGGAAGCCCAGGGTCGTAATGTTGTACAGGCTCTGGTGCGTAATACCACCGGGGGGGCGTGTGGGTGTGAGTCACGGTAATCATAATGTTCGACTCATCGTATGCGAAGCCAAACTATGCACGGATACTCTTGACCAGTTCATCACGCAGCGACTGCCAGCCAGTCAGAGAGTCCAGGACAACAATGAGGTTGCGCTTACCGGAGGCGCGATCCACCGTATGAAAAGCGCGAGCATACTGACGATTATGCACACCGCTGCCCTTCTGGAAAGAGTCGTCATAACCCATGAAGCCGACTTCACTGGGCTCACCGATAACATCCGCCGCACCCGCATCTACCAGGTAGGGGGTAGCACTAGCGCTCTGAGAAACAGGGGCCGCGGTCGCAACCTGACCGGTAGAAGAACTGCGGAAGCCACAATAAGGTATGCTACACCAATGCAAGCAAGAGAGTGGGTGGGCGCCTTAAAACGCGAAAAACAGAGGAGTGCTTTCGCTCCCCTGCAGACATAGAAGAATCCTGTTCAGACATCTGAGATTGAGATGCTCCGGAAAGCAGTCGGGTACCGCGAAAATCACCCGTACGGAAGTGATTGGAGCGATATGCATGCCTTCAAGACTATAACCTAACCAAAAGGCTTTCCAGTTGAATTCGCATTGCTCAAATCAAGAATGTTTATTCTACATAAACTTCAAATAAAAACGAGTCAACATTCTATATATTGCAGTCCTGGTGTGTCTTCTAGGGAGATGGGGAATATTTGACTGACACCTAATTTCTTGCGCAGTCAAGTAATTTTCCCATTATAAAAAATAATGCACTTCAATATTTTTATAAATAAATTCACCCACTAGGCATAGAATATACAACCTCATATTGAAGGATAAAGAGTATTATAGCCACGCTTAAAAGAATCCTCCACCCCTCATAAAACAAAACGCGGATACCCGAGACAAACTCGAGTATCCGCGTTTCTAATGAAGACCAGGCCGGGAGTCTAAACCCTCAACCTGCCCCTCACGGCAGCAGCCTTAGTCCAGACCACGACCGTACTCATCCAGCGAAACAGCCATGAAGCCGCCGTTGCCGTAAGTGTACACCTCGTTATCCATCTGGAACGCACTCTGGTAACCACCGAAAGTGTCCAGAGTCTGCATACGCTCAGCAGTAGCCTGAGCGCTGGGCTCAACCTCAATATTGTTGTAACGTGCCAGACCGGTACCGGCGGGAACCAGCTTACCGATAATCACGTTCTCCTTCAGGCCGAGCAGCGGGTCAGTCTTCGCTTCCATAGCAGCCTGAGTCAGGACGCGGGTGGTCTCCTGGAAGGAGGCCGCCGACAGCCAGGACTCGGTAGCCAGCGAAGCCTTGGTAATACCCATCATTTCCGGACGACCAGCTGCGGGCTTCTTACCCTCAACCAGTGCCTTACGGTTAGCAGTCTGGAAAGCAATGTTATCAACCAGCTCACCAGGCAGCAGATCGGTATCACCGGATTCAATCACGGTCACGCGACGCAGCATCTGGCGAACAATAACCTCAACGTGCTTGTCGTGGATTTCCACACCCTGCGACTTGTACACACCCTGAACCTCGCTCACCAGGTGCTTCTGAGCCTCACGAGGACCACGAATACGCAGAACCTCCTTCGGATCAACAGAACCGGTAGCCAGCTGATCGCCAACCTGAACGTGGTCGCCATTCTGCAGCTTAGAGGCCGCACGACGCAGAACAGTGTAGGACTGAGGCTCAGAACCATCGTCCGGGGTCACCACAATCTTGTAGGACTTCTCGGTATCCTCAATGGTCACGCGACCGGAGACCTCAGAAATCGGGGCAACACCCTTGGGAGTACGAGCCTCGAACAGCTCCTGAATACGGGGCAGACCCTGAGTAATATCATCAGCCGAAGCCACACCACCGGTGTGGAAGGTACGCATGGTCAGCTGGGTACCGGGCTCACCAATCGACTGAGCCGCAATAATACCAACAGCCTCACCAATGTCCACCAGAACGTTCGAAGCCATCGAACGACCGTAGCACAGTGCACACACACCAATAGCAGACTCACAGGTCAGAACCGAACGGACGCGAACTTCCTTCACGCCTGCCTTGAAGAGCTTCTCAATGAGCTCATCAGAGACATCGGAACCCGCGGCAGCCAGAACGTTACCAGACTCATCCTTCACATCCACCGCAAGGGTACGACCGTGAATCGAAGTCTCGACGTCCGGGTGCAGACCGCCGTCCTCATCAATCAGAGGCAGAACCAGACCACGGCGGGTGCCACAGTCGTGCTCACGAACGATAACATCCTGAGAAACGTCCACCAAACGACGGGTCAAGTAACCCGAGTTAGCGGTACGCAGCGCGGTATCAGCCAGACCCTTACGTGCACCGTGGGTTGCGATAAAGTACTCCAGAACCGACAGGCCTTCACGGTACGAGGACTTAATCGGGCGAGGCATAATCTCACCCTTCGGGTTCGACACCAGACCACGGATACCCGCAATCTGACGGACCTGCATCCAGTTACCACGTGCACCGGAGGTCACCATACGGTAAATAGTGTTCAGACCACCGTGAGAGCTCAAGTTCTCACGCATAGCCTCTGCAACCACGTCGGTAGCCTCGGTCCAAACCTTGATCAATTCCTGACGACGCTCTTCGTCATCGATGGTACCGATCTCGAAGTCATCCTGAATTGCAGCAGCCTGCTTCTCGTAGCGCTCCATAATTGCCGGCTTCTCAGAAGGAGTAGCAATATCGGAAACAGCCACGGTCACGCCTGAACGGGAAGCCCAGTAGAAACCGGAGTTCTTCAGGTTGTCTAGCGCACGAGCCACAACATCCATCGGGTAACGCTCAGCCAGATCATTAATCAGGCTACCCAGGCCCTTCTTATCTGCCACGCCAGAGAACCAGGGGTAATCCTTCGGCAGAGCCTGGTTGAACAGAACCTGACCAACGGTGCAGTCCAGCAGCACAGAATCGCCGGGCTGGTAGCCCTCCGGTGCTTCCCAATCCTCGGGGGCAACGAACTGGTCACCATCAAGGCGAATCTTCACCTTGGTGTACAGCTCAATCTCGTGACGATCCATCGCCATCAGAGCCTCAGCCACCGAGGAGAATGCGTGACCCTCGTTCTTCTGACCATCGCGGGAGCTAGTCAGGTGGTACAGACCAATGATCATATCCTGCGAAGGGACAGCCACAGGGCGGCCATCCGAAGGCTTCAGGATGTTGTTCGAGGACAGCATGAGGATACGAGCCTCAGCCTGAGCCTCGGGAGATAGCGGCAGGTGAACTGCCATCTGGTCACCGTCGAAGTCAGCGTTGAACGCGGAGCAAACCAGCGGGTGCAGCTGAATAGCCTTACCCTCAACCAGCTTCGGCTCAAACGCCTGAATACCGAGACGGTGCAGGGTAGGTGCACGGTTCAGCAGAACCGGGTGCTCAGCAATAACCTCTTCCAGAACGTCCCAAACCTGCGGGCGGAAACGCTCAACCATACGCTTAGCGCTCTTAATGTTCTGAGCGTGGCTCAGCTCCACCAAACGCTTCATAACGAAGGGCTTGAACAGCTCCAGTGCCATCTGCTTGGGCAGACCACACTGGTGCATCTGCAGCTGAGGACCAACCACAATCACGGAACGACCCGAGTAATCAACACGCTTACCGAGCAGGTTCTGACGGAAACGACCCTGCTTACCCTTCAGCATGTCAGACAGAGACTTCAGGGGGCGGTTACCGGGGCCGGTCACCGGGCGACCACGACGACCGTTATCGAACAGCGAGTCCACAGCTTCCTGCAGCATACGCTTCTCGTTGTTCACGATAATCTCGGGAGCACCCAGCTCCAGCAGACGCTTCAAACGGTTGTTACGGTTAATCACACGACGGTACAGGTCGTTCAGGTCGGAAGTCGCGAAGCGGCCACCGTCCAGCTGAACCATCGGGCGCAGTTCCGGCGGAATAACCGGAACAACATCCAGGACCATACCCAGCGGGGAGTTATTAGTGGTCAGGAAGGCGTTAACAACCTTCAGACGCTTCAGAGCGCGGGTCTTCTTCTGACCCTTACCGGTCTGAATGATCTCCTTCAGAGCCTCAGACTCAGCCTCCAGGTCGAAGGACTCCAGACGCTTCTTAATAGCCTCTGCGCCCATTGCACCCTCAAAGTACAGGCCGTACTTATCAATCATGGAACGGTACAGAGCCTCGTCACCCTCAAGGTCAGCGACCTTCAGGTTCTTGAAGCGATCCCATACACGATCCAGGTGCTCAGCCTCACGCTCGTAACGCTTACGCACCGACGCGAGCTGACGCTCAGCGTTATCACGCAGCTTACGCTTCTCAGCAGCCTTGCCGCCCTCTGCCTCAATACGAGCCAGCTCCGCCTCAACCTCACGGCTAATAGCGTTCACATCAGCGTTCAGAGCAGCCTCAAGCTCTTGCTTCTCGCGGTCGTGAGCAGCCTGCAGCATCGGCAGGTCCTCGTGACGAGCTTCCTCATCAACCTTAGTGATCATGTACGCAGCGAAGTAAATGACCTTCTCCAGGTCCTTCGGAGCCAGATCCAGCAGGTAACCCAGACGGGAAGGAACACCCTTGAAGTACCAAATGTGGGTAACAGGAGCAGCCAGCTCAATGTGACCCATACGCTCACGACGTACCTTAGAGCGGGTCACCTCAACACCACAGCGCTCACACACAATGCCCTTGAAGCGTACGCGCTTATACTTACCGCAGTAGCACTCCCAGTCCTTGGTGGGGCCGAAGATACGCTCGTCGAAGAGACCGTCCTTTTCGGGCTTCAGGGTACGGTAGTTGATGGTCTCGGGCTTCTTAACCTCACCAAAAGACCAACGACGGATGTCGTCGGCGGTGGCGAGGCCAATTCGCATCAAACCAAGCGAAGATTCGTTGGACATATCGGTCCTAATCTCTTTCTGTAAGTTTCTGAAGACTTAGGTTAGCGGGTGGGAACCCCACAACGCACGCGAGCGCATACGGGGTTCCCCACCCTAGAAGGAGGCGGTGCTTATGCCTCGTCGACGGAGCTAGGCTCGTCGTGGGTCAGGCTTACGCCCATATCTTCTGCTGCCCGGAAGCCTTCTTCCTCCGAGTCGCTCATCTCAATAGTCTTGCCGTCGGTGGAGAGCACCTCGACGTTCAGGCACAGAGACTGCATTTCCTTGATAAGAACCTTGAAGGATTCGGGGATACCCGGCTCAGGGATGTTCTCGCCCTTCACAATAGCCTCGTAAACCTTCACACGGCCCGCCACGTCATCGGACTTGACGGTCAGGATTTCCTGCAGGGTGTATGCGGCGCCGTATGCCTCCAGCGCCCACACTTCCATCTCACCGAAGCGCTGACCACCGAACTGCGCCTTACCACCCAGGGGCTGCTGGGTAATCATCGAGTACGGACCGGTGGAACGAGCGTGAATCTTGTCATCCACCAGGTGGTGCAGCTTCAGGATGTACTGGTAACCAACCGAAATCGGGTCCGGGAACGGCTCACCGGAACGGCCGTCAATCAGACGTGCCTTACCGGAGCGGTTGATCAGACGGTCACCATCGCGGTTCGGGTTTGAGTGATCCATGAGGTCAAACAGCTCGTCCTCGTGGGCACCGTCAAACACCGGGGTTGCCAGGCGGGTCGGGCCGGATTCCTTCGGGAAGTTCGGCATGTGCTTGAGCCACTCGGGCTCGCCTTCAATCTTCCAACCCTGCTTAGCCAGCCAACCGGTGTGGACTTCCAGAACCTGACCAATGTTCATACGACCGGGCACACCCAGCGGGTTCAGGATAACGTCCACGGGGGTACCGTCTTCCAGGAAGGGCATATCCTCGATCGGAAGGATCTTGGAAATAACACCCTTGTTACCGTGGCGGCCTGCAAGCTTGTCGCCGTCGGTAATCTTACGCTTCTGAGCCACGTACACACGGACCAGCTGGTTCACACCCGGGGGCAGATCGTCCTCATCATTGCTCTCGCGGTCGAAGATGCGGATACCAATGACGGTACCGGACTCGCCGTGAGGGACCTTCAGAGAGGTGTCACGAACCTCGCGAGACTTCTCACCGAAGATTGCGCGCAACAGGCGCTCCTCGGGGGTCAGCTCGGTCTCGCCCTTAGGAGTGACCTTACCAACGAGGATGTCGCCAGCCTCAACTTCAGCACCGATGTGAATGATGCCGCGCTCGTCCAGAGCCGAGAGAACGTCCTCGGACACGTTCGGGATGTCGCGGGTAATCTCCTCGGGGCCCAGCTTGGTGTCGCGAGCGTCAATCTCGTGCTCCTCAATGTGGATCGAGGTCAGCACGTCCTCAGAAACCATGCGTTGGGAGAGGATGATCGCATCCTCGTAGTTCAGGCCTTCCCACGGCATATATGCCACGAGCAGGTTCTTACCCAGTGCCAGCTCACCACCGTCGGTGGAGGGGCCGTCAGCAATAACGTCGCGGTATTCGACGCGCTGGCCTTCCTTCACCACAACGCGCTGGTTGTAGCAGTTACCCGGGTTCGAACGGGAGAACTTCATAATCGGGTAGGTGGAGACAGAGCCGTCGTCGTTACGGACGATAACGGTCTTAGCGTCAACGGAGGAAACCACACCGGGCTTCTTCGCGAGCACAGAGTCACCGGAATCCAGTGCTGCATACTTCTCCATACCGGTACCAACCACGGGAGCCTCAGACTCCAGCAGGGGCACAGCCTGACGCTGCATGTTAGCACCCATCAGTGCTCGGTTAGCGTCATCATGCTCCAGGTAAGGAATCAGGGCGGTAGCCACAGACACCATCTGACGCGGGGAAACGTCCATGTACTGCACGGCGCCGGGAGCAACCATAACAGCTTCACCAGAACCGTCACCCGCACGGCAGAGAACCTCATTCTCAGCGAAGGTGCGGTCGGGGTTCAGCGGTGCGTTTGCCTGTGCGATAACGACGGACTTCTCGTCGTCAGCGGTTAGGTAGCGGACCTCGTCGGTCACGCGGCCGTCAGTTACCACGCGGTAGGGAGTCTCAATGAAACCGAAGGAGTTGATACGACCGTAGGTTGCCAGCGAACCAATCAGACCAATGTTCGGGCCTTCAGGAGTTTCAATGGGGCACATACGACCGTAGTGCGAGGGATGGACGTCTCGAACTTCCATGCCTGCACGGTCACGGGACAGACCGCCCGGGCCCAGTGCGGACAGACGACGCTTGTGGGTCAGACCTGCCAGCGGGTTGTTCTGGTCCATGAACTGCGACAGCTGAGAGGTACCGAAGAACTCCTTGATAGCTGCCACGACGGGGCGGATGTTCACCAGGGACTGCGGGGTGATAGCGTCCACATCCTGGGTGGTCATGCGCTCACGAACCACGCGCTCCATACGAGACAGACCGGTACGGATCTGGTTCTCAATAAGCTCACCCACGGTGCGGATACGGCGGTTGCCGAAGTGGTCAATATCGTCGATATCGATCTTGAGGGAGATTTCCTCGCCGTCACGGACTCCGGGGATGGTGGTCTCACCTGCGTGCAGAGCGCAGAGGTAACGAATCATCTGAGCGATGTCGTCCTGGCTCAGAACGGAAGCCTCGGGGGAATCCATGGGAACGTCCACACCGAGCTTACGGTTCAGCTTGTAACGACCAACCTTCGCCAGGTCGTAGCGGCGCGGGGTGAAGTACATGTTGTCCAGCAGACCCTGAGCCGCTTCAACCGTCGGGGGTTCGCCCGGACGCAGCTTGCGGTAGATATCCAGCAGAGCCTCGTCGCGGTCCTTAACGGAGTCCTTCTCCAGGGTTGCACGGATGGAGTCGTACTGACCGAACTCAGCCAGAATCTTAGACTCGGTCCAGCCCAGAGCCTTCAGCAGAACAGTCACAGACTGCTTACGCTTACGGTCCAGACGCACGCCTACCTGATCGCGCTTATCAATCTCAAGCTCGAACCATGCACCGCGGGAAGGAATCACGCGGGCAGAGTAAATGTCCTTATCTGAGGTACGGTCCGGAGCCTTCTCAAAGTAAGCACCGGGGGAACGCACCAGCTGAGAAACGACCACACGCTCAGTACCGTTAATAACGAAGGTACCAGCCTCGGTCATCAGGGGGAAGTCGCCCATGAACAGGGTCTGCTGCTTGACCTCGCCAGTAGCGAGGTTCATGAATTCAGCCTTGATGTACAGCGGAGCCGAGTAGGTTGCGTCGCGGTCCTTGCACTCCTCAACAGAGTACTTGGGGTCAGCAAACTCAGGCTCAGAGAAGGAGAGCTGCATAGTCTCCTGGAAGTCACGAATCGGGGAGATTTCTTCAAAAATCTCAGCCAGACCGGACTGAGCGGGGACAGAATTGTCACCTGCAGCCTGTGCCTTTTCCAGACGCTCCACCCAGCGCTCGTTACCCACGAGGCGGTCGAAGCTATCGGTCTGGATAGCAAGCAGGTTGGGAACCTTCAGTGGTTCATTAATCTTCGCGAATGAAATTCGGCGGGAGACGTTCTCCGCACCGTTAGCGGCATCATGATTCGAGGTGCTCGAAGCGACCAAAATGGGGATCCTTCCACAGACATGTCTGTTAGCAATCAGCCTCCCGGCGACATTACCGGCGACACGACAACCTCAGCCCCCGATATAAACGGTGCTAGAAGCTATAGAGTCGGACGGAAAACGTCACCTTCAGCCCGTGCCCACCGCTATATGAAGGCACAAAGGTTAGGGAAAGCGTAAATACTAACAATACAGGAAGAAAGCCCATCTGTCTACCACACCCGCATCAGGAGTGCAAACCTGCCACGGCATGCACCTAGCATTCCACCACATTCACCGCCAAACCGCCCATAGACGTCTCCTTGTAACGGTGAGACATATCCAAACCGGTCTGACGCATCGTCTCAATCACCTGATCCAACGACACACGGTGCGTACCATCACCACGCAACGCCATACGTGCAGCCGTCACTGCATTCGACGCCGCCATCGCATTACGCTCAATACAAGGGATCTGCACCAAACCACCCACCGGGTCACAGGTCAGACCCAAGTTGTGTTCCATCGCAATCTCAGCAGCATTCTCAACCTGCTCAGGAGTACCACCCATCACCTGTGCCAAACCGGCAGCAGCCATCGAGGAGGCACTACCCACCTCACCCTGGCAACCAACCTCAGCACCAGAAATCGACGCACGCTTCTTATACAGCACACCCACAGCAGAAGAAGCCAAGAAGAAATCAACAACCGCCTGATCACGAGCAGCCTGACCGCAATGTCGAATACCCTGCGTGTAGTTCATCGCATAATGCAACACCGCCGGAATAATGCCCGCAGCACCATTCGTCGGAGCGGTCACCACACGACCACCAAAAGCGTTCTCCTCATTGACCGCCAAAGCAATCAGATTCACCCAGTCAATAGCGAACTCAGGAGACTTCGAAGGATCCTCCACCATCAAATCGCGATGCCACGCACCCGCACGGCAACGCACCTTCAGCGGGCCCGGCAAATACCCCACACGTGCCAGAGAAGAGCCAATGCACTCCTTCATCACACGGTAGATATGCAAGATGCCATCGCGGACCTCTTGCTCAGAACGCAAAGAACACTCATTCGCCATTTTCAACTGCGCAATCGACAACCCAGCCTCATTCGCCATCTCCAGCAGCTCAGTAGCCGAACCGAACGGATACGGAGGGTTCATCAGCGACGCACCACCGGTCGCCTCCTCATCACCCTCAACAATGAAGCCGCCACCAATGGAATAGTAGGTACGCTCCAACAGCAGCTGCTCACCCGCAAACGCCGCGATCTTCATGCCGTTCGTATGGCGCGGAAGAACCGTCAGCGGACGCAGAGTCATATCCAGCTCACGGTACTTCACCACCGGACCATACACCTTCTGCTCCTCGCCACCAGGCGCAGTCACACCATAAGCAGAGGAGGGGTAACCTGCCAGAGGCAACGTGCCGTCCACACTATTACGCTCAATCATCGCCTCAGAATCAGCGATATTAATCGTCTCCGGAACAAAACCGCACAAACCCTTCAACACAGCGCTCATCGTGCCGTGACCAGCGCCCGTAGCCGCCAACGAACCATACAGGTCAACATGTACGCCCGTTACACAGTCCAGCATGCCCTCATCAATCAGCTCCGCCACAAAACGGTTCGAAGCGCGCATCGGCCCCACGGTATGTGAGCTCGAAGGACCCACACCAATGCTGAACATCTCAAAAACACTGATGTCGTACGGCAGAGCCTCTGCCTTCTTCTGGGCACTGCTGGGTGCACTCTGGTTAATAGCCATGTTCTGTCCTTCAAATAAAAATGTCTGTGCACCGCACCAAAAGATACGTGCACCTCAACAGAGGAAGCACACATCAATCTGCAGTCTCTACGTGCGGACAATCACCCTTGACTGACCGCTCTAATCCTAACGCACTTCAGAACCATCACAAACTAAGGCCTAGAACACCTCGACACTCCCCCACCACTCAGCACCGCAGCACATCGAATAAAAGGCGCCGTGCCTACACAGGGCACGACGCCTCTCCCCTACAGATTATCTGCAGAAAAACTCTTACTTCTCACGCTTGTAGAACGGCAGAGCCACAACATCAAACGGAGCACGCTTACCGCGGATATCAACATCCACAGTAGAGCCAACCTCAGAGAACTCACGGTTCACCAGTGCCATAGCAATCGGGAAACCCAAAGTCGGGGAAGGAATACCGGAGGTAACCTCACCAATCTCATTACCTTCAGCGTCCACCAGCTTAGAACCGGCACGAGCAGGACGTTTCGCCTGAGCCTTCAGACCAACCAGGATACGCTTCGACTCATTCTTAGCCAACTCAGTCAGAGCTTCACGACCCACAAAGTTAGTAGCCTTCTTCTCCAGAGCAATCTCAACCAGGCGGCCCAAACCGGACTCAAACGGAGTAATCTCAAGACCCAGCTCGTGACCGTACAGCGGCATACCAGCCTCAAGACGCAGGGAGTCACGAGAAGCCAAACCGGCAGGAATCATACCGAAAGGCTCACCAGCAGCAGCCAGCTTATCCCACAGCTCAACAGCGTTCTCATTCGGAACGAACAGCTCGAAGCCATCCTCACCGGTGTAACCGGTACGAGCCAGCAAAACATCAACGCCGGCAACAGTCAGCGGTACCGAAGCGTAGTACTTCAGCTCACGGACAGCCTCATCATCAGACATGCCAGCAGCCAGCAGAATCTCCTCAGCACGAGGACCCTGAACAGCCACCAGAGAAGTCTGCTCCGACTCATTCACAAACTCAACATTGAAATCACCCAGGCGCTCGCTCATCGCCGCAAAGTCAGTCTCAATATTCGAAGCATTCGGAACAACTAGGAACTCTTCATCGCCCAGACGGTAAGTAATCAGGTCGTCAATCACGCCGCCCTTGTCGTTGACCAGGATCGAGTACTTTGCCTTACCAACCTTCAGGATGGACATATTCGACACCAGAGCGTAATCCAGGAACGCGCCCGCATCCGGACCGGTCACGCGGAACTCACCCATATGAGACAAGTCGAAAATACCGGCACTAGTACGGACAGCCTCATGCTCAGCAACGTCATTAGCGTACTTCAGGGGCATATCCCAGCCGCCAAAGTCGGTGAAAGAAGCACCAAGCTTCTCGTGGACAGAGTACAGAGAGGTCTTCTTAGGGGACATTAGATTCTCCTCACGCACAGCCTTGTGCTGTTATCGTTCAATCGTCATAGATTTCATTCACCCCCACAGACACGAGATACGCTGCGGAGGCGACCCCCACCCGCCCCAGAAATCTGAGAACGGGTGAGGCAGGTAGACCGCTACAGTCTACCCAGGAGCGTTATAGGCTCCTTATGCTTCCAGGTCGAAAGCCTCCATCGGGGGGCATTCGCACACGAAGTTACGGTCACCGCCAGCGCCGTCGATACGACCCACCGAAGTGAAGTACTTATTAGCACGCAGACTCGGGACCGGGAAAGCTGCCTGGGTACGGCTGTAGGGGCGATCCCACTCATCGGCACTCACCACATCAACGGTGTGCGGTGCGTTGCGCAGAACCGAATCCTCCACAGCGACCTTACCCTCAGCCACCTCGATGATCTCGTCGTAGATGGTCTCCATTGCCTCAATAAAGCGGTCCAATTCTTCCTTCGACTCAGACTCAGTCGGCTCAACCATCAGGGTGCCCGGAACCGGGAACGCCAGGGTCGGAGCGTGGAAGCCGAAGTCCATCAGACGCTTGCAGACATCCTCAGCAGTCACGTGAGTCTGATCGGTCAGCTGACGCAAGTCCAGGATGCACTCGTGAGCGACCAGACCGCCGGGGCCGGTGTACAGCACCGGGTACTTGTCATTGAGCTTCTTCGCAATGTAGTTAGCGTTCAGAACCGCGTACTGCGAAGAGTCCTTCAGACCCTGAGCACCAGTCATCGCAATGTACATCCAGCTAATCGGCAGAACGCCTGCAGAACCGAAGAACGCCTGCGAAATCGGCAGTGCAGCGTCATTGGGGAGCTTACCCTCAGCATCAGCATGGTATGCGTCACCGGGCAGGAACTTCGCCAAGTGCTCACGAACAGCCAGAGGGCCCACACCGGGGCCGCCGCCGCCATGAGGAATGGAGAAGGTCTTGTGCAGGTTCAGGTGCGAAACATCGCCACCAAACTTACCGGGCTGAGCGAAGCCCATCTGAGCGTTCAGGTTCGCACCATCCAGGTATACCTGGCCACCTGCCTCGTGAACCAACTGGCAGACCTCAGCAACCTGCTCCTCAAACACACCGTGGGTAGAGGGGTAGGTAATCATGATGCCGGCAACCTTGGGGCCGTACTTCTCAATCTTTACCTTCAGGTCGTCAACATCAATCGAACCGTCAGCCGCAGTTGCCACACCGGCAACCTTCAGACCAGCCAGAGCGGCAGATGCTGCGTTGGTACCGTGAGCAGACAGCGGAATCAGTACAGTGTCACGCTCGTGGTCACCATTAGCCTCGTGGAAGGAACGGATAGCGCGCAGACCAGCGTACTCACCGGTTGCACCCGAGTTCGGCTGCAAGGAGATAGCATCATAACCGGTAATAGCAACCAGCCACTCGCTCAGGTCCTTAATCAACTCGTGCCAGCCCACAGCCTGGTCCTCCGGGACCAGCGGGTGAATGTTTGCGAACTCAGGCCAGGAGATAGGCTCCATCTCAGCCGCTGCATTCAGCTTCATGGTGCACGAACCCAGCGGAATCATGGTGCGGTCAAGCGCCAGGTCCTTATCAGCGAGGTGACGCAGGTAGCGCATCATCTCGGTCTCAGAACGGTACTTGTGGAAAATCGGGTGCTGCATGTAGTCATCGGTACGCAGCAGCTCAGCGGGCAGATCATACTGTGCATCTGCCTCGCCCAGGGTGCCGCCCAGAGCCTCAACCAGGCTCTTGAGCAGTTCCTCACCGTGAGACTCACCCACAGAGATACCAACACGGTTCTCGTCGAAGCGGCGGATGTTCACGCCAGCTTCCAGAGCCTTCGCAACCAGCTCATCGGCACGGCCAGCAGCCTCCACCACGACGGTGTCGAAGAAAGTGTCGTGAGCAATACCGTAACCTGCTGCCTTCAGCGCAGTAGCAACACGAGCCGCGTTGGTGTGCAGACGGTTCGCGATAGCGCGCAGACCCTCAGGACCGTGGTACATCGCGTAAGCGCCAGCAACAATCGCCAGCAGAGCCTGAGCAGTACAAATATTAGAGGTAGCCTTCTCACGGCGGATATGCTGCTCACGAGTCTGCAGAGCCAGACGGTACGCGGGCTTACCAGCAGAGTCCTTAGAAACACCCACCAGACGGCCAGGCATAGTGCGCTCCATACCCTTGTGAACAGCCATGTACGCAGCGTGCGGACCGCCGAAGAAGAAGGGCAGACCGAAACGCTGAGTGTTACCCACAGCGATATCAGCGCCCAGCTCACCCGGGGACTTCAGCAGGGTCAGAGCCAGCAGGTCAGCAGCAACGGTGACCAGAGCGTTACGCTCCTTAGCGGCCTTAATCAGCGGCTCAATATCGCGAATCTCGCCTTCATTACTAGGGTACGCCAAGATAATGCCGTACAAATCGCCCTCAGGCAGGCCCTCGGAGAAGTCAGTAATCACAAAAGGAATGCCGAGCATCTCTGCGCGGCCACGAGTCACCGAAATAACCTGAGGCAGGCAACGGGAGTCAATGGCGAAGAAGCCGTTCTTCACCTTGCGGTTTGCACGGTGCATCATGACAGCTGCTTCAGCTACAGCAGAAGCCTCATCCAGCAGGGAGGAGTTTGCAATCTCCAGGCCGGTCAGCTCCATCACGGTGTTCTGGAAGTTCAGCAGAGCCTCCAGACGGCCCTGAGAAATCTCAGCCTGGTACGGGGTGTAAGAAGTGTAGAAACCGGGGTTTTCCAGAATATTGCGGCGCAGAACCGCGGGAGTTACAGCATCGTAGTATCCGGCACCAATCATCTGGGCAAGAACCTTATTCTTCGCTGCATAGCCGGCAATCTTTGCCTGAGCCTCATGCTCCGACAGCGGAGCAGGCAGCTGCAGATCGCCGTCAAGGCGGATCTGGGAGGGGACAACAGCGTCCATCAGCGCATCCAGGGAAGAGTATCCCAGGGTTTCGAGCATCTGCTCTGCGTCTGCGGAACGGGGGCCGAGATGACGATCAATAAAGGACATAGGGTTCTCCTATTGGTCGGCGCAAACCGTAGAGGGGTCACGTCGCATTATTGCGACGAGTCGAACATCTTAAGTGTCCCACATCTCCATGAAGTTTCGCCAGCTTTACCAACATTCGACATACCTAAACATCAAAGTCGTCTGCCCCGCTAAACCCCCTCCCCCTGCTAGACGAAAAACAGCAGAAACGCACAGAGCCCGGCTCGTTCTCTCCGAAGAGAAAACGAACCGGACGCAATCAAAGCAAACTTCACAGTACATCCCACAGAAGGATGTATTAGAAGACCCTACTTAGCGTGGTCAGGCTTGCCACCGTGCGGCACCAGGAATGCCGACAGGAAAGCCAGAGCCGCAGTCACAGCCAGCAACATCAGACCGATGAAGTAGTTGTTCTCAGCCTGGTTGTAGGTTGCACCCATCACCAGCGGCGGGAAGAAACCACCCAGAGCGCCAGCAGCAGCAACCACACCGGACACCGCACCAACGTTCTTCGGATCAGCTGCACGAGCCACCCAGCCGAAGACCGAGCCGTGGCCCAGACCCAGAAGAGCACCCATCAGGATGAAGACAGCACCATACACGTGCTCAGCATCAGGCTGGAACGCGGTAATAACTGCCAGAATCACCACACCGCCCAGGGAGATGAGGGAGATAATCTTCGGACCGAACTTATCAGCCAGAACACCACCGAAGGGACGAGCAATCACGGTAGCAGCCACGAAGCCAGCCGCACGCATACCAGCGTCGTTAGCGTTGAAGCTGTAGATGTTGCTCAGGTAAGTGGGCAGGTAGTTCGAGAATGCCACGAACGCACCGAACACAACAGCGTAGAGGAAGCCCAGCTGCCAAGTGGTCTTCACCTTGAATGCCTGAACAATCTTCGGCATCAGCGGAGTAACCTCACGGCCGATGGTTGCCGGAGAGTCTTTCAGGAAGAAGAAAGAAATAGCAGCGGTTACAGCACAGATAACAGCAATCAGAACATGAGTCTGGAAGTAACCAATACCCTGCACCAGGCGGGGGGTAGCGAATGCAGAAATTGCAGTACCCACCATGCCGGCACCGAACACACCGGTCGCAAAACCCTTCTTGGAAGCGTCATACCATGCGGAGCTGAAGGGAATACCTACAGCGAACACGGTACCCGCAATACCCAGGAAGAATGCCACAACAAGCAACATGGGCAGCGAATTCATCTGACCAGCAACACCAACCAGGAAGACCAGGGGTGCGCTAATCGCCAGAACAACGGTGAACATAATACGACCACCGTAGCGGTCGGTCAGACCACCAACGGGAATACGGCCGATAGCGCCGATGAAAATCGGCATAGCAACCAGAAGGCTGGTCATACCAGCGTCCAGGTGCATCTGCTTTGCATACATCTTGGCCAGCGGGCCAACAACGGTCCACGCCCAGAAACCAATGGTAGAGGCGAAGGTTGCAAGCAGAACGTTACGGAGCTGACCATTCTTCAGGTCGTAGCTCGGTGCAGCAGGGGTGCTCATATTTCCTCTTTTGCAATATGGATATGTGTATTAGCGGTCGGCGCGCTCACGCGGGAGAGTACCAACCGGATCCCAACCTCGACGTGCACCAACACGCTGGCCGCCACGAGAGCGGTACACGGTGTAGGGGCGGAAGAGGTAGTGCAGGGGCACAGTCAGTGCGTGCACCAGGCGGGTAAACGGCCAAATGATGAACAGAACCATAGCCACCACGATGTGAATCTTGAAAGCCACGGGAATATTCACCATCAAAGCTACCTCAGGGTGGAAGTAGAACAGCGAACGGAACCAAACAGCGATGGTCTCACGGTAGTTGAAGTGAACCTCGTGACCATTCACCGGAGGCAAACCGCCCGAGGGGTTCACAGCCGAAAGCAGAGTAGCCGCAGTGCCAGCGAGAATCACTAGAACCAAAACGACATACATTAGGACGTCATTACGAGTGGTAGCCGAACGAACACGAGAGTTCGAAGCACGGCGACCAATCAGAATGAACATACCAATAATGGTCGCAATCGCTGCTGCAGAACCTGCAACCAGCGCCGTCATGTGGTAAGCATCTTCCGACAAGAACAGGTCGGTAAACGACTTGGGAACCACCAGGCCACCAACGTGACCAAGGAAAACGGCCGCAAGACCGTAATGGAACAGGGGCGAAGCGATGCGCAGCAGCTTCGATTCATAGACCTGGGACGAGCGGGTAGTCCATCCGAACTGGTCAGTACGGTAACGCCAGATGGTGCCACCAATCAGAACCACCAGCGCAACATAGGGCAGAACGCCCCACAGCAGGATGTCCACAATACCCGGATCGGTTACAGCCTGTGCAGCATGTCCTGCGTTCTCAGAAGCAAGTACGTACACGTGTTGTCTCCTCACAAGGGATAAAACTAGTTAGAACGAGCCGAAGCCTGCTGGAGCAGCTGATGATCAGCGTAACCATTCAAGCCAACGGTCTCGACGGGAGGGCCGTAGCCAGCCATCTTCTGAACCTCCTCCTGAGTCTCCGGAGAGACGCCAGGAAGGGTATCGCAGATGCTCTGCAACAACCCGTAGTGGGGCAGATTTCCGTCCTTCATGGACAGACGAAGAAGCTCAAGGGACGGACGGTACGCCTGCAAAGCGGAACGGCCCTTACGGCGATCCACCAACGCACAAAACTCCAGCACCAGCGGCAGGTAGTCCGGAAGCTCACCGTTCAAAACGGTCAACATACCGGAGTCGCGGTACATCTGCTTAAAACGCAGAAGAGTCTCACCACGGCGGCGGGTATCACCATCGGTCCAGTAGGACAGGTGCAGAGAATGACGACGCGAAAGGTCGTATTCCTGCACGTACTCGGACTGCACATCCTCCAGGTCTTTAGAAGTCAGCCACTGCTGAACCGCATCAACGGCAGCAATGAAAGCCTCATTCTGGGTGGAAGCGGTAATCTCCACCAGTTCAGGCAGAACCTTCAGAGTTTCCTCATCGGGGTAGCCCAGGAGCATACCGCTCACCTGGTAGATTACCGAGTCCATATCCTCGCCGGGACCGTAATCGATATCGAACGGGTTCTCCGGCTGAGCCGGCTCCGAGACAGCAGCCTCGGAACTGGCTTTGCCCATGAGCTTGGAAAAGAATCCAGCCACTTATTACTTCTTTCCGGTGGTGTTCGGGAAGAGGCCATCAGGACGGGAAGAACCGTCCCAGCTGAACAAGCTAACCTTGTTGTTAGCCTCGTAGACACCGGTGGACACGGGAGTCGGGCGACCCTCCATGTCGTTGAACGCATCGCCGTACATGCCGGGTCCGCCATCCACGCTCAGGGAGCAACCCATTTCCTCAAGGTTGTGGGCGTCCTCCATGTGAGCCTTCGGAATGACGTAACGCTCGTTGTACTTAGCGATAGCCATCAGGCGGTACATCTCGTACACCTGCTGACCGGTCATACCAACAGCCTGAGCAATCTCTTCGTTGCCTTCGCCACCGAGGTTGATATCACGCATGTACGAACGCATCGCAGCCAGGCGGCGCAGAACGTTAGTAATAACCTCAGTGTCGCCTGCGGTGAACAGCTCAGCAAGGTACTCAACCGGAATACGGAGAGACTCAATAGCACCGAACAGGTTGTTGCTGTTCTCCGCATCGTGGCCCTGCTCCTTGAGCAGGTCAACAATCGGAGACAGCGGGGGTACGTACCAAACCATGGGCATGGTGCGGTACTCGGGGTGCAGGGGCAGAGCCACCTTCCACTCCTTCGCCAGCTTGTACACGGGCGACTTCTGAGCCGCAGTAATCCACGCATCGGGGATGTCGTTCTTACGAGCCTGCTCAATCACAGCAGGATCCGAAGGATCAAGCATCAGCGACAGCTGAGCCTCGTAGAGGTCCTTCTCATCCTCAACCGAAGCAGCTTCAGTCACGCGGTCTGCGTCGTAGAGGAAGATGCCGATGTAGCGCATACGACCAACACAGGTCTCAGCACATACAGTCGGGATACCAGCCTCAATACGGGGGTAGCAGAAGGTACACTTCTCAGCCTTACCCGTCTTGTGGTTGAAGTACACCTTCTTGTAGGGGCAGCCGGTGATGCACTGACGCCAACCACGGCAACGGTCCTGGTCAACCAGCACGATACCGTCCTCAGCGCGCTTGTAGATAGCGCCGGAGGGGCAAGAAGCCATGCAGGAGGGGTTCAAGCAGTGCTCACAAATACGAGGCAGGTAGAACATGAAGGTCTGCTCGAACTCGAACTTAATCTTGTCCTCAGCCTTCTTACGAACCTTCTCCACCAGCGGGTCCAGATGACCGTACTCGGTCGCACCAGCCAGGTTGTCGTCCCAGTTCATACCCCACTCAACCTTGGTGTCCTCACCGGTGATGAGGGAGACCGGCTTAGCAGCCGGGAAATCATCACCCAGAGGAGCACTGGTCAGGTTCTGGTAGTCGTAGGTCCAGGGCTCGTAGTAGTCGTTCAGCTCGGGCTGAATCGGGGAAGCGAAAATCGTGAAGAGCTTCTGGAAGCGGTTACCGCTCTTGAGCTCCAGACGACCGCGCTTGTTCAGCACCCAGCCGCCCTTCCACTTCTCCTGATCCTCGTAACGGCGGGGGTAACCCTGACCGGGACGAGTCTCAACATTGTTGAACCAGACGTATTCGGTACCGGCTCGGTTCGTCCATGCCTGCTTACAGGTCACGGAGCAGGTGTGGCAGCCGATGCACTTATCGAGCGCCATCACCATAGCAACTTGTGCCATAACGCGCATTAGAAAGTTACCTCCTGGGACTTACGGCGACGGATGTACGAGACGATGTCTCGCTGGTTACCGGTCGGTCCAAGATAGTTGAAGGCGAACGCCTGGTGAGCGTAGCCACCAATCATGTGGGTGGGCTTCAGAAGAATACGGGTCACCGAGTTGTGAATACCACCGCGCTTACCGGTGACTTCAGACTTCGGGCTAACCATACGCTCCTGAGCGTGGTAAACGAAGCAGACGCCCTCGGGCATACGGTGCGAAACAACCGCACGGCCCACGAAGACACCGTTGGTGTTCACACACTCAATCCACTCGCCGTCCTTGACGCCAATCTTCTCAGCATCCTGCGGGCTCATCCATGCAGTCGGACCGCCACGGAACATGCTGAGCATGTAGTGGTTGTCGAAGTACTGCGAGTGAATTGCCCACTTATTGTGCGGGGTCAGGTAGCGAACAGCAACTGAAACACCGTCGGTAGTACCGAGCTCAGGCTCGTTGTACAGGCCAGTCATATCCAGCGGCGGACGGTAAATCGGCAGAGCCTCGCCCATTTCGTGCATCCAGTCATGGTCGAGGAAGAAGTGCATACGGCCGGTCAGAGTGTGGAACGGCTTCTTCTTCTCGATGTTGACGGTAAACGGAGCGTATCGGCGACCACCGGTCTCCGAACCGGACCACTCGGGGGAAGTCATCACGGGCTGCGGTGCGGCCTGGGTCATGGGGAAGGTAATACGACGTTCCTCGTTACCTTCTGCCAGGTCCATCAGGTGCAGACCGGTCTGCTTCTCGAGCTCCTTGAAGCCCTTAACAGCAACCTCACCGTTAGAGGTACCGGAAATCATGAGGATTGCTTCAGAAATCTTCACGTCGGTATCCAGTGCCGGACGGCCTGCGCCCTTACCGGAGTCCATCACACCGAATTCCTTAGCCATCTTCGCGACTTCGTCCTTCAGATCGTAAGTGATGAACTTGGTGGTGGCACCGAGCTTATCGAACAGCGGGCCAACGGTGGTGTACATATCGTACAGTGCGCCGTAGTCACGCTCGACGGTGACGAAGTTCGGCATGTTCTTGCCGGGCACGCCCACCATACCGGGGGTGTTCTTCCAGTCGGGTGCGTGACCGCCAGGCTGAGCAATCTGGCCGGGAGTGTCGTGCAGCAGCGGAACCGAAACGATGTCCTTGCGGACGCCGAGGTGCTTCTTAGCCAGGCGAGTGAACTCGTATGCCAGAGCCTTGAAGGTCTCGTGGTCGGTCTTTGCCTCCCACGGCGGATCAATTGCCGGGGAGAACGCGTGCAGGAACGGGTGCATATCGGTCGAGGAGATATCGTGCTTCTCGTACCAGGTAGCAGTCGGCAGAACGATGTCAGACAGCAGGGTCGAGGAGGTCATACGGAAGTCCGAGGTGACCAGCAGATCCAGCTTGCCCTGAGGTGCGTCGTCGACCCACTTCACTTCGTTCGGGTGCTTCTCCGAGTCGGAACCCTGAACGTTGTCCATGCTACCGACCAGGTGCTTCAGGAAGTAGCTCTCACCCTTAGCGGAGGAACCGAACAGGTTCGAACGCCACAGGGTCAGGGTACGAGGCCAGTTGATGGGGTTGTCGACGTCCTCAACGGAGAACTCCAAGTCACCGGAGTTCAGGCGCTGTGCAATGTAGTCCGCGTTCGAGGAAGCCTCGCCGCGTGCCACTGCCTGCTCTGCCTTATCAGCCAGTTCCAGCGAGTTCTCGGGGAACTGCGGGAAGAACGGCATCCAGCCCATGCGCACGGAGCGTGCCACAACGTCAGCAGTGTGAACATCGCGCAACTCACCCTTAGCCAGCGGGGACTGCAGGTAATCGGTGGAGTATGCATCCTGACGGAACTGGTCAGTGTGCATGTACCAGAAGCCGGTACCGATCATGTGACGCGGCGGACGGCTCCAGTCCAGAGCGTTAGCAATGTTGGTCAGACCAGTCAGCGGACGTGCCTTCTCCTGGCCCACGTAGTGAGCCCAACCGCCACCGTTACGGCCCTGGGAACCGGTCAGGTTCAGCAAGGCGAGGATAGCGCGGTAGGTGGTGTCAGCGTGGTACCACTGGCAGATACCTGCACCGAAGATAATCATGGAGCGGCCACCGGAATCCAGGGCGCTCTTAGCGAACTCGCGGGCAACGCGGATAACAGCCTCGGCGGGGACAGAAGTAATCTGCTCCTGCCATGCCGGGGTGTTCTGAACGTTCCAGTCCTCGTAGTCCTTAGCCCAGGTACCGGGCAGGCCCTCGCGGCCCACACCGTACTGTGCCAGCATGATGTCGAAGACAGTGGTGACTTCGTGGCCTTCAACGTATGCTACAGGCACACCGCGGGTAATGACGTCGCCGTGACCCTTCGGGTTATCGAAGGTCGGCATCTTAATCTCTGCAGCTGCTGTCTGGCCCTGGGGCAGGTCGCGAATCGACAGAATCGGCTTACGACCCTGCAGATCCAGGTTCCACCTGCCCTGGTCTTCCTGAGCGTAACGGTGACCCATGGTGCCGTTGGGCACGAAGACCTCACCGGTCTCGCGGTCCATCAGCACGGGCTTAAAGTCAGCGTTCGGCTGCTCAGCCTCACCAGCGAGCTTTGCTGCGGTCAGGAACTTGGAGGGGACCTTCACGCCGTCCTCACGGGTTTCCAGGGTGACCAGGAAGGGAAGGTCGGTGTATGTCAGGGAGAAGTCCTCGAAGAACTCGACACGCTGGTCGACGTAGTTCTCCTTGAGGATAACGTGGCCCATCGCCATAGCCAGTGCTGCGTCGGTACCTGCCTGGGCGGGCAGCCACTCGTCAGCGAACTTGGTGTTATCGGCGTAGTCGGGGCTCACGGTGACAACCTTGGTACCGCGGTAGCGGACCTCGGAGACCCAGTGAGCATCCGGGGTACGGGTCAGCGGAACGTTTGCACCCCACATGATGAGGTATGCAGCGTCCCACCAGTCGCCAGACTCGGGCACATCGGTCTGGTCGCCGAAGACCTGCGGGGAAGCCACGGGAAGGTCGGCGTACCAGTCGTAGAAGCTGGTCATCACGCCACCGGTCAGCTGGATGTAGCGAACACCCGCACTGAAGGAGGTCATGGACATTGCCGGAATCGGGGTGAAGCCGGTGTTACGGTCGGGGCCGTAGTACTTGATGGTGTGCACGTGAGCAGCCGCCATCAGCTCGAGAGCCTCAGCCCAGGTCGAGCGCACCAGACCACCCTTACCGCGTGCGTTCACGTAGCGTGCACGCTTGGCGGGGTCGGACACGATGGAGTGGAAGGCGTCCACGGGATCGTTATGGATTGCCTTCGCTTCGCGGTACATCTCCAGCAGGAGACCGCGAACGTAGGGGTATTTAACGCGAGTGGGAGAGTAGGTGTACCACGAGAATGATGCACCGCGGGGGCAACCACGGGGCTCGTACTCGGGGCGGTCGGGACCAACCGAGGGGTAGTCGGTTTCCTGTGCTTCCCAGGTGATAATGCCGTCCTTGACGTACACCTTCCAGGAGCAGGAGCCGGTGCAGTTCACGCCGTGGGTAGAGCGAACTTCCTTATCGTGGCTCCAACGGTCGCGGTAGAAGGCGTCACCTTCGCGGCCGCCTTCACGGAAGACGGCGCGGCCGTCTTCAGTCTCATCCCAGCGGGAGAAGAACTTACCGAACTTGATCAGCTGATCGGTAAGGGGGCCGTCCGGGCCCTTAATCTGTGATGCTTGTTCCATACTGCCCAATATATCGGAAATTTGGCATGGAAAATACGAGATAAAAACCTTGCCTAATTCATGCAAAATAAGGGTGTTTTAGACCGTAAGCCAGGCGGAAATTCCACCCTCAAGCATGTACACAGAACGCTCCTCCAGGGGCGCTATTTCACGAGCTGCCTCAACCGTTCGAGTGTATCCGGTGCAGTAAATAACGATTTCCTGGGCGTTTGTGGGAATTTTACGCTCAATCAGGGCCTTTAAACCACTATTTCGACTGGCCTCCAGCAACTCAGTCAGAGGAAGATTAATAGCGCCTTCAATAGCAAAAGCTTTGAATTCCACCTGCTCACGAACGTCCAAAAGGGCAATATTTTCATCCGATAACAGCTTTTTAAAGTCCTGGGCACTTATGGGACGAGGCATCGAATCCGTCGAAGAGCTAGCAAAATCCTGAGAAATATTACGAATTGTTACAGAATTTTTGGGCATATAACTCGTTTCTTGGGACAAAACGACACTTTTCTTAGGTACAGCTTGCACACTAGCCACAAGAGGTATATATTCCCACCTCCCACTTAACGCCGAATATAGGCCAACCTCACCCATGAGCGGCTCCCCCACCCCGGTCAGCAGCTTCACTGCCTCCATAGCCATAGCAGCACCCACCACACCAGCCATAGCACCCACCACACCAGCGGTACTACACGAAGGCACACTACCGGCAGCAGGAGCATGAGGGTACAAATCCTCATATACCGGACCGTGCCCCGCCCAAAACACACTCAACTGCGCATCGAAACCAAGAATCGCAGCCCACACATGCGCAATCCCAGCACGCGCAGCCGCCGCCGACACCACATAACGCGATTCAAAATTATCGCTACCATCCAGCACCAAATCAGCGTCAGACAAAAGCGCATCAACATTCGCCTCTGTCAAACGCTCACGCACCGGTACAACCTCAATAAAAGGATTTAGCGAGCGCAAAGACTCAGCGGCAGACTCAGCCTTAGAATTACCCACCCTGGCGTGCGTATGAATCACCTGGCGGTGCAGATTCGAATCATCCACGACGTCATCATCAACCACCACAATCTGACCGACACCAGCACCCGCCAGGTACAACAGCGCGGGAGCACCCAAACCACCAGCGCCCAACACCACAACACGTGCACCCTTGAGTGCCAGCTGAGCCTCATACCCCATTTCGGGCAGAATCAGCTGACGAGAGTAGAACGCACGCTCAGCGGCAGAGAGCTCGCTCGCGCTACGAGAGGTGTGAGAAGACATGGGGGGGGTTCCTCGCATCAAATAGTAGAGGTGGCTTGAACTTTATTAGGGATCCAAGCATCAAGGAGAATAAGCCTGCCCGAGAGAAATCCCCCTGACAGGCTTATATTCAGAATATTCAGAAGGCTAAGCAGGCGAAGTATCCACACCAACCCACTCGATGCTTCCATCGAGCAGTTCCTGTTCCTTCCAAATCGGCACACGAGCCTTCACCCGATCAGCCACCAGCTCGCAGGCATCAAATGCACGGCCACGGTGAGCCGCTGCCGCCATTACGGTCAGAGCCGACTCGCCAATAGCAATCGGACCCACACGGTGCACAGCCCACAGACGTACACCGTCCAGCTCGGTAGCAACCTCGGCGGCAACCTCCGCAATATACTCACGAGCCTGCGGATGCGCGCTATAGGACAACCCACGCACCGCGCTACCGTGATCATGGTTGCGCACAATGCCGTCAAAAATTACCAGGGCACCCATGGCATCAGTCATGACCTCAGCTTTAGCCGCCGCGTACAGCGGTTCCAGGGGCGCCTCCGTAATATCGGTGAACACCACGGTCGAGCCGCTCGGCTCGGCACCGTGCGCGCCCGAGTGGTCCAGTGATTCTTCGTTCTGCGACTTAGTGGTCATGGTAGTCCTCCATCTGACGGCAAATGTGCTCAACGAGCGGATCGAGGGTTGCCACGCCGTCCTTCACGCCACCGCGCGAACCGGGCAGAGTCATCACGAAGGTACGGTCAATCACGCCCGCCACGCCGCGTGAAAGCACCGCCGCGGGAACATTTTTCAGACCGTTCATCCAGAAGGCATGCATAATGCCGGGCACTTCCTTATCCAGGTGGGGGCGAACCGCCTCCACGGTCTGGTCGTCAGAGTTCAGACCGGTACCACCGCTGGTCAGAATGAACGTCGGCAGGTTACCGTTCTTCTTACCCTCGGCCACTAAGGCGTTGAAGTACTCGATAATATCGCGGTCTTCAATGACCACTGCGTCCGGGGTGTCAAAGCCGCGCGAGCGCAACCACTCCACAGCGATAGGGCCGGACTTATCCTCATATACGCCGCGGGCTGCGCGGGTGGAGGCGACAATAACCAGGCCGGTGAGGTTCTCCTGCATGGTGTAGTCTTCGCTACTCATTGGAATTCCTTTTCTATATCTGTCAGGTGACGGGGGGTGCGCCGCCGCAGCTTAGGAGTCCTTGCAGACGGACCAGTCGCCGGACTTGCCGCCGCTCTTCTCCAGAACACGAATGTCGGTGATGACGGCGTACTTATCGACTGCCTTGATCATATCGAAAACAGTCAGTGCCGCCGAGGAAACGGCGGTCAGTGCTTCCATCTCCACGCCGGTGACGCCACGGGTCTTCACTGAAGCCTCAATACGCACGAAGTCGGTGCCGCGCTCAAAGTCCACCGTAATCTTGCCCAGGGGCAGCGGGTGACAGAGGGGAATGATTTCCGGGGTGCGCTTAGCGCCCATGATGCCGGCAACACGTGCAACCGGAAGCGCATCACCCTTGGGAAGGTCAGCGTCAAAAATCATGGCGATAACGTCTTCGCGGGTGCGTACGATTGCCTCAGCCAGGGCAGTGCGGGTGGTGACCGACTTCTCCGTAACGTCCACCATGTGTGCTGAGCCGTCGGCGCGCACGTGGGTCAGTTCCTGGTTGGGCTGCGAGGTAGAGGTCATCGTTTCTCCTGGCTTCTGCGCGGTATTCTTCTGCCGCGAATCATTACTTAGTATGAGTCTCAATTATTCCTTGTCGTTCACGCAAGGAACAATGCGGGGGGGGTATTTCGCTAGTGATCGGTGAGGCGAATACGGTGGTAGGGTACTGCCTCTCCCCCGGTGTAGGTAGTTCCGGGTGCCAGCTCAATGAGCACATCTGCTTGTGCTGCGCGGTGCAGCAGATGCGAGCCTGAGAGGACGTCCGGATAGAGCTCCACCCGGTAGGTTCCGGGCTCGACCTCGACCATGGCGAGGGTGCCGCGCAGGAACTGGCGCTTGGTCGCCGGAGCGGTAAGCGGGGTTTCGGTGACGAGCACGCCTCGCGGTGCGTTATTCAAGGTCGCTTGTTCGGAGGCAACCGCGTAGGGCACACCGTAGGGGCCGCCGGCACGCAAGTAAGGGCGCAGAATTAGCGCGTACGAGATGAGCGTGCTCACTGGGTTTCCGGGGAAGGAAATCATGGGCACACGGTGCCCCTTGAAGTCGAGCAGGTTCACGCCTTGGGGGCCGCCGGGCTGTTGGCTGACGTGTCCAAACCAAGAGACGGGCACCAGAATGTCCGCTTCGTGCACCTTGGCGATGGCGTTGCGGACCACCTCATACTTGCCGTGGCTGATACCACCCGAGGTGATGATGATGTCCGGTTTGAAGCTTTCGTATTCTGCCGTGAGGCGGTGCAGTAGCTCAATAGGGTCATCACCGATAGCAATACGGCGTACTTGAGCGCCATCTTCGCGGAGCATAGCAGTGAGCATGGGGCCATTGGCGTCAAAAATCTGGCCTTGAGCGAGTTCCTGAGTGGTGGCGTTTCCATCTTCTTCAACGCCGGAGAGAATCTCATCGCCGCCAGTGCACACGAGCACACGGGGACCCGCCGCGACGGTCAGGCGTGCGTATCCCTGGGAGGCTAGCGCACCAAGCAGAGCGGGAGTAATGCGTTCACCGGCGCGTGCAAGGACCTGGCCAGTGACGACATCTTCGCCGCGGCGGCGCACGAATTGTCCGGGTTTACCGGGAGCAAGTTTGACCTTTTCACTGGAGCGGCCAAAGGATTCGGGTAGATTGGGGTATTCGATGCGTTCGGACTGTTCAACAGGGATGACTGCGTCGTATCCCTTGGGGATGGGTGCGCCGGTCATGATCGGGTAGGTCAGGTCGTCAGAGGATCGGGAACGCTGGAGGGGGCGTCCGGCGGGAATTTCGCGCCCGACGGTGAAGATGCGGTCTTCGCGGTCTGCAGCTTCGGCGGTGAGTGCGTAGCCGTCCATTTGGGAGTTGTCGAAGCTGGGTACATCCATGCGTGCGGTGATGTCTTGGGCGAGGATGCGTCCTGCCGCGTGGTAGAGGGGAACCGTTTCTGCGGTGCCGATGAAGACTTCACGCAGCAGTAGCGCCAGGTAGGCGCGGTATTCCTCGGTGCTGGGGGTTCCGTTGAATTCGGGGGAAATCATGGCGATTCCAATCGTGCGGCGGTGGTTATGACTAGTGTAGGTGTGTTTTTGTGGGCTGGTAAATGCAGTTTTGCCTAAGGACCGGTGTGTGTCGGGTGGCGTGCGGTGCAAGCGGCGGAGCAGCTTATCGAGTGCTTTCGCGTAGTTTTTTTAGAGCGCGAATTAGGCCGAGGACCCCGAAGATTCCCAAGTAGAGGCTAATGAGAATCAGGGCGCTTCCGAGGGCGCTGGGAATGTCGCTGCTGTTAATGGCTAGGTCGATGGCCAGGGGTATAGTTTGGGTTTTACCTTGGACGTTACCAGCGAAGGTGACGGTTGCACCGTATTCGCCGAGCGCTCGGGCGAAGGAGAGCAGGAATGCGGTAACGAGACCGGGAGCGGCGAGGGGTAGTAGCACTTTGAAGGTGATTTCTGCGGGTTTAGCGCCTTCAACGAGGGCAATTTCTTCGTATTCGCGGGGAATAGCCTGCAGGGTGGTGACCGCGGTGGCAACGAAGAAGGGTAGGGCGACGAAGACCTGGGCGATAATTACCGCGTTGGGGGTGAAGGGGATGGAGATTCCTGCCTGGTAGAGGTAGGTGCCAATCATGCCTTTGCGTCCCCAGAAGAAGAGTAGCCCGAGGCCGGAGACCACCGGGGAGAGAATGACCGGGGTGTAGATGATGGCGTAGAGCACCGACCCAAACCGGTGTAGCCGTGAGCGGTTGAGCACTTTGGAGAGCACAAGCGCCAGAGGCGCACCGAGAAGCCCGCAGATGAGGGTGGAGGCGGCGGCGGTGCTAAGGGAGAGATTCGCCGCCCCGAGCACCTGCGGGGTGAAGATACTACCGAGCTGGCTCCAGGGGATGTTAAGGAAGAGCCCGAGGAGCGGTCCGGCAATGAGAAAAATACCCAGCGACGCCGGAACCAGGGAGAGCACAGGCACGGAGGCGAAGAGTCTGCTTCCGGGTGTGCGTGAGGTTCCGGCATTGCGATGGGTAGCGGTGGTGTCTGTCATGGGTGATGAGACTCGGGTTGTTCCCTACTGAGTTGAATTACTTTGCGGTGCTGAAGCCGTACTCGGTGAGAATCTTCTTCGCCTCGTCGGAATTCTTCAACCATTCGTTGAACTTCTTCGCGGTCTCGGAGGAGGAGCCGGTCTTGCTCAGCGCTGCGGGGTATTCGTTGCGTTCCACGTCGGTTAGTTCGACCGAGCCGAGGTTGGCGCCCTTCTTCTTGGCTGCGGCGAGGTCAGTGGTGTAGATGAAGCCCGCATCGGCGTTGCCGGTGGTGACCTTGGTTGCTACGTCGGTGACCTTACTTTCGGTGGTTGCGTTCTTGAGGGTAATGTCGTGCTTCTTCAGTTCCTGGTGGGCGATGGTGCCGCAGGGAACATCTTCTTTGCAGATGGCGACGACACCTTCGGTGGTCTTGAGGTCTTCGAGGCTGTTGATTTTGCCGGGGTTACCTTCGGCGGTGACGAGCACGAGCTTATTGGTGACCAGAACGTTGGTTTCGGAATCGGAGAACTGGTCGAGCTTCTTTGCCTTGTCCATGTTCTTGGTGTCTGCGGTAATGAGCAGGTCGGGGGTTGCACCCTGCTCGATCTGGTTGACGAGCTTTGCGGAGCCTTCGTAGACGAAGGTGATGTCTACGCCGGGGTTGGCGGCTTCATACGCCTTTTCGAGGTCTGCACCGGCGTTGTTCAGGGAGGCTGCGGCAAAGACCTCAATCTTGCCGGAGGCAGTCTGGCTGGTCGTTGCAGATGCGGAGGAGGAGCCCTGGGTGGCGCCGCATCCGGTGAGGGCGAGGGTTGCAGCAGCGAGCGCACTGAGAGCTGCGAGGGGGGTCTTCATGAAATTTGTTTCCTTAGTGGTTCGTACTCTTGCGGTGGTGAGGTGTTTCCCCGTCCGGGCTCTGTGCGAGGTTTTGCGTACGTCCCTAGCTTGTACGTGTTGTTTTCCTCGTGATGGTCTGCGGTGGCGCAGTTGTAACTTACCTTGCACACACTATGTACCGGGCGCCGGAACATGGAATAATCATATTGTCACCTGAAATATGCAAATTTTCCACATAGGTTTTACATGGCGTACACGGCAAATTCGGCCTCTTCTGAGCTCATTGCGGGCCCAATGTTAAGCACCTTATCTTCTGCGGAGGATAATGGGGCTGCTTTTGTGACGCCCAAAAAATCTGAGAGTGGCGTCAAGGTACAGCGTAAGCTCCCGAATATTACGAATAGCGGTCCGCTCTTGGACCGTTGGGGTCGTGTGGCGACTGATCTTCGTATCTCTCTGACCGATAAATGTAATCTTCGTTGCATTTATTGCATGCCGGCGGATGGTTTACAGTGGCTCCCGAAGGAGAATCTGCTCTCCGCCGAGGAGATTGCGCGCCTTGCCGACATTGCGATTACTGAGCTGGGCGTTGAGGAGATCCGCTTTACCGGTGGCGAGCCGCTGGTGCGCGCCGATTTAGTGGATATTATTTCCCGCATCCATCAGGCGCATCCGGATGTTCCGCTTGCTATTACGACGAACGGTATTGGTTTGGAGAAGCGTGCCTCCGCGCTGGCGGAGGCTGGTCTGACTCGTATCAATGTTTCTCTGGATACGATTTGCCGTGAGACCTTTGCCGAGCTGACCCGCCGAGATAAGCTCGACGCCGTGCTCAAGGGTATTGACGGTGCAGCGGAAGCTGGCCTGTGGCCCATCAAGATTAATGCTGTGCTGATGCCGGGTCTGAATGATGACCAGGCTCCGGAGCTTCTGCGCTGGGCGTTGGCGGGCGGCTATCAGCTGCGTTTCATTGAGCAGATGCCGTTGGACGCTGATAACCGTTGGACCCGTGAGGGCACGATTACTGCCGCTGAAATTCGCGAGAAACTCTCGGCTGAGTACGTTCTGGGTTCGGTGGCGGAGGCGCGTGGCGACTCCCCCGCCCAGCTGTGGGAGGTATACCCGCTCGGTACTGCCCTGGATGAGGCTGGCTTCCCGGCTGACGATACCGAGTCGCTGGGGCGTGTGGGTATTATTGCCTCGGTGACGGAGTCGTTCTGCAATGCGTGCACACGCACCCGCCTGACGGCGGACGGTAAGATTCGCTCCTGTTTGTTCTCCGACACCGAGACCGATTTGATGCAGCTTCTGCGTTCTGGTGCCAACGATAAGCAGCTAGCTCTGCGTTGGCGTGAGGGCATGTGGTTTAAGCCGCGCGCCCACGGTAAAGAAGACGCTGACTTCGATATTGAGGAGTTCGCTAAGGCGAGCCGCTCGATGAGCGCTATTGGTGGCTAGAAAAACCGCTGATTCATCAACCGAAGGTGCCGGATAAGGCTTTTTACCGGCATCTTGCACCCGTGATTTTCGGCTGTTCCCTGACTTAGGATTGAGGAGCATTATGCAGGTTCAATTTTTTGCTGCCGCACGTTCAGCGGCGGGTATCGCGCAGCTGTCGGTGCCCCTGGCGCAGCTGTCGTCTGCGACTCTTGGTGCGCTGATTGAGTATCTGGGTCAGAGTTTGGAGGGTACGACCCCTTCGGGTCTGACTCTTGCGCAGGTGATGGAGCAGTGCTCGTTCCTGGTCAATGGTGCCCGTTCGGATACTCAGGCGCCCCTACAGGATGCCGATCGTGTGGACGTTCTGCCTCCCTTTGCGGGTGGATAATGCGGGCGGATAAGATGCCCGGTTCTGTACTTCCCGCTGAGGGCGATTTTTCATGCGCCGCAGTCGTTGTCGCCGGAGGCGCTTCTCGCCGCCTGAACCACGTGCCGAAGGCATCCTTGTCTGATGGTACGAGCACTCTGCTGGATTGTGCTCTGAAGGCGGTGGCCGCCGCATCCCCACGCGTGGTGGTGGGCCCTGAGAGCTTGCCATTGCCGTCGGGGGTGTTACGTACTCGTGAGGATCCGCCGTTTTCCGGGCCTGCCGCGGCGATTCATGCCGGTTTGGAGTGTATTGCGGCCGATTGTGAGCGCTCGCAGATTCCTGTGCCCGACTGGTGTCTGATTTTGGGTGTGGATACTCCGCGTATTGCCCCGGCGGTTCAGCAACTAATCACTGCGGCGCAGAGTGTCGAGCAGGCTTATGCAGAACAGTCAGCTCTCTCCCTCACTGATTCTGAAACATCGGCAGGTTTCTGGGGGGTTTCTGAGGGTATCTATCAGCCGCTGGTTGGTATTTACCGTTTTGGGGCGATTCGCTCGGTGTTTTCGGCCGGCACCACCGACGCTTCTGTTCGTTCTTTTTTGCGTCGTCTGAACCCTACTGCGGTTCAGATGTCTGCCGCTGATACCGCCGATGTTGATACGTGGGAGCAGGCGCAGGCGCTGGGTTATACGACGTCGCTCTGGTCAAGCTATTAGCAGCTGAGATACCGCAGTGTGATATTAGGGTCTGACTACGAGTACCCTAGGTGATAAGTCTTGGCTTTAGATGCCGTGTACATGTAGCGTTTTTGAGCTCGCGCGCTGTTGCGCGTCCCGCACACACTTTTACGAGGTACGATGTCTCACCA
Organism: Rothia similimucilaginosa; assembly: GCF_029850985.2. NCBI lineage: Bacteria > Bacillati > Actinomycetota > Actinomycetes > Micrococcales > Micrococcaceae > Rothia > Rothia similimucilaginosa. The sequence continues at coordinate 428,486 of NZ_CM138149.1, read as the reverse complement.
TATTCCTTCTGTTTCGTGGCAGCAGGCCCGCCAGATTTTGCATGAGCAGGGCCTGGAGATTGCTCACCATGTGAAGACGGAGTCTTTACCGCTGCTGGCGACGATTGGCCACTATTTGGCGGATGATGTTTATTCGATGATGCCGGTGCCCCACTACAGCTCTTCGGCGATGGACGGTTACGCTGTGGCGGGTACGCCTCCGTGGCGTCTGGTGACCCCGGCGTATCCGGAGGATTCTCGCGCAAATATTCACCGTCTGACAGTTCCTATTGCACCGGGGGAAGCCACCCCGATTCTGACGGGTGGGTTGATTCCTGAGGGTACTGAGGCAATTGTGCGCGAGGAGCATTCGCGCCTGTATGAGGGTGCGGAGGCTTCGTCTCGCCCTGGTGTAGCTGCTCATTTGGAGACTCAGTCCAGTATTCATTACCTGGATATGGCGGAGGGTTTTGAGACTCCGGCTCCTGGTACTGATATTCGCCATGCTGGTGTTGAGTTGGAACGTGGCGAGTTGTTGGCGCGCCATGGTGACCGTATTTCTGCGCGTATGGCGGCGTTTTTGGGCATGAATGGTTTTGATGAGTTGCCGGTGTACGCCCCGATTCCGGTGCGTTGTGCGTTTACGGGTAACGAGGTTATTACCTTTGGTGTGCCTGCGCCGGGGCAGGTGCGTGATGCTTTTGGCGGCTTTATGGAGCATGCGATTATTTCTGCAGGCTGTGAGGCACGCCCTTCAACTCGTTTGGCGGATGTTGAGTCTGAGTTCCGCACGTTCTTAGCTACATCTACGGCTCGTGTGCTGGTGTTTACAGGCGGGTCAAGCACCTCGGGTGTTGATTTGGTGCGTAAGGTGCTCAACGATATGGGTGCGACATACCTGTTTGAGTCAGTGGATGTGCGTCCGGGTCATCCTGCTTTGGCCGCGCGCTTGCAGGTTCCGGAGACGGGCCCAAATTCTGGTCGTGAGCGTTTTGTGTTGGGTCTGCCGGGTAATCCTTTGGCAGCATACACGGCTTTGTATTCGTATTTGCCACCGCTTTTGGCTGGTATGAGGGACATGTCCCTACCGGAGCTGGATTCGGCTGTTTTGGGTGAGCCGGTTGATACTTTGCGTAAGCCAGCGGGGGTTCGTCTGTTACCGGTGTTGGTGCGTGATGGTGTGGCGTATCCTCTACCGAAGTCAGCATCGCATATGTTGTCATCGTTGGCAGCAGCTACTCATTGTGCGGTGTTGGATGATTCTTCGGTCTGCGGTTCTGCCCATGAGGTGGGGGCTCGAGTGCCGATTATTCCGGTACTGTAGACCGGGGTTGCCAACCGATGGGGTGGAAGGCACAGTAGAAAAGCGCTTTTTCATGTTTTCTGGGCTCAGGTAGATTCTGTGGAGAGGGTATAGTAGAGAGATATGTCAATCGTTTAGCACACCGAAGGGAGCCCCTGTGGCTAAGCCCAAACTCAGCGATGTTGCAGCCCGCGCAGGTGTCTCTCCCACCACTGTATCCCGCGTCCTCAATAATCGCGGCTACCTCAGCGAAAGCACCCGCTCCAAGGTCCACGAGGCAATGCGGGAACTCGGCTACCGACCCAACGCCATCGCCCGCAGCCTGCAGGGTCAGCGCTCGCAGATGGTGGGCCTCATCTTCCCCACGGTCGCGAACCCCTTCTACGGGGAGATGGTGTACCGCCTCGAAAGTTACCTTGCCGAGGCAGGCTACCGCGTCATTCTCTGCAATAGCGATGACCACCCTGAGCAGGAAAAGCGCTACTTGGAGATGCTTTTCTCCAACCAGGTGGACGGCATTATCAGCGGCGCGCACTCTGACGCACTGGTGAATATTCCGCACGCCCAGGCTCCCTTGGTGACCGTGGACCGCCTCGAAAGCGGTTTTTACCCGAATATCCGCTCCGATAACTACGGAGGCGCTCGCGCCGCCACGGAGCATCTGATTGCCACGGGTGCGCAGAATATCGTGCACGTGACGTCGACTCTGGGTGAGCACAATAAGCGTCAGCGCGGATACCGTGAGGCAATGCTCGAAGCCGGACTCATGCCGGAGTTCCTGGAGCTGGGTTTCCGCCCCTCCCTGGGCATTAAGCGTGAGGTGCTCTACCGCTACCTCGACGAACGCGCCGATAGCCCGGAGCCGGTGGATGCGGTCTTCGCCTCCAACGATAATTACGCCGCGTTGGCGCTGGGCTGGGCGCGCGCACGCGGTATTCGCGTTCCTGAGGATTTCCAGGTGATTGGCTACGACGGCACGCAGAGCGTTCAGCTGCTCATGCCGGAGTTGGCGACCGTGGTTCAGCCGATTGAGGGTATTGCGAAGCGTACCGCGCAGCGTCTACTGGAGCTCATTGAGCTACAGCAGGAGGAATCTTCAGAGAAGACCGCTCCCCCAATTACCCAACCCGAGGACGTACTCCCCGTTGAGCTGCATTTGGGGGCGACGGTGCGTTCTATCCCGAATCTGGATCAGATTCAGCCTGATACCTCTGCCCCGGACGAGCTCCAATAAGAGGCTCCTCTTCTGACAATAAAAATCCGCCCCACCGTGCGAGTGCTCACGGTGGGGCGGATTTTTCATATACATTTATCGGTTCTGCGCGCGTCCGGAAGTTTAGGAGGTGCGCTGCACAATCTCGGTGGGACCGGTGCCGGGGTAGACCATGCCGACGGCGTGTGCCTTGGAGAAGATTCCGTGGAGCGGGCCGAGGGAGAAGAATCCGCGGCGCTCGTAGAGGCGGGCACTGTCGTAGGTCGATGCTTCGAGGTAGGCGGGGTAGTCGCCGATGCGTTCGGTACCGTAGTCGAGTAGCTGGGAGCCAATGCCCCGGCCTCGATACTCTTCGAGAACACCAATGTTGAAGAGGTACCAGTGCTTGTACGCGGGGCGGTACTTGAGCAGGTGTAGCTCCATCATGACTGCCCGTAGCAGGCTCTTACAACCGAGGGCCTTGTAGTAGGCGCCAATCTGCTTGAGTTCGTTCAGGAAGGAACCTTCGTGGGATTCGGGGGTGCTCCAGAGGCAGACGCCTACGATCTTGCCGGTGGATTCTTCGATGCCGATATCGATGCGGCCACGGTCGGAAAAGTTGCCGTAGACCTGAAGGGTCATGATGGCGCGGAGCCTGGCGAGTTCCTGTCGGCGGCTACCGCCTGCGATGACTGCCATCATGGCGGGATCCCCGTCGAATGCGGCAATCAGTACTTCGAGCGCTTCGGCATATTCATGAGGCTCGGCGGTGCGGACGGTATAGGAAGCTGAGGTCATATTCACCCTTTACAAAAGCTTGAAACTATACATAAATATTAGCTGGATTATTCACTCCTGGCTAATAGATTGTGCCTTATCAAGACATTTTTCATGACCATGCACCATTGTGCGCTAGCTAATATTGCACCATTATGCATAATTTTTACGCATATTTATTCACGCACTTTTTTCACGCTTTTGCAGGAAAAATTGAACACCCCGCACCAGCTCTAGGAAGAGCGGTACGGGGTGTACATCACATTGAGGTTATCTACTCACTAAGAGTGCAGACTATGCGTTAGCCTTTGCCTTCAGTGCAACCTTCAGGAGCGAATCTGCGTTGGTGACAGATGCGCCCGAAGCCTGGACATCTTCAACCGAAGCAGCAGCCTTCTTGGCGTTGGTGATCACCATGGGGGTTGCCAGCGGGTAGCCAGCCGCCTTGATGGCGGGGATATCAAACTCAGCGATGACGTCGCCGCGCTTGACGGTATCACCCTTAGCAACCTTGGGCTCGAAGTGCTTGCCGTCGAGCTCCACGGTGTCCATACCGATGTGCATCAGCAGATCCAGGCCGTCTTCGGTGCGCAGACCGTATGCGTGGCCGGTGGGGAATGCAACGGTGATCTTGCCGTCAGCCGGTGCGTAGAGCTTACCTTCGGTGGGCTCCACTGCGGTGCCTGCACCCAGTGCGCCGGAGGAGAAGGTGGGATCCTTGACGTCAGCCAGCAGAACCACGGAACCGACCATGTGGGAACCGATTTCGACGCTCTCGCCAGCCTCAGATGCTACAGCGGCGGCGGGAGCTGCGGCAGCAGCTACGGTGGCAACGGGAGCGGCTGCAGCGGGTGCCTCAGCTTCCTCAGTGTTGCCGGCTTCGACCTTCTTACCCCAGATGAAGGAGGCAACGAAGGCGATGACGGTGGTCAGGACGAGGCAGCCCAAGAAGCCCGGGATACCGGCGCCGACGGTTGCTTCAATCGAGGGGAAGCCAAGGTAACCAGCAGCGCCCAGCTTACCTGCCTTAATTCCAAGGATAGAGGTAACCATCGAGCCAATACCCGCGGAAACGATTGCGATGTAGAAGGGCCAGCGCAGAGCCAGGTTCACACCGAACATTGCGGGCTCGGTAATGCCCAGGAATGCGGAGGGTGCGGCTGCCGAAGCAATACCCTTAATCTTCTTGTTCTTGGTGGTCAGTGCGACACCGGCTGCGGCAGCACCCTGAGCCACGTTAGACATGGAAGCAACGACGAAGATGAAGGAACCGCCGGTTGCCCACAGGCTCATCTCGATGGGCGGGAATGCCTGGTGCATACCGGTCATCACGATGAATGCGTAGAAGGTACCGAAAATCAGACCACCCAGCGGACCGGCAACGGTGTAGAGCCAGTTGATACCTTCACCCAGCCAGGTACCCAGCTGGAACATCGGCGGGCCGACCAGCAGGAAGGTCAGGAAGCCGGTGATGAGGATGGTGAGGGTCGGGGTGAAGATGAAGTCGATGGTGCCCTTGAGGATCTTATGGAAGAACTTCTCAATGTGGGAGAGGATGAAGGCAACCAGCATGATGGGCAGCACGGTGCCCTGGTAGCCCGCCTGCTGAACCTGCAGACCGAAGAGGTTCCAGTACTTCATGGGGTCGGTACCCTCGGCACCTGCCAGGGATGCTGCGACGTTGTAGCCGTTCATCAGTGCCGGGGAGACCATTGCGGCACCCATGGTCAGACCGAGGTAGGGGTTACCGCCGAAGACCTTGGTGGCGGAGAAGCCAACCAGCACGGGCAGGAAGGCGAAGGGAGCAGCGGAGAGCAGGTTGACAATGTCTGCAAAGTCAGCCCATTCGGGGAAAAGTTCAATAACAGCCTGAGGACCGAAAATACCCTTAGAGGTCAGGAGGCTATTGAGCGCCATCAGCATACCGCCGCCGACCAGCACCGGGATCAGCGGCACGAAGATGTCGGCAATGGTCTTGATGAAGCGGGAGACAATGTTACCCTGCTTCGCAGCGATGCTCTTGAGGTCATCCTTGGATGCCTCGGGTGCGCCAGCGGCAATCAGGTGCTTGTGCACCTCGTTGACGTCGCCGGGGCCAACGATGATCTGGAACTGGCCAGCGTTGAGGAAGCTACCCTTGAGGTCCTCGTCGTTGTCGATTGCTGCCTGGTCGACCTTGTCCTGGTTCTTCAGGACGAGGCGAAGGCGGGTTGCGCAGTGTGCGGCTGCAAGAATGTTGCCGACGCCACCGACGTCCTTCAGCACGCGCTGTGCCACTGACTTGTGGTCCACGCTCGCTCTCCTTTGTTTGGAGCACCACCGGATGATGCTTTGTGAATGAGTTGGGGCGATATGTCTGTGTGTGCATGTCATGCATATGTCATACGTTTGACATATCGAATGTAAAACATGGTATCACGGGAAAGTTCTTAAAAGCGAGAGCCCACCCTCCACACGGAGAGTAGGCTTTTATGCTTATGCAATAGCCAGCAATATCTCTTCACGCTATTTTTCTAAAGACAAATCATTATCCTCCCATATTTTTACTGTCTCCAACCTAGGTCTCTGTTAGAATAGAGACATCAATTTACACGGAGGTGCAACGATGCGTCATATTTTTAAGGTACTTGCTACACTCGGATTTTTTATTGGTATCTGCATATCGCCAGCTCAAGCGGTATGGATTCCTCCCACTACGTGGAACGACGTACGTTCCACTCAGTACCACATGGGCTATAACTTGGGGCCTGGCCGAGGATGGGTTCTTAGTGGCGGTTACAGCGCCTGTATGGACCGTTATGGGTACATCTCTCACTACGGAGTGTACAAAATTACTTTTGTCCAACGGTATGTTGTAGGTAGTGCAGATATTGTAGGTTTTCCACCACGCAACTACACTTGTACTCTTTACTACAACGGCAATGGGTCTGGCCATATGACTGCCCCCAGCAGGTACGAATAAGCATATACATATAAAAAGATGGGGCGGTACCGATGTTATCGGTACCACCCTATCTTATTTTGTTGCTTAGTCTTAGAGGCGGCCGTACTCCAGGGACAGCACCTCGCCACCGGTCAGGCGGACGCGGCGCTTATCGCCCTTGAAGAAGGTGCGAGCGGTCATAACCTCAGCGCCCATGGAGGCAACCAGCTTGCCACCCACGTACAGTTCGGTAGCCGAACCGTCCACAAGCAGGTCAAACTCGCGAATCTTCGAACGCTTCAGGGTTCGACGGCGCAGGCTACCACCCTCGGTGTAGCGGGTACCGCCACGGTCCATCTGCACAAAGTCCTTATCCAGAACGATGCTCAGTGCCACGCCGTGAGTGTCCTTAATCTTCAGCTTCACGCGCTCATCAGAGACGTTCACGCGGCCACGCAGACGGAAGGTCAGGGCGTTCTTCAGCTCCACGAGCTTGCCCTTCTCCTCCTCACGGTACAGCGGGTTCATCTCCATCGCGTCATTGAGCTGCGGCACCGGGCGCTGGAAAATCTTGCCGTTGCGCAGGTGCAGCTCACGCGGGTAGGTGAACATGTGCACCCAGCGGTGGCTCCACGAGGGCAGGTCGTCCTGATCAGCGTTACCCAGCCACGCGATCATCACCGGGGCGTCGCCGCATACATCGTGAGGTGCCTTCGGGTCAGCGGTCAGGCCGGTACCGGAGATGGTCTGCGGGGCGTAGAACTCGAAACCTGCATCCAGCTCGGTAAAGGGGGTCTCCACGGTGAACTTGAGGGTCTCGTTATCCAGCGAACCAACAATGTAGCCGCTCTGGAAAATGTTGTTGTATTTCTCGCCGAGGGGCTGCATGCCCTGCGGGCTGAAAATCAGCACGTCGCGGATTTCGCCGGTCAGCTCATCGCGCATGCTCAGCAGGGAGGGGCACTCGTACATGTAGGTGCCCTTGAGGGTCTTATCCTTGATGCCCAACTCACCGCGGAAAGTCCACTCGCGGCGGTCCTTGGAGGTGTACACGACCACGGCGCCGGTCAGGTCCTCACGCTGAGCGCCAATGACCATCCACCATTCGCCGTTACGCTCGAAGACGTGCGGGTCGCGGTAGTGCGCGGTGTAGCCCTTCGCGGGGCCGGAAATCAGCGGGGGCAGCTGACGGGTCGGCTTCGCATCCTCACCTGCGGTAGCAAGAATCTGGTAGGTTTCGCGGTTGCCTTCTTCGTCCTTCACGTTACCGGTGTAGAAGAACTCAAAACCGCCGGGAACCTTAATGCCGGAGCCGGAGTAGCAGCCGTGCGAATCGTAGCGGCTATCGGGAACCAGCGCGGTACCCTCATCGGTCCAGTGGGTCAGGTCCTCACTGACGGCGTGGCGCCAGTAAACCATACGCTCCGGGTGCAGGGGCGAGTACTGGTAGAAGGCGTGGTAGCGCTTGCCGTCGAAGACCAGGCCGTTCGGGTCGTTCAGACGGCCCACGGGAGGTGCCAGGTGCAGAGCCGGGTAGTCGCGGTCTTCACGAACACCGGCACCGAAAGCGTCCAGGATCTGCTGTGCTTCAGCCGCCAAGTCGCGGGCGGGTCGCTCGGTTGCGCTCTTCTTCTTTTTCTTCTGCTCGCTCATGTCTATCCGCTTTCGTGCAAAGGAATGTCTGGGTTGTCTCATCCCATCATACGGCACCTCTCCCCCATTGCCGGGCTCCAGGAGAGAGGAACCACAGTGCTCTCAGCCTCTCTCATCCGAGGCACAGGGCGGCCACAGCGGCTTATACCGCCACCTGCCGATTATGTGGCGCATGCCCCGTTTGCTACAGGAGAAAAGAGCGGGCACGACGAAGCCCCGAACCTCCCCCAGTCTTCATACCGGAGTAGGTGCGGGGCCGTTAAATGCCGCGAGGCGGCGCATCCGATGGATGCACCGCCCGCGTAAGAATCGAGAAGAAGTCGATTACTTGAGGGTGATGGTTGCGCCAGCAGCCTCGAGCTGCTCCTTAGCCTTCTCAGCGTCTTCCTTGGAAACGCCCTCGAGCAGAGCCTTGGGAGCGCTGTCAACCAGGTCCTTTGCTTCCTTCAGGCCGAGGGAGGTCAGGGCACGAACTTCCTTGATCACTGCGATCTTCTTGTCGCCAGCGGACTCCAGGATAACGTCGAACTCGGACTTCTCTTCAGCAGCCTCGCCTGCTGCGCCGCCTGCTACAACTGCAACGGGAGCAGCTGCGGTGACGTCGAACTCTTCCTCGAATGCCTTGACGAACTCGGAAACCTCAACGAGGGACAGTTCCTTGAATGCTGCAATGAGTTCTTCGATGGACAGCTTAGCCATTGTTTGGCTCCTTCACTATCTGGTGCGGGCTGACGCCCGCGGTGTAAAACTTCAGTACCTACCCCGAAAGGGTCGGTCAAATTTAGGATGCGTTACACGCTATTCGCGTTTACGCTGCTGAGTATCTCAGCGCTGGTGCAGTGGCACGCAAGGGGCTTATGCCTCTTCCGAAGCCTCCTCGGCAGCAGCGGGAGCTGCGCCTTCCTGCTCCTCCAGCTTGACGCGCAGTGCGTCCACAACCTGTGCGATGCGTGCGATGGTAGCCTTTGCACCACCTGCAACCTTGGACAGCAGAACCTCGCGGGATTCCAGGTCAGCGTAGCGCTTGACGTCGTCCTCGGTCAGAGCGGCACCTTCGTAGTAACCGTTCTTCACGATCAGCTGGGGGTTAGCCTTGGCAAAGTCACGCAGGCCCTTAGCAGCATCAATCAGGTCGCCCTTGATGAATGCCAATGCGGAGGGACCCTGGAGGTGGCCTTCGAATACGTCGATGCCAGCTTCCTTAGCTGCGATAGCAGCCAGCGTGTTCTTCACCACGGCGTATTCGGTCTCTGCACCGAGTGCGCGGCGCAGCTCCTTGAGCTGTGCAACAGTGAGACCGCGGTATTCGGTCAGGATGACTGCGTTCGAAGCTTCGAAGAGTTCCTTCAGCTCGGATACTGCAGCGATCTTTTCCTGAGTCGCCATGGTAGTTCCTTCTTCCGATTCTTGTAAGGTCGCCGGTAGAGCCTCGAAGCATTTATTGCAAGCAATAAAAAATGCCCCGACGCGTAGGCGTACGAGGCGCGGTAGACGGCACCCTAAATGAGGGCAACGGCTATTCACTTCGAGTTACCTACGCGGGCGGCGATTTCTAGTGAAATCTGCTCTTATCAGAACCCTGTTCTTTGCCTCCACCGAGGTGGCGATAAAGGACATAGTTCTAGACCGGCGGTCTTTGGTTTACTCATCATCTCAGGTCAAAGCCTGAATCGCAAGTTAAAAACGTGATTAAGCGGGGTTAATCACTTAAATCTCTTCTGTAAGCTGGTTAACCCGCTCTTTCTCCTCAGCTAAAAGCCAGCAAAGATGCATTCTAGAGGTAAAAACGCTTTCCTTCCGAGAACAAGAAGCAACGCTCAGCAGCCACACCCAGGTGCACTTGCTCCCCAACACTTAGGGAGGAGCCGCCCTGCGCATCTGGGATAAAGAACTCAAGCTCCTGACCGGCACGCACTCGTGTATACATTCGGGCACTCAGCTCAGAATCCGCCGAAGCCCGCCGAGATTCCAGAGGTAGGGAAACCGTCTCCAGCAGACGCGCACAGTACAGCATTCCACCCACCAGATGACGGCTGCCAAGCACCTGCACCGGCAGGGCATGAGCAGCATCTGCCGCCACAGGGTACAAAGCGGTTGCACGAATCGCAAGCTCACACCCGATAGGAAGAGACTCCGAATCCTCAAGAGCCAAAAGGTTCAGGGCCGGCGCCGCCATAAGCTTCGCCACCTGCAGAGTATGCGGATGCGCCAGCAGCCGCTCCGGAGTATCCACCTGCACCAGGTAGCCGGCGTCCATAACCGCCACCCGCTGTCCCAGCATGAGCGCTTCATTCTGATCATGGGTCACGTACAGACCCGTAAAACCGTAGCGCTGATGCAGACGCACAATATCCGCGCGGATACTCGCGCTCATCTGTTCATCTACACTCGCCAGCGGCTCATCAAAAAGAACTACCGGAGCACGACGAATCAAAGCACGCGCAATACCCACACGCTGAACCTGACCACCCGACAACTGAGAAGGCTTACGAGACTCCAACCCCTCAAGCTTCAACGCCTCCAGCAGCTCACGGTAGTAGTCCATATCAACCCCACCTGAAAACGCACCCAGCCGGGTCGGGAAGAGAATATTGTCCTTAACGCTCAAGTGCGGGTACAGAATAGGGCGCTGAAAAACCACACCCACCGAGCCGCGCTCCAGAGGCTGACCAGCATAGGTCACCCGACCCGCGCTCGGATCCTCCAAACCGGCAATAATGCGCAGCAGAGTGGACTTACCCGTACCCGAAGAACCAACCAGAGAAATCAGCTCACCGGGATGCACATCCAGGTCGATCTCATTCAGAACCGCCGTATCGGGGCCAAAGGTCTTAGCGACGCCTCGAATACGCAGGCCTTCAAAAGGCTCCGCCACGGCAGATGAGTAGGATGCAGAAGTCATTCCCCCATTATCGCCGAAACTCGCACCCGGTACGGGCGCAGAAGATAAGCGCCGTCATAAAAAGGTGCGTGAACCTCACACCGGAGTCTCATGCGAGCACCCTAGCTCGGGCGCACCAGCAGACGACCCTGCGACGTAACATACGCCACACCGCCCCACAGGAAGACCAAGAAACCGGTACCAATCACCATCAGCACAATACCCAGCGGGTTCACCACGTTCGCGGCGCTTAAATGCACGCCGGTAGAAACCATTGCACCCATACCGAAGGAGAAACCCCACAGGCTCATGGAGAAGCCGCCCTCCATAATCCAGGGCAGCAGGCGCATCAGGAAAATCAGCTGCAAAATGCCGTAACCGGTCATGATGAGGAAGAACCAGTCCACCATGCCACCATTAGCCGCAAGATACGCGTTACCTCCTACAAACGGCGGAGCCAACTGCACACCCATCAGACCGCGCTCACCAACATTCATCGGAGCCAGGTTACGCAGACGATTCAAGATCGCAGACTCAACGCTGAACCACGAGATCAGGCCCGCGCCGAAGAAAAACATCGCCGCGTCCTTCCAACCCATCATGCCCATCGCGGTTGCCGTCGCAAAGTTCGTCGCAACTGTCGGCAGGTAGAGTACCGGAGTGGTCGCCTCCGCCACATGGGTACCGCGCCACATACCCGCTATACGGTGGGAGGCAAAGTACAGCTGCCCCAGAGCACCAAGAATCGCCAGAGCATAACCCAGGTAGGACAGGTACGGGAAGACCGTTGCGCCCATCTGCGCGGTCGTCGCCGGAATCAGCGAAAAGAAGCAGCACCGGACCGGATGCGCCCACTGCTCCCGCAACCACTGGCGGAAATTCAACAGCGCAACAACCATGGCGGTAATCAGAATCAGCCACACCACAGCGGTGAAGGCAAGAATCGCCTCACCCACCCAGGCGGGAGTCATACCCGCGGAGGCGGCAGCACGCCATGCCGCACCCAGGGCGCCGGTACCCAGTGCCATCGCAAAGTAGTTGACCGGAATCGGGAAGGGACGAGCGGTAGCCTGCGCCGAGGGAGTAGAAGAAGCCGGTAAAGGCTGAGTCATGAATAAATCCTTGAGGTCTGTTTTAGCCCGCCCATCAGGCGAGCTGAACTAGGCTGATAAGAACGAGGTGAGTGCACTGTTTGCTTTAACGGGCTCGTCGCAGATATATTCCAGAACATACGAGCAGAGCGGCAGAGAGCAGGCATAAAAAATCGCCCCCGACGCCTAAACGTCGAGGGCGACTACTAGCTCATGCTAGAAGCTACAGGTACATATCTTATGCAGCAACGGCAGCCGGATCAACCGGGATGCCGGGGCCGAAGGTGGTAGCAACGGTTGCCTTGGAGATGTAACGACCCTTAGCCGAAGAGGGCTTCAGGCGGTTAACCTCTTCCAGAGCTGCCTGGAAGTTCTCCTCCAGCTGCTCAGCGGTGAAGGAAGCCTTACCGATAATGAAGTGCAGGTTGGAGTTACGGTCAACGCGGAAGTCAATCTTACCGCCCTTGATGTCTGCAACAGCCTTTGCAACATCCATGGTCACGGTACCGGTCTTGGGGTTCGGCATCAGGTTACGGGGACCCAGGATCTTACCCAGGCGGCCGACCTTACCCATCATGTCCGGGGTTGCAACCGCTGCGTCGAAGTCGGTCCAGCCGCCAGCGATCTTTGCAATCAGCTCGTCGGAACCAACGAAGTCAGCGCCAGCTGCCTCAGCCTCAGCAGCCTTGGGGCCTGCTGCGATAACGACCACACGAGCGGTCTTACCGGTGCCGTTGGGCAGGTTCACGGTGCCGCGAACCATCTGATCTGCCTTACGGGGGTCAACGGACAGACGCATTGCAACCTCAACGGTTGCGTCGGTCTTGGTGGAAGAGGTTTCCTTCGCCAGGGCGACTGCCTCAGCGGGGGTGTAGAGCTTACCCTCTTCAATCTTGGCTACAGCTGCCTGGTACGCCTTGCTGCGCTTTGCCATCTGCTTTTCTCCTTATGCAGTTGTGGTCTCGTGAGCCGCGCTCGGCTCTGCCACATCCCGTCCATATGACGGGCATTTACAAGTTCTGTGTAGAAAAATCTACGATGCCGGTTACTCGGCTATTCGGCGAACCGAAATTACTCGACGGTGATACCCATGGAACGAGCGGTACCTGCGATGATCTTGGAAGCAGCATCCAGGTCGTTTGCGTTCAGGTCGGGCATCTTGGTCTCAGCGATCTCGCGCACCTGAGCTTCGGTCAGCGAACCAACCTTGGTGGTGTGAGGAACAGCGGAGCCCTTAGCAACGCCAGCAGCCTTCTTGATCAGCTGGGAAGCCGGAGGAGTCTTGGTGATGAAGGTAAAGGAGCGATCCTCGTAGACGGTAATCTCAACGGGGATGATGTTACCGCGCTGTGACTCAGTTGCAGCGTTGTATGCCTTGCAGAACTCCATGATGTTTACACCGTGCGAGCCCAGTGCGGGGCCGACGGGGGGAGCCGGGTTAGCGGCGCCTGCCTGGATCTGCAGCTTGATGAGGCCAGTGACCTTCTTCTTGGGAGCCAATGTAGGGTCCTTTTCTTAGCTGGGAACCGACGCACAGGAGCGTACGCCGGCAAGACGGTGACCGTGGCGCGGTCACCCGTGCATCCACATGAAAGCGTGACATGCGCATACACAAACCAACATTCTAGCGTTAATCAACGACTTAATCCAGCGCCAGCTGGTAGAAAGACTAAACCCCGTCTGCACAGCTAATACTGCCTATGAAGCCGACACAAAATATGAGCCCCGCACCAACAGTGCGAGGCTCATATTCACACGCTAGAAGCGTTAAATCTTTTCGATCTCGGTGAAGCTCAAGGTCACCGGGGTGTCGCGACCGAAGACGGAAATCATCACGACAATCTGCTGGGACTCGCCCTTAATCTCCGAAACGGTAGCGTCCATACCCTCGAAAGCACCGGACTTCACGCGGACGTTCTCGCCCACAGTGTAGTCAGACTCGATAACGGGCTTGGAAACGGGAAGGCCCTGACTCTGCTGCTGCTCTTCGAAGACCGGCAGGAGCATGTCGAAAACTTCGTCCATGCGCAGCGGGACCGGGTTGTATGCATCCTGACCCACGAAGCCAGTGACACCGGGGGTGTGGCGGACAACGCCCCAGGAGTGGTCCGTCAGTTCCATACGCACCAGAACGTAACCGGGAATGCGTACTCGGCGGATGGTCTTCTTCACGGTGTTCTTGAACTCAACCACGGTCTCCATGGGAACCTGAACCTCGAAGATCTCATCTTCAGCCTCCAGGTTCTGGATACGGGTCTCGATACCGGTCTTCACCTTGTTCTCGTAACCGGAGTAGGTGTGCACCACATACCAGTCGCCCATCTGACGGCGCAGCTTAGACTTAAATTCTTCCAGAGCGTCGACTTCCTCAGCCGCCTCAGTAGCTGCTTCAGCTACCTCGACAGCCTCGGTAGCTTCCTCAGCCTGCTGCTCAATAGTCTCAGACTCCTCAGTAGCCTCAGCAGCGGCTACCTCGACCTCTTCAATCTCGGATACCAGTTCCTGCTCGGACACGTCGCTCCTACTTTCTATCGTTAATCATCTAGAGGGGACTCCCACTCGCCAATGGACTGAGGGAAATCACTGATGGGGCACCCCAGATAAGGATGCAACCGGTACTAGTTACGCTGAATCGTTCCGTTACCAAAAATCCAGAATGCTCCCTGGCCGAAAAGATAATCCAGACCAGAAATGAGCAAGAGCATCACCACGACGAAGAACAGAACAGCAAAGAAGTAGCCAACCAGTTCGCGTCCGGTAGGAGTAGTAACCTTCTTCAACTCCGCAATAACTTCACGGAGGAATGCAAAAATACGGCCGAAGAAACCAAGCTTCTTATCGCTCTTCAACGATGCGCCGGACTTAACAGCCTTCTCGGCGGTAGCAGACGATGCCATTTCTTCTGCCCCTTTCTGAGTCTAAAAAAGTACGCCCGGGGAACGGGCGTACGAAGATGTTATTGAGGCAATAAAAGCAGGGCGGACAGGACTCGAACCTGCAACCTGCGGTTTTGGAGACCGCTGCTCTACCAATTGAGCCACCACCCTTCGAAGCGTTAACTTCAGGTGTGAGAGTTGCTTCTCACTTGCTGCTCCTCCATTGCCTCCTAGGCCACGGCTTTAGAGGGGCAAACAATTACACCCTTGCGGGTGCAGAACTAACTGTAAACCATCTTTCGGGGCCGATGCAACTTTAGAGTGTAATATTTTTCGAAAAACCTCTTGAGATACATTCACGAAGGGTTCCGCATCACCACTGGTGACCCTTATCCTATTACAAGGAACGCCGCCCACACCCGCGCCTATCACGCGCAGATTGGTCCTACACGCGCATTCCCATCACCTATTTCCTTGTCGACTTCACGCCGGCAGCGCACACGAAGAAAGAGAAGAGAGCCCTATGGCGCGTATTTCAAGCCGCATCGGTGCCATCGCACCCTCCGCCACCCTTGCCGTCGATGCAAAGGCAAAAGCACTCAAGGCTCAGGGACGCCCCGTCATTGGTTTCGGTGCAGGCGAACCGGACTTCCCCACCCCCGCGCACATTGTGGATGCCGCACGCGAAGCGCTCAACGACCCTAAGAACTTCCGCTACTCCCCCGCATCCGGTCTTCCCGAACTGAAGAAGGCAATTGCCGAAAAGACCCTGCGCGACTCCGGTGTGGAGATTGACCCCTCCCAGGTCGTCATCACCAACGGCGGCAAGCAGGCCGTCTACCAGGCATTCGCAACCGTCATCGACGAAGGTGACGACGTCCTGCTGCCCGCGCCCTACTGGACCACCTACCCCGAATGCATCCGCCTGGCAGGCGGTAACCCCATCGAGGTATTCGCCGGTAGCGACCAGCACTATAAGGTCACCGTCGAACAGCTCGAAGCCGCCTACACCCCCGCCACCAAAGCACTCATCTTCGTCTCCCCCTCCAACCCGACCGGCGCCGTCTACACCGAAGAGGAAACCCGCGCCATCGGCGAATGGGCACTGTCCAAGGGGATTTTCGTGCTGACCGATGAGATTTACGAGCATCTTACCTATGACGGTGTTGAGGCAGTCTCCATCCTGAAGGCAGTACCCGAGCTCGCTAACCTGTGCGTCATTCTCAACGGCGTGGCAAAGACCTACGCCATGACCGGTTGGCGTGTGGGCTGGATGATTGGCCCGCGCGACGTCATCGCTGCAGCCTCCAACCTGCAGTCCCACATGACCTCCAACGTCAACAACATCGCCCAGCGCGCAGCCCTTGCCGCGCTGACCGGCCCGCAGGATGACGTAGAAATTATGCACGCCGCCTTCGACCGCCGCCGCCGCACCATCGTAGATGGCCTGAACGCTATTGAAGGCGTGCACTGCCCCGTACCCACCGGCGCGTTCTACGCCTACCCGGATGTACGCGAACTGCTCGGCAAGGAAATTGAAGGCGTACGCCCGCAGACCACCGCAGAACTGGCTGAGCTCATCCTCGAAAAGGCTGAGGTCGCTGTGGTTCCCGGTGAGGCATTCGGCCCCAGCGGCTACCTGCGCCTCTCCTACGCGCTGAGCGACGAGGACCTGACGGAGGGTCTGGACCGCCTGCAGAAGTTCCTCGGTCAGGCACGCGACTAGTTCCGTCCCCCTCTGACCACGCCCGCTGAACCGTACAACTCACCTCGGTAGGGACTGCAGTTCAGTGGGGACAGCGGTTCAGGTGTGGGATGAACCGGTACAAAACGATCAATCACAGGGCTATTGACCGTTTTTTGTCCTAAAAACCGAGAACCCCACAAAGATTTAAAAATTTTAAACTGCGGAGGCCTCCTACATCTTTTCAGGTGTGTGGAGGCCTCCGCTGCTTTTTTGGTGTCATACGTGGGAAGAGGCGGCTATTTGTATATCAAACCCAAACATACAGGTATAAAATACCTGAACTTTTATACAGAAATCCTGGCGTTCCCACGCCTCTCCACCACTACCCACACAACCCAAACACCGCTAAAATAGAGACTAAGAGAACGACCTCCCGACCAGTACGCATTCCGGTACCAGATTCGCGGAGGTCATAGTTATATACGCGCGCACAACACCCCAAGGCGCAAACATCCACAAGGAGCCAATATGAAGATCGGTCTGCTTACTTCCGGCGGCGACTGCCCCGGCCTGAACGCTGTCATCCGCGGCGCTGTCCTCAACGGCGTCAAGAAGTACGGCTACGAGTTCGTCGGCTTCCGTGATGGCTGGCGCGGAGTCGTTGAAGGCGACTACATGGACCTGCCCCGCCAGAAGGTCCGCGGTCTGGCGTCCCAGGGCGGCACCATCATCGGCACCTCCCGTACCAACCCCTTCGACGGCCCCAACGGTGGCCCCGAAAACATCGAAATCATGATGGAACGCCACGGTATCGACGCCATCGTCGCCATCGGCGGTGAAGGCACCCTCGCAGGCGCAAAGCGTCTAGCAGACGCAGGCCTGCCCGTCATCGGTGTCCCCAAGACCATTGACAACGACCTGCGCGCAACCGACTACACCTTCGGCTTCGACACCGCAGTGTCCATCGCAACCGAGGCGATGGACCGCATCCGCACCACCGGTGAATCGCACCACCGCTGCATGGTCGCCGAGGTCATGGGCCGCCACGTCGGCTGGATTGCACTGCACTCCGGCATGGCTGCAGGCGCACACGCAATCCTGATCCCCGAAGTCAAGGTCTCCATGGAGCAGGTTGCAAGCTGGGTCAAGGAAGTACACGACCGCGGCCGCTCTCCCCTGGTTGTTGTCGCTGAAGGCTTCATCCCCGAAGGCTTTGACGAGGTCATGGCAAACAAGGGTACTGAGAAGGACGGTCGTCCCCGCCTCGGTGGTATCGGTGACTACATCACCCACGAAATCGAGAAGATGACCGGCATCGAAACCCGCAACACCATCCTGGGTCACATCCAGCGCGGTGGCGCCCCCACCGGCTATGACCGTGTGCTGGCAACCCGCCTGGGCATGGGCGCAGTAGACATGGTTGCTCAGAAGCAGTGGGGCAAGATGGTCTCCGTTCAGGGTACCGAGGTCAAGTACGTACCCCTCGAAGAGGCACTGGACGGTCTGAAGTCCGTACCTCAGGAACGCTGGGACGAAGCATCCGTACTCTTCGGCCGCTAAACTCCTCAACCTCAGCATATTAGCTGGGCGCACATACTAAAACCGCGGAGGCGGGCACTCACAACGAATGTCCGCCTCCGCGGTTTTATGTAGGTCGTCAGATGCTATTGCCTAGCCAGATACTCTAGCGCTTCAAGAAATCTTGACCCGCCAAAGAACGACGCGCCACCTCACCGGACTCCGGCGAAACCACCGTCGTCTGAGCTACCGCATACTCAGTCGCCGGCGCCGGCGAACCATCGGGCAGGAAGTCGCCGCCATCAACCGCACGCAAAGGCGCCTGTGGATCAATACCGCGCTTGATCACAGCCAATGCAATCGGGCCCGCCTCATAATGCAACGCCACCGAGGTAATTCGACCAACCGGGCGGGACTTACCCTCCACAAACAGCTCACTACCTACCGCCGGAAGGGTGTGCTCCGAACCGTCAATATCCAAGAACACCAGACGGCGCGGTGGACGACCCAGGTTATGCACGCGAGCCACCGTCTCCTGGCCCTTGTAGCAGCCCTTATCGAAATGCACCGCGGTACGGGTATAATCCAGCTCCTGCGGAATGGTCTTATCGTCAGCTTCAGTGCCGTAGCGCGGGCGCCACGCCTCAATACGCAGAGCCTCCGCAGCCCACAGACCGGCAAAGCGGGCATCCGAAGATTCAGCCAGGGCGGGCAGAACAGCGCGCGGCACAATGCTCAAGAAACGCACATAGTCCGCACCCGGGTGATGATCGCCCGCCTCATCGTAACGGTAGCTGCCCGGTGCCGGAGTGTGCCAAGGGTCTTCCCACACCAGCGGCTTACCCTCAGCAAGCGCCGGATGCACTGAACCGTCCTGCAGAATCGGGTTGCGGGCGCTCTCCAGCACCGCATACTCATCACTGAGGTTCTGCACCTCAACGCGCATCATGAACTTCATGCGGTTCAGGTAATCGGTCAGCAGCTGCGCCTGGTCGCCCTCCACAATTAGCCAGAGTGCCTCGCCGTCTTCAATTGCGGCGGGTGCATACTCCACGCGGCCCTGAGGGGAAAGCAGCAGGAACTCACGACTCTCCCCGGCGGTCATGCCGGTCAGAATCTGCGAGGCAATGGAGGTCAGCCAGGTCTGGCGATCCGGCCCCTCAACACGCACCACGCCCAGGCAGGAGCGATCCACCAACACTAGCGGCTCCTGATCCTGTGCGGAGCGGTCAAAGCTGAGGGCGCGCTGCTCCAGCATCGGATTGCCGTAGTGTACGGCAACGCCAGTATCCAGTCCGGAGGCAGCAAAAGCGCCATGCAGGCTCAACAAGGGGCTCACCGGGCGGGCAGTCTCAGGTTGGGATACCTCAGCCTGAGACGCTTCAAACAAAGATTCAGTCACGGATGGTGCACCTTTCACGCAAAGAGTCTACCCCGCCACGTAGCGGGGCAGACAGAAGTTAACTACTCAGCACCGGGCTCGCCTACTCAGCACCGGGCTCGCCGGTAGGCTCGCCACCGCCCAAAGGCCCGAACATCGATGTGCCCAAGGAAGCACCGGTCATCGAGGAGGTCTTACGTAGCTCGGCGGAGGCGTGCTTGTGCAGCTTGCCCTCGGTATCTGCGATTTCCCAGTCCCACATGAGGTTACCGTTGACCAGGCCCCATAGTCGCACGGAGCCTGCGTACTCATGGGAAATCTCATCGCGCAACAGGTTACCGGTCTGCATACGAATCACAGGGCCCTTGACCATGCCCACGTAGTTTTCGCTAATGCCGCCGGGGTGCGCAATGGTCGCCAGCAGGGAGAAGCCGTCGTCGGCGTTGCGGAGAGTCTCTACGCTTGCCGCGTCAGCGAAGGCGGGAACAATGTCCTTGGGGACGATACCGAAGCCGCCGTCAGCATCGGTGAGGGGGCGGTCAATCTGCCAGAAGCCAGTCTCAACGGTGATGGGGCGCAGCTTCTGGCCCTCATCGTCGAGCAGGAAAGACTCGGCGCGGTATTCGATAAAAGGCAGGCCTTCCTGCTCAAAAGTAATGATCTGGCCGAAGGGGGTGTTTTCCTGACCTTCGTACCACATGGTTCCGGTACCTTCCCAGGTACCCAGCAGCCAGGAAAGGGGAACAAGTTCGGGGGTTAGATTCGTCGGAATTTCAATAGCCATACCCACCATTTTAGTGCCTGGATCATGACAAGCGCCCATTATGTCCACCTGTTCGCCCAAGGCACCGGGCGGGTTACGGGGCTTTATGATCCGCGCTATTAAGCAAACCCGGCAAAAATAAAACCCCCAACCGGAAGGGACCGGTGGGGGTTTACGCCGTCATTGGCGAGGCGGTACGAACCATATGGGGACACCACCTAAGCCCTGTGTGGGCGATACTTCTGCTCTGTGCAGGAAGACTACTTCTGACCGCTGAAGAGGCCACGCAGTACTGCGAATGCACCGATACCGATGCACACGGAGATAATAGCCATCAGCGACATGAAGAGAGCTTCGAGAGCCATAAGATTGTTATCCATGCCTTAAACCTACCATAGACTCCCCCTGAAAAGGGGCGCGGAATCAGTGCTAAAGACATACTGGACAGAGCTCTCGGCAACAACCTGCTCAGACGAATAAGTAACCAGTCCGGCATACGATACCTACTCCTGCTCTTTGCCGCTTCCACAGCTGCAGCATAGGCGGGCGAGTACACTAGAAAGAGCCTAATATTTTACCGGGGAAGGAGAGGGTGTGTACCGTATTGCGCTTCTGAGTGATACCGCCGCACAGGATATGATCCCCTCGCTGAGTCTACTTAGCCACAAGGTACACGTTTTCTCCCTCGACACCGCCCATACAGCCCTTGAAACCGAAACATTCGACCTGTTCATGGTCGATGCCCGCACCGCCCTCGTCAAAGCACACCGCTGCGCCCAGCTACTGCGCATCGCAGGTGTACAACTGCCGCTCATCGCACTCCTAAATGAAGGTGGCATGGCTGCTGTTGCCGCCTCCTGGCAGGTGGACGATATTGTCTCTGACCAGGCCTCCCCTTCCGAAATGGATGCGCGTCTACGTCTTGCCGTTAAAAGGGAAGCAACCACCGAAGAAGAAAACCAGCAGGAACGAGTGGTACGCGCAGGCAACCTCGTGATTGACACCCAGGCGTACTCCGCGCATCTTTCTGGTACAGCACTGAACCTGACCTTCAAAGAGTTTGAACTGCTCAAATTCATGGCGCTACACCCCGGACGGGTCTTCTCCCGTGCCCAGCTACTCTCCGAAGTGTGGGGTTATGACTCCTACTACGGCGGCACCCGCACCGTGGATGTACATGTACGTCGTCTGCGTTCCAAGCTAGGAACCGAGTACGAGCAGATGATCTCGACCGTCCGTAATGTTGGGTATTCCTTCAATATCACCCGCTAAATTTCGCGGCACCAACCACTCATTTGGTGTACCCACTCTGCCAGTTGCCCCGGTGCTGCACCGAGTACCAGAATGCGTAAATGTTCCGGTTCTTGTCATATTCGCCCAGGACGGAGAACAAACTCTCCAAAGAGCAACTATCCCCGGTAGAGTTGAACCAGAAGGCTACGAAAGAAGGCGATGATGGTACACAACCAGACACCCGATTCCTCCACCCTGCCCGATGCAAGCACCCCGGTATACGCAGAACCGCAGCTCACCGAAGAGCTACTAGAACGCTTCGATTCCTTCGCGCAGAAGGTTGCCCGCCATGACGGCGTCTCGGCGTTCTCTGAGCAGACCCGCATTGAGCTGAGTAAGGCACTCCACGAAAGCACCCTGACCCCTCCGCGTTTCTTTATCGCAGAGGACGAGGGCACCCTCGCAGCCGTCTTTGTGGCGCTTACCCCCACCAATGACGAAGATACCGGCGTGATTGAGGCAGCTGTCGCCCCCGAATATCGCGGACGAGGCGCCGGCAGTGCATTCTTCGACCATGCTGTCCGCCAGCTGGGCAATGACGCGACGCGACACCGTCTCTGGGTGCACGGTACCGCCACCGACACCGGCATTGAAAGCCCCGCCCACACCTTTGCGACCCTGCACGGCTTCAAGCCGGTGCGTGTGCTATACAAGATGGTTCTGCCTCTGGACGCTCAAACTCGTGAAGACCTTGTGGAACGCTCCGACGCGCGAACCCTGCCCGAAAACCTACGCATGCGCACCTTCACCAGTGTGGACGAGTTTCCCTGGCTACGCGTGAACGCTGCAGCGTTTGCGCACCACCCCGAGCAGGGCAAGCTCACCCTTGCTGATTTGCGCGAGCGCACCGGCTCCTCCTGGTTTCGTCCCGAGGGTTTCTTCATCGCCTCCGAGGTGGATGATGACTCCGCCATTGCGGCATTCACCTGGACTAAGATTCCGACCGGTCAGGAGCAGGGCAAGCTGTCCCCCTCCGGCGAGATTTACGTGGTGGGCGTGAACCCGCAAGCTCAGGGATGCGGTTTGGGCCGCACCCTCACTCTGCGTGCGCTGGCGTACCTGGCGTGCGCTGAGGATGACAATGGCGAGCCGCTGCGCGCCATTGACCTGTACGTGGACGCCGATAATGACACCGCCTATGCCCTCTACACTTCCTTGGGCTTTGGTGTGGCGACGGTTGATCGCATGTACGCTCCCGAGCAGCAAGATGCGCCTGCCGCATAGTTTCTGTACGCAGTCTTTGGCGTGCTTCTTTACGACTTATCCCCGATCAGAAAGGCAAGTACAGTATGGTACCCGCCCCCAATGGCCTGAATAAGGCGCCTAAGCCCAAGCCGTCTGAGCCTGCGCCCATGACCGGTGTCATTCACATTGGCCACGATATTTCAAAGATTGAGCGCGCCGAATCTCGCGGTGACCGCATTGAGAAGGGTGAGAAGCGCTCCTACTTCAGCTTAGAAGAGGAGTTCGGCCCGGAGCGTTTCTTCGACCGTGAGAGCAGCTGGCTAGATTTCAATACCCGCGTGTTGGAGTTGGCGGAGGACCCAAACCTGTTTCTGCTGGAGCGTCTGAACTTCCTGTCGATTGTGGCGTCTAACCTGGACGAGTTCTTCATGGTGCGCGTGGCCGGTTTGAAGCGTCGTATCGCCACTGGCTTGGCGGTGCCTTCGGCAGCCGGGCTGAGCCCCGAGGAGCAGATGGAAGAGATTGCTGAACGCGCTCACCAGCTGCAGGCTCGTCACGCTGATGTATTCCATAATCAGGTTCTGCCTGCTCTGGAGGAGCAGAACATCCGTATCGTGGGTTGGAACGATCTGGATACGGACGCTAAGCAGCGTCTACGCCAGGAGTTTATGCAGGATATCTTCCCGATTCTGACCCCGCTGGCGGTTGACCCGGCACACCCCTTCCCGTACATTTCGGGTCTGTCGCTGAACCTTGCGGTGCTGGTGCGTAACCCCCAGACCGGCAAGGAGCTGTTCGCTCGCGTGAAGGTGCCCGATCAGCTGGACCGTATGGTCTCTGTGGATGGTTCGCGCGCCGCCAACACTGCGGGCCGCGAAAGCCGCTACATTGCGCTCGAAGACATCATTGCTGAGCACCTGGATACCCTCTTCCCTGGCATGGAGGTTGTGGAGCACCACGTCTTCCGCGTGACCCGTAATGAGGATCTTGAGGTAGAAGAGGACGACGCCGAGAACCTGCTGAAGGCTCTGGAGAAGGAGCTTCTGCGCCGTCGTTTCGGCCCGCCGGTCCGTCTGGAGGTTGAGGACACCATCAACCCGACCATCCTGGATCTGCTGATTTCTGAGCTGAACATCCACGAGTCCGAGGTGTACCGTCTGCCGGCTCCGTTGGATTTGCGGGGCATGAGTGCGATTGTTCGTGCGAACCGTCCGGCTCTGCACTATCCCAAGCACATTGCGCACACGTCCCGCTGGCTCAACGCCACCGAGACTGCGAAGGCTGCGGACGTTTTCGCTGCCGCCCGCGATCACGACGTGCTGCTGCACCACCCGTACGATTCCTTCGCAACCAGTGTGCAGGCGTTCTTGGCGCAGGCTGCCGCCGACCCGCGTGTTCAGGCGATTAAGCAGACCCTGTACCGCACCAGTGGCGATTCCCCCATCGTGGATGCGCTGATTGAGGCAGCCGAGGCTGGCAAGCAGGTTGTGGCGCTGGTGGAGATTAAAGCTCGCTTTGATGAGGAAGCCAACATCTCCTGGGCTCGTAAGCTGGAGCGCGCCGGTGTGCACGTGGTGTACGGCATCGTGGGTCTGAAGACTCACTGCAAGCTGTCGCTGGTGGTGCGCCGCGAGGGTAACCACCTGCGCCGTTACGCGCACATTGGTACCGGTAACTACCACCCATCGACCGCTCGTTTCTACGAGGATTTGGGCATCATCACCTGCGACGAGCAGATTTGTGAGGATGTCTCCCGCCTGTTCAACCAGCTGTCCGGTTACGCGCCGAAGACCAACTACCAGTCGTTGCTGGTGGCGCCGCGTACTCTGCGTAGCGGCCTGATTGAGTGCATCGACCAGGAGATTGAGAACCACAAGGCTGGCCGCCCGGCGAAGATTCAGATCAAGTGCAACTCCATGGTGGATGAGGCCGTCATCGATTCGCTGTACCGCGCTTCGCAGGCCGATGTGCCGGTGGATGTGGTGGTTCGCGGTATTTGTGCGCTGCGCCCGGGCGTTAAGGGTCTGAGCGAGAATATTCGCGTCCGTTCGGTGCTGGGCCGCTTCTTGGAGCATTCGCGTGTGTTTGCGTTTGAGAACGGTGGCGATCCGATCGTATACATTGGTTCTGCCGATATGATGCACCGCAACCTGGACCGCCGCATTGAGGCGCTCGTGCCGGTGAAGGATCCGCGCCACGTGAAGTACCTGCGTGACATGTTCACCACTTATATGAGTGATTCTTCGCGTACCTGGCACCTGGATTCTGAGGGTAACTGGACCCGCCACGACACCGATGACAAGGGCAACCCGCTGCAGGATGTGCAGTCGTACTACCTAAGCTCGCGTTCCCGTAAGAACGTGGTGGATAAGGTCTAAGGATTTGCTGCTGACCTACCGGTGATTTCTGGTGGTGAACCCCGTCTGTTTCCGCGCTTTATGGTGTGGGGCAGGCGGGGTTTTCCGCGTGTCGTGCAAAAACGTGCGGTGGACTAGTGCACTTAGCACAAAAGTGAACAACAGGTTACGTTGAGATTACAACTTGACCGTTCTCTCACCTACAATTAGACGCGGAGCATGGTGCCCGTTGGCATTGTGCACAGCCTAGCGAAGAGGTTCAGAGAGAGATATGGCACCGCTGGATTCCCCCTCCATCTACTACTCGGCACGACGTTTTGACGCGATCAACACCATTGACCGCGCCCCCACGAACACTGCGGATATTGTTGCTTCTGGCGCGCTGATTTGGCGTATGCGCGACGGTGCGCTTGAGGTCCTCATCATTCACCGCCCCCGCTACGATGACTGGTCCTGGCCTAAGGGCAAGCAGGATCCGGGCGAGTCCCTGGCTGAGACCGCTATTCGTGAGATTCGCGAAGAGGTCGGTCTGCAGGTTGTTCTGGGTGTGCCCCTGGCGGTGACTTCCTACCCGGTGGGCGGCCGTCCGAAGGATGTTTTCTACTGGGCTGCGGAGCTTCCCGAGGGTGCCCGCGCCCTGGCGGATGAGGGTGAAGTGGATGAGCTGCGCTGGGTATCCACCGAGGTTGCTCGCGCCCTGCTGACCAACGAGGACGACCTGGCACCCCTGGAATCTCTGGAGGCTCTGGCTGAGGCGGATGCGCTGCGTACCCGCCCGATTCTCATTGCCCGCCACGCGAAGGCTAAACCGCGTTCGAACTGGGCTGCTGCTGAGGATGACCGTCCGCTCGCGGCGACCGGTAAGCGTCAGGCGTTGGCCTCTAGCCGTCTCTTTGCGGCGTGGGCTCCGAGCCGTATTATTTCTTCCCCGTGGTTGCGTTGCGTTCAGACCGTGACCCCGTACTCGGTGGATTATGGTGTGTCGGTGAAGGAGAAGAAGTCCCTGTCTGAGGCTGGCGCTCAGCGTCACCCGGCGCGTGTTGCCCGCACCGTGGCGTCGCTGTTCGATAAGGATTCTTCCTCCCTGCTGTGCACTCACCGCCCGGTGCTGCCTCAGGTGATGGATGTTCTGCGTGAGTACCTGTTTGAGGGTTCCGCGGAGGTTCTTCCGACTGAGGACCCGTACCTGGAGCCCGGCGATGCCCTGGTTCTGCAGGTGACTGAGGGCGATGACCCGCGTATTGTCTCGGTGGAGCGTGTACGCGCGGCCCTGGACTAACACCCATATACTTTGATCTTCTAACGGCGAGCGCGCTGGGCTTTATGCTCAGCGCGTTTGCTCTACCTGCGCCCATTCGAGGGTTTACAATAGAGGGGCGGTTGATTTGTGACCGTCTCTCACGTCTACTGACAGGATTCAAGGTTTTTCTTATGACTCACGCAATCCCCACTCCCTATGAAGATCTTCTGCGCGACATCCTGGAGGAAAACAAGGACGCCATCGCCGCCGACGCTCAGCGTTCCGACCGCACCGGCACCGGCACCTTCGGCGTGTTTGGCCGCCAGATGCGCTTCGACCTGCGGGATTCCTTCCCGCTGATTACCACCAAGCGTGTGCACTTCAAGTCGGTTGCTATTGAGCTGCTGTGGTTCCTGCGCGGTTCCTCGAACGTCCGCTGGTTGCAGGAGCGCGGCGTGACCATTTGGGATGAATGGGCCGACGAGAACGGTGACTTGGGTCCGGTGTACGGCGTGCAGTGGCGTTCGTGGCCGACCCCCGACGGAGGCACGATTGATCAGATTGCCAAGGTCATCGACTCGCTCAAGAACAACCCCGCCTCGCGCCGCCACATCGTTTCGGCGTGGAACCCGGTCGAGGTGGACAACATGGCGCTTCCGCCCTGTCACGCGCTCTTCCAGTTCTACGTGCACGAGCGCCCGGACGGCGTGAAGGAGCTCTCCTGCCAGCTGTACCAGCGTAGCGCGGACATGTTCCTGGGCGTGCCCTTTAACATCGCCTCCTACGCCCTGCTGACCTACCTGATTGCCGAAGAGGTGGGCATGGTTCCGGGCGAGTTCGTGTGGACCGGCGGTGACTGCCACATCTACTCGAACCACCTGGAGCAGGTGAAGAAGCAGCTGGGCTACGGCACCGATCCGGAGGGCAACCCCTACCCGCCGCGCGAGCCCTACCCGTACCCGAAGCTCGTTATTAAAACCAAGAAGCCTTCTATTTTCGATTACGAGTACGAAGACTTCGAGCTGGTGGATTACAAGCACCACCCGGGCATCGCCGCCCCGATTGCGGTCTAGCAAGTGTGAGGAGTCATGATGTATTGTCTGGGCGCTATCTGGGCTCAAACCGATGCCGGAGTCATTGGCCGCGCGGGGGATATGCCCTGGCGCGCCCCGGAGGATTTGGCGCATTTCAAGGCGGTTACCCTGGGGGCTCCGGTCATCATGGGGCGCCGCACGTGGGAGTCCTTCCCGCCGCGTTTTCGTCCCCTGCCGGGCCGCACGAATATTGTGATTAGCCGTTCGGTTTCTGAGGCTGAAGAACGCGATGGTGCCCTGTGGGTTCCCTCGCTGGATGCGGCACTGTACGCGGCTCGCGACGCCGTGGGCGCACCGGTCGAAGCTACCCCGGCAGATACCGCTACAGATACCCCCGCGGTTGATGCCTGGATTCTTGGCGGCGGCTCCGTCTACGCGGAGGCGCTCTCCCGCAACGACCTGCCCGCCTTCGGTCGGGTGGAAGTGGTGGAGCGTACGTTCTTCTACTGCCAGGAAGGCAACGAGATTACCGGCGATACGCGAGCGCCCGAACTGCAGCTCGCGGACTCTCACGGAAACTGCGCGGCAGGCTCCCCAAACGGATGCTGGCACGTGGTCTCCGAGACGGCCTGGGAGAAGAGCGAGAAGGGGTACCTGCTCGATGAGTCGGGCACGAAGAACCCCATGTACTTCTCCTTCCAGAGGCTCGAACGTCTCTAGCGTTGGCTCGGCTTCTCCGGCCCGAACGCATCTTTTAGGTACATCGCTCAAGCCCGCGGATACTTCACCCGGAGTGCCGCGGGCTTGAGCGTTTAACCCGCCCCGAGCGCCCCGAGGATAAGCCCCGGCGGTAAGCTCCGCGCCTCCGCGAGATGTTCCGTTCCGAATACCAGATTTTTTGTACGGTGTTATCCCGGATACGCCAACCTGAGAGTACACTGGGAACCATGAACTTTAATCCCGGTGACTCTGTAGGTTTTGTTGGCTGGCGCGGCATGGTGGGCTCCGTCCTCATGAAGCGCATGGTTGAGGAAGGCGACTTCGAGGGCATTACCCCCGTTTTCTTCACCACCTCTAACGTTGGTGGCCAGGCGCCCACCTTCGACGGCGTTCTCGAGCCGTCCGAGCTGAAGGACGCCTACGACATTGATGAGCTGCGCAAGCACTCCATCATCGTGACCGCTCAGGGCGGTGGCTACACCGAGGCCGTGCACCCGAAGCTGCGTGCGGCCGGCTGGGACGGCCTGTGGATTGACGCCGCCTCTACCCTGCGCATGAACGATGACTCCATCATCGTGCTCGACCCCATCAACCGCGAGGTCATCGACCGCGGCCTGGCCTCCGGCGTGAAGGACTACATCGGCGGCAACTGCACCGTCTCCTGCCTGCTGATGGGTCTGGGCGGCCTCTTCAAGAACGACCTGGTCGAGTGGGCAACCTCCATGACCTACCAGGCCGCTTCCGGCGGCGGCGCCCGCCACATGCGCGAGGTGCTCGCACAGTTCCGCGACCTGGGCAACGAGGTCTCTGAGGAGCTGAACGACCCCGCATCCGCAATCCTGGACATCGACCGCAAGATTCTTGCGAAACAGCGCTCCGGTGAGCTGGATTCTACCCAGTTCGGTGTGCCGCTCTCCGGCTCCCTGATTCCTTGGATTGACTCGGATTTGGGTAACGGCCAGTCTCGTGAAGAGTGGAAGGCTGAGGTCGAGACCAACAAGATTCTGGGCCGTTCCGACGATGACAAGATCACTATGGACGGCCTGTGTGTCCGTATCGCTGCGATGCGCTCGCACTCTCAGGCGCTGACCATCAAGCTCAAGAAGGACCTGCCGTTGGAGGAGATTGAGCGTATTATCGCTGAGGATAACCCCTGGGTCCGCTTCGTGCCGAATGAGCGTGAGGCTTCTATGGAGCAGTTGACCCCCGTGGCAGCTTCGGGTGCTCTGGAGATTCCGGTTGGTCGCGTGCGTAAGCTCGCTATGGGCCCCGAGTACATTAGCGCATTCACCGTGGGTGACCAGCTGCTCTGGGGTGCTGCTGAGCCGATTCGCCGTATGCTGCAGATTGCTATTGGCAAGCTCTAAAGCTCGCTGACAAGCTATAGAAAAGCCCTCGCTCTCATTCTCTTATCGGATGGGTGCGAGGGCTTTGTGTGTCTGCGTATAGCTTGCGCGGACCGGGTTAGTGCGGGCCTGGTTAGCGTGAGTAGGTTAGCGCTGGTTTGTGGCGGCCGCCTTACGTTCTGCCTGACGTACGGCTTTGCGTTCCTTACGCTGCTGTCGCCAGGCGCGGTAGCGGTACCAGGCGGTGAGCACCACGTGCTTCATGAAAATATTGGCGCGGTGTGCCCAGGTGAATTCAGTACCCCAAATGCCCAGGCCGATAAAGATGAACAGCCAGCCGGGGCCGGGGGTGACGAGCATAATCAGCCCGGCGATAAAGCAGAAGGTGCCTATGCCGATGACGAGTGGCTTGTAGAGATGACGCATAACCGGATGCGCGTGCATGCGCTCCTTGCGGGCTTCAAGCCAGCGGTGAAAGCGACTGGTTTCGCTTTCCTTGACTTCATCTTCAATGGTTTTCAGGGGTGGTCCTTCCAAACATGCCGTAGGTGGCTTTCACCAGGCGGCGGTGGTTAGAGAATAGCATTCACTGCTGTATAGCGGCTGTGAAAGATTTCGTCATGTATGAGATTTTTCGTCATCTTCAAAGTTTTTCATTTAGCGGCGTTCAAGTCGAAAATACCTTTATATACTGTAAGGGAACAATTCACCCGGCACTACGCCTAAACACTATGGAAGCGACCCAATACCGTGTCCTCCTCACGTCCCGTATCAACGGACTCACCCCGCACCAACGCTGTTGCACCCGCTGGTACCTCTGCGCCCGCCACTGAACGCAACGCCGCACCGACCCTCAACGAACGCCTCGAAAACCTGCCCTTCACCCGCGCCCACGGCAAGCTCCTGGGCATCTCGGGTCTCGGCTGGGCACTGGACGCCATGGACGTCGGCCTCATCTCCTTCGTCATGGCGGCACTCATCAAGGAATGGCAGCTCAGCCCCACCGAGGCCTCCTGGCTCGGATCTATCGGATTCGTCGGCATGGCGCTCGGTGCAACCTTCGGCGGTCTACTCGCCGATAAGCTCGGCCGCCGCTACATCTTCGCCCTCACCCTGCTGGTATACGGTCTGGCGACCGGCGCCTCCGCCCTGGCAACCTCCTTGGGCGTGCTGCTCGTCTTCCGTTTCCTGGTCGGACTGGGTCTGGGCGCGGAGCTTCCCGTGGCATCCACCCTAATTTCTGAGTTCTCACCGCGCGCTATTCGTGGCCGCGTCGTGGTTGCTCTGGAGGCTTTCTGGGCTCTCGGTTGGATTCTCGCCGCTCTCATCGGCACCTTCATCGTTCCGCAAGCGAACGGCTGGCGCTGGGCGCTTGCCATCGGCCTGATTCCCGCCATCTACTCGCTCGTAATCCGTATGGGAACCCCCGAGTCGGTGCGCTTCCTCGAGTCGGTCGGCAAGCACGATCAGGCTCGCCAGATTGTTGAACGTTTCGAGGCTTCCCCCGCTCTCTTCTCCCAAACCGGTAAGAATCAGACCGAAGACACTTCCGTACACGGCGCGTCTGAAAGCGCCGACAATGCAGAATCCGCGAAGATTCACTCCATCTGGGCTACCGGCCAGCGCCGCAAGACCATCGCCCTGTGCGTCATCTGGTTCTGCATCAACCTCTCCTACTACGGCGCGTTCATTTGGATTCCGGCGTTGCTGAACGCCCAGGGATTCAGCCTCGTAAAGTCCTTCACGTTCACGCTCATCATGACCCTCGCCCAGCTACCCGGCTACGCGGTCGCCGCCTATCTCATCGAAAAGTGGGGTCGACGCGCAACTCTGGCGACCTTCCTGCTTGGCTCCGCACTGGCGGCGGCTGGTTACGGCATGGCGCACACCGAGGTATTCATTATCCTCGCCGGATGCATGCTCTCCTTCTTCAACCTGGGTGCATGGGGTGCTCTCTACGCCCTGAGCCCGGAAATCTTCCCGACCCACCTGCGCGGAACCGGCACCGGTGCCGCCGCCGGTATTGGCCGTATCGCTTCCATCACGGCACCGCTCATTGTGCCGCCGCTGGTCGCGTTCGGTGGAACTCCGCTACTTTTCACGCTCTTCTCCACCGCGTTCCTGGTAGCGGCGACCACCGTGTTCTTCCTCCCTGAACGCCGCGGCAAATCCCTCTAACGAGCTGCCCCCCCCTACACGATGAGCTGTCCCTCCTGAACGCTCTTTCCGAGCAATCAGAAGGGGACAGCTCATTTGTCATTTAAGCCCCTCTAACCGTGCACCACAACCTTAAACTATGAGAGGATACGTTCTATGCTCGATTCCTTCCTCTCAAACCCCTACCGCACAGAGTTCAGCCCCTGGCCTGTGAGCGAGCACTACGCTGCAGAACGTGCCGCAGGCGTGCCTGAAGCCATACTGCTACCCGGCGAACTCACTGTGTACCGCAACGATGGGGCAACCATGAGCTACTACTTGGATTGGCCCGAGGAATTCAACGAATACACCCGAGCAATTCCTCTACGCCCCCGCACCAAGAATGGCTACCCGCAGGACTTCATACTCAGCGTTGCCGTGCGCGATGGCCAAGCAATTTTTACTGTAACCACCCTCAGCTTCTGGGAGCAGCGCGACGGCCGACCCTATGAGCGCGAACCCATCGCCCGCGGTTACGTGGACGTCGCCTCCTATGAATCCTGCGGGGAATACGCAGGCAATTCCGCTGTGCCTGCACTCATCGGCTGGGATATCGCCGACCTCTACCCGGCACGCATGACGCTCATCCACGCCCTCTGCGAAGGAATCGCCAGCAGCATCATGATGGGCACCCGAATCCTCGCAGACGGAGAAGTACACATCAACCACAAGGACGGGGAATTCCTCGCTCTGCACGTCAACGCGGTGAGCACCGTAGGCGGCATGGTCCGCGCCCTCGTCATTGAGCAGGACCGTGTACCCAGCGGCGTATATACCGGCACCTCCGAGCGTACCGACCTGCAGACGCGCGCCTACTACGCCAACGTACTCTCTCCCGTTCCCGGCGAGTTCGGCAACCTTGTCTGGTCCCACAGCGAGGACGCGGAATACTACCCGTACCGCCCCACGCGCCATAAGCCGATTTTCCACGCCCCCAGCCCGCCACAGAAGCTTCCCCTCGCGGTTCAGGTGCTGATGGAGCACCTTCCTGCCGCACCCCTGGCGGCAACGCGCACAGCGCCCAAGCGCAGGCCCTACCTGCCGGGGCAGGTGCGTATCTCTTCCCCTCGCCATTAGCTCAGCGGTCAATACTACGCTTCGGGCGGTCTCCAATAAAGAGACCGCCCGAAGCGTTTATTCTATGTGTCCTCGCGCCATGAGAGGCGAGAAGTTAAGCGTTTAGATTTCGCCATTGACCACGACAGGCTCAGGAACCAGGGTCACACCAAAACGTTCACGCACGCCGTCGCGCACAGCACGGGCAATAGCGAAGATATCCTCAGCGGATGCGCCGCCGCGGTTCGTAATTGCCAAGGTGTGCTTGGTCGACAGGCTTGCACGGCCCTGAGCGATCTCGCGGGACTCGCCCTCCAGGCCGAAGCCCTTATCGAAGCCTGCGTGCTGAATCAGCCAAGCGGCCGAGAGCTTCACGTGATCGGGGTCCTCGATACCCGCGGTAAACGGGGAAGTCTTCACGACCACCGGGAAGTTCGGGGCACCCTCGGGCAGGGACTCCAGGGTGGAGCGCGGAACGATCGGGTTGGTGAAGAAGGAACCGGTGGAGAAGGTGTCACGGTCCTCGGGGTTGAGCACCATGCCCTTGGAGCCACGCAGCTCCAGCACCTTCTGGCGCACCAGAGCGGATTCGGCACGCTGACCGGGCTCAACGCCCAGGCTCCTCGCCAGCTCAGCGTAACGAATCGGGGAGGACAGGCTACCGAGGGTGAACTGGAAATCAACGGTCAGCACCACGTAGCGGGGCGAGCCATTGACGGTTGCGCGCTTGAGTACCGAGTCGCGGTAGCCGAAGCGCAAATCTGCGCTCGCGAAGGTCTTCTGAGTATTCTTTTCGCGGTCCCAGGTACGTACGGAGGCAATGAACTCGCCCACCTCAACGCCGTATGCACCGACGTTCTGCACGGGGGTTGCACCCACGGTACCGGGGATGCCGGAGAGAGCCGCAGGGCCAACCCATTCATTATCGATGCTGAGCTTCACGAAGTCGTCCCAGATGGTGCCCGCCTGCACGCGCACGTTCGCGCCGCCGCATGCGGGGATGGGCAGCACCTCTACGCCTTCTGAGGCGATGTGCACGACGGTTCCGTTGAAGCCTTCGTCGGAAACCAGCAGGTTGGAGCCGCCACCCACGATGAGGACGGGTTCGCCTGCGGCATCTGCAGCGGAGACTGCTTCGATAATTTCTGCTTCGGAGGTGGCGCGGACGTAGGTCTTGGCGGGGCCACCTACCTGGGCGGTGGTCAGTTCGCTCAACAGCTTTTCAGTCATAACTTAAGAATACCGGCCGTTGTGCGGGGTCAGCACCCACCACACGTTAAAGTCACGAAAACCTTATGATGATTTTATCTTCATTTTCCGGCGCGCCTCCCACAAAAAAGAAGTGCTACCACCCGCCGGCGAGTGCGCAGCCGAACGCACAAAAGCCCCGGCACTACCGCATCGGGGTAGCGCAGGGGCTTTCACACTGTTGCTTTTACAGGGTTGCTTTCACACGGCTATCTGCAAGCGCAGAAACTCTATGCCGAGAGACGAACCACAGCCTGGCTCTTCATCAGAACCTTCTGCTCCTTGCCTTCCTCATCACGAGCGGTGACTGTCAGGTCAATGCGGGCGGTACACTCTTCCTCATTCAGGGCACCCACCTTACCGCTGATGGTCAGGGCGTTCGTGGGGGTGTCGGGGTTTTCACCGCCAGGTGCATCCGCCACGGGAACGGGCTTGGTGAATCGAGTCTGGTAGTCCACAATCGCGCCGGGATCACCCACCCAGTCACTCACGAGCTGCACTGCGGTACCCATGGTCAGCATGCCGTGAGCAATCACGCCGGACAGTCCCACAGACTGAGCGAAACGCTCGTTCCAGTGAATCGGGTTGAAGTCACCGGATGCGCCAGCATAACGCACCAGCGAAGCGCGGGAGATCTCCACGGTACGCGAACCGATGTCCTGGCCCTTTTCAAGATCTTCAAAACGCACCATTAGTTTTCCTCCTCAGCACGAACCAGCAGGGAAGAGATGCAGGTGGTGACCGGCTCGCCCTGCGCGTCAACGATTTCTTCGCGGGTGGTCAGCATTGCGCCAGCACCCATGACGCGTACGGAGTCCACGTGAACTTCGGTGCGCAGCTCATCACCGGCAACGATGGGGCGGTGGTGGGTGAAGCGCTGGTCGGCGTGCACCACGCGAGAGAAATCAATACCGGCGGAATCATCGTTGATGAGTGCCGCGTCAGCTGCCTGCGCCAGGATAATGGCGAAGGTCGGCGGGGCAATCACATCTGCGTACCCTGCCGCGCGGGCTGCCTCAACGTCGTGGTGGAGGGGGTTTTCTGCGTGAACTGCTCGGGCAAATTCGCGGATCTTTTCACGGCCGACAACGTAGGTGTTCTCGGACGGGTAGACCCTGCCTACAATCTCAGGGTTAATGCTCATGGTTTCAGTCTACCGTTCTTATGCACAGTGTTCAGCTCAAATGCACAGAGTGGACAGACCACTGTGCAGATAACCGGTATGCAGGCAGCCAGAATGTAGGCGTGCAGTATTTCGTCGCATTTTTACCTACTAGCGAAGGCGCCCGGCACACCCCTACCCCTACAGCCTGAGCAAGCGTATGCTGAACGGGTACCCGCAATCAATCAAGAAGGAAAAATTATGTCTTCCAACATAAAAATTTCGGTGCTTGACCTGATGCCGCACCGCCCCGATCAGCGTCAGCACCAGACCATGCTCAATACCATCGATGCCGCCCGCGCGGCTGAATCCTACGGCTACGAGCGTTTCTGGGTCGCCGAGCACCACAATGCCGGCTCCCTGCTGTCCTCTGCAACCGTCGTGGTCATGGCGGAGATTGCCGCCGCAACCGAGCGTATTCGCGTGGGTTCGGGCGGCATTATGCTTCCCAACCATGCACCCTACGTGGTGGCTGAACAGTTCGGTACCCTCAACGCGTTCCACCCCGGTCGTATTGATCTGGGTGTGGGCCGTGCGCCCGGCACTGACCCGATGACCGCCGCCGCTCTGCGCCGCGACGATTCTGCCGCCATGAGCTTCCCCTCCGAAGTACAGCAGCTGCAGCGTTTCCTGGGTGAGCCCTCCCCCATGCACCGTGTGCACGCCATTCCTGGTCAGGGCTCGAATGTGCCCCTGTACATTCTGGGTTCTTCCCTGTTCGGTGCGCAGCTTGCCGCGCAGCTGGGTCTACCCTACGCGTTCGCTTCGCATTTTGCACCCGCGATGCTACAGGAGGCGGTGGACACCTACCGTGCGAACTTCAAGCCCTCGGAGCACCTGGAACAGCCCTACATCATGGTGGGTGCAACCGCGATGCTCGCCGATACCGATGAGCAAGCACGCTACCTGTACACGACCCAGCAGCAGCATTTCCTGGGTGTGGTGCGCGGCAATCTGTCTTTCGCGCCTCCCGTGGAAGATATGGACGCCGTCTGGACCGATGCGGAGAAGATGCACATTGAACGTATGACCGCCGAAGCAATCGTAGGCTCTCCCACCACCGCGCAGGCTCGTATTGAGGACCTGGTGGCGCGCACGGGTGCTGATGAGCTTATCGTCATGACCGAGGCGTGGGAGCACGAGGACCGTCTGCGCTCCTACGAGCTGCTGTCCCAGCTGCCGGTTGTGCGCCGCACCTCCTAACGCTTAGATTAGAGCATAAAGATGAAGCCCCCGAGTTTTTCTCGGGGGCTTTACTATACCCGGCATCGAGCCATGCGCTGAGCGCCTGCAGACCGGGCTTTCGGCAAATAAAATGGGTAAACAAAAAAGCCTGCCTCCGAAGAGACAGGCTTATCTGAGCCCCGACCGGGAATCGATCCCGGGACCTCCATCTTACCAAGATGGCGCTCTACCACTGAGCTATCGGGGCGTAGCGGTGGACGGGCTCGATCCGTCGACCTCACGATTATGAGTCGTGCGCTCTAACCAGCTGAGCTACACCGCCACATCATTAATACGTGCTCTCGCATGAATTAATGAGAGAGCCCCGACCGGGAATCGATCCCGGGACCTCCATCTTACCAAGATGGCGCTCTACCACTGAGCTATCGGGGCAACAGGTAAAACTATACAGGTCTTCACGAATGCTCGCAAGCGGAAAAGCTATGGCATACGCCACATTTTATGCTTGATTGTTCTCCACATTGCCGCATGAGAGCCCAGTGAAGACCAGGAGCCCAGCATTGACCAGATGCCACCGCAACAGCTGCTGGAAACACATCAACACACAAATACATAAAGACCGGCAGGAGAGCTCATCACTCCCCTGCCGGTCTTGAATCATATGCGGATGACAAGGCTACTAACCGATAGCCTCAGCAAGCCCTCATACCGCAGATTCAAGCTTAGCCGAAATCTTAGTAGCGCTTACCGCGGCCGCCAAAGTTACGGCCACCGTCATGGTTGCCACGGTAGCCACCCTCACGACGATTATCACGGCCACCGAAGTCACGGCCACCATCACGGTTACCGCGGTAGCCGCCATCGCGGCGGTTATCACGGCCACCGAAGTCGCGATCACCGAAGTCACGGTCATTGCGCTTGCCACCGAAGTCACGACGCTTGAAATCGCGGTCGCCGCCGAAGTCACGGCCACCGTCACGGTTACCGCGGTAGCCACCTTCACGACGGCCACCCTCACGACGATCAAAGTCGCGGAAACCGCCCTCACGACGACCACCACCGAAGCTGCGGCCGCCACCCCTGGGACCGTTGTCCTTGCGGATGTTGATGAACTCGCCAGCAATCTTGGTGTCGCGCAGGCGATCGAAGAAGTCGCGGGGCAGGTCCTCGGGCAGGCCAACAATGGTGAAGTGCTGGCGAATGTCGATGGAGCCAATCTGGGAGCCCTTAATGCCACCCTCGTTAGCCAGCGCACCCACAATAGCACCTGCGGTCACGCGGGAGGAACGGCCAACGTTCAGTTTGTAGTTGACCATACCCTCGTCGTTGTGCGCGCGCTTTGCCTTACGTCCGCCGCGGTCCGAATCATCGTCAGAGAAGGGGCGAGAGTTACGGGCAATATCTTCCTCCTCATCCAGGAAGAAGGGGCGACCCTGCTGAGCGATAATAGCCAGTGCGGCTGCAATGTCCTCAGCGGTGGTGTCGTGCTCGTTCTCATAGTCCTCGATAATCTGGCGGAAGAAGCTCAGGTCCTCAGACTCGATGGTCTCGGTAATCTGCTGAGCGAAGCGCTGCTTACGGGTCTCATTCACTGCCTCTGCGGTGGGCATATGCATCGGCTCGACCTTCTGGCGGGTTGCCTTCTCGATCTGACGCAGCATGTACTTCTCGCGCGGGGTGACAAAGAGGATTGCTGCACCCTCGCGACCTGCACGGCCGGTACGACCGATACGGTGCACGTAGGACTCGGTGTCGTGGGGGATGTCGTAGTTGACGACCAGGGAGATGCGTTCAACATCCAGACCGCGTGCCGCTACATCGGTTGCAACGAGGATGTCGATGCGGCCGTCACGCAGGGCGTCAACGGTGCGCTCACGCAGCTGCTGGGGGATGTCACCGTTAATCGCTGCTGCCGCGAAACCACGTGCCTTCAGCTTGTCGGCAACTTCCTCGGTTTCCTTCTTGGTGCGCACGAAGACGATAATGCCGTCGTAGTTTTCGACCTCGAGCACGCGGGTCATTGCATCCAGCTTGTGGGAGTGCATGACCTGCATGTAGCGCTGAGTAATATTTGCGCTAGTGGTGGTCTTAGCTTTGACACGAATCTCAGTGGGATCATTCAGGTACTGCTGAGCGATCTTGCGGATCGAGTTGGGCATGGTTGCGGAGAAGAGTGCAACCTGCTTGGTGTCGGGGGTGCCTTCGAGGATCTTTTCCACGTCTTCGGCGAAGCCCATGCGCAGCATTTCGTCTGCCTCATCCAGCACCAGGTACTGCAGGTTGGACAGGTCCAGGGAGCCCTTTTCCAGGTGGTCAATCACGCGGCCAGGGGTACCGACAACGACCTGTGCGCCGCGGCGCAGACCGGCCAGCTGCGGGCCATAGGGGGAGCCACCGTAGATAGGCAGAACGGTGAAGTCCGCCATGTGGGTTGCGTAGGAGGAGAAGGCTTCTGCAACCTGCAGAGCCAGCTCACGGGTGGGTGCCAGAACCAGAACCTGGGTGTCGCGGGAGACGCCGTTGATGTCGGCGAGTTCAGCCATGCGGGACAGTGCCGGCAACGCGAATGCTGCGGTCTTACCGGTACCAGTCTGTGCCAGACCAACCACGTCGTGGCTCTCAAGCAGCAGGGGGATAGTCTGTTCCTGGATGGGGGACGGCTTCTCGTAGCCAACCTCTTCCAGGGCAGCCAGGACGCGGCCATCCAGGCCCAGGTCGGTGAAGCGTACGCCTTCTTCTTCAGCCTTTTCGGCGGTTTCTTCTGCGGCGGGTGCTTCTGCAGTAGTTTCTACGGTGGTTTCTTCTGCTTCTACAGCAGTGCTCTCAAGGGTATTCTCGGTGGTCACAACGGCCTCTGCCTCGGCATTCAGTTCGGCCGGGGTAGCAGTATTCTCAGTCAATTTTTCCTCTATACGGTAGGGGTGGAAGCGCACGCTTTTCGGCGCTTACCGGGTGTCCCCTTCACGGCCCAGCCACACATCATCCCCTGGGGAGTAGAACGTCCAGGGAGCCTCCGTTACCGGCACATTCTGCAGAGGTATTCTGCGGATGCTACGGGTAGCGGCTTTTGCTGGGGGTGGTCTTGAATTTCTCTGCACATTATCCGCACGTCTACTCATACTCTACGCTCGGCGCACAGTAGTCCCTGTGATACAGGGGTGTACAGGGTGGGTAATGCTCACATGTAATATCACGTATTCCTGGTGGTTCGCCTTCTCGCTCTACGGCGGTGGTGTGTCTGTTACAGCAGACGTAGCAAAGACGCTGGACCAGAGATCGTTAAGAGAAGCCCGCGTGTACGGTGTAAACCGCAAGTTTATGGGGCGTATCAATCGGTGATGGTGAGTACGGCGCACCTACAATTCCAGCACCACCTTGGGTGCTGGGTGCGCACAAGACCTTCATCGGGGGTTCCCGTGTTCTACCTAGTGTACCGTAGCGGCACCTATCTGACCTCAAAAGGTGCTTAAAACCTCATCTCTTAACGGCGAGCACCCACCCTCACAGCCGGAGGGCGGGCGCTTTTTCAGGCACGCATCATGCCTATGTAGTCCTCGGATTAATCTACGCGCCGCACAATATCAATCGTGCCAACGGTCGCGTACTTCGCGTAGGAGTGGCGGTAGCGGTCAGCCGCATACTGTGCGGCGTTGGTCGGCGGGTTGCCACCCCAGGAGTTGCTCATGCGGTCGATGACCACGTAGTCGGGGGCAGGCTCACCATCATGTCCAATCCAGTAGACGGTACGACCAGGAATCAGCTGAGTCAGAATCGACAGGTCAGATGCGACCGATACCCCTTCGGGTACCTTCTGGACGGCGTCCTGCTTCATCTGGTCAGTCCTAGTCAGCGCGGAGGCGGTGAACTGCACATTACCCAGGGATGCGAGGGGCTGCTGGGAGCCGGGCATAAAAATCGCGGATGCAGCAAGGAAGAGCGCCGCGGCGGGTAGAGCCCACACGGGCATGCGGCGTACCGTGACGGTGAGGCGGCTGGGATGGGTGTTGGTCTGAGGTTTCTGTGCGGAGGCGCTATCGATTGCGCGCGTAGCCGAGCGTATCGGAACCACTGCGGGAACCACGCCGTAGCGTATCCGCATGACGGCGTCAAGCAGGGCGAGGAAGACGATGGGCATGAGCACGAGCGAGTAGTGCCAGGTGCTTGCCCAGTAGGACTCCATGGCGGAGAGCAGACGCCACGCAAGGGTCGGTAGAACTATTGCCGCGAGCGGAGAAATCACCCAGAGGACTGCCCCGGTAATGAGCAGCAGGCTGAGGGTTGCCAGCTTGGTGTTGTTGCTGAGCATCTGCAGTGCCGAGCCGAAGGGGTCGCCCAGAGCCGCAGAGAAATTCACCTTGTCTGCATAGTCGAAGTGTCCCCCACTGTTGAAGTAGGGCAGAATCACGTAGATGGCAACGGCCGACCAGAATACGCCCCAAATCATGACCATGGTCGATTCGGCGACGGCGGGGGTACGAGCCCAGGAGGAGTAGAGCTGATGCACGCGGATTCGCATCGGGGCCGGGGTGCCCACAGAGAGGCGCGGCATCAGAATGTCTACGGCGGTGCTCAGCCAGCCGGTGCGGATAAAGATAATGAGGCCGATGGCTGCGACAGTAATGCCCATATCTTCTTTGACGAAGGCAATGGGTAGAGCCCACCAGCAAGCATAGGCGAGGTAGCGTGCGCGTTCGGTGCCGCTCACGCGAGAGGCGAGCACCAGGTAACCGAGGCTCATGGCGAGCAGCGGCACGGCGAAGGCTACTTCGTGGAATTGGGCGGCGATAGCTTGCTGAACGCCAAAGCTGAGGGCGAATCCGGCGCCGAGTAGCAGACCGGTGATGGTCGGGATACCGCCCTGAAGTTTTGCGGATTGAACGTTCTGCGTCGGTTCGCTCTTCTGCGCATCTTCAGTTTTCTGCGTATCTTCAGTTTTCTGGGCGAGCGCGAAGGCACGCTGAGTGAAGCGCACAATGGCAAAGCTTGCGAAGGCAACCAGGGCGTTCTGCACCACCAGTAGCGTGGTCGGTGAGGGGAACAACGCATAGACAGGTCCCAGGAGTACCAGAATCGGGTGGAAGTGATCACCCCAGAGGTTAAAATTGGGCCCCTTAATAGGCACGATGGGTACAGAGAAGTGCGAGTACGCCTGTGCCATCTGGGTAAAAATCGCTAGATCCCAAGAGGGGGTAATCCAGTGCTTCATCTGTTGCAGCGAATAGTAGGTGTACAACGCCATAACGGCGGCGGATAGCAACAGACCGGGTAGTAGTTCTAGGGGGCGGATGCTCTTGACGCGCTCGGTAAGGGACTGACGCGACTGTTTCTTGGCGCGCTGAGTACGGCCCGCGCTGGTGGCGGTACTGTTCTTCTGTTCAGGTGCGTCAGTATTCGAGGATGCTTCTTGTGCTTCCGCTGCCATAGGCGTCCTTCTCTCGGGGTGCATGTCCGGGCTGTAGGCGCCCTTGTGAACGGGCAGAACGCATAGCCTATATAGTGCCGGTGGCGGTGTTTGCGTTCATTTCTGCTCTATCTTTTAGGGTATCGCATTAGCGGTGTGACTGCTCTGCCGGGTATTTCTGTCACTTTAGCTGAGGGGCGTATATTGGTTGGGCATCGTCAATGAGGGAATAGACTGGTGGGGTGAGTACGATTCCTCCTGTTTCTCCGCATGGCCGCTCCGAAGCGGATGCACGGCACACCCGGCATCCTTTGGCGGCAGCTGGTGTACCCTATGCACCGGCGCTTGCGGATGCTCTTTACGAACCACGCATTCAGATTCGTACTCTCTCCCCCGCTGTTTCGTCTCTTCCGGGCGTTCTGAGCCCGGAGGTGTGCGAGGTTGTGATTGAGCCGCACGTTCCGGTGCAGTTGGTTCAGACGTTGGGGTCGCTACGCCGCGGTGCCCAGGATCTTTCGTATCGTGCGCTGAGCCGCACGGATGGTGCCGAAAGGATTTGGTTGACGGCTCGCACGCCGTTTCATGAGTTCCCGGCGGTGCTGTACGCCGAACGATTGGG
This sequence comes from Rothia similimucilaginosa, assembly GCF_029850985.2. Lineage (NCBI taxonomy): Bacteria > Bacillati > Actinomycetota > Actinomycetes > Micrococcales > Micrococcaceae > Rothia > Rothia similimucilaginosa. The sequence continues at coordinate 386,420 of NZ_CM138149.1, read as the reverse complement.
GCAGCCCGCTAAGCTTCCCGAGGCCCTCCCCTCCCTACATCGCCTGCTGATGCGCCCGATGCGTATTCGCATCTGGGTTTCTTATAGTGCCGCTAATCAGCAGATGCAGGCGCGAGCCGACCTTCAGGCGTTAGCGCAGGAAATGACGTACTGGCTGGGGTTGCACGACCCCGCTGAGCAGTTCGGCGCGCTGTCTTCTTTTGAGTCTCTTCCGTCCCGTGTTCAGCAGGCCTGGCGGCAGAATCCGGGGCTCCGCCTCAGCGCCTCGGGGCAGCTGGACCGGCAGATGCTCAACGCCATTGTGGAGCAGCGCATCACCCAGACCGAAGCGTTCAGAGCCCTGGGCTGGGTTCTGCGAAAGTACGGTTCCCCCGCCCCTTTAACCGGGTTGGGGCATCAGCCGGAAGGAATGCGCGTCTACCCAAGCGCCCGGACCCTGGCGATGATTCCTACCTGGGATTGGCATCGGGCCGGCGTTGATAAAAGCCGCTACGACGCTGTGTACGCTTACGCTCGTTCCGCAGAATCTCTAAAAAACATTGCGGCAGAAGGCGACATCGCGCTACTGGCGCGAAGCCTGCACACTGTGCGCGGTGTGGGCCCGTGGAGTATTTCCGAGGCCCTGCAACGGGTGTGCGGGCACCCTGACGCCATCAGCGTGGGCGACTACCATCTGGCGCACGCGGTCGGTGAGCTGTTCACCGGTCAGCGCACCGATGATGCGGGAATGCTCACTCTGCTGGCGCCCTTTAGCCCGCATCGGCAGCGTCTGGTGCGGCTCATGCATGCTTCAGGCTTTTCGAAGCAGCGCTACGGGGCGCGCATGACCATTGAGGATCACCGCGACCGCTAATGCTCCTGCACCCTCACGAGGTTAAAGGGGACGGGGCGCCCCTGCCGGTTGTGCCGGCGGGTACACCCCGTTCAAGCTCTTTTGTAGTGTTGAGCCTTACTTCTTCTCTGCAGAGCCCTCTGCTGCTGCGATCTCTGCACGGACCTTGTCCATGTCGAGCTCGCGGATCGAACCGATTACGGTCTCCAGCTGGTCTTCGCGCAGTGCGCCAGCCTGCTGGTAAACCAGGATACCGCCACGGAAGCCCATGATGGTGGGAATGGAGGTGATGCCTGCTGCCTGAGCAAGCTGGCCCTGGTCCTCGGTGTCGACCTTGCCGAAAACAATGTCACTGTGCTTCTCCGAAGCCGCCTCGTAGACGGGAGAGAACTGCTTGCAGGGACCGCACCAATCTGCCCAGAAGTCCAGGAAGACGATGTCGTTGCTCTCGACGGTAGCAGTCAGGTTCTGCTGAGTAATTTCAATAGTAGCCATGAGATAAAGCTACACCCTCAAGACCCCAATCGCTAATTGTTCGCCCTGGGATTCAAACATTGTGAAAGATATGACAAATTGCGGTCATAGTAAGTACTTTTCGCGGCTGTTTCAGCCGGTTTACGGGCGTGCCGCGAATACTCTGGCGAATGCCCTCATAGCCGAATAATGGAGGCGCCCGACTCGGCAGGCGAAGCCCCTTGGTTATCCCCTACAGCGTCCTGGGGAAAGCCCCCAATGTGGGCACCAAGAAAATACGGGCTCAACCGTGGAAGACCACTATGGTAGAAGATCTTCGCAGTGGAAAGCGGCTTGGCTAGAAAGCGGCTACGGGATCCACCCTGAAACTAGTTTTAGATACACAAAAACCCGGTTACTTTTGTAACCGGGCTATTTGTGGCAGGTGAGGGATTCGAACCCCCGTAGGCAGTGCCAGCTGATTTACAGTCAGCCCCCTTTGGCCGCTCGGGTAACCTGCCGCCTAGCTAAGTGCTAGTTGCTCGCTCAAGCGAACAGAGACTACTCTACAGCAGTTTTAGAGACTTGTACACTTCACATAGGGTTTTGTGACGAAGGTTATATATCTGGTTGCATTTATCGTCTTTTCATCACGCAAGAGCATCATCACACGCTCACCGCGCACCCATATCTATCGCACACATCTATTGCAGCGCGCGTGCTCTCACCTTATGAATAAAGCCGTGAATAAAGCCATCACCTACAGCAGTTTTAGAAGGAACGGGAAGGAATATCGCCATCCTGTTCAAGCAGAAGCACAATCTCCAGGTGCTCCAGGTAGCGGCGCGCCTGCTCCACAGTACACATGTCACCGGCAATCTCACGTTCCAGATCACGGCGAACACCACGGAAACGTGCCACCAGTGAAGGCTCAGTCAGAGTAATACCAATGCCTTCAAAGGGAGAATCCTTAGATTCTTCCGAATGTGGGTCAAGGTGAATATCGTTGTGGTCAGACTCGCTGAGGCGCTCAGCCTCAGGAATATCTTCGGGCTCAGCACCCAGAGAGGTATGTAAGTCAATGAAGAGCAGGGTTTGCAGATCGCGAGCTTCCTCGCTCGTGTGTGCGTCCGTTACAGACAGATTATGAATGGTCATATCTCCATTGTCCTCTTTTTAGGTTGGTAACACCTGTAAAACAGGCCCGTATTTCTGTTAGTTAGCTGTGAACAAGAGCCCCAACCCGGTAGGCTAGTACTAACCGGTGCCAGAAGCACCTCATTCACGAAAGGAAAGCCCATGGCTAGCGAATCGTCATTCGACATTGTGTCCAAGGTGGACAAGCAGGAAGTTTCCAACGCACTGCACCAAGCGCAGAAGGAGATCTCCCAGCGTTACGACTTCCGCGGCGTTGGCGCAGAAATCGATTACTCCGGCGACAAAATCCTCATCAAGGCAAACGCCGAAGAGCGCGCACTGGCAGTGCTGGATGTTTTCCAGTCCAAACTGGTCAAGCGCGGCATCTCCCTGAAGTCCCTGGACTCCGGCAAACCCTACGCATCCGGCAAGGAAACCCGCATCGAGTGCTCCATCAAGGAAGGCATCGCACAGGATCAGGCAAAGAAAATCTCCAAGATGATTCGCGAAGAGGGCCCCAAGGGCGTGAAGGCGAACATCCAGGGCGATGAGCTGCGCGTCTCCTCCAAGTCCCGCGATGACCTGCAGGAAGTCATTGCAATGCTCAAGTCCGCCGACCTTGAGGTTGACCTGCAGTTCACCAACTACCGCTAAGCTCATGCACTCCCCCGCGAGGGAGCACGGTTAGAGACCAATACATAAAAAACCTCGGGGTAACTACTTCCACAGTAGCCACCCCGAGGATTTTTTGTCTGCCGACCCGTCATCGCGGGTCACAATCGTCACCCCGGGTCATATTCATGCAACGCCATATTCATAGAGCGTCACATTCAAGCCCGGAGACGAGGGCGAGAAAAGACTTAGTACTGACCCATCTCACGAGCCTGCTGCTGCAGACGCGCAATACGCTGATCCATCGGCGGGTGAGTAGAGAGCATATTCTTCAACGAACCGAAGGGATTCGCAATCATCATAGCGCTTGCCGCCTCGGTATTGCGGTTGTTCGGATCCATCGGATACATGGACACACCGCTCTCCAGCTTGTGCAGCGCCGAGGCCAGAGCCAGCGGGTCGCCGGTCAGACGTGCGCCGTCCTCGTCGGCGTCAAATTCACGGGTGCGACTAATAGCCATCTGAATGACCTGCGTAGCAATGGGAGCCAGCATGGCAACCACGAACATGGCGAGGGGGTTGGTGCGTTCACCATCGCGATTGGATCCACCGAACATCGCCCCAAACGAGAGGAACTGAGCCACAGTACCGATGATAGAGGCGATACCCGCCGCAACGGAGGAGGTGAGGATATCGCGGTTGTACACGTGCATCAGCTCGTGGCCGAGCACGCCGCGCATCTCGCGCTCATCCAGCAGCTGCAGAATACCCTCGGTGCAGCACACCGCCGCATTCTGCGGGTTACGACCGGTTGCGAACGCATTCGGGGTCATAGTCGGCGCCACGTAGAGGGCAGGCATGGGCTGACCCGCGCGGGAGGACAGCTCCTCCACAATGTCGTAAAGCACCGGAACCTCTTCACGACTAACCGGGTATGCATCCATGGAACGCAGGGCGAGCTTATCGGAATTCCAGTAGGTGTACGCGACCGAAGCCAAACCGAACAAACCCATAATCCAGATGAAAATGGAGGAGCGGAAGCTCACCGAGAGCAGACCGCCAATGAGCAACATCATGCCCACCATGGAGCCCATCAGCAGGGCAGTTTTAAATCCATTGTTATGACTGTGCATGGGTATCCTCCTGAGCAAATAGGTCAGCGTGTACTTGACTCTATAGAGTACGTGTAAGCACCCGCCAGCGCACCTTATGGCACGCGGATTCACCCAGAGCGTCACCGGCGCACCGAACTATGCGGAAGGTGTTAGGGAATGGCACCCGGGATATTCACCAGGGGCACCTGCTCCATTACCTGAGCCGTAGCAGTCGGGAAAATACCGAGCAGCAGAATCGTGCCGTAAGCACCCAGGAAAAGGGTGAAGAGCAGACCAAGCATCAGCTGCCCCTCCAGATCAAAACCGGTGGTAGTACTGCGGTATTGACCGTAAATTACGGGGGTCACGATGGGTACACCAAAGAGCAAAACCATCAGCAGAATGTAAATGGGATTTGTGAAGTCGTATACCATGCCCCTATCCTCCTTGATGGTAATCGCCGGTGCGGGTTACTCTAGGTTCTTTGATTGTACGGCATCTTTTTACACCCGAAGCAGAGGGGGGCGGAGGGGCACCACAGAGTGGATGAAAAGGACACTTCACCGGCTTATTATGAGTTTTTCATAAGATAATTATGAACTTCTCATAATAATGTGTAGACTTATACCTATGACCGACGCAAAGACAACCTCCGATACGAAGAAGACCCAGCATCCAGAACACCACAATACTGGCTGTGCCCACACCACCGGCCTACCTCTACTCCCCGCAATGAGCCCCGAACAGCTCGAAGAAGCATGGACCACCGGCCTGCGCGCCAAGGGCCGCCGCGTCACCAAGCAGCGCCTCGCCGTACTCCATGCAGTACAGGATCACCCGCACTCCACCGCCGACACCATTGTGCAGGCAGTCCGCGAGCGCATCCCCGCCATCACTGTTCAGTCGGTCTACGTGATTCTTGCCGATCTGACCGATATCGACCTGCTGCGCAAGTTTGAGCCGCCGGGAACCCCCGCCCTCTACGAAACCCGAACGGGCGACAACCACCACCACGCCTTCTGCGTACGTTGCGGCAAGGTCGAAGACGTGGACTGTGCGGTCGGTTCCGCGCCTTGCCTGACTCCCAGTAATTTTCATGGCATGGCGCTCTTTAGCGCAGATGTACTGTATCGAGGCGTCTGCGCAGGCTGTCAAACTGAGGCAGAAGCAGAACTGGCGAAGAGCCAGATGCAAGCCGCAGCGAGCGTTCAGCACTAACGAACCACATTCCCACACCTTACTCCGGGCGTGAAAACAGCCCCTCGGTGTTCGTTAGTTGCACCCTAAAACAGGAAGAATGCTCGTCGAAAACCACATAGCATCACCAAAAACACAAGGAGAAGCAAATATGTATCAGACCCCGCAGAACCCCATTCATCCCGGTTCTTACACCACCACGAGCACTGGCACGCCGGTGGCTTCAGATGATCATTCGCTCACCGTGGGCGCCGATGGTCCCATCGTTCTGCACGATGCTTACGCTGTTGAAAAGCTCGCTCAGTTCAACCGTGAGCGTGTGCCCGAGCGTGTGGTGCACGCGAAGGGAACCGGCGCATACGGCTACTTTGAAACCACCGAAGACGTTTCGCAGTACACCCGTGCGGCGCTCTTTCAGCCCGGCGTTAAAACCGAGCTGCTGATTCGTTTCTCAACCGTGGCGGGCGAATCCGGCTCCCCCGATACCTGGCGTGACCCACGCGGTTTCGCGGTGAAATTCTACACCACCGAAGGCAACTACGACCTGGTAGGCAACAACACTCCTATCTTCTTCATTCGCGATGCCATTAAGTTCCCCGACTTCATCCACTCGCAGAAGCGTATGCCCGGTTCGGGTCTGCGCGATCACGATATGCAGTGGGATTTCTGGAGCCTCAATCCGGCATCGGCGCACCAGGTAACCTGGCTGATGGGCGACCGCGGCCTGCCCCGCACCCTGCGCCACATGGACGGCTTCGGCTCTCACACCTACCAGTGGATTAACGCCGAGGGCGAGCGCTTCTGGGTTAAGTACCACTTCAAGACCGAGCAGGGCAACGAGTTCTTCACCCAGGCTCAGGCCGATGAAATGGCGGGTAAGGATGCTGACTTCCACCGCCGCGACCTGCGCGAGGCTATCGAGCGTGGCAACTACCCCGCCTGGACGCTCTATGTGCAGATCATGCCCTATGAGAGCGCGAAGACCTACCGTATTAACCCCTTCGATCTGACGAAGGTGTGGCCACACTCGGATTACCCGCTGATCAAGGTGGGCCGCATGGTGCTGGATCGCAACCCGCAGAATTTCTTCGCTGAAATCGAGCAGGCAGCCTTCTCCCCCTCGAATTTTGTGCCCGGTATCGCGGCTTCGCCCGATAAGATGCTGCTCGGTCGTATCTTCTCCTACCCGGATGCGCATCGCTACCGCATCGGCACCAACTTCGCACAGCTGCCCGTGAACGCACCACACGCAGCGCCGGTGAACAACTATTCGCATGACGGTTCGATGCGTTATAACTTCAACGACCCCTCCGTTCCGACCTACGCGCCGAATAGTCTGGGTGGACCGCATGCGGATGCGGAACGCGCTGGCGAAGGTAGCTGGGAGTCTGATGGCGAGCTGGTACGCACCGCCTACACCCTGCGCCCGGATGATGATGATTTCTCGCAGGCTCGCACCCTCTACGAGGTAACCATGAACGACGAAGAACGCGAACGCCTGATCAGCAACATCTCCGGTCACGTAGGCGCTGTTCGTTCCGACGAGATTCGTGAACGCGCGTTCCAATACTGGGATAGCGTTCACCCTGAGCTCGGTTCTCGCGTTCGCGAGGCCGTGGCAGCCGCCGCATCTGGTTCATAAGATACGGCAGCGTCTGTTCTCCTGTAGATTCGAGAACATGACGCACAGCTGGCTACTACTATGGGGTCGGTGACTTTCAGTGAGGTTGAGTCACCGGCCCCATATTTTAAACCCGTTTGCAGGATTACAACCCTCTCCAATCACAAAAATCGCCCGGAAGAGACAACACCGTGTGGGTGTTTCTTCCGGGCGATTTTACGTGACGGGTTTTACGAACTATGCGGATGCACTAGCACCAGCGGGAGAAGCGCCGAAGACCGCTTCCTGTCCACGCACAATATCGAGGAGCTCGCGAATCTGCGCCGCGCTCAACACAGTGGAAGGGTTAATTGCGTTCACCTTCACGCTCGGTGCGCCAATATCCAGGGCGTAACGCAGAATATCCAAGGCATTTGCCGAACGCGCCTCAACATGCGGGTCCAGTGCCGCAATCTCAATGGGCGAGGTGAACACCAGTAGGCTCTGCGGGTTGCCATTCTCATCCGGGTCAAACACGAAGGAGGTACCAGACGGGTCGGCCGGGTCAACACCCACCAGCAGCACGGACGCCGGGGACGCCAGTGAGCCGAGCAGCATCTGCATGTTGTCCTGCACAAGCGCCATTTTTGCACCGTCATTGCGGGGAGAAGTGACAATCCAGTGCACCTGAGCGCGCTCAATGTAGCACTCATGGTCAGTACCGGGGTCAACCACGATCAAGTCCAGCGCCTCATTGCTGAGGAAGTCAATGAAGACCTTCATCGCCGGTTCACGCAGAATCAGCTCATCCCCCTCGGATTCCTGACGCACGTAGCTCTTGCCAATGTGCTCGGAGGAGGAGAACACGCACAGCGCCTGCATGCTGGTCTCTGGCATCCGAATGACCTGGTGGGCCAGCACCGATTCGGGGCCCATTGCGTCCGTCTCGGAAGGAATCAGCAGGGAACCGGTCGCGTCGAGCAGAACGTCACCACCGAGCATTGTACGAACCACGTTAATGAGGGTTCGCTCCTGCACGTCGTTACGGAAGGTTTCCAGAGCGGAGACCAAGTACGGGTTCGGAATCTCATGCTCGTTCGAAGACAGCGCAGCTACGGCAGAGTGGCGGGCACGGCCCTCCATACGCTCACGAGCCCATGCGGGGACAAGCGAAGCATCACGTGGGAACTCAGCCAAGTGCTCACGCACGTCGGTTGCGGTTAGGGTGCCTTCATTCTTCCAGCTAGCAGGCTCGTCGTCACGGTTGTAGGAGGCACCCACGCTGAACTGCGGGTTGGGCCAGTCAGTAGCCGCAACCACGATGGAGGCGGTAAACCAGGTGCCGCGGTTACCGTCGTAGGCAGCGCGCTGCAGCTTGCGGACCTCAGCAATAATGGGTGATCCGTCCTTGAGCGGGCCGATGGTACCGATGAACTCTTCACCGTTGCGGAATTCACGCACGCGCACGAAAATCTGACCTACCAGAGGTTTGACGTCCAGCACCATTTCGCTCCAGCCGGGGTCAGCACTAACGACATCCAGCAGCCAGCTTCCAATGTTGTTCAGCGCGTCCTGGATGCGCGCGGCACGGCTACTCGTCTCGGCGAGGCGGGGTTCAGTCATAGTTCATATATCCTTGAGTGTGATTACGGCGCGGCTGGAAGCATCCGTGTCCGGTCGTAGTGTCGGCTTACAGGGTGCCGGAAGAAGCCGTCCCTTCGATTCTAACGAACACGGGCACTCCACGCAGATAGTTTACGCCGGAAGATATATGCTCTACCTCTCCTTCAGAGCTCTTGGATACGGCTCAATCAGGCACCTTATAGCCCAATACGCCTAAAGCGCACATTAAAACCGGGGATACACGGCATGGTGAACGCTAAAAGGTTGATAATCTTGAAGCATGACGAATTCTCTGCAGGACCTTATCGACGCATCGATTTTTATCTCCACCGAGTACCAGGCTCGACTCGCCGAGCTCGTGGGTACCTCCGAGTGGAATGTGGATTTCACCTCCCAGTCTCTAGATTTTGACTCCACTCCCCCGCTCTCGCTCAAGCCGCATCTACTGGGCACTGAATCTGAGAACCGCGGTACTTGGATTTGGTCTTGGCAGCAGCTGGGCTACTTCCCCGACTCCGTTGTTTCTGCCGCTATTCAGGCTCGTGAAACAGGTGAGCGTGACGGCTTGGTTGAGCTGACCACCGACGAGCTGCCCCTCTCCGAGTCTCTGGCACGCCGTCTGACCCTGGCGACCAAGACTATTAGCGGCCTGTACGCACACTACCCGCTGCCCGCAGGTGCTGGTGTGCGCGCATGGACCTTGCTAGAGGGCGCTGAGCTGACCCTCGAGGCACCGACCTACAAGGGTATTGGCCGCGTCATTGCTAAGACCCTGCAGAGCGAAGAGGTACACAACCAGGTTCTGGCGGTGGACTCCTACGCTCAGCAGCGTGGCTTCCACATTGCCTGGGATACCGAAGCAACCGCAGTGCTGACTGCAACCGACGGCGCCCTGCGCCTGTGGTTCGACGAGGGCCGAATCAGTGGCATCGAGCAGGCTGAACCTCAGGTTGGCCCCGAAGTTCTGGAGCAGTGCGCAGCCGCTGCCGCACAGCGTCGCGAATCCCTTGCAGCACTTCGGGCCGAGATTGAGCGCGTGGCAGCTGCTGAGGCAGCGGCTCAGAACGCACAGCGCGAGCAGGAGGCGGCAGAACGCGCCGCTGCACGTGCCGAGGCTGAAGCTGAGCGCGCCGTCGAAATTGCCGAGCACGCACCGGTCGCAGAGACCGAGGTTGCCGGCGTCGAGAGCACCGAGAACCTCTACCCCGCAGACGATGCTCCCTTCGATCAGGACCCGGCAGAGCACGCAGAGCCCGGCCTGGTTACCGTGGAGACCCTGCCTGGCGAGTACGAAGCAGAAGAGACCGAGCAGGCTCGCGTCTACACCGACGAATCCATCGGTACCGAGCAGCCCGAGCACAAGACCGTTGAGGCTTCTGGCGAGTACGTTAATGTTAAGGAGCCGGTCGCAGCTGAACCTGTTGCTGAGCAGCCCGTCGAGGTTGAGCAGAAGGAAGCAGAGTACGAGGAGCAGCACGTGGAGCCCATCCGCAGCTCTGGTGCAACTCCCGACCTGCAGGCAGAGCACGAAGAGGCAGCCCGCCGCGAGCAGGAAGAATCTGCACGCCACAAGGCAGCGCAGCCCAAGAAGAAGGGCTTCTTCTCCCGCTTCTTCGGCCTCTAAACCGAATACGCAACATTCCTCAGGCGCGGTATCCTCGTGGTACCGCGCCTGAGGCGTGCCCGGCAGGTAGAGTACCCCCAGTGCGATTCAAAGCCCCCGCTGGCGCATCCCGAGGACTAGCATTAGAAGAACGTAACCGAGAACTTAGTTCAGAAGAAGAAACCATGTCAGAAACACAGAAGCACACCACCCGCAACGGGTTCATCGCCATCATCGGCACCTACATTATTTGGGGTCTGCTCCCCCTGTATTTTGTGATGATGGCGCCGGCAGGCCCTATTGAGATTGTCGTGGCGCGTGTGGTCTTCTCCCTCATCTTCTGCGCCCTGCTGCTACCGATTTTGAGGGTAACTGCAGACTTCCGCCGTGCGCTACGGGACCGCCGCATCATGCTGGTGCTGACGGCGGCATCATTCCTCATCTGTGCGAACTGGCTTATCTACGTGATGGCGACAACCAGCGGCCACACCATTGACGTGTCCCTGGGATATTTCATTAACCCACTGGTCTCCGTGGTGCTGGGCGTCATCTTCCTGCATGAGCGCCTACGCCCGGCACAGTGGGTATCTGTGGCGATTTCCTGTATTGCGGTGCTGATCATGAGCCTCATCTACGGCCAGGTGCCCTGGACGGGTCTGGGCGTGGCGTTCACCTTCGGCATCTACGGTCTGCTGAAGGCACGCATCGCCCACGATGTCAGCCCCATTATTTCGCTGTCTCTAGAGACTTTCATCCTGGCGCCCTTCGGTGTTGCCGCCCTCTTGGTGCTCAACGCGCAGGGACAGATGACTCTCCTCAGTGAGGGTCCCGGACACTTCTGGCTTCTCGCCTCCACGGGTGTGGTCACCGTTGTGCCGCTCATGCTCTTTGCTGCGGCCACCAAAGCTCTTCCGCTTTCCGTCATCGGCATGGTGCAGTACCTGGGCCCGACCATCCAGTTCGTTCTGGCACTGACCGTTCTGCACGAGCAGATGAGCGCCGATAAGGTGCTGGGTCTGAGCCTCATCTGGGTCGCTCTCGTCATTTTCACTGTGGATGCGTTGCGTGCCTCCCGTGCCTACCGCGTCTCCGCGCTGTCCGACCCGGAAACCGGCATGATCCCGCTCGTGCAGGCTGAAGACGTACAGAGTAAGTAGCTCTCCCTACCCCGCGCAAAACGCAGTCCCGCATAAAACACAGTGATGCCCCGCAGGCGTTAGCCTGCGGGGCATCACTGTGTATCGCGTTCACACTCTAAAGCTCAGAACCCTGAGCTTCAGCAGCATCATCGAGAGCATCCAGATCCGGCTGACGGTGCAGGTTCAGCAGAGCCAAACCCAGGCCACCCCAGATAATCAGGATTGCCACAATGAGCATCACAATTGCGGAGATAGACATGAGGGCTCCTAACGGGTAATGGTCGAATCAACGTGGCCGTGCTCCACCTGACCGGCAATCACCGGAGGCGCCGGAGGCTCTTCAGCAGCACGAGACTTCTTCGACCAGGGCAAGAGAGAAACAACAATCGCGCCAACCAGCAGGAGTGCACTCATACCCCAACCGAAAATAGCCAGCATATCTGCCGGGTAACCCTCATAGGGGGTTGCCACAAGCTTAATGACGCTCTGAATCAGGGAGTAGCCCAGAATCAGCGGGGTCACGACAGCCAGCAGAATCATCCAAATCTTGCCAGCCTTGATGGAGGAGTAGCGGTTCAGGTGCTCAGCCAGAGCCGGCAGTGCACGCACCACGTATGCAACCACGATAATGGCGCACAAGCCAGCTGCCAGAATACCGAAGAGGTTCACGAAGTTATCGAGAATATCAAGCACGTACAGACCGGTGGTGGTCGGCATCAGCAGTAGCGAAATCAGAGCCATCGGAACAACCACCAGAATGGTAGATGCCAGGCGGGACGTCGCGAACTTGTCCTGAATACCGGCAATAATCACCTCAAGAATCGAGATGAGGGAGGTGAAACCAGCAAAGAGCAGGGAGCCGAAGAAAAGGATACCAATCAGCACGCCGCCGGGCGCCTGAGAAATAATGGTCGGGAACGCGATGAACGCCAGACCAATACCGCTGGTTGCAACCTCGCTCACCTGGGTGCCAGCAGCCTGAGCCATGAAACCCAGAGCAGCGAACACACCGATACCCGCAAGAAGCTCAAAACCGGAGTTTGCGAAACCAACCACAGCACCGGAACCGGTCAGGTCAGTCTTAGGCTTCAGGTAGGAGGAGTAGGTAATCATAATGCCGAAGCCGATAGACAGGGAGTAGAAAATCTGTCCATAAGCTGCAACCCACACATCGGGGTTAGCCAGGGAGTCCCAGCTGGGAGTGAACAGAGCATTCAGACCATCAGCAGCACCGGGCAGGGTCAGCGAGTAAATCACCAGACCAACAAACATGACCAGCAGCAGCGGGATAAAGATGATGTTGGCTGCACCCACACCCTTCTGAACGCCCAGAGCCATCACAGCAAGCAGGACGCCCCACACAAGAACCATGGGAATCAGGACGTTCATGTTGAAGTCCAGGGAGACACCGGGAGTGTCTGCAACCTTCAGGAACTCCCCCTGGAAGAACGCCTTCGGATTGTCGCCCCACTCATTGGTGAAGGAGAAAACCATGTAACGCAGCGACCACGCCACAATAGCGGCGTAGTAGATAGCGATGACGAAATTAATACCCATGTGCCACCAGCCGATGAACTCGGTCTTACGGTTCAGACGGCGGAAAGCTAGCGGGGACGACGCACGCGCACGGTGACCGATAGCGTAGTCAAAGAAAAGGAAAGTCAGACCGGCGGTCAGCAGGGCGACAATGTAGGGAATCATGAAGGCGCCGCCGCCATTATCAAATGCGATGTAGGGGAAACGCCAAATATTGCCCAGACCAACAGCAGAACCGATGGCGGCAAAGATAAAGACGCGACGGCTAGAGAAGCCTTCGCGCTTCGTGGGCGCCTTAGGGGTAGATGCTCCCATAGTTGTAAACCTCGAATGTGTGGGGACGCGGATGGTTGGTGCGAGAATAACCCGTTGGAGTGGTTGGGTTCTACTCGCGTCCAGAAATAGTAAACGGCTCTCCAACACGGGTTGGGTGTGGGAGCCGTCAGGCTTCTGAGGGGTGGATGTGCACCTCGGACATTCCATAAGGTTTACCTTAAAGGCGGAGAGCTGGTCAAAAAGGCCCCAGCATGCGGAACTTCTTGGTGTAAAGCACATACCCCTAGATATCCCATAAATCGGGGCGGATTAGCCAAAAGACAGAAAACCCCCGCCAAATCCAGACAGATTTAGCGGGGGTTTTGAAGTGTGAGACGCCCGGAGTCGTTAGACTCGGGCACACGCTAAACGGCAGGTTTTAGCCTTCGCGGTGAACCACAGCGTGAGCAAAAGACTCCAGTGCAGCCTTTGCTGTAGACTCGGGCAGCGGAGCAATCGCGGCAATCGCGCGGTCCGCCCAGTCGTAGGCAATCTGCCATGCTTCCTGGGTGACCGGGTGGGCGGCGAGCGCCTCCACTGCAGTCTCCAAGGCCTCATCGGAGCTCAAATCGGCATCCAGCAGGGCGCGAACAGCAATAGCGGATTCTTTGTTGGCAGCTACCGCACGGTCCAGCAGGATGGTCGGCAGGGTGGGCACACCCTCGCGCAGGTCGGTGCCGCGGGTCTTACCGCTGGTCTTGCCGTCACTGACAATGTCAATCACATCGTCGGCCAGCTGGAAAGCCACGCCTACCAGCTCGCCGTACGCCTTGACCATAGAGATAACGTCTTCGGAAGCACCCGAAAGCAGGGAGCCGTACTCACCGGCTGCGGCAATTAGGGAGCCGGTCTTGCCCTCAATGACAGCAATGTAGTGGTCGAGTAGGTCCTGACCCTCGCGCGGACCGGTGGTTTCGAAGAGCTGGCCGAGCACCAGACGCTCAAAAGTCTGGGACTGAATCTTCATGGGGCGGGTGCCCAGCTCGGACACCAGTAGGGATGCACGGGAGAAGATCAGATCGCCGGTCAGAATCGCGACGGAGTTACCCCAAATCATCTGGGCGCTGTCCACGCCGCGGCGCTTGGGCGCATCATCCATCACGTCATCGTGGTAGAGGGTTGCCAGGTGGGTCAGTTCAACGACCACAGCAGCTTCTATGACGTCATCGTTGATTTCGCCGTCGACCGCTGCGCAGAGCAGTGCCAGCAGTGGGCGCACGCGCTTGCCGCCCGCCGAAAGCAGGTGACGGGATGCGACGTCTGCCAGGTGGTCGGTCTGTTCAATGGCTTCTGCCAGGCGCTCCTCAATACGTGCGAGAGAGGAGAGAATTTGCGGACCCAGCTTGGGGTCTGCGGCGATGAGTTCGAAGCCTGCGGGAAGCTTCAGGTCGAGATCTCCCAGCAGGTCGGTTGCGGCAATGGGTTGCTCTGCGTTGCTCACGGTGTCTTCCATCTTCTTGGTGTTGGTATCTTCGGTAGAGTGTGAAGGCGGTGTCTATGCGTTATGGGCTCCAGGCTTGAAACCGCGGTGAATGGCGACGATGCCGCCGGTAAGGTTGCGGTACTGCACGGAGGTGAAGCCCGCTTCCTTGAACTTCTGCCCCAGTTCCTGCTGGTTGGGCCATGTGATGATGGACTCGGCGAGGTATTCGTAGGATTCGGGGTTGGAGGAGATTGCGCGGGCGATCGGCGGGATTGCCTTCATAATGTAGTTCTTGTAGACCGCGCCGAAGGGGGCGAAGGTTGGGGTGGAGAACTCGAGGATAACGATGCGGCCGCCGGGCTTGAGCACGCGGTAGATTTCGCTCAGTGCTTTGGGGTAGTCAGCGACATTGCGCAGGCCGTAGGACATCGTGACTGCGTCGAAGGTTTCATCTTCGAAGGGCAGGGCGGTGACGTCTGCCTGCACGAAGGTCATGTCGGGACGACGGCGGCGGCCCACGTCGAGCATGCCTTCGGAGAGGTCTGCTGCGATGACATCCACGCCGGCGTCGGCGAAGGGTTCGGAGGAGACGCCGGTACCTGCGGCTACGTCCAGTACTTTCTGGCCGGGGCGCGCGTCGACGGCGGCGACGGCCTGTTTGCGCCAGTAGATGTGCTGACCAAGCGAGAGGATGCCGTTCATGAGGTCGTAGCGTTCAGCGACGGTATCAAACATGGCGGCGATATCGCTGGTTTTCTTGTCTAGGGTTGCGCGGGTTGCGCGGGTGTTCTTCTCTGCGTTCACGCTCTCAATTGTGGCATGGAGGTTACTAGATTCAATAGTTGGGTAACCCGTAGTAGTGTCGTACGGTGTGTTAAGGTGCGTTCTGAAGTTATTTTTGAGTCGCCAATTCGGGGTTTTATTCAGTTTTTTCGATGGGATTTATGCGCATTCAGCAAAATTTATGAATATTTATGTATATTCTTGCATTTTTTAACATAGGGGCGCACAATGGAGCCTAGAGTTCATAGAACACACCTCACACAGGAGCATCCCAATGAACACCGCAATCTTCAACAAGGTATCCCTCAAACCCCTCGCACTGCTGGCAGTGCTCCCCCTGGCACTGACCGGCTGCGTCTCCACCGCCAATGAGAACACCGACCCTAACGGCGAGGTCAGCCTCGTAAAGTCCGGCACCCTCAGCGTCTGCACCAACACCCCCTACAAACCCTTCGAATACGAAGAAAACGGCACCATCGTCGGTCTGGATGCAGACATCGCCAACGCTATCGCCTCCGACCTGGGTGTGAAGGCTCAGCTGACCTCCATCAGCTTCGAGGGTCTGGACTCCGGTACCGGCCTTGTCACCGGTCAGTGCGATATCGCTCTGGCGGGTATCGGAGTAACCGATGAACGTAAGAGCAAGATGGAATTCACCACCGTCTACTTTGACGACAACCTGGCAATCCTGGTCCCCAAGGGTTCCTCCATCACCTCCGCAGCAGACCTAAAGGGTGTCAGCGTTGGTGCACAGCAGGCAACCAGCGGCGAATCCTACGCCAAGGAAAACGGTGCAGAGGTCATCCAGTACGAAGACACCTCCCTCATGTTCTCCGCTCTGAAGACCGGTCAGGTCAAGGCAGTCGCAGCGAACCTCTCCGTGGTTTCCGAGGCACTGACCAACAACCCGGACTCCTTCAAGATCGCCTACCAGGATTCCGATAACACCGAGCAGATTGCCGCAGCAGTTTCCTCCAACAACAAAGCCCTGCTGACCAAGGCAAACGCCACCATTACCAAGCTCAAGGAAAACGGCGAGCTCGACAAGATGAAAGCCAAGTGGGTTGGTGTCACCTCCACGAGCGCCTCTTCCTCCGCTTCCTAAGCGTCTAGCCGGTTAGCTTCTCCCCCAATTCAGGAGTACCCTTACTACTTTTGGGTTGGGGGATTCTCCGGCCTTTACCCTTGTGAGCGTATAAAACGCTCTTGACCGAATAGCACACGGATAAGAAAGCGCATGTCCTCTAAACTCTCACCCCGCCAGAAGCAGAAGCTCTTCAGCTACGCACAGTACGCCCTTCTGTCAGTTATCGCCCTGACGGCCATTCTGCTGGCTGACTGGAAGACCCTCAGCCAGCAGGTATTCAACCTTGATGTTGCGGCTCAGCAGTTCCCCGACGTCATCACCGTGGCATTGAAGAACACCCTGCTGTACACCACCTTGGGCTTTATCGTGGGCCTCTCCGGCGGTCTGCTGCTGGCGCTCATGCGTATTTCTTCCATCGCCCCCTACCGTTGGATTGCGACCCTGTACGTGGAGCTTTTCCGCGGTATCCCGGCGCTGCTGGTCTTCTTCGCCTTCGGTTACGGTATTCCCCTGGCGTTCAAGATCCGCTTCGTGGATAACCTGATTCCGGTGACCCTGTCCCTGGGTATGGTTTCGGCAGCTTACATTAGTGAGGTTCTGCGTGCGGGTCTGCAGGCGATTCCGAAGGGCCAGATGGAGGCGGCACGTTCCCTGGGTATGTCCCACACTCGTGCAATGATTTCGATCATTATTCCGCAGGCGTTCCGCGTGGTTCTGCCCCCGCTGACCAACGAGGTTATCCTGCTAACCAAGGACTCCTCCCTCGTGTACCTGCTGGGCGTGACGGTTTCTCAGTACGAGCTGGCAAAGTTCGGCCGTGAGGGCCTGACCGCCGCTAACGCGGGTCTGACTCCCCTGGTGGTTGCGGGTCTGTGCTACCTGATTATCACTGTTCCGCTGGGCCAGCTCTCCGCATATTTTGAGCGCCGCACCCAGCTTGCGGGTCGCAAGTAAGCGCAACGACAGATACGGATTACGGAAGATACTATGACTGCTTCAACTTCATCCATGGCCGCCTCCTCGGTGCGCATCTCCAACCTGCACAAGTCCTACGGCAAGGTTCAGGTTCTTAAGGGCATTGACATGCAGATCGAGCCGGGCGAGGTCGTGTGCCTTATCGGCCCTTCGGGTTCCGGTAAGTCCACCCTGCTGCGTTGCGTGAACCTGCTGGAGGAGCCGAACGACGGCACCATCATGGTGGGCGATACCGAGGTCACCGACCCGGACGTAGACATTAACCGCGTGCGTACCCACATGGGTATGGTGTTCCAGCAGTTCAACCTGTTCGGTCACCTGAACATTCTTGATAACTGCACGATCGCTCAGATTAAGGTTCTGGGCCGTTCCACGGCGGAGGCGGAGGCGGTTGCCCTCGAGCAGCTCGCCAAGGTGGGTCTGGAAGGCAAGGAAGACCGTTTCCCGGCTCAGCTGTCCGGTGGTCAGCAGCAGCGTGTGGCTATTGCACGCGCGCTGTCCATGAACCCGGACCTAATGCTCTTTGACGAGCCGACCAGTGCGCTCGACCCGGAGATGGTCGGCGAGGTTCTGAGTATTATGCGCAACCTTGCTAACGAGGGCATGACCATGATCGTGGTGACTCACGAGATGGCATTCGCCCGCGAGGTCGCCGATAAGGTCGTCTTCATGGCCGACGGCGTGGTCGTGGAGGAGGGCCCCGCCGATCAGGTGATTGGCAACCCCCAGCACGAACGTACTCAGGCTTTCTTGGCGCGCGTGCTCGATCCGACCCACACCGTAGTAGACTAGTACTAGCTCTTGAAAAACATAGCGGGCGGTGCTGTACGAAACATTCTGTTTCGCGCAGCACCGCCCGCTTTTTAATGCTCTAGTTCGCGGCTATTTCGGTTCTAGAAGATACGGCGCGCCACCTTGTCAAAGAGACGGTCCGGCAGCACGGTATGCAGGAACACGGAGGGCTTAGCACCGAAACCCACCAGGTAGCGGGTCTTGGGTCGGCGCGCCTCCAGGGCTCGCAGAATAGTCCTAGAGATCACTTTGGGCTCTGAGAGGTTGGAGGACGGCGAGTAGAGCCTACGCATATTTGCAGCAACACGCTGCGCCTGCTCAGCGTAGACACCGTTTCGGGAAGATTCCTCCAGGTGGTCTGCCGCGATGAGGCCCCAAGGGGTCTTAATACCGCCGGGCTCGATAATGACCACGTCAATACCGAACTCTTCAACTTCCATGCGCAATGCATCGCTGAACGCTTCGAGGGCGTACTTGGTGGCGTGGTACCAGGCTCCGAGGGGCATGGTAATACGCCCCGCCATCGAGGAGAGGTTCAGGATGCGCCCGCGACCCCGTGCGCGCATATGCGGCAACACCAGCTGGGTGAGGCGCGCCAGGCCGAAGAGATTCACCTCGAACTGGCGACGTGCCTCGTTGATGGGGACGTCTTCAATAGCGCCGTAAAATCCGTAGCCCGCGTTGTTGATGAGCACGTCAATGCGGCCTTCTGCGTCAATGATCTGCTGTACGGCGGCTTCCATGGATGCCTCATCGGTAACGTCCAGGCTCAGCGCTTTCACACCCTCGGAGGCGAGCTCTTCAATCTTCTCAACGCGGCGGGCGGCACCGTATACGGTGTAGCCGTAGCGCACCAGTAGCGGCGCCACGTCGTATCCAATACCGGAGCTGGCGCCGGTGAGAAGAACGACGGGGCGTTGTACTGATTTGGGCATTGCGTATCCTTTCGGGTTGTCCTCTGCAGTATTAGCGGGAGTGTACTTCTCAGGGTACGCTACACGCGGTGTATAAGCATGCAGAGAGCTCGGGGTGTAGCGTGAGGGTATTCTCACCGGCATACGTAAGGGCATGAAGGCATACAAAAAGCTCGCCGCGGCATCCTGTGCAGATGCGGCGGCGAGCTAATGTTTTGGGGTCAGGGGTTTAGAGACCGGGGTTTAGACCTCTTCGACGTCAATATTGACCTTGGGTTCGGGGTGCGATTCGCCGGTCAGCATAGTCACCAGCAGGGTGGAGTCCTGAACGGCGCGCAGGGAGTGCAGCAGCTTGGCAGTCACGTGGATGGGCTTGCCGGGCACCAGGGTAATATCGCGGTCCTTCACGTGGAAGAGGACCTCGCCCTTGAGCACCTGCACGAAGATGGGGTGTACGCTATGGTGCTCGTGCCAGGACTGGCCTGCAGCCAGTTCCATGAGGGTCAGGTTACCGCCGTCGGCATCAACGATCTTGCGTGCCTGGGGTTTATCGTCAAAGGGGGTCAGCGCTTCGGTGAGCTGGGGAAATACGAGGACGCGGCCTTCATGGGTACCTGCCATGGTACGCACCTTTCTCTTCAGGGGTGAGCGAAAGGGGGAACACAATCCCCTCCCTATATTTGGTATAGAAAATACTAAATTATTTATTATTGTATTCCCCTGCTAGCAACGAAACAATGCCTCAGCTCACATCAAACTGAAACACCCGCGCAGGAAGGGGAACAATATTTACTGGTAACTCCACACCTTAGAATAGGCGGAGCGATTACTATTACGCGGACGCAACAGGCTCACCAACATCGCCGTCGTACCAAAGCTCACCGCAGTAATCATGCAGGTTGCCGCGGTAAATGCACCACCGGGAATCGGCGCAAAAATCGCAATCAGATACAGGATGACCGCGCAGAACGACAGGAACAGCGTTGCAATCGTCATCAACGGCACCAGCACCAAACCACCACGCGCCGGAACCGCAAAATCTGCTGGACGCACATAACGCAGCACACCCATACCCACAACCGTCCAGATGGCGGTAACCAGAATAGCGGTCACAACATCCGCCGGGCGATGCCACCCGTTAATAATGGT
Organism: Rothia similimucilaginosa; assembly: GCF_029850985.2. Classification (NCBI taxonomy): domain Bacteria; kingdom Bacillati; phylum Actinomycetota; class Actinomycetes; order Micrococcales; family Micrococcaceae; genus Rothia; species Rothia similimucilaginosa. Next base: position 366,156 of record NZ_CM138149.1, on the reverse strand, counting down.
GGAGGCACCCGTCAGACAGGTCGCCAACGCCGCACACAGCGCTACCGTAGGCCGCAAAAAACGAGGTGCCGCCAAGAACAGAGCCGCACCCGCTGCTGCCGCGAAGGTCGTGTGGCCGCTGGGTGCCGAGTTGATCAGTGCCTCCTGAACGCCCAGATCAGGCTTCACAATCAGATAGTGCTTGAGCAGATACGTACTCGTCACCGCGGCAACCCCGACCAACACACCAATCAGCAAGGGCAGGAACCGATGCTTCCAAATCAGCACCGCGACCAGACCCAAGACGGCAATCATGCCGACAACCGCGGGGAGAGAATCCAGCGCGGTCAGGGTCGGACCGCTGTAGCTCTTGAACTGGTTTGCATACTCGGTGTACGCCTGCTCATCAACCTGCTGGCCGGTCGTCGTGTAAATGAAGAACGCGAACACACCGTAGAGCAACAGTCCCAAGAACAGCAACGCCATCACGTGACGTATCAGAATACCGCTACTCGGAAGATGGTGCCCTTGCTCTTCGCCGGGACGATCCACCGGGCGGCCCGAAGCATCCACGGGGACCTGACCGGTCTGAACATACGCACCGTTCGGGTAGGCAGCTGCAGGATACGCCTCGGGCGGATAAGCCACCGGCTGCGGAGGCGCCTGCGGGGGCATCTGCGGAGGAACAGGCTGCTGCGCGCCCATCTGAGGCACACCCATCTGGCGCGCACCCATTGGGGAGGCACCCGTCTGATTGTTTAGCGGAAAACCGCTCACCGGAGGCTTCGGTGGATTGAGACGGCGAGTAGCCTGCATCGGCTCATCCGCACTGTAGTTGCGCTGGGAATCACGTTCCTGTAGCGAGGGAATCGTCTCAGGAATCTTGATGGGGGCGCGGTAGGCGCGCGGCAGAGGACGGGTTGCACCTATAACCTCTGAAAGTTCGGGGTGCAAAGAAATAACTTCGGTATTCGCGGATTCAGCGTTCGCGGAACCCTCATTTGTGGGACCTACAGACGCAGCTTCGTGAGCCAGCGATAAACCGTAATCCTTCAGAACTTTCGTACGGTCATCACTGTGCCTTGCAGCAGGGGTGGCCGTTTCGTGGGCTCTAAGCACCTGGGTAGGGTCCTGATAGTCAGAGAGCACTGCAGCCGCATCAGAGCTAAAAGCCGTGGTAGGCGCGTTATCAGAAGGGTGAAGAGCGCGAGTAGCATCCAGGTTCTCCGAATCACCCCAACCGGGATTCCCCGCACCTGTTGCTTGCTCTTTTGATGTCTTCTTCATAACCTCTCCGTACCTTCTGGCCCTCATATCTATTAGCGGTATTCACCCTGCCGGTACCCACTGTTTGGGCGGTAGCCCCCAAGCCACCGATTTCATGTACCACAGCGCCTGTTCTTTCGGGCGAATAACTACCTACTATTCCAGGTTAAGCTATGAAAAACTAAAGTTTTTTCGACCATAACCTGAGAGTTTCCAGAGAATGCGTGATAGGGTGCGAGCGCGCCCACCCCCCAGAATGCTATGGTGAGCTCATAGCGCATCAAAGAAGGGCAGATACCTTGAACACCAGTATGAGCGTGCCACCTCTCGGCTACGGTTTTCGCCTCACAAACATTCCCCTGCCGCCCCTGCGGGAAGTCCTGGAGAACCTGTTCACGGTCGAAATTCCGATGACCGTGACCTTCCGCGGGGTCAATAGCCGCCAGAGCGCACTGATCCGCGGCCCGCACGGTTGGGGCGAGTTCGCACCCTTCCTCGAGTACGGCGTGCAGGAGTCTGCCGCATGGCTTGCCTGCGCTCTGGAGGCAGCATGGTTACCCGCACCGGAGCCGGTGCGTACGCGCATCCCGCTGAACGCGACCCTGCCGGCGGTAGCGGCGGAGCGTGTTCCGCAGGTGCTCACCAAGTACGAGGGTGAGATTCAGGAACTCAAAATCAAGGTGGCTGAGAAGGGTCAGAGCCTCGCCGACGATATTGCGCGTGTGGCGGCAGCACGAGATGCTCTCCCGAATGCCCGTCTGAAGGTGGACGCGAACATGGGCTACACCTTCGGTGGCGCCCTTGAGGCACTGCACAAGCTCTGCAACTACGGCATTATTTACGCCGAGCAGCCGGTGGCATCCATTGAGGACATGGCTGCACTCCGCTTTGCCATTGCTAAGGAGGGGCTGCCCGTCCGAATTGCCGCAGACGAGTCGATTCGTAAGGCGGAAGACCCGCTGAAGGTGGCCCGTGCGAACGCCGCGGACCTGATGGTTGTTAAGGCGGCGCCGCTGGGCGGTGTACGTCGTGCGCTCGTACTGGTGAAGCAGGCGCAGCTTCCGGCAGTGGTTTCTTCTGCGCTGGAGTCTTCGGTGGGCATTGCCACCGGTGCCTCCCTGGCAGCTTCCCTACCGACTTTGAGGTACGGGTGCGGCCTGGGCACGGTCTCCCTCATGGCTGAAGACGTCACCGATGAGCCGCTCATCGCCTGCGACGGGTTTATGGACCTGCGTGCCATCACCCCCAGCCCGCAGCGTCTGGAGCGTCTTGCCACCGATGAACAGACCCGCCAGTGGTGGGTAAACCGCGTCACCGACTGCTACCGGGTGCTGGAACGCGCCGCCGGGCTATGAAGACTGTTAGTTGTCAAGGTCGCACCTGTGAAGGGTAACCATAACTGAATGAAAGACCTTACGGCTTTAGAATGGTACGGTGACTGAGAACCGCTCAACCCCCGCCATGCTCACCGCAGTATCCGTACTCGACTCGCTGATTCGTGCCGGTATGCGGCATGTTGTTGTGTCTCCGGGGTCCCGTAGTGCACCTCTTGCCTACGCTATTGCCGCCGCCGCTGAAGCCGGCGCGCTCATTGCGCATGTGCGCGTGGACGAGCGAAGTGCAGCCTTTACCGCCCTGGGTATTGCCAAGGCATCCGGTCAGCCCGTCGGCCTGGTGTGCACCTCCGGTACGGCACTGGGCGAGTACGTACCCGCCGTCATGGAGGCGTACCACGCTGGCGTGCCCCTGGCGGTGCTGAGCGCGGACCGCCCGGAGCATCTGCGCGGTAGCGGCGTGAATCAGACGACCCGTCAGGCAAGTTTCTTCCATCCTTTTGTGCGCGCTGAAGCTGATTTGACTTCCTACCCCGAGCAGGTGGAGGGTGAGCAGACTCAGGCTTTTGCCGCCTGTCTGAATGCGCTGACCGGTCGTAGCGCCGAGCACTGGCGCAAGCACTCGACGGAGCCGATTGGCCCTGTGCACCTGAATATTTGTTTCGATACGCCGCTGACCCCCTCGGGTCGTTTTGCGCAGATGCTTCCGCAGTGGGCGCTGAGCCTACTGGAGGATTACGACCCGCAGGCTGAGGGCCGCGCCCGCGCCGCCCGCGCTGAGAGTCCCGGGCTCTCCAGCGCTGAGCAGCGTTGGCTTCTGGATTCTTTGGAGTCTCAGGCGGACCTGGCGGAGTTAACTCCGACGCATCGCACCGTGGTGGTTGCCGCTGACGGTGCCGGCGAGTTTGCGGCGGAGTTCGCGCGCGTGCTGAACCTGCCGCTATTTGCGGAGCCTTCCTCCGAGGCACGCCACGGCGTGACCTCCATTCCTCACTACCCGCAGCTACTCGCTGATGGTTCGTTCGCCCCCGCCGCGCAGATTGAGCATGTGGTGCTCTTCGGACACCCTACGCTCTCGCGCCCGATTACGGCGCTATTGGAACGCGAAGATATTCAGTGCGCGTTCTACGCCCCGCGCCGCGCCAGCTGGTACGAGCCGGGGGTTCGCTCCTTCGTGGAGTTGTCGACCCCGCACGAGCTTGCTGAGTTTGCGTGCGCATCCTCTGTTGCCGCTAATGAGCAGGTTGACGAGCTGAGCTGGCTGGAGCAGTGGGTTACCCCGGCACGCAAGCTACAGGAGAAATGCCTGCGCGCCATTGCCGCCTACGAACACCCCGATGCTAAAAGTTCGGTTGACTACACTAATTACCGCAACCGCACAGCTGGCCGCTCCTACGCCCGCCGTGTCTGGCAGGATGCGGTGACTCAGCGCCGCCTCATGGTTCTGGGATCCTCAAACCTGGTGCGTGATTTGGATGCGGCAGCCCCCGCCCTGGGCGAGCCCGCCCCCACGCGCGTATTTGCTAATCGCGGTCTTGCCGGTATTGACGGCACCATTGCGACCGCTATTGGCGTGTCCCTGTCGGGCTATTACCCTGCCGGCATGGATGAGAATTCCCGCCCGGTCATTGGCGGCGCCGCGCTGCCGGTGACTCTGCTGTGCGGTGACCTAACCTTCCAGCACGATGTGTCCTCGCTGAACCTGCCAAATACTGAGCTTCTGCCCGAACTACGCGTTGAGGTCTTTGACGATGCCGGCGGCGGTATTTTCACGACCCTTGAACACGGCGATATAGCTCGTCAGAAGCAGTTCACCGCCGCTGTGGATCGTTTCTTTACGGTGGCTGCCGCCCCGAATACTGATCTGGCGCGCATGGCTGCCGGTTTTGGTACCGAATCAGGCATTGAGGTGTGCATTCACACACCCTAAAGCCGTTTCTAAAGGTTGCAGGTAAGCCCCATCCGCAGAGTTGACCGATATACTGAAAACTACCTGTGCCGTAGCCTTCCGTGGCTGAATCTAGCCGGTCGTAGCGGTTTCACTCGCCGCTACATTCGCGTTTTTCTGCGCGCCTGCTGATGCAAGGCACCTTATCTATCTTTTATTGACATTCACGCTCTCGCCGCTGATGCACACCGCACACAACCCGAGGTTTTACCCCGGTGAGCCCGGTGTATGCGGCGGGCGTTGCTCCCAAGGATTCTCATGAGCTCACTCGATATTATTGTCGCTGTCCCCTCCGGAGCCGGTTGGGTTCCCGTACACGCTATGGCGGAGCTTCTCGCTCGCTACACCGGCGGTACTGTACACACCGTGGATGTGGGCGCATCCCTCAGCAAGGAAACGAAGCTTCTGGCACGTCTGCCCCGCCTCAAGGGCGGTTCCAATCGATGCGTGGTGATTGCTTCTGATCCCGGTCAGCTGTACGCCATTTCGCAGCGTTCCTTCGTTTTCCGCCGCTACGGCGCTATCTACGGCTGGGTGATTGATAGCTTCTGGGATGACCGTATTCCCGCGGTGGCTAAGTCCTCCACCTACGACCGTATTTTCGTTGCCGACGTTGATGACGTTCAGCCCTGGACCGCTGCGGGTGTGAAGACTCCCGGCGTTCTGCCCTGGGGCGCGGATGTTTGGAGCAAGTTCAGTGACCGTCTGGCTTCGCTGGAGTCGAAGAGCACCGATCTGTTGCGTGTGGGTCGTCAGCCCGCCGCATACGAAGATGACAAGGCAACTGCCGCCCTCGCCACGGAGCTGAGTCTGAGTTTTGAGGGCCGCCCGCCCTTCGGTGCAAACGACCGCGAATCGGCTCAGCACCTGCAGGATTCTCTAAACCGTGCGAAGTTCCTGCTGGCATTCTCCACTTCGGTCAGCCCGGCATCCTACACTCACCCGACCAAGGAGTACATCACCGGCCGTTGGACCGATGCTCTGGCTTCGGGCGTGACCGTTGTCGGCAAGGTCCCGAACACCACCACCGTACGTGAAATCCTTTGGGACGGCGCGACCATCGACATTGATCACGCGGATGCACGCGCCGGCCTTACGCAGGTTGTCGAAGCCACCTCCCGCTGGACCCCCGCGCAGGGTGAACATCAGATTCGTCAGGCTCTGCAGCATCTAGATTGGCGTCACCGTTTTATGCAGCTCTGCAAGGCAATGGGCGATATCCCCGCTTCCTTGGCGACTGATTGCGAGGCAATGCGCACCCAGTACGTTCAGCGCTAAATACGTACCCTAAGGTTATGGGCATATAAAAGGTGAGGACTGGTTTCCGTCATAGAAACCAGTCTTCACCTGTATTTATGCTCCATTATGCATATTGCATATAGAGGTTTAGTGCAAAGCCTGACCCAGAGTAATCGGACCGGTGAAGCCACTGGTATCCGGGTGATCCGCTTCGAGGTACGCCGCTACCGGTGCGTCTTCAAGCTGAGCCAAACGATCCAGCAGGAAGCGAGTAGCACCCGGCGCATACGGCAGCTTATACATTGCTGCGGTCGTCGCCTCGTCATCACGATCTAAAGTGGAGGAACGAATCGACTCAATAGCGGTCACCATGGTGTTCCGTTCACGCTCCACGAAGGTGCGGTCCACCGGCTCACCGTTACCGGGCACAAACACGCGGTAGCGATCAAATTCGAGCACCGCACCGAGAGTATCAATCCAACGATCGGGGAAAGAATCCTCAAAGTAGGGGTCGGTACCCTCTTCAATCAGACCACCCATGAACAGCACATCTTCAACACCGACCATAATGTCACCATCGGTGTGACCGGGTCCCATGTACATCAGGGTCGCGCTACGCTCACCCAGGTCGATGGGGGTGAAAGTGATGCCGTCGCCCCTATTGGCGACCAAGCGGTTGGGAATAACAATATTAGTGGCGGCACCCTGGTTATGTGCCATTTCCGGTTCCAGCGTCTCGACATAGGGACGCTGTGCCTCACCGTATTTACGGATTGCACGCGCGGTGCGAGGATGCGCCCAGAATTCTTCGGCACCCATTGCCGCGAAAACATCGTTGCCGAAGAAACGCTCATAGTGACCGTGAGTGTTTACGACGGTAATAGGAAGGCGCGTGAGACGGCGAACCTCATCATAAATTTCGGTTGCCTGACGGGGACCAGCGCCGGTATCTACGACTAGTGCACGTTCCAGCCCGAGGACCAATCCGGTGTTCAGTCGGTAGTTATCGGTCGCAATGCGGTACACACCGTCTGCGAGTTCAATAGTACGAGCCATAAATACAACCCTACTGGAATTTTTAGCGTCTGAGGGGTTATTCAGGCTTCAGAGAACAGAAATTTACTGTTCGTTAACGATTCAAAGCAATGAAAGTGCATTATTTTGCACAAACTTATCTTTAGCAACAGGAACGTGGTGAGCATTATCAACCTCTCCGGATTGTTTCAACAGCGCAGCATCGCCAAAGGAGCTCCTCAAAGAGTCCGGCGTGCATCCATAGACGCAATATTTATGCCACGATGCCACTCAATCTAGAGTTGTGCGTACGGTTAAACCCGCATCTAACACCCCTATAGGATAGGAGTATGACTTCTTCCCCTACCCTATTTTCTAACCCCTCAGCTCAGCCTTTCCCCAGCGGCACCGGACGCTACGCTCCTTCCCCTTCGGGGGATTTGCATCTGGGTAATTTGCGTACCGCTATTTTAGCGTGGGCGATGGCGCGCCGCGGTGGCAAGCCCTTCTATCTGCGTGTGGAGGATTTGGATCGCGTGCACCCGGGTGCTGCGGAGCGTCAGATTGCTGATTTGGCGGCTCTGGGTTTGGATTGGGATGCGAGCCCCGGCGCCCCGACAGGGCGTATTGAGGGCAGCGAAAGCACCGAGGGCAAGGAAGCAGGCGTACTGTACCAGAGCACGCGCATTGCCGCCTACGCGCAGGCGGTTCAACTGCTACGCGAGGCGGGACTCGTCTATGAGTGTTTCTGTACTCGCCGCGAAATTCAGGAGGCCTCAAGTGCCCCGCACGGCGCGCCGGGCGCATACCCGGGTACCTGCCGTGGGCTGACAGAAGCACAACGGAAGGAGCGTGGCGTTCAGCGTCCGCCAGCTCTGCGCCTGCGCGCTGAGCACACGAGCTACACGGTGCAGGATGATTTTTACGGTGCCTACACGGGGCTGGTGGATGATTTTGTGCTGGTACGCAATGACGGCACCTACGCCTATAACCTGACTTCCGTGGTGGATGATGCCTTTGTGGGGGTTGAGCAGATTGTGCGCGGTGATGATCTACTCCCTTCTGCGCCTCGCCAGTCGTATTTGGCGCAGCTTTTGGGTTTGGCACAGCCGCGTTACGCTCACGTACCACTGGCACTCAACGAGGAAGGTAAGCGTCTGGCAAAGCGTGATGGTGCGGTGACCCTGCCGCAGCTACGTGAGGCGGGCATTGAAATCCCGACGATTTTGGGGTGGATTGCCGCTTCTATTCCGGTATATAACGTCGATGGCTCTGTCCATTCGGCGGATGCTCCGGTGCCCAATGCCGCGGCAATTTTGGAGCGTTTTGACCCGGCTCGTATGGCTTCTGAGCCGTGGGTCGTGAAGGATTTCTAAGCTTCTGTGACATTGTTTTACGACAGTTCAACACTCTGAACGGCTTTTAAATTTTTCGTTTAATCCGTTTTATATGCATATGCCATTGAGCGTTTGCGTTGCTTTTCAAGTACATATCTTTGACTCAAGTGCCCGAAACCCTGAAATTCAGGGATTTTTAGGGCACTTTTTCGCACATGCTCCCACAGCCCCCACCTGTACGACCATAAAATTTACACAGCAAATACATATTTATTCCACAACTTCTCATCTCTAACCGTCAAATAGACTTTATTTTCAGCCTTTCAAAGCCTAGACTGTATCCTATGCCACTCATAAAGTTATGGCGTAGTGCATAAATACACACAGACACGTATTATCACCAGGAGAGAAGGAACATTATGGCCGCGAGTACATACCAGGTCATCGCGCTGGCGATTTATTTTGTTGCCATGATCGCAATCGGCCTATGGGCAAATAGCAAAAACAACAGCCTCGACGACTACGTGCTGGGCGGGCGGCAGCTCTCCCCCACGGTCGCCGCTCTCTCAGCAGGCGCCTCCGATATGTCCGGTTGGCTCCTCATGGGTCTGCCCGGCGCCGTCTACCTCAGCGGTCTCTCCCAGGCATGGCTCGCCGTCGGTCTGACCATTGGCGCATGGTGCAACTGGAAGTTCGTGGCACCGAGACTGCGTAGCTACACCGAAGTAGCAGGCGACGCCGTGACCGTCCCCGTCTTCCTGAGCAACCGCCTCCATGACACCAAGCGCGTGCTGCGCATCGTCTCCGGCATCGTGATTCTGGTGTTCTTCACCTTCTACGTCTCCTCCGGTATGGTGTCCGGTGGTCTGTTCTTCAAGTCCTCCTTCGGCCAGGAATACCACACCGGCATGCTCCTGCTGGCAGGCATTACCGTGTTCTACACCCTTTTCGGCGGCTTCATGGGCGCCTCCTACACCGACATGGTTCAGGGTCTGCTCATGCTTGCAGCACTCATTGCCGTGCCGATTATCACCATCATCGATCTTGGCGGTGTGGACCCGGTGGTTGAATCCATCAGCCAGGTTCGCCCCGACGCACTCAGCATCTTCGCAGGCACCACTTTCGCCGGCATTGTTTCATCCCTCGCATGGGGTTTGGGATACTTCGGCCAGCCTCACATTATCGTGCGCTTCATGGCAATGCGCACCCCCGAAGACGCAAAGTCCGGCCGCCGCATCGGCATCAGCTGGATGGTCCTGACCGTGTTCGGTGCGCTCAGCGGTGCATTCATGGGTATCGCCTACTTTGCACGCCACCCCGAGGCATCCCTCACCAACCCCGAAACCGCGGAGTCGGTCTTCCTGGACCTCTCGCAGATTCTCTTCCACCCCTTTATTGCAGGTCTCATCTTGGCTGCGGTTCTGGCGGCAATTATGTCCACCCTCTCCTCACAGCTGATCGTGTGCTCCTCCGCTCTGGTGGAGGACCTCTACGGTATCTTCTCCTCAAAGAAGCTCAGCGCCGCCAAGTCCCTGTGGCTCGGCCGTGCAGGCGTGGCAATCGTGGCACTGGTCGCCGGTGCCCTGGCATGGAACCCCAACAGCTCCATTCTGCAGCTGGTCGCATTCGCTTGGGCTGGCTTCGGTTCGGCATTCGGCCCGACCGTTCTGCTTTCCCTCTACTGGCGTAAGCTAACCACCCAGGGCGCACTTGCCTCCATGATTACCGGTGCCGTTGTGGCGTTCGCATGGGGTCAGAGCCCGATGAAGTCCGTACTCTACGAAATGGTTCCCGGCTTTGCTTCGGCGATGCTGGTCGCAATCATTGTCTCCCTGATCACCTACAAGAAGAACCAGGTCATTGAGGAAGAGTTCGACCGCGCAGTAGAGCTCGCAAAGGTCGAGTAACCTACAAATAACTGAGGCAGGGTAAGGTTCCTTACCCAACTTCTAAGGCCCGGGCCGCACACACGCGGTCCGGGCCTTCTTATATGCGGGCACCCCATGCCACAACCTCAGGCAATGCCCGGGCAACGTAAAATAGGGTCTATGACTGCACAACTTCCCGAAAAGGTCTCGGACATCTTCAACCCCGCCAACTGGCGCATCGTCGAAGGCTTCGAAGACTTCACCGACATCACCTACCACCGCCAGGTTGAGCGCGACGAAAACGGAGAAATCCTCCGCGATCTGCCCACCGTGCGCATCGCATTCGACCGCCCCGAGGTCCGCAACGCATTCCGCCCGCACACCGTGGACGAACTCTACCGCGCCCTCGACCATGCCCGCATGACCTCCAACGTAGGCACCGTACTACTCACCGGCAACGGCCCCTCCGCCAAGGACGGCGGCTGGGCATTCTGCTCCGGCGGCGACCAGCGCATCCGCGGCCGCGACGGCTACCACTACGCCAGCGGCGACACCGCAGAAAGCATCGACCCGGCACGCGCAGGTCGACTGCACATCCTAGAAGTGCAGCGCCTCATCCGCACCATGCCCAAGGTCGTTATCGCCCTCGTCTCCGGCTGGGCTGCAGGCGGCGGCCACTCCCTGCACGTGGTAGCCGACCTGACCATCGCTTCCGAAGAGTACGGCAAGTTCAAGCAGACCGACGCAACCGTCGGCTCCTTCGACGCAGGCTACGGTTCGGCGCTGCTTGCACGCCAGGTGGGTCAGAAGTTCGCCCGCGAAATCTTCTTCCTCGCCAAGGAATACGACGCACAGCGCATGTACGAAATGGGCGCAGTCAACGACGTAGTCCCCCACGCAGAGCTTGAGAATAAGGGCCTGGAATACGCGGCGCACATTGCCCGCCAGTCCCCGCAGGCAATTCGCATGCTCAAGTACGCCTTCAACCTGCCTGATGACGGCATGCTCGGCCAGCAGGTCTTCGCCGGTGAGGCAACCCGCATGGCGTACATGACCGACGAGGCTGTGGAGGGTCGCGACGCGTTCTTGCAGAAGCGTGACCCGGACTGGTCCAACTACCCCTACTACTTCTAAGAGGCAGCCCCTTTCCGCAGAAGTAATTTCAGATGCATAGGCTCGGAGCCGGATTCAACCCCTGATACCTTCAGCTAAGAATCCGGCTCCGGCGCATTTGATGCCTCCCCAACCCGGCATAGCCCCCCGGCGCACACAACCACTCAAGGATCTCTTATGATGAACACCCCCGTACCCGGGCTCGTGCCTTCCCCCGCCCCGCAGGAGGCTACCCTGCACCCGCAGGCGGTACAGGTGCGTGCCAATCAGCCCGCCGACCCTCACGCCATGCTAGGAGCCTTTGAGCAGCTGCTGGGTGGGTACGCGGCGGGTGCTGGTACGGAGAGTGCAGAGGCGGAAAGCGCGGGCTCCGAGGGCGTAGAGGCTGTGGACCCTATTGCCCTGGTGGTGGGCACCTCCGGATCCACCGGAACCCCCAAACGCACCGCACTGACCGCGCGAGCTCTTGCCGCCAGTGCGGCAGCCACCGAGAACTTCTTCGGCTCAAACTCCGATGCTGCCTCGCAATGGCTCCTGGCCCTTCCGGCGCACTATATTGCCGGTGCACAGGTGCTCGCCCGCTCCGTACTTGCCGGTACCGCCCCAGTCATTGCCCGCTCCGTGACCGAATCGGTGCACTTTAGCCCCGAAGTTTTCCTGCAGGCGGTTCAGCAGATGAACTCAGCACGCCGGTTTATCTCCCTGGTGCCCACCCAGCTCCATAAGCTCCTTGAAAGCGCGGACGCCGACCCGCACCTGGGCTCTGAGATTCACGAGGCACTCGGCTCCTTCACCGGAATCCTGCTCGGAGGCGCCCCCGCCAGCGCTGACCTGCTCGCCGTCTCCACCACGCTGGGTCTGACCACGGTGACCACCTACGGTAGTGCCGAAACCGCCGGCGGTTGTGTCTATTCCGGCTCTGTTCTGCCCGGTATGCGGGTGGAGCTCGTGCCCGAAGAAGGTATGCCCGCCGTGCCGGATATTGAGGGGAAGCCCGCACAGGTTGGTCGTATTTGGATCAGCGGCACGCACCTCGCCAGCGGCTACATTGGCGATGCCGCCCGCACCGCCGAGCACTTCTTCACCGCCGCTAACGGCACCCGCTGGTACCGCACCGACGACTACGGTCGGTTGGCTCCCGACAGCAACAAGAACTGTAGCGAGCAGCGCCTGCAGGTGCTCGGCCGTAGCGACGACGTGCTCATCAGCGGAGGCATAAAAATCTCCGCCCGCGCCGTGGCAACCGTCCTCGAAGAGCATCCTGCCGTACGCGAAGCCTGCGTAGTCGGCCTACCCGATGCCCGCTGGGGTACCGCCATTGCCGCCGCGGTCACGCTGGTACCCTCTATCGATACCGTAGCTGCCTCTACCGAGAATAGCCCCGCCCTAAACGAAGAACTCTGCACCCTGCTACGTGCCCGCTGCACTGAAAAGCTCGGCGCCCCCGCCGCACCCAAGCAGCTGAGCATCCTGCCGGATTTCCCTCTTACCAGCACCGGCAAGCCGGATCGCGCAAAAATATACAGTATCCTGGACAGAGACTATCGTCAGGGCTAAAGCAGGCTCATCCGCGGGTTTTCACCCCGTACACGCAACCGCCCGCACGCCCTAACCGTCACCGTCACAACACCCACGCATCATACGCACTTAGACCCGGAAGGAACCCCCGTGGCAACTGCCGCCCAATGGATTGAAGGCGCTCGCCTGCGCACCCTGCCGCTCGCCGTCGCCCCCATTATTGCCGGCTCAGCTGCCGCCTACGAGATCAAAGAGTTCAAGCCACTCTACGCGTTCTTGGCATTCCTCGTAGCGTTCTTCCTGCAGGTCGGCGTGAACTACGCCAACGACTACTCCGACGGCATCAAGGGCACCGACGAAGACCGCGTGGGTCCGCTACGCCTCGTCGGTTCCGGCGCGGCAAGCCCCCGCTCCGTCAAGTTCGCCGCCTTCGCCTGCTTCGGTCTAGCGATGCTTGCGGGTCTTGCCCTGGTGGCACTGGCGAACCAGTGGTGGTTCCTGGCGATTGGCGCCTCCAGCGTCTTTGCGGCGTGGGGCTACACCGGCGGCAAGCACCCCTACGGCTACATGGGCCTGGGCGACGTGTTCGTCTTCGTCTACTTTGGTCTAGTCGCCACCCTGGGCACTCTCTACACTCAGGCGCACACCCTGACCCTGCTCGGCTGGGTTGGCGCTATCGGCGTTGGTCTGATTTCTTGTGCCTTGCTGATGGCTAATAATGTGCGTGACATTCCCACCGACATTGAGGCGGGCAAGCTGACCTTGGCGGTCCGCCTGGGCGAACGCTGGTCGCGCATCACCTACATTGTGGAGATGGCCCTGGCACTGGGTCTGGTAGTGCTTCTGCTCGATGAGAACCCCTGGTTCCTGCTAATTTTCCTGCTGGTCGGCCCGACCATCCACTCCTGCTTGACCGTGTGGACACGCGGCGGCCGCGAGCTGATTCCGGTCCTCAAACAGGCGGGTATTGTGGCGCTCGTGTACTCCGTGATTCTTGCCCTCGCCGTATGGCTGGGTTCGCTGGATATTATTAGCCACGAAATTCAGGTGTTCACCGGATACTAAGCCGACGCACGAATCTGCACCGGATTACCGCGCTGTTACGCCGCTAGCGGGCACCCGGTTCATAGTTCCGCAATAACGCGGCGGTATGTCATAGTAGTGCTTATGATTCGAGCCATGCTGATTATTGGCGGCGCCGCCCTCATCGTGGGGCTGACCCTATACACCTTCTTGGATGCCGTCCGCACCCCCGCACACGAGGCGCGAACCCTGCCCAAGTGGCTGTGGATTCTCGTCACCCTGTTCTTCCCCATGGTGGGCCCGATCATGTGGCTCATCCTGGGCCGCCCCAAGGCACAGCCCGCAGCAGGCGCTCCTCGCCCCAGCTTCAGTCAGCGACGCAACACCCCGGTGCCCCCGGTATCTTCCCCCGACGACGATGAAGAGTACCTGCGCTGGCTCAAGGCAAAAGCAGAACGCGAACGCCGCAGCCGCCAAGCAGAATCGAACAACAAGCAGGGTTCTGATTATAAGGATTCCGAACCTAATGACCCCGAGCTTAAGGATCCTGAGCTTAGAGATCCTGGGGACGGCACCCCGACTCAGGGTAACGGGCAGAACTAGTTAAGACAGCTAGATTTGTAGCTCCTGTGCCCCTCAAGGTTTACAGTAAGAGGCTGTGAGCATATCCGTAACGGATATGCTCACAGCCTCTTACTACGCTCAAAAACAGCTTCAGGAACTAGCTACCGGGTTTGTTAGCTGCCGGGCAGCTGAATCACACCACCGTACAGAGGCGCAGCAGGCTCCGAATACTCCACAAAATGCGGCATCTCATGCTCAAAATCAGTGGTGCTAAACGCCAAAGTCGTAATCGACGCCAGGTTACATTCACGGGCACGCGGGTCATGTTGAAGCATGCGACCCTCAACACCCAGGCGAGTAATCCAAATCGGCAGCTGGTGCGACACAATAATCGCCTCCGCACCCTCACCGCCACGCTCATAGGCGGTACGTGCCGCATCCTGAACAGCCGCAGCCATACGGCGAATCTGGTCCATGTACGACTCACCCCAGGAGGGGCGCGCCGGGTTGTACAGCTTAGTCCAGTGACGCGGGTTCCTCAGCAGCTCCTGCGAGTTCACGTGCAGACCCTCAAAGTAGTTATCCGCCTCAATGACGCGCTCATCCGGCTGCGCAGTCAGGCCCAGCAGCTTTTCAACCGGGGCAGCAGACTCACGGGTACGCTGCAACGGCGAGCAGACTAGATGCACGAAACGGGTGCCGCGCTCAGCACGAGCCGCAAACTCCTCAGCGCTCAGACGCACCATCTGCTGGCCCTTATCGGACAGACGGTAGCCGGGCAAACGGCCGTACACGATACGCTCGGGGTTGTGCACCTCGCCGTGACGCATGAGGTGAACTTTAATGGTGGAAGTTTCAGTCATAATCCCAGTCTCTCAAATAGCGCGCCCCACCCCAAACAGGTGACCCGCACATACGCTCTACAAATACAAAAACACGACATAAAACCCAGCCCGCAAAACCGCAGGAACATAAAAACCCCGCCTCTCCATACGGAGGGCGGGGCAAAAGAAGTCTTTTTACTTCTTGTTGCGGCGCTGGTGGCGGGTCTTGCGAAGCAGCTTGCGGTGCTTCTTCTTGGACATACGCTTGCGGCGCTTCTTGATAACGGAACCCATAGGATTTCCTCACTTTACTCGTACCCGGCCGAGCCATTCGACTCGGTAGCTACCCGGGGATATTTATACCGGTATAACCGATCCAAAACGCATTTTAGGCACAGAAATACCCTTGCGTTTTAGAGCGCTACCTACCTAGAGTACTAGGTTTACCCCCATTTTCACCATTCGAGAGCGGCTTTTCAGGAGTTTTTCCCTGAATTTCCGCTTTTCCCACGGGTATGTCGAGGGTATATGCGGGTCAAATTGGGGATTCGGCAGCCCTAACGACGCTTCTTCTTAGACTTCTTCGAGCCCTTAGCGCGGCCATGAGACAGCACCGAACCGGAAGAAGCTACAGCAGTGCCCTCAGATATGCTCTCCTCAGTCTGGGAGTCGACCTCTACCGGCTCCTCAGCCGATTCCTGCGCGGGGTTATATTCCTCAGCAGGTTCTTCAACCGGCTCTTCTACAGAACCCTCCTCAGCAGAGCTTTCCGCTGCGGCTTCTTCCTCAGCCGCCACGTGCAACGCCTTCAAACGCTCAACGCGCTCAGCCTCGGCACGAGCCAACGCCCCCACACCCACAGCGGACTTCTCAGGCTTCGCCTCGGTGTTAGCCTCGGGTTGAGCCTTCTCAGTACTATCCTCAACCTCAGGCTCGTAGACATCCACACCGAAGAAACGCTTCATCTTGGAGAAGATGCCGCGGTACTCCTGCACCGGCTCATCATGCGGAAGCTTCTCATAGGTGTCGTGGATGGTCGCTGCCGCCTCAAGACGGGTAGGCTCAGCAGGCTGAACGGCGGGCGCCTCCTGGCGCGCCGGAGCACGCATAACATTCTCCGGCTCAGTCTCCGCAGGAGCCGCGGCAGTCACAACAGCCGCAGGACGCGCGGTACGGGCAGGCGCAGTCAGCATCTTGCTACGATCCACCGGCTTAATGATGGTCGCACGCACCGGAGAAATGATCTGGCCGCTACGACGACGCGGAGCCGCCGTAGAAGCACGCAGAACCTTTGCGGGGCCCTCAGCCTCTTCCTGCGCGTACGCGGCAGAGACGCTCGGCAACTGACCGTTGAGAGTCCGCGAGCTGAGAGTCCGCGAGACAGGAGCCTGGGCGGCGGGTGTCTGGGCACCAGATACCGAAGCTGCAGAAGCAACGGGGGCGGTGCTACGGCGCGGGGTGCCAAAGCTCAGCGGCACATCCGGGCTCACCGAATGAGCGGCAGGCGGTGCGGGGGCTGCAGAAGCCGCAGCAGGTGCGGCCTGAGACGCAGCGGGACTGGAGCGTTCCACCTTGTCAAAAGTATAAATATCCGCACCAGTTGTAGTATCAGTCGGCTCGGAGGGAACCTCAGACACCGCCTCATCGCCATGGGCAACCTCGTGTTCAGACTGCTCAGACACCGCAGCAGAAACCTGAGTCGGCTCAGCAGATGCCGCAACAGGAGCATGCGGGGCAGGCAATGCCCCCACATCGGCGAAGGACACATCGTCCTGCATCAAATCATCAAAGTCATCGGTGGTAAACTCATCCACATCAACCGGCGCAAATTCAGAAGCAACCGGCTCACCCGGCAGACCGTTCGCAGAGGTCGCCTCCTGCTCCAAATCAATACCGGCATCGGAATACATGCCGCGCAACTGAGCAATCACCATGGCACGAGCCGTCGCCGAATCGCCAGCCTTCATAGCCTCCGCAATAGCGCGGCTCTCAGCACGCAGACGTTCCACAGCACTACTCCACAGCGGCATGCGACCCACCAGCGATAGCATCGACTCAAAGCTCGGTTGACGCACCGACGCGAGCATACCCACCAGCAGTTCATTCCCCGCACAACGCATCACCTGGTGGTGGAAAGTCAGCAGAAGCTCCAGGAAATCACGAATCGACAGGTCGAAATCTTCCATCTGCGCCAGGACCTCGTCCATCTCCGCGAAGGAGGCGGTCTTCGGGTCAATACGCGCAATCGCCCAGCTTTCCAGCAAAATACGGGTCTGCACCAGATCGCGAGTCGGGTAACGCGAGCTGGACATGTGCAGGCGTAGAGCAGCACTCGCCGCGGAAGCCGGCTCCTCACTCAAATGCACAAGAATTTCCTTACCGCGACCGTTGTACAGCTGCACCAAATCCATATCTTCCAAGGTGCGTAGAGCCTCGCGGGTACGGGAACGATTCACACCAATAGCGCGCGCAATTTCACTATCACTAGGCAGGTCCTGGCCCAGCTGAATGTTGCCCTCGAACAGTTCGTTCTCGAGCCAGCGCAGAATTTTACGATGAATAGCCACGTGAATGCATCTTTCGGTCAAAAAGTGAGTGAAAGTGTGTGCGTTTTACAGAGAGTTAATATCGGAAGTGATTGGCGGGGCAGTCCCCAGCCGCCTGTCTTAGCGGCGGCGGCCACGCAGGAAGCCGAACAGGCCACCGCGTTGGTTGTCCTTCGCCTCAGCACTGTTCGCCTCAGTGTTGGGGCGGTACACAGAATCATAGGAGGGCATGGTCTGATACTCGGGCTCCTCAGCAGAGGTTTCAGCCTTAGCAGGCTCACCCTCGACAGACTCATCATTGGCAGGCTCGACCTTACCGAGCTCAGCCTTCTCATTAGCTTCTACCGGCCAAGCTACTTCCTCAGCAGATTCAGCCTTCACAGGTTCAGCATTCATGGGCTCTTCTGCCGCGGCTTCATCCACTACGTTCTTCTCAATCACAGACTTTTCAGTTGCAGAATCCTTAATTGCAGATTCCTCAGCTGCACATTCCTTGCGTGTTGTCTCTTCCCTGACGGATTCAGCGGGTGCAACAGGCTTCTCAGCAGCAACCTTTTCGTCGGCGACCTTTTCAGACGCAGCAGCCTCGGGGGTGGCAGCAATAGGCTGAATCGAACCACCCACAACCGTGGAGGGGTCGACACCATAGGACACCGCAGCCGCAGACTGAGCGATTACCACCGGATTCTCCGCTACCACGGGCTTAGTCTCAGCAGGCGCCGCGGGGGTCACCCCAGCGTCATACCCGTAGGATGCGGGAGTGAAGGGGCGCATCGGGGTGCTATCCACTACCTCTTCCTGCGAGGTGGGCTCAGCAGCTCCTGCCTTCTCAACGACAGGTTCGGAAGCGGCACTATCAGCAGTCTGCTCCGCAGGGCGCGAGTAGATACGCGCACTGGGGGTCAGGTGCTGTGCGCGGACGCGCTGAATATGAGCCTGCTCGATTTCCTCGGGGGTGGGTGCCTCAACAGCGAAAGTCTCAGAGTCGGTCTCCGCGGTTGCGTTCTTCTCGGATGCAGCAGGTGCAGTTGTAGCTGGTACAGTTGCGGCGGGTGCAAGCTTCTGAGTGGGTTCTTCAACTTCGGGCTTCGGAGCATTCTTTTCAGAGGTATTCTCGACCGGCTTCTCGCCTGCGTTCTCAGCCGTCGCCTTATCGGAGGCAGACGCAGTTACGCCACCGGGCAGTGCCACGGGTACGTGCGCCTCATTGGACTGGCGCGCAATCTGAACGGTCTCATTAATCCACTCGGTCACGGTGGCGAATACATCCGGGTTCAGGGAGTAGAGGCGACGCTGCCCTTCCACGGTCACGGAGACCACATCTGCATCACGAAGGACTTTCAGGTGCTTCGAAATGGTCGGCTGGCTCATACCCAGCTTTTCAACCACTGCACCCACTGTGTGGGTTTGCTCAGCGAGAATACGCACAATTCGGCGGCGAGTCGAATCTGCGATGACAGAAAAAACATCAGAATGCATATAGCGATTATGACATATAAAGTGGCGTCTCAAGCTTAGAATGAGGCTGATACAGAAATTACCTTCAAAAATTCTGAATAGCCCCTGAGCACTAGCCCAACATGAAGTTCTGAAAGGGAGAAAAGCATGAAGTGCCTATCACATCTAATGTTGATTTCCTGTATCTCATCCCAGGCATATGCGAACCAACCAGCCTCTCAATACTTATATAGCTAATGCAGAATATATAGTTTTCGTGGTTCCACCCACAAAACCAGTCACACGCCTTCTCCAAGCTCACATATTTAGCCCCAAACCACCAAAGCCTCAACCCCCTCAGCAGGCACCCAGCGCGATACACTAGAAGGCGTTAAACACAGGCTCAAACCGCCACCCAACGTACCAATACCCAGACACCGCTGAAGGAGGCGCATGGGACGCATCATCCGCCGCACCCGGCGCCGACACCACCACCCCCAGGGCCAGCTCAACCGCCGCTGGGATACCCTCAGCGGCACCACCTCCGAGCCCCAAAAGCAGCAGACTCGCCAAAGCCGCCGCGACCGTCTCGAAGCTGAAAACCTCAGTATCCTCAACAGCGTACCCGGCATTAAGCTCGACCGCATGCCCGCCCTGCGCGACCACACCCACGAGAGTCCCGATGCTCAGCACAAACGCAACCTGCTAGAGCTCGACCGGAAAACCCTCGAACGCTTCCGCGACTTCATCGACTCCTCTGTTCTGGCGTCCCCCTCGCGCACCGCAATCAGCGCCTTCATCCTGGTCATCAGCTTCTTCACCATCATGCTGTCCCTGCCAATTTCTTCGGCAGACGGGCAGCGCATCGCGCTACACCACGCAGTCTTCACCTCAACCAGCGCGGTCACCGTGACCGGTCTGACCACGGTCTCCACAGCAGATCAGTGGTCAACCTTCGGTCAGGCAATAATTCTTCTCGCCTGCCAAGTGGGTGGCCTGGGCACGCTGACCATCACCTCCCTACTCGCGCTGGCTATCGGCCGCAAAATGGGTCTGCGCACTAAACTCATCGCGCAGGAAGACCTCAACATCAGCCGACTCGGTGAGGTCGGCGGCATCGTCAAAGCAGTAGCGTACGCATCTTTCTCCATCGAAGCGTTCATTGCTATGCTCCTCACCCCGCGCTTCCTCGCGCTCGGTGAAGCACCACACGAGGCTCTATGGCACGGCGTTTTCTACGCCATCTCCGCCTTCAACAACGCCGGATTTACCCCACACTCGGACGGTATCGTACCCTACGGCCACGACCTGTTCATTCTCGGACCCATCTGTGCCGCCGTATTCCTGGGTTCACTCGGGTTCCCCGTATTCATTGCGATTCAGCGTAGCCCCTTGCACCCCTCACGCTGGCAGCTGACCGCAAAACTGACCGTGGTCACAACCCTCTTCTTCTTCGGTCTTGGCGCCTTCTTCTGGGGTCTTTTCGAATGGAATAACCCCGCAACCATCGGCTCCTACTCCCCCGGCGATAAAATCCTCAACGCCATCTTTGCCTCCGTGATGATGCGTTCGGGCGGGTTCAACCTAGTTGATATGGACACCATCACGCCCGTCTCCACCCTGCTGACGGACATGCTCATGTTTATTGGTGGCGGCTCCGGCTCGACCGCGGGCGGCGTGAAGGTCACCACCATTGCCGTGATTGCTCTGTCCATCCTTGCCGAAGCGCGAGGCGACCAGAAGGTCGTCGCGTTCAACCGCACCATCCCCGAGTCATCCCTACGCATTGCTATCTCGGTGCTTGTTATGAGCGCTACCATGGTGTGTATCGGCGCAGCGACTCTGGTTATGATTAGCGGCGCAGACCTCAAGGAAGTCATGTTCGAGGTCATCTCCGCCTTTGGCACCTGCGGCCTATCCAGCGGGCTCTCCTCAAGCCTGCCACCTGCGGGCGTGTACGTGCTCAGCGTGCTCATGCTTATTGGCCGTATCGGCACGACCACCGCCGCAACCGGCTTGGCGATGCGTTCACGCCGCCGCCTCTACAAGTTCCCCGAAGAAAGGCCCACCATTGGCTAGTGCACATAACGCCCCCGTCCTCGTGATCGGTTTGGGCCGTTTCGGTGCTGCTGTTGCCGCGCAGCTGCGTGTGCAGAATAAAGAGGTCCTCGCCATCGAGAAGGACCCCGAACTGGTACAGAAATGGTCCGGCGTGCTGACCCACGTGGTCTCCGCAGACGCGACCGATATCAACACCCTGCACCAGTTGGGTGCTGACGAGTTCGGCTCCGCCGTCGTGGGTGTGGGCACCTCCGTGGAGGCGTCTGTGCTGATTACCGCAAACCTCGTAGACATTGGTGTGGAGCGTATCTGGGCGAAGGCTATCACCCCCGCACACGGCAAGATTCTGGAACGTATTGGCGCACACCACGTGATCTACCCGGAGGCGGATGCCGGCCGCCGCACCGCGCACCTCGTCTCGGGTCGATTGCTGGACTACATTGAGTTTGATGACGACTTCGCGATTGCGAAGATGCGCCCGCCGAAGGAAACCCACGGCTTCACCCTCGCCGAGTCGGATATCCGCTCCAAGTACGGCGTGTCCGTGGTCGGCATTAAGTCCCCCGGTGAGGACTTCACCTACGCGGACGCGACCACCAGCATTCACTCGCACGACATTCTGATTGTGTCCGGCCAGGTGGATTTGATTGAGCGTTTCGCGGCACGCCCCTAAGAATATTTTTCCTCGCTACCTTGAGGAGCCCGCGTTTGAGCAACCCGCGAATAGACACAGAAAACAGCCTCTTCCCGTTCTGCCGGGAGGAGGCTGTTTTTTCTATAGTTTTACCCAATCAGAGGGATGCTACCGGGCAGTATTAGTCCCCGCTGGTTAATTCCCGCTGATTAGTCCTCGTCAGCGGTGTACAGCTGACTCATTTCCGCCGAACGGGTGGTGCAAGCGCGCATCGCATCATTGGTCAGCTGGAAGAGGCCACCGTCCACGAAGGTGTTCAGTGCACGCTCGGTGGTGCCGTTCGGGCTGGTCACGGCGCGACGCAGGGCGGGCGCATCCGGGTTGGTATCGAGCAAGAAACCCGCTCCGGCGACGGTTGCGCTGGCAAGCTTGAGAGCGGTCTCATGATCCAGACCGAGCTCCGCGCCCGCGGCAGCCATCGCCTCCGCGAGCAGGAACGCGTATGCCGGACCGGAACCGGAGACAGCGGTGACCGCATCCATCTGGTCCTCGCGAACCTCAACGACCAGACCGACAGTTCCCAGGATCTCTTCGACGAGCTTCTTCTGCTCATCCTTCACGGATTCGGTGGTGGAGATCGCTAGCACGCCCTTGCCCACGGAGGAGGGGGTGTTCGGCATGCAGCGAATAATGGGCTGACCTGCAGGAAGGCACGCGGCGAGGGTTTCGAGGGTCACACCAGCAGCAACGGACACCACGACAGTATTCGGTGCGAGGGCGGGCGCAATATCGCGGGCAAGCTCGACGATGCCGTAGGGCTTCACGCCGAGCAGCACGACGTCTGCGTGGGCGGTTGCCTTGTGGTTGCCGTCTGCTTCGCCGCCGGTAGTGATGATTTCGACCTTGTCGCCAAGGCGCTGTGCGAGGGCGGCGCGAGATTCTTCGCTACGCACGGTGGCGCGGATGTGGGCGGGGTCGTGGCCTGCAGCGAGCAGACCTGCGGCGATGGAGCCGTTCATGGAGCCGGTGCCGAGAAAAGCAATAGTTGCGGTCATCGTTGATCCTTCCTAATGGGGTGCCTGCGCCGGGTGCCGGCATGCGTGCCGCCGGTGTGTTCCGGGGCTACTGTTCGGTGCGCGGCGGGCGCGTGGAGACGTACCCTTCCAGCATAGCGGGTACGGCTACGGGCATGTGACCTGGCTCGTGTTTCTGGTGCTTTTTCTGGGCGGCAGACTCACTCTGCGTGCCCCACCATGTACCGCCCCGTTTCTCAGCTTGTGGCCCGCCCACGAGCCGTAGAACGCGCGGGCGTAGAATGAAAGCAGCTTCAGCGGCAGCAGTTTTGTGCCGGGTATGAAGCGCCCAACCAACACACGACACCCCTCATTTTTCTATGTCTTCCCATACTGCTTCCTCCTCAAATAGCCCGCATATTCCTGCGGGTTCCCACTCTTTTTCGTTTCGCCTCCTGATGGGGCTGACCCTTGCCGCACTGGTCACGGGCGTGTTCAGCGGTCTGGGTGCAATTGCCCTGCACTATGTTCTGGACTTTATGCAGGAGCTGACTTTCGGTCAGGCCGAGGGACATCACCCGATGGTCACTGACGGCGCTGACCCGGCACGCCGCGCCTTGATTTTGGCGGCATTGGGCCCGTTTGTGGCGTTGGTGTGGTACTACCTGCAGTCGGGCGGTCGGCGTGTAGTCGGCGTGAATTCGCAGATTGCCGGTGCTACCGAGGAGGACCGTACCCCTTCGCTGTGGCAGCAGATTTCGCATTCGGTGATTCAGATTGTTGCGGTGGGTGCGGGTTCCCCGGTGGGTAAGGAGGTCGCGCCTCGTGAGCTGGGTGCGCTGGCTGCGGGTCGGTGCGCGTGTTTTCTGGAACGTATGGGTAGTACTCGCCCGGATGGTGCCCCGCTGCTGGGTGCTCGTGAGCGTCGTCTGCTGGTGGCGGCGGGTGCGGCGTCCGGTTTGGCGGCGGTGTATCAGGTTCCGATTGGTGGCGTGGTGTACCTCGTGGAGGCGATGGCTGTTGGTTTGAGCCTGTGGTCGCTGTATGTGGGTGCGGTGACGGTGTGGACGGCGACGGTCACGGCGAATCTGGTGATTGTCAATGAGCCGACGTACCCGGTGCCGCAGCTTCCGTTGGATGCGACGACGTTGACAGTGGCGGCGCTGACGGGTGTGGTGTTGACTCCGTTGGCGTTGGGTTTTAGGGCGTTGTCGCAGCGTGCGGAGAAGATTAAGGCGAAAGACCGTTCTCTTTTGTGGCGTATTCCGGTGGCGTTTGCGCTGGTCGCGGTGGTTTCGCTGTGGCTTCCAGAGATTTTGGGTAATGGTCGTCTGCTGACTCAGCACACTTTTAATGAGGCACTGGCGGGCGGCCTGGGTGCTGGGGCGGTGGGTTATGTGGCGGCATTGACTGTTGCGAAGGCTGCCGTGGTGGTGTTGAGCCTGCGTTCGGGTTCGTATGGCGGTACGTTGACGCCGGGGTTGGCGTTGGGTGCGGCGGCCGCATTTTGCATGGCGGCGCTGGTACTGTGGGCCTTCCCGGGTTTGGGCGGGGTGCCGGGTGGCGCGTCGATGGTGTTGTATGCGGCGGCATTGACGGGTACGGCGGCGTTTTTGGGTGTGTCAATGAATGCGCCGTTGTCTGCGTTGGCGTTGTTGATTGGTTTTACGGGTCAGGGTGCGAGTGCGTGGCTGCCGATGGCGGTTGCGGTGGGCACGGCGGTGCTGACCCGCTGGGCTTGGACGCGGGCGTTCGGCGCTAAGAAGTAGGTTCTGACAGGTGGCGGGCAGCCCCGGATGCGTGTGTGCATCCGGGGCCGTCCGCTTTTTAGACCGAGGTTTTCGATAGGTTAGTGTCTTTGGTCGTAGTTAAAAACCATGGCAGAAGACACTAAACCATGGCACAAATTCTGCGGGGGGGGGTACAGCTCCCTCATAGCGAAAAGCCACATGTGTTTCGAGAAGCCACCTATGATATGGCTGTTAGAAACACATGTGGCTTCTCATATCTCCACTCAGCACATTTAGAGATAACCTGAGCTGAGAGGACAGTAAAAAATATTATTCAAGCTCCAGTTTTTTCAAGAACTCAGCCAAGGTTTCTCCAAACTTTTTCTTCAATTTAATTTTCCCCTTCAAATCACCATTCAATTTATCGTCTTTATACGAACCCCATAAAACTTTAGTCTTACCTTTCAAACTACGCCTCACATAATGCCCAGGGCAGAAGTAGCACCAGAATTTATGCCACCTCTTCTTAAACCACCCCTTGCCCGCCCAAGGACAATGCACATAATCTGCCCACTCATCTAACAATATCGAATATCGCAGTCTTTCTGTCATGAGCTTTTTTTCCCAGTATTCATTCGTCTTCAAAGAAGAAGGATCATAATTTTTACCTAGCAATTTATATTTATTTTCAAGGAATCCAACACGCATCTTTCTTATGCAAAAATTTGCTTCAAGAACCCCGCTATCACGGTTTGGAAAAATATTAAGAAACATAGGTCCCAAAAGAACGATTACAATTATTGAAAAAGCAAGAGCACCCCATGCTTCTTCCCAAGGGATGCCAGAAAGCACATTTATCAAGACCGGAACTAAGGAAACTATAATTATAATTAGGTAAATAAACCATGTAATAAAAGAAGATTTTGGCCTAATATAATCATCTACAGAAAGCTCAATTCCTCGATTTATATCCGGGTTATTGATTTCATATATTTTCGACTCTGGAAGTTCCATTACAAGTTTTTGTGCCTGAATATTAGAACATTCAGAAATAACCTTCCGTTCCCATACAGCTCTCTCAAGAGCAATTCTCCGAGATGCTTCAATCTCCCTATATTCTCCCGAAGCTATAGAAAGCGCATCTACATTCTCAAGGTTAACAAGCCCTTTATACTTCTCGGATACTTCGAGCCAGGTCTTATATCGAGTCAGCTCTGGTGGAGTAGCTTGTTTAGACAGTTCCATTTGTTTGTCAGTCTTCCGACCACTCCGCCAAGCAACAAGGAGCGTTCCAAGAAGAGCAATTACAGCAGGAACCCAAGCCGCCCACAGCGGCGCACTCGTTGCTTTAGCGTCCTGATTCCCATCAGCAAACAAATGCGCCAATAGTATGAGATTCATATTCCTTATTCGTCCCTTTCCGACAACTTTGTGGGTGGATAAACTTCCTAGACAGCCGCATTTTACATCGTTGTGCAGCTGTCAGCGTTCACAGATTATCACGAAATGATAAATAACATCATGAACCCCGCAGGCGGGTGCCCATTACGCACCAGCCTGCGGGGTTCATCATCATGTTCTACTCACCCAGGAGGGTCTTCGGGTTGACCGGAGTACCCGTACCCTCCGCCAGGTGCTCAATACGCTTCAGGATCAGGCCCTCACGCAGCGCCCACGGGCACACGCGCATCGTCTCAATGCCGAACGCCTCCATCGCCGCCTCCGCAGCAATAGCACCCGCCAGCATCTGCTCCGCACGTGCCTTCGAAACACCCGGCAAATCGCTACGCTCCTCCACAGTCATCGCCTCCATACGACGAGTCCACAGGCGCAAATCCTGCAGATGCATCTCACGCTTAACATGCGGGCCCGCCGAATACGGCGCCGCACCACAAATACGCGCCAACGAACGGAACGTCTTCGACGTACCCACCGTCATATCCGGCGCACCATAACGCAACAGATTCTCCGCCACCGGGGCGATCTGCTCACGCACATACTTACGCAGACGCTTCACCTGCTTCGGGCTCGGCGGCTGCTCATCAAAAAACTCACGCGTCAAACGGCCCGCACCCAACGGAACGCTCATCGCCGCATCCGGCAACGCATTCGTACCCGTCGAGAACTCAAAAGAGCCGCCACCAATATCAAAATCAAGGATGCGACCCGCACCCCAGCCCTGCCAGCGGCGCACCGCAAAGTACGTAATCGCCGCCTCCTGATCACCCGAAATACCGTTCAGGCTCACACCGGCCTGCTCACGCACCTGATGCAGCACCGCCGCACCATTACCCGCCTCACGGATAGCGCTCGTGGAGAACGCCAGCAGGTCCTCCGCCTCATTCTCGATCGCGAAGTCGCGGGCGCTGGTCACGAAGCGGGTCAGCGCGTCCGCGCCCTCCTGCGAAATATTGCCCTCAGCGTCGAGGTACTGCACGAGCTGCAGCGGAATCTTGTGCGACGCGTACGGTTCGGGGCGCGCTCCAGGGCTGCCGTCAATCAGTAGCAGGTGGACCGTATTCGACCCGACATCCAGAACTCCCAGGCGCACGATGCGCTCCCCTCCCCCGCCCCGCGGCGGGATATTGTCTGTGCGCGGTACCGCAGGTGCGGCGCCTCTTCCAGTCTGTCAGAGGCGCCGCTCACTCCGCAAACAATCCGAACGGATGCCCAGCATCAGCACAGCGCGGGCACAAGAAATACAGCGCGGGCACAAAACGCGCCGAACCTGCGAACACGCCGGGCACCCATTCCTCGGGTATCCGTTCCCCGGGCATGCAAAAGACGCAGGAGGCGCCCCACCCCTACGCGGGGAATCAGGGGCGCATCCTGCGCTTTCAGTTCAGATAGAACACGCTCGGCTACTCGGCGGTCTTCTTCGCCGCGGTCTTACGAGTGGTCGTCTTCTTCGCGGTAGTGGACTTCGCCGCAGTCTTGCGGGTAGTCGTCTTCTTAGCGGCAGTGGTCTTCTTCGCGGCGGTCTTACGCTTGACCGGGCCCTTCGCACGCTTGTCAGCAAGCAGCTGCACCGCACGCTCGTGGGTCAGAGACTCCACCGACTCCGCACGCGGAACCGTAATGTTCGTAATACCGTCGGTGATGTACGGGCCAAAGCGGCCGTCCTTCACCACGATCTTCTTCTCGCTGACCGGGTCCACGCCCAGCTCAGCCAGCGGAGGCTTAGCCGCCGCACGACCGCGCTGCTTCGGCTGGGAGTAAATCTCCAGCGCCTGCTCCAGCGTAATCGTGAAGATCTCGTCCTCGCTGCCAATCGAGCGGGAGTCCGTGCCCTTCTTCAGGTACGGGCCAAAGCGGCCGTTCTGCACGGTAATCTCCACGCCCTCAGCGTCGGTACCGAGTACGCGCGGCAGACTCATCAGCTGCAGTGCCTGCTCGAGGGTCACGGTCGCCAGGTCCATGGACTTGAACAGGGACGCGGTGCGCGGCTTGGCGGGCTTCGGCTTCTTCTTCGGCTTGGGCTTGCCGTTCTTGTAGTATTCGGTCGGCTGCGCGTCCAGGTACGCCTGAATCTGCTCCTCAGTCATCTCTTCGATAACTTCGGTGACGTAGGGGCCGTAGCGGCCGTCGCGTGCCACAATCTGGTTGCCGGAGACGGGGTCCACGCCGAGCACGCGGCCGTCGGACTTGCCCTGTTCGAGCAGTTCACGTGCCTTCGCTTCGGTCAGTTCGTCCGGTGCCAGGTCGGCAGGTACGTTCGCGCGGATTGGTTCGGTCAGTTCGCCGGTCTCGGTGTCGAGGGTGCCTTCGGCTTCCAGGTAGGGGCCGAACTTGCCCACACGTAGCACAATGCCTTCCGCAATCGGGATGGAGTTGATGCTGCGTGCGTCAATCTCGCCGAGGTTGTCGACGATGGGCTTCAGGCCGCGCTTGGAGCCACCGCCGAAGTAGAACTCGCCCAGCCATTCGACGCGAGATTCTTCGCCGCGGGCGATGCGGTCGAGGTCTTCTTCCATCTGCGCAGTGAACTCGTAGTTCACGTAGGGTCCGAAGCTGGATTCGAGCAGGCGCACCACGGAGAACGCGATCCAGGATGGAATCAGCGAACCAGAACGAACGTTCACGTATCCGCGGTCCATGATGGTCGAGATAACCGCCGCGTAGGTGGACGGGCGGCCAATGCCCAGCTCGTCCATGGTCTTCACGAGGGACGCCTCGGTGTAGCGCGGGGGCGGCAGGGTCTCGTGACCGGCGGGCTCAATCGCCTCGGCGGTCAGTGCCTCGCCGGTGGTCAGGTTCGGCAGGCGCTTCTCAGCGTCCTTCGCCTCACGCTCAGCCACGCGGGATGCGTCAACGCCCTCCTCGTAGGCGGCAAGGAAGCCGCGGAAGGTGATGACGGTACCGGATGCGGCGAACTCGGCGTCCTGGCCGTTAGATGCCACGGCGCCCAGGCGTACGGAGGCGGTGGAACCGGTCGCGTCAGCCATCTGGGAGGCGACAGTACGCTTCCAGATTAGTTCGTAGAGGCGGAATTCATCGTTGGACAGGGAGCCGCGCACAGCGTCCGGGGTGCGGAAAGTGTCACCCGCGGGGCGGATTGCTTCGTGGGCTTCCTGTGCGTTCTTGCTCTTGGAGGTGTACACGCGCGGTGCGGAGGGCACGAACTCGGCGCCGTACAGCTCGGATGCCTGGCGACGTGCGGCGGAGATTGCCTGCTCGCTCAGTGCCACCGAGTCGGTACGCATGTAGGTGATGTAACCGTTTTCGTAGAGGCGCTGCGCCACCTGCATGGTCACGCGGGAGGAGAAACGCAGCTTACGTGCGGCTTCCTGCTGTAGGGTGGAGGTGGTGAACGGCGCTGCCGGGCGGCGCTTGTACGGCTTGGTCTCAACGGAACGCACCGAGAACGCGGCGGGCTGCAGGGCTGCGGCGAGCGCGCGGGCGGCTTCCTCGTTCAGGTGGGTGACCTTGGAGGTGTTGAGGGTGCCGTCGTCGGCGAAGTCCTTGCCGGTTGCGATGCGGTTGCCGTCTACAGCGACCAGCTTGGCGTCGAAGCCTTCGGAGGATGCGGTCAGGAAGCGTCCGGACAGGTTCCAGTAGTTGGCGGCGACGAATGCCATGCGTTCGCGTTCGCGCTCAACAACGAGGCGGGTTGCGACGGACTGCACGCGACCTGCGGAGAGGCCGCGGCCGACCTTGCGCCAGAGCACGGGGGAGATTTCGTAACCGTAGATTCGGTCGAGGATACGGCGGGTTTCCTGTGCGTCAACCAGGTGCAGGTCGATGTCGCGCAGTTCACCGAAGGCACGCTGAATGGCTTCCCGGGTGATTTCGGGGAAGGTCATGCGGTAGACGGGTACCTTGGGCTTGAGGACTTCCTTCAGATGCCACGCAATGGCTTCACCTTCGCGGTCACCATCGGTTGCCAGGTAGAGCGCATCTACTTCTTTGAGCTTGCGCTTGAGTTCGGCGACCTTTTTCTTTTTATCGGGGTTGACCACGTAGTAGGGTTCGAAGTCCTCTTCAACGTTGACAGCGAACTTGCCCACGGGGCTCTTTTTGAGGTTTTCGGGCAGTTCGGAGGGCTGCGGAAGGTCACGGATATGGCCCATGGACGAGTCGACAAGGTAGTCCTCGCCGAGGTAGCTGCTAATGGTTTTGACCTTGGAGGGAGACTCCACAATCAGCAGGGCTTTTCCGGTCTTTGCCTGAGCGGGCACGGCACTCCTCTATCTGTGTGTTGAAAAGCTACATATTCAACCATAACCTACGCTGGCGCTTGTGAGCGTCGGCAGGTTGTGATGTACGTGGGTGAGTGGTGGGTGGGGATGTAGTTTGTGTTGAGTTGATGTGGTGCGTTCGGGGCATTTCATGCGGCGAGCGCGCGGTGTCCCGGCGCGAGGCTAGCTGACCCGGTTCTGGTTTATGTGGGCCGGGAGTGTTGAGCTTGCATGAGTGCGCGGGGTACTCGGTACATCATACGGTACCGGAGCGGTGGTGTGTGCACGGGCACTGGAGCGCACCGCACCCGCTTACCTGCGCTTCTAGCTGGTGAGGGTGTCAGAGTCTGGGTGGGTTCCGTCCAGGTATGCGGGCAGCAGCGGGTATTCGCGGCCGTACACAGTCTGCGGCACGATACGCACCCACTGCATTTCGTGGGTTTCGGAGTCGGGCAGGTCGAAGGTGCGCACAATCTGCGGGGTCATTTCCGGCGGCAGCCAGTGGGCTATACCGACCACGATGACGGAGCGGATGCCGTCTTCGAGGGTTTCGTCGATTTCGAAGGCGACGCGGCGGCTGACCACCACGGAGGAGAACTTGTTACCGCGGGTGGTGCGGATGTAGATTTCCTGTTTGTCGTCTTGGTGGGCAACGGCGTAGAGCACGGGCAGCACATCGACGTGCTGTCCGTCAGTGAGGATGAGGCGGCCGAGAGTGTTCGCGTGCAGACGCTCCCAACACTTGTCGACGCTAATACTTTCATCGGGGTACAGGTTACTCATGGTTTCAGTGTATGCGATGGGGTGACTGCTCTTGGAGTAGGTTACAGTTTTGGTCAGCAAGTGGAGCGCTGTTCGAGTGCGTAGAATGGTGTGCATGACTATTTCTGCCGCCACTTTCGCTCCCGAGTACGCCGCTGTTGCGGATGCTCCCCGCAGCGATGATTACGCCCGCCTGACCCGCATCCGTGAACGCCTGCTGGCGTTGAACTACAGCTATGACGCTGTGCAGGAGCTACTGGGCGTTGAGGCGGCTGAGGCATTGGCTCGTGACCAGGTGGTGCCGGGCCTGTGGCGTGTGGAGCAGATTCTGCGCGGCGATTACAGCGTGGAGGAGAAGAACCTGTCGCGCCTGCTGGCGTTTTTCCTGCTGGCTCGCCCGCTCACTGAGGCTGAGGCAACCGAGGTTTTCGGCAAGGCTCTGGTTGATTTCGAGGATGCCGCGCTGATTGAGCGCGACACTGCGGATTCTGCCCGCTGGACTGCAAGCGTTGATGTGCGCCCGCACGCCGCCGATGACGGCACCGAAATCTTTGTTGCCGCTGACCTGGCTGCGCATCAGCGCCCCGGCATCCTCCGTAAGGATCACGTGCTCGGCATTGGTCACGCCTCCCTGACTCTTGCGCAGATTACCGAGCGCGCCCCCGTCAAGCGTGCTCTGGATGTGGGTACCGGTTGCGGTATTCAGACCTTCCACCTGCTCGCCCACGCTGAGCATGTGACCGCCACCGATATTTCGGAGCGTGCCCTGGCGTTCACCCGTTTTAATCTGCTGCTGAACGCGCAGACGCTGAACATTGATCCGCAGAACCTGCAGGCGCGCGTGAGCCTGCGTGAAGGTTCCCTGCTGGAGCCGGTTGCCGGTGAGCTTTTCAATCTGGTGGTGTCGAACCCGCCGTTCGTGATTACCCCGCGTGTTGCCGGTGAGAACGCACAGGAGCAGTTCACCTACCGTGACGGCGGCCTGCCCGGTGACGAAATTGTGAGCACGCTGGTGCGTCAGCTGCCGTCGGTGCTGGTGCCCGGTGGTCGCGCGCAGATGCTGGGTAATTGGGAGATTATTCGTGATTCTGAGGACCCGGAAGCACCGCGTCCGTGGGATGAGCGCCCGCGCGCCTGGGTTACTGACGGCGGTGCAGAGGCGTGGTTTATTCAGCGTGAGTCGCTGGCACCGGGTGCTTACGCAGAGACCTGGTTGAAGGATGCGAGCGAGAACCGCGACCGTAGCCACTACGAGCAGACCTATGTGGCGTATCTGAACGATTTCGCTTCCAGGAACGTTCATTCTATTGGTTTCGGCATGATTTGGTTGCGCCGCCCGACCGAGGCGACCGCGGCAGGCCTGACCGAGCCACTGCAGCGTTTCGAGGAGATTACCTACCCGATTCAGCAGCCCATCGCCCTCGCCCTCACTGAGTCTGTGCGCCGCTACGACCGTCTCGCCGCTATGGACGATGAGACAATCCTCACCGCACACCTGGAGGTCGCCGAGGACGTCACTGAGGAACGCCACGGCCGCCCCGGCGCCGAGCATCCCAGCGTCATTTTGTTGCGTGCTGGTTCGGGTCTGTGCCGCACCCAGCTGCTCTCCACCGAGACGGCGGGCTTTGCTTCGGCGAGCGATGGTGAGCTTGCCGTGGGTCAGATTGTGGCGGCTCTTGCCATGCTACTGTCATGGCCCGAATACGATGAGGCTGCCGCCGCGGCACGCGGTACGCAGGAGCAGCATCCGCGCGACACTCTGCTGCACGCGGTGCGTGAGCTGGTGCTCAAGAGCTTCTTGCACTTTAGTGACGAGCACGCGGGCGCAGAATCAACCGATGAAAATGCCGCTGAGGTACATGCGGCAGAAATGCAGGGCTAAGCGTGCGTATTTGGTCCCTTCACCCCTGCCTGCTCGATCGGCGCGCCCTGGTCGCTTGTTGGCGTGAAACCCTGCTGGCGCAGAAGGTTCTGCGGGGTCTGACTCGCGGGTACACGAACCATCCGCAGCTGATTCGTTTTCGTGCCCATCCGCAGCCGCTGGAGGCGGTTGCCGCCTACCTGTCCGGACTGGCGGATGAGGCGGATGCCCGCGGCTACTCGTTCAACCGCGCACTGATTGGTGCGGGTAAAGATGATGCGGGCGAAAATAGCTCAGATGAAAATAGCACAGGCAAAAACTGTGCTGACAAAGGCACTGATAAAAACAGCGCCGACAAGACAGAAAGCCCGTACGCTTCGGTCGCACTGATTCCCGTTCCTTTGGGTCAGTTGGAGTACGAGCTTGCCTTTCTGCTGCACAAGGTGGCGGGGCGCGACCCCGAGTGGGAGCACCGGTTGAACAAGCGCCTCGCGGCGCGCGGCGAGCTGGCGGCGTGTGCGCATCCGCTGTTCGAGGTGGTTCCGGGCGCTATTGAGCCCTGGGAAAAGACGAAGGACTTTTAGACAGAAGGATTTCTAAGAAGGTGAGCATAGTAATGCCCCGGCGGAACCCTTGCGGGGGCCTGCCGGGGCATCGCTGTATGTGTGGCTAAGCTGTATGGAAACAAGCATCTCAGCGCATTACAGAGCGCTGGAAACAGCTTGGCACGGGGTCTACCTCAGGGTCTTTACCCCAGGACCTTCACCTCAGAGTCTTTACTTGGTGGTTAGTGCGGGCTTATTCTCCTTCACGATTGCGTCAAGCATCTTCAGGTTGAAGTCCACACCCAGCTGCAGTCGACCCGCCGCAATGAGATCGGCCATGGCGGCAAGTTCAGCCATGTAGAGCGGGTTTTCGTAGCGCATATCTGGGTTGCAGCACTGGCTCTTCATCGTCGGGTGACGGGTCAGTCGTCCTCGTCTTCGAGGTCCTCTAGCACTTCGAACGGCGACTCGACGTCGCCGCGCCAGGCCTCCAGGCCTTCGCGCACCGCGAGCACCGCCACGACCAGCGCCGCGACCGAGTCAGCCCACCACCAGCCGAACAGGCTGTCGAGGACGAGGCCGATGAACACTGCACCGGAGAGGTAGATGCACAGGATGAGCTGCTTGGCGTCGGCCATCACGCTCTTGGAGCTCAGCTCCCGCCCGGTGCGGACCTCAATCCACGCCAGCAGAGGCATGACGACCAGGCTCAGCGCGGTGATACCGAGACCCAGCGGGCTGTGGTCGGGGCCCTCCTGACCGACCAGGGCCAGCACCGCGTCGATCGAGACGTAGGCCGCCAGCGCGAAGAACGCGATGCCGATGGCCTTGACGGTGACCGTTTCCCACCGCTCAGGGTCCTTGCGGGTGAACTGCCAGGTGACGGCCGCGGCCGAGAGTACCTCGACAACCGAGTCGAGCCCGAAGCCAATGAGCGCCGCGGACGAGGCGAGGACGCCTGCCCAGACTGCGACGATTGCCTCGATTACGTTGTACGTGATCGTGAAGCCGACGATGAAGCGGACGCGCCGGTGCAGCATCGCGCGGCGTGCGGTGGTCAGAGTCTCGCTCATGCTCCCGCCGCCGTTCCACAGCAGCCCGACACCGAGCATGCCGGGCCGATGCACGGCGCGGCCTCGTCCACCGCGAGCGTGACGTCGATCAGGGACGTCAGTGCCGCGGCGAGGTGCGGGTTGGCGATCTCGTAGCGCGTCTGGCGGCCCTCGGGCTCGGCGACGACGATTCCGCAATCGCGCAGGCAAGTCAGGTGGTTGGACACGTTCGAGCGGGTCAGCTCCAGCTCGCGCGAGAGCACGGCTGGATAGCTCGGGCCGCCGAGGAGGGTCATCAGAATCCGGGAACGTGTCGGGTCGGCCATGGCGCGGCCGAGCCGGTTCATGACGTCGAGGCGTGAAGCAATAGTCAGCATACGATAACTATACAGTGATTACTGACCAATCGTCCACTTGTGCGGGCTGCCGCACGCGCTCCGCGCCCTTGCCCTCGGGAGGCGGCAGAGTTCGCGCTCATCAGCAACCACCGCCCATCACGGAAGCGACGGCGGCGCGCAGTGAGCTGGCAGCGTGTGCGCATCCGCTTTTCGAGGTGGTTCCGGGCGCTATTGAGCCCTGGGAAAAGACGAAGGCTTTCTAGACAGGGGGACTTAGAACTTCTGCATCTAAAAACCTTTGCACAAGCTTTTAAAGCGCGGTAAAGCCCCGCTCCCAAACGATGGGGGCGGGGCTTTTACGATGGCAACAGAGTGCTGTCTACTACACCGGGTAGCGCCGGAGCAAGTCACGTATGACACGCGATGCATCCGGACCCTATCGACTGAGTGTGAAGGTACAGGGCTTGAAAACCATTATGTTTGCGCGTAATCTGACAGATCGTTAATTACTGTCTGCGCCGAACGTCGGCTCCAATATATTCCCTGTTGTATTCTCTTCAGTCGCCCTAATGTAGAGGATGTACCCTCTGGATTAGCAGTGACGAATAGTCGAGGTAGTCTGCAGCTCGTTATTCAGCTGAACGGCCGGCACCTCAGCACCCGAGTAGGTGATGGTAGCCGAATCCACCTGCGAGGTCAGCGTGAAGCTATTGAAACCGTATGCACCGTTAACCTGAATCACACCGGGCAGAATAAGGACCTGGCCGTAGTACTTAGTACCGCGCTGGGTCAGGGTGTAGTCCTTGCTGGTGGTGTAGGTAATGGTGCCGGTAAGGCTTGCGGTACCGTCGCCGTTATCCTTGACGGTGGGTGCAGAAGCAGCCCAAGTGCCAGCCACGTTCGCGTTATCCAGGTAGGTAGCAGTGGGTGCCGGCAAATCGGCCGAGCGGCCAGTAAGAGCCTTAGTCCACTTCTGGGTATAGCGCCCAAGACCAATGTCCTTGAGGGTATACTGCCAGTAGCCGGTGGTCGGGACCACTACGGTCACCTGGGTGCTAAAGCGTGCGCCTGCCTTCAGAACCGCCTTAGAACCGGGCACGTAACCGGTACCGGTCTTTACCGCAGTGGTGGGCACAGAGAACCAGAAGCCGGTCGAGCTAACATAACCACCGTTAACACCGCTACCACTGTTGGTCACGGGAGTGTAGCTACCCGCACCAACCTTCCCCTGGCCATTGGCGGCGCAACCGTTAGAATTGACGTTCATGGTCGGGGTGTAGGTACCACCGTTAGCCCAGTATGCCTCAGGGCTGGTGGGGCCGTTAAAAGGACCGTCATCGCTCTGAGAATAACCGACAAAACCGCCGTTACAGATAGTGGTCACGAAGAGACCGTATTCACTGCCAGCGGTGTTACCGGTGCTCGCCGCGTATGCCGGAACGACGGCGGATGCAGCGATAACGGGGGTCGCCCAGGCTGCACCGGCAGCCAACTGGCGACGGCTCAGACCGGACTGCTGAGCCTCGGTGGACGATTTTTCAAGGGTCATGAGGAGTAGTCCTTAATCTTGTACGTTGAGTGATAATTCACGATGCGCTACCGGAGATGCTCCGAAGGGCAACCGTAGGAAGAAATGCTCGCCCGCAAGATCATTTTTATCCTTAGGTGAGCGTCTGGCTTACCCACTCCGCGATGCATGATTATCGCTGGAGAATCCTGGGTGGCGTATTAACAATAGACAAAATCCAACGATATTGAAAGTGCATGATGATGTGTTGGTGAAAATAATTTGCATTACGCACCTTGAGCGATTTATTTTCACCAGGGAAGATGTGTGGCTTTAATCTGACACGCAATACATAACAGCCCTCACCAGGAACCTAAACCCAAATAAACCCACAAAACCGCCCCCCATCCCCCCAGAAAACCAACATTGACTTTTAAGTAAAGGGGGAAACTTTTTCTATCTCTATGATATTCATCACTTACCACCTGTTGAAGTTTAACATCCTTCAACAAGCTTGCCCTACATCACTCAATCACCAAGTCAGATAACTTTATGAAGCATAACCTACTCCCTATTTTAAATGATTCAAGGGCATGTCATAACAGGATCAAGCCCCCCTGTAGTCCTGACCCATTTCCCATACATCTTCAACCCTCACCCGACCATTCAACCGCCCCAATAGCACGCAAGCCGCCCCGGAATCTCGGCTCCGAGGGCGGCTTTCATCAAGAAAAATTGATTCAGAATGCAAAACGCAAGGGTGCAACACGCAGATCTGCATACAGGCGGCAAATAATATCCCATGCAGCCTGCTTCTTTCACATCATTTTGCGCCCCTTTATTAAGCAGTATTAACCAGTAAATTTTCTAAAGTTATCTATACCCTCATTCAATACTTTCGATTCCTTACTTGGTGATCAGCGCGGGCTTAATCTCCTTCACGATTGCCTCGAGCATTTTCAGGTTGAAGTCCACGCCCAGCTGGTTTGGGATGGTCAGCAGCACGGTGTCCGCCGCCTGAACCGCTTCATCACGGGCAAGTTCTTCGGCAATATCCGCCGGGTCACCAATGTAGCTACGACCAAAGCGAGAGAAGCTGTTGTCGATAATACCGGTATAATCCTGCGAGTCCTCCGCGGCGCGGCGACCAAAGTAGCGTGCCGAGATTTCATCAATAATGGGCAGCACCGAGCGAGACACCGAAACACGCGGAACACCCGAATTACCCGCCTTCACCCACTCGGAGCGGAAGAGGCGAATCTGCTGCGCCTGCTGCTGATCGAAAGGAATGCCCTTATCCTCCAGCATCAGGGTTGAAGACATGAGGTTCAGACCCTTCTGCGCGGTCCACACGGCGGTGCTATCAGTGCCTGAACCCCACCAGATGCGGTCACGCAGCCCCGGCGACTGCGGCTGGACGGGGGCGTACTTACCCGCCACGCGAGCACTGGGGGCCATGCCCTCACCCTCAATTGCCTTGAGGAAAATATCGAGGTGGCGGCGCGCCATATCGCTCTCGTTTTCGCCTTCTACCGGGTAGTAGCCGAAGCTCTCAAAACCGCGGATGACGGATTCGGGCGAACCTCGGGAGACACCCAGCTGCAATCGGCCCGCCGCAATGAGGTCTGCTGTAGCGGCAAGTTCCGCCATGTAGAGCGGGTTTTCGTAGCGCATATCAATGACGCCGGTGCCGAGCTCAATGCGTTCGGTCTTGGCCGCGATTGCAGAGAGTAGCGGGTAGGGAGTTGCCTGCTGTTGGTCGAAGTGGTGCACGCGGAAGAACGCGCCGTCCAGTCCGATATCTTCGCCACCTACGGCGAGGTCGATTGCCTGGTGCAGTGATTCTGCGGCGGAGGGTACACGGGAGCCGGGGACCTCAGCCCAGTGGCCGAAGGAGAGGAAGCCGAGCTTCTTCTCGTCGCCGCGCTTAGGTTCGAGGTGGCTGATGCGAATGGATTCGTCGAGCTGCGGGTCGAGTTGCGGAGTGCCGGGGTTGTTCATAGTTTTTCCTTTGTGGGTTGCGCTCGGGCTTACGTAGTACCGGGCTGGTGGTTTAAATTTAAACCCCAATACTTTACAAGTCAAGTATTTATTGCGGAGTATTACGCACAGAGCAGCGCTCCCCTTCACCGCACGTATCACCCATCCCAAACCCAAAAAAGGGACACAGAAAAGCCCCGCAGCACGAACACATCGCACCACCGGGCCCTTCCTAATCAACAGCTAAAACTGCAACTATAACGACAGAAACAAACTGCCCTAGGAACACTTCGCCAACGGGACCCACAGCTCCATACGGTAATCAGCCGCCTGCATATCGCCGCGACCGTACACCTCAAGACCACCCACCGGGCGGTACTGCGGATTCTTCGCGAAGAACGCCTCCTCAAAGCTGGCAAAACCAGCCGGAATGGACTCCGAAATCGGGCCGGTCACCTCAACCACCGCATAGGTACTCGCAGGCAACTCCAACACGCCCAGACCAAGCTTCACCGCGCTCGCCGGCTCCGACACCAGGAAGCCCGCAGTGTAGCGGACCTGCCCCTTCGGGTTCGGCTGAGTGCACACACCCAGGTACTGGGTCACATTCAGAACATCCAGCATCGCCGGGGACGCCTTCTGATTCAGCTCATCCCACAGCGAGGAGAAGTCGCCATCCAGGGGGAACACCTGCGAAACCCCGGCAACAACCAGCGCCGGGTGCTCCTCAATGCGAGGTTCAGAAATCTGAATCGCACCGCCCTTAGCGAATGCCATTAGGCATTCACCTCAGCTGATTCACGGTCCACCGAGCACTCGGGCACACAGTGGCGCTTCGCGTCATCAGCTGCGCACTCGGGGCAGAGCAGAACCAGCTCGCGGCAGGAGTCATTGGAGCAGTTCTCGAACTTATTAGATGGAGCGCCGCACTGTTCGCACTTGCCGATGGTGACGGTGTCCGGGGTGAACTCCATGTGCATACGCTTGTCGAAGACGTAGAGCGAGCCTTCCCAGAGTTCCTTATCGCCGTACTTCTCGCCGTAACGCACGATGCCGCCGTCAATCTGGTAGATCTCCTTGAAGCCGCGGTTCTTCATGAGCGCGGAGAGAATCTCGCAGCGAATACCACCGGTGCAGTAGGTGACGACCGGCTTGTCCTTAATGTGGTCGTACTTGCCGGACTCGATCTCGCGGATGAAGTCGTGGGTGGTGCGCACGTCGGGAACGATAGCGTTCTTGAACTTGCCGATCTTCGCCTCGAACGCGTTACGGCCGTCGAAGAAGACCACGTCGTCGCCGCGCTCTTCAACAAGCTTGTTAACCTCTTCAGGCTTCAGGTGCACGCCGCCGCCAACGACACCGTTCTCGTCCACCTGCAGCTCGTCGGGAGCACCGAAAGCCACAATCTCATCACGTGCCTTCACGGACAGGCGGGGGAAGTCTTCCGCGCCACCCTCGGACCATTTGAACTCCATGTTCTTGAAGCCGGGGTACTTACGGGTTTCCTTGGTGTACGCCTTGACCGCGTTGATTTCGCCGCCGAGGGTGCCGTTAATACCGTGCTTGGAAATGAGGATGCGCCCGCGCAGGCCGAGCTTCTCGCAGAGGGCACGCTGCCAGAGCATGACCGCCTGTGGGTCGGCGATGGGGGCGAACTGGTAATACAGAATAATCTTATTTTGAGCCACGAAACTATTTTATCGTCATATACGCCTAAAGCATGCAGATTTTTTGATACATGCGCGCTGGCTACGGGGTCGGCAACACAAAAGCGGTACCGGGGCGGGATTCGGGCTCAGAGTTAGGCTCGGGGTCGGGGCAGGAGCCGAGCGGATTCAGCGCCAGATTCCGAGCCGTCGTTCAGGGCAGTGCATGACCAGAGGCAGGTCGGGGTGTAGCCGGCCGCTCTACAATGGAACCCATGCCGCACAGCACCCCTTCGCAGAACACCAACCAGCACCCCGAACAGCAGCCCACGCACCAGCCCGAGCAGGGGCATGCGGCGCGCCCAAAAACGCTCCGTTACCGTGAGCTGCCCACGAGTGCACAGCAGCTGCTGGCGCCCCTCCTGCCGGAGGCGGAACACACCGGAACCCTGCCCGAGCAGGTAACCCATATTCACACTATCGCCGCTAGGGAGGCGAGCTACGCACCGTGGCCGCAGTGGTTGCATCCGCGTGTGGTGGAGACTTTTGAATCACTCGGCATTGCCGAGCCCTACGCCCACCAGGTGCAGGCAGCGAACGCTGCCCATGCCGGTCTCGATGCGGCGCTGGCGGCGAGTGCGGCGCGATACGGCTGGCAGGCGGGGCGCATCGAAGCTGAGCGTATTGAGGGGTCGGCGAAGGCTCCGCACGCCGAAGACGCAAAAAGTGCAGGCAGCGGCGGACACGTGATTGTGGCGACGGGTACCGCCTCGGGCAAGACCCTGAGCTACCTGATGCCCACTCTGGACGCTATTTATCGCGCATCGTACGGTGAGCCGGTGAGCTCAACTTCCTCGTATTCTGGGGTGGAAAACCTTAATAATAGAGCGAATATTCTCTATATTTCGCCGGCGAAGGCACTCTCCGCCGACCAGCTCACCGCCCTCACTTCCTACAACCTACCCGGACTCCACGCGGCAAGCTACGACGGGGACACCCCCATCGGCGAACGCCGCTGGATCCGCGAACACGCCAACTTCATTCTCACCACCCCGGACATGCTCAACTACTCAATTCTGAGCAATCACCGGCAGTGGGCGTCCTTCCTGCGCGGACTGCGTTACGTGGTGCTTGACGAGGCGCACAGCTACCGCGGCGTTTTTGGTGCGCATATCGCCAACCTACTGCGCCGCCTGCGCCGCGTCTGCGCACTCTACCGTACCGTACCCGTGTTCTACGGCGCCTCCGCAACCAGTTCCAACCCGGTCGAGTCTTTCTCCAAGCTCATTGGCGTGCCACAGCAGGCGGTCACAGCCATTACCGAGTCCACCTCCGCACGCGGTAAAACCACCGTCGCGCTCTGGGAGCCTGAATTCATGCCACCCAAGGCGCACGATCAGCTCGCCAAGGATGCCCGCAGCACCCAGCAGCAGGCGGTCCAGT
Organism: Rothia similimucilaginosa; assembly: GCF_029850985.2. Classification (NCBI taxonomy): domain Bacteria; kingdom Bacillati; phylum Actinomycetota; class Actinomycetes; order Micrococcales; family Micrococcaceae; genus Rothia; species Rothia similimucilaginosa. Next base: position 324,896 of record NZ_CM138149.1, on the reverse strand, counting down.
CGAAGGCCGAGCAGGAGGCGCCGCGCCGTGTCTCCCCCGTGGAGCAGGGCGCGCAAATGCTCACCGATCTGGTGCTTTCCCGCACCCGTTCCCTGGTTTTCGCCGGTTCGCGCCGCAGTGTAGAAAACCTCTCACAGAAGACCCAACGCTACCTCGACGAGGTGGAGGCGGGCCTCGCCCACCGCGTCGCTGCATACCGCGCCGGATACACCCCCGAAGAGCGCCGCGAACTCGAACGCAAACTCCGCAACGGCGAACTGCTCGGCTTGGCCAGCACCTCCGCACTGGAGCTGGGCATTGACATCTCCGGACTGGACGCTGTACTCGTGGCGGGCTGGCCGGGCACCCGCGCCTCCTTCATGCAGCGCGTGGGCCGCGCGGGTCGAAGCGGTCAGGACGCGCTCGCCGTGCTCATTGCCGACGACAACCCGCTCGACACCTACCTGGTGCACCACCCGGAGGCAATTTTCGGGCAGGAGGTTGAGGCAACCGTTTTCGATCCGACGAACCCGTACGTGCTCTCCCCGCAACTGTGCGCCGCCGCGCAGGAGGCACCCATCCGCGCCGAAGAGCTGTCCCTCTTCGGGCCGCACACCGCCGCCCTGCTTGATCGACTGGTACAGCAGGGGTACCTGCGTCGCCGCCCGGACGGCTGGTACTGGACGCACGCCGAATCAGCCGCTGACCTGGTCGATATCCGCGGCACCGGCGGCGGACCCTACCAGCTCATCGACACCGAAGACGGCACCGTGGTTGGCACCATGGACGCCGCACACGCCATGAGTCAGGGGCACCCGGGCGCAATCTACATTCACCAAAGCGCGCAATACGTGGTCGAGTCCCTCAGCGAGGGCGAGCGCGTGATTCTGCTCAGCCGCGTCTGCCCGGACTACTACACGCGCGCCATTGAGAGCACCGAGGTGCGTATTCTGGCAGAGCGTGCGCGGGTTAGTTACGGTACGCAAAATGTTGGGAAAGCGGTTCCCGGCGAACCTGCTCCCGGTGAGCCCACTCCTGGAGAGCATATTCCCGAAATCTCTATCCCCGAGATTGACACGCAGCAGCTCGCCCCGCTCACCATGCACCGCGGGCAGGTTCAGGTCACCGACCAGGTCACCGGCTACCGGCGATTCTCCGTCTACGGCGGCGAATACCTGGGTGAAGAGGCACAACCCATGCCACCGGAAGTACTCATGACCGAGGCGGTCTGGTTCACCTTCGAGCCCAGCTATCTGTTCGGCGCGGGCGTGACCGAAGAGGACGGCCCCGGCACCCTGCACGCCGCCGAGCACGCCGCCATCGGACTGCTGCCGCTTATCGCCACCAGCGACCGCTGGGACTTGGGCGGACTCTCCACGCTGCTTCACGTGGACACCGGCAGGCCCACCATTTTCGTTTACGATGCTGCACCCGGCGGCGCGGGCATTAGCGAGCGCGGCTTCAACGCGGTTGCGCAGTGGCTGAGCGCAACCCTCGAAGCGATTGAAAGCTGCGGATGCGAAAACGGCTGCCCTTCCTGCGTGCACTCGCCCAAATGCGGCAACCGCAACGAGCCGCTCAGCAAGCACGGCGCACGGGCGCTACTGACGGCGATGCTGCAGAGCATTGTGGAGGCGTAGGTTACTGCAGGAGGCGTAGGCGTACTGGGATGACAACTACCGATGAGCGTAAATAGCCTAGTCGGCTATGCTTTCTGGCGCAGGCGGGTTTTCTGACTCGGGAGGTTCGGGGGCTGAGTTCTGCTCAGCTTCCAGCTCTTCCTCCAGATCGGCAACCTCCGCAGAACTCAGCTCCTCCGTGCTCCCCGTCGCGTGTTCTTCTTCGGGGCGTCCTTCTTCGATGTACTCAGCCCCAGCGCGGGCACGCACCCTCGCCGGACCCAGCGTGCCCATGGGGCCTGCAACCGGGACGGCGACCGTCACCTCCACCGTTTCGGGGCGATCCGGAAAAGTGCAGGATTCCAACTGCGCGCCGTAGCGTTCGGCAAGATTCGCAGCAACCGCACACGGGTCCCCCTCAGTGAGCCCGCGGTAGGCGTCCGCCGCCGCAAGCGCACTCAAATCAGCGGCTGCGGACGCCCTGCGGTTCGCGGACGCCACCCCGATGAGCCCGGCAATCACCACGGTCAGAACCAGTAGCGCGGCAATAATGGTGAGGGCGAGGACGGTGCCGCTACCCTCTTCGGCGTGTTCTTCCGCGTACCGGGCAAGGACCGAGCTTTTATTCACCATCATCGCCGGTACTTTCTTCGCTGCTGGCGCCACCTTCAACGCGGGCGTGGGCGTCCGCCCGCAGTACCCAGCCGGTTGCTGACCCGATCAAGCCGGGGGCGGGGCGGCTCACCCGCACGTGCACTTCTCGGACTCGACCCACATCCGTGGCGACCACACCATCAGAAGCGGCAGCATCAGGAGAAACGGAAATCTGCACCCTCTGCGCGGGGTCGACGCGACTGACGGCGGAGCGAATCTGCGCCTCGGAATCTCCGCGGGCGGCAGCTCGTGCAGCCGTTCGCGCGGACTCCTCTACCTTGATCTGCGCAACGCCCGTGGAGGCAGCACCCAGGCAGAGGGCGAGCACCACCGTCACGGCGGGTAGGGCGACCGCAAATTCGGCGGTAATCACGCCCTCCTCTGCGGGGCTCTTACGCGGGGTCGAGGGTGCCGGTTCCGCCCCGGCTTTCCCCGCGGAGCAGGTGCGCCACAAAGCACCCAAATTCACATGATCGTTCATTCTTTATTCCTCCCTTCTGACTTGATTTTCCAAAGAACCTAGCATCTAGAGCAAAACCCTACGGAGGGTTTTCTGATACCCCTAGAACAGTCCCGTATTGCCCGCAATCGACAGGGCGTTACGCACAATATCCAGGAGCATGGAACGCACCTCATCTGACTTGAGAATCAGCACCAGCAGACCCGCAAAACCGACCGCCGCAAGCATCACAATGCCGTACTCTGCTGTGGAGGCACCTTCCTCAGGATCCCCCGTCGGGGCGTACTCTTTGAGCACTTTGTCGCCGCTCCCAGCGGGTACATGTTCGGCGCAGCCGGGCGCGTGCTCACCCAGACTGCGGCAGATGGCGCCACATTCGTCCAGGGTGCAGCCCTCGGCGAGCGCGCGGGCAATAGTCAGCGCCTGCTCGGGGTTCAGGTTGTTCGTGTTCATATCAATCTCCATTTCGTGAGGGTCAATCTTAGGGCCGGTGTGGTTCAGCTCAGCATCGCTAAAAAGCTCAGGGCATTCTTCGCGCAGCTGCTTCATGGTGGTTGCGATGGCAATGGACAGCGGTACGGGACCCAGAATGGTCTGCGTTTCTGCATCGGGTACGGCGGGCTGAATTTCAGACGGAGCGCCGACCGGAGTATTTACCGGAGCGCCGACAGTGTGCAGGTCGTGGCGGATTGCTTCGCAGAGGGTGTTCGTCATTGGTTTTCCTTTCGTTACGCCCTGAATATTCGGGGCGGGGCGGGTGCTCATCCGCGTTGACGGCAGATGGGCGAGGGTCTAAACTTTTGGGCATTTCAGCTAGCCAACAGCGCTTATACGCATGGTTCTTTAGCCGGTCAGCGTGGGCAGTAGCGAAATGAGGATGGGCACAATGCCCAAGCAAATAAAGGCGGGCAGCGAACACAGCCCGAGGGGCACCACGAGCGCTACTGAGAGCTTTCCAGCGGCGCGTTCTGCCGCACGGCGCTCGCTGAGGCGGTGCGCATCAGCAAGGGAGAGCAGCAGCGCCGTGCTGGGTGCACCACCCGTGTAGGCGGGGGCAAGCGCATCCCGCAGCTCGCCGAAGGTTCCCGCGGCGGAGCCTGACCAGGCACTCCCCCAGCCGCTGCCCATCTGTAGGCGCTGACAGACCGTGTGCAGAGGTCGACTATTGAGTGCCTCGGCAAGGGTGCCCAGGGCGGCAAGCGGCGCAAGCCCAGCTCGCAACTGCGCGGCAAGTAGCTCCAGCACAAGAGCGGTATCAATGGGCACGGCATCGGCTGGTGAGGCAAGCTTTTCCGTCTCAGATTCAGCATTCGCTGTCCGCACACTCTCCACCTCCGCCCGATGCACCAGCGCGGCGGTCCAGCGGCGCCCGGCGAAGGCGAGCCCCAGCCCGAGCAAACCGGTGAGCACCCCGAGAATGGAGCTGGTCAGCACGCCCACGGGGTCATTTCCCATGAGCACACCCAACCCCAGCCCGAGCAACGGTAGCCAGGAGAGGATCCTGCCGGTGGCACGCGGCGCGGCGAGAGCGCTCTGCCGCCCCAGGAGCGCATCAATGCGTTCTTCGGCGTGTTCGGCGGCGCGTTCCAGGCTCGTGGCGAGCGGCGCGCCGGCGCTCTCGCTCATACGCAGGCTCAGCTGCAGGTCATGCAGGCGTTCGCGGCTGTGCGGACGCATCCGAGTGTTACTTTCAAGTAGCTGCGCACAGGCAAGGTGTGCGGGGGCGCCCCAAGAGGTGACCGTGGCAAGCGTCTGCGTGAAACGGCGGATATCTTCGGCACAGCGCTTATGCTCGTAGTCTTCGAAAGAGAGACCTCGTACCCGTCGAGTCTGGGCGCTTTTCCTGGCACTTTTCCGGGCACTTTTCCGGACGGTTGTTTTCTTCGCGTGCGTTTTCCCTGCATCCGGCACCGGTTCATTCTGTCCGAACTGCGCAAACTGTCCGGAGCCCGGGTTGGCGTGCACCGCTTCCTGCAGGGGAATACCGGCGCGTAGGTTCAGGGCGAGGGTGCGTAGCATGAGCGGCCACATGCGCATTTCCTCGGCGCTGGCTGGCCCAGCTAGGCGCTCAGCCCAGCGCTCAGCCCAGCGTTCGTGAAGGCTTCCGTTACTCTTCTCGTTCTGCTTCATTGCTTCCTCCTTTCACATTTTTTGTTTCCCCTTTACGGAGTTAGTAGCCAACTTCAGAACCCACAGAAATACGCCTGACCTGCAGATACTCTTCGCTCCCCTCAACTGCGGGGTGCAGGCTGTAGACGCCCTCGATACGGCGGCGTCCGTCCCGGTGTTCCAGGTGGATAATGCGTTCAAAAGCCGTCGCCGTATGTAGAGCGACCGTTCTACTGTCCAGTCCGGCGAGCGCACCCAGGGCGCACAAACGCAAGGGCACCGCCTGCGCGCTATTGGCGTGCAGGGTCGTTCCAGCACCGCGGTGACCAGTATTCATGGCGGTCAGCAGGTGCACCACCTCCGCACCGCGGCACTCGCCGACCACGAGCCGATCCGGGCCCATACGCAGCGCCTGCACAATCAGCTCACCCAACCCAATTTCACCGACCCCTTCGGAGTTGGCGGCACGGGTTTTGAGGGCAATAACCTGCTCATGCTGCGGCGCGAGTTCTGCGGTGTCTTCGAGCAGGATGAGGCGCTCCTGCGGCTTGCACAGCCCCAGCAGGGCGTTGAGTAAGGTGGTTTTGCCGGTACCGGTACCTCCGCTAATGAGGAATCCGCGGCGTTCGGTCATCATGCGGTGCAGGTAGGCGGCAGTCGCCTCATCGCACAGCCCACCGGCCTGTAGCTGCGCTAGGGTGGGACGCTCGCGGGCGGGTAGGCGCACGGAGAGCCGGGTGCGTTCACTCAGCGGCGGGATAATCGCATGGATGCGCCTGCCGTGCTCGTCGCTAATGTCAGCCGCCGGATGCGTGGCATCCAGCTGCCCGCCGTACCTGCGGATGAGCCGCTCAGCGAGCTCACGCACGCGCCGCTCATTGCCGAGGCTCAGCGCCACGGGGCGGGTGGTTCCGTTGATGCCCATCCAGATATCGCAAGGCGAATTCACGTAGATATCGGTGATGGTTCCGGCGCGTTGCCCCTCTTCAAGGAGCAAGTCGAGGGCGCCGAGGCCGTAGAGTTCCGTAGCGAGGTAGCGCAGCGCGGTCTGCCGGTTGACGGGCACGTATTCCACGCTGGGGTAGCTCCAGGAGACGGGGGCGGCTTGCACCGTTTTGGCGCGGAACTTTCGGGGCTTCACTACCCCCGTTCCCTCTTTGCTCGCGTTCCCCAGGTATCCGCCATCGATGGTGCAGATTGCCTCGTCCACGGCGTTTTCGAGAATCTCACTGAGGGGTTGGGGTTCTTGGAGTAATCCACCGTCCGCGGCACTCGCAGTGTTTGAGCTGCCTGCGGCAGTTCCCCCCTCTACAGGTGGGCGCTCCCCTGCAGTCTCAACACCAGCACTGAGCCCGGCGCTCAAACCACCCAGAGCTATAGCGCTCATCTGCGGCGATCGCAGGATCAGCTCGCGGGCGTGCAGGGCCACGGCGCGGGCGCGATAGTCTTCGGGAATGAGCAGGGCAGGCAGCGAGTGCGCGCGGGTATCCGGCGCATACATGGTTGGACTCTGCGCGGTGCGGGTCGGGTAGCCGTTAGGGTTTGCGGTGTGGCTAGCTGTGTGCTCGGCGGGATTGTTGGAGGGGTTCATGACTCTAGGAGAGCATTGCGCCCGCCTCAATTTTTAAGAGAATGAGCGTTCTGTGGATAACTTCTCATGCACCCCGAATTATCCACGATGCACGCACCTCAAACGAACAAAACGCAGGCATCCGACGCTTTTATGACAAACCGCCTGTAAATTCTGGTGTTGGACACGCACCACCCGTTCTACCGACACATCCTCGATAATGGAAGAATGTACATTCTGCTCAGTCCTGCCACCGGCGCGGGTATTACCGCCCAGACCGGCACTCCCGAGCACCCGGTCACCTCAGCTATTGCCGCGGGTGCGTCTTCGCACGGTGCTCAGCCGGTAACCTCGTGGGGTGCTTTTCATTTTTCGGCGCCGACCGCTGAGCAGTTGCAGGACCCGACCTTTATTCCGCGGATTACGCGCGCTGACAGAGTAAGCACGGCGAATCTTCCGGCGTATGTTCGAGAGGTAGAGCGGCAGGCGGCAGATTCAGCACAGGGGCGTTTTCCCCGCTGGATTTGGGCTGATACCCGCCACGTTAACCCGTTGCTTCTGCGCCGCGGGGTGCGGGTGCATCTGTGCCATGATTTGCGTTTGGTGCAGCGAATTTTGGTGACTGCCGCTACACATCCTAGCGGTTTTGTGGAGTACAGCCCGGTGCTGGATCTTTCTGATGTGTGTGAGGTGGTGGAGCCTCAGGGGTATCTGCCGGTGGCGCGGCAGATTCAGGGTCAGGAGGAGCTGTTCGGTGCTGATTTTTTGAGTGCACCCGCTACCAACGCCACCCAGTCCCCCGCAGATTCCTCCCCGGATTTCCTTGAGGCGGCGCCTCATGAGCCTTTTGCCCCGCAGTTGGCGGCGGGCCCGGTGACTCTGCTTCCGGAACATCCGGTGGTGCGCGTGCTGATGCGTGAGTGGCTGGCGCAGGCACGCGCTATCGGTGCGTCGAGGCACCCGGATCGGCTGCGTCTTTTGGCGGCGGCTGAGTCTGCCGGCGCGTTGGTGGCGGCTGAGATTGGCTATTACGGCATCCCGTTTAATGTGCAGGCGCATCATGAGCATCTGTGCGAGTTGTTGGGTCCGCGCCCGGTGCTTGGGGAGCGTCCGCAGAAGATGCAGGAGTTGGCGGAGCAGATTCAGCGCATGCTATTTATGCCGTCGTTGAACCCGGATTCGCCGCAGGATCTTTTGCGCGCTCTGCAGTCTGCGGGGGTTTCGGTGAAGTCTACGCGCTCGTGGGAGTTGAAGAGTTGGGCGGATGCGATTCCGGCTCAGCGGGAAAAGCGTTGGGCGCTGATTGACCCGATTCTGCGCTATAAGAAGCTATACCGTATTTGGACTGCTAACGGCTGGACGTGGGCTGATACCTGGGTTTCTAAGGGCGCGTTCCGTCCGCATCTTGAGGTGGGTGGCGCCGCGACCGGGCGCTGGGGTGCTTCCGGCGGTGGTGCGTTGCAGCTACCTGCGGAGATTCGTCAGGCGGTGCAGGCGCCGGAGGGTCAGGTACTGACTGTGACGGATGGCTCGCAGATTGAGCCGCGTATTCTGGCGGCGTTGAGCCGTGATGAGGCACTCGCTTCGGCGGGTCGTGGCGCTGACCTGTATGCGGGTATTGCCGAGTTGGCACGTATGAAGGGTGTGGGTTTGACGGAGCGTTCCCACGCGAAGGTGGGCATGCTGGCGATTATGTACGGCGGACGCAGCGGTGAGATTGGTGCCCTGTTACCGCATGTGGCGGAGCTTTTTCCGCAGGCGATGGAGTTTACGGAGCGTGCGGCTCGTATTGGCGAGGCGGGCGGTCAGGTGACGACTTTTTTGGGTCGTACATCCCCACCGGTGGATGAGCGTTTCCGTAAGATTGTGTCTGATCGGTCTTCACCTGCGGCTGAGTCGCGTGCAGTGTCGACTGCGCGTGCTCACGGGCGTATGACCCGCAATTTTATTGTGCAGGGCACAGCAGCTGAGTGGGCTCTGTGTTGGATGGGCGCGGTACGTTCTCGTCTGTTGTCGGAGCGGATTTTTGGTATGCCGATGCGCACCCGCATTGTGTATTTTTTGCACGATGAGCTTCTGCTGTGCGGTCCCGAGCTGGAGGCCGATCGTGTGGAACGTATTGTGCGTGAGGGCGCTGCGGAGGCAGCACGTCTGCTTTTCGGTCGGGTTCCAGTTGATTTTCCGGTGTCGGTGGCTCGGGTGCGCAACTATGCAGATGGTAAATAATCAGCGGTAAATAATCAGCCGCACATAAGCGGCACCATACAAGGGTGAAAATAGGGGCGGTAAGTAGCTTCATCCAAGCTATCTGCCGCCCCTATATGCGCACTATTCTGCACCCTAATATCCGCTGGTCAGGCACTTATTCCAGTCGGTTTTTATTCCACTCGATTTTTATTCCTCATAGCCGGGTGCCGGGCGCATCTTTTTTGTATCCCAGGGCACGGTCCAGCCGAGCGAGTCGAAGATCCGGTCCAGCAGAATCGCGGTGAATCCCCACACGGTGAATTCCTCGCCGCCGGGCATATGCACCTCGAAGGCGGGGGTGCGGTATGAGGTGCGGCCGCGTTTGACGTAGGCGGTGTGCCGATTGGCGGGGTTGAGCAGGTCACGCACGGGCACGCGGGCGATGAGCGCGGACTCGTTGTGGTCGACGACTTCGACGGGCACGGGGCTGTTCCACCAGCCGATGACGGGGGTGACCATGAAGTTGCTGATGGGTAGCGGCAGGGTGTGCAGCTGGCCGAGGATCTGCACGCCGGCGGGGTCGAGCCCGGTTTCTTCGACCGCCTCGCGCAGGGCGGCTATGTGGGCGACGGGTTCGCCGGTGGTTGCTGCGAGTACGTAGTCTTCGGGATCGATTTTACCGCCGGGGAAGGCGGGCTGACCGGCGTGTGAGCGCAGGGTTGCGGCACGCACGAGGAGCAGTACATCCAGGTCGGCGCTAACGTTCTCGGGGCAGCCTTCAAATTCGCCGGTGGAGGGCGAGTTGTCGAGCACGCCGAAGAGAATCAGCACGGCAGCTTCTTTGCTCAAAGGGCTGGCGGGTGCACTGCGCAGCAGGGCTTGGACGTCGAATTCCACGCCGCCCTCTGCGAGAGCCGCCAGTGCCTGCTGGGCGGGGTGCTGTGCATCCTGCTCCGCCTGTTCGGGTTGTACCGCCTGTTCGGGTGCGCTCATCTGTGTACCTCTCTTCTGCGCGGCTGCATTCCGGTTCGGTTCAGTCGCCGTTAGGCGCTGAGCGGGTAGCCTTCTGCCATGAGTTCGCGGCGGGTTGCCCCCTGCAGGAATCGCAGGTGCAGGTCTTCTCGACCGGGTGCCATTTCGTATTTCATGAGTTTACGTGCTGCTTGTTCGTTCGTCTCCCCGGCTCCATAGGACGGGCAGAGGTCGGCGACAGGGCATACGCCGCAGGCAGGCTTTTTGGCGTGGCAGATGCGGCGGCCGTGGTAGACCACGCGGTGTGAGAAAAGCGTCCAGTCCTTGCGTTCGATGAGTTCAGCGACGTCTTTTTCGACCCTTTCGGGGGTGTCTGCGGTGGTGAGCCCCATGCGTCGGGCGAGGCGGCCGAAGTGGGTGTCTACGGTCAGTCCGGGCACGTCGAAGGCGTTTCCGAGGACCACGTTCGCGGTTTTGCGGCCGACCCCGGCGAGTTCTACGAGCTCTTCGAGAGTTGAGGGAACCTGCCCGTTGTGGCGTTCTACGAGCTGCTGAGAGAGGGTGACGATGGAGCGTGCCTTGGCGCGGTAGAAGCCGAGGGACTGAATGTAGGGTTCGACCTCTTCGGTACGTGCGGAGGCGAGCGCGGCAGCGTCCGGATAGCATACGAAGAGTGCACCAGTGACGGAGTTAACGCGCACGTCGGTGGTTTGTGCCGAGAGCACGGTGGCGATGAGCAGCTCGAAAGGGTTGTCGAAGTCGAGTTCTGCGACGGCGTAGGGGTAGGTTTCGCCGAGGATGCGGTTGATTTTGCGGGCACGGCGCACGGTGGCGAGATGGCTTTCGGGTGCGCGTGCATTGAGACGGCGGGCGGCGGCGGCGGCTTTGAATTCGGGAACGAATCGGATCTGCAGGAGCGATTCGGTATTCTCTGCCGCAGTGTTGCGTGCTGCGGTATTCTGTACGTCTGCTGCGGGCTGGGTGGCGTTCTCGGTCATAGCGCGAGGGTACCGGGTTCAGGTGCGTGGGCGGTAGCGAGGTTCACCGTACTTGGCTCGCTCACCATCATTTTTCTGGGCAGTTCGCGTCGACTATCGCTCAGCGGGCGTCTGCTGTGCCACACTGGTTTTATGTCAGATACGATTTTTGTGCTTAATGGACCGAATTTGAACCTGCTTGGGCAGCGCCGCCCCGAGGTGTACGGCTACACCACTCTGCACGATATTGAGCGTATGGTGCGTGAGCGCGCGGCGAATCATGGTTTTGACGTTGAGTTTATGCAGTCAAATTATGAGGGGGCACTGGTAGATGAGATTCAGCGTGCTCGTACTCGTGGCGCGGCGATTATTATTAACCCGGCGGCGTACACGCACACTTCGGTGGCGCTGCACGATGCGCTGGAGGCCGCTGAGCTTCCGGTGGTTGAGGTGCACCTGTCGAATGTGCATCGTCGTGAGCAGTTCCGTCATCATTCGTTCGTGTCGCCGCAGGCTACTGCGGTGATTGCCGGTGCGGGTGCGTACGGATACGTCATGGCGGTTGATTTCCTGTCACAGCACCTCGCGGAATAACAGTGCAGCATCTGGTGGAATAGCCCAGCGCGCCGCCTCCTTTCGTTAAATAGTTCAGGCTCCCGTTCCTTACTTTAGGGCGGGAGCCTGAACCTTTATCGCTATCTAGCGGCTGGTTACTTACGGCAGGATCCGGTGGAGACTGCGGCGGTGTTCTCTCCCCCTTCAGCCAGTGCCTGCTTGAGGGTGCTTGCGGTGACGGCGTAGCCGGCCTTACCGGTGGTTGCCTTACCGAAGATCACGCCGACCACGTTGCCGTTATCGTCGAGGACGGGGCCACCGGAGTTGCCGTGCTGCACGTCGGCTGCCAGCTGGTAGACCTGGCGCATGGCGTTGGCGCGGCCGGTGTCGGCGTCGATGGTCTGGGTGTTGCCGATGCCCTGCACGGTAGCGGGTAGTGCTTTGAGCGGGCCGCCCTTGGGGTAGCCCATAAAGGTTACGAGGCTACCTGCGGTGGCGTTGTTGCCGATGCTCAACGGCTCGAGCGGCAGCTTGGGGACGCTGATGAAGGCGATGTCCTGTTTGCTGTCCATGTAGACGACGGTGCCGGGCCAGGTGCGGCCGCGGGAGTCCTGTACTACCGGGGAGGTTACGCCGGCAACCACGTGTGCGTTGGTGACGACCAGGCCGTTATCAGCTACGAAACCGGAGCCGGTGGAGGTGTAGCCGCACTGCTCGGCAGCGCCCAGAATCTCAACCACGGAGGCAGCCGCCCGATTCAGTGCCGCGGATTCTACGGTCTGGGTGGGGGCACTGGTTTCGGGAGCGATGAGCTCGCTGACTTCCGGAATGGTCCCGAAGGCGAGCACATCATTGCGTACCGTATTGATGCGGTCCTTAACAATCTCGGGGGTGGAGGCGACCATCCAGGAGAGGGTCTTGGAGTCGCTGAGCGCAGTGTTAAGCTGCGGGATGGGTACGGTGCGCATGGAGATGGTCAATACGACCATGACCAGGGCGCAGGCGGCGAGGTTCAGCACGCCGCCGAAGAAGCGTTCAATTCCCTTGAGCGGGGTGATGTCGGTGACGCGGCGGATGGTACGTCCGGCAAGGAGACCGAGCCACTGTCCGATGGTCAGGCAGATGATGAGCACACTGACGGCGGTCATGAGGCTCCACTGGGATCCCACGGATGCTACTGCGAGGGGTACGAGCCAGGCTGCGGCGCAGACGCCCAGACCCAGGCCGAGGAAGGTTCCGAGAGTGGTGAAAAATCCGCTGCGGACTCCGGCGAGGAAGTAGAGCAGCAGGATGATGGGGATAGCAATATCAAGCAGGTTGATGCCAGTCGTCATGACTAATTGCCTCCTTGGTGGGTAGAAGTGGTCACGGTGTGCTCATTGTGGTTGGTGTGGGCTGTGCCCGGTGAGTGTGGTGGCGCGTTAACACCCGGTGGTGGGTGCGGCGAGCTGGTATACCCGGGGCGTGGAGACAGTAGCTTCCTTGTCATGAGGGCGTCAGCATGCTTAGTGCCGATAAAAGTACACACCTGAATGCCTGATATTAGGTGGTGAACCTGTGGGGAAGCTTTGAATTTACTCGAAAGAAATAACTTTTGTTGCAAAGCTCGCTGTATCGGAATGCGTGAAGCGCTTTTTTAGGGTACGCTCATATCAGTTGAATATGTCACACCAGCTTGACCCTTCTCACATTTTAGATGTTGAGACGCATGACATCGGTTCGGGCTCACTCACTGAACATTTATGAGTTTCGGCTCATCACCTCATATCTAGGAGAACTTTATGGATCTCGAGATCCTCCGTCGTACCCCTCTCTTTGCTAACCTCGACGACGCAGCTTTCGCTCTGCTGACCGATGATATTCAGGAGATTGACCTCTCCCGCAACGCGGTCCTCTTCTACGAGGGCGACCAGGACGACCAGCTCTTCGCTGTGCTCTCCGGTAAGGTCAAGCTGGGTCGCACCGCCGCTGACGGCCGCGAGAACATGGTCGCAATCATGGGTCCCGGTGACGTCTTCGGCGAGATGGCTCTCTTCGATCCTTCACCCCGTTCGACCAACGCTGTGGCTGTCTCTGAGACTCGCCTGGCTGCCATCAAGCACGAGTCCTTCAAGCGTGCACAGCAGCTCGATCCCACTATCTCCGATCAGGTTATTAAGACTCTGGCTCGCCGCCTGCGCCACGCTAACGAGGCATTGGCTGACCTGGTCTTCTCCGACGTTCCCGGCCGCCTCGCTAAGGCACTACTGGACTTGGCTGATCGCTTCGGCCGCCCCGCGACCGACGGCGTGCTCGTTGCTCACGAGCTGACTCAGGAAGAGCTGGCACAACTGGTTGGCGCATCCCGCGAGACCGTGAATAAGGCTCTTGCCGAGTTCGTTTCCCGCGGCTGGATTCGCCTGGAGGCACGCGCAGTTGTCATTCTCGACCTGCCCCGCCTGCGCCAGCGTTCCCGCTAAAGCCTTTTTGCGTTAGGGCGTTCTAGGGCGCCTTCATTGAAAGACATGCGACTTAAATAGATTAGGAGCCGTTTCCCATGTAGAGGGAAACGGCTCCTGATTTCTTTCACGCTTTATCGTATGGGCGCGCATTGCGGCAGTTCGTTAGAACACACCCATTGCACCGGTGTACACGCTACCGGTGGTTGCCGGAACCACCTCGGTGAAGGAGAGCATGCACGCACCATTGTGGGTCACGAGCACGGGCTTCTTCACCTCAATATTACGGCGCTTGGACAGCCACGCCACGGAAGTCTGTGCCTTCGCCAGCGATTCAAGCATGCACATCACCCCGGGGGTAATAAGCTGGTCGAGGGTACGGCCCACCGTGTTGAACTGTCCGATGCGGTCGCCCAGTTCACTGGTGTCCTTGGCTTCAAGCAGTTCACGCACGTTCAGCCAGTCACCCCACACACCCTTACCGAGCAGTAGCTTCGGGTCCTGGCCCACGGGCAACGCCGTGGTGAAGTAGGCGATATCGTAACGCTTGAGGAAGAAATCCGGGGACTGCCAACGCGCGACCGGGCGTAGCAGATCAGCGCGTACGCTCAAACCGCTGGAGGTCAAGAAGTCAGAGAAGCTCTTGTCCTGCTTGGCAACTGCTTCACGCCACGCCATGAGCTCAGGGGTGCTAGAGCGCTCCACTACGTCCTGTTCGTCCTCGCCGGCAAGCAAAATGCCAGTCTCTTCAAAGCATTCACGCACGGCAGCCATGACGCTGCGGCGTGCCTGCGCAATATCGGAGAAGTGGAATTGGTCCTGCCAGTAGTCGGCGCCGGGACCCACCCAGGAGGCAGACTCATCATCACCGGGAAGAGCCGTACCGCCGGGGAAAGCCACCACCCCCAGCGGAGAGGTGCCGGGGCGGTAGGTCAGAATCGTTTCGAGGCCGTTGTCGCCATCGCGCACAAAAATTACGGAGGCAGCCTGACGCATCGTGCAGCCGACGGTGCATTCGTTGCCGCCTGCACGCCAGCTTTCGGCGGCGGTGCGCATGAACTCAGGAATCGTGTAGAGACGCTGAATGGCTGCGGTGCGCAGACCTGACTGGCGGCCGGTAAACATGCGGGGGCGCTGCACGCCCTCAGCCGGGGTGGGAGTGCCGAAGCGGCGTTCCTGCGCCGGCAGGGGTAGAGTCTTGATGTTTTGGGCGGTACCGTTGTCCTGTGCGGATTCGGTACGTACAGTCTTCTCAGGAGCGTCCTGCGCTGCCCGCTGAGCTTGGGCAGCACGAATAGCAGATAGTGGCAGAGCGCCGGTGTACAGTTTAGACATACTCAACGATAATCTCGACCTCTACGGGCGAGTCCAGGGGAAGAACGGGAACGCCCACGGCGGAGCGGGCATGCTGGCCTGCCTCCCCGAAGATTTCGCCGAGCAGTTCTGAGGCGCCGTTAATGACGGCGGGCTGAGCGGTGAAGTTCACCTCGGATGCTACGAAGCCAACAACCTTCACCACGCGCTGCACGCGGTCCAGGTCGCCAATAACGGACTTGACTGCTGCCAGAGCATTGAGCAGACAGATACCCGCGTACTTCTTAGCGTCCTCGGGGGTCACGAAGCCTTCAGCGCCAGAGTCGGAAACCTTACCGATTTCGGGCAGAGCACCGTCGACGAAGGGCAGCTGACCGGAGGTGTACACGTAGGAGCCGGAAGTAACAGCCGGAACGTAGGCTGCAACGGGGGCGGGTGCTACGGGCAGTTCGTAACCGAGTTCGCGGATACGTGCTTCAATACGGGATTCAGTCATGATTACTCCAGAAGGATGGCGGGTGCTGGCACCCAAACGGTGATGTGGGGAATGCCGTCAATCTAAACGCTACTGATATTCAAACAGCTGTTAAACGGCTAACCGGCGGTCTGCCTCAACTATTCCCATCCTCCCCTATATGTAGAGGAAAAGTGGGGTTGAGGTGACCGCCGGGTACGCTGCTCTTAGTCAGCCTTCTCGCGCTTAAAGTAGGCGATGGGGTTGCCCTGAGTCGGAGCGACCATGTTCGACGCGGGGGTTGCACCAGCAGGTGCAGATGCACCGGGGAGAACAGTTACGAGCTCCCAGCCGTCTTCACCCCAGTTATCGAGGATTGCCTTGGTCGTGTGGATCATCAGCGGTACAGTTGCGTATTCCCATTTCTTCATACCCTCTAGACTATCGCCCGGTATCCAATAAGTAAAAGGGATTCACTATGGTTTTGGTCAATGTCCGGCGCTTTTGGGGGCTTTATTCTCAGGGCTGAGGCATCCGGCTCCCTGTAGGGTGCCGAGACGGGCTTCTTCTCACAGTTTCATGGGATAAACTGAATGAATGGCTTCATCTAAGAAAACCCGTTCGCATCACCGTCCGGGAGATTTTTTGCAGTTCCTCGCGTTCAGCGTGATTGCCGGTTTCCTCGCGGCAATTATTATCGTGCCCCCTGCCGTGAGTTTGGGTATGGTCACGAACGCGTCGATGTCATGGTTCCAGGACCTTCCTGATGACATTGCCGATGGCATCTCTTCCCGTCCTTCTACTATTTACGCTGCTGACGGTAAGACCGAAATCGCGACCTTCTTTGAAGAGAACCGTGAACAGGTCAAGCTGAATCAGATTTCTCAGCAGATGAAGGACGCTATCGTCTCGGTTGAGGACCGTGATTTCTACAATCACGGTGCTGTCTCCGCTATCGGTATCGGTCGTGCGTTCCTGAACAACATCATTAACTCCAACAGCGGCCGCCGTCAGGGTGCATCTACCCTGACTCAACAGTACGTCAACAACCTCATTGTTGACTCCGCTGTGGCTCGTGGTGAGGACGCTACCGCAACCCTGAACGGTAACAAGACTTACGCTGCAAAGATTCGCGAGATGAAGCTTGCGATTTCTATGGAGCAGAACAAGTCCAAGGACGAAATCCTCGAAGGCTACCTGAACATCGTGAACCTTGGTGGTTCGAACTACGGTGTTGAGGCTGCGGCACAGTACTACTGGGGTATTTCCGCTAAGGACCTGAACGTGGCACAGTCCGCGCTTTTGGCTGGTCTGGTGCAGGCACCGAACGTGTACGACCCGACCGTGAACCCCGAACTCGCCCGTGAACGCCGCGACATCGTTCTGGGCACCATGCTCCGCGACGGCAAGATTTCCGACAAGGAATACAGCGACGCCATCGCCAGCGACATTAAGCTCAACGTCCACCCCAAGTCCCAGGGTTGCTCCCTGGCAGGCGACAAGGCGTTCTTCTGCCGCTACGTGGTCAACTACCTGTTGCAGGATGAGTCCCTCGGTGCAACCGCTGAGCTGCGTAACACCGCTATTAAGCGTGGCGGCCTGAAGGTGATCACCACCCTGAACCCCGAGGCTCAGACCGCGGCAAAGCAGGCTGTGGACTCCACCCAGCCGGCTGCAACCAACTGGAACGACGTGAACTCCGCTCTGACCAGTGTTGAGCCCGGCACCGGTCGCGTCATCGCAATGGCACAGAACACCGAGCTCGGTAGCCCCGCAGACGCAAACGACCACTCCAAGACCGAGTACAACTACAACGTTGATGTAGCGTACGGTGGTACCCCTGGCTTCCAGCCCGGTTCGACGTTCAAGCCGATTATTCTGGCACAGTGGCTCATCAGCGGTCGCGGCGCTAACGCTACCGTGAACGGTACCCAGCTGTTCTGGCCCACCAGCTTCGGTTGGAACGCCAAGTGCTACGAGGGCGGTAAGTACTACTACACCGGTCAGCCGAACGGCTGGTCCTACAAGAACGCAGTCAACGGTGGCCTAGGCTACAACACCGCGGCGTACGGTATTCGCCAGTCGTTTAACTCGTACCTGTACGGCATGCTCTCCCAGATTGACCTGTGCGATGTGCACGACCTGTCCATCAAGATGCACGCCCTGGACGGTACCGGCGAACCGCTGCACAGCATCCCCAACCTGGGTACCAACATTGGTGGTACCAAGTATGGTATCTCCCCGCTAACCAGCGCATCCATGTACGCTATCTTCGCTTCCGAGGGTAAGTACTGCACCCCGCGCCCGATTGAGAAGATCACCAAGACCAACGGTGAAACCATGAAGGAATACCAGAACCAGTGTGAGCAGGTTCTGGATCCGGACATCGCGAACGGTGTCAGCTGGGTTCTGAAGGGCGTTATCCAGCCCGGCGGTTCCGCTTCTCAGCGCGGTATTGGTCTGCCGAACGGTTCGGCTGCGAAGACCGGTACGAACGATAACTCCTCCCAGACCTGGCAGGTTGGCTACACTCGTGGCCTGTCCACCGCGTCTTGGGTTGGTTCTAACAACCTCGGCTTCCGTTCCCTGAACGGTTTGGGCATTAACGGTCGTGTTCTGAACTATGTGGATGGTGAGACCTACGCCGGTGCTCAGTGGCAGTCGTTCATGAAGACGATTGCACCGAAGTACAACACGAAGGACTTCACCACCCCCAGCGATAAGATTCTGTCGTACAGCTAGAATCACAGCTCATCAGCTGAAGCCTGAAAGGCGATTGATTATGTGTGAAAACGCAGTCAACGCCCGCGTCCCCGTGGCGGTCCCCGGCGCACGCGGCTCCTCCCCGCTCCTGAAGAAGGTAGCGGGGGCGGTAGCCGCCACTGCAGCCTTGGGGGCCGCCACGGCGGCGTATGGGCACTTTATTGAGCTGAACAATTTTCAGCTCCGCACCGAGTCCCTGCCGGTGTTGCCCGCCGGTAGCCCTGACTTTAGGATTCTGCATATTTCGGATATGCACATGATTCCGGGTCAGCAGAAGAAGATTGACTTCATGCACTCGCTGGCTGCCCTGGAGCCTGATTTGGTGATGAACACGGGCGATAACCTCTCCCACGTGGACGGTATGGGTCCGCTGCTGGAGGCGCTCGACCCGCTCATGGACTTCCCCGGCGTGTTTGTGCCCGGCTCAAATTGCTATTTCGCGCCGGTTTTCAAGAACCCGGCACGTTACCTGTGGCAGCCTCGCACCCCGCAGATGATTGAGGAAGGCTCGCGTGTAGCTCTGCCCATTGAGCGGATGCACGACGCCTTCGAGTCGCGCGGCTGGACGGGCCTGATCAACCGCTACAACACGCTGAACCTCAAGGGTCTGCGCCTGGAGTTCTCCGGTGTGGATGACCCGCACCTGCGTTACGATGAGCACCCCGGATTCGCCCCCGGCGCCTTCGATGAGGGGGACGAGCCGAGCGTTCGTATCGGCGTGGCGCACGCCCCCTATATGCGTACCCTGCACCGCTTCGTGCAGGACGGTGCGCAGGCTATTTTTGCCGGTCATACGCACGGCGGTCAGGTCTGCCTGCCCGGCGGTCATGCCCTGGTCAGCAACTGCGATTTGCCGCCTTCGCGTGCGAAGGGTGTCAGTGAGCAGTCCGGTATTCCGGTTCAGGTTTCTGCCGGCTTGGGCACCTCTCGTTTTGCGCCGGTGCGTCTGTTCTGCCCGCCGGAGGCAATCCTGGTGACCCTCACGGCTCGCGATAAGGGTGAAGCCGACGCTTCGAAAGGTGGCCGCCGCTAATGTCTGAGGCTTCTACAGCAAGCACGACTAAGCGCCGCCGCAACCCCTTCTTGGAGACGGCGAGCGAACCGACCCCCGACCCGATTGACTACGCGCACGGTCAGCGTGCCCCGCGCACCCTCGCCGCGTATGCGCGTCCGATTCGTGTGCGCTGGGGTGTGGGTCTGCTCGTGGCGTTCGGTGCCGGTGCCCTTGAGATTTCCATCCCGCAGGTACTGCAGATTATTGTGGATCATCTCTCGCAGAGCACCACCGAGAGCGCCATCTGGATTGCCGGTGGCCTGGTGCTTCTGCTGGGTATTGCGCACGCCTCCTTCATGTACTGGAGGCGCTGGCTGATTGTGGATCCGACCTCCACGATTGAGCTGTCCATGCGCATGAACTTCTTTGACCGCCTGCTCAGCGCCCCGCTTTCTCTGCTGGATCGTTGGCCCTCTGGTCAGTTGCTGACCCGCTCCATGAGCGATTTGGGCACGATTCGCCGTTGGTTGTCCTTCGGTATTGTGCAGCTACTGACTATTGCGGTGATGTTCCTGGTCGGTGGCTTCTTCATGCTGCGTTCTTCACCGTCGCTGGCGCTGGTGTTCGTGGTGACCGTGCCTATTCTGGTGCTGTCGCTGGTGAACTTCACCCGCAAGTACTACCGCGCCTCGCATGAGATTCAGCAGATGACGGGTGATCTCTCCACCCGTATTGAGGAGTCTGTACGCGGCATCCGCGTGATTAAGGCGCTGGGTCGCTCCCCCGAGCAGATTCAGGAATATGCCAAGTCGGTGGACGCCCTGCAGGCGCGCGAGTACGGCAGGTCGATGCTGGTGGCTCGTGTTGCCCTGTACCAGGGCCTGATTGTGGGTGTCTCCACGGCGGTGGCGCTGGCTGTGGGCGCTTCGCAGGTTGCGGCGGGCACCTTGAGTCTAGGCGCGATGACCGCCTACTTTGCGGTACAGACGACCGTGCTCAGCCACGTGACGCGCTCGACCGCGCTGATGTCTGCCTATTTGAGCTATAAGGTGGCATTGGAACGCCACAACGAGGTCATGGACGAGCCCGGCTTTGAGGCGGTGCCGCTGGTTCGTGGCTCCGCGGCTGTGTCTGTGCCCGAGCATCCGCAGGGTGCTTCTGATTCGTCAACAGTAGCTGGAGTGTCTGCCGAGGGCGGCTCCGGGAAGGAAACTATGCAGTACCCCAGCGGTGGCGCAGTATCTGTCACTTTCGATCACGTTCAGTTCAGCTACGATGCTGCCGAAGCACCTGTTCCTGCAGAGGCTGCCGGTGCAAACTCTGAGGTAAAGGCACCCGAGGTTTCCGTGCTGAAGGACGTAAACTTCAAGGTCTTCCCGGGCGAGATTCTGGCGCTGGTGGGTGCAACCGGTAGCGGCAAGTCGACCGTGCTGTCGCTGGTTCCGCGTTTCTACGAGCCGACCTCCGGCTCCCTGCGTTTTGGCACCCGAGACACCGCCGACATGTCTATTGAGGAGGTGCGCGCCCAGACCGCGTTCGTCTTTGAGGAGGCGGTGCTCTTCTCCGGCACGGTCCGCGAGAACGTGCTGATGGGCGTTGCCGAGCAGTACGAGCACGGCACCGAGGATGAGGATTACCCCGCCGCAGAAGAGCTGGAGACCACCCTCCAGACCGCGTTGCAGCTGGCTGCGTGCGATTTCGTGGCGGAGCTTCCGCAGGGTCTGGATACCGTCATTGGTGAGGAGGGTCTGAGCCTTTCGGGTGGTCAGCGTCAGCGTCTGTCCTTGGCGCGTGCCCTAGCGAAGCGCCCCTCCGTGCTGCTGCTGGATGATCCGTTCTCGGCGCTGGACGTGAACACCGAGGAACGTATTATTACCGGCCTGCGTGAGGGGCTGGAGGGCCTGGGCGGCGCTACTACCCTGCTGACGGCGCACCGCCCCTCCACCGTCGCGTTAGCGGACCGCGTACTACTGATGGTTGACGGCTCCGTGGTCGCTGAGGGTACTCATGCTGAACTGATGGACTCTTCGGAACAGTACCGCCAGCTCATGACGATAGAGGAGGGCTAATGGCCCATTATCGTCCGGTGGAGCCACGAGAGCAGATGAGCCCGCAAGAGCGCGCGGAGACCCGTGAACGCTCGATGGCTCTGCTGCGCCAGATGTTGCGCCCACACCGTGGGGCGTTGGTTCTGTCGATTATTTCGGTACTTTTGGTGTCGGGGTCAGCCGCGGTTGTGCCGATTCTGATTGCCCGCGTTTTAGATAGTTCCATTGAACCGCTCAGACAGGGTGACGCTTCTCCCCTGCTGACTCTGCTGGCTTTTTTTGTGGCGGCTACCGCGGTGACCGCGATCTTTTCGTGGGTCAACGTGGCGTACACGGTACGTGTATCGCTGGGTGTGGTGGTGTACCTGCGTAAGCGGGTGTTCCGTCACGCACAGTCGCTTAGCGTGTCGTTCCATGAGCGGTACACCTCGGGTAAGGTCATTTCGCGTCTGACTAGCGATATCGATACGGTCCGCAGTTTCTTGGATAGCGGCATCAGCCAGTTGGCGATTACGTTGCTGTCCATGGTGATTTCTGCGGTCGCTATTTTCCTTCTGGATTGGCGTATTGGCCTGTTTATGCTGGTCATGGGCGTGCCAATTTACTTCTTGACGCGTTGGTTCCAGAAAACCGCGGTACCGGTTTTCCGCACGATGCGTACCGAGTCTGCGCATTTGACGAGCCGTTTTGTGGAGACGTTTACGGGTATCCACGCGGTGAAGGCCTTTGGGTCGGAGGCACAGAAGCGTTCTGAGTACGCTCAGGCGTCGGAGCGTTACCGTCTTGCGGTGATGGATTCGATTAAGATTTTCGGCATCTACTCGCCCGTGCTGATGCTTTTGGGCAATGTGTTTATTGCCGGCGCGCTGGTGCTGGGTGGTTATGCGGTGCTGGGCGGCACCATGCAGATTGGTACCCTGTTGGCACTGGTGATTTACGCGAACCGCGTGTTTGAGCCGGTCATGCAGCTCTCTGAGTTTTACAACATGTTCCAGTCGGCGATGTCCGCGCTGGAGAAGCTGTCGTCGTTCTTGGCTGAGGAGCCGGAGGTTGCTGAGCCGCAACATCCGCATGAGCGCGCTGTAGAGCCTGCAGCCGAGTCTGTTCCTGGTGTTTCTGGTGGCATGAGCGGCACGGTTCACGGTGCCCTGGTGGAGCTAGATTCAGCTGTCTTTGGGTACACGTCGGATCGTCACGCATTGAAGGAGACCAGCCTGCGCATTGAGCCGGGTACAACCGTGGCGCTGGTGGGTGCTACGGGTGCCGGTAAGTCGACTATCGCTAAGCTAGTAGCTCGTTTCTACGATGTTTCAGCCGGTCAGGTGCGTATTGACGGCGTGGATGTTCGTCAGCTGGCAGATGTGCAGCTACGCCATGAGGTGCTCATGCTGACCCAGGAGGTGTTCCTGTTCTCCGCGTCGATTCTGGAGAATATCCGCATGGGTAACCCGCAGGCCTGCGATGAGCAGGTGAAGGCTGCCGCGAAGGCGGTGGGAGCTGATGCGTTCATTAAGCGTCTGCGTAACGGCTACGAGTCGCAGCTGGGTCGCGGCGGTATTACCCTGTCGGCGGGTCAGCGTCAGCTGGTGTCCTTTGCTCGCGTGTTCTTGGCGAATCCACGGGTGCTGATTCTGGATGAGGCAACGGCTTCGCTGGATATTCCGAGTGAGCGCGCGGTGCAGGCGGCACTGCGAACCGTATTGGCGGGGCGTACGGCGCTGGTGATTGCGCATCGCCTCTCGACGGTTCTGGGCGCTGATCGTGTGTTGGTGATTCATGAAGGCTCCGTGGTGGAGGATGGTTCCCCGCAGCACCTGATTGCCTCCGGTGGTCGTTTTGCGGCGATGCACGCCTCCTGGGATGAGCTGAATCAGGTTCAGGAGACTGAAGCCTAGAAACTTTATCTGCCCCTCTCCAACCGGTGGCGTGCCGTTGTGTTGCGTTCTAATTTTTTTTGGGTTATCCTAGGTGAGTTGCCTACGGTATTTGCTGATAGGTTAACATCGGGATGTGGCGCAGCTTGGTAGCGCGCGTCGTTCGGGACGACGAGGTCGCAGGTTCAAATCCTGTCATCCCGACAACTAGCCCCGGTCCATTGGACCGGGGCTTTGTCGTACCCGCAGTATTTATGCTGCATGTCCCTCAAGCTGATTCTGTTGCAGATGCTGAGTGCATAGAAGCAACCCTCTATCCGCGCAGATACGCAGGCAGAGGGGCCGCTTTCTAGATTGTTGGTTTTCAGCCGCTTAGCCTCGTCCGGAGATGAGGGCGAGTACTGCCTCCAGAGGGCCACGTCCGGCAATGAAGCGCACCATGCGCGACCAGAGGGTGCAGAAGCCCAGGGCGATAACAGCGCCGAGCAGCAGGAAGGCGCTCCAGTACACGGCGGTGCCCCAGCCTCCGGTGGCGACGTAGTGCTCGCCCGCGGTGAGAGCCTTGACGGTGGGGCCTGCGTAAATAATGATTCCGCTCAGCACAATGGAGGCGCTCAGCGACATCTGGCCCAGGCGGGCGATGGGGGTGAGCATTCCGGCCTGCGCGGAGAGCAGGCGCGCGCATTCAGCCCAGAAGTACAGGGTTGCCGCCAGGTTTAGGGTCAGCAGCACCTGCGGGCTGTTGAGGAAGCCGAGCTCGGTGTAGGGGTTGAAGGTGCGGTAGACGGCGAGCGCCAGTACAGCGAGTACTACGGGGATTGCGAGCTTTGCCTGCAGGTTGTCGTAGAGGCGCACGAGCACGATGCCCAGGCACATGACCCAGATGAGTTGCGCGCTCTGCGCGTGGTTGACGCCGTGGTTTGCGAGGAACGGCAGCTGCATGGCGGTCCACTGATCGGCGTGTGCAGCTACGTCCATGAGGAGGGTGTAGGTCCAGGTGATGAAGGGGCTGGTGACCACCGCCAGCACGGCGACCGCCCACAGGGGCAGGTGCACGACGAATAGGGTTAGCAGGGTAAGCAGCGCCAGGTGCACGAGCATGTCGAAGGGCAGAGAGTATGCGAAGCCCTGCGCCGGTACGGTCACGCCGGCTTGCGGCAGGTAGGTAGCACCCTGCATGAGTGCCACACCCAGCAGAAGCAGCGCGAGGAATCGCACGATGGTTCCGGCGAAGAGTTGCGGGAAGTTCGCGGTGCGTGCGTAATGCCAGGCGGCTGCGCCCAGAATTGCGGCGAAGAGCGGCTCTGCCGGTACGAGGGTCTGCGGGATCCAGAACTTCCAGGACACCGGGATCAGTTGCAGCCAGTATCCGAAGGGGATGAGCAGGCTGAGCACGGCGAAGGCGCGGGCGAGGTCGAGCCCGAGGTCACGTCGGGTGCCTCCGAGGGAGGCGGCACGTGCCCCGCTGCTGACGGTGGGGATGGGTTGTGTGCGCCCTGCTGCCATGTCCTCGCTCCTTGTAGTGCCGTGTTTGAGAGTCTGTGCGCCCTGCCGGTGGTGTGTGCCCTGCCAGGGGATGTGCGCTGCCAGGGTATCTGCCGCATCCGGTGGTGTGTGCCGGATGCTCTGGCATAGGTGTTAAGTGTAACGGTGGAAGCTGTGTCTGGTCCGGCGGTGGCGCCGAGGTTTTGCTCTCATGCTGCCTCTCTGTCGGCTGCTGGCTGGAGCTTCTTGCCCTATTGGTGAGTGCTGTTCAAGTGTTATTGCACGAGGTTGGGTGTGTACCATTGGTACGTTCTTAAAGGTGGGGCAATCCCGCGGGAGCATAATTTCGCTCCTTTTACTGTCCCAAACGCGCCCCACCTGCACACACCACGTTGAGGTTTTATGTTTTCGACTTTTTCCCCGCTTTTCTTGACGGATTTGAGGGCGTCTGGTGCTCTTCTTGCTTCGGGTACGACTCTGTCGGAAGGGTCGAGCCACGATAGCGGCCAGTTTGTGTCTATTTTCTGGATTACGTTGGTTGCGTTGCTGTCGCCGATTCTTTCGCGGCTGACGGGTAAGAAGATCCCGGATGTGGTTTTCCTGCTCATTTTTGGTCTGCTGATTGGCCCGAATATGCTCAACCTTGCCAGCAGTGAGGGCGGTATCCCGCTGCTGAAGGAGCTTGGTCTGGGCATGCTCTTTTTGATTGCGGGCTTTGAGATTAACGTGTCCTCGTTGCGTAGCCGTCAGGGCTATAGCGCTATTGCCACCTGGGTGGTGTGCTTTGCCCTGGGTATGGCGGGTGCGGCGGTTATTACGTCGTTCTCGCGCGAGATGAATACGTATATTGCGGTGGGTGTGGCGTTGAGTTCCACGGCGTTGGGTACTCTGCTGCCGATGTTGAAGTCTCACGGTGCTGCCGGTACGCCGGTGGGTAATGCAGTGCTGGTGCACGGTGCTGTGGGTGAGCTTCTGCCGATTTTCGCTATTTCGTTGCTGCTGTCTTCGCGTTCGCCGGGCATGGCATTTGTGGTGTTGCTGGCGTTTATGGTGGTTGCGGTGATTGTGGCGCTGATTCCTCACCGTCTGTTTGCGCATGTGCCGGGTCTGCGTCAGATTATGGCTGCGGAGGCGAATACGACCGGCCAGACCATTTTGCGTCTTGCGATGTTCCTGCTGGCGACCTTGATTATGTGCACCGCCCTTTTTGATTTGGATGCGGTGCTCGGTGCTTTTGCGGCGGGTCTGATTCTGCGTACTCTGACCCCTCCGGCGGCTTTGCACATGATGACTCACCGCCTTGAGGTGGTTGGTTTTACGTTCATGATTCCGCTGTTCTTTGTGGTCAGCGGGATGGGTATTGATGTGTCTGCTGTGGTGGCTAAGCCTTTGGGTCTGTTTGCCGTGGTGGTGGGTATTCTGCTGTGCCGTGGTGTTCCGGTGCTTTTGGCGGAGCATTTCTTCGATACCCGTTCGGGGTTGACCACTCGCGCACAGAAGGCGCAGTTAGCGTTGTATTCGGCTGCGGGTCTGCCGATTATTGTGGCGGTGACGGAGGTTGCGACCAGTTCGGGTCTTCTGGAGGAGTCGACAGCTTCGCTGCTGGTTGCAGGCGGCGCCCTGACGGTGTTGTTGTTCCCGCTGTGGGCGTTGGGCATTCGTCAGGCATTTGGTGATGCAGAGCCGGTTCAGGAGGCCCCTAGCCGTAAGGAGCAGATGAATGCTCTGAAGGCTCAGCGTAATGCGCAGACGAAGCTGACTACGGGTATGATTCCGGTGGTTCGTTTGAAGTCTCAGGCTGATTCTGAATCTGATTCTGCCGAGGTTGAGGTTGCTTCGGCTGATTCCTGTACTGCGTCTCGGGATGCAGCAAAGAAGCACAGGGGCTCTGTAAAGAATACAGATGCTGCGCAGAAGTAGCTGCGGCTATGTGGTGGTTCGGTCTTTCATAGAATGAAATAGTTTGAGCAGGTGCCCCGCATACAGTCACATCGACTTTATGTGGGATTGCCCCGACAAAAACCACATAATAACAGGCAGCTACGCTATTCAATTTCACAAGGCATCCCACAAATAGGCTCAAAACTCGCCATGCCCTCACCGTAGGGTATGGCGAGTTTTTGCCTCTGAATCTCCTTATAAAATAGGGGAGGCACAAAAAATTTCCTTAAATTCGGATTTTTTATGCAAATATTCCAGAAGATGACGTGTCTTAGCTTTCTCGACTGACACTTTGTCCTATAAAATTGAAAGCACACAGGGTATTTCCCTAAAACACACATAAACCAACATACATGCACAGAGCCGCTTCCGCCCCAGCGGGAGCTGGTGCATCTCCCCCTCACACACGGGAGGTGCCCCTTTCGGGAGTATCCGCGACGATACCCCGGCGGCTCCCAACCACGGAGGAGGATCATATGGGTCAGAAAGGTAATTATTTCTAACCTCACATCTTAAGGCCTCGCACTGAATCCTATCGATTGTCTGCACACACAGTCATCTCTGAAGGAAACATCATGCACCAACTACTCCTCACCGCGAGCACTGGTGGCGTAGAGCTGGACTTCCCGTCATGGCTCCGAATTACGCACTTCATCAACTTCATTATGATGGGCTTCCTGATTCGTTCAGGTTGGGAAGTTCTCGCCTCTCACCCCCGTCTGTACTGGAACAACCACTGCACCCCGGGTTCCGAATGGCTCAAGTTCACCAAGGACAAGGTTTCGACTGTCCCCGGTGAGTTCACTGCCCGCGACGACCAGCGTCGACTGTCGCCGCTTATCTCCCTACCTGGTAACGGCCAGATTGGTCTGGGTCGTGCATGGCACGCTCTTGTGACTTTTATCTGGATTGCTAACGGTCTCGTCTACGTCTCCTTGCTGTTCCTGACCGGCCAGTGGCGCCGCATTGTCCCAACCAGCTGGGACATCATCCCACAGGCGTGGGAATCCATCCAGATTTATGCTGGCTTCCAGATTCCCTCCATTGAGCATTTCCAGCCGTACGATGCTCTGCAGCAGATTATGTACTTCACCGTGGTGTTCATTGTGGCACCGCTGATGATTGCAACCGGCCCGATTATGAGCCCGGCATTCTGCGGCCGCTTCCCCGGCTACGTGCGCCTCTTCCGTAACCGCCAGACCGCACGTTCCATCCACTTCCTGGGCATGGCCTTCTACTGCGTATTCACTGTTATTCACGTGGCTCTGGTGTTTGTGGTTCACCCCCAGTACAACATCGCTCACATGATGCTTAACAAGCCCTATAACGAGGTGGATGCAGCACAGTTCGCTCAGGCAGTCACCATGCTCATTGGCGGTATTGTCTTTGCCGTCGCTCTGTGGCTCTTTGCTTCGTACTGGTCCCTGCGCGACCTGCGATTCACCCAGACCTTCATTTGGGGTCTGACCCAGCCGATTCGTAATGTCCTGCTGGATCGTATTTCCTCACGTCAGGTGCAGAAGAAGACCTTCACCGATGCAGATATTTCTCCCTTCCACTGGGTTAACACTCGCCCGCCGACAGAGCGTGAGAGCACCGAGTGGAACCTCCTGAAGGAGCACGAGTTCGTTGACTACCGCCTGGAGCTGGGCGGTCTGGTGAAGGAATCCAAGTCCCTGAGCCTTGACGATCTCAAGCAGTTGGGCAAGGAAGTTAACATCACCATGCACACCTGCATGCAGGGTTGGACCGGTATCGCCAAGTGGGAGGGTGTGCGTCTGCGCGACGTTCTCGCACTGGTTGAGAAGACTGATGACGCTCGTTATGTCATGGTGACTTCCTTCGGCCACGTGGGCCACACCTACGACGGCCGACCGACCGAACCGTACTATGAGTGCCTGGATATCTCCATGGCTATGGAGGATGAGACCATCCTGGCTTGGGGCATGAATGATAAGCCTCTGCCGGATGTGTACGGTGGCCCGCTCCGTCTG
Source organism: Rothia similimucilaginosa (assembly GCF_029850985.2). Lineage (NCBI taxonomy): Bacteria > Bacillati > Actinomycetota > Actinomycetes > Micrococcales > Micrococcaceae > Rothia > Rothia similimucilaginosa. The sequence continues at coordinate 296,509 of NZ_CM138149.1, read as the reverse complement.
CGTGCGGACTCTATGCACGGCTACAAGATGGTTAAGTGGGTTCAGAAGATTGAGTGGATTAAGGATTACCGCGATGTTGGCGATGGCCAGGGCGGTAGCCGCGAGGACTCCGGTCTGCAGCACTTCGACGCACGAGCCTAAGCACCCACGCGGAGGCATCGCTACAGTAGAGCCTTCAGCACTCCGCTAGGTAACGCATCGATAAGCAACCATATAAAGCACCGAACGGTGGCGGGAACATGGGCCCGCCACCGTTTTTGTACCCTCATGACTTATGCATATGCTTCAGAAGACTAGAGCCGCGAGGGCATAAAGAAACCGCCCGGGAGCTTTAGCTCTCGGGCGGTTTCTTTAGAGATTTGCCTTCTGGCGCTGCACCTTAGGCGTCGTAGATGATGACGTCCAGGGTACGGGGGCCGTGCACGCCCTCCACACGAATCAGCTCAATATCACTGGTTGCCGACGGACCGGAAATCATGGTCACGGGACGGATGTAGGTGATACGCTCAATCGACTCGGGAACCAGCTCCACCACGGTGGAACGGGGCACCACGCAGATGTGGTGGTCGGGCACCAGGGTAATGGCTCGGCGACCCTCGTCAGGGTTGGTGTTCAAGAAGATCGTGCCGGTCTCTGCGCAGGAGACGGTCGAACCGGTGACCACAGCGTCGACTGCATCCAGTTCCTTCAGACTCAGGCAGCCGGGCTTGAGGGTGCTACCGGAGTCGGTGACACGCTTGCGGTCAGCGGTGTCAGCCGGCAGCCACTCCATGTTCAGGCCCTCTGGAACCACGTAGGTGGACTTTTCACCCAGGCGCTCTGCGATGACCTCGGAGATGTTCTCCTTGTTCGCGTGGAACACGTTTGCCTTGTAGTCAATGAGGCGGTCGACGAGCATCTCAATGGTCTGTTCTTCGTTCAGCTCACTGACGCGGCGGTAGTTACGTACGGGCTCGGGTGCGACGGGTGCGTCAGCCAGAGACGAGCGGATACGTGCGAGGATATCTTCCTTAGCAGAGGACATTAGTTGTTCTCCTTAGCTTCACGGGCTGCCTGGGCGTCCATAGCTGCCTTGGCGTTTGCTGCCGCCTCAGCGACCTTACCCTTGTTTGCCTCGATGAGGGCCTGAATGTCAACGCGCTCAGCGTTATCGCGTGCCGGAACCTGACCCTTTTCCTTCTTCCACCAGTTGCGGAAGGATTCCTTGGGGGGCTCAGGGATGTCGCGGTAAGCGGTCCAGCCGCCGACGATACCGGGAACAGCGGTGATCTTGTGCTTGCGGCCGCTGATAAGGCGGGACATGGGCAAACCACGCTCTGCAATCGACATCATCTTACCGGAGGTGAAGAGCTTCTTCGCGCCGAGCATCATGCCGTCCATCTGCGAGAAGGGAGCCTTCTTGTTGCCCTCGAACTCGCGGACAGCGTGCTTGGACTCAACATCCTTAGCGCGCAGGTGCACGAGGACCTCGGGGAAGTTGATCTTCACGGGGCAGACCTCGTAGCAAGCGCCGCAGAGGGAGGATGCGTACGGTAGGGAGTTGTTCTCTGCTGCCTCAATACCGGAGAGCTGCGGAGACAGGATTGCACCGATGGGGCCCGGGTAGGTGGAGCCGTAGGCGTGACCACCTGCGCGCTCGTACACGGGGCACACGTTCATGCATGCGGAGCAACGGATGCAACGCAGTGCCTGGCGACCGAGCTCGTCGGACAGAACGGCGGTACGGCCGTTGTCGATGAGGATGACGTGCAAGTTCTGCGGGCCGTCACCGGGGGTCACACCGGTCCACATGGAGGTATAGGGGTTCATGCGCTCACCGGTGGAGGAACGGGGCAGCAGCTGGAGGAATGCCTCGTAGTCCTGGAAGGTGGGCAGAATCTTCTCAATACCCATGAAGGTAATGAGGGTGTCGGGCAGGGTCAGGCACATACGGCCGTTACCCTCAGACTCCACGATGGTCAGGGTACCGGTCTCGGCAATACCAAAGTTGGTGCCGGAGACTGCCACGGTGGTGTTCAGGAACTTATTGCGCAGACGGTAACGCGATGCCTCTGCCAGTTCTGCCGGCTCATCGGTGATGTCCGGGTTGATACCCTCAATTTCGCGCAGGAAGATGTCACGGATTTCGCGACGATTGCGGTGAATTGCGGGCACCAGAATGTGCGAGGGACGGTCGTGGCCGAGCTGGACGATTTCTTCCGCGAGGTCGGTCTCGATAGCGTTGATACCGTTTTCTTCGAGGAATTCGTTCAGGCCGGTCTCTGCGGTTGCCATGGACTTAATCTTGATGATTTCGTCCACGCCCTGCTCGCGGATCAGGTCCAGAGCAATCTGGTTTGCCTCGGTGGCGTTACGTGCCCAGTGCACGTGACCGCCTGCGGCGGTGAAGTTACGCTCAAACTGTTCGAGCAGCTCGGGCAGGTTCGCCAGAACGTAGTTCTTGACGGACTCACCGGTGTTGCGCAGTTCCTGCCAGTCGGGCAGTTCGCTGGTGACGTTGGCACGCTTGTTACGGATCGCGTGGGTCACGAAGCGCAGGTTGGCGCGCAGCTGCTCGTTCTTGAGCTCTTCCTTCGCGTACTTGGGGAAGGGGGTTTCTTCGAAAATGTTGCCCTCGCCGTAGTGAACGACCTTGGGCATACCAAGCTGAATAGCAGTCATGAGGTCTTATCTTTCCTTAGGCGATCGAGAGCTCGACGCGCTCAGAGCTAATCTTGAGCGGGTTTTCCTTGGTGGATGCGAGAATCTCTGCGAAGTGGATGGTCTGCACGTTCGAGTCGCGACGCATTAGCGCACCGCCGATGTTCATCAAGCAGGAGCAGTCGCCGCCGGTGCAGACGGATGCACCGGTTGCTTCAACGTTGTTTGCCTTGTCGTTGACCATTGCGCCGGAGACGTCAGCGTTCTTGAAGGAGAAGGTACCGCCGAAACCGCAGCACTGGTCCATGCCCTCAAGTTGGGTGTACTTGATGCCCTCAACGGTGCGGACCAGGTCCTGCTGGCGGGTGCCCAGGCCGAGCATACGCATACCGTGGCAGGAGCTGTGGTAGGTGACGTGCTCGGGGAAGTAGGAGCCGAGCTGCTCAGCGGCATTGGTGATACCGAGGATGTCGATCAGCAGCTGGGAGAGCTCGAAGGTGCGGGAAGCGATCTGCTCTGCTTTCAGAGCCAGTGCTTCGTCGCCGCGGCTACGTGCAACCATTGCCTGCTGGTGACGCAGGGAGCCAACACAGGAGCCGGAAGGTGCAACAGCAACGTCCCAGTCCCAAGAGTCGAAAGCTTCAACGTGGTTCTTGATGACTTCGTAGCCGTCATCGAAGTAGCCGGAGTTGACGTGCATCTGGGAGCAGCAGGTCTGGTTCGGGGGGAAGACAACCTCGTGGCCCAGGCGCTCAAGAATTTCGACGGTGGCGCGTGCTACGCGGGGGTACATGCCGTCAACGATGCACGTGGAGAAGAGTGCAATGCGCATGACTTGTCCGTCCTTTCCTCTGTGTTCAGAGTTTCTCGGTCTCACCGCCTGCGTCTGGGGCAGGCGGGGCACAGTCCGAACACGTTCGGTCTTCCAGAAGAATCGACTCAGATGTTTTGAGTCGGGGAAGCTGGGCCGGTAGGTTCCGGCTGGTGTGCGCGCCCCAAGTGGAGGTGGGATGCGGTGGGATCAGAAACCGTGGTGATGTCTTTTATCTTCCTTGCCATTTAACACCGTTGTGCGGCTTTTCTCTAGTCGAAATAGCGCATACTTTCCTTGTTAAATAATCGGTTAGGTTACCCTGACCTTAAGGTATGCTTTCCCGCCTTTCGATATATATGACCTCATCTACTTTTTACCCCCACCCCTCTTTATCCATTGAACGTTTATCAAACACACACCTTCACTAGACAAACCCGACTAGAAATCCACCTTTCTGAAGAATTTATGATTGTTTTGTGGGACAACTCCTCTTTAATGCAACATTCTTTTCAAGAATGTGCCGACATCTGAAGAATCCCCGCTGGACAAGGTAGCCACTCGTGCACCCAGTTCTTTACGCCTTCAGAAATATCCGAGTTTCAGAAGCTGGAATTAACTATCAGAGTCGCAATATTTCGGTAAATTCACGGGATACAAACCCGCTAAGCATCCCTTTGATACGAAAATGAGTCAGGTCACTTTTGGTGAAACACCGCACTATCCGGTACCCTTCTAAACATGCGATCAATGGTCTGACCACATCCCCGTATGGGAAACAATGACTCGTTCCCCCAAGGGGCTTATCTATGGTCTGACCACACACAAGACACACCCTGAACCAAAGGAGTTCCAGTGGAAACTTATACCGCTGTAACCAATGCAGTGGGAGGTAGCCTCGGCCTCAGCGCACTCGTGGCAACCATTCCCCTCCTCACCTTCTTTGTGATGCTACTGGGCGTTAAGGCACGCGCTCACTGGTCCGCACTCGTGGCATTGGCAGCATCTATCCTCGTAGCAGTCCTGGGCTTCCATATGCCCGCTGACCTCGCCGGTCTGGGCGCCGTCCGCGGTGGCATCTACGGCCTGGTCATCTGCTGGGTTATTCTCGGTGCAATCTGGTTCTACCAGCTCACCGTCCTCTCCGGCCGCTTTGAAGATCTCCGTCGCGTCTTCGACCGCCTCGGCGGCGGCGACCTGCGCATCCAGGCTATCCTCATCGCATTCTGCTTCGGCGGTCTGCTCGAGGCACTGGCTGGCTTCGGCGCTCCCGTTGCAATTACCGCAACCATGATTCTCGCCCTGGGCGTTAAGCCCCTCAAAGCTGCTATCATCGTTCTGCTCGCTAACACCGCACCCGTGGCATTCGGCGCAGTTGCTGTCCCGATTACCACCGCAGCTGACGTTGGCGGCAAGGACGCCATGACTATTGCAACCATCGTTGGTCACCAGGCTCCGTTCCTGGCAATGCTCGTTCCCCTCATCCTGCTGGTCATCCTCGACGGCGTAAAGGGCCTGAAGGACGCTTGGCTGCCCGCACTGGTCATCGGTGTTTCCTTCGCAATCGCACAGTGGATCACCGCTGCTACCCCCGCATTCAACCTGACCGACGTTGTTGCTTCCATCGTTTCCATGGGTGTTGCTGTTATCTTCCTGCAGTTCTGGAAGCCCCGCGGCGTCGCAGGCGTTCGTGAGCGCTACGGCCTGCCCGCGCAGACCGAAGAGAAGGAAGCTCTGCCCGCCGTTCGCGTCTGGATGGCACTGCTGCCCTACGTCATCGTTGTCGCGATCTTCGGTATTGCTAACCTGCACGCCGGCCTGAAGGCATGGCTGAAGAGCTTCGTCATCAAGATTGACATCCAGGCTCTGAGCTCCCGCCTCGTCACCGCTGACGGCAAGCCCGTCAAGGACGCTGTCTACAACTTCGCTTGGATGTCCAACCCCGGCACCCTGCTGGTTATCTCCGGTCTGGTTGTTGCTGTCGTCTACTTCTTCTTCAACGAGAAGGGCCGCTACGCCTTCAAGTTCCCGGCAATCTTCACCGAGTTCGGTTCGGTTGTCTACCGCATGCGCTGGTCCATCCTGACCATTGCTTCGGTTCTGGCGCTGGCATACGTCATGAACTTCTCCGGTCAGACCATTGCTATGGGTACCTTCCTGGCTGGCCTGGGCACCGTCTACGCGTTCCTCGCACCGGCTCTGGGCTGGATCGGTACCGCTGTGACCGGTTCGGATACCAGCGCGAACGCACTGTTCTCCAAGCTGCAGGTGTCTGCTGCTGAGAACCTGCAGCACGCAGGTATCCACGGCGCAACCCCCGAGCTCATGTTGGCTGCTAACACCACCGGTGGTGTGGTCGGTAAGATGATCTCCCCGCAGTCGCTGGCTATTGCTGCTACCTCCGTGGACATGGAAGGCAAGGAATCCGACATCCTCAAGGCTGTCCTCCCCTGGTCCTTCGGTATGCTCGTGGTCGTCTGCATCTTGGTCTTCCTGCAGACCAACGTGCTGTCCTTCCTGGTTCCCTAATCTGAGGCTCACCCCTTAGAGAGTTCTCGAGGTGAAAACCTCAAGGACCATAGGACATTCGCTCCGGTATTTTCCGGAGGCCATGGCGGGGCGGCGAACCTTCTCGGTTCCGCCGCCCCGCTTTTTATGCCCTGACCACTCAACGAATAGCCCGAAATATCTCGGAGATATCTCAGGCGCAGAGTATGTCTTTTTCGTTATCCGCCTCGTTATCAGGAGAGACCATGCCTCATTCTCATGACGATACCCAGCCTGCTAAAGCGCCCCCTGCGGTTGACCGCCAACCGATTCTGGCAGACCGCAGCTACAGCATCATCCTGGAGAACTTTGAGCGGCGCCTGCGCCTGGGTGAGTTGCGTGTGGGCGATAAGCTCCCCTCCGAACGTGAACTTGCCGCACGACACGGCATTTCCCGACCCTCAGTCCGTGAAGGTTTGAGGGTTCTGAACGCGCTGGGTCTGATTCGCTCCAGCACCGGTTCAGGCCCGAAGTCCGGTGCGATTATCATTTCGGAGCCGTCGGATGCACTCAGCTGGGCGCTACGCATGCACATTGCGACCCGTAGCCTGCCGGTGAAGGACGTTGTCTCAACCCGCCTGCTGTTGGAGGGCCCTGCGGCCCGTGCGGCGGCAGCGGCGCCGGACACTCCGGAGCGTGCAGCGGCGCTGGATCGGGCGCGCGTGCATCTGGCAGAGATGGATAAGAAGATCAGTAATGAGCGTTTCCATTTCTGCGATACGCGTTTTCACTATGAGCTGTCGAAGCTCGGCGGCAATATTGTTCTTGATACGGTAATTGACTCTCTGCACATGGCGACGATGAGTTATGTGCAGGAGGCGGTTCCTTTCTTGAAGGACTGGGAGGCGGTCAAGCGCACGTTGCAGCAGCAGCATTACGGCATTATTGAGGCGATTACCTCTCACGATGAGCAGGCAGCCTATGAGCGTGTGTGTGAGCATATTACGTGGTTTTATTCGCTGTCTGACCGTGCTGCGGAAGAGCGGGCACGGCAGCATCCGGCGCAGGATATTCTGCACGAGGATTTGTGCCGCGAGAACGTACATGGTGAAGACGCGCACCGCGGCTAGGATGTGCCACTCAACCCCATAACCCCACATAGCTAAAGGGCGGTGCCCCGGAAGAATGACCTTCCGGGGCACCGCCCTTATTCGCTGGGCACTTATTGCAGGAGCTCAAGCGGCTGAACCTTCGTTGCCGCGTAGGCGGGCAGTGCACCCGCCACGATGCCCACAGCCAAGCCGAGGAAAGGAATCCCTAAGATAAGGGGTGGTAGAGATAGTACCCAACCGTTGAGAAGGCACACAACCCAGGAACCGAGAATACCGAGGATGAAGCCTCCAAGAGCGCCTAGAGCCCCGAGGAGGGCCGCCTCCGCGAGGAAACTCACCGCCACATCTCGCCGTCCCAACCCTAATGCACGGTTGATGCCGATTTCCCGGCGGCGTTCCCAGACTGAAATCTGCATGGTCATCACAATGCCGAAGCTTGTCGAGACGATAAGAACCACCAGGATGATGGTTGTAAGAGTTCGACTGTCTTTCGTCAAAGAAGCACGAAGAGTCACCGGTGAAGGTGGAATCTCAATGTTTGTATCAACGGGGGCGCGTTGCGGATCTAGTACCTGCTTGAGCTGTTCCGCGACCGTATCTGCGCTTCCTGGATTCACGATGACGTCCATACCGCGTTGCAGGGTGTGGGCTTGCGGCAAGAAAGTGGAGGTGGTCGGCAGAATAAGAGCGCTACTGAGAGCAGCGTTTTTGCCGCCGTCACGGATAATGCCGAGCACATAGGCTCGCATTCCGTTGACCTCAATCATATTCCGCCCGGGCTCAGTACTGACCCCTAGCTCTTTCGCGAGGGCAACACCCAGATAGACGGTAGGCTCACCGCGACGCTCGCGGGCAGGCTCCGAAAAGTGCCCTTCGACAATGTGCGCACCTCGTGCTTTCAAACCTGCTTCTGAAACGACTGCGAGGAGCGTTTGCTGGCCCTCATGCCCCGGCCTGTTGACTTGTGGACGCGTTGCCTGCGTATCTATGGTGACTGTACCAGCAGCTTTGACCTCTGGAATTTGGTTAACGCGCCAGAGTAGTTCCTCCTCCGGTATATCCCAGGTCTGCGGCTGGAGTCGCACACCGAGCCGGGTGGAATCGTAACTGGCCAGCTGAGAGCTCGTATTGAGCGCTGACGACTCACTGACGCCCACCAGCATGATGATGGTGGTTGTTCCCGCGAGCATCGCCAATACTGTGAGCAGGTTGCGGCGCCAACGGCGGACAACTGCAAGGAGAGCGTAGTGAAGGTTGTTCCTTAGCATCTATCCTCCCCTGACAACGGGTTCTTTGAGCGCTTGGTGAGCCGGCTCTTCGGGAATAGTAAGTTCGGGACTAACGAGCATCCCATCGACCATGTGTAGCTGCCGGTCGCAGCGAGCCGCGATATCGGGCTCATGGGTGATGATGACCAGGCTTTGCTTTTCCGCACGGCCGGCGAGGAGCAGATCCAACACCTTGTGAGAGTTTTCAGTATCGAGATTTCCTGTAGGCTCATCGCACAGCAGGATACGCGGGGCGCAGGCTAACGCACGCGCAACCGCGACTCTTTGCTGTTCACCACCGGACATATTGCGGGGAAGAACCTCCAAACGGTGCCCCAAACCCACCTGTTCGAGTGCCTGCAACGCACACTGATGTGCCTGACGGCCCGGTACGCCGCGCATCCGGAGGGTGTGGGCAATGTTCTCGGTGGCGTTCAGATGAGCAATAAGGTGGTACGCCTGAAAGACGAAAGCAATATGCTCACGGCGCGCCACGGTTCGTTCGGCGTTGCTGGCGGTGCCCATGTTTTGGCCCAATATTTTTAGCTCACCTTCAGAGGGCTGATCGAGTAGCCCGATGATAGAGAGGAGCGTAGATTTTCCGCTTCCGGAGGCGCCGGTAATGGCCACCGATTCGCCTTCATGGATGCTGAGGGTCGCGTTTTTGAGCGCCCGGGTGGAGGGTGGGAAGAAACGCGCAATATTGTGGCACTCGATATTAGGTTTCGAGGCGGTAGCGCTCGCGGTGAGGGCACGTTCTGTCTCGCGATGAGGCATTTTAGCGCTCCTTCAGCTTCACGACGGTGCCTGTCTTGAGTTCTGCAGCGGGGTTGACGAGCTCGCAGATTCCGGCGGAGCACACACCGAGGGTGACGGGAATGCTCTGACCGTTATCCAAGGTGATGGAGTGCGTTCCGTTTTCTTCAGTTTTGACGGCTGCTTCGAGCACCGCGAGGGCGTTTTCAGCACCTCGGTTGAGGGTGACGGTTGCTTGAAAACGTGTTGATGCCGTCGTGTTTTCCGGCAAGTCAATTTTGATGGGGTAGCGTTTCCGTGCGGTAGCTCCTGGTGCGGGGGTATCGCTGTTAGGTCGCGCGCTGTTCTGCGCACCGTTGGAGACACCTGCGTTAGCGCCGCCGTCAGCGTTAGTTGAGCCTTCGGGTGTGAGGGCTGCACCTAGGGTACCTTCGAGCGGGCTTCCGTTATCGGTAAGAATCTGGACTTTCTGTCCCTCAGCGAGTTCATTGCTGAGAGCGCTACCATCCGCGGAGAGTACCAGACGGTATCCACCCGCGGATAGGGTACACAGCGCCGGAGTTGAGGTTTGGCCTTTGGTGCCGCAGCTGTTGTCTACGGTGTATTCATTGCCGTCAGCAAAGAGGTATTCAGAGAGCGGCAGTGCGGTGCTGTAGCGTCCTTCTTCGGTTCGGTCAGTATCCCCGGGAGGGTAGTAGCCACGATCCAGGTAGAAACGGTAGACAGCGTTGGCGGTTGCTTCGCCGTAGTTTCCTTCCTCATCCCAGATACTGTAGCCGAGCGATTCTAGAGCTTCTTGGAGCTGTTTAACATCATCGCCGCGAGCGCCTACAGCAAGGTCGCGGTAGGCGGGAATGCTACCTTTGAACGCGATGATAGGACGCTCATTGATAGTGGTGATAATTGAGCCGTTACTCAGCTGGGTGCCCGCTTTGGCGCCGTCCCTGGTCACCACTCCTTGAGGGGTTCCCACGGTGTAGCTTCGGGCGGGTGACACGCTAACTTCTCCCGAGTAGGTGCGGGTAACAGTTTGCGTGCTGATGCGGGTTGTTAGTTGCGCGGCTCGGGATGGCTGCACATTGGATTCAACATTGGTGCGTAGCCCTGTATTAAGCGCATAGATGGAGAACCCGCCGGTGATGACGAGCAGAATGACGAGCACCGGAACCAGGTAGGCGCGTATGGTTGCCGTTGTAGCGGCGCGGCGAGGGTTTTCTGAACTCTGCTGCGTGTTCATGGGTTCACCTTTCTGCGGTGAAATACGGGGCGGGACTAGAGGTAATTGCTGAGGGAAACAACGTGGCGGGGACTGAATAAAGGGGTGTATCCTCTGCTCTCATCCGCGGGTGAACGCGGTTGAGAGCAGAGGACCGGTAGAAAATTCTCGCTAGAAAATGTCCAACGAGGAATCAGCGTTTACTATTTGCCGTCGGCTAGTTGCCGTTGAGTAGAGTTGCGGCGCGTTCCTGTGCCTGACGTTCGATATCGCGTACTTCAAGGATGAGCGGTTCATGCTCATTGAGCCAGGTCGCAGCCTTTTCGTAGTAGATATTCTGTGCCTTAGTCAGGATTCCAGTGGACTTTTGGCAGTTGTAGTCGGCGTGAGCTAGGGCCTGCTCTTCCGCATTGGCAGCTACATTGGCTGCCTTGTACTTACCCCAGGTTTTCTCTGCGTAGCTGGGAGCATCTCCGAAGTGCTGGATATCGGTGTATCCGCTTTCTTTCATGCAGGCACCGTAGGTGTTGTCATCGCGGTAGTATTTCCCCATTTCTTCTACCGCGTTATTTTTGGATCCACCCGTGGTGAGCTCGTTAATGAAGTTGATGTATTTGAGGTAGTTTTCTGCTGAGCCAAAGACAGCCTCTGCCGCACGTCCCAGGCATGAATCTGTTGCCATGCCGATCTGGGCACCGTTACTCAGCGTGATGGTGACAGTTTTGCTGTCTGCGGCTTGGGGGTCGCCTTGGAACGCCTTGCGATATGCCGGGTTTTCCATCGCGGGTTCATTGCTGGAGCTAGCGTTGTCCTGCCGGGTGAATAAGTACCCTCGGGTGGCCGCTTCTTCGCTGGGGAGGTAGGCATCACTCATCGCAAGTTCAAGAACGGAGGCACCGGAAATAATGTTCTGACTACCGGAGTAGGTGAAGGACTTCTCACTCATGCACTTTTTGACCTCGTTGACGAGGGCCACGTTAATATCCGGGGAGGGATTCTCGTAGCTTGCCAGGACATTGCGAATGTCTTGCTTAACTTCAACGGTGGTGGAGCAACTCGATACGCCCAGGCAGCAGGCAATACCGATAAGGGTGAGGGGTGTGAAGGGCTTCTTTGCCATGGACTTCACCTTTCTCAAGCATCATTGGTGGGTGAGAATCGGCAGTGATACGGGCGTATCGTGGAGGCTACTTACAGACCTGCTATATGGTGTGAACCTGCGTTTTGTAGCGTAGAAGCGTCATGAGCCGATTACTAACATAATAGAGTGCTACCCCCCCCCGTACAACAGATACATAACATATATTTATGATGTGTCGCACCTTTAAGAATGCATGTAAAAGGGCTTATGAATTAAAGGGCGGTGCCCCGGAAGAATGACCTTCCGGGGCACCGCCCTTTAGCTATCTCAAAGACTTATTCGGCCCGAAATATTGAGTTTAGAACTTCGTGCCGGTCAAACGCTCATACGCCTCAACGTAACGGGCACGAGTCTTCTCCACAACCTCCTCAGGCAGGTGCGGCACGTTATCCGAACCGTCCCAACCCGCCTCCGGGGAACGCAGCCAGTCACGCACATACTGCTTATCGAAGCTCGGCTGTGCACGACCCGGCTCGTACTGGGTCGCATCCCAGAAACGCGAAGAGTCCGGGGTCAGCACCTCATCACCCAGGGTGATTTCGCCGCGGTACGAATCGGTACCGAACTCCATCTTGGTATCCGCCAGAATAATGCCCTGCTCGCGGGCAATCTTCTCCGCAGTGGTGTACAGGCTCAGGCTCAGCTCCTCCAGGCGCTCACCCACCGGCTGACCAACCTCAGCGTACAGCTCCTCACGGGTCACCAGCTCATCATGCTCACCCACCTCAGCCTTACCGGTCGGAGTGAAAATCGGGGTGTCCAGGCGGGAACCATCCACCAGACCCGCAGGCAGCTTTACACCAGCAATCTCACCGGTCTCGTTATACGCCGCCAAACCCGAACCAGTCAGGTAACCACGCACAATGCACTCCACCGGGAACATATTCAGCGAACGGCAAATCATAGCTCGACCAGCCACAACATCCGGAACGTCAGTGGACAGCACGTGGTTCGGGACCTGCTTGAGCTGCTCAAACCACCACAGGGACATCTGAGTCAGAATCTTGCCCTTATCCGGGATCTCGGTAGGCAGAATACGGTCAAAAGCGCTAATACGGTCCGAGGCGACAACCATGACCGAACCGGCACGCAGCTCAGCGTCATCATTGACGGTCAAGCCGGTAGCGTCAAAACGTTCCTCATTCGGAACGTACAGGTCGCGGACCTTACCGGAATAAATGTGAGTCCAGCCCGGGATTTCCAGGGGGTTAGAACGAGAAGTCATGAGAATTTCTCCTGATGAGGTGGTGTGATGTGGATGCAAAAAGTCTGTGTAATTACAATACCGCGACAAACCCAACTCCCGATAGTGCCAATCAATCATCAATACGGCACAATCTTGAGGCAAAGAAGCGACCGGCTCCCCCACCCTCAAGCGGGGAAGCCGGTCACATTAAGGTTTTAGCTACGCGGAGCGGGAATGTGGATACGGTTCTCCACAGCCTTCAACGCGATATCGGTACGGTACTGCGCGCCAGCCCAAGAGATAGCGCGAACACCCTCGTAGGCAGCGTTACGGGCAGCAGCCAAGTCATCGCCGAGAGCAACAACAGCCAGCACACGACCGCCAGCAGTCAGCACACCCTCCTCGGATGCGGCAGTGCCCGCGTGAATCACGTGCACGCCCTCCAGAGCGTTCGCCTCATCCAGACCGGAGATGACGTCACCCTTGCGGGGAGTGTCCGGGTAGTTCTCGGCAGCCATGACCACGTCAACTGCGGTGCGGGGATCCCAATCCAGCTCAGTACCCTCAGAAATTTCACCGCGAGCAGCCGCACGCAACAGCTGACCCAGCGGGGTACGCAGACGCGCCAGAACCGCCTGGGTTTCCGGGTCGCCAAAGCGGGCGTTGAACTCGATAACGCGCACGCCGCGGCTGGTCACGGCCAGGCCGCAGAAGAGCACACCCACGAACGGGGTACCGCGCTCAGCCATACGAGCCACGGTCGGGCGTGCAACCTTCTCCACGACCTCCTGCACGAAGCCCTCGGGCAGCCAAGGAAGCGGGGTGTAGGCACCCATACCGCCGGTGTTCGGGCCCTCATCGTTGTCAAAAATGCGCTTGAAGTCCTGAGCCGGGGACAGCGGCAGAACATTCTTACCGTCAGAGATGACGAAGAGGGACACCTCGGGGCCGTCCAGGAACTCTTCGATGACCACGGTGCCGCCAGCGTTGAAACAAGCCTGAGCGTGCTCCAGTGCCGCGGTGCGGTCCTCGGTCACCACAACGCCCTTACCCGCAGCCAGGCCGTCGTCCTTCACCACGTAGGGTGCGCCGAACTCGTCCAGGGCAGCCTGCGCCTCAGCGGCATTCGTTGCCACGTAAGCACGAGCAGTCGGCACGGAAGCCTCTTCCATGACCTGCTTTGCAAAAGCCTTGGAACCTTCTAGCTGTGCAGCAGCTGCAGAGGGGCCGAAAACGTCAAAACCCGCCTCACGCAGTGCGTCAGAAACACCTGCGACCAAGGGCGCCTCCGGGCCAATAACAACCAGGTCGGCGTTCAGCTCACGTGCCAGGGCGGTTGCCTGGGCGGGGTCATTCGCATTAATTGCGTAGACGGGAACATCCTGGGCGATGCCGGCATTGCCGGGGGCGCTGTGCACCTCAGTTACCTCAGGGTCGCGCAGAAGCGCTCGGATAATTGCATGTTCGCGGCCGCCGGGGCCCAGTACCAAAACCTTCATGCTATTCAGGGTACCCGCTATCACACTAAAAATGTGAGCTGGGCACATTAAAAATGCGGCTCTTCTCATCGAACGGCACGCTCAAAAGAATGCCTATCAGAGAAGAACCGCATCAGGTGAGTATTCACCACAACATAGGTGGCTTTGATTCGGGTTAGACCAATGCTGTCACAGCTGCAAGACCACCAAAAACAATACCGGGGGCATTAGCGATGACAATTGGAATGTCCTTCTTGGGGCGCCACAGGCCGTACAGCATCCATAGAGTGCAGTTGATAGCGGCTACCAGAGGCTGAATCCAGTCGCCCTTGTGACCGTTCAGGTTACCGATAATCTGCGGGAAGTAGAAGACATACATGAGCACGGCAGCAATCGAAGCAGCTCGCGCGAGAATGGGGAAAAACTTGGCGTGAAATTCAGATTCAGCGCTCATGCCGCTTTTTTCTGCGGTGTTCTTAGGGGTGGTGGAAGAAGAGTAGTTCTGCTCTGCCATAAAGTTACCTATTCCTGATGATTTAATGTGCGTATTATCTGAGGCTGTCGTTCTCGCAAACAGTGGAGACGTAGATGATGGGAGAATCTGTTCTGGGTGGCACCAGGATACGTGGCGTTAGGAAGGGGCCGCTCCCATGTTGAGAGGCATGCGCAGACTTCTACGGGCATACTCCACGAATATTCTATTCCCCCATGCTAAATACCACCGATCAACATGAGAGATATCACGCATATAGCTCACTGCCAGCCCAAAAATATCACGTAACCATACAAAAATAAGGATGAATCCGCCCCGCCCTTACAGGCAACGTTCTGCACGGAAATATTTGCGGGGATACCATTCTGAGCCGCCTTATACACGTAAAACCGCGCACATAAGGCAGAACAATACACCCCTTAAACTAGAAGAATGACCAACAGCACCACTCCACAGGCAACCACTCCCACCACCTGCCAGAGCAGCGCCTTCGACGTAGAACTCGCTCAACTCACCCGCAACAACCTCATTGAGGCACGACACCGCGGCCGCCTCATCCTCCTCAGCCCCGATGGCGATGTGCAGCTTGCCCTCGGTGATATTCACGAACCATTCTTCCTCCGTTCCGCCGCCAAACCGTTGCAGGCCATTGGATCCATGAAGGCGGGCGCACCCCTGCGCGGTTCCCAGGTCGCCATCGCCTGCGGATCGCACCGCGGCACCTTCGAGCAGATGCGTGCCGTGCAGGACGTACTCACCCAGGGCAGCACCGAAACCAACCCGCTCACCCCGGAAAACCTGGCACTCGAGCCCATGTTCCCTGCCGATAAGCAGGCACGCCAGGCAATGACTCAGGCGAACCTCGCTGCTACTGCCCTGGCGCACCCCTGCTCCGGCAAGCACGCCGCATTCCTGTGGGCGTGCACCGCCAAGCTTGAGCGTGGCGACCTTGAAGAGGGCTCGCAGAACTGGATCCTGCACAACTACCTCGACCCCGCACACCCGCTGCAGCAGGTCATCACCGAAGAAATTGAAGCATTCACCGGCGAGCCGGTAGCCGCCATCGGCGTTGACGGATGTGGCGCACCCGTGCACGCCGTCTCCCTGGCCGGTGCCGCACGCGCCTACTCAACCCTCGGCTCGGCAATCCGCAACCTCGGGGCGGATGCGCGCGCCTCCACGGTCGCGACCGCCATGGTGGATTACCCCGAACTGATCCAGGCACCCGGCTCCCCCGACACCGTGCTCAGCGAAGAACTGGACGCAATCGTCAAGGGCGGCGCGGAGGGCGTGCTCTGCATTGGTCTGCGTTCGGGCACGTCCGTGGTGGTAAAGATGAGCGACGGTTCGCACCGCGCCATGTACGCCGTGGCTCTGCGTGCTCTCGCTGCTGGCGGCTACCTGAGCGCCGAGGAATGCGAGCGCCTACTCACGCTGGTGGTTCGCTCGGTGACCGGCGGCTACGTGGATGGCAAGCCGGTTGTAGTGGGCGAGCTTCGTGTGCACGAGGAGCTCTTTACCCGCGAGAATCTGACTCCCAGCACCCCGGAAGGGAACTAGTTGTGGCGATTCGGCGTAAGACCAGCGAGGAAGCGGGCATGGCGGCGGTGCACGAAGTGCGTGCCTTCTTTGAGGCGCAGTGTGCGGCAGTCGGTGAGCTTGCAGATGTGCATGCCCGAGGTGAGTACCTGCTGAACAGCCCCGAGGTAGAGCAGGCGTTTGCTGCTCTCCCCCGTTCAGTGCGTACGACCTTTGTGCGCTTCACCCTGGAGGAGCTGGCAACCCTCGCCCCTGGCAATAGCGTGGAGGTGCGTGTGCCCCCGCTGGGTGTGACCCAGTGCGTGGCGGGTCCTCGACATACGCGCGGCACTCCCCCGTCCGTGGTGGAGGCGCGTCCGCTCGTGTGGGCGGCACTGGTTCTGGGTGCCTGTTCGTGGGCGCAGGCGGTAGGTGCCGGTACGCTCGATGCGTCGGGTGAGCGTAGTGATCTTTCGGGTTTGTTGCCGCTCTTCTAGAATTTGCTACGAGCCAGCAGGTCCACGCAGTCTTCGTGATTTGGCGTATTTGGTGCCTGTTCTAGTGGTCCATCCTGAGGTATTTAGCGTATCCTTCACCGCATCGGCTCCGAAACCCGGTACACTTTTAAAGGTCTGGTGTATGCTACGGCACACACGGGCAGGTGTGAGTGCGGCAACACGCCCTCATCTTGCGCTTGCACAGACGCATCCGCAGTCCCAACGTCGAAAAGAAGTGAATTGATTCGCCCCGACGGAAAACTCACTCACGACCTCGATCCGATTGACCACGGACCCAAGGACGCCTGCGGCGTCTTCGGCGTCTGGGCTCCCGGCGAGGACGTGGCAAAGCTAACCTACTACGGCCTGTACGCACTCCAGCACCGCGGCCAGGAATCAGCAGGTATCGCAACCAGTAACGGCAAACGCATCCACGTGTACAAAGATATGGGACTGGTTTCCCAGGTCTTTGATGAAGCCACCCTCAGCTCCATGCCCGGCGACCACGCTATCGGCCACGCCCGATATTCCACCACCGGCGCATCCCACTGGGCTAATGCACAGCCCACCCTCGGTACCACCCCGCACGGCACGCTCTGCCTGGCACATAACGGTAACCTCACCAATTCCGCTGACCTTTACGACCGTATTCTCGAAAAGAACGGCGGCAAGCCCCCCAAGCACGGTGAGCTTGCTCAGGGTAACACCACCGACACCGCACTCGTTACGGCTCTACTGGCAGAGCATGACTTCGATTCCCTTGAAGAAGCAGCACTCGACCTGTTGCCGACCCTGCGCGGTGCTTTCTGCCTCACCTTCATGGATGAGCACACCCTCTACGCTGCACGCGACCCGCAGGGTGTACGCCCCCTCGTGCTCGGTCGTCTGGAGCGTGGCTGGGTTGTCGCATCCGAAACCGCGGCACTTGATATTGTCGGCGCGTCCTTCGTGCGTGAAGTGGAGCCCGGCGAGTTCATCACCATTGACGAGAACGGTCTGCGTTCCCAGCGTTTCGCAGAAGCTAAGCCCGCCGGTTGCGTCTTCGAGTACGTCTACCTCGCTCGCCCGGACACCACCATCTCCGGCCGTAGCGTCTACGAATCCCGCGTAGAGATGGGTCGTCAGCTTGCCCGCGAACACGCTGTTGAAGCTGACCTGGTCATGCCCACCCCCGAATCCGGTGTTCCGGCTGCTATTGGTTACGCCGAAGAGTCCGGCATTCCCTACGGTAACGGCCTGGTCAAGAACGCCTACGTGGGCCGAACCTTCATTCAGCCCTCGCAGACTATCCGCCAGCTCGGTATTCGGCTCAAGCTGAACCCGCTCAAGTCTGTGGTGGCTGGCAAGCGCCTCGTCGTCATTGACGACTCCATTGTTCGCGGTAACACTCAGCGTGCCCTCGTGCGTATGCTCCGCGAAGCTGGCGCGAAGGAAGTGCACGTGCGCATATCCTCCCCGCCCGTGAAGTGGCCTTGCTTCTACGGTATTGACTTCGCCTCCCGCGCGGAGCTGATTGCGAACGGCCTGTCCGTGGACGAAATCGCGTCCTCCCTGGGTGCCGATTCGCTCGGCTTCATCTCACAGGACGGCATGATGGCAGCCACCGAGCAGCCCGCCGAAAACATGTGCACCGCATGCTTCACCGGCGAATACCCGATTGAGTTGCCGAGTGAGGAACGACGCGGCAAGTCCCTCTTCGACTCCGCGGAGAAGGGCAATGGCGGCCCCCTCGCCGGTAAGGCCGCTGAGGTGACCGTGGAGCGCCCCGTCCCCTCCAAGCCTGAGCATGCTGAGGCAGTCTCCATCGATACCCGCGAAGGCACCGATACTCTCGAAACGAAGTTCGACCCCTCCGCAGTACAGGTTGCCGCAGACGATGCCGGTATGGGCATGTGCAACCCCGGCCCCGACGCCGACCTCGAGGCACTGCTCACGGAGCAGGACCGCACCCCCGCAAACTCCTCCGCTACCACTACCCCGAAGGAATCCT
Organism: Rothia similimucilaginosa; assembly: GCF_029850985.2. NCBI lineage: Bacteria > Bacillati > Actinomycetota > Actinomycetes > Micrococcales > Micrococcaceae > Rothia > Rothia similimucilaginosa. The sequence goes on along the minus strand of NZ_CM138149.1, from coordinate 277,916 downwards.
AATGAGCGAGAACACCACCACCGTAACCTACGCGAGCGCAGGTGTTGACGTAGAGGCTGGCGATCGCGCCGTTGAGCTGATGAAGGGCGCTATCAAGGCGACCCACAACTCCTCCGTAGTTGGTGGCGTGGGCGGCTTTGCGGGCTTGTACGACGTCTCCGAGCTCGTCAAGTACCGCAAGCCCTACCTGGCTACCTCCACCGATGGTGTGGGCACCAAGGTCGCTATCGCGCAGGCACTCGATATTCACGACACCATCGGTTACGACCTGGTAGGCATGGTCGTGGACGACATCGTCGTCTGCGGTGCGAAGCCGCTGTTCATGACCGACTACATTGCTACCGGCAAGGTCGTTCCCGAACGTATCGCTGACATTGTGCGCGGTATCGCTGGCGCATGTGCACAGGCTGGTACCGCCCTGGTTGGCGGCGAAACCGCTGAGCACCCCGGCCTGCTCGCAGAGGACGAGTACGACGTTGCGGGCGCAGCAACCGGTCTGGTCGAGGCAGACGAACTGCTCGGCCCCGAGCGCGTGCGTGAGGGCGACGTACTGATCGCTATGGCGTCCTCCGGTATTCACTCCAACGGCTACTCCCTGGTCCGTAAGGTCCTGAACGTTGCCGGCTGGGGTCTGGAGCGTCAGGTGGACGAACTGGGCCGCACCATCGGTGAAGAGCTGCTCGAACCCACCCGCGTGTACGCGGCAGACTGCCTGGATTTGGCGGCAGCATTCCCCGTCAACGGTGAGGACGGCACCACCGGTAGCGGTGTGCGCGGCTTCTCCCACGTGACCGGCGGCGGCCTGGCAGCTAACCTGGCTCGCGTTCTGCCCCAGGGCCTGGAGGGTCGCGTGGACCGCTCCACCTGGCAGATTCCCGCAATCTTCTCCCTGATTGGTTCGCTGGGCAACGTACCCCTGGCCGATCTGGAGCGTACCCTAAACCTGGGCGTGGGCATGATTGCTATCGTTGACCCCTCCGTGGCTGAGGCTGCTACCAAGCGCCTGAACGACCGCGGCATCCCCTCCTGGATTATGGGTGACGTTGTTGCCGCCGGCGAGCCCGAGGCTAACAACCCCGATTACGTTCAGGGCGCTAAGGGCGTGGACGGCGGCGCGGTTCGCCTGCTGGGCTCCTACGCTTCCTAAGGACGCTTTCTCAAGTAGACAGCGAGCGCCAGCTTGCTGGTGCTAATGATTTCTACAGACCGGGGCGGTCACCCATGCGGTGGCCGCCCCGGTCTTTTGTGTGCCTGCAGGCAGGGGGCGCTGTCTGGCGTGTTTTGACTGGTTTTTATCTTTTAATATCAACCGCATTTTTAATGCATTTGAGTGTTTACATCACAGTGTTAAAAACATTTACTTATCACCCCACCCTTCAGTGGCACCATGCAGTTCACCTCACACACCCAAACCTTCAAGCCTCACCTACATAAACCCTCAATGATTAGGCACTATTCAGCCTAGATAGGTTAATTTTCTATACATTAACCCACGAAAACTGCTCTAAAAATCCCTAAAGCTCACCTTGAAGTAATACCTTAGAAATGTACGTTACACACCATCGAAAAAGAGTTCTTCCTGTACGTAAAAAGGGTCAAAAACGCTATTCCCTCACCCCTTTCAGCACTTCAGCACACCCAAAAACAGAGCCCTTTGCCGCCCCGTAAAACCAAACCAAAAAATAGGCCGAACGCATCCATACACATCACACAGTCCGCACCAACACACCTACATCAGGAGAACCAGATGAGGCTTCCATACTTCGGCGTGTAGCGTGCCCTAACACCCCCACCGCGGCAGCCCCGGGTACGCCCCGCAGTACAGCAAGCAGTGGAACCTCGCTGACGACTACGACCGGATTCCTGGCGCCCCGCACTGGAAATCCCCGAGATGCCCAGGTCTACGACCTGAATGGTGACACCGAGCCCATCATCCAGGATGAGCCGCTGGTCACCAACCCGGTGCAGAAGCCCGCGAGACCAAAGAAAAGCACTAGCCGCGCTGCCGGGGTGATTCTTCATAATATTCGCCCCGCCGGTATAGCAAGGCCCCCGATGAGAGAACTCATCGGGGGCTTTTCGTATCTAAACTCTAACTCAACTGGCGGAGATGACTAGTGGCGATTACCGGTCGCGAAACCAAGATAGCCATTGTTCGGGTAGGTGTTCACAGAAGCACCGTACCAGGAGCGGTAACGCGGAGTGTGGCCGTAACGCGGACGCGACGGGTAGGAGGGGCGAGTGACCGGGCGGGACGGGCGACTAACCGGGCGGGACGGGCGGGTCACCGGACGGCTAGCCTTAGGAGCCGGGATCACCTTCGGTGCGGGGGCCTGCTGACGCTTAGCGTCCTCTTCAGCCTTCTTGCGTGCTGCCTCTTCAGCCGCCTTCTTGCGTGCCGCCTCAGCTGCGGCAGCCTCCGCAGCTTCACGGTCGGAACGAACCTGCTGAACCGCGCGTGCCGCATTCACAATGCCGGAACCGCACGCGGACTGGTCGCACTCAATACCCTGAGAGGTGGACTGTAGAGCCTTCTTCGCCTGAGCGTAAGTGAGCTTCGGGTCGACCGCCTTCATGAGCGCCACAATACCAGCAACGTGCGGTGCCGCCATGGAAGTGCCCTGGTACTCGGCGTAGTCAGCCTTGCCGGGAGCGGTCTTACCAGCGTTGAGGGTGGAGAGAATACCGCCGCCCCAGTAGCGGCGGTCGCCACCGGGTGCGCTCACGTCCACGCGGGAGCCGTAGTTGGAGAAGTAGGAACGTTTGCCGTTCTTATCGGTTGCGCCCACGTTGATGACGTCCTCACAGTTGCCGGGGCTGGACTTCGAGGCATCAAAGCTGTTGTTACCGGCTGCGACGACCACAATGGAGCCGCGCTTATTTGCCTGAGCAATCGCCTGGCGGTACGGGGTGGTGCAGGTGCCCTCGCTACCGATGGACATGTTAATGACCTGGGCGGGGTTCTGGTTTGCGGGAACGCCACGCACGCTACCACCAGCAGCCCAAATAATGCCGTCAGTGATGTCTGAGTCGAAGCCACCGCAGGCGCCCAGAACGCGCACGGGTACAATCTTCGCCTCGGGCGCCACACCGGCAATGCCTTCGTTATTGTTCGCAATAGCGGCAATAGTGCCCGCCACGTGGGTGCCGTGCCAGTCGGAAGGGCTTGCCTTCGAACCGGTGAAGCACTGGTTGTCTACGGTCCAGTTGCCGGCGTCGGTCGGGTCGGAGTCGCGGCCATTACCGTCGTTGGAGAACGCCGACTCGGCGATGAAATCATAGCCGGGCAGCACGTTAGCGTCCAGGTCCGGGTGAGCGGTGATACCGGAGTCCAGCACCGCCACGGTCACACCCTTACCGCGGGTGGTGCCCCACGCCTCCAGCGCGGAGACTCCGTTCTCACCGGTGAGGGACCACATGCGGTTCATCTTCGGGTCATTGATTTTGATGGTTTCCGAGGTGTGATCCACGGTGGCGTAGCGGCGCATATCGGGTACTACGGAGGCGACCTTGGAGTTCGTGCTCAGGGCGTTCATATACTGCTGCGCCTGAGCCGGGGTGAGCTCCGAAGAGGTGGTGACTACGCTGGCATCCAGTGCGGTGGAACGGACGTAGCTGGTCTTAATGTTCAGCAGCTCGTCGATACTCTGCACATCGGAGGTGATGCCTGCGTAGAGTGCGTCACTCCAGGTTGCCTGCTGGGTACCCGCAGCTGCGGACCAGTCAATCTGGTCTGCAGCGGCGTCGGCGGAGGCGGCGTTCTTCGCCTCATCGGTGTAGGTGATGATGAAGCGGTTGTATGCCACGGGCGCGGACTGCGCAGTATCGGAGATCTGGGCAGTATTAGATGCCTCTGCCGTCGCAGATGCCTTAGGGTGGGGAGCCTGCGCGGTGGGTGCCGCCACGGCGGGGATCACGCTTACCGAGAGCAGGCAGGTCGCGGTGACGAAGCTCAGCAGGGAACGCTGTGAGGAGCGTGCCTGGGAGGGGCGAGCAATGCGAAACATGGACGTCCTTGAGGTGAGTGGTACCGGGTGCGCACGATGCGGTGTAGCGTTGCCGACTTGCGTTGAGGGCGCAGAGCCAGGTGTGTGTACTCGGTACGAGTGAATACGGAAGAGTGGGGTGTTAGCGCTGTGCGGTGTTTTCATCGCACGCATCTGCCGGGCAGATGTCTCTGTGGGTAGATGCTGTTGTGCGGGGTGGTTGATGCATGGCGCTGTGGTGCGTGGTGTCTGCATTGTAGCTTGTGCGGCTGTTGAGGGTAGCTCACAATATGCATGCACGGGTACGTACCGTGAGATACTCTATCACCCTTTTTGGGTTACTTTATGAATAAAATAACCTTTATGATGCAGGTCACTTTATGTAAAGATAAGTAAAACTTAAATCTTTACTTCAAGCCCAGGAGAATAGCTCAACCAGGCATTTCCTTATTTGCATTTACGTGAAATAAAAATCTTATTATTTACGCCACACTATCGAGCTTTAGCCGCTTCACGCATAGGAAAAGATACTAGGATAGCGACATCCCACCACATAAACTACTTCCAAAGAACTCCCGCACACAGGCTGAGAGAAAATATATACCAATGCAGTGATATGCATTTTCTTTTTTCTATTCGCTCCTCACAAGCCAATACACAAAGAATGCAGATATTTTCTAAAAGGTGCATTTATGTTAGTGGATGACCAACCCCCTTGCCGCTTCCAGCGCTCACATACGCAAAGACCCCGTTGAGTTTTCTCATCGGGGTCTTTTCGTGAACAGAACGCTGCCGCTTTTGATGCTGCAGCTTGCATCTCCCACCTATCCTCACGACTGATGGGTGGGAGAAGTTTTGTAGGTAGCCTCTAGTGAACTAGCCGCTAGGGACCTACCTAGGAGGCGGGCATTCCGGCACGAATACCGGCAGCCTCCATGCGAGCCGACTCGTAGCTCACCGCACGCAAACCGGAAGAGGTGGCGATTGCTTGAGTCTTTTCTCGCGTATTTTTCTGACGCTGGGTAGGTAGAAAGACCCAGCGGCGCTGAACCGCGAAGCTGATCGGGATTAGAATCAGTTCGGTCAGAATCTTGGTGACCAGCAGGGACGCCCCCAGACCGGTCAAAGCTTCCATCAGAGCCGCGTTGACTGCGAGGATGCCCACCGCCAGCACGGTGTAACGTACCAGCGAAGAGGATGCGGAGGGGCATGCACCTCCGTCATGCATAAGCATTCGGTTGACGGTGAAATTCGTTAGCGCCGAGATGACGCGGGCACCAATCACGGCTGCCAGCAGCGGAACGCCTATGTCCACCAGGACGAAGAAGGCGATAGCATCCACGAGGAAGCCGGTCAGGAAAGACGAAACCAGGAAGGCAAGCAGCGGCGCGTAAATGAGCGCCGAGTCCTGCAGAGGCCTAAAGTGGCTGGTCGGGTTGCCCGGCTCGTAGACCTTCACAATAGGTACCTGCACCAGCTCCACGTCTGCGCGGGTTGCTCGCAGAAGCATGGAGAACTCGTACTCGTACTTATCGCCGGGGATCTGCAGCAGCCAGTCCAGGATCTGCGGGGTGAAGCCGCGCAGACCGGTCTGGGTGTCTGCCACGCGGGCGCCGGTCGCCAGGGCGAAGAAGCCTACGGTTGCGCTGTTGCCAATCTTGGAGCGTAGCGGCACCTTGGTGCCTTCTTCGCCGGCGTTTGGGTCGGGCTTGGTACGCACGCCGAGGATGATGCTCCTCTGGCCTGCCACCGCTGCGGTTTCGGTGCGCACGCCCACACGGAAGATGTCCCGGGGTAGGTGCTGGCCGTCCGCGTCGGCGGTGACGATGACCTCGTCGGGGCGGTTTGCTTTCACCCAGTCGATGCCGGTGCGCAGTGCCGCACCCTTACCCTTGTTGACCGGGTGGGCCTGCACGGTCACGCCGTCGATACGCAGTTCGGTAAAGATTGGCGCATAGGTGCTGCCGGAGCCATCGTCAATGATGAGAATTTCTGTATCCGGATCCTGTTCACGCAGGGCACGGAAAAAGCGGACTAGTGATTGGTCCGGTTTATAGGCGGGTATCAGGATAATCACGATGCGCTCCCTGCTATGTAGAGGATGTCGCTGGTGCCACGTTCCTTGGTGCCACCCTGCGGGCGATTGACCAGCTCATTGTTGAAGACCATGGCGGAGGAGCCACCACCGTCCAGGTTGTAGGCGCTCACGCAGCCGAGGTCCTTGAACATCTGGGCGAACTCGGGCATCGTCACGCCACGCGAGTAGTTGGTGGAGCGGCCATCGACCACAATGAAGACCAGGTGATTGGTGCCGAGCACACCTACACCGGTTCGCGGCTGGTTGCCCTGGATGGAGTGGTTACCAAAGTTGGTGTCCACCTCGACGCTGTCGATGCCGTCGACGATTGCGGAGTCCTTGACCAGCGCGGGGCCGAAGGAGAGAGTGTTCCACACACCCTCGTTGACGAGGGTCTGGGCATTGGTTGCGGTTTCGTCGTAGAGCTTGACGGAGCCGTCGCGGTAGAAGGCGAAGCCTTCACGTGCGCCAGAGTCACGGTAGACAACACCGTTTCGGATCACGATGCCGGTGGTACGGAAGCCATAGTAGTCACCGTTGATTGCCCAGATGCCGTTGTGTTCAGCCGCCATGTTCGAGGGGGTGTCGATGATGTTCTGGCCGAACTTGTTATTGGCGAAGGCGCTTCGCAGCAGAGTCGCGTTGTCGAGCTTTATGTCTGCTACGAAGGAGACGACCACATCCGAGCCGCTACCGGTGGTGTTGGAGGTGATGGTGATAGAGCCTTCGTTAGCGGTGAGGCTCTGACCGTTGACCTTCACGCCAGTCAGTTCGGTGGGGTCTGCGGTGGCGGAGCCGGAGGCGCTTGCGTTTGCCTGGGCTGCAGCCGCCTCGTAGGCGGTGGTGTCTTCGATTTCGGTGTGCTCTGCCAGGTAGCGGTTGTATGCCCACCCCGTACCGCCGCCGACTACTGCGAGTGCACCGAGGCCGCCGCCGATAAAGATTCGACGAGTGAGATTCTTCTTGGCTAGCTTCTGCTCTGCAGCGGTTTGTACTGCGTTAGCTTGTTCTGCCGCGGTCTGGGTGGTCTGGTCAATGTTCTGAGTCATGTTCTGTTCGTTGTTCATGTCTCTAGAATGCCGGCCTATTCTCTGTGCCAGTCATGACTAAGCTGTGCAGGAGCTATGCATGATTATTCATTTCAAACTTTTTTATTACCAACTATGCCTTATTACCAAATAGATTTATGCACATATATGTATAAGCATGTTTATTGGCTCTGCGCTCCACATAGTTAAGACCCCCCCCCGTCGGCAGCCTGCCTTCGCACACACCCGGGTGCATCCGCACAAACTGCGGGCACGAAAAAACCGGCTGAGCACCCCGTGTGGGGTCTCAAGCCGGTTCATCAACTATGAAATACGCTCGGTCGATATGCACCGAATCATTCCGCGTATTCTTTATGCCTCATCCTCGTAGGACGCGTACTTTTCTGCGTATGCCGAGTAGTCGTCCTCGTCGTCATAGCGACGGCGGGACGAATCGGAGGACTTCGTTTTCTTCGCGCTGCTGAGCTCGCGCTCGAGTGCGCTGTAGTCGGTCTCGGGGCTGAAGTACTTCATCTCCCGAGCCTGCCTTGTTGCTTTAGCCTTCTGACGGCCGCGCCCCATGGCGTGACCCCCTCTTTCATCCTGTCCGAGGCGAACAGCACGTGCAGCGCATCGCTCTCGGATCGTTCAACAGTCTTTACTACACTATAGAGTACCCTGTTTCAGCCCTGAATGTCTCGCTCAGCGGCACCTATTTTGCGTATCAGAGCACTTCTTCGCACCGGAACAACCGTTTTATTTTGCACCCGCGGCTTTTTACCCCAGACGCCACAGAGCCCCGCACCGGGCGTATCGCTACAACCAATGCGGGGCGAGTGCCTATCCTACCGGCTCACTCACAAAACCGGGTTCAGAGAAGGTACCGTGCCGGTCATGACATCCAGCACGGGGCTTGAGGGGCACTCCTGCCGTTTAGCTTGCGGTGAAGGAGCCCAGCAAGGTGGCGTTAGAAGCCAGGGTGGTGCTGGAGACATCCACGCTATCGGTGGTGGTGTACACGGTGTAGCTCTCGCCCTTAGTGATCTTGGAGCTGGAGACCACGATCAGTGCGGTGCTGGAGTTAGTCACCTTGTAGTTCGCCACCACGTTACCGGAGGAGTCGGTCACCTGTACGGTGGTGCCGGCGCTCAGGTTCGATACATTGCTAATCTTCAGGTAGCCGCTGGTGGAGTTGGTCGAGGGCGCCTCGAACATGTCACCGGAGTTAGCCGCGGTCACGGTCGCGCCGTTGAGCAGCAGGTCGCCATTGGTATCCAGGGAGGTGTTACCACCGGTGAAGGGGCCGTAGACAATCACGGTGCCACCGGAGAGGGTTGCCGTACCGTTGGAATCGATGCCGTCGCCCTTCGCGTTCACGGTGACCGTACCGCCGGAGATGTTGATGGTTGCATCAACCACCTCGAAGGTGCCGCCTGCGCCACCGCCAGCCGGGGGCTGACCACCCTGTGCCGCATTACCCTGTCCCGTATTTCCCTGTGCAGCCTGGTTACGCTGGGCGGTCTGCGTGGTGGAGGTCGAAGCCGACTCGGTGCTGGTCGAGGTGGTACTGTACGAGGCATTGATACCGTCATCGGAGCTGGTCACGTTCACGGTGCCGTCCAGGATGTTGATGTACTGCCCCTCAATACCCTCGTTCGCCTGGTTAATGTTCAGGGTCCCACCAGAGATTTCAAGCACGCGCTCAGCCTTGAAACCATCATCATCTGCAGAGATGTTCACGGTACCACCGCTCAGGCGTACCCAGCCACGGTTGCCATCGGTATTATTGGTTGCCTTGATGCCGTCCTGACTTGCGGTTACGGTGACGGTACCGTCCAGGATATCGACGTAATCCTTACCCTTGATGCCGGTGTTTGCCGCGTTCACTTCCAGGGTACCGGAGGCAATGACCAGGCCGTCAGAGGTGTGGATACCCTCTTCATACTTACCTTCAACCTTCAGGGTGCCTTCGCCCGCCAGGGTCAGGTCACTCTTGGAGTAGATAGCTGCGTCGGGGCTACCGCTGGCGGTATCCGCGTAGGAGGAGCCGTCAGAGACGGTGTTGGTGGTACCCGAGGCGGTGTAGATAACGACCTCGTCCGCCTCAACCACATTGATAGCTGCACCAGTGGAATTGGTAATCGTCGCATTCTTCAGGACCAGGCGGACCATGTCGCTGTCGGCTGCCTCAACCTTGATCTGGCCCTCGTAGGTACCGATGAGCTTGTAGTTGCCCGCCTTGGTGATGGTGATGACGCCGTCGCTTACGGTCACGCCGTCGATCGCAGTCGGGTTAGAAAGATTGATAGTAACTTCGCTGGAGGAATCCCAGGTGACGTCCTTTGCAGAGTAGTGAGTGTCCTCGACGAGCTTCTCGCCGCTCTTCACGTCGGTAGAGAAGGAGTCCGCCACCTTCGAGGTGGTGTCCGAAGTGCTCGAAGCGGAGGTAGTGGTTGCGCTCGCTGCACTAGCGGTCGATGCCAAGTTTGCCGAGCAGCCGCTCAACGCCAGGGCTGACAGGAGAGTCAAGGAGGTTGCGCTCTTAATCATATTGCTCTTTTTTCATGGGTTTTCCTTTGTGTTTGGGTGACTACTCACGTAGAGCCAACGCCACAGGGGTAAGACGTATGTGAAATGTGAATATGTGTGAGAGCGGTTATTGCCTGTGTGGGGTGATAAAGCCGGTGTTGTATTTGGTTCGGGGTTAGATACGCGGTTTAGAGGATTGGTGGCTGGAGGTGCGGGTAAGGTAGGTGCGCTACCCTACCCGCACCTCCCACATTGCCGTTTTAGCGAGGTTGCCGTTTTATGCGGCTGCGAAACCCTCGGTCAGCAGCTTCTGGTAATCCTCTTCGGTCATGTCATCCACGTTGAGGCGGGTACCGTTGACCGGTTCCAGGTGCATCCAATTCTTGATGGTTTCTTCCCACTTGTTGCTTGCCAGCTGCGGGTTTAGCACCGCCATACCGGTTGCAAACTTGGAAATCTTCGTGGGGGTGATGCCCGCATCCCAAAGATGCTGGTCTGCCACAGAGGGCTCCACACCGGACTTGGTTTCAATGATGACCGCGTTCGGCAGGCCGTAGGTGGTGCCAACCAGGTTACCGTGGTAGTTGCGGTAGTTCACGCCCGCCATGAGGATGTTCTCAGACAGAGGTGTCCAGGTCAGGGCGTTATCTACCGTCATACGGGAGGCGACGGGGTTCTTCTCGCTCTGCGGCAGGAAGACCGTGGTACGGCGGTAGCCGGTGGTCAGAACCGCCTCCAGCTTGTGCACGGGGCCCGCAAGGATATCGCCGAGCGCTGCGGTGATGTACTCGTGGCCTTCGGCAGTGAGCGTATCGCGGTTCTCGAAGGTATACGGGATACGCTTCTTGACGGTCATATCCTGCTCACCGTCTGTCTTGACCTCTAGGAAGGTCAGTTCCGAGTCCAGGTAGCTACGGGTACGAATCTTGAAGGTGTCCGGGCGGCTGTACGCTGCCGAATGGTAGCTCTGCATCTGCGGAGTGTCGAAGTAGACCGATTCGTAGGCGAAGTCGCGCTGGTCATCGATTTCCATGACGGAGGCTCCTGCGTCAAGCGTGAAGAGTACCTTGGCTGCGGTTTCTGCCTCGACAATGTACTTGCGGTCCACACGGGTCTGCATGGCTGCCTTCTCGTTCATGGCTTCGAGGCTGATACTCTTCCACTCGGCGGGGATGATATTTGCGGCTGCGTTAGTCATGGGTCTTCGTCCTTCTGGGGTGCCGCCTCGGTGCGTTCGAGGTAGCTGGTCGTGATGGGGGTATTAGGGCTGTCGTGCAGTATGAGTGAATCGGAGGCTTTTGTACTGGCTGGTTTTACTTACCTACCGGGGTGCGCTGTAGGGGAATCATCCGAGTGTCCAGCGTGGCGTGCGCCTCAGCGGTGGGTGCTACAGGCTGGCGGGTTGCGGTCATCTGCGGTGCTGCTGGGTGAGCTACTGCCGAGATGGGTGCTACGTGAGCCTGTGCCGCCTCCACTGCCGCAGGGGTGCCGCCCTCGGTGGTTTCCTTAGGCTGGTAGGTGACGGTGGCGCGGGTCAGGTTGTTCACCATGTCCAGCTCGGTGATCTTCACCGAGGTGACGGTGTAACCCAGGCGAGCGCTCAGGTAGTTCTTGAGCTCTTCCTCGTCGCTCATCGCACAATCCGCGGTAACGTCCTGAGTCTTTTCAGTGGAGACCGGGGTGCTACGCGAGTCGAGAATCGCAATCAGGGCGACCAGGGTAGCCATGAGACCGAAGGCGATGTACGCCGGGCTGATGTTCACACCGGCGATCATGCCGACCGAGAGGGCTACGAAGTAGTAACCCACCTCGCGCTGGCTCAGGGCGGTGGAACGCAATCGGATAATCGACAAGACACCGAAGAGACCCATGCCCATAGCGGATGCATTCGAGCCGGCAGATACCAGCGCCACCGAGACGGTGAAGATGCCGGCGTTGATGACCGCGTAAGAAATCATTAGTTCGCGGTTGCGGTGCCGCGCCATGTAGAGGGTGCAGAGGGCTGCGATGGCTATGGCATCGGCAATCGCCATGGTCAAAATAGTCATTGGACGCTCCAGACGTCGTGTCGTGATGTTTGCGGCGCTTTTTGCTGTCTGTTCTTCAGCTCCAAGCTGTGCGTTCTTTGTAGTATCTAGATTCCCGTGCAAGCCTGTGTTTACCCTGTGCTCACCTTAACTTATAGATAAGTGTTATATGTCTCTAATAAATACCCTTATCGTGGCGCTATTCAATCGTAATTTTTCTCTTTTCTCGCGTCCTTGATGGAGCATCCCACAGCTTCAAAAAGCACAAAAAATGGGCTCCCTCCGATATGGAGGGAGCCCATAAAAGTAGCTAAAAACTTAGCGACTAAGCGTTATTATGCCTTCTTGCGCATACGGGTTGCCACGATAGTCGCGCCACCAGCACCCAGAGCAATCAGACCCAGACCAGCAGCGGTCATCGCATCGGATGCACCGGTCTTAGCCAGGGAAGAAGAGCCCTTGGAGGATGCGTTGGAGGAACCAGAACCCAGGTCGTCATTGGAGTTGGAGCTCATGCCAACGTGATCAGAGGTGGAGTTCTCGTAGTTCGGCTGCTCTTCGCAACCTTCGTCGTCGCCATCAGCATCGAACTTCTCGCGGAAGTCCGGATCACCCTTGAAAATAGAGGTACCACGATCTGCCCATACGTCAGCACAGTTCTGGTACTTGTAGGTCTTCTCGTCCTTTGCGGAGGAGTCGGAAGCCTGGTCAGACTTCTGCTCTTCGGCAGGCTTCTGATCCTCAGCAGGCTTTGTTTCCTTAGCGTCCTCAACTGCGGGAGCAGAGGGGTTGGAGGATGCAGACTCGGATGCCTCAGCGCTGGGCTCGGTGGTCGGCTCAGCAGTGGGAGCCGGGGTCGGGTTCTCGGAAGGAGCCGGGGTGGGCTCTTCGCTAGGTGCGGGAGCGGGCTGCTCTGCGACCTTAATGGTCACGGTAGCTGCCTTACCGCCGCGGGGAACGTCGCCGTCCTTCAGGGAGCCGGACAGCAGGTAAATGTCGACAGAAACGCTACCGTGCAGCTCTGCCTGCCAGGGGATGGTAACGGAGAAGTTACCGTTGCTATCAGCGTGGATTTCCAGGTAGTCCTGGCCGTTAATCTTAACAGCGCCCTTGTTTAGCTTCAGTGCCAGAACAGAACCGGAGGTGCCATCAGCGGTCTTGAAGCCTTCGCCGCCAATGTTCAGGCCTTCGCCCTCAACCCATACGTCGGGGGCAATGAACTGTGCAGAGTCTGCGTAGGTGTGGACGACCTGAGGCTTGCCTTCAACAGCGAAGGTTGCGGGGACGGAAGTAGCAACGAGGCCACAGCCGATGAGTGCGGTGGCGCCGATGCGTGCGATGTTGTTTCGAATGCTCATGCCCCCATTCTAACGAGCGAAGCTTAGGATACCGGCCCCCAAGAAGCCAATTTGTCATGACCTAACTCACAAAACATATTTTTTGAAGGTTTCTTAAAGGCATGGTTGAACTATATAAGCCTTTTACACCGTCGTACACCCCTAAAGTCTCAACCTAACATTGAAGAGAATAACAAGTACATACCCCACCCCATCAGCACAACCCAATAGCAAAAACCACCCCGTTTAAACGCGAAAATCCCTTCCACCCAAACACTCAAGCATTCGGGGGGGGGGGGGGGAAGGGACCCTCACTCACCACCGGGTAGCGGCAATAGTTTTAGGAGTTCTTGCGGTTACGGACAGCAGACACGCCAGCAACACCCAGACCCAGAGCTACCAGGCCCATACCAGCAATGGTAAAGGCGTTGGAAGCACCGGTATTAGCAAGGGAAGAGCGCTGAGCGCGGCTAGAAGTGTAGTTAGTCGAAGCGGAGGAAGAACCCAAGTTGTCCAGACCGCCAGAGTTGCGGGAAGAAGAACCCGAAGAAATATTGGAGGAGGAACCGCCGTCAGTGACCTCACTGTTAATAACCTCGCAGCCCAGACCGTTGTTATCAGTATCGAACTGCTTGCGGAAGTCCGGGTGGCTCGAAGAGATAGGAGCCAGACCAGCAGCCGCCACCTCAGAGCAGTTCGCGAAGCGAGTGCTCTCAGCCGAAGCGGTCACCTTTTCAGTAGCGGAAGTGGAATCACCCGACTGATCCTTTGCATCATTCGCAACGGATGTGTTCTTATCAGCAGCAGCCGAGGCAGAAGCCGACTCAGTAGCCGAGGCAGAAGCCGATGCCGAAGCGGAGGGGGTAGCCACCACAGAAGCGGAAGCCGATGCGGTAGCCGAGGGGCTCGCTGAAGCAGTCGCAGAAGCCTTCCCATCCACGCGGTCCTTGATCTCTGCATCCACGGAAGCAATGACCTCATCAGCACCAGAAGCCGAGGCGGTAGCAGATGCGGAAGGCGCCACAGAAGCGGAGGGGGTAGCCACCACGGAAGCGGTTGCCGAAGCAGAAGCGCTCGCAGACGCGGTAGCGGAGGGGGTTGCTTCCTGAACGGAACGAGCCTCAATCTTCACGGTGGCTGCCTTGCCGCCGCGAGCGGTGTCGTTATCCTTCAAGGATCCGGAGAGCAGGTAGACGTCCACGGAGATACGCTCATCCAGGTCGTCCTGCCAGGGAATGGAGACGGAGAAGTTGCCCTTCTCATCAGCCTGAACTTCCAGGTAGTCCTTGCCGTCAATCTTGACGGTACCCTTGTTCAGCTTGATAGCGATGGTGGAGCCGGAGGTACCGTCCTGGGTCAGGAAGCCTTCGCCGGTAATCTTCAGGGCTTCGCCCTTGTACCAGACCTCAGAAATATGGGAGGCCGCCTTGTCGGCGTAGACGTAGGTGACGGACTCTTCACCGTTCTGAGCGAAAGTTGCGGGGATTGCGGTGACTACCAGACCGCAACCGATCAGGGCGGTGGCACCGAAGCGAGTGATAGTGTGTCGAATGTCCATCCCATCATTTTATCCCCGCGTGGTGGGTTTAGCCGCCTGTCTAGAGGCTATGTGCAATTACTTGCAACACAAAATAGCATTTTCGTGCACTTAACCTTGGGTCGTTGCACGTGCAGTAATATTCGCTGGAGAAACAGCATTCACTATAGAAACAGCGCTGCCTAAACCTCGGCAACCTTAAACATCAACGGCGTCGAGCATGAGTTCCAGCGCCTCGCCCACGCCGGTACGCCACAGGTAGGTAGCCTTCGCATCTGCACGACCGGGGCCGCCGTTAACGACAGCGACCGGCTTGCCGGCGCTCAGAGCCTCCAGCACAATCTTGTAGCTGCTCATGACCGCAACCGAGGAGCCCACCACCAGCAACGCCGAACATTCAGCGAGCATGGCATCCTTGCGTACCTTACGTTCGGCGGGCACAGACTCACCAAAGTACACCACATCCGGCTTGAGGCGGGTCGAACTGCAGCCGAGGCAGGGCACCATCTGAAAATCGCGGATATAGAGGTCGTCCAGCTCCACATCACCGTCAGGGTTCACGCGTAGCTCTTCATCTTCAAGGTGCGCTAGGTAGCCGGGGTTCGCCGCGTCCAGACGTGTATCCAGGCTTTCGCGACTCTCGTCCTGCCCGCAGTCCAGGCACACAATACGGGAGAGGTCGCCGTGCAATGCCAGTAGGCGAGAGCTTCCAGCACGGGCGTGCAGCCCATCCACGTTCTGCGTAATCACACCGCTCACGGCACCCAGCTGTTCCAGCTCGGCGAGCGCATAGTGGGCGCGGTTCGGTTCGGCGCGGCGCATACGGCGCCAGCCCACGTAGGAGCGCGCCCAGTAGCGTTGGCGGGCGGCGTCATCGTAGCGGAATTCCTGGTAGGTCATGGGGCGGTGGTCATGCAGGGAGCCGCCGGGTCCGCGGTAGTCGGGGATACCCGATTCGGTGCTCACTCCCGCGCCGGTGAGCACGAGAACCTTGCCCGCCTTGAGTAGCTCGGCAATACCCGCGGATACGTATTCTTCGTCGTGCGGGGTGGCGTTCTCAGAGACAACGCGCTGAATCGAGCGGATTGCGGCACGGTGCACGGAGGCAATTTCTTCGCGTTGCTCACCGGCGGCGGCGAAGTTCTGGTGGTCAGTCCAGCGGTCCATTCTTCTCCTCAATGCTCTGTGTATTAGTGCGGTTCAGCGCGGTTCTAGTGCGTTAAACGGCTGTGGGGCACCCCCTTTGAGGGTACCCCACAGCCTATTTTTTATGGTTTCGAATGTGCAAAACTCAGCCACAGGCTAAGTCCACCCAGCCGGTTGAGCTTAGTTCTCAGCCTTCTGCTCACGCTCGGAGGTCACTGACAGGCCGTCGCTGGCAACGTCCGGGTTCACGTCCACGGTCACGGTGTCGCCGTCGTGGATAGCACCGGAGAGGATGCCGCGAGCCAGGCGGTCGCCAATCTCGCGCTGTACCAGGCGGCGCAGCGGGCGGGCACCGAATGCCGGGTCGTAGCCGGTCTTACCCAGCCACTCCAGGGCGGCGGGGGTGACGTTCAGGCTCAGGCGGCGGTCCTCCAGACGCTTAGCCATGCTCTTGATCTGCAGGCCTACGATCTGACCCAGGTTCTCAGCCGACAGCGGCTGGAACATGATGATGTCGTCCAGTCGGTTGAGGAACTCGGGGCGGAATGCTTGGTGCACAACCTCCAGCGCCTTCTCGGAGCGCTCTTCGAAGGGCAGGTCTTGGTTGACCAGGTACTGCGAACCGAGGTTCGAGGTCAGAATCAGGATGACGTTGCGGAAGTCCACGGTGCGGCCCTGGCCATCGGTCAGGCGGCCGTCATCGAGCACCTGCAGCAGGATGTCGAAGACCTCGGGATGTGCCTTTTCAACCTCGTCGAGCAGGACCACCGAGTAGGGGCGACGGCGTACAGCCTCGGTCAGCTGACCGCCCTCTTCGTGGCCAACGTATCCGGGAGGGGCGCCGACCAAGCGAGAAACAGTGTGCTTCTCAGAGTATTCACTCATGTCGATGCGTACCAGGGCACGCTCGTCATCGAACTGAAACTCAGCCAGTGCCTTAGCCAGCTCAGTCTTACCGACACCGGTCGGGCCAAGGAACAGGAAGGAACCAATCGGGCGATCCGGGTCGGAGATGCCAGCACGGGCGCGGCGGACAGCGTCAGAGACAGCTACCACTGCGTCTTCCTGACCAATCAGGCGGGCACCGATGCGCTTCTCCATTTCGAGCAGCTTCTCAGATTCGCCCTGCATCATGCGACCTGCAGGAATACCGGTCCAGGAGGAGATAACCTCAGCGATATCGTCTGCGGTGACCTCTTCGGAGACCATGGATTCGTTCTTAGCGCGGTCCTCGGCACGCTGTGCTTCCTCCAGTTCGGCTTGCTTTGCGGGAATCTCGCCGTAGAGCAGGCGGGATGCCTCAGCAAGGTTACCTTCACGCTGTGCCACCTCGGCGCGGGAGCGCAGCTCGTCAATCTCAGTCTTGAGGTCACCCACGCGGTTCAGGTTCGCCTTCTCGGCTTCCCAACGGGCGTTGAGGGAGTCAAGCTGTTCTTTCTTGTCTGCCATGTCCTTGCGCAACGCTTCCAGACGCTCCACGGATGCGGGATCGGTTTCGCCGGCAAGCGCGAGTTCCTCCATGGTGAGGCGGTCCACGGCGCGGCGCAACTGGTCGATTTCCTCCGGTGCGGAGTCAATTTCCATGCGCAGGCGGGATGCGGCCTCATCGATCAGATCAATTGCCTTGTCCGGCAGCTGACGGGAGGGAATGTAACGGTTGGACAGGGTTGCTGCTGCAACCAGTGCAGAGTCAGCAATCTGCACCTTGTGGTGTGCCTCGTAGCGTTCCTTCAGGCCACGCAGAATACCGATGGTGTCATCTACGCTGGGCTCGCCCACGTACACCTGCTGGAAGCGGCGCTCCAGGGCGGGGTCCTTCTCGATGTTCTCGCGGTACTCATCCAGGGTGGTGGCACCAATCAGGCGCAACTCGCCTCGGGCAAGCATGGGCTTGAGCATGTTGCCTGCATCCATGGAACCTTCGGATGCGCCAGCACCGACGACGGTGTGAATCTCGTCGATGAAGGTCACAATCTGACCCTCGGACTTCTTGATTTCTTCGAGGACTGCCTTCAGGCGCTCCTCGAATTCGCCGCGGTACTTTGCGCCTGCGACCATGGAGCCCAGGTCCAGGCTGATGAGGGTCTTGCCGCGCAGGGATTCGGGCACGTCGCCGGAAACCATGCGCTGTGCCAGGCCTTCCACGACGGCGGTCTTACCGACGCCGGGCTCACCAATCAGAACGGGGTTGTTCTTGGTGCGGCGGGAGAGCACCTGCACGACGCGGCGAATCTCAGAGTCACGACCGATGACCGGGTCGAGCTTGCCCGCGCGGGCAATGGCGGTCAGATCGGTGCCGTACTTTTCGAGCGCCTGGAAGGTGCCCTCGGGGTCGGGGGTGTCCACGGTGCGGTCTCCTCGGACGTTGGGGATGGTCCGCGCGATGAGCTCTGCGGTAGCGCCGAGCTTGTGCATTGCGGTTGCAGTGCTATCGGTTCCGCTGGCAATGCCGAGCAGGATCATTTCGGTAGAAACGTAGGTATCTCCGAAGCCCTGGGCGCGGGTCTGTGCCGCCTGCAGAGCAGAGAGCGCGGCACGGCTGAGGGAAGCGTTCTGCACGGAGGCACCGGATGCCTTCGGCAGCTTCTTGATTTCAGCGGATGCTGCCTCAGAGATAGCGTCCACATCCAGACCTGCAGCCTTGAGGACTGCTACGGCGACGCCTTCACGCTGGTCCATGAGGGCCTTGAGGATGTGCGCGGTTTCAATAGTGGGGTTGCCGGCGGTTTGAGCGTTAGTATTTGCCGCCGAGATGACTTCTTGACTCTTGGTGGTGAACTTGTTGTCCATGATGTTCCTTTCGTATTTCGGGGGCTTATCCTATGTGCCCCTGCATTACATAACTTGAGTCTACTACACTCAATTATTCTGCGCAATAGGTTAACCGGGGTTTTGGAGATTAAAATTTCGGCAATAACCATGGGCGCTTCGCACGAATAAAGCGGCGAAAACACAGGCTCCAGCCATAAACTCCTTCCAAAAGCCCTATTGTTATAGTGACCACATTGGGTACTTGCAAGTTCCCACAATAATCACAGACAGAAATGGGGACCCACATGAAAATACTGGTTCTAGGCGCAACCGGCCGCACCGGCTATCTCTTTACCCGCAAAGCTCTGAAGGACGGGCACACCGTCACCGCCTACGTACGCAACCCCAACAAGGCCCTAGCGCTTTTGGGGGCGCACCACAATCTCACTATCGTTCCGGGAGCCCTGGACGACGCCGAGCAGCTCGCCGTAGCATCCTCCGGGCAGGACGTGATGGTTAGCATCTTGGGCCAGAAAGCCACGGTGCGAGAATTTCTCTCCTCCACGTTCATGCAGGATCGTCTGCCTCTCATCATGGAGGCGGTGGCGGGCGCAGGCGTGAAGCACTGTGTTCTGATGAGCGCATACGGCGTGGGCGATACGGTACGGACCGCATCACTCCCCATGCGCCTAGTATGCAAGGTCATCATGCGCGGCATTTTCACCGACCGAGTTAAGGCGGATGCCCTGGTCGCCGAATATCAGCCGTATATTTCACATGCGCATCCGGGCAGGCTGACCAATAAACCCGGCAGGGGTGGGGTGAAGGTATATGACATGGCGAGTGTCGAGCGAACTGCAGGCATCCCAACGATTGCCCGTGAGGACGTCGCTGATGCACTGCTCACTATCGCCAAGAACCCCCAGAACGCAGGTACGGATTTTTTGGTGACACTTGGGGACGTTGCCCTACGCTCACCCCAGAAATAAACCGGTAGGCTTAATGGCATGACGACTACGAACATCTTTCCCGCCGCCATTCTCTTCGACCACGACGGAACCCTCGTCGATACCGAACCCGTATGGGCTGCCGCAAAGGTTGCTCTCGCTGCAGAATTTGGCGGCGCCTGGACTGCGCAGGACACCCTCGACTGCCTGGGCCTATCCATGCAGTTCACCCTGGACCGCCTACGTAAGCGCGGTGTAAACCTACCGGATGAAGAAATCAACGAGCGACTCGTCACCAAGGTGCACGATGCCCTGGCACACCAGCCGGTCGAGTTCCTGCCCGGTCTTGAGCGTTTCCTCTGGGAGGTTCGCGAGGCGCAGATTCCGGCGGCAGTCGTCACGAATGCAGCCACCTCCGTGGCTCGCCGCACCGCAAATGCGGCACCTGAGGGTACGTTCTCAGCGGTTATTGGTAATGATGAAACCACACACCCCAAGCCGGACCCGCAACCTTATCTTTTGGCGGCCGAGCGCCTGGGTGTTAATCCGACACAGTGCGTGGCTCTTGAGGATTCGCCTTCGGGTGTGCGCAGTGCGGCCGCGGCGGGTATGCGTGTCATTGTTGTGCCGGGTGAACTGGAGGTTCCAGCAGAGCTGGGCACCGTGCACCTCAAACATGAGGAACTGACCCTAGAGGCGGTGCGCGCGCTGGCGTAGCCGCTTGGTTCGCAGATTGGAAGCTCTGCAGAAAACTGAATAGGCTTCACCATAAAGGGTGGGATGCGCGATACGAGATACTGTGCATCCTACCCTTTGCGCATGCCTGGGTGGTAAGCCGTGGGGATTTGAGCAGGGGCTTTTGAGCGAGGGCTTGAGGTCGGCGCAACACACAGATGACGATTTATTACGAATTAATCAAAATAACCTTGACAGTAGTTCCTTAAAATGATTTACTCAATAATAATGATTCGGCGGGGTACAAACCCCACCGAAGCACAAGCATCACAGCATCATGAAGGAGACCATCATGGCATTCGCAAACTACACCGCACCCGGCCTGACCATTGAAGAAGGCAAGGGCATTTCCGAGGTTCTCCAGGCACGTCTGCACGACCTGAACGACCTGCACCTGCTGCTGAAGCACGCTCACTGGAACGTGACCGGCCCCGGCTTCATCGCCGTTCACGAAATGATTGACCCCCAGGTCGATACTGTCCGCGATTTTGTCGACGCCATCGCAGAGCGTATGGCAACCCTGGGCGCAACCCCCAACGGCCTGGCTGGCGCACTGGTCGCACAGCGTACCGTTGAAGACTACGCAGTTGGCCGCGCACCCGTCGCCGCTCACCTGCGCGCCCTGAACGACGTCTACACCCGCGTGATTGAAGCTCACCGCAAGGCGATTGCATTCGCAGGCGAGTCCGACCCCGTCACCGAGGATCTGCTGATTGGCCAGACCGCTGAGCTGGAGAAGTTCCAGTGGTTCATCCGCGCATTCCTGGAAAACAGCGAAGGCAGCATCTAAGTCGTAGCGTCTAAACCACAGCCTACTTATGGCGGCAAGGTATATAGGCGCCAGCTTTTAGAGTCACAAAACCGGGCGGGTGCACTCTCCTTATGGAGGGTGCACCCGCCCGGTTTTTCACATGAAATATACACCGAGTTCACTCATCGTTCCTCGTCCACGTAGTACAGCAAAGTACGTTGAGGCGAACATGTTTATCGGGTTAGGCCGTCCTAGATTTTCCGTTCAGAGTGCTCTAGAGTGGTTCACTGTTCATGACAGAGCGCACAGACTTGAAGGCGTAACGGGTTGCTAACCGGCAAACCCGACACGTACCGCATGAGTAGCGGAAAGGGAACTATGAGCACGCACGCCCAGCACGAGCACGTCGAAGAAACCGAAAAGCTTCAGCCGGAAAACGCCACCACTGAAGCTTCGCGAACCACCCGCCATAGCGCCGTCACCTCCCCCTCCCCCGCGCAGATTAAGCGTTGGCGCCGCTACCTTGCCGATGAGGAGTCGGAGGCGCGCATCTACCGCTACCTGGCTCGCCGTGCAGAGGGTACCGATCGCGAAATCCTTCTGCAGGTTGCTAAGGCAGAGAAGCGTCACCAGCAACATTGGCGTGACATGCTCGGTGAGCACGCAAATGTGCACGTGCGCCCGTCCATTCAGTCTCTGGTATTGCAGTTCCTGGCAAAGAACTTTGGTTCGGTGTTTATTCTGGCGATGGCTCAGCGCGCCGAGTCCCGATCCCCCTACGCTGAGGACCCAGACGCTACCGAGGAAATGGCGGCTGACGAGGCGATTCACGAGGAGATTATTCGCGCCCTGGCGACTAACGGTCGCGAGAAGCTTTCGGGTAATTTCCGTGCGGCGGTTTTTGGCGCTAATGACGGTTTGGTGTCGAATCTGGCGCTGATTATGGGTATTACTGCCTCGGGCGCATCCAGCTCAATGGTTCTGCTCTCGGGTATCGCGGGCCTGCTGGCGGGTGCACTGTCCATGGCGGCGGGTGAGTTCGTGTCAGTGCGTTCTCAGCGTGAGCTACTGGATGCATCCCAGCCAACCCAGGTGACCCTGCGTGTTGCACACGATTTGGATTTGGATTCGAACGAGCTGGAGCTTATTTACCGTGCCCGCGGTATGGAGCCGGAGGCGGCGCATCACCGCGCGATGGAGCGTTTCGGATACCTGGATTGTGATTGCGACCCGTCACTGTCTCATCGCGAGGATGAGGATCGTGAGGAGAACGTGGCTTTGGGCACCGATATTGGTGCCGCCGCTGCGTCATTTGCGTTCTTCGCTTCGGGTGCGTTGATCCCGATTCTGCCCTATATTTTCGGTTTCTCGGGTGTGTTCGCGATGGTGCTGTCTCTGCTGTTTGTGGGTGCGGCTCTGGGCTTCACCGGCGGCGTGGTGGGTCTGCTGTCAGGTGCTTCCCCGCTCAAGCGCGGTATCCGTCAGATTCTAATTGGTTTCGGCGCGGCGTTTGTCACCTACCTGCTGGGTTTGGCATTTGGTACAACGGTTGCCTAGTCGCAACTCCCCCAATAAGCTTTCAACAAGTGTATATAGCCGCTCATGCATGTGTTGCATTCCCCTGCAAATGCCACAGCCTAAGCGCAAAGAAACCCCGGCGCACCCCCTGCACCTCCAGTATTTTTCGGCGCGCTGTCCCTGTTTAGTTCACTGTTAAAGCACAGATGCCGGTAGCCTCACGGGCTACCGGCATCTGCCGCATTATTTATGCTGTTTACTTCGCTGCGAAGATTTCGCGCATCAGGTTTGCAGCCTCGGAGGGGGTCTTACCGACCTTCACGCCTGCTGCTTCCAGAGCTTCCTTCTTCGCCTGAGCGGTACCGGAGGAACCGGAGACAATAGCGCCTGCGTGGCCCATGGTCTTACCCTCAGGAGCAGTGAAGCCTGCAATGTAACCGACGACGGGCTTGGTCACGTTTGCCTTGATGTACTCAGCAGCACGCTCCTCGGCGTCACCACCGATCTCACCAATCATGACGATTGCTTCGGTCTCGGGGTCAGCTTCGAAAGCTTCCAGAGCGTCGATGTGGGTGGTGCCGATGATGGGGTCGCCACCAATACCGATAGCGGTGGTGAAACCAATGTCGGACAGTTCGTACATCAGCTGGTAGGTCAGGGTACCGGACTTGGAGACCAGACCAATCTTACCCTTGCCGGTGATGTTCGCCGGGATAATACCGACCAGGCACTCCTCGGGGGAGATGATGCCGGGGCAGTTGGGGCCGATGATGCGGGTAATCTGCTTGCCGTTCTCGTCCACGGATGCCTTAGCAGCTGCCCAGAACTCTGCGGAGTCCTGAACCGGGACGCCCTCGGTGATAACGACGACGAGGCCGATCTTAGCTTCGATAGCCTCGAGAACTGCTGCCTTGGTGAAGGCCGGGGGAACGAAGACGATGGAGACGTTCGCGCCAGTCTTCTCCATAGCCTCAGCTACGGAACCGTACACGTTCAGCTCAATGTCGGAGCCGTCCTTCGCCTTATGGGTGACGGTGGTGCCAGCCTTGCGAGCGTTCACGCCGCCCACAATGTTGGTGCCCGCTGCGAGCATGCGTGCGGTGTGCTTGGTACCCTCGCCACCGGTGATGCCCTGAACGATGACCTTGGAGTCCTTGTTCACAAAGATAGACATATTACTTCCTTGAAATCCTTTGCTGGCGATTACGCCTTGTGAGCGAGCTCTGCTGCCTTGTCAGCGCCGGAGTCCATGGTCTCAGCCAGAACAACCAGCGGGTGGTTCGCCTCGGAGAGGATGCGGCGACCCTCAGCAACATTGTTGCCGTCCAGGCGTACAACCAGAGGCTTGGTTGCTGCATCGCCCAGAATCTCCAGAGCCTTCACAATGCCGTCTGCCACTGCGTCACATGCGGTGATGCCGCCGAAGACGTTCACGAAAACGCTCTTGACCTGCTCGTCACCCAGAATGATTTCCAGGCCAGCAGCCATAACCTCAGCGGACGCGCCGCCACCAATATCAAGGAAGTTCGCGGGCTTGACATTGCCGTGGTTCTCGCCAGCGTAGGCAACGACGTCCAGGGTGGACATAACCAGACCTGCACCGTTACCAACGATGCCGACCTCGCCGTCCAGCTTCACGTAGTTCAGGTCGAACTGCTTTGCCTTAGCTTCCAGCGGGTTCTCAGCGGACTTGTCCACGAGAGCCTCGTGCTCGGGCTGACGGAATTCTGCGTTGTCGTCCAGGGAGACCTTGCCGTCCAGGGCGAGGATGGTGCCCTCGGGGGTCAGAACGAGGGGGTTAACCTCAACCAGGGTTGCGTCTTCCTTGGTGTAGACTTCGCCCAGCTTGACGAGAACGGGAACAACCTTCTCCTGCAGTTCTGCGGAGAAACCTGCTGCCTTAGCAATTTCCTCAGCCTTAGCCTGGTCCAGGCCGACCAGCGGGTCAACCTCGATCTTTGCCAGCGCCTCGGGGCGCTCAGCAGCAAGCTGCTCAATTTCCATACCGCCTTCTACCGAGCACATTGCCAGGTAGGAGCGGTTTGCACGGTCCAGCAGGAGGGAGAAGTAGTATTCTTCGGCGATGTCTGCGCCGTCAGCGACCAGCACGCGGTGAACGGTGTGGCCCTTGATGTCCATGCCGAGAATTGCCTTAGCGTGCTGGTAAGCTTCTTCGGGGGACTTTGCGAGCTTAACGCCGCCAGCCTTACCACGGCCGCCGGTCTTAACCTGAGCCTTAATAACGGTCAGGCCGCCAATTTCCTCAGCTGCTGCCTTTGCTTCTTCAGGGGTGGTCGCAACAATGCCCTTGAGCACGGGTACACCGTGCTTTGCGAAGAGCTCGCGCGCCTGGTATTCGAAAAGGTCCACAGGTGTCCTTCTTCTTCGAAGTGGTGCCGAGCACTGGTGCACTCGGCCTGGTCTCATTAGAGGAGGATCCCCCGTGTAGTCGGTACGGGGCTATAGGGGTCTCTCGCACCCGGCGCACACGCATCATTGACGCGGGGAATTTCTCTCGTCTCTACTCTATCGGATTCGGCGTGAGCTCGCACTCACAGAGCCCCAAATCTGAGATTTTAGCGACTCAGCTCACAAATATTTTGGGTACATTTCACCCAAAGGCTGCGTACCGGGTAGCTAACCCAAACTAACGCTCCCCCATCTGCCGCGAAATGCCAGCGAAAATGCGGCGTTTACCGCCCTACTCTGCAAAGCCCCGGCCACCTTCTCAGCAGGCGAACAACACGCCCGGCACAGCACACAAAAGAGGGGCGGGCACCCTCAGGTGCCCTCCCCTCCATCGGCAATGTCAGGTTCTCACCCCTGACGTATTAGCTCACCTTCTCCAGCGGCGCGTAACGCAGCAGCAGGCGCTTCTCTTCCGAGCCGAAGCGAACCTTAGCCACGGTCTTATCGCCGCTACCCTCAACGGCGAGCACGCGGCCCTCACCGAACTTGGTGTGTCGCACGGTATCGCCGACCGCCAGAGTCGGGATTTCCTTGCTCTGGTGCACGCGGGAACGGTTCGTCACCTTCGAGGAGGCAGCCGCCGCCAGCCCGTAGCTTGCCGAGCCGTTAATATCCGCGGTGGACGGCTCAGAACGGCCTGCGGGGCGAGAATCGTAGGGGTCGTAGGAGCCACGCGAACTACCGGAGCTGTAACCACCGGAACCGTAGCCGGAACGAGAACCACCCGAATAGCCGCCACCATACGAGCTACCGTAGGAGCTGCCGCCGTAGGAACCGCCACCGCGAGCGCCATACGCGCCCATACCGGAGGCACCAAAGCCCGAGAAACCGGCGGTACGCTTCCATTCGATGAGCTCCTCCGGAATTTCCTCCAGGAAGGGTGAAGGCGGGTTGAACTGGCTCTTACCCCACATGGTGCGGGTCTCAGAGCGGGTCAGGTACAGGCGCTCCATGGCGCGGGTCAGACCCACGTACGCCAGGCGGCGCTCCTCGCTCATTTCCTTCTCATCGGTCAGGGCACGCTGATGCGGGAACAGGCCGTGCTCCATTCCGGTCAGGAACACCACCGGGAACTCCAGACCCTTGGCGGTGTGCAGGGTCATGAGGGTGACCATACCCTGTGCCTTCGCCTCGGCGGCTTCGGCGGCAATCTGTGCGGCGGAGGCGTTCTCACCCTCCGCACTGGCGGGGCGGTTCGGGATTGAGTCGGCATCGGCGACCAGAGCCACGTGTTCGAGGAACTGCTCCAGGTCGGCGCCGGGGTTCTCGGTCTCAAACTCGACCATGGCTTCAAGCAGCTCGGAAAGGTTTTCCACGCGCGATTCGTCCTGAATGTCCTTGGAAGCGCGCAGAGCCGCCAGGTATCCGGTCTGTTCCAGGACCGCTTCCAGGCAGGTTGCGGCGGGTTCGGTGCGGGCAATCTGCGCCAGGTCGTCCATGAGGCGCACGAACTCGGCGTACTTCTTAATCGCGGCGGGGCCAAGGCCGGGGATTTCGGCTGCCTGGTGTGCGGCGGTGTAGAAGGAGATGCGGTTTGCACTCGCGTACTCCGCCACGACGGACTCAGATTTGGCACCGATACCGCGCTTGGGCTCGTTCAGGATGCGGCGCACGTTCACGTCGTCATCGGGGTTGCTCAGGGCGCGCAGGTACGCCAGAGCGTCCTTGATTTCCTTACGCTCGTAGAATCGGGTACCACCGACCACGCGGTAGGGCAGGCCGGCACGCATGAGCATGTCCTCAAGGGTTCGGGACTGCGCATTGGTGCGGTAAAAGATAGCGACGTCACCTGGCTGCACGCCGTGCTCATCGGCAAGGCGATCAATTTCGCGGGTGATGTAGCGTGCCTCGGCGTGCTCGGATTCAGCGACGTAACCGATGATTTTCGTGCCCGCACCGGAGGCGGTCCACAGCTTCTTGGGGCGACGGTCGGGGTTGCGTTCAATGACCGCGTTCGCCGCGGAGAGGATGTTCTGCGTGGAACGGTAGTTCTGTTCCAGCAGAATCGTGTGGGCGTTCGGGTAGTCCTTCTCAAAGTCCGTGATATTGCGGATATCCGCACCACGGAAGGCGTAGATGGACTGGTCGGAGTCACCCACCACGGTCAGCTCGGCAGGGGGCACGGCGTCCGGGTAGGGGCCGCGGTCAGCCGGTGCCTTCGCATGGGCGCCAACCAGTTCACGCACCAGCTGGTACTGGGCGTGGTTGGTGTCCTGGTACTCATCTACGAGGACGTGGCGGAACTTGCGGCGATAGTAGTTCGCGATTTCGGGGAACTTCTTGAGCAAAAAGACGGTGCGGCCAATCAGGTCGTCAAAGTCGAGGGAATTGGCGGCACGCAGACGTTGCGTGTAGACGGTATAAATCTGCGAGATAGTCTTCTCGTATGGGTTATCGCTAGCCACGCGGGAGGCATACACTTCGGCGCTGACCAGCTCGTTCTTCAGCGCGGAGATGCGGTTGCCCACGGCCTTGGCGGTGAACTTCTTGGTGTCCAGGTTGAGCTCTTTAATGATCAGGCTCAGCAGGCGCTGCGAGTCGGTCGAATCGTAGATGGTGAAGGTGGACTTCAGACCCAGGGCGGCGGCCTCACGGCGCAGCACGCGCACGCAGAAGCTGTGGAAAGTAGAAATCCACATGTGCTTGGCGCGCGGGCCGACCAGCGCCTCAATACGTTCACGCATTTCGGCGGCAGCCTTGTTGGTGAATGTGATAGCGAGGATCTGGCCGGGGGTCGCGCGGTGGGTTGCGAGCAGGTAAGCGATGCGGTGGGTGAGCACGCGGGTCTTGCCGGAGCCGGCGCCCGCGACGATGAGCAGGGGCGACCCAGAGTGCAACACGGCTTCTTCCTGCCGTTCATTGAGCCCGGCGGTGAGGGAGGCGGGATCCACAGCGTTGAGGCTGTGGGTGCGTTCGTTATAGGGGTCAGCGGGGTCGAAGTCCTCGCCGTAGCCGCCGACACGGTAGGCGGGCGGCATGAAGTCACCGAGCGGATCTGCGGCGGTGAAGGCTGCGGGTGCGACGGGTACGTCCTGGGCGTGTGCCTCCATCATCGGAGCATCCATGGCAGGGGCGTGGTAGTCATCCTCGGCAGGAGGTACATCGTAGTAGGGGTCGAAGGGCGGCTCATCATCCACTACCGGTGCTGCGGGGGTGACAAGTTCGGCGGCGAACAGGCCATCCTGTTCGGTGAAGGGCTGCTTCTGCTGTTCGGGCTTGTCGCTCATCATCTACCTCGCTGCCTAGAATACACGTTCGATATTCCATGCTACCGCATTTACTCCGCAGCTCCCACCCGTTCAGTCACCCGCCACTCCATCATTCGAGCAGAAACAGAGAAACCGCCCGCGCCTGCTAATGCAAGCGACGGGCGGTTTTCTCGTACCGGTGTGACTACCGGTTCTGTGTGCCCCCGAGACGATTCGAACGTCCGACACCTTCTTTAGGAGAGAAGTGCTCTATCCCCTGAGCTACGAGGGCGTACCTATCCAGTATAAAGCACCCCGCACCGCGAGTCCGCATAGCCCGCCCAAGCCGCCAGCATCCACCGGTATTCGCACCGTGCCCACCCCCTGCCCCAATCCCTGCCCCAACCCGTATTCACCGCCCTGTGTTCACCGCCTGAGGACACCCGCACCCGGCGGCAGAACCGCTCCTACAATGTACGAATGAGCATCTACATTGACCCGCCCACCTGGCCCGCACACGGCACCGTCTTCTCACACCTCATCTCCGATGTCTCACTGACGGAACTGCACAAATTCGCCGCAGCTGGTGACATCAGTGAGCGCGCCTTCGACCGCGACCACTATGATGTTCCAGCACACCTCTACAAGGATCTAGTACGGGCAGGTGCGAAGGAACTCAGTGGCGCGCAGCTGACTCGCACACTTATTGCCAGCGGTCTACGGATTCCCCTGAAGGAACGCCCCGAGAAGATTCGCCCGCGTCTGCTTCGCGCCTGGGAGGCGGCGTTTACTCCCCGTCTCAAGCGTGTGGAGGCTCCTACCGAGCTACGGGCTCAACTCACGGCGCAGGTGGTGGAACTGGGTGAGAGCATGCTTCATGCGTGGGAACAGCCGCACCGAGCCTACCACCACAGCGGGCACCTTTCACAGATGCTCACCGATCTGGACCGCCTCCACGCACATCGCGCCCAGGCAGGTTCTACCCCCTGGCATTGATTCTGGCGGCGTGGTTCCACGACGCGGTCTATGAGGGCACACCGGGTGAGGATGAGCGCCGCAGCGAGCAGCTGGCGAGCGCCTCCCTGAAGCCGCTAGTTGCCGCGGGTCTACTCACCGAGCACGAGCTGCAGATGGTGAGCCTTCTGGTGCGTGCCACGGCAACCCACAAGCTTCCCAAGTCTGCCGATCTACCGGCGGGCTATGAACCGGCCGATATTGAGCTCTTCCTCGATGCCGATATGGCTATCCTGGCAGCTGATTCGGCACGCTACCGCCGTTACCTGCGCGGAGTGCGTAGCGAGTACTCCCATTTTGACGATGAGGCGTTCCGTACCGGTCGTACGACCTTCCTGCGTTCCATCCTGGGCCGCGAGCGCATCTTCCTCTCCGAACAGGCTCTACAGCTCTGGGAGGAGCCCGCGCAGGCTAATCTGCGTGCTGAGCTCAGCGAGTGGGAGCAGGAGCCGCAGAGGCTTCTGCAAGCTCTGATATCCTAGCCGCATACAGCTGAGAATTCACCCACGTTAAGATGCACTCTCGACGGTATTGTCACGGAATCTCTCGGGTATGCAAATGGCGCCCACCCCATATGGGGTGGGCGCCATTTTGAAGTATGTTGGGCTAGACCCAGCTCTTATGCGCTAAGGCTTAGAGAGCGGTGTAGTAGCCGTCAACGGACATCCAGGAGGTGGGGTGTACCAGGGTACCGTTGGTGGGGTTCAGAGCGGAAATCATCTTGCCGTTGCCCAGGTAGATACCAACGTGGCTGTAGCCGTTCTGGAAGACGATGTCGCCGGGCTGGGGGTTAGCGGTCGGGCGCAGCTCGTTCTTCATTGCGTAGGTGAAAGCGGTCAGCTTGATGCCGTGCTGAGCAAAAACCCAGGAGGTGAAGCCGGAGCAGTCCCATGCACCGAAGGTCTTGCCGCCCCAAACGTATGCGCCACCCAGTCCGCTCATTGCGGTTGCAACGATTGCATCGCGAGATGCGTTACCGGAGGAAGCTGCGGGTGCCGGAGCTGCAGCGGGTGCAACGTAAGCCTGCTGGTTCTCAGCCTGGGGTGCAACATAGGTGGTTGCGGGGGTGTTGTAGCTGGTGTAATCGAACTCGTAGTTGGTGTAGTCGTAGGACAGATCAGCAGCAGCCGGAATCTGTGCGAATGCGTTCGCGGGAACGGTTGCGCCGAGCAGGAGTGCGCCTGCAGCAATGGTTGCACCTGCGGTACGTACGATCTTCTTAGCCATTGGTAATTCCTCCATTGCCTGACGAGGTGAGCTGTCGGACTCGAGCATGGATTCGCTCGGCCACCGAAGTGACTTAGCCCCGAGGCTTCTCGATTGAGAAGCCGTATCCCAACTTGGGGATTGGGTCCCCCGCTTCTGCCATATTGGGTAGACGTTACATCGAAGCGTTGGCAGAACTCAGCGGAACCGCTTCGACGGTGCCCTCTTACGATGAGGATTTTGGCACAAATCGAGAATACACAGAAAACTCCCAGTTGTCACCTCATTTGGACTTAAATTTTGAGCTTTCTCCCCCGGTGGAACGGAGCGAGTTTGGGCGGTCAGAACCCCGCTTATTTGCGGGCAATTAATTAATTTAAGGCATTTGACTAGGTATTTCACAAGGATACACATTCGCTTTTAACGCACCACCGCACCTTAAGGACGTGGTTCAAAACTCATAAAAATGAACCTCGTCTCTTAAGGTTTTACCCCCCATTACCCACCCAGAAACCGGCTTGTCCCTCAGTTTCAACTTCAGATTTAAGCGAAAACCACGAAAAATGCACTCAAGCACAGTTGCCAAAGAGTTATGAGAGGAGTATATGCTCGCTCACGCGAGAGTGGTCTGCACCACTGATACACGCCGTTTAATTCACCTTTTGTAGCCCGAATACGCCGCATTCCTCCGCTTTTGCCCATTTCTTCCCGTATATACGGCGTTTTGCGCCAATTATTGAGCTAAATCGTCACTATCTAGACAAAGTCAGTTCTCGGGAAGCAACGGCACAAAAAACGGTGGTACCGCCTCCTCAAGTAAGAAGGCGATACCACCGTTTAAAGCGTGAAGCGGGTTAGTAGACTCTCAAAACTGGAGCTTAGAGGCTGCCACCGCGCTTGACCACAATTGCGTTTGCCACGTCCATATCCAGGGAGAGGGTGTCCTCTTCACCATCGGCGTGAACAATCACATCATTGTTCTGGCCAGCAACCACGGACACCGAAGCGCCGTAGACAATACCTGCGTCAGCCAGCAGTTTCAGCAGCTCAACGTCAGTCTGAATGGACTCGGGGAAGCGAGAAACGGTGAAACGATCCTCGGGACCGGAGTCACGTGCAGCCAGGGACATGGGTACGGTGCGCTCGTCATTCTTCTCGCTAGTATGACCCAAATACTCTAGGCCGGGGATAGCGTTACCGTACGGCGAGAACTTGGGGTCCTTGAGCATCTCCAGGATGCGCTTCTCCACCTTGTCACTCATGACATGCTCCCAGCGGCATGCCTCTTCGTGCACGTACTCAAGTTCCAGACCAATAATATCGGAGAGCAGGCGCTCAGCTAGGCGGTGCTTACGCATCACCTCAACAGCCTTGTGGCGACCTTCCTCAGTCAGTTCGAGGTGGCGATCCGGCTCAACTGTGAGCAGGCCGTGCTTCTCCATACGCGCCACAGTCTGGGAAACGGTCGGGCCGGAGTGCTCGAGTCGTTCAGCGATGCGCGCACGCATGGGGACAATGCCCTCTTCCTCCAGTTCGAGGATGGTGCGCAAATACATCTCTGTAGTATCGATGAGGTCTGTCATATATCTCTCCCAGCTATCACCACAACAGTGCTTAGATAGCACTGCCTAAGTCGTTACTTATTCAATAATCTATTATGTACTTTTTCAGCGGCTTTTGCCACGGCTTAAGTCATTGAGTCGCCCAACAATAACCATTGGACGACTCAATACAACACCTTATATATACATTTTGTTATCCCACCCTTTATTAAGAGGAGTGGATCGTAGGCTCTACTCTGCGGACTCAGCCTCGGCAATTTCCTCCGCAGCAGAAGCGTTCTGCGTGGTTTCCTTCTCCGCCGAGTTGTTCTCTACGGGCTCACCGGACTCAGCAGATTCCTCAGTAGTTGCATCAGATTCTGCGTTCTCCTGCGCGGCGTTCTCCTCCAGGTCTTCCGGGCGAACGCGGTCAGCCCACGGAACCCAATCTGGCGCGATGAGCGCATCATCACCGGGCAGCAGGCCTACCTCACAGATCGTTGCCACGCGGGAGCGAGGCGCACGCGAGAGGGTCGCAAACCAGAACCAGCCACGGTAACCGGGCAGGGTGCACTCAAACAGGTGAGTGCTCAAGCGCTCTTCCTCGGCGCGCACATGGTGAACCAGACCGATAGCGTGTGCAGGGGCGATTTCTCGCACACCCTGCAGTGCTACATCCTTAGCGGCGGCAAGAATCTCATCCACCTTAGAGGTGCGGCGCAGCTTGTGCGGAACACCCAGGGAGGGGGCCCCTACCTCTTCATCCAGCGGGGTGAAGGGGTCGGGGGTGGAATCTTCGTCCTGTTCAGTTTCTTCGGCAGCGGATTCCTCGGAAGTAGATTCTTTCGCAGGCGTCCCAGCCACCTCAGGCTCCTCAGCGTTCACGGAGGGCTGAGTCTCAGCAGGTACAGCGCTACCCTCGTCAGCACTCTCAGACGCGGCAGAAGGCACAGCGGACTCTGCGGGCGCGTTAGTAGCGGGTGTAGTTTCGGGGAGCAGTTCAATAACCTGTTCAGACATACCCCTATTAAAGCATCTCGGGTGCACAAACAGTGTGGCCGCTCCCCCAAGCTTCACATACACTGTGAATTTGGGTGAATTTGGGTCTCAAACCGCTAAATCTGGGGATTCGCCCACGAACAGCTATGTGTGAGCTGATACCGTTAAATCCATGAGTAATGAACCCGCACAGGACAAGCACAACACTGCAGAGCAGACCCCTATATCCCTGCCCTATGCCGGAGCCATCCGCTGGCTCGGTGCAGGCGGCGCGATTCTCGCCCTGCTTTGTCTGCTCACCGGAGTTGCCATGCTCGCGATGAAGTGGGTTGGGGCAACGCCGCCCGCCCTCATGAGCCAGATTCCGCTGGTCCTCCTACCCGTCGCTTTTATTGCACTCATGGCTGCACTGTTCTTGTCGGTCATGCGCCGCAACAAGGCATAGAGATTCGAGCCTCAAGCTCACACGCATCATTCACTTATCAAGTACAGCCTGCCATTCAGAGAGAAAGATAGAGTATGTCTGCTGAAGCAAAACTCCTAGTCGTCGATGACGAGTTCAACATTCTTGAATTGCTCGCCACCTCCCTGCGTTTTGCCGGTTTTGAAGTAGTTACCGCCGGTAACGGCCGCGAAGCCCTCGAAAAGGCACACGCCGAAAACCCCGACCTCATTGTCCTGGACGTCATGATGCCCGGCATGGACGGTTTCGAGGTGACCCGCCGCCTACGCGAAAACGGCACCACCACCCCCGTACTCTTCTTGACGGCGAAGGACGCCACCGAAGACAAGGTAACCGGTCTGGGTGTCGGCGGCGACGACTACGTCACCAAGCCCTTCTCTCTCGACGAGGTGATTGCCCGCATCCACGCCATTCTACGCCGTAGCCGCAGTATCCAGGATGAGGATGATGCCGTACTGCGCGTTGATGCCCTCAGCCTGAACGTGGACACCCACGAAGTGTTCCTCGATGACGAAGAGATTGACCTCTCCCCCACCGAGTTCAACCTGCTACACTACCTGATGCTCAACGCCAACCGCGTACTGTCCAAGGCGCAGATTCTCGACCACGTGTGGGAGTACGACTTCAATGGCGACTCCTCCATCGTTGAGTCCTATATTTCCTACCTACGCCGCAAGATTGACAACAACCGTGAAAACCACGAGCCGCTCATCCACACCAAGCGCGGTGTGGGCTATATGATTCGCGGTTCTCGAGGCTAACGTGGCGCTCAAACCCCTCGACCGGATTCCCCAGTCTCTCTCCCTTCGCACCCAGCTGGTGCTCATCACTTCCATGCTCATCGCCCTCTCCATTGCGGTGACGAGCCTGGTTGCGATTTCCGCTCTGCGCGCCCAGATGGTGCATCAGTTGGACGAAGAGATGAAAAGCAGCGCCCCTTCACTCGTGCAGCTGGCGACCGTACGCCCCTCCGGCAATCAGGAACAATCCCTGAGCACCTACCGCCTGTACCTGCTCGATAAGGATGGCAACGTACTGTACTCGCTCAAATCTGAGGACAGCGAACAGTTCAGCGAGCCGGTGCTGCAGGGCTGGACCGAAGAGAAGGTTCGCAAGCAAAACGAGGAGGCGGTCACCGTCAACTCGATGGGCAGCTCCTCCGATTGGCGTGTGCTCGCCGTGCCCATTGAAGCCAACGACACGTCAGGTCTGTCGGAGGAGGCCTCCCTCATCATTGCCATGCCGCTGAAGCAAACGAACCAGGTGGTCGCCCTCGTGGGTGTACTGACCTTTGCATTTGGTTTGGCAACTCTCGCCTCCGCAATTGCGATGACCTGGGTAATTGTGACCCGCACCTTCGAGCCGCTGGCTCGCGTGGAGCAGACCGCCGCCAAGATTGCTGCCGGTGACCTCTCTCAGCGTATTGAGGACTACAACCCCAGCAATGAGATTGGTAACCTCGCGGTTTCGCTGAACACGATGCTCACCCAGATTGAAATGCTCTTCAAAGCCCGCGAGAAGAGCGAAGCCAAAATGCGCCGGTTCGTGGGTGACGCTTCGCATGAGCTACGCACCCCGCTGGTCAGTATTCGAGGCTACTCAGAGCTGTACCGTCAGGGCGCGCTACCGACCGATGAAGCTGTCGCTACCGCGATGAGCCGCATCGAATCGGAGTCCAAGCGTATGGGCCAGCTCGTAGAAGACCTACTGACCCTGGCACGTATTGATGAGCGCCGCGAATCCAAACTGGCGCCCTTCGACCTGTTCAATCTTGCGGTGGACGCTAGTAACGACGCCTACGCTACGGCACCCGATCGTGCAGTGTCCCTGGTGGGCCTGAACGAAGAGGTTGCGCCGACCTCCGCAACCGTGCTCGGTGACGAATCACGTCTGCGTCAGGTGGTGGCGAACCTACTGACCAATGCCATGCGCTACACCCCCAACGGTTCTCCCCTGGAGATTGCGGTGGGCGTGCGCGAAGAGGTTCCCGGTTTCCCACTGTCCGTGCTGGAGGTGCGCGACCACGGCCCCGGTATTCACGGCGAGGACCGTGAGCGCGTTTTCGAGCGTTTCTACCGCACCGATACTTCACGTTCGCGTGAGACCGGTGGTACGGGTCTGGGCCTGTCCATTGTGGCTGCGATTATTGAGCAGCATGAGGGTAGGATTCATATTGAAGAGACCGATGGTGGCGGTGCTACCTTCGTGATTTCTTTGCCGTTCTATCCGCCGCCTGTCTCGGACGATCAGCTGATGAAGTAACACTGACGCATAAACCCCCGGATTGTAGAACTTGAGTGTTCTACGATTCGGGGGTTTTGATGTGCCCTGCAGGTGGGACTATATCGCGGCGAGGCGATAACTCTCGGCGGTGTGAGTGAGGAGACCGCAAGTGAGGAGAAGATACGAGGCTCAAGAACAGCAGGGCAATCTAGCGTACGTCATGGCGGCGTCATTTTCGGGAGGGTTTTCGATTTTTTCGAGATACTGGAGTGAATCTGGCGGGTTTATCCACAGATTTATCGAAACATCACTTTTCATCTCATTTGATACATTTTGAAGGATATATTGATAACAAGCTTCCGGTCAGGAACTCAACTCTTCCAGAGATCCAAATCCCAAGCACCATCACGGGGCAACCACCCCACCCATCTCACATATCTCAAAGGAGAAAAACCATGGCACAGTTCAATGTCGATTCCGAGGTCATCGCAGCCAAGAGCGCACAGGCACGATCCTACGTCGCATCCATCACCGCAGACGTCAACGGTATGACCTCATCCCTACACGACCTGCAGAGCTCCTGGACCGGCTCTGCATCCGCTAACTTCCAGGGTGTTCTGGACCAGTGGCACGCAACCCAGCGCCAGGTCGAAGCGTCCATCACCCAGATCAACGAGGCACTTACCCGCGCAGGTATGAACTACGCAGACACCGAGCAGGCTAACGCCTCCATGTTCGTCGGCTAAGAGGTCAGGGCAATAAGCCCAGAAGCCCACCCGCAGGCAGGCGGGTAGATCGGGCGGCTAAAAGGTCCCGACCGCACGGCACACCGCCCGCCAGACTCACTAGAAGTCG
The DNA here is from genome assembly GCF_029850985.2 of Rothia similimucilaginosa. Lineage (NCBI taxonomy): Bacteria > Bacillati > Actinomycetota > Actinomycetes > Micrococcales > Micrococcaceae > Rothia > Rothia similimucilaginosa. The sequence goes on along the minus strand of NZ_CM138149.1, from coordinate 241,589 downwards.
GCGAACATTGAGAAAAGCCCCGCCGCATCCTCGCAAGTGAGGATGCGGCGGGGCTTTATTGCACGAAAATCTTTGGATCCAAGAGCCCAATCCTTAGGAGCCGAGCGTTAGAAGTTCAGCTTTAGGAGGCGGGGGTCTCCTGGCGGAAACGCAGACGCCACAGGCCGCGCTCAGCGTCGTAATGCCAGATGCTCGAACGGCTCACGCGGCCGCGTGCGGTGGCAACCGCCGCCATGACCAGCACACTAGAAGTATCCAACACCTGCACACCTTGCTTGAGCGGGGCACCCTGCTGGGTGAAGGCGCGTTCGCGGTACTGCAGCACCGAGGAGCGGGACACCGACTTGCCGGTGGCGGTCACCCATACCAGACGCTCGTGCAGCATAGACTCCAGCTGCGCCGCCTCCATAACGGAGCCGCGGCTTTCGAGTAGCTGTTCTGTGGTGGCGGCCTCCTCAGGGTTCAACGCAAGCGCGGCGGGAGCAGGATCAGCGGGCGCGGGTGCAGATGGATGGGTATGCGCAACAGGCTGAGCGGACTCTACGGTCTGTGCGGGTATCGCGGCTGGCTCTATGGCAGGCTCTGCCGCCTGATTTTCTGCGTGTTCTTCCGTCTCACCTAGAAGTTCCGCCGGGTCAACATCATTCGGGTCCAGACCTGCGAACTCTTCCAGACCGGTCAGGTCATCCTCTTCTTCCGCCTGCGCGGCGCTGGATGCCTGCTGAGCGGTCTCTTGCTGGCGCGCCAGTGCCTTTGCGTCACGCTCAGCGGCACGCTCTGCCGCGAGCGCCAGCTGCTCCTTGCGGGTGCGGACCGCCTCCGGGTCGGGGGCGTTCACCGCGGAGGCGGGACGTAGCAGACCGGACAGGCGCAGGCTCTCCACGCCGCGCTGGGCGTTCTCAATCTCGGCTGCGGTGAATTCCTGTACGGGCAGGTGGGCGTCCGCCGAAGATTCAGAAAGTACAGGCTCAGCCGCGGGAGCGTTCACAATCGGCGCTTCAACAGCCGGAGCCTCAACAGGTTCAGCAGAGACACCGAAGCCGGGGCCGTGCACGGGTTCGCGGCCCTCCTGGTAGGCGCGCGCGGCACCATTCGCCAGGGAGTCCGCCTTCTCGTTGAGCTCGTGACCCGCATGGCCCTTCACCCAAATGAACTCGTAATCGCGGCCGGTCAGCGCCTGATCCAGCGCCTCCAGAAGGTCACGGTTGAGCACGGGCTTGCCGTCAGACTTCTTCCAGCCCTTCTTCTTCCAGCCGGGCATCCACTTGGTCAGCGAGTTAATGACGTACTGGCTATCGCAGTACACGCGCAGCTTCGCCTCCGGGCGGGATGCGGTCGCCTCGAACAGGTCCAGGACCGCCTTGAGCTCACCCATGTTGTTGGTGCCGTGCGCCCAGCCGCCACTCGCCCAGTGGTCGTCGTCGATATACCATGCCCAGCCCGCCGGTCCGGGGTTGCCCAGCGCCGAGCCGTCCGCTGCGGCAATAATCTCTTGCGTGCTGTTCACGGTACCTTCTTTCTGCGCTGCCGCCCCTCTAGCGTGCAGGCGGCAGTCCGTAATGATGTCTGTGATGACTTTACCGCACCGGCGGCGAGGGTGCGTAGCGCACGGTTACAGCTGTGGACAACCTAATGCAGCCTCGCACGCGCCATTTGCCGTAATGCCGGGCGGGTACACTAAACCTATGAGCTATTCTGCCCCCGAAACACCCAGCGCACAGCACCCGGAGCGCCCTACCGCCCGCCCGAGCGAGCGCGTGCAGATTTTCGCTCTTCCCACCCGCACGATGTACGGTTCCCTGCGTTTTAGTTGGTTGAGCTACCTGGGTCTTGCTGAGCAGCAGCATGCGGCGCAGTTGCCGACCTCCACGGCGGCGGTCAGCTACCTGAGCACTCAGGCGCTTATGCGCGCTATGGCGGCGGCGCGTCTGGATGTGCCGTCCAGTGCCGCTTCTGAGATTGAGGTGGATCGTTCCTGCACCCTGTGCACCAGCGGTAAGAAGCACGGTAAGCCGCGTATTGCGGGCGTAAATTTCAATATGTCGCAGGTGAATCCGCTGGTGGTGGGTGCGTTTAGCCGTAATTCCTCGGCGGTGCTCGGCGTGGATGTTGAGACTCTGGATGCGCGCCTGTTCTCCGGTTTTGCGCGCCTAGCGCTCTCCAATGAAGAACGCTCGTTCTATGAGCGGGTGGCACAGGAACGCCCTGCGCCCGTACTGCACCTGCTCTCGGTGGCGCTGTGGACCGCTAAGGAGGCGGTGCTCAAGGCGACCGGCCACGGCCTGAGCGTAGTGCCCTCCCTGGTTCGGGTGCAGCTCACCGATGCACTGCTGGATGCGCTCGAACTTGCCATGAACGAGGAGGTCCCGGGGGACCTTCTGGGCAGCGACACTCCCGAGCCGACCGCCCTGCGCGTACTGACTCAGGACAGCTTGACCGCCCAAGCGACCTTTAGCGCGCCCCGTGTCGGTAATCAGGGCGGCGAGGCTGCCGAGCGGAGCTTTAGCCTGCAGTGGGTACCCGTGGCGCTGCCCGACGCGGAGAACCCCGAGCACGCCCAGAAGATGCTCATCGCCCTGGCAGTGGAGAACCCTGCCCATAGTGAGCCAGCCCAGGGTGAGCCCGTGCAGCTTGAGGCTCAGCTTCTGCCGGTTGCCACTCCCCTGGAGCTCAAGCGTCTGCTCACCGACTAGCCACGCTCCCCCATAACAACAACGACTGAACGCGCCCGCCATAACAGCGAGCGCGTTCAGTCGTTTTATTCTGCCGGGTCAAGGCAGTCACGAAAGGCGTTCACGAAAGAGCCTAAGGGGTGTCTTCGCCCAGGGTATCCACGCCCAGGGCACGGCCGAAGCTGCCGAGCTTCGTGCCGGTCTCGGTGTGCTCCAGCTCGGGGTCGGACTCAGCCACAATACCCGCGCCGGCGTACAGCACCGCCTCATCCGGGCTGACCTGGGCGCAACGCAGCACCAGCGCCCACTCGCCGTTACCCTCGGCGTCCATGTAGCCAACCAGGCCGCCAAAGTAGCGGCGCTCAAAAGACTCCAGCTGACGAATCAGCTCCAGCGCCTTCTCGGTGGGGGCGCCACAAATTGCGGGGGTCGGGTGAATCACGCGGGCACCGTCCAGGCAGGTCAGACCCTCCTTCAGCACACCGTCGATGGGGGTCGCCAGGTGCCACAGCTGCGGGGTCTGCAGTAGCGAGGGCACCTGCGGCACGTTCAGCTCCTCGGCGATGGGTGCCAGGCGCGCCGCAATGTCGTTGATAACGTAGGCGTGCTCGTCACGATCCTTCGGCGAGGCAAACAGACGGTCGCGAATCGCCTCGTCTTCGGCGCTACCGGGCTCAGCAATGCGCGGGGCGCTACCGGCAAGCGGGTGGGTCTTGAAGGCGCGGCCCTCGGTGCGGAACACCAGCTCCGGGGAGGCACCCATCAGGTAGCTTCCGTTCATGCCGCGCTCGCCGTCGGGCAGGCGCACCGCGAAGTTGAATGCGGAACGCTGCTGGGCGCGCAGGTTGTTGTACAGCGCCTGCAGGTTGAGGGCGCTGGGTGCGTAGCGGGCGGTGAGCACACGTGAAAGCACGATCTTGCTCAGCTCACCCGCCTTCATGCGTTCCACGGCGGTCGCCACGGCGGTACGGAACCGGTCGTTCTGCCTGCCGGTGACCGATACCGGTTCGGCAAGTTCCACGGTCTGCTCGGGGACCGGCACCTGCTGCTCCTCCAGACGTTCGGGCACGAAGAGGTAGGCGGACATGTCCGGGTCAAAAGGAATGAGGCCCACGACGGCACTACCGGCACGTTTTGCCTCGTCCAGGGCGTTATCGAAGGTGACAGGGGTCATCGCACCGGATGCGCGCAGGACGCGGGTGCCGGTGGCAAAGATAAAGTCGGGAAGGTTCGTCATCGTACTTCTATCAGTGGTGTGTGGGTTCGCGCCGGGAGCGCATAGAGCACAGTGCGGGCGCGGGTATATTGTGGGCGCCAGGTATAGTCCGGGTGCCGTTAGAGGGTCGCACCGCCGTCGGCGACAATCTCCTGCATGGTGATGTGGCGGGCCGCCTCCGAGATGAGGAAGGCGTTGACCGCCGCAATATCCGCCGGGTCGGCAATACGGCGCAGCGGAATGCCCAGACGGAACGTTTGCGGGTTACCGGCAACCGGCAGGGCGGAGCGGTCCTCGCCCTCCCAGGCGTCAGTCACCATAGGGGTTCGGGTGGTGCCGGGGCAGACCGAGTTCACGCGAATACCGTGCGCGGCAAGCTGCAGACCGAAGCTGGAACTCACGCGCGCCGCCGAGGCCTTCGATGCACCGTAGGCACCAAACTCCGCGCGGGGCACACGTGCCGCGTTGGAGGCGACCGTCACCAGGGAGCGGCTGTTCGCCGGGTCGCTCTCCTGCTGGTCAATCATGATGCGCGCGAATTCGCGCAGACACAGGAACACGCCGTCGGAGTTGACCGCGTGCAGACGCTTCCATGTGGCGAAACTGGTTTCCAGTAGCGGCTGGCTGTGGGCGATGCCCGCGGCGAGCACCGCGCCGGTGATGGGTTCGTCGAGTGCCGCTACAGCGTTGGCGAGGGCGGTGACGGACTCTTCGCTCGTAACGTCTACGGCGCGGTAGCGGAAGATCGCGTCCCCGTAGGTACCGAAGGAGGCAATGGGCTGCTCCGCGAGGTCAGCCGCAAACACCGAATAACCGTTCTTGATGAGCTGGTGGACGGTTGCCTCACCAATACCGCCGTTCGCGCCGGTCACAATGACCCAGCTCATGCGCGCGCCTCCTCAGCAGTCTCAGCCTTCTCAGCAGTCTCAGCCTTCTCAGCACCTTCTGCAGCATGCAGGTCGGCAAGTACATCGGCGGTGTTCAGCACGCGGGCGCAACGACCCGAAGCGTACTCGCACGCCGTGCGGTGCTCACCTTCCGAGAAGTCGGCGAGCGCATCCGCGACCATGAACGGCTGAATATCGCGCATGAACGCCTCCAGGGCGGTGGTCAGGCAGCCAATGTGCGCGTACACGCCGCCGATAATGAGCTGATCGCGGCCAGACTCCTTGAGCAGGTCCTCGAAGGGGCTGCGCACGAACGCGGAGTAGCGCCACTTGGTCAGCACGGTGTCGCGGTCGGTGGGTGCCAGTTCGTCGAGGATGCGGGCGGACTCGTCGTTCTGCAGGCCGTCGCCCCAGAAGTCGATGAGCAGACGGCGGTCTTCGGGGTTCTGGCGCGGCGGCTGTGCGGTGTAGTAGACCGGGATTCCGGCGGCGTGGGCGGCGTCAATGAGGCGGCGCAGGTTCCGAATGGCGATGTTAATCTGGGCGTCCGGGTTGTTGTTACCCTCACCCAGGTTGGCCCCTTCGAAAGCCTGGACGAAGTGTACCTGCATGTCGTGTACGAGCAGTACAGCGCGGGAGGGGTCCACGGGCCAGCTCACGCGGTTGCTGTGTTCACGGTCGACGTAGGTGTAGGGCTTGATTTTGGGCAGTGCCATGATTCTCCCGGTTCGTGCCTTTGGTTTTCGGTTGTATGCGCGGCGCAGGCGGTGCGCTGTGGTGGGTGTAGCAGCGAGTGGGTGTCTCCTCCGAGCCCTCTCGCGCTGACCACCCAATCGGTGAGCTTGCGCTTATCTCATAACCATCTTAGGGCATGCTTAGCTACTAGGTATATATGAGCCTTAACAAAAATGCTTCCCCACCCGTACCTCCGTTGACAGCACAACGGGCGGAACGGGCAGGGAAGCACTCAGACAAGCAGAAACGCTATACGAACCGCGAATCCAGACGCGATTCTAGTTCGACTAGTTCACGGGCACCGCGACGGCAAGAACCTCATTCAGACCCTCAGTGATCGAGGGGTGAGTGTAAATCTCATCGCGCAGCTGCGAAGCGGTAATGCCGTGGCGCATCGCCAGAGCCACCAGGTTAATAACCTCCATGGACTCGATTACCAGCAGCTGGGCACCCAGAATCTGGTCGGTCTGCGCGTCAATCACGAACTTCATGATGCCGCGCGGGTTCTCCTGGGTCTTCGCGCGCGGCATCGCGGCAACCGCGGCAACCGGCTTCGAAGCGACCTTCACCTTGTGGCCAGCCTCAATCGCCTCACGCTCAGTCAGACCAACCGAAGACAGCGGCGGGTTCATGTAAATGGTCGAAGCCACTGCCTTGCGGTCCTTGGTGGAGCGGGAACCGTCACCGACCAGCTGGGAGAGCACCACGCGGTAGTCATCCATGGAGATGTAGGTGAACTGCGGGCCGCCGTTCACGTCACCGAGCGCGAAAATATTCGGCACGGTGCTGCGCAGGTGCTCATCCACGACGATTGCGCCGCGGTCGTTGGTTTCGATGCTGGTGTTCTCCAGACCCAGACCCTCGGTGGCGGGCTTGCGGCCGGTCGCAACCATCACGTAGTCCACCTCCAGCTCCCGGGTAGCGCCCTCGGAGTCGAGGTAGGTCACGGTCACCGAGTCAGCGCCGTCCTTGAAGGACTGCACACGCACGCCGGTGTGAGCGGTAATGTCCTGGTCTGCGATAATCTCGCGGGCAACCTGGGCAACGTCCTCGTCGTAGCGGCCGAAGAGGGCGGGCGCACCGTCCAGAATGGTTACCTCAGTGCCGTAGGAGGAGAAAATACCGGCAAACTCAACACCGATGGGGCCGCCACCGATGATGCCCAGGCGCTTGGGGCGCGGGGTGAGCTTCTGCAGCTCGGTGGAGGTGAGCACACGCTCAGATTCGCGGACGCCCTCAATCGGCGGGATGACCGACACGGCGCCGGTGTTGACGATGAAGTAGTCGGCGGTAACGCGCAGGGTGTCCTCGCCCGCGGTAACCTCAACCTCGGTGTCGGAGATGAAGCGTGCGTGACCGTCAATGAGCTTGGCAGTCTCGTTGGACAGCAGGATTTCGCGGTTCTTGGCGCGCATCATGCCGGTCAGCTTGTCACGGAAAACCACGGCGGATTCGTAGGCGGCGTTTGCCTCTTCAAGGGTGCGCTCGCCGCTGGCACGGAACTCGTCGGCACGGTGCACGAGCGCCTTGGTGGGTACACAACCGATGTTGATGCAGGTGCCGCCATACATGCCGGTGGACTGTTCGATGAGGGCAACGTTCTTACCGGTCTTGGCGTATGCGCCGGCGAGGGTCTTGCCGCCCTTGCCGAAGCCGATGACGACCATGTCAAAGTGCAGCTGAGCGGGGGTGGTCATAATATTCTCCTGTGAAATTTAGATGATGATGTCTTCACAGAGTTCAACGGGAAGAAATAAGTATTATTCCCGCGCGCCACATTTTTTCTTGCCACCCCAATTCACGCCCCCACCGCTAGGAAGTGAGCAAAGCCCCCCTCTCTCCTTCCACAGCCACCCCTCAGAGCCCGCGCGGGCGTAGACTGAAACCACCCGGCTCCCTAAGAGAAGCCAGCCCATGAGAAGCCAGCACAATCAGGAGGATTCCATGAAAACCCACGATATTCTGCGTGACGCCGCCAGCCGCCCCGGCATCGAAGCCGCCGTAGCCGTCAAGGGGCTATCCCCCGAGGCGCTCAACGCCCACCCGGGCGGGCACCCGAACTCTATCGCCTGGCTGCTCTGGCACGCCGGACGACAGATGGACATGCAGCTCTCCGCGCTGAACGGTCAGCCGCAGGTCTGGGAGGCGCAGGGCTTCAGGGAGCGTTTCAACCTGGGCGAGCTGGGCGACACCATGGGCTACGGCCACACCGCCGAGCAGGCACGTTCCATCGTGGTTGAAGATTCTGCGCTGCTGGTGGAGTACCTTGTGGCGACCGGCGAGGCGCTCGCAGCCTACGCGCAGACGCTGAGCGAGGCTGATTTGAGTGAGATTATTGACCGTTCGTGGACTCCGCCGGTGACTCGCGGTGTGCGCCTGGTCAGCATGATTGACGACGCGGCACAGCACGTGGGTCAGGCGGCGTACGCGGCGGGTATCCTCGCGGCGCAGGGGTAAGAGTGGCGAGCTAAACCTCGCCCCAACACTAGACACGAAGGAGCGGTGGCGCCTCGGACACAACCGTCCGAGACGCCACCGCCTATCTACAGAATTCTTCTACCCTAATGAGCATAGATTTTTTACTCTACACCCAACAGAGCAAGAAAGTAATATTTAGCTCACCGAGGTGGCTATTTTTCCTTTCGGAAAATTTTGACAAGAACTTGCTCAGTCCTTGAAGGATATAGATATTTCTTTAGAGCGATAGCTCCAAGTCTCAAAGAGTCTATCTTTTTAAGATTATCGTATATATTACGAGCAATAGCAGAGGACTCCAATCGCCATTCCTCTTCCAGTTCATCATAATTAAGTTTATTTGGCATTTTACTGCATGCTGAGACATAATCTTTTATACCATCCTCTAAATAGAATAAACGATTAACCTTGTTCTCACTTCTTAGATCCGGCATCATATAATAAAGACTCCATATATTACTATTGCTCATTGCGATTAATTTAGTAGAACTAATTATTCTAGGACTCAATAATTCATCAATAATTTCAGTGAGCTCATCAACACCAGAAATCTTCTCCGCATAATAGTTCGAGTCAAAATCCCTCATGCGATACTTACCAGAATCTACATCCTTAGTACCATCCTTAGTGCCATCCTTAGTATTAGTATCCGGAGGGCAAAGACGGTACGTAGTCAGTGAAGGATAGTTCGGGACACGATTCACTAGTCGATTCCGAATAACACTATCCTGCCGATTTATAATATTATCATAGTTTTTTGTTACATCTTTTATATTTCTATCAATCCAGACCACCAATTTTTCATACGCCAGAGCAGCTTCCTCTAGGCGCTTATTTTCCTCATTGCTGATAATTTTTCGAACATCACGTTTCTGATTATAAAAATAGAAGGCCAAGAATGTTGGCACCAAAGCAATCAAGGCAGTAACAACAGGTAAGCTAGAGAGAATACCTGCAATATCCAACCTAATACCTAATGCGCCATTCACCCATTCTCGCACGCTTAATCCATGAGAATCAGTCCAATCCAACACCTTCAACGAATAGCAAGCTAATCCAAATGAAATAGCCAACAAAACGAATATCAGCTTGACGAAACCAATAACAGCATATTTTTTCGGCCTTCCATTCAAAGCCGACCACACAGATTCCTTATGACTGCTTTCAGGGACTGAAACAATCATCACAGGGCTTATGGCATAGAATATCTTTCTCAAGATTCGGGAAAATTTCACTCTTGCAACAGCGGAATTAACCCGGAATTCTTGAATTGCTTTTTCTCCGGATTTATCAATATGATTCAAAGTAAAAACTTTAAGTGCATACACAAGCCATGCATATAGAAATAAATATAGTCCTACTATAAATAAGTACAACCCTGTTATCCAAAATAATTTACTCTCTTTACTATACCCATCCAATAAACTTTCAATGATTCCGAAAAAATTCAGAAAATTCCCAGCAACAATGAAAATAACCAATGGAACTAACCATTGAAAAACTCTAGAAAAATTCATTTTTCCTATTTCCCCTTTCCAAAAATAAATAACAAACACAATATATATTTCTAATGGTATTCATTATACTATCAGCTACGTGCGCTGCAACAGCACCATGACCTCGTAGTGGTCCGTATGCGGGAACATATCCAGCACACGGCCCTGCACCGGCGCATACGACGGCATACGCCCCAGATCCTTCGCCAAAGTCACCGCATTACAGCTCGAATACACCACACGGTCAATACCCGAACCCTCAATCCACGCGCACAAGCTCTCACCAATACCGCGGCGCGGCGGGTTCACCACCAGCATCTGCGGCACCGCCCCCGAAGACACCGCGAACTCCGGAGCATCCTGAGCCGAAAAGCCCACGCCCTCCAGCCCATACTCAGCCACCGTGCGCTGCGCCGAAGCGACCGCCTCCGCACTAATCTCAATACCCGTCACCGAACCGCCGTCCATCACCGAAGCGGCATGCAGAGCAAAACCACCCACGCCGCAGTACAGGTCCCACAGCGAGCGCGGAGCCACCTCACGCACCCACTCACGGCCCTGCGCGTACATCGCCTCCGCAACCTTCGTGTTCGTCTGGAAGAAGCTCTGCGGACGCAGATGCAGAGTCAGGTCGTTCACCTGCATCGGCAGGGTCTGACGCTCCGAAAGGATAATCTCCTCATCGCCCTCAACGCGCGCCACCGGTTCACGCAGCAGGTTCACCGACAGCACCGCCAGGTTCGGCAGCTGCTCCTGCAGCCAGTCCATCTGGCGGCGAATCGGCACCAGCAGCTTCTTCGAACGCAACACAAAACGTACCATCAGCTCACCCGCCGCCGAAGCAGTCACCAGAATATTCTTCAGCTCACCGCGACGATTCGGAATGTCATAAGGGGTCAGGTCCGCGCGCTGAATCAGCTCACGTAGCACCGGAATAGCCGCCTGAATCGGCTCCATATAGAGCGGGCATTCTCCAAGATCCGTGGAGGCGCCCGTACGGTAATCCACAATGCCGAGGGTCGGGTTCTTCGCCGAACCACCCACCACAAGCTTCGCCTTGTTGCGGAAGCCCGCCTCCGCGCTGGTCACCGGATCCAGCCACTGCAGCTGCGGGTAGTTAGCGAGCAGGGCGCGGGCGTGCTCTTGCTTCGCCTGCACCTGCGCGGTGTAGGCGGTCTCAATGCTGGGGCAGGAGGAGCAAAGGTCATCACGAAAATAGGCGCATTCCATAAGGAGCCATTCTACCGCCTCCACCGGCGGGACAGGACGCTTGGGCACACAAAAGCGGGGGCGGCCACCCTTCATGGGTAGCCGCCCCCGCCTCATACGGATGCGTGGACCTGCGCCGGTTTGAGTACCAGCGTTAGGTCACCACCGGGTCACGCTTCGCGTGCCACGGATTCCGTAGAAATTTACCCCCTCAGGGATAAATTTTTACTACATCATTCCGCCCATTGCGTCCGCACCGGGAGCAGCCGCACCAGCGGGCTCCGGCTTGTTCGCAACAACAGCCTCAGTGGTCAGGAACAGACCAGCAATAGACGCAGCGTTCTGCAGAGCCGAACGGGTCACCTTCACCGGGTCAGCAATACCGGCAGCCATCAGGTCCTCGTACTCGCCGGTCGCAGCGTTCAGGCCGGTACCAGCGGGCAGGGAACGAACGCGGTCAACCACAACGCCCGGCTCCAGGCCAGCGTTAGCAGCGATCTGCTTCAGCGGTGCGTCAATAGCCACGCGCACAATGTTCGCGCCGGTCGCCTCGTCGCCGGTCAGCTCCAGCTTGTCGAAGACCTTCACGCCAGCCTGAATCAGAGCAACGCCACCACCGGGGACGATACCCTCCTCAACAGCAGCCTTAGCGTTACGCACAGCATCCTCAATGCGGTGCTTGCGCTCCTTCAGCTCAACCTCAGTTGCGGCACCAGCCTTCAGCACAGCAACACCACCGGCGAGCTTAGCCAGGCGCTCCTGCAGCTTCTCACGGTCGTAGTCGGAGTCAGAGTTAGCAATCTCTGCGCGAATCTGAGCAACGCGACCCTCAATAGCTGCTGCGTCGCCTGCGCCCTCGATGATGGTGGTCTCGTCCTTGGTCACAACGACCTTGCGAGCGGAACCGAGCATGTCCAGGGTTGCTGCGTCCAGGGACAGGCCAACCTCTTCGGTAATGACCTGACCACCGGTCAGGATAGCGATATCAGCCATCTGAGCCTTACGGCGGTCACCGAAGCCCGGAGCCTTCACAGCAACGGACTTGATGGAACCGCGCATCTTGTTCAGCACCAGCAGAGCCAGAGCCTCACCCTCAACGTCCTCAGCAACAATCAGCAGCGGCTTGCCGGACTGCATGACCTTCTCCAGGACGGGGACGAGGTCCTTAACGTTCGAAATCTTCTGGTTCACAACCAGGATGTAGGGGTCCTCCAGGACTGCTTCCTGACGCTCCGGGTCGGTCACGAAGTAACCGGACAGGAAGCCCTTGTCGAAGCGCATACCCTCAGTCAGTTCGAGGTGCAGACCGAAAGTGTTGGAGTCCTCAACGGTGATGACGCCTTCCTTGCCGACCTTCTCCATTGCCTCAGCAATGAGCTTGCCGATCTCAGCGTCGCCAGCGGAAATAGATGCGGTTGCAGCGATCTCTTCCTCGGTCTCAACTTCCTTCGCGGAGGAGAGCAGAGCCTCGGTCACAGCCTCAACAGCCTTCTCAATGCCGCGCTTGAGGCTCAGCGGGTCAGCGCCAGCAGCCACGTTGCGCAGGCCCTCGCGAACCAGTGCCTGAGCCAGAACGGTAGCGGTGGTGGTACCGTCACCTGCGATGTCGTCAGTCTTCTTAGCAACTTCCTTGACGAGCTCCGCACCAATCTTCTCGTACGGATCCTCCAGCTCGATTTCCTTCGCGATCGAGACACCGTCGTTGGTGATGGTGGGGGCGCCCCACGCCTTCTCCAGCACAACGTTGCGGCCGCGGGGGCCGAGGGTCACCTTCACTGCATCGGCGAGGGTGTTCAAACCGCGCTCAAGGCCGCGGCGTGCCTCTTCGTCAAAAGCAATGAGCTTTGCCATAAGTGTCCTCCTGGACGATTGGATTTTTTCCTTCACCCTTGCGGGTGCGGTACATCTAAAATCGGGTGGTTGCCCCTCCACAACACCCCCGGTACGGAGGCGCGGGCAGAGTAGGGCATAAAGCACCCGAATGCTACATCAATTGTGGCACCCGCACCGGCATGGAGCAAACGTTTAAGCCCAAGGTTGAAGGGTTAATCGCCCAGTGCTTAATCTGCGCTCATCAACCCCGCCAAAAGGGGCGTTATCGGTGTGCCCGCCGGGAGCGCGTGAGGGGTGTTAAAAGCATCAACCCCACCCGGCGCATCAGTGGAATTGCGCGGATGGGGTTGAGCAGAAGTCGTTATGGTTGAAACAGCTGGCGCGGGCTTAGACTCTCGGGCTTAGACTCACCCCCGGCAACCGCCTGAACCTATTCCGCGGCAGTAGCGGAGCCGGTGTAATCCGACGACAGAATCACGATGACCTCGTGGTTACCCATCTCAACGTTGGCGGTCGCCTGGCGCACCTGCGAAATGTCCAGCTTCGAGGCGATGCTCTGCGCCTGCGACTGGTAGCCCTCAGCGTAGTAGACCACGCTGGTTGCCGGTGCCACACCCGTGTAGTTTGCCGTCTCGTTGATGGTGTAGCCGGTCAGCAGAGCCGCCGCACGGGATGCGCTACCCGCCGGAGCCGCCGCATTGTAGACCGCCACAGAGATGGACTCAGCCAGACCAGTCTTCGTAGCACTTGCCGAGGCGGAAGCCTTAGCCGGCGCAGAGGACGCAGAGGCGCTTGCGGGGGCGGAGCTACTCTTCGCGGTGGACGCCGAATACTGCGGGGAGGCGGTGCGCGGCGCGTACACGTACATTGCGCCGCCGATGAGCAGGCCAACAACGCCAGCTACTACCAGGGGGATCGCGCCCTTGGGGCTCTTTGCCGGGTCAGCATTGACCGCGCGGTAGGTTCCGCGGCGGGCGGTGTTTTCGTCTACCTCGTCAAATTCGTCGCGGGGGTAGCTCATTTATCCTCATTTCACGGGTCTCTGTTTACCGGCTGGTACCGTACCGTCCTGCCTGGCGCATGGGCTGACGCATCGCGCGGCTACGGAAGGTACGGTCTTGGTGTTCTAGTACCTAGAGTACCGTCTCAACTAGCGAGAACCAACGTGAACGCCCCGCAACCGGCTGCGAAAGAGACGGGCACCGCACAGTGTTCAATCTCTAGCTGAACTTGAGGTGCGCGGGGTTGAAAGCAGGATTTGGAAAGCTCGCACGACTCCCCCAGTTTGAGCCCCTAGTCAGCGTCTCGGCGGACGCGCAGAACGTCGATCATCTGCGGCGCTGCGGCGCGTACCCGCTCATCGTCCAGCATCACGTTCAGGCGCTGGTAGTAGGCAATCGGGGTGAATCCGGCGGCGATAATCGCCTTCTCTTTGGAACCCTGGTGCTTGAAGCGGCGGCGCTCCACCTCAAGGATGCGGCGCTCCACCGGGCTCAGGCCGCCGGGTTGGTTCTGCAGTTCCGACTGGTTTTCTACTTCCGCCTGGCTCTGCACGGTTTCAGTACGTTCCTGTTCTGACACATTCCCTCCTGTCTGTAGCTCACCTGCCACGGCGGGCGTCTCTAGCGTATGTATTCGTCATCCCCTAGTCTAGAAGAGAACCCTAGCCTAGAGAAAGCCTCAGTCTAGAGAAAGCCTCAGTCTAGAGGAGAAGCATTCATCCCGCACCCCTCCCGTTACCGTCAGGGTCGCATCAGCCTCAGGAGATTCATGAACCAGCCCCTCAGCAGCATTATGAGCGAGGATTGGGCGGCAGCACTCGCCCCCGTCCAAGAGCAGATTCACGCCATGGGCGCTTTCCTGCGTGAGGAGCACGCGGCGGGGTACCGTACTTTCCCACCTGCTACCGATATTTTCAATGCGTTCCGCCGCCCAATGAGCCAGGTGAAGGTCCTTATTATTGGTCAGGACCCCTACCCCACTCCGGGTAATGCGATGGGTCTGTCGTTCTCTGTGCACCGTAGTATGCCTCTGCCTCGTTCGCTGAATAATATTTACAAGGAGCTGCAGGATGATTTGGGTATCGCCCCGGCTGATCACGGTGACCTGTCCTGTTGGGCTAATGAGGGTGTCATGCTGCTCAACAGGGTTTTGACGGTGCGCGAGTCTGATGCGGGTTCGCACCGCGGCAAGGGTTGGGAGGAGATCACCGAGTGCGCTATCAGCGCGTTGGTGGCGCGTAACCAGCCACTGGTGGGTCTACTGTGGGGCGCGGATGCGCGCAAGTGCGCACCCATGCTGCAGCCGTACCCGAGCGTGGAGTCGACGCATCCTTCGCCGCTGTCTGCTCATCGTGGTTTCTTTGGTTCGCGCCCGTTTTCAACCGTAAATTCTTTGCTGGTGCAGCAGGGTGCGGAGCCGGTGGATTGGACAGTCCACTAGGACGGCTCGCTAGGCACAGTAAAAGATCCAGCGTAAGAACTGACGCAATGGATGTAGCGAAGGGGCGGTAGCATGTGAGTTGAACTCGTATGCTACCGCCCCTTCGCTACATCCAATATATGCAATATTGACTATATACCCTTGAAAATAAGGTTAAGAATTTGCCGGCTCCACATTCCGCGGAGTCATAAAATGCTGTAGCGCGTACTGCATCGTGTAATTGCCCAAGGCAACACCCGAAGCCATCGCCACAACAATTGAAACCGCCGTAATCATATTCTGTAGACCCAGAATCACATCCGTCTCAACCGTCAATAAATACATACCACGGAAGAACGACAGACCCGGCAGCAAGAACGTAATCGCCGGAATCGAGAAAATTGCCTGAGGCACATGCAGACGGTAGGCAAAATACGTGCTCAACGCACCAATCACAACCGCCGCACACGCCGTCGGACCACGACCAGTACTCGGACCGGCAAATATCTCGTAGCCGTAATACGCCGCCAAACCGCAACCCGTAATGACCATCAGCCAACCGACCTTCACCAGTTTCGTCTGCAAGGTAATTGCAAAAGTTGCAATCGCTACCAGGAAGAAGAAAGACGCCACCAGCGGGGTCGTCGGCTCAAAACGCAGCTGCTCAATATCCAGGGTCGGTCCGTTGAAAATATTAATCGCACTCACCGCGGTGGCAATACCAACCACCAGGCCCAAGAAGCTCATACCCGTCGATACAAAACGGCCCGCAGCCGTCACCGGGAAGCCATTGATCGCATCCTGCACGGCACCCACCAGACGAGGAGTCGGCAAGAACATAATCATGCCCGCAGCCACCACCAGAGGTGCCGAAATCGCCTCTCCTTGACGCTGAAGCACCGAAAGAATGGACCCTTCACCGCCCAGCCAAATCGCCAAGAAAGTCATCAGACCTGCACTAGCAGCCATGCGGAAGAAGACCGGAATACCAATCGAACTCAACCACTGAATCAGCAGATACACGGGAATAAAGATAATCGCAGCGCTCAACGCCGTCGCAAAACTCGCCCCCAGCGCCGCTGTCAGGGTTCCAGCACACGCTAGATTCGCTAGCCACACCACCAGAGGCGGGAACGGCTTAGGGCGGTGCGTAATCTGGTTCAGCTTCAAATCAGCCATTTCCAGGGTCATACCGCCGCGAGTGATCTTGTAAATCAGTCCGTACACCTCAGAAAGTGCCTCATAGTTCTCCGTAGAGGAACGCACCACACGCACCAAAGTGTGGGTGAAGCGCTCCTCAGCGTTCACATTGCGCTTAGCGATGCGGGACTCCATGTAAATATCGGGGTCCGACGTATAGTTGATGGTCACCGACTGGTTTGTAATATCCACTTCAACCGAGTCCAAACCATACGCCGAAGAAACCGCAATAATCGCCGAGTCAACATCCATAGCATCCGCGCCATAGTGGAACATCGCCTCTGCCAGGCGCAAGGTGAAGTTCAGCGTATCACGAGCGTATTCCTTCTCGCGGCGGAATGCCTCACGACGCTCATGGTCTTCGGTACGAATAGTCGGCACAAACTGACGCTGAGCAATCCGCTGAGCACCGCGCGGGGCAGCCGGTGCAGCCTCCTCAGCGCGCACGAAGGAGCGGAGGCGACGCGAACCCCAACGGCCACCACTACCGCGCCCAAACAGGCCGCGAGAGCCACCGTTGACCAGCGGTACGGAGGTGGTGGACATTGAGACAGGTCCAGTTTTCGGCACGGCGGTAGGTTCCGCACCGTAGCGTCGGGCTGCGTGAGAGTTCGGCACCTGCGGAATCATGCCAGTCATAGGTACCGGTTGGGAGGGCCGAGTCAGCGCCGCCTCAGTCACCATATTGCTTGAAGTGGTGGGGTGCGGGTCCTCACGGTATGCGTCCAGGTCGTCCACAGGTATGAGGGAGGGATCAATAACGGTGCGTGCACCGTGACTGTTAGAGCTCGGCTCGGGGTCGCTGGCGGGCTCTACCTCCTGCGCGGGGATGCCCATGTCCGCAGCTACTTCTTGGAGTACTTCGCTGACAGCTTCTGCTGCGACGGTACCCTCCTGAGTTTTCGCAGAGGGGGTCTGCCGAGCCAATACACGGCGTAATTTCTCGTCGGTGACCTGGTCTAGTGAAACCAGGGGAAAACCGCGCTTACCGGCAATGTAGCCTTCGGTAGTATTCTGCTCGCTTCCTTCCGTCGCGGCAGTGTTTGCTTCGCCTGCATGCGAAGCTTCCCGCGATGTGGAGTTCGCGGGGGTGTTCCTCGATTCTGCCAATGTCCCTCCCAGATAGACAGTGCCTATTTAGTCTAACAAGGGCAGGATTCTGTGGTAGCACTGGCAAACAGAAATATCGCTTTTCTATCCAGCGGTTATATGAGCAAAAAAGCGCTCTACGATATCTACAATAGATAGCTTCGTTGCACTGGAGAGAAATATAGGTTTCTAGCATACAGAAAATATTTTGGGAGATATTTTCAAGGAAAAATAAATATTATATGTACATTAAGATTTATACAAAGAAATATCTTCCATCTACCTTCACTCATAACTCAATAAAACACGAATTATTCATAATAAAATAAAGAAATATCCCGCCACCGAAGTGACGGGATATTCACGCTTTAAGGCTGTAGCCTTCACAGCCTCCGAAGTGCACCGCTTAGGGTTGACCTCAGAGGCGAGAGTCAATTACTCAGCGTCGTGGTCGGTCTCGAGGATCTTAACCAGCGAGTCCAGAGCCTCTTCAGCACCTTCGCCCTCAGCGCGCAGGACAACAACGTCGCCGTGCTTTGCGCCCAGGGACATCAGGGACAGAATCGATGCAGCGTCCATAGCCTCATCTGCGGGCTCACCCTTAGCAGCAATGGTCACCTCAACGGGGAGGTCGCCAGCTGCCTCAGCGAAGATAGCTGCCGGACGTGCGTGCAGGCCAACACGGCTTGCAATAGTGGCTTCGCGCTCTGCCATTATGTTTCTCCTTTGATTAAGGAACTGAAAATATATCAGTACCTATTCTAAATGAACGGGGCGCTTCAGGACCCGCCCTTACTCTATAAATTGTACCGTTCAGCCATACGCTAACAAGTACAAAAATGCCGGATGCAAAAATAAGACCCTGCACCCGGCATTTTTACGGATCCGGACACTACCTCCACACCCCGTCGAGGGGCGGTAGGCAGAACACGGAATCGTTTTAAGGCTTAGAGGCCCAGCTCGTCCAGAATCGGCAGAGCCTTACGTGCGCTCTCCTTCGCCTCAGCAGAAGAAATCTGCTGCAGAGCGATAGCCGCAATCTGCTGTGCCTTCTCCTTGGTCACAGACTTCAGAACCGCAGCCACAGCGGGGATAGCGCCAGCATTCATGGACAGAGTGTCAACACCCAAACCAATCAGAACAACAGCCAGAGCCGGGTCAGCCGCAGCCTCACCACAGACGCTCACGTACTTCTTCTTACCCGCGGTGACCGATGCACGCTGAGCACCCTCAACGGTCATCTTAATCATCTTCAGCACTGCAGGCTGCCAGGGGTTGTTCAGGTGCGCCAGGTCGCCCAGCAGACGGTCAGCCGCCATGGTGTACTGGGTCAGGTCGTTGGTACCGATGGACACGAAGTCGACCTCGCCCAGGATAGCCTCAGCGTTCATCACAGCTGCGGGGGTCTCAACCATCACACCGTGAACGGGCAGGCCAATCTCCTTGAGCATGTTCGCGAAGTTTCGCGCCTCCGAAGTGGTCGAAATCATCGGAGCCATAACCCAGATATCAGCGTCGGAGTTCTCCGAAGCAGCCTTAATAGCCTCCAGCTGGCGGGTCAGAACGCCCGGAACGGTCCAGTCGGTACGGAAACCACGAACACCCAGTGCGGGGTTCTCTTCGGGGTTCACGTTCAGGAACGGTAGGGGCTTGTCAGCGCCAGCGTCCAGGGTACGAACCACAATGTGCTTGCCGGGGAATGCGTCAAACACGGACTTGTAGGTCTTAGCCTGAGTCTCGATGGAAGGCTCAGCGTCGTGGCCCAGGAAGCCAAACTCGGTGCGGAGCAGGCCAACTCCCTCAGCCTTCAGGCTTGCAGCCTTCTCAGCGGACTTGCCGTCACCAACGTTTGCGTAGAGCTCAACGCGGGTGCCGTCAGCCAGCACACCCTGACCGTCGAAGTCAGCGACGGGCTTGCGGTTTGCGTACTTGATTGCTGCTTCGCGGTCAGCGTCGGTGGGCTCGGTGTCAACGATGCCTTCGTTGGAGTCCACGTAGACGATGGTGCCGTCAGCAATGTCGGTCACGCCCTTAGCAGCCACAATAGCGGGCAGGCCCAAGCCGCGAGCCAGAATAGCGGTGTGTGCCTGCGGTCCACCGTCAGAGGTAATCAGTGCAATAACCTTCTCGGGGTCCAGAGTCGCGGTATCAGCCGGTGCCAGGTCAATAGCAGCCAGGATGAACGGCTCGTCAGAAACGGGGATGCCGGGAGCCTGCTGGCCGGTCAGCTCAGCAACGATGCGGGCACGCACGTCGTGGATGTCGGTGACGCGCTCAGCCATGTAGCCGCCCAGGGCAGCCATCTGGTCTGCGAAGGAGGTTGCGGCCTCCCAGATTGCGCGCTCGGGAGCCATCTCCTGAGCCTCAACTAGCTTGATAGCGCTCTTGATGAGTGCACGGTCGGTAGCCATCTGAGAGGTGGACTTCAGAACAGCCTTACCGTCACGGCCTGCATTCTCTGCGCGAGCCAGCAGGTCTTCCTTGACGCGGACCGATGCGTCCTTGATGCGCTGTGCCGCAGCCTCAGCGGTCTCACCGCTCAGACGCAGACCATCCTTGGGTTCCTCGATGGGCTTAGGCATCTGAAGAACGGGGCCAATAACGCGGCCGGCATATACGCCGACGCCCTTGTAGGTAGTCATAGAGTTCATGTCCTATCTGTGGTTTGTCTACAGTGTAACGTGTTTTTTTCACACTCACGCCCGCAAACAGACGATCAAATGCAAGGTGAGGTTATACGGCCTTTACACGGATGCCTTAGAGCGGGCACCCAGGGACTTCAATACCACGTACAGCAACGCCGAAACAATGGTACCGGCAGCAACAGCCACCAGGAACATCAGCGGGTTCTGCGCCAGACCAATAATCCAAATACCACCGTGCGGAGCCGGAGAAGCCACGTGCGCACCCATGGAGATTGCACCGGCGATAGCGCCACCAACAATGGTCGAAGGAATCACGCGAGCCGGGTCAGCCGAAGCGAAGGGAATAGCACCCTCAGAGATGAAGGATGCACCCAGCAGCCACGCAGCCTTACCGTTCTCACGCTCGTTCTCATTGAACAGCTTGGGGCGCAGAGTGGTTGCCAGAGCCATAGCCAGCGGCGGAACCATACCGGAGATAATGACAGCAGCCATGATTTCCTGGTTCACAGTCGCCCCCGAGGACAGGCCAGCGGTTGCGAATAGGTAAGCAGCCTTGTTGATGGGACCGCCCAGGTCAGAAGCCATCATGGCGCCCAGAATCAGACCCAGCAGCAGAGCAGAACCGCCAGACATGGAGGTCAGCCAATCCTGCAGGGTGGTCATAACCCAAGCCAGGGGCGCACCGAGCAGCAGGTACATCGCCAGGCCGGCAACCAGAGAAGTTACCAGCGGGGTGATGACCACGGGCATCATCGAGCCAAGCCAGCGAGGCAGCTTCAGGGTGCCCAGAGCGTACGCAATCAGACCGGCGAGAATACCGCCAACAATACCGCCAAGGAAGCCCGCGTTCACCGCAAGAGCCACCGAACCGGCAATGAAACCCGGAGCGATACCGGGACGCTGAGCCAAACCGTACGCAATGTACGCGGCAAGAGCCGGAACCATCAGGCTCAGACCGAAACCACCGATGGTCTGCAGAACAGCACCCAGGTACAGGGTCCAGTGCACATCACCGAGGTTGAACAGGGTTGCCGAATCGAGAATTGCCTTGGTGTTCACATCGCCGAGATTCGGCATAGTAATTGCCTCGAAAACGAAGCCCAGGGCGACCAGAATACCACCGGCAGCAACGAACGGAATCATGTAGGAGATACCGGTCATTACAGCCTTGTAGATGCGCGAGCCCCAAGCGCCTTCGGTAGCGCCTGGGCTGTCCTCACCGCTGGATGCGGCAGCAGCAACGCGTGCACCGTTGGGGTTCTCAGCCTCAGCTAGAGCCTCCGCAATCATTTCCTTAGGCTCGTCAATACCGCGCTTGACGGCAGACTCGACAAAGGGCTTACCCGCGAAGCGGTTACGCTCACGCACGTTCACAGACACCGCAAAAATCACGGCGTCTGCGGCGTCAATATCAGCCTGGGTCAGCTTCTCATTACCCGAGGAGCCCTGGGTCTCAACCTTCAGATCGTAGCCGAGCTCTTCAGCAGCGTACTTGAGGGCGTCCGCAGCCATGTAGGTGTGGGCGATACCGGTGGGGCATGCAGTCACAGCAACAATCTTCTTCACCGGAGCCGAAGCAGCGGGGGTTTCCTGAGCGGAGGCGGCGGGGACAGCTTCGGGGGGCTTAGCTTCTGCCTTCTTCTCGCCTACGCCGAGCGCACCGTTGACCAGCTCAACAATCTCTTCAGCCGAGGAGGCTTCACGCAAGGACGCGGTGAAGCTCTTCTTCATCAGGGAACGTGCCAGGGTGGAGAGCAGTTTCAGGTGAGCCTGGTCAGCGCCGTCGGGTGCAGCGATGAAGAAAATCAGGTCGGCGGGGCCGTCCTTTGCGCCGAAGGAAACTGCCGGGTTGGGGCGTGCCATCGCCAGGGTCGGCTCGGTGACGGCAGCGCTACGGCAGTGCGGAATCGCAATACCACCGGGGATGCCGGTGTCGGTCTTGGATTCGCGTGCCTCGGCAGCCGCGTAGAGCTGCTCGAAGTCGGTAGCGCGTCCAGCGTTTACGACTGCCTGGGCAAGCTTGGCAATTACGTCGAATCGGGTCTCACCGAGATTCTCGTCCAACAGGACGAGATCTGCGGTAATCAGATCAGACATATTCCCTCCTCGGGTATGTGTTGGGGCGGGGATTCGCTCAGTGGTGCGGTGCTTCTCCCCTATATGGGTTCAAAGTGTGTGCAGTGTGTTGTGTTCGTATGTGTGTGGCTGTTTAGGTAGCACCGCAGCTTATATTCCCTTCTGAGAATAAAAGCTGGAGGTGTGAAAACAGCCGAATTAGAGCTGCAACTGACGAACACTAACCTTCTCAGGAGCGGTCTGCTCTAGCGAAGGCATACGGGTACCGGGCAGGGCAGCAGCAGCCGAACCGTGAGCTACCGCCTGAACCAGGCAACCGGGGGCATCCTCACCACGAGTGTGAGCAATCAAGAAACCGGACAGCGACGAGTCACCGGCACCCACAGTGCTACGAACCTGAATCGGCTCGTGCACAGCGTGCCAGATACCCTGCTCAGTGACCAGCACGGCACCGCCGCCACCGAGGGTGGCAAGCACATATTCGATGCCGTCGCCGAGTAGCTTCTGGGCGGTGCGGGCGGTCAGCTCGGGGCTGGCCTCCAGCTCCTCCCAGTTATCGCTACCGGTCAACTGAGCCAGCTCCTCCGAGTTGGGCTTAATCAGGGTCGGCTTATGCTCACCGGCAACGGTCGCAATCAGCGGCGCTTCAGAGGTATCAATAGCAATCTTGCCCTCGTAGCCGGAGGCGCGCAGTGCCGCCACCAGCTCGGAGTAGTAGGTCGGCTCCAGACCCGGAGGTAACGAACCAGCCAGAACCACCCAGTCGGCACCCTTGGAACGCTCAACTACCAGCTCGTCCAGCTTCTGACGCAGTTCGGCATCAAAAACAGTGCCGGGGGCATTCAGTTTGGTGGTGGTACCATCCGGATCAACCACGGTGATGTTTGAGCGAATCGGCTCACCGGTGGGCAGGTTAGTGAACTCGACGTCCACAGCCTGCAGTGCGGTCAGCACCGGGTCGCTGGCTTCACCGGGCACAATGGCGAGGGTCGACACACCGGAAACCTGCAGAGCGCGGGAAATATTCACGCCCTTACCACCGGGATCCTGTACGGCACCGACAGCACGCTGCACGGCACCGTGAGCCAGGGGTGTACCAAGTTCAATGGTGCGGTCCAGGCTGGGGTTGGCGGTCAGAGTAATAATCATTAGGCAATCACTATCTCAACATTTGCGGCCTCGAGTGCCTGGCGAAGGGCACCTTCGGGCTCGCGATCAGTAATGAGGGTGTCAATATCCTCAAATCCAGCGAAGCGGACCAGGGATTCCTGACCGAACTTCGCGGAGTCACAAAGCAAAACCACACGGCGGGCTGCCTTACAAATTGCGGTCTTGACGATGGCTTCGTTCATGCCGGGGGTGGAGATGCCGAAGTGGGCTTCAATGCCGTTGGCACCGATGAAAGCAATATCGGGGCGCATGGTACCGAAGTGCTCTGCGGCGCGTGCACCAACAGCAGCCCAGGTCATCTTGCGCAGCTGGCCGCCAACCAGTTCAAGGGTAACGCCCTCGGCTTCGGCGAGCTTGACTGCAATATGCAGTGCGTGGGTGATGATGATGCGGTCGTTGCCAGTCTTGAGGCTGAAGTTCTCGGCTCCGATGTGGTCGGCAAGAATTTCGATGGTGGAGCCTGCATCTAGGACGATGGAGCCTGCCTCGGAGTCGCGCAACATCTGGTATGCCTTGGTGGCGATGCGGCGCTTCTCGGGGGTGTTCATGCCCTGTCGGGAGGAGATGGAGGACTCCAGGGAGGTGGACTGCTCAATGGTGACCGCACCACCGTGGACGCGGCGGAGCTTACCTGCCTCTTCCAGTGCGGCGAGGTCACGACGCACGGTCTCCATGGTCACATCGTAACGACGCGCAAGGTCAGCGCCGTTGACACGACGTGCGGAGGCAACAAGCTTTGCAATTTCGGCACGGCGTTCTTCTGCGAACATAACTCTGGTGTTCCTTTGGGCTAGTGGGAGGAAATCTGTGCGTTCTTTTCTGCATTCTGCTCGGCTTATATGGCCATGAGAGACATGGTTTCAGTGAGCCAGCAAAACACGTGAGGGTAATACTTGATTTTATGTGGGTTTTTGTGGGTGAGTCAATACAAAACGCTGTATTTACCAGAATATTACCCGAATGTTCCCTACCGAAACCACACTATATCGGAGGTCACCGCCTGTTTATGTCTGTTTGACCTAATAAATTGTTGGGTTTTCTCACTCCCCCACCATCCGCACAGTGTTAAACCCTACACAGCGCCCTAACAAGGCAAAAAGTGGAGGCGCAGGCCCCAAGAACCCTCAAAACCAGCGCCTCCACCGAGTGCAGCACCTTACTTACCTTGACGTTCGCGACACACACGACGCCAACGATGCACACCCAAAGCACCCGCCGCGCCCAGCAGGGCACCCAAACCATTCATCAGCACATCCACCGCGTCACCTGTACGATCCGGCATGAAACTCTGAATCGTCTCAATGCAGGCGCTGACCAGGAACCCCAAGTACAGCACATGGGGGCGTGCCTTCGGTTTGAGCAGCAGGGCAAAGAGAAAACCGCCCGGAATGAACATTATGACGTTCGAGAGCTGCTCGATGCTCGAATAGGTGATGAACGCGGGCAGCCAGCCTTCGGCGTGGCCGGTGTCCAAAAACTGCACCATGCGGCCGCCCATCTCGTTATCGTCCACGTGCACGGGCGCGAACACAATACTCGCCACCACCGCGCAGTACAGCGCCGTGACGGGCCAGAGAATCAGCTGCCACACGCGAGCTCCGGAGCAACCGCTACCGGGTTGTCCGTTACCAAACAAGGCGACCCGCCTCATCGAACTGCTTGGTCGAGTCCCACGCAAACAGGCCCGGCACGTCAATGGTGAGCGGTTCGGCATTCGGCACGGTCACAGTCCACTCTTCACCGGCGGCTGCGGAGAGAGCGCGGCGGATAAAGCTGCCGTGGCTGACGGCAATAATCTTCTGGTCTCCCGAGGCTTCAGAGAGTTCACGCACGATGCCGCGCAGGGTACGCACGGCACGAATGTACACGTCACGCTCGGATTCCACGTTCGGGTAGTAGCGTTCCGGGGCGCGGCGTTCGGGGATGGGAATGTCCAGGCCCTCACCGGCACCGTAGGCGCGTTCCACCAGCTCGGGGTAGGTCTTGTGCACCTGCAGGTCGAAGTGCTCACCGACCAGCTGCGCCGTCTCGTGGGCGCGGGACAGCGGAGAGGACACCAGCACGGTGAATTTCAGACCCATATCGGCCAGCTTCTGGCCTGTGGTGCGTGCCTGCTCACGGCCAGTGTCGTTGAGCGGAATATCGGTGATGCCCTGCATCAGGTTCGCCTTGTTCCAGTCGGTTTGGCCGTGGCGAATCAGGGTAAGGGTCGTGTTTTCGGCGCCCGCCGGAACTTCTTCAGGGCTCAGCTCGGGTTCCTGGTGCTGCACGAGCAGGCGGTCGATTGCGTCGTCCAGGTACTGCAGGGGCACCTCGGTCAGGGAGGCGTTCACGGGGATCGGGTAGATGCCGTCCTCATTGAGCAGTTCGGGGTGGCGTTCAGCGACCAGGGCGGTCATGGTCATGGCAATCAGCATGCCGTGAGCGGCGACCACAACGGTCTGACCCTCGTATTCGCTGCGGACTCGGTTCAGCGCCGCGAGGGAGCGGGCGAGGAAGTCCTTCTTCGGTTCCACATTGAAAGCGTTGTTGGACTGGCGGGAGGCGAGAATCAGCTCGCGGGTAGCGATCTGGCCTTCCAGGTCACCAAAGGAACGTTCCTGGAAGCCGTCAACGGCACCGCG
Organism: Rothia similimucilaginosa; assembly: GCF_029850985.2. NCBI lineage: Bacteria > Bacillati > Actinomycetota > Actinomycetes > Micrococcales > Micrococcaceae > Rothia > Rothia similimucilaginosa. The sequence continues at coordinate 215,841 of NZ_CM138149.1, read as the reverse complement.
GTAGGGTACGCCCAGGCCTTCGGCTACGATTTCGGCGCTTTCTACGGCGCGAGAAAGGGGCGAGGAGACGATAGCGTCCACGGTGATGCCCTCAGCTGCTACCTGCTGCAGGGCGCCGATAGCGGTTCGGACCTGCTCCCTGCCGGTGTCGTTGAGGGGGATGTCGGTGCCGCCCTGGAAGCGGTGGTCAATGTTCCAGTCGGTCTGGCCGTGACGCAGGAAGATGATGCGGGTTCCTGCTTCGAGGTTGGGCACCGGAGTGATGATGGGGGTGTTCTGTGCGTCGGTCATCCTTCTAGTATGGCACTGCCTCCATGCAGTTCAAGGCCGCCGCGCAGTTCAAAGCCTCAGTGCAGTTCAAGGGGTGTGCGGCTTACTTATCCCTTCTGCTGAGGCGCACTCATACCGCGGTATGAACTGCGGGGTGGTTGAGCGCCCGGTCGGGCGAATTTTTTCAGGGTTTTCCCATATTTTTCAGCCCCCAGACGGAGGGGTGAGCTGCCGAGAAGCTGAGATGATAGAAGAGTACTTCCGTTAGTTCATACCCAATGAAGGTTGTCATGACGCAGAATCCTCAATCTCAGAACCCGCAGTTCCAGGCTCAGAACCCGTACTCAATGACCCCTCCGCAGGCGGCGCAGCCTGCCGGTCAGTATTCCGCTCAGCAAGGTCATCCCCGGCAGGGTCAGCCCGGTCAGCCTACCCAGCAGAGTCAGGCAGGCTACTATCAGGGCCAGCAGGGCTACCCGGCTCAGGCACCTCAGCAGATGCAGCAGGCGCCCTTCGCGCGCGGTGCGATTATTTCTGCACGTAACCTGCACAAGTCGTACGGCAATAACCCGGTGCTGCGTAACGTGAGCCTGGATATTTTCCCCGGCGAGTCCGTGGCGATTATGGGTCCTTCCGGTTCCGGTAAGACCACCCTGTTGCATGCGCTTTCGGGCATTATCAAGCTCGATGCCGGTTCTGTGCTGTTTAATGGCCCAGCCGGTCAGGTGGCGGTGGAGTCCCTCAGCGAGCGTGAGCGCACCTCCCTGCGCGCTAACTCGTTTGGTTTCGTGTTCCAGCAGGGTCTGCTGGTTCCCGAGCTAACTGCGGAGGAGAACGTCTCCCTTGCCGCGATGATTGCCGGTATGCCGCGCCAGCAGGCACGCGCCGTTTCGATTGATTTACTGAACCGTTTGGGTCTGGGTCAGATGGTGGATCGCCGTATGGGTGAGATGTCTGGCGGTCAGGCGCAACGTGTGGCTATTGCCCGTTCGCAGGTGAACGGTGCCCCCGTGACTTTCGCTGATGAGCCGACCGGCGCGCTGGACTCTAAGACTGCTCGTGAGGTGATGGCTCTGCTGCTGACCATGATTCCGCAGCAGGGTAAGACTCTGCTGGTGGTTACTCACGACCCGAACGTGGCGGCGGCGTGCTCCCGGGTGGTGTATCTGCAGGATGGTCAGATTGTGAGCGATCAGCGCAATAACCAGGGCGGTGTTCCCGCTTCCCAGAACCACGCTCAGAGCCTCGGCGCTCAGTCTCAGGCAGGTGCATAATGCAAATCTATGCTCTACTCGCCAAGCGAACCCTATGGAGTTCGCAGGCGATTCTTCCCGTGCTGGCTTTTGCCGCCTCCTCGGCACTATTTTTGACGGTTGCCGGTGGTGTTCAAGCGCTGAGTACGTGGCTTGAGCACGCCAACGTTGACCACGAAATGATCAAGCTGATGGGCATTCAGAAGCTCTACATGGGTTTGGCGTGGGTTGCCGCTCTGGTGCTGATTGTTCCGCTCTTTACCCTGGGCGCTTCGGCTGCTCGTTTGAGTGCCCGCCGCCGTGATGAGCGTCTGGCGTCCCTGCGCCTGATTGGTGCCTCCACGACCCTAATTGTGGGTCTGTCTGTGGCGGACGCACTGGTGTACTCTTTCGTGGGTTTCATCATCGGTCTGCTGCTTTACCTGGTGCTGATTTTCCCCTTTGGCGCTTTGCACTTCATGAACGTTCCGCTGGGTGCTGAGAATATGCTCCTGCCGGTGATCGTGATTTTCTACTGCTTCCTGGGCTGTATGGTCCTGGCGGCTCTCAGCTCCCTCTTCGGCCTGGCGAAGGTCAGCATCAGCCCGCTGGGTGTGCGCACCCGCGCGAAGGCTGGATCCGCCGGTTACATCGCTCTGGGTATCGGTATTGTTCTAGTCATTGCCGTGATGATTCTGGCATCAACCTCCACGGGCTTCAGCATGTTCTCGCCCTTCCAGAACGGCGGTGCCGATAGCGCAATGAAGAACCTGGCGATTTTCATTGCGTTGCCGGGTGTGCTGATGATGATTGCTATCGACCTGATTGGTACTTTCCTCGTGTGGGCGTACGCGAAGATTCGTGTGCGCATGACCCAGAAGGCGTCGGTTCTGCTGGGTTACCGTGCGGTGCTGGAATCCCCGCGCGGGGCGTGGCGTCAGGTTTCGGGTGTGGCGCTGTCGACCTTCTTGGTGACCTTCTTCGGCCCCATCCTGATTCTGGCAGGTGAGATGAGCAAAGACGCAAAGGAAGCCGGTCCTGCTGCCGGCCCTTTCATGACCATCATGCAGGATATCTTTCAGGGCATGCTGCTGATGCTGTTCTTCTCGTACCTGCTGGTCACTCTCTCCGCAGTGCTGAACCAGAGCGCCGCCATTTACGAGCGTGGTTCGCTGTATTCTTCGCTGAATATGATGGGTACCCCCACGAGGATGTTGCAGGCTTCGCGTCTTACCGTGGTTTTCGGTCCGTTGGTGCTCATTAGCGTAATTTCTGCGCTGCTGGGTCTGCCGCTGACGGCATTGATTGCAGCGCAGGGTCTTTCCGGTGAGATTCTGACGAAGATGTTCGGTCTGACCTTCGGCGCTATTGCACTGGGTCTGGCTCTGGTCTATGTGGGCTTATTGGCAACCATTCCATTTATGCGTCAGGTGACTCATAAGCCGGTGTCCGCTCTCTAAGCTGTTTCAGCTTCTGCCCTCCCATTGCATCCGTTCTGGATGCGGCGGGAGGGTTTCTTTATGTCCGCGTTTGTGCGGTGTGCTGGTGTGCTTTTGTACTGCGTGATTTTGTGCCCTCATCCGGTTTGTGCCCTGCATGTTTTCTCACGCACCGAGCCACCGCTTCCATAGTCTAAAACCCTGTGAGAGACTAACATTATGTTTGAACACACCGTACCCTCCGATTGGTTCCCCCGCTGCGCCATCTTCGACTGCGACGGCATCCTCCTCGACTCCGAGACCGTCTGGAACGATGTGCAGCGTGAGCTTTTCGCCCGCTGGTCTGTTCCCTTCACCGAAGAGGTGGAGCACCGCCTCACCGGCCTGGCGGCAGCCGACGTCGCGCAGGAGCTTGCCCTGCTCTCCTACGAGGCGCAGAACGGCCAGAAGCCGGACACCGCCTCCGCAGAGTACGCCGAACACCATGAACGCGTGATGAAGGACCTGCTCACCACCGAGCACGAGGTCATCAGCTCCGGCGTGGACCTGATTGAGGGTGCGCAGAAGTTCCTGGGCTTCCTGAGCGAGCACATGCCGGTTGCGGTGGCGTCGAACTCCACCGCGAACATTCTGACCCTGAAGATGGAAAGCTACGGTTACGCCCCGCTGGTGCGCACCTGGGTCAGCAGCAACGACGTTCCGGCCGGTAAGCCCGCCCCGGACATGTACCTGGAGGCGGCACGTCGCCTCGGCTTTGAAGGTCACGAGGCGCTGGCGTTCGAGGACTCCCCCGCGGGCGCGCAGGCGGCACGTGACGCCGGTACGAAGGTCATGATTTACGTGCCGGAAGGCACCGACCCGGCAAAGGCACCGGCCGGTTTTGGGCGCTTCGATTCGTTCAACGACCCACAGCTCTGGGAGGCGGCACGCACCTGGATTGCCAAGCTTGAGGCGGCACAGCAGTCTGAGGCGGCGCAGGGCTAAGTGGCACCCGCCCCACCTCGTAGCAGCATAAAGAAAGACCCCCGGTCTGCTCCTTATGGAGCAGACCGGGGGTCTTTTATGCTTATCAGCTGCCTCTCTAGCACCCGCTCTTGTAGCCCTTTGACTTCATCAGCACTCTCGCGGAGCGCTACTTTTCCAAAGTGTCACTAAACGGTACCAATACAAAACATCACGAGAACCTGAACATTGGCAGGTTCTCGTGATGCTAGGTGTTTTAGAACTCCAAGGATGCTTATTTCGGCTGTTGCTTATAGAAAACAAAAGCGTACAGGATACTCATAAGTAGAACTACAACCTGAGCCAAAGGGTCAAGCCAATACACTTGTAAAATTACCACAGCCAACATAAAAAATACGGATTTTATGAAGGATGCCGCAGGTTGTACGTAGTTCTTATTTGCACGATATGCAGAGTACCCAACAAATCCACAAAGAATTAAAATACCGGCAACATTATAAAACATTGAATCATGCGAAGATGTAAAATAATAGAAAGAATAACCTGCGAAACATAATTCAGGTACCGGTATGTATCTAGTGTCGACCAACTTAATCACCTCAGATATTTATTCAACTTTTGCTTTCAGCGGTGGTATACACCAATCTGCGTAGAACGCGATTTCACGTCCTTCTACACAGGCTCCGACAATAGCTGTTGATGATATCTCTAGTTTAATGTGAGCCGGAATACTTTTATGATATCAATTAGCAAAATGGGAGTCAAGATTATTTTAGTAATAATTCAATAATAATTTGCACCACTACAAACTATAGTGTTTAGCGGCTAAAGCTCCCAGCCCGTTCTCTCTCCTCAGCAAACTTGCATCCTAAGTCGTCTTAATGCGCTTCAGATGCTCCTCTGCCTTACACATTTCTAGGTTCTTATCGCAGATACAGCGGTAAACAGTCTTCACTTCCCCTGTTGCTTTCACCCACCTCTCTTCTTCTTTCCTACGTGCGTATGCTTTTCCGCTGGTGCGCACCTGAATCACCAAGCTTGAAGCGACGCAGCAGTCTCAAGCAACGCAGGGCTAAGTAATTAGCACCCCCTCCCCCGGTATGAAGAAAGACCCCCGGCCCGCTCCTTATGGAGCAGACCGGGGGTCTTCTATGCTGTATCAGCCGTACCTACAGTACCTACAAGGCCTACAAGGGGCACAAGCTTATCGACGCATAACCTTCTTCGCCAGGGAGTTACCGATGAACTGAACCAGCTGAACCAGGACGATAATAATCGCCACAACAGCCCAGGTAATCTCGTCATTAAAGCGCTGGTAGCCATCCACAATCGCGATCTTACCCAGACCACCAGCACCCACGTAACCGGCCATAGCGGACATATCCACCACGCCGATAATGAGGAAGGTGTAACCCAGGATCAGCGGGCCAAGCGCCTCCGGAATCATCACGGTAAACAGGATGGTCATCTTCGAAGCACCCATCGCGCGAGCCGCCTCAATCACACCCGGATCAATGGAGACCATATTCTGCTCCACAATACGAGCAATAGCGAATGCTGCACCGAAGCTCATCGCAAAGACCGCCGCGTTCACGCCCAGGCGGGTACCCACCACAGCACTAGTCAGCGGGCCCAGAGCCGCAATCAAAATAATGAACGGAATCGGGCGAATCACGTTCACCAGAATGTTCAGGACAGTGTACACAAAACGGTTCTGGAAGATATTACCTGCACGGGTGGTGTACAGCAGAGCGCCCACAATCAGGCCGACCAGACCTGCACACAGCATCGTAATAGACACCATGTAGAAGGTATCACCGATAGCCGGGAGTAGCTTCTCGGGTAGGAACTCAGACCAGTCCGTCTTCGAGGTAGCCAGCGGAAGAGTAGTAGCAAACATTTAGCGCACCTCCTGCACGCGGGCAACGGTCTTCAGTTCGGCAACAGCAGCATCAATACTGGTGATTTCGCCGAGGAGTTCCAGGGTGAGGGTGCCGTAGGCTTTACCCTGCAGGGTCTCGATACCACCGCCCACAATGTTGAAGCGGACGTTACGGGAACCCAGGTAGGACAGCACCTTACCGAGCTCCTGGTTACCTTCCACAATCTCAACGTTGACGAGGTACCCCTTGTGGTTTGCACGCAACTCAGCCGCTTCCTTGCCAGTGGGGGCAAGCTTCACGGTGGTTGCCACGAAGAGTTTTGCCACCTCAGTCTGCGGGTTGGAGAAGACATCGTACACGTTGCCCTGCTCCACCACACGACCGGACTCCATCACTGCCACACGGTCAGCAATAGTGGACACCACATCCATCTCGTGGGTAATGACCACAACGGTCACACCCAGTTCACGGTTGACCTTCTTCAATAGTGCAAGCACTTCATGGGTGGTTTCAGGATCCAGCGCACTGGTCGACTCATCGGCCAGTAGCAGAGCCGGGTTAGTGGCGAGCGCACGCGCAATGCCCACACGCTGCTTCTGACCGCCAGAGAGCTGGTTGGGGTAGTGACCTGCACGGTCTGCCAGACCCACGAAGTCAAGCATCTCCAGGGCGCGAGCACGGCGGTCCTTCTTAGACCAGCCAGCAATCTTTAGCGGGAACTCAACGTTACCGAGCACAGTGCGGGAGTTCATGAGGTTGAACTGCTGAAAGATCATGCCGATATTGGTGCGTGCTTCACGCAGTTCGGAGTCACGCTTACCTGAAATCTCAAAGCCGCCAACGGTCAGGGTGCCGCTGGTGGTGGTTTCCAGACCGTTGATGAGACGGACCAGGGTGGACTTACCGGCACCAGAGTAGCCGATAATTGCAAAGATTTCACCGCGGTTAATGGTGAGGGAGACGCTGTCGACGGCAGTTACTGCCTTGGGGCCGGTGCCGAAGACTTTGGAGACTCCGTCCAGAACCACCATGGGCGCGATGCTGTCGCCGAGGCTCTGTGTCAGTTCACTCATAAATTTGTATCCGTTATATGTCGTGGTTGGGGCGTCAAGGGCCTTAACGCCGGTACGCAAAGGACGGTAAGCCTTTCGTGCCCCGCATCGGGTGCATAGACTTACCGCCTTTGCGTATGCCTAGATGAGGCGTGTATTCAGAAGATTACTTCTTAGCGCGCAGCTTGGCTTCTTCGTTAGCCAGGGACTGACGGAGTTCGTCGGTGCTTACGTTGACCTCAACAGCGGTGCCGCGGGTCTCTTCCTGGACGACGTCCATGACGGCCTTCGTGTGGAAGATTTCGACGATCTTCTTATAGGTTTCGTCGTCAGCCTTGTCCTTCTGTGCAACGAACAGGTTCACGTACTTGATAGCGGAGGGGTCGCTCTTGGGGTCGTCCTGAGCTAGAGCGTCTGCGGGCTTCAGGCCGGCGTCCTTGAGGAAGTCGTTGTTCACAACAGCACCGTCTGCAGATTCCATGCCGACCACGGTCTGGGTTGCGTCAACGGGGGTAACCTTCACCTTAGAGGCGGAGGTGTCAACGTCATCGATGGTAGGTGAGTCAACGTCAGCGCTCTTGAAGGTGACCAGACCGTTGGTCTTCAGCAGCTTCAGCGCACGTGCTTCGTTCACGGTGTCGTTCGGGATAACGATTTCGCCACCCTGGGGGATATCAGCCAGCTTGGAGTGCTTCTTGGAGAACAGAGCCATCGGGTAAATCACGGTCGGGCCGACAACCTGCAGGTCCTTGTTGGCGCTGACGTTGTAGTTCGACAGGTATGCGATGTGCTGGAAGCGGTTCATGTCGATGTCACCGGCGTCCAGTGCGGGGTTCGGCTCAGTGTACGCGCTGAACTCCTTGTACTCAATGTCGATGCCCTGCTTCTTAGCTTCTTCCTTCAGGGTCTTGTTGAACTTCTCAGAACCAACCACACCGATGGTGACCTTCTTGGAGCTGGAGGAAGAGGAGGAATTGGTGGAACCGCAGGCTGCCAGGCCAAAGACCATGGGGACGACTGCGAGAGCAGCAGCAAACTTCTTCACGGCTATGAATCTTTCTGTTGAATGATGATGCGTTCCACCGGGTGCTCACGTTGGTACTAGCACGTCCGATGGGAATGATGATGGGACAATTACAGCACGCACAGGGGCGGGTGTGGAAGTTGAGCTCTATTCATGAGACACAGAACGTCAAGGTCGTCATATTTTGTCATAATTCTTCACAGATTGATTATTGCAACGTCATTAAAACCCGCTCCTCGATCCTCCGTACACAAAAACGCCGGCCCGGGCAAAACAAACCCAAGCCGGCGTTCATCCTACCCACCTGTTACGGACCGGGGGGGGGATCAACCAGTACTACTAATCGAACTCGCCCGAAGCAATCAATTGCTCACGCACCTTACGGCGCAGAACCTTACCCAGCATCGAACGCGGCAGATCATCCACGACCACGATGCGGCGCGGAACCTTATAGCGGGTCACCTTCGAGTAGCAGTGCTCACGTAGAGTATGCTCCTGCACCACTCGGCCCGGGGCGGCAATCACAGCAGCAACGACCATCTCACCACCTGCAGGCAACGGAATGCCCACCACCGCCGCATCAGCAACCGTATCGTGCTGCTTGAGGGCGACCTCAACCTCCGTCGGGGAGACATTGAAACCGCCGGTAATAATAACTTCCTTAATGCGGTCCACAATCTGGATGAAGTAGTCCTCGTCCAGGCGCACAATATCACCGGTACGCAACCAACCATCGGGGGTGATGGTCTTTGCCGTCTCGTCCTCACGCTTCCAATAGCCAGCAAAACGCTGAGGGCCCTTCACCCACAGCTCCCCCTCTTCGCCATCGGGCATATCCTCACCGGTCTCCGGGTCTACCACACGAATATCGGTGGAGGGGAACGGAACACCAATGAAACCGGCGCGGCGAGTATCATTGAGCGGGTTGCAGGACACCAGCGGGGCACACTCAGTCAGGCCGTAGCCCTCCACCATGAAACCACCGGAGGCTTCCTCCCACTCGGCAACCAGCTCAGGCGGCAGGTTCATCGCACCAGACACCGCGTAACGGATACCCTCCAGGGACACGCCGCGCTTCTTCGCCTCGTCCATGAGCCGGCGGTACACCGGAGGAACCGCAGGAAGAATGGTCGGGCGGGTCTTCTTCATCGCCTTCAAAATCAGGTCCATGTCCACGGTCGGGAACAGCACCAGGCGGGCACGGCACAGCGACGCAATCGTCACGCCCAGGGTCATACCGTACGCGTGGAACAACGGCAGAACCGAGTAAATCACCTCGTCATCGCCCGGGTTAATCCATGCCTCACCCATACGGCCGTTAGACTCCAGGTTACGGTGGGTGAGCATCACACCCTTCGGCCGACCGGTCGTACCCGAGGTGTACTGCAACAGCGCAATATCGTACGCGGTCGGACGGCGATGAGACGGGTCAATACGCTCACTCTTCACCAAATGAGCCCACGATATAGTCCCCGGAGCGGAACCAGTCAGCTTCTCACGCGAAGCACGTGCATTTTTCAACGGCAACTTCAGCGCGGTACGCATCAGCGTGGGCATCGCCGAAATCATGTTCACCGAATAAATATGAGATGGGCGGATATCCGACGGCAGACCCGTAATATGCGAAGCAATCTTATCCCACACAATCGCGATCTTCGCACCGTGATCCTCAAACATGTGACGCAACTCCGCGCCCGTATACAGCGGGTTATGCTCCACCACAATCGCCCCTAGACGCAGAATCGCGTAAAACGCTGCAATATGCTGAGGACAGTTCGGCAAAATCAGCGCCACACGGTCACCCGGCTGCACACCCGCCACACGCAGACCCTCCGCCGCACGCTCAATCTGATCCCCCAACTCAGCGTAGGTGGTCGTCGCACCAAAAAACTCCAGCGCCACCTTATGCGGTGCGGTACGAACCGCCTCATCAATGAGATGACTCAATGACGTCTCCGGGAGCTCAATATCGCGTGCAGTCCACGGAGTATAGTTCTTCAACCAGGGGCGATGCGCCAACGGATGCGTGCCAGCGGGGGATGCAGGTGCCACTGCATCCTGCAGGTTCGTATTCTTCTGAGCCTCAGTCATGCATTGATTGTGCCTTCCCACGCCCTCACGCTTCAACTCAGTGGCGCCTCTTTCCACGCTGAAAATCACGCCGTACACCCACCCCAGATACCGCAATAAACGCCGAAACACTAAGGTAAACCCAAGCAACTCTGGGATACTTAAAGCATGAGTAAACGACAGCAAGAGATCACTGACGAACAGTTCAAGAAGCTCCTCCGCGAAATTTCCAAACGATTCACTATCGCCGGAGGAGTCGTTATCCTGTTCGGAATGGCTATCATCGCGCTAGTCTACCTTCTGGGAGGAGCCCACTAATGCACACCCCGCAGCGCCCCACCGGTGAAAACTTCAACCGTATGACCAACGGTTCCGTCTACATGCCCGACGCCGAATGCGCCACACAGTTCAAACGCATTTATGCCGCCACCATCCTAGCCGAAGAACACTACGCACGCGGCGAGCAAGCGCAGGCAATGCACGTCTACCGTAAACACCTCGGCCACCTGGGCAAACACGCCCACATCCGACCCGGCGTACGCTTTGACTACGGCGTGAACACCTACATCGGTGACGGTTCCTTCTTCAACTTCGGCACCGTCTTCCTGGACGTCTGCCCGATCCGCATCGGCTCTACCGTACTGGTTGGTAGCAACGTACAGTTTATGACCCCCACCCATCCGCTCCACCCCGGCGACCGCGCCGACTACTGGGAAGCAGGCGCGCCCATCACCGTTGAAGACAACGTATGGATCGGTAGCGGAGCTATCATCCTGGGCGGCGTGACCATCGGCAAGAACTCCGTGATCGGTGCAGGAACTGTCGTCACCAAGGACGTCCCCGCTAGCTCCCTCGTGGTGGGCAACCCCGGCCGCGTCATCCGCACCCTGGATGAGAACGAGCGCCCCGCACACCCGCACACCTTCTCCGCAGAAGCTATGGAAGAAGCACGCGCCTTCTACGCTAACCGCGCACTCTAAGGCAACCCGCTTACCACGACCCCAGGATTAGAGATATAAAGGACTTAATGAACGCACAGAACAACACCCCGCAGCAGCATCCGGCTGCTGCGGCGTCCTCCCCCACTGAAAGTGACCTGTGGGAGGCAGCATTCTCCTCCGACGACCCCACCGTGGTCCTGACCGATGAGGAGCTGAACGCGGCACGCCACGCCCACGAAAAAGCGCGCAAGTCGAGCTCTTCGGCGCAGTCCTCACAGGATGCAACCCGTCCCCTCACCGGGGCGGCTACCGCAACCCAGCCGACCCTCTCCCCCGATGCCACTTATCAAGGTGCAGAGTCCGGCGCTAACTTCGGCGAGCCCGGAGATGACAACCTCAGCTGGCTCGACAAGCCTACGCTCCCCAGCCCGGACAACGTACGCAACGGCGCAACTGCCGCCCCCGCTACCGCTACAAGCTACGAGGTGCCCACACCCAGCAACGCCCCCGCTGCATCGAGCACCCCGCAGGCTGCCCCCACGGCAGATGACCACTTCATCATCTCCACCCCCGCAGGTGATGCCGCTGGTTCGGAACCCATCCTCACCGCCGCAACCGCGCTGTCCATGCAGAAGAGCCGCTACTCCCGCATGCACCTGCTGCCCGGTCTGCTCGGCTGGCTGATTACCATCTCCCTCATGGACGGTGGCTTGTGGGCTATCAAATCGTGGCTGACCCTGACCGGTCAGACCGAGTCCGTCGAGTATGCCTCGGTGGTCTCCAGTCTGTTCAGCGGCGCATCGCACGCTGTGCCGGTCGCGGTGGCGTTGGGTGTGCTCATCTTCTTCGCCTACCTGGTGGGCGGTTACGCAGCCGGACGCATGGCACGATTCGCTGGCGTGAAGCAGGGCATTGCCGTATGGCTCTGGCAGATTATGGCACTCATCATCGGGTCCCTGGCGACCTTCCTCGCGCCTCAGCTGTTCCAGAACGGTGTCGCGTCCCTGTCCCTGCAGAAGCTGATTGCGGGCGATTTTGCGAACGGTCTGCTGGCGGTTCTGCTGGTTCTGGCGTTGAGCTTCCTCGGCGCTATCCTCGGCGGTCTATGCGGACGCCTGTACCACCGCCGCGTGGACAAGTATCCGAGCGACCAGGTGGCACGCAAGGACGCCTAGACTTCTAAGCACCTGCACCTAGTTGCAATAAGAATAAACCGTACAGAAAACCTCCGGTACCTTAGGTAAGGTACCGGAGGTTTTCTGTATCTAAATATCTGTATCCTCAACAACCTCAGCTACCCAGCGATACGACGCTGGCTATCTAAAACATACCGCCTAGTGGTCCAGCAGCAGTGCAGGCTCCTCTAGAATTGCAGCCACATCAGCCATGAAACGAGCCGACAGGTCCCCATCCACCACACGGTGATCGAAGGAGCCACCCAGGGTCGTCACCCAGCGAGGAATAACTTCACCATCAACAACCCACGGCTTCTGCTTGATCGTACCAAAGGCAATAATCGCGACCTCACCGGGATTGATAATCGGGGTACCCGTATCAATACCCAGCGAACCAATGTTCGTAATGGTCAGAGTGCCATTCGCCATCTCAGCAGGCTGAGTCTTACCCTCACGAGCACGAGAGGTTAGGTTGTTCAGTGCAATAGCCAGCTCACGCAGGGACAGCTCCTGCGCGTCCTTAATGTTCGGAACCATCAGGCCGCGCGGGGTTGCCGCAGCAATACCCAGGTTCATAAAGTGCTTAATCTGGATTTCGCTATCGGTCCATGTTGCGTTGACCTGTGGGTTACGCTCAGCAGCCCAAATAACCGCGGCGGCAAGCACCAGCAGCGGGGTGACCTTCACGCCCTCAAAGTGGCGAGACTTCTTCAGACGCTTCACGAACTCCATGGTGCGCGAGGCATCAACGTCCACGAAGATGGACACGTGCGGAGCGCTAAACGCCGAGGAAACCATTGCCTTCGCGGTAGCCTTACGCACGCCACGCACCGGGATACGCTCGATGCGGTCACCGGGGGTGGTTGCAGACTGCCAGAAGGGCTGGCGGGCACCGCTATGCTGCACATCGTTCAGGTGCGCCACATAGTTCATGAGGTCTTGCTTAGTCACCTGGCCGCGCGTACCGGTAGCGGTCACGTTCGCCAGGTCAACACCCAGCTCCTTTGCGGCAAGACGCACCGGAGGCGGCGCGAGGGTTGGGCGGTGCGGAACCTGCTCGGGAGCCAGAGTCGGCGCAGGAGCCGCTACGGGCTCGGGTGCTAGACGCTGCACCACCGAGTTCAGCGGAGTGTTCTCCACAAAGCGGGAGGCGCGCTCAGCCAGCTCACCCAACAGGCCCTGGTTGCGATTCACCGGATCGGCGGGGGCGTGCGCCACGGGTGCCTGAACAGCCGGTGCAACCGATGCCACAGTAGCCTGTGCGGGTTGGGTTGCGGAGGCGCTGCGCTTGCGGGCGCGACGCTTCACCACATCCGCCTTGGGACCGGAGCCGACCAGCGCGGTGCCGGACTCAGCCTCTGCGGCGGTGGGAGCTATCGGGGTTGCGGGTGCCTTGTCGCCGCCGGAGATGCTGATAATCGGGGTGCCCACCTCAACGGTTTCACCTTCAGTAACAAGCAGCGCCTCGACGGTACCGGCGAAGGGCGAGGGAAGTTCCACGATGCTCTTAGCGGTTTCAATTTCAACGAGGACGTCGTTGATGGCGACCTCGGCGCCGACTGCTACCTTCCAGCTGAGGATTTCTGCTTCGGTCAGGCCTTCACCCACGTCAGGGAGCGGGAAAATCTGGGACATTTTTACCTCTCACTAGGGTATATACCCTATACGGAATATTCTGTGCGGGCTTACAACCCGCCGTAGCGCAACACGCTAATACTGAGGGAGTAACTAGTAGTCAAAAGCACGGTCGACCGCCTCAAGAATACGGTCAATATCGGGTACATACTCTTCCTCAACACGGGAAACCGGGTACGGCATGTAGTAGCCACCCACGCGAATCACCGGCGCCTGCAGGCTGTAGAAGCAACGCTCCGTAATCGCCGCAGCCAGCTCACCACCCATACCGCCGAAGGTTGGCGCCTCGTGGGCAATAATCAGGCGACCAGTCTTCACTACCGAAGCAGCAACGGTCGGCACATCCAGCGGTGAAATCGAGCGCAGGTCAATGACCTCGATCGAGCGGCCATCCTCCACGGCAGCCTCAGCGGCAGCCAGAGCAACCGGCACCAGCGGACCGTACGCAACGATAGTCGCATCCGTACCTTCACGCACCACCTGGGCGCTAAAGGGATCAAAGGAAGTGTCGCTAAAATCCACTTCGCCCTTGAGCCAGTAGCGGCGTTTCGGCTCAAAAATAATGACCGGGTCGGGGCACTCAATCGCCTTACGGGTCATCCAGTACGCCTCGTGCGGGGTCGAGGGGGTCACAATACGCAGACCCGCAGTGTGGGCGAACAGCGCCTCCGGGGACTCGGAGTGGTGCTCCACAGAACCAATCACACCACCATACGGAATACGGATAGTCACCGGCACCGTGTACTGCTTGTCGGTGCGGTTATGAATCTTCGCCAGCTGGCTCGTGATCTGGTTGTAGGCGGGGAACACGAAGCCGTCGAACTGAATCTCCGGCACGGGACGGTAGCCACGCAGCGCCATACCGATGGAGGTACCGATAATGCCAGACTCGCCCAGGGGCGCATCCATAACGCGGCGGTTACCGAAACGTGTCTGCAGACCCTCGGTCACACGGTACACGCCGCCGAGCTTACCGATATCCTCACCGAGCATGACGACGGTGCGGTCGGCTTCCATGGCGTCTTCTAGGCCGCGGGTAATCGCCTTGGCGAGGGTCAAACGTTCAATTTTCTCGCTCATGCTTACTCCTCTTCAAAGCCTGCAACGTAGTTACGGTAGAACTCGCGGTCATCTTCCACCTGCTGGTGTTCCTGCGCGTAGACGCGGTCGAAGAAATGCTCAAAGTCTGCAACTTCGATGTTCAGCAGTGCCTCGCGCACGCCGGATGCAACCTGCTGTGCGGATTCTGCGACCTCAGCAAAGAATGCATCATCGGCGTAGCCGTTATCGCGCAGGTGCTTCTCAAGGCGCAACATGGGGTCGCGGCGCAGAGGACCTTCCAGGTCGGCATCGGTGCGGTACTTGGTGGGATCGTCCGCAGTGGTGTGCGGGCCGAGGCGGTAGGTCTCAGCTTCAATCAGCACGGGGCCTTCACCGGCACGAATCTTCTCCATGGCATAGCGGGTTGCGGCGAGCACCGCGAGAACGTCGTTACCATCCACGCGGATACCTTCAAAGCCGTAGCCTGCGGCGCGGGTCGACACCGGCACGCGGGACTGCACCTCGAAGGGCACGGAGATAGCCCAGCGGTTATTCTGCACGAAGAAGAGCACCGGCGCGTTATAGGAGGCGGCGAAAACCATGGCTTCGTGCGCGTCACCCTCGGTGGAGGAACCGTCACCGAAGTAGACCGCCACGGCGGGCTTCTGGGTATCCTCGGCGGGGTCGGTTGCCTGACCCTGGCCGGTGCGGCGAGTGCCGGTTTCAGCCTCGATATCGGCATCAAAGTTCAGGCCCATGGCGTAGCCGACGGCGTGCAGGGTCTGGGCGGCAAGCACCTTGGTGTAGGTATGGAAGTTGTGCGCCTTCATGTCCCAGCCGTGGGTGGTGGCTCCGCAGAAGATGGTAATCAGGTCGCGGAAGTCCACGCCACGCGCCAGTGCGACGGCGTGCTCACGGTAGGACGGGAAGATGTAGTCGTTGGGTGCGTAGGCAAATGCAGAGCCGATCTGCGCGGCTTCTTGGCCTCGGCTGGGTACCCAGAGGGCGAGCAGTCCCTGGCGCTGTAGGGCGGTTGCCTCATCGTCGAATCGGCGGGTGGTGTACATGAGACGGTATGCTTCGCGCAGAGTGTCTGCGTTGACGTCTTCGATGTACCGGCTGTAGGTGGGGTGTTCGTGTACGGTGCCATTTTCATCCATGAGCTGGATACGTTCGGGCACTCCGGGATACTTGTCGTTCTCGTGCATCTAACCTCCACACGTGACGAGGGCTTGGCCCTCAGCGGCTTAGGTTTTAGTCTCAACTTTCACCTAATGGTGCAGGATTTGAGGTGTTCCGGCAAGCCTGTGAGGGTCTGGGCATATACAGTTACCAGTCTACTCTTTCCGGCTCTATCTCGCGGCAGTTACGCTGATAACACAGCGTATTATGCCCTATCGTTCAGTATTTGATTATCATCAAATTAGGAATATATGGGAGGTTTAATTTAACTTTTAAAGCCACTTTAGAGACCAGATTTTTCTCTCCGAAGCACAAATATTGAACTCTAAACAATCCCCGACAAGAGAAAATAGTACATTGTTCAATTAGGGTCGAATGGGCACCCCCATCCCTTCACAAGATGCCCTAGAGTTCCTTCATGAAGACCTCACAGAGCGAGAGAAAACGGTCATTCGCCTCCACCTCACCGATGCTCACACGAACACCCTCGGTACCGAACGCACGCACCGACAGCGCATGTTCAGCCATCAGCTGCACAAACTCACCCGTGCACTCCCCCAGGGATAGCCACACGAAGTTCGCGTAAGTGCTCGGGAAATCATAGCCCAACTCCCACAGTCGAGTGGTCACGCGCTCACGCTCAGAGACCAGGTGGCTAACACGCTCCATCACCGCATCCTCATGCTTGATGGAGGCGATAGCCGCCGCCTCAGCCAGCGCCGTCACGGCGAACGGGGTTGCCGCCACGCGCAGGTGCTGCGTAATCTGCGAGTGAGATATCGAGTAGCCCACCCGCAGACCCGCCAGGCCCTGCGCTTTGGAGAAGGTGCGCAGAATGATGACGTTCTCGTAGTCGTGGTAAATGTCCATGCCGTTCAGCGGAGCTTCTTCACTGTCCGGCACGGTGGAGGCGGCGCAGAACTCGAAGTACGCCTCGTCAATCACCACGGGAATGTGAGCGGGCACCTTCGCCAGGAACGCACGGATCTGGCTTTCAGTGACGGCGGGGCCGGTCGGGTTGTTGGGGGTGCAGACCAGGATCAGGCGGGTGCGTTCGGTGATGGCTGCCACCATGGCGTCCAGGTCGTGTGAACCGTCGGGCAGGTTCGGCACCTGCACACTGCGAGCACCCATAATACCGACGAGGATCGGGTATGCCTCAAAGGAACGCCAGGCGTAGATGACTTCGTCTTGCACGCCGTCGATATTTACGCCGGCGAAGGTTTTGAGGATTTGGTTGAGCGCGCCGAGGCTTCCGGCACCGGTAACAATGTCGTCAGCGTCCACACCGAGCCGTGCGGAGAGCTTCTGGCGCAGGGCGGTAGAGAGCGGATCGGGGTAGCGGTGCGCGGTCGCAAATTCTGCGAGGACGCGCGCGACCTCGGGCACGGGGCCCAGCGGGTTCTCGTTCGAGGAGAGCTTGTACTGGGTGAGGCCTTCAACGGGTGTGGGCGGTTTACCTGCCGCGTAGCTAGGCAGGGTGCTAAAGACGGGGCGGACCGGGATATTGGCGTGTTCAGCTGACTGGCTCATGGTTCCAGTATGTGCCTGCGGGCGGTTCGGAGGCTAACGCTTCTCACCTGGAGAGCAGGTCGCGATCAAGCTGTAGCTATGCAGGTAGCAGATAGTGGCCGCTAGCGCTGTACGCAAAGGCTACATGTAAAGGCTGTACGCAAAGATGGGGGGCGCCGCCGGGGTCGTTCCCGCAGACGCCTCCCTTTCTCTTTTTCTGCTCTACTCTACTCGCCCTCCACCCTCGACCGAGCCGTCAAGATTGGCTCTTAAGACTGGGTTTTTAGACTGGTACTTTTAGATCATCAGTGGTTCACGCTCCTCGATGGGAGTCAGGTCCTCAGGAGGGCCCGGGGCGCGGAACCCGAGGTCGATGTTCTCGGGCGGAGTTGGTGCGAGGAACCCGGGGTCAATGCTCTTAGACGGGAACATAGGCGCAGGCTTCAGGTCTGGCAGCGTCGGGATGAGCGACTCACCACCGTCGTAGTCTCCGCCTTGACTATCGCCACCGACCACATGCGGCATAGCCGTTAGGTCACCAATCCGAGGTAGCGATTCAACCACATCTGGGGGGCCCTGAATGAGGCGGGGTGCGAAGTTCCCAAGGGCGGGTTGTGCTTCCGGGCGCACGATGAATCCGGGGTCGATGTCCTCTGCCGGTGCCATGGGCATGCGGCTGACGGGCTGAGTGTCCTGCGGTGCGTTGACGATAAATCCGCGGTTGGCAGGTGCCTCGGTAGTGGAGGCCAGTAGCTTTGCGGCTAATAGCGCGGGTTGTGCAGGTGTAAGGTTCGGTGCGGGCAAGGAACCTGAATTCGGCATCTGCAGTACAGGGGTTTCGGGCCAGGTAGGCTTCGGGTTCTGAGGCTTTTCCTGCGGAGTCGGCTCGGGATGAGGGATGGTCTTTTGGACACCCTCAATGACGGCGGGAATGTGCCCAGTAACCGCCTGTACGGTTTCTCCAGCTTCTCGTTGGAGACCCTCGGCCCTCTGCTTGGCCATCTCCATGCCCAGCTGGACATCTGCAACGGTATCTTCAATTTTCTGCCAAGTATTTTCGACGTTGCCACGCGCTACACTATCTACTCGGTGCAGTTCTCCATCTGTATATTGGTCTGCGGCCTCGTAATAAAATTGAGGGTTAAGTTGTACCCCGGCATCAAGAGCATGTTGAGTGTACCTAGCCCCACGTAATCCATACTCATTCAGACGTTCTTCAAACGTGTAACCATCTGGCATAGCGGAGCCCGAGGTAACCCTTTGTTCCCCTTGCACATAATCTTCTGCTCTGAGAGCACCCAGAGTTTGGTTTCCGTATCCTTCGCGTTGCAAGGTTTCTCTATATGCCCCTCCGTCATGTTTGAAATTTGAAACCGTAATTGCGGTATCGCGTTCATCGGGACGCCAACCTCCAAACGCCCTCAGAGCAGAGTCAGGAACCGGGTCTCCATCTCCTTCCACGTAGTCCACTCCAAAATCACGGCGTTTAGCCGGTAGACCTCGTAGCGGGGAGGCTTGAGTATAGACACCCACAATGTTGATCTCTTTAGCGACTTCAGTACTATTCGCCATATTGTAGGCAATCATTCCTCCCTGACTGAAGCCTTCCATATACACTCGGGCACCCTGAGGTGCTCCGGCATCACGGAGGGCTTGCAAAACCATCTGATAGGCGGGGTTCTCCAGAGTATCGTTACCCAGTGCTTCACGAAGAGTCCCAGGAATATCCATAGGAGATCCACCAAAGGAAGAAAAGTTAGTGCCCGGAATGCTCACGACGTACAGGGCATATGCGGGATCCCCTTCGTGTCCTGCTTTGTACATAACGGTGACGAGCACGGCACCACGTTCACCCTTAGTCGGGTCCTGTTGGGAGCGTTCAAACTCCTGGTCCTGCGCCTTGGCGGCCGCCTGAAGACGCTCAGCACTGGCGTCCACTGTGAGACGGTCTTTCTCGCCGGAATGCGCACTAACCCCATACTCATCGGCTGAGGTGGTGCGCACATTATGTGCTTTCTTATCAGAATCCGGATCACGGAGGGGACCGACGATTCCAACTCCGCCTATTGCTAAGACTTTTTCAATAAATCCCTGGGGTATTTTTGTCACGGCAGAGAGTCGGCCAGCAATACGCTGACGGGCAATTTCGGGATTCCACTTGGTATCAAAGTAGGCAGTAACACCGAAGATAATACCCGCTACGACAGGCGAATACGGCAACAGCCAATAGGCCGAGAAGTACCCGAGCTCGGGAATGGTGAGCTTCAAGAGGTAGGTAGCTTCGCCGGGTTCTCCAGCAATGAGTCCGCGCAGGTGGTCTCGGGTACTACGTCCGTCGGTGAGCTTACCGCCCTTTGCAATGCCCATCGAATCGAACCAACCAGCGACGGTCTTTTCAACCTGCAGGTAAGAACTGTGGGCTGCACGGACGGCGGCTGCAGTGGCGCCGAACTTTGTGGCGCTCAAACCGAGGTCTGTGGCAAGGACGGAGCATACAGCGGCAGCCTGCTGGGCACGTCCGTTGATGCCGAGAAAGAGACGAGTTTCAGCGGCGATGCCGAGAATGGGCATGGTGCGGTCGACGCAGGTGCGGCTGACGGCGTCGAGGCCGTCGGCAATGGCGGGCATTTCTTCAAGCTCAACGCTGATGGTGCCTGCGGTGGGCCCTGCGGAGTCGGTGAGGTCACCGATGGGTGCAACGGTGGGTCCGGTAATCATGGTATCTCCTAGGGTGAGGTGAGTGGGTTCAGATAAGCGAGCTCAGCCCGTCGGGCAGGTTCACGTGCATGAGCAAATTCAGCGTTGACTGGGCTTTTTGTACGCCTGAGCGGGCTATGATTTCGCCGGGGTCGAGCTTTTCGAGGAGGTCGGCGGCGCTATCAGCGAGTTTTCCGAGTAGGTTATCTACTACGGAGGCGGCGGCTTGGATTTCCTGCGCTTTGGCAGTGAGGTCGTTGGCGAGTTCTTCACCAGCGGCGGCAATCATGGCAGCGGCACCTTCGGCTTGTTCAGCTTGGTTGCGGACTTTTTCGCGGTGTTCTTGGAGTTGTCGCCGGTAGGCGCGTCCGGCTTCGGATACCCAGTGGTTGCCGTTGAGTTCGTTGGCGTGTTGGTGTGCGATGCGGATTTCTTGGGCTTCGGTGCGCATCCTGTGGGAGAGTTCTGCGCCTTTGGCTCGGGCGAGCGCGGCGGCAGCCATGAGCTGAGTGGCGAGGGTGTGGCCGGCTGCGGTGCCGATGCCCATGTGTCCTGCTGCGCGGAGGATATCGGTTGGTTCGATCCGGGGCAGTTGGAGTACGGGAGGTGGTGCGGTGTCGACGATGGCGTTCATGGTGTGTCCTTTCGCGGCGGGTTTGTTTTAGGCTAAATCTGCCGCGGTGACCGTGCAGGCTGAGTACGCTAACCTGTGGATAACTCAGGCATGTTTCAAAAATTCGCACATTTTGCGCCTTCAAAACCCGAAAAATGCCCCTTCCGCCGCACCTCGATTTGTCATATTTCTGCAACTAACCGAACCGCCCATCACGTCTATGTACTCTGCCCACCTCTTTTTTTCGGCGGATTCGTGCAAAAATAGAGTTATGTCTCACATCAATAACACCTTTTTGCCTTCTGGCCGTATCGACCTGGGCACCGGCGACCTTGCGCTGGGCCCTCTGGATGGACGCTACGCATCCGCCACCGCACCCCTGACCAACTACCTTTCTGAGGCCGCTCTGAACCGCGATCGCATTCACGTTGAGGTTGAGTGGTTCATCTACCTGTGCGAGCATTCGATTCTTCCGGGCCTGTCCCCGCTCACCGGTAAGCAGAAGAATGGTCTGCGCGCGATTGTCACTGATTTTGATGCTGATTCTGTCGCTGAGCTGGCAGAGATTGAGGCAGTCACCGTTCACGATGTGAAGGCTGTCGAGTACTACATTGGCCGCCGTCTGGAGGGTCTGGGTCTGGGGCACCTGGTGCCGCTGGTTCACTTCGGTTGCACCTCCGAGGACATTAACAACCTCGCCTACGCGCTGGGCATCAAGGATGCTGTTGAGAACGTGTGGGTTCCTGCCGCTGAGAACCTGATTGAGGTGCTGCTTAAGCTGGCTGAGGAAGGCCGCAACGTGCCGATGCTGTGCCGTACTCACGGTCAGCCTGCAACTCCCTCCACCCTGGGTAAGGAGCTGGGCGTGCTCGCGTACCGTCTGAAGCGCCAGGTGAAGCACGTTGCTGCAACCGAGTTCCTGGGCAAGATTAATGGTGCGACCGGCACCTACGCTGCTCACTATGCGTCGGTTCCTGACGCTGATTGGCAGGATGTTTCTCGTGGTTTTGTGGAGCACCTGGGCCTGACCTGGAACCCGCTGACCACCCAGATCGAGTCACACGACTGGCAGGCTGAGCTATACTCGGATATCGCTCATTTCAACCGCGTGCTGCACAACCTCTGCACCGATGTGTGGAGCTACATTTCGATTGGTTTCTTCCGCCAGATTCCGGTGGCTGGTGCAACCGGTTCGTCGACCATGCCGCACAAGGTGAACCCGATTCGCTTTGAGAATGCGGAGGCTAACCTGGAGCTCTCCAACGCTCTGCTGGATTCGCTGGGTTCGACCCTGGTGACTTCTCGTTGGCAGCGTGACCTGACGGACTCCTCAGCACAGCGCAATATTGGTGTGGCATTTGGTCACTCGGTGCTGGCTATCTCCAATGTGGTGAAGGGTCTTGAGCGTCTGGATATTGCAACCGAGGTTATTTCGGCTGATCTGGATGCGAATTGGGAAGTCCTGGCTGAGGCGATCCAGATGGTGATGCGTGCTGAGGCTATCGCGGGTGTTCCCGGCATGGAGAACCCGTATGAGCGCCTGAAGGAGCTGACTCGCGGCCACCGCGTGGATGCCGCTCGCCTGACGGAGTTCGTGGCTACGTTGGGCCTCTCTCCCGAAGCTGAGGCACGTCTGTCGGCTCTGACTCCGCACACTTATAACGGTATTGCGGCTCAGCTGCTGGATCACGCGAAGAACGCTTAGTCCGTAGCGAAGGATTAAACTGAAGACCCCGGTTCCCTTAGGGATCCGGGGTCTTCAGTGTACTGGGTCTTTGCTTTGTTCTGCTGGCCAGCGGGTTTAGCGGCCGAGCATGCGGCGGCGGCCGGTTTCGGTATCGTGATCCTTGCCGCGGGTGAAGACCTTGCCAGCTACCTTACCTGCGTCCTTGACGCCTTTGAGCAGGTAGCCAGCCACGCCGGTTGAGGTGTCTTCGGAGCTATCCTGCACACGGGGTGCACGTGGGGTAATCATGAGCTCTGAGGGGAAGTACGCGGGTGCATTGCCGAAAGCACGGCGGGTGTTGCGTACAACGTCCTTGCCAAGCGCCAGGTTTGCGCCGCCGCCAACGACTGCGCCCACGCCGAAGGGTAGGGCACGGCCGAGCAGTGCGCCGGTCTGGCGGGCGAGGAATCGGCGGATGAACAGGTTGCGGATGGTGCGTTCGACGCTGAACATCTTGCCGCTGGAGGAGTTGCCAAGCAGCATGCCCCATTTGTTGGAGACGCCGCTTGCTTTACCAGTTTGCAGCAGCACAGTATTCATGAGCTGGGAGCCTTCTTCACCGAGCATGATTGCCATGACCATGGAGCGGGCGGTTTCGGCGTCGCGTACGTGCACGCCGTGCAGTTCTGCGACGGCCTGGGCGTAGAGTGCAGTGCGTTCGAGATAACCGCCGACTGCTAGCGCGGACAGGCTCATGGAGGTGACGGTACCGACGCCGGGCACGAATGCGGATGCGCCGGTGACGCCACCGATGGCGGTGATGTCACGCAGGTAGGTGCGGTCGAGTCGCTTGTGGATTTGTTCGGGGGTTTCGTCGGGGTGCGCTTCACGCAGTTTTTTGACGATGGACAGCGCGAGCGGTCGTTGCATACGCAGTACGTTGTCGAGGGTGGTGGTTAGCGCGGGACGGGGGTTACCGTCTTTATCAAATAGAGACTTCTTCGGGTCAAGCATGCTCTCAGTAAATCATGGCTTGGTGAATATTTCCTGAATATGGGGCCTGTGGTGGGGTGTAGGGATGAAATTTCACCGAGGGCGTGTGTTTTTTTGACCGCTTGTTAAGGTGTTTTGGTCTCTATTTGCGTCGGATTTTAAAGCGCGTAAAATTGTCGTAGATTACACACTATTCATTGTTTGCATAGTGCGTGACCTGTTTCACGGAGATTTGGGTCGCGCCTGATAACAGATAGCGACTGACACCTCTTCTGAACTAATAAGGATTGCTATGACTTCTTCCACCCATACGCCCAATGCTGCGCGTTCTCCCCTGGCGACTCAGGGGCTGGGTGTTGCGTACGCGACCGGCGCGATTATTTCCGCGCAGTTCGGTGCGGCTCTCGCCAAGCAGCTGATGGGCGATTTGGGTCCCTGGGGCGTGGTGGCTCTGCGCCTGCTGACTTCTTCTGTCCTCCTGTGGGCGTTCTTCCGTCCACAGATTCGTTCGTGGACCCGCCAACAGTGGATGACGGTCATTGTCCTTGGTATCGCCCTGACCGGTGCAAATGCGTTCTTCTATGTGGCGATTGAGCAGGTTCCGCTGGCGATTGCGGTGGCAATTGAGTTCATGGGCCCGCTGGTTCTGGCGACGGTTATGTCGCGCCGCAAGCTGGACCTGGTGTGGATTGCGTTGTCCTTTACGGGCATGGCGATTCTGACGGCCGAGTCCCAGGCTAAGCCTGAAGATTTCGCCCTGATGGGCGTGTTTTTCTCGGTCCTGACCGCTGTTTCTCGTGCCGCCTATATTCTGGCGACGGAGAAGGTGGGCGCGCTCATCCCGGGCATGGGTGGCATGGTCATGGGTAACGTTGTCTCTACCCTACTGGTTATGCCCTTCCCATTCTTGATTAGCGGCAATAACCTGCTGAAGGTTACCCAGGATGTGAACCTGCTAGCTATTGGCTGCGTGATGGGTCTGCTGGCTTCTGCTCTGCCGGCGCTGGGTGAGGTTTCTTCCCTGCGTCTGCTCCCTGCACACATTTACAGTGTTGTACTGTCCCTGGAGCCTGCAATTGCGGCGGCTGTGGGTATTGTGATGCTTGGTGAGGCGACCGGTCTGGTTCGTTGGGCTGCTATTGCTCTGCTGGTGGCTGCGAGTATCGGCATTTCAATTTCTCACGCTCGTGCGCAAAAGAAGGCGCAGGAGGAGGGTACTTTCGAGGATTCCGATCGATACCTGCCCGGTGCGGTGGATGCACACGCAGTGGATATTGCACAGATGGCAACCAGTTCCATTACACTCCCATCAGCCAGCCAGATTAAGGCTGACCGTGAGACAAAGGGCCTCTAACCTGCTGAGATTTTGAGCGTATCAACGGTTTCTAGCACCCCCGGGTAACGAGTGGAATAGTATCTCGTGCTGCCCGGGGGTGCACTCTTTATCTGCTTAACTGGGCTGGTCAGGTTCGTGCCCCCGCCCAAATCGATACCTCACCTGTACACCTTAAGAGATACACCGCCTCCTTCGAAGACGCAGGAAGGAGAATCATGCCGCATACTTCATCTCAACGCCCCGCTCTGGGCGTCATATTTGTGTTGATATCCTGCTTGTCACTGCAATTCGGTGCCACGTTCGCGATGACGCTCTTTCCGCTGTTTGGCGCGCTGGCTATTACCGTCAGCCGCCTGACGATTGCTTCCATTGTGGTGGGTAGCGCCGTGTGGTTGGCGGCGCATTGACATACCCGCCGCGGCGGCGAAACGCCGCCGGGTACGCTGTCCTGGTCGAAGGAGCAGTGGCGTGCCGTCATCATTTTCGGTCTGATGAATGGCTTCTTCTATTGCGGCGATTGCCGGTTGGGCGCTGCTGAATCAGAAGACCGGCCCGATTCGTTGGGTGCCGATTTTCCTGCTGATGACCGCGAGCATAGGCATTACGCTCACCACCACGAAGGGTAGTTCTCCTCCACAGAAGGGTGACGGCAAGGACCCCGTTCCCATGCCGCTACCTGAGTAAAAACCAAAATTCCACCGGCGCGCGGCGTATAGAAAAACCCCTATAGAAAACTCATAGAGAAAACCGTTGAGGCGGGTACCTAGCTAGGTACCCGCCTCAACGGTTTTGTATGTTCGGTTTAGCTCTCAGCCAGTTGTTCCAGCAGGTCGCGCAGCTCATCGGTGGTGAGCACCTCCGCCGGATGCGGGCCCAGGGCGTACAGCCGGTCTTGGGTGTCCTCGTCCAGCTTACGGGAGGTACCAACCAGCACAAGGTTGCCCTCGTTCTGCCCGCTGATCATGGAGCTTTCGCACAGACACCACACGTGATCGAAGACTTCCAGCATGGCGATTGCCTGCAGCTGGAAGAAGGGCAGACCCGCATCGTCACCCACGTTGATGGCAACCATACCGCGCTCACTCAGGGCGTCCTTGAGTTCGCGGTAGAAGTCGCGGTTCGTCAGGTGGGCGGGCGCGTCCATGCCGGTGAAGATATCGAGGATAATCGCATCGAAGCCGGGCACGCCCAGCAGTTCGAGCAGGTTTGCCAGCTGCTCGCGGGCGTCACCGACCACCAGCTGGCAGTCGGTACCTGCGGGTAGCGGCAGGCGATCCGTCACGAAGCCCATGAGCTCGGGCTCAATATCCACGGCAATCTGGCGGGAGCCGGGGCGGGTCGCCTGAATATAACGCACAAGGGTGAGCGCACCGGCGCCCAGGTGGGCGGCAGTGATGGGTTCACCGGCAGGTGCAAGCACATCCACAGTGTTTGCGATGCGGCGCAGGTACTCGTAGAACACGTAGTCGGGGTTCTGCACATCCACGTGGGACTGCTCGGCGCCACCGATTTCGAGGACGTATCCGTGGTCGCTGAACCCGTCGGGGTGGATTTCGGCGCGCTGACCACCAGAGAGCTGAATATGTGCCACTACTTCACGCCAGCTTCACGTTTGAAGGTGCTGACCAGGTCATCCACCGAGGAGGAGGAGTCCAGTCCTTCAACGACCTTATCGTTCACGGCGAAGGTGGGGGTGCCCTTCACACCAATCTTCACTGCGTGCTCGTAGTCGCGCTGAACGGGCTTGACGGTGTTGGAGTCGAGCAGAGCCTTGTCGAATTCTTCGGTATTCAGGCCCAGTTCCTTGGCGTAGTCATTGAAGAGGGTGCGCAGCTTATCGCGTTCTTTGATGTTCTTCCAGTCGTTCTGGGCGGCGAAGAGCTTGTTCGCCATTTCAACGTGCTTACCCTGCGCTTCGGCGGCCTCCACGGCGAGCGCTGCGGGTACGGCGTTGGCGTGCATGTTCAGCGGCATGTGACGCACGGTCACGTTCAGCACACCGTCAAGCTTCTTGGCGGCTTCTTCAAACTTAGGTTCTGCCTTAGCGCAGTAGGGGCACTGGTAGTCGGTGTACAGGGTTGCGGTGCCTGCGCCGGGTACTTCGCGATTGAGGCGGTAGCCGACGTAGCCGTCATCGGCGGTTGCCGAAGCAGTAGCCGAGGGGTCAGCAGATGCCAAAGCACTCGCGGATGCGCTTGCCGAGGTAGCGGCGGTGCTTGCAGATGCGCTCGCCGAACCACTCGCAGACGCCGATGCGGAGGACTGGGAGGAGCTGGAACCGCATGCGCTCAGTCCCAGTGCGGCGGCGGGCACTACGCCCAGCAGCAGGGTACGACGGTTGAGGGGTGAAGTCATGGGGGTTCCTCTCTCTACGGGTGGCGGGCTGGCCTATGGGTAATCAATCTGTGGTTGATGTGCACTGTGAAGTGCTGTCGGCCGCCGTGGGTATAGGCTTTATTGTATGCCCCTGCCCTGAACTTTCCCTATCTTCGGGCGGGTTTGCGGAGTGAATGCAGTGCACACCATAGCCGCTCTGCCGCCTGCTCTCAGCTGCGGGCCCGGTGCTGAAAGTAATTAGCCTCTCCCCCGCCTTTTTTGGTACTATTGCGGGGTATGCACTGTTCGCCGGTTGCTTTCGGGCAGTTGAGAACGGAAGCATATGCGCCTCTATAGCTCAGGGGTAGAGCATTTCCCTCGTAAAGAAAAGGTCGTGGGTTCAAATCCCACTGGAGGCTCCACATCCGCCGTAACGCATGCCGGTTTCCGGTATGTTGCGGCGGTTTTTAACATCTGAGAGATGTTGTTTTCTCGAAGATGTCACCGTCGAACTTTAGGAGATTCTCATGTCTTCTCGATCCACATCCACTAAGCGCCAGAGGGGCCGCCCGCAGGCAGGTCGCACCTCCGCTGGCTCTGCACGCCCGATGAGCCCGACTACACGTTTTACTCTGGTGTATGTGTTGGCGCTGGTCGTTTCTCTGGCGGTGTGGTTCTTCTATCGCTCCGTGTATGAGAATGACACCACTTTCATGGTACCGATTGTGATTTCTTTGGTGACTTCGTACGTGTGCGCTCATGCGCTGACGGGCGGCAAATCACCCCGCAACTAGGCTACTGACCGGCAGCCCGCCAGACTATAGCCTCGTGAGGTTTTAGGCAGACAAAAGCCGCGCGTCCGATTCCCCTTTCAGAGCTCGGATGCGCGGCTTTTTATGCGTATACTTTACGCCAGCACCTTACTTGGAGGCACGCTGGAAGTCGCTGTCGGTCTTGCCCCACAGGCCGTACACCTTGGCGAGTTCCTTGACCTTCTTTGCACGCAGGTAACGCGGCAGGTAGGATCCGTCGCGGGGGCCGTCGAGGGGCACGTCTAGCATCTGGTGTGCTTCTTCGATCTCGATCTCGCTGGGGGAGAACGCCGCGTTGATGGTCTCCGCCTGGCGGATATCCAAGGTGATCTTACCGGTCATGCCGTGGTCGTTCGCGTAGCCGCATGCCTTGGAGAGGTCGCCACCATACGCGCCGAGGGTCGGGCCGTCAATGGGGCCGGGAAGACCACCCAGAGTGGAGGCAATCACCAGCTGCGAACGCACGTAGGCCAGTGCCATGGGGGTTGCGGAAGAACCGGTATCGCGGCGGTAGTCACCCGCACCGAATGCGAGGCGGAAGGTACCGATAGCGCGGGCAATATCCACCGAGTGGTGCACACCGAGTGCGGACTCAATCAGCGCAATAATAGGGGTACCGGCGGGCAGTTCGGCAGCAGTGCGGTCGATGTCGGTGGCGTGCTCTGCGGTGGCGAGCATGACGCCTCGCAGACCTTTCACGTTCTTGAGAGCCTTGACGTCCTTCCACCAGTGTTCGGTGGTGATGGCGTTGATTCGCACCCATGCGACCACACCGGAGTTGAGCATACGAACGACCTGTTCTCGGGCTGCGTCCTTCTCTTCGGCGGGGCAACCGTCTTCCAGGTCGATAATGATGGAGTCAGCCTCGGATTTGAAGGCCTCTTCAAAAACTTCTTCGGTTGAGTTGGCGCGCACTAGGAGCCAGGAGCGTGAGAGGCTGGGGCGCAGCTGACGCGCACGCTCATTGCGATGGAATTCAAACATGGTGTGTGACTTCTTCCGTGAATTGTATATACATTGGATTGTGCCGTAGAGGGGCAGGAAAAAGTCTGCGGTTCTTCCGCGCGTACCATCGCATTGTGTCGCCACCTCCATTGTGACGGAACCGCATAAGAAGTGTCCTACACCTCTTCTTTAAGCCTATCGTCTGCTGAGGTGCACATCAAACTAACTCACCTGTTGATCGCAATTTAGGCCCTGTGTTATGCCTCAACCAGTTGGGTGCGGCCGACGGGGATTCCGTCATCAAAGGTCAGCTCGCCAGCAGCTTCCTTCTGGGCACGCTGAATCAGGCGTTCCGCATCCTCAATGTGCTGGATGACGGTTTCTACGCGGCGGTGCACGCTCACCTGGCGGTCGCATGCACTCGCACAATTGCCGAAGCAGCGTGCCATGGCGAGCGCTTCGGCGCAGAGGGCCACGGCATTACCAGCTTTGGATAGGGCGCGATTTAGGTCGGAGTAGGTGCCGAATGGGGAGGCGGGAATATCGCCGTCGCTGGGGGCGAGGCGGTGCGCTTCCATAACGACGGCACGCACGCGCGGGATGAGGTCGGCGAGAGCGTTTGCGTCCGGCACAATGAGTTCAATCATGGAGGTGGACGAATCGGTTGCCGCTAGGCGTTCGAGGACCTGGTGGAAGCGGTCAATGCCGCGAATGAACCGGTCGTGGGATCGGCGCCAGATACCTTTGCCGAGTTCGGCGTCGTCGCGGCGCGATTGCAGGTAGCTTTTAAGTCCCATATGTCCTCCTCTGCGTGGTGTGTGTGCCGTGTTTGTTGGTCGGTGGAGGCTGCTGACGATGGGCCCTGCAGCGATCCGCAAACCTCCTTATACTTAGGTTACCCTAAATCTCTTTTAGTGACGAGCTGTCAGCATTCAGCTGATTATTTCGAACCCAGATTTTCATCTCTCCTCTCACGCGACACTCCCCGCGGCACCGACCTGAAACGGCACCGGGGGGGGCACAGCGGCTTCTAGACCATGCGCAGTACAATCTTGCCGCAATGCTGACCCGAGTCGAAGTATTCGTGGGCGGCAGCTGCCTCCTCCATATCGAAAATACGATCCAGGCCCACGCCAACCCTGCCGGATTCAATCAACGGCAGCACTTGTTCGCGTACACCGCGCAGAATCTCAGCCTTCTGCTGATCCGAACGAGTGCGCAGGCTCGTGGCGTGCACCGACAGGCGGCGGGTGAGCATGTAACCCAGATTAACTTCTGCTTTAGCGCCACCCATGAGACCGATAATGCACAGGTACCCACCGTCGGCTAGGGTGTGCAGGTTATCATCCAGGTACTTCCCACCCACCACATCGAGGATATAATCGGCGCCGCGTCCGCCGGTTTCAGCCAACAGAACTTCACAGAACGAATATTCGGTATAAATGATCGGTTCAGCACCTAGTGAGCGCACATATTCTGCTTTTTCCTCGGTACTTACGGTCGCAAACACACGGGTACCCGCGGCGAGCGCCAGCTGAATAGCGTGCACACCGATACCGCCGGTGCCGCCGTGAATGAGCACCACCGCGGGTTCGCCGTCTTCCTTAAGGTTTTCGGCGGGGTTCATGCTCATACCGCAGGTGAGCACCAGGTTCGAGTAGACAGTTGCCGCGACTTCGGGAATACCGGCGGCTTCGGCGAAGCTCAGCTGTTCGGGTACGGGCAACACGTGGTCGATTGGTACGGTCACGTAGTCGGCGTAGCCGCCTCCAGTGAGTAGCGCCATGACTGACGTTCCGCGATTCTCAACTGAGACGCCATCACCAACAGCTTCAATCACACCTGCCACTTCGAGGCCGTAGATCGCACTCGCACCGGCGGGCGGCGGGTAGAATCCACGGCGTTGCAGGGCGTCGGCGCGGTTGATTCCAGCAGCGTGAATGCGGATGAGAACTTCGTGGGATCGGGGTACGGGGGTGGGGACTTCGCTGATTGCCAGAACCTCAGGTCCACCGTGACTGTTCTCAATAATTGCTCTCATGGGTCCTCCTCATTGCCGGAAGCACCATCATTGGTGCGCGATTTACAGAAAGCTTATCTCATGAGATAATCTCGTAGTGCCCTGCGGCACGGTATTGCCATAAAATGCCGGTCTCTGGCGCATATGGATGGTTGTCCGAGCGGCCGAAGGAGCTGGTCTTGAAAACCAGTAGGCGGTAACCCCGTCTCAAGGGTTCAAATCCCTTACCATCCGCGTTTTAGCTTCTGCTCCAGTGTGGACATCAAGAGCCCCGCTCCTCACATTGAGGAACGGGGCTCTTTACGTACCTTCCAGTGAGGGCGGAAGTTTTTAGAAGAATGCCAGTATCTGCACAACATCCACCAGCCTGGAATTGGCTGCGGAATCAGAAAGAGCCAACACAATCGCCAGCAGAAGACCTCCACCGAAAAACACCAGAAACATACCGCCAATGGCTACGCTAATCCAGTTCAAGATACGACCAGCCGAAGCAGCAGCACCGTAGCGCTCTGCCTCATTCGCCTTGAAAATACCGATAACACCCAGAATCAGGGAAGGCAGACCAAACAACCACCAGCTGAGAGTCACAATACACGCCAAACCGATGATACCCAGCACCGTTGAAGTCTGAGCAGCCTTCTCACCGATAAGCTGCTCGGGAGTCTTCTGAACAATACCAATAGGAACCATCATAGGCTGACCGTGTTGGACTGGTTGCTGGTACTGCTGACCGTACGAATTCTGACCGTACTGGTCATAGGAATATTGATCGTAGGAGCTCTGCCTATACTGGCCGAAAGAACCCTGACCATACCGAGTGTTCTGCCCATACTGACCATTCTGGTTGTACTGCTCATTCAGACGGTTGTAGTCCGGGTTGTAGTCGTAGGGGTCTGAACCCGGAGGATTCCGAGACATGGCATCTCACTCTCGTACGGCTGGTGTGCGTTAAACCTAACTCACCCTAACCTATCACTGAAACGGGTACAACTACATAGGTCACGCACACCCGCGCAATATGTTTCAAGAAGGTAGTAGAGTACCAGCTGGTACACAAAAGCCCCGCTCCTCACATTGAGGAACGGGGCTTCCGCTATACCCTTATGAAAGAGCTTTTAGAAGAGTGCCAGGGTGCTAGCCAGCTCAGCAAAGTGACTGGACGAGGAAGAAGCAGCACCTGCAATACCGATAAGCCCCAGCAGTACAAAACCTCCAAGGAAAAGCAAGTACAGACCACCAATAACTGCGTTAATCCAGCTCATGATGCGACCAGCCGAAGCAGCCGCGCCGTAGCGCTCTGCCTCGTTCGCCTTGAAGATACCAATAACACCCAGGATCAAGGAGGGCAGACCGAACGACCACCAGCTGACGATGAAGTTGCAAACCAGGCCGATAATGCCCAGCACCATGGAGGTCTGAGCAGCCTTCTCACCCGCAAGCTGTTCAGGGGTCTTCTGAACAATGCCGACGGGGACCATCATGGGCTGGCCGTACTGGCCAGGCTGCTGGTACTGCTGCTGGCCATACTGGCCGTTCTGAGCGTTCTGCTGGTTCAGGTTGCCGTATTCCGGGTTGTAGTCATAGAAGTTAGAGTCCTGCGGATTCTGGGACATATGGTCCTTCTTTCGCGTGAATGGTATTCATTAAACCTAATTCACCCTAACCTATCGATGAGGTATGTACAAACAAATTCGTCATTCTAGAACTATATGTACCATAATGCACAAACTAGAAAACTGACGAGGCACACAAAAGCCCACGTACACATGGAGTACACGCAGGCTCCCTCAAATCATGAGGTTACAGTGGGTAGCTTCAACCCTAGGACTTTACAAGAATCCTCAGAGCAATCAGCAACACAATGCCGACGGCACCCAGAATAGTACCGGCAATAGCCATACCGCGATTCTTCAACTCAGGGTTGTTCATAGCCAGGCGGCCGGTCACAATAGCCACAGCACCAAGGATGTAACCAAAGAGGAACAAGCTCACAATACCGCTCACCAAAGAAACAATCGACAGAGTCTTTGCCTTCTTCGCCTGAGCCTGCTGCTCAGGGCTCTGAACGGGCACACCGTAAGGAGCCTGCTGATTGAACTGGGGTGCCTGCTGGCTAAACTGGGGGTCCTGGTTGAACTGGGGCTGGGGGTTGTTGGGGTTTTCAGACATGATTTCTCATTTCGTTGAGTACATAAGACAACTCTGGCAACGCTGTATGGAAAAATCACACGCCAGAGACGTCCTCCATTTATCGGTCGGACAGCAGCAGTCTATCGAAGATGCATATAAGCCTCAAAGCCTACAATCCATAGTCCGCCCTATAGAGCAACACACACTCAGAAATATCCCCAAAGCATGGGTCAAATTGACCAAGCGCAAAACAGCCTATATTCTTATAGGGATGCGCTCACGAGCGCACCGTGGAGACGTGCCAGAGCGGCCGAATGGACTTCACTGCTAATGAAGGGTCGGGGTTAAACTCGACCGGGGGTTCAAATCCCCCCGTCTCCGCCGCAAAAGCCCCGTACCAACCGGTACGGGGCTTTTACTTTACCCTTTCAGGCACGAAACCTAGAAGCTCTTGAAGTCCACGAGGCGCGCATCCGCGCCATCAAGTAGAGCCCACTCCCCCAGCACCTCAAACACCGCGATGGAAGAGGGCGGGAAACCGTAGTACACATCCATGGACGCATTCAGGTCAGAATCCGGGCTCATCAAACGCTGCGCTGCATCCTGCACACCGGGCAGATGCGACACCATCATCAGAGAATGAACATTCTCCGAAACGCTGTTAATGCGCGCAATAATACGGGACGCAGACACCTCATACAGCCCCTCATCCAAATGAGCGGTAGGCGCCTTCGCCCCCAAACCATCCGAAACCCAAGTCGTCGTCTGTCGAGTACGCAATGCCGATGACGACACAATCTGCTCCGGAATATAACCGCGAGAAGCCAACCAAGCACCAGCGGCGGCAGCCTGCTCATGACCGCGCTTCGTCAGCGGACGATCAAAATCATTCAGACCCCAATCAGCCTCCGCATGGCGCATAATAATCAGACGCTTAACCTCGCGGCGGTGCGAGCCAGATGCAGTGTTGGAAGAATTTTCAGCCATACACCCATTCTAGCTAGAGGGCACCGGAACGTCCCGTACGCCGCTACAGCACGCGCACTAACACCCACAAGGTGGGCACAAGTAAACCCCGGCGCGCCGGCATCACGCCAGCACACCGGGGTGCACGCTAAAAACTAAATCGAGTATTCCGGAGCAGCCCAGACGACAACCTCGGGGTGCTCAAAGAAACGGTAACCCTGGCCGCGCACCGTACGCACGGTACCCGACAGGCGACCCAGCTTCGAACGCAGACGACGGATATGCACGTCAATCGTACGCTCATGCGGATGCTCATCGCCCGAACTCCATAGGGCCTTCAGCAGCTCCTCACGACCCACGGTGCGGGATGAGTTCTCCACCAGGTGTGCCAGCAACTCGAATTCCTTGAAGGTCAGCATGAGCGGCTCACCGTCCAGGAACACCTCGCGGCGCGCCAAATCAATCAATACACCCGAGGAGTGGCTATTCGTAGCCTCTGCCTCGCGGGCGGCATTTGCCTCCGGATGCATATACATTGCGGTCGGATCGCCCAACGCGTTACGCACCACCTCAAGGTCGCTACCCTCAGCATTCACCGGAGCCAAGGCCACAGCGGCGTACGACTCCGACTCGGGAGCCAGGTGGTGTGCATAAGTACGCAAATCCTGAACGATACGCACCAGGGAGGTGCCGTTCGCGGCAGCAAGTTCTTCGTTCAAACCCACGTAGAGCACGAAGCCGCGTGCCTCATTTTCCTGAGCCTGCCTATGGGCAGAATCACTGGCTGAAAAGGTCATCGGACGCAACGTTGCGGCCTGCACAGCGGGGCGCTGGGGCTGCACGACCTGACGCTTAGCGGCACGACCGCGCTGGGAGATGTGGACATATCCAGGTACAGCACCTGACATGGTTCAACCTTCTCTCAAAGTCTGTGTACGGGATCCCAGTCGTACGTGGTGTGGGGTGCGCCGGAAGCGACGCAGAGTCAAACAGTCCCCAATACCTGTTCGAGTCTCAATCCTCTTACTTAATATTTCTCCTATTTGACGGATAAATCAAGCGGATTCAACATAGTGGATTCATCTTTATGGATGAGAAGAGTACAATATCTTTCCCCCATTTTGGGAGGTTTCAGGAACCGCCTGAAGCTTTCAGTATTTTTCCCTTATAAATATTCACAGCTTCTTTTATCTACTGGTATCACTCTGTATTTTCATGTGAGGCTGTGAATATACTTGAAGTTTTAATACACCCCTCTAGTGCTCCATTGTGTTCCTCGTCAT
Source organism: Rothia similimucilaginosa (assembly GCF_029850985.2). Taxonomy (NCBI): domain Bacteria; kingdom Bacillati; phylum Actinomycetota; class Actinomycetes; order Micrococcales; family Micrococcaceae; genus Rothia; species Rothia similimucilaginosa. The sequence goes on along the minus strand of NZ_CM138149.1, from coordinate 180,645 downwards.
ATAATAGCAGGGGTGTCTCAAAACCCCACGCCGACCCCCTAGCAGTACCATCGCCGCCCAAGCCCCGGACGCATTAGACACGCACCGCCACACTGCGGCACTCAACCACCCAAACACCCATAAGACATAGCGAAGCGCCTCCACACATACATATGCAGAGGCGCCCTATTCACATCACGTGAATTATACTGAAAGACTACTCAGCCAGACCGTACAGGCGATCACCAGCATCGCCCAGACCCGGAATAATGTACGCTTTCTCGTTCAGACGCTCATCACGAGCAGCCAAGAACAGATCAACATTCTCCATACCAGCAACGCCCTTCTCCAGAGCAGCAATGCCCTCAGGAGCGGCAATCAAGCATACACAGGTCACAGACTCAGCCCCACGCTTGCGCAGGAACTTAATAGCCTCAATCAAAGTGCCGCCGGTAGCCAACATCGGATCCAACAGGTACACCTGACGGCCAGTCAAATCCTCAGGCAGACGCTCCGCATACGTCACAATGTCTAGGGTCTCCTCATTACGAGCCATACCCAGGAAACCCACCTCAGCGGTCGGAACCATGCGAGTCATACCCTCCAGCATACCCAAACCAGCACGCAGAATCGGAACAACCAGCGGCCTAGGATCAGCAATACGAACACCGGTAGTGGTCGCCACCGGAGTCACAACCTCAATCTCTTCCACGCGGATCTCGCGAGTCGCCTCATAGGCAAGAAGGGTCACCAGCTCATCAACCAGCTGACGGAAAATCGGGGACGGAGTGTTCTTATCACGCAGAACACTAATCTTATGAGAGACCAGCGGGTGGTCAAGAATCTTAATACGCATAATACGATTCTACCCACCCCCAAATCAGCAATCATCGGTAAAGCCCCCGAAGTGGCACACACCCCATAAACCAGAGCAAAATACCGCCATATAGACACTCACCAACGCCACCCCAGAACAAGCCAGACATGCAAAAACCCGCCGAGACAAATCTCGACGGGTTTTCGTTGGTGCGGTGGTGGAGGGATTTGAACCCCCGTTGGCTTTTACACCAAACATCATTTCGAGTGATGCACCTTCGGCCGCTCGGACACACCACCAACAGTGGAAAACTATAGCACACCCCCAACAGGAGGGCAAGAAAAACCGCGTACGGCAGCCGGGTGTCGCCCTCTTCACGGTCCCTTTCACCGTGCCCTTTTCGACACCCGACACCGAAGTCCCGGCTACATCTGCAGACCCAACAGGTCTGCCTAATGACGGATATACCCATCTACAACTAGCATGACAGCACGCGTTGCATCCTCAGCATTGCGCTCCGCCTGATGCACTTCACGATCCATAGCAAGCATATAAATCGCGCCGAACATAGAGATCGCAATCGCACGAGGATTCTGAGCGGTATCAACCGTATAGCGGCGAGCCACAGCCTCCGTCATCTCCTCCAAATAATTCAGAAGATCCAAACGGTTATCGCTCATTGCCTCAGTCCAACCATCCGCGCCCTTCCACGCCTCCGCAAGCCACATCCGAGTAAAACCCGGACGGTCCTCAAGATACTGGAAAGCGGCACGAATAGCACTCCGCAACGCCTCACGCGGATCAGAATGAACCGACGCCGCACGACGCGCATCGCTCAGCAGCAACTGCGTGCCGTACTGAACAAGCTGATCCACCATGGTCTTCTTAGAACCGAAATTGTAATACACGGTCCCCTTAGAAACACCCGCCCGGGCCGCCACCTCTTCAACAGTGGCGTACTCAAGCCCCTTCTGGGTCATAATCTCCATAGCAGCATTGAACAACTTCAACTGAGTTCTAGCAGTACGGCCGGGACGACGACTTGCAGCTTCAGCGACTGGGCGCTGCAACATCAGAAGTCCTCCCTCCCTTTTTGCAGATATACCTCTATTTTATTAGACAGTATTCCGCTGCGCGAGCTAACAAGGCGCCTTATACCTCAATCTCCGGGGCGAGCTTCTTCAACGACCACGTACGATCACGGCGGGTACCAAGGTAACCCAACACCAGACCAGCCAAACCCCACAGCGTCAAAACCAGCATAATGCCCCACAGGCTCGACTCATTAATGCCATACGCCAGACGACGCGTACCCGTCACCGCATAACCCATCGGGAAGAAATCATGCATCCAACGAATCGAATCAGGCAGAGTCTCATACGGCATCGTTCCGCCCGCAGTAATCAACTGCAGAATCAGAATGACCAAGGCCACCAACTTACCCGGCGCACCCAAAATCACCGTCAGACCATGAATGAAACCGGTAAAGACCAAAGCCACATAGCAGAGGAACAGCCATACCAGCCACGGATGAGCCATCTCAAAGCCCAAACCAAACTTAATCACCGCAAACATCAAAGTCGCCTGCGCAATACCCACCAAGCCAAACGGCATCCAGCTACCGAGCATCACACGAATCGACGGAGCATGCGAAGCCAGCGCACGGTTATTCATCACACGCAACGTCTGAACCAGCATCAAGCCGCCAATCCACAACGCCAAGCACATGAAGAACGGGCCCATGCCCTCACCATAGTTACGGCCCGACGCCAGCGACTCCTGCGACAAAGTCACAGGGTTCGACATCGTATCCGCAACCTTCGCCTGATCAGTCGGCGCAAGGCTCGGAACCTGCTTAGCACCAGAAGCCAGGCCGCTCTCCAGCGACGAAGTACCATCCTTCAACTCGGAAGCACCATCATTCAGCTGAGTAGAACCATCAGACAGCTTCGCCGTACCGTTAGAAAGCTGCGACGCACCATCCTTCAGCTCATTCGCACCATCAGCCAACTTCTGCTGACCCTCAACCGCAGACTGCTCCTTCTCCGCCAAAGTACCGCTACCATCCTTCAGCTCGGCAGTACCGCTCTTCAAAGAATCAGTACCCTCCTTCAGCTCAGAAGCACCACCAGACAAAGTCGCAGAACCACTCGCAAGGCTCGAAGCACCCGAAGCAATCTTGGAATTACCATCAGCCAGGCTCGCCGAACCCGACGCCAACGAGGACGCGCCAGCATCCACACGAGCAGCACCCTCAGCCAGCGACGAAGCGCCCTTCGCCAACGACGAAGCACCAGAATCCAGCGAATCCACGCCAGTCACCAAAGTTTGAATCTTCACCGCAGTCGACGACGAACCATCAGAAATACAATGGCTCGACTTCAATGCGCCCAACTTTGACAGGGCATCAGCAGCGGCAGCATCACGAGTAGCCAGGTGCGACTGCAGAGCCTTCTGATTTAGCTCAGCAACCTCATTCTTCGTCTTCTCAGAATCGACAGCAGACACCAGCTGATCAGCCTGCTCCTGAGTCAACGTACCCGCCTCAACCAGCGGAGTCACCTGAGTACGTACCTTCTGCGCACTCGCAGACACCACAGTATTCGACAAATCACGACCAAAATCGCCGCTACCGGCAGAAGTATCCGTCTCATGCAGGTGCATGCACATCGTGTTCAACTCGGCCGGCAACTCACGAATACCCGCCTGATCTATGCCGGCACGCAACTGATGAATACCAGACGCCAAATCATTCGCGCCCTTCGCCACCGAAGCCGAACCACTCTTCAAGCTCGCAGTACCCTCAACAAGGGTAGCCGAACCATCCTTCAACTTCTCCGCACCATCAGAAGCAGACGCCGCAGCCGAAGCCAAAGTTGACGAACCATCCTTCAAACTCGAAGCACCATCAGCAAGCTTCGCAGCACCAGAATCCAGCTTCTCGGCACCCGAATCCAAAGTCGAAACACCATCAGCAAGCTTCGCAGCACCCTCCGCCAACTGCTTCTGACCATCCAACAACTGGGACTGACCATCAGCCAAGGAGGAAGTACCGTCCTTCAGCTTCACGGCACCATCATTCACCGTGGCAGTGCCGTCCTTCAGCTGAGTGATAGCATCCGCCAGCTTCACCGTGCCGCTATTCACCTTCGACGCACCATCAGCAGCCTCACTCATCTTCGAATGAATAGTCGTGAAGCTAGCCAACAGCGAATTCGCCGTAGAATTACCGACCTTCTCAGCCACCGAATCACGCACCGCAGTGCCCGCCTTCGTGACAATATTCGTCAGCACATAGTTGTTCGCGTCATTCGTAATGACCTCAATACCCGCCGAACGCGCATCAATAGTGCCCGTCTTGCCGTCAGCATCAGGCTTGAACGAACCGGCACTCTGCAAATTACGGGAGAAGTCCTTCGGAATCACCATCGCAAAGTCATAGGTGCCGTTCTCCACGCCCTCAACAGCCTCAGTGCGAGTCTGCACCTGACGCCAATCAAACGTGCCAGCGTCTAGAAGGTTCTTCTTCACGTCCGCACCGGTATTCACCTGCTGACCCTCAGAATCCGTCGCGCCTTCATCCTCAACCACCAAGGCACCCACAATGCCATTCACATGGCCGTAAGCATCCCAGTTGCCGTACAGGTACAGGGCGCCGTACAGCAGCGGAATACAGGACATCGCGATGAGCACCAGAACCGGCAAAACACCGCTGGTCAGGCGCTTCAGCTCAACGAGTGCAACACGCAGAACAGTCATTCTTACTCCTTCTCAGCGGTCTTCTGGGCAACAGTTTTCTGGTTGCCGGTCTTCTGGTTATCAGTCTTAGATTCAGCGGTCTGAACGGCTCCGGAAGTGCCGGATGCCGCCAGGGTGAGGGGAATCGAAGAGGTCAAGGGGATTTCCTCCACCTCACGCACCTCAATCACATCAATCACGGGTTCAGTCTCAGTTAGCTCTTCCGTCTCGGGTTGCTCTTCCACGGGCTCCTCCGCCAACTCGAACTCACCGTCCTGATCCATGTGAACACTACCCACCACAGCACGAGCACCCCGCCAGGACTCCGAAATATGAGGCACAATTGCCACCACGGTACGCGGATGCTCCTCGTCACTAGCAAGCTTCTCGAGGACAGGAAGCCACATGTACGTGTGGTTCAGGTGACGGGAAGGAGTATCAAAAACCAGCAAATCAGAGGGGCTATGCTGCGCCAAAGCAGCCATCAGCTCAACATTCATCTCGCCGCTGATCTCATCCATCCACAGGCCGTCCAGGTCCTCAAGACCGCGCTCGGCCAACCAGCGGCTCGCACGGGAACGACCAAAAATCGGCAGGTTATAGGAGAGCATCTCCGACACATAATCGTGTACGCGCATATGTTGCTCAGGAGCGGTCACATCAGGAGAGTCCACCACGCTGCTGAGAGCACGCAGACGCTTCATCGAAATACGGCGAGGGTCATCATCGCCTTCGCTCCAGCTAATCGTTCCGCCGGACAGGGGAAGGCGACCAGTCAGCGCCAACGAGAGAGAGGTACGCTCCAACTGGCTATCCGCCTGAACAATAATGACTTCACCCTCGCCCACTGAGAAGGTGGTGCGGTCAAAAAGCGGAGTGTGGCGCCCTTTCGCCCAAATATTGTCAACGCTTAACACGGTTAGATCCCCTCAGAGAATGGATGGTTTAGGTGAGTTTCTGGAAGTCATCCGCGGGCACCGCGCGGGGTGTTGGACGTTAGGCGCGGACAGCGCGGAGGCTCCAATGCCTATATCCTATATATGGTAGACCCGGTTATGTGTGATGTGGTGGGCTTTTCTTGAAAAACAGGGGTTATTTTTTAAATTTTTGAAGTATTTTTCAAATAAATGGGGCTTTTCGTACAAATAACGCGAAAAGCCACGCAATCTCTACGCGACTTTTCGCGTTATACAAACCATCTTTTAGGGGTAAAGCTTAGGGAACGTCAGGGGCGGCGTTCCTTAAAGAAGTCCACCATCAGCTGCGCACACTCATCAGCACGCACCCCCGCATACACCTCGGGAACCGGCGCAACCTTGCCGTCACGCAGTACATCGTAACGACTGCCAGCAGCCCCCGTCTTCTCCTCCCAGGCTCCAAAAACCACCGTCGAAACGCGCGACGCGAGGATCGTGCCGGCACACATCAGGCACGGCTCAACTGTCACGACGAGCGTACACCCGTCCAGGCGCCACTGACCACGATGTGCCGCCGCCTGACGAATCGCGTTCACCTCCGCATGGGCACTGGGGTCATGCTCCCGCTCGCGGGTATTGCCTGCCGAACCAATAATGACACCCTGCTCATCCACCACCACAGCACCGATAGGGATCTCACCACGCTCACCTGCGGCGACACCCTCGGCGAGGGCGCGGAGCATCCACTCGCTATGTTCGGCGCGAGCGGGAATATCGCTGAGCACGGCGGAAGAACCGTCTGTAACCGTCAATTTTGAATATTCCGAATATGACATACAACCTCGTCGGGGAATAAATAAACGATAATGGGCGCAACTAATGGGTAGCAGCCAAAGAGAAAGGATACACCGCAGAAGCACCCGCCAACCGTAGCTCACGCGCCACAGCCGTAAACGCCCACCGCGAATCCACCGCATCAGAAACCAGCAGAACAGGGCACCGATGCTCACGCACATAGTCCAGCACCTCTGCAGGCACCCGGTACGAGCGCAACACATCCGCACACCGGAACGCACTATTACCACCAAAGAAACGCGGTTCCCCCGCCAGAGACACCTGACCCAAATCCACCAGGCGACCCACCGACGCAAGGCCCCTACCCAGAGACTGAGCCAAACGGGGACGCACCGGCGAAGGCAGCGTCAATACCGCCACCGGACGACCCGCCTCAGCCCACTCCCAAGTAGCAAGCACCTTCACACAAGCACGACCCAGCTCGGCAGGAACCTCAAAATCAACCGGCTCACCCAGCTCATTCGTCGCCAGAAGCTCACGCAGACGAGTACCGTACCCCATGTCGCTCAGACGCGCCAAAGCGTAACCGGATTCAGCCTGCTCGTCCTTAGACAAACGACCGCGCGGCGCATCCGCACCCATCAGCTGATCCAGCCCGCTCGGCCACATACGGCGCGGTTGCAGGGGCACACCCACCCTATTGAAACTGCTCTGCGCCGCCTGCTGCGCTTCAGCGGGAACTTCAATCGGGTACCAGGGGCCCGCACACACATCACAACGACCGCAAACAGTCGCGGAAGCATCATCAAGTTGCTGCGCCAGGAAAAGCATACGACACTGACTAGTGCGTTCATACTCGAGCATGGCGTTCTGCTCCACCACACGCGCCTGCACCACCGCCGCATAACGGGCACTATCGTACTGCCACGGCGAAGAGGTTCGACGCCAATAGTTGCCTTCCTTCACGGCGGCACCCTCAACGTCCAGCACCTTCAGCAGAAGCTCCAGGGTGGAGCGACGCAACTGAACGCGTGCCTCCAACGCGGTAATGCTCAACCCCTCCGGGGACTGGGCGAGGGTCTCCAGCACCGCCAGCGCCTGCTCCTTATTCGGCATGGAGGCGGTTGCAAAATACTCCCAAATGGCGCGGTCTTCACGACCGGGCAGAAGCAGAACATCAGCGTTAACGGCACCTCGTCCGGCGCGGCCAATCTGCTGGTAGTAGCTCACCGCAGACGACGGCGCACCCAGGTGTACAACAAAACCCAAATCAGGCTTATCAAAACCCATACCGAGGGCACTCGTCGCAACCAGAGCCTTCACTCTGTTTTCCTTGAGTGCCTGCTCTGCAACCAGCCGCTCATCCGGGTCAGTTTTACCGGTGTAGGCTCGCACCTCGTAGCCACTGGCACGCAGAGCATTTGCGGTATCTTCTGCCGCAGAGACAGTCAACGTGTAGATAATGCCCGAACCGGGCAGGCTGTTCAGGTGCGTGAGTAGCCAACCGATGCGTTGCGCCTCATGAGGCAGGGTCAGAACACCCAGACGCAGGGACTCGCGGGACAGCGGGCCGCGCAGCACATGTACGGGTGCGGTGGCATCAGTGCTGAGTTGTTCGGCGATATCGCTGCTAACGCGGTTATTCGCGGTTGCGGTAGTCGCCAGCACCGGCACACCCGCCGGCAGAGATCTAATGAGCGAACCTATACGGCGGTAATCGGGGCGGAAATCATGGCCCCAGTCAGAAATACAGTGTGCCTCATCAATAACGAGCAGCCCCAGACGCGGCAGCAGGTACGGTAGCCACTGCTCGCGGAACGCCGGGTTATTGAGGCGTTCAGGGCCCACCAGGAGCACGTCGAGCTCGTTAGCTTCGAGGCGGGTGCGGATTTCATCCCATTCGGTGACGTTCGCGGAGTTCACCATGGCGGCGCGCACTCCCGCGCGGGATGCCGCCTCAACCTGATCACGCATGAGGGAAAGCAGCGGGGAGACAATAAGAGCCGGGCCCATACTGCGGGCACGCAACAGCAGGGAAGAAATGAAGTAGACCGCAGACTTACCCCAGCCGGTACGCTGCACGACGAGGGTGCGGGCGCGGTCGGCTACCAGGGCGCGAATCGCCTCGTACTGGTCGTCGTGGAACTCGGCATGAGCGATGCCGGTGAGGCGGCGCAACACTTCGCGGGCTTCAGCGTGCAGGGGATCCGTGTACAGGAGATTGGCGGGGCTGGAAGCTGGCTGCTGGGGGTTCATGGTTCTCTCCAACGGTGGGTGGTTGGGTCAATCGGTACGCCGCGACGCGCCGTGCTCTCTTTCCATCATGTCACACCCCGTATCCTCCGGCTCTGCGGATGGTCATTTATTGGGGAGGCACGCGAGCGTCGCGTCACCTCGGGTTGTTTCGCCATGCAGGCGCAGAGATTTAGCCTCGCTCACCCGTGCATCCGGCGTAAATACCGGTAGAATTGTGCCAGTAATACACAGCCTCCGCATAGTTTTGCACAATGTTCGCCATAGGTACGCTTTCTATGCTGATGTTACTCCGCCGCCGAGCCGTGCGTGCGGTCCACTCACAGTTCAGGATTTTTCATGACTTTTCTTGCCACCGCTTTGGCGCATCTTCCGGTTGCGCTCTTGGGCCTCGACCTTGAGCAGTTCCTGCTCGATACCGGCCCATGGGTTCTGGTAGTTTCGGCAATTATCGTATTTATTGAGTCCGGTGTTCTTTTCCCGATTCTTCCGGGTGACTCCCTGATTTTTGCTCTGGGTATGCTGCATGAGCAGATGGGCCTGTCCCTGTGGGTGGCGTTCCCGGTCCTGGTGCTGGTTGCTATTGCTGGCGCTGAGGTTGGCTACCAGATTGGTGCCCGTTACGGCCGTAAGATCTTCAAGGATGACGCGAAGATTCTGAGCACCAAGAACCTGCACACTACTGAGGAGTTCTTCCAGAAGCGCGGTAGTTTGGCTCTGGTTCTAGGTCGTTTCGTGCCGATTGTTCGTACTTTTGTGTCTCTTGCGGCTGGTATTTCTTCGTACGACCGTAAGAAGTTCCACCTGTGGAATGTTGTTGGCGCGGTTGCGTGGATTGGTTTGATTGGTCTGGCGGGTGTGCTGCTAGGCGGTATCCCGTTCGTACACAACAACATTGAGTACATTGCTGTGATTATTGTGGCGGTTTCTGTGGTGCCGGTTATTATCGAGTACCTGCGTGGCCGTTCAAAGGCGAAGCAGGAATCTGCTGAGTAATATGTGAGTGGCCCTCGGTCGCAAGCCGGGGATGGTAAAAGGGTGGGGATACCGTCTGGTATCCCCGCCCTTTCATGCTCTGAGCCTTTTGGTGGTCGTGGCTTACTCGGGGGTGCTGTCGCCGGGTGCGTTGTCCACTGCTGCGTTATTGTCTACCGTACTACTGGGGGCAACGTTATGGAGGCGGCGTTACTCTCTACCGTGCTGTTTTCAGCCTGGTCGGAGGGTTGCAGCACGCTGTATTCGGAAAGCGTGTACTCCGGATTATTCTTATTCAAGGACTGCTTCGGGGTACGTTCTGTTATGCGCTTCCTTCCTCACGTATGCCACCACCATCGGCAGCATAACGCTAAATCAGGTAATCCTCGCTTCGGCGCACACGCCAATCACGGCGCATCTCCATATAGGTACGCGACTGGCGCGACCACACCAACGCCAACGCCACAACACACACCAGCATATACGGCACAGCAATATATACCAGCGTGTACAGCGGCGAAGCGCTACTGAGCAGCAGCTCAACATCCTGGCTCGGAGCACCATTCAGAGTACCTAAAAGAGCTGCGACCGCCAGCATAATCAGCAAAGAAGCCAGCACGCCCAACGCCAACGCTACTGACAGCACCAACGCCGCCCAACGGTAACCACGCAGATACGCCACCGTGCAGAAGCCGTGCAGGGCTACGTTGCTGAACGCACTCACCATCAGAAAAAGCACCGGATAGTATGCCTGCGCATCCACCAGTGACTGGGCACGCCAGGTGGACAGGTGCGACAGTTGCGTCGTCGCATACACAAAACCCGTGTACCCAATCAGCACCAGCCAGCCCACAGCAATAGCGAGCAAAACCCAACCTGCCACAGACACGAGAGTCGGGGTAGCAGGCTTCGTAAGATACGTGGTGTTTGGAGTGAATGGCGGCGAAGGCTCAACGGCGGACATGGCGGAATCTTTCGAATGTCGGCTGATAGTGTGCGGAGGATGCATGAGCAAGCACGTGGTGTGAATGTGGGTGGCGGCGCGGTATTCGATGGGCGCACCGCCTCAAAAAAATTAGGAAGAAGTGGACGGATCCACCGTCGCAGAAATGCTTTTAGATAACGACGGAGAATCTGCCCGGTTCGCCATCGCAATTCGCAAGTTACTGAAGCGGTAAATAGTCAGCAAGGATAAACCGATCTCACTCAACCAGACCATACCCAAAAGGACGAGAACCAGCAAAGGATCCAACCCCATCGAAACCCCAGCCCAGTCAAGCATCAGCAGCAGGAACGTAATCGGTGAAAGTACCAAGCCCACCGCAACATACCCAGTCAGGGAGCATATAGCCCAAACGCTATACACGGAGGCGTCCGCTGAATCACGCGGAGGGTGCATCAGCGGCCACATCTGAACCACCAGGTAAAGCGCCGTAACAAAGCCAAAGCAAATCGCCAACGGCTGCGTGTACTGGGAGATAATGAGACCCTCAACCAGGGTCAAAATGCACAAAATAACGGCGCGGACCAGCAGGTTCTTCTTGAGCTTCTGTTTGCGATCATTCACCTCATTAGCGGTGTAGGTGCGTAGAAAAGTGGGCACCTGCCCCTGCCCCGGGAACGGCGGTAGAGGACCTGTCGGATGCGTACGCACCACAATCGGCTGGTTCGCACCTTCCTGAATAATGACGGTAGAAGTCGCCGAAATAACCGGATGCGAACCGGTCACCACCGGCGGCACGTTCAGCGGAACGGACACCTCCGGCGTGGCAGGAGTCGCGTGGCGGATAGGCGCCTGATAGCGAGTCTGTACACTGATATCTTCATCCGGGTGTTCTGCGGATGAAGCAGCATCTGTGTTCAGGTGTGTAGCGCCCATGAGTGGTCTCCTGGCAGGTGCAAGTCGTGTTTCTGTCTATACCGTATCACGCGTTCTTGAGGGGTTTCTGAGTAGTAGCTGAGCGTCGCGGAAAGCATTGCCCGCTGTCTTTCGCTACCTCGTCATCACCCTCTCAGAGGCGTGAATGCACAAAGGAGCACCCCACCCGCTGGGGTGATTGAACGCCACTCCTCAAGACCATAACTTTTATTGTTCAGCGCCTGTTTGCTTCTCCAGCTTGCTCCGGCGCAGACTCCTACGAATCACCACGCTATATAACAGCGAAAATAAAACCTCCACAGCAAAGGACGCCATGACCGTCAGCAGGCTCACCGCATAGAACACGTCCACACGGTCCAGCAACGTCTGTGGACCGTGCAGAGCCACCAACACATAGATGAAAAACGCCGTCATCACCGCAGCAGCAACCGCGGAAGCAACATTCGCCAGCAGCACCAGCTTCACTGAACGGTTCACCCGGTAAATCATGGCAAGCCACATGTGCATCACCAGGTAGACCAGCGGTACCGCACCAATCGGGAAAAGTGTGACACGGATGAAGTAATAAACAATAATCAGCGAGGGTACAACCAGTAGCAGCACACGCACCAGGTACAGGTTCTTAGCCGGCAACGGGTAATCACTGGCGACATTCCAGAACTCGTCAGCTTGCTGTTCCAGCTCCTCCAAGGCCTGCAACTGCATCAGCTGTGTCTGAGTCATATATTCCTGCGGCACAAGATCCGAGGAACCCACCACCTGCGCAAGCTCAGCGGCAGAAACTGGTTTGCCCCGCCGCGTACGAGCGGAATCAGCCATTTAGCCCTCGAAAATGCCGCGGGAACGGTCCTTACGCACGCTCTCCGCAGGGAAAATACGGCCGCTCATGCTGATGTACACGCCAGGCTCCAGCAGGTTTAGGGCAGCGATAGCGGCGCCCAGGTTGAAGCTGGCATCCGAACGAGCCATCACGGCGGGCTGCATCGCACCGGTTAGCACCACAACCTTATCGCCCAGGTCGGCGTGCTCCACCAAGTAACGTGCGGTCTCCGGCATGGTGTCGGTACCGTGAGTGATGAGCACCTGGTCGTTAGTGACAGCATTCAGCACCTCGGTCAGCTCGGCACGATCCGCATCGGTCATGTCCAAGCTGTCCTTACCAATCAGCGGGCGAATGTGAAAACGCACATCGGTGATAACGCGGTCCAGCAGGTCCTTAGCGGCAGGCTCTCCAATATCCATGGTGCCCGCCACCGAATAGAACTTATCGATCGTGCCGCCAGTGGCAAGAATCGTGATTTCTTCGGAGTTCTTAATGGTGACGCTCACGGGTTTCCTCATCTTTTCGGGTCAACGTACACAAATCAACAACTGCCAGGCCAATCCGGCAGGACGCGCCCCATCCACACGGAATCAACACGGGGTAAAACCCCGAACATGAGGGTGAAGACGCAAAAACCCGCCGACCCCCGCGAAGCGGGAGGCGACGGATCGGCTAGTGCGCCCTGTGGGGCTCGAACCCACGACCTGCGGATTAAAAGTCCGTAGCTCTACCGACTGAGCTAAAGGCGCTCCTATCCACACAAAACTGAAAGTGTGCAGATAGAAATACTATACACTACCGACTCCCAGCTAATAAACGGTACACTGGAAAATCCTATGTCTACACCCGCAGCATCAAGCAGCGCCTCCGGGCACACCCGACACCGCACCCACCACCGCCCCGTCCTCTACTCCGCCAAGAAATTTGAACGCCACGAAGGCGGCATGGACCCCGCCGCACGCGAAGAGGCGGCGCACGCCTCCGCACGCATCCTACTGATGCGTGGACGCGGCACCGACGAACAGATGACCGAGCGGCTTGTCAGCTTCACCGACGACTACGGTATTGAGATGCTCGCCGAACTCTGGTCGCACGCGAGCGCCCACTCCCTGCCTGGTGCGCTGTGGCGTATGTACTGGCTGCGGGATGTGGTGCATCGTTCGCCGCGCGGGGTGAGCCGTGCTTTTGAGCTGGGCATGGCGGAGGATTACCGTTCACACGTGGTGGCGGGTGTTCCCGACCCGCCGAGTACCGACGAGGTGGTCCGCACGATTGATGAGATTCTGGCGGGCCTGTACACCGGCGATATGGACATTGCGATGGAACGTTGCGCGGCTTTTGCGCACGTGGTGGCGTTGGGTATTCGCACCGATTATGCGCGCTCTGCCAGGCAGGATGGTGCGGTTCTGGGCAGCCACGAGGTGAAGCGTGAGGCGGTGGAGCGTCGTGCTCGTCTGCCGTATCAGGCTCATCAGATGGAGCAGATCGCGCACGATTTGGAGGCGGTCGCCGCCCAGCTGCGCGCCGTTGAGGCTGGTGAGCAGGCTGACGGGGCTTCGGAGGCTGATTCTGCGCAGGAAAAATCGCAGACCAACCTCAAAATATTCTAGTCTTCTTCAGCCTTTGGGCGCCTAAAAATGCGGGTTCGTGCCGTAAATTGGCACAGGTTCCACATTGGGTTGCAAAGGCGTGAAAAGCCTGTTTTCTAATTGACTCTGTACCGGGTGCGGGTGGATAATAATTACAAGATGTCGGGTTGCTAATAGGTAGCCCCGGGCTCCAAATCTTTAGCCGCTTCGAGCGGCCTTCCGCCGAGAGGCGCTCCCAACCCGACATCCCTCAACGTTCCGGTGGGGGTCGAGAAATCGATTCCCACCGTTTTTTGCTTAAAAATCCTCACGGGCAACCGCAAACAGCTCGGCGCTATAACATTTGCAGGTCGGGCTCTAGTGATGTACGCACGGGCTATGCGCACCCGCAGCGTCCAATACTGGTTAGACTGGGAACTATGCTGCACCGACTTTTCCCCCACGCCAACGAATCCCTCGCCTCCCTCGCTGAAATTTCAGCGCAGGTCGGTGAGGCTGCGGCATTGCTCTCTGAAATGGTCGGCTCCCCCGTCGCGGAGTACCCCGAACTCTTCGAACGCATGCTCACCCACGAGGCAGACTCCACGAACCTGCTATTCCGCACCCTCACCGAGGTGCGTAGCTCCTTCTCCCCGCCGATTCCGCGTGAAGACCTGTATACGCTGGCACGCAAGCTCACTAACGCCGTTGAGAAGCTCACCAGCGCCGCGCACGTGCTGTCTCTGCACAGCATTGACGGCTTCGCCACGCACATCACCTCAATCCTGGACATCATTCAGCGTCAGGCGGTGCTGACAGCCGCCGTCATCCCCAAACTTGCCGATATTCGCGGCCTCGATAACTACTGGATGGACATGCTGCGCATCTCCCGCCAGGCGCTACGAACCGCCGAAGAATACGATGCGTACATTGCCGAACGCTACACCCCCGAACGGTACCGTCGCTACGCCACCTTCCTGGCGCAGCTGACCGCCGCCTCCAACTCTATGCGCGATGTGTCCGCCGAGATCGGCCGCATTATCGTTCAGGAATCCTAATGCTCCTGGGTCTTCTAGCCTGCTGCGCTTTCATTGCCGCGGTCTACGTTACCGGTGTGCACGATGCCTCCAACTCCGTCGCGGTTCCGGTGCGTACCCGCGCCCTTGGCGAGCACTCCGCCACGTACCTTGCCGCGCTCTTCAACGTGCTCGGCGTGCTCGGTGCGTTCCTGCTACTCGGCGAGTATTCCGCCTCGTGGGTAAGCGCCCCGGAGGGCATCACAGGCCTGAACGGCATTGTTGCTGCGCTGCTGGTCTGCGCTATTTGGGGTGTGCTCACCTGGTTTTTGCGTTTTCCGTCCTCCTCGACCCACGCGCTGGTCGGTGCCCTCGCCGGTGTGAGCTGGTGGACCCAGACGAAGATCGACAGCGCCGCCGAAGGGTTCGGTTCCCTCGCATTCCTGCCGCATATCTTTGGGGCGACTCTGCTACCGCTCTTCTACCTTCCGCCGCTCATTTTTCTGCTGTCCTGGCTGATGGTGGTGCCGTTCTACCGGCTCGTGGTCGGCCACAACCCGCGCCTCGTGAATCAGCGAGCCCGCGAGGTACTGGCGGTGTCTGCCTCCGCGATTTCGCTGCTGCACGGCCTGCAGACTGGCTACCTGTACCTGCTGCTGTGGGCGCTACTGAGCGAACGCATCACTAATCCGGCGCTGATTCAAGCCCTCACCGGGGGCGGGATGCTGCTGGGCACCCTCATTATTGCCCTCAGCCTGGGTGCGGGTACGCTGACCGGTGGTCGCCGCATCGGCTACACCTTCGCCTACAAGATGGTGCGCCTGGACCCGTTCCGTGGCGCGGTCGCTCAGGGCACGACCGCGGTGGTGCAGGTGCTCGGCTACTTCCTGCTGCAGGTGCCGTTTTCCTCCTCGCACCTGGCGACTGCATCGGCGCTCGGTGCGGGCGTGAACCAGCGTTTTAACGCGTTGAAGTCCAGGATTGTTCTGCAGATTCTTCTGGTGTGGCTAGTAACCATTCCGGCATGCTTTGTGCTTGGGGTGCTGGCAATGGTGGCGCTACAGTCCATCAGCTAATTTTTAGGGGCGGCGCATGCCTCTGCATGCATGCTGTTGCAGCGTGGACGGGCGGCGGGTTGAGTCTGAACAGTGCACACCTTCATAATGGGTTGAGTTCCTGGGCTAGCATGGGCCCATTCACCCTCGACTGATTGTGGTTATGTCTTCCCCTACCGTAGCTATTCTGGTCCGCACGAAGGACCGTCCCCGCTTCTTGAGCCGCACATTGGAGAACATTGCGCAGCAGACCTTCACCGACTACACGGTCTGCGTGATTAACGATGGAGGCGACGAGCAGGCAGCCCGCGCCGTCATTGAGGAATCCCCGCTGGATTCCGGTCACGTACAGCTGCTGACCGCCGGCGGCAACATGGAGGCGGCATCCAACGCCGGTTTGACGGCGACCGTCTCCAAGTACGTGGCGATTCACGATGACGACGACCTGTGGGCGCCCGAGTTCCTGGAACGCACTGTCGCGGCGCTCGAAGAAAGCGGCGCGCTCATGTGCACCACCCGCATTGTGGAGCGGTACGAACGCGAGAATGCCGACGGCGAGTTCGAGGTGTACGAAGAGCGTATTTTCCACGACAGCCTGCCCAGCGTAGGTTTACAGTTCCTGTTCCGCACGAACCGTACCGTGCCGATTGGTATTCTCTACCGCCGTAGTCTGCACGAGCTAGTTGGTTTCTACGACGAGTCCCTGCCGGTGGTCGGCGACTGGGAGTTCAACATGCGTGCCGCCTCTGTTGCGGATATTCTGCTGGTGGATGAGCCACTGGCGTACTGGTCGCTGCGCCCCGACGCGGAGGGTGCCGAGGCGAATAGCGTGAAGCGTCAGGCTGATCACGCCCGCTTCGATTCACTGGTGCGCGCCCGCGCTATCCGCGAGGATCTGCAGGCAGGTGCCCGACCGGGTGCGTACCTGTACCAGGCGCATTTAGCGGCTGACCTGGAGCGCCGCGTGATTGACGGGCACGATCTGACCCGCGAATCCCTGGATATTCTGCGTTCAATTGAGCACCGCCTGGGACGTATCGAGGCTCGTCAGCAGGTTATTGAGACCCGCCAGCACTCTATTGAGGAGCGCCTGAAGGTTCTCAAGCACCTGCGTGCTCCGGGCCGCGCGTTGCGTTCCTTGGCGAAGCGTTCCCTGGCTTCTTATTCTCTGTCTTCTCGTTCCCAGGGCCACCGCGCTGGTGGTAGCACCCAGACTGGTTCTACCAGCGCGAAGGACGCATAGCCATGACAGAGAATAATCATTCTTCTACAGCACCGCGCGTACTCGTCATTGGCGATATTGGCCAGTATACCTACCACGTCGGTGATGAAGCTATGACCATCGCGAGTGCCCAGGCCCTCGCAGAAGGCGGCGCAGCGGTCACCCTCATGACCCGCGATGTGGGGCATTCGGCGCGCTACATTGGTGAGCCCTTTGCGCAGGATGTAGGCACCCCCTACGGGTACCTGCCGTTTCTCCTCTTCCCCTGGGCGCCGGCTGAACGCGAGCTGACCATCGCGGCGCTCGAGTGCGTCCTGGTACAGCTGCACGCCGATCGGGAGCGCCCCTCCATCACCGATCTGGTGGCGTTGCCGCAGGTGCAGGCACTACCCGAGGTGTTGCATCCGTTGGAGCAGATCGTTGAGCGGATGGTGGAATTTGCGGATTCTATCGCAACTATGGACGCGGTGGTTATTTCCGGCGGAGGGAATCTCAATTCTCGCTACGGGTGGCTCCTCTATGAACGCGCCGCTGCGGTGCGTGCCGCCGAGCATGCTGGCGTACCTGTGCATGTGACCGGCCAATCCTTGGGTCCAGTGCTCAGCCCCGAGGATGCCCGCATCCTGGAGCGCATGCTGCGCACCGCCCGTTCGGTGACGATGCGCGAACATTCTTCCCTCGTCTGGTGCCGTGAGCGGGGTATTGACGCACGCCTGAGCGTGGACGATGCTACCGACTACCTGGTGGCTTCCCCGGCGCGTACCCTGCACTATGCGAAAGGCATTTCCTCAAGTCAGATACTGGATAAGCTACCTGAGCTCTACGTGTGCGTCACCGTCAACGAGTGCACCGAACAGCAGGCGCAGCAGATTGCGCATCTGCTCGATAGCATGTGGCGAGAGCACGGCTACGCCCCCGTATTCCTGAGCCATTTTGGCGACCCACAGAACCCCGAAAGCGGCGATATTCAGGCACACCAGCGCATCGCTGAGCAGCTCAGCCCCTCCACGCCGGCGACCCTACTGCCGATTCTGCACGCAGACCAGAGCGTTACCGTGCACCGAGGGGCGGCGTTCACGCTGACCAGCCGCTACCACCCGGCGGTGTTCTCCGCCGCGGCGGGTATTCCCGTGCTCACTCTCGTGCCGGATGCCTTCACGCAGATGCGTGTGGGCGGAGCCCTGAGCCTGTACGGGCTGGGTGATTTCACACTGCCGTTAGGCATGTTGGCCGGTGGTGTTCCCGAGCTGATGGTTGCCGCTGCCATGCAGCACGCGGCGGTGGCGTCGGATGCGCGCCGCGCTGAACTTGTGGAGGTTCTGCAGGCTGATCGTGCCTACCTGCTCGCACAGATTCTTGCCTCTAGTGCAGAAGCGCGCGACAAGGCAGAAACTCGCGGCGAAGTAGAAGCCCCCGCGCCTTTCCCCACCGTGGAGCAGGTCCCGGCGTTCCCCGAGCCGCTGGGTGCAACCGTCCGTGCCGCCCGCGATCTCTTCACCGAAACCTCCCTCACCGCGGGGTTTGAGTGGGCGATGTCTGACCGAGCGCACTCCTGGGACGCTGAGCACCGCCGACAGCTCGAACATGCCTGCGCAATCGGTGGCGGGCACAGCACGCAGGGTATTCACGGCGCACACGGCGCCGAAGAAACACACCCCGTCACCGTTGAGCCTGAGTCATCTTCCGAAGCACCCGCACAGCCACACCCTGCCCAGCCGGGCCTGCTAGCGAGGGTGGCTCGCCGCCTCCGCAGCTAGGTTGTGTAACGGGAGGCTCAAGTAGCGGTTCGGGGCTAAGTTTCCTCGAAAAAATACGGCTCCAGAGCGGGTACAGTGCGCGGACTCTCTCACAGTTGAGCCCGACACTGTCCTAGCCCCTTGTGCACCGCACACACGCCGGTATGATGGTGCTCATGGCACGCTTCGCAGAGATTCTACGCACTACTGAACAGAATACCCGTCAGTTCATTCGTGAGGGTATTCATCGAGTCCAAGCAGACTTCTTTCAGTCTGTGCAGATTGTTGCGGCGTCTATGGGTGCTTGGCTTTTCTCTGAACGCGTCCTGGGCCATCAAGAGCCTATTTTCGCGGCGGTTTCTGCCCTCGTGTCCCTAGGCTATGTGAGCGGCGCTAAGCATTCCCGCCGAATCCTTGAGGTTTCCTTCGGCGTAACCCTCGGTATTCTTATCGGTGACCTTCTGCTGATTCTGCTTGGTCACGGCACCTGGCAGGCGGCGGTCGTGCTGTTCTTATCCGTGATTATTGCCCGATTTATTGATAAGGGCATTATTTTTACGATTCAGCTCAGCTTCCAGGCGTGTTTTGTATTACTGCTACCGGTGCCTGATGACGCGTTCACCCGCAGTTTTGACGGCATTGTCGGTGGTGCCTTCGCGTTCCTTGCCATGTATCTGATGCCGCGTGATCCGCGTAAGAACCCGCGTGCCCGCGCTATGACTCTGATGGATGCTTTCGCAAAGGTTTTCGCTCTTTCCTCTGAGGCAATCCGCTACTACAACTACGACAAGGCGTACCAGAGCCTACTCGACGCGCGCGCTCTGCAGCCGCTCTACGATAGCTGCCGTGGCGATCTAATTACTGCGCAGGGTATGAGCGAGCTGTCCTGGAATAGCCGTAAAAGCAAAGGCGAGCTGGCGCGCTTGTCGAAGACCCTAGCCGCGGTGGATTTGGCAATTCGTAACGATCGCGTCCTCAACCGCCGTATGGCGTCCACGATTCGCCACGTGCAACTGCGCACCGCCGCGCAGATTTCGCTCAGTGACGCACTGGCTGAGCTATCGCTCGCGGCGCAGAGTCTCGGCTTGGGTATGTCTGCCCCGACCGAAGGCGAACGCGAACACTACATGATGGAAGCCCGCAAACGCATGGTGAAGCTCGCAGGCACCCTTGAGCCGCGTGCGATGGGTGTGGAAACCTTTGAGGGTGAGTCGCTAGTGCTGATGCTTCGTCTGATTGTGGTCGACTTTATGGAGGCCACTGGCATGTCACACAAGGACGCTGTCGATGTTCTGGTACCCCTGGGCGAGGCGGTCACACAGCATGCGCCGCGCACCTCGGCCATCCCAATTGTTGATACTGACGTGGACGACCTGATGGTGGTTAACGACACAGCCGATAGCGCGGTCAACGCCCACCACACGAATAATCTGAATACCCGTTCGATCAACATTATGCTGCATGAGAACGAGGAGGAGAGCCGCTCTTAGCGGTATTTCCCACAGAGGGGCTCCCGAGGGCATGACGCCAGCCGGGAGCCCCCTTTCTTGCTATTTTTAGAGTGTTTTATTTCTGCGGGAAGAGCAGAGCCAACGCCTCACCCAGGGTGGTTACCTCACGTACGGTGACACCTTCGGGTACATCCCCTACGCCTGCCGGGGAGGCTGGCACCAGCACGTGTGTGAAGCCCAGTCGGCCCACTTCCGCAATACGCTGGCGGATGCCCGGCACGGCGCGCACCTCACCGGCCAGACCGACTTCGCCAAAGACCGCGAGCTTACGCGGGAGCGGCTTATTCTGGGCCGCTGAAGCCAACGCCATCACGCAGGCCAGGTCAGCGGCGGGTTCGGTAATCTTTGCGCCACCCACGGTAGAAACGTAGCAGTCGAGCTTGCCCACATTCAGCCCGGCGCGGCGCTGTAGCACCGCCAATAGCATTTGAATACGCGCCGAATCCAGACCCGAAACGGTACGGCGAGGGGCGGGTGCCACCGCCTGATCCAGCAGGGCCTGCACCTCCGCGAGCAGGGGTCGGCGGCCCTCCATTGTGACGGTCACGCAGGTACCGGGTACGGGGTGCGGAGTGCTGGAGACGAACATGCCGGAGGGGTCCAGCACCGGCGCGATACCGTCTTCGTCCATATCGAAGCAACCGACCTCGTCGGTGGGTCCGAAGCGGTTCTTGATAGCGCGTAGCATACGGATATTCGAGTGCTTATCGCCCTCGAACTGGCAGACCACGTCCACCAGGTGTTCGAGTAGGCGCGGACCCGCAATGGTACCTTCCTTGGTCACGTGACCCACGAGCAGAGTGCACATATTGCGTTCCTTTGCGGCAGCAATGACGGAGGCGGCAACCTCACGCACCTGGGTCACGCCACCGGCGCTACCCTCAACTTCAGCGGAGGCGAGGGTCTGCACGGAGTCAATGACCAGCAGGGAGGGGGTGACCTGCTCAATATGCGCCAGGGCGGTGCCGAGGTCAGTTTCGCTGGTCAGGTAGAGGGTGTCCGCGATGGCGCGGATGCGGTCGGCGCGGAGCTTGACCTGCGCTGCAGATTCCTCGCCGGTAATGTACAGGACCGGGCGCGGCGGCTGGGTGTTGTGTGCCGGGTTGTTCTGCCCCGCATTCCGGGTGGTGCCGCGCGCGAAGGTGGCGGCGACGTCCAGCAGCAGGGTGGATTTACCCACGCCGGGTTCGCCCGCCATGAGGATGACCGCACCGGGTACGAGTCCGCCGCCAAGCACGCGATCAAATTCGGGGTTTCCGGTGCTCATGTAGGCGGCTACGCGCGAGTCGACTTCTGCGATGGGCTGGGCGGGTTTCTGCACACTGGATGCGGCGCGAGTGCGCGCGCGGGTGCCCCCGGCGGCCTCTTCGACGGTGCCCCAGGTTTGGCATTGGCCGCAGCGGCCTACCCATTTGGCGGTGGTCCAGCCGCATTCGGTGCAGCGGTAGGCGGGTGCGTTTTTGGTGTTTTTCGTGCGCGCGGTCATGGGTCTATTTTAGGGTCTGGGACGATATGGTGCGCAGTATTTGGTCAGGGCGAAATAGGGCACCACAGAATACATTTTTACTCTTATATGCAGATAGTTTAGACCTGCACACTCCCACATAAATATTGAGAATATCCATTCGTTTTTAAGGCACTTTAGCCCGCCGTTCCGCCGCTGACCTGGCTCAATAACCACCCTTACGGGTACAATGTTTTTTGTGCAGATGAATTATAGTGACCTATTGATTAAAACTATCGCCCGAATCGCCCCCGGTACCGAGCTCCGCGAGGGTCTGGAACGCATCATGCGTGGCCGTACGGGCGCACTCATCGTCCTCGGATCCGACCGCACCGTATCTTCTATGTCGTCGGGCGGTTTCAATATCGACACCGAGTTCTCGGCAACCCGTCTGCGCGAACTGGCGAAGATGGATGGCGCTATTATCTGCGACCGCGACGCCACCCGCCTGTTGCACGCCGGCGTGCAGCTCATGCCGGACGCCTCCATTGACACGAACGAGTCCGGCACCCGCCACCGCACCGCCGAACGCACGGCGATTCAGACCGGTTTCCCGGTGATTTCGGTGAGCGCGTCGATGTCCGTGATTTCGGTGTACGTTGACGGCACCCGCTACATGGTTGAAGACAGCCAGTACATGATGGCTCGCGCAAACCAGGCGATTCAGACCCTTGAAAGCTATAAGAAGCGCCTGCGTTCTGTGCTCTCCAGCCTGTCTGCCCTGGAGATTGAATCGAACGTTTCCCTGGGCGATGTGGCGATGACCCTGCAGCGCATGGAGATGGTGAACCGCATTATCCGCGAGGTCAGCCACTACGTGCTGGAGCTCGGCGTGCACGGCCGCCTGATTGCCCTGCAGTTGGAGGAGCTACGCGCCCCCGAGATGACCGCTAGCGACCTAATTCTGCGCGACTATCTGCCCGAGGTGAACGACGAGCTGATGACTGCTGGCGTTGAGGCGCTTCAGAACCTGAACGATATGGACATCGTGGATCTGCGCACGATTGCCCGCACTGTCGGCTTTGGAGAGAACCCCGACCTGGAGCTCCCTTTGCAGCCTCGCGGTTTCCGCCTGCTCGCCGGTATTCCGAGCATTCCGAACGCTATTTCTGAGCGTCTGGTTGAGCGCTTCGGTAGCCTGCAGGCTCTGATGGCGGCGTCCCTTGAGGATCTGCGTGCCGTGGATGGTGTGGGTGAGGCTCGTGCCCGCACGGTGCGCGAGCAGCTGTCCCGCATGGCGGAGAGCAGCCTGGAGAAGTATCTCTAGAAGTATCTCTAAGGGAACAGATTATCGATCCCTCAAAAATAGTTTTGCGATATGATGCAGTAACAGTGGAGTTATCTCCGTACCTTGGCACCCCAAGGAGGTCACAATGTCGTACTCACGCACCAAGCGCCCCCTCCCGTTCTTTGTGTGGGCATCCCCCATCCTGTTCCTGATTTACCTGCCACTACTATGGTTCAAGGTCATCCCCAACTCCTTTGAGGTGACCGACCTGTCCACCCTGCTCTTGGCGGCACTGCAGTGGACCGCTTTCGGTAGTCTGCTCGGGTACCTGGGCGAGCGCCGCTTCGCCAAACCTCGC
Source organism: Rothia similimucilaginosa (assembly GCF_029850985.2). Taxonomy (NCBI): domain Bacteria; kingdom Bacillati; phylum Actinomycetota; class Actinomycetes; order Micrococcales; family Micrococcaceae; genus Rothia; species Rothia similimucilaginosa. The sequence continues at coordinate 157,271 of NZ_CM138149.1, read as the reverse complement.
ACCTCCAAGTAATAACCATATAAAAGCTAAAGCCCCCACGCCGGAAAATATCCAGCGAAGGGGCTTTGTACACTCACACAGGGGTGAAAACTATAGACGTGAACTACTGAATCACGAAGTTCACTTGAGTCGAAGTCACACCATTCACCGTAGCAGTCGCCCAGTAAGAACCCTTCTGAGCATTCGAAGCGGAGGAGCAGCCCAGAACGTTGATCTTACGGTCCCACGCCAGGTCGGTCGCACCCTCAGAGCCTGCAGCCACGTCCGCCTTAGGCAGGGTGGTCGCCGCGCACAGGCTACGGGTGTACACCCGAGCCGCACCGGAGGTGATGTTCAGGTCCACACCGGTGTTCGTGCCCTCGCCACCGACAGCGCAGGGGGTCTTCGAGGAGTTCGTGTAGGTCACGTGGAAGGACACCTGCTCACCGGCTGCGAAGGTATGCTTCGCGGGGGTGACGGTCACCTTCAGGTCGTTCGCGGTGCAGGCCGCAACAGCAGCCGCAGTGGTCACCGAAGGGACCGGTGCGGGGGTGGTCACGCTTGCAGTGGGTGCCGCAGAAGCGGTCACCGAGGGGGTTACCGAAGCAGTAGCCGAAGCAGACGCGGTTGCAGAGGCAGTCGCACTAGTGGACGGGGTAGCCGAAGCAGTTTCGGAGGGGCGAGCACTGAAGCTCTGGAAGGGCGCACCGGAAGGCGTCGCAGTAGAGGCTACAGTGGCGTCCTTCTTGCCGTTAATCATGCCGATCATGGAGGTCACGCCAGCAACCAGCAGCAAAATAATAGCGAGCAGAGCAATAACCGCCACGATACGACGACGACGGTACACTTCGGGAGGCAGAACGGGACCATTTTCAGACATACCTCTAGGATACCGGGTTTAACCTTGAGATTCACAGTGAACTCTGTTCATGCAATTTTGGGAATATATATTCTGTGGCGTAGGCTTTTCGGATGACCTCAGAGCCCAAACGCACCACACGCACGTGCCCCGAACCTACCCTGCCTGAAGACACGAACATCAAAGCACTCCACCACCGAATCAACCAGTGGTTCCTCAACCAGGCACGCGATTTGCCGTGGCGTCGTGACGAGTGCACCCCCTGGGGAGTGATGGTCAGCGAATTCATGCTGCAGCAGACCCCCGTCAAGCGCGTGCTACCCGTGTGGGAGGAGTGGATGCGCCGCTGGCCCACCCCCGCCGACCTTGCCGCCGAGCCCGCATCGGAGGCGGTGCGCGCCTGGGGCCGCCTGGGTTACCCGCGCCGTGCGCAGCGTCTGCACGGTACCGCTGTCGCGATTGTGGAGCAGCACAGCGGTGAAGTTCCCGCCGACTATGAGGCGCTACTGGCTCTGCCGGGCGTAGGTTCTTACACGGCGGCGGCGATTAGCGTGTTCGCGTTTGGTCTGCGCGCCACGGTCATTGATACAAATATCCGTCGCGTGCATGCGCGCGCCGTGTCCGGCAAGGCGCTACCCTCCCGTTCGTTGACGGCGGCTGAGACTCGCCTGGCGGAGGCGCTCATGCCCGCCGACACCCCCACCTCCTGCCTGTGGAATGCGGCAACCATGGAGCTTGGTGCGCTGGTCTGTACGGCGAAGTCCCCAACCTGCGAGCTCTGCCCCGTGGAGGATCTGTGTGCCTGGGTTGCGGCGGGCAAGCCGGAGGCGGACTACACCCCCAAGGGCCAGAGCTGGCACGGCACGGACCGTCAGGTACGCGGGGCGGTTATGGCGGTGTTGCGTGCGGCGCATGAGCCGGTGGACCGCGAGCTCATCCTGGGTGCGGGTGTAGCCTCGGCTGGCGGCACGGCCTCTTCACCCGCTGCAGCTTCTTCGCCTGACTTGGCGTTCCCCTCGGATGCACCCGCCGCGGTGCACCACCCACTCAAGGCGTTGTATGCGCTCTCCCCCGCCGCCGAACAGCTGCAGCGCTGCTACGCGGGGCTGCTAGCGGACTCTCTGGCACGCGAGGTCGCCCAGGGCGATACAGTGCTCATCTCGCTCTAGGAATCATCTGAGTGGAGCTTCTCCTTGAGAAGACAGAAAACGACTGTGGGGCGGTACCGGATAATTCCGGTACCGCCCCACAGTCGTTTAGTACGCTAGAACTTAGCTACACAGAGCCTAGTCCTCGTCCTGAATATCAGTTGCAGGTGCTTCAGCTGCAGGAGCGTCCGCTTCGTTCAGCTCCTGCACCGAATCCAGAGCCAGCTCCTTCATCGGCTGAGAAGAGAAAACGAACTTCGCGGAGTCGCCCTCGCCCTCAGCATCCACGGTGATTTTCTCACCGGGCTTGATCTCACCGAAGAGGATCTTCTCGGAGAGTGCATCCTCAATGTTGCGCTGCATCTCGCGGCGCAACGGGCGAGCACCCATGGACGGGTCGTAACCCTTAGTGGCCATGAGAACCTTCGCAGCATTGGTCAGCTCAATAGACATATCCTGCTCCGCCAGACGCTTAGCCAGGCGACCCACGAACAGGTCCACAATCTGCAGAATCTCAGACTCGGAGAGCTGCGGGAAGACAATGATGTCGTCCACACGGTTGAGGAACTCGGGGCGGAAGTGTTCCTTGAGGTTCTCCATCACACGCGACTGCATACGCTCGTAGTCGGCGGTTGCGTCGTCCATCGCCTGGAAACCGACCGGGATGCGGCGGTTCACGTCACGCGATCCCAGATTGGTGGTCATGATGATGACGGTGTTCTTGAAGTCCACCACGCGACCCTGCGAGTCGGTCAGGCGACCATCTTCCAGAATCTGCAGCAACGAGTTGAACAGGTCGGCGTGAGCCTTCTCCACTTCGTCGAACAGGACCACGGAGAAGGGCTTACGGCGGACCTTCTCGGTCAGCTGGCCGCCCTCATCGTAGCCGACGTAGCCGGGAGGCGCACCGAACAGACGGGAGACGGTGTGCTTCTCCTGGTACTCGGACATATCCAGGGTGATGAGCGAATCCTCATCGCCGAACAGGAACTCAGCAAGTGCCTTAGCAAGCTCGGTCTTACCCACACCGGTCGGGCCGGCGAAAATGAACGAACCACCAGGGCGGCGCGGGTCCTTCAGACCTGCGCGGGTACGACGGATAGCGCGGGACAGCGCCGCGATAGCGTGCTCCTGGCCGATAACGCGCTTGTGGAGCTCCTGCTCCATGGTCAACAGGCGGCTGGACTCTTCCTCGGTGATCTTGTAGACGGGAACACCGGTGGAAGCTGCCAGAACCTCAGAAATAACCTCGGGGGTCACGGTGCCGAATGCGTCGCCACCTTCGTGCCATGCCTTCTCGGCTTCTTCCTTCTCAGCCAGGACCTTCTGCTCCTGATCACGCAGGCCTGCAGCCTTCTCGTAATCCTGGGAGTTGATGGCGTCTTCCTTCTGCTGGCGCAACTTGGCAGCCTTCTCGTCGAGCAGCTTGATCTCCGGAGGTGCGGTCATGCGCTTGATGCGCAGACGTGCGCCCGCCTCGTCAATCAGATCGACAGCCTTATCCGGCAGGAAGCGGTCAGAGATGTAGCGTGCCGCAAGATTCACGGCAGTCTCGATTGCCTCGTCGGTAATGGTGACGCGGTGGTGTGCCTCGTACTTATCACGCACACCCTTGAGAATCTGCACGGCGAGCTCCTGAGAGGGCTCCTCAACCTGAATCGGCTGGAAGCGGCGCTCCAGGGCCGCGTCCTTCTCAATGTGCTTACGGTACTCGTCCAGGGTGGTTGCACCGATGGTCTGCAGTTCGCCTCGAGCCAGCATGGGCTTGAGGATGGAGGCAGCGTCAATCGCGCCCTCTGCGGCACCTGCACCGACGAGGGTGTGGATCTCATCGATGAACAGGATGATGTCACCGCGGGAGCGAATTTCCTTCAGGACCTTCTTCAGGCGCTCTTCGAAGTCACCGCGGTAGCGCGAACCTGCAACCAGGGAGCCGAGGTCCAGGGTGTACAGGTGCTTGTCCTTGAGGGTCTCGGGGACGTCACCGTGCACGATAGCCTGTGCCAGGCCCTCCACGACGGCGGTCTTACCGACGCCGGGCTCACCAATCAACACAGGGTTGTTCTTGGTACGGCGGGAGAGGACCTGCATGACACGTTCCATCTCCTTGTGGCGGCCGATGACCGGGTCCAGCTCGCCCTCACGTGCTGCCGCGGTGAGGTTGCGGCCGAACTGATCCAGGATGGTCGAACCCGCGGGAGTGCCTTCGCGAGAGTTACCTGCACCCACGCCGGCGGTTTCCTTATCACCGGAGTTGTTGCCGGGGTAGCCGGAAATCAGGTCCATCACAGCCTGGCGCACGGCTGCGGGTTCAGCGCCCAGCTTGACCAGCACCTGGTTTGCCACGCCCTCGTTGGCACGAACCATGCCCAGCAGGATGTGTTCGGTGCCGATGTAGCCATGGTTCAGCTGAATAGCCTCGCGCATGGACAGTTCGAGAACCTTCTTCGCGCGAGGGGTAAAGGGGATGTGGCCGTTAGGTGCCTGGGGGCCGGGGCCGACGATGTCCTGAACCTGTTCACGTACTGCGTTCAGGGTAACGCCCAATGATTCCAGGGCGCGGGCACCGATGCCTTCGCCCTCGTGAATCAGACCGAGCAGAAGGTGTTCGGTACCGATGTAGTTGTGGTTGAGCATGCGTGCCTCTTCCTGGGCAAGCACCACAACGCGCCGAGCTCGATCGGTAAAGCGTTCAAACATTTACGCACTCCTTGCATTTTCCTATTGATACAAGAGTACGTTGAGCGCGGCTGAAAGGGCGGGCTGATGGGCGTCTGTTCGCCATCAAGAGAACAGATGAGCTGTTCGAAGCGTTTTAGGCACGGTTTCGGGGCTTCTGGCGGGGTACGGGAGTGGTTTTGAGGGAGCTAGCTCACGCAGGTGGGCCTACCCTGCAGGTGGATGGGCACTGCCGGTCGGTGCTGACTGTTTTTGCCGGGGCTGCCTGTGCAGAGTGTGCGCATGCAGAGTGTGTGCATATTGCCATCGGATGTACTGCGGGCAGGTGGTACGGGTGGGTTCTGAGAGACCATGGTGCCGATACGAGGGTTTACTGAAGAGGTGAACGCACAATAACCCATATAGACCAAATCCCCAAACTGATTGTTTCCTGCAGGTGCATGAATATATTGCAGAAATTTTTAAAAATTTATACGCTTAAGTGAGAAATTTCAATAATTTGCAAAAAATACTTGCCGGACAACACGGTACTTATTTCCCAGACAATTCCCGCATGATTTCGGCACCACACCAAGAAATAATCCGTAATTTCCGAAAGTACCACCGAAGATGCAGAGTCCCTAATTATTCGAAAAATTTCAGTCAGTACATTCCATCCTCTTCAATGGAATACTCGACTCAACGACGGCACGAATACTACAGAGCATACCCCCGCTTAGAAGAGGTGAATGCACCATTACCTTTAGTGTTCCTGCCGATACATGAAATCTAAATGGGGAGCCTGAACTCGACACCAGATTGGGTATCCGATTCCCTAGTCTTCCTCCTGATAATTCAGAAGCGAGCATGGGCAAAGGATCAATATGTTTTACATGTAAGTAGTAAATTAGGGTGGGTGATATAAAAACACCCCACCCTCCGCAGATATGCAACACATATCAAGAAATACCGGGGTACAACTAAAGGCGGATGGTCAGAAAACCAGCCGCCTTTAGCGTCCGGAGAATTAGAGCCCTAAAGCACCAAACCCTCCGACAGCGTGAATACTGAGAGCCTTTAGCCCTGAGCCTTCATTGCTTCGTAGTATGCGTCCTGAACATCCTGGTGGATGCGGCCACGGTCAGAAACCTTGTGGCCATTAGCCTTAGCCCACTCGCGGATTGCTGCGGTCTCAGGGTTGCGCTTAACCGGAGCAGCGGTGCCACGGGGAGCACGGCTGCGCTGAGTAGCGGCACCCTGCACGCGGCGGGACTTCGCTACGAAGGGGCGGATAGCGTCACGCAGGCGAGCTGCGTTTGCAGAGGACAGATCAATTTCGTAGTGAGCGCCGTCCAGGCCAAAACGGATAGTTTCGTCTGCGGGACCGCCATCGAGATCGTCTTCCAGGATGATGCGAACCTTCTGTGCCATTGAGGCGCCTCCTCATCTGTTACATATATCCTATGGGGTAAACCCAAAAACCTCTATCGGGATTGAGAAAATAGGGCGCCGGATATATTTATGTACTAATTTTCTTTCATATAGTAACAGAAATATATTAAAGATTCCGAAAATATTCTGAGCATTGAAACAATGGACCAATCACCCGCAGCGATATATCGCTTCTGCTTCCCCCCGTTAAATCTGCACTCACTACAAGAACATTAAAGTGAAGTTCAGAGTGCAAATACTTTGGAATCTTCCAGACAGCAGACACAGCCCTCAGAGACAAAGACACCTAATAATGCACCCCCTCATCCCCCGACAATCTGAGTGCAATATAGCGCCCGTACGAGCCTGCACATTAGATCATTCGCACCATACATTTCAACTCTATTCAAATGCAAAATTCTGCCGCCTCCCATCCCTTCATTATTTTCTATGTAACACACTCATGTATATAAGCAGAAAACCCCACCAGAGTGAATGGAACAGCATAAATCAGCACCAGAATAAGCAAAAAATCACCCTAAAACTCCCCTGACCTGTGTAAATAAACAACAAACCCCACCCCAGAAGCTATACGCCGCGCAAAAGAACACACAGAAAACGGCGGGTGGCGCAGATACAACCGTATCCGCGGCACCCGCCGCTTTAACACCCTCACAAGTGAAGGGGAAGCTTAGGCCTCCGGCTTCATCAGGGGGAAGAGAATAGTCTCACGAATACCGGGCTGACGCACCACAGTACCCGGATGCTCCGGATCCTGGTCGCCCGCCAGCAGCATAATCAGACGGTCGATGCCCAAGCCCAGGCCACCCATCGGGGGTGCACCGTGCTCGAGGGCGCGCAGGAAGTCCTCATCCAGCTCCATCGCCTCATCATCACCGGCAGCAGCCAGCATCGACTGAGCGGTCAGGCGCTCACGCTGAATGACCGGGTCAATCAGCTCGGAGAACGCGGTACCGCGCTCCATACCGCCAATAATCAGGTCCCATGCCTCGATCAGAGGCTCACCGGAACGGTGCGGACGAGCCAGCGGCTGAGCACTCGGCGGGTAATCGTACACGAAGGTCGGGTTCACCAGGGCCGGCTCAACAATCTCACCGAAAAGCTCGGTCACCAGCTTCTCAGCGTCCCACTTCGGGTCAATGTCCACCTCATGCTTCTCAGCAATCTCACGCAAAACGGATGCGTCAGTCTCCGGGGTAATCTCAACTCCCACAGCCTCGGACAGGCCCGGGTACACGCCAACCCACTTCCACTCACCGAACAGGTCAATGGTGCCGTTCTCGGTCTCAATACGCTCAGTGCCGACAGCCTTCGCGCAGCTCTGGATAATCTCCTTCATCCGCTCAGCCATCACAAACTGGTCAGCGTACGTCTCGTAGCACTCCAGGGTGGTGAACTCGGGGCTGTGGGTCGAGTCCACGCCCTCGTTACGGAACACGCGGCCAATCTCGTACACACGGTCAATACCACCAACCACTGCACGCTTAAGCGGCAATTCGGTTGCAATACGCATCGTCATCGGCTGGTCAAAAGCGTTCAGGTGAGTGCGGAACGGGCGAGCCGTCGCGCCACCGTGCACCAGCTGTAGAACGGGGGTCTCAACCTCAATGTAGCCGTGATCTTCCAGCACGCGGCGGACGGTACGGGTAATCAGGGCGCGCTTCTTCACCAACTCGCGAGCCTCCTCGCGAACCATCAGATCCAGGTAACGCTGGCGAACGCGGGTTTCCTCATTCAGGTCCTTGTGCAGAACCGGCATGGGGCGCAGCGCCTTCGACGCCATCTTCCAGTCGGTCACCATAATGGACAGCTCACCGCGGCGAGAAACAATCACGCGGCCGGTCACGAACACGTGGTCACCCAGGTCAACCAGGGACTTCCACTCAGACAGGGATTCTTCGCCAACCTCAGCCAGCGACAGCATCGCCTGGATGCGCTTGCCTTCGGTACCACCCTGCAGGGTCACAAAGCACAGCTTACCGGTGTTACGGACGAACACCACGCGGCCGCCAACATGCACCACACGGTCAGTCTCTTCCCCAGCCTTCAGCTCCTCAGCAGCCAGCTTCGGATCGTACTCGGCGCGCAGATCCTCAATGTGGTTGGGCTCCACGCGATTACCCTCAGAATCCAGCAGACCCACCGGGTATGCCTCGCGACCCGATTCGATCAGCTTCGCACGCTTCTCCAGGCGAATCTGCATCTGCTCGGACATATCAGCAATCGCCGGTGCGGCAGTGTGCTCAGTGCTCACAGTGATACCTATCTGTGTAGTGTGTTGGGGACTCTTCTAAACGAGCAAACGCTTAGCGCAGGTCCATGTTGTCAATCAGGCGGGTCGGGCCAACGTACGCAGCAACCAGTGCCAGCACTCGCTCCGACTCCTCAGTCGGCTCGCCGAAAGTCATCGGATCAACCAACTCTAAATAATCCAGGCGCACACCGGGAGTGGAATTAATCCGCTCGCGCGCACCATCCAAGTCAATCTCGTGGAAACCACGGTTCAGTGAATTCTCACGCAGCATCGCCAAGGTGCGGGACAGCACGAGAGCAGACTCACGCTCCTCATCCGACAGGTAGCCGTTACGCGAAGACAACGCCAAACCGTTATCATCACGCACAATCACCACCGGGCGCATGGTCACGTCATGGTTGAAATCGCGCACCATACGCTGAATCAGGATGTACTGCTGAGCGTCCTTCTGCCCGAAGTACGCATTCACCTGGTGGTTACCGGCCGCGGGGCGAATAATATTGAAGAACTTATTGACCACAGTCAGCACACCATCAAAGTGACCGGGACGGGTCGCACCCTCAAACTTAGTACCCAGCTCACCGCTCGAAATGCGGATGAGCGGGTCACCATCGGGGTACATCTCTTCAACCTCGGGGGCAAAAATAATGTCAACACCGGCAGCACCGGCCAGAGCAGCATCCGCTTCGAGAGTACGAGGGTACGCCTCGTAATCCTCGCCGGGGCCAAACTGCAGCGGGTTCACGAAAATGGAGGCGACCACTACATCATTCTGTTCAGCGGCACGACGCAACAGGGTTGCGTGGCCATCGTGCAGGGCACCCATGGTGGGCACATAACCCAGCGTGGCGGTACGGTACTGAACATCAGTGCCATTCTGCTCCGCCTCCTGGCGGGCTACCCGGTCCAGTTCCTCCTGCGCTACGGCAAGGGATTCGGTGATTACCGTACGGAAATCCGCAATGGTGGTCACAACTCGGGGCTTCGAAGTCTCAGTCATGACGAGAACTCCTTGTTTTCGGGGGTTGAATCATCAATATCGCCGGGCTGGTTGCACTCCGTAGAATCGCCCAGCAGATTTTCAATTCGTCCCAGTTGCTCATCGTTTAACAAACCTCTATTATGCGCCCTTTTTGCAGTTGCATGTGCCAGAGCGGCATAAGAGTCTGTAATATCACCTGTTTTTTCAGGCTCTGAATATTCATTCAGAGCCTGAAGGTGAGCCTTCACGGTACCGGCGTCTCCACGTGCCACGGGCCCGGTTAGAGCACCTTCACCGCTGGCGAGCGCATTATCCACGGCGGCTCGAACGAGCGGCCCCATATAGCGTGCCGGGTCCTCAATACCGATAGAGGCAAGCATCTGCTGGGACTGGCCCAAGATGGTCACGAGGTGGTTCGCGGCATGCGCTAAGGCTGCATGGTAGAGCGCTCGGTCAGCCTCGGCAACGTGCACGGGTTCGCCGCCCATTTCCACCACGAGTGCCTGAGCAATCGGGATGAACGGCGCGGGTCCGGTCACAGCGAAGCAGGTGCCGTTCAGACGCTGCAAATCCACGGACATGCCGGTGAACGTCATGGCGGGGTGAATCGCCAAACCGATAGCGCCCAGCGCGGTCGCCGGTGCGAGAAGCTCAGTGCCGTGACGGCCGGAGGTGTGCACCAGAATCTGACCGGCGATGATACTTCCCGAGGACGCCAGGTAGGTGATAAGGCCCGGCAACTCGTCATCAGGAACAGCAAGAATCAGCAATTCGCTACGCTCAGCAATCTGCTCCACCGGCAGCAACGGCACATCGGGAAGCAGCATCGCGGCGCGCTCCTGAGAAGCCTCAGACACCGCGTGAACACCCACAATAGTGTGCTCGCAGGCGCGCAAAGCTGCACCGAGGACGGCTCCGACCCTCCCGGCTGAAATAATTCCAATGCCCAAACGCGCAGGTTTTGAATGCTGTATCACGGCTTTAAGTATATTCTCCCTTGGCAACACCGCCTGCCGCCGGTACACAACAGGAGACCGGCGGTAGGGTGTGTTTGCAGTTTTAGTAGCGGGTTAACGCACACCGTACCCATTCGCGCCGGGCACATTCGCAGCAGGCGCAGAACCCAGCGCGGGTTCCGGTACTCGGTAGTAGGGCTCAATACCCTCCAGCCGAACCGTCATCAACCACACCAGGTTCTCGCAGACGCGTGGCGGCGAGTGCATCATGAGCGTACGCACCGGGCCGGGCACCGTACCGAAATGCACACTCGCGCATCCGAAGGCACGCTGCAGCGGGCCCTGACCCCAGCTTACGCTCAGCACACGGCTGACCGGAACAATCGACAGGGCACGGATAAAGTAGCCACCACGAATCAGCAGCAGGTCACCTCGCGTATGCTCACCAACACTCGAGCACGCCGCATCAGAATCAATGCAAGTGGTCGCCTGCACCGAACCGGCGGTGTAACCGACCGTGGTCACACCGTTACGCTTCCAGGTGAGCAGATCCATCCAGCGCGCCGAAGAGGGCGTCACAATCATTGCCGGAACCTGCGGCTTCTGACTCTCCAGCGAACTGTTGGCGGTATCCAGCAGCACCTGCGCCTGCACCTCATCTAGGGCGGGCAACAGCAGACGCAACACCATCACCGTCTCCTGCTTGTTGCCAACCGGTAGGGCAATATTGCGGGTCACCAGCTTCTGGTTTTCGTTCTTCTCAATACCAATACCGGCAATGGTCATCTTGATGCGGTACCAGCCAAACGCACACCACAGGATGGGCTGCTCCACGACCAGCGCCTGAATACGCTCAACCATCACGTTCTGGGTGTGCGTGCCGGTGAAACCGTACCGCAGGGTTACACCACCCTGACCGCTGGGGGTGATTTTGAAGTTCGCGGCACCATCAAAACGTGTCCATAGGGCAACCACGTAACCGACCATAGGCGCGAAGGTACCGGGCAGTATCGCCATGAAAATGAGGAACGGGCTCTCACCCTCCAGCATTGCGGCTAAGACCGCAATGCCAACCATGAGGGCCACGGCGGGCACCAGCCACACCAGGTGCTCCAGTATGATAGAGCCAATCAGACGCACATTCGAGATGCGAAAAATCGGCGGCTGTGAGAGGTCGGCTGCGACCGGCATTGGCATACGACCGCGAGCGCCGCGGCGAGATGCTGAGGGATGCTGAGGTACAGACTGCTCGGGTGCAAACTGGTCGGGTGCGGGCTGCTGGAATCCCTGCTGAGACACTACCTGCTGGGTGCTGTCCTGCACGGGCGCACCATAGGACGCCTCGAACGGCTGGTGCATCTGATCCGCATCCAGCATACGCTCCGTCGAAATCTGCATGCTATCGGACGACACGTCGACCGGGCGGCCAGCCGCCTCCGAACGCAGCAGGTTAATACTCGCCATCGCGGTGCGGCGCAGAACCTCCGCCTTACGGGCTGAAACGTACTTGATGTGCAGCGCCTCCGAAGAGCCGTCAGCCACCTCAAAACGTAGCTCCGACAGACCCAGCAGACGAGTCACCAGAGGACGCGAAATGTCCACGCTCTGCACGCTCTCCAGACGAATCGTGCGGTTCTTCTTGAACAGAAAACCGCTGCGGCGGTGAATCGCCAAATCGTCCAGGCTATAGCGAGTAAACCACCAGTCAATCGAGCCAGCAGCCAGAATCAGCAGGAGCACGGCAAAGCCGATGAGCTGCGAGTACGTCGTGCTGAAATAGCTGCTGTTCTCGTCAAATGCCTGCGTCAGACGCGCGCCCCACTCGTTCGGCGGGGTGGTCAGAATATTCAGGATAATGCTCTGGAAGAAGCCGAACGCCAGCAGAATAATAAACCAGAGGTTCATAATGAACGTGCGGATATCGGCACGCCACCACTTCTGATCCTGAGAGTTCGGAGCGTTATTATTCGGAACCGGGGTACTCATTAGAGTGCCGCCATTCGCTCATCGGCGCGGCGCACTAAATCCGCACGCAGCTCCTCCGCCACGTTCAGCGGAATACCAAACAGCACCATCGTGCCGGTGGTCGTGCCCGCGGTGCGCACCGTCAGGCGGGCAACACCGCACATGCGCTCCAGCGGGCCCGAATCCACATCAACATACTGGATGCGACCGTACGGCATGGAGCTCATCGAACGGAACATGATACCGCGGCGAGCCATCAGGTGATTAGACTCCAGCGCGTAGCTGAGCGCGCGAGTACGGCGCGGAGTGGTCAGGATCCACCACAGACCCCACAGGCCAAACACCCCAATCACAGCCAGACCGATAATGCGCAGTACCTCCGGGCCGCCGAAGAACGCACCCGCACAGTACATGGCAACACCCGCAAGAATCGGGAACGCCAAAGCAGAAATGGTGTGAACAAAGCGAACTGTCAGGTAGCGGGAAGCTGCGGGCACCCATTGCGGCTCCGGTACGGATTGCGCGGGAACTGGCTGAGATGCGTTCGGGTACGAGGCTGCGGACGGAACCTGCTGACCGTACTCTGTTTGCTGTCCATACGGGGTACCATGCTGACCATAGGGCTGCTGATACTGCCCGTTCTGCCCATAGGGGCCCTGCTGGGCGTCCTGCCCGTACTGGCCATTCGGCGAATAACTATTCTGGTTAGGAGCCGACATAGGTTCCTCCCTCTCGCGGCTTTACGGCACCGGACGAGGAGGCCACATCCTCATCATCACCCGGCGGAATACGACAACAATGCTGAGCCCACAGGCCAGCAATCAGCAAGGCAACACTGCCCACACAATTAACAAGAACCTCCCAAAAGACCACCGAAAAACCGCGCGTAGACACCATCGCCAAATGGTAGCCAAGAATCGCGCCACACCAGCCCGCCAACAGGGCACCGGTCATAATGGACCCCTGCGCATACGCCACCGCACGCGCCGCAAGAATCGGGCCCATATGCGGTGCCTTCTCACGCGTCTGAATACGACGATAACGAGCCACCTGCACACCCAGCCACACGGCACCCGCCGCAACCAGCAGGCACACCGCGCCAAGCATCCACGAAAAATTCAGCTCTCCAAAACCGGCGCCAATCATCACGGAATTCACCATAAGAGCGACAGCGGCAGCGCACACCGCCGCTACAATAATCGCCCAATAGCTCAGGGGCTTCATGGTGTTTCCTTTCGGTAGGTTCCTCTACCTTCCAGGGTGCCATATTTAAGGCTGATCAGGTACCTGCATCTCACGCATATAGCTAATAGCGTCTTCATCCGCCTCAATCGGCGTACGGGACAGCTCTACAACGTTCACGACCTCGCGGCTCAGCGGTGCAGGAACCTCATCCGCACGCTCCCCCGAAGGCTTCGCACGATGCGTCACCGTCAAGCGTGCCTGCGGGTCCATCTGCGCCCACGGTACCAGCACAAAAGCACGCTCCTGCGCCCGCGGATGCGGCAGAGTCAGCACCGGATCCTCAGAGATCATGCCATCATAGTCAATCACGTCAATATCGAGGGTACGTGGGCCCCAACGCACCAGGCGCTCACGGTGATACGCCGCCTCCACCGCGTTACACAGCTTCAGCAGCTCGTAGGCCCCCAGGTCAGTGGTCACCTCAATGACCGCGTTCACGAAATCCGGCTGACCCGCTGGACCACCCACCGGGGCGGTACGGTACAGCCCGGAGGCGCGCACCAGCTGCACACCACTCGCCACCAGGTCGGCGATGGCACGCTCTAGGGTATCTTCGCTTTCGCCCAGGTTCGAGCCCAACGCCAACACCGCACGGTGCTTCTGTATACCTAGTTTCTGGGTGCCCGCCATTAACGGACGCCTTCACCGGCGACACGCTCACGGAACACGCTCACCGCTACGCACCCAAATGGCACCTCAATGGGCGCCTGCGGCTTAGAAACCTTGATTTCCACCGCGTCAATACGCTCAAAATCAGCCAAAATACCCTCGGCAATGTTCATGGCAAGGGTCTCAATCAAATCCAGCGAGCCGGTGGTAATCTCGCGGTTGATAAGCTCCGCTACCAGCGCGTAGTTCGTAGTCTTCGTCAAGTCATCGGTGGCAGCTGCGGCAGAAAAATTACTGTACAGGGTCGCGTCCACGACGAAGGGCTGGCCATCGCGCTTCTCAAAGTCGAGCACGCCGTGGTAGCCCTTGGCGGTAATGCCGGTAAGAGTGATACGGTCGTGGCGTGCGTAATCTGCCTGGGTCATTGGGGTCTCCTAGAGGGTATTCGGGTAGTCGGCGGTCGCGGGCGGGGTTTAGCTGGCAGGGCTCTAGCTAACAGAGCGCAGCGCGGAGGCGACCGTCACCGCATCCACGCTGGCGGGCACGTCGTGCACGCGCACCGCCCACACGCCGCGCGCCGCCACCAGGGCGGTCACCGCCGCAGAAGCTACGGCACGATGCTGAGCCGGGCGCGGCTCCGACAGCGACTGCCACAGTTCACGTTCAGCCTCACCCGCATCGGTTGCGGTGAAACCGCTCGCATTCAGGCGCTCAGCCAGCGCCATATCCGCCGCGGTCAGGGCGTTCGCAATAAAACGCTTGCGGGAACCGGCAATGAGCAAGCGGTGGCCCAGGTGGTGCAGCTCATCAATAGCGGCGAGCAGCTCCCAGTCCTGCATGCCACCCTTCGCGAAGCCCAGACCCGGGTCAAGAATCAGGTTCTGCGGCAGCACACCGGCGGCAAGGAAACGCTCACGCAGGCCGGTCAGCTCCTCCACAACCTCGGTGACCACGCCGCGCGGGTACTCCGCCAGGCTGTTCATGGTCTGGGAGGTGCCGCGGGCGTGCATGAGGATGTACGGCACCTGCAGTTCGGCGGCGGTTTTAATCATTTCATCGCTCACGTTCAGGCCGGACACATCGTTGATGATGTGCGCACCCGCGGCGATGGCGGCGCGGGCGGTCTGCGGGTTCATGGTGTCCACGCTGATGGTGGTGCCCATCTGCGCGACTACCTCAATAACGGGCAGGATGCGGCGCTGCTCCTCCTCCACGCTGATGCGGATTGCGCCGGGGCGGGTGGACTCTCCGCCAATGTCGATAATGGAGGCGCCCTCAGCGATCATGCGGGCGGCGTGGGCGATAGCATCGGTGGCGGCGTAGTGCTGTCCGCCGTCACTGAAGGAGTCGGGGGTGACGTTGAGGATGCCCATCACGAGGGTGCGTTCAGCAGCGAGCGCATCGCAGGGCAGAGAGGCTACACGAGTGGTGTGTGTGGATTCAGTCATAAATTTATCGTACCGAATCTGCGGTGTTCCCATGTGTGCCGCTGTGATTGGAATGGCTATTGGGGCGGGGGTCGGGACACCGACGGGGCGATTCTGGTGACACAACATGCAATATTTGCATTACAGATACCTATTTAAGGGTATGCTGGGAGAGCACGCATATCGCACCGGGCGCGTTCCTAGTCGGCAGCGCGCCCCCACACATACATACTCTAGGAAGTGACTCATTGTGAATATGAAGACTGGAGCTTGGATCCTCTCCCTGGTGGCTCTTGCCGCGCTGGTGACTATTGTGCTCGCTGAAAATGCTCCCGCCGTGCGTTGGATTGCTTTCGGCACCGCAACCGGTTGCGGTTTCATTGCCCTGGGCTTGATCGTGACGCTTGTCCTGGGTTGGGATGATCCGAGCGAGGCGAAGGATAGCCTGCAGCGTTAGTGCCGGGCTCTTCTAGCTTCTGAGACATAGTATTCACTGCACCGCCGTTCAGGAGGCGACAGCTCACAACACACTCTCAGAGCACTTTGGCGATGCGAAAAGGGGCAGAGGTCTTCACCTCCGCCCCTTTTAACGTGTCTAGAGTGCGCTTAGCGCTGCGAGAAGATCAGGCTCATCGCCTCCGCGCGGGTTGCGGTGTTCATCAGCGCACCGCGTACCGCGCTGGTCACGGTCTTCGCGCCCGGCTTACGCACACCGCGCATTGACATGCACATGTGCTCAGCCTCAATCACCACAATCGCGCCGCGCGGGTTCAGGTGCTCCTCGAGAGCCTCCACCACCTGCGTGGTCAGACGCTCCTGCACCTGCGGGCGGCGAGCGTACATATCCACCACGCGGGCAAGCTTGCTCAGACCGGTCACCTTACCGTCCGGACCGGGAATGTAACCCACATGCGCCACACCGTGGAAAGGTACCAGGTGGTGCTCACAGGTGGAGTAGAACGGGATGTCCTTCACCAGCACCATCTCAGAGTGGGCAATGTCGAAGGTCGTACCCAGAATTTCGCCAGCGTCCTGGTGCAAGCCCGAGAAGAACTCCGCGTAGGCGCGCGCAACACGTGCCGGGGTCTGCTGCAGACCGTCACGGTCCGGGTCCTCACCAATCGCGAGCAGAATCTCACGGACGGCCGCCTCAATACGCGGCTGGTCGACGGCGTTCTTAGCCTCGCTCATTCTCTTCTCCATTCTGGTTCGGGGTGCCGTTCTCCGGGCGCTGCGCCGGAGGCACGGGGTAGTTCGGGTACTGCTGGGTGGGCATTGCGACGGTCGGGTCGGCATCCGGGTTGGTGACCGGCGGCTGTACGGGTGCCTGCTGTGCAGGTGCAGCCGGTGCTACAGGAACAGTAGGTGCCGTAGCAGGAGCTGCCGGTGCAGCGACAGGTGCTTCCTCAGCCTTTTCAGCTTCCTTCGCCAGCTCGCTCGGTGCCTTCACCGGCGGGATGTCGGTGCGCTCGCGGGTCGGCTTGGAGTACCAGTACTCACGCTCGGGGCGCTTGCGAACATCCTTGAAGATTTCGGCAATCTCGTTCTCGAGCAGGGTTTCCTTCTCGAGCAGGGCGAAGGCCAGGCGGTCTAGAACATCACGGTTTTCCAACAGAATCTGGAATGCCTCATCGTGTGCCTGCTCCAGCAGGGCGCGAATCTCAGTGTCGACCTTTGCCGCGGTTGCATCAGAGTAGTTGCGTGCCGAAGCGCCGCCGCCGCCGAGGAACGGTTCGGTATCTTCGCCGCCGAGCTTCACGGAACCAATCACGGCACTCATACCGTAGTCGGTAACCATCTTGCGGGCGGTGTCGGTCGCCTTCTGAATGTCGTTAGAAGCACCGGTGGACGGGTCGTGGAAGACGATTTCCTCAGCCGCACGGCCACCCATCGCGTACGCCATCTGGTCGAGCAGTTCGTGGCGGGTCGTGGAGTACTTGTCATCCTGCGGCATGACCATGGTGTAACCCAGGGCGCGACCACGCGGAAGAATAGTAATCTTCGTGACCGGCGCGGAGTTACGCAGTGCCGCCGCGACCAGGGCGTGACCGCCCTCGTGGTATGCGGTGACCTTACGTTCGTGCTCGTTCATGATGCGCGAGGAACGCTGCGGACCAGCCATGACGCGGTCAATTGCCTCGTCGATAGCGCGGTCGTCAATCACGTTACCGTTATCACGGGCGGTCAGCAGAGCCGCCTCGTTCATGACGTTCGCCAGGTCAGCGCCGGTGAAGCCGGGGGTACGCTTCGCGACCTGAGCCAGGTCAACAGTGTTAGCGATCGGCTTGCCTGCCGCGTGAACGCGCAGGATGTGTTCGCGGCCCTGCATGTCGGGTGCGTCCACACCAATCTGGCGGTCAAAACGACCAGGACGCAGCAACGCCGGGTCCAGAACATCAGGTCGGTTCGTTGCCGCAATGACGATGACGTTCGAGTTACCGTCAAAGCCGTCCATCTCAACCAGCATCTGGTTCAGGGTCTGCTCACGCTCATCATTACCGCCACCCATGCCGACGCCACGGCGGCGACCAACAGCATCAATCTCGTCGACGAAGACGATGGCGGCGGGGTCGCTCTTCGCTTCCTTGAACAGGTCTCGCACGCGGGACGCGCCCACACCTACGAACATTTCAACGAAGTCAGAGCCAGAAATCGAGTAGAACGGCACGCCAGCCTCGCCCGCCACAGCCTTGGCGAGCAGGGTCTTACCGGTGCCGGGAGGGCCGTACAACAGAACGCCCTTGGGGATCTTTGCACCCAGGCGGGTGAACTTTTCGGGTTCAGCCAGGAACTCGCGGACTTCTTCCAGTTCAGCGAGCGCCTCGTCCACACCGGCGACGTCGCTAAAACGTACCTCCGGCTTATCCTTGGTAAACTTCTTCGCGCGGGACTTGGAGAAACTCATCACGGAGGAGCCGCCTCCGATTCGTCCCATCAGGAACCAGAAGAGCACACCAAAGATCAGAATCGGCAACAGCAGGGACACCAGGGAGCCCAGGAAGCTGTGCTCAACCGGCTGGTCCGTGTAGCTTTCCAGCTCAGCGGATTCCATTGCCTTAGCAACTTCGTTGCCGCGGGGCTGCACATAGTAGAAGCGCACCGACTTACCGTAGTTGTCGTTGCCCTTCTTGTAGTCGTCCTTAAGCTGCAGCTCGACGCGCTGGTCGCCGTCGTAAATCTTTGCGCTCTTGACCTGATGGTCGTTGAGCAGCTGAAGACCGACGTTAGTGTCCACCTGACGCGAGGGCTGAGTGAAGAAGGAGGTCATGAGGAAACCCAGCATGACCACAATAGCTACACCCGGAAAGAACCAGGAACTATGAATCAGCTTCTTCAGGAAGGCCTCCGAGCCTTTCTGTGGAGTATTGGGGTTTTGCGCCAATGCTTTGTCCTTACGTTGCGGCTGTTACCCGTTGGGGTGCGGCCTGCTAGCCGGAACACCCTACGATGCAACCTTAAATGTACCCTACCTCAGCGAGCGGCTAGGTACCGGGCTTCTCTATTTCACCTGCGGGCTAAAGGGTTGTAGCATTCGGCGGGGCTGAAAGTGCATCTTCTTCGTCGGGTATTCGCGGCGGCTGGTATCTTTGGTAGCTAGTATCCGCGGCAACGGTACGTCTGGGTGGCTGCGTCTCCCGCGTCCATCTCCGGATATATCCACAGTCGGGTACAGCAACGCCCCGCTCCCCCACAAACGTGAGGAAGCGGGGCGTCACCACCAACAGCATGGTTGCTGAGGTGAAGGCTTAGGAGTAAACGTGCGGGTGCAGGGTTGCGACACAGTCCAGGTTGCGGTACTTCTCAGCGAAGTCCAGGCCGTAACCAACAACGAACTCGGGCTCAATGTCCCAACCGACGTACTTGACATCAACGTCAGCCTTGACAACCTTAGGCTTGCGCAGCAGGGTGCAAATCTCAACGGAAGCTGCGCCGCGAGAAATCAGGTTCTGCTGCAGCCATGCCAGGGTCAGGCCGGAGTCAATGATGTCTTCAACAATCAGGACGTTGCGGCCTACCAGGTCGGTATCCAGGTCCTTGAGGATACGCACAACACCTGAGGACTTGGTGCCGGAACCATAAGAAGAAACAGCCATCCAGTCCATGGTGTAGTGGCCCTTGAGAGCACGGGAAAGGTCAGCCATAATCATGATGGCGCCCTTGAGAACACCCACCAACAGCACGTCCTTACCGGCGTAGTCCTCGTCGATGCGCGCCGCCAGTTCGGCGACCTTCGCATTAACCTCTTCCTTGCTGAAGAGAACGTTCTTAATATCGTCCTGCACGTCGATAGCCTGCACGATGTATTCCTTCGTATCTTTAGACGCTCTGCGTCTCCGCCGGAGCCCCAGGTACGGGGTTTCATACCTTCCCCCAGCGGACAATGTGGATGATGTTCGCCTTAAGTATGGCTTAAAACGGCGCCGCGGCGCACCTTACCACGCAGACAGTGTGTGCTGAGGAGGCTCCGCGGGTACCTAGTTAGGGTCGAGTTGGCACTAATACGAGCACGTCCAGGCATTTACCAGTTGCTGGATGCACAATTTTGCGGCGACGGTACGCGCTTACGTGACCGGGCATCTGAACGGGTCCAGCTACCGCATATTCGGCGGTGAAAAAGTCCAGCGCCCGCAGTCGCTCGAAGCCCGGGTTCTCTCCCCCGGCGGCTTTACAGGCCGTCGCAAGCACACGCAAACGAAGCGCCGGATGCAGCGCCGCCACCTGCGCACGGTCCAGCAGCACGGCGTCCTCGCCTTCGATGCCGCGCACAGCGGTTCCGGCGGGTAGGATTGCCTGCTTGTAGGCTGCCTGTGCCCGTTCGTCGAGGTATTCGGCATCGGGGCCAGCTACGGAGGCGGTGCGCGCCAGGGAGCGGGCGACGTCCCCCCCGAGATACTTCTCCAGGTAGGGCAGCACGCTGTGGCGGATGCGGGCACGCATGAGGGATTGGTCAGTGTTGGTCGGGTCAATCCAGGGCGTGAGGGTTTCGGCGTCGCAGATGTCGAGCATGTCGGTGCGGCGCAGGTCAAGGAAGGGTCGCAGGTAGGTGACGCCCTCTTCGACGCGTACAGGCGGCATGCCCGCTAGGGAGCGTGTGCCAGAGCCTCGGCTCAGGCCGAGCAGCACGGTTTCTGCCTGGTCGTCAAGGGTGTGGCCGAGCAGTACGGCACGGGCACCGGTCGCCTCGATGGCTCTCGCGAAGGCACTGTAGCGGGCGGTGCGTGCCGCCATTTCGGGGCCCATGTTACCGGCGGGAACCTGCACTTTTTCGGTGATGACGGGGTGAAGCCCCAGGTCGGCAAGGGTCTGCGCAGTCTGCGCGGCGATTGCGGCGGAGTCTTCTTGTAGGCCGTGGTCGACGATGATGGCGCCTACGCGTACGTCGCTGCGGCGGGCAAAGTGCGCGGCAATGGCTGCCAGCGCGAGGGAGTCGGGGCCGCCGCTGCAGGCGACCAGGAGCAAGGGTAGGTCGGCGGCGTCCGCGGTAGAGGCGGTGCGGGAGCGTCCGGTGGCTTTGATGCTTCCGGCGCCAAGGAGCTTTTCGAGGGCGGCGGCGAGGTGGCGGCGGGCAGTGCCGACGGCGGGGTGCAGGCGTCCTGCGCGTCCATTCTGCATGGTGGTTCCTTTATATAGGCGTGCGGGAGGGTTAGGTGAGGGGGTTGGCAATAGTCAGCTCGATGCCGAGCTCTTGGGCGACCTTGAGGACCGCACCAATTGATGGGCCGGGTAGCCCACGTTCAATATCACGGATCGTTTTATCGCTGATCCCAACCATCCACGCCAACTCCATTTGAGTGATTTTTTCGTACTTGCGTACGGCGCGAACCTGGGCACCAAATTCCTGCGCGAACCCCGTTGCGTCGAATGCCATGGGGTTTCCTCCTCACCGCTACAGAACCTCAATTTATACGAACTATTCTTCGTAATATGCCCATAATAGCACCCCAAGAATCTCTCTGAGGCTGTGATTCCGAAGAATAGTTCGGCTGCAAATGCTCTTCCCGGAACCTCCGAACACAATCAAGGAGTACAACAAAAAAGGGGGCGTGCCCACCGCCTCCAGCACGCACGAAACTCGCACGAACCAGACACGGGGAACACGTCCCCTGACAAAAACCGGGTGCACCTAACGGTGCGGCAGTTTAGTGACCCTCAGCTGCGAAACGGTCGATAGCCTCCTGGACCATCTTCTCAGCAGCGGCCAGGTCTTCCCAGCCCTCGCCCTTAACCCACTTGCCGGGCTCCAGGTCCTTGTAACGCTCGAAGAAGTGCTGAATCTCAGCCTTCAGCTGTTCGGGAACATCAGCCAGGGACTTGATGTGGTTGTAACGCTTGTCGGTGGGAACGCACAGAACCTTAGCGTCGCCGCCAGCCTCATCGGTCATGTTGAACACAGCAACCGGGCGAGCCTCAACCAGCACGCCGGGAACAACATCAACGTCCAGGATCAGCATTGCGTCCAGCGGGTCGCCGTCCTCACCGAGGGTGTTCTCGAAGTAACCGTAAGCGGTGGGGTACTGCATGGAGGTGAACAGCACGCGGTCCAGGCGCAGGCGGCCGGTCTCGTGGTCCACTTCGTACTTCACACGGGAGCCGCGGGGAATTTCAATAGTGACATCGAGTTCCATCGGAACCTTCTTTCTCGTGAGTTAGAGTCACTTTCGCGGCGACTTCGGCGCGCAAGGTGCGAAAGTTAGGTGTTGAACTCACCCATTGTAACCCGTTCACGCACACCGAAACCGCGTATTCGGCACCAAAACCAGCGTAATTTACCACGCACACACCACCGTTAACGTTCCACCTAGTCCCACGCCCGCCAGGGCACGCCCGCCACCGTGCCGGGCACCCCAGATAAGGTTCGTGAAGGTCAGCAAGAGCGCAGCATGAGCATCACGGCACCGGCACGTAAACTCGATAGGCACCCCATCCGCCCGCTATGCTCAAAAGATGCCTTCCAACAAGCACAACACCCAGAGCACCACCCTCACCCGCCGCGCCGCACTCACCCTCGGCGGCATGCTCCTCCTCACCGCCTGCGGATCCGCCGCGACCGAACAGAAACGCCCCGAAGGCTCCGCAAGCCCCACCGACAGCGCAACCGGCACCGCCAATGCAACCACTTCCGCCGCTCCGAGCCCAACCCTCGCCCCCGCACTGCCCGAGGCGGAGCAGGAGCAGCTACGCAATGCCCTCACCGCGCTCTTCGCGGACGGCACCTACCCGCAGTACAGCCTGCTCGTCACCGGCATGGACGGCAACCTGCCCAACATCAAAGCAGCCACCGCACCCGCCGACCTGTACGCCGCCAACGCCGACACCGCACGCGTGCCCGCCTCCACATTTAAGGTGCTGACGCTATTCGCGCTCAGCCACTACGCTAACCTACAGGCGCGCCTACGCACCCGCGTCACCCGCGACACCGCCGGACTGTACCTCATGGCGGGTGGCGACACCCTGCTCGGTGCCGGGGCCTCCAACCCGAAGCAGATTGTGGGACGCGCAGGCCTGGGCACCCTCGCTGAGCTGACTGTGAAGGCGCTCCTGCAGGGTGAGAAACCTGCCGCGGCGCTACCCGTCTACTTTGACGGCACCTTCTTTAGCGGCCCCGGCGTGAACCCTGGCTGGGATACTGCCGACCTGGCATCCGGCCAGATCACTCCCATTCACCCGATTGCGCTCGAATCGCACACGGTGCCGGGCAAGTCGACCCCAAGCAACCCGGTACGCCCGGACGATGCGGCAGTTGCAGCGCAGCAGGCGTTCGTGGATGCACTCAACACCGCCGGCAAGGAGTCCGGCCTGAGCTTCACCCTGGCTGAGCGCCGTACCGCCCCCGCGGAAGCAGTTGAAATCGCTGCGGTCGAATCGGCAACCCTGCTGGAGCAGGCGCAACACATGATGCTCGAATCCGATAACGCCCTGGCCGAGGTGCTCGGCCGTTGCGCTGCCATCGCCGCCGGTAAGGAAGGCAGCGGCGAAGCGGCACAGCAGACCGTACGCCAGGCACTCGTGGATGCTGGCGTGAACATCGAAAACCTGGTGCAGGCGGACGTGTGCGGCATGTCGTTGACGGACCGCGTGACCGCCCGAACCCTCGTGCAGGTTGTGGCACTCATGAACGCCAACGAGCACGCCGAGCAGCTCATGAGCACGTTCCCGGTCGCGGGCGTGAGCGGCACCCTGTCCGATCGTTTTGGTGCGGCGAACGCCGTGCACGCACGCACCTTTGTGCGGGCGAAGACTGGCACCCTGTACACAGTGTCTTCGTTGTGCGGTGTGGCGACCCGACCCGACGGAACCCGCCTGATTTTCACGATTATTCTGAATGGTCTGGGCGGTTCGGATACACTACCCGCCGCGAAGGAACGCGTGGACGCCGCGGCGGCAGCGATTGCGAACCGCTCGACCTCGCCGAGTGCTTCTGCTGGTCCCTCTGCGGTAGCACCGGCTGCTTCTACTGCTGCTGCGGCGGGTACCGCCTCCTAACATGTGCACCCGGATAGCCCCCGAAAGCCCTGTAAATCATTCCTTACAGGTTGATTTTCTGTAGTGTTTCACGTGAAACCTAAAAATCAACCTCTCGGGGCGAGGGGGTAGCACGGGGTACCGATAGACTCCTCCACCGGTGCTCTCGCCCACTCCCTGCGACGGGAGTTTTATATTCGCCTTGTTTCTCTCTCCTCCAGCAGAAAAGTCACCATGGACCTTACCTTCACCCTCGCTGATCTGACCGCCACCTCCGCATGCGAGCTGCGGCTCTACACCGAGCTTCGGGAATGCGCGCAGAAGCAGTCAGCCCTCCCCCCTGAGAAGTCCGAGCGTGCCCGCGAAGCGTACCGCGAGTGTCTACGAGTGCTGACCGAAGGTGGCATGGTCAGCAGTGGAGTAGTCGGCAGTGAGCACGCAGGCGGCACAGCACGCCCGGTGCTCCTGGTGGCAACCTCTGAGGAGGGGCTGACCTACACGGTGGAGCTTGACCGCCTGGAATGCCCAACCGCGGACAGCGCCGCGCGAATCATCTGCACCCCGCACCCGAGTGAGGCGGCGCATCGTGCGCTACTGCGCGGTGCCCTGGCGGCGCACCTGCTGACCGCCGGTACCGCCGAGAGCACTACCGAGAGTGCCAAGAACGCGGTGCGCCTCGATCTCTATCTAGAGCACGAAAATGAGTCCAAATCAGAGCCCGCTGAGCCCACCGAGCATACTGCGCACTCCTCGCCCACTGGTCAACCTCACCGGGTTGATTCGGCGCGTATTCTGCCGCTGATTCGCCTGCAGGAGCAGCGCCTCCTCTCGCTCACCGAGGCACTGAACGAGGGTATGGAACCGGCGGAACTTGCCGAGCGCATCCCGTATTTTCTGACCTGCGGCGAATGCCAGGCCTGCCTGAACGCGGCGGCACCTCTTGCCCTCGCGACCGACGCCCCGGAGCTCGTCACCGAAGACACTGCCGAAAACCCTGAACCTGAGGAGCATCCGGCCATGTACCGAGTGCCCGCCGCAGTCGAGAACGACAGCGAGCAGTACCGCCTGCAGTGCCTACTAGATGCCCAGCTCGCCTCCCTCGAAGAGCACGCGGCGGAGCACGGCTGGGGTGCCGGTGAACTTGAGGCGGCGATGCTACTGTCCATGACGAATTATCACCGCCGTGAGCGTGCCCCGTTCTGGCGTGAGCACATTCGCCGTCTGGAGGACGGCCCGACGGCGTGGGTGGCGAGCCGCGATTACGCGTACCTTGATCGGGTGCAGGTGCTTTCGGCGGAGCATGCGCATGCTCTTCTGAATGCCCCCGCAGCCCTGGAGGCGCTTGCCGCCGCCATGAAGGAACCCACCGAGATTGAGGACGCCCCCGGCTGGTATCGTGTGCGCGGGGCACAGGTGCGCCTGCTGCGTGCGCGAATTGAGGCTGACCCAAGCCTGGTGATTGCGCCCTCTGACCGTGCGGTTTTTTGTGCGTATGAGGCGGGGTTGAGCCCGCAGATTGCGCTGGACCGCATGGAGTCGCAGCTGAATTATTTCCGTGCGTCGAATCCGGATGAGCGTATGCCCACCGAGTTGGCGGCGACGGGTTTCTTTGGCATGCGTGTGCTGGCGGTGGCGCAGGGCGGTTTTGGTGCCGGATCTGAGGGTTCTGCGAACTCTGAAGAGACTACCGCAGAGGCTGTCGAAGAGTCGCCCGGCAAGTTCTTGGAGGTGCTTCTGCAGGAGCGCATCCGCGTGAAGGATGAGCCGCACGGCGCCCTGCCTTCGGGTATTGGTCCTGGTGATCCGGTGTCTACGGCCACGATTGAGACGGCTCTGCAGTCTGATGTGCACAGGCTGCTTTTCGACGGTGCCCTCATGCCTAGCGCGCTGATATCTGACCTCCCCGCATCCGGTGAAGATTCTGAGCCTTCCGATGCCCCCGCTTCGTCCCGCGCCCTGCCGAGCGTGCTCGATGCGGCGGCTTCCCTGACGGGGGTACAGAGCGCCTCCGCGGATTTGCTGTTCCGCCGCCCGCCGCGCCTAAAGAAGGGCACCTCGAACGCCAAAAATGCAGAAAATCTACCCTGTGAGGTTGATTTTTCCGCCTCTGACCTGCCCACGGTGGATGCCGTGCACGCGGCGGTTCGCGCTCTCGACCACTCCTACGTGGCGGTTCAGGGCCCTCCCGGTGCGGGCAAGACTTTCCTCGCCTCGCATGTGATTGCGCGCCTGGTGGCGGAGGGCGCGAAGGTGGGCGTGGTGGCTCAGTCGCATGCGGTGATTGAGAATCTTATGTTGGCGTGCTGCGCCCGTGATGGTTTTGATGTTTCACGTGCGGTGCGTCTGCGCGGCAAGTCGGTAACCCCGGATGCCCCGTGGTCTGAGGTGTCTGATTCTGAGCTGGTGGAGCTGATTTCTGGTGCGGGTGGCCTGCTGTTTGGCGGCACGGTGTGGGATTACGTGAGTGAGCGTCGCGTGCCTGCCGGGTCGTTGGATGTGCTGGTGGTTGATGAGGCTGGCCAGTTCTCTCTGACGAATACGGTGGCGGCGGCCCGTGCAGCGCGTTCGGTGCTACTGTTGGGCGATCCGCAGCAGTTGCCACAGGTGTCGACAGGTGTGCATCCATACCCGGTGGATGTTTCGGCGTTGGGTTGGTTGTCTGATGGGGCGGCGGCGCTGGATCCTCGTTGTGGCTATTTCTTGGGTGAGTCGTGGCGCATGGATTCGGCGCTGTGCGAGCGGGTGTCGTGGCTGTCCTATGATGGCGCGTTGGCGAGCGCTGCGGCGACGGTTGGTCGTGCCCTGCAGGGCGTTGAGCCGGGTGTGGTGTCGTATCCGGTGGAGCATGCGGGCTGTTCGGTGCGTTCTGTGCAGGAGGCGCAGGCGGTGGTGGATTGCGTGCGCGAGTTGTTGGGCCGTGAGTGGGTTCCGGCGGCTGGTGCTGCGCCGCGCCCGTTGGCGGCGGAGGATTGCATTGTGGTGGCGGCGTATAACGCACAGGTTGATTGTGTGCGTGAGGCGCTGATTGCGGCTGATTTGGCTGATTCTTCGGGTGCTGGCGTGCGTGTGGGTACGGTGGATAAGTTCCAGGGTCAGGAGGCTGCGGTGGTGTTGGTGTCATTGGCGTCGTCGCGGGTTGATTCTGGGCGCGGTGCCGGGTTTGTGCTCTCGCCGAATCGTTTGAATGTGGCGGTGTCGCGCGGTCAGTGGCAGGCGGTGTTGGTGCATTCGCCGTGGGTGGCGCGTTCGGTGCCACAGGATGTTGAGGAGGTGCTGGCTCTGTCGGGCTTCGCGGGCCTGGTGGAGTAGTGCTCTTCTGCACTCCCCCGCCCCTGCCCGCTGCGTTGCGGGGCTGACCGGTGGCGGGCGTCTTTGGCGTGCCCGGAATCGGGTTCAGCCGGGTTCATTCAGGGTTCGGTTGGGTGGAAGCACCAAGAATGAATTATAGTCACTATAACCCTAATGTCAATACTCAAAATAAGGAAAGTTTTTCGACGTGCCTTCATGCATATGACCCATATCTCTCATAGAATCTAAAGTATCGCGCGACACACTTCTTGTGCGGGGGGGTGGCTCCCGATGAGCCGCCCCGTGCATCCTCAACCACCCCGTGATGACCGGCGAGCACAGGCGAAAACAGACGAATACAGGCAGGCACAGCCGACTCTGTTGGGGTATTCACTCATACAATTGCGCGCTACGAATTGCGCACGATGAACTACGCACGACGGATTGCACACCGCGCGACACCATAAACCCCATCGTGGAGGTCCCCCATGAGTGTCAACACCGAGCTACTCAAGAATAGAGATTTTCGAAATACTCTCTTCGCCATTGGAGCCAACCAGCTCTCAGACTCGATGAGCTATATCACCACGCCCATCATTATTTTGGCGCTAACCGGCTCCCCCGAAGCTGCGAGTATCACCCTCTTCGTCGCGGGTGTTCTCGCCACCTGCGCCGGAGCAGTATCTGGAACGTGGGTCGATAGAATCGGCCCCTCAAAGTGCCTGGCACTGTCCTGTATCGGCCAGTCGCTGTCCTGGATAGCGATTCTTCTCTACCTCGTTTTCAACGTCACCAACATTTACATTTTGGTGATTACGATCTCTCTCGCCGCCATCATTTCCACCTTCGACTACCCGAGTGAACAGTCCATCATCACCCGCGTAGTCCCCAAGGAACACCTAGGGTACGCATCCGGTATGGGTGAGACGCGCGAGTCCACCGCCAACCTGCTGGGCGGCCCGGTCGCCGGCATCATTATCGGCTTCTCGACCGTGCTCATGACCGCAGTTCACGCGGTCGTCAACCTGCTGGCGTTCATCGTCGCACCCAAGAGCTACGGCGCTAGTCGGCAGCCCGCGGAAGAGGAGGAGAGCGAGAAAACCAGCTTCTGGCAGGACTCAAAAGCCGGTTTCGAGTACATCCTGAAAAACAAGGTGCTGGTGTCCATTGCGTTCGTTTCAACGCTTGCAAACTTTGGAACGGTCGGCATTCCGCTCACCTTCATCTACTACTACACCCTGGAGGGCGCACACCCGCTCTTCATCGGCATCTTTGCGAGCGCCTTCGGTGTGGGCGTGTTGCTCGGTTCGTTCCTGGTCGGCCCGCTGACCGAGAAGTTTGCGCTCGGCCCGCTCGGTATCACCTCCCTGGCTATCATGTCGGCCTGCTACCTGTTGCTGCCGGTGGTTCATTCGATGCTGTGGGCGGTGTGCCTGCTGATTGTGTTGGCGGGTATTGTGCTTCCCTCCTTCAATTCGAGCATCATTGCGTACATTAACGCATCCACCCCGGAGCATATGATCGGTCGCGTGCACTCGGTGCAGGGCATCCCGAACATGGCGCTGACCCCGCTGGCTGTTCTGCTGGCAGGCTTCCTCATTGTTGATTGGGGCATTACGTACACGGCGCTGTTCTACGCGGTGTTCATTTTCCTGTCGCTGGTGGTGATGGTATTCCAGAAGCCGCTACGTCAGCTGCCCCATATCTCGCAGGTAACGAACGCACAGTAGTTCCACGATAGCCCCGTCTATCAACTCCACTCAACACCCCCGAAAGCGAATAATTCAACGTGCACTTGCATGAAAATTATTTTCCTTTCGGGGGTGTTCTACGTCCTTTTGAGGATTTCTGCACACAGTGCACGCTCACAATAATTCCCCTTATCAATGCGCATTTTTGGGGTTTTAAATGTTGCCGGTATTACGGCGAACCTTACGCCGCTTGTTGAAGGTTTTACGGCATAATAGGAAGGTGTTCGTTCTAACCTTCATTCAACGTTCCGCACAGCACTCACTCACTGCACTGTCGGACGAACTCGCAAAGCTCAACCCGCGTGTTGCCTTCGCCCAGACATACCCTGACGAAATTCAGGGCGCTTTCGACCGCGCCAGCGACGCACTACACGCGGCGCTCATTGCCGCGCGCGATAACGGCTTCTGGGTCGGCATCGGAATCGGCGAGCTCAACATCCCCCGATTCGCAGGCGCACTCGGCGCCGTCAGCACCACCGATTGCACCGGCGATGCCCTCGAATTCTCACGCCTCGCCGTCGAAGAAGCACAGGGAGGTGCACCCGTACGCTGCATCAGCATCAGCGCCGATAACCGCCACCTTGCCGACCTTGCCGCAGGCTCCGCACGTCTGCTCTACCGCGTATGCGCCGGCCGCACCGAAGCCGAATGGCGCGTGGTAAACCTGCTCGTACCCGGTGTGCGCGGCCAGCAGAAAGCAGCCGCAACCGCACTCGGCATCACTACCCAGGCGGTCAGCCGCGCCCTCGTCCGCTCCCTCTGGCATGAGGAGCAGGCGGCACGCGGTGCGCTCATCGAACTACTGACCCGTATTGACCGTTCGCGCCGCCGCGCCCCCTAACGCCGCCGCGCATCCCTCATTCTTTTCGCGCCTGCCAGCCTTTCGTACCTGTCAGCGCAGACTCGAACACCTGATCCCGCCCGTGATGGTCGCCCCCTGCCAGGGATGAACCGCCGGGCGGGATGCTCTTTAAGCCCGCACTGAATACCCTGCAACTCGACGGACAAAACCAGCGAAAAGGTAAACTTATCTTTATGCCTCTCTCAGAACTTTCCGTCAGCACCCAGAACTACCTCAAGGAAATCTGGGGCCTCGAAGAATGGACCAAAACCCCTGCCACCGCATCCGCCCTGGCAGAGCGCATGGGCCTGCGCATTTCTTCGGTATCTGACGGCCTTAAGCGCCTGGCCGCCGCCGATCTGATTGAGCATCAGCCCTACGGCGCTATTGAGCTCACTGAAACCGGCCGCTCCTACGCGCTGGCGATGATTCGCCGCCACCGCCTCATTGAGACGTTCCTCGTGGAGAGCCTCGGCTACACATGGGACCGTGTGCACGACGAGGCGGAGGTTCTGGAGCACGCGGTATCCGACTTCATGGTGGACCGCATCGATACCCTGCTGGGGCACCCGACCCGCGACCCGCATGGCGACCCGATTCCGGACGCGTCGGGGCATATTAGTTTTCCGCAGACCGTGCCGCTGAGCCAGTGCAAACCCGGCGAAACAGTCGTACTCGAACGCATTAACGATGACGACCCGCACCTGCTGCGTTACCTGCAGGGCCACGGTTTTGTGCCCGGCGTGCGCCTGCACATTGAGGAGGGTGCGCCCTTCTCGGAGGCGGTGAATGTGAGCGTGGTCGGTGCCGGTTCCGGTAACCTGCACGAGACGGATGCGGTCGGTGCGGTAAAGCCCGGCGGCACGATTATTCCGTTGGGTGCGGAGGCGACCGCCTCCCTGTTCGTGTCCCGCACGGTCCGGTAGAAGCGCGACTAAACCTTCAGAAGATGGCAATAGGCGGAAAACCCCACAGTGGGACTTTCCGCCTATTGCTGTATGTGGTGAGTGTATTTAGTGAGCTTTCTTAGGAAGCTGACGGCTCGGTTACCGAGGTTTCAGCTTCCTCCGCAGTCACGCTCAGTCGACGGGCGCGCATCCGACCCAGCACACCGTAACGCGGGGCAAACACATACGCCAGGGCGAACAGCAGACCCTGCGTGACGACCACGGCACCACCGGGGGATATATCCGCATGGTAGCTGACGTACAGGCCAGTCAGCGTACCCGCCAGGGACACACCTACGCTCACCAACAGCATAGGCACGAACCGGTCCGTAATGAGGCGCGCGGTAGAGCCGGGGATGACGAGCATCGCCACGACCAACACCACACCCACAATCTGCAGCGCCACCACAGAGGTCAGTGCCAGCATAATCAGCAGCAGCGCACCGAGCAGACGCGGACGCAACCCAACCGCCTGCGCGAAGCCCGGGTCGAAGGCGTACAGCACGAAGTCGCGGCGCTTGACCAGCAGCACGGTGGCAACCACCACCGCGAGGACGGCTACCTGCCAGACATCCGACCAGGACACACCCAGCACGTTACCGAAGAGAATATGGTTCAGGTCGGTATTCGACGGCGTGACCGAAATCAGCACCAGACCGAACGCGAAGAGGGTCGTGAACACGATGCCGATTGCGGCGTCTTCGCGCACGCGGCCGCTACGCCGCACCCCGCCGATGAGCGCCACCGCCACGAGCGCGGCAATGACCGCACCCACCGCGAAGGGTGCGCCGAAAATGTAGGCGAGCACCACGCCGGGCAGCACCGCATGCGAGATGGCGTCGCCCATGAGAGACCAGCCGAGCAGCACAAGCCAGCAGGAGAGCAGGGCGCAGACGGCAGCGGCAATGATGGTAACCACGAATGCGCGGAGCATGAAGGGCAGGGTCAGCGGCTCTACCAGAAAGTTGAGGATGTCCATTTAGTTCTTCCCTTCCGCAGAGCTGTTTGTAGTATTGCCGGAGGTAGTAGCTGTGGAGACAGCGACCGGTGTGCCGGTGTCTACTTCCATGCCGAAGGCACGCACCAGGTTCTCGGGGGCGAGCACCTTCTCGGGGGTGTCGTGCATCAAAATCTCACCGCGCAGCAGCAGCGCCTCGTCGGCGAACTGGCGCAGGGTCGCCAGGTCGTGCGTCGAGACCAGCACGGTCGCGCCCTCATCACGCAGCTGTTTGATGACCTGAATGAGCATCGCCTCGCTGCGCTTATCCACACCGGCGAAAGGCTCATCCAGCAGTAGCAACTGGGCGCCCTGGGCGATAGCGCGTGCCACGAAGGCGCGCTTACGTTGACCGCCCGAGAGCGCCCCAATCTGACGGTCGGCAAGGTCGGTCAGTTCCACGCGGGCGAGTGCCTCATCCACAGCGGCACGGTCTGCGGCACGCAGGTGGCGGGTGATGCCGAGGTTACGGTAGCGCCCCATATTGACCACCTCACGTACGGAGATGGGGAAGGTCCAGTCGATTTCTTCGCTCTGCGGCACGTAGCTGACGAGTCCGGCGCGGTGGCGGTGTGCGTTCTTACTGCGGCTGCCGGTGCGGTTGCCGCCGACAGGCTGCCCGTCGAGGGTGATGCTGCCGGCGTGCATGGGCACGACCCCCATGATGGCTTTGAAGAGGGTTGATTTGCCGGAGCCGTTCATACCGATCAGGCCGCAGATACGTCCGGTGCCCAGGGTGAAGGAGGCGCCGGTGAGGGCACGGACGGGCCCGTAGTTCACGTGTACGTTATCGCAAGTGAGAAGTGACATTCGGTGGTTCTTTCGAGGTTTCTTCTTTCGAAGTTTCTTGGGGGTGCGGTGAAGCTGATGAGCCCGGCCGGTTACTTTTTCTGCTCGCCTTTCAGGCCCGCCACGATGGTGCGGGCGTCGTAGCGGATCATGTCAAGGTAGGTGGGTACGGGGCCGTTCGCTTCGGAGAGGGAGTCCACGTAGAGCACGCCGCCGAATCGTGCGCCGGTGGCGTCTGCTACCTGGCGCATCGGGTTGTCAGAGACGGTAGATTCGCAGAACACGGCGGGCACCTGGTTCTGGCGCACGTAGTCGATGACGGAGGAAATCTGCGAGGGGGTTGCCTGCTGTTCGGAGTTGACCGCCCAGATGTACTTTTCTTTCAGGCCTGCGTCGGCTGCCAGGTAGGAGAAGGCGCCTTCGCAGGTGACGAGTGCGCGCTGGTTTTCGGGCAGGGTGGAGATTTCCTTGACGAGCTCGTCACGCACGCCCTGCAGCTGCTTCTTGTAGGCTTCACCGCGGTTTTTGTAGTCGGCGGCGTGGGTGGGGTCGAGGGTGCTAAATTCGCGAATCATCACGTCCACGTACTTTTGCACGTTGCTGGGGCTCATCCAGGCGTGGGGGTTGGGCTTGCCCGCGTAGGCATCCTCGGTAATGGAGATGGGCGTGACTCCCTCGGAGACGGTCACGTGCTTAGCGTTGGAGTCCTTGACAAACTTGGTGAACCAGGATTCGAGGTTGAGGCCGTTGTCCAGTACCAGGTCGGCGGCGTGCGCTTTCTTCAGGTCGGAGGGGGTGGGCTCGTACTCGTGAATCTCTGCGCCGGGTTTAGTGAGGGATTCAACGTTCAGGTCGTCACCGGCGACGTTGCGGGCGATGTCGGCGAGCACGGTGAAGGTGGTGAGCACGGTCTTCTTGCCGTTGCTGCTCTTAGCGCCGTCGGCGGTGCTGGCGCAGCCGGTGAGTACGAGTAGCAGGGTGAGTGCGAGGGCGGCGCAGAGCGCCTGGATGAGGCGGCGGGCGGTGCTACCGGCCAGGGTGAGAGTGTTCATGAGGCATCCTTCATTGGAAGTCACGCGTTTGAGCATGTGGCTGATATGTGGAATTTGTCGCGCCGGGACGATAGGGACACGGTGGTGTCTGCGCAGGCATCATAATGCGCTTTTGCCTGTCGTCCCGGGCGGAATTTAACAATAGTTCGGCTAGCCGAACTTTTCAACTAAGCCACACAGAAAACCTTGAAATATTGGCAGAAACCCAGGGGCAGGCATAGGACCAGCCACCCAGAGACAGGCACACAGAAGCACCAGCAGATACAGCAAGGAGGCGAGGGACCCCTCCCCCGCCTCCTTACTGCACGCGGTTTTTACGGCACGCTATGCACTCGGTTTAGTCGGCAATCTCAACCACAACCGGCGTATGGTCGCTTGCGCCTTCACCGGCGCGCTCCACCTTATCGATCCAGGCACGTTCCACGCGCGCGGCGAGCGCGGGCGAGAACAGCTGGAAGTCAATGCGCATGCCCTCATCCTTGGTGAAGCGGCCCGCTTGGTAGTCCCAGTAGGTGTACTCGCCCGGAGTGTGCGGGCGTACCACGTCCACCATGCCTTCTTCGAGCAGGGCGGCAAAGGCGCGGCGTTCGGGTGCGGAAACGTGGGTCATCTCGTTGCGCAGAAAGTAGTCAATATCCCACACATCGGCATCTTCGGGGGCGACATTCCAATCACCGACCAGTGCGAGCTGCGACTGCGGGTTGGCGACCAGTTCGTTGTGCACGTTCTGGCGGAGCGTCTCCATCCAGCGGAGCTTGTAGTCCATGTGCGGGTCGGTCAGGCCGCGGCCGTTGGGTACGTAGAGACTCCAGACGCGCACGCCGCCGCAGATTGCACCGATTGCGCGCGCCTCCAGCACCTCGGGTTCACCGGGCTTGCCGAAGTGTGGCTGGTTGTCGAAGCCGCGCTGCACGTCTTCGAGTCCGATTCGGGAGGCGATTGCCACGCCATTCCACTGATTCAGGCCGAAGTGTGCAACCTCGTAGCCCATGAATTCGAAGAGGTCGAAGGGGAAGGTTTCGTCCTTGGTTTTTGTTTCTTGCAGGGCGAGCACGTCAACATCGTGTTCGTCGAGCCAGTCTTCGACGCGGTTTTCGCGGGCGCGGATTGAGTTGATGTTCCAGGTGGCAATCTTCATGTCTTCTAGCTTAGCGGGTGCAGCGCAGACGCCTTTCAGTGTACGCAGGCGATTGTGTAGCGGCATGGGTACTCACAACCTGCCAGAACAGCGCCCCGCCCGCCTGCACAACCCATTGGGTCGCGCCGGCGGGCGGTGAATATATGCTCTAGTCAGCACTAAAAAGCTGGTCGGTATTACTCCTAGTCAACGACGGGAGTGTCCACAACCTTCAGGCCCCTATCGCCGTACGCATTGAGCATGTACAGGGAATCGGAGAAGTACAAGGGGTTGGCGGGGGTTCACCACGTCGGCTACGCCGTCACCGTCACGGTCAATTTCGGGGTAGGCACGGAGCGTGCGAGATGCCCAGCGGTTTTCGGGCTTGGTATGTTCAGTCTTCTTGACTTAGGCACGTAACGGGCGGGGAGTGAATCTCAACCGTTCCCATGTGAGTCTAAATTCTTGCAAGCAAGATGCACATCTATATAACCCTCGACAAAATGTTTTAGGGCAAAAATTAGGGAGCTTGTGTCACTCAACACCCTATAGTGTTGATTGTCTCCCCCGGTTACTTTTATGCAATGGAGTGAAAATAATCCATAGAAAACCAACCGACCAGTGCAAATACCATATTTTGCACATAAATGCACTAATTGGTGAATTTTTATCGGTGCGCGCCATATCACTTCATAAACCGGTTGATACTATCCGAAGCACCTCCATTAAAACCCCTCATCCAAGGCTTATCTCACAGGATCAGAGGCCCCGAATAGCACCCGTCGGGCACCTACCAGAAGAACGCCCAATGAGCACTCCCCCGGCAGCCACTTCTAACAGACACCCGGCAAGCGCCCAGCAGATTAGCTTCAATCCCCTACTAAGATTCCTTCGCGGAGGCGACACCCACCACATCCAGCCGCGCATAGCGGCCTGCAAGCCAGGTACAAATCATCAGTTGAACCTGATGGAAAATCATGATTGGCAGCATCATCAGACCCAGCGAGCCCGCACCAAAAATAATGATTGCCATCGGCAGGCCAGCCGCCAGCGACTTCTTCGAACCACAGAACTGAATTGTAATGCGGTCGGCACGGTTGAAGCCCAGACGCTTAGCCAGCTGGTCAGTCAGCCACAGCATGAACACCACAATAATCGCCATGAGGACGACCAGCAACGCGATCTGCCACCACTCCACGCGCGTCCACACACCCTGCACCACCGAAGCGGAGAACGCCGAATAGACGATCATCATGACCGAGAACTTATCCAGCCACTTGGTGGTCGGCTTCTTGGCGAACTCGCCCACCCAGCGGCGCGTCAGCTGGCCGAGCACGAACGGCAAGAATAGCTGAATAGCAATATCCAGGAAGACCGTTCCGGAGAACTCAATATGGCCCGTGTTCATCAGCAGCATGGCGAGCAGCGGGGTCGCCACCACACCCACAATCGAGGAGAGCGAGGCGCTCACAATCGCCGCCGCCACATTACCGCCCGCAATCGAAGTGAACGCGATTGACGCCTGCACAGTCGAGGGCACAAAGGTCAAGAACAGTATGCCCATGTACAGCCCATCACCAAGTACAAAACGCAGCGGTGAAAGCGCCAAACCAATCAGGGGGAACAGCACGAACGTGCAGCTCAAAATCATCAGGTGCAGACGCCAGTGGGTTAGGCCGCGAATGGCCTCCGTGGTGGAGAGGCGAGCGCCATACAGGTAGAACAGCAGGGCAACCGCGAACTTTGTTCCGGTGCTGAACCATTCTGCGAAGTCGCCGCGTGCCGGTACGATAATTGCGAGAATAACCGCGCTAATGAGCATGGTCAGTAGCGGGTCAAGCTTGATAGAGCGAAGGGATGAAAGCATACTGACCATTCTAGACCTGTGTCTATGTGCAGGTTCGGGAGTGCCGGGTGTATCTCAGCTGTAGGCGGGGTAGTTGAAGGTTACGGGCGTCTCATGCCAGGTAACCCGAATGGCTGTAGCAACCGGCTACGAGCCTGTGAGGAGGCGGTTAACGGCAGAACCCGTCGGGGAGCCTCAGGCACCCCGACGGGTTCGTGAAGGTTATTGAGCTGTGCGGCTCAGGCAGGCGCTTAGAGCGCACCCGGGCGGCTACTGGCTACTTCTTATCGCCGTCAAAGCCGTAACCGTACGGGCCGCCCTCAGAGGGGCCGCTACCGTACTGGCCGTAACCGTACTGTTCGGGAGCAGTCTGACCATTAGAAGATTGGCCGTTAGGCTGGCCATTAGAAGGCTGCTCAGGGGCGGGCTGGCCTGCGCCGTTCTGGGTTGCACCATTCTGGCCTGCGGCAGGCTGACCGAAGCCGGGCTGCTGACCGTACGCCGGCTGACCCGGTGCGGGCACCTGCGGGCCACCCGGAGCACCCGGTGCCGGAGCGCCACCGGCGGCAGCGTACGCATCCCAACGCTGGCCGTGGAAGGCACGAGCCTGCTCAGTGAGCCAGCCAGCGAACAGCGTAGCATTCGCATCGAACTCGGGGGCGTTCTCAGGCTTAGAGTACACATCCACGGTTTCCAGGGTGTGGTCTGCCCAAATGTCCTGGTGTTCACGCATGAACTCGGTGGACTGAATCGGATCGGGCCACATATGCACCGGCTCCGCCGCCGGGATCAGGACAGGAACGCGCGGTACGGTGTCCTTGACCGGGTTCTCAGTCGGGCGCCAGAACAGGCGGCCGGGCTGGGTGCGGTCACGCAGCGCATGCGCACGCCAGGTGAGGATGGGGTGGCTTGCTATGAGGTTCACATACCAGACGGCAAGGCCGCGGTCGGTGACGGCACGGTCGGCAAGCTCATCGAAGTTAACCTGCTTGTTCAGGTACTTACCTGCCGCAAGCACCTTGACAGCGCCCTCAGCACCCTCGGGGCAGAAACGGTAGCCGAAGTTGTCGGCGGTGTATTCCTGCGAGCGGGACAGTGCACTCGACAGCACCGGAATCTGGCTGAACAGCATAGTGAAAATCAGACGGAAATAACCGACGTGACCTGCGGCGATGTGGCCAACCTCGTGGCCAATAATGAAGCGTAGCGCCTGCGGGTCACGGGACTTACCGCCAATCTCGAACAGGTCAGAGTACAGGCAAATGTAGCGGCGGAAGCCGTGACCTGCCGCAAAAGCGTTCATGGTGCCGTTACCGAGAACAACGTACGCGTCCGGTACACGACGCAGACCTGCCGCCTCAGCTGCTTCGGCGAGCATCTGGTACGCCTCAGGGAACTGGGTGGGGGTGATGCGCACACCGCGCACACGCTGCTGCGCGTAGTAGATTGCACGAACAATGAAGATGGCAATCGGGCCCAGGAGGAGCAGGCTAACCGTCTGGAAAATTAGGTCTTCCATGCTTGCCGTGGTGCTACCGGAAGAAGGTACACGAACCGAGCCTTCACCGGTTGAGCTGAAGATGTAATGCATCATCGAGCTGAACAGGTCAGCCAGCGCCATGAACAGCACAATGTAGCCGACCGCGGTGACCGCGTAGGCGGCGACCAGCCACGGAATTTCGGAGGGGTGACGCAACGCGTGCAGCACTTTCGGCGGCAGCATCGACTGGTAGGCGAAGAGCTTCGGCTGGGGCAGGGGGCTGACCGGCTTCTGGCGCTCGTCTTCGGGGAGCCAGCCGGCGGAGAGGTCCTGCGGGAGGGGCTCACCGGGAGCGTGGAATGCCTGCTGGCCCGGCTGGGCGTTAAACTGCCCGCCAGTCTGCTGGTGGTTTTCAGGGGGTTGAGTCATGTCTCGTCTGCTTCGTATCGAGTGTTATCTGATTCCACTCTATCGTTTTTGGGTACTTACCAGTGAATGTGAATACGCTTTTTCTCATAGAATCCCCATTCGCGACGCTACGGTACATCACATCATCGGAATACACAGCGCCGGGGCACACAGCCTTACGGGCATAAGAAATCCGCCGTAGCACCCATACAGAATGGGCGCCACGGCGGATCACCTTACGCTGAGCCGCCTACACGGCGGGGTGCGTGGGGCTTAGAGGCTCTTGACGAGTTCCTCGGTAGCCTCAGCGATAGCCTTCTCCTCGTTGGTGGGGATGACCAGCACCTTAATAGCGGAATCCTCGGTGGAAATCACGCGCGGCTCGGGGGAACGCTTAGCGTTCTCTTCCTCGTTGTACTTGACACCCAATGCGCCAAGGCGATCCAGGACCAGCTTGCGGAAATCACCGGAGTTCTCACCGATACCAGCGGTGAAGATCAGCGCATGCGCGCCGCCAACAACCAGGTTGTAGCCGCCAATGTACTTCACCAGGCGGTATGCGGTCATGTTCAGTGCGAGCTGTGCACGCTCGTCGCCGGACTCTGCAAACTCAAAGACCTTACGCATATCGTTGGAGCCAGCCAGTGCGAGCAGGCCGGACTCCTTGTTCAGGATGGTATCCAGGCGGGCACCGTCAATACCCTCACGGATCAGGATGGTGGTCAGTGCCGAGGGATCAATGTCGCCGGAGCGGGTACCCATGATCAGGCCAGCCAGCGGGGTGTAGCCCATAGAGGTGTCAACAGACTTACCGCCCTTCACAGCGGTCACGGACGCGCCGTTACCGAGGTGTGCGACGATACCGTTGAACTCGTCGCGAGCCACGCCGAGCATGTCAGCTGCAACGTGGGAGACATACTCGTGGCTGGTGCCGTGGAAGCCGTAGCGGCGGATGCTGTACTTATCTGCCAGGTCGTAGGGGATTGCGTAGCGCCATGCTTCTTCGGGCATGGTGGAGTGGAACGCGGTGTCGAAGATAGCGACCTGCGGCAGGGAGGGCCACTTATGCATTGCTGCACGCATGCCCTGAACGTGTGCGGGGTTGTGCAGCGGTGCCAGCGGGGAGAGGTCGTCAATCTGCTGGACAACTTCCTCAGTCAGCAGGGTAGGGTGGGTGAACTTCTCTGCACCCTGCACCACGCGGTGGCCGACTGCCTGCAGCTCACGGCCGTGCAGGACGGGCTCAAGCTTCTCGGACATGATGTCGAATGCGACCTCGTGGTTGGGCACATCGGTGCCGATGTTTTCGACGAGGCCGGAGGTCAGCATCTGCTCTGACTCGGGCAGGGAGGTGTCACGCACCTGGTACTTCAGGGAGGAAGAACCGGCGTTCACAACGAGAATAAGCATGAAAGTATCTTCTTTCGTAGTTTTCTTTTCCGCTCCATTCTCGCACTTTTCGAGCCTGCGTGCGAGACGGCCCCGACAGTGTTTTTACCGGGGGTTTTTACTAGGGGGCAGCCGTGGGGTTAGTGAGGTGCGGGTGTGGTGGGGTGCCAGAAGCTACCGAAGGATGAATGGTTAGGGACACGCCAGGGCTCATCCCCGCGCATACCGGAATACACTTAGCCACAAGGCACAATGCCTAGCAGAAGCCTAAAAATATTCAGTTTCCCACACGTATACATATATAAAAGGGATGAGTAGACGATTACTCGTCTACGGTGACCCGCCGCCAGTGGCGGCTGGCCTTGACGCATCCAACGCCACATCCCCCAACACCACCGAACCGATACGTGGGTTTTTGTTGGGGCGTAGCATCTAGAAACGATGACTGTTCCAGGGTATTCGGGTGCCGGAGGTTGCCACCCTGAATACGGGAATAGCAAGAAAAATAGTGTAAAAAATCGCTAATTTTTTCACTATCCCCCTAATTTTCAGGAAATAGTGAAAAATCCGCGATTTTTTTCATTATCCAGGTCACAAATTGGTGATTCGGGGTGGTGCCGACCTCTCCCCCAGCACCTTCACCACGCCCGCTATAGCACCTCGGGGTGGACCGCCACCTCCACGGCGGCAGGCAGCACGCACGCGCTAATGCGGTACGCTGACGGTGCCGGGTCACCATCCACCTCAACGGGCTGCACACCATCCGGGAACTCCAACACCACCTCAGACCCCACCATATGGCGAATCACCGGCAGCTCAATGCGCGGCGAACCCAAAATCGTGCGGCGAGCAACCTTCGCCATCAGCAGGCCCCACTCCATCAGGTCACGCGGCGACGCCACAATCACCTCAAGGTTGCCGTCATGCACATCCGTCATATCAGCCAGGCGAATACCACCCTGCAGGCGGCCACAATTCGCGATCAGCACCGACCGCATCAGCAGAGTACGGAACGGTGCACCATCCACACTGACACGCACCGGGTGCGACCCGCCTAGCATGTGCTTCATGCCGGACTGCACGTACGACACCCACCCGAACTTCGCCTTAATGTCCTCGTTCGTGTAGCTCATGACGAGCGCATCAAAGCCTGCACCACTCATCACAAAGAACGTGTGTTCGGTTTCTTCGCCGGGGGTGCTCGTCGTCGTCATCTCAATCGCATCAACGGCCTGACCTGCACCATTGAGCGCAATATTCACGCACGCCGCCACGTCACTGACCGGAATGTACAGGTTACGTGCCAGTAGGTTACCGGTACCCATCGGCAGAATACCCAGACGCGGCTTGGTCCCCTCATGATGCGCCAGCGCCGCCGCCACAGCGCGCACCGTACCGTCACCACCGGCAGCAACCAGCAGGTCAACACCCTCAGCGATCAGCTCGCGGGCAGCCTCGGAACCGGGCTCGTCCACGCGGGTGGTACGCACCAGCGCCTGCGGGTGGCCGTTCGCCGCGAGGGTACGTTCCAGAATCTCGATAGCCGCCGCAGCGCCGGGTTTGCTGGGGTTGTACACCACGCCCACGCGCTGCGCCTCGCCGGTGGGCAGGGTCGGCAGAACGCCGAAGGGTGCACCCAGTTCGATAGCGCGGCGGCGCGCTTCACGGCGGGCACGAGTGACGGAGGCGGTCAGGGCCGCCGCCGCGGAAACACCAAGGATTTTACGGTATAGAGGCATAGTTCTTAGACTACCGGGATACGCGAAAACCCGCCCACCGTTTACGCGGTGAGCGGGTTTTTCGGCTGGTTGTGAGATTACTCAGCGGGCAGGGTTTCCCTTATTCAGCAGCTACTGCCGGGATGACCTCGGCACCACCCATGTACGGGCGCAGTGCTTCCGGAATCACAACAGAACCGTCAGCCTGCTGGTGAGTCTCCAGGATGGCAACCACCCAGCGAGTCGTCGCCAGGGTACCGTTCAGGGTCGCTACGGAGCGGGTGCGGCCCTTACGCACGTTGCCTGCCTCATCTACGGTGTCCGGGGTGCGCTCGCGGATGTTCAGGCGGCGCGCCTGGTAGGTGGTGCAGTTCGAGGTGGAGGTCAGCTCACGGTAGGTGCCCTGGGTAGGGACCCACGCCTCGCAGTCGAACTTGCGTGCTGCGGAGGT
The DNA here is from genome assembly GCF_029850985.2 of Rothia similimucilaginosa. NCBI lineage: Bacteria > Bacillati > Actinomycetota > Actinomycetes > Micrococcales > Micrococcaceae > Rothia > Rothia similimucilaginosa. Next base: position 115,200 of record NZ_CM138149.1, on the reverse strand, counting down.
GCCCAGGTCACCTGCGGCGGTGTCAATCACGCGGTATGCCAGGCCGCAACGCTGCAGCATTTCCTCTTCGAGGGACAGCAGCTTCTCGTGCATCTCTTCTGCCTGCTCAGCGGGGCAATAGACAAACATTTCAGCCTTGTTGAACTGGTGCACGCGAATGATACCGCGAGTGTCCTTACCTGCGGAGCCTGCCTCGCGGCGGTAGCAGGAGGACCAGCCCAGGTACTTCTTCGCGCCCTTCTCGAAGTCGAGAATTTCGTCGGTGTGGTAACCGGCGAGCGCCACCTCGGACGTGCCGACCAGGTACAGGTCGTCACGTTCGAGGCGGTAGATTTCGTCATCGTGCTTGACGTTGAAGCCGGTGCCGTTCATGATTTCGGGGCGTACCAGGGTGGGGGTGGTCATCATGGTGAAGCCGTGCTCGGTTGCGAGGTCGAGCGCCATCCACATGAGTGCCTGTTCGAGGCGTGCTACCTGGCCCTTGAGGAAGTAGAAGCGTGCGCCGGAGACCTTTGCACCGCGTGCCATGTCGATGCCGTCGACGAGTTCGCCGATCTCGAGGTGGTCGCGCGGTTCGAAGCCTTCAGTGGTGAAGTCGCGGGGGGTGCCGACTTTCTTAACGACTACGTAATCGTCTTCGCCGCCAACGGGTACACCGTCGATAATGAGGTTTTCGATACTGCTGATCAGTTCCTCGTATTCAGCAGTTTTTGCTTCGGAGGCTGCCTTTGCTTCGTTGACGCGGGCTGCTAGTTCCTTAGCCTGTGCAACGAGGGCGGGCTTTTCTTCCTTGGGTGCCTTTGCGACGGTCTTACCGAAGGCGTTCTGTTCGGCGCGCAGGGTCTCGTATTCGCCGATGAGTGTGCGGCGTGCGGTGTCGGCTTCGAGGATGCGGTCGACGTGGGTTTCGTCCTTACCGCGTGCTCGCTGGGAGGCGCGGAAGAGGTCGGGGTTTTCGCGGAGGAGGTTAATATCAATCACTGTTTTATCCTACCTAATCTTGCGGTGGGTTGTGGGCGGGGTTTTCGCGGGTAGGTGCGGGGGTGTCTAGCGGTGGGCGGCTGGTGGTACCGCCGGTGCCGCTAGTGGCGCTGCAGGTGTGCGGGGCGGCCGTTCGGGAAGAGCGACTCGACCCATTCGTGTGCGGCGTCGAAGGAGCCGTCGGAGTGGATGGCATCGACTTCGGTGTTTTCGTGGTTGGCGCGCGGGTAAGATCCGAGGAATTTCAGCGTCGGGGAGACACGGTGCAGACCGCGCAGGGCGTCGCGCATGCGTGCCTCATAAATATGGCCGTCGGCGTCGATGCTGAACGAGTAGGAGCCCATGCCTTCGCCGGTGGGGCGCGATTCGATGCGGGAGAGGTTCACGCCGCGCACGGAAAACTGTTCGAGCAGTTCGAGTAGGGCGCCAGCGCGGTTGGTGGGTAGCGGCACGGTCAGGGTGGTTTTGTCTGATCCGGTCGGTTCGGGGATGTCGGCGGTGCGGGAGAGCAGCACAAAGCGGGTTACGGCGTTCTTGTTGTCGCCAATATTATCCTGCAACACGTGCAATTCCGGGTGGTAGTTCAGCAGTGCCGGGGAGCAGATTGCCGCATCATAGGTGCAGCCCTCTTCGAGCAGATCGACAGCTGCGGCGGCGGTAGAGGAGCCGGGCAGGTAGGCGGCGGTGGGCACGTTCTCCTGCGCCCAGCCGCGCACCTGCGCCCAGGCATGCGAGTGGGTGGAGATGGTCTTAACGTCCTCGATGCTGATGGGTTTCGCGGTCACCAGCACGAATCGAATCGGTACGAGCACCTCGCGGATAATGCGTACACCTTCGCTGGCTGCGATAGCGTCTAGGGTGGCGCTCACGCCGCCCTCCACGGAGTTTTCAATGGGCACCATGGCGGCGTCCACCTCGCCCGCGTTCAGGCGTGCGAGCGCATCGGGCACGCTGGTGGCGGGGAGTCGTTCGGCGTCGGATGCGCCGGGGACGCTCAGCAGGGCGGATTCGGTGAAGGTGCCAGAGGGGCCAAGGTAGGTGTATCGCATGCCACTATAGTAGCGTCTGCTGTGGAGGGGCCGCCGATTTCGGTGATAGGTTACAGTCTTTGGCAGTAGTTAAAAGCCCCCACCAAAGTCACTAACCTATGGCCGAAAAATCTATATAGTAGCTGAAACCGCTACCTCACGAACTGGCGTACACGGGCGGTGTCCCAGTACTGGGCGGGCACGCCTCCACCCATGAGCTCACGGGCGATAGCGGCAGCCTGCACGGAACCAGCCTCCGGCAGGGGCGCGTGGGAGCCAGCAATAATAACATTACCGCGGCGGCGGCCCTTCAACATTGCCGAATCCGCCACAATGCACACGTACTCGAACACCTCAAGCAGGGCGGACGCTTCGGCCCGGGCACCGGTCAGCGCCGGCCCGTCACCGCAATTGAGGATGTACAGGCCGCCGGGTGCCAGGGACTCGGCAACGGTGCGGGTGAACTCGACGGTGGTGAGCGCCTCGGGGGTGATGTCCCCGGCGAACACGTCACGGATCAGCACGTCACGGGATGCGGGCGCGAAGGCTGCGGTGACGGCACCCGCCTCACCCACGCGGATCTTCACGCGCGGTGCCTTGGGGATGTCGAACCAGACGCGCACGTACTCGGCGAGCTTGGCGTCCAGCTCAACGACCGTGTTGCGGCTGGTCGGGTACAGGTCAGCGAAATAGCGCGCCATGGAGCAGGCGCCGCCGCCCAGGTGAGTGATGCGCAGCTTCGCAGCGTCCAGGTGCTCCTCCACGTGCAAGGAGACGACCGCAGCAATCCAGCGCATGTACTCAAAATCCAGCTGACGGGGCTCACCCACAATTACGTGGGAGGACTGCACACCATTAATGAGCAGGAGCCAGCCGTCGGCGTGGTAGCCGTCGGGGACCAGCTCCGCCTCACCCGTAGAGATGGGGTACACGCCAGCGATGGCACCCTGCATGGGGGTCTTCTCAGTATCATCAATGCGGTTCTTCTGCGCCCTTTGGCTTTTCTTCGGTGCCCTGCTCTTTTTCGCCATACCCACTAGCCTAACCGACACGACCCAAAGCAACAGAGCCGCCTCATCGCCACAGCCCACTAGCTGCCACCCGCACGCCCCTAGCGTACGCACCCACGGCAAACCGCCTCCACAGAGGCTAGCTGAGTAGACTAGACCCCATGGGATTTGTATGTCAGGGCCGCTACGCGCTCGCACCGATTGAACCGGCTGACGCCGAAAAATACGTCAACCTGCAGCTGGACTGCATGGAGCAAACCTACGACCCGATCTACTTCGACAGGCTCGGGGAAAGCTTCACCGCCCGCCACCGCGCCGAACGCAACAAATACCTCGAAGACTTCCACCGCCACCTAGCCTCCCCCACCGTGCGCGGTTTCTTCGCCTACGACGTACCCGGCTGGGCCCCCGACGGCGGACTCTCCTGCTCCATCGGCGCGCGCATCGACTGGGATAAGCCGGTCGGCCTGGTGCTCTCCCTATGCGAACAATCCGCTTGGGAACTTGAACGCGCAGATAACCTCCCCGAACTGCCCGCAGGCACCCGCAAACTCACGCACCTGTACACCCTCAACCACACGCACGGCACCGGCCTCGGACAGGCACTCTACGAATCCGTCATCTACCCGGACGAAAACTCCTACCTGTGGGTCATGGCAGAAAACGAACGAGCGCTCTCCTTCTACGAGCGCCTCGGCTACCAGCGCAGCAGCATCAAATTCGCGGCACGCGGCTCCTGGGAACCCGGCCACAGTCTCCGATACACACGCATCCTCAACCCCTAAACGGTACGCCACACCAGGAGGCGACACACAAAACAACCCATCCCCCAACAGCCGCGCATCCACCCCACACGATACAGCACGCAACACCCCTGTTAGGCACCATCCCCACTACGCCTTAAGATAGAAGATGACATATAAGCTCGACGCACCCGCGCACAGGAGCACATACACCCCTGCGCAACCGCGGGACCCAGCGCCGAACATCGCATAGAAGGACAGTAAAACAATGACCACCGGTCTTTACCTCTCCGCTATGTCCCAGAACTCGGGCAAGTCCCTCGTTGCCCTGGGCCTAGCAGACTCCCTCATCAAGCGCGCAGACCGCGTCGGCTTCTTCCGCCCCGTCTTCGACGGCGCAACCATCGCCGACGACCCCATGGCACGCCTCATCCGTGAACACTTCGGCCTGGCCGAAGAGCAGGTCGGCGGCGCAGTCTCCATGACCGACGCACTCGCACTCATCGCAGAAGGCGACACCGAAGAAATCTCCGCACGCGCAGTCTCCGCCTACGAGAAGGTCGCAGCACACAGCGACGTCGTAATCGTCGACGGCGTCTACCTGCCCGCCAACGCGCTCGCAGTCGAATTTGACCTAAACGTCCAGGTTGCACGTGACCTCGGCCTGCCCGTCGTCGCAATCGTTGGCGCACACGAGGCAGCCGTCGAAGAAGCAGTCACCGCAGTCGACGTGGCACGCACCGAACTGCTCGCATCTAAGGCAGACCTGCTCGCAATCATCGTCGGCCGTGCAGAACCCGAACTGCGCGAAGAAATCGAAAAGTCCGTCAAGCGCGGCGACGCAAACCTGCCCGTCTACGTACTGCCCGAAATCCCCGAACTGACCGCGCCCACCGTCGGTGAGGTTGCCGAAGCCCTCAAGCTCGACACCGAAGGCATCAAGGCAGAAGACCTCAGCCGCGACATCCACGGCATCAAGGTCGCAGCAATGAACGTCTCCAACTTCCTGAACCAGTTCGTTGACGGCGACTTCGTCATCGTCCCCGGCGACCGCGCAGACATCGTCGCAGCAACCCTCGCATCCGCACTGGCACCGACTTTCCCCGCACCCTCCGGCGTGCTGCTTACCGGCGGCCTGGACGCACTGCCCGGCAAGAACACCGCGGTCGGCTCCCTCATCGACAACGCACCGTTCCCCGTGCTGTCCACCACCAAGGACACCTTCAAGTCTGCACGCGCAGTCTCCCGCGTCCGCGGCACCCTCGAAAGCGGCCACCATCGCAAGCTTGCAGCAGCAATGGGCGGCTGGGATGAGCACGTCAACAAGGACGAACTGCTCGCCCGCCTCGAAATTGAGCGCCCCGCATCCATGACCCCGCTGCGCTTCCTGCACAACCTCATCGAGACCGCACGCGCAAACCGCCGCTCCGTGGTCCTGCCCGAGGGTTACGACGTACGAATCCTGCGTGCATCCGAAATCATTGCACGCCGCGACTTCTGCGACCTGATCCTGCTCGGCAACCCCGCCAAGATCGCAGAGATTTGCCAGGCCGAAGGTATCGAACTGCCCAGCACCGTTCGTATCATCGACATCGACAACAACGAGTACTCCGAGGACTTCGCAGCAACTTACGCTGAGCTGCGTGCACACAAGGGCGTTACCATCGAGGCTGCTCGCGAGCGCATGACCGACCCCTCGTACTTCGGCACCATGCTCGTCTACAAGGGCATCGCCGACGGCATGGTTTCCGGTGCCGTGAACACCACCGCGAACACCATCCGCCCCTCGCTCGAGTTCATCAAGACCCGCCCCGGCACCAAGATCGTCTCCTCCGTCTTCCTCATGCTGATGGAAGACCGCGTTCTGGTCTACGGCGACTGCGCAGTGAACCCGAACCCCAACGCAGAGCAGCTCGCCGACATCGCGAAGGCATCCGCAGAGACTGCACGCCAGTTCGGTGTGACCCCCAAGGTTGCTATGCTGTCCTACTCGACCGGCACCTCCGGCGCTGGCGCAGACGTGGACGTTGTGCGTGAGGCAACCGAGCTCGTGCGCGCATCGAACCCCGACTTCGCGGTTGAGGGCCCGATTCAGTACGACGCTGCTTCGAACATGTCCATTGCGTCAACCAAGCTGCCCGGCAGCGAGGTCGCTGGTCAGGCTACCGTATTCGTCTTCCCCGACCTGAACACCGGTAACAACACCTACAAGGCTGTTCAGCAGTCTTCGGGTGCTGCCGCTGTGGGCCCGGTTCTGCAGGGTCTGCGTAAGCCTGTGAACGACCTGTCGCGCGGTACCACCGTTGAGGACATCATCAACACCGTTGCGATCACCGCAATTCAGGCACAGAGCCTGTAAGGTGCACGCGGCGCTGTAGCGTGAAGGCTGCAGCGGTCCGTTGATATAGAAATCTCCCGCTCTGGGCGGAGCATGCCGTGAAGGTGTGCTCCACCCGATGCGGGAGATTTTTGTAATTACAGGGATTTTTGGTGCCGCTCCCCTGGTTAGGTTTTGCGGGTGCGGCGGTCAAGGCGCACATAGTTAATCACGCCAAGAACAGCCATACCCACGGCGGCCAGAACCTGGCCGAGGGCGGGCGGGAAGAGCCAGGTGAGACCCGCCTCCACGGTGTAGGCGATGAGGCGGCAGGCAAGGTAGGTGCACGCCGCCACGAAGAGGGCATAAGCGACGATGATGCCGACCGGGCGGGGCTCGTAGCCTTCTCGCCGGGCGCGCAGAGCAGCACCCAGCGCGTTACCCAGGTACAGGGCGAGAGCACCGACGACGACCACGGCGGTGAGGGCACCGTCAAAGAATGTGCGCGGGGTCAGCGGTGCGGTGCCTGCCTCAGCAAAGAGGTTGAGGATGCGCACCGCAACGTAGGCGTAGCAGAAGATGGCTGCCGCGCGGATGGTGAGGGGTAGGTTGGTCCAGAAGGTTTTCATGCGGCCCCTTTCGAAGTGGAGGGAGAGCTTCTGTCTGAGTATTACTCCAAGGATACCTAAGAACACCAGCATGTGATGTGAATCAATAGCATTTTTACTGGTGAATGTTGTGCATGTGGGGCAGAATTTTTTGTAATTACAGGATTCAGTCCCCTGCCCCGTGAACCGGTGACCACCCAAGCAGCGGCAAACCACCCGGGCTGCTAGGCTGCTGCTATGACCACGACTGATGAAACTCTCCCCCTGGGGCTCTACGAACATCTCAAGAGCGCATCGCTCATGAGCCGAGCCATCCCTGAAGGCGCGCAATGGCAGGAAGAAATCCTCGAAAAGGACGACTACAACATCCCCGAACTGCTCACCCAGTTCTTCGCCACCCAGCTGGCCCCCGCCCTCGAAAGCCTCAAAACCCCCGCAGACCAGGTGGAACTCGTCAACCGCATGATGGAGCTCCTACCGCAGGATGCCGAAGAGCAAAACGACTCGTTGCTGACCGATGACGACAGCAACGTAATTCAGATGCGCGAGCTCACCCTCACTGACGCAAAAACTACACGCCCCGATATTCCTCTGAGCGACGTTGCTCTAATGACGAATACTTCTAAAGACCTGAATCTCAATACTGAAATTCAGAAAGAATTAGAAAGTGCAGACCGTGTAGATTTGCTCTGCTCATTTCTTAAAATGTCCGGCGTTAATAGTTTGAGTGAGCAGCTTAAAGCTATTAAAAATCGCGGTATTCCTTTCCGCATTATTACCACCACCTACATGGGCGCAACCGACCGCAAGGCTATCGACCGCCTTGTTGAAAAGTACGGTGCCGAGGTAAAAATCAGTTACCAGGGCGACAGCACCCGCCTGCACGCGAAGGCTTGGTTGTTCCACCGCAATACCGGCATGTCCACCGGCTATGTGGGTAGCTCGAACCTGTCCAGTGCCGCGCTCACTGACGGCCTGGAGTGGAATGTTCGTATCTCCAACCCGATTACGCCCGGCCTGATCCGCCAGTTTGAGGGCCTCTTTGAAAGCTACTGGAAGAGCGGCGATTTCACTCTTTACACCGCCTCTGACAAGGAGAAACAGGAGCTCGACACTGTCCTGGCCAAGGCGGATATTACCGGCCGTAAAAGCAAGGGCCTGGAGTACGATATCGACTCGTCCCTGCTGGATGTGCACCCGTTCCCGCATCAGGCACGCATGCTTGAAGAAATGCAGAACGCTCGTTCTAAGGGTCGTCACCGCAACCTCGCCGTGGCCGCAACCGGCACCGGCAAAACCGTATTCTCGGCTCTCGATTACAGGCGCCTCTGCGAGCAGTCCGGCAAAAAGCTGAAGCTGCTTTTTATTGCGCACCGCAAAGAAATCCTTGACCAGGCGCGCCGCACTTTCGGCGACGTCATGCTAAAAGGTAATTTCGGTGAGCTCCTGACCGGCGGCAAAAAGCCTGAATACAATGAGGCTGTTTTTGCAACCATTCAAACATTGTCAGGTGCCGCCCTCGAAAACTATGCACCGGACTATTTCGACGTCATCATCATGGACGAATGTCACCACATTGAAGCTGCCAGCTGGGACAAAGTTTTCAACTATTTTAAGCCCCGCGATTTTATCGGCCTGACCGCAACCCCCGAACGAGAAGACGGGGTGAACATCGCCGACAAGTACTTTGACGGCTACGTGGCAACCTCTATCCGCCTGTGGGACGCACTCGAAGACAACCTCCTCGCACCCTTCCAGTACTTCGGTATTGCCGACGGCACCGACCTGCGCCACATCAACATTCGGGGTGGCCGGTACGACGAAAACGACCTGGCAAAACGGTACACCGACCATGAAGATGCTAAACGCCGCCTGCGCATCATCGTGAAGGAGCTACGCGAGAAGGTCGACAACCCCCTGCGCATGAAGGCGCTCGGGTTCTGCGTGAACGTGAAGCACGCCAAATACATGGCACAGAAGTTCAACGAGGTGGGTATTCCCGCTGATTTCTTGGTGGGAGATGATATCTCCAAACGTCGTGATGAGGTTATGAAAAAGTTCATGAGTGACGATCATGAACTTGCTGTTATTTTCACCGTGGACCTATTCAACGAGGGCGTCGATATTCCGAACATCGACACGCTTCTGATGCTGCGCCCCACCCAGTCACTCACCCTCTTCCTGCAGCAGCTGGGCCGCGGTCTGCGCCGTGCGCCGTTGAAATCTGTTCTGACGGTCCTCGACTTTGTGGGACACCAGAACAAGAACTTCATGGTTCACCACAAGTACCGCGCCTTTGTGCGGCAGGGTACCTTGACTGAGCGGGACATTGAGAGCCCTGAACTGCCGGCTGGCTGTCACTTCCATCTGGACGAGCTGACTCAGAAGCAGGTTCTCATGAAAATTCACGAGTCCCTGCGTATGAATAAAAACGCCCTCATCGACACCGTCAAGAACTACCTGGAAAATATGCAGCAAAACTCTGCGGAACCCTATATTCGCCCGACCGTCGTTGACTTCATCAACCACTACGGATTGGGACTGCCGCAGATTTACGGCCGTAGTAGCAAGGTGACCCTGCCCGGTGTCACTAAGCCCGTCGCAACGACCTGGACCAGCCTCCAGGCCGCGAGTGGACTGTACCCCGACCTGGTGGTTCCCTTCCAGGACAATATTTCTCTTGAAGTGAATAGGCGCATTAAGGCACTCAGACACGTGAACGACAGCTTCCGTATCAATGCCTACCTGGAGCTGCTGAACACGAACATCCTGGAGCAGGATATGACCGATGAACAGCGCCGCCACGCCTGGATGCTTCTGTTTTCCATCTGGCCGGATGCTAAGTGGGTAGGCTCAACCGAAAGGTTCAGCCTTGACGAAGGTCTGGCAACCCTGCGTAAGAACGGCGGAATACTGCAGGAACTGGAGAGCATCTGGCAACGCAACGCCATTCTGGACACCAACTCCACCCTGCCACTTTTTGAGGGTGAAGACATTCCACTACGCACTCACGCCTACTACTCTCGTGAGGAGTTGTTTGCCGGGCTGGCGGGTCAAGGGGCAAGTTTTGGTGTGCCAACCGGTTTCCGGGAGGGAGTCAGAACCTTCAACTCGTCAAACACTACTGCGCTTGTGGTGAATTTGGAAAAGTCTGAAAAGCATTTCTCCCCAACCACCATGTACAAGGACTACGCCATTAGCACTGACGAGTTCGCATGGGACTCACAGAACACAACCACCCCCGAAAGCTCACTGGGTCAGCTCTTCCAGCATCATGAAGAGTTGGGGCATCGTATCGTTCTTTTCGTTCGCCGCAACAATAAGGATGCTATAGGCACCAGACCCTATATGTGCCTGGGCACCGTGAAATACATTTCCCACGAGGGCTCCAAGCCGATGCATATTCGCTGGTCGTTGGACCGCCCGATGCCGGCGTCCATGTTCCAGATCGCGAAGATTGCCTCGTAGGCTCTGAATAACCGCAGCAGGCGGCCCCGGATGCGTGTGCGTCCGGGGCCGTTTTTGTTTTACCGTGCCGAAAAATTGTGCCATAGGTTAGCGTCTTTGGTCGTAGTTAAAAACCATGGTCGAAGATACTAGCCTATGGTCCAATTTCTGCTGAGGCGGCACCTCCGAGGGCGCAGATTTATTTGATGCATAAAACATTGAGAAGCCCGAATAATGACCAACCACCGTCACCATCCTCAAAATAATACAAACGACGACAAACATGCGGTAGGGTGGTAACTGTAGTGTTCCATAGCGCATTGACGCGTTTGCTGGGTGCACTACGGGGCTGTTTTTCTTCCGGTAGTCAGTTTGACCTGCGAAAGACGGCCTGACCAGTAGCTAAATAACACACCATCACCGACGATAGGAGCGTATCTTCTATGGATTCGACCATTCTCAATCGCCGCACCCTGTTGGGCAGCGGCGCACTCATGGGCCTTGGCGCCCTGCTTGCGGCGTGCGGCCAGCAGGCAAATAACGAGGCGGCAGCCACCGCCTCCGCGGCGCCGAGTGAGACCACCTCGGCTACTGCCGCTGCGTCTGGATCGCCTTCGGCGAGTGCAACCCCGTCTACTGTTCGAGGCTATTCGGGTGGATCGAAGGCGCCCGATGGAGAGTACCGTAAGGCTGATGGCTACGGCCCTGCTCAGAATGTACCGAAACCCAATGCCCCGGAAGAAGGCTACCGCGAAAAGTCTATTGAAGGCATCCGTAAGACGATGGACGCTTGGGTTAAATGGACTAATTATGGAATTCAGGTAGGCGATTTTACAGAATCTCGAAAATACATTTCCAGTGATTTTATGGAGGAACTGGAAGGGTATAAGAGTTTTGAGGATTTGTATAAGCGCGGTGGTTGGATTATTGATGGCATTGACAACTATATTGCTGACGGAAATCCGTGGTCTGAGGATGGGGAAACCTATTTTTGGAAGGCGTATCGTGAGTGGAATTATATAACTCTTGTGGAGCCTACTGGTGAATGGCACAGAGATGTCAATATCCAGAAGGATAATGACACCTGGAAATTTGAGTTTAAGTATTCTGATTCTTCGTGGAAAATTACTAATTGCGAACAAGTAGATGACTAATATGCGTACTTTACAAAAGGTAACTTACACCGCTGCTATTGCACTCTTACCCGTTTTAGAATGCGTATCAGGAGCTAATGCATATGTTGTCACTACCTCCTGTTCTGAAACTTCCGCTAAGGTATGTCAAGTCGAAGTCAAGAAATCAACTACGCGACGAGGAACCGATGGACATCATGATGGCCACGGAAATTCTGGTGTCGCTGACCAGGAAATTCAGCCACAATATACCTATTCCACGGTAAATCAGGGAAACGGCGTAAAAGTTATCTACGCTAATGAAAATCACAATATTATGTCGTGCACAACCAAAGATGGAAGAGCAGGAACATTTAAATTCACAAACATGTCACTCGAATCTGGCATTCCTGTAGACCACGGAAGTCCTCGAAGCCCCTCCTCTGCTAGTTGCATTCCCAACGATACCCGCACCCTCACCAGTGCCGACAGCCCCGGCCCCACCGGCCCAACCTACGAAGAAGTCATGGAGGAAATCCGTCATGCAGCAGAATCGCTAGAACCCGGCAAGCCCACCCTGCACCAGTCCTACAACAACCCCGCAGGAACCGGCCGAGCAGAAGGCGACCCCAACATCTACAAGGGCGACCAGATCAACTTCTACGTCGATGACGGTGGCCCCTACCGTCTCGAAGCAGATATGCTCGCCGGGCACGTCGAAATTGAGCTCATGCCCTCCTCCTACTTCATCGAGTACGGCAATGGTGATACAGACACCAATTACACCGCGGGCAAACCGGTCACCACCTACCCTCGTCAGCGTCCGCGTCAGACAGAAACCAGTTACGCCTACCAGCGTTCCGGTAACTTCCATGCGTATGCGACCGTGCACTACACGGCTCGTTTCCGTGTGGATGGTGGCCCGTGGCAGATGATGGAGGTGACTCCGCAGGCGACCAGTGACCCGCTGCTGGTGCGTGTGTGGTGGACCGATGTTGGCCGCGTGGCAGGTGACTGCAGCTACGACGACACCAGGTGGGGCTGCAAAAACGACCCCACTATGGGCAAGCCGGACAACCCGAACCCGCGCCTGCGTAAGGCCGATATTCGCACCGGTCAGCGTTGGCACCTGAACGACAACGGGGACGGGGATACGGAATATTCGTTGCATCGTGACTAGCCCGACATGTAAACCGGCTCTGGCCCGACATGTAAACCGGCTCTGGCCCAACATATAAATAACCGCAGCAGGCGGCCCCGGACATCTAAGCGTCCGGGGCCGCTTTTGTTTTACAGTGCCGTGCCGAAAAATTTTGCCATAGGTTAGCATCTTTGGTCGTAGTTAAAAGCTATGGCAGAAGATGCTAAATCATGGCACAAATTCTGCAGAAGCGGCACCTCCAAGCGGTTAGAGAATGAGTCATGACTTAGCGCCTTTGGTAATGGTTAAAACCCCAGCCTAAAGTCACTAACTCATCACCAAAAACACTAAGTCATTACCGGATCCCGCGCGCCTACCTGGTGCATCCGGGGGCCGCCTGCTTTTTAGACAGAGGTTTTCGGTAGGTTAGTGTCTTCACGGTGGGTCTTTAACCCGCATTAAAGTCACTAACCTATCGACAGGGCCGTAACCTATCGAAGAATCCCCCTATCGACAAACCCCCGCACCCATACCGCGTAACAACCCGTAACACCCCCTTGTGGCATACCCCCCTAGGGTATATAATGGAGCCATGGAAACCACTAGCAACCAGTGCTGTCACAGCACATCCACCCAGGTCAGCACCGCATCCGGCACGCCCACTGAAAACCCCACTGAGGAACCCACCGAGGCGCACACCGGCGCATGCTGCAGCGGCGAGGCACCCAAAACCCAGCACGGTTACACCTCCAACAAAGAGGCGCACCTCAAGCGCCTGCGCCGCATCGAAGGGCAGGTTCGCGGCATCGCCCGCATGGTCGATGAAGACAAGTACTGCATTGACATCCTCACCCAGGTTGCTGCGGTCTCCAAGGCGCTCCACGCAGTCTCTCTGAACCTACTCGAAGAGCACATCGGTCACTGCGTAACCGGCGCCGCCGTCGAATCCGAACGCACCGGCGACCCGACCATCGCAGAAGCCAAGGTCAAAGAGGCAACCGCCGCGATCTCCCGTCTCATGCGCAGCTAAACGCCCCGCACCTAAACACCGGGCGGACCCAAGTTTTAACCCATTACCGAAAGGAAATCATCATGAGCACCACCACCGTTAAGGCAACCGGCCTGACCTGCAACCACTGCGCTATGAGCGTCAGCGAAGAGGTCAGCGAAGTTCCCGGCGTGACCGGCGTGACCGTGGACGTCGTCAAGGACGGCATCTCCACCGTGACCATTGAGCACGAGGGCACCCTCGACACTCAGGCTGTTGCAGACGCTATCGTGGAGGCTGGCTACACCCCTACCGTCTAGCGCGGCAACCGGCTCGATTAGGAGTCATCATGGCTTACCCTCCGCAGTACATTGCGATGGTTGTTGGCGCGGTCCGCACCCTTGTCGGCACCGAAAACATGCACCTGCGCGACGCGATCACCCGCGTGGCCAGGCAGATGAATCTGGATGCGGCGCTGGTCGATTCGTGGGTGAAGCAGAGCCCCGAATATACGGCGCGTGAGGATGCGCCCGGCGCCGCACGACGTAGCGGCACGAGCGCGAATAAACGTTCCGCCGAGCACGAGCAGGGCGTGAAAGCGCGCGAGAAGGCGAACGCTTCACCGTTCCCGCGGGCTGCCGTGAAACGTGCCTACGGTGTGTCTGATCGTGGCGCGAAGGTGACCGGTATTCGCCCGCATACGAGCAGGCCGGATGGGCTGCCCGGCGACCACTAAGCCACCACAGCATTACTCCCGCCGCCGCGTTTACAGCCTCGCTGTTTTACCCGCAGCTTTCGCCCTCGCGCGACACCCTCAGTACTGCACCCTAAACACTACACCATACACTATCCGGGACGGGGTCCTTCGAGGCCCCTCCCCCGGCTTCGTGCACCTTCTTCTACCCCCCTTTTTTAAGTTTAAGGAAGTATTGTGTCTTCTACACAGCCTTCACCAACCACCCGTGAACCCTCATCACAGAGTGAGCGCTCTCTTTTTAATCCTGCCGGAACAACCGTAAAATCAACGGAGTCCACCCGAATCATTCACGTGGATATTCAGGGTATGACCTGCGCATCCTGTGTGGGTCGTGTGGAGCGTAAGCTCCGCAAAATCCCCGGCGTTGACCCGGCGGTGAACCTGCCGCTGGAGTCGGCGCGCGTCATCGTACCTGAGGGCGTGAGCGACGAACAGATCGTTGAGACCATCAACAATGCCGGCTACGCGGCGCACCTTAAGAACGGGCCGCGCGCGGGCGCTGGAACGAACGCGAGCGCATCCGGCGGCGGCAACCATCACAGCACTCCGAGCATGAATGGCGGCTTCACTGACCGCATTATTTATGCGGCGATTTTGGGTGTGCCGATTTTCTTGATTTCGATGTTCCCGTCGTTCCAGTTCCCGAATTGGGGTTGGGTTGTGGCGGTTCTGACGGCGCCGGTTGCATTTTGGTGTGCTGCGCCGTTCCACCGTGCGGCGCTTATTAATGCGCGTCATGGCTCGTCCACGATGGATACACTGGTATCTCTCGGTGTGGTGTTGGCGTATTTCTATTCGCTGGCGCAGCTGCTCATGAACCCGGAGTTGACGGCGCATGTGCATCATGCAGACGGTAGTTTCTGGTCGATGTTTACCGGCAACCATGCGCCGCTGTATTTTGATTCGGCGTCCATGGTGACGCTGTTTCTGCTGATTGGTCGCGCGATTGAGCACCGTACTCGCGATCGTTCTTCGGAGGCGCTGCGCACCCTGCTGAGTATGGGTGCGAAGGAGGCGACTCTGCTGCGCACCGATAAGCAGGGCGTGACGAAGCAGGTGCAGGTTCCGGTGGAGGACCTCATGCCGGATGACCTGTTCTTGGTGCGCCCGGGTGAGAAGATCGCCACGGATGGTGTGGTGGTTGAGGGTTCGTCGGCGGTGGATGCGTCCCTGTTGACGGGTGAGTCTGTGCCGGTTGAGGTGCATCCGGGTGATGCGGTCACGGGTGCGACGGTGAATACGTCTGGTTCGTTGACGGTGCGTGCGACCCGCGTGGGCGCTGAGACGACTCTGGCGAAGATGGGTGAGCTGGTGGCGAGCGCGCAGGAGACGAAGGCTCCGATTGCTCGCTTGGCAGATCGTGTTTCTGCGGTGTTTGTGCCGGTGGTTTTGGTGATTTCGGCGCTGACACTGGTCGGTTGGTGGCTGGTTTCTGGTGACGGTGCGGCGGCGTTTAATGCGGCAGTGACGGTACTGGTGGTGGCGTGCCCGTGCGCTTTGGGTTTGGCTACTCCGACGGCGCTGCTGGCGGGTACGGGTCGCGGCTGGCAGTTGGGCATTTTGATTCGTAATGCGCAGGTGTTGGAGGCGACGAGCACGGTTGATCGCGTGGTGCTGGATAAGACCGGTACGGTGACGACCGGAGAGATGTCTGTGGCGTTCTACGGCACCTTTGGTGACTATGAGTCGGTGGGTGACTTGTCCGGTATTTCGTCGGATTCTACCGGTTCCAAGAACGAGCGTTCCCTGTCTGTTCTGCGTGATGCCGCCGCCGTGGAGGCGCTGAGTGAGCACCCGATTGCTCGCGCGATTGCCGGTTTTGCCCGTGAGCAGGGCGTGCTGGCGGAGGGTGCTTCGGCGCCGAGTGTGAGCGGCTTTGAGGGTGTTCCCGGAGGCGTGCGCGGCGTGCTGAGCGGCGCGGGTGAAGGCGCCGAGTATGGCACCTCCCAGCTGGTTGTGGTGGGTACTCCCGAGTACCTGCAGGCAGCGGGTGCGCAGCTGAGCGAGGCTCAGTTGGCCCTGCTGGATCAGGCTCGCCGGGCGGGTCTGACGACGGTGGTTGTCGCCCGCGGCGAGGCCCCGAATGATACCCCGAGCAGCACCTCCGCTCTGCAGCCGGTCGGCATGATTTCGGTTGCCGACACTCCCAAGCCGGAGGCGGCAGAAACCATGGCGCAGCTGCGTGAGCTCGGCCTGGAGCCGATCCTGCTCACCGGTGACGCCCCGCAGGTTGCGCAGGCGGTCGCCTCGAAGGTCGGCATTTCGGCTGAGAACGTGTACGCCGGCGTGACCCCGGAGGGTAAGTCGCAGGTGATTGAGAAGTTGCAGGCTGCCGGTCACCGCGTAGCGATGGTCGGCGACGGCGTGAATGATGCCCCGGCGCTGGCTCTTGCTGAGCTGGGCATTGCGATGGGTTCGGGCACGGACGTTGCCGCGGAGGCAGCCGATATTGTGCTGACCCGTTCGGATGTTGCTTCGGTGGTGACGGCGCTACGTCTCTCCCGCGCTACGCTGCGCACCATTAAGTCGAACCTGTTCTGGGCGTTCGCCTACAATTCGGCGGCTATTCCGGTCGCTGTGGCGGGTCTGCTGAACCCGATGATTGCGGCTGCGGCAATGGCGTTTAGTTCGGTATTTGTGGTGCTGAATTCTATGCGTCTGACGGCGTTTAGGAAGTAGCGCCCTGCCGTTATACAGAATGAATTGCCCCGCGCGATTTCAAACGAAAAATTCAAAAACGCATCTCACCGTGCTTTTTGCACGGTAAAAGATATAAAGAAATGCACCGCCCGTGTAAAGGCGGTGCATTTCTTTATATTTAGTTTTCACGGGCGGCGGCTTGAACACCAGGCGTGAACACCTAGCTCAAACGCCCCTCCCGAAAGCCCGAGCTCAAAAACCCGGCAAGAAAACCTCGCCTAAAACCCGGGCAGTACCTTAGGCCCAGGTCACCAGGTCCTCGATGGAGCGGCGGCTCTTCGGGGCAATCTCGTGGGCACGATAACCAAAGGTCACAGCCACGGACAGGCCGTACTCCTCCGGGTCAAACAGGCCTGCAGAAGCGAGCAGCTCGTTCACTGCTTCGTAGTTCATACCCTCAATGGGGCAGGAGTCGATGCCGAGCATTGCGGCGCCGGTCATCATGTTGCCCAGGGCAATGTAGGTCTGCTTGGATGCCCAGTCGAAGAGCGCGCGGTCGCTTTCCAGGACCTTCATGTCGTTCTTCTGGAAGTTGCCGTAGCGTTCGAGTGCGGCCTCCATCTGCTCCTCGGTGAGGTTACGGCCTTCGAGGGTGCGGCGCATCCACGGGGTGTCGTAGCGCAGACCCTTCTTCGCCAGCAGTACGACCAGGTGGCTAGCGTCGTCAAGGGCGCCCGCCATGCCCCAGGCAATCGGCTTGAGCTTTTCACGCAGTTCGGGGTCCTGGATGACCAGGAACTTCCACGGTTCGGTGCCGACGGAGCTGGGCGACAGGCGCGCAAATTCGAGGATTGCGGCGAAGTCTTCGTCGCTGACGCGGCGGTCGGGATCGTAGGCGCGGGTTGCGCGGCGGCGGGCGAAAATTTCGAGGGCTTCTTCGCGGGTTACGGTCACGGTTTCATCCTTTACATGAGGGTTTCAATACCCTGTCATGCTACACCTGCGGAGGGGGCGGGCGGTCTAATTGTGAGCCATTACGCCCAGAGCACGTATGTTCCGAAGCAGTCAGGTTCGAAGGGTTTAGGCACCGGCTTTCATCCACACATCCGAGCGGGCGCGGCGGCCGAAAATGACCGCGCGGATTCCCTGGAAGTACAGAATATACGCCGCCCACAGGCCGCAATACCCGGCGAGCGCATCCATGGCACCGGCGCCGACAGCCCAGTGCAGGCCGAGCATAACGGGCACGTACATGACGAGCATGATGAAGCAGCCGATTGCCAGGTATTTCACGTCCTGCGCGCCCATGAGGATGCCGTCCAGGGTGAACACGTACGCGGCGATGGGCTGGCCGAGGGCGATGATGACGGTGGCGATGGTGAAAAGGAACGCCACCTGCGCGTCCTGCGTGAAAATCCAGGAGCCGAAGAAGCCGATGAGCGGGCAGATCAGGCCGGTGATAACACCGTAGATGAGGCTCATACGCAGCAGCCGGTTTTTCAGCTGGCGCACCTTCACGCGCTCGGATTCCACAGCCAGGTCACGTTCGCCGAGTTCCTTGCCGAGTAGCGCCTGGGCGGCGATGGCGAGGGAGTCCAGGGCGTAGAGGAAGAGGTTAAATACACCCATGCCGAGCTGGTAGGCGGCGGTGTGTTCGGTGCCGAATCGCGCCACGACGAACACGGTCAGCAGGGAGGCGATGCGCATGGACAGGGTGCGCAGCATGAGCCAGGAGCCGAGCGAGAGCACCGAGCGCATGCCGGCAAGGTCGGGTGCCCAGCGGACGGCGTGCTCGTGGGTGCCGCGCATCATGACCATGCCGAGGGCGGCAGCCATGCCCCACTGGGTGAGGGAGGTACCGGTCGCCGAACCGGCAACGCCCCAGCCGACCGGGTAGATGAGCAGCCAGTTCAGCGCAATGTTCACGAGCGTGCCAACCGTAGCGACTTTGAGCGGGGTGACGGTGTCTTGCAGCCCGCGGAGCGTGCCGACCTGCGCGAGGATAATCATCATCGGCGGGATGCCCCAGAGTGAGTGGTGCAGGTAGTCGAGGGCGTAGCTGATGGTTTCGTCGGTCGCGCCGAGGCCGCGCAGCAGCGGGTCTGCGAAGGCGTATCCGGCGATCATGAGGAGCATGCCGAGGCCGAAGGCGACCCACACGCCGTCCACGCCGATCTGCCAGGCGCGGCGCAGGTTCTTCTCGCCGAAGGCGCGCGCCACGGCGGGCGTGACGGAGTAGGCGAGGAAGTTCATGAGGCCCACAACCGTGGTGACGAGCGTGGCGGCAATACTCATGCCGGCGAGTTCCGCCTTACCGAGTTGGCCAATGAGTGCGGAGTCAGTGAGTACGAAGATGGGTTCGGCTATGAGCGCGCCGAAGGCGGGTACGGCGAGGGCGAGGATGCGCCGGTTCAGCGAAGGCTCGGCGGTGTTCACAGCGGGTTCGGTATTCGGGTGCTTCTGTGTGCTCATCCTTCTAGGCTACTCCCTGCCGCCGCGGCGAGTGCCTGCGCGTGGGGCAAGGTGCACTCTGCGAGATAGGTGTGTGAGATGCGCTTTAGGCCCCTCGGCCGCGCAGTTCGTCGAGGGCGCGGCGTTCCTTCTTGGTGGGGCGGCCGCTGCCTCGTTCGCGTTTGGCGACCGGCGGCATGGAGAGGTAGGCGGGGCGCGGGCCGGAGAGGTCTTCGTAGCAGGTGACGGCGATGGGTGCGCCTACGCGTTTGACGAGGAGTTTTTCGACTTTGAAGACGCGTTCCCAGCCGGGGTAGCGAACCTTGACGATGTCGCCTTTTTTGAGTTTTTGGGAGGGCTTGGCGGGGGCGTCGTTGACGCGCACGTGGCCGCCTTTGCATTCGTCGGCGGCGAGGGAGCGGGTTTTAAGATGCGCACTGACCAGAGCCAGAGGTCGAGCCTGGCACTGGTTAGTGCAGTGGTGTCTTCTGCGGTCATGTGTTCATTGTGGCGCGAGGCGGGCGGGGCACCAAATCAGGTACACCCGCCTACCCGTCCTGCGCTTGCACTGTTTTCGCCGTGATTCCGCCGTATTTTTGCCGGCATTGGCGAGCATGGTTTCGCCGGGCTGAGCCGTGACGAACCGCCATGCGGCAGAAAATTTTCTACTGCACGCACCAGCCTATTGAGCGCAAACCCGCCCCACTAGGGGGTATTGTTAAGTCACCTTCTCAAGAAGTGTTCTCAAGACCACCTAGTTCGCGTGGTCTACAGGGGGGTGTGGCCGCGACGCCACAGGCTCCCCGTAACAGATTGGAGATACACCATGTCTAGCCACCTCACGAGGTCTACCGGCAGTGCAACGCCTACCCACAATACAGAGCCTACCGGCGCAAGGCGTAACTTGGCGCGAGCTACCGCCGCAATCCTGCTGGGCCTCACGCTCTCCTCGTGCTCTTTTGGCCCTCCGTTGGAGAAGGACGAAAGCGCCCGAGCAATCTTCGACGTAGAAAATGACCAGGTGATCCTACCCCTGGATGCATACGACACCACCGGTAAGGACGAATACTTCACCAAGGCCCTTGAGCTGGCACGCAAAAAGTGTTTTGCCGAACACGGGCAGCACTACGAGATGTTTGTCCGCACCGAGGGGGCCGGCAGGAACTACGGCAGGACCTACGGATTCTGGAATGTTGAGCGCGCCCAAAAATACGGCCTCCACGAGCCCAATGAATCGAATACGCTGGATCTGTCCTCCCCTGCGCCCTCCTCCGACCCCGGGAAGGATGTCAGGACCGAATGTTATCAGCGCGCCATCGATGAGATGAAGCAAATTGGAGAGATACCATTCGGCTCCGCCACGTATAGACGTTTGGAGACCGATGCCCGAGACGCCGCAGGGGATCGACAGCTCAAAAAATCCCTCGACGACGAATGGAAGCGATGCGTCAAAGACAAGGGCCTCACCCCCGATAGTGAGATGACCGTCAAGGAAGAAAAGAACATTCCTCAGAGCACCACCCCCTCCGAAGAAGAAATTCGAATCGCTACCATCCAGGCACAGTGCAATCAGGATGTAGGCCGTTCGCAGAAACTCTACGATCTGGAGGCGCAGTACCAGAAGCCGCTCATCGCCAAGAACCAGGCTGCCCTGGAGAATGAGCTCAAAGAATTCAAGCGCCGGGACGAGCAGTTCAAGCAGTACGTGCTCGACAACCAGTAACAGCGCATAACAGCCGGTAATAGTCGGCATGCCGAAAGGGTGTGTGCCGTGTTCAGTGAACACGGCACACACCCTTCTTACGTTGCACCGGCGGTCTAACCCGTAGCGCTTATGCCTCCACCGTTGCGGTGCGGCGCTCCTTCCTGAGTAGTTGACCGCCCAATAGTCCCCAAAAATCACCCTTGAGCGGTTGTCTTTCAGCATTTAGACCGTGCAGGGGCAACATAGGTTATTCACATCCCGCAGGCGTAGAATCGAGAAATCATGACTGAATCCTGCACCCCCGCAACCCCCGAGCCGCGCACCACCAACCCCGCCGAGCTGAACAACCTGCGCGCCGCACACGCCGATGAGCTCTCTTCACGCACCCGCGCCACGAGCATCCCGACAGACTCCTGCTCCCTCTATGACGACGAGGCGCTCGGTGGAACCGCCGGACGCGCCACCGCCTGGCTGGCACTCGAACACGTGGGCCAGTGGGGCCGCGACGTACTGGACGGATCCGCCCTCGGTGAGAAGCTTTCGACGGCATTGGGCGAGGCAGTCTCACAGGCGGGGCTGAAGTTCCTACTCATCCGTCAGACGGGCAGGGCGGGGCGCGTACTGCACGGTGCGCCGGATGCATCCGGCAACCCGACCCACCGGGTGCTCTACGCGCTCTGCACCCCGGGCGAGGAGAAGCTCTACTCGTTCAGCGTGAGCACCCCCGAACAGCTCCTCGAACTACCCCTGGGCAACCCGAAGGAGTTGATTCAGGCGACCGGTGCGGAGCTCATGGATTCCCCCGCTATTCTCGTGTGCACCCACTCCAAGCGTGACCGCTGCTGTGCCCTGCGCGGTCGCCCCATTGCGGCGCACCTGGCGGATATCCTGCCGGGTAATGCGGTCTGGGAGTGCTCGCATACGGGCGGTCACCGCTTTGCCCCGGTTGGCATTATGCTGCCCACCGGCTACACCTACGGTCGCCTCTCGGAGCCTTCGGCACTGGCGGCGTACCTATCGCTGGCGGGTCGTTCCATTCCGTCACTGCACGGTCTGCGAGGCCGCAGCACGGATACCCCGGTGGAGCAGGCGGCGGAGGTCGCCGTACGCCTCGAATTGGAGAAAAAGGGCGAAGAAGTAACCTCTGGAGGTTTGGTTTCACGTGAAACATCGGTAGCGGAGGCACTGAGTACACTCCTCGAGGCGGGCATTGAGCCCCCGGCAGATACCGCCGAAAACCCCACCATGGAGGCGGCACTCACCTACCACACCGACGGACGCACCTGGGTCGCCTTCTTCGAGCGAGTCACCCTCGAGCCGCGCCCCAACTCGTGCGGCAAGGGTCCCGCAGATGCTTTCAGTCGCGAGCTGCTCGCACTGCATCAGCTCTAACCCCCTGCACCAGATATAAACCCTGTGCCAGCTATAACCCCTGCCCCAGCTCTAGGCAGAGCCAGTTCTAGCACCCGCGCATGATGTAGACAGCGTAAAGCCCCGGCGGGCACCTTCTCGGGTACCCATCGGGGGCTTCGCTGTATTCAAAGTTCACTGTAGCTGGCATCTCGCCGTACCCGGCAAACAGGTGTACCCGGTGGACAGGCTTATCCGGCAAACAGGCTTATCCGGCGAACGGGTTCGGCGCGCCGATGTACTGCAGCTCGGTGTACTCCTCCAAACCCTCGGGGCCACCCTCGCGACCCATGCCGGACTGCTTCACGCCGCCGAAGGGGGCTACCGCGTTCGAGATAACGCCGGAGTTGTAACCGATTAGGCCGAACTCCAGACCAGCCGCCATGCGCGTAAAGCGCGGGTGGTTGCTCGTGTACACGTACGCCGCCAGGCCGTACTCGGTGTCGTTGGCGAGCTTCAGGGCGGTGCGTTCACCCTCCTCACCGTAGCCGCTGAACGTGGCAATCGGGGCTACGGGCCCGAAAATCTCTTCACGCCACACGCGCATCGAATCGGTCACGCCGGTCAGCACGGTGGGGGTCACAAAGTTGCCCTTGTTCAGGTTCTTGGGCATGCCGCCGGTATCGCTCGGAACGTTCTCCTCAAGCTCGGGAATATACCCGCCGCAGGCGAGGAGCGCGCCCTTGCCCAGGGCGTCTTCGACCATAAAAAGTATGGATTCAACCGCTGAAGGTTGAATTAACGGTCCACAGTCGGTTCCATCGACGGTTCCGTCACCCACGACGGTTGCCTCCATACGCTCTACGAAGGCGGCCGTGAACTCTTCAGCAATGTCCTCGTGCACAATGAATCGGTTAGCGGCGGTGCATGCCTCGCCCATGTTCCTCATCTTCGCCGCGTAGGCGCCCTCCACGGCGGCGGGGATATCCGCGTCCTCAAAGACGATGAACGGTGCGTTGCCGCCCAGTTCCATAGAGGTGCGCAGAACGTTCTGCGAGGCCTGCGCGAGCAGGGTCCGGCCCACCGCGGTGGAGCCGGTGAACGAGACCTTCCGCAGGCGCTCATCAGCCATCAGCGCGGAGACAACCTCACCGGTACGGGAGGTAGTCACCACGTTCAGCACGCCGTCCGGCAGGCCCGCCTCACGCATCAGGGACGCGAAGTACAGGGAGCTGAGCGGAGTCAGGGAGGCGGGCTTGAGCACCGCGGTGCAGCCCGCCGCGAGCGCCGGGGCGACCTTGCGTGCCGCCATGGCGAGCGGGAAGTTCCAGGGGGTAATCAGTAGGCAGGGGCCGACGGGGCGGCGTACGGTGGTGATTTGCAGCCCGGATTCGGGGGCGACGGCGGTGCGGCCGAAGTTGCGGGCGGCTTCTTCGGCGTACCAACGCAGGTAGTTTGCCGCGTAGGCGACTTCGCCGCGGGACTGGTCGAGGGGCTTACCCATTTCGAGGGTCATGAGCCGGGCGATGACTTCGGTGCGTTGCGTCATGAGCGTGTAGGCGTGGTTGAGGATGTCGGCGCGTTCGCGGACGCTGGTTGCCGCCCATGAGGTGCGGGCGTCGCAGGCGGCGTCGAGTGCTTCGATACCCTGTTCGACGCTGGCGTCGGCGACGTGCGCGAGGATTTGGCCGCAGGAGGGGTTGTGTACGGGGAAGGAGCCGTTGTCGCCGGTGACCCAACTGCCGCCGATGAGCAGATCGGTGGGCACGTAGAAGAAGGGGTAGGAGGGTCGCTCGTAGGGGTCGATAGGTTCACGCTGCGGCATGTTGATGCTTTGCATGTGCGGTTCGGTGCGGCCTCGCAGCGAGGCGGATTTCGCAGCGGTCTTTGCGGCGGGATTCTCGGCGGAGCTTTCAGGTGAGGTGGTCATGGCGTGCCTTTCGGGTTGGGGCGGCCGGTGCGGTCGACTCTGACGCTTTTAATTCTAGTCCCGCGCGCTCCCCTACCCTGCGAGTCTTCCCCGCCCACATACACATCCCCGCGTCCCTACGCACCCTCGCCCGCTCTCTCCACCTTGCAGTTCACTACCTGGCCGGTGGTGACCTTCTGGCGCAGCTTCATGGTATTTCGAGGGTGGGGATGTCGTACAGGTCAGTCTTTTCACCCAGGTTCTTGCGCATGTTGACCTTGTGCTGGCGCAGTTTGGCGAGGGTGTGGCCGCGCACGTCCATGGACGCACCGGTGGTGTGCTTGATGTTAGTGTTGTGCATGCAGACGAACTGGCCGTCGCTGGTGGTGCGTACGAAAATTTCGACGGCGAGGGCGCCGCGGCGTACGGACTCTGCGTAAGCGAAGGCAGTGTGCTCGGGGCTGATGTTGCCGTCACCGCGGTGGGCGATGAAAAATTCATCGGTCTTGTAGAGCAGCTGATGTGCGCGGGAGCCGCTGTGTACTGCCGCGAACTGTGCGCGGGTGCTGGCTACGGCGCGGGCTTCGCCTGCCTGGAACATGAGGGCAGCGGGTGCCAGGGCGGAGGCACCGATGAAGCCGCGACGGCTCAGCAGATTCTTGGAGATCTTCGGGAATGCAGTCACTGTAGTGGTTCTTTTTCGTTTATGAGTTGAGGGTCCGGATTCCCTCAACTCAAGCTGCAACTCCATGTAGGATAAAGATTTTTATCGGTGATTCACTGCGCTCACAGGCAAATAGGGTATTACATGCACCTCATTCTTACCCACTGTGCCATACGGGTGAATGTGTTCCTCCTTTTCCGCTGTTTTTAATAGCGGTATTTCATGCGGCGTTAAAAAATTTCTCGTATAACGGAAAAGGCCGCGCCTGTAGCCCGATTGAGCCTGCAGGACGCGACCTTTTGCGTTGAGTATTTTCGCGGGTTTTCGCCGCTGTTGAAGCTGAGCTATTTTCGCTGGTTCAGCTTACTTCTTGGATGCCTGAGCAACGCGTTCACCGGCTGCGACGGGGCGACGGGACTCAGAGTCCTTGGAGATGTTGAACTTTGCGGTGTTGGTGATCATCACCATGGTTTCCTTAGAGGGGATGCGACCCTCGATAGCTGCCCAGTCGACCTCGATGATGGGGGCGCCTGCCTCAACCTTGTCACCTACGTTAGCAAGCTTGGTGAAGCCGTCGCCGCCGAGCTCAACGGTGTCGATACCGATGTGGACCAGTACCTCGCCGCCGTTTTCGGTGCGGAGCATAAATGCGTGCAGGGTGTCCTGAATCAGTGCAATGGTGCCTGCAACGGGTGCGACGATGGTGCCTGCAGTGGGGTTCACTGCGTAGCCATCGCCCATAACGCCCTGAGAGAAAACGGGGTCGGAAACTTCGCTCAGCGGCAGGTACTCACCGGTAGCAGGTGCGACGTAGACGTCTGCGGACGATGCTTCCTGTGCGGCAGCTTCCTTCTTCTTCTTACCGAAACCAAACATATATGCTCCTTCTGGTCGTGTGGCGCTATGAATAGCGTGTATTTGTAGCGCTGATGCGTCCGCGTCGGATGCGGGCGTCGTTGCCTTATAGTGTCGCATCGGGCGGCGCCTGTCTGGATATTGCAGGGTTCGCACACTCCGGTGCATATGCACTCAGAATACAACACCTGAACCTGCAGCTCATGAGCTGAGAGTCATTCGACTCGAATTCTGCAAATATTCCGCAAATCTGGAACTTCAACTCACACTTCTACACTCTTGAGGTCGCGAGTACACTTAGTGAAGGAGTGGCACCCTCCCCCGAGTCGGTGCCCATAAGAGAGAAAAGGCTGAACTGATGACTGAAGCGGCTGAGACCGTTCTTGAAGTATTTATTCCGGGCCCCGGCGAGAACCCGGAGGATCCGCAGGATATGGAGCGTTCCATCTTCCTGGGTGCCGCGCAGGAGGCGCTGGATTCGGGCGTGGACATTGAGGTGTACTCCACCGACTCCTACCCTTCAGCATTTGAAGAGTGCGCACCGGTCGCCGAGCAGATTGAGATGAACGGCCGCGAGGTTCTGCCGCTCATGCTCGTCAACGGTGAGGTGAAGGTGTCCTTCGCGTACCCGACCGCCGAGCAGATTAAGCGCTTCTCCCGCGCTCACCTGGTTGCTCAGCCGAAGGCTAATGCGGCAGCGGCTGCGTGCGGCCCCTCCGGCTCCCCGGCGGCGTCAATGATCCCGAACCTGAGCCCTCTGGCGGAGCCTGCAGGTTTCGCGGCGACCCTGGCGGGTAAGGCACCCCAGCCGATTGGCGGCCCCGAGATTGGCAACCGTGTGAACCTCATGGGCGGCGACACCGGCGACGGTATTCCCACCTCTGGTTCGGTGGCTGTGAAGTCCGGCGGCTGCGGCTGCGGTGGTTGCGGCTGCGGCAAGTAAACCCCACCCCTACCCAACTAAGAGCCCTGTTGAGACCCAGCACAGGAACTAACGCGAGTCCCTGCCCCGGCTGACTCTCACCTGAAATTTAAAAGAACGGTGCCCGCCTCCTCGTCATGAGGAAGCGGGCACCGTTTTCGCTTAAAGAAGCTTAGGTTCGCACCCGGCAACACCTACGGAGGTTGCGGCGGGCGAACAGTACCTTACTTGATGGAGGTACCGACGGAACCGAGCTGCTGGCAAGCCTCGACCACGCGTGCGGCCATACCTGCCTCTGCAGCTGCGCCCCAAACGCGGGGGTCGTAGGTCTTCTTGTTGCCGACCTCGCCGTCAACCTTCAGCACACCGTCGTAGTTGCTGAACATGTGGCCAGCAACTGGGCGGGTGAACGCGTACTGGGTGTCGGTGTCAATGTTCATCTTGATAACACCGTAGGACACTGCGTCTGCAATCTCCTGCTCGGTGGAGCCGGAGCCACCGTGGAAGACCAGGTAGAAGGGCTTGTCGCCCTTGCCGTACTTAGCGCCTACCTCGGTCTGGATTTCCTTGAGCAGCTCGGGGCGCAGGTGAACGTTACCGGGCTTGTACACACCGTGAACGTTACCGAAGGTCAGAGCAGCCATGTAGGTACCCTTCTCGCCCAGGCCGATTGCCTCAACGGTCTTGATTGCGTCTGCAACGGTGGTGTACAGGGAGTCGTCGATAGCGCCTTCAACGCCGTCTTCCTCGCCGCCAACGGCACCAATCTCAACCTCGAGAACGAGCTTTGCCTTGGAGGTACGCTCAATCAGCTCAGCAGCAATCTTCAGGTTCTCATCCAGGTCGATTGCGGAGCCGTCCCACATGTGGGAGTTGAAGATGGGGTCTTCACCGCGAGCAACAGCCTTCTCGGATTCTGCCAGCAGGGGCAGAACGAAGCCTTCCAGCTTGTCCTTGGGGCAGTGGTCGGTGTGCAGTGCAATGTTCACGTCGTACTGCTTAGCAACCTCGCGTGCGTATGCTGCGAAGGCCAGGGAGCCAACGACCATGTCCTTCTTGGAAGCGCCGGACCAGTATGCTGCACCACCGGTGGATGCCTGGATGATGCCGTCCGAGCCAGCCTCTGCGAAGCCGCGGATAGCAGCGTTCAGGGTCTGGGAGGAGGTCACGTTCACTGCGGGGTACGCGAAGCCCTTTTCCTTCGCGGTCTGCAGCATTTCTGCGTAAACTTCTGGGGTTGCAATAGCCATATGCTGACTCCTTGGATAGATGCGACCGGTTACCGATATTGGGCCGGTTCACCATATTTTGTTGGCGCGCGAGACGCCTCCTACTCATACTATTTTACCAAGATACGACTTATTTATCGTTAATTTTTTGTGGGTTTTTTTGGGTTTACTGCAGCGAAATTTCCGCGAAATACCGCGGTAAAGTAGAGGTGTTAATGACTTGATGTATTCTGTGCGCAGGTCAGCATACACATCACCCGGACGCAGCGAAAGGATCCTCCCATGATCAAGGCGAGCGCTAAAAATAATCCGAAACAGCTCGACGCGAAGCGTGAGAAGCGTGCCCGCCAGGCTCAGCGTCGTGCTGAGCGTGAGCACCCGAATGCGGCGGCTATTGCCCCGGTGCGCGCCCTGTTGGATGAGGTTCTGGAACGTAAGAGTCGTCATGTTTTGGGGCATGGCGATATGGCGAAATCCCTTGAGTTAATAGAGAAAATGCGTGATGAGGGTGCGAGCGACCACGAGATTGATGTGGCGCTTGCGGAGGCGAAGCTCCCCTCGGTCGTGCAGGTGGGTCGTAAGTCATTGATGCGTTGGCCGAGCTGGTGGTGGTTGAATCGTCGTGAGCGTGCGTTGCGGGCGAAGATTGACCGCCTGCTAGAGGGCTAACTCCCCATTCTGAATAGGTTGCTGGAGCACCCCGTTGTGGGTGCTCTTGTGCTGTGCACTGGTGGGGGAATTGATTTTTTAAACTCAGAGTTCAATTAATCTATTTCACAAAACAATGAAAACCACACAATACAACATGAACCAAATATATTCATAAGATATGCATTATATGTATATAAATTGTTACGTGACGCGGATTATATTTAACCAAATTGTCGTGCTATAGTCATTACAACTCACAGGCGTGTTCCCAACCACATTTCATGTAGCACGTGCTCCAGATGTAACTATTCAAGGAGGTATAGCATGAGCACCTCACCGAACAAGAATCCGCAGACTTCTGCAGCGGATCAATACACTAAGCCCCCCACAGACGACCCGTTTGCACACGAACAGGAAGGCTTCCACAAGGGGCTTGGCGCACGTCAGCTCCAGATGATTGCCATCGGTTCCGCAATTGGTACCGGCCTGTTCCTGGGCACCGGTAGCCGCCTGCAGGACGCAGGCCCCATGCTCGCCGTCATCTACGCCGTCATCGGTTTCTTCGGCTACCTGATTCTTCGAGCCCTCGGCGAGCTGATTCTTCACCGCCCCTCCTCGGGCTCCTTCGTCTCCTACACCCGCGAATTCTACGGCGAAAAGGCCGCATTCGTATCCGGGTGGCTTTACTGGCTGAACTGGGCAATGACCGCCGTTGCAGACGCCACCGCTATCGCCATCTACATCAGCTGGTTCGGTCGATACAACCAGTTCTTCGCAGACATTCCCCAGTGGCTTAGCGCATTCATCGTCGTTATCGTCACCGTGGCCCTGAACCTCATCTCCGTGAAGCTCTTCGGTGAGCTGGAATTCTGGTTCGCGCTCATTAAGATTCTTGCCCTGCTGTCCTTCATGGCGGTAGGTATCTGGTACCTGGTCTTCGGTGAACCCATCAACGGCGTCACCCCCGGCTTGAGCCTTATTGCAGCCAATGACGGCTTCTTCCCCAACGGCATTCTTCCCGCTCTTATCGTGGTTCAGGGTGTTGTGTTCGCCTACGCCGGTATTGAGCTGGTCGGCACCACCAGTGGTGAAACCAAGAACGTTGAGAAGGTTATCCCCCGTGCTATCAACACCGTGATCTGGCGTATTGCGATTTTCTACGTTGGTTCCGTGGTTCTGCTCTGCCTGCTCATGCCCTACACCGCATACAAGGACGCAGAGTCGCCGTTCGTGACCTTCTTCGACGCTATCGGCATTCAAGGCACCGCACCGATTATGCAGCTGGTCGTGATTACCGCGGCTGCTTCCTCACTGAACGCTGGCCTGTACTCCACCGGCCGTATCCTCCACTCGATGGGTGTTGCCGGTTCGGCACCGAAGTTCGCCACCAAGGTGTCCCGCTCCGGCGTTCCGGTGGCAGGTATTCTGCTGACCGGTGTGGTGGGCCTCTTCGGTGTTGTGCTGAACTTCTTCGTTCCCGAGCAGGCGTTCGAGGTCGTGCTGAACATCGCATCTGTGGGCACCATGGCTAGCTGGGCGGCTATCGCAATGTCCCACCAGAAATACCTGAAGCTGGTCGGCGAGGGCAAGTACAAGCGCCCCAACTACCGTGCACCCGGCGGTCGTTTCAGCGACTGGGCTGTGATGGGCTTCCTGGCTGTTGTGCTGGTGCTGATGGCTCTGGATTACCCGGTGGGCACCTACACCCTGGCATCGCTGCTGCTGGTTATCCCGCTGCTGATTATCGGCTGGTACACGGTTCGTGACCGCGTCAACGAGATTGCTCGCATCCGTGAAGGCTACACCGGTTCCGTGCCTGTGATTGCTGCCCGCCCCGTGGTGAAGAAGCTCGTTTCAGAGCCTCGTACCCACATTAACCTGGGTGAGTTTGAGGACGAGGACAACCCGAAGGGCAGCTAACCCGACCGGTTGCCTGTAATCCCGGTAATATCCCGGCGAAGGCGAATGAGGGGTTCTAGACCCTAGCCCTAGTCTAGGAGCTCTAGACTCTAGAACCCCCTCCCCGTACGTCTTTTCGTGTTCGCTTCCGTATTACATCCGTGTAATACATAAAGCAAAGTACATATCTACAGCATTTCTAATACGGTGTGTCCTGCAATATATTTTGAGATAATAGATATCCGCAGTGACCATCAGATGCACAAAGAAATTTTGTGCAGATATTCAAAGGAGAAAATCATGACTGAACGTCCTAACGCACACGCGGTGGAATTTGTTGACGTCGCCTCGATGGCGAAGTGGATTCAGAAGGACGGCGTAGGCAACATCATTGCCGGCATGGTCGACTTCCTCGAAGAAGACTTCAAGAAGTGGCAGAGTTTCGACAAGATCCCGCGCGTCGCCTCCCACACCCCCTTCGGCGTGATTGAGCTGATGCCCACCTCCGACAACATCACCTACTCCTTCAAGTACGTGAACGGCCACCCGTCCAACCCGGCACGCGGCTTCCAGACCGTGACCGCGTTCGGTCTGCTCGCTGACGTGGACAACGGCTACCCCGTGTTCCTGGCTGAGATGACCCTGCTGACCGCGCTGCGTACCGCTGGCGTGTCCGCCATGGTTGCTAAGCACCTGGCACGCAAGGATTCGAAGAAGATGGCGATGATTGGTACCGGCTCCCAGTCTGAGTTCCAGGCGCTGGGTATGCGCGCGGTGCTCGGCATTGAGGACCTATCCGTCTATGACGTTGATCCGCACGCGATGGAGAAGTTCCGCCGTAACCTGGAGCCGCTGGGCTTCCGCATCCACCTGGCTAAGGACGTGGACGAGGCTGTTCAGGATGCCGACATCATCACCACCTGCACCGCAGATAAGCAGCAGGCGAAGGTTCTGCTGGACCGCCAGGTAAAGCCCGGCGTGCACCTGAACGCTATTGGTGGCGACTGCCCCGGCAAGACTGAGCTGGAAAGCGAAATTCTGGACCGCTCCACCGTGTTCGTTGAGTTCCCGCCGCAGACCCGCATTGAGGGCGAGATTCAGCAGAAGGACCCGGACTTCCCCGTGGTGGAGTTCTGGAAGGTTCTGACCGGT
This sequence comes from Rothia similimucilaginosa, assembly GCF_029850985.2. Classification (NCBI taxonomy): domain Bacteria; kingdom Bacillati; phylum Actinomycetota; class Actinomycetes; order Micrococcales; family Micrococcaceae; genus Rothia; species Rothia similimucilaginosa. Next base: position 83,641 of record NZ_CM138149.1, on the reverse strand, counting down.
GAGGAGCCCGGCCGCGTGTCGGATGAGCAGATTACCCTGTTTGATTCGGTGGGCTTCGCGATTGCTGACTTCTCGGGTCTGCGTTATGCTCGTGCGGCTACGCAGGACACCGACCTGCAGCAGTTCATTGACCTGGTTGCTAGCCCGGATGATCCGAAGGATCTGTACTCGCTGGTGAACGTTAACGTTCCGGTGGGCTAAAGGGCTCAGTAACCTGACGCTGAGTGGCCTTGAGCTGGCGAGCCTGTAGGTGCGTCGGCGTAGGCTGCGAGGTTGAGAGTGAATAAAGTGAGGGCCGGGGAGTGGTGACACTCCCCGGCTCCTTCTTGTGAAATTTTCGTATGCACGGATTTTCTTGGAGGCTATCCGCGGCTGGTTCGCCCGTTCTGCCTTTCAGGTGGCTGCGGCTACTGGCGGGTGGCAATAATTTCACGCGCCTTCGCTATCTTCGCATCACGTTCAGCCTTCAACTCATTCAGCAGCGTCTGATTCTTCTCAATCAAAGGACCCTGATAGGACGCCTCAAGATCACCCAAACGCTGAGCTAACCTCACCTTCTCACTACATTGAGCTTCAATGGTTGCCAGGCGGATAACCTCCTCCAACACTTTGGGATCATCAGCATTCAGATTGGCCGTTTCTTTGCTCGTCCATTCACCGTCCCCGGTGCGAGGCGTCAACCCTTCCTGACGCTGGCAGTCCCACCAATCTGAGCGGGCTTTCTTCCATTCAGGGTCAGCCTGCGCGCGTTGGTACGCTTCGCCACGGATACGCTCGACGGGGCGGTACTTTTCCTCATCAGCCACATCAAAATAGAGCATATCCAGTTCTTCCCGATGCTCTTCGCGGCAGCTGGCCCTGACGTCTTCAGGGATGCTCTTATAAATCCTTTCCTGCTCATCTCTGACTTGGATGGACGTAAAATGATTCGCCGCATGCTTCACGTTCCAGGAGCCGTACTGGGAGGCGTTGCCAGAAACCAAGCCATTTTCTAGAATTTCAAAATCGTATCCTTTTTTCGCATAGCACTCTTGAAGAATCAACAAATACGCCCTATATGTTATATCTTCGGCCTGGTCACTCATATCGTATTCGTCGAGCGGAAGAGTAATATAGTTATTTTCAAAATCCAGCTGGGCTTTGAGGCTAGTATCTTTAGGCGCAGCGGCGCAGGAACTTAAAGCTAAAGCAAAGCAGGCGAACAGAGCAGCAGATTTCTTCATTGTTACCGACTCCTTTCAGGGGAATGACGTCGCGGTCATTCATATCCACAACCCGCAATCATTAGCGAGCCGAAGTCAGGAAATCCATCGCATGTCCCAAACCGAATTTGAGAGTGCGATTCTCATATTCCCTGTGACTTGAATTAACACTAGCACACCTAGACTATTTATTTAGTGATTTAAATCACTTATGTAATAATATGTGATTTACCCACTTTAGATATATTTAAATATTATTTACTACATTTACAAGACAAAAAATCCAGATAACATCATACAACCCCACCACAAACAATGCATCAAACCCCGTGGGTATCCACATTCATGTGAAAAACTCAACACCCCACCCAAACAAAAAATCACCCAATCCCCAATAAACCCCCCCCCCCAACAGAAAAGGTTCCAACGCGCACACAACGCATCGGAACCTTTAAACACCTCATAAACAGCCACCGAACTACGACGGAATCTGGCCAAACACATGGCGGCGAACCCACGCATGCATCGCAATACCCGCAGCCGTCGCCGCATTCATCGAACGCGTCGACCCAAACTGCTCAATCGACAGAGTATCCCTAGCCGCCGCATGCAGCTCCTCCGACAAGCCCGGGCCCTCCTGACCAAAAACCAGCACACACCTCTTCGGCAGATCATACGTCTCCAGGAGCACCGAATCCGGAAAAATATCAATACCAATAATCTCCAGACCCTCAGCCTGCGCCCACGCCACAAAATCCTCAATCGTCGGATGATGACGCACATGCTGATAACGGTCCGTCACCATCGCACCACGACGATTCCAGCGGCGACGCCCAATAATATGGACCTCCTTCGCCAACATCGCATTCGCAGTACGCACCACCGTGCCAATATTCAAATCATGCTGCCAATTCTCAATCGCCACATGAAAATCATGGCGGCGCGTATCCAGGTCAGCAATAATCGCGTCCATCGACCAGTAACGGTACTTATCCACCACGTTACGGCGGTCGCCCTCACGCAGCAGCTCCTCATCCCAGTGGTCGCCCTCAGGCCACGGGCCCTCCCACGGGCCCACACCCACCTCAAAACGGGCAGTACCCTGCTCGGTACCCTCAACAGCCTCAGCTTCAGCCGCCTCCGCAGGCACAGCCTCAGCCGCCTCACGATTCTCAACCATCACAACCACCTTCACGCCAACAACCAGCGCCACTCCGGCGCCCACAGAGCCATCTTACAGACAAAAACCCGCACCACCAGCCACACACAGCAGCCAGCGGCACGGGTTCACCCGCCGCAACGGGAACGTCTTAAAAATTCACAAGGTCCTAGTCCAAGTCAGCAGAGACTAGTCCAGGCCCAGTTCATCCTTCGAGTACGCGTACAGGCACGGAACGCCCGCAACCTCTTCCACATGCTCCTTAGCGCCGGTCGCACGGTCAACAATCACAGCAACTGCCACAACCTCAGCGCCAGCCTTACGCAGCGCCTCAACAGCAGTCAGCGCAGAACCACCGGTGGTGGAGGTGTCCTCAACAGCAACCACGCGGCGACCCTCAACGCTCGGGCCCTCCACCTGACGGCCCATGCCGTAAGACTTCTGAGCCTTACGCACCACAAACGCGTCAATCGCACGGTCCTGATCGCCAGCGGCACGCATAATCGCGGTACCCACCGGGTCAGCACCCATGGTCAGACCGCCAGCAGCCTCAAACTCGATGCCGTTCTTATCCAGCAGGTCCAGCATGACCTGACCGACCAGGCGAGAAGCCTCGTGGTGCAGGGTGATGCGGCGCAGGTCAACGTAGTAGTCGGCTTCCTTACCGGAGGCGAGGACCACGTGCCCGCGCACCACAGCCAGCTCCATAATCAGCTGGCGCAGGCGTTCACGGGCTTCTTCAATGGGGAGGTTTTCAGAAAGCTTAGTCATAGTTCAAGTGTAGCGGCTCACGTGCAGGCGGCGCAGGCTATTCCCTGCACTATTCCAGCGCTAGGTTATTCCACCACGCGACCCACCGACGGCGGCAACGCAGCACGCAACTTCGTCAGCATCTCCTCATACTCGGCGGTCGGGTCGGAATCAGCTACGATAGCGCCACCGGCGGCAAGAGTCACTGCGCCGTCATCGTGCGCCACGAGCGTGCGAATCACAATCGACAGGTTCGCCGAACCATCCACCGACACAAAACCCAGAGCACCCGAATACACGCCGCGAGCGCGACTCTCCAAACCCTCAATAATCTGCATGGTCGAGGGCTTCGGGGCACCCGTCATCGAACCACCCGGGAAGCACGCCTGCGCGGCAGCCACCGTGCTCACACCCTCACGCAGACGCGAGCTGACCGTAGACACCAGCTGATGCACCGTCGAATAGCTCTCCACACCCATGAGCACCGGTACGCGCATGGACGCCGGGTCAGATACCGTGGACAGGTCATTACGCAGTAAATCCACAATCATGAGGTTCTCGGCGCGGGTCTTCTCATCGGTACGCAACCAAGCTGCAGCAGCCTCGTCTTCCTCCGGAGTGGCGCCACGAGCAATCGTGCCCTTAATCGGTTTCGTCTGGGCGTTACGCTGCTCATCCACGCTCAAAAAACGCTCCGGCGAAGAAGAAAGCACCGAAAAATCACCGCACCGCAGATACGCCGCATACGGCGCCGAATTGTGGGCGCGCTGGCGGCGGTACAGCTCAAAGAAAAGCTCCGGGCTCGGATTCTGGATGCGCGCATTCGTCTGCGCGGTCAGGCACACCTCGTAGCTGTTACCCTCGTAGATTTCGTGCTGACTAGCGCGAACGGCGTCCATGTAGGCTTCTGCGGCGGGTGCCGGGAAGAGCAGCAGCTCGGCGAGCTCAGGGGCACTATCAGGGGCGTTGTCAGGAGTATTTTCGGAGGCGCGCTCCCCCGCCGTATTCAGCGCCGCGCTCAGTACCGGAGTCAGCACCTCGCTCAGCAACCGCTCCGCCGCCTCACACCACAACTCATCGCCCACCAGCCAGCTACGCGCCGCAGCCCCCGGGCGGGCATGCTCATGCACCAGGTAGCGGACCGCTGGCAACCACAGAGAATCCGGGGTCGGCGCCTCATGCGCCGGCAGGTAGCCGGGCACCGGGTGGTCGTGCTCCATGCCCATAGCGGCACGCGCCTCATAGCCGAAATAGCCCACGTAACCGCCACGCAAACCCGCGGGCAGGCCGGTTGCCGCCGCGGTATCCGGGTGCACACGCGGGGCGCAGGCGAGCGCCGCCTCCAGCTGGGCGAAGGGGTCTTCCCCGCCAGACTCAGCCGCCGCACGCGCCGAATCCACGCGCAGGGGCGACAGTTGCGCCGGGATCACACCCACATACGAGGCGACCGACATGGGCGACTCCTCGCGCGCCGAATCCAGCCAGAAGGAATACTCGGCGCCACCGGTCAGCAGCGGGTATGCCTCCTCGCAGTTCACCGCGAAAGGCAGCGGGCGCACGGCAAGCTCCCGCGTCTGCGCATCCCACGGGGTGCTCTGCAGAATACTCGGCAGGGCATGCGGGGACGCAGAAGCGGGAGCGTTCGGGGTAGAAAAAATACGGTCCGCGGAATTTTCAGTCACGGACTCCATTGTATGGCGTGCAGGCGAACTAGCGGTTTAGTGAACGACTGCGGGTGCTTCACCGTTTTCACTGGTCATCGGCAGGCCGGCAGCGAACCACGCACTGGTGCCGCCTGCAATGTTGTGTGCGGCGTAGCCGTGTTCGCGCAGGAAGGTTGCCGCACGGTTCGAACGGCCACCACCGTGGCAGATAACGTAGAAGTCTTCGCCGGGTGCGGGCAGTTCTGCTAGACGCTCGGTGAGGGTACCGAGGGTGATATGCTTAGCGCCGGTCGCATGGCCCCCCTCCCATTCGTAGTCTTCACGCACGTCGATGATGGTTGCGCCTGCGGGAACGTCGCGGGGGTCAACCTGGGGTACAGCGGTCATGGGGTTCTCCTTTGAATTGAACTAGGATGAGCCGGTCGGCACGGCGGGGTGCCGGGTGGGCATAGTTGTGGTTCCACTCTAGCGCTTTGGGGGTGCGTGATGCATCTAGCCCGGTATGTGGGGGCGTGAGATTCGGACGTGGTGCATACGTATGCACCTATAAGGATATAGAATTAAACACATATTGCCCGGGTCACACAGAACCCTGGGCTTTCAGAGAAAAGATTTCCAACATGTCTCACACCACCACAGGTGCCGAACCCAAGGAAACCAAGACCTTCTTCGGCCACCCACGCATGCTCGCAAACCTGTTCACCGTAGAAATGTGGGAGCGCTTCTCCTTCTACGGCATGCAGGGCATCATGATCTACTACCTGTACTACACCGCCGACAAGGGTGGCCTGGGCCTCGACCAGGCCCTCGCCACCGGCGTTATCGGCGCGTACGGCGCAGTCGTGTACCTCATGACAATTCTTGGCGGCATCCTCGGTGACCGTCTCCTCGGCCCCGAGCGTACCCTCTTCTATTCCGCCATCGGCATCATGGCGGGTCACATCTCCCTCTCCCTCATCCCCGGAATTCCGGGTGTGGTGATTGGTCTGCTGCTGGTCGCTATCGGCTCCGGCGGTTTGAAGAGTAACGCCGCCGTGCTGGTCGGCTCCCTCTACGCGGACAACGACCACCGCCGCGACGCAGGCTTCACCATCTTCTACATCGGTGTGAACACCGGTGCACTGATCGGCCCAATCCTGACCGGTTGGGGCTGGACCACCGGCGGTTTCCACCTCGGCTTTGGCCTGGCTGCTATCGGTATGGCTGCAGGCCTGATTCAGTACTCACTGACCCGCAAGAACCTGCCCGCCTCCGTGCACGAGATTGCCACCCCCTTCACCAGCGCTCAGAAGCGTAACTTCTTCCTGGCACTGGTCGGTATCATGGTCGTTCTCGGTATTCTGCTGGCAACCGGCCTGATGACCGCAGGCAACCTCAAGAACTGGGTCATGGGCTTCATCTTCATCGGCGCTATCGCCCTGTTTGCTCAACTGCTGAGCGCTAAGGACGTCACCTCTGATGAGCGTTCCCGCGTCACCGCATTCATTCCCCTGTGGATTGCTAACTCTGTGTTCTGGGCACTGTACCAACAGCAGTTCACCGTGATGGCTGTGTACTCGGATGAGCGTCTTAACTGGAACATTCTGGGCATGGAGCTGAGCCCGAACCTGGTCAACTCCATCAACCCGATCTTCATCATTATCTTCGGCATGATGTTCTCCACCCTGTGGACCAAGTGGGGTGAACGTCAGCCGGTGACCACCGTGAAATTCTCCGCAGCGCTAATTATTATTGGCCTGGCGTTCTGGATCTTCCTCGCTCAGGCGGGCGTTCAGAGCGTGAACGTCGGCTGGATTGTACTGATTCTATTCGTCTGCACCATCGCTGAGCTGATTATTTCCCCGGTGGGTATTTCGCTGGCGACCAAGCTCGCACCGAAGGCGCACCGCGTGAACATGATGGCGCTGTACTATACCTCCGTGGCAATGGGCACCGTGCTGTCGGGTTGGCTGGCTCAGTTCTACAGCATGGAAACTGAGGTTCCCTACTTCACGTGGATGGGTATTATCACCATCGCGACCGGTGTGCTGCTGTTCCTGGTGCACAAGCCGGTTCAGAAGATGATGCGCGGCGTGAAGTAGCCACACGGTTGCTTGCCTACACCGCCAACTCACTGCTTCGGGCAGCGTGAGCGTTTATAGGCATAGGGCCCCGAATCCTTGAATTACCAAGGGTTCGGGGCCCCTACTGTACACGCCGGGGTACATGCCCCAGCATATACACCGGTACCCGGAGCCTAGGAATGTTTGGGGGAGGTTCAGGAGGGCGGGTTTAGGGGCGTTCGGGACGTTTTCCTTAATGAGACATTCCGCGCTGATTTTCTTATTAGGCGCCTTAATATGAAAATCAAAGTGTGTTGCACGATACCAAAGGGTACATTCAGGCGCTCACCGACTACCGTTCAGGCGATGCCGGGCCCATCATCGAGCTCTTCATCGACGCCACACAGAAGGCAATTATCAACGCAGAAATCCTAGCGCAAGACGTTGAAACCCTACGCGGTGAGGTACTGTCCATTGCCCAGCCTAAAACCCCTCTCCTGCGTTCCCTCACCGACCTGTGCTGTACCGAGCCCGACTTCACCGCACGCATGGTGGAGGAACACACGCAGGGGTTCCGAGCTAGTGCGTATCGCCTTCTCAACCGCATGGTGGAGTTACAGATTTTGCGTGAAGAACGCGTCAAAATTCAGGGGCAAAAAGTGTGGACTGTCCCCGCTCTCAACCGCGCCCTTGACGATTTTGCGGCACGAGCGGGACGGCGCGGATAGATGCGCCATTGGGCACGATAACCCGCGCGAAAATTCTACAGCTGTAGGCGCGTTCCAAGGCACGAAACTGTGACGATTTATGTCTCCGCATGAACACGCATGACGAACATTAGAGTCAAATAAGGACGCATTAAGCCACGAACCGAAATCTATTAGACAGTCCTCAACCACAGGTCTAAGGTGATTCCATAACGAACCGGAAGACCCCTTCCGGGACGATCCTTCAACCCTTAGCCGAGGAGAACATCATGGCACTTTACCTGGTAGAACTGACCCCCGCCCAGCCGTCCAAGGACGAAGCAACCGCACTCATCGAGACCATTAACTCATCCCTGAGCCACGGCGCCGAGCTCATCGAAACCCAGGTCTCCGCAGACCACAAGATCGTCTTCGTCATCGTCGAAGCTGAGAACACCGCATTCGGCCCCGACCTCGCCGCAGCCATCGGTGAGCGCGCAACCGTCGCAGGCCCCGACGCAGTCCGCCTGGTCGGCGCAGAGCTCGAAGACATCAAGAAGCTCAAGAAGGATGCAGACTACCTGGTTGAGTGGGACATCCCCGCAGAGATTACTATGGAACAGTACCTGACCCGCAAGAAGGCAAACGCGCCCAAGTACGCTGAAGTACCCGAGGTTTCCTTCCTGCGCACCTACGTTCGCGAAGACACTGCAAAGTGCCTCTGCTTCTACGACGCACCCGACGAAGAAGCTGTTGTTCGCGCCCGTAAGGCCGTCAGCACCCCCATTGACCGACTGTTCAAGCTGCACGCATAGACGTGATACTCCCCGATTAGGAGAAACCCCATGTCCGAGTTCACTCTCGAACCCCTCCACGACTACCCCCAGCGCGAGCAGGTGCTCGCCCTCGCCCGAACCCACGCAGATGCTGTTGACCGCGGCGAGCGTTCCCCCTTCGAAAACCTGCGCGAAATCGCCAAAGACGGCCTGATTACCCTGGGTCGCGACGGCGGTTCCCTGGTCCCCCAGGTTTCGGTGGCTTTCGACCTTGCCACCGAGGACGCCTCCACGGCATTCTCCCTGTGGGCTCACCGCTCCACCATCGCGTTCTTTGACGCTGTGGGTCGCAAGCTTCCCGCCGGCCTGGCGGATGCGACCGTCAGCGGCACTACCGCCATGGCGGCAGCGTACAAGGAGGCTTCGGGCCTGGCACCAATCAAGGTGGAGGGCACTCTTGTTGAGGGTGGCGTAAAGCTGAACGGTTCCGTGTCGTGGGCATCGAACCTGTACCCGGGCGGTGTGATTGTTCTTCCGGTGGCTGTGCAGAACGCCCCGGAGAGCCACCCGGATCGCTACATTGTGACGGTTCGCCAGGACGTTGAGGGCTTGAGCATTGACTACCACCGCAATCTGTTGGCATTGAACGGCACCGAGTCTGGCACCCTGAAGTTTGAGGACGTTTTCGTTCCGAGCGAGGACATTCTGAGCGATAACATTGAGGCGTTCCTGCACGATGTGACTGCACCGTTCCTGTTGGTTCAGTCGTCGTTCTGCCTGGGTCTTGCCGCTGGTGCCCTACAGGAGGCCGCTAAGCATCTGGACGTCTCCCAGGGTGTGTTCCGTCCTGAGTTCCCACTGATTCTGGCGGAGTACCAGAGCCTGCGTGAGGAGCTGGTTCGCCTGGCGTCTGAGCCGGAGCGTGCTGAGCGTCGTGACCTGCTGAGTTTGCGTTTGGGTGTTTCGCACTTTGCAACCATTGCTACTCACTTTGAGCTGCAGGTTGTTGGAGGCGCCGGTTACGTGGCTGGTTCCCCGACTGCTCGTCGCCTGCGTGAGGCGTCGTTCCTGCCGGTTCAGTCCCCGACTGAAGGCCACCTGCGATATGAGTTGGCGCGTTATGATCACTTGGAGAATCTGCGTGATGCTCTCTAAGCTAATGAGCTCCGTGTAGCGAGTGTTTTTATTCACTTTCTGCATCAATACCCCGTATATCCTTTGAATTGCATATACGGGGTATTGATGCATTATGGGCTATATACGGGATATGGGCCCACGATAAAAGAATACTATGCCCCAATTAACGTATCCCTGCTCATATTTATAGGCGTTTAGCTGTGACCTACACCTGTATACGCGTAGAATTATGTGGAATTTTATACACCACCATATTCATCTCAGGAGCTCCCTTTTGAGCATCTCTAAACTTCTCGGCTTTGACTGGTCAATCCACAGCGACGGCCGCACCGTAAAGCCTGGTTCCGTCGTAGCACCGAGCGAGCGCCTCGCCTGGCCGATTACCATCGGCATTGGCGCACAGCACGTGGTTGCAATGTTCGGCGCGACCTTCCTCGTTCCGCTGCTGACCGGCTTCCCGCCGGCAACCACCCTATTCTTCTCGGGTGTCGGCACGGTCTTGTTCCTGCTCATTACTCGCGGACGCGTCCCCTCGTACCTGGGTTCTTCCTTCGCGTTTATTGCACCCCTGGCCGCTGCGAGCTCCTCGCACGGCCCCGCGGGTTCGCTCGGCGGCATCGTCATGGCGGGTATCGCCCTGTTCCTCGTCGGTCTGATTGTTCAGTTCGCTGGCACCGGCTGGCTGACCAAGCTCATGCCCCCGGTCGTCACCGGTTCGATTGTGGCACTGATTGGCTTCAACCTGGCGCCCAGCGCTAAAGACAACTTCATGAAGGCACCGATTACCGCGCTGGTAACCCTGTGCTCTATTGTGCTAATTTCGGTACTGTTCAAGGGCATCATTGGTCGTCTGTCTATCCTGCTAGGCGTCATTATCGGATACATCACCGCGGTAATTCGCGGCGAGGTGGACTTCTCCACCATTCACAAGACCGTTGAGGCTCAGGGCATCATTGGTCTGCCGCACTTTCAGACTCCCGAGTTCCACTGGGAGCTCGCTGGTCTGTTCATCCCCGTGATTCTGGTGCTTGTGGCTGAGAACATTGGCCATGTGAAGTCCGTTGCGTTAATGACCGACACCAACCTGGACGACTACTCCGGCCGCGCCCTCATGGCGGACGGCCTGGCAACCACCATCGCCGGTTTCGGTGGCGGTTCGGGTACCACCACCTACGCTGAGAACATCGGCGTGATGGCAGCGACTAAAGTGTACTCCACCGCGGCGTACTGGGTGGCAGCTATCTTCGCGATTGGCCTATCCATGTTCCCCGCGTTCGGTGCTGCTATTGCGACCGTCCCGGCAGGTGTTCTGGGTGGTGCCGCAACCGTTCTGTACGGCATGATCGGTATGCTCGGTGTTCGTATTTGGAGCGAGAACCGTGTTGATTTCTCAAACCAGATCAACCTGACCACCGCTGCTGTGGCACTGATTGTTGGTATTGCGGATTACACCTGGACCTTCGGTGAGCTGTCCTTCGCCGGTATTGCTCTGGGTACCGCTGCGACCCTAATTATCTTCCACCTGATGACCTTCATCGCGAAGTACACGAAGGCTACTGGCGACCCGCTGGAGCCTTATGACCCGTCGAAGTCTGAAGGACACTAGGTTTTAGCCCCTCACGCTTGCGCCCGTTGGAGTAATGCTCCTGAGGCGCAGGGTGTAAAAAGCGGTCCGGATGGATTAGATTCCATCCGGGCCGCTTTTTACGTCTTCTGGGTATTACACACAACTGCCACCCTGCTTAGACACAAAACAGATGTAAATCAGACACAAAAATTTGAGTCTAGACATAAATTTTTATGTCTAGACTCAAATTTTTTATGTGTAGACATAAAAGTTTATGTCTGAGTTATATCTGCAAGGGCCACACAGCCGCTAGCGCTGGATGACTAGTGCTAGGCGACTAGGACCGTTCGGCGAGCATCGCCTCAATCGTCTGCGCCACACCATCCTCGTGGAAGGGCGGGCAGGTACGCCCCACCTTCGCGATGAGTGCCGGCTGACCCGAGGCCATAGCAAAGCCCTCCCCCGCCCAGCAGAGCATCTCCGCGTCATTCGGCATGTCGCCAAATGCCATCACCTCGTGCGCCTCAATGCCGTGGCGTGCCGCGAACTTCTCCAAAATCCGTCCCTTATTCACGGTCTTAGAGCCCATCTCAACGAGCGGTTCACCGACCACCCCGCGGGTAACTGCGACCAGCGAACCTACCGCCTGATGCACGCGCGCTTGCAGGATATCGGGGTCCATGCCGGGCACACGGATCAGATACTTGATCACCGGGGTTGAGCCGATTCGTTCCAGGGAATCAGCAATACTCGACTCAATAACGCGGGCACCCTCAAGCACCTCACCACTGTCGTGCGGCCCCTGAATATAGACGGTGTCTACGGTTTCCAGGGTGTAGGTGGCATCGGGGAATATGGGTTCTAGGAGTTCGTGGGTGCGGGCAATCACCGCGGGATCTGCGCCGTTGATCTCTTCTACCTCATTCGCGCCCAGGTGATACACCACGGCACCGTTAGAGCAGATGGCGTAGGAGTCAAAGTCGGTCTGCTCGCGTAGGGGTGTGAGCCAGCGGCTTGGGCGGCCAGTCACGAAGACGATGTTGATCCCGGCGGCGCGGGCAGCCTCAAGGGCGCGCAGGGTGCGCGGGCGGAACCGGAAATCGTGCCCGATGAGGGTGCCGTCCAGGTCGCTGGCGATGAGTTTAATCATGCAGTGTTTGCCTTCAGTCGTGGGGTGTATCGGTACGGGATAAAGCGCGGAGCTCGTTAGACTGCGCCAGCGAGCCGGTATGCCGCTATGCCGCCGGTTCCGCGTAGGTGACGGTCAGAAATGCGCGACCCAGACCGTGGCCGAGCAGGTTAAAGTTCACGACGGCGGGGCTGGCGTTCTCATCAATGTCGAGCTTCTCCACATCCACGGCGGTGACGCAGAAGATGTAGCGGTGCGGGCCGTGACCAGCCGGAGGGGCAGCACCCAGGAAGCCCGCCACGCCGGCGTCATTGCGGTGCATCAGAGCGCCGGCGGGTGCATCCGCGCCAGTGTCAATGCTGGTCACGTTGGCGGGAATGTTGGAGATAGTCCAGTGCCAGAAGCCGCTGGGAACCGGCGCATCCGGGTCAAAGCAGGTCAGTACGAAGGATTTGGTACCCTCGGGGAAGCCGCTCCAGGACAGCTGCGGGGAGCGATCCTGACCCCCTGCCACGCCGAAGAGGGCGGAGCACATCCATTCAGGGGCGGTGCCGCCGTCCTGAATGTCGGTGGAGGTCAGGGTGAATTCGGGTAGTTCGGGCAAGCCCGCGTAGGGTTCGCGGGGCAGGGGTGCGGTGCCAAGGTTGCTCATCATGCTCCTCAATGGTGGGGTGCGGGTGGGTATGGCGACGCCGGCGGACAGAGTGAGCTATCCACCGGCGAGGCATAGATTATTTAGCCGTTGAGTACGGCGTCGAGTTCTTCGCGGGTAGGCGGATTAGCGCCCGCGCGGGAAACGGTGATGCCGGCTGCGGTTGCAGAGAAACGCAGCAGGTCGGCGATGTCTTCGGCGGTCAGTGCGGCTACCTTGGTGCGCGCCTCAGCGCCGGCGATACCGCGGTCGAGTAGAGCCGCAATGAGCGCCGCCATGAGGGAGTCGCCGGCACCGACGGTGTCCGCAACCTCAACGCGGTGTGCGGGCTGGCTAACGCCCTCAGGGTACTTCTTGGTGAAGGCGATGGGGCCGTCCTCGCCGCGGGTGATGACCATCAGCTCGGCGCCGAGGTCAAGCCATGCGCGTGCGCTGTCGTCGAGAGAACGGTCCGGGTAGAGCCACTGCAGGTCCTCGTCAGAGGCCTTGACGACGCTGGAGAGGGACACGAACTTTTCAGCCCAGGCGCGGCCCTCATCAACGTTGTGGATGAGGGTGGGGCGGCAGTTCGGGTCGTAGCTGAGCAGGGCACTGTCGCGGGCGGCTTCGAAGGCTACGGCGACCACGTGCGCGCCGGGTTCGAGCATGGCGGCGATGGAGCCGGTGTGCACTGCATCGGAGGTGTGTGCCAGTTCGGTGAGCTTCTCGGCGATGGAGTCGAGGGACCAGGTGATGTCGAATTCGTACTCTGCGGCACCGTCGGCCCCAATGGTTGCCTGGGCAATGGAAGTACGTTCGGCAGTCGGTTCGAAGGGCTGGGTCACCCGCGATGCCTGCAGGTGTGCATTGATGCTTTCACCGTAGGCGTCGGGGCCGTAGTGGCCGACGAAGTTGGTAGAGTGGCCGAGGCGGCGTGTGCCGACGGCTACGTTCATGGGCGATCCGCCGGGGTAGGTGCGGGTTTCTCCGTCGTACTGGTGGACGACATCTACGAGTGCTTCACCGATTACAGTCAACATGGTTCCAATTTTACCTATGTTTTCCCGTGTCGTGGGGTGTGTTTTTGTGGGTATTTAAAGTGGTTTTACTTTTCCTTTTGAGGGCTTGTGTTGGCTTGCCGGGCGGGTGCAGGAACTGACTTCTACCTCTTCTGACTTTTAGCCCCAATATCGCTAATTTTGAGGCTCTGGAGGGGTTCGCACGGGTTAGACTTAAACCGACGCCGGGTCTTTAACGCCCGGCACGGTATTGACGCGACAGCACCGTCGCGCCTACCCTCCAACGACGAAGTTAGGAAGAAGGTCATACGTGACGACTGCAACCGCTACCTGGGTTAACCGTGAGGCTACCGCAGAGGAACTGATCCCTCTCATCGGTAAGCTGCACCGTGAGAACGGCGTGGTGCTGAGCATTCACGGCCGTAGCCTGGTCAACAAGTCTGTCATTGAGCTGCTGAAGCTGCACGATTTTGTATCTCACATTGATGGTGCACCTCTGAACCCCGCACACTCCCTGGAGCTGGTGCGTGCTCTGGCTGAGCTGAACCTGGGTGCATGCTCGATTAACATTGCTGCTCTGCACAAGGCTCACCATGAGGCTGGCTCCCCCGAGCTGTCCATGTGGCTGTCCGAGCAGCTGGGTTCCTCCGTGAACCACCAGGGCAACCAGCCCAAGGAGCAGGACGTTGTGCTGTACGGCTTCGGTCGTATTGGTCGCCTGCTGGCTCGTATTCTGCTGGAGCGTTCCTCCTCGCCACTGGGTTCTGGTCTGAACCTGCGCGCTGTTGTGGTGCGTAAGAACGGCGATCAGGACCTGGTCAAACGTGCATCCCTGCTGGAGCGCGACTCGGTTCACGGCCCCTTCAAGGGCGTTATTGAGGTAGACGAAGAGAACAGCACCATCATCGCTAACGGTGTTCCGGTTCGCTTCATTTACTCCTCTGACCCGACCACCGTTAACTACACCGAGTACGGCATCAACGACGCTCTACTGGTGGACAACACCGGCCGCTGGCGCGACGTTCCGGGCCTTGAGCAGCACCTGAACTGCCCCGGCATTTCTCGTGTTCTGCTGACCGCTCCCGGTAAGGGCGACATGAAGAACATTGTGTTCGGTGTCAATGACAGCGTCATCACTGATGAGGACAAGATCCTCTCCGCAGCATCCTGCACCACCAACGCAATCACTCCGGCGCTGAAGGTTCTGGATGACGCATACGGTGTGGAGCGCGGCCACGTTGAGACCGTTCACGCGTTCACCAACGATCAGAACCTGATCGATAACTTCCACAAGGGTGACCGCCGCGGTCGCTCCGCTGTGCTGAACATGGTCATCACCGAGACCGGTGCTGCAAAGGCTGTTTCTAAGGCTCTGCCGCAGTTGGAAGGCAAGCTGACCGGTAACGCTATCCGCGTTCCCACCCCGGACGTCTCCATGGCAATCCTGAACGTGAAGCTGACCAAGCCCGCAGGTTCCGCTGAGGAACTGAACGAGCTGTTCCGCCGCGAATCCATCGACGGCGAGCTGCGCCGCCAGGTGGGCTACTCGGATTCCCCCGAGGCTGTTTCCACCGACTTCGTGGGTTCCCGCACCGCAGGTGTTGTGGACTCGCTGGCTACCGTGGTGACCGATGACTCCGCAATTGTCTACGTCTGGTACGACAACGAGTTCGGTTACTCCTGCCAGGTGATTCGCGTTCTGGAGCGTATGGGCGGCTACGACGTCCCCTCCTACCCCGCTAAGTAAGCTATCCCAGCTCATCTAGCACACATATAACAAACCCACCGGTACATATAGCCAATTGGCTATATTGCCGGTGGGTTTGTATATGAGGTTATATACGCAAATGCGCGGTGTCGCGCAGAGGCTCCGAAGAGATATGCGAGCGGTAAATTACGCTTTATGGCGGTACACCACCCCCTGATGCGCCCGCAACGTGAAGCTCGAGGGTACCGGGTGGTTTGCCGCATCCACCAGATTAGAGGGAACCTTCAGGGTCACATCCTTCGAGCTGGTATTCAGGGCAGCCCAACCGCGAGTAAAGGCACGGGTATGAGCGGTCTTCTGAGCGATAATAAGGAACGCCCTGAATGGGCAGGTTCAGGCCGTAGTAGTCGTTCTTCACGTCGTTATCAGCCATGACCCCGTCAAAGGGTGAGTTACGTATTTCGCGCACCACAGCGTCCACCCAGTGCCAACGGTAGTCGGCGTTCCACACCTGCAGCTGGAAGTACTTAGGGTAGCCCTTCCACTCGATACGGTCGCCATTGAGGCGGTGGGCGAAGAAATCCTTACCGGAATTCGCCATTGACTGCGCCAGCGGGTAAGACACATCCAAAGAATAGATTGGGCCGGGCTCATAAGAGCGTGTGGAGGACAGGCACTTATACGCCAGCACCACCATTTGAGGTGCACGCTTCTTCAGGTAGCGTGCCGCATCCAGTTCCCAGGGATACAGGATTGCGACAGAGTAGTTCTTGACCGCAAAATCGAGCTGCTGCTGGGTAATGGGCTTACCGCCGTAGCGGACCCATGCCCAAACTTGCCGGGTCCGCCCATACGGGTAAGTTTATTTGCCATCGTACTCCAGGTCGAATTCAGGGGCGCGAGGAGACAGCTTACCCAGCTCGCGGTAGATCGTGTTGTAGCGGTCCATGACCAGTCACAGCTGGCAGAAGCTGACAATACGGTCGTAGGCGATCCCACAGTAACGTTCGTAGATGCTGGGCTCCTCCATGAGGGGGCGCAGCACCGCGAGGGAGCGAATCAGGTCAGTCAGGCCCTTAATGGGCACCACGCGGGCAATAAACACGAAACGTCACACGTGGCCACGACCCTCAGAGAGGATGTGGGCACGCGCTGCCTGGCGGGCGTAATAGGCTTCCGTCACGGACTCGATGAGCATACCGCTG
Source organism: Rothia similimucilaginosa (assembly GCF_029850985.2). Lineage (NCBI taxonomy): Bacteria > Bacillati > Actinomycetota > Actinomycetes > Micrococcales > Micrococcaceae > Rothia > Rothia similimucilaginosa. The sequence continues at coordinate 66,966 of NZ_CM138149.1, read as the reverse complement.
GGCAGGATGACTGCGCAGTCCTTCTCGCCCTCATTCATTTGGTCGATGGGCGCACCAATACCGTGTGCCTCTTCCAGAGCCTTAGGGTACAGGTAGGTTGCCATATCGGCGCTGGGGTAGCAGAAGCGTCCCATTTTCAACGAACCAACCAACGGCAGCAAGAACCAGATGATGCGGTTCTTCACAAGGTTCAGGATGACCAGCAGCTGTGCGAACGCAATGTTGAGAACGCCCAGGATGAAGAAGTCACCGAATGCAGTCGGGACCCAGTGGAGGACGAGGGCGAACGGTACGGCAAAAAGCAGTACCAGCAGCATGGTCATGAAGAAGAGGTAGAGCCAGTTGGGAATGAACGCGGTCATGTCCTGGAACTGCGGTTCGGACATGCGTGCGCGTACAGCACGTGCTTCAGCGCACTTGAGCCGGTGCTGAAGGATTTCAGCGTGAATACGCAGGCCTTCGCAGGCGCCCGCAATCTTCTTGTGCTCCATCTGGATAGCACGGTAAAGGGGCAGGCAGGCCGCCTGACTGAGCTAAGGAACGGTAATGGACGCTGCCAGAATCACCTGGATTAGGGGTATACCATCGAGGTTGTACCGGTAAATGGTCGGGGTGACCGCGGGGAAGACGGTGGTCAGCAGTGCGACCGGAGAGACATAAAGCAGAAAGTTAATTGAGTAGGCGCCATGCGCTGTTACTTTTTTTCCTCAGTACCGGGCTGGTGGACAATCTTGCAGACTTTCAGTCGATAATCGTAAAGATTAGGGGCAGTGTGTTTTTGGTTGGTAGCACCGCATCACGTGCCGCAGGGTGGGGGTTCGTCATGATGATGGTGCCGGGTCCCTTTGGCTTACAGTGAGCTTGCCGCGATGCCGCCGGGAATCAATATACTCCATATATCGATTAAAACCTTAGGTTTCCTTAACCCTCTACCTGATATTTGGCGGGATTTAGAACAAAGTCTCACACTGCATTTAGTGTAAAAACGCATCGTTCGTTGTCAGAGAAGGTTTTTCTGCATAGATTTTGCGACATCCCACCCACTGCATAAAAGCATCCCGGCCCCTTCAACAGCGAAGGAACCGGGATGCTCTACGCGACCCTAACGGGTCTTAGTTCATTAGGATGCGCTCGAAAGAGTACGCAGAGCCACGGACACCACAGCCAGGCGCGGGTGACCGGTAACGTCCGGAGCAGCCTCGCGGATCTCCTTCAGAACGCGGTCAATGTTGCCCACGCGGGTCGGGTGCTCCTCAACCCAGGTTTCCAGAGCCTGCTGTGCACCTTCTACAGTGGAGAAGTCACCCTTGGCGCCCTCTGCCACGGACAGTGCCAGCTCTGCAGCGGTCTCGTAGAGGCTGCCGCGCAGTGCCTGACGTGCCAGAATCTCCCAGCGGTCGTTGCGGGGCAGGTCGGAGATGAGGCCGAGCAGCTCGTCCACCTTGAAACGGTCGTAGGTTGCGAAGTAGACCGGTGCCAGCGAGGTTGCCTCGAAGTCGTGGTCGCGTGCGGAACGGATAACGTCCATCAGGGCGTAGCCCTCAAAGCCGCGAATCCAGATGACTATGAGTTCCTCAGGCAGGCCCCATGCCTCGCCTGCATCGCGCTTTGCACGAACACGGTCACGGGAAGTACCGGAGAGGTACTCGGGCAGGTTACGGCGCATCTCGACGACGGAACCGAAGGTCTCCAGTAGCTCAGAGATGCTGGTGCCAGCGACCACACCACGTTCGGTGATGAACCAGCGGACGGCACGGTCCAGAACGCGCTGGTTATCGCGCAGAACGGTGAACCATGCATCCAGCGGGGTCTTCGGGGACAGTTCACGGTGTAGCTTAGCTGCGGTGCCCAGCTCGAAGAGCTCGCGAGCCACAATGAAGGCGCGTGCGACGGAATCGATACCAACGTTGAACTCCTCCATCACGCGGTATGCGAAAGTGATACCACCGATGTTGACCAGCTCGTTAGCGACGCGGGTGCAGAGGATTTCCTTACGCAGCGGGTGCGAGTTCAGGTGCTGGCCGAAACGCTCAACCAGTGCTGCCGGGAAGTAGCTGCGCAGCACGCCCTCCAGGTAGGGGTCGTCCGCGAAGTCGGTCTGTTCCAGTGCGTGAGTGAGGTAAATCTTCACGTACGCAGCCAGCACAGACAGCTCGGGGCGAGTCAGACGCTCGCCGGTGGTCTCCAGACGTGCATCCAACTCCTCATCGGTGGGCAGGAACTCGACGGCGCGGTTCAGACCGGCGTGCTCTTCCAGGTCGTGCATGAGGCGCTTGTACAGGTTGATGCCCAGGAAGGAACCGTGGAACTCACCCTGCAGCAGCACGTTCTGCTCAACGTTGGTGCCGAGTACCTTGCCGCCAACCTCGTCCTGCAGGGACTCGATGAAGGAAGCACGCTCTTCAACGGGTAGTTCACCACGTGCCACGAGGCGGTCCACCAAAATCTTAATGTTGACCTCACGGTCACTGGTTTCCACACCTGCGGAGTTGTCGATTGCGTCGGTGTTGAGGATAACGCCGTTGAGCGCAGCCTCAACACGGCCCAGCTGAGTGAAACCGAGGTTACCGCCCTCGCCAACGATCTTGGCGCGCAGGTCCTTACCATTGACACGCAGTGCGTCGTTAGCCTTGTCGCCTACCTGTGCGTTGGTCTCGGTGGATCCCTTCACGTAGGTACCGATACCACCGTTGTAAATCAGGTCGACCGGTGCCTTGAGGATAGCAGAAATCAGCTCGGTCGGTGCCAGCTCGGTGACGGACTCGTCCAGATCCAGAACCTCGCGTACCTCGGGGGTGATCTCGATGGACTTCAGGCCGCGAGAGTACACGCCACCACCGGCGGAAATCAGGTCGCGGTTGTAGTCCTGCCAGGAGGAACGGGGCAGGTTGTACAGGCGCTGACGCTCGTCGAAGGATGCTGCCGCGTTAGGGTTCGGGTCCAGGAAGATATCGCGGTGGTCGAATGCTGCGACCAGGCGGGTTGCCTTGGAGCGGAGCAGACCGTTACCGAATACGTCACCGGACATGTCGCCAATACCGACTGCGGTGAACTCTTCGGTCTGAGCGTCGTGGCCGAGCTCAGCAAAGTGACGCTTGACGGACTCCCATGCACCGCGTGCGGTGATACCCATTGCCTTATGGTCGTAGCCGACGGAGCCGCCGGATGCGAAGGCGTCGCCCAGCCAGAAGCCGCGCTCCAGGCTGATTACGTTTGCGGTGTCGGAGAATGCTGCGGTGCCCTTATCCGCTGCGACCACCAGGTAGTAGTCGTCAGCGTCGCGTGCTACAACACCCTCGGGGCGGACAACAGTCTCGGATCCGTCAGCGCCAACGGAGAGATTGTCGGTGACGTCCAGCAGGGAGCCGATGAAGACCTTGTAGGACTCGCGACCCTCGGTGATCCATGCATCGCGATCCACTGCGGGGTCGGGCAGCTGCTTGGGGAAGAAGCCACCCTTCGCGCCGGTGGGGATAATGACGGAGTTCTTCACCATCTGTGCCTTGACCAAGCCCAGAACCTCGGTACGGAAGTCGTCACGGCGGTCGGACCAGCGCAGGCCACCACGTGCGACGCTACCGAAGCGCAGGTGAACACCCTCAACGCGCGGGGAGTAGACGAAGATCTCGAATTTGGGGCGGGGCAGGGGTGCGAAGTCAATCTCCTGCGGTGCCACCTTGAATGCGAGTGCGGGGCGGCCAGCAAGGTATGCGTTAGTGCGCAGGATAGCGCGAATGACCTTACCGAGGGAGCGCAGATAGCGGTCAGCATCCAGGGTGGGAATCTGGTTCAGTTCCTCAACCAGGTCGGCTTCGATTTCCTCGCGGCGTGCGTTGCGCTGCTCATCGTTGAGACCGTTGTTCGGGTCGAAGCTGACCTCGAAGAACTCGACCAAGTGCTTGGTGATGGCCGGGTTAGCGAGCAGGGTGTTTGACATGAAGGACGGAGTGTAGCCCAGGCCCAGCTGAATCAGGTAATGGTTCAGGGCACGGAACAGACGTACTTCCTTCCAGGTCAAGCCCTCAGCTAGAATCAGGCGGTCCAGGGTGTCGGACTCGCGCTCACCGAGCAGGTAGGCGTTCAGTGCATCCTCGTAAAGGGAAGCCACAGCGTTCGCGTCTACACCTTCGGGGAACTGGACCCCAAAGTCGTAGAGGTAGCCGTAGTCTTCGCCATCCTCAGGCTTGAACTCGTAGGGCTTCTGATCAACAACGACCAGACCCATATTCTGCATAACCGGCAGCAGCTCGGTGAGGGTGTGAGGTGCGGACAGGTAGGTCTTCAGTCGGGTAGTGTTGGCTTCGCCGGCTTCAACCTTGATTGCGGCGGGCTTCTGGCCCGAGAGAGATTCAAGAATCACGATATCCTCGATTGCTTGTTCTACTGTGTAATCGGCTCGGTAGGCTGCACTCGTCGCATCTGCCCAGGCTGATGCGAGTCGGCGGCCTTCCGCTCCGGGTTTCCATGCCTCAATAGCAGCTGCGGTTGCTTCCACCCAGGAGCGGGCGGCTTCTTGCAGTCGCTTTTCGAGAGCTTGATGATCCGTCTTCGGCACATCATTAGGGTTGGTGAGCCGAATGCGGAAAAATAGACGCGCCAACGATGAGGAGGACAGGTACACTTCATGGTCGATGGCACTAAGATCAAATTCCTGTTGGAAAACCTGTTGGATTCGCGCACACACGTTCGTGTTGTAGCGGTCCCGAGGCAGGTACACCACGGCGGAAATAAACCGGTTGAACTGGTCTGCGCGCAGGAACAGACGGGTCTTGCGGCGCTCCTCCAGGCCCATAATGCCGCCGAAAGTTTCGGTCAGGTCATTAGCGGAGGCGTGGAGCAGTTCCAGGCGCGGGTAATCTTCCAGGGCACCCAGAAGCGCCTTGTCAGAGTAAGAACCGGGATGGTAGCCGAGGCGGCGGCGCACCATGGCGATACGCTCACGCACCAGCGGAGTCTCAATGGCGGGCAGGGAGTACGCCTGGCGGGTAAACAGACCCAGGATGACGTACTCACCGATGACTCGACCGTTCAGGTCGAAGCGGCGCACACCAATGTAGTCTAGGTAGTCGTTGCGGGCAACCGTGGAGCGGGAGTTCGCCTTCGTGATGTACACGGGGCGGGGGAACAGTGCACGTTCGAGAGTCTCACCAGAGAGCTGAATGCGGTTACGGCCCTCGGTGGCACGTAGAATACCGAGCGCCGAGCCGGGGCGGTCCACCAGGGAGATAGCACCGGAAGAGCCGTCCAGAACGCGCTCCTTGACACCCATGAACACGAAGTTGCCGCGGGTCAGCCAACGTAGGAAGTCCTGTGCCACCTCCACGCGGGAGGCAGGCTCCACACCGCGCGGGTTGGCGGCGTAGGATTCCTCGCCGTGACCCAGGGTGGCACCACGCAGCTCGTACATTACTTGAGCCATGTCGAAAACGCGGGTGACCATGGCATCCAGGTCGCTGTGGCAGGCACGCACGTCAGCAAGGACGCACTCAACTTCCTTCTCGCAACGGCGCTGATCTTCCTCAGTGAGGTAGCGGGTCAGGCGGACTGCAATCCAGGATTCAATAGCGACCGTGGCGCCCTCGGGGGCGTTCTCACTGAGCTTCAGGGAGGGCACGCCCAGGGTAGCGGTATCACCGCTGGCGAGGTTGCCACGCATGCCGGTGCCGCGCAGGCTCAGGATGGCACCTTCCGGATCACGTTCTACGAGGAAGGTGGGGTGAAGAATGGTAACGAAACCACCAAAGTTCGTTGCGAGGCACGCAGTCAGGGAGCTGACAATATGCGGCATGTCGTCGGTCGTGACGTATAGGGTGGTGTTGTATTCGTCGTTGCGGGCAGCAACAACGGGGGTCTTAGGCATGCGGATTCGAGCCAGCGCACGGTGGGTGCGAGCTAAATCCTCTAACTCTGCCGGGGTGAATTCTTCACGCTCGTCTTCGGGACTGTTCAGGAAATACTGCTCGACCCATTCATCGGCGCCAGCGAAGTGTGCCATAGCCTTGTCAGTCATTGACAATCTATCCTCCGAATATCGGTATCACTTCACTGTGACGGTGTCTGTGTAGTCTCACGTGCGCGCTCCAGCGCACAAGTAGTTATACCAAGCTTATACCTTTGAGATGTTTATGTCAGATACATTGTGCTCTTAGGGGTATAAATTATTTTTCTCTTCTCCCCAACTCCAGCACATATTTGGCACCGGTTCAAAGACATGAAGTCCCTTATGGAATAACGGAACACCAGGGTTCCGTCTCGAGGAGCGGACGTTTAGAGTGGGAATATGAGTTTGCGTACTGAATCTTTCCTGGTGGGCCTCATCGGTGACGGCATCACCTCCTCCCTCACCCCTCCTATGCATGAGGCGGAGGCGGACGCGCACGGGGTGCGTTACCTGTACCGCCCCATCGACCTGGACGCCTTGGACCTGGACGGGGCTTCCGCCCCGGCGCTTCTGGATGCGGCAGCACTGCTTGGCTTTAACGCGTTCAACATCACGCACCCGTGCAAGCAGTCAGTCATGGAGCATCTGGACGAGCTTTCGGATGCGGCACGCGCCTTGGGAGCGGTCAATTGCGTGGTGATTCGCGAGGATGGCACATTCTACGGCGATAACACCGACTACTCGGGGTTCATTGCGGCATTGAAGCGCGGTCTGCCACAGGTGACGGAGGATCCAGCGCGTCTGGAGCACGTGGTGCAGATGGGTGCTGGCGGTGCCGGTAGCGCCACGGCGTACGCACTGTGCCGTCTGGGGGTGCGCCGCCTGAGTCTCTTTGAGCGTGACGCGGCGAAGGCTCAGGGGCTTGCGGAGCAGCTGGATGGGCTCTTCCCGCAGACCCGAATCGAGGTGTTGAGCGACGATGAGCGCCTCATTGAATCTCTACTGAAAGCTCAGGGTTTGGTGAATGCAACCCCGGTGGGTATGCACGTGCATCCGGGCATGCCGTTGAGTGAATCGGCACTGAGCGCCGGGGTATTGTGTGAGGGCTTGTGGGTTGCGGATGTCATCTACCTGCCACAAGAAACGCAGCTGGTGCATGCGGCGCGTGCCGCCGGGTGCGAGGTGCTGACGGGTGGCTACATGGCGGTGGGTCAGGCGGTGGATGCGTTCCGCCTCTTTACCAAACTAGAGCCGAATGCTGAGCGTATGGCGGCGCATTTTGAGGCACTGATTGCGGCACAGCAGGGGGCTTAGAAAACCACATACAGGTGGGGCTGGATAGTCATCTATCCAGCCCCACCTGTATTTATTCTATATACGAAATATATTGTATGGGCTATGCATCCAGTTCCGCAAGGGACTTCTTATAACCCTCACGAGCCGTCAGCGCACCCAAGGCCACGAGCACACACATGGCGACCGTGAACACGGCGGGCAACACCGCATTGTGCAGGTCGGCACCAGCGAGGCTCGTTGCCACGGCGGGTGCTACGCCTCCGGAAATTGCGAAGCCAATCTGGGTGCCCAGCGCCAGACCGGTCACGCGCACGCAAGTGGGGAACATCTCCGCGTAGAAGGCGGGCCACACGCCATTCGCCATGGAGTAGAGCGCACCGTGCATGAGCACACCGTAGGCGAAGATACCCACCCAGTTACCCTCGGCAATCGCGCCAAGGTACGGGAACATCACCAGGGAAGAAGCAACCGCACCGGTAATGAACACGGGCTTACGACCAATCTTGTCGGCAAGCATGGCGGCGAGCGGAATCGCAATCAGACCGAGGGTATTGGAGGCGACCGGCACCAGCAGCATGGTGCTGCGATCAAGGCCGTAACCCTTGGTGGCGAAGGAAAGCGCGAAGGTCGTGAAGACCATGTTCACGGTGTTGACCATGGCGCACACGGCGATGGTGAGTACGGCCCGCTTGTGGTGCTTGAAGACCAGCACGAGCGGGGATTCGGTGAGCTTTTCACGCTGCAGGTAGGCGGGCGGTTCAGAGAGGGTGCGGCGAATCAGCCAGGCGGTCACCACCACGAAGGCGGAGAGCCAGAAGGGTACGCGCCAGCCCCAGGTGAGCAGCTGTTCGTCCGGCAGGGCGGCGAAGGGAATGAACACAGCAGTCGCCAGCAGCGAGCCGAACTGGGTGCCCTGCAGGGTCCAACTGGTGGTGAAGGCACGCTGATGCTCGTTGGCATGCTCCAGGGAGATGGAGATGGAGCTTGCCTGCTCACCGGCGGCGGAGAGGCCCTGAAGTATACGGCAGATGACCAGCAAAATCGGTGCGATAATACCCGCTTGGCTGTAGGTTGGTAGGCAACCGATGGCGAAGGTGGCGCTACCCATCAGGAAGAGCGTGAGCATCAGGACGAATCGGCGGCCGTAGCGATCACCGAGGGGTCCAACGATCATGGCGCCGAAAGGTCGCACAACGTAGGCGACGCCCACAACGACCATGGATTTGAGAATGCCAATGGCTGCGGTGTCTTCGGGGAAGAAGATACGGTTAAGCACGATTGCGGCAGCGGTGCCGTAGACCGCGAAGTCGTAGTATTCGAGGGCGGAGCCTATCCAGCTGGCGAGGGCGGCTCGTCGTGGTGATCGGGCGGGCGCGTCGGTGCGTCGGCTCATGGGTGGCTCCTTCGGTGCTATACCCGTTGGGATGGGTGGGGTCGCGGCGTGGGCGGCCCGCGTGGTCTGTCAATGTGCTCTTTTAGTCTAGGGAGCAATGCACCTGTTTTCCATAGGTTAACCTAAGTTCCCAGGGTTTGAAGTAGGTAGAAACACGGAGACCGTGCGAACAATAAAGAAATTTGTAATTTCAAAAATACGCGACAGGACTTTCACATCCCAACCCACATAAAGTGAATATCACCTCGGCAGGAGTGTGCCTACCGAGCAGTCACGCCGACCAAGATAAAGCTGGTCGGCGTTTTTAGTGTCCAATTCATTTGCGGTAGCCCCGAACTATAGACTTCCCGGGAGGTTCATAGTGCGGGGCTACCGCCTTTCCGAAAGGATTTTATTATGTCCAAGATTGATCAAGCGATTGCATGGATGGAGCAGCGTAAGGGCAAGGTGACCTATTCGATGAATTATCGAACTGGCCCGCATTCTTATGACTGCTCATCTGCGGTTTACTTTGCACTGCGAGATGCTGGCCTGCTCCCGCAGAATATTGCCATCGGTAATACCGAAACGCTTTTCCACGATTTGGAGAGTAATGGCTGGACTCAGGTTCGACCGGATGCATCGGGTAATTACCCGGCACGACGTGGCGACGTGTTTATTTGGGGTCGCCGTGGATACACCAGCGGCGCAGCTGGTCACACCGGCATTTTCTATGATGACCACGACACGATTATCCATTGCAACGCTGGTCATAATGGTATTTCTATCAATCCGCACGACACGATTTGGTCGTACAACGGTAGTCCGGCGATCACTATTTATCGTCCCCCGGCAGACGTAAACGAAGAAGAGGTTATCTATCGCGCAGCTAAGAATGCAATGAATGCAATCTATGACGAACCTTTCATCCGCAAGGGAGATCTCGCAGAAAAGGCATTCGGCAACCGCCTCACTGGCCTGCGCGGCGTAATCCACTGGTTCGACAACTCCATGTTGCACCTTCAGCAGCGTCTCGATGATGCAGAAAAAGCTGTGCGTGCGCTCTAGTTAGATTTATCTACTGAAACCAAAGAGATAACCATCAGGGTGTTTGGGGGAGGGTCTCTAGGCCCTATCCCAAACACCCATAAAACTTTAAATATAACGCATTCAATAAATTACAAAATTTTACCTAATGAATATTTATCGATAAATAAACCAATATAAGTTAATTTACGAATTAAATAGCATCATCTACCTTCAAATACACCTCCCCCCTAACCTAAATATTAAATGTCGATTTAGAACATTGAAAAGTATCTGTTTACTCTTTTGACTAGGCATAGTATTCAGGAGAAACCATGAAACACCTACCCCGTCCCTGCGCAGGGTGCAGGGAGCCAACCAGTTCCTATAGAGAGGACTGCCGCACCTGCCAGGCGCGACGCCGTGCTATACAGACGCACGATAGTCCCTATCTAATGCAGGGGCATTCAATATGCCCTCGGTGTTGGCGTACGGCAGGTCTCTCTCTACCGGCAAGTAGTGTACGCCCGGAGAACTACGGGCAACCGCTCGTAATAGAGAATCAATGGAATCCCATCTATTCCATCTGCCGTGCATGTATCCACGCGCCAGAAGGTACCGTTCCTCTTGATTCACCGCGGGTCTATCTTCCTGTCAATCCTAGAGCTCGACGAACTTCAAAGCAGCGAATTTACCCTTCGCGAGCAAATCCGGTTCTTTTTCTTCCGCTTTCTCATTGCACGCGTTGCGAGAAGCCAATAGATGTGGATTCTCGACATGCCGGGCATCCCTTATGCCGCAAGCACTACCGGCAAAAGAAGCGACAGAATGCGCACCAGGATACTGAAGCTCCAATCGGCAAGAAGAGCGGACAGGATGAGTGGGCCGTTCATGATGCTGGTTTAGCATCATTCCTACACGCACGGAGAAAACGCCTGTCACATGCTTCAACTTCCCTGCCAAGAAGCAGAAGCAGAGCAACTCTTTGTAGAGCCAACACTATGGTTCACGCACCTTCCGCACTGTAGCGGATATCAATAATTCACTCATTTAGCAGAGAGGCTACATCATATGGCTACCATTTCGTCTGGCGAGCAACTGCAGCAGCATCTAATCGCTCTAACTGTGGGCACACCAGTGAAGGACTCAGACCGTCAGTGTCTACATCGCACAAATTTCCGTATTCCACGCCATCAGGCATTATTGGATGAGCTGGCAGATTACGTAGCCGGTGGTTCACGTACTGGAGGAGCATCCAGCACCAGCCGCTTTGGAAGTCGTATACCTATTTCTGCTAATGCATTAGAAATCCAAGAGTCTATTCGTGCCGTTGTTATGCCCTCATTCCCAGGTGCACCGCTGAAAAATCAGGTTTCTGCGTGGATTCACAATCACCTACATCAGGAGCTTCATGATGAGGCGTTGGCAACGACGACCAGTTGGATTCGGGCCATTGTTGCGTTGCGCCATCCCAGTCATGATTTGCAGGGATTTTGTCCTAACTGCGGGCAGCAGGAAGTCATGAAAACAAGCTGCGACGGCTCAACATCAATACGCCGACCTGCACTGTATTACACCGCTGAAAGGGCATCTTGTCGTTCTTGCTCTGCTATGTGGGAAGGTTTAGAGGGCATGAAGGCCTTAGCTCTGCTACTTCATAGCCAGGACTAATACTGTCCGCATTAAACTTCTGCCTGTGAAAATAGGTAAGCGTTCCAGTAGGATTACATCATTTTCCCAGGCAGATAAAGCTACCGCAGGAAGCTGTTATTTCACTGCTGTAGTTCACCCCGTCAGGTTTATCCTGGCGGGGTTTTCTGTTAAACCGCAGCTATCATAGCTGCCCAACCGCCAAGGAGATTATCATGGCACCTATTTCTGAAGCATCCGCCTACCGCGCAGCACATCGAGCCCTAACCGATGTGTATAACGAGCCCTTTGTTCGAGAGGGTCATCTTGCGGTTGCTAAATTTGGCAATGCTACTGTCAACACTCGAACCGTTGTGGAATGGTTCGATTATCAGGTGATTCTCATTGCTAAGCGTATTGAAGATATCGAGAAGCTCGCAAAGTCAAAGCGCCGTGCTTAGACACCGTCCGGAATGGCGTAAGCAGCTGTACGCGGTCATTCCAGCTACCACTGCCGTCCTGCAGACCTACGGAATCCTCACGCAGGAGCAGGCTAGTGTGTGGGCTGGTCTCGCGATAGCCCTCTGGGGTTTGTGGATAGCTTGGGCTAACACCGACCATACTTGCAAGCCCCGCAATACTACGCATATCCCTCCTCATCAGTAGGTCCGTCACATACCGTGGGGGCGGTGGAACATATTTCGATTCCCCACCGCCCCCACCGTATGATGTACCTGTATAAGTTCCAGCCACCGCATTCCGAAGAGGTACTATGCCGTCACCCCGCACCAGCATTATCATGCCGGTCTACAACACCGTAAACACTGTAGTTCGGGCTATCGACTCCGTACTCTCTCAAACCGACCCGGACTTTGAACTCATCATCATCAACGATCAAAGCCCGGATGATTCTCACCGTGTAATTCAGGAGTATCTCCAGAAACTCCAGGACTCACGCATCTCGTACCACCTTAACGAAAAGAATCTGGGACTAGCTGGTGCGCGCAACGTTGGAATCAGCCATGCGACCGGCGAATGGCTCGCTTACCTCGACTCTGACGATGCATACAAGCCCAACTTCCTAGAAGTCATGCACGCCGCCGCAACCGATGACGTCGATATCGTCGGTTGCGCCCACGACATCTACTACCCGGACGGATCAACCCAGTACCGTCTCATGGGCGAGGACGGTACCTTTAGCGGTGATGACGCGCTAGCACGGGTTCTTAGCAGCCGCATCGCGCCCTTCGCATGGGACAAAATTTTTCGTCGCACCACACTCAAAGACATCCGATTCCCTCTCTTAACCGAGTGGAAGATGCCGGATACAGCATCGCGGCCTGCACCGTAGCCCGCGCACTGAAGATTATCCCTGATTCCCTGAATCTCTACTCCGTTAACCCCGAATCTATCACTTGGGGTTCTACTCCTCCTTTCGAAGATCTAGTCGCCTTCATGGATTACGTGGATGCGACAGTAGATGCTCCCCACGCCGGCAAGAAGGTTCGGACCGCGCTTGCCATCTCGCGCATCATCAATTTTGTGAACAGCGGTAATAGCATCCTGCGACAGAATCCTCCCGGGGGTAAAGAATTCCTACATCGCTGCCGCCAAGAAATTACACCCCATACCCTATACCTTGCGATGTCCGCCGGTTCCGTCTATGGATTTGCAGGTGCGCTCTTCAAATATTTCCCCAAAATCTATTACCCCATCTATCGGACATATATTAAGCGCACCTACGGAATGTAGCCCTGTTCTTATCAGCCCCGTTTTCAAAGGTTCCCGTCTTTATGTCTGCCACCCCTCGCACTAGCGTTATCATGCCGGTCTACAACACCGCCTCCACCGTCATTGCGGCGGTCGAGTCGGTGCTGGCGCAGACCGACCCCAATTTTGAGCTTCTGGTCATGATTGACGGCTCCCCGGATCATTCGGCGCACCTGATTGCCGAGTATCTGCAGCAGAACCCGGATGAGCGCGTGCGCGTGTTCAATAACCCCAAGAATCAGGGCCTGTCTGCAATGCGTAACCAAGGTCTCGACCACGCACGTGGCGAGTGGGTGACTTTCCCCGATTCTGACGATGCTCTCTACCCGACCTTCCTGGAGCGCCTGCACTACCACGCCGAGCGTACTGGTGCGCAGGTGGTCAATTGCGCCCACAATATGGTGGCAACCAATGGTGCTAACAGGAAGCGTCTGAAGGGCTCCCCCGGCACCATGACTGGTCAGGAGGCGGCATTTGCTCTACTCAAGGACGAGCTGTCTCCTTACGCCTGGGATAAGATTATTCGCCGCGAACTATTTGAGAACGTCAGGTACCCCCAGATTGAACGTGCTGAGGACGAATGCGCGCTACTGGACTGCTACCTGCGAGCACAGAGCGTGACCATCATCGATGAGCCACTGTACGCTTACGCTGTGAGCGCGGCAAGCCTGACATGGAGCCGTATTACTCCCCTATCTGAGACTGCCCGCCTGCTGGAGTATTTTGAGAAGTCTCTGCAGCGTACGAGCACGTATCATCTGCCTGCCGGTCAGGAGGCGCTGACGATTGCCCGGGTTCTTGCGTACCTGAATAATGCGCAGCAGGCACTGATTGTGGGCGGTGAGAGCGCACCGGCTGTACTGGCGGGTTGCCGTAGTGGTTTTACGGTGCGCGATGCACTGCTTGCGTTGCCCATCCGCCCGGTTTTTGGTGCCGCCGGTCTACTGTTGAAGACCAGCACGACACTGTACCGTCTGCTGTATGGTGCGTACGTTAAGCGGGTCTATAACCTCTAGAATTCGGGTGCATGCACCCATTTTTCATCACACTCACACACATTGATTGGAGCGGATTTTCATGTCCTCCAAACCTGCATCGGCGCAGGTGGCGTTCTCTCAACCTGCGGATGCTCAGCCTGAGTCTCAGGTGCCTGCCGCGCGCCCCAGACCTGCGCGAAAGGTGTATCTGGACCTCATTAATGTTCTCGCCATTATCTGCGTGGTGGCGTTGCATGTGCGGTTCAACTACCGGGTGGATTATGATTCGCCCGGTTGGGTTCTCGAGAATATCCTGTCGGGTACCGCGGTGGCTGCAGTGCCGCTTTTCTTCATGGCCTCGGGTATTACCCTGCTGAATTTCACGAACCGTGAGAGCGTCGGCACGTTCTATAAGAAGCGTTTCACGAAGATTCTGATTCCGCTACTGGTGTGGGGTCAGGTGTACCTCTTTGCGCGCAGCTGGTTTAAGCACACTCCCCTGCCCACGGGTGAGGAGATTCTGGCGGTGCTGTTGGCACCAAACAAGGTGGGCGTGACCCTCTGGTATTTGGAAGCACTCATCGGCGTGTACCTGGTGTTGCCGATCTTCTCGTACGCCCTGCGTGGTGCCGGTGAGAAGAAGGTGCAGCTGGCGTGGCTGATGGCGGCTTTGGGTCTGCTGATGCCCATTGCGACTGCTTCTCTGCAGAAGATTAACCCGCAGTTTATGCCGGAGTTCTCGGCACCCATCGTGGGGTATGTGGGCTTCTGCTTCCTGGGTTACGCGCTGGCGAATACGGAGTTTAGCCTGCCGTGGCGTCTGGTCATCTATGTGCTGGGTGTTGCCGGTTCGCTCACGCATATTCTGGTGGGCCCGTACCTGGTGCTGAACCACCAGGGCCTGGGCGGTTTGGCGACCGAGTACCTGTCTGTTCCGACGATTTTCTGGGCTTCGGCGGTTTTTGTATTCTTCAAGTCTCTGCCGCTGAATCGCCTGCCGGAGGCGGTTCAGACGGGTCTGCGTAAGCTCTCGGCTCTGACTTTTGGTGTGTACCTGATTCACCTGCTGATTATTCAGGGCCTCGCCGCCTACGGTTGGCCGCTGGTGGATTACCGCCTGGAGGCACCCTACGCGCTGCTGGTGTGGGCTTCTTCGCTGGTTCTGGTGTGGCTACTGCGCTGGATTCCGCCGGTTCGTAAGTGGCTGATTCCCTAGCGGTGATCCGCCTACCGGGGTAAAACGTTGGGAGGGGAACGTACGTGACGTACGTACCCCTCCCGTAGGTTTTAATCAGAGGTTTTAAACTACTCCGCGTGGGTTTCTTCGGCGCGAGCTTCTTTCGTGCGGGATGCCAAAGACACACCCACCATGTGCACCACAAAACCGCAGACCGGGCCAACCGCCAGCGCCACAATAGCGCGCGGTACCAGCGGGGTGGGGACCAAGAATGCCAGGCTCAATGTCACCGCCGCGGCAACCACCCAGCCGGCAAGGTAGATGCGGTGCTGGTTCACTGCGAGCGCCATATTGCCCGAGAGGGTCATGAGCGCCAGCAGTGCCGAGGCGAAGACCAGCGCACCCAGGGTGATGCCGGAGGCTGCCACCTCGTAGGCGGACTCTGCACCTGTAGCAGGCGGGTAAATCAGGCGGAACAGCAGCGGACCCACCACGTACGCCGCCAACGCGCCTACAGCGCCCACAACCACCACGACGGCGGCAGGCTTAATGAACGCCGCTACGGGGCGGTGGCTCTGCTTCAAGAAGGCAGAAACCGCCACACCCTGGAACGCCTGCAGGGGAATCATAATCGGCGAACGGGTAATGGAAATCGCCAGGATCAGGGTGCCCAGCACGACCGGTTCGCTCTCTGCGGTGCTGCTCGCCTTCAGCACGTTCGGGAAGCCCATCATCAGTACAGCCGCGGCGGCAGAGGACAGGAACGACCAGAGGATATTGGCGCTCAGACGGCGCGCGGGCACATCGGCGCGGGCAACCCACAGGCGGCGACCCGAGACGGTCGCGAGCGCCAGGATGAGCCACAGGCCCATCGGCACGACGATTGCCACCTCAAGACCGGCAAGAGAAGGAATCATGAGCGCAGCCGCAAGGATGAGGATGAGGCGCCCGACCGATTCCAGGCCGCCTACCGCCGCGAAAAGGTACCAGCGGTCCTCACCGGCGGTCACGCCACTGATGGTCGCCTGCAGGGCGTAGAGGAACACGCCCACCGCCATAACGATTACACCAATCGCCGCCGAATGCGGAATCTGCTGGTCTGCCCACAATGGGGAGCTCACCAGCACCAATGCGGCGGCGATAGCGCCCAAAGCCGCGGTTACCGTAATCACGAGAGCGCCCTGCGACACGGAACCCTCAGCAGATGTAGCGCTGCCCGATACCGCCCTGTCAGTTACAGTATGAGTGCGTGCCGTACCCACCGCACGCGTAATCTCCGGCTGAATACCCGTGATAATACCCGTCACCGTGAAAAGCGCCGCCCAAAAGAGCAGGAACTCCGTCAGCTCCGAACCGTTCAGGGCACGCTGAGCAATCATAGTCACCACCAGTGTGGAGACCGCCGCCAACAGGGACGAACCCAAAAGCGCCAGGGACTGGTAGCGGGTAACCGTGCCCGACAACTGAGTCTTTTCGGAGGTTTGTTCCTCCACCCCACTCTTATCGGGGTGCTGCACCGACTCGCTCACTGCATCCTCCTCGTTCCAGGCCGCCAACATAGCCGCCAACACAAATCATCATTACATACGCAGATGCGCCGCACATCCATCGCAGGATGTACGACGCACCGCACACAAATATAGAGTTTACTTCACCACATGCTCAGCAAGGTTCTTAACACCCTGCCACTTCTTCGCCAGAGCCGCCTTCGGTAGCAGAGTCAGCGCGTGAGCACGCGAGGAGAAGCGAATACGCGCCACACGAGCAGCCTTCGTCCAACCCAGGGCAGTCATCTCTTCAACCATGGTGTTGTAGTAGCGGCGCTCCTCCTCAAAGCGGGTACCCTCCAGGGCACGCCAGGACGAGTCAGAACCACCGTGGCGGCGGTACATGAACGCAACCTGCGGATCGTAGTACAGGGAGCCGCCGCGCATCGTAATGTCGAGGATCAGCGCCATGTCCTGGATAACGTTCAGGCCCTCACGGAAGCCGGTGCCCACGATAGCGTCCTTACGCCAACCCAGGGAGGGGAAGTAGAACCACGCGCCGCGCAGCAGGGAGGTAGCCAGCTCCTCCCCCTGCAGAACAGCCTCACCCTTGGGGCGGTAGAACGCCTTAGTCTGCTCCACCAGAGTGTTCGACAGGCCGTTGTTCTCATCAATCACGACCACGCCGGGCTGGAAAATGGACGCCTCAGGGTGCTTAGCCGCCGCATCCACGAGCCACTGCACATAGTTGGGGAGCATGACGTCGTCAGCACCCATGACGGTGACCAGCTCGTTCTCCACAAAGGTCAGGCACTTGCAGTAGTTCGCGTTCGCACCCAGGTTGGTTTCATTACGCATATAGGTGATGCGCTCGTCCTTCAGCGACTCGAACCAGCCGGGAATCGAGTCGTCCGGGTAGCCGTCATCAACAACAATCAGGCGCCAGTCCGGGTTGGTCTGACCGACCACAGACAGCACAGCCTGCTTCATCATGGCGACGTCGCCGTAGTAGGGGAACAGAATATCAACGGTCATGAGGTATTACTCCAACTCACAAAGGGGTGAAAAGTTCGACAGTAAAGCTTTTAAGATTCCTGCTGGTTACGCTTTTTCGCACCGGCAGCGCCCTCCGGCTGCTCCTGAAGCGCCTTCAGGATGGCGACTTCCTCAGCCAGAATGCGGGTCTTCTCCGACAGGCGCGACAGCTCCAGAGTCAGGTGAATACTCACACCCATCAGCAGCAGAATAGACAGGAGGAACAGCAGATTCACCGGCAGGGCGACGCCCACAAAATGCGCCACACCATTCAGAAGATTCGGGAAAACACCCAACACAATAATGGTGGTACCAATAATCAGCCATAGGGCGGCGTACCGCTCCTTCATGCGCTGGTTACGCACCTGAATCACCACGAAAGTGCAGATCAGTACGGCAAGGATCAAGAAGAAAACACTGGCGCTCACGGCTACTTCTCCTCAGGACGGCGGCTCACCGAAATGCCGTAGGCAAACAGTGAACGAACCAGATAGACAGCAGACTTCAGCGGACCGGAGGAGGGGGTACCTCCCTGACGTTCACGCATATGCACCGGCACCTGACGCACCTTCAAGCCATTGTTAATAGCCATGGCGGTGATGTCGATCGTATCGCCCAGGTATTCGGCGGGCAGGTTACGGCAGTAGAAGTCGATACCGCGGCGGTTAGCGATCTTAAAACCGCTCGTCACGTCCGTGAACGGGGTACCCGCCGAGCGGGTGAACAGGAACGACAGCAGGCCCATCGCCCACTTGCGCGGGCCGGACACCTCGTAGTCAGCCGCACCATCAGCGAAACGGGAACCAATCACGATGTCGTAACCCTGCACCGCCTCGATGAGTGAAGGGATACTCTCGGGGTGGTGCTGACCGTCCGAATCGACCTGCATGGCGTAGTCGTAGCCCATGCGCTGCGCGTACTTGTAGCCGGTGCGCATGGCGGCACCCACACCCATGTTGTAGGGCAGGTCAATCACAAAAGCGCCCGCCTCACGAGCCACAGCGGAGGTGTTGTCGGTGGAGCCGTCATTGACCACCACCAGGTCCACGTAGGGTACCGTCTCCTTCAGTTCAGCGATGCTGCCGGGCAGTGCTTCTTCCTCGTTCCAGGCGGGCATAATCACCAGCGTACGAGGTGAAGTGAGTGGGGTGAGAGGCGGTGCGGGAGAACCCATAGGGCAGTTACCCCTCCTAATGAATGTGTCTTACCGTGCGTGTGAAAGCCGGTATGCCCTAGTGGACATACCGGTTTTCATCATATCAGTGGTTCCGCGGCATCTAAGATTTGGTGACAGATTGTAGACTGCACCACTTATTCTCTGAGATGCATACGCTCTATAAGGGGGTGTTGGCGCACCTTCTAGTTAGCGCATTAGTTATCGCAGGCGCTAATGCGGTACAGAGTCATCGGGCCTGAGGAGTACACCGGGGTCAGAACGTCCGTGTCGATAGCAGCCACCAGGCCGTCATAGTTCTTCTGCTCGCTGGGGCCGAAGTTGCCCTGGTTCTCCAGGTGCACGTACCAGTGAGCCTTGTACTGGTTCACCTCGCGGCAGACTTCCGGGTTCGTGCGGGCGTCCTTCAAATCGTTCAGGATCGCCGCGTACTTCGGGGAGGTCTGGAACTCGAAGTGGTAGCTGGTCAGGTGGCGGTCAGCCAGCGCGTAAATGTAGGCGCTACCGTCCCAGGGGTTGTTCACGATGGTGTCGCCCTTGGGCACGATCTTCGGAATCTCGTTAATGACGTTCATCTCATCCTGGTTCAGGATGTCGGAGGTCGGGGTCACCTGGTACCTCTTCGCCACCTCGAGGGTTGCGTCATGCATTGCGGGGGTACGCGAGGACAGGCCCGCAACCGCGAGCACCAGCACCATGGCGGCACCCATCATTGCCGGGGCGACCTTCGCGTGCTTCTCACGCGGAATAGCGTGCATGATGCGCACGAAGATGCCCTCCACGGCACCGCCCAGGCCAATACCGGCAAGAAGCACGGAGGGGAACACCACCAGCGCCGCCAGGCGGAAGTGGTCGGTGTACCAGGGGCCTACCATCAGCAGGCGGAAGTCACCGCGCGGCACCGAAGCCGCAATAATCCACATGTAGCCGACCAGCATCCAGCTGCCAATCAGCCACAGGTTACGGCGCTTATACAGCAGGTAGCCAACGCCCCACAGCGCCAAGAAACCGACCAGGTAGGCGGGAGCAAAATTACCACCCAGCGGGTTCGCGTTCTCCAGGCCCAGGAACAGGAACTGGTAGACCGCCTCGCCTTCGCCCATGATGGAGGTCCACAGTTCGCTCGCCTCCTGGCTCGGGCGCAGCACGGACCAGGCGGTGACGCATCCGGCGATCAGGGCAACCAGCACGCCGGTACCCACCAGACGCTCACGCGTGGACGCGCCACGAGTCCGCAGAACCTGCACCACGCCGCCCAGAAGCATGGGCACCGCAAACACTGCGGCAGAAACCACCGCGTTCGGATGCACCAGAGCCAAACCGCCCAGACCCACCAGAATCGTCAGCGACAGGGACAGCACGAGGGAGTACTCGCGGCGCGCCATTACCTGAATCATGTGCGACAGCAGCGCCACGAACGCGGGTAGTAGGGCGTAACCAAGAAGGTTCGGGAACAGCACGCCCCAGAACAGCAACAGACCGGGGAACGCAAAGAAACCGCAGGTCAGTGCCGGAATGGCGAGCGCCTGCAGGCGGCGCAGATGCGGAATGCTCAAGCACATTGCCACCAGGGAGCAAGGCCAGATAATGCCCGCCACCAGCAGAATCATGACGATGGTTGCCGTAGCAATGCTCGTGCCGGTGGTGTTGTAAATCAGGTACACGAAATCGTGCCAACCGGCGGGGTAGAAGTACGGCTCCTGGTTCATGCCGGAGACAGCGCCCATGGTCAGGCTGGAGGCGTCGCCGTGCTCCTGAATCCAGCGGATCGCGTTCATGTGGTAGGAGTTATCGAGGGTCTGCGAGAACGCCTCCGGACCGAACACCATGTCCTCGGTCATGTGCAGTACCAGGAAACCCCCCAGTACTGCACCCACCACCGGCCACGCGACAGGAACATCATTACCCGGCCACGAAACAGACGCCAGAGCAGGCCAACGGCGACCCACCAGCCACATGAGACCAGCAGCCGCAGCCACCAGCACTGCAGCGACCAGCACGAAAGAAATCAGGCTCCACGGAATACCGGTCTTA
Organism: Rothia similimucilaginosa; assembly: GCF_029850985.2. Lineage (NCBI taxonomy): Bacteria > Bacillati > Actinomycetota > Actinomycetes > Micrococcales > Micrococcaceae > Rothia > Rothia similimucilaginosa. The sequence continues at coordinate 46,108 of NZ_CM138149.1, read as the reverse complement.
CCCAGCACAATCGCAGAGACAGTCACTAGGGCAAACGTCAGCAACGGTGCGTAAAAAACACGCAGACGTGCAGGAACACGCAACGCCCAGCCCATTGCATAGCCGGGGCCAAAAGCCAACATGACCGCAAAAAGGAGTAGCGGAATAGTTGCCAACCAGCTCATTAATCCTCATCTCACCACAGTTCACGCACCAAAAAACCCTCAAATACGGGGCACGAAACGCTTTCAAGTACCTAGCAAGGATACCTCAGAGGCCTCTACACCCCGCGAAACCCCGCAGAAGAGAGAGGGATAGCACCCACAACCCGCTACTCAGGCCCTAATGCGGGGCAATCGGCGAAGTGCATCTTCGAAGCTCCCAAAAGACGAAGATTATGACGTAATATTTCACACCCAATGTCACGAAAGGTTCGCCTAAGAAACATAGGGCAATAAATAAGGTGTTCGGCATCCTTTACCTTTACTCTGAACATATCTCCCCTTAACTAAAGGGTCGCCCAGAGCAAACACCACAGGACGAACCCTCAAACGCAGCCGCAGAAGAAAGGGTCGATTATGACCGAAACCGTTGCAGCACAGGCGCTCATCGCCGATACCTCCGAACAATTCAAACTAGCCTTCGGCCACCAGCCCGCAGGCGTCGCCATCATCACCGCAACCGACGAAAACGGTGAACCGGCAGGCTTCACCGCCTCCTCCCTGACCTCCGTGTCCGCAGACCCCGCCATCATCGCCTTCTCCCTGAAGGCAAATAGCGGATCCGCAGCAAAGATCGCTGCCTCCTCCTCCTTCCTCGTGCACATGCTCGACGCTGAGAATGTCACCATCGCCAAGAACTTCGCCACCCACGATTACCCCCGCTTCGAAGACACTAGCGCCTGGGAATTCGTCCACACCGGCGAGCCACTCGTCCACGGCGTACGCCGCGTTCTGCGCGCAACCCCGCTCAGCCGCGTTGAGGCTGGTCCCGCAATCGTCTTCACCGCCCAGGTTGAAGAGTTCATCCGTAACGATTGCGAAGGCACCCCGCTGGTCTACCACTCGCGTAACTTCCACGCGCTGGGTGACCACTCCAACGTGAACAACTACAGCATCTAACCCCCGCGCAGGGGTCACGGGGCGGTATTCGACGACCATGAAGCGACGAATACCGCCCCGCGGCGTACCCTAAACATAAAAGCGCATACGGCACACGATGGCACAGCGCACCCAATACAGCTCAGAAGGAACAGTCATGACGGCTCAGACTACCCAGCCCGCATCCCTCCCCTGGCTCGAAAAGCTCATCGCGATCCCCACTGTCTCCGGAACCTCCAACCTGGAACTCATTGAGCTCGTCGAAGCCGAATTTGCCCGCTACGGCTACAGCGGTGTGCGCACCTACAATGAGGACGGCACCCGCGCTAACCTACTGGTCACGATTCCCGCTACTGACGGCACCACCCGCGGCGGCGTTATCCTCTCCGGCCACACGGACGTTGTACCCGTTGCGGGTCAGGCATGGGACGCAGACCCGTTCACCCTGCGCGTGGAGGGTACCCGCGCCTACGGCCGCGGTGTATGCGACATGAAAGGCTTCCTCGCCGTGGCGCTCTGGCTGCTGCCGCGCGTTGCCGAGGCGAAGCTGCGCACTCCCCTGCACTTCGCGTTCTCCTACGATGAAGAAATCGGTTGCATCGGTGCGCCCTCCCTCATTGAGGAGTTCGTGGCGCGCGACCTCGCCCCCGACTACGCGATTGTTGGTGAGCCCTCCAGCATGCGCATTATCTCCGCGCACAAGGGCGCGCACCGCGGCCGCGTCACCTTCACCGGCGTGCCCAAACACGGCTCCCTGGCAACCCACGGCGTGAATGCGGTCGCCGCAGCCGGCGAATTCATCACCTTCTTCACCGACATGGCGGACCAGTGGGAAGAAGAAGGCCCCTACGACGAGTCGTTCATCATTCCCCACTCCACCGGTAGCGTGAACCTGGCTACTGGCGGTCTGCAGTACAACATCGTCGCCGAGCAGGCGGTCGTAGAGTACGATGTGCGCACCCTGCCGCAGGTGACCACCGAGTCCTTCGTGGAGCGCATTGACCGCGAGCTTTCAGAGGTGATCCTGCCGGATTTGCAGGCACGCGCCGCACGCGCCGAGAAGCTGACCGGCGCACAGCCCGGTAGCCTCACCTCACGCGTGAGTGTGAAGCACGAGCTACTCGCCGCCGTGCCGGGCCTGGGTACCGAAGACGACGCGCCGCTCATTCACCTGGTGCACGAGTGGCTGGGCACCGACGGTGCACCGCAGAAGGTCACCTACGGCACCGAGGCGGGCCAGTTCCAGCGTGCCGGCGTGCAGAGCATCATTTGCGGCCCCGGCGATATTGCCCAGGCGCACACTCCGAACGAGTGGATTGAGCTGGAGCAGTTGAGCGAATGTGAGCGCTTCTTCGAGGCGATTCTCGACTGGGCGAGCGCCAAGTAGTACAAGTAGCAACCGTGTAGCAGCGTAACAGCCAGTCCACGGCGGCTCGCACGAGTTGCCCAAAACCGCCATAACCTAGAAATTCTAGAATCTGCCCGGGCACCCCATTGGGGTGCCCGGGCATTCTGTGCTGATGGCGGGGGCGAGTGTTGATTGAGCCGTGGAATCAACCATGGGGAGAAACCGCAAACTGAGGGAGTGAGTCCACGGTGTGGACTATGACTGGTTTCTCCCTCATCTTCCACATTTATTTTTAAATGAAAAACCCGAAAAATCGCTTATGTATAAGGGTGAAATAACACTAAAGTATTGCCCTCCCAGGGTATTCAGGATTCCATAGATGCCGAAGGTTACACATGCTACCCATGTGGCATAGCACACACAAAATCACACCCCCTCGCGCTCGGCACTGCACCACCTGCACTTCACTACCTGAAGGACATCCCGTGTACACCATCAGCCCCTACCTCGCCGAATTCCTCGGCACGCTCATCATGTGCACCATCGGCTGCGGCGTCATCGCCAACGTCGAACTTCGCCGATCCAAAGGCCACGGCGACAACTTCTTCACCATTGCCTTCGGTTGGGGATTCGCCGTCACCTTCGGTGTCTACGCCTCCCACGCATACTCCGGCGGCCGCCTCAACCCCGCCCGTGACTTCGGTCCGCGCCTCATGCACGCCCTGCTGCCCATCCACGATAAAGGCACTTCGCACTGGTTCTATACGTGGGTTCCGATCTGCGGCCCGATTGCCGGTGGTTTCATGGGTGGCGCGTTCTTCAAGCTCTACTACGAGGGTCAGGTCAGCCCGTGGTTGTTCGTTTCCAGCGCTCTGACGATTGCGATTCTGCATTTTGCGTGGTGGGCCAATAGCCACCTGTACCGCACACCCAGCTCCGAGGTTATCCCCGAGTATGAAGACACCCACGCTACCGCGGCGGCACGCGCGGCAACATACACGCCGACCGGTTCCATGCCGATCCTGATGCCTGAGGAGATCAAGGGCAACCGTAGTATCCGCATCGTCAACCTGGTGACCGAAGACGGCTAGTCTTCCCGTTTGGGAACTTCCCTGTCTAAGGTTTCATCTAGCCGGGTATATCTGAGTAGATTTATCCGGCGAGGTTGCACCTAAAAACAGCGAACCCCTCGCGGAAGGGAGTTTGGGGAGTTTCAGAGGATTCTACGCGGCGGCGTTAGCCATTTCCAGCACCCGGTCATGCTTAGCCGCGCGGCGCTTCTGAATCGCGCGCACCACCCAGATGCAGACCGCGCCAAAGACCGCGCCAGCAGTGTTATTCACAATGTCATCCACATCGAAAGTGCGGTAGGTGAAGCCCGCCAGACCCCAGTTACCGGTCAACTGGCTCAACTCAATAAAGCTCGACAACGCGAAGCCACTCAGCGCCGTGGCGCGCAGACCCCAGCGCAGGCAGCCCGCAGTAAAGAAGCCCAAGGGGATGAACATGGCGACATTGAAGAAGAGCTGCGCATACACGGTGGTTGCGAAGCGGTTCAGACCCATGCCGGCAGTCAGCTCCCACGCCTGCTGCCAGCTCCAGCCCACATAGAAGCGCGGGTAGTACAGCTCAGGGTTCGTGACGCTATTTGCGCCACCAATCGGAGTTAGCGTCAGTGAAAGAATTGAGGCGAGGAACAGCGCGAAGGACGCAGTCAGCAGGTACTGGCGGACGCCGTGCACTCGACCGGTCTTCTTGGCACGCAGGCGCATAGCAATAAATCCGATGATGGAGAGCGCGACTGTGAGTGCCGCAATCTCGATAGCGAAGGTGCCAATCATATGTTTACTGAGTAGTTCCTGCATGCTGTGTGTTCCTTGGGTCGTGAGAGTGATTTATATGAACTCCACCTGTATATATGCCTGTTCTAATATGTATTCTTGATGGTATATAGCGGGTTATTGTTCATACCCGCCGCATATCTTTCACCACCAGTGTAAAAGACTGCCCTATGGCTCACCCTAGGGAAACTGTGAAAAATCTGTACGGCACCCAACACGCCATGAGAATCGCCACAGCTGGTCCCATCAGTACAAAACATCCAACGGAAACACCGGAGCAATATAACGCCCAAAAAGCAACACGAACACGAAGGCACCCGCAATCGCAGCCACCATCGCACCAAGCACCTGCACCAGCCAGAGCATCAGAAACTTCACCATCTTACCCTCAGAGCGGGCAGTCAGTGCTTCCACCATGGCAGTCGAAAATGTCGTAAAGCCACCCAGTAGACCGGTCGTAATCACCGTGCACCAGAACGCCACCTGATCCGTAGCGTTATAGTGAACGCCCAGCGCACGAGGATTAGACACCGGCATAATCAGCAACCCATAGAAGAACGAACCCACCAGGTTAATGACGAACACCGGGCTAATAATCGACAACTCCGTACGCAGGCGAGGCGACATCGCCTTATCCACAAAGAAGCGGGCCATAGCGCCCAGACCGCCGCAGAGGAAAACCATCAGAGCAAAAAACATTAGCGGCCCTCCTCAACATCACTGGCAGGCACCAGACGGAACGCCACAAAACGCCCCATCAGCATGCCCGCAGCGGCGGCAACTAAACCACCCACAAGCAGCACTAGCACCGCCAACACCATATACCCGCTATGCACCGTGTACGGCAGAAAAATCGTCTGCGCTACTACCGCCGCAATTGAAGAATACGTTGTGTATCCACCCATCATACCGGCACCAAACAGTAGGCGGAACGAATGAATCCGATCCTCACCGTCACGGCGCGCGTAGGCATTCCACACCACCGTCAACAGACCCAGCGTGAACGACCCCAGCAGGTTCGCCACCAGCACGCCGCCGGGGGTATACACGCGACACAGCGTACCCGTGCCACCACCTAGAAAGACAAGAAAAGGGGCAGGCACACGGTTCAGAACGCTTCCTATCCTCTGTTGGATACTCGCGCGGCTCCTCATCACCGTGCACCTGCCCTTTCGCATCGCATAAGTATTTAGTGTGCGCTATAGCGCACACTAAATACTTTACTCTTACCCGAGCTTGTTACCCGAGTCAGTAGCAGCAGAGTCGCGCCCATGCTGAATCTTCTCACTCAGTGCGGCGCCCTCAACATCCATATTCGGAGTGAGGCGATCCAGCCACTTCGGCATCCACCACGCCTTATCGCCCAGCAGAGCCATAATCGCCGGGGTCAGCGTCATGCGAACAATGAACGCATCCACGAACACACCGAACGCCAAACCAAAGCCCATCGGGCGGATCATGGTCGAATCAGCAAAGATGAAGCCACCAAACACTGAAATCATGATAATCGCGGCAGCCACCACCACACGCACCGCATGGTTGTAGCCGCTCACAATGGCGGTCGTCGCATCCTTGCCGTGCACGTACGCTTCACGCATACCGGTCACCAGGAACATCTGGTAATCCATGGCAAGACCGAAAAGAATACCGATGAGCAGGGTCGGCAGGAAAGACAGCACCGGACCCGGGTGGTCAACCCCGAAGAGGAAGCTCATGAAGCCTAACTGGTAAATCGACACCACGGCGCCGAAGCTCGCCAGCACCGAGAAAAGGAAGCCCACCGAGGCAACCAGCGGAACCATAATCGAACGGAACACCAGAATCAGCACCAGGAAGGACAGCCCCATTACCACGCCCAGGTACAGGGGTAGCTTCTGGGCAAGCACCTCGGAGACGTCAATATTGCCGCTGGTCTGACCCGCAATGCCGAGAGACACCTTAGAGCCCTGAACCGGAACGGTCACGGAACGCAGCTCGTGGACGAGCTCTTCAGTCTCCACAGAGCTTGCGCTATAGGCAGGAATCACCTGGAAAATCATGAGGGTACGGTCATCGGTCATGCCGCCGGGAACCACAGCCTGCACGTTCGCACCGCCGCGTTCCTTCACCGCAGAGGCGATATCAATTTGCGCCTGCTGAGCATGCTCCTCGCTCATGTTCGCGGGCGTGTGCGCGACCGCAATCAGCGGGGCACTCATACCCTCACCGAACTTGTCCTTGACCAGCGCATACGACTTGTACGCGGCGCTATCGGAGGGGTAGTTCGAGGCGTCCGGCAGGCCCAGGCGCATCTGAGACATGGGGGCGGCAACCGCCAGCAGCGCCAGCGTACCGACCACCAGAGTCAGTAGCGGACGCGCCAGCACGAGGCGCAACCAGCCGTTCGGCTTCTCGGTACGTTCGGCATCCCGCGCGCGGCGTTCCGCAATTTTCTGCGGGGTGTCTATGGAAGCCCACAGCTTCTTCGACATGATTTTGGTACTCGCCAGGGACAGCACCGCCGGGGTAAGCGTCACCGCGATTAGGGCGGCAACAACCACGCAGAACGCAGCGGCATTACCCATCACGCCCAGGAAGGGAATACCGGTCACATTTAGCGCTACGAGTGCAATAATCACAGTGCTCGCCGCAAAAATCACGGCGTTACCGCTCGTGCCGTTCGCCAGGGCAATTGCCTGGATCTTCGGCAGACCGTCCAGCAGGTTCGTGCGGTAGCGGTTCAGAATGAACAGCGAATAGTCGATACCGACCGCCAAGCCAAGCATCAGGCCCAGGGTGTAGGCTGTGGAGCTCATCTCCACAACGGAAGAGAGGGAAAGCGTACCGAGCACACCCACCACCACGCCCACCAGAGACATGAGAATCGGCAGGCCAGCAGCCACGAGGGTGCCGAGCATGACCATGAGCACGATGAAGGCGATGACCATGCCCGCAACCTCACCGGTGTGTGAGCCGCCGCCTAGCGCGGATTCACTCAGATTCACGTCAAACTGGATGATCGCCCCGTGCAGGTTCGCCGACTCGAGATTGGACATGACCTTCTGCAGTTCAGTGGATGGCACCTCGTAAATCTTCTTCTTAAACGAGACAGTCGCAATCGCCGTGGACTGATCCTCAGAGACCATACGGTAGCCGGAGGCAAAGTCGTAGAGCTTCTGCTGGCGCTCTAACTGCTCACGCTGCGCCGGCAGCTCACTCTCAGTCTTCTGCAGCTGGTTGCGTTGCTCATCCAGCTTCTTCTGGCCCTCAGCCAGCTCGTCCTTCTTAGAGGCAATTTCTGCACGGCCCGCATCAACCTGCTTCTGGCTCTCGGTCAGGGTATCGCGTTGCTGATTGAGGGCATCCTGCTGCTCGGTCAGCTGCGCTTGCTGAGCATCGAGTTGCTCGATCGTGGCGGCGGGTGAGCCTGCCGCCTCCGCCTGGGCGTAGCCGCCCTTCAGCTGTGCCTGCGCGTCATCCAGCTGCTTCTGTGCAGAGGCGACCTGCTCCTGACCCGCACTAATCTGTGCTTGTGAGTCGTCGAGTTTCTTCTCGTTGTCGGCAATCTGCTTCATACCTACCTCAAGCTGCGAGGCGGCGGTATTCAGCTGCTTTTTGCCGTCCTCCATCTGGGAGGGGGCGGCGTCAATTTTGGCGTGCGCCTCGTCGAGCCGGGTTTTTGCTTCTGCGAGCTTGGAGGTGGTGGTGAACGGGTCGGTGACCGCATCCACAGAAGGTACCTCACTGGGCAGTGCACGCAGTGCGGTGGAGAATGCCTGCTTCTGCTCTTCGGTGAGGCCGGTGCCATCACCGGTCGTAAGAATGATCTGACCGGAGCCGCGGTTGGCGCTGGGGAAGCGCTGTGCAAGCTCATCGGAGAGCTGCTGGGTCTGCGTTCCAGGCATGGTGAAGGTATTGCTGAGCTTGCCGTGGAACACGGCATAGGCACCCGCTACACCGGCAATGATGAGTGCCCAGATAAGGATGACAGTCCATGCACGACGGGCAGCGGCTTCACCGATGCGGTAGAGCCATGTAGCCATGATTTAGTCCTTTGAAGTTGAGTGAAGAGTAGGGAGCGGTGAGGTGGTTGGGTGCGTGTAGTGTTTGCCCTGCCGTTTTACCGAGCAGTTTTGCCCCGCACTACGAACGCTACTACCTGTTTTGGGCAAAAAATACCCCGCCCCGGGGACCTGTACATGAGTTGCCCGAGCGAGAGTGTTTGAGCGTTGAAGCTATGGGGCTTAGCTTGCGAATTCGCCCTGGACCAGACGACTCAGGTAATCGAGTGCTTCGAGTACGCACTGGCGCATTGTTTCAATGGCGAGCGCTTCGGGGTGGATGCTTTCGGGGGCTTCCACTGAGACCTTGGCGGTTATTTCTTCGGCGCGGGTGAGGTAGTAGTAGATGCCTTCACCAATGGTTTCGGAGAGGTTGGAGGCGAAGACTGCCACGCGCAGGTATGGCAGGTCAGGGTATGCCGCGAGGTACTGTTCGAGGAAGATGTCGTAGGTGCGCTCAAGGATGACGTGCGAGTATTCTTCGAACTTCGCGGGGCTGTCCATTTCGAGGGCGTAGAGCAGGTGTACGAAGGGTGCGATGTACTCTTCGAGGGTGTTGCTCATGAAGACCTTGCGGGCGATGGAGAGCATTTCGGCTTCCATGCTTGCGTTTTCACCGGAGACGGTGAAGTCGCATTTTTCGAAGATGCGATTGAAGTACTGGTTCATGCGGGTGACCAGCACGTCGTCTACGGAGGCGAAGTGGTTGAAGATGGTGCGGCGGGAGACGCCTGCGCGTTCTGCGAGTGCTTCTGTGTTGAGGGCGCCGTAGCCGCCCTCAAGGATGAGGGATTCTGCTGCCTCAACGATTGCAATGCGGTTCTCTGCCTTGCGGGCGGAACGCTTGTCCGTGATGTTTGCGGGGGATTCAACAAGATTAGCCATGCTTTTTACAATACGCGCAATGTTTCACTGAGAGTAACTATTTGGGGGTTAGATTCACCATATATTTGCACTCGAGGCAATAAACTTGAGGTGAAGATTTAATGTTTAATCAATATGTGATTTAGTATTTTAGCCTGCCAGAACGCTAGAACACCCTAAAAAACACACCAAAGGGGTGAGGAGCGCACAACACACCCCACCCTCGAGCGCTCACCCGGCTACCCGCTCAGCGAGCCACCAAGCAGGTGCGTTAGGCGCGCGCCGCTTCTAAAGGCAGACGCACCGTAAAGACCGTATGCCCAGGCTGGCTCTGCACCTGAATCGAACCGCCGTGCGCCTGCACAATCGCCTGCACAATCGCCAACCCCAGACCAGTGGTTCCAACCGAACCGGAGCGTGCCTTATCGGCGCGGGTGAAGCGGTCAAAAATCTTCGGCAAGAAGTCAGGGGCAATACCCGGACCGTTATCACTCACAGTCACTACAGCTTCACGGCGTGCAGTATCCACAGCCAGGCCCGCAGTCACACGCGTACCTTCATCGGTGTGCTTGCGGGCATTCGAGAGCAGGTTCAAGATGACGCGTTGAATCTGGGATCGATCCGCCACGACCTCAACCGGCTCGTCGGATAGGTTCAGGTGCCATTCGTGGGTGCGCGCGGCAGCCTGCATGTCGGAGGTACATTCAAGCACCAGTTCAGTCAGATCGACGAGCTCAAACTTGGGTTCACGGCCTTCATCCAGGCGAGCGAGGGTCAGCAGGTCCTCCACGAGGCGTGACATACGTTCGGTCTGCGAGTCGATACGCGCCAGGGAGGATTTACCGGATTCACTGAGCGGCTCGGTCCAGCGGAGCATGTCGGAGTACCCCTTAATGGCGGCAAGGGGCGTGCGCAGCTCGTGGGAGGCGTCCGCAATGAAGGCCCGAATCTGGTGTTCAGTCCGTTCGCGCACCTCGAGGGCGGAGTTCACGTTATCCAGCAGCTGATTGAGGGCGTAGCCCACGGCACCCACTTCGGTGCGCGGGTCGGAATCGCGCGGTTCCACTCGCACCGCCGAGGAGATGGTGTGCTCTTCCAGGTCCAGGTGCGCCACATCGGTTGCCACCGCGGAGACTCGCTCCAGGGGCTTCATGGTGCCGCGAATAATGTAGGAGCCCGCTACACCGGCACCAACCATCACGGCGATGGAACCGAGGGCTACCACAATCACGAAGATAGTGAGGGTCTGTTGCACGTTGGCGAGCGGAATACCAACCACCTGGGCGTCGGCGCTGCTATTAGCCTTCGGGGTGATTTTCACGAGGTACAGGCCGGATTCCAGCTTGATCTCTCGGACTTCCTCTTTGGTGGCGTTGAGTGCCATGGTTCCGAGGGTTACCTGGTCGTTGGTGGAGAGGGTTTGTACGGTGCCCTCCTTGGTGAGCTTGCTGGCGATTTCTACGGCACCTTCGGATTCCACGCAGGTGATGATAGTTCCGGACGCCTGACCGGGCGCAAAGAGGGAGCTGCTCTTCTGCAGGTCACTGCAGTCCACTTCTTCTCGCTTGCCGTCTCGGGAGGTCGGCTGCACTACGCGGTGGCTGGTTTCTTTGAGGTCGCTTTGTGCCTGCTGGTAGAGGGAGTTCTGCAGGGTCACGTAGGTGGACAGGCCGATGATGAGGCATGCAATGCCGAGGGCTGTCACGAGGATGGCGATAAGGCGCGAACGAAGGTGGGGCACGTACCCGAGTTCTTCGGGGGATGCCTCGGGGTTCCTCATACTCTTCCAGGCGGCGCGTAGGCGCACGAAGAAGTTCGTGCGGGAAGGTGCGGCACCGTCTCGTGCGGGGGTACCCGCGCGCAGGGAGCGGGTTGCTTCGTTATCCGGGGAGGCGGGTTCACCGGGTGAGTAGAAGCCCACGAACATCCTTTCTTTCTGTATTCGAAATACGGAATATAACTGATACGGCGCAGCATAACCGAGTGTTATACCGCGCCATATGAAGAGCAGAGAATAAACTTAGACGGCGGGACGTAGCACGTAACCAGCACCGCGCACGGTGTGAATCATTGGTTCACGGCCCACATCAATCTTCTTACGCAGGTACGAGATGTACAGCTCCACAATATTTGCCTGACCACCAAAATCGTAGTTCCAGACATTATCAAGAATCTGACTCTTGGAGACCACGCGCTTCGCGTTCTCCATGAGGTAGCGCAGCAGGTCGAACTGGGTTGCGGTGAGGTTGATCTGCTCACCACCGCGGGTCACCTCGCGGGTGTCCTGGTTCAGCACCAGATCGCCGACGACCAGCTCAGCGTCGTCAATGGCAGCAACACCTGAGCGCTGCACCAGGCGGTGCAGACGAATCATAACTTCTTCCATGGAGAAGGGCTTGGTCACGTAGTCGTCCGCACCAGCGGCAAGGCCTTCGATACGGTTATCGACTGAATCCTTAGCGGTCAGGAAGAGGCAGGGAACTTCGGGGTAGAACTTGCGGATACGGGAGAGCAACTCAAGGCCGTCGAAGCCGGGCATCATAATATCCAGCACGAGCACATCGGGACGCCAATCGCGGGCAATCGCGAGCGCGGAGGGGCCATCACCTGCGGACTGCACCTCCCAGCCAATCATTTTCAAACCCATGCTGACGAGTTCTTTGAGCATCTCCTCGTCATCAACAACGAGGGCGCGGATGGGGCTACCATCCGGGTGCTCTAGCGCGGGAAGACTCTTTGCGATTTCGGTTGCTTTACTGCTCATGTGATTAAGGGTATCGCGATTTTAGGGTTCGCGGCGGGGCGGGAGTCGGTTTTCAGTCGCAAACTTATGGAATGCTTACCTTCATCACAGTTGGGACACAGCTTTACCCCACATTTGCGCGTTAACCCTTTATGACGGTTTCAAACTTTCGGTAGAATTTGTACTAGCTTAGGTAACACTCAATCACCTTGCGTATCTTTTGATTTTGCCATTTCTGCTCTGGCGACCCAACACCCATGAAGGAGGATGACGCATGCGCATTAGCCGCATTTATAACAATAATGTTGTCCTCACTGTGGATCATTACGGCAAGGAGTCCGTGATGATTGGTCGCGGCATTGCTTTTGGTAAGCGTAAGGGTCAGCTGATTGACCCGTCTGCGGTGGAGCAGACCTTTGTGCCGGAGCAGGGCATGTCGGGTGAGCGTCTGAGTATGACCCTGTCTGAGATTCCGGCGGAGATTCTGTCGATTGCCACTCTTCTGGAGTCGAAGGTGCGCGCCGAGGGTGTGTTGGAGCTATCGAACTCGTTTATTCTTCCGCTGGCTGATCACCTGCACTATGCGGTGGTTCGTGCGCGTGATGGAGTTCGGGTGGAGTATCCGCTTGCCCCGGAGGTGGCTGTTCTCTACCCGCGCGAGGTGGAGTACGGCCGCGCGGTTTTGAAGATGGTTCGCGAGCGCCTGCAGGTTGAGCTAGACCCGAATGAGGCTATTCCTTTGGCGTTGCACCTTGTCAACGCACAATTTGCGACAGCGGATATGTCTCAGGCATTTCGCATGACTGAGGTTTTCGCGCAGGTTTTTGAAATTATTGAGGCAAGCTATGAGCGGACCATTAATCCCGACTCGATGAGCGCGGCACGTTTTGTGACGCATCTACGGTACTTATTTGTGCGGGCGAGCCGCGCCTCCGCAAATCGCACGGAGGATGTTGATGAGGTGTCGCAGCCGAGTTTGTTGGCGGCTCTTCGTGCGGATGCACCGCGCGCCTACGCGTGTGCACAGAAGGTTTTGTTGGTGCTGCAGATGCAGTTGAAGCAGAGCCTGACTCGTGATGAGTTGACGTATTTGACGATTCATATTGCGCGTCTGGCGCGGGATATGTGGGGCATTAACGCGTAACGCATGTGCAGAAAGCAACCGGGGGCTCTCCGTCGCTTTTTCTATGCTCTGAAATATATACCCCGAATTCTATACTTCTGAATCCCGGTGAGGGGTTCGGGCGGGGGATTTGGGAGTGAAGGTTTTAGAGAGGTGTTACCAGGTGGAATGTGGTATTTAAAGGTGAGCTGCTATTTATATATACAACCTGTCACTAAAATGCTGTTTGCCGAGTTTTTCACACATTAGCGCATTGATTTAAATTTTTAAATGATGGTTCATGTCGGTACATTCCAGAAATATCATTCTGTGGACAGGCCGCAAGAAAATGTGGGTTTTTTATAAATCCCACACCTTTTGATCTGTGCGCCGATTTTTTATTCAATATTTTCATCGTAAATCTTTTTCTCGCACCCTTGGGATCCAAATATTGCACATCACGTGCCTCGTCAGTCCACTTGCAAAATGTCCAGGCTCTCAATTTTTCACAAAAATAACACTCCGCCTCTCACACTGGCAATCTTTTTCGGTGTTCTGTTTAAAATTTTTGGGCCCCGGTAATAAATACGTGTTTTGACACCAAAAACCCATATTCCAACACTTGAAAAAATGTCACCCGAACCTAAAGTGTGCATAGCCAGAAAAACCCCACAAAACACACAATATACATGTTACTATCTGAGAATTATGAGGCTCCTCATGGGCCACTACACACCATGTCACGAACACGAGAGGACCACTATGGTCACTATCATTGTGGCGGCACACGGCGAGTCGGCTCCGGCTCTGCTGAAGACCGCCGGCATGATCCTCGGTAACTTCGAAAACGTCCACCCGGTCACGTTCCTGCCGGGTCAGGGCCCCGAAGATCTCATCGAAGAGTACACCCGCATAGTTGAGGCATCTGAAGCAGAAGAAACCCTGCTGCTGGTCGACCTCTTCGGCGGTAGCCCCTACAACGCCGGTGCGCAGTTTGCAGCCACCCGCGAAGGTGTCGACGTCGTCTCCGGTGTCAACGTACCGATGCTTATCGAGGTCATCTCCAGCGCAGGCCGTAAGAACGCAACCCTCAAGTCCCTGGTCGCTAAGGCTCACAAGGCTGGCACTAAGGGTATTCGCTCCTTCCAGGAGGCAAACCAGCCCGTAGCCACTAAGCCCGCCGAGGCGAAGCCCGCAGAGACCAAGGCGGTCGAGGTTCCGGCTGCTCAACAGGTTCCCGGCGGCACCATGGACGCTATCTTCACCCGCATCGACTCCCGCCTGATTCACGGTCAGGTGGCAGGCACCTGGGTTCCCCATATCGCACCGCAGACCTTCATCGCGGCATCCGATAATGCGGCACACGATCAGCTGCGCAAGTCCCTGCTGCTGCAGGTCGCACCGACCAGCGTGAAGACCAACGTCCTGGACATCGCTAAGGCGGGCCGCGTGTACAACAACCCTAAGTACACCGGCATGAAGACCATGTTCGTCGTGGAATCCCCCGTTGACGTGGTGCGACTGCTCGACGAAGGTGTCAAAATCAACGAAGTGAACGTTGGTGGCGTCACCTTCAAGACCGGTATGGTTCAGCTTTCGGACGCGGTGTACGCCTCCGAGGAGCATCTGGATGCTTACCGTGAACTTATTAAGCGCGGTGTGAAGCTGACGGTGCAGCAGCTGCCCAACCATTCCCCGGTTGATTTGAAAAAGATCCTCAAGCAGAAAGGCCTGGACGCATGAGCGCCCTGACGTTTATTCTCGTTGTTCTCGTGGCGTTCATTGCGGGCGTCGCATCCGTGGTGGACGAGCGTCAGTTCCACCGCCCTCTGGTCGCTTGTACCCTGATGGGCCTCGCACTGGGGGACCCGACTACCGGCATTATGCTCGGTGGCGCACTGGAGCTCATCGCCCTAGGCTGGATGAATGTTGGTGCGGCGATGGCTCCCGACTCGGCTCTGGCATCCACCATCTCCGCTGTCGTTGTGATTCAGGGTCACCAGGACATCACCACCGGTATTGCTATTGCTGTGCCGCTGGCTGCAGCAGGTCAGGTTCTGACCATTTTCGTTCGTACCATTACGGTGTTCTTCCAGCATCAGGCTGATAATTTCGCGAAGACGGCAAACTTCCGCGGTATTGAGTTGATGCATATCAGCGGTATGGCTCTGCAGGGTCTGCGTGTTGCTATTCCGACCGCTATTGTGGCTCTGATTAGCTCCGATGAGCTGACCCGCCTGCTGGGCATGATTCCTGCCGAGGTGACCACCGGTCTGCGTATCGCCGGTGGCATGATTACCGTGGTCGGTTTCGCAATGGTTATCAACATGATGCGTTCGAAGGCTCTCATGCCCTTCTTCTTCCTTGGTTTCATCGCTGCTGCCGCTATCCCGGCAACCCAGTCGATTTCAATTGCTGGCACCGAGGGCGCAAAGGACCTCATCGCAACCCTGTCCGGTCAGGCACAGTTCAACCTGGTTGCTATCGGTATTGTGGGCGCTTGCCTGGGTCTGCTGTACACCCAGCTGAACCCGCTCTTCCATAAGAGTGAGGCACCCGCCGTAGCACCGGCAGCCGCAGCAAACGACTTTGATAACGAGCTCGAGTAAGGAGCATCATCATGACTGAGAACAAGAACGTCGAGCTCGTTGAAGTTCCCGAGCTCACACAGCGCGATAAGGTCGAAACCTACATCCGCTCCACCTTCCTGCTTGGTTCGTTCAACTTTGAGCGTATGCAGTCCATCGGTTTCGCGGTTTCCATGATTCCGGCGATTAAGCGCTTCTACACCAAGAAGGAAGACCAGGCAGAGGCGCTGACCCGCCACCTGGAGTTCTTCAACACCCAGCCGTGGGTTGCATCCTCGATTATGGGTGTGACCGCTGCGATGGAACGTGAGAAGGCAGCCGGTAAGGACATTGACGAAGCCGCTATCACCAACGTGAAGGTGGGTCTGATGGGCCCGCTGGCTGGTGTCGGTGACCCGATTTACTGGGGTACCGCACGTATTGTGCTGGCTGCTCTGGGTGCTTCCCTGGCGGTGACCGGTAATATCCTGGGCCCGCTGCTGTTCTTCTTTGGTCTGACCGCGATTCGCTGGGCAACCCGCTGGTACGGCTTCAAGTACGGTTATGAGAAGGGTACCCAGATTGTGACTGAGGCGGGCGGTAATACCCTGCAGAAGATCACTCAGGGCGCTTCCGTGATGGGTCTGTTCGTGATGGGCGCGCTGGTGTACCGCTGGACAAGTGTGAACATTCCGTTGCCGCTGACCAGCTACAAGAACCAGGCGGGCGCTATGGTGGATGTGACCGTTCAGTCTGTGTTGAACGATCTGCTGCCGGGCCTTGCATCGCTGGGTCTGTGCTTCCTGTGCATGTGGCTACTGAAGAAGAAGGTCAATGCTATTTGGTTGATTTTCGCCCTGTTTGCCGTGGGTATCTTCGGTTCTTACCTGGGCTTCCTGGCTCTCTAAGAATTCGGGAATGAGCCCATTCACTCTTCATTGAAGGCGTGAAGTTCACAGGCTATATCTCATATGGAGGGGATGCGGTCGGTACACTGAGAGGTGCCGGCCGCATCCCTATTTTTGCGCAGGTTTATGCTGGGGGCGGTGTATGCGAACTATTGGCGCAGCCCTCCCGCGAAGGAGTTTCGATGACCAAGTTGATGGCTTTCGATCTTGACGGCACGATCCTGTTTAACCGTGCCGTGGACCCTGCCAATGAGCAGGCGATTGCCCGCTGGCAGGCGGAGGGTAACCTGGCGGTCTCGTGCACGGGTAAGAGTATTTTTGCCGCTCAGCTGGCATTGAACCCGACCGCCATCCGCTTTGATTACCACGTGCTGTACACGGGTGCGGTGATTACTGACCGGCAGTACCGGGTAATTTACCATCAGCCTCTTCCGGTAAGTATTGTGCAGGCGTGCTACGAGCATTTCAGCACGGTGGACGGCGTGGCACTATTCGCGACCACCTTGGATAACGATTACAGCCTCTGCGATAGGGTGGGGTCCTCGACGAATATTCTGCCGAAGTTCACTCCCCTACCGGCTAATGACCTGCAGAACCACGAGTACGTGGGTGTGCCCCTATGGATTCCGGATGCGCAGGTCCGCCAGGCAGCGTACACCTGGATTCTGGAGCGTTTTGGTGATTCGGTGGACTGCCATAAGAACCAGGATTTCCTGGATATTGTGCCGCCCACCTGCACCAAGGGCACCGGCCTGCAGCATCTGGTGGAGTACCTACAGACTGAGCGTCCGGGTAGCTCCTATGAAGTGCATACGATTGGTGATTCGTGGAACGATATCGACATGCACCGCTACGCTGACCGTTCGGCGTCGTTCAGTTACTCCCCCGATGATGTTAAAGCTGTCACCACCGATTGTGTGGATAAGGCGTACGAGTTTATTGAGACTTCCCTGTAGAAGCTCCCGAGGTGGCGTTCAGGCGCGGCAAGTACTGAACGCCTGCCAGCCGCTTCCGTGTACTTGTCGCTTCTCTCGCATGTACTCGCCGCCTACTCCCCCCGTTTCACGTGAAACACCCACTTTCCCATTACTCCCCGTGTATCCCCGTAAGGTTTTCTATGTGCCCTTCCGCTTCTCAGCCCCGTAAGAACCAGACCGGCAAGTATCAGTATCCCAAGAGCCAGTCTCAGAAGAGCCCGCAGGTCGATTCTGCCCAGTCTTACGACCCATCCAGCTTCTCTGACACCTTCCGCGCTATGGCGCGTGAATCACTCGTGAAGAACCAGAAGAGCCGCCCGAACTCCCCCATCGTCTCGATTTCCCCGGCGCTGATTATTTTGAGCGCTATTACGGCGGCACTGTACGGACTGTGGCAGAGCTGGGCGTGCCTCATCCCGCTGGTGCTGATTCTGGCGCTCATGTGGGTGCGGTACACAATGCAGCGTCAGGTGCTCAACGATTTTGCGGAGCTGGAGGCGGCACGCACCGCATGGAAAAAGACCCGCGACCGCCAATATCTGGAGCTGATGGCAGCGCAGTCAGCGCGCATCCTAGATGAGAATAAGGCGCTGACCAAGCAGGCTCGTGCACATGTGCAGGAGTACGCTGATTTCGCGGCACAGAAGCTGGGCACTCAGCGCTAAAGACCCCGCTGCGCTAACTCGCCTCTCCCCCCTCCAAAAAGTATTCGCCTAGCGTCGAGTGAGGTGAACGTTGAGGCACAATACAAAAGACCGTAACCACTGCCCCATACGGGGAGGCGGTTACGGTCTTTACGTCTTAGGGGAATACACCCTAGTTGGTCTTCTGCTCGGGTGCCTCAACGTGCTCTTCTGCGGCTTCCTCGACAGACTCCGCGGATTCTTCGTCTGCTTCCTCAGTGACCGGGGCGTCGCCAGCAGCCGGAGCCTCGTCCACTCGTTGCACCACAGCGGGGCGGTAATCAAAGCTGCGGCGGGTGCCTCGGGTTACCTTCGCGTCAAGGGTGTACAGCTGCTCGCGGTTCGTCAGCACCACCAGGGTCATGGCATTCAGGCAGACACCCACAATGCACAGAATCCAACCGATCAGCATGAACCGACCACCGGAAAGTACCGCTCCGGAAAGCATCAGGGCGATAGAGGCGAGATACGCCGGGGAGAGCAAAAACTTCGTATTCACTACCGACCTACCTAGCGTGCGTTGGAGCGAGGCTTAGGGGCGCGACCCGAACGGTGGCGCGAGGGCAGAACGCTCATGCGACCGGAGGCACGCTCAACAATCGGCTGGGACTCGGTGGGCTCCTCCTCACGAACCTCGGTAGCCTCTGCAGTTTCAGCGTGCTCGGTTGCCTCAACAGCCTCAGCAGCTTCAGTTGGAGCCACTTCCTGATCAGCCTCTGCGGTTGCTTCCACTGACTGCTCAGCAGCTTCGTGCTCAGCTGCTTCTCGTTCTTCGCGGCGGTGCTCAGCGCGCCCGCGGATGCGGTTCTCCACGGAGGACTCGAAACCGTCCAGGTTGGTAACCAGTGCGGGAGTCGGGTTACCCTTCGCCTTACCCACGGACAGCAGAAAAGCAAGAACGTTCAGACCCAATGCAAGGATGAGAAGGATCCAGCCGAACCAAAGAAGCCAGGGAATAGAGGATCCGACCATGAGCGCGCCACAAAAAATCACGCCGAGGGAGGTCAGGTACGCAGGCGAGAGAGTCTTGAAGTCCATATCTACTTTCAATGTATTCGTGAGTTTGAGAGAGCTAACGTACGTTCACTACGTTTCCTGTCTCATTTTAGGTGATAGTTGAGGCTTAATCTGCCTCTACCCCCGTCTATCGCCTGTGAGCTAAAGAGGAAGGACAGTCTAACTTGCGGGCGGTAGGCAGGGGCAGAAACGTGGCGTTCGGGTACGCGGTGAGGGTTCCCGCTAGGACTTGGGGGTTACCTCGCTTGTGACCAGGGGCGAGGCGGGCGCGTTCTCCACCACGGGGATTGCGCGGGTACTCAAGGTGCCCTGGTACTTCTTCCAGAGGTTGTAGCGTTCCATAGCGACCGCGCCGGCGGTCATAGCGGGCAGAATGAACACGCCGGAGGAGCGGATGCTTTCAGCCTGCGCCAGGATGTCCAGTTTACGCACCACGCGGGTCACGTCGTGGGAGTCGTAGCGGTCCTGCGCCGCAATGACCTCGTTCTGCGCGGCGACGAGGGCGGCGTCACGCAGGCGCACGAAGTCATTTCTCTTGCCCTTGATCTTCTCCATGTGCTGCTTATATTCTTCGGGCAGTGCTTCACTGATTTCATCGCGGCGGGTAATGGCGGAGCACATTTCCATCACGCGAGCGTAGGTCTCAGGGTCGGTGCTTGCCTTCGCCTCTGCCTGCAGTGCTTCAAGGGCGGCGTCCTGCGCAATCTTGAGTAGTTCGGGTACTGCAGTTTCTTCTTCATGGTTAGCCCGCACGCCAAGGACCTTCACGAGCATGGGCAGAGTCAGGCCGGGCAGCACAAGGGTGAAGAAGAGTACGGAGAGCATCATGACGATAGCATCCTGGCGGACCTGTTCAGTGCCGTTGACCACGGGGATGGACAGAGCAAGAATCAGGGTCACGAGGCCTCGCATGCCGGACCAGGTCATGACGATAACTTCGGCGAAACTTTCGGGGGCGCCCTCGTGGATGGGGCTCTTGCGTCCTGCCAGCCAGACAATGGTAAACCAAATGAGGCGTACCAGGATGGCGACCAGGGCGACCAGGGCACCGTCAGCGAGGAGGCCAGTGATGCGGGAGGGGTCGGCGGTGGCGATAATGTTGCTTTCCTGCAGGCCAATGAGACCGAAGGCGACACCGGTCATGAGCAGCTCAATAATCTGCCAGAAGGAAGTGGAGGAGAGGCGTTCTTCCGCTTCAAGTGCCGCCATGTACTTGGTGCTGGTGAACTGGATAGCGCCGATAACCACGGCAATAACGCCGGAGGCGTGCACACTTTCAGCAGCGAGGTAGGCACCGAAGGGAATCACGAGGGTCACGGCGTTGCTGGTGACCACGTCGTGGGCACGCTGGCGAACGTAGCCGCCGAGCCAACCGAAGATGTAACCAATAATGACCGCCAGGATTGAGCCAAGCACAAAGTCTTTGGCAACGGAGAGCGGGTCAATGTGGTGGCCGCTGGTCATGGAGTGGATTGCGGCGTGGAAAAGAACGATTGCGATAGCGTCGTTGAAGCTACCTTCGGTCTGCAGAGTGCCGATGAGGCGGCGGGGAATACCTACGGGCTCAGCCACTGCCTCCACGGCGACGGGGTCGGGTGGGGAAACGGCTGCGCCCACAGCAAGGGCGACGGCGGTGGTCATGCCGGGGACCCACCACATGGTGGCGCCGGCAATTGCCAGGGCGGAGACGGTGGTGAGCAGTACCGAGTAGAGCAGTACGGATTTCCAGCGGCGACGCAGGGTGCCCCAGGAGAATTTAACGCCAATGGCCCACAGCAGTGGCGGAAGGAAGATTGGCAGGATGATGTCACTGTCGACAGTAAGGTCCGGTCGGTTGGGGATGAAGAGCGCGGCGGCACCGAGCAGGGTCATCATGACCGGCCAGGGGAGGTTGAGTCGATCACCGACGCTGACCATGAACACGGTCGCAATGAGGATGATGACGATAACGGAGAGGTAAAGCATTAGTCCGGTATTGTTCCTTTCGCGCGGCTAGGATTAGTCGGCTACGTCTTTCTACTCTACCGGAGCGGTGCATATCGCTTTTGGGATATGGGGTTTTGTAGCGTTTATTGTGGTGTTGTTTACCTCTAAGCCTAATGTCTTGTGTGGAATATAGAGTTTTCCCCTGAATATCCTTGCTTTTCGGCAGGTTATTCAGGGGAAAATTCCATATTTAGAATATGTCGATTAGGGTAGTTACCTTTAGCGGGCTACTTGGAGCCGCAACCGCCAGCGCCACAGCCGCAACCACCAACGGGAGCTTCCTCCACGACCGGCTCGGGCTCGTCGTGGCTACCGCAGCAGCCACCCTTTTCTTCCTTGGGCTCGTCGTGGCCGCCACAGCAGCCGCCATGGGAGTGGCCGTGAGGCTCAGCCGGAGCTTCAGCGGAGGAACCGCATCCGCCCGAGCCACAGCCGCAACCACCGGTGGAAGGTGCCGGCTCATCGTGGCTACAGCAGCCACCCGAACCGCAACCGCAGCCGCCACCGTCAACCGAGCCGCAGGCGGAGCCGCGTGCGTCGCGGTGACCCATGAGGTCCACGCCGAGGTCGGAGAGGTAGCGCAGGTAACCTGCGAGAGCGTCGCGTCCACCGGTGCCGGAAATGACGATGCCGCCGTGGCGTAGTGCCTTGAGCACCTCGTTGACCATGGGCCACTGCTCGATGTCGTCGGTAATGGTGATAGCGCTGACCACGTGCATTGCGAGGGAGGTCAGCGAGCGCAGGGACTGTTCGTAGCCTTCGGGCAGGTGAATGACCTTGGCGGGTGCTGCTAGGCGCAGGATGGACAGTACGCGCATGAGCATCATGGGCACTGCATTTTCGGGCAGCAGTACGGTCACGCCGATTGCGGAGGATTCTGCAATACGTTCGATGGCTGCCGCGAGTTCTTCGGAGTCGATGTCGCGGGAGATATCCAGAACTTCGTAGGATTCCACGGCGATGGAGCGGGTACCCAGCGCATCGGCGAGCGCTTCATCTTTAGTGTGGATCGCAATCATGTTGCGGAATTCGTTGCGGCGCACTACGGAGGCTGCCTCGATGAGAGCGAAGTCCTGGCCTTCACCGTCCACGAGGAGGGTGTGGATTTCTTCGCGGTTGAGGCCTTCGCCTGCGGTGGCGCGCTCGATTAGTTCAGAAAATGCGTTGCTCATACCGAATATTAAACACCCCCTTTTGCCCTGTGCGCCCGCGAGGTTTGCCTGTCTTGGCGGTTTTGGGCGGTTTAAGACGTGTTTTTATGCCAAGAGCGTGGGAGTGACTGTTTTTCTCTGCTTCTTGGGGTGCGCTCTGGTGCAAAACTACCCTTGAAACGCGAAACGTTCGCTCCGGGGGGGGGGGTGAGAATCGACATTCATTTTTGAGGTTATGCCGTGTATTTGCGCGATTTTTGTTTGCGGTGGGGTGCATCTTGCTCACGTTACAGATTTGAACACCCTAAAATGAAAGAGTGGTACTTTCCCGTGAAAAGATTCTAGATACCGCCTACGAGGTCTTGGCGACCTACGGTTTGGCGGACCTTTCCATGCGCCGACTCGCTCAGGAGCTTCACGTGGCTCCCGGCGCTCTGTACTACCACGTGAAGAATAAGCAGCAGCTTCTGATTCTGTTGGCGGATTATATTCTGGCTCGTGCCCCGAAGTCGATGTCTGAGGAGGCTGAAGCGAATCCGGAGGCTATTCGTGCTTCAATGATTCGCCGCGGCGATACGCTGTTCTCCCTGCTCTACCCGATTCGTGAATGCCCTGAGGTGGTGCGCTTGAGTTTGACTCTGCACCCGCGTGAGTTGAAGCCGGTGGTGGCGATGGCTCATGAGTTCCAGGCGCTTGGTTTGGGTCATGCGGAGGCGCTGCGTCGTGCTCGTTTGCTGACTCATATTGCGTTGAGCCTGGTGGAGGAGTATCAGACTCTGCCGCTGATTTCGCCTCAGGAGGCTGTGGCGAGTGGCGATGTTCCTCTGATTGAGAATGCGTTTAACCGTTACCGTCAGGATCTGCTATCTGCCATTGACACGATAATGGTGGTGCAGGAGCCCTATACGCAGGATGCGTAATCGCTTGACCCTTCTTTTGGTTTATTAGTTATGTATGGTGCCCCGTGCCCCCTTGTGGGGTGCGGGGCTTTTGCATGCGTTGGCTTTGAGTGCCCTGCCACACTCTGATACCGGTGCGGTTTGGTGGCTGAGTCGATGTTCGCTGGTTTTCTGTTTTAGTCTAGATGTGACAGGTGCTTATATCCGGAGTGTATCGGGTATGGGCGGGGTGTCGTTTATGTCTTGGTGCCCTGTTGGGGCTTGATTAGAGGTGTTCCATGTCGATGACCGCTACCGCCCAGTGGGCGGCTCTTCCGGACCATAGTGCGGAGATTGCGCGTGTACGTGAGGAGTTTATTACTGCGTATGGTTATGAGCCGGATGGTGTGTGGTCTGCGCCTGGGCGTCTGAATCTTTTGGGCGAGTACATTGATTTTTTGGGTGGTTCGTGCCTGCCGATGCCACTGCCGTACCGCACCTATGTGGCGGGTGCGTTGCGTCGTGATGGCGTGTTGCGTGCGGCTTCTTTACAGATGCCCGGCGATGAGCGCACGGTTGTGATTCGCGATATTCAGCCGGGTCATTTGAAGGGCTGGTTCACCTATGTGGCGGGTGTTGCGTGGGCGATGAATCAGGAGGGCGGCAGGGATATTATGCTGCCCGATGAGTTTGGTGCTGACCTACTGATTAATTCTCGTGTTCCGGTGGGTGGCGGTTTGTCGTCGTCAGCGGCTTTGGAGTGTTCTACTGCGTTGGCGTTGTTGGAACTCTCGTGTCTGGTGCGTAAGGATTGCCCTGAGGCGGATGCTACCCCGGCTGATAGTGATGCATTGCGTGCGCGTCTGGCCCAGGTGTGCATTACGGCTGAGAATAAGGTAGCTGGCGCGCATACGGGTGGCCTGGATCAGACGGCATCGTTGCGTTCGCATCCGGAGCAGGCTCTGGTGGTTGATTTCCGTGATTTTTCGATTGAGCCGGTTGCGGTGGATATTGCCCAGCATGGTCTGAGTTTTTTGGTGATTGATACGAACACTCCACATGAGCTGACGGATGGCGGTTTTGCGGCTCGTCGTGCGGCGTCTGAGGCGTGCGCTGACGCTTTGGGTCTGCGTTTTTTGCGTGATGCTTTGCCACAGGATTTGTCCTGCGGGGGTATGGATGCGCGTGTGGCGAAGGCATGGCGTGCTGATTTGGTGGATTCTTCGGTGAATCGTGCCCTGGATGCTCTCGAGGACGCGGGTCGTCCGTGTTCGTTCCCGCGTGGTTGGGTACGTCATGCATTCCACGATATGACTCTGGTGGGTCGTGCGAGCTATCTGTTGCAGCATACTGATGAGTTGGGTTACGCGGCGTTTGAGGAGGCGGGCCGTATTTTTATGGAGTCCTTTGTGTCGATGCGTGATGAGTTGCGTGTTTCTCGCCCTGAGATTGATGTTGCGGTGCAGGTGTGTCTGGATCAGGGCGCGCTGGGTGCCCGTATTGTGGGTGGCGGTTTTGGTGGCGCGGTGATGGCGCTGATTCCGACCTCTCAGCTGGAGGCTGCCGCGGATGCGGTGGCAACTGCGTATGCTGTGCGCGGCTATGCGGCGCCTCGTTTTTTGCCGATGGTTGCTGGTTTTGCAGCGTCTCATGATTGGGCTGCGGGCGCTACTCCTACGGATATTCCTGTGTTGTAGGGTTGGGCACTGAGGTCTGTCATAAGTCGGTGGGGTGCCATAGGGGCGTTTTTTGGGGTTTTGAACAATATTCATAGCTGGAAGTTTCCTGCGAGTTTCTGCAAATTTCCTCCGCTTATCCCCCGTAATAGCGCACTGATAAGCTATAATTTTTTTGGTCATTGATCAAAAGTGGTGTTACGTTTTCTGAGGGTGGTTTTTCTTTCCCTCGCGGGTATGTAGACTTATCTATCGACGGACACAATCCGTGAGCTGTAAAGTTTCAATGCGTATAATCCGGCACATGGATAGTATCTGCACTTGGGTTCTACCGTCAGGCATAAACCCAGTTTGCAGGTTTCGTCTACCAAAGCATTACACTCCGATTTCGCCAGCACGGCGAATCACCCCTCACCACAAGTGAGGCTTAGAGCGCGAAAGTGCAGAAAGGAGGCCCCCGTGGGCTTCGACATCAAGGGCACCGTTGAGCAGGGTCTCGACAAGGCTAAGGAAGTTATCAACGACACGGCTGGCAAGGAGGTCGTCACCGACGAGCAGATTGCCAAGGTTGAAGAGGTCGTGACCGACAACGTCTCCAAGCTGACCGAGAAGTTCGGCAAGTAAGGCAACAGCATCCTTTGGATTGGCGCCTTACCTCACCTCCTCATGGGGTAGGGCACCATTCCTCTGGATTTGCATTTCAGGCTTTCGCTCAACATCTCTCTCGAATAATGGGGCGCTCTGCCCCACCTGGGTTCTTTCATTCACCAACTCACTCGGCTTATTGCTCAGCTTCAGTTACCACCGGGTATCCTGTTTTCACTCTTCTTTTACTCTTACTCAGCACAAGTGCTCGCACTTTCTCGCGAACTGTATACGCCCCGCATCATTGGTCCGGCAACCTTGGTGTGGGGCGTATGCCGTTAAAGCGCGGGGCGAAGACTTCTGGGAGAGTGTTGCGCGGGCTGGGGGGGTACTGCTCGGATGTTCGCCCTATGAGGACCTCTCCCCCACCCCTGTAACCTCAGGCTATGCTTGATATGTCAATTTTATTAAGCTACGCTCTCAGGCAGGTTTCAGCGCCTCCTGAAGACCGCGGAGCACCCCATCTATGGAGGAACCATGTTTGAACGTCAGCAGTCCGATCAGCAGAAGGCACGCGAGGTCATGAAGGATGGCGGCGTCGTCATTTATTGGCGTCCCGGCTGTCCTTATTGCGAGGCTCTGGATTCTAAGCTGGGTGAGCTGGGCGACCACGCTACCTGGGTCAACATTTGGGAAGACCCGCAGGCTGAGGCACACGTGAAGTCCCTCAACGACGGCAACGCAATCGTTCCCACCGTGGACACCGGCGACACCCACTTTGTGGTTGCTGACCTGGTGAGCCGCAACAAGGTGAAGAAGCTGATTCAGAACACTCTCGACGCTGGCGGCGAGGCTTAAGATGGCTCGCCCTGCGCTGAACCGCGATACGGCGATCTGTATTTCTCTGTCTGGTCATCCGTCAAATCACGGCATTAAGTTCCATAACTATCTGTATGAGAAGCACGGTCTGGATTACCTATACAAGGCGATGACCACCACTGATATTGAGGGTGCTATCGCCGGCGTGCGTGCACTGGGTATTCGCGGCTGCTCGGTGTCTATGCCGTTCAAGCAGGCTGTTATTCCGCTGATAGACGATATGGATCACTCGGCTGCGGTTATTGGTGCAGTAAACACGATTATGAACACTGACGGCTTCTTGAAAGCGTACAACACGGATGTGATTGCGGTAGCTTCCCTGCTGCGTTCGCATAATGTGGATCCGTCGCTACCGTTCCTGCTGCGTGGTTCGGGCGGTATGGCGGCGGCTGTGACTGGCGCGTTCTTTGACGCAGGCTTCTCGCAGGGCATGATTATAGCCCGCAACGAGAAGACAGGCCGTGCGCTGGCTGAGCGTTACGAGTACGCCTGGGCACCGGAGGTGGGCAATCTGCGAGCGCCAATTCTGGTGAACGTGACCCCGATTGGCATGGCTGGCAGTGAGGAGAGCGAAGAGCTGTCTTACCCGCAAGAGGCTATTACTGAGGCGCAGGTGGTCTTTGATGTGGTGGCGATGCCCGTTGAGACTCCACTGGTGCGTGCAGCTCGCGCGGCAGGTAAGGAAGTTATTCACGGCGGTGAAGTGATTGCTCTGCAGGCTGCTGAGCAGTTCCGTCTGTACACCGGTGTGGAGCTCACTCCCGAGGAGGTTGAGGAGGCGGAGGCTCAGGCAAATTAGGTTCGCGCCCGCTGCTTCTTTGCCCCGTGAGGGGCTCGATACGTGAAAGTGCCCGGAAAGTTGATCTGTCCGGGCACTTTTTATTTTCTCCGGTGCATAGCACCGGAATTTTTTGTAATTACACACACCCTGGTGTTTAAAGTTTTCCACATCTGTGGAGAAATCTGGGGAAAACTCTTACACCCGTGTAATTCAGCCTGTGTAATTCGATTGTTTTAGCCTGTATCTACAGATTTTTAACCTACACTCACAATCGTGGAATTACACGAATGTAGTTATACACAGTGTGGAAAACTACTGTGGATAACGTATATCAGTGTCGGATTTCGCGGTTTTTCAGGCTCAATACCTGCCGTTGAGCCACTCTTGAGGGCTTTACGGCAGCGGATTCGAGGACTCGGGCTTCTTCGCAAAAGGAAAAAGTAGCAGCGTCAGCAGTACGCCGCCTATAAAGCCACCCGCGTGGCACGCGTGGGAAATATTTGACGAAGCCACAAGGCTATAGATGACATTTACCGCGGTAATCATGGCAAACACACGGGCGGTGTCCTTCTGCTTCATGATGATCAGTAGGGTCAAGAACGAACCCATCAGGCCAAAAATACCTCCGGAGGCACCCACCACACTGGTTGCAGGAGCCAATACATACACGCCGATGGCTCCAAAGACGATTGAGCCCAGATACACGAAGAGGAACTTCCAGCGGCCCATCATGCGTTCGAGGGACACGCCGTAGATAAACAGATTAATCACGTTCCACACCAGGTGCATCGGGTCATTCTGCGAATGCAGAAAACCGTAGCTAATGATGCGGTAGTACTCGCCGTGCTGGACGTAGGGCCACCAGATGGCGCCATGTTTAACGACCCATTGGCTGGGGATGATCTGTTGCAGGCCGTAAATCGTAGCGGTTATCAAAATGAGCGTGTAGCTAATATGCCAATGGTGCGCCAGGAAGGAGCCCTGCGCCTTCGAGCTGCCGCCCGTGAGATCGCGGTAGCAATCGGGGCAGACCATCCCCACGTCCAGTGCCACCTGGCATTCGCCGCAGACAGTTCGATTGCAGCGCCCACACTGGGCGTAGCTCACGCGGTTGGGGTGGTTGATGCAGACCGTGGGGGTCTGTGCATAGCCTGCGTAGTTGGGAAAGTTCTCCACTGAACCTCCAAAGGTTGTGTACCAGTTCATCCGAAGGTGGTGTATGTGGGCATATAAGCGCAGGGGCCCACCGGAAGAATCCTGGCGGGCCCCTGAACTATACGTGTTTTCTCAATACCTTCAGCAGAATGCTTGTATGAGCTTTCTGATCGGGTTTGTTAGAGCTTTTCGATATCGATCGAGGAGATGACAACGTCCTTGACCGGGCGGTCCTGGAAGCCGGTCTCAACGCCCTCAATAGCGTCAACAACCTTCTTGGATGCCTCATCGGTAACCTCACCGAAGATAGTGTGGCGACCGTTCAGCCAGGGGGTCTCAACGGTGGTGATGAAGAACTGAGAACCGTTGGTGCCGGGGCCTGCGTTAGCCATTGCCAGCAGGTAGGGCTTGGAGAAGGAGAGCTCGGGGTGAATCTCGTCCTTAAACTGGTAGCCGGGGCCACCAACGCCCATGCCCAGGGGGTCGCCACCCTGAATCATGAAGTCCTTGATGATGCGGTGGAACACGACGTCCTTGTACAGGGGGGTGTTCATGATTTCACCGGTGCGGGGGTGCTTCCACTGACGGGAGCCGTCAGCCAGGCCGATGAAGTTTTCAACAGTCAGCGGTGCGTGGTTGCCGAAGAGCTCGACGATGATGTCACCGTAGTTAGTGTGGATAGTTGCCTTAGCAGTTGCATTAGTCATGGCTCTATTGTGGCACGGGGCGGTGCTCATTCGCCATCTAACATATTTTTTCGCCCCGGGCGCACCGTTGAGCGGGCTTTTTGGGCGGGAATTGAATATCCTGAGAGGTGAACACTACGCGCGCGGCGGCGTTTTCTGGTTGCTAGCGCATTTTAACCGATGGAGGTCACCCTATGTTCTGCTGCAAGAAGCGTAAGGCACGCAAGGCCGCTAAGGCTCAGGCTATCGTCTCTTCTCTGGCTGCTGTTGAATCCGCGCTGGAAGGCAAGACCGCTGAGATGTTCGCTGAGAAGCTGACCGGCAACAAGAAGGCCCTGAACAAGGCTCGTAAGGCTACCGCGAAGACCGTTCGTTCCGCTGAGAAGGAACTGGCTCGTATTGAGCGTAACGGCGGCAAGCGCCCCCGTAAGGGGCTGGCGTTCCTGGGTCTGCTGGTTGCTCTGGGTGTTGCGGGCGCTGCAGCCTATAACGCAGCTCGCCCCGTGGAGGACCCCTGGAAGAACGCATAAGCGTTATATTCCCCGTTTTTCCTCTCTACACGTTCTGAGACGCCGCTAGCGGCGTGAGGGAGTGCTTTATGAAAGATAGCCGCCCGCTAGAGTTGTGCTCTGGTGGGCGGCTATTTATTTATTTTTTTAGGGGGGCAGAGGCAAAAGGAGGCGCTAGAGATAGAGCACTAAATCTCCTTGGGTGCACCCTGCTGTATTTCCCTGAGATACCCGGATATACAAAGAACCCCATGTCTTTCAACATGGGGTTCTCGGTTCAAAAATAAACCGGCAATAACCTACTCTCCCACACCCTCAAAAGTGCAGTACCATCGGCGCGAAGAGTCTTAGCTTCTGGGTTCGGAATGGAGCCAGGCGTTTCCCTCTTGCTATAATCACCGGAAAGTGGAGGCGAGGGGACTCGAACCCCTAACCCTCTGCTTGCAAAGCAGATGCGCTACCAATTGCGCCACGCCCCCGTGGTGCCCTACTAGTCTATAACAACTTTTACGACTTCACCAAATCCTCAGGTGCATTTTTTTAGTTAAACCCATCACATTACTGAGGGATTTAGGTAATAACCTCACCCGGCACTGTCGCCTCACGCTTCGTCAGAGCCTGCAGGGAGGCACTAACTTCCTGCAGGTACTTACGAACCGCAGTGCGTTGTGCCTCCTTCGCAGTCTCCTCCTTCGACTCAGGAGCCGTGAAACCCACCTTAAACCCATCCCGCTGGCTCGCCGACGGATATTTCTCGCGAGCATTCCACACCAGTGAGAACGACGCCAAAGTGTTGAGCTCCTTCTTCGTGGCAGCCTTCGACAACACATCAGTGACCGTTGCCACACGCGAAGACTCGGCAACACTCACCGAAATCTTCGACTGCGCACCCGAGGGCAGGCTCAGTGCCTTCTCCGGAGCCAACTGAATATTCAGGTGAATCTGCTGTACCCTCTCGTTCTTCAAATCCAGCTCAGCCAGAGTACGGAAACGCTTCATCAGGGATTCATAGTTCTCATCAATCACTGCAGTATTCAGATGCAGCTCATCTGCCAGCAGGCCCACCTGGGCGTAGCTCGCAGTCGTTCCCAGAGCCGCGTTAGCGGTCAGCACCTTCAGCCACTGCTCTTCCTTCAGGATTGCCGATTCGTTCACGCGTAGCGGGCTCACCGGCGCATCCGTCACCGTATGAGCAATATTCTGCGGGTCATTCGCCAAGTCCACACCTCCGTAGGTGACGCTCAGCCGATTCAAAGAACCGTAGACAGACAGGTTTGTCAGCGCTGTAGCAGCCACCGGCAAATCGGCCTGTGCCGCCTCCGTGAGGGAGAAAGAACCCACCAGACGCAGATCCTGCTCACGGCGCCCCTGACCCACATAGATACGCCCCAGCGACTCAATCTTCAGGTAGCGGGTATCGATATTTTCACGAATCAGACGCTCGCGGCGCACCAACAGCTTCTCGGTTGAAACCACCGCTGCCGCATCCTCGCCCAGCACTCCGGTTGCCGCAATCTGCGGCATTGCGGCGAGCACCCCGGTGGCGGCAACCACGCCGCCTGTCAGAAGCAGTGAGCGGCGGGGCACCACGAGGTGGCGCATCTGCCCGGCAATAGCCTTGCGAGCGGCATTTACGCGAGTAGATGGGGTCTGAGCAACAGAGTCCTCAGCGGCAACCGATGCCGCCTCAGAAGAGCCCTGAGCGGATGTAATGTGAGAGTTCTCGGGTTCAGGGGTAGGTGAAGAAGACACAGAATCTCCATAGTGAGAGCGAGCGCAAAGCCCACCGGCGGTTTGAGGGGAGTGAAGTCCCTCTAGAATACCGCTCGCGTCCTTACATCTGCTAAAGAATCGCGGCGCATCAATCACAAGGGCATAAAGAAAATCTATGGGGTGGACTCAGTCCACCCCATAGATCATAAGCTTCATGAGAGCTCTGAACTCTCAGCACAGATTATTTAGGCTTCCTCAACCGAAGCAGCGTTCGGAGCCGGGATATTAGCCGACTCAGCAGCAAGCTCCGCAATGCGAATCTCACCGGTCGTCGGATCCTCATACGCAACATACTCGGTGCCGCCTGCGAGGGGCTCTGCATCCTCGTTCACGTGATTCTCCGCAATTAGGAAACCGTGAGCACCAAGAATCTTAGCGACACGATCAATATCCTGAGGAGTCGGAGTATGGTCCACCACGCGACGCATGTACTCATTAATGCGCTGGTCACTGACATATGCCTCACCACGGGCAGCGCGAGACTGCATGAGCTGACGAACAACTTCTTGCAGCTGCTCATCGGTCAGACGCATCTTCAAAATAGCCATCACTGCCGCACGGTCCTGCACCGGAACATCCTTGGGATACCCGATGCTCAGCCAGTCGATTACTCGAGAGATTATGCTCTTATCAGGCACCGAGCCCCTCCTTCAAAGCAGTCATCATATGCAATTTAGTGTTCACGGGATTAGTGGCCTCCACCGGTTACGCCGAAGATATTCCAGCCGAAAGTGTGGTCGATAAAGTCCTTAGCGACCCAGAGAATACCGATGATTACGATTGCTACGATAATAGCAAAAATGCAGGACGCGGCAATCTTCGCCATCGTTCCCGGAGGCTCAATTTCCACAAGCTTGCCGTCTGCCGTGTATTCGGTACGACCGGCCAGCAGACGCAGACCCATCGCATACAGTGCCGGAAGGCCCGCACCGAAGAACAGACCGGCGATAAACACCGGAATGACCTTATCTAGAATGTCGATTACGTACTGCATGGCTACGAACCTGCCTTCTCAGTAGCAAGAGTCTGAGCTTCTGCGGATACTTCAGCGCTGGTGACTGCAGCGCCTTCCTTTTCATCCCAGTCGCCAGTCACATTCGAAGCATCAATGTTGTCCTTCCGGGAATGGCGCCACATCAGGAAGCAGAAGATAATCAGCAACGCAAACACGGTCATTTCGCCAACAAACTGAGTACCGCTCAGAGTATTCAGGCCGTGACCAATCAACCAGGTCAGCGCACCTACAATTGCAGCAGCCGGCAGAGTAATCAGCCAAGCAACCACCATACGGCCAGCAACGTACCAGCGAACCTCAGCGCCCTTACGACCCAGGCCACTACCCAGAATCGAGCCGGATGCCACGTGAGTGGTGGACAGTGCCATACCGAAGTGCGAAGAGGTCAGAATAATCGCAGCAGACGCGCCATCAGCAGCAACGCCCTGAGGGGTATCCACCTCAACAATGCCCTTACCGAGGGTACGGATAATGCGCCAGCCGCCCAGGTAAGTACCCAGGGCAATAGCAACAGCACAGGATGCCTTCACCCACATGGGAATCGCATCGTCATTGTTCAGGGTGCCCGAAGCAACCAGAGCCAGGAAAATCACGCCCATGGTCTTCTGCGCATCGTTGGTACCGTGTGCCAGAGACATCAGGGAGGCGGTCGCAATCTGTCCCTTGCGGAAACCACCGTGCTTACGGTCATCAGCAACCGGAGCAGCAATACGGTAAACCAGCCAGGTACCGGTTGCTGCCACGATAGCCGCGATGACGGGGGAGAGAACCGCGGGAACAATAATCTTGGACAGAACGCCCATCCACTGCACTCCGTCAAAGCCGATAGCGACAATAGCCGAACCAATCAGGCCACCGAACAGAGCGTGCGACGAGGAGGAGGGAAGACCCAAAAGCCAGGTCAAAACGTTCCAGAGGATGCCGCCAACCAGGCCGGTAAAGACGATGAGCATCAGCGCTGAACCATCCGTCGCTACATCGATACGGTCTAGGTTCACGATACCGCTACCGACCGAGCGTGCCACCTCAACGGAGAGGAATGCGCCCACAAGGTTCAGGGACGCAGAAAGCGCCACGGCGGTCTTAGGCTTCAGAGCACCGGTTGCAATGGAGGTTGCCATCGCGTTACCGGTGTCATGGAAGCCATTCGTAAAGTCGAAGGCGAGCGCGGTAAGCACCACGATCACGAGAATAATGAGTTCTGTAGTCACAAGAAAATTATCTGTCGGTTTTCGCGAAATCTAAAGTATTCCGGATTAACACGAAATAACAGATGAACCCATATCTATTTACGGGTTTTCGTGAGGGTTTCACTGGAGAGCCTACATTTTAGGAGCAAAAACACTGAAATTCCGCGGCAGGATAGGTGCACCCAACAGAATATTTAAGTTGGTTTATGTGGCTTAAGCGTAGACGTGGGGGAGAGGGGCGATTATATCCATCGATAGGCTAAAGTGTGTTCACCAAGTGTTCACCTTCAGGAACCTCCCAGCTTTCTTTTTTGTGACTCATCTTTATTATTCAGACCTCATTTATCCCTCATTCACGCCCAAGCAGCACCCTTTTCGCTGCAGATGTG
This sequence comes from Rothia similimucilaginosa, assembly GCF_029850985.2. Taxonomy (NCBI): domain Bacteria; kingdom Bacillati; phylum Actinomycetota; class Actinomycetes; order Micrococcales; family Micrococcaceae; genus Rothia; species Rothia similimucilaginosa. Next base: position 12,286 of record NZ_CM138149.1, on the reverse strand, counting down.
GGTTTCGATCAACTGTACTTGCCATCACACGCCAAGATCACCAAGCTACAGTCAAGAGCTCCCCTCAAAGACCGCAAGCATACATAGGTCAGATACAACATGGGACAGATGCCCAGATTGCCATATACCAGCTTCAGCATACAACAAAAGACCCCGCATCTTTCGATACGGGGTCTTTTTCAAAAAGAAACCGGCAATGACCTACTCTCCCACACCCTCAAAAGTGCAGTACCATCGGCGCGAAGAGTCTTAGCTTCTGGGTTCGGAATGGAGCCAGGCGTTTCCCTCTTGCTATAATCACCGGAAAGTGGAGGCGAGGGGACTCGAACCCCTAACCCTCTGCTTGCAAAGCAGATGCGCTACCAATTGCGCCACGCCCCCGTCTCAGCGGAAACCACTGTTTAGTTATTCTTCCAAGCCTTCACGACTTCATTGCTCTGATACTTCTTCAAGATCTTCACAGTGACACACGAAATAACAGTAAGAATCAATAATCTCTTCATTATTGCCTTTCATAGTGTGGAGTGGGCGTACCAAGAATCGAACTTGGGACCTCTTCGTTATCAGCGAAGCGCTCTAACCGTCTGAGCTATACGCCCTCCCTCTGCGGAATTTCTTCCGTAGAACGAAATATAACTATACAGGTTTTTGAAGGTAACACCAAACCAAAAAAGCATGTTCTGCATCACATTTAATATCGAAGGTTCCCGAGCATACAGAACGGGGACATACAGAACGAGCGGCACCGTCTCCATCGGAGACAGTACCGCCCGCATACAAAGCTCAAAAAGCTACAAACTAGGACTCATCGCTCAGAGTCAAGGTCACGCCACCAACCAGCTTCGCAGCCAGGTTGTAAAGAATCGCGCCAATCATACCCAGCAGAGTAAAGACTACAGTATTGGCCACAGCAAAAATAGTAGTCACCAAAGCAACCTGACCCAGCGAAATCATCTGCGAAATATCTACAGCAGTCGAACCGGTACCCAGAGAGCTAATCAGCTGGTTCACACCGACAAACGCGCCAGAAGCCTGCAGGAACAGCCACAGAATCACCGAAGCCACCACAGTCACAATGCCCAGAGCAATAGACAGCAGGAAGATCAGCTTAGCCACCGACCACGTATCAACCTTCTGAACCACCAAACGCGCGCGACGAATCTTCGAACGCGGCGCCGGACGCACCAACTGACGGCGCGAACCGGTCGGACGCTTAGTCTTTACAGGGCGCTTGCCAGCAGGACGCTTAGCGGTACCGCCAGGACGAGCCTGACCCGAACGCGACTGAGCCGGGCGACGCGCACCAGCCTTAGCCGCACCCGAAGACTTGGATGCGCCAGCCGACGCCGAACGCTGTGTCGACGCAGGAGTGCTGCTCATTAGTTACCTCCAGTAGCGGTGAGATCGGCAGTTGCCGCTTCACCCTCGTTGTCCGTACCGGGCGTCTCAGAAGACTCCGAAGCCTCGGTGTTCTCAGTGGTTTCATCGTCGCTATCATCCAGCTGACGATCCTGGTTGCGCGCAACACCAATAATAGAATCGCCCTTACTGGGCTTTGCAAAGATAACACCCATAGTATCGCGTCCCTTCGCGGGAACCTCATTCACGTTCGAGCGAACGACCTTACCGCTGGCCATAACCACCAGCACCTCGTCCTCTTCATCCACAATGAGGCCACCCACCAGGGCGCCACGATCCTCAACTAGCTTAGCAACCTTAATGCCAAAACCGTTACGGCCCTGCACGCGATACTCATCCACGCTCGTACGCTTCGCGTAACCACCCTCAGTGACCACGAAGACGAAGGAGCCCTCAGTGACCACATTCGCAGAAATCAGCTCATCGCCCTCACGGAACTTCATACCGGTCACACCGGAAGTGGAGCGACCCATCGGACGCAGCGACTCATCATCAGCGTGGAAGCGCAGCGACATACCGTTACGCGACACCAGCAGAATATCGTCCTGAGCCGACACAGTGAACGCCGAAACAACCTCATCGCCCTCACGCAGGTTAATCGCAATCAGGCCGGCAGTACGGTTCGTATCGTAATCGCTCAGGCGGCTCTTCTTCACCATACCGCCGCGAGTAGCAAGCACCAGGTACTCAGCATCGTCGTAACTCTTCAGCTCCATGACCTGAGCAATATGCTCGCTGCCCTGGAACTCCAGCAGGTTCGCAATGTGCTGGCCCTTCGCGTCACGGCCAGCTTCCTGCAGCTCGTAACCCTTCGCACGGTACACGCGACCCAGGTTCGTGAAGAACAGAATCCAGCTGTGCGTAGTCGTCACAAAGAAATGCTCCACCACATCATCACCGCGCAGAGAGGCACCCTTAATACCCTTACCACCTCGGTGCTGGCTACGGTACTGATCACTGCGGGTGCGCTTAATGTAGCCGCCGCGAGTAATCGTAACCACGACCTCCTCCTCAGGGATGAGGTCCTCCATGGACATGTCACCGTTGTAGCCGTACATAATCTGGGTGCGACGCTCATCGCCGTAGCGATTCACAATCTCGCCCAGCTCCTCAGAGATAATCTCGCGCTGGCGAGTCTCCGAGGCAATAATCGCGTTGTACTCAGCAATCATACGCATCAGCTCATCGTGGCGATCCTGAATCTTCTGACGCTCCAACGCAGCCAGACGACGCAGCTGCATGTTCAGAATTGCCTGCGCCTGAGCTTCATCAATCTGCAGGAACTCCATCAGGCTGCTACGCGCCTCATCAGCGGTGGGGGAGCGGCGAATCAAGGCGATAACCTCATCCAAAGCATCCAGAGCCTTCAGTAGGCCACGCAGGATGTGCGCCTCTTCCTCCGCCTGACGCAGACGGTAACGGGTACGACGAACGACAACGTCCATCTGGTGATCCACCCAGTGACGCACAAACGCGTCCAGGGACAGGGTACGCGGCACACCATCAACAATGGCGAGCATATTCGCGGAGAAGTTTTCCTGCAGCTGGGTGTGCTTGTACAGGTTGTTCAACACAACCTTCGGGGAAGCATCACGCTTGAGCACAATCACCAGACGCTGACCGGTACGACCCGACGTCTCATCGCGCAAATCCGCGATGCCGCTGACCTTACCGTCCTTGATGAGCTCAGCAATCTTAATTGCTAGGTTATCCGGGTTTGCCTGGTACGGCAGCTCGGTCACCACAAGACAGGTACGACCGTGGATTTCTTCCACGTTGACCACCGCGCGCATGGTAATGGAACCACGACCGGTACGGTACGCATCCTCAATGCCCTTGGTGCCCAGAATCTGTGCACCGGTGGGGAAGTCGGGGCCCTTAATGCGCGCCATCAGCGCGTTCAGCAGCTCATCATTGGTGGCGTGCGGGTTCTTCAGGAACCACTCCACACCCTCGGCAACCTCACGCAGGTTATGCGGCGGAATATTAGTCGCCATACCCACAGCAATACCCGAAGAACCGTTAACCAGCAGGTTCGGGATGCGTGAGGGTAGAACGGTAGGCTCCAGGGACTTGCCGTCGTAGTTGGGCTGGAAATCAACGGTGTCTTCGTTGATATCACGCACCATCTCCAAGGCAATGGGAGCCATCTTGGTCTCGGTGTATCGAGGCGCTGCAGCACCGTCATTACCCGGAGAGCCGAAGTTACCCTGACCCAGTGCCAGCGGATAACGCATAATCCAGCTCTGAATCAGACGCACCAGAGTGTCGTAGATAGCGCTGTCACCGTGGGGGTGGAACTGACCCATCACATCGCCGACCACGCGGGCGCATTTGTTGAAGGATCGGTCCGGACGGTAGCCGCCATCGTACATCGCGTAGATCACACGGCGGTGCACCGGCTTGAGGCCGTCACGCACATCCGGCAGGGCACGACCGATAATAACCGCCATCGCATAGTCCAGGTAGGAACGCTGCATTTCAGTCTGCAGGTCCACCTGCTCAATGTGACCGTGGTGGTCTACGCTTTCAGCACCACCATTGCTGACTACGTCAACCTCGGTGGTCTCATTCTGGTGTTCTTCGCTCATAACTTTCTCATTTGTTTATGCCCCATAGAGCCATATACCTCATTTGACATATGTCATATGGGGTATATACCGTTTCGGGCTAGATATCAAGGAAACGAATGTCCTTGGCGTTCTGCTGAATAAACTCACGGCGAGCTTCCACATCTTCACCCATCAGAACAGAGAAGATCTGGTCAGCAGCAGCTGCATCCTCCATCTTCACCTGCAACAGGGTGCGGCGTGCTGGGTCCATGGTGGTGTCCCACAGTTCGGTGTAGTCCATCTCGCCCAGACCCTTGTAACGCTGAATACCGTTATCCTTGGGCAGGCGCAGGTTCTTTGCGGCACCACGATCCAGAGCCTCATCACGCTCAGCGTCCGAGTATACATAGTCGTGCGGCGCATTCGACCACTTGATGCGGTACAGCGGCGGCTGAGCCAGGTACACGTATCCGGCCTCAATCAGCGGACGCATAAAGCGGAAGAGCAGAGTCAGCAGCAGAGTCGTAATGTGCTGACCGTCCACATCCGCATCCGCCATCAGAACAATCTTGTGGTAACGAGCCTTCTCAATATCGAAGTCATCACCAATACCGGTACCGAAAGCGGTAATCATCGCCTGAATTTCAGCATTCGACAGGGCACGATCTAGGCGAGCTCGCTCAACGTTCAGGATCTTACCGCGCAACGGCAGAATAGCCTGAGTATTCGGGTTACGACCCTGGACCGCCGAACCACCCGCAGAGTCACCCTCCACCAGGTAAATCTCAGAAATCGACGGATCTTTCGAGGAGCAGTCCTTGAGCTTACCGGGCATGGAGCTGGTTTCCAGCAGACCCTTACGGCGGGTCGTCTCGCGTGCCTTACGAGCTGCAATACGTGCCTGAGCGGCAGTGATTGCGCGGCGCACGATATCCTTAGCCACCGCGGGGTTACGGCCGAACCAGTCGCCGAGGTGATCATTCACCTCACGCTGGGTGAAGGACTTAGCCTCCGAGTTACCCAGCTTAGTCTTGGTCTGACCTTCGAACTGCGGCTCAGAAATCTTAATCGAAATCACCGCGGTCAGGCCCTCACGCACATCTTCACCGGTGAGGTTATCGTCCTTATCGCGCAGCAGCTTGTTCTCACGCGCATAACGGTTCACCAGCGAGGTCAGAGCAGCACGGAAACCTTCTTCATGGGTACCGCCCTCATGGGTGTTAATCGTGTTCGCGTACGAGTAGACGGATTCCTTGTATGCACCGGTCCACTGCATTGCCACTTCCAGGCTCATATTGCGGTCGGTGTCTTCAGATTCGAAGGAGACAATCTCCTCGTTCACGATGGTCTTCGCACCTGCATTGAGGAAGTGCACATAGTCGAACAGGCCGTTGTCATAACGGTAGGTGACGGTCGTGAAACCCTCAGCATTCGCGCGCACGCGGTTGAGGGTATTCGCCTTCGCCTCGTCGGTAACCTCGTCACCAACGAACTTCTCGCGCTCATCAGTTAGGGTAATGGTCAACCCCTTGTTCAGGAACGCCATCTGCTGGAAACGTGCGCGCAGAGTCTCAAAGTCGAACTCAACAGTCTCGAAAATCTCAGGATCCGGGTAGAAGGTCTGGATAGTGCCGGTCTTATCGGAAGGCTCACCACGGCGCAGGGGGCCATCCGGCGCGCCACCGTTAGAGAAGGAGATATGCCATGCGTAGCCCTGACGGTGCACCTCGGTAATCACGCGGGTCGACAGTGCATTCACCACGGAGATACCCACACCGTGCAGACCGCCGGAGACCGAGTAGCCGCCGCCACCGAACTTACCACCGGCATGCAACACGGTCATAACAACCTCAACGGTGGACTTGTGCTCGGTGGGGTGCTCATCCACGGGAATACCGCGGCCATCATCCTTCACGCGGACAGAACCGTCAGCCTGAATGGTCACGTCAATTTCGGAGGCGTAGCCAGCGAGCGCCTCGTCAACCGAGTTATCTACAACCTCGTAGACCAGGTGGTGCAAACCGCGCTCAGTGGTCGAGCCAATGTACATGCCGGGGCGCTTGCGAACCGCTTCCAGACCTTCCAGCACGGTAATATCGGATGCACCGTATTCATGCTGCTGTTCAGATGCATTCTGTTCAGATGCCACGAGGCAGAACTCCTTGAGTAGATGATGCAACCGGCGAAGAAAAGTTACGGGTAGTCAAGAGCGGAGCCTAGAACGCCTCACAGAGGGCACAAGAAAGTGCCTATTACAACCCGTGCTGCCGGTAGCGCCCATAGGTGGGCACACTTTACGCATTGTCTCTTTTATTTTACCGAGCAAGAGAGCATAAAACCATCTGTATACGTCATTTATTGAGCTTTTTGAGGGCTATCACCCGTTCAAAAGCCCACAAAGGCGGTTTAGAGTGGTTCAACCCCCTCTTGAGGTAAGGGGGTACAGTTCACAGCCTCGTGGGGATTGCTGGCGCTTCTATAGCTTTCATGCCGTGTAGAAAAAGGCTTATTTTGACCTAACACTGTTCAACCAGAAGGTGCCCGAGGGTCGGGGTCAATCAGAAGGCTACCCGTATGTGTCACGTACACCGCGCATGCCGGTGGCGCGCCGATAGCCTCGCTGATTCCAGTGTCCGTTGTTCGGACCCAGTACTCGAACTTGAGCTACGATACCTTCACCCAGTTCGTGGCGGAATAGTTCAATGAGGTGCCCCTGCATCAGGCGCAGCTGAGTCGTCCAGGCGGTAGAGTCGCATTGGACTTCAACAATGGAGTTTTCGAAGCTGATCGGGCGGGTGTGCGCCGCGATTTCAGGACCCACCAGCTCTGCCCAGCGAGCCAGCACACTAGAGACTGCCACGGGCTCTTTCCATCCGCGAGAACGCATCAGAGCACTGACGATACCACCGAGGGGTTTGGGATCGCGAGAGCTCTCTCCGGGGCCGCTATAGCCGCCCATAACGCGGGGGTCCCAGCCCTGCGCTCGCAGTGATTTCTTCTTCGAGGCGGTACCGGACATGACCGCACCAAAATCGCGCATAATTTTATTCGCTGAGAAGACGTTCAGGGGCGCCTCGCCGCGTTCTTGAGCTGCCACTCGCATGCGGGTCAGCAGGGCGGAGGGGGCATCCACCTCGTCACGGTAGAACTCACCTACGCAGTCAACCTCGCGCGGATTTTGAGTCTCCACAAACTGCGATTCCGCGAATTCATCGAATGTTTCACGTGAAACATGGTTTTGGGGACGGGTGGGGTTACTCATTGCCGTCACTCTCCTCGAGCGCAGAATCGGTTGAGCTCGACCGTCCCGCAGAGTCAGTGACAGAGTCGGTGGCAGGATGCGCATACTCGGCGTGTCCCGCGGTCACCGACACCAGCCGGTAGTCGCCCAGCTCCTCCGGAATATCACTAAGTACCGCGCAGGTAATCAGCACCTGCTCCGCACCAGCAACCATCGCACCCAGGCGGTGGCGGCGCGCAGAATCCAGCTCCGCAAACACATCATCAAGAATCAGAATCGGCGAAGAACCCACCGAGGAGTCATCCTCAACATGCACAAACCAGGACGCCAATTTCAGTGCCAGCGCAAAAGACCAGCTCTCCCCGTGCGAGGCAAAATGCTTCACCGGCATGCCGCCGAGAAGCAGGGTAATATCCTCACGGTGCGGACCCACCAGGGTCACGCCACGCTCAATCTCATCGCGCCTACGCTCCGCAAAACCACGCATCAAAGCCTCCTTGAGGTCCTCAATGCGCATCAGCGCCGCATGCTCGATTGAGCGCTCGCCCATGCTCGAAAAAACAGTCGACTCATAGTTGAACCCGACCTCTTTAGAGCCGTCCGTCAGCCCCGCATAGGCACGGCGAAGCTGCGGCAAAAAACGCTGCAGCAGACGAAAACGCGCAGAAAGCAGCTGGGCGCCCAGAGTCGACAGCTGCTCATCCCACACCAAGAGTGTGCTCAAAGCGTTCTCGTCCCGCGCCTTACGCTGCATGGATTTCAGCAGCGAATTACGCTGCCGCAAAATCCGCTCATACTCGCTACGGTAGCCGGCAACCACCGGACGCAAAGAGATAGCCAGCTCATCCACAAAACGACGACGACCCGCAGGATCCCCCTTCACCAATTGAAGATCCTCCGGAGAAAACAGCACCGTGCGGGCAATACCCAGCGCCTCCTTAGCACGAACCGGCGCGGCACGATTAATGCGCACCCGGTTACTCTGCCCCGGAGCAATCTCAAACTCAGTCACCGTCTGCTGCGAACCACGCACCGTACGGGTGCGAATATAAGCTCGCAAAGCGCCCATCCGCACCAGCGGTCCGTCATAACTTACACGGTGCGAAGATAGCGACGCTGCATAGTCGATCGCCTCAACAATGTTGGTTTTCCCCACACCATTCGAGCCCAGAAACACCGTAACTCCCGCCGAAAGAGGCAGACTCAGCAGAGCGTAGGTGCGGTAATCCAACAACGAAATATGGTCGATATACACCGGAAGCTCCTTTCACGGGGTTTCATACGCGGGTTCTTAGCTAGGGTTCTTATCTTAGGGCTTCACGGCACCCTGCTGGAAGGCACAGTGAGAGGTCACAATACTAGGTTTTTCCGCGTGGATGAGCACAGAAAAAACAGCGCAACCCCGCACATACTCGCGGCGCATGGGCACCGAAAGACGTACGGGGCGGCAAAGGCTGGAACTAGTTCGACGGCAGGCGAACCGGCATCAGCAGGTAACGGTAGTTGCGGTCATCCTCAGCCAGAGGCTCGTTCTGACCGGAAATCACGGCGGGCTTCGGCGCATCGGTGAAGGAGAAACGAACAAACTCAGTACCGAAAACCTTCAAACCATCCGAGAGGTAGGCGGGGTTGTACGCAACGGTGATGTCATTACCTGACAGGTGCGCCTGCAGAGTCTCGGAAGCCTGAGCCTCATCACCGCGGCCGGCATCAATAGCAACCGAACCCTGAGTGAATTTCAGACGCAGGGGAGTATTGCGCTCCGCCACGAGGGAGATACGTCGAGCAGCCTCAGCCAGATCGGAGGTGCGAACAACTGCGTGGATCGGGGTCTGCTCCGGGAACAGTGCGCGGATGTTGGGGTAGTCACCGTCCATTAGAACACTGGTGGTGCGGCGGGAGCCGGCAGTAAAGCCGATCAGCTCGCCGGCGGCGGGCAGAGCGATAGACAGTTCACCAGATCCGGAGAGGGTGCTACCGACCTCGGAGACGGTCTTAGCCTTCAGTAGCACAGCCGCCTGAACATCGGGATTGACCGGGTTCCACTTAATTTCGCGCATTGCCAGGCGATAGCGGTCGGTGGCAAGCAGGGTCATGGTGTCGCCATTAATTTCTACGCGGATACCGGTCAGCAGCGGCAGGGTCTCATCTTTGGACACCGCAATCTGAACCTGCTTAACGGCTTCAGCGAACTCAGCGCCGTCCACGGTACCGGAAATTTCGGGAAGCTCGGGAAGCTCAGGGTAGTCCACGACCGGCATGCCAGCCAGCTGGAAGTTAGCGGAACGGCAGTGAATACGAATAACGGACTCATCTGCAGTGAACTCGACGGGCGCGTTCGGCAAAGAACGGCAAATTTCTGCCAGGATTTTGCCGGGAACCAGGCAAACGCCTTCTACTTCAACATCGGCTGCAATGACCTGACGGGCGCTGGTCTCGTGATCGAAGCTTGCGATGCTAACCTCACCTGCGGAGGCGGTAATCAGCAGACCGTTGAGTACGGGGGAGGTGGGACGCAACGGAAGTGAGCGTGCCGTCCAGCCGACTGCTTCGGCAAGGACATCGCGTTCAACGGTGAATTTCATCGAGAAGGCGCCTTTCACGGAATTAGATAGTAGTTTTTGGGCGCACGTAAAACTTTGGACGATAGAGCCGGAAATACCGCGTGCTCTGATGCGCAGTGAATCTTCCGCGCGCGCGTCTATCCATCCTACCGGATTTTGTAATTACACAGAGACTCGAAGGTCAATCCTGTAGTGAAAAATTGGGTGGGGAAAGGCATTAAGGGCCGCTGTATTTTTGTAATTACAAAGATAGGTGGAAGATGCAGTGAATCCGGTCGAAAAAAGATTCGAACTAGATGATGATTCAGTGTTGGTTTCTTATGCAAACCCAAGCTCAGAGATAGCATCGCAGCAATCAATCCAAATCCGCAAAAATCTACGATTTTCAGTAGGGACACATAGAAAAACCTGAACCAACCCGGTTTGCTGAGCAGAACGACTTGTTATGGGGAGGATTTTTTCTTTAAGTACAGTAGTATTGTTAACGCTTGTGGAAACGGTGGAAAACCCCTTCCTTGCCTGCAATGACACGGAAGTAGCCTGTGGACATTAAGTGGAAGAATCCACTCAGTGCTGAGGATGCATTGTGTATGGATATTTATACATTTTCTCGATTCCACACCTTTTGAATATTCATGCACTTAACGTCCACACGAATGCATGAGTTAAAGCACAGCTTATCCACACCCCGAAAATCCACTTTTTCGAGTCACTAAAATCCTTGAATCCAGCGTGAATGCTCGCCCGGAATCCTATAAAACATCTAGTCGAGGCGCAAAATAAGCTACGGAACGGGGAGAAAAGCACATTTAGCCGGCGGCGCGCTGCTCCTGGCGGATCAAATTCGTCAGTTCAGTCACCTGATTGAAAATTGTCTGACGTTCAGCCATCTGTGCGCTCACCTTACGCACCGCGTGCATCACCGTCGTATGGTCGCGGCCACCCAAATCGTTGCCAATACGCGGTAGAGACATCTCGGTCAGCTCACGCAGAAGATACATCGCCACCTGACGCGCATTCGTGAGTGTACGGGTGCGAGACTTCGACTGCATATCCTCAATGGAGACATCAAAATACTTCGCCACCGTCGCCAAAACCAGTGCTGATGTAATCTCCGCGCCACCGGTATCAGAGAGCAAATCCTTCAGATAAGTCTCAGCCTCAGCCAGGGTAATGGGCTCCGGCGGCTTCTTCATTGAGGCGGCAGCGCTCGCACGAATTAGCGCGCCCTCCAACTCGCGAATATTGGCCGTGACATGGGACGCAATGTATTCCATGACGTCATCGCGCACCGGCAAAATCTCGTTCTGAGCCTTCTTCCGCAGAATCGCGATACGAGTCTCCAGCTCCGGAGGCTGCACATCCACATTCAGGCCTGAACCGAACCGTGAACGCATACGCTCAGCAAAACCGGTCAGCTGCTTCGGCGGCAAATCAGAGGTAATCACGATCTGCTTCTGGTGGTTATACAGGGCGTTAAACGTATGGAAGAACTCTTCCATCGTCGCCTCTTTACCCGCCAAAAACTGGATATCGTCAATCAGCAGAACATCGACATTGCGGTAAATCTGCTTGAACGACGAACCCTCATCGTCACGAATCGAGTTAATGAAGTCATTCGTGAACTCCTCAGAATTCACGTAGCGCACCCGCAAATTCGGGTACAGATACTTGGTGTAGTGGCCGATCGCGTGCAGCAGGTGGGTCTTACCCAGACCCGAACCGCCGTAGATGAACAGCGGGTTGTAGACAATGCCGGGTTGCTCCGCCACTGCGAAAGCGCTTGCGTGCGCAAAGCGGTTGGACTGACCAATCACGAAGGTGTCGAAGGTGTAATTCGGGTTCAGTCGGGCAGAGCTATCCCAAGTCGGCGCGTTTTCCGGGTCTTCATGCGGATGCACCTGCTGAGCCTCCGGTACCGCCGGGGCGTCCGGAACGAAAGAAGGTGTCGGGTATTCGCGAGGAGATGGCGCCTCAACAGGAGCTGTCGGAGCGGGCTGCTGTACGGAGGGGAATCCGGCACGCTCCGCCTCCAAAGCATGCATAGAGGGGCAGGTGACCTGCTCATCAGCGGGCACCTCGTAGTGGTCCGGACCCGGATGCGGCTCCGTGTAGTACTCAAAGGCACGCGAGCCAGCGGGCGTCTCGGGATGCACAGAAGCCGTCGTTATCGAAGGGGTTGGCTGGTGCTCAACAGGAACCTCACGCTCACCCTGGAAAACGTCCTGACTTGCAGGTTCAACCGGAAGCATCGACTCATTCACATCGAAAAGCGCGGTGGTTGAGGGGCCAAAAGCCTCGTGCAGAGCCGCACGGAACGAAGCACTAATCTGTTCCTCGAAGACTGCACGGGTCAGCTTATTCGGCACCTCAATGATGAGACGAGAAGAACCCATCAGACCCTGAGGCTGCGCAAGATTCACGAAACCACGCTGACGTGCCGTCACTGCCGGATCAGCGGCAAGAATAGAGATCAGATGCGCCCAGCGCGCCTGAAGGGAGTCGGTCAT